>CABJAB010000001.1 GCA_902363445.1 Lachnospiraceae bacterium
TTTCGTATGCCCCATTTTTTGCGGGGTAAAAATCATGTTTTGTCCTTTATTTATCACAGTTTCTAGGTACTATGACATGTATGCGCAGGGCGGTGTTACATATACGCCCTTTATGAACGCCTAAAGGCGTTCCCTTTCTTCCTGTGTCTGATCCGTTCTTAACGCTCACGAGCCTTGTAAGACTCGTGGCTAAACGGAACAGCCCCAGTCAGAAACCTTATTTTCGGTCTGATAGTCCATGCTTATTCATGCTATCAAAATGAAAATACATCTTTTCTATGCTTACTCAAGCGTGTGATTGACCCTAGCGTGCTTAATCACCCTATCTAATACGATAATAACGCCATTAGAATTACTTGTCAAGAAGTTTTGATTGACTTTTTAATAAATATTAAGTATGATATGCTTATAAACACCGAGAAAAGCAACGAAAGGAGCGGTTATACTAAGTTATGGAACATTACGAAAAGAAAATCAGTTTCTTAGGAGAGAATATACAGACCATAAGAAAACACAGAGGAATGAAACAACAGGAACTTGCGGATAAAATCGGTATCAATATGCAGAGCCTTTCCAAGATTGAACGGGGTGTGAATTATCCTACCTTTGACACATTAGAAAAGATAATGGACGTGCTGGGAGTAACGCCCAATGAATTATTATCAGGAGAATGGAAGTATATTGACCACACCGAACCATATATCATGGATATTATCAAACGGGAACAGGACTTCAATGTTTCCTTAGATTATCTGTCTGAAAATGAATTTTTCAATGATGAAAAAGAATGCAGATTTTACATGGAAACCAAACTCATACAGTATATCCATAACTACATTACCAATGAGGTTACGGAGTTAGAAGAACTTATGGAAATCAAGCAGTTGATACAACGTCAAAAAATAGAACGCATGATGAAAGTACATAAGGAAATGCGAGGGTTAGACCGATACAGAGAACAGCCCAAAGAGTATAAATACCATGACCCTTATGATGACTGGATATTCCGTCAACTTGCGGACATAGACAGCAGAAATAACATTCCCGACACTTCGCCACAGTTAGATTTTGATGAAACGGACTATGAAGATTATCTGAAAGAGAAATGGAACAGAGGTCTTTAATTTTCCTCTTGAATGAAAGATACAGCAAACAAAAAGCCCAGTAAAGAGTGCAAAGCACCACCAATGGTGGCAAGGCTCTTGACAGGGCTTTTTCTTTTCTGTGGTTGGTAATCAAGAGGAAGAAAGAAAAAGTGTGTATTTTTCAAGACAGAAAAATGTCAAGGGGGGTGTGCTGATTTTTGTTGTGGCGGATATATGGAACTGTTATAATATGGATATGTTTAAATTACGTTATAAGCAAGAATATTCTGCTGATTTGTCAAAAAACATCATTGCAACTGCCAGTTGACATATTTCCATATCTAAATGGTGGCTATGCAACTGATAATATTGCTAAAATTACACCATGAAAGAAAGGAGTGTTAGCTAATGAATATGGCAGACAGAATACAATATTTAAGGAAATCAAAAGGAATATCACAAGAGGAACTTGCGGATAAAGTTGGAGTTTCAAGGCAGGCTGTTTCCAAATGGGAAAGTGAACAAAGTACGCCTGACTTAGAAAAAATAATTATAATGAGTGATTTTTTTGGAGTAACAACTGACTATATCCTAAAGGGAATTGAACCAGTAGCAGACAAAGAACAAAAAAATAAAGAGCTTACGAGTAAGGTACTTTATATATCATCAACAGCTTTTGTTGCTATTGGGCTGTTTTGTGCATTTGGTAATTGGTATGCAGAACAAACAATGGAAGCAGTTTGGGGTTCAATGATTATTCAAGCTATAGGGATTGTTGGATATTTTATAGCGAGAATACTATCGGAAGAAAAATCCCCCTTTTATGTAAATTGGCTTAATATAATCGGAGTTGCTTTTATGCCTATTTCTATGATTACAGGATATATTTCAGGATTGGTTTTCAAACTAGAAGGGTGGATTGCACCTTATCCGATAGGAATATTTCATACTTTAGTTTTCGTGTTAGTATTCTTTGTAGTTGTGATTGCAAGCTATATTATTCTAAAGAAACAAACAAAATAGTGATTACCTTTATTTTGCAAAAGCAGTTAGTCTTAGGATTGACTGCTTATTAATAAAAGACACCACTTCAATGTGTCAATGGTGTCTTTTTAGTGCTATTTTATCGTCATATCAAGGCTCGTTCAATCGTGGTATATTCGTGGTAAAATGAGTGTTTTTCTATACTTCGAAATGCTTGAAAGTGTAATATTTATAGGGATAATCAAAAATCAGATATAAAGTTTTATTAAAATTTTTGATAATATAAGCAATATAAGAAATGCAGGTAATCTTAGAGATCACCTGCCATCAAAAATAATCTGTATTAAAATGATATTACTCAAACTCGGCAAGTTCATTGGTGCTTCTAAACACTTTTGTTTAGCTTTTGTGCTTTTTATGTCTACTTTTTACTTCATTTACACATATTATTTTGACTTGCTAATTTTTTGTTGCCAATATGTTGCCAGTAATTATTTACTATATCATGTTACTATACGGAAATGTTTTAATATAATTCTCCATATATTTAAAATCAGGTATACCATCAGCTTTAACGGGAAGCTTTATGATTAAATGAGGCATGGTTTTATTTGCTTGTCTTCCATAACTAAAACGATACTTATTTTCTTCTATAACGGTACAGCAAAAAAGCTTGGCATATATAGACATGTCATATTTAGGTATCAACAAATATAAATCTCTCCCACTATAAAAATTTCTCCGTTGAACAAAAGTCGATAAAACGCTCCCCCCTCCAGCACACGTTATTAAACCAGCTTGTTGTGGCTCATATCCTTTCATAATTTCTACACGACCGACAACTCCATTATCATTTTCTGTACGAGCAACGAAGTTAACTGTGGAATCTTCATTCCATTTCTCTACAATCTGACAATTTATCAACTCTAAATTAATTCCATACTTTACCGTAAATAAATCACTAATAGCAAACTCTTTCCATTTTTCAACATCAAGTGTAATTGAAATATTATTAATTTCAAATTTTGGCTTAAGGTCAGTTATCTGATGACAAATCAGATGTGCCACATGATTGTTAATTATACGCTGAAATTTAGATTCAGTGAGCTTACTATAATCTGTCTTCATATATGCTTCACATAACCATTCATCGGAATATGATACACATTGACGTGCAGATAGACCGTCTTTAACATCTCTATTTCGATATAGGCTAAGCCACTCTCGCTCAATTTTTTCCCACTTGTTAAAAGCATCTACTCTTCCAAGTTTTTTGCGCTTCACAAAGCCATCGTCTTTACAATATCCAAAAAAAGTTTCTTGCTCACTATCATGGGGAGTATGAGCTTCCCATACCATAATACAGACATTTGTTCCTGTAGGATAAAAAATATCATCTGGCATCGAAAACACTGCTTTAAGTGTATTTTTCTTAAAAAGTCTTTCCCGAACATCTTTAAATTTCGTTCCGATTGCGCAGCTCATCGGAACAACCACAACACCAATACCACCAGGTACTAATATTTCAAGTAGATGCTCGACAAATTCTAATTCAACAACATCAGTCTGGGAATATGGCGGATTAATTAAACCAATATTGATGTTCTTAGCCTTTAATTCCTTAACAACCTCTTTTTTAAAACAGTCGCCAAAATAAATATTAGATTTACCGTCTTTGCGTATAATCATATTTGCAATGGCAAGTGTATAGAGCTCATCATCAAACTCAACACCATACAAACCATTTTTTCTTATATTCTCTGCTTCTTCAGGATTTGCTTCTTTAAACATTTTGCTCATAGCTGTAACAAGAAACGAACCTGATCCGCAACATATATCTACAACACGGCTATTTTTATTGACACCTGCAAGGCCACACATAAATTCTGTTAGATGTTGAGGTGTAAGCACTATACCAAGGCCATTTCCATCCCCACCTGAATATTTAATGAATTCATGATAAAATACACCGAGCGCATCTATAGTATTATCTGCATAATCCATCATAGGCTTAATCTTCATTTCTAATTCTTCAATATACCAAGTAATAGATTTTTTATGCCCAAGGGGAATAGATGAAAATTTAGAGTTATCCAATAAATTTTTAAATGCTTGCTTTATGTATGTAATACGGTTGTTTTTGATTCCACTATCTTTCAGCACATTTTCAATGGCAATCTGAATGTTCTGTATAACGCTACCAAAAGATGGTAACGAAACATAACTTTTTGCAAAATCTTCATCATTCAGAGCAATCAAAATTCCCGCAATGAATATGGGTTTATGCCGTTCTGTCATTTTAATTTCACGTAGATAATCATGCATATCAATAGCTGTATTTCTAATTTCATCAAGAGAATATGCTTTTTGAAGCTTATTTCCTTTAATGAGTTCTATATAATTTTTAGGTTCCAAAATAATATCCCTAGCCTTACATAACTCGGTGTAATTTTCTTGTCCTTTTATCCAATAAAAAGTGCTAACACGCATAGTTTCCTTCTTAGTTCCACTAATTGCAAGTGCAACTACATTGTACTCTTCTTTCAGAAATTTAGAATAGTAAAGTACACCATCAACAGCATAATCTCGTGGATGGTCACATTTTTCAGATACATGTTTCTTTACTGAATTCTTACACTCAATAATAATAATTGTACTAATATCATCATTAAAGGTGATTACATACTCTGGTTTTGCCTTCCCATTACCTCCTAATGAATAATCATTAAGGGCGCAATCTTTTGGTTTACCACCTGCTTTTTTCAATAATCGTTCAATTTTATCCACATCAGAAATATCGCCTTGTGGGAAAACATATCCAAAATCATTTTTGCCCAAAACACATTTCATTTCTTGCATTGTCAAACTTTCAGTATATTGTTCTATAGCCATAATTTTTTTCTCCTACTCTAGGTTATTATATAGTTTTCCCGCTATCCCTCAAAGTAAATATCCCATCATAATCACAATCCAGCACCTCCGCAATATCCCTCAATTCTTTCTCCGAGAAATTATCACGAGCCAGCTTATTACTCAAATTGTTTCCATTCGTTCCGATCTTCTCTGCCAATTCCTTTATTGTCATATCTCTTTCCAAGAGTATTGTTCTAATTTTTTTAGCCATTCCCATTGTGTAATCCTCCGTTCATATACCTTAAATTATACACTGAAACATATGAATTTACAATGAAAAATGATGTTTACTACATTATAGTGACGAATCCTATTGACATTATCTACTTAAAGATGTATTATCATACTTATAAGTGTCATACGGTATATTTAAGTGAATTTATAGGAGGTCACAATATGGAACAAGATTTAAACAAGTACATAGTCAATGAGTTTTGCAAACTGCAAACCGATACAGAGCAAAGAAGTTTCATTGAGAACTCTCGTTTTCTTATGATGTCAAATGACTTTGATTTTGAGAATTACTATTCAAACAAGGCACTTAGGAGAACTGATTTTTATTCTATTGCAGATATGTTATATCAACTCAACAATTTTTGGATGTTATCTACTTTCATTCATCAAAACAGACACTTTCTTTTTAACGAGGTCAAAGACATTACAAGCGGAAGCGGATTACCGGATTTTTCTGTTCCTTGTAAGCTAGGACAGGAAACTATGCTTTCAAGAGTATTCAAAGTAATGAATAACCATTCTCTAAATGAGAATATCCTTTCTGAAAATTCTCCTGATTACCAAATCAACACACACAAATTAAGAATCTATTCCACTACCCTCCGAAGCAATCAGCCTGTACCGCAAATAATTATACAAGGTAAATGGGTAGAGAAGTGGGGTTTCTCCATTGGCTGTAGTGTCCATATTGAATGCTATCAAAACAAACTTGTAATCCTGATAGACGAATAATACTTACGAACCCATTTAATCCCTGGAAAACAAACTCTGGAGGCAGCTTTACGCTCTCCCAGATTTTTTTCTCTATTTAACTGTTATATCTGTTAAATTCTCTGATTAATGCTTCTGCCGTTGCCTGATTGTATCCTAAGTCCAGATACTGTTGTAATAACATATCGTGAGAACTTTTAACCATATCATCTTCTATATCGCAATACTTCTGCATTTCCCCTGACAAAGCCATAGAAACATATTCTATCGGATTTTCATCTAACAGCTTCCATATCTTACTTTGAGAATGTTGTGTCAGCCGGAGCCGGGATTCCACTTCCTCACATTTTAACCTTAGCATATTACCATCTTTATAATACACTTCCACATAACCGTTATCCATATTGTATTCACATTTTAAAATATTATCTTTCATTTCTGTACTTCTCCTTTTCCTGTCTTGGCAAATCTAAGAATGTCAAATTTTTCTCTTTTGCTTCCCGTTCATATCGCCTTATCTTATCTCTGATACTTTCCGGTTTTGGCTGCTTTAATCCGTTATTTTCTTTCCATTCCTCTAGCTCTTTTTGATATTGCCGTACTGCCTTTTCACACTGTCCATACACCTTTATAAAGGACTGTATATTTTTATATCCATATCGGTTAACTGCCTTAGCCATATAAGATTTCAGATCGGACACTCTGTTTTGTGCTATTCCAATCTGCCTTTCCACTTCTTTTCGCTCCTTAGATTTGAATATTCCCTTTAGATCACCAGACTGCCGTAACAAATCCGGCAACTCCTTCTCTTCAATCTGCCTGATGATCCGCACCTGTTTATCCAAGTCTTGTTTAATCCCTTGCATTTTACGAAACTCTGTAATGTCAACAGTAATCTTTGGTTGAGGCGGCAGCTTTCGTTTACATAGCAGATTCATTAATATCACTCTGGCCCGCATAATAATCTGTAAAAACAATCCGGGATTTCTTCCATTCACCGCTATGGACTGCCCTACCTTTTTTGATATTTCTGCCTTCTTTATTTCTTTAATGTCTGCTTCCGGCACGCCCTCCACCAGAGCCACATCTACCGCTTGATTCCATTCTTTTCTGGCCTGATTATCCGCTATTATTTCAGCAGCTTTGGGATTGTTCTTTCCAATCTTTTTCATCGGAAGATAAACACCGGACTTATCAAAAACCTGTAACTGCTCTAATGGATTCTTTATGTAAAGGTTAATTAAATCTGTATACCTTTTCTTTTCATTTTCTAAAAATATATCACTTTTAAAATGAGATATTTTATTAGAAAACAATCTCCTTTCATAGACCTCCCCTTTGGCAATTATAGTACAACCACTTCTCATATTCCCTTGCTCATCTAATAGCTCTTTCTTTGTCCTTACATGCTTTCCATGTTCATCATAAAACATATTTCTGCTTGCAATTTCTATATCAGGTTCCTCCAGCATTGTCCTCTCACTGAAAATCAAATGAATATGATAATTTGTTTTCTTTTTATTATGATGGAGAGCTGCCACACACTCAACACCATGTGTTTCCTTGAAGCTGTCTGTAAAGGTTTTCAATACCCAATCCGGTTCAAAGTTTACATATGATTCAGGAAGCGCAATAATTAATTCTCTAGCCTCTATGCACTTCCCTTCTGTACCACTTTTTAGAAATTCCCGCTGATTTTCCTTTGCAAGCATATCCCAAAATTTCATCGGAGCCGTATCATAAACTGCATACAAATTTTCCTGTCTGGCATGACTTGATATGTAGTCAATCCTACCTTTTACGTTCGTAATCTTTTGTATCTGCACAAAAGAATGTCTTGGCATATACCGCTTCCTTTCTTCTTGCAAATATGAATATACGATTTATGTTTTTTACTATGTCCGTTACCGGACTATATGGGCAGCTTTGCTGCCTGAAGCTCGATACAATCGCGAAATTCCCGTTGCATAAACCGTAGGTTTGTGCAATGGGTGTATTTCACTCTCAAACGCCGAGGGCTTTTAAAAAGCTATCGTTTTGCCTTCTCGAATGCCAATATAATATGTCGTACCGTTCTATCCTCCCACCCGGCAAGCCATATTAACGTATTTTCTTCCTGCTCGGTTAGTTCCGCTTTCCCTAGCACTTGGTTAAGCAAATCTATTTTTCTTTTCTCTGCCGCATAAAATACATCATTTACATTTCTGCTTCCTTTTTTCGGCTGTCTAATCATCTCGTTAATCTCCTTCCGAAAGTAAGAACGCAACATTGTATTTCTTTATAAATTGCACTGTTATGTTTGCAGACCTAACCTTGCAATTACGAAAGACTTACATTGTTGCGTTCTTGAATTTTATGATTTATCTAAATCCCAGTACCAGCCACTTCCCTGTCGTTTTGATTTGATATTCAGTTCCTTTTTAGCCATGTCCAGTGTTCTTTTAGAAACGCCGATTGCTTCCGCTTTCTGCTCCATATCCGCACTGGAAATCAACACATTTTTTCCATATAAACCTTTGATAAACTGCTTCGCCTGTTGTATCTTATTTGTTTTACAGTAGCCGCCCAATAATTCATCTATTGTAATATCATAGGCTCCCATGTAACGAAATTCATCTTTACGCCGCTCAAATGCTATGGGCTGTCCTTCCTCGGCCAGATTGTTTTTTATCTGCGCCATTACCCGGATATTTTCCTGCTCCGCTACTCGCGCCACCAATAACACACTTCTTGCCACCGCAAAAAAATCTATGGAGCCGATTCCACGGTAAGCGGCTTTGACACCGCTGGCTTTATTCATGTGACCGATAAGAAGTACGGCGCACCCTGTATGCTCTGCAAGCTGGCTTAATTTCTTTGTCATATCTCTTGCTTCATTCGCCCGGTTCATATCTACACCGCCGCCTAAATAGGCCTGAATTGGGTCTAAGATAAGCAGCCTCGCCCCAGTAGCATTGATAGCTTTTTCCAGCCGGTCATCATCCATAGTTAAAGATTTTTCCCGGTCATCAATGACAAGAATCCGGCTGCAATCTGCCTTTGCTTCTTCAAGTCGGGGCTTAACTGTATCAGATAAGCCGTCCTCTGCGGTCTGATAAATGACAGATAAAGGAACGCCTGTTGTGTTCTCCTGTCCGAACCTTTCTCCTTTAGAAATACGTGCCGCCAGATTCAAAGCGAATGTAGTTTTACCTTCACCCGGATCACCCTGTACGATTGTTATTTTTCCAAAAGGAATGTACGGATACCAGAGCCATTCTACCTGCTGGCTCTGAATCATATCCATACTGATAAGTTTTATTTCCTGTTGCTCCTGCAACTGTTCCATTTCCTGCTCCTTCCTGTGCGATTTTCGTTGAAATACGCCGGATCCTTTGGTACACTATATTTGCGAGATATGGTACAAAGGCTTCGGCTTTTGTTATCACGAAAATGCTCCGGTTTAATCCTCCGGGGTATTTTCTTTGCCCTGCCAGAGATATTTCGCTCCGTCTAACATCCATAAAACTGCTTTTAATAAATCAAGATAACTTTCTTTTGTTTCCTCTAATTCCTGCACCGTAAATTCTGCCTTATTCTCTGTAAAATCTTCTGCCAATTCAGTCAAGTGTTTTTCCATGTCCTGTAACTTTTCAACTATCTGGTACACCGTTTCTTTTTTACCTACTACACAAACCCTGTTGTAAATGCAAGAGCGGATAAAATAATCTTTCTTTTTCATACCGCTGGCAAATATCTTGGCTTCTATTTCCTGTCGCTCTCTGGGCGAAATGCGGAAGCTGATAGTAGGATATTTATGTGTTCCACTCATTTTTCTGTTCCCTCCTTAAATTCTTCGTCAAGTTTCATTGCCATTTGGCTTTGCTCGGTCGGAAACATATGGGCATATCGGTAAGTTATATCCACGCTTTCATGGCCTACTCTGTTCCCAATTGATACCGCCGAAAATCCCATGCTGATAAGTAACGATACATGGGAATGACGTAAATCATGCACTCTTATCCGTTTTACACCCGCTAGGCTGGCTCCCCGGCTCATTTCATGGTGCAAGAAACTTTTTGTCATATGAAACATCCTGTCTGTGGGAAGAACGCCATATAATTTGCTGATATAATCCTGTAATTCCTCACATAAGAAATCCGGCATACTGATTACCCGTTTACTTTTTGGTGTTTTAGGGTCTGTTATGATGTCCTTGCCCTGTAAGCGCTGATAAGATTTTGTAATTTTGATAACCTTATTTTCAAAATCAATATCCTGCGGCGTTAAGGCCAGTAATTCTCCTAATCTCAATCCGCACCAGTACAATATCTGAAACGCACAATAAGAATAAGGTTTCTCTTTGACAGCTTCAGCAAATTTTAAGTATTCTTCTTTTGTCCAGAATAACATTTCTTCTGCCCTGCCTTTACCCAGCGGGCCGGCCTTTGTCACCGGATTACTTTTCAGTTCATAAAACCGTACCGCATGGTTGAATAGGGCGCTTAACTCTGATTGCAGCGTTTTTAAATATGTAGGTGCATAAGGCTTCCCTTTTTCATCTCGATAGGAAATCTGTTTATTCTGCCACTGGATAATATCTTTGGGCTTAATATCCCTCATTTTCTTATCCTTAAAATAGGGAAGTAATTTGGTACGAATGATATGTTCTTTCGTTAGCCATGTGTTGTGTTTTAACTTCGGCTGCATATCTCTGGTGTAAGCGGCCACAAATTCAGAAAACGTCATATCTAAATCAGAACCTTCTTTCATCAGAAAATGCTGCTCCCACTCCACCGCCTCACGCCTTGTTTTAAAGCCCCTCTTGACCTTCCTGCAATTCTTTCCAGTCCAGTCATTATAATGGAATGACACGAACCACGTTCCCCGCTTCTCGTCTTTATAGGCTGCCATGTTGCCACTTCCTTTCTTAATTAGCTTTTGTTATTCCATAAAACTTTTCTTCGTAATACTTCCGGCTTACCCTTCCTGCGATAGTAAGAAAACCTTTTGCTTCTAATTCTTCATTCATCTGTCGTACCAGTTTGTAGGCAAATGGTTTTGAAATGCCTAATTCTTCTGCAATTTCCCCAGCTGTTACAAATAAAGTGTTGTTCAATCATGAATCTCCTTCCTTTTTGATTTGCGGCTTCCGTTTGTATCGTCTGTTGCCAGTGTTTCAACTGACCTCAACCGCTCATGCGGCTACGGGATTGCTCCTTTTCGAGATTCCCACCATTTACAGGAGTGTCTTTCTTCGCTCGCCCTTACGGGGTCTTGACGGAAGTCTATTGGCAGACGATACAGCTCATTCACCTTCATTAACATTGATGTTAATGTTGTATCTATATTATATATTCGCTTATATGTTAATGTCAAGTATTTATTTCGCAAAAATGTTAATATTCCTATTTACTATTTTCAGATTATCCATTATAATAAGGGAAAAGGCGGTGAATAGAAGATGACAGTAGGCGAAAAAATCAAGTTTATCCGTAACTTCCGGGGCATGACACAAAAAGAGTTAGGTGTTGGAATAGGCTTTGATGAAAAAGGAGCCGATAACCGGATAGCACAATATGAAACGAATTATCGAGTGCCTAAGAAAGATACATTGTTGCAGATAGCGAAAGTTTTAGACGTGAATCCGTTGAATTTCATTAGTGAGGTTTCCGGTTCAGCGGAAGATATTATGCAGACCTTCTTCTGGCTGGATGAAGATAATCCGGGTGCAATCAACCTATTTCAGCTTGTAAGGAATCCGGGGAAGTGTAATGCTTCGGATGATACGGCTGTGCGCTATAATGACAGTGATGACTGGCCTGCTCACCCGCCTGTGGGATTGTGGTTTAAATATGGCGTTGTAGATGATTTTATGCGGGAATGGCTGGTTAGGAAAAATGAGTTGAAAGCTGGGGAGATTACAAGAGACGAATATTTGGAATGGAAATTGAACTGGCCGGAAACGAGTAGTGGTGTTGATGAAAAAGGAAATGATAGAAAAAATAGCAAATATCTATGGAGAAAATAGCCGATAAATGAAAGGAGTTTTTATGCCTGTTTATAGAAATGAAAGAGAATACTTTTTTGGTAAAATTGAAAATAGCACTGAATATGAGAAATACCCGGAAATGTGTAATCTACTTAAAGAACATATATGTGATGACGAATTTTACAATTTATGTAAAAGTTTTATTGACATTTCCTTAAATGCACCCAAATTCCCGGATAAAGACAATTTAAAAGTTGAGGCTTGTTTCCAATATTCAGATATGGATAAAGCCAAAGAAACTACTCAAAACTTTATAAATACATTTAATATTCAAAATATTGAAGAATTACTGGCTGTTATTAAAATGTTTTATTCTTACGCATCAAATGATAATCGCCAAAAGTCAGGAACCTTATTCAAAGATGTACCCTATAACTCTCCAAATATTGGGATATATATTGATTTTTGCAGATTGCCCGATGAAATATGGAATAAACTTGTACAGGATATTATAAGCAATTAGTAACAAATATAAAAGGCTACCTTTACGGTAGCCCTGTTTAATGGAGTGCAGGGGATTTGAACCCCTCGGCGTTTAATCCTTATCTAAATTGACTTAGCAAGGCACACTCCACAAACGCCCACAACCACCATTTTAATACATGCAATCATTACCATAATCATTCTTCCCTCCATACAAATATTTGCTTTTACTTTCTCTGAAAGATTGAACTCAAACTCGAATGAAACGCACGAAAAAATTGCTAAGCCAACAATCAAAGGCACTTTGTTTACGTTACAGATTATAATACAAATCAAATGAATAATCAAGATATAGGTATCAAACAGGTATCACGCCACACACAAAGAGCCGGGAAGTCCGCCATTTAAGCGGATTCCCGGCTCCCTGTCTGTTCCCATGCACTCCTCATTATCCTCTAATGTGTAAATTCCATTATCCTCTACACCCTCTCCCTTCCCCCTACTACCCCCATCCCTCTCCCAGCATATCACGTCCCGAAAGTTCGTAACGACTTTCGTCACAAATGCCGTATCTACTGGGGTTGTAGGGCTTTTTGCCGTAACAAAAAAGCCCCGAACTTTAGATTTCTCTAAAGATTCGAGACCTTTTTCTTCTTATTATATCAGGCTAACGTTTTTTGCCCCAAACAGAGTAACAGGAGTTGCATCGGAACACTGTCTACTATTCAAACTCTATGTCGACATCTATATGTTGTGTCTATACTGTCTAAAGCACAGTATATCTTGTATAGATTATCTAATTATTCCACCTCGTCCACGAGTTTAGATGGGTTTTTGTAGACGAATTAGAGACATTGTATCACGTACTGTATTTTCCTCTTTTTTGAACTCTAGATTTCTTTTCTATCTCCTCCTCCGTCATTTGAGAAGCAATTTGGACAAGAACCTGTTCCAATCGATCATTAATTGACATCTTTCTTTCTTCGCGTCTTCTAACTATTCCTTTACATCCAACTGGCGAAATATAAATCTCCTCTGGTGCATCTGATGAAACTATATCTATGAGAGACTTATATATGCAATTCTCTGGTTGAGCAGAACAATTAAGTATTAATGCATCATTTATAGGTACAATACCATCGCTCATGTCATAAAAATGATTAGTTTTACCTATTTTAACAACCTTCCCTTGTAGATGTTTTTTATAATTTGATAAAATAATATCTTCACCCTCATCATTAATCAATCTATTCCCTATCCATTTAACTACTGGAACAGCCCACGAATTTCCTATTGCTTGATATCTATTTGTTCTTGACGCCCCTGGAATATTGGTATAATCATCTGGAAATCCCATCAATCTCTCACATTCTAATGGTGACAATCTCCTAATTCGATCATCTTGAACAACAAATAATGATCCATTATAGGCAGCTGCATTCCCATTCCATTTTGTTCCGTATGCAGCATATAGGCAGTCAGAATACTGGCGAAATACCTCAAATTTATTTTTTCCTTTTTTTGCAGTCAATTCAAACACTGGGGGTTGTTCCATTTCATTTTTGTTTATTTCAAATAAAAATGATTCAGGATGAAAATCCTTGCCGCCTGCTAATACATATAACCTTCGTCTTTGTTGAGGTAATCCAAAATGTTTTGCATCTAAAACTCTCCATGCCACATTTCTTTTTGGTCCTTCAATCAGACCTGCAGTTGGCCATTTTTCCAACGAATATACAGTTTTCAGTCCTGCTAATGTAGATACCAAACAACCAAATGCATTTGTTTTATCGCTCAAAACTCCTTCGACATTTTCCCAAAACACAACGCTTGGTTCTTGACCATTTTTCTTTCTAATTTTATCATTTGCCTTAATTATATCAACAAATTTCAGCGTCAAATTTCCTCTATCATCTTTTAGTCCCTGCTGGTTACCCGCATATGAAAAAGCTTGACATGGTGTTCCACCACATAACAAATCTGGTGCATCTATTTTACCTTTTTCTATTAATTTAGGCATTTCATTCATGTCACCTAAATTGTTAACATTGGGAAATTTTATTTTTAATACATTAGATGGAAATACTGCTATTTCAGAGAACCATTTAAAAGATACCCCTAATGGTTTCCACGCAACAGAGGCTGCCTCTATACCAGAGCAAATACTCCCAACAGTCTTTATTTCCAAAATAATACCTCCTTCTAATCGTTATCCTGTTTATTCAGATAATCATTAAATTTGTCTTTCCATTCCTTTAAATCGTACCAAGGACATCCGATGCAACCATTTTCATCAGAATTATTATCTCCTTGCCATTTTTCATTTCCAGAAGGATACCACTTGATTCCAAAGAAATCTCCTCTGATTTTCTCATTTAGACATCTAAAACAATATCTATCCTTCTGAAGATTAGTTTGTTGTGTCAATAGTTGAAACTTAGCTTTTATCTCATCATCTGTCATAGAATTATAATTATGGCTTTCACCAGCTGCCCAACGAGTTGCTGGAAACTTATGATCAATTATAAGAGCTCTTGTAGCTTCTGGACATTTTTCATCAAAACAAGCATCTGTATAATTGAATAGTTTTTTAACTCGCTTTTTCAAACTATTTGAAATAGTATATCGTGTCTGACTTTCGCCTCTTTTTCTTGGAATTCTTAGTAAGAGATCATGTTTTGTAACCTTTCCACAAACATCGCAATACATATCTTTAGATGCAACATGATATCCATGATCCTTCTTTAATGCCCTAATTCTACTTGCCGCCTGGGAATTGACCTTGCTAGTGTCTGTACATTGTCTGCACAACCACTCTGTTTGATGATATTTATTTTCATAATTTAACACATCGAAGAGAGGTCTCGCTTGATTAGCACCTTCATGTAATTTCCAATATTCTTCCTCATTCTTATTCCATGAGTTTGCATTTGATGGATTCATATCTTCATAACATTGTTCAATCCAATCATCAACATCTTCCTTTTCTGCTTTTATCAAATTGATTCCTTGATATTTTTCGAATATTGGTATGCATGTTTTCAATGGCATACTTCTAGGGTAAGTAAATTCAACCTCTAAAAACATATCAGGCATTTTATCAACTTGATAAACCGTGTATGTAACGATATTGTTTCCTACTTTTTTATTCTCATATGGATATGACATTTCTTCTCCTTCATCTTACATTATGTGTTACTCATAGTCAACATTACATATCTTTAAAAAATTCCTCAAAACTTACTTCTAATGCTAAAACAATTTTCTCCAAACTTTTGATTGATAAATTTCTTTTTCCACCTTCCACACCAGCAATATATGTTCTATCTAAATCCGCTTTTAATGCTAATTTCTCTTGGCTGATATTTTTCGTTGTTCTAAGTTGTTTAATACGCATTCCAACTGCTTCCGTTATCATAGAAAATCCTCCATTTTTATTTTACAAGTTGTTACTTATAAGTCAACCGACTATAAGTAACAACTTGGTTTTTTCAACAAATAATTTCACGTAAAAAGAGAATAACATTAATGCCATTCTCTTTTTATCATCTATTTATTTAACTAATTTTTGCTTGCTACCAACAAGCATCCAATGAGCATTGATATAATTCCCGTTGCACCAAAGAAATGTCCTATAGCTACCGCCCCTGCAACACATCCAATCATAATCCCAGCCCATTTCAAAATATTCTTCTTAACCTCAACATTCTCTGCCTGAATAATACCTCTTACAATCGTATATCCCACAAACATCACAATCATCAAACCAACAAGATTGATTGATAGGATTAATTTGATTAGATCAGAAGTAAATACCGCCATAGCGAGTGTAATTAATCCAACAAATACCGATATTTCATCCGCCTGCTTATCCTTAAAGAATCGAATATACTTCTTGCCCAGTACAAACACCAGCCATCCAATTGCACCGATAATCACACCATATACTCCAATTACCAAAATCCAATACACTATCATTGCCACTACTTCCTGTGGCATCATATCCCCTAATCGTGCCACAAATGTAGCTAACGCTGAAATCCATTCGCCCATTGTAATAACACCATCTTTAATTGCCATAATAAAAGCAGCAACATCCTTTGCAAATACTTCTGTTTTCCAAGCTGTTATTATAGTTGTAAGAATAGAGTAAAACAAAGTGAAATATACCATTCCTCGATATCCAACAACCATTGCTTGATACCGAGCATTCAGCTCTGACATTTTCTTCTTATGCTTGTATAACATCTTTGAACTATTATTTTCATACTGACGTTCCAATGCAAATTTCTCATTATTATACTTCATATCCAAGCTCGATATTTTATCCTTAACAAGCTTTTCTGCCTTAGTGTTTATTTCTGTATCTGTGTTATTTTCTCGAACCGATACAGCTCGTTCACGCTGCAATACATCATACTCTCGCCCATTCAGAGAAGATACTTTGTCATGGTATCTTCTCTCTGCAGCTTCCACATCTTCTTTCGCTTTTCTCTTAACGGCTTCTACCGTTGCTTCTGCTTCCCCTCGTGTTTTCTTCTCGCTTTTCTGAACTTCTATTATCTTTTTCTCCAGCTCCTCGTTCTTCTTCACGATGAGATCGCTCTCGTTCATTTTCTCGATTCTTTCGCTTTTCTCCTGAAGCTTGTTCCTTAGAGTCGAGTTCTCTGAGGAAATCCTCGATATCGTCTTTTGTGCTTCGGAGTTCTTTTCTCTCTCCTCTTTGAGCTGTTTCTGCTGATTCTCTATTTGGTTCTGCATCTCCTCCATCATTGAGAGAAGCTGATCGTCGTTCTTTAAGTTTTCTGAGTCGTTCATTCCTATCTTCCTCCCTTTTCTTTACTGCTTCTCGGAGTTCTGCAATTCTTTGTTCTGTAGCTGCAATGTCTCCGTCTGTAGTATCAATTTTTCTATCTGTTTTTTCTGCTTCTTTATCTGTGTCGCTTGCTGCTCGTTTAAGCTCATGGATTCGTCCAGTTGTTCCTTCAAGCTCAGCTTTTCTTTTGTTATCAGTTCTATTTCTGTCTGCTGATTTTCCAATATTTCCATCATCTGATCTTGCACCTTCAAAATGTCCACGACTTCCTCTAAATTCTTTAAATCGTCCATATATAGACCTCGCTTTCTCTGTAATAATTTGTGTTAATTCCTTTGCTAATTCCTTCATCTGTTCTCTGATAGAATTGTGTTCTTTTATCTCACGATTAATCTGACACCTGTCAGCAACTTTTCCCTCTGCTTCAATCTGTCTAGCTGTAACTCCCTCATGAATACATGGTTCCTTATCTACGCCCTGCCTCTCATAACTTCTATGGTCAATCTGATGCTCCATATCCAAATATTTATTACAATGCTCTGCCCAGGAAGATCTCCACACTTCCGCCTGCCAATGTTCATTCCAATCATTCATTGGAATAGAAATTTTCTCCCACAAATATTCTGTTCCTTTGCCTTTACGAACTCTGGTTTTCTGTTCTCCATGTTCATCAAGAACTGGAATACGATATTGCGAAGTATTATCTCTATCTTTGGAATCATACGTTGGCAGCTCTGGATTATAAATTGCTCTGCCTTGCACATCTCTAGCATTGGCAAATACTGTTTTCTGTTTCTGCAACCATTCCTCGTGTTCATCTATTCCTCGAAGTGTCAGCATAATATGTGCATGAGGATTTCCAGCGCCTTTATCATGAAGCGCCCAATCTGCGATCATACCTTTATCAATGAAATTGTCATTAATATAATCACGGATACAACTAATCTGCTGTTCCCGATTCATTTCTGTAGGAAGCGCAACTTCTATTTCTCTTGCAAACTGTGCATCCGATCTTTTTTCAATTTGCTGAACCTCATTCCATAGAATTTCACGATCACCATATCTTGCAGGTGCATTTGTCGGTAATATGATTTCATTCATAATCACGCCACCCTTGATTGTAAAATCATGAACAATTCCAGTTTCATCATTGTATAGTTTTTCACCTGAGCGATAAGCTGCTGATGCTACCGCAGAACGTCCACCAGCTCTGCTGATAATTTTTATTGAGCAATGATATATTGACATTTTGCATACCCCCTTTCTTCTTGTAATACATTTGCAAAATGCATTTTCCATTTCATCCTCAAACATGAAGAACAACATTTTGAAATGGAATAGCCGTCTGCAAGACTTCATGCAAGTAACACTTGCCACTGTCCGTGAAGGAGTTTCGCCATAGCGAAACCAATAACCGCATTTTGGTTATTGCCTCTCAGAGAGTGCTGTCTGCACAAGACCCGCCGACGGAACGAGCCCGGCACGAAGTGACCGGTTGGTGCTTGCACCAAACTTATCAATGTGGGCTTCGCCCACATATAAGTGCGCCCTTAACAGATTAAGGGAATGTGAAAATCACATCCCCAGTGCTACTATTTCTCTTCTTTTATTGCAGTATCATTCATCGCTTTTGAAAAGAAATTCCCATTGCTTTCCTGCTTCTTTAGAAAATTCATAAATCGAATTTTATCATCATCCGTAGTAGCTCTATTAAGAACCGCTTCAACAATTCCACCAAGTTCAATTAATCTTCTAGTACGTTTCTTGCGCTCTTCTTCTGACTGTCTTTTCTTGATAGCCTTTTCCTGCGCTTTTAACTGTTCCTGCCTTTTATTAATTTCTGCAATTCTTTCATCATAAGATTTCTGTGCCATATTCTACTCCCCCTCTCCGTATAAATTGTTTAGGATTTCAAGTATCGTTTGAAACGATTCCTGCTGTTCCATATTCAAATCTGTAAGTCTGTTATTCTCTAAAATTACCTTTGATATCTCTTTTACTTTGGAATTAATCTCTCCAAATGTTTTTATATTTCCTTTTACAAGAATGCTCTGATACAGACAACTGGAAATGAAATATTCTGCTCTAGGTAATCCCGATAAAGTAATACGAGCATCGATTAATTCCTTTTCCTGTGGAGAAACACGAAAATTCATAATTGTGTTTCTCACTCTGTTCTTTTCATTCTTTTTCTTCTTGGGTGTATCGCTTAGTTGAGTTGCCCTTCTATAAATTTTATCCATCATATTCTCCAATCTGCTAAAGCGGATATTTGTAATCCGCCTTTCTACTAAATGAAAAGCCTTAATAATAGCATTTCATTTACATTCTCACTCTGACATATTCCAAATCTCCATAATAAGGAGTCCCCACCAGATACCAATGACTTCCGTCCTCTGTCCATGACATTTCCATACGTGAATGAACCCATTTATCATCAACTAATACATCAATGCCTTCGCCACAATGCAACCCATCATCTTCCCATAAATCTGATACTAGAATTCCATATCTATCGTTGGAATTGTTATAGCCTAATCTACCTTCAATCATCGTCCTCATCCTCCTTAAATACGGAATCTAATTTCTTTGCCATATCCTTCTGAACCGATGGATACAGATGCGAATATCTCTCAGTTATTGTGACGCTCTCATGACCAAGTCTTTCAGCAATCTGAACTGATGAATATCCCAAATTAATTAGTAACGCACAGCTCGAATGTCTAAGATCATGAAGTCGAATTCTTTTAACCCCTGCAGCTTTACTTCCTCTATCCATCTCATGATGAAGATAACTTTTCGTGACCTGAAAAATTCTGCTATCATCATCAACCTTATAAAGTGAAGCTAAATAATCCTGCATTTCATCACATAAGAACTCTGGTAAATCAATTCTACGATTACTCTTTTCCGTCTTTGGAGAAGTGACAATTTCTTCTCCCTTAATGACCTGAAATGTCTTATTGATTCTTAACATCTGATTATCAAAATCAAAGTCCGCTCTTGTGAGTGCCAATAATTCTCCACATCTAATTCCCGTCCAATATAAAATCTGAAATGAGTAATAGGAAATAGGCTTGCGCTTCATTTCTTCTGAAAACTTCTGATATTCATCTCTGGTCCAGAAAAGCATTTCCTTCGCTTTGGCTTTACCCATCTTCTTATTTGCAATACATGGATTCTTTGGCAAATCATAATATTTCACCGCATGGTTCATAATTGCATTTAACTGATTCTGTATGGTTCGAAGATAAGTCTGTGAATACCCTTTTCCATCATCATCCCTTACCCCCAGGAGTTCGTTCTGCCACTGTAGAATATCTGTAGATGTTATCTCTGAAAGGCTCTTATTCTCAAAATAAGGTCTTATATGAGTGTTAATGATATTTTCCTTAGTCACATAAGTGCTAAGCTTTAATTGTGGCTTTATATCGCCCATATAGATATCAATAAAGGTATCAAATACCATATTGATATTCTTGCTTGTCTTAGCCACGAACTCACGCTCATAGGCTAGTGCTTCTTTCTTGGTGGCAAATCCACGTTTTTCGTGTTTCCTGCGTACACCTTTCCAATCCTTGTAATAGGTGGCAACACGCCAAGTGTCGCCCTTATATCCATTCCATTTGTCTTTATAAACTGCCATAAATGTTCTCCTCTCCTTAATATGGTTTGCCTCGTAATTGCTTGAGATAATCGTCATGCAGATTTGCTTCTGCCTCAATGCATCCTACAAGGCTTGCGCTGTATAGTGTCGATATTAAATATGCTGACATATTTTTAATTTTTAGTTCTGCATCCACGATACGATTCAAAATGTCTGCAATATGCTGATAACGTAATTTCAAAAACTGTGACTTTACTGTATTCCACGGATATTTCGTTTCCTTGATTAAAACCTTTTCCCTTGGATAACAGACCATATCGCAAATTACATCATAGATTTCATAAACCATAGCCACCTCACGATCTCCATTACGCTCTGCGACTTCCAACAACCAATCGAGCTTGATATTACTTGCAATAACCTTTTTATAGGCTTTAACCTCTGTCTCTCCATCCATCACATCTGAACTACTTTCTAATGAGTGATTGATGGATTGATTATTATTACATTCTTTAATACTGTATTTATTATTACTGTATTGCGGGTCATTTTCCGCTATCGGTTCTCTCGCTGTCAGATTTTCCGTTACCCGATTATCCGTTACTGGATTTTCCGCTAACGGGTTTTCAAATAGCGGTCTTTCATTAACTTCAATAATATTTCTTCCGAACTTTCCATCATGATTCTTACTCTGCGTCTTAGCGACATATCCCTTGCCAACTAGACCATCTAATGCGGATCTAATCTTTGATTCTCCATCTGGAAGAATCTTTCCCATTCCTGCAATTGTAAAATCCCAATCATCCGGAAGAGAATGCATTGTTGCTAACAGGCCTCTTTCTGTCAGTGATAAGTTCTTATCCTGTAGAAAAATTTTCGATACCACAAGAAAATTGTCTCTTTTTGTCTTGTTCTTTAGTACTGCCATAGGTACTGCTCCTTTCTTCAAGTTTTCATTGAAAAGAAGCACCTGCCATGCTAAAATGTATTTACCAGATAGCATTAAGCAATAGCTTGTGCCGCCCCTTTTACAGGGGCTTTTTTCTTTTCTAATAGTTCTTCCATCAGTGCGCTCCCGTCATTAAACAAGCTTCTTCATACCAGATTCGGTTTACTTTTCCATTTACCACAATAGCTCTAGGATTCTGTGCTTTCATTTCTGCATTCAGTTCCTTAATCACTTCGTAGGCTTTCGCTCTGGATACACCTAAGTCATGCTTAATCGTATCGACACCAACAAATAAAGGTAATCTTTCTTCCGTCATACTGTCTCGCTCCTTTCTCAATTCTGATTTTTAATAAATATTAGTATTTGCTATATTTATGAGTATATCATATTATTATTTATTGTCAATATTAGTTTTTGTAATATTTTTTATTTTTCTATATAAATATTCCATTTCATCTGTTATAATGGGATTTAGAATAAATCAGAAATTTTCATGGAGGTTTGTTATGAGCGTATTAGATGGTAACAAAGACAATATCTTTGGAGAACGACTAAAGAATCTACGTACTGTAATAATGAAAAAAACTCAGAAAGAATTCTCTGAGTTCATGTCTATACCACAGCCAACATTATCCGCTTATGAAAGTGGACGGAATAAGCCAACTGTGGATGCGGTTATAAATATTGCTGATAAATGTAATGTGTCAGTAGATTGGTTATGTGGTCGAGATGAACAGACGCACATCACCTCTCTAGGCGATATTATGAGTTTCCTTTTTGAACTATATGAAACAAAAGAGTTCTCATGTAAAACTATAGTTCATGATCGAGTTGATATAGAAGAGCCAGATGAGTCCGATGATGCTAAACGCAACTGGATTCAAATGATGTTCTACCATTGTGAGAACAAACGCAATCCAGATAACATCTATAGCCAAGATATCTGCTCTATGATAAAGAAGGTGTCGGAGCTGCACAGTCGATTGGTTAATTATGATTATCCTCAGGACTATTATGATTCTGAGAAGAAACGATTGATTGATAGTTATGAAGATTTTCCAGTTACAAAGACAGATTTCTCTGGAATATCAGAGGAAGAACGATTGAAGATTAGAAATGAAATTATGAGAGCGGAATGGGAATCACAGAAAAAAAGCAAATAAATATTCACATCAAAGGAGAAAATATTGAATGGACATTATCTTAAATAATTATTTTAGAAAATTTGTTTCAGAGCAAAATTTAGATACAAGTAGCAATGAAAAAAACTTTGAGAAATTCATTAACTATATATGTCTTTCTTCAAAAAACATAACAAACTTTGAATTATTGTCATCTTGCGTTGGAAACGGTGATGACGCTGGCATTGATGGTTTTGCTGTGTCTATAAACAATCGATATATTAATAATCTTTCAGAATTAACATCCTTTTTAGATACTGGAATGGAATTTTCAATTGAATTCTTCTTTATACAATCAAAGACATCGGAAGCCTTTAGCACAAAAGAAATTGGTATATTTGGTGATGGTGTTGCTGATATGTTTAGACCACTTGATACCACAAAGAAAAAAATGAATGACTTAATAATTGAAAAATATAATATGGTTCAAAAAGTTCTTCAAAATTATGAATATATCAAAAATATAAAAGTCAATTTATACTACATTACTCCTGGTTCATACGTAGAAGATGACAACCATATCTCTACAAAAAATAGAATAATAGAAACATTATTACTTTTAGATATATTCAATGCGGAAGATGTCACTATTCATATATTGGATAAAGCATTCATACGCAAGCAGTACGAATTAACAAAAATCCAAAACAGTGCCTCTTTCCAACTAAATAACAAAATTGAAATTCCTTATATTGATGGAGTTGAAGAATCATATTTTGCTATTATGCCAATTAAAGAATATCTGAAAATAGTGGTTGATGATAGTGATCGTATTCGCAGAGGTATTTTCGAATTGAATGTAAGAGATTTTGCTGGTTCAGAAGATAATCGTGTAAATCAAGATATTGTTCAAACTATAAACTCACAGGGAAAGGAATCTTTTGGATTATTAAATAATGGAATTACCATTGTTGGTAAAACACTAAGTAAAGGACAAGGAATCTATACAATAAAAAATTTTTATATTGTTAATGGATGTCAAACAACCAATGTTTTGTATGAAAATCGAAATCAAATTACAGATGGAATGTGGGTAAGTGTCAAAATTGTAATCACACAAAATGATCAAATAATAAAAGATATTGTCAAGGCCACTAATAACCAGACCGAAGTCCAAGAAATACAACTATTATCAATGGATGAATATCAAGAAGAACTAGAAAGCTTTTATAATACCTTTGATGCTTATACTCAATTGTATTATGAACGTAGAGATGGGCAATATCGGGATAGACCTGATGTCGAAAGCTCTAAAATAGTAAATCCAGAGTTACAAATGAAGTGTTTTTCTTCAATATTTCTATCATGTCCTCATATAGCAAGCCGTTTTGTAGGTAAATTGCAAGAAGAAATCAGCAAGAAAATATTTGTTAAAGATCACAAGCCTATTATGTATTATACTTCAAGCTTTTTAAACTATAAAATAGAAAATGCTTTCAATAATGAATTAATTGAACAACCATACTACAAATTTAAATACCACATTGAAATGATAATATCTCATATAGTATGGCTTACACAGAAGACACCACCTTCTAATTCACGAAAAATGGAGGACCATTGCTTGCAACTTCTAAATGCAATCAATGATGAAGTGCAATTTCTTTCTCTGCTGGATAAAGCCAAATCCTGTGTACTAGCAGTTGTTAAAAACCTGAATAATACTGAATCTAATAAAACATTATCTGTTGTAAATGAACTTCTTCTCTATTCAGAAATAGAATGGACTGAAAAAGATGTAAATCAAGCAACTATTTTTATTTCACAAATAGATGAGTATTTGGCACCTTTCTATACAATGGGTTCTTTTGAAGGAGATTTGCGTTACAATTTTGAAACCAATTTGCGATATTTAGAAGCATTCATCTCTGACAAATCAACAATAAATTCGTTACTTGATTCAAATTTTTTTACCGAAACAAGAAATCTGTTAGATGATAAAGATAGACATAGTCGTAAAGAAGTATCCAATCAAATTTACAAGAAAATACATAACGACATAAGAGAAACAGTATTGAATAAATTAAAAATAGCACAAAAATTTATGCAAAAACTTTCTACTGAAAACAACTATAATTAAAATAATATTGAGTACCCATCATTATATGTTACCTTATATCTCTAATACAGGATTTCTATAGACATTTTATAGACGAAGAAAACGGGAACGCCCTATTTACAGGCGTTCCCGTTGTTTTTCCTCTATTCAAACTCTATCGTTCCCGGCGGTTTGCTGGTCAGATCATACATGACCCGGTTCACGCCTTTCACTTCATTCACTATCCGGCTGGCTACGATCCTCAGCACATCCCAGGGAAATTCCGCCACGTCGGCCGTCATGAAATCACTGGTGTTGACGGCGCGCAGCGCCATCGCGTAATCATAAGTACGTTCGTCGCCCATGACTCCCACCGACCGCATATTGGTCAGAGCGGCAAAATACTGGCCGAGGCCTTTGTCCAGGCCTGCTTTAGCAATCTCCTCCCGATAAATGGCATCGGCATCCTGCACGATGCGTACCTTTTCCTCCGTCACCTCTCCGATGATACGGATACCCAGACCGGGCCCCGGGAAAGGCTGGCGATAAACCAGATATTCGGGAATGCCGAGCTCCAGTCCGGCTTTCCTCACTTCATCCTTAAAAAGCAGGCGGAGAGGTTCGATAATCTCCTTAAAATCCACCACACTGGGAAGCCCGCCCACGTTGTGATGGGATTTGATGACTGCGGATTCTCCAAGGCCGCTCTCGATCACATCGGGATAGATGGTGCCCTGCACCAGATAATCCACAGAGCCGATCTTTCTGGCCTCTTCTTCAAACACGCGGATAAATTCCTCACCGATGATCTTTCTCTTGCCCTCAGGCTCCGCGACCCCCTCCAGCTTCTTATAATAGCGCTCCTGGGCATTCACACGGACGAAATTCAATTCATAAGGACCGTTGGGCCCAAATACCGCCTCTACCTCGTCGCCCTCATTTTTTCTGAGCAGACCGTGGTCCACAAAGACACAAGTAAGCTGTCTGCCAATGGCTTTTGATAAAAGGACCGCCGCCACAGAAGAATCCACTCCGCCTGACAAAGCGCAGAGTACCTTTCCATCACCGATTTTCTCTCTGAGAGACTTGATGGTATCCTCCACAAAGGAACCCATCCTCCAGTCTCCGCTGCAGCCGCAAATCTTATATACAAAATTGGACAGCATCTTCATGCCTTCCTGAGTATGCATCACCTCCGGGTGGAACTGGACCGCATAAAGCTTCTGCTCCCGGCACTCCATGCCTGCAACAGGACATGCGGCCGTATGCGCCGTCACGCGAAACTTATCAGGCGCAGATGCAATATAATCCGTATGACTCATCCAGCACACCGTCCGAGCCGAAACATCGCCAAAAAGGACAGAATCCCTGTCCACTTCCACTTCCGTCTTGCCATATTCGCTGACGGGAGCCGTTTCCACGTTTCCCCCCAGCATATATGCCATCAGCTGGGAACCGTAGCAGATTCCCAGGATAGGGATCCCCAGCTCAAACAGCTCCTTCTCACAGCGGGGCGAATCATCGCCGTATACGCTGTTGGGACCGCCGGTAAAAATAATGCCTTTCGGGTTCATGGACTTTATTTTATCCAGTCCTATGCTGTAAGGATGGACCTCACAATAGACATTGCATTCCCGGACCCTTCTGGCGATCAGCTGGTTATACTGGCCGCCGAAATCCAGGACGATAATCATCTCTTTCTCCACAAAACTTTCCTCCTGCCTGTTCTTTCTAAGTCTTTCTCTTCCAGCGCCCTTCAGCAGACAGGACTGCCGGAAACCGGCAATTTATGGCTGAAGCTTCTCACCGCACTCCGGGCAGTAAATAAGCTCTGCGCTGACCTTCGCCTGGCAGGATGGGCAGACCCTGGTCTCGCCTTCCTCTTCAGCCGTCTCTTCTTCCTTTTCTTCCGGTTCCTCGTCCTTTACCAGAATCTCATTTTCCGCTCCGCATTTACCGCAGAACTTATCCTCATTCGGCATCAGCGCGCCGCATTTCACACAGCGCTTCTGGTTCTTCAGAATCTGCTTATCCTTCTTCAGGGCATTCAGCCGGTCCAGACATTCCTTCACATCCGCCGCATATATGGCGTACTGCTCCGGCATATCCTCCGAATGATCGCCATAAAAAGCCTCACCCAAAGCGGCATAGGCTTTCTTTACCTTTGCTTCTTCCTGGGAGATCTGAAGGCTCAGTTTGGTGCTGCCCGCCACTTCCTTGGTCTTATGGCTGATCACTTTTCCGGCACTCGCCACTGTTTCACCCAATGTATCAAAAAAATCCATTTGAATCCTCCTCTCGGTTTCCGGCCGCCAAAGGCTGCCGATGCATCCCCCTCTCGTCCCTATCCCGAATCGTCCTTGTGTATAAAACCAACTAATCATACCGGATAGACGCACTTTTATTATAGGAGTATCCCCGGTAAATGTCAATCCAGGTGGTGGGCGTCGTTCAGAGTACGCAGAATACTGCGGTCCTTCTCTATATCAATGATGGTCAGGGACGTATTGTCCAGCTCGATGCACCGGTACAGGCGGGAGGATATGTCCAGCAGGTAAAATACCGCCAGCTTGAGGATGCCGCCGTGGGCCACCACCACTACAGTCTTATCCGTGTGCCGGTATTCCTCCTTGATGTCCTCCAGCGCCGCGCCCACACGCAGCTTCGCCCGGTTCAGCGTCCCTTCTCCGGCCATCGGATAATGGAAAGGCTCAATCCTGTATAAAGAAAAAGCTTCCCCGAATTTCTCCTCGATCATTTCCTTCGTCAAGCCGTCCCATTCGCCGAAATCCAGCTCCTTGATACCGTCGACCCTGTGGATCGGCAGTCCCTTTGGCTCCGCAATCGCTCTCGCAGTGTCATAGGCCCTCTGCAAGGGAGAGGAATAAACCGCGTCCACAGGGATGGACTCAAACCGTCTCCCCAGCGCGGCCGCCTGAGCCTTTCCCCTCTCGGAAAGGGGAACGTCTGTCTGTCCCTGATATCTGCCCGCTGTATTCCAATCCGTCTCTCCATGTCTTATCAATATAAATCTCATCCGTCTGACTCTCCTCGTCCATTCTCTCCTACAGATATCTCTTCACATATTTTCCCGTATATGAGACAGGGTTCTCCGCCACCTCCTCCGGAGTTCCCTCCGCGATCACGGTTCCGCCGCCGTCTCCGCCCTCGGGGCCCATATCAATCAGATAATCTGCCGTCTTGATGACATCCAGGTTGTGCTCGATCACCACTACGGTGTTTCCATTTTCGCACAAACGCTGCAAAATTTCAACCAGCTTGTGGACGTCTGCAAAATGAAGGCCCGTGGTCGGTTCATCCAAAATGTAAATGGTCTTGCCGGTATCCCGCTTTGACAGCTCCGTGGCCAGCTTGATTCTCTGGGCCTCGCCGCCGGACAAAGTCGTAGAAGGCTGGCCCAGTTTGATATAAGAAAGTCCCACATCATAAAGCGTCTCGATTTTCCGGCGAATGGCGGGAAGGTTCTCAAAAAACTTCATCGCCTCTTCCACAGTCATATCCAGCACATCGTAGATGCTCTTTCCCTTATATTTCACTTCCAGAGTCTCCCGGTTGTAACGCTTTCCTCCGCACACTTCACAGGGGACATATACATCCGGCAGGAAGTGCATCTCAATCTTCAAGATCCCGTCTCCGCTGCACGCCTCGCAGCGTCCGCCCTTCACATTAAAGCTGAAGCGCCCCTTCTGGTATCCCTTGGCCTTTGCATCAGCGGTGGATGCGAACAGGTCCCTTATCGTATCGAATACGCCCGTATAGGTGGCCGGATTAGAACGGGGAGTCCTCCCGATGGGAGACTGGTCGATGGCAATCACCTTATCCAGCTGCTCCACGCCTTCAATCTCCTTGTGCCTGCCGGGAATCAGTCTGGCCCGGTTCAGCTTTCTCGCCAAAGACTTGTACAAAATCTCATTGACCAGGGAAGACTTTCCGGATCCGGATACCCCGGTCACACAGGTGAACACTCCCAGCGGAAGCTTTACTGTAATATTTCTCAGGTTGTTTTCCGCGGCCCCTTTCACCGTGAGAAAACCAGTCGGCTTCCTTCTGACGGCCGGAACCGGGATCTTGGTCCTGCCGCTCAGATAGGCGCCTGTGATGGAATTCGGACAATCCATGATCTCCTTGGCTTTTCCGACTGCCACCACCTCGCCGCCGTGCTCCCCTGCCCCCGGCCCGATGTCCACGATACAGTCGGCCGCCATCATGGTATCCTCGTCGTGCTCCACCACCAGCACGCTGTTTCCTAAATCTCTCAGATGGATCAGTGTCTTCAGGAGCTTGTCATTGTCCCTCTGGTGAAGGCCGATACTCGGCTCGTCCAGTATATATGCCACTCCGACCAGGCCGGAACCGATTTGTGTAGCCAGGCGGATCCTCTGGGCCTCTCCGCCCGACAGCGTGGCCGTCCCCCGGGCCAGGGACAGGTATTCCAGGCCCACGTCGACCAGAAATCCGACTCTTGCACGAATCTCCTTCAGAATCAGCCCTCCGATGGCAATCTGAGTCGGCGTCAGCTTTTGTTCCACATCTTTCATAAATCTCTGCAGTGAACCAATGGACATGGATGTAATATCATAAATATTCTTATCACAGACCGTCACCGCCAGAGACGTCTGCTTCAGGCGCTTCCCTCCGCACACTTTACAGGGGGTGATCCGCATAAAGCTTTCATACTCGGCCTTGATGGATTCAGATCCGGTTTCCCGATAGCGGCGCTCCACATTCCGGATGAGCCCCTCAAACGCCACGTCGTAGATTCCTTCTCCCCGCTGTCCGCGGTAATGGACCTTTACCTCTGTGCCGTTCGTCCCATGAAGCAGGATATGGCGGATCCGCTCCGGATAATCCTGAAAAGGAGTGTCCAGATCAAAATCATACTCCTTGCATAACGCGTCCAGAATGGCCCTGGTGAAGCTGCCCTTGGTCGCACAGGACTGCCAGCCGCAGACGGTGATAGCTCCCTGATTGATGCTGAGACTTTTATCAGGGATCATCAGGTCCTCGTCAAATTCCATCTTGTAGCCGAGTCCCGCGCACTCCGGACAGGCCCCGAAGGGATTGTTGAAGGAAAAGCTCCTGGGCTCCACCTCTTCGATGCTGATCCCACACTCCGGACAGGAAAAGCTCTGGCTGAACGTGATCGGCTCTCCGTCGGCCACATCCACGATCATCAGTCCGTCGGACAATTGCATAGCCGTCTCGATGGAATCCGTCAGACGTTTTTCAATCCCCGGCTTCACCACCAGGCGGTCCACCACGATCTCGATATTATGCTTGATATTCTTGTCCAGGCTGATCTCTTCCGTCAGCTCATACAGGTTATTGTCAATACGGACCCGGACATACCCGCTCCGCTTTGCCTGATCCAGCACCTTCTCATGGCGGCCCTTTCTGCCCCGGACCACGGGGGCCAGCAGCTGTACCTTCGAACGCTCCGGCAGGCTCATGATATGATCCACCATCTGGTCTATGGTCTGCTTCTTTATCTCCCTGCCGCATTTGGGACAGTGGGGGATGCCGATCCGCGCATAGAGCAGACGAAAATAATCATATATCTCCGTCACCGTGCCCACCGTGGAGCGTGGGTTCCGGTTTGTGGACTTCTGGTCGATGGAGATGGCCGGCGAAAGCCCTTCGATGCTCTCCACGTCCGGCTTTTCCATCTGCCCCAGGAACTGTCTGGCGTAAGAAGACAGGGACTCCATATATCTCCTCTGTCCTTCCGCATAAATGGTGTCAAAGGCCAGAGAGGATTTTCCTGAACCGCTCAGCCCCGTCAGCACCACAAACTGGTCCCTGGGGATGTCCACCGATATATTCTTCAGATTGTGCTCGTTGGCACCACGTATTTTGATATATTGCTGCTTTGCCATGTCTTTTCACCTGTCCAATTCCCAATATTCTTCCCTGGTAACAAAAGGCGGTTCCAGATACAAAACGCTGAAACTGTCCTCTCCATTTTTGATTTCTGCTGCGAACTCCGCGGCAGACTCAAGTGCCGGCTCAGCCAACTCGATGAATACGTGAGTTACAGAGCTGTCCTTTTCCAAAAGAGAAGGGACCTCTTCCTCCGTGACATATACAAACACGTCATTCGGATCAATCCCTTTCTCTCCACAGACCTTCTCTATTTCCCGTAGGAACAGTGAATCATCTGTGGAACCGGAGCCGGATACCGCCGCACATTTTCCAAATCTTTTCTTTCCGCCCACAACAAGTTCATCCAGAACTTCTTCAATCCTGGCATAATCATATGAAATATAAATTGCTTTGTAAATTCCCTCCGGCGGTATCATTGCCAGCGCAATCTCATCGGAAGGAGAGTGATTGAAGATGAGTACCGGTGTCTCTTCCGATACTTCCTTCACAATCTTTTCCGCTTTCTCCTTATCCATAGGAGACGCCATGATGATATCGGCGTGCTCATCTCTCAGTTCTTCCAGGCTTCCGGTGATGACCGTGATTCCTTTCGACTCCAGACACGCAGTCAGATAAGGAGCGAACTTCGTCATAATAGCTTCATCATCTCCCGTCAGACATAGTCCTGCCCGGAATTCCGCTTCTTCATTCGCGGCGGAGCGTCCGCCCTTTAATATCGGAGAACTGCCCTTAATCTCTTTTTCATCACAGCCCAGCAGAAAACATAAAGCCAAAATCGCCATGCACGCAGAAATTCTGCGGCTTCTTCTCACATTCATTCCCTCATCTCAATCTCAGTGATCACTGAATCCTATTTTTCCCCGGCGTTTTCTGCTTTTTCAATACTCTTGTTTCTCAATCCCCCATACGGCCGGCCCTGTCAGGCCTCCGTAGAATAAAGCTGCTTCTTTAAAAGCATCATCTGGTCTCTCAGCTCGGCCGCCTGCTCAAAGTCGAGTTCCGCCGCCGCCTGCTGCATCTTCTTTTGGATGCTTCCGATCAGCTTTTGAAGCTCCTTGCTGCTCATAGATTCCGGATCCTTGTCCAGCTTAATGCCGCGCGCGCGTTTTTCCTCCGATTTGGAGATACTGATCAAATCCCTTACCGCCTTTTTAATGGACGTCGGCGTGATGCCGTGCGCTTCATTATATTCCTGCTGTATTTTTCGCCGCCTTTCTGTCTCATCTATGGCCACGCGCATAGAATCGGTGATCCTGTCCGCATACATGATGACATGTCCGTCCGCATTCCGGGCCGCCCTGCCAATGGTCTGTATCAGAGAAGTCTCCGAACGCAGGAAGCCTTCCTTGTCCGCATCCAGAATCGCCACCAGTCCGATCTCCGGTATATCCAGTCCCTCCCGGAGCAGGTTGATTCCCACCAGGACATCGAACAGATCCAATCTCATATCCCGGATGATCTCACTCCGTTCCAGAGTATCTATATCGGAATGCAGATATTTGACGCGGATACCCACCTCCCGCATATAGTCGGTCAGATCCTCCGCCATCCGCTTTGTCAGGGTCGTCACCAGTACCTTCCGCTTCTTTTCTACTTCCTGGTTTACCTCAGAAACCAGATCGTCGATCTGTCCTCCCACCGGCCGCACCTCGACTCTGGGATCCAGAAGCCCGGTAGGACGGATGATCTGCTCCGTGCGCAAAAGCTCATGGTCCGCTTCATACGCGCCCGGAGTGGCGGACACAAACAGCAGCTGATTGATCCGTTCCTCGAACTCTGAAAAATTGAGAGGACGGTTGTCCAGCGCGGAGGGCAGACGGAAGCCGAATTCCACGAGAGTTGTCTTCCTGGACCGGTCCCCCGCGTACATGCCCCGAATCTGAGGGATGGTAATATGAGACTCATCAATCATGATCAGAAAATCGTCCGGAAAGTAATCAAACAGCGTACACGGCGGCACTCCCGGCTCCTGCCCGGTCAGATGCCTCGAATAGTTCTCTATGCCGGAGCAGAATCCAGTCTCCTTCATCATCTCGATATCAAAATTGGTCCGCTCCGAGATTCTCTGGGCCTCTAAAAGCTTGTCCTCACTCCGGAAATACGCCACCTGCGCCTTCAGCTCCTCAGCGATGGTTTCCGCCGCCTCCAGCATCTTGTCCCTGGGGACTACGTAGTGGGACGCCGGAAAGATCGCGATATGCTCCAGGCGGCTCTTCGCCTCGCCGGTCAGCGGATCTATCTCCGTGATCCGGTCCACTTCATCGCCGAAAAACTCAATCCGATAAGCGACTCCGTCACAGTAAGCCGGATATACCTCCAGCACATCGCCTCTCACCCGAAAAGCGCCGCGCTTGAAATCCATGTCGTTCCGGTTGTATTGGATCTCGATCAGCTTGTGCACCACCTCGTCCCTGTCCCGGACCATGCCGGGCCGCAGGGATATCACCATGTTCTTATAATCGATGGGGCTTCCCAAGCCATAAATACAGGAAACGGAAGCAATGATGATCACATCCTCCCTCTCCGACAGGGCAGCCGTCGCCGAATGGCGGAGCTTATCGATCTCGTCATTGATAGAGGAATCCTTCTCTATATAAGTATCCGTGGAAGGCACATAGGCCTCCGGCTGGTAATAGTCATAGTACGAAACGAAATATTCCACTGCATTGTTGGGAAAAAATTCCTTGAACTCACCATAGAGCTGCGCGGCCAGCGTTTTGTTGTGTGCAATGATGAGCGTCGGCTTCTGAAGCTCCTGGATCACGTTGGCCATCGTGAAGGTCTTCCCAGATCCTGTGACTCCCAGCAAAGTTTCAAACTGGTTTCCTTCCTTAAATCCCTGGACCAGTTCTTTTATAGCCTGCGGCTGATCGCCGGTAGGAGTGTATTCTGACACCAATTCAAATCTGTTCACCGCAGCAAACCTCCTTACTGTTTATACTGCCTCTGAAAGCTCCTTGCATGAATCCCCAATTCCTGCATATACCCGCCAAAAACAGCATAAAACCCTCAATGGTATAGTATACCATAATTCATCCTATATTAACACGCTATGCTTTAAAAACCTATGCTGCAAAAGACACATCCATCTGCCGTTTTCAGAACATACGTTCATTTACCAGTATAACTGCTATTCCCTTTCACGTCAATAGGCGAAAAACCGGCGGCTGTAACGGATCGTCTGCGCCGCCCATGAGAACCAAAAAAGAGCATGCGGCATACGCAGGCCCTTTTTTAACCGGATAGAACTTGTATCCTTACTTCAAATATTCCTTCTCATATTTCTCGATCGGAATCGGCTCGCTGAACAGGTATCCCTGAACCAGCTCCACGCCGCAGGATCTCAAGGCCTCCAGCTGCTCCTCTTTTTCAATCCCCTCCGCCACCAGCTTGATCTTCATCTTCTTACAGATATCCACGATCGCTCTTATGATCTCCTGGGTCTTTCCGTTCTCAGCCACATCCTGCACCATGCTTCTGTCCAGCTTAAGTACATCGAATTCCACAGCCGAAAGCAAGGATAGGTTGGCGTAATTAGTGCCAAAATCGTCGATTGTTACCCCGAAGCCTTCCCCGCGAAGCGCCGTTATCAGCCGGCTGATATCCGTCCCCGCCACATCCCCGGCATACTCCGTGATCTCAATTTCCAGATTTGTAGGCGAAATGCCATGCTTTTGGCAGATCTCCTTCAGCCTCTCCAGAAAATTTGACTGAGTCAGAGAAAAGCGGGAGAAGTTGACCGATACCGGAACACTCCGTTTTCCGTCCTCCAGCCATTCTTTGATCTTCGCACAAACGAGATCAAATACATAAAAATCAATCTGGCTGATGGTCTTCGCTTCTTCCAGAACAGGAAGGAAATGTCCGGGCAGGACCAGGCTTCCGTCCTTGGATAAGTATCGAATCAAAGCTTCCGCGCCGACTGCCGTGCGGTCGGAAGAAGAAATCTTCGGCTGCAGGTAAACCACAAACTGCTGCTTGTCGATCTCCGCCTGCAGCACCACCGGATTCGCCAGCTGCAGAACCTCATCACTATGGTGGCGGTATCTGCCCGCCTGTCTGTTCTTTCTGTAAAATGATTTTTTGTCCTCGTACATGCTGGCGTCCGCCTCTGAAACGATCTGGTTGACGTTCTGTGCGGAATCAGACCACCGGCTGCCTATCGCCGCCCGGCACTCATCCTCATATTCAAAGCACCGCCTGAGCTCCGCCACCCTTTCCTCAAACATCTCCTCTGATATATTCAGAGAAATGATGACAAATTCGTCACCGCCCACCCGGTAACAGTCTTCCTTCCTGAATACGGACTTCATCTTGTCCGCAGCCCGGATCAGCAGCCTGTCCCCTTCATTGTGCCCCAGCCTGTCATTCACTTCCTTTAAGCCGTTTACATCCAGATATACGATGCCAACCGGAATATTTTCCAGCGAAATCATCTCCAGATCTTTCATATACTTGTTGCGGTTATAAAACGAAGTCAGCGTATCGTGAAAGCTCAGTGTGGAGAGCTGCTTCTCGTTTTCCGCCCTCCTGTATGCCAGAAGCAGAAAGTAACACAAGGTCTGCAGCGGCGCGCTTATATTCGCTATCTTTTCAGCCGGCGGATTATCCACTCCCAGCGCCCCTGTAAGAACTCCGTCCGTCTCCATTGGAGCGACCACCAGACTTCTGATATTCTGCACCTTCAGCGCTTCATATTCTTCTGGGGAACTGTTTTTATATGTCTCTACGTCCTCGATCACAACACAGTTTTGCTCAGAAAAGACAGGCAGCCAGCGGCTGATGATAGAAATCGGCAGATTTTGCAGCATCTCCTTCTGCGGCTCTACCCCCTGCCTGCACCACTCATAGTCGTTGTACAGCATATCATCCTTGAAACTGAATATGTACGTGCGCTCTGCCTGAAGGAACTCTCCAACCAACTTAAGGACCTGATCCACGGCCTTGTCCAGATCCCTCCCCTGATACAGTATCCTTATGCATTCCACGACCATATTTTCCATATCAAGCGCATATTTCAGCTTTTCCTTCTCCGTCTCCACCTGAGTCAAGTCAAAAGCTATTTCCATCCGCGCTTTCCGTCCATCCCACTCTATCAGCCTATCTTTCAGCATATAGTGGCATTTCGTCAGAGGATTCGTGATCTCCCAATTATAATTCTCTCCCGGCTTTAACTTGCCGTTGGTACAAAAAGAACAGGGAGCATCCATTCCCTGAAGGACCTTATAGCATTTTTTACCGCCGATATCATCCACCTGGAACGTCTTTTTTCCCGCTTCATTGATGAACAAAAGGTCGTAGTTCTCCAGGTCAGATACATATATGAGTTCAGAAATCTCATTCATGGGCGCCTGTATCGCCCTTTCCATCTGGGAAAGACGCTCCTGTTTCTTTCTGTTCTCCGCTTCTGCTTCCTGCAGGACCTTCTGCCTTTTACTCTGAACCGAACTAAGCCATACCAGAGCGCACGCGACTACAATAAAAAATGCAGTCAGCGCCAAAAAGCAGACTTCCGCGATTTCCGCATTTTTTTCCGAATACCGCTCCGCCGCCGTCACAGTCTGATCTGCCAGTTCAAAGTATTCCTGGCTGATAACAAACAGATCCTCCTTGTCTCCGCCCTGACGGACCGACATGATTGCTTCTTTCAGTTCCTTATAGCGATCCTTCATCTGAGTCATCAGACCTTGAAATTCTTTGTCATTCAGCCGTGTCAGCCCCAGCTCTCCTTTACCGGTCAGCAGTTCTTCTATGATATCATCCAGGCGCTGAATGAGCGCATCATCCTGGGTCCCCTGCAGCTCCTCTTTGATCAGTTTCTGCGTACCCCCGCGCACCACCCCCGCATAATTGATCACTCTGGCGTTTCCCTGCAGTTTTCGTATTGACATAAATGAAAATATCCCCACAAACGCCACCGCGATCGATAATGCGACAGCGATCATTTTTTTCTGTACTGTACTGTTTCCAGTCATAATCTTTTCCTTCCGGACCGTGCAGGACCTTCCACACGAATTCTGCCCCTTGGCCTTTTATACACTAAATAAGTCCATGATACTCCTTTTTCATCACTTTGTACACCGATATCTTTCTGGGTACGATACGAGATACTTTTTGAAATCATTTTTGGAATTTCCAGCCAAACACCGGCAGAAGTTCCGGACCGTCACGATTTCGGTTCGCTGGCGATGCAGGGGCCGCTTTATCCCCGCTTTGGCAGTACCGCTCACATGTCGACAGGAAATCTGGATGATTTCCTGTCTCCTGTTCGCTCAGAAACGGAATCGGTATTTCCGTTTCTGTCTCCCTCCGCCTGGGGAACACCGGCCGCTGCCCTGTGGCGCTTACCTTTAGGCCGGTCCGGAATCTTTCTGCCGGTATTCTTTCTGCCGCACTTTTTTGGATGACTTCCATCCCTTTGATTCCAGAAAAAGACTGGATATCCACACAGCCCGCGCGCCTTTGGCAGCGGGCCGCGGTGGACCGCCCCAATGGCTTTGGGGGCAAATGAGCGCTTATTTCGGTGCGGAAGAAAGAGTAGGAGGAACGATCCGATTCCATCGTAAGGCGAGCGCCGCAAAGGCGTTAGCAGGATCTTCCCGGCCGCAGGGAGGTAAAAACCGAATCTCATGCAGGTTTTTATTGGAATCTGACATGGAAAAATATCGATTTATCCATGTCAGTTGGAAAGGACCGACTGGAGGCCGTAAAGATGCTGGTTACGGCTGCCAGCGAGCCGCCTGGATGGAATCGGATTTCCTCCTGTTTCATCTGATTGAATAAGATAAGTTTGTTTCAAAGATATTCAAAGGTGTACACCAACAGACGTCCGCCGCCGCACCGTGTAATCATACAGGGCAGACGTTTCCGTCTGCCCTGTGTTTTTATTCCGTTATTCTGCTATTCCCCGCGGGGTCCCTCACTGCATTTTCCCTTTTATGATCTCCACAGCCTTATCCAGCTGATTGTCATTTTCGCCTTTTTCGGCTTCAATCACCACATCCGGTTCAATCCCTACCTTATGGATATTAGTCCCGTTCGGAGAATAATAGTTGGAAACTGTCATTTTCATAGCGGTCCCGTCTCCCAGGGCCACGATGTTCTGGACGATTCCCTTTCCATAAGTGGTGGTCCCAACAATGGTCCCTTTCTGGAAATCCTTGATGGCGCCCGTCAGCACCTCGGAAGCGCTGGCAGAATTCCCGTTGACCAGGACGGCGATCGGACCGTCATATTTCATATCTGCATCCGATTCAAAGGTACTGCCCTCTCCATTTTTATCCTTTGTGGATACGATGGTTCCTGCTGGAAGCAGATCATCGGCGATCTCTATCACACTGTCCAAGAGGCCGCCCGGATTATTCCGCAGGTCGAGAACAAGCCCTTTCATCCCCTGGCCTGACAGCTCCTCCAGAGCCTGTGAGAACTGGTCATAGGTGACGCCGTCGAATTCTGTTATCTGGATATACCCGATGCCTCCGTCCAGCATTTTCCACTCTACGGTATCCATGCTGACCTCCCGCCGTATTACGTCCATGGAAACATAGTCCGCCGCCGATTCCCGGTATACTTCGATATTGACCGTAGTCCCGTCTCCTCCGCGGATACTTGACACTACATTGTTGATATCCTCCTGGGTAATATCTACCCCATCTACTTTATACAGTATGTCTCCCGGCTGTATCCCGGCTTCCTCTGCGCCTGAGCCCCGAAATACACGAGTCACCGTGATCAGGTTCGTCTTTATATTCTGGCTGATCTGGACACCGATCCCTTTATACTGCCCGCTGGAGGATTCCAGGAGCTTATTGTACTCCTCTTCCGTGTAATATACGGTATACGGATCCCCCAGACTGCTGATATAGCCTTTGTAGATGCCTTCCGTCATCGCGTCTTCATCCACGTCAAATAAAAAGCTCTGGTCTATCTTCCCTTTCAAAAGGCTCAGCTTTTCGTCTATCTCCCGATAATTCAGCCCTATCTCTTCGCTCTTTGCAGCATCTTCCCGGTCTCTTGCCTCCAGCATCGAGTACAGTCCCCAGGTAGCTGCCGCCACCACGATCAGGCTGCATAAAACTCCGGTCAGAAGTCCTTTCAGAAAGCGGTTGTCACGTTTTTCCATGCGTTATTCCTTCTTTCATTCTTTATTGCCCGAAATCCGCATCCGCGCATAAACGGGCCGCATGCTTTTCCGTTCACTCATTCCCTCCGCCGTCTGCCTCCCATCCCCCCGCTGTCATGGCGGCGATACATAGTTCAAAGGATTCCTGGAATAAGCGGAGGTACTGAACCCTCCTACCCTCACCTCAAAATGCAGGTGCGGGCCTGTGGACCAGCCCGTGCTTCCGACTAGCCCTATGGTTTCCCCCTGGCTCACCGTATCTCCAGCCGATACCAGCAGCTTCTGGCAGTGCATATATACGGTATAAGTACTGTTTCCATGGTATAAGATAATCCAGTTTCCCGCCGAAGAGCTGAACCGGGATATGATCACCTCTCCGTCCGCCGCGGCCACGATGGGCGCGCCCGCCAGCGCGCCGCCGGGCAGGGCGATGTCGATTCCGTGATGATCGCTCAAGGTCCCGTCGGATTCACCGGTGATCGGATCGTCTCTTCCCCCGTAGCCGGAAGAGATTCTGCTGCAGCTGGGCACCGGCCAGATAAATCCGGTGTTTACCACCGGCGGCTTCGTCGGCGCTTCCGTCGGAGCCTTTGTCGGAGCCTCAGTCTGAGTCGGCTGCGTTCCTTCGCTGCTCTCCGGCTTCTCCGCAGGAGCGGCAGTGGATTCTTTCCCGCCGTCTGCCACAAGTGTTGTCTCAGCCTCCGTCTTCTCAGCCGCGAGAGAAGCTTCGGCGCTCTCCTTAGCCTCTTGTTCCCGGATGGCCTCTTCCATAGCCCGGAATTCCTCCAGCTCGCCTTTCAGCGCCTCGTCATAATCTGCCATCAGGTCCTGATTTTCCGAAATCTGCTCATTCAGATTCTGAAGCTCTTCCGTTTTGGCCTCCTGGAGAGTCACTAAAGATTCCTGCTTTGCCACAGCTTCTTCCTTAAGAGTATCCAGGCCGGCATAGGCCGCTTCCAGTTCTTCCGTCTTGTCCGCGATAGTCTGCTTCGTCTCCTGATAAGCAGTCAGCATATTCCTATCATATTCGGATATCCTGGAAATATACTCGGCCTGATTCAGGAAATCGCTTAAATCTGCCGAATCAAATAAAAGCTCCAGAAAATACGTATCCCCTTTTTCATACATATACTGGATCCGGAGCTTCATCTGATCATACTGCTCCGTCTCCGTTTCCTTCGCGGCCTCCAGCTCCGCCTGAGCTGCCTCTATTTCCGCCTGTGTTTCCTCCATCTTATCCTGGAGCTCATTTAGGCTGTCCTCTGTCTGGGACAATTCTTCATTGATGCCTTCAATGTAAGCGCTGGCGTCTTCTCTGTTCTCGTTCAGTTCATCCAGCTTTTTCTGTACCCGGTCCTGTTCTTCTTCAATGGCGTCAATCCGGTCCTGCCGGCTTTCTAAGTCCCCCGACGCACGCGCTCCGGGCATGCTTCCCGCCAGGAGAATAAACGCCCCTGCCAGGCATATCAATCTTCTGTACCGTGATTTCATTTTTTCCTCCGTCAGCCTCTGTCCAGTGTATGCCTTTTCTGTCTGTTCTCAGGCTCTGAGATGCTTCCGGACGGAAAAGAGACTGCCGAACAGACCGATGCCAAGCCCAAGCCCCAAAGAAACCGGGACCAGCACCTGGAACACCTGGCCGACCGGAAGGAGCGTCAGGATCCTGGACAGGATACTAAGCCTGCTCAGGCAGAAACGGACAGCATATTCATACGCATAGTATACGAGGATCAGGGGAAGCCCCGCCCCCAAAAGGCCAATGATCAGCCCTTCCACCACAAAAGGCGCGCGGATCAGATAATTGGTTGCGCCAATCATCCGCATGATCTTAATCTCTTCTTTTCTCGCCGTAATGGTTATGGCGATGGTATTGCTGATGAGGAATATCGCCACTCCGAGGAGGATCAGGATGATTCCCGCCGACACATATCCCACCACATTGTTTACACTGGCAAGCCCGGTGGCCGCCATTTCCGAATAATTGACCTTTCGGACGCCGTTTATGGATTTCAGATATTCCACAAAGCTTCCCTGATCCTCAATATCGTTCAGATACAGCTCATAGGAAGCGGAATTGGCCAGGGGGTTGTCCTTTGCAAACCCCTCCGCCAGCTCCGGCGCATCTGCAAAATAGTCTGTTTTATAGCTCTCCCACGCTTCTTCCGCCGACACATATTTCATATCGGCTACTTCAGCCCTGGCGGAGATCATGTCTCCGATGGACTGTATCTCGTCCTCCGGCAGCCCTTCCTCAAAAAATACAGTCACGCCGACTGTGTTCTCCACCATTTTCACCATGTTCTGTACGTTCACCACGATGGAATAAAAGATACAGAACAAAAATACGCAGGCCGCCATGGTCCCCACGGACGCCAGGGAAAATAATTTATTCCGCCGGATACTCTGGAGGCCCTGTTTTATACAATACCAAAACGTACTAATCCTCATTTCCGTACCCGCTTTCTTCCTTGTCATTCACGATCACGCCATGTTTCATCGTGACCACCCGCTTCTTCATCCGATCGACAATCTCCTTACTGTGCGTCACTACGACCACAGTGGTCCCCATCTGATTGATCTCCTCCAGAAGCTTCATGATCTGCCAGGCATTGCCCGGATCCATGTTTCCGGTAGGTTCATCGGCCAAAAGAATCTCCGGACGGTTGACCAGCGCTCTCGCGATGGCCACTCTCTGCTGCTCTCCGCCGGACAGCTGGCTGGGAAGCGATTTATATTTGGAAGACAGCCCGACCATGGAAAGGACCTCTGGCACCCGTTTCCTGATCTCTCTGGTGGGTGTCACCACAACCCTCTGCGCAAATGCCACATTCTCATAGACATTTTTATCCTTCAGCAGGCGGAAGTCCTGAAAAACAACGCCCAGGCGCCTTCTGTACCTGGGTATCATTTTGCGCTTCATTCCAGTAATATCCGTGTCGCCGACACGGATATTACCGGAAGTAGCATCGATTTCTTTTAGCAGCAAGCGAATCAGCGTCGTCTTACCCGACCCGCTGTTCCCCACTATGAAAACAAATTCTCCCTTCTCGATTTTCAGGCTGATATCACGGACCGCTTTCGTCTCCCGGTCCGTAGATCTGTCATAAGTCTTACATACGTGTTCAAACTCAATCATAAAAACCTCAATTCTAATTATCCAATGTCTCAATATAATTCATATATTTGACTACCATCAGTGCTATCTTAAATGTAATGGCATCTTCAAACACACGCAAATCCAGCCCCGTACTCTTCTGCAGCTTATCCAGTCGGTAAACAAGCGTATTCCTATGGATATAAAGCTGCCTCGATGTCTCTGACACATTCAGATTGTTTTCAAAGAATTTGTTGATCGTGACAAGCGTCTCCTCATCCAGATCGTCGGGAGACTTGCCGTCGAATATCTCTTTGATGAACATCCGGCAAAGGGATAAAGGGAGCTGATAGATCAGCCGGCCGATACCCAGGTTGTTGTAGGCCACGATGTTCTTGTCACTGTAAAAAATCTTTCCCACGTCCAGGGCCATCTTTGCCTCTTTATAGGAACGCGACACTTCCTTTACCTCGTTCACGATGGTCCCGTACGCCACATGGACCGTAGCCATCGCCTCGGTATTCAGCATATCCAGAATCATCTTGGCTACCTTATCCATATCCTCGTAGCCCTCGTTGGATTTAAGCTCCTTTACCAGAATGATGTTTTTCTCGTCCACAGCGGTGATGAAGTCCTTCGACTTGGCGGAAAACATGCTCTTCACCGTCTCAAGGGCCACCGTGTCATTTTCTGTCTGCGTCTCGATGACAAATACCACCCGGCGCACATTGATATCAATATGCAGCTTTTTCGCCCGGTTGTAAATATCCACCAGGAGCAGGTTGTCAAGCAGCAGGTTCTTTATAAAGTTATCCTTGTCAAAGCGTTCCTTGTAAGCTACCAGCAGGTTCTGGATCTGGAATACCACGACCTTGCCCACCATATAGGCGTCATCCCCCGAACCTCTGGCCAGGAGCACGTATTCCAGCTGGTGCTCATCAAACACCTTAAAGAACTGATAGCCCTGGATCACCTGGCTGTCCGCCGGGGATTCCACAAAGGCCAGCACGGAAAACTCATATTCTTCCGCATCGGGAAACGTGGTCGCAAGGACCTTCCCCTCCGTGTCGCAGATACAAAGCTCGATCCTGGTAATCCCCTTTAAGCCTTCAATCGTATTCTGCAAAATCTGATTCGATATCATAGTTTCACTCCCTGATACATTCTCAATCCACATCTATTAGTTATATTTTTTATCTACACCTTGCAAACCCTGTTACTATCTTAATGCAAAATGCGTAAAAATAAAAGAGTTTTTTGGATATTTTTCATGTTTTTTTAACAGAAAAAGAGATTCGGCCTCTTTTCCCCTTGTTATTTCAGGAAAAAACGCCGAATCTCATTGCGCATATTACACAATAACTTTTTCTGTTTCTTTGTCGAAAAAGAACACCTTGGAGTCCGGTTCCGGGGCCATTTCCTCCGACATGTCCTCATCCTCGGGAACATTCCCCGCCGTGACCGTATAGCCCATCAGTACCTTGCGGCCGATACAGCCGGCCCGTTCCAGCTTCGGCACCCACTCTGACGGTACATCCAGGCTGAATTTATCTCCCAGAGCCTCCACCGCGGTATGTCCCTTTACGATTTTTACTTCACTGGTATAAAATCCCGGTTCATTCATGAACTGTGCCACGAACAGATTGCACGGAGATTCCAAAAGCTCCTCCACAGTTCCCGTCTGTTCGATCTGTCCGTGATGCATCACGACGGTACGCGCGCCCATATGTGCCGCTTCCTGTGCATTATCCGTCACATAGATGAGCGTAGTCCCCAGCTCTTTGTATAATTCCTTAAGGCGGTTCCTGGCTTTTGCCCTGGCTGAAAACTCCAGATTTCCCAAAAGGTCCAGCAGTAAGAACGCCTCCGGATGATGTACCTGTGCTCTTGCCATGGCCACGTACTGCTTCTGCAGCTCCGTAAGTTCCCTGGGATAGCAGGACAACAGCTTTTCTATACGAAACAGCTCCGCAGTTTCCTCCACCGCCCGGCGGATCTCCTCTTCCGGTATCCGGCGCAGCTTCATGGCAAACGCCATATTATCGTACACCGTCATGCCAGGATACAGGGTAAAATGCTGAAAGATCATACCCACATTCCGTTTCTGTATCTTTCCGTCTTCCACGAGTTCGCCGTCGATCCGCAGCTCACCCCCGCTGACCGGCTCCATACCTGCGATCATCCGCAGCACCGTCACCTTTCCGGAACCTGAGGGACCTGTCAATACCAGGAATTCCCCGTCTGCTATATCCAGATTGAAGTTCTTCACTGCCGCTTTTCCGTTGGGAAATGTCTTCGTCACATTCCGGAATGAAATATCTGCCATTCGCCAGCCTCCCGTTATCGTATATTTCTGTGCTTCTCCAGCCCCTGATGCTTTGTTCCAAGATAGTTAGGTTCATCATATCCTATCACCCTGTAAAAAGCCATGACCGAAATCCACAAAAAGCCTTTTTACTCTTTAGCAACTTTGTACACCTGTTCTCACAACCGCCGGGCGGTTCCGTATTTTCATCTGTTTTCCTGTAAACTTTTACTAAGAATCTTTTTCGAAGCTGACCAGAATGCGGCCATTCTCTTCTTTTTTCAGCAGAGTACAAGTCACATGAGCACCTTCATCCAGCCAATCCAGGATATTGGCCGCCGTCTGTACATCACATGGAACGATTCCGCCGCCAGATCCCGTGATTTCCACTAATTCCCACTCAGAAATCGTATCATATCGGCGCAGAATAGTCAGTAAGGAACCTTCCTCCCAGTTTTTCACCTGTGTCTCTTTCCCTTTTTGGGGCCAAAGCCAGGCCTGAAGTTCATAATTCTCCATTTGCTGTGTTCCTCCTTGCGCGGATGCGCTCTTAAAAAGCGCATTTCCTTTTTATTATAACATAATTCTGCTTAATTCGTTCTTATTTTATACGTATTAATCCATTCTTTTCATTCCATTTCTCATATATGAGAATATTTAATATCCTGTGGAAACAGAATGGCCGTAATAAAAACGAATCGCCGGAAACAAGCAATGTTACATTTTCAGCAATGATAAAGGGGAATTCATGGGTCAACAAAAGCAAAATGCCGGAGAACAAATTCAGCGGCTGCGTAACTTGTGGGGATTATCTCAGTCTCAGCTGGCAGAAGCAGTCGGTACTTCTGCTGATTATATCAGCGATATTGAAGGAGAAAGAAAGCCGCTTTCTCTTCGCTCTGCGTGGAAATTCTGCACTTATTTTGGCGTCAGTCTGGATGAATTGTATTTTGGCAGCGAATGGATGGAAGCTCCGGATTCCGTAGCCGAGCCGGAAAGCCCTTACCATACGGAGCGTCCCGCTGCAGCAAAGGATTCTCTTTGGGAGATATTGGAAACCTGCACAGAAGAGGAATGTGAAATTTGTGAGAAGATTTTAAGACAGACCTTGGATGTCCTGAGGCAAAGTTCCAATGCTCCAATCGTATCAAAGTCCAATGAATATCCAGATAATGATTCCGGATATAAAGAATAAGTGTACTGTCTAAGAGGGGAAAAGCTGTCAGGCGTGTGTTAGACGGCCTGACAGCCTTTTTATATGCCGCCGGTGAGATGAGGTTAAGGCCGGCGGCGACGGCTAAGCCGTCACTCAACTCCTCCGCGGAAAAATAGAAAACCACGGTGGAGAATGAGGCAAGGTAATAAAAATGTTGCTACAAAATCATGTCTTATTAGAGGGATAATTTAATGTTTTAATTAAAATGTCGATTCTGTGCTTAAATAAATAGGTTCCGATCCGGTAGTACCATAAGCGGTTCCGTCGAACACTAATTTATAAGTATATCCACGAGGAACCGGACTTTCTCTGTACCTGGAAAGATAATCTCCTGATGATGTGATATTTCCCCATTCAGCCATTTTGGTATAGCTGGATCCAGACTTTTTATAAAGTATCATCGTACCTGTGACTTTCGTACAATTACTCAGCTTGGATATATAAACATAACAACATGCATTGGTACCATCATATGATACTGATAAAGTCGCATTACTAACATATGCCCATCTAGGTGACGGACCAATTAAATCATATCTAATATCGTCTTCCTTTGTCACATTACTTTCGTCATAATATGTATATCCTTCATCTTTTTCTTCCGCAGATGCAACCATCGAAATACTTCCGAATAAAAATACACATATTGACAGAATTGAAATTATTCTTTTCATACGATCCTCCTGTTTTTCCCTCTCAACTATAGAACGACATATCATCCAATATTATTACATCTTTTTCATCAAACTTTGAGCTATTTTTATCATCTCATCCAGAGATATATTGGCTTCTATTCTAAAACTTATTTCATTACTATTCCAGCGCAGAATATCTTTAAATCCTGAACTCTCTAAACTCTTCCAATACATTCCATCATAAGTTCCTATCATTACCTTTTCTTTCGAATACACTTCCGGATTAAAAAATTCTGTCATACCATCAAAAGCCGATGTACAATTGATTAAAATTTCTTTATTATTGTCATTACTGTATTTCCATGTGACATTCATAGGTGTATTTTCTGTATCTATAAGTTCATACCCCTCCGGGATATACTCCGGCGGTTCTATATCATATTTCGTTGTCCAGTACTCTGATACTTCATTTTTTATTTCCACATGGTCTTCAAACCACTTCACAACTACATCGACCACGGTTTCGATACTGGCGTCGACGCTCTTCACAATCGCGGACTGTACCACGACCGCCAGCACCAATACGGCTGCGGATGCTGAGATGACCCGCAGGACACGGTGTTTCTTTTTCTTTTCTTTTCTGGACTCTTTCTTTCCCATTTTGCGGATGCGAGAGATGCGGGCCTCCATTTCTTTCTCTTCCTCAGCAGAATATTCAAAAGGCCCTTCTTCCTCCAGTTCCTTCTGGATGGCTTCCCAGCGCTCTTCGTCCTCTTCCTTTACCGCGGCTTTTATGAGGTTCTCAAGTTCCATCTCCAGGTCATCCTGTCCGCTGTCACCGCCTCGTTTACCTTCCATCTCATTTCCGGAATTTTGAGCACAGCTTCCATCCGGTTTTTTCATAAGGCTACGCTCCGGTTTTCTCATTCCGTCAGCCCCTTTCTCACTAAGATTCTTTTCAGGTGTTCCTTCGCCCTCATGATCTTTACACCTACAGAACTGGTGGGAATCTTTAAAAGCTCTCCAATTTCGTGATACTTCATCTCTGACACGAAGTAGAGCTCCAACACACGCCGCTCACTTTCAGGCAATTCACTCAAAGCTTCTCTTACGATATCGATCCGTTCCATGCGGATGATTTCTTCCAACGGATTGCCTTCGCCGAAGTCGCTTCCGGTCTCTTCATTTGTCTCCATTATCTCATCTAAAGAGGGTTCCCGTCTAGTCCTCCTGAAATAATCTTTGTACTGACTGTCCACGATTCTCCATAAATAACCGTATGTTGCGGAAGGGTTATTCACATCCAGCTTTTCCAAATGTTTGTCGGCGACGATAAATGCCTGTTCCACAATATCTTCCGCCAAGTGCGAATCGGATACAAACCTGCTGATCGCACGAAGCAAAGGCCGGCGAAATGTCTTGTACAAAATACGAGAGCTTATCCCTGCTTTCTTCGGTATCAAAAGTCATCAAAAGCATAGCAGCTCCTCTCCCAGGCAGTCCTAACCATTTTACCCATCCTCATAAGTATCTCCGTTTCCCTAAACCTTGTCCTCTGTAAAGTTTCCGTATTTTTAAACCAGCTGCCTCGTGGCTTTCTGCAGCCACGCTAGCTCCTCCCCCTTAAAATATGGCGACAGTGTTTCATACACCTGTCTGTGGTACCGGTTCAGCCGGTCTATATCCTCTGGCCCCATCTCTGCCCTGTCGATCCCATCTAAGTCTATGGGAACCATGGTCAAAAATTCAAACTCCAGAAACTGTCCGTATTCTGTCTTTTCCGCCTCTGTGCACAGCAGCAGATTCTCCGTGCGTATGCCGTATTTACCCGCCAGATAAACGCCAGGTTCATCGGAGGTCACCATTCCCGGCTTAAGTACCGCGCTGTCCATCCGCTCCGGAACTATCTTCCAGCGGATTCCATTGGGCGCCTCATGGACATTCAGCAGATATCCGACTCCATGTCCGGTACCGTGCTTATAATCCAGTCCCATGGCCCAGAGAGGTTCCCTTGCCAGATAGTCCAGATTGATTCCTCTGCATCCACACAGAAAATAAGCATCGCCAAGAGCCAGCATTCCCTTTAATACAGCGGTGAAATGTTTTTTCTGTTCCTCAGTTATATTCCCCAATACAACGGTCCTGGTGATATCCGTGGTTCCCTCCAGGTACTGTCCTCCGGAATCCACCAGGAAAAATCCTTCCGGTTTCAGTACCGCGCTGCTTTCCTTCGTCGCACTGTAATGCACCACCGCGGCGTTGGGGCCGTACGCCGCGATCGTCGTAAAGCTGGGCTCCAGGTAATGCTCCTGTTCCCTGCGGCGATTCTCCAGATATTCCGCCGCAGACAGCTCCGTGATCTCCTCCCGGCCTATCTGTTTTTTCAGCCAGTACAGGAATTTAGTGACCGCAATCCCATCTTTTCTGTGAGCTTCTCTGAGATTATCCGCTTCCGTCTTATTTTTAACGGCCTTCAAAAGCTCCGAAGGATTCGGGCAGTCCACAATTCTCTGTTCTGGTTCCAAAGCCCCGTACACCTGCTCGTTTACCTTTCTGCTGTCCAGCATGACGGTCTTTCCGCCGCAGACAGCCGGAAGCGCTTCATAAAATGTGTCGTATTCTCTCAGCTCAACGCCGTCTCTCTCCAGTTTTTCCCTCAGCTCCCGGGAGACAGACGTTCCCTGTATAAATAAATACACGGACGGCAATGTCACCACACAATAACTCATGAAAACCGGATTACAGGGCACATCGTTGCCGCGCAGGTTCATGAGCCACGCAATATCATCCAAAGTCGTCAGAATGTGTGCCTCCGCTCCGGCCGCTTCCATCTGCTCTCTGATTCTCCGTATCTTATCTGTTCTGGTCTGCCCCGCGTATCGGATATCCAGTTCAAAGACGGGTTCTGAGGACAGCGGCGGCCGGTCTGCCCATATCTCTCCCGGCAGATCCTCCAAAAGGATACGGCCGGATTTAAGTTCGGCTGACCGGTGCATGTCTGTTCCCAGTCTCCGGTTGACCACAGTCCCATCATAAGCCAGCGTACCGCCCTGGGGAAGACGCGCCGAAATCTCTTTTTCCAGCGCGGGCACTCCCTCTTCCCCCATCCTATACAATGTGACCCCGCTGCCCTCAAGCTGCGCTTCCGCCTGCAGAAAATATCTGGCGTCTGTCCACAATCCGGCCCAGTCCTGTGATACTGCCAGCGTACCCGCGGATCCGGTGAACCCGGACAGATACCGTCTGGCCGCAAAATGAGCACCGGGATATTCCGATTCATGGGGATCTGCCGTCGGTACCAGACACACATCCACGTCTTTTTTCTTCATCAGCTCCCTGAGCTGCTCCAATTCCTTCCCTGCCATGTAAATCCTCCTGTTTTAAAAAGGCGGCCCTTTACTCAACGACGGCCGCCTTCTGAATGCTTCTCTTTCTGTTATCTGTCCTCTCCATTCGCCATTCCCCGGAGCAGACGTCTGCCGGTCTTATTCCTTCCAGTAATCCTCGATCACCGACAGCGTTTTATCCACATCCTCCTTCGTATGAACGCTGGACATGAACACCGCCTCAAACTGAGAAGGCGCCACATAAATACCGTGGCTGAGCAGATAACGAAAATATTGGCCGAAGGCCTTTACATCCGCTGTCTTCGCGGAACGGTAGTCCGTGACCGGTTCCGCGGTGAAAAACAAGCAGGAAAGAGAACCGACGCCGTTCACCTGGCACGGCGCGCCGCTTCTGGATACAATTTCCCGCAGCTCTTTCCGAAAATATTCACCCATTTCATTCATATCCCGATAAATTTCGGGATGGTCCTTCAATATGTGAAGCTGTGCAAGCCCCGCGGCCATGGCTACCGGATTCCCGCTGAGGGTGCCCGCCTGGTACACGCTCCCCACAGGAGCCACCATTTCCATGATGTCCCGCCGCCCGCCGTATGCCCCCACCGGCATACCCGCGCCGATGATCTTCCCAAAGGCGGTCATATCCGGCTCTATTCCATAATATCCCTGTGCGCCGTCAAAGCCAAGCCGGAAGCCCGTGATCACCTCGTCAAAGATCAGCAACGCCCCCTGCTCCGTGCACACCTGGCGCAGTTCCTTCAGAAACCCTTCCTTTGGAGCCACCACGCCCATATTGGCGGCCACCGGCTCAATGATCACCGCCGCGATTTCCCCGGGACATTCCGAAAACAGTTTCCGTACACTGTCCATATCATTATAGACCGCCGTCAGAGTATCCCTGGCACAGCCTTCCGGCACCCCGGCGCTGTCCGGCACTCCGCCGGTCATCACGCCGGACCCTGCCTTTACCAGCATCCCGTCGCTGTGTCCGTGATAGCAGCCTTCAAATTTTATCACCTTGCTTTTCCCGGTATATCCCCTGGCCACGCGGAGAGCGGACATGACTGCTTCCGTCCCGGAATTCACCATCCGGATCAGCTCAATGGAGGGCACCATCCCGCAGATGAGCTCCGCCATCTCCACCTCCGCCGGACAGCTGGCCCCAAAGCTCAGGCCTCTTTCGGCCGCCTCCATGGCGGCAGACTTGATGGCCGGATGGTTGTGTCCGAGAATCATCGGCCCCCAGGAGCCAATATAATCGATATATGTATTCCCGTCCACATCCGTGATCATTTCCTTTTCCGCGCGGGCAATAAAACGTGGATTTCCTCCCACCGCCTGAAACGCGCGGACCGGGCTGTTGACACCGCCGGGAATCACTCGTTTCGCCCTTTCAAATAATTGCTCCGATATGCTCATATCCTGTCTCCTCTTCTCTCCGGGTTCTTCATCCGATCCTGCCCTCGTCCATATATTTTGCCAGCTCTTTCGCATAATAGGTGATCAGAATGTCGGCTCCGGCCCGGTATATAGAGGCGGCCGACTCACATACAACGGCCTCTTCCTTAATCCAGCCCTTTAGGGCGGCCGCCTTTATCATCGCGTATTCTCCGCTCACACTATAGGCCGCCACCGGCACATGGACCGTTTCTGAAACCCTCCGTATCACATCCATATAGGAAAGGGCCGGCTTCACCATGACGAGATCGGCTCCCTCCTCCACATCCAAAAGCGCTTCCTTTATGCCCTCTTTTACATTGTGGTAATCCATCTGATAGGTCTTCCTGTCTCCAAAGCTGGGAGCAGAATCCGCCGCTTCCCGGAAAGGGCCGTAAAAGGCAGACGCATATTTCACAGCATAGGACATGATCGGCGTATTCACATAACCATTCTTATCCAGGGTCTCCCGGATAGCCCCCACTCTTCCGTCCATCATATCAGAAGGCGCGACCATGTCGGCCCCCGCCTGTACGTGGGACAGCGCCGTCTTCGCCAAAAGCGGGAGAGTCGCGTCGTTGTCCACATCGTGGCCGCACAAAGCGCCGCAGTGCCCATGGGAGGTATATTCGCACATACAGACATCGGTGATATAATAGATCTCCGGCACCGTATCCTTTCCGGTCCTGAGCGCCCTCTGTATGATTCCGTCCCGATCATAGGCGCCGCTGCCGAGCTCATCCTTTTTGTCAGGTATCCCGAACAGCATAATGCTGGAAACTCCGGCATCCGCTGCTTCCTCCAGCGCCGCGGGCAGCATATCCAGGCTGTAATGATACTGCCCTGGCATGGAAGGGATCTCATGCCGGATTCCCTTTCCTTCCACCACAAACATTGGATAGACCAGAGAAGCCTTATCCATCCTAGTCTCCCGCACCATTCTTCTCAGAGTATCTCCGCCTCTCAGGCGCCTGGGGCGCTTCACCATATCCATTTCCCTTTTCCTCCTTCAGCATACATGCCCGATTATTTCCATCCGCTGTCCTTCACATCCAGCAGCTTTTCTACCATACTTTCCACATCCGCACGGTCCGATATTTCCACACGGATTCCATGCTTCGCGGCCTCCTCCGCCGTCTGCGCTCCGATGCAGAGGCCCCGTATCCCGCTTAAATCGGCTCCCTGCATCATCTGCACGAATCCTTTCACCGTAGACGCGCTGGTAAAGGTCACAATGTCATCCGGCAGAAGTTTAAATTCTGTCCCGCCGATTTGTTCCCACACGGTATCATAGACCGGAATATCCTCAAACACGATTCCCGCCTCCGTCAGCGGCGCGATGATCTGTTCTGTGCCAATCCTGGCCCTCGGGAGAAGAAGCCTCTCGCCGGGAGCTACCGACTGAGCCAGGAGCTTCCCGAATGCGTCCCCTGTGTATGTCTCCGGCTGCAGCTCCACCAGAATCCCCCTCTTTTCCACAGACCTTCTGGTCGCCGGCCCAATAGCCGCGAACCGTATCCCTGCCAGGCCTCTCACATCAATCTTGCGGCGATAGAGCGCGTCAAAAAAGCAGTCCGCCCCCTCTGCGCTGGTGAAACCGATCCACTGATACCGCTCAAGGCTTTGAAGCGCGTCCTCCAGCGGTTTATTGTCTTCTATCGGCCTTGTTTTTATGGCCGGAAGCAGGATCACCTCCGCGCCCAGAGCCTCCAGCCTGTCCGCCAGCTTCCTGCTCCTCTTTTTCGGCCTGGTGACAACGACCCTCTGTTTCCCAAGAGGCCTGTCCTCCGCCCAATGAAAGGTATCCGCCAGGCTGCAGACCTTTCCGACCACGATCAGAGAAGGGGAACTCATATTCGCTTTATCGGCTTCCTCCTTCAGTCCGGAAAGAGTGGATACCACCTTCCGCTGCGCGGCAGTTGTCCCCCTCTCCAGCACCGCTGCCGGCATATCCGGATCCATCCCGGCTTTTAAAAGCCCTTCACATATATCCCCCAGGGCGCTGAGGCCCATATAAAACACCAGAGTCCCATCCAGCCTGGATAAGGTCTCATAATCCAGCTCTTCCTCGCTTCCCCTCTTCTTATGTGCGGTTATCAGATGTACGGAAGAACAGTAGTCCCTGTGGGTCACCGGTATTCCGGCGTAGGCCGGCACGGCCGCCGCCGCGGTCACCCCCGGCACAACCTCAAAGGGAATCCCGTTCTTCGCCAGAAGCTCCAGCTCTTCTCCTCCCCTTCCAAATACAAAGGGGTCTCCTCCCTTCAGCCGGACAACGCGTTTTCCCTCTTTTGCTTTATCCAGAAGGATCTGGTTGATCTCTTCCTGAGGCACCGGATGCGCTCCGGACTGCTTCCCTACATTTATCTTCTCCGCCGTCTGCGGCATCATCTGGAGGACCGCCTGTCCCACCAGACGGTCATACACCACTACCTGGGCCTGTTCCAGCGCCCGAAGTCCCTTTAACGTAAACAATCCGGGATCCGAGGGGCCGGCCCCCACCAGCCATACCTTGCCGATCTTATCCATATCTGACTGCCGCCTTTCTCATTATAATCCTAAGTCCATACTCCATCCGCCGCTTTCAGCCGGAGCGCATCTGCCAAATCCACGCCCAGTTTCTCCGCTTCCTCCGGTCTCCCCTGTGTACAGCCGATCGAATACCGGCCTGTCTCTTCATCAAAGAAGAGCCCCCGCAGACAGAGCTGTCCGTCTTTTTTTTCCGCATACGCGGCTATGGGGGAAGAGCATCCTCCGTTAAGCTTCCTCACAAAGCTTCTCTCCGCTCCAGCTGTCTGCCAGGCGTCTTCATCATTGATGCAGTCCAGATAAGAATAGTCTTCACCAGCTCTTCCCTGGACCGCCAGCACCGCCTGCCCCGCCGCGGGAATCACCTGTTCCGGCTCTAAATATGTATCGATCCGTTCTTCAAGTCCCAGGCGGATGAGCCCCGCCGCCGCCAGGACTATGACGTCATATCCGTCTTCGTCCAGCTTTCTGAGCCTAGTCAGCACATTTCCCCGTATCAAAAGGAATTCTGCCTCCGGAAACATCTTTTTCAGCTGAAGGCGGCGTCTTTCACTGGATGTCCCGATCCGGAATGGCCTGCCGTCCTCCGGTCTCCACTTTTTCCCGCCCTTGGGATACACCAGGACATCTCTGGGCTCCCCGCGCCGGGATAATGCCACGATAGGCATACCCTCCGGCTGCTCCATTGGCATATCCTTCAGGCTGTGGACCGAAAAATCAATTCGCCTTTCCCGGAGCGCCTTATCCAATTCCTTTACAAAAAGGCCTTTTCCGCCCACTTTATCCAGGCTCCGGTCCAGGATCATGTCACCGGTAGTCTTCATGGTCACCAGCTCAAACTGAAGCTCCGGATGATGTTCTTCTATTTCCCGCAGAAGCAGCATAGTCTGTTCCACCGCCAGCCTGCTTTCCCTGCTTCCCACACGGATCACTCGTCTTCCTTCCATTAAACTCCCGCCTTTTCCTTCCAGAATTCCCGAATCTCTTCCGCCGCCTGTCTGGCAAGCCTGTGATCTTCACCGCCGGCACAGATTCCGGCCACAAGGCTTCCTTTTTTGGCGATCCCCGGAAAATAAAAACTGCATTCTTCCTTCTTATCCGCCACGTTCACCGGAATACCCGCCTCTGAGCACCATCCAAAAATCTGGTGATTGATTTCCCGCTTATCCGCCGCGGCCACGACCAAATATGCCGTTTCCATATCTCGTCTTTCCACAGGCCGCAGCTCACATTGAATTTTCCCTGCCTTCCAGAGGCCTCTGACCTCATCGGATATTTCCGGCGCGATGACCAGCACGCTGGCGCCGAATTCGGCCAGGACTCTGATCCGCCTGGTCCCGATGGTCCCGGCGCCGGCCACGACCGCTCTTTTCCCTTCCAGCTCCACAAACATCGGAAATCGCATGTATTACCGTCCTTCCCGCCGTCTTCCAGCCAAACTGCCGTTTACTCCAGATGCTCCGCCGAACGTCTGAGTCCGTCCAGACAGAGCTTCCATGCCTCCTGTTCCAGCTCTTCCCGAAGCCCATAGCAAAGCTTCGCCACCACCTTGGAGGCTGATCTCCCGATAGCCCGTTCCAGCTCTTCTCTATCTTCCAAGGGCAGTCCCAGACGCTTAAGCTCCTTTCGAAGCCTCGCAGAAGTATCCTCTCCCGCCGTCTTGGAAATCTCTTTCACCACCGGGACATACTCCCGGAATTCATACCACTGTTCATATTCCATCTCATATTTCGTTAGAATCCCGTCGGCCACCGCGATCTGCCTGGAATCCCCTTCATATTTAAGCCTGCTGAAGCTGTCCATATCATAAAGCTTTATTCCCGGAAGCTTCGTGAGCTCCGGTTCCATATCCCTCGGAATAGCCAGATCCACAAATACCTTCTCTCCGCCGTCAAGACAGACCTCCGCCCGCTCCTTCGTCAGGGTATAATGGGGGCTGACCGTCGCGCTGACCACAATATCCATCTGGGCCAGCCGCTCATACCGGGCGTGATAATCAATCACCCGGCAGCCCGCCGGGATAATGGCCTCTCTCGTCTTATACTGCCGCAGAGTCATGAATACCTCTCCGCCTGCTTTCACCAGCTCCGCCGCTGCCAGTCTCCCAATCTCACCGTTTCCGATTACCATACAGCGTTTTCCCCGGACGGGTATCTGTTCTTTTTGCAGCAGAAGAGTCATGGCCGCCGCCACAGACCGGTCCACGTTGGTCAGCAGAACCTCTGTCTTTACCTTTTTCGCGCCGGTCACCGCCGTCCGGAACAAGGTCTCCAGCACGGAATCCACCGCCGCCTGTTCTCTCGCCGCATCCAGTGCGTGCTTCACCTGGGTGATGATCTGGTCGTCCCCAAATATCTGGGACCGCAGCCCACAGGACAATTCCATCAGGTAATGGACTGCCTCCATTCCTTCTCTGACCGTAAAATACGGCTCATATGCTTCAAAAGCCTGCCCCTTTTCCTGTGCGAGAAGCGCCGCGGGATTCAGGCTGTCAAAGCTTTCATCCTCTCCGCTCATCCAGTATTCTGTCCGGTTGCAGGTGGAAATGATGACGCATCCGGTCATACCCTCCATCTCTCTGCTGTTCTTAAGCGCCCTTTCCACTGCAGAAGCCGTCATGGAAAACAGCTCCCGTACCTGGACCGGCGCTTTCCGGTAATCAATACCGGCCATCTTTATCCTCATGAAAATATTGATCCTCTTTTCTGTACGTATCTGCTATGTAATAAGAAAACAAATTTTTCCTCCCGCGTATAAGCCGCTGGTTTTCGGCCGCGAATACGCAGAAACGGGAAATCATTCAAAGGTATACTCAAGGGCACTCCTTAATACACGCCCTCCGGGCAGGCACACTTCGTGCGGCAAGGTATGATTTCCTCGCCCATTATATCACATATTTCTATGTCTGCAAGATGCCGACATGTTTTCCGGGAGGAAGCTCCGGCTCCCGATAGGTATGCAGAATCTTCTCCAACGCCTGCATATCCTCTCCAATGAATTTATTTTTATGATACACGATTTTAAACGACCGGTCCCATTCTCTGGTACTGCTCCCAAACGCTCCTATATTCCCCTGTTCTATCTCATCCAGGATAAGCCGGATGGACAGCACAGCCAGGCACCCGTTCTTCATCACCGCTTCTTTCATCGCCTCCGAAGACGCGCACTCTCCGCAGACGCGGATATTCACATGGCGGCTCTCGAGAAAGCTCTCAAATAATGCTCTTGTACCGCTTCCGCCTTCACGCATGAGGAACTGCTGTCCATGAAGATCCTGCAAGGTCAGCTCCTTCCGGCCGAAAAACGGATGCTCCTTTCCGCAGGCCAGGACCAGATAGTCCTGTATCATCGGAATACTCACCAGCTCCGGACTTCTTACTCTTCCCTCCAAGACGCCCACATCCAGCTCTGCTTTCAGCAGCAGTTCTTCCACGAACGCCGTATTGTTCACACAGGTATAGACCTCTGTTTCCGGCCTCTCTTCTTTCAGGGCTTCCAGGATTCCGGACAGCAGGCAGTTTCCTACCGTAACGGATGCTCCGAGCTTTAACAGCCGTTTCCGGCCCGTTAAAAACATGGCGGCCTCCAGCTCATCAAACTGGCGTATCACCTGTCTGGCGTAGGTCAGCAGCATTTTCCCCTCTTCTGTGATAAAAAGCCTCTTGGACAGACGCTCAAAGAGCTTCACCTGATAATGCTCTTCCAGCTCCCGGATGGTCTGGCTAACCGTAGGCTGTGAGATAAAACACCGCTCCGCGGCCGCGCTCATCTTCCCGGTGTCCGCCACCTCCACAAATATTTTTAGATGCCGTATCGTCATATTTTTATCCTTTATAGGTTTTTTCTATATGTTCAAAGAAATCATATCACTTTCCCGATGAATACGCAAGACTCCCTACATGCAATCCTGCACCTTCCATCCAGTTTTACATACATTACTAATAACCATACCAATCTGAAAGGAGTTCTTATATTGGAACGTTACAATCAGCGCCGCTGTGACTGCCGGCGCAATGCAGCTATGTCCAGTTCCTGCGGCAGCCCTGCGCCTTGTAATACAGCCGGGCAGAATTGCTCCTGCGGAAATCCCGCATCTCGTGCAATGCCCGGTTCTTGTGATACCCCTACGCCCCGTACCATGCCCGGCTCCTGCGGCTGTTCTTCATCCCGCAATACGTCAGGCTCCTGTGGATGCTCTTCACCCAGAAACACATCCGGTTCCTGCGGATGCTCGGCACCCAGAAACACATCCGGCTCCTGCGGATGCTCGGCACCCAGCAGTACATCCGGCTCCTGCGGATGCTCGGCACCCAATACCGCATCCGGTTCCTGCGGCGGCCCCTCGCCCCGTACCGCGCCCCGGCAGAATTGCCCCTGCCAGTCCGGCTCCTGTGTGGATGATAATGTCTGCCGCCCCGGCGGCTGCCCTTCTTCTGCAAACCAGGACGTCGCCATGGGCTATGTCCCCTGGCAGCAATGGGAATGTACGTATCCCCTGGATCAGGCTCTCTTCATCGGGACGGTCTTTCCGTCTCTGGATAAACCATTTGTGATCGGGAGGTGCGCAGTTCGTCCATGAATGAATTAATGACTCAAATCTATCAGTACAGCTTTGCTGTAGATGATGTCCTTCTGTATCTGGACACTCATCCGGATGACCAGGATGCCCTGGCCTACTATCAGTGCATGAGAGACGCCAGAGAGACGGCGGTTGCAGCTTATGAATGCCAATACGGTCCTCTGACAGTAGACGGCGTGAAGGATTCCGCCGATTATTGGACCTGGGTGAACGGCCCCTGGCCCTGGGAAGGAGGTGGGAGCACATGTGGAACTATGAGAAGAGGCTGCAATACCCGGTAAATATTACGACTCCCAACGCAAAAATCGCTAAGGTGATCATGAGTCAGTATGGTGGCCCCGATGGTGAAATGGGCGCTTCCATGCGCTATCTTTCCCAGCGCTACGTCATGCCCTACAAGCAGTGCCAGGCAACTCTGACCGATATCGGTACCGAGGAACTGGCCCATCTGGAGATCGTGGCTTCCATCGTCCATCAGCTGACCCGGAACCTGACCGCAGAACAGCTGGAAGCAGAAGGCTTTGCCGCATACTATGTGGACCACACCGTGGGCATCTGGCCTCAGGCGGCCGGCGGCGTCCCCTTCAATGCCTGCGAATTCCAGTCCAAAGGAGATCCCATCACAGATCTCTTTGAAGATATGGCCGCAGAACAAAAAGCGCGTACGACCTACGACAACATTCTCCGTCTTGTAAAGGACCCGGAGGTCTGCGACCCCATCCGCTTCCTTCGTGAAAGAGAAATCGTGCATTTCCAGAGGTTCGGTGAAGCGCTTCGCGTCACTCAGGAAAATCTGGATTCCAAGAACTTCTATGCCTTTAACCCTGCCTTTGACAAGATGGGCGGCGACTGCCCCTGTAGGAAATAAATCTATGAGAACCGAATTAAACGACGCTTTTGATACCATTCTGAGGATGACGCCCGTTGCCCATTCGGATATTTACGGCAGCGACGAATACCCGGATATTCACGGCACGGTATACTTTTATCCCTTCTGGGATGGAACTCTGGTCGTGGTGGAAGCCGCCGGACTTCCGTTCACAGACCGCGCCTGTACAGAAGGAATCTTCGGATTTCATATCCATGAAGGAGATTCCTGCACGGGGACTCCGGAGGAACCGTTTTCAGAAACGGGAAGCCACTATAATCCGGGAAACTGCGAGCACCCGAATCACGCGGGGGACTTTCCTCCTCTGTTCGGAAACAATGGCTACGCTCTCAGCATGTTCTACACCAACCGGTTTCTGCCGGATGAGGTCATAGGACGGACCGTTATTATCCACGATCATCCAGACGATTTCCACACACAGCCTTCCGGGGATTCCGGCGCAAAAATGGCCTGTGGAGAAATCGTAGGCGATCTGGTATAGCGATATACCACAACAGGACCGGAAGAAAGCAAACGCTTTCTTCCGGCCTTTTTGCTGAAAATACTCCACCCATTCGTTGACATCACAGTCTTTTTCTAATATGATAATCCTAATAGGATTTCTATTTCCGCGATCGGATTTTTATATATGAACTCAGGAGAAGATCATGACAGAACAAGAGTTGATCGATATCACCAAACGCTTTTGGAATTTTTATCTCATGGAACCCACACCGGAGCATTTTCAGGAAATCCTTTCCTGCTGCAGTGACAGCCTGACTATCATCGGCACCGGCAAACATGAGGTCTATCAATCCCTGGAGGAAGCTGCTCACGCTCTTCTTGTGAACCAGCAGCAAGCCGCGCAGATTCAATTTGAGATTGTGGACGACTGGTACGCTTTCCGGTCCCTCTCCGAAACGGTCTGCCTTGTGTACGGCGGGCTGTGGGTCCGCGAAAAAGGAACGGCGGGCTCTCCGTTCCAGATCAACATGGACACCCGCTTCAGCGTCATCTTCCGCAGGGAAGAGGACGAAGCATGGAAGATCCTCCACATTCATCAGTCCACCCCTAATGTCGACCAGGCAGATCATGAATTCTATCCGAAGACCTTGTCCCAGCAGGTAAAGGACGCCCTCCAGCTGGCAGATGAATTCCGCTATAAATCGGAGCTGGATCTGATGACCGGCCTTTATAATCACGTTTCTTTCCACGAAAAAGTAGAACGGTATCTGGAGAGCAACCAGGAAGCCACTTTTTTTCTGATCGATCTGGATTATTTTAAATCGGTAAACGATACATACGGGCACGGGGAAGGCGACAAAGTCCTCAAGCGGTTCTCCCGCCTTCTTCAGGTATACAGCTCTTCTTCCAGCATACTGGGCCGCCTCGGAGGAGATGAATTCGCTGTTTTAGAACCGAGTATCCAACCCAAACGAGAGCTGGAGCAAAACCTCTTTTCTTTTCAAAAACAGTTCCGGGAGCTGATGGAGCGGTATGACTGCCGTCTGAGTCTCGGCTGTACCGCCGGCATCTGCCGCAGCAGCGGTCAGACGATCGATTTTGATACTCTGTACCGGAACGCAGATGAAGCCCTCTATTACGCCAAACGGCATAACAAGGGCTCCTACTGCTTCTTCGAAGATATCGCCCGCTAAACAGCCGTAAATAAGCGGCCGGAGTAATCCGGCCGCTTATTTATTGTACGGTTTCCAGAAGACTGGTCACCGCGTATACCTCTGTTCCGTTATAATCAAGCTTTGACCATCCGTTGCTTCCAATACCGGTCCTCGGCACGGATGTTCCTTTAGTCAGTGTAGCGACCACATTGTCATCGGACGCAGAATCCGGTGACGAACGCAGATAAACTTCTACTTTTGCCGTCACAGTGTCGCTCGCCGCCTGGTAGGTGGGCTCCGAAGAAGAAGATCCGTCTGTCGAAAGATAACTGGTCACCGCATACAGGACCTGTCCGTTGTATTCCACCCTGGACCATCCGTTATGTCCGATCCCGGTCCGCTTTATCCAGTCCCCATTATAAATCGTGGCGATGATATCCTCATCACTGTTGGTACTGGGTACACGGCGGAGATTCGTCTCAATCTTGGCCGTCACATTCTCATCCACGAGCTGGAAATATACTCCGTATTCATTGATGGTATCTCCCAATGAAGGAGCGGCCGCGCCTGCCGCCGTGGTTTCAGAACCGCCCGCCGCTGTTGTGGCCGCGGTAGCAGCCGTTTCCGTCGGCTGCGTCTCCGAAGCGGATGTCTGATCCGCAGAAGACGCTTGTCCTGAAGTGCTCTCCGAAGCGGATTCCGTTGTCGCTCCGCTTCCAGCCTCTGTCGTAGTCTTCGCTTTTTTTCCGTGGCCGCCGTCAACCGCATAGCTGATGCCGTAGGCTGCGCCGCCCACCACTATCACAATCAATAAAAATACCAAGATGCCCGTGATCTCACTGTGGTCAGACATCCATTGTCGAAACCCTCGCATAGAATTCCTCCGTCATTATTGTCTCCTGCCTGCCGCCAGGTCAGGCTTTTATAAGCTGTGTGGAACTCCCCTCAGGCCCAGCTCCCTGAGCCCCAGTATTCTGGCGTGGTATTTGGCTGCTGCCAGCCCCCGGTTATAGACCTTCCAGACGGCGCCCAGAGCCATCTTCGTAATCGGCGCCTGTTCCTTCGGCGCCCGTTCCATGCCGCCGCATCCCGCGATCTCATGGGCCTTCACCAGCCGAATCAGATCGTCGCAGCAGGTCACGGGCGAATCAATCTCCGTATACGCCATACCGATATAATCTGTCCGATGAGAATCCGAGCCCCCGAAGCAGACCTTTCCGTATTTCTCCGCCAAAGCCCTGGCTTTTTCATTGGACTCCGGCAGCTCACACGTATTAAACGCCTCCACAAAATCAAAATCGTGAATCAGCCGGATGTCTTTCTCCAGCCTTTTTGAACACATGGCGCTCAAAAACTTGGCGCCGTAAGGATGTGCCGGCCCCAGGATTCCTCCATACCGGTGCACTACCCTGACGAGCATATGGATGGGAAGGCCTCTTACCTCCAAAATCTTAAGATCCACATCGTCGGGCATGACCACCAGGATATGTCCCGCATCCAGTGTATCATACTCGATTCCTCTTAAGACCGTGAAATCCTTAAGCTCTCCATACTGCTCCTTATACTCAAGCCACGCACGATATCCGTTGTAGCTGTTATGGTCTGTAACCATCATGCCTCCGAAGCCCTTTTCTTTTAAAAGCTTCGCATACTCCCAAACGTCCACCCTGGCATCCAGGGAACCGTTCTTCGTATGGCAATGAAAGTCAAATTTCAATTTATCATCCCTTTCCGATCAGCGATTCCATCTCACTTCTATTTATTATACGCCGTTTCCCGCAGATATTGCAACCCGTATTCTTTCCTTATCTCCGCAGTTCTGTCCCCACGGATCGTTCTTTTTTACACGGATACTCCTGATAGAATATCTGACGACATTCTACCATGTTTTCCAAATCAGGTAAAGGGATATTCGCCGTTTCCATTCAATTCATAAATAATTAAGATTTCACCGCCGCGTCCTTGATCTCCAGCCACAGATTGTTAAAAAGGGTATCTCCTTCTTCACCGAGTGAGTGGAAGACCTCGCATTTTTTCAGGATCTCTTCTCCGGGAAACACAGCCGGATTTTCCAGGAGCGACTGGTCCATGAGCTCCTGAGCGCCGGTATTCGGCGTAGAATATGTGATATATTCAAAGTTTTTAAGAGCAATCTCCGGATCGTTCAGAAAATTGATCCAGGCCTCCGCATTTTCCTTATTCTCCGAGTTGGCGGGGATCACCCAGGAATCGATAAAATAATTGCTTCCTTCCTCAGGCACCACATAGGCCAGATCCGGATTTGCCTCCTGGAGCTGGAGCACTTCTCCGGAATATGCCATGGCCATGGCCGCGCTTCCCGAGATCATGATGTCCTTTATCTGATCCATGACATACCTCTGGAGCAGGGGCTTCTGCTCCAGGAGAAGCTCCTTCGCTTCCCCAAGCTGCGCTTCATCCGTGGTGTTGATGGAATAGCCCAGAAGCTCAAGAGGCGCCGTGAACAGGTCCCTCGGGCTGTTGTACATCAGAATCTCACCTTTATATTTTTCATTCCAAAGGGCATTCCAGCTGGTCACCGGCTCTTCCACCATGGCCGTATTATAGAGGATCCCCAGCGTGCCGAAGGTATAGGGGACTGAATATTTATTTTCCGGATCAAAGGCTTTTGAGCCTTCCATGATGCTCTCACTGATATATTTCATGTTGGGGATATTATCATGATCGATTTCCGCCAGCAGATCATTTTTTATCATTTTCTCGATCATATAATCGGAAGGACAGACAGCGTCATAGGAAGTTCCCCCTGCTTCGATGATCGGATACATTTCCTCATTAGTCTCGAAGGTATCATAAATCACCTCTATTCCAGTCTCATCCTCAAACTGCTGGATCACCTCTTCGTCGATGTACTCCCCCCAGTTATATACCTTGACCACGCCCTTTGAATCCTTCTTTCCTCCGCCGCAGCCGGCCAGGCAGGAAAGGCACAGGGATACCGCCAATACGAATATCGTTATCTTCTTTTTCATGTCTCGTCATTGCTCCTTTGCTATTTCTTTGCTCTTCTTCTTTGGCAGATTGGCTATGATAAGGAGTACCAGGACCGCCAGGAAAAGGATCGTGGACAGCGCGTACAGACTGGGCTTTATGCCCTTTCGGACCTCGCTGTAGATGAGAGTGGACAATGTATTGACACCCGCCCCCTTTGTGAAATGGGTGATAATAAAATCATCCAGGGACATCGTGAAGGAAAGCAGGAACCCCGACAGGATGCCGGGCAGGATATCGGGGAAAACCACCTTGAAAAAGGCCTGGAGCGGAGAAGCTCCCAGATCCAGAGCCGCCTCATAGGTGCTCTTCTCCGTCTGCTTCATCTTCGGCATGACACTGAGCACTACATAGGGAATATTAAAGGTGATATGGGAAATCAGCACAGTTCCAAACCCCAGGCTGACCCCAAACGCGATAAAACAGAGCATCAGGGAGATGCCGGTCACGATATCGGCGTTCATGAGCGGAATGCTGTTCATTCCCATCACCAGTGTCCTGGGCACCCTTTTCATATGATTGATGCCGATACAGGCCGCCGTTCCGATCACCGTCGCGATGAGCGCGGACAGGAACGCGATGATCAGCGTGGTCTTTAAAGCCGACATGATAAGCTGGCTGGAGAAAAGCTGCTCATACCATTTCAGGCTGAAGCCGCCCCATTTGGACATATACTTGGAGCTGTTGAAGGACAGCACCATAAGCGCCCCGATGGGAGCATACAAAAATACGAACATGATAACCAGATAAAACCGTTTGAAGAATCTGCCCATCAGAATGCCGCCCCCTCTCCGTCTTTATCATATTTGGCCAGCAGCGCCATGCTGATCAGAATAAATACCATGAGTACCAGGGAAAGGCCTGAACCCAGGTTCCAGTTGGCTGTGAACGTAAATTCCTGTTCGATCACATTGCCGATCAGGAGGACCATGCCTCCTCCCAGCAGGTCAGAGATGACAAAGGTCGTGAGCGCCGGCACAAACACCATGGTGATGCCGCTTATGACGCCCGGCATGCTCAGGGGAAAGATCACCCGGAAAAATGTCTGCGCGCTGTTGGCTCCCAGGTCCCTGGCCGCCTCCACCGTGTCATCCCCGATCTTCACCAGCACATTATAAATCGGCAGTACCATAAAAGGCAGGAAATTATAAACCATGCCGAATATGATGGCTGTCTGCGTGTTGATGATATTGAGCGCCGGCAGATGCAGAAAATTCAATATGCTGTTGATTACCCCATTCCGGTCCAGCAGAGTCTGCCACGCCATAGTCCGAAGCAGAAAATTCATCCACATGGGAAGGATAAAAATAAACACGATAAAGCTGCTCTGCTTCACCTTGAGGCTTTTCAGTATCATCGCCAGCGGATATGCCAAAAGCAGGCAGATCCCCGTGCTGATGAGCGACAGCTTCAGAGAGCGGAGGAGCGCGTTCATTCTCTCAGGAGTGGCGATCGACAGGATATTCTGCAGCGTGAACGCCCCCGTCTTATCTGTGATCCCGTAATATACCACCAGAGCCAGAGGGATCATTGTAAAACCGATCATCCATATTAAATATGGCGTAGACAACAGTTTCTTACTCATCGACTCCCACCGCCTCCTCATCTTCGGACTCCGGCTTTTTCATGATCTGTATGTTGAAGGGATCCACATGTATGCTCACCTTGGTCCCCACCGGATAGCAATTGGTGGAATGTACCAGCCACTCATAGCCACCGGCCATGACCTCCATCTCATAGTGCACTCCTTTAAAGATCAGATGAGACACCGTGCCTTCCATCGTGCCCTTTCCAGGCTCCCAAAGCTCGATGTCCTCCGGACGGATGACCACATCCACCGGACGGTTCCGTCCAAAGCCCGTATCCACACAGGGAAACCTGGTCCCCAGTATCTCCACCAGCTTATCTTCTATCATCAGGCTGTCTATGATATTGCTGTCGCCGATGAAATCCGCCACAAAGGCGTTCTCCGGCTCATTATAGATGTCCTCCGGTGAGCCCATCTGCTGGATATAGCCCTGGTTCATGACCACGACCGTATCCGACATGGTGAGAGCTTCCTCCTGGTCATGGGTCACGTATACGAAGGTTATCCCCAGCTCATTTTTAAGCCGTATCAGTTCATACTGCATATCCTGGCGAAGCTTCAGATCCAGCGCGCCCAGCGGCTCATCCAGAAGCAGGACCTTCGGTTCATTCACAATGGCTCTTGCAATGGCGATCCTCTGCTGCTGGCCGCCGCTCAGGGATGCCACACTGCGTTTTTCAAACCCGTCCAGATTTACCAGCTTTAAGGCATAGCGGATCTTATCCTTAATGTATGCTTTGGATTTTCCCTTTATCTTCAGCCCGAACGCGATATTTTCTTCAATATTCATATGGGAAAATAAGGCATATTTCTGAAATACGGTGTTTAAAGAACGCTTGTTGGGCGAAATCTCGGTGATGTCCTTTCCGTCAAAAAACACGGTTCCCGTGTCCGGCTTCTCAAAACCCCCGATAATGCGGAGAGTCGTAGTCTTTCCGCATCCGCTCGGCCCAAGAAGCGTCATGAACTCATTCTCCTTAATGGACAGGTTAAGCTCATCCAGCACCAGGTTTTTGTCAAAGGCCTTCGACACATTGACCAGATCAATCAGTGGTGTACTCATCCCGTTACCTCCTAAAAACTGGGCGGCGAGCTGACCCATAAGAGCACAGCGCCTGCCTTCGATGTTAGATAATGCTTTTTATCCGGTGTGAAATAAAAGGATTCCCCTTTTTTCGCCTTGTAGCTTTTCGTCCCGACGTGGATCACGAGGCTTCCCTGAAGCACATAGCCGAATTCTTCCCCCTCATGGGGGGTGTCCGGATAGGTGGAGCCTCCCTTTTCCAGCGTCAGCAGGATTGGCTCCATGATGTTTTTCTGGGCGTTGGGAATGATCCACTGGATGCAGTTCCCCAATTCCCCGTCCTTTTTCTCAAAATAATCCTCTGTCCCAAATACCACCTGCTCCTCCGGCTCCGCGGTGAAGAACTCATTGAGGCTGGTGCCCAGACATTGGAGAATGTCCGTCAGCGTGGCTATGGAAGGGGACGTCAGGTCACGCTCCAGCTGGGATATAAATCCCTTGGACAGCTCCGCGCGGTCCGCCAGCTCCTCCTGAGTCAAGCCCTTCAGTATCCGAAGTTCCTTCAGCTTCTGACCAATATCCATTTTTCGTCCGTCTTCCTTTCCACTGTTTCAGACACTCTGAAGCAGTATGCACCCGGTATCCTGACAAAGTAAAAATAAACAAAAAGTTTAGTATCTCTAAACTCCGAAACAGATTTAATTATACAGGTTTCTAGGAAAGTGTCAATGACTTTTTACAGGATTTTTCATTTTTTTACTCTGGATATCCGCACAGCATATTATTCCCCCGCAGAATCTTGACAGGACGGGGGTTAACAAACTTTTTTGGATATGATATGATGGGAATAAGATTAAGAGACGACAGAAGGAGGACACGTTTTGGGAAATAAATATGCAGCGTATGTAGGTTCTTACACATACATCGGGAACAGCAAAGGGGTCACCATCCTCGATGTGGACCCGGAAAAGGGGACCATGTCCCGCAGAAAGGAAATCCGCGTCAACAATGCTTCCTATGTCTCGTCCTCCAGGGACGGCACAAGACTTTACTCCATCGCGGACGACGGCATCGTCAGCTTCCGCATCCTCCCCGACGGTGATCTGGAGCGCATGGGAAAAGCAACCATCCGCGGCATGCGCGGCTGTCACATTTCCACAGACCAGGCCAACCACTTCATGTTCGTATCTGGTTACCACGACGGAAAGGTCACGGTCCTCCGTATGGAAGAAGACGGAAGCGTAGGGGAGATCACAGACAGCTTTTACGACAAGGGCATCGGAAGCATTGCTGAGCGGAACTTCCGTCCTCATATCAGCTGTTCCCGTCTGACGCCGGATGAAAAATTCCTCTGTATCACGAATCTCGGCATCGATCAGATAAAGGTGTTCCATTTCAATAAAGACACCGGAAAGATCAAGATGGCGGATGTCATCCGCTGTGAACTGGAATCCGCTCCGAGATTCCTCCGTTTTTCTTCAGACGGACGATTCATGTACGTGATCTCCGAGCTTAAGAACTATCTTTCCGTATATTCCTACGACGGAAGCGACGGACTGCCTAAATTTGAGCTTCTGCAGACGATCTCCACCGTAGGGAAAAAAAGCAGCAACGTGAATGCCGCGGCCGCCCTGCGGTTTTCTCCCGACGAGAGCCTGGTCCTGTGCTCCAACGCGGGAGACAACAGCATCGGCATCTATGACCGGAATGCTGAAAGCGGCCTTCTGACTCAGCGGGTGGTCCTCCCTGTCAGCGGAGAATACCCCAAAGACATCGGCATGTTCCCCGGTGAAAAATTCATTTACTCTGTCAACCATGAGACCAGTACCATGACCTTTTTCACCTGGGTTCCGGAAAAAAACTATTTCTATATGCACACGCCGCCGCTGAAGATCGACCAGCCCAACTGCTGCGCGCTGGTGAAGCTGCCTGACTGAGTCCGCGGCGCGGCCGGCTATCTCACCCAGCGCAGCAGCACCTTTTTCAGCCTTTCGATATCCAGCGGCTTTGCCACGTGCTCATTCATGCCCGCCTGTTCCGAACGGCTGATATCATCGCTGAAAGCATTCGCTGTCAGAGCTATGATGGGCACGCTCTCGGCGTCGGGGCGGGAAAGTCCCCGAATCTTCCTGGCCGCCTCATAGCCGTCCATGACAGGCATCTGAATGTCCATGAAGATAACAGAATAGTATCCCGGTTCCGAAGCGCTGAATTTTTCCAGCGCTTCTTTTCCGTTATCCGCCGTCTCCACCCGGACCCCGCACATGCCCAGCAGCTCACTGGCTATTTCCTGGTTCAGTTCATTGTCCTCTGCCAGTAGCACGGTCCTGTCCTCGGGCAGGCAGAAGCCGCCGCCCTGTCTTTCTTCATATCCCTCTTTGAATTCCCATTCTTCATTTCTCGTCCAGATCTTCAAATATACCGTCACCCGGAACAGGGAACCTTTTCCCAGCTCACTGGATACATCGATGGTCCCGTTCATCATCTGAACGATGTTGAGGGCAATGGAGGTCCCCAGGCCGGTGCCCTGTGCTTTGCTGACCCTGGAATCCTCAGCCCGTTCAAAGGGCTCGAATATCTTTTTCAGAAATTCCTCCGACATTCCGATTCCGTTGTCCTCTACCAGGAATTCATAGCATCCGATCCCCGCCATATTAGAGGGCTTTTCCAATGCCCGGAAGGAGATCGTCCCTCTCTCCTGGGTATATTTCACCGCATTGGACAACAGGTTTATGAATACCTGCTGCAGTCTGGCCATATCCCCGAGGACACAGTCATGGACGATATCCCTCATGGACATCTGGAATACCTGGCTCTTCTTCTCTATTTCCGGCTTCATCATGACTTCCACTTCTTCCACCATATCCAGGATGCTGAACGCCGATTCCTTCAGAGAAGCACGTCCGCTCTCAATCTTGGACATGTCTAAAACTTCATTGATAAGAGTGAGAAGATGGCGGCTGGAAACCTTGATCTTATCCAGGCAGTCCTCTATTTTATCCGGTTCGCCCAAATGGGCTCCTGCTATGGATGTCATGCCGATGATGGCGTTCATGGGCGTGCGGATATCGTGGGACATCCGCGACAGGAACGTGCTCTTTGCCTCATTTGCCTTATTCGCGGCCTCATAAGCCTGGGTCAGAGCTTCTTTGGCTTTCTGCTCTTCCAGAAGCTTTTCCAGCTCTCTGCGTTTTTCTCCGCTTATGTTGATAAATGTGATGACCATATAGCCCGGCCTGCCTCCAATATCCGCGGCCAGGTTCATTTCCATCCTCAGCCAGACCGGCGGCTTTCCCTCCGTACGCTTCTGCCTGAACTCAATCTCCATATGGTCTTTCCCGTCCCGGAACCCTTCCCCCGACGCTGCGGCTGCGGTGAACTGTTTCATCCGCTCCCGGTCCTCCGGTACTACGAAATCCTTTATATATCCGGCCATGATCTCCGAATACCGCCCCCGCTTCGGCACCGCCATCGTGTCCGCGCCTTCTGGAACCCTCACCCCATAGTAAGAGTCCTGAAGCAGATCCACATAAAAGGTGCTGACATAAACATTACTCACCACCTGAAGCGTCATCTGGCTGACGCGCAGCTCTTCCGTCTTTTCCGACATGCTCTGCTTCATTTCGTGGATATCCCGCAGGGTTCCCACTACCCTGGCAAGCCTCCCTTCATGCCGTATCATCCTTCCGGTCAACCGGCTCCAGCGGAGCTTTTTTTCTCCGCCCCGGTAATCATAGATGCGCGCTTCCGCCTCCGGCGTTTTCCCGCAGCAGATGGTCTCCATAACAAACGGAATATCATCCGCGTATGCAAATTTCCCGAGATAAAGCTGTTCACGGAACCCCGGGACCTCAAGGCGCAGGATATTCTCCCCTTTTTCCTGTTCCCGCGAGGCCACATAAGCGACGAGCAGATCCTCGTCCACCCGGTATTCGTATATGGTATCCGAACTGCTTTCCATCGCAACCCGGTACATTTCCTGCTCTCTGCCCAACTGCTCCTGGAGGCGTTTTCTTTCCGTGATATCTACAAGTGTCCGCTGGATGACCGGTATCCCGTTTCTTTTTTCCACCATCATGTTCGTGGAGGAAACCCAACGGATCTCACCGTTTTTACGCAGAACCCGGTACTCCACCTCCGCCTGTCCTCCGTCACGGCAGATCCTGTCGTACACCTCATACAGATTCTGGTGATCCTCCGGCACCACATGGGACGCGACTCCGCGGAAGCTGTCCTCCATACATTCTTCCACACTCTCATAATCCAAGATATTAAGAGCCGCCCGGTTCATGGCCACGATCTCATGCTCTTCCCTGCCGTGCAGAAAACGGAAGATGCCGCAGGGAATCGTATCATAGATACTGTCCAGCAGCTCCTTCTGTTCCCGTATCCTTCTCTCGTCCTCCTCCGCCTTGCTCACATCCAGATAGAGACTGTTGATGACCACGGTACCATCATCATTCTTTACCTTTTTTCCGCTGTCCAGGATCCATTTGACACTTCCGTCCTTACAAAGGACCCGGTATTTGATGGCGTAACTGCTTTTTCCGTCCTGAAAAGCCTCCACACATTCCTGTGCCACCCTAGGGACATCCGGCGGATAAACGGCTCCGAAAGCGTTCCCTCCGGTCACCTCCAAAAATTCCTCTACCGTATAGCCGAACAGTCCTGCCGCCTCCTCACTGACGAAGGCATAGGTGTAGAGATCATCATCCAGGCTCATTTTCAGTCCGCCTGAGATTGAAGACATGATCACGTCCAGCTGCTGTGCTTTCCGGACTTTTTCCATCTCCAGAGCATTCAGCCTCTCTTGGATATACTCGTAGGTATGCTGGCCGACTTTTTCCGGGAACAGCTCGTCTTCCACCATCTCCTGATAAGGATTGGAGCAGTGCAGATAAGAGCATTTCCATTCCCCGTCAAGCTTTTTTACGGCAAAGGTCACCCGCTGATGGACCTTCAGATACATCTTTGTCCTGGGGACTGTGGCCACCCACATGATTCCGGTACAGATATAAAGATCCTCCGCGGCTTTCTGCACTTCATACTGATCATCCCAGATCCTGCACTCTGGAATCTCATTTTTGAACCGCCGGAAAAATTCAGATACAGCCTCGAAGCCGGAAGCCTGCTGCCCTTCTCCCGCCCCTATCCAGACAATATCCGGCGCAAACATGCCGATGACGCCTTCCACGTCATTCTCGCAATAGTGCAGCCTCATCATTTTTCTGGCAAACTGTATCACTTCTGTCCTCACGTCCATACGCTTCCTCTTCCCCTCATTGGTATTCCGTTCACAGTCCTCTGGCGGTTTCCGCCAATATCCTTCTGATCTCCCTGGCCGCACCGTCCTCGTCATTGGAGGCCCCTATGCGGTCTGCCGCCGCCCGGCACGCCTCCGTGGCGTTTTCCACCGCGATCCCCAGTCCGGCATAGGCCAGCATGTCCGCATCATTATCCGCGTTCCCAAAAGCCGCCGCCTGTTCCGGACTGAGCCCCAGGCGTTCCAGGACAAAGGCCAAAGCAGATGCTTTTCCGGAAGCTTCGTCGGATATTTCCAGAAATCTCGGCACGGATGCCGTTATATACACGTGCGGCACATTTTTTTCCAGAAGAGCCCATATCCGCCGTTTTTCCTGCTGGTCATTGACGATCAGGTCCAGGCTGTCCAGCTCCTCCAGATGACTATTCAGAAAATCAAGCATGTCCCGGCAGGGCTTCCTGGTCGCTTTCACGTATAACGCCGCTCTTTCATCGGCGCCAAAGGCCTCAGGATCCGCCACGTATTCTGCCGGAGCATAAGCTGTCCCATCCACGAATGCCTCATACAAAGGGTCCTCCACAGCCTCTCCCACCAGGGACAGGACGTCTTCTACGGCCTCCCGGCGGAGCTTATGTACACAGATACACTCCGATGTGGGCACCCGGTAGACAGCCGCTCCATTGGAGGTGATCGCATATTCAATACCGGGAATGGACAGTATTGCTCCCGGAAGTGTAGAATAGGCCCTTCCACTGGCCACCACCACATGCACGCCCGCTTCTATGGCCGCCGTGAGGGCCTCTCTGCTCTCTTTGGAAAGGGTTCCGTCCCCCGCCAAAAGGGTTCCGTCCAGATCCAGTGCGATACACCGGCATTCTTTCATTGGAAATCACGTCTCCTTCTTCTCTTGTCCCTGCACCCGGGTGATTCTTCCGGAATACCATACAAACAAACGATATTCTTGGTGTTTATCCATGACAGCGATCATTTTAGAGATAATTGTACTGGCTGCCGCGCTCTCCGTTGACACCTTTTCCGCCAGCTTTGCCTATGGGATGGGCCGCATTCGGATACCCGCGGCCTCCATCGGCATCCTTGCCGCCATATCCAGTCTCACCCTGGCCGTAGCGCTGCTGGCAGGAAACCTTCTGAGCGGGCTGCTCCCTCAAAGTCTGACCAATGACATCAGCTTCTTAATCCTGTTTATTCTCGGGATAATCAAATTATTCGATAAATCTTGTAAAAAACAAGCCGAACAGGCTAATAAGGACAAAGACAATATACTTTCGCCGGCGGAAGCGTTCCCTCTGGGCGCCGCCCTTTCCATTGACAGCGTGGCGGCCGGTATCGGAGCCGGTGTATCGCCGGCCCATATCATCGCCACCATACTCGCAACGTTTCTCATGGGAATAGCGGCCATACTGGGAGGAAGCTTCCTGGGGCGCGCCGTTTCCCGCCATTCCGACGCAAATCTTTGCTGGATCAGCGGGGTCCTGCTCATAGTCCTGGCTTTTATGAAACTATTCTGATCAGCGGGCGATCAGGTCAATGGCCTCCTGGACATTGCCGACTCCGATCAGCTTAAGGCCCGCGGGCGGCTCCTGGATCCTTCCCAGACACACTCTGGGAAGGACACAGGAGGTAAAGCCCAGCTTGGCCGCCTCCTGTACCCGCTTTTCTACCATGCTGACCGCGCGCACTTCACCGGAAAGGCCCACCTCGCCGAAAACCATCATGTTGTCATCCACCGGAATGTCCCGATGGCTGGAAGCCAGCGCCATGACGATTCCCAGGTCCAAAGAAGGCTCATTGACCTTAAGGCCTCCGGCTATATTCACATAGGCGTCGCAGTCGGAAAGACGAAGCCCTGCGCGTTTTTCCAAAACAGCGATCAGCAGATTGACACGGTTATAATCCGTCCCGGCCGCCGTCCTTCTGGGCATGCCGAAATTCGTGCGGCAGACGAGAGCCTGGATCTCCAAAAGCACAGGCCGCGTCCCCTCCATGGAGCAGGCCGTCACGGAACCAGATGCCCCCACCGGTTTTCCGTTCAGCATATATTCGGAAGGATTCGGGACCTCCGCAAGCCCGTCTCCCCGCATCTCAAAGACTCCAATCTCATTGGTGGATCCAAACCGGTTCTTCACTCCCCGCAGGATCCGGTAAGAAGCATTCCGCTCCCCTTCAAAATAAAGGACCGTATCCACCATATGCTCCAGCATCCTGGGCCCTGCCACAGTCCCTTCTTTGGTGACATGTCCCACGATGAAGATCGTGATGTCGTTCCCCTTTGCCAGCTGGAGCAGCGTATTCGTGGACTCTCGTACCTGCCCCACGCTGCCCGGCGCGGTGCCGGCATCCTCCCGGTACATGGTCTGAATGGAGTCGATGACCACCGCCTCCGGCCTTTCCTCAATGATCACATCAGAGATCAGCTCCAGGCTGGTCTCGCACAAAAAGGACAGCTCCCCGCTGAAGGTCCCCAGCCTGTCAGCCCTGAGCTTGATCTGGCTGAGAGATTCTTCTCCGGAAATATAAAGAATCTTATGTCCTGCTTCCGCCAGGTTCCGGCATACCTGGAGAAGAAGGGTCGATTTCCCGATGCCCGGATCTCCTCCCACCAGAATCAGGGAACCTCCTACAAGCCCCCCTCCCAGGACGCGGTCCAGCTCCTCCATGCCTGTGCTCATCCTTGCCTCCATGGCCGACTGGATCTCCGACAGCTTCTGAGGACGCCTTTCCATGACGGCGCCTGTACCTGCGGAGCCGGCTCCCAGGCCTCTCGCCGGAGCCGCCTTCTTCACCGAAGGCGCTTCCACAAATGTGTTCCATTCCCGGCACCCAGGACACTGGCCCATCCATTTAGCGGACTCATATCCACATTCTTTACAGAAAAATACCGTTGCTCTCGCTTTTGCCATACCTGCTCCGTTCCTATAAAATAAAACAGGCTGCCGCAGGCTTTTCAAAACCCCGCGGCAGCCTGATGAAATACAATTCCGACTGTTTCTATTACCACTGCAGTCCCGGCCGTCCTATCTTTTCTTCACTTCAACCACTGTGGATTCTCCTTCAGAAAGCTCCACGCTCAGCGTCAGCTTTCCGCTCATATTAGTTTTGATCATACCGGCATCTTCTTCGCCGATCCGCACGTCGTACTCCGTGTCATCCTCCAGTTCCAGCGTGATCTGCGCGTCCTGACTGCCTTCCACAATGAAATGCACTCCCGTATCATCCGCTTCAAACTCATTCACAGCTGTCCCCGGAACCGATTCGTAGACAAACATGCCGTTCCGCTCCAGCTTCGTGATGTCACAATACGTCTTTACCTTATATAGATCGCCGTTGAATTCATAATCCTGAAGCTTCGACTTTGCGCCCAGTGTGTAGTCTCCAAAGCTGAGTGTACCATTTTGTTCTGTGCGTATTAATTCCTTTACTGCTGGCATGATTCATCCTCCCGATGTTTTCGTCACTAAAATACTGGTTTCATTATAGTATAGAATTCGACTTTTTACCAGACGTTTAAACAGAAAATTTCAGTTTTCCATCCTCTGCCGTTACGGAAACTGTATCTCCTTTTTTCACGGCGCCGTCCAAAATCTCTTCCGCCAGTTTATCCTCGATCTCGCTCTGGATTGTCCGGCGCAGCGGCCGCGCGCCATATTTTTGATCGTACCCTTTGTCAATGATCCAGGCTTTCGCTGCGTCGTCCATTACCAGAGTAATGTCCATCTGCTCCTTCGTCCTGCCGCAGAGTCCCTTCATCATGATGTCCACGATCTGTCCCATGTCCTCCTTGGTCAGCGCATGGAATACGATCGTCTCATCGATCCTGTTCAGGAATTCCGGCTTAAAGATCCGGCGGACCTCTTCCATCACGCCGCTCTTCATAAATTCATAGTCCTCTTTATCCGTGCTGGCGGCTCCGAAACCAAGCTTCTTCGGCTCAATGATCCGCGCCGCGCCTGCATTGGACGTCATGATGAGCACCGTATTCTTGAAATCTATTTTTCTGCCCTGAGCATCGGTTATGTGTCCGTCGTCCAGGACCTGGAGCAGAATATTGAACACATCAGGATGCGCTTTCTCTATCTCATCAAAAAGTATCACGGAATACGGATTCCGGCGGACCTTTTCGCTGAGCTGCCCGCCTTCGTCATAGCCCACATATCCAGGCGGCGATCCAACCATCTTGGATACGCTGTGCTTTTCCATGTACTCTGACATGTCAACCCGTATCATGGCGTTTTCCGTGCCGAACATGGCCTCCGCCAGCGCTTTCGAGAGCTCTGTTTTTCCTACGCCGGTAGGTCCCAGGAACAAAAACGAACCGATCGGACGCTTCGGATCCTTAAGGCCCACGCGCCCGCGGCGGATGGCCTTTGATACCGCCACCACGGCTTCCTCCTGCCCTACCACTCTTTCGTGGAGGATACTTTCCAGATTCTTAAGGCGCTCTGCCTCTCCTTCTTCCAGCTTTTTCACCGGTATCTTCGTCCAGCCAGACACGACATCGGCAATCTCATTTTCTGTAACATAGAGCTTTTTGCTGCTCTTCTCTTTTTCCCATTTGAGCAGAATCTTTTCCTGACGTTCCTTCTTCTTCTGCTGCTTCTTCTTGATCTCGCCGGCTTTTTCGTAAGCTTCCGTCTGAATAGCCGCGACCTTCTGCTCCTCCAGCTGGGCAATATCCTCTTCCAGCTTTTTTATCTCCTCCGGCTCCACAAAGGTAGTCAGCCGCACCTTCGAGGATGCCTCGTCGATCAGGTCGATGGCCTTATCGGGCAGAAACCGGTCGTTGATATATCGGGCCGACAGATTCACCGCCGCCTGAATGGCATCTTCTGTGATCGTCACCTGATGATGCTCCTCGTATTTGGATTTAAGTCCCCTTAAAATGGAAATCGCTTCCTCTGCCGAGGGCTCTTCTACCATCACGGGCTGGAATCTTCTCTCCAAGGCCGCGTCTTTCTCGATATATTTCCGGTATTCGTCAATGGTCGTGGCCCCGATCAGCTGAATCTCGCCTCTGGCCAAGGAAGGCTTCAGGATATTGGACGCGTCTATGGCTCCCTCCGCGCCTCCGGCGCCGATGATGGTGTGTATCTCATCAATGAACAAAAGGACGTTGCCGTCTGCCCGCACTTCCTTCAGTACATTCTTGATTCTTTCTTCAAACTCGCCGCGGTATTTGGAACCGGCGACCATTCCGGACAGATCCAGCGTCATCACACGCTTTCCCTTTACCGTATCCGGAACATTTCCCTCTACGATTTTTCCCGCCAGCCCTTCCGCGATAGCGGTCTTGCCAACGCCAGGTTCGCCGATCAGGCAGGGATTATTCTTGGTCCGGCGGCTGAGGATCTGGATCACTCTCTCGATCTCGTGCTCTCTTCCAATGACCGGGTCAAGCTTTCCTTCCTTTGCAAGAGCAGTCAGATCCCGGCTGTAATTGTCCAGTGTGGGCGTCGCGCTTTTTTCCTGCCCCTTACCTTTTCCTTCCAGCTCGTCCTTATACTGACTGGCGTCCGCTCCCATAGTAGCCAAAAGGTCCACGTACATCCTCTGGATGTTCACGTTCATGGTATTCAGAAGCCGCGTGGCGGAACAGTCACTGTCCTTGAGCATTGCGATCAAGATATGCTCGGTCCCGATCAGCGGGGACTTGAATTGTACAGCCTCCCGATAACTGTTCTCCAGCACCCTGGCGGCGCGGGGTGAATATCCTCCCCGGTCGGCCATATGCACCGGCGTCATCGGAGCTATCAGCTGCTGGACCAAAGCCAGCACCCGTTCTTCCTCTATCCCGTGGCTGGAAAGCACCTGGGCCGCCGCGCTGCTTCCTTCACGGATAAGCCCCAGGAGGATATGCTCGGTACCCACATATCCCTGCCCCAGAGCCTCCGCCATTCCCACGGCTAGCTGGAGTGCTTCCTCTGCTTTATTTGAAAACCTGTTGTTGTACATATTTTCCTCCTATTTCTTCAGACCAGCTCCGGCAGCATGGACCGGATGTAAGATGCCCTGGCCTGCTTTAAGTCTGTCTTTTCATTTTCCGGCGCCAGCAGCTTCATATTCGTTGGCTGTATCTCCATCATGAGCCCGTAGAAATTCAAGGGCTTCTTGAGCTGCAAAAGTCCTTCCATCTCACCTACGCGCACCTGAGAAAGATATGTCATCGCTTCCTTCACAGAAAGCTTCTTCGCATACCTCAGGACACCATAGGATTTATAAATCTCATCCTCCAGATCCAGCCTGTGGTTCCGGAGAGTCAGCGATTTTACCTTGCGTTCACTGGCCGCCAGGCGGTCCGCCATCTGCTGTACCAGCGCGATGATCTCCTCTTCGGTCTGCCCCAGCGTTTTCTGATTGGACACTTCATAAAGGGAACCGTAGTTTTCGCTCCCTTCCCCATAGAGTCCCTGAACAGAAACCCCGAAGCGGCTCATCTCGCTCACCAGCTTGCCGAACTGTTTCCCGGCTGAGAGCATGGGAAGATGCAGCGTCACCGCCGCCCGCAGGCCCGTCCCCACGTTAGTGGGGTAGGCCGTCAGGTATCCATATTTTTCATGAAACGCATAGGCAAACCGCTCATTGATATAATCATCCAGGCGGCTGGCCTCGTTCCACAGCCCGTTCAGATCCACTTTATGAGAAAAGCACTGGAGCCGGATGTGATCTTCTCCGTCCAGCGTTATGCTGACCGTCTCATCTTCCGACAGCAGCAGACTTTCCGGGCCTTTTTTCTCCACTCCGGCCCCATTTATGGCACGGCGCTCTTTTAATGCCTCTTTCTCTTCCGTCCCCATCGCCGACAGGGGAATCGTATGAAAGATTCGTTTATCTACTGAACCGATATCTTTCAGTCCATTTTCCAGTTTGCCTACCAGCTCCGCGCCGTCCTCTTCCGCTAGCTTCACCGGAAAGGGATAATGCTCCAGGTTCCGCACCAGACGGATACGGCCTGCCAGAAAGACATCATGCTGGTCCTCCGTTTCCTGATACCATTTAAGCATCTGCATTCAACCTCTCCTTCAATTCTCTGATCTCATCCCTGTACTTCGCCGCCATCTCATACTCTTCTTCCCGGATGGCTTCCTGCAGCTTGGATGACAGGATTTCAATGGAGTTCTGGATATCTTCCGTTTTCTCCGTCCCCTCCTGGTCCTCTGTGGCTTCATGTCCATACAATGGGCGCTTCCCCGTATGGGTATCATTGCCCTGGATTTTCTTGATATTCTCGCTCATCAGCAAGTCGAATACCCGGTAACAATCCGGGCAGCCAAAGCGGCTGTCCTTTACAAAATCACTATATGCCGTATTGCAGGTGGGGCAGACCACCTGGTCCATGTCCATCTCATCGCTGTCCCCGCGTTCTGCGTCCAGCCCAAATAAATCCGACAAAAGCTTCCCTATCGGATAATCCGTATCAAACATCGCTGTATAATGTCCAAAATCCATCTCCTTGGCACAGTGGCTGCACAGGTTGTGTTCTGTCTTCACTCCGCTGATCACTTCCGTATATCGGATATTGGCCTCTCTTATTTTACATTTTTCACATAACATGGTCTATCCTCCCAAACTCAGCCTGCCAGGATCCGGGCCTTACTCCATATCGGAGCAGTCCTCCGAAGCTTCCGGCGAACAGTCAAACTGGTTCATCACCATATCCACCAATTCATGGATCTCCGTCCGGCTGATGTTTTTACATGCCGCTTTCGCAAGCAGCACCTGCATGTCGGACATCAGTTCTTCCATTGCCCGCATTTTATCAAAGTCGACGGCAATTACGGCTCCCCTCCGGCGGTCCAGCTTTACAAAACCTTCCTGCTTCAGGACCGTATATGCCTTATTTACCGTATGCATGTTAATTCCAATGGTGTCAGCCAGACTCCTGACCGACGGGAGGGCTTCTCCCTCTTTAATGGTTTCGGTGGCGATGCCAATGATGATCTGATTTCTCAGCTGTATATATAGTGCTTCGTCACTGTTAAAATCTATTTTCATTATCATCTTCTTCACCCGGCCTCTTTCGTTATATTTGTTATAACAATATTAGCACAGTCTCATAAGAATTGCAAGTGGCAGTGTCTGGATGGAATCAGGATACCCCTCAGAGACAAAAGTGCAGTCCCCTTCCGGGGCTGCACTTTTGTTAGAATCTATAAATCAAAAATCTCAAAATCATCGTCGTCTTCCAAATTCTGAGAGGGTTTCCCGGCCGGCTGGGGCCTCACGGCCGGCTTTTTCTCGCCCGGCTGCTTCCGTTCCCGCCTCTCCGGTTCACGAACCGTTTGTTTCTCCGGAGCCGCCCCAGGCTGCTCCGGAGGCCGCTTCCCGGCTTTTTCCGCCGCCCGGTTCACGATACTCTCCGCGTCGTCCGGCTTCACACTCCGGACGGAATCAGACAAAAGAGCCTCCAGCAGATCAAAATCCGCGTCCAGATCATCCTCTTCTTCATCCGAAGCTTTGGGCTGTTCCGTCTCTTCTTCCTCTTCAGCCGGCAGCTCCTCATACGCTTCGTATCCGGCTTCCTCCTGATAATCTTCGCTTTCTGCTTCGACCGGCGCAGAATCTGTCTCCAGTTCTGAAGCATGCTCCTCTGTGGATGCCCACGCAGGCTCCTCACCCGCTTCATCCTCGGCATCTAGATCATAGGGTTCCTCATCATAAGCCTCTCCGTCATAAAGCCCATCATCAGAGGACCCTTCTTCGTAAGGCTCATCATCATAGGTTTCCTCCTCATAAGGCTCTTCTTCTTCATAGGATTCTTCGTCATAAGATTCTTCGTCGTAGGATTCTTCCTCGTAAGGCTCCTCGTCATAAGGCTCTTCTCCGGCTTCCTCATAATCATCTTCATCCGGCTCTCCGCCATAGCCTCCGCGGGGACCGTCATCATGAAAGTCATCCTCCCCACGCCCATTTCTTCTCCGGGTCATGGCGGCAGTAAAGGCTATCAAAAGGATAAAGCACAGCACAGAAAGACCAATAATGATCAGCATCCGGGTTTTCATGGACTTCTGATAAGCTTCCTGGGCCTTCTGCAGCTGCACCTGTGAAATCTCATTCTCCTGTCCGGCCGACAGGATGCCGTCCGGCGCCGTGATCACGGTGCCTTCTGTCTCATCATAGATATAAAACGCCGTTTTTCCGGTCTCGTCGGTCCCGTATATCAGGTAAAACCCTTCCACATCATATTCTGAGGGGAACTTCCAGACCTTTACAGTCTGTTCCCCGATTTTCAGATCCATTGCCGTATATCCATCCGGTATCGCGGATGCGTCCGGCTCAGACAGGGTATACGTCTTGCCCGTAGTTGTGATCGTGCCTGCGGAAGCAGAGCTGGAGCTCTGAGACTCCTGGCCTTCCGTACTGCCCGCTTCTGTAGCGGCGGCAGAACTGTTGACCAGAGGATTATCAGCAATCTGACTCTCAGAAGACTCTGCAGCCGTACTTTCATTTCCTGCTGCGGAGGACTGTGTCTCACCGGCGCTGCGCACTGCCTGGATGGTATATTTGGCCGTCGTCACCCCGTCGGCCGCCGTCACATTTATGATGACAGTATTCGTCCCCACCTTCAGGCCGGAATTTCCGGCTATCACCATCTTGGCCCCGCTGTCAGAGGTCTTGGCATTTACCAGAAGCTTATCACAGTCCGCTCCCACCTCTACCTGATATTCATACACATCGGATGAAAATTCAGGACTGATCGTGCCCGGCGAAATCTCTAAAGAAGCCAGCGACGCGTCGTTGGCCCCATTGGTCCCCGCAGCGAATGACGTAATTCCCATTCCAAACAGCAGGATGCAGCATATGATTAAAACAGAAAATATTCGTTTTGTTTTTTTCTCCATATTGTCTCCTCGAACCGGCTCACTCAGCTTCTCTCGATATTATTCCATGTCCACACGCGGACACGGGCCTCCGGCGGTTGTGCAGCTGTCTTCTGCAGTATATGCAGAAGCCGCCTATGCACAGGTATAATATCTTGCTTCTCTCGATATTATACCATGTCCAAAATGGACACGGGCCTCCGGCGGTTGTGCAGCTGTCTTCTGCAGTATATGCAGAAGCCGCCTATGCACAGGTATAATATCTTGCTTCTCTCGATATTATACCGAGTTCCGGCGTTCATTGTCAACCGCACGGAAAAAGATTCGAAAAGATTAAGAATTGAGTGTAAACTTTAATTTCTCCGTCCATTCTTTCTCCCGGAATCCAGTAAGGACGAAATCCTCCCCTACCAAAACCGGCCTTTTCACCAGCATTCCATCGGCAGCCAGAAGGGAAAGCTGCTCTTCTTCACTCATATCCGGAAGCTTATCCTTTAATTCCAGAGCCTTATATTTCATGCCGCTGGTATTAAAGAACCGTTTCAGAGGCAGACCGCTTTTTTCTTTCCATGCTTTCAGCTCCTCCGCCGTGGGGATCTCCTCCACAATGTGACGGTCTTTAAATTCTACGCCATTTTCTTCCAGCCATTTTTTTGCCTTCTGGCAGGTACTGCATTTCGGATATTCCACAAATAAGACCATATAAACTCCCCCTTTCTCTATAAAATTAAAAAGGACACCGTGAGTATAACTATACCTTGACGCACGAAGTGCGCCTGCCCGGAGGGCATGAATTAAGAGGTGCCCTTGGGTATACCTTGTAATACTTTCAAATAAGTTTTTTCTGTCTGAATTACGAGGCAAAAGGAAATCCGATTCTTTTCCGGAATCAAAGGAACAAAAATCATCCGAAATGGTGCGGCAGAAAAGATACCGGCAGAAAGCTTCCGGGCCGGCCTAAAGGTGAGCGCCGCAGGGCAGGGACTGATGTTCCCCAGGCGGAGGGAGGCAGAAACGGAAATTCCGATTCTGTTTCTGAGTGAACAGGAGACGGGAAATCATAAAGATTTCCCGTCGACATGTGAGCGGCACTCCCAAAGCAGGGATAAGGCGGCCCCTCCAGAGATTTAATACAGCGGATATTTATCCGTCAATTCCTTCACCATGGCTTTTGCCTTTGCCGTATTGGCTTCATCCTGTGTGATCACCAGACGGATGGCTTCTGCAATGGTTTCCATATCCGCTTCAACCACACCGCGGCTGGTGATCGCCTGGGCTCCCAGACGAATGCCGCTGGTCACGAAGGGCTTCTCCGGATCATTGGGAATAGCGTTCTTGTTGCAGGTAATGTTAGCCGCATCCAGCAGCTTTTCCGCTGCTTTTCCGGTCACGCCAACTGGACGGAGGTCCACGAGCATCAGATGGTTATCGGTGCCGCCTGATACGATGTCAAAACCTCTCTTTATCAGCTCCTCTGCCAGCTTGGCCGCATTTTTCTTCGTCTGAGCCATGTATGTCTTGAAGCTGGGATCCAGAGCTTCTTTAAAGCATACGGCCTTGGCCGCGATCACATGCATCAGCGGGCCGCCCTGAATGCCAGGGAACACCGCTTTGTTGAAGTTGAATTTTTCCTGCATCTCATTGCTGGAAAGGATCATCCCGCCTCTCGGGCCGCGGAGTGTCTTATGGGTCGTGGTCGTAGTCACATGAGCGTAAGGGATCGGGCTCATATGAAGTCCGGCGGCCACCAGACCGGCGATATGGGCCATATCCACCATCAGATATGCTCCCACCTCATCGGCGATTTCCCGGAAGGTTTTAAAATCAATCTCTCTTGCATAAGCGCTGGCGCCTGCCACGATCAGCTTCGGCTTGCACTCGTGGGCGATCCGGCGCACTTCTTCATAGTCGATCACGCCGGCGTCTGTCACACCGTAGGGCACCACATGGAAATAAGAACCGGACATATTCACGGGGCTTCCATGGGTCAGATGTCCGCCATGGGCCAGGCTCATCCCCATCACCGTGTCTCCGGGCTTCAGCATCGCAAAGAAGACAGCCATATTGGCCTGTGCGCCGGAATGGGGCTGCACATTGACATATTCACAGCCAAACAGCTCTCTGGCACGCTCCTGGGCGACCGTCTCCACCACGTCTACGAATTCGCATCCGCCGTAATAGCGCTTTCCCGGATATCCTTCCGCATACTTATTGGTCAGGGGGCTTCCCATGGCCGCCATGACGGCCTTGCTCACAAAGTTTTCAGAAGCGATGAGCTCGATGTGGCTCTGCTGCCTTCCCAGTTCGTCCTGCATCGCCTGAGCGATAACGGGATCGTAGGAAGATACCTCTTCAAATGAATACATTTTATTTCCTCCATTTAAGTGATTTATAGTGATATTTAGATAACATAGTAAATCAGGAGCTTTTATTCCTCGGCTCCGTCCTGCTCTGAAACTGCGATTTTGAGCTCTGTAAGCTGAACCTCGTCCACCCGTCCGGGAGCCCCCGACATCAGGCAGGAAGCATCCTTTACCTTCGGGAAAGCAATGACCTCGCGGATGTTGTCCGCTCCTGTCATCAGCATTACCAGCCGGTCCAGTCCATAAGCCAGGCCCGCATGGGGCGGCACGCCGTATTTAAACGCGTCCATCAGGAAGCCGAATCGTTCTTCCGCTTCCTCCTTGCTGAATCCGAGACATTCAAACATCTTCGCCTGCACATCGCTCTGATGGATCCTCACGCTTCCGCCGCCGATCTCACAGCCGTTCAGCACGATATCATAGGCCTTCGCGCGGACCGCTCCTCTGTCCGTATCCAGCAGCGGCAGATCCTCGTCCATGGGCATCGTAAAGGGGTGATGCATCGCCACGAACCGCTGTTCCTCCTCCGAATATTCAAACTGAGGAAATTCGGTGATCCATACAAATTCAAACGTATTTCCCGGAATCATCTCCAGACGCTTCGCCAGTTCCACGCGCAGAGCGCCCAGGCTGTCAAATACCACCTTATTTTTATCTGCCGCAAAGAGGAGCAGATCGCCAGGCTCTCCGTCCATCGCTTTCACCAATGCGGCCAGCTCATCCTCCGTCATAAATTTCGCAAAAGAAGATTTATAGCCGCCGTCCTCCTGGACAGCCAGATATGCCAGTCCTTTGGCGCCGTAGGTCTTCGCAAATTCCACGAGAGAATCAATCTTCTTCCTGGGCATGCCTGCCTGGCCCTTCACCGTAAGGCCGCGGACAGATCCGCCCGCCTCCAGGGCATTTCGGAATACGGCAAAACCACAATCCCGGACCGCGCCGGACACATCATGGAGCTCCATCCCAAACCGCAGGTCCGGCTTGTCGGAGCCAAAGCGGTCCATGGCCTCCGCATAGGTCATACGCCGGATTGGAAGCTTCACTTCCACATCGCATATTTCTTTCATCAGATAAGCGAGCAGCTTTTCATTCACTTCGATGACATCGTCCACATCCGCGAAGGAAAGCTCCATATCCATCTGCGTGAATTCCGGCTGCCGGTCGGCGCGCAGATCCTCGTCGCGGAAGCATCTGGCAATCTGAAAATACCGGTCAAAGCCGGAGCACATCAGAAGCTGCTTATATATCTGAGGCGACTGAGGCAGCGCATAAAAATTTCCCGGATGAATCCGGCTGGGCACCAGATAATCCCTTGCCCCTTCCGGCGTGCTTTTAACTAATATGGGAGTCTCCACTTCCAGAAATCCCTGCTCCTGCATAAAATTCCGGGACAAAATGGCCACTTTGCTCTTCACTGCCAGATTCCTCTGCAGGTTCGGCCTTCTGAGATCCAGATATCGGTATTTCAAGCGCAACTCCTCCTTGGTGCTGCACTCCTCTTCAATGGGAAAAGGCGGAGTCAGAGCTTCGGAAAGAATCCGCAGAGACTTTGCACGTATTTCAATATCCCCCGTCTCAAGATTTTCATTCACGGCGCCTGAACGGACTTCCACTGCTCCCTCTACCGCGATCACATATTCATTTCGGAGAGTTCCGGCTTTTTCAAAGCCTTCGCTGCCCACGTCTTTTTCATCAAACACAATCTGCAGCAGGCCGGAACGGTCTCTCAGATCCACAAAAACCAGGCTTCCCAGGTTTCTTCTTTTCTGCACCCAGCCCATAACCGTCACGTTCTCTCCCACATTGCCCCTCGACACCTCGGTACATCTGTGGGTCCTGTGGAGGCCTCTCATCGATTCTGCCATTTCTTCCACGTCCTTTCTTATAGGGAATTTCTCGCTGTCACTGAAAATCCTTGTAGAATTCCCGGAATTCCCCGTAGCCCTCTTTCTGGAGCTGCTCCTTTTGGAATTTCTTGTTTTTATTCATATTTGAGACCAGCACCTGTATGCCGGCCTCCCGCTCTTTTTTAGCCTCTGCCAGCACCTTCACCATAGTCTCGGCCGGCATACCCTTTTCTATCAGATACGCTTTCCTGGCCCCTGACTGCGGCACCTGGAAGCCTTTTTCCATCAATATGGTGATGATCCGTTCAAATCCAATGGAAAATCCACAGGCCGGAGTATCCATCCCGGTAAATTTCCCTATCATCTCATCATAACGGCCGCCTCCGGCCACGGAGCCTCCCAGCTCCTCCATCTTGATCTCAAAGATAGAACCTGTATAATAGGACATTCCGCGCACCAGCGTCGGATCAAATACCAGGCTGAACTCACAGGATGCCGTAGCTCTCACACTCTCGATGATGGTTTTCATACCCGCGATCGCGCCTCCGGCCACCACGCCGTCCAATTTCTCCTCCAGATAGGCCAGAGCGTCCGGCGCCTGCTCCAGCTCGGCAAAAAGTCCCATATATGTTTCAACAGCATCTCCGGCAAAGCCGTTTTCAGACAGCTCCGCGGCCACGCCTTCCATGCCTATCTTGTCCATTTTATCCAGGATGATGAATACCTGGTCATAATCCTTCTCCGCAAAGCCGCTGTACGCCGCCATGGCCTTCAGGACCCGCCTGTCGTTAAAGCAGACCTTAAATCCGGAAAAACCAAGCTTCCCGAGAAGAGTCGTCGTCGCTGACATCAGCTCAATCTCCGCCAGGCAGGAGGCGTCGCCGAGAATGTCGATATCGCACTGCATGAACTGACGGAACCGCCCCCTCTGAGGTCTGTCGGCACGCCAGACATTGCCCATCTGAAGCGCTTTGAAAGGCGCGGGCAGCTGTGCGGAATTATTGGAATAATATCGGGAAAGGGGCACGGTCAGGTCGTACCGCATGCCGCAGTCTACCACGTCCGCCTCTGTCTGGGCTTCCAGTATATGCAGCTTCTCGCCTCTTTTCAATACTTTAAAAATCAATTTTTCATTTTCTCCGCCCTGCTTGCTGCTCAGGTTGGAGATATTCTCCATACAGGGAGTCTCAATATGGGAAAATCCAAAACTCTTATAGGTCTCCTGAATGAGGCCGATCACATAATCCCTCACCTGCATTTCGGCAGGCAGAATATCCTTCATGCCGGTCACCGGCTTCTTGCTTAACGCCATATCTGGTTCTCCTCTTTCTTTTTTCCCGGCACACCCGGGCATTCCTTGTCTATCATACACGAACACCTGTCTATTTTCAAGACAAAAGTTTCCGTTTTCTGTCAATCATCTCATCAATTCTGCCAAGATACTGGTCAATATCCTTTACATTGTCGCACCGTTCGATCCGCCCTCCCGGAAATACCGCTTTTGTGGTAGAGCCCGCCCCCAGTGCCATGATAGTCTGCTTTTCTTCCATTATAAGAATGTTGTAAATGCCGGCTTTTCCAGGGCTGGCATAACCCACATTTTCAAAATTTCCGGCCATGTTCTTCTGTCGATACAGATAATAAGGCTCCATCCCCAGCCTTCTGCAGTATTCCGCCGCCAGTCCCATCATCTCCTCGGTATTCTCAAATTTCAGATGGGCATACTGTTCTTTCATGGTATTCAGCCTGGCCGCGCGTTTGATTGCCAGGGAATGTACCGTGATGTTGTCCGGCGCCATGGCATAAAGACGCTCCATGGTATACCGGACGTCCTCCGGCCCCTCCTCCGGCAGCCCCATGATCAGATCCATGTTGATATTGTCAAATCCTTCTTCCCTGGCCATGGCAAAGGCCTCTTCTATCTGCTCCGGCGTATGATGCCGTCCAATGATCCTGAGAGTTTCCTGCCTCATCGTCTGGGGATTGATGGAGATTCTGGAGACTGGATGTCTCCGCAGCGTTCTCAGCTTGTCCCGTGTCACACTGTCCGGCCGTCCCGCTTCGACAGTCCATTCCTGCAGATCCTTAAGGCTGAAGCTCTCCTCCACCTTGGACAGCAGGTGCTCCAGATGCCTCGGGCTCAGCGTAGTCGGAGTTCCCCCTCCAATATAGATCGTGTTCAGCTTTTTATGGGAAAAAGCCTCCTTCGTATAGTCGATCTCCCGGAAAAGCGCGTCCAGATATTCATCCATCCTGGGCTCCCATTTGGCGACGGGATACGAGGTGAACGAGCAGTACAGGCAGGTGGTAGGGCAAAAAGGGATTCCGATATAAAGGCTGTAGCCGTCTTCATAATCAATGTCTTTTAACACTTCCTTCTCCCGCTTCGCAATCTCGATGCTGAGCCTTATCTTTTCCTCGCTGGCCAGATAGTTTTCTTTCATATGAGAAACAATCTCTGCCTCGCCGGCCCCTTCCTCCAGAAAAGCCATCGGTATCTTCGTAGGACGGATACCTGTGAGCGTTCCCCAGGGAAGCTCCCTGCCCGTATCTGCCGACAAGAGCCCATATACCAGCCGCTTGAGCACCGATTTCGTCTCTTTTCTGTCCTCATAATCGACTGCCGCCTCTGCCGTCTTCTTCCCTCCATGCTCAAGGCTCACGCGAATCTTTCCGTCCATGTAGTCCACAGAAAGGATTCGGCCGTCAGAACCCGGTTCCCGGTTTTCCCCCTGCCCGCTTCTGACTGAAGCGTATATCTCCTCTCCAGGATAAAAGGCCGTCAAAAGACCGCGCACATCGTATTCAAAATTTTCTTCGCTGAGTGTTAAACAGATCATTCTCTCCCCTTTAATCTATCGCTGTGCTAATGTGAAAGGGCGCCCTGTGAGCGCCCCTCTTTGTCATAAATCCATCATCTGCTCCACTGGGCCAGAGGATTATAAGCTTTTTCATATCCAATCGTCGTACTCTCCCCATGACCGGGGTAGACGGCGGTATCCTCCGGCAGCACCAGCAGCTTATCCCTCACGGAACGCCCCATTTCCGACATGGAAGAGGTGGGGAAGTCCACCCGGCCGTAAGACCCCTGGAACAATGTGTCGCCGCTGATCAGCACGCCCTCTTCTTCCAGATAATAGCACATGCCGCCGGCCGTATGGCCGGGAGTCAGGATAGCGCGGATCTGGAATCCTGCCAGCTCCAGTACCTGGCCGTCCGTTAGGTACTCATCCGCTTTAAGCACCGCCGGCCGGCTCCATTGGCCGGAAAGATTGGCAGCGGGGTCCGACAAAAGCTCCCGTTCTGCTTCCGCCGCATAAATGCGGACGGAAAATTCATTTCTCAGCGCGTCTGCCGCCAGCATATGGTCAAAATGCCCGTGGGTCAGCAGGATCGCCGCCGGCTTCCTTCCATTGTTCCTGCACCAATTCCTGATATCCGAGGCGTTGTCCGCCGGATCCACAATGATCGTCTCATTTGTCTCTGTATTGATCAGAAAATAACAGTTGGTGCTGATCATCCCCAGCACCGCACATTCTATCTGCAATTTTTTCTTCATATATAATATCCTACCCGGCCGTCCTCTCGATATCGATCACGCTCTCCACCTGGCGGAGCTTTTCGACCAGCCTCTGAAGCTCTTCCACGCCATGGATATCGAAGCTCATAGTAATCGTCGCCAGCCCCTGTTTGCTGGTCCTCACGTTCATGGATGTGATGTCAATCTGACGCTCTGTAAATATTCTGGAGATATCCACGAAAATACCGATCCGGTTATGGGCGAATATCTTGATTTCCGTAGAATAAGTCTCCTGCGCCTTGTCTCCCTCGGGAAGCTGCCACTCGGCGTCGATCAGCCTGGAACGTTCCTCCTCCGGAAGATTGATGATATTGATGCAGTCAGTCCTGTGTATGGAAATACCTCGGCCTCTGGTCACAAACCCCACGATCTCATCTCCGGGAACCGGGCTGCAGCACCTGGAAAACCGGACCGCCAGATCATGGACGCCCTTGACGACGATACCGCTCTTACTTTTTTCCGACGCGGGCTTTTCCTTTCCAATGGAAGCGTCGCCCAGCACCTTTTCGTCGGTGATCTCCTTCTGATGCTTCCGCTGATACTCTTCCACCAGCTTATTGATGACCTGGCCTTCCTTCATGCCGCCGTGGCCGATGGCTGCCAAAACGGCGTCCCATTCCCGGAAGCCGTATTTCATGAGGACCTTGTCCTCATACTCAGACTTATTGATATCGCTGAAATTGATTCCCTTCGCTTTGCAGTATCGCTCCACCATTTCCTTGCCGCGGATGATGTTCTCTTCTTTATTCTGAGTCTTGAACCACTGGTTGATCTTATTTTTGGCCTGAGCGCTCTTGACCGTCTTCAGCCAGTCGCGGCTGGGCCCCTTGGAATTCTGGGAGGTTATGATCTCCACCCGGTCTCCGTTCTGGATGACATAATCAATAGGCACCAGCTTATCATTGACTCTGGCGCCTACCATCTTATTCCCTACGGCGCTGTGGATGCTGTAGGCAAAGTCCACCGTGGTGGATCCGCTGGGCAGGTTTTTCACATCGCCCTCCGGGGTAAAGCAGTAGACGCTTTCCGAAAAAATATCCAGGTCTGTTTTCAGAGAAGACAAGAACTCCTTGTTGTCAGACATGTCCTTCTGCCATTCCAGGATCTGGCGAAGCCAGCTCAGCTTTTCTTCTTCCTTCTGGGCCGCGTTCTGCCCATCCTTGCCTTCCTTATATTTCCAATGGGCTGCGATTCCGTATTCTGCCGTCCGGTGCATATCATAGGTCCTGATCTGAATCTCAAAGGGCTGCCCCGTGCTGCTTATCAGAGTCGTATGGAGGGACTGATACATATTGGCCTTCGGCATGGCGATATAGTCCTTGAACCGCCCCGGTATGGGCTTGTACATCTCATGGATGACTCCCAGGGCCGCATAGCAGTCCTTCACCGTATCCACAATGATGCGCACCGCAAAAATATCATATATCTGATCCAGCGTCTTGTGCTGGTTCACCATCTTTTTATAGATACTGAAAAAATGTTTTACACGCCCGTCTACCCTGGCTTCTATGCCGGCAGACCTCATATGCTCCTGCACTTCTTCCATGATATTCTGCACGAGCTCTTCACGGGTGCTGCGGCGCAGCGTGATCTTTTCCTTTAGTTCGTAATATACCTCCGGCTCCATATACTTTAAAGACAGGTCGTCCAGTTCAATCTTGATCTTGGAGATTCCGAGACGATCAGCGATGGGAGCATAAATCTCCATGGTTTCCCGCGCCTTCTCCTTCTGCTTCTCCGGTCTCATGTACTGGAGCGTCCGCATGTTGTGCAGCCGGTCCGCCAGCTTGATCAGAATCACGCGGATATCCTTGGCCATAGCCAGGAACATCTTTCTCAGGTTCTCCGCCTGGATCTCCACCTTGTCCACGGACCAGGACAGCTGAGTCAGTTTGGTGACTCCGTCCACCAAAAGAGCGACCTCCTCGCCGAAGGCCTGCTTCATCTCATCCATGGTCATGACCGTATCCTCTACCACGTCATGGAGGATACCGGCGATGATGGATTCTTTGTCCAGCTCCAGCTGTGCAAGGATGATGGCCACGCTCAGCGGATGGACAATATACGGCTCTCCCGACTTCCTCAGCTGCCCCTTATGGGCGGAGTTGGCAGTCTCATAGGCTTTCCGTACCATGCTCAGATCGTCGGACGGATGATACTTTTTGATTGACTCTATAAGGAACTCAAAGAGTTCTTCCGGAGTAGTCGCCGTCACTTTGGTATCGCCGCCGGCCATCTTCCGCTTGGATTCCAGAGTCCCGCCGCCAAGTGATATCTCATCCGAAAAAATCTCAGCGGCTCCGTCCTTCAGACTCACTCCCGTTTCCAGGATATCCTCCGAACGGAGCACCGGTCTGTCTTCTATATTTAACTTTTCATTCTGATTGGATACTGCCATATATCGTCACCTTTGGTATAGTAGTTTTCTGTCCGGAATTTCCTCAGCCCTTCACTGAGACAGCATCTTGCTGATCGCGTACTCTTCCTCGCAGATGTCCTTCTGCATCGCCAGCGCTTCATATAAGTCGTAGTCCACGAATTCTCCGCCCCGCCAGCCGACAACGCGGTTGCTTTTTCCTTCGGCCAGAAGCTCTACAGCCTTGGCCCCCATGATGGAAGCATATACCCTGTCTTTACAGCTGGGCATGCCGCCTCTCTGCATATATCCCAGGATGGAAGCCCTCGTCTCTATGCCGGTGGCAGCCTCGATCCGCTTCGCCATACTGGTGGAGTGGCCGATACCCTCAGCGTTGATGATGATATGGTGCTTCTTTCCGTTTTTCCTGTGCTCAATGATGTGGTTGATGATCGTCTGCTCATTGCAGTCATACCGCTCCGGCAGGAGAATGTCCTCTGCGCCGTTGGCGATCCCGCACCAAAGCGCGATATATCCGGCATTTCGTCCCATCACCTCGATGATGCTGCACCGCTCATGGGATGTGGACGTATCCCGTATTTTATCAATGGCCTCCATGGCTGTGTTCACCGCCGTGTCAAAGCCGATCGTATAATCCGTACAGGCTATGTCTAAATCTATGGTCCCCGGAAGTCCCACCGTGTTGATTCCATGCTCCGCCAGCTTTCCCGCGCCGCGGTATGATCCGTCGCCGCCGATGACGACCAGGCCGTCGATGCCGTGTTTCCGGCACATCTCCGCCCCTCTCGCCTGCCCTTCTTCCGTGCGGAATTCCTCGCAGCGGGCCGTATAAAGGATAGTTCCTCCCCGCTGGATGATCTCTGACACGCTCCGGCTGTTCATGTCCACGATCTCTTCATTCAGCAGACCCGCATATCCCCTCTGGATGCCTTTTACATTCATGCCTTTGGAAATCGCGGTCCTGACCACCGCACGGATCGCGGCGTTCATTCCCGGCGCGTCGCCGCCGCTGGTCAGCACACCGATGGTATTGATTCCTTTTGCCATATTCTTTTCCTCCAAGCCGCCCGCCGTCTGCCGGGGTCTTTACAAAATAGAATTACTTTTAATTATATTTGATTATTCCCCTGTTTTCAATAGGCTTTTCTACAACTTTTACGTTCTCTTTCCCATATTTTACGGCAAGTTTTTCCAAAAGCCCCGCTTCCGCCTGTACCGTGTGGCCCAGACCCAGCAATTTTTTGGCGCGTTCCTTCTTCAGGAAGATTCCCACCTGATCGCTCCCGTCGCTGTCGGACAGGAGCTCCAGAAGCTCCTCCTCCCCGCCGAAATAGGCTTCCTTGTCATCGAACTGGATCCACAGAGTTTTAGGCAGGCTGTCGAAGGGAATGATCTTCTCGCAAACTAATTTTCCTTTGTTCTCATCTCCCAGAGACACCCTTCCGCGTATGAACACTTTATTATCTTCCACAAGGAGTGCGCGGCTGTTTTCATAATCTCTCGGAAAAACGATCACTTCCACGGTGCCCACCATATCCTCTATGGTCAGAAACGCCATAAGCTGGTTGGTCTTTGTAGTCTTTACCGTTTTACCCGTAATCATGCCTCCGACCGTGACGATCCTGCCGTCGGTGACCACCGCTTCTCCTGTCTCATCGTCCACATTGAAGTCTGAAGTCATGGCCGTGATATTTTTTTTCCACTTGTCCTGATATTTTTCCAGCGGATGCCCGCTCACATAAATTCCCAGGACTTCCTTTTCATAGGCCAGCAGCTCTTCCTTTTCGTATTCTCCCACGTCCTGGAATTTGACTTCATAGGACCCCTTCTCTTCTTCTCCCATAAAATCAAACAGATTCATCTGCCCGGCGATATCGATCTTCTTCTCCCGGTTTTTCTGCTCGATCAGCTCCATTGACGCCAGCATCTTCTGCTTTCTCGTCCCCGGCAGGCCGTCCAGCGCTCCGGACTTGATGAAGTTCTCCAGGCTCCTCTTATTTACTTCCTTATTGGTCAGCCTGTAAATGAAATCCTTTAGGCTGGTATAAGGACCATTCTCCTCCCGGTTACGGACAATCTCATCTATGACATTCTTTCCTACGCTCTTGATGGCCGACAGACCGTACCGGATGCTCCCTCCGGAAACAGAGAAATCCGCCACTCCCTCATTGATATCGGGAGGCAGGAGAGAAATCCCCATGGACCGGCTCACCAGAATATATTCAGACACCTTAGAGGAATTATCGATCACCGACGACATCAGCGCCGCCATATATTCCACCGGATAATAATATTTCAGATACGCCGTCTCATAAGACACCACCGCATAGGCCGCCGCATGGGACTTATTAAAAGCATATTTGGCAAAGTCCGTCATCTCGTCATAAATCTGGTTTGCGGTCTTTTCGTCGATGCCGTTGGCAATACATCCTTTGACTCCCTCTTTTTCGTTGCCGTATACAAAGTTCTTCCGCTCTTTTTCCATGATCGACGCTTTTTTCTTGGACATGGCCCGCCGCACCAGATCGCTTCTGCCCAGGGTATAGCCGCCCAGGTCACGGACAATCTGCATCACCTGTTCCTGATACACGATACAGCCGTAGGTCGGCTCCAGGATAGGTTCCAGCTGAGGGCAGTGATACGTGATCTCATCCGGATGGTTTTTCCCACGGATATACTGGGGGATAAAGTCCATGGGGCCCGGACGGTACAGGGAGATGCCGGCGATGATATCTTCAAGGCTGTGTGGCTGCAGCTCCTTCATGAAGGTCTTCATACCAGCGCTTTCCAGCTGGAACACGCCCTCGCACCTTCCGGTGCAGAGAGAATCCAGCACTTTTTTGTCATTGAAATCAATGTGGTCGATATCAATGGTAATTCCGTGGCTTTTCTCGGCCAGCTTTACTGCATTCTGTATGACCGTCAGGGTACGCAGGCCCAGAAAATCCATCTTCAAAAGGCCCAGCTCCTCCAGGGTGGTCATGGTGTACTGGGTGGTGACGGATCCGTCGGACGCCCGCGACAAGGGCACATATTCCTCCACCGGCTTCTGACTGATCACGACTCCGGCGGCATGCATGGAGGTGTGCCTGGGAAGCCCCTCCAGCCGGCGCGACATGTCAATGAGATATTTCACCTGTTCATTTGTCCTGTAAGCTTCTGAGAGATCCGGCCTTTTGAGCGCCTTGTCGATGGTGATTCCGAGCTCATTAGGCACCATCTTCGCTATCTGATCGCAGAGGGCGTAGGGAAGGTCCAGCACCCTTCCCACATCCCGTATGACGCCCCGGGCCGCCAGCGTACCAAACGTGACGATCTGCACCACCCGGTCTTTTCCGTACTTCCTCCCCACATAATCGATGACCTCCTGCCTTCTTTCAAAGCAGAAATCAATGTCAATATCCGGCATGGATATCCGCTCCGGATTCAGGAAACGTTCAAACAGAAGATTATACGGTATCGGGTCAATATTCGTAATTCCCAGTGTATAGGCCACGACGCTTCCGGCGGCCGATCCTCTGCCTGGCCCTACGATGATATCATGGTCCCTGGCAAATTTGATGAAATCCCATACGATCAGGAAATAATCCACATATCCCATGTCTTTTATGACGCCCAGCTCATACTGCAGCCTCTCCAGAAGCGTCCCGTCGTCATCGGGATACCGTTTATTCAGTCCCTCCATGCACAGCTCATTGAGATATCCCCAGGAGGTCTTTCCATCGGGCACATCGAATTTCGGCAGCTTGGTCACGCCGAACTCGATATCCACCTGGCAGCGTTCCGCGATCTTTTGAGTATTTGCCACTGCTTCGGGCGCATATGGGAAAAGCTGCAGCATCTCTTCCTCGGATTTACAGTAATACTGTCCGCCTTCGTACCGCATCCGGTTCTCGTCGCTGACCTTCTTCCCGGTCTGGATACAGAGCAGGATATCGTGAGGCTCCGCGTCCTCCGCGAACGTATAATGGACATCGTTGGTCGCCACCAGATCGATCCCCAGCTCTTCGCTCATTCTCACCAGCTGAGTATTGACCATCTTTTGCTCCGGTATCCCATGGTCCTGGAGTTCCAGAAAGAAATTTCCTTTTCCAAAAATGGATTCGTAACGGCGGGCCGCTTCGCAGGCCTCCTCATACATCCCTCTGACGATATTCTTCGGTATCTCCCCCGCCAGGCAGGCGCTCAGCGCGATCACTCCCTCGTGGTATGTCTCCAATACCTCATAATCCACACGTGGTTTATAATAAAAACCGTCTAAAAACCCTTTGGATACAATCTTCATCAGGTTGGAATACCCGGTATTATTTTCCGCCAGCAGGACCAGGTGATAATAACGGTCCTCTGAATTCGCCCCTTCTTTATCAAACCGGGAACCGCTCGTCACATAAACCTCGCAACCCAGTATTGGACGGATCCCCGCTTCCTTGGCCGCTTTATAAAAATCTATTACTCCGAACATGACTCCATGGTCTGTGACAGCCAGGCTGTCCATGCCCAGCTCCTTCGCACGGCCGACCAGTTCCTTAATCTTACTGGAGCCGTCCAGCAGACTATATTCCGTATGAACATGCAGATGTGTAAACGCCACGCCGATTCCTCCTTTGTCTGCAAACACTCACTTCTATTCTATCATACAGGAGAACAAAGAATCCCGCAAGCGGGATTCTTTGTCCGGAGCTTCTGCCGGTTCAGCCGAAATCCATCCCAAATATAAAGAACAAAATACCCCACAGCGCCCTGTGGGGTATTTTGTTCTTTTCGTCATGATGCATTGCTCAAATACTGTTCAATGGCAGCTACGGCCCGCTCCTCGTCCTGTCCGTCCGCCGTCACCAGTACATCCGCTCCCTTATCAATGCCCAAGGTCATCATGCCCATGATGCTTTTCGCATTAACCTTCGTGAAACCGCTTTCGATATAAATACTGCTTTCATACTGGCTGGCCACCTGTACGAGCATCGCCACCGGGCGGGCTTCCAGTCCTGCCGGAATCCCAATGGTTATTTTCTTTGTAATCATAGACTTTCCTCCTCATCTTCCCTTAAAGCGCTGGCCAATTCCTTCAATTTCCGCAGACGATGGTTGACTCCGGACTTCCCGACCGGAGGCTCCAAAGAGCATCCCAGCTCTTTCAGAGTTGCATCCGGCTGTTCCAGCCTGGCGACTGCAACTTCCTCCAGGCCTTCCGGCAGCTTGTCAAAGCCAATCCTGTCACGAATATACAATATATCATTCATCTGCTCCACGGCAGCTGATACCGTTTTATTTATATTAGCGGTCTCGCAGTTTACCTTGCGGTTCACGGTTCCTCTCATTTCCTTCAGGATCCGGACATTCTCAAGTTCCATCAAAGCCACATTGGCTCCCATGACTCCCAGCATATCCACGATCTGGCTCCCCTCTTTGATATAGAGGACATGGTACTTTTTCCGAAGCACCGTCTTCGCTTCGATATCAAATGAGCTGATGAGCGTCTGAAGCTGCGCGGCTTTTTCCGCATTGGCACAGACGATTTCCAAATGATAGGATTTCTCCGGATTACTGATGGAACCGCCCGTCAGAAACGCTCCCCTGATAAAAGCGCGTTTACAGCAGGAGTTCTGGACTACCATACTGCTGATGAAATCCTTCCGTTCCTCCGGACATCCCTGTTCATCCGCCAGCTTCATCGCCCGCAGGATGCGAAGGACATTCTCGCTTCCGCAGACTGCCAGTGTATGGGTGTCTCCCCCCACAGCGGCCTCTGGAGATATACCAAAGCTTTTTTTCAGCAGGGCTGAAAATTTCTTTGCCACCGCCTGGTTCTCTATCCGGAGCACCAGCTGATACTGCCCGTCCCCGCCTGCCGCGATCCTGCCGCACATGCGGAATATAGCGGCCGCTTCTGCGATCTGGCAGTGCCTCGCGCTGCTCACCTGACGGGACAGCTCTTCCTTCACTTTGGACGAAAAAGACATGCTCTCACCTCAAAACACTTCCAGTTATATCATCATACAATCGTCTTGTCAACTGAAATCACCCAGAGTCCTGATCTCCATTTCCAGTAAAACTCCGAACTTTTCCTGTACCCGTTTCTGTATATCCCGGCACAGATCCAGGACATTTTCTGCCGTCGCGCCGCCTTTGTTGATCACGAAGCCACAGTGCTTTTCCGAGACACAGGCCCCTCCTACCGAGTAGCCCCTAAGGCCCGCGTCCATGATCAATTTACCTGCAAAGTACCCTTCCGGACGCTTAAATGTGCTGCCGGCGCTTGGAAACTCCAGCGGCTGTTTTTCCTTCCGCCTGGCAGACAGCTCATCCATCCTGGCCCTGATCTGTGTCTTGTCCCCGGAGGTCAAGTCCACTTCTACTTCAGTCACAATATATCTTCTGGGCAGGACGCAGCTCCTCCGATAGCCCATATCCAACTCGGCCAGGCTCAGCTCTTTCTCTTCTCCGTCCTCCGTCATGACCCGGGCGCACCGAACGACCTGCGCCATCTCTCCTCCATAGGCACCCGCGTTCATGACCATGGCTCCGCCGAGAGTCCCCGGAATGCCTGATGCGAACTCCAGACCTGTGAGTCCCTCTTCCAGCGCTTTCAGCGCCACCTTCGCCAGCATGGCGCCGGAACCGGCACGGAGCCCTCCGGCAATGGCCTCCACTTGTCCGAAAGCCTTTCCCATATGGATGATCACACCCCGATACCCTCTGTCGCTGACCAAAAGATTACTTCCGTTTCCAAGGATAAAATACGGCTTCTCCATTTCCCGGCACAGCCGGATCGTCTTTCCCAGTCCGTCGCGTCCGCCTGGTGTCACAAAATAGTCCGCAGGGCCTCCTATCTGAAATGTCGTGTGCTTTTTCATCGGTTCATCACAGCATACCTGAATCCCCGCTTCCTGCAGTCTGTCGCAAAATAAATCCATATACTTCTCCTGCCTGTTTTATTTACTTGATGATACGATATTCCGTTTTGTCAAAGACATTTTCTCCGTCTGTTATTTTTCCTCTTTCGCGGCGTCTGTTCTGCCCTTCATCAGATTCCTCTGTACCCGATTGTAAAGCTCTTTCGCGGCGTTATAGCCCATCTTCTTCTGGCGGTAATTAACAGCTGCCGATTCTACGATGATCGCCAGGTTGCGGCCCGGACGGATGGGAATATTGTGACAGACCACCTTATTGCCCAGGAACTCCGTATACTGTTCATCCATGCCCAGCCGGTCATATTCTTTATCTCTGTCCCAGTCCTCCAGATTGATCACCATGTCAATGGTCTGGGTATTCTTCACACTCTCTACACCAAACAATGTCTTTACATCCAGTATGCCAATGCCGCGCAGCTCGATCATATGCCTGGTAATATCGGGAGCTGTCCCCACCAGCGTATCATCACTGACCTTGCGGATCTCCACCACATCGTCGGTCACAAGGCGGTGGCCTCTTTTGATCAGTTCCAGAGCGGCCTCGCTTTTTCCAATGCCGCTCTCACCCATGATCAGCACGCCCTCGCCAAACACGTCGACCAAAACGCCATGGATGCTGATGCTGGGCGCCAGCTGGACCTTCAGCCAGCGGATCACTTCCGCCATAAAGTCAGAAGTTGTCTTTTTTGTGGAAAGAAGGGGGATATTGTATTTAATCGCCAGCTTCCTGACTTCATCGTCGGGCTCCAGACTCCTGGCATATACCAGACAGGGAATCTCCCGGCTGAAGATCTGCTCATACATGGCGATCTTTGCGGATTCACACATGGTGCTTGTATAAGCATATTCCACATTTCCGATTACCTGTACACGTTCATGGCTGAAATGATCAAAAAAGCCTGCCAGCTGCAGGGCGGGCCTGTTGATGTCCGGATAATTGATCTCGATCTCCGTGATATCGATCTCCGGCGTCAGGTTTTCCAGCTTCATTTTATCGATCAAGTTACTCAGCTTTACCACTGGTGAATTCATCTTTTCCTCCTTATGACCCGCTGCTTCCAAAGATACCGCAGGGTACTCCCGTTTTTTTCATACTATCACAGGAGAGAAACAAGCGCAAGTACGGAATCAGCTGTGAAAAAACTCGTAGACTGCCTGCGCCGATGCTTCATTCATCTGCGGCAGCCCGGCCAGTTCCTCCACAGAAGCCGTCTTCAGCTGCTCCATCGTCTTAAAATACCGCATCAGCGCTTTCCGGCGCACAGGCCCAATCCCTTTAATGTCTTCCAGCACAGAATGTACCTGGTCCCTGCCGCGGAGACTCCTGTGATATTCTATGGCAAAACGGTGGGCTTCATCCTGGATTCTGGTCAGAAGCCGGAATCCCTCTCCGTGATGCTCCAAGGGCAGCTCTCTTCCCTCAAAGTATAAAGCTCTGGTCCTGTGATTATCATCCTTCACCATGCCGCAGACCGGAATATCCAGCTTAAGCTTCTCCAGCACCTGCTTCGCCACGGAAACCTGTCCCTTACCCCCGTCCATCATGATGATGTCCGGGAACCGGTCAAAGCCTCCGGTCTCTCGGATACCAGCCTGTTCCTCCTTGCCATGGACAAAGCGCCTGGTCAGCACTTCTTCCATGGAGGCATAATCATCCGGTCCTTTGACTGTCTGTATCCGGAATTTCCTGTAATCCGCCCGTTTCGGACGTCCATACTCGTAGACCACCATGGAGCCCACCGACTGGAATCCGCTGATGTTGGAAATATCAAAGGCTTCCATCCGCACGATGCCCGAAAGCCCGAGAATCTCTTCCAGCTCTTTTACCGCGCCTGTTGTCTTTTGCTCTTCTCTCTTTATCTTTTCCCTGTCCTGGTTCAAAATAATGCTGGCATTTTTTTCCGCCATCTCCATGAGCCGGGCTTTCTCTCCTTTTTTCGGCACACGAAGGACCACCTTCTGCCCTCTTTTTTTACTCAGCCAGCTCTCGATGATCTCCCGTTCTCCGTCCTCCACGTCATGCTGAATCATCAGCTCCTTTGGGATAAACGGAGTTCCCGCGTAAAACTGTTTGATAAACCCTGTCATGATCTGGGCCGGGCCGTCTCCTTCTCCGATGGATAAATGGAAATTGTCACGGCCGATGAGCTTGCCTTCTCTCATAAAGAAGATCTGCACCACGGCATCCTTGCCGTCCTCCGCAAACGCGATGATGTCCCGGTCCTCCTGGACGCTGTCCGTGATTTTCTGGGTCTGCGCGATCTTCTGGACGCTGAATAACAGCTCCCGCACCGATGCGGCCGTCTCGAAATCCAAAGCCTCCGCCGCCTCCTTCATCTGCTTCTCCAGCACATTCAGGATATTGTCATAATGACCTCCCAAAAATTCCAGGACCTGGTTCACCGATTCCCGATATTCCTCCTGGCTGATATATCCCTGGCAGGGAGCCTCACACTGCTTGATGTGGTAATTCAGACACGGCCGCTCCTTTCCAATATCCTTCGGAAGATTCCTGTGGCAGGTACGTATTTTATACAGCTTATGGATCAGTCCGATGCTGTCCTTCACGGCACCGGCGCTGGTATAGGGGCCAAAGTAGCGGGATTTGTCCCGCTTCATGTCTCTGGCGAACAGCACCCTGGGATAAGCCTCTCCCACCGTCACCTTGATATAAGGATAATTCTTGTCATCCTTCAGCATGGTATTATACCGCGGCTTATATTCCTTGATCAAATTGCTTTCCAACACAAGGGCTTCCAGCTCTGAATCTGTAACAATATATTCAAACCTGGCAATACGGGATACCATTTTATTGATTTTCGCTGTTTTTCCCCGGCTGCTCTGAAAATACTGACGCACACGGTTTTTCAGGCTGATGGCTTTTCCCACATATATAATCTCGTCTTTGTCGTCGTGCATCAGATAGACTCCCGGTTTTCCCGGAAGCTTCTTAAGCTCCTCTTCTATGTCAAACATCGAATCCCTCCCTTCCGAGAAAATTAAATTTTCAAAATTTACTTACAAATACTTTTATGAAATCGCTGCCGAGGCCTTCCATATACCGGCAGAAATTCCTGGCCGTCACGATTTCGGTTCGCTGGCGATACAGGGGCCGCTTTATCCCCGCTTCAGGAGTACCGCTCACATGTCAACGGGAAATCCAGACGATTTCCCGTCTCCGGTTCGCTCAGAATCGGAATCGGTGTTTCCGTTTCTGCCTCCCTACGCCTGGGGAACACCGGCCTCTGCCCTGCGGCGCTCACCTTTAGGCCGGCCTTGAATCTTTCTGCCGGTATCTCGCCTGCCGCACCATTCTGGATGAATTTCATTCTTTTGATTCCATGAAAGAATCTGACGTCCACACGGCCCGCACGCCTAACGGCAGCGGGCTGCGGTAGACCGCCTGAATAGCTTTTGAGACAAACGGAAGATACTTTGGTGCGGGATGAGGAGCAGGAGGAACAATCCGATTCCATCGTAAGGTGAGCGCCGCCAAGGCGTTAGCAGGATCTTCCCGGCCGCAGGGAGGTAAAAATCGAATTTCATGCAGGTTTTTATTGGAATCTGACATGGAAAAATATCGATTTATCCATGGCAGTTGAAAAGGACCGACTGGAAACCGTAAAGATTCTGGTTACGGCTGCCAGCGAGCCGCCTGGATGGAAGCGGATTTCCTCCTGTCTCATCGGGTTATAAAGGTAAGTTTGTTTTAAAGGTATTACAGAAAAATCCCGGCCAGGCTCCACAGGAGTCTCCCGGCCGGGTTCCCACATTCATTTATCAATTTCAGAAGAATGCTCTACTCTTCTTTTCCATCATCCCCTGATTCCGGTTCCCCGGCTTCCGCCTCATCTGTTTTATCCGGATTGAAATCGGCTGCATTCAGGTCTGCCGTGTCCGCAATGCGGACCGCTTCTTCCTTCACCGGTTTCTGTTCCCCTGCAATTTCCGCCGGTTTCTTTTCAGGAGCCGCTTCTTCCGCGGGCTCTCCTTTGATCTCACGGAAGATACGCATGAACTCTTTGCCCGTGATCGTTTCCCGTTCAATCAGGAACGCGGCGATCCTATCCAGCGCCTCACGGTTCTGGGACAGCAGACGCTTCGCCTCTTCATGAGCTTCCTCCAGCATCAGCTTGACCTCGCTGTCTATCTCAGCCGCAGTCACATCGGCACAGTTGAGCACCGCCCTGCCATCCAGATATTTGCTTTCGACGGATTCAAGGCCCATCAGGCCGAACTTCCTGGACATTCCATACTGAGTGACCATTGCTCTGGCCACGGCGGTCGCCCGCTCAATATCATTGGCCGCTCCCGTAGTCACTGTGTCAAACACAAGCTCCTCGGCGGCCCTGCCGCCCAAAAACTGCACCAGCATGGCCTTCAGCTCCGCCTCGCTGTTCAGATACTTCTCTTCCTCCGGCACGTTCATCACATAACCCAACGCGCCCATGGTACGGGGCACGATGGTGATCTTCTGTACCGGCTCCGAATCTTTCTGAAGGGCGCTGACCAGCGCATGGCCCACCTCGTGATAAGAAACGATCCTGCGCTCCTTTTCACTCATGATACGGTCCTTCTTCTCCTTGCCTACGAGCACCACTTCCACGGCCTCAAACAGATCGGCCTGGCTGACCACATGACGTCCGTGCTTTACCGCGTTGATAGCTGCTTCATTTATCATATTCGCCAGGTCAGAACCCACCGCGCCTGACGTCGCCAAAGCAATCGCTTCCAAATCCACGGAGTCATCCATGAGGACATCCTTGGAATGAACCTTCAGTATATTAATACGGCCCTTCAAATCCGGTTTATCCACGATGATCCGCCGATCCAGACGGCCGGGACGGAGCAGTGCCTTATCCAGAATCTCCGGGCGGTTCGTCGCCGCCAGGATAAAGACACCTTTATTGGAATCAAAGCCGTCCATCTCTGATAGCAGCTGGTTGAGCGTCTGTTCCCGCTCATCATTCCCTCCGCCGTATCGAGAATCACGACTCTTTCCTATGGCGTCTATCTCATCTATGAAAACGATACACGGCGCGTTTTCCTGGGCCTTTTTAAACAGGTCACGTACTCTGGACGCGCCGACGCCTACAAACATTTCCACAAAATCGGAACCGGAAAGAGAAAAGAACGGCACCTTGGCCTCACCGGCTACGGCCTTTGCCAGCAGTGTTTTACCGGTACCGGGAGGTCCCACCAGCAGGGCTCCCTTCGGCAGCTTTGCGCCAATGGTGGAATATCTCCCCGGATTGTGGAGGAAATCCACGATCTCCTGGAGTGATTCTTTGGCCTCGTCCTCTCCGGCCACATCCTTGAACGAGACGCCGGTCTCCTTTTGGACGTCATACATCTTGGCGTTGCTCTTGCCTACGCCCATGACTCCTCCGCCGCCGGAACGTCTCATGATAAACATGAGGAATATCCATACCAAGGCGACTGGCAGGATATATACCAGCAGAATATCGAGCAGTGTAGAATTGGTGTTTGGCTTTTTCCCTTTTATCTCCACATTGGAACTCAGCAACGTGGAGGTCAGATCCGGGTCTTCTATCCGCACCGTATAATAGGTCTCAGTCTGCAGGTAGTAAAACGGCGAATCCTCTGTGCTCTGCACCGTATAATCGGACACAGGTGTGATCAGGATCTCATCGTCCTTGATAACTACGGATTTCACTTTCCCGTCCTTCACCATCTGAATGAAATCGCTGTATGTCACCTCAGTCCTGGTACCGTCGGAAAGGAAGCTGCTCATCATGGAAACACACAGCAGCGTGACTACCGCGGCCACTACCAGGAGCAGGATCATCTGATTATTCCTGCCCGGCTTGTTTCCATTCCCGTTCCCTTTCTGGTTCCGGTTCTGATTTGGGTTATCCATATATTATTTTCTCCTTTATGCTCCTATATCGGCAGTTAAGCTGTTTTTCTGTCCACCGAAGCTGTCTTTACTATTATAAAGCATTTCCATAATAAATCAATACATCCATCATGAAATATTGTTCACATTTCTTAAGGATTTATAAAATTTTCCGCAAAAAGTCCTAGCATTATTTTTTTCCCGGTTGTATACTATATAAGTTATTTTTGACATAATCTCTTACTCAAAAGGAGGACAAAACATGCCCGTAAAATACGTGTTCGTTACCGGCGGCGTGGTATCCGGCCTCGGAAAGGGTATCACGGCGGCATCCCTTGGGCGCCTGCTGAAATCCAGAGGCTACACCGTCACCATGCAGAAATTTGACCCCTACATCAACATCGACCCGGGTACCATGAACCCCATCCAGCACGGGGAGGTCTTCGTCACCGACGACGGAGCCGAGACTGACCTGGATCTCGGTCACTACGAAAGATTCATTGATGAAAGTCTCACTAAAAATTCTAACGTAACCGCAGGTAAGATTTACTGGTCTGTTTTATCTAAAGAAAGGCGGGGAGATTTCGGCGGGGGGACCGTGCAGGTCATCCCTCATATCACCAACGAAATCAAAGACCGTTTTCATCGAAATTATTCCACCCAAGAAACTGAAATCGCCATTATCGAAGTGGGCGGCACCGTAGGCGACATAGAAAGCCAGCCGTTTCTGGAAGCCATCCGCCAGTTCCAGCACGATGTCGGCCATGAAAATGCCATTCTGATCCATGTGACTCTGATTCCTTATCTAAAAGCTTCCGGAGAACTGAAGACCAAGCCCACCCAGGCCAGTGTAAAGGAACTGCAGGGCATAGGGATCCAGCCGGATATCATCGTATGCCGTTCCGAATATCCTCTTGACGATCAGATCCGCTCTAAAATCGCCCTATTCTGTAATGTTCCCTCCAGCCATGTTCTGCAGAACCTGGATGTGGACATCTTATATGAAGCCCCGCTCGCCATGGAGAAGGAGCATCTGGCTGAGGTCGCCTGCCAATGCCTGAGACTCAGCTGCCCCAAGCCAGATTTGGAGGAATGGGCGGCGATGATCGAGGCCTGGAAACAGCCCAGGAAAAAAGTCACTGTCGCACTGGTGGGAAAATACATCCAGCTCCATGACGCCTATATCAGCGTAGTCGAGGCCCTCCGTCACGGCGGCGTGGCCAATCACGCCGACGTCGCGATCAAATGGGTCGACTCTGAAACTGTAACAGACGAAAACGCAGGCGAGATTCTCGGAGACGCGGCGGGTATCCTGGTACCGGGAGGCTTCGGAAGCCGGGGCATCGACGGCAAAATCTCCGCCATCAAATATGCCCGTGAGAATGGCGTCCCGTTCCTTGGCCTCTGTCTCGGTATGCAGCTGGCCATCGTGGAGTACGCCCGCAATGTGATCGGATACAGGGGCGCCCACAGTGTGGAGCTGGATCCCCAGACCGCCCATCCAGTCATCCATCTGATGCCCGACCAGAACGGAGTTGAAGACATCGGCGGCACGCTGAGACTTGGCTCTTATCCCTGTGTCCTGGACAAATCCACAAAAGCCTATGAGCTTTACGGTCAGGAGATCATTCACGAACGCCACAGGCACCGTTATGAGGTAAACAACGATTTCCGAAAGGTCATGGAGGAAAACGGCCTGACTCTCTCCGGTATTTCTCCTGACGGACGCATTGTGGAGATGATCGAGTTGAAATCTCATCCCTGGTTTCTGGCGACCCAGGCGCACCCGGAACTGAAATCTCGGCCCAACCGGCCCCATCCTCTGTTCCGCGGCTTCGTCGGCGCCGCCCTCAAATATCAGGAAGGAAAATAAAAGCTTCCTAATTAAGAGGACCATGCACAAATGTGCATGGTCCTTCTATTTATCATTACGATCATACATGGTACAGCTTCGAGGTCTGATATTTGGGTTCATATGTGATGTTCACTCCCAGCCTGCGGAACACCTTCTCATCCACATGGGAAAGGATCACCGTGGAATGGGCTTCACAGCCTCTGAGCCTGGAAAGCTGCTCCATGGCTTTCTCGGCTTCTCCGTCGGACGCCGCGCAGATGGACAGCGCGATGAGCACCTCATCCGTATGGAGCCTGGGATTCTTATTCCCGAGATATCCTACCTTCAGCTTCTGGATTGGCTCGATAATGGTCGGTGAAATCAAATGGACACTGTCCTCAATCCCTCCCAGCGTTTTCAGCGCGTTCAGAAGAAGCGCCGAGGAAGGTCCCAAAAGCTCCGATGTCCTGCCCGTGAGGATGGTGCCGTCCGGCAGCTCCATCGCGGCGGCCGGTTCCCCAGTGGCATCCGCTTTGGCCAAAGCCGGCTTCACCACGGCCCGGTCTTCCGGTGTGACCCCCGCTTTCTTCATCAGAAGCTCCAGCTTATAGACCACATTATCCTCTGTAGCTCCCTTTCGCTGCCCGCAGAGAGCCGTATAATACCGGCGGATGATCTCCTGGCAGGACGCTTCCCTGACCGCCTCATCATCAAAGATACAATTGCCAGCCATATTGACCCCCATATCCGTCGGGGATTTATAAGGGCATTTCCCCACGATCTTTTCCAGCATTGCAGTCAGCACCGGAAATATCTCCACATCCCGGTTATAGTTGACCGTGGTCTCTCCATATGCCTCCAGATGGAACGGATCGATCATGTTGATATCATCCAAATCCGCCGTAGCCGCTTCATAGGCCAGGTTCACCGGATGCTTGAGAGGCAGGTTCCAGATGGGAAAGGTCTCAAACTTCGCATAGCCCGCCTGAATTCCCCTCTTATGCTCATGATACAGCTGAGAAAGGCAGGTGGCCATCTTCCCGCTGCCCGGCCCCGGTGCCGTCACCACCACCAGTTCCCTGGTAGTCTCAATATATTCATTTTTCCCATAGCCTTCATCGCTGACAATCCTGGTCAGATCAGAAGGATAGCCTTCAATCGGATAATGCCTGTATACACGCACCCCCAAGGATTCCAGTCTCTTCTGGAATGCCTCGGCCGCCGGCTGCCCCTGGTATCTGGTCAGCACCACGCTTCCCACATAGAGGCCGATTCCCCGGAATTCATCAATCAGCCGGAGCACATCGGAATCATAGGTGATGCCCAAGTCTCCCCGGACCTTGTTCTTTTCAATATCAGCCGCTCCTATGGCTATGACAATTTCCACCTGCTCCTTGATCTGCAGGAGCATCCGAAGCTTGCTGTCCGGCTGAAATCCCGGAAGCACCCGGGAGGCATGATAATCGTCAAACAGCTTTCCTCCGAACTCCAGATAAAGCTTCCCTCCGAACTGAGAGATCCGCTCTCTGATATGCTCTGACTGCATCTGCAGATATTTTTCGTTGTCAAATCCCGTTTTTCTCACTTTTGTATCCCCCAATAATAGCGTCAGTGTACAAAGGGCATCCTGTGTAATACGTTCCTATTATACAGAATCATACGGCGCATTGCAAGCGGCTCTCTTCATTTCTGCCCCGGTTTCAGCCCCGGTTTGAAACGAGACCGGCCCTGGCCTTGATCTCCGCCAGAAACTCCTCTTTGTCCTGTACTGATATGATAAACTCAGATCCCCTAGTCTTTATGGCAATCCTATCCAGAGAAGCGGCACAGGACGCCAGCGGATTATGAGTCTTCCACACCCGGACGATATCTTTATAATAAATTTTCTCATTTAGGAAGCCAAAGGCCACGCGCAGCGCGTCTTCCTGAAACACCACATAGTTTCGGACTAAAGAGGGAATAAAAATGAGATCCGCAACGATGAGCGCCAGAACAAGAGGCGCCGCTTCCGAGATTTTCCGGCTGCCGGCAAGCTGCCATATGATCCCGGCATTCACGAAGATCACGATGGCATAATACCATATAGCTTTCTTCCCTTTATACCTCATAACTACACACTCCCTTTTTCTGCCCCGCGCTGTTTTTCTTTCATTTTATCACAGTCCCCATGATATAGAAAGCTTCCAGCATTTGTGATTTCGTGCTCGCTGTTAAAACAAGAAAGAATCCGGCTGTTAAAAAGAAAAAACCGGCCTTCGCCGGTTCCTTCTTTTTTGATAGAATATTTATTTGAGGTATAATAATGGGCTTTTGTTTCTGTCATTATCTTATCAGTACCCGGCCGGCCGCGCAAGCCGCCCCCACGGTTGTTTTTCAATATTATTTTTTTCCTTGATTTATGGGGATTCCGGAAGCATCTTTTTTCTTTACCATCCCTATGCCCGGGATATCATAATACAGATCTCCGGAGCAGTTTTTTTCAGTCTTTTCTTCATGGTACTTTTGGGGGATAAAAATCCCCTCTCCTCCTTTTCATTTTTATGTACCGCATTCACAGCAGGTCATTCTTCCTCTTCCCACAAAAGGCCCAGCTTCTCCGCGGCATATTCCGCCATAGCCACATCCAGCGCATCGGCGATATATCCCAGGATCATATCGGAAGCCGCCCCGTCCGAGGAGCAGGAATAATATTTTCCGTCGGAAATCCACCGGACGCCGGACGTCCATTTAACCTCCGCCGTAAACATCCGCTTCCAGTTTTCATCCACATGGCAGTCCGCCACGAGACGCCGGTACAAAAGCCCGGTCTGAGCCAGCATCGTAGAGCTGTTCCCGACCATCAGGCAGGCGTCCGCCCGTTCCATAGCCCGTTTCAGATATTCCAGAAGCTTTTGATTCCGATGCAGCACTCTCCTGGCCCCTTTTCCTCCGGGGACCAGCACAGCTCCCTTTATCTGCTCCGGCTCCAGAAACTCGGTCCAGACCTTGACTCCCTGGGAACTGTTCACGATATCTCCTCCCATGGAAAGGTAATTGATATGAAATTCTCCCGGCAGGCAGCCTAAGATGCTGACCGGCAAGAAGGCGTCCATCGTCTCAAAATCATCATATAAGATCACATTTACATCCATTTTTCCCTCCTAATTGTCCCAAAGCTCCTGCAAAAAGCCCGAAGGCCGGCTTACGCCGAGACTTTCGGGCTTTCCGGCATGAAATATACTTATGGTGGGAGTCATTCAAAACATCTTCATGATAACGGACCGTTTTTCTTTCCGCAAGCCGCCCCCACGGTTATTTTTCCATAAAAAAAAAGAGCCTTAGAATATAAGGCTCTTCTTGCTTTTCATCGCATTTGCTATCCCTATGCCCCGGATATCCGGCAAAAGGATCTATTCTTCTGTATCTGGTTCCATATCCGGCTGTTCGGAAGTACAGTGGGGGCATCTGCTCGCAGTGATGTCAATCTCACTCTTGCAAAAGGGGCATATTTTGGTAACAGGCACTACCGACGCCTCTTCCTTTTTCGGAGCCATCCGCGCAGCCAGAGCGTTCATTCCCTTTACCATCATAAAAATGACAAAGGCCATGATCAGAAAATCCAGGACCACCGTGATAAAGGTTCCATAATTAAAGGTCGCGGCCCCTGCCTCCTGTGCCGCGGCAAGTGTTTTATAATGGCTTCCGTCCAATGAGATAAACCAATTGTTGAAATCCAAACCTCCGGTGATCAGTGTGATCAGCGGCATGATGATATCGTTGGTCAGCGATGTGATGATCTTCTGGAAAGCGCCGCCTATGATCACGGCTACCGCCAAATCCATCACATTGCCCCTCATGATAAATTCTTTAAATTCTCCTATGATGCCCTTTTTCTTCCCTTTCGCCATAGCAGTCCCCTCCTGCGTATTTTCCGCGCCGTTTCGGACGCGCCTCATCTCGCTTTACTGTATCGTATCCATTTCCCGGTTCACACTCTCCTCACAGGAACGCATGGCAAGTATGGTCTTCTCCATCAACTCCTCCAAGGGCCAGCCGAGCATATCAGCCCCTTCTTTTATCACATCCCGGGAACATCCCGCCGCGAACCGCTTGTCCTTGAATTTCTTCTTGAGACTTGATACCTCCATGTCCATCACGCTCTTAGAGGGCCTCATTCTGGCTGCCGCTCCGATCAGCCCAGTCAGTTCATCCGACGCAAACAGCACTTTTTCCATCAGATGCTCCGGCTTCACATCGGTAACAAGCCCGTATCCGTGGCTGCATACCGCATGGATCAGCCCTGCTTCCGCGCCTCCGTCCTCTAAAAGCTCAGGCGCTTTTTTACAATGCTCCTCCGGATACATTTCGAAATCAATGTCATGAAGGAGTCCGGCGATCCCCCAAAAATCCTCCTCTTCTCCGTATCCGAGTTCCTTTGCATACCAGCGCATGACGCCCTCCACCGTCAGTCCGTGGAGAATATGAAAAGGCTCCTTATTGTACTTCTTCAAAAGCTCCAGAGCCTCATCCCTCGTCAGTTCCGTTTCCATCTAAACCGCCTCCTGTCATTTATCTTCCGCATATTCTGCTTTTTTATCTCTGTTCTTGAATACCTGTGTCCATTCCGCCAGCAATTCATGATACTTGGGATAATCCTTTTTTAAAGAAATCGGCTTTCCCTCTTCTCCCAAAAAGCAGTGACTGCTCTCACCCGTACAGCGTAACGCCCCGGTATCCTTGTCCCGCACTTCATAGGCAAGACAGAGCTTGACACCGTTATATGAAGTAATCTTCAATTCAATCTGCACCAGGTCATGAAAACGCACCATGGATCTATATTGGCAGGACACCGATACTACGGGGCTGATGACTCCGATTTCTTCCATCTCCCTGTATCCGGCTCCGGCGCGCTCCAGGAAATCCACCCTCGCTTCCTCAAACCACCGGATATAATTGGAATGATGGACCACTCCCATCTGGTCTGTCTCATAGTACTGCGCCCGCTTTTCGTATATTCTGTAATCCATAACGTATTTATCTGCCTCCGCACCTGTTCCATGCTGCTTCTTTCGCTTTTATCTTACTCCATTCCAGGCTGTCCGTCAACGGACTTCTTTTTCCGGACCGCAGCCCTGGTCACGCGGATCTGTACAAAAGCGCAGACCGCAAAACTCAAGATCAAAAATAAGTAAAAGCTGATTCCCCGGCTCACCACCATGGCCGTCTTAACGGCTTCTTTCGGGAAGATGGTCTGAAAAGCCCAGAGGAAGCCGCCCTCCGCCGCCCCTACCGCTCCCGGCGAAGGAACAGCCGACGCTGATAAAGTGAGAATTGACTGTACAGTCATCACAGAACCCCATCCGGTCCCGATGTACCCCAGCGCCCGGTATACGCAGTACGGCACTGAGGACAACGCTCCCATCTGCAGCAGTGTTACCGCCAGCACCCGCAAAAACAAGAACGGATTCCCTTTCATGATCATGGCGCTTTGATGATATTCCCCAATCTCGGCGTTCACCTTTTCCATCGCCCGGTCCCGGTCCTTTATCAGATGAAGGCCGGCTCCCAAGCGGACCAGCCACCCCAGAATCCGCGTCACGGTCTTCTTCGATAACATGATAAAAGCCAGAAAACCGGCCATCAGTCCGTTCACAAGACCTCCATAGAGCAGCAGATATTTGAGATGCCCGGCCGCCTCACCCGCCATGTCCGGATGGAATACTGCCATAATCCCTGCAAACAGCAGCATGGCGATCTGATACACCAATACAATAAACAAAATTGCCGCTGACGAGTCGGCAATGGATATCCTGTCCTTTTTCATATAATAGACCTGCATCGGCTGGCCGCCGCTGGAGGATGGAGTGATGGAACTGAAATAGAAGCCCACAAACGCGTACTGCTCACAGTGCCGGAACGAAACTTTTTTTCCCAGGGCCCCCATGATCATCCGGATGTTCACCGCCTCACAGGTCACAAAAAGAACCATACAGGAGAGGCCGAGAAGCAGCCACCGCCCGTCGGCCTGTCTGAGCGCCTCCCACAGATCGGATATGCGGTAACCCCTCAGCAGTACGAACACAGTAGCCGCCGTAAGAAGGATCAGAAGCAAAATGCCTTTTCCATATCCTGTTTTCTTCTCTGTCTTGTCCGTACTTGTCTTACTCATAAAGCGGCTCCTGCAAAATACTCATCCAGACTGATAAAATGATAACCCGAGGCTTTCAGGTCCGGGATAGCAAGCTCCAGAGCCTTAATGGTCTTCAGGGGCGCGCCGGCCGCGCCTCCTGTGTCTTCTCCGGCATCATGAAGACAGATTATGTCCCCGTCCGACACCCGGTCCCTCAGCTTTTTTGCGATCCCGACTGTCGAGGCATCCGCCCGCCAGTCCTGCGCCATCACATCCCACAGTACCATTCTCATTCCCTGCTCCTTGACAAATTTTCTTGTGAACAGGTTCCGTATTCCCCACGGCGGACGAAAATAGCGCGGCGGTCTGCCCAGAAGCTCCATATGAATCTTCCGGCAGGCTTCAAAATCCCGTTTCATATAGCTATATGTAGAAAGAAGAGCATTCCTATGTTCTATGGAATGACTGCCTACGATATGTCCCTCCGCTTCCATTCTCTGCACCAGCTCCGGCTCTTTTTCCGCATGATTCCCCACTACAAAAAACGCCGCCGGAATCTGCTCTTCCTTTAGCAGGTCCAAAAGAGTCCCTGTATACCGCCTGTCAGGTCCGTCATCAAATGTTAAAACCAACCGCCCCCCGCAGTTTCCTGTGTTTTGCCGCATAACGATTCATTTCCTCCCGGATCACATAATCGATCACTTCTGATATTCCATGATAGTCAAGCCTGTGCTGCAGACGGCGCATCTGCATTTTATAGTACGCCAGCTTCCTGCTGTCCGACAGCAGGGCCTCCAGCCGGTCCAGACATTCCTCTGCGTCTCCCCAGATTACTTCTCCCAGCCGGTTTTCCTCTAAATATACTGCGTTATACACTTCCTGCTTAAGCCGCGGGTTAAGAGCCGCCACGGGCGTCGCCACCGAAACCGCTTCAAACACGGTGATGCCTCCCGGCTTCGTCACCACCAGGTCCGAATCCCTCAGATGATCCGATATGTTCTGGACATAGCCGAGCACCTGAATGTGCGGAAATTTTCCTTCCAGGCGTTTTCTCAATGCCTGGTTGCTGCCGGTTATCAGCGTTGTTTCCACCCCCGGCATGCGGTCCAAAGCTTCATAAAATGACAAATCATGGGGCAGGAGCCCCAGTCCTCCTCCCATGAGCAGCAGCTTTTTTCCTTTTTCACAGCCATTTCCGTATCCATTCTTTGTCCCCAGCTTTTCGTGGAATTCCAGCCGCACAGGAATGCCCGTTACAAATATCTTTTCTCTGGGAACACCTTTCCGGATAAATTCATATTTAACTTTCTCTGAACCGACCATATAAGCATCCGTATGCCTGTTTATCCACTCCGAATGGCCTGTGATGTCGGTGACACATGTGATCAGCGGCACCTGGCATCTGTGTTTTTCTTTATAAGAAGAAACGGTCTTCGCACAAAGCGCCAATGTCGCGATGAGAATATCCGGCTTCTTCTCCTTCAGCAGCCGGCTCACCCCCCGCCTGCCTGCCAGGGCTACTTCCGGCCTCTGGTCAATCTCCGCGTTCTCCAGCCGGGAATAGCGGTGATTGTAATACCACTGACAGTGATTTACTATCGCGGCATAAGTTTTATATATCATACCGGAAAGCTGCGGAAAGATGTATTCCATCCAGTCCACAACTTCTACCTGGACATCTCCGTACTCTTTCTCCAGCTGCTCCAATACTGCCCGGGCAGCCTGGTAATGTCCCATTCCGAATTTGCCCGCTAATATAACAACGTTCATGATTCTCCCCCTATATCAGATCCCTTTGATTCCAAACTCTGTTTCAATCCGCATTATAATTGTTATAACATTTTACTAATGTATATACAACTTACAATTTTGTCACTTTTTTGTTACTTAGCCGTCATATTTCCCCCGCCGCGTCTCCTGTTTTCCCCGTCAGCTATGGGAAAAACCCCTCCCCTGTCTGATTTTGATTCTATAATAAACTTCTCTATAAATTCTCTACTTTCCATGAATTCCCTTCTCCCATATACTTTTCGAAACCTTTATATCTTTATAACCCGATGAGACAGGAGGAAATCCGATTCCATCCAGGCGGCTCGCTGGCAGCCATAACCAGGATCTTTACGGCCTCCAGTCGGTCCTTTCCAACTGACATGGATAAATCGATATTTTTCCATGTCAGATTCCAATAAAAACCTGCATGAAATTCGGTTTTTGCCTCCCTGCGGCCGGGAAGATCCTGCTAACGGCTTTGCGGCGTTCGCCTTACGATGGGATCGGATCGTTCCTCCTGCTCCTCTTCCCGCACCTAAATAAGCTTCTGTTTGTTCTGAAAGATATTGGAGCGGACACCGCGGCCCGCTGCTTTATGCGCGCGGGCCGTGTGGATATCCAATCCTTTTCTGGAATCTAAGGAACGGAGTTTATCCAATGTTGTGCGGCAGGCAGGGCGCCGGCAGAAAGATTCCGGGCCGGCCTAAAGGTGAGCGCCGCAGGGCAGAGGCCGGTGTTCCCCAGGCGGAAGGAGACAGAAACGGAAATACCGATTCCGTTTCTGAGCGAACAGGAGATAGAAAATCATAAAGATTTTCTGTCGACATGTGAGCGGTACTCCTGGAGCGGAGATAAAGCGGCCCCTGCATCGCCAGCGAACCGAAATCGTGACGGTCCGGAACTTCTGCCGGTATCTAACTGGGGCTTGATCAGAGCTTACTAAAAATGATTTCAAAAAGTATTTTGTATTTTAATAATAAAAAGCGCCAGACAACGTTATCTGTCTGGCGCCATGACCGCATGTATCTATTCAGGCTCATTCGTCCTCAAGGTTCCTTAATGGGCAAAGCTTCCCTTCATAATCCTTAACGTAATATTTTATATTTTTCCTGCCTCTCTGCAGGATAGTATGTCCTTCTGCTTCCAGCTTTTCCCTCTGAGCCTGAACCCCGCCTGGATATTTGGGATTCAATTCTCCGCCGGCTTTCAGTGTCCTCCAATACGGGGTCTCATCCTCCTCCCGCTGAAAGCTCGCCCATGCCGCTATGGAGACAAAAATCCCTGCCGTGATCGGATCTGTAAAATCCGCATGGTTCTTTTCAGCAAAATATTCCCGAATCGTCCCTACCGTGGCGACCCTTCCCCAGGGAATCTTTTTCATGATTTCATCGTAATCGGTCGGAGGAGCAAAATACATTTTCTCTCCTCCGTATTTTTTGACTGATGTCTCGTCGGTGACAATCTGTATTTTCGGCATCCCAGTATCTTTATGAAGCATCGAATTAAAATCTTTTTTATCTTCGCTCGCCATATCAGCACCTCCTTTTAAAAGCATATACGTTTTAAAAACTTCCTGCAATGAGACGGTTTTATTATTTTCATAAACTCACGCAGTTTTTGAGGTCTCCTTAATAAAGCTTATACTGCCTCTCGCTTTTCTTCCTTTAACGGTAATCTTATAATCTCCGCTATCCGGTATTGTCAGCTGAAAGGAAGCGGTCTGTACATCTTTTCCTTCATAAAGAGCTTTCTCCCCAGTCTTTTTTACCTCGATATCGATTTTTCCGGAATCGCTCACGACATCAACGTCCACGATATCTCCTTTTTCCAGCTTAAGCACCTGGGAATCCGTAGTGTTGAAAATACTGTAATCCATAATAAACTGCTGGTCATTGCCGGTCCTGCTCCCGTTATAGCTGGCGCCTCCGCAAGCAGTCAGAAAAACCAGAAGCAGCGAAATCAAAATAAACGTCCGCGTTTTTTGCATGTCCATTCTCCTCCCCTTTGTGCTAAACTGGAGCTTCAATCGCCGGTTTCTCTCAGTAACCGAACACGCCCTCCAGAGACTCATCCTGTTCCACCCACTCGGAAACATATACCATCCGGTATTCGTCCTTCGTATCGCGTATGTATACCCACTCGATCCCCGCGTTGATGATAAGGCGCTTGCACATGGAACAGCTGCTGGAATTTTCCACATACTCCCCGCTCTCCGCCTCCACTCCTACCAGGTAAAGCGCGCTTCCAAGCATCTTATCCCGGGAGGCGCTGATGATGGCGTTGACCTCCGCATGGACGCTCCGGCACAGCTCATACCGTTCTCCTCTCGGTACGGACAGCTTTTCTCTGATACAAACTCCCACATCGGTACAATTTTTTCTCCCCCTGGGCGCCCCTACGTAACCCGTGGAAATGACTTCATCGTTTTTGACGATGACCGCTCCTCCCTTCGCCGATCTGCTCTTCCAGTATGCGTATAAACAAGGTCATCGCTGGGGTCATCCACCTGTTCTTATGCCAGATACAGACTGCTGTGATCTCCTGATCCGTTGGTTCCATGCGAAGTTCCCTGACCTCGCCGCGCTTTAATTCCTCTTCCACTGTAAATCTGGGCAGAAACGCGATTCCCAGATTACTCGCGACACTCCGTTTCACCGCTTCTACACTGCATATTTCCATTTCTCTGCTCACAGCTATGTCTTTTCTCCTCAGGTATTCATCCAGCATTTTGTGATAAAGACTACTTCTGTCCACAGTCAGCAGACAGATTTCCTTCCTCTGCCCTGATTTCATAAAATCCCCGGACTCATCATCCAGTTCAGGGGAAGCTATCAAAGCCAAAGGGTAGCTGCCCAGCTGCCGGACTGTGACAGTCGCGCCGTATCCGCCCACATTATAATGAATCCCTATGTCTGTGCTTCCGTTCAGGACCTGCTCACGGATATCATAGCAGTTTAACGCCTGCAAAGACAGCCTGACATTCGGCGCCTGTTCATGAAATCTCCGCAGCACCGGCTGCATCCGATATGTCAAAAGCGTTTCAGGCATCGCCGCCCGAAGAGTCCCGGACAGTTCCGTTTCACTTTTGCTGTAGTTCTCCATCCGCTTTTCCGCTTCCAATACGGAATCCACATAGGGCAGCAATCCCTTTCCCGCCTGGGTGAGCTCCATTTTACGGCCGATCTTGTCAAACAGTTTAATGGATAATTCCTGTTCGATCAGCTGTATCTGCAGAGTAACCGTAGACTGGGCATAATTCAGCCGGTCGGCCGCTCTCTGGAAGCTTCCCGTTTCCAGGATCGTCTTAAATGTTCTCAAGTATTTCGTATCCATTGTAGCACCTCTTGGTTTGCTGTCCCATCCATCATTTATTCTGAATTCTGTTTTTATTATATTCAATTTTTCTAAATTATTTGTTTGTGTTATTATAGAAAAGAATCAGAACGCTGTCAAGACCTTTGAATAAGTCAGAAAGGAGCTCCTAACATGATCACGATAAGAACTTATACTGAAGCAGATACCAAGGCCGTCATCGACTTGGTCCTCCGCTGCCAGAACGACGGGACCCGCCCCCATGTTACCGTTGACGATCAGCCTGAACTGCTCCATATCCGGGAACATTATCTGAAAAACGGAGGTAATTTCTGGGTTGCTGAGGACGAAGAAAAAATCATAGGAAGCATCGCCCTCATGAACTGCGGGGACGGAATCGCCGTCCTAAAGAAATTTTTTGTAGGGGAATCTTACCGCGGCCGCCCTTTCCATCTGGGCCGCCGGCTATATGCGGTACTTTTAAATTTCGCCCAAGAGCAGGGCATCAAAAAGCTGCTGCTGGATACTCCCAAAAATACAAAACGGGCGCATCGTTTCTACGAAAAAGCTGGTTTTCAAAAAATAGAAGAAAACCAGCTTCCTGTAGTATACGATTATCCCTATGAAAACAGTGATTTCTTTTCTCTGGAGTTATAATGGTTTCTATTTCTCCTGTTTCACTGGGAAATATCCCTCTGAATTTCGTAGGTGCGGAACGCGATGGAAATCTGCTCGTCGAACCGGGCGTCTCCGTCCGCGCCTATCAGCTCCCGCACCCGGCTCATCCGGTAGCGGATGGTATTTTTGTGCAGATGGAGCTGAGCGGCTACCTGCTCTACGTCGCCGTTCAGCTTTACATAAAGAAGCGCGGTCTGAAATAGTTCCCCGTCATACTGCCGGTCAAAGTCCAGGATCGGCTCTAAGATATTCCTGCAGTACTGTTCCATCCAAGGGCTTCTGCAATAGGGAAGCAAAATCTGATAGATTCCCATCTGCTGGAAGCACACAGAGCTTTCCCCCAAAAGCTTCGCGTACTGGCTGGCATAAAGCGCTTCCTGCATGGAAATGCTGACCTCGTCCATGCTGTCGTGGATTGTCCCGATACCGACGAAATAGTCCTCCTGCTTCAGCGACAGATTTCTCATGACCGTCCCCGCCAAATCCCCTTTTATCTGCCGTTCTTCCATGTCCATCACGATCAGATAACCATTGCGAAACCGAAAAGCCGCATCCCGTTTGCCGAGTCTGTCCCTCAGTTCATTAAAGGCACGTACATAGTAAATACTCTCCGACAGGGACTTCGCATTGCAGTAAACCGACAGGTATTGCCGGTATCCTCCCTCAGGCAGGATTTCCTGAGATAAGCTCCGGACATTGGCCACGCTCAGGTTATCGTTGACCAGGAGGCCGATCTTCTGCTCCAGCAGCTCCGTATCGTCTCTTTCTTCCATTTTTGTCCGGATGATCACCGCTATATCCTGAAAATAGGCGTCGTCCCGTCCAAAGGTATAGACAGGAAGCCTATGTTCATTGGCATAGTCCATGGCATCCTGAGGAAGTGTTTCATAATAGATCGTCTTGATGGCCAGCGCGGCCACCCCGTCCCGGCACAAGCCTTTGATCGCCGACAGAATCCGTTCCGGATGGTCTTTTGCAAACAAAAGACTGGAAATCACAAACGCATTCTTTCCAAAAGCCCAGAGCCGTTCCAGATCAGGGTCCTCATTGGCATACTCATAATCCAGAATGCCAATGTTCATGATTTCTTTTCCTTCCCCCTCACGCCCGGCAATCAAGGTGAAATTCTGAAATTCCTTCAGCTGCATGATTTCTTTTACCGTAATCGGCATGATTTATCACTCTCCTCCGTTTTTTACGGCTGAACAGGATGCTACTCTTAGTCTACTCGGAAAACATCCTCTTTTCAAGCCCGTTCACCCCCGTAAGATTTTTCCAGCAAAAATATGTTTTCCTTCAATATACCACAAAGCCCTGCACAGTGATGGGACGGAATCAATGGAATTCCGCCCCATGCTTTGCAGAGCTTTTAACAAGCATTTATGAACTAGTTCGTATTAACTGCTCTTCTTATTTTTTCAGGCTCGCCACAAATTCTCCCATCCGTTTGATGCCGTCCCGGATATTATCTGTGGAAGTAGCATAGGAAAGACGTACGAATCCTTCTCCCGAAGCGCCGAACCCGGTGCCGGGAACCATGCCCACATGCTTCTCTTCCAAAAGCCTTGTGGCAAACTCCTCAGCGCTGAGTCCCGTCTTCTTGATATTCACGAAGGCATAGAACGCGCCCTGGGGTTTCACGCAGGAAAGGCCGTCAATCGCGTTGATCCCTTCGTAAACGATGTCTCTCCGGTTCTCAAATTCCTTTACCATGGCGTCTATGTATTTCCTGGTTCCTTTGATCGCTTCTACTCCTGCCCACTGAACAAAGGTATTCACACAAGAGATGGAGTTCTCATTGAGTCTCCCGATCGCTTCGATGATATCGGCAGGTCCCGCCGCATACGCGAGTCTCCATCCCGTCATTGCGTAGGTCTTGGAGAAGGACTGGGAAATGATCACCCTGTCCTTCATCCCCTCTATCATAGCGGGGCTGTAGAACTTCAGTCCGTCAAAGATGATGTTATAGTAAACTTCGTCGGAGATCACCAGCAGATCATGTTTCTTGCAGAAATCACAGAATGCACACAGCGCTTCATGGGAAATCACGCCGCCAGTGGGGTTGTTCGGGGAATTCAGAAGGATTGCCTTCGTCTTCTCGTTTACATACTTCTCCAGTTCCTCCAGGTTGTAGAAGAAATTATCTTCCTCATGAACCGGGACCAGTACCGGCTTGCCGTGTGCGATCTTGGAATGATTCGGATGATTTGCCCAGCAGGGATCATTTACGATCATTTCCTCGTCATCATCCAGGACGGCCATAGCCGTAAGGCGCAGCGTATCCATTCCGCTGGGGGTGATGACAATCTCCGTTTCCGGATCATAGTGGACGCCGTGGGTCCTCTCCAGATCCTCGGAGATTGCTTTCCGCAGCTCAGGAATACCTGAGTTGGGCGCATACTTCGTCTTTCCTTCAGAAAGAGCCTGGATGGCGGCTTCCACAATGTTCGGCGGCGTCTGGAAATCAGGCTCACCAATGGTGAACGAGATCATATCGTTACAAGACTCCGCGATTTTATTTTGTTTTTCTAAGAAAATACGGATAGAAGAACGATCTACGCATTTTCCTGTTTTTGATACACGACTCATGGCCGGATACCCCCTATTATATAAAAATTGGCTTATCAATATTGTGTCTGTTATTTATGCTCCCAGGTATGCCTTCCTTACCTGGTCGTTGGCCTTGATCTCGGCCGCAGGCCCCTCAAGAGAAATCTTGCCTGTTTCCAGGACGTACGCGCGATTGGCGATGGAAAGCGCCATGTTGGCGTTCTGCTCCACCAGAAGGATTGTCATGCCTTCCTTCTGCAGTTCCTGGATGATATCAAAAATACCCCTTACAACAATGGGCGCGAGTCCCATGGAGGGCTCGTCTAAAAGAAGCATCTTCCCTCCGGTCATCAATGCCCTGGCAACCGCCAGCATCTGCTGCTCGCCGCCGGACAATGTCCCGCCTATCTGGTTCTCCCGTTCCTTCAGACGGGGGAACAGCGTATACGCCCGTTCCATATTCTTTTTAATGGTCGCCGCGTCCTTGTCGGTCCATGCTCCCATCAGCAGGTTTTCCTTCACCGTCATGCTGTAGAAAATCCTTCTTCCTTCCGGCACATGGTTCAGTCCCTTCGCTACGATCTGGTGGGGCGTCATCTTCGTCAGTTCTTCTCCCATGAACTTAATGGAAGTCACAGTGCCTACCTTGTTCAGTCCGGAGAGTGCGCGCAGAGTACTGGTCTTTCCGGCGCCGTTGGCGCCGATCAGGGTAACGATCTCTCCTTCATCCACGTGGAAGCTGATATCGTCCACGCCCTTGATGGAGCCATAATTTACCACCAGGTTTTTGACCTCTAACATAATTCCTCTTCCTCCTTTCCAAGATATGCCTCGATAACCTTCGGGTCATTCTGTACCTCGGAAGGAAGGCCCTCAGCGATGGTCACGCCGAAGTCGATCACCTTGATCCTGTCCGCAATGGCCATGACCATGTTCATATGGTGTTCGATGAGAATGATCGTAATATCGAATTTCTCCCTTATTTCCTTGATCAGACCCACCAGCTCATCTACCTCACTGGGGTTCATGCCGGCTGCCGGCTCATCCAGGCAAAGAATCTTCGGCCTGGTAGCCAGGGCTCTCGCGATCTCCAGACGGCGCTGTTCGCCGTAAGGCAGGTTCTTCGCGAGGAAGTCCGCTTTATCGTCCAAACGGAATACCTTCAGAAGCTCCATGGCCTGATTTTTGAAATCTTCTTCCTGTTTCCGGAATTTCTTGGTCCGGAAAATCGCACTGGCAAGATTATAGGTAACCTGCAGCTCCATGGCGATGATGATATTGTCCAGCACGCTGGCGCTGCCGAACAGACGGATATTCTGGAATGTCCTTGCGATCCCGTGCTCCGTGAACACATTGGAACGAAGACCGTTCATCACCTGCTCGCCCAGCTTCACCGTCCCGTGTGTCGGCTGGTAAATGCCTGTCAGCATATTGAAGATCGTAGTCTTTCCGGCGCCATTAGGACCAATGATAGCAAGAAGCTCGTTTTCCCTCAGCTCCAGATTAAAGTCCTGCACCGCTTTCAGTCCGCCGAATTCGATGGACAAATTTTCTGCTGTTAATAACGACATGTTATTTCCTCCTTTCTCCTTTATTGTTTTCCGGCGTCTTTGCCAGCATTGCTCGCCTGCGCCAGTTTCTTTGCTTTTCGTCTTTGTGTAAAGGAGGAAATCAATCCGCCGTTATCCGCTTTCTGATGAATACTTTCCTTTTCGCCAAACCGCATGAATCCGAACTCATGCTTGCCAAAGATTCCCTTCGGACGGTTCAGCATGATGATGATCAGGATCAGCGCGTAGATAACGAGACGCCACTCACCCATGAAACGCAGGAACTCCGGCAGCATCGTAAAGATCAATGCTCCGAGAAGGGCGCTGCTGTAGCTTCCCACGCCGCCGGCATAGAGGAACAACAGCATATCGGTGGATTTCACCTGGCTGAACATCTCCGGGTTGATGAACATCATCAGATGGGCATATAAGCCTCCGCCCAAACCTGCGATAAACGCGGAGAATACAAAGGATTTAATCTTCGCTTTTGTAGTATTGATGCCCATGGTTTCCGCCGCCAGCTCATTCTCACGAATGGCGATGCAGCCTCGTCCATAACGGGATTTTGTGAAGTTACGAAGCAGGATCATCACGATGATCACCGCTACAAAAATAATTGGGAAGGTACTCAGCTTTTGGATGCCGTTGAGGCCCTTCGCCCTTCCAGAAAAAGGGAATACACGCCACAGCACACGGATGATCTCACTAAATCCCAGTGTGATGATGGCCAGATAATCGCCCTTCAAGCGGAGGGAAGGAATACCGATCAGGAAGCCGATGAACGCCGCCACCGCTGCGCCGATCAGGAGCGCCAGGAAAAACAGGCCGTAAGAGGCAAAAGGATTTCCCATGGCCGGCTGAAATACCAGCTTTGTCAACATTGCTGATGTATACGCGCCAACGGACATGAAACCTGCCTGGCCCAGTGAAAACTGACCAGTCATACCGTTGATCAGGTTAAGGCTCATGGCCACGATGCCGTTGATACATGCCAGCTGTAAAATCTGATACCAATAAGAGTTGAGGATCTCCGTTCTGTAAAGAATCTGGATCACCACAAAAAGGACAGGGATCATGATGTAGCTGACATAGGATTTTTTATTTTTCTGCAATTGTACTGCTTTTGTCTTACCCATCCGATATCACCTACACTTTCTCTGTTGTCAGCTTGCCGAACAGACCGGCCGGCTTTACAAGAAGGATCACGATCAGTATGGCATATGCCACGCCAAAGCCCACGTCTGCGTTGAGGTTCGTGGCAAAAATCTCCGCGATACCCATGATGATTCCGCCGAACATGGCTCCTTTAATGCTGCCGATACCGCCGACTACCGCGGCAATAAATGCTTTGTTGCCCAGGAAGGAGCCGATGCTGACCTCCAGGGTCGGATACATGATTCCATAGAACACACCGCCTGCGCCGGCCAGTGCCGCGCCGATGAAGAAGGTGCTGGAAATGACCATGTTGATATTGATGCCCATGAGAGCCGCCGCGTCTCTGTCCAGAGAAACCGCGCGCATGCCCCGGCCTACCTTCGTTTTATTTACAATGAAGTTAAGACCAAGCATCAGGATGATAGCCAAGACGATCAAAAGAATCTGAGTCGTAGTAAAGGTAACGCCAAAGATCTTGATACTCTTGCTTTGAAGCAGAGTAGGAAAAGCTTTCGGGATAGGCCCGATGAAAGGCAGGGCCCTGCAAAGGTTCTGGATAAATGTGGATACGCCGAGGGCCGTGATCAATGCGGACAGCTTCGGCTGGTTCCTCATGGGCTTATAAGCGATTCTGTCTGTGATCACACCAATGGCGCCGGCCACCAGCATAGCCATGATCAGGCATACCACGAAATTTTCTCCTGCAAAAAGCGCCGCGAAAAACGCCGTATAGGCGCCCAGCATCAGGAAATCGCCGTGGGCGAAGTTAATCAGATCTACGATTCCATATACCATAGTATATCCGAGTGCCACCAGTGCATATATGGTACCCAGCTGGAGCCCGTAGATGAGAAGCTGGAAAAACTGTGACATATTTTCACCTCTTTCTGAAAAATGGGAGGAATACACTCCTGGAAAAACTTTTATCTCCCGTTACATAAGACGAGAGCGAGACTTGCGCCTCGCTCCCCAATTCTTACGGTTTACGGATTGATTGTAGAAACGTAGGTCGGTACACCGTCTTTATAAATCATAACATTGGCAGATTTTTCCGGGTCTCTGTTTTCATCGTATACAAGATGGCCGCTGGGCAGGTTGATGTCGGTCGCCTGGATAGCGTCTCTAAGCGCTGCGCTGTCATCTACCTTTCCGGCTCTCTTGAAGGAATCTACAAGAATCTGTACACAGTCATAAGACATAGTGGACTGAGTGTTGGGCTCTTTGTTGTATTTCTCACGGAATGCTTTTGTGAAAGCCTGAGAAACGGGATCCGTGCTGTCGGCAGCGAACAGAGAGATGAAGTAGCATCCTTCTACGTTCTCATTTCCAGCCAGCTCAGGTACGTTGGGGTTATCCCAAGACATTTCGCCCATGATATCTGCTTCGATGCCCATCTCACGGATCTGTTTGATCTGAAGGGGAAGCTCGCCAGCCTGGTTGGGAAGGAAGATAACTTCTGCTCCAGAGTTCTGGATGTTGGTCAGCTGAGCCTTGAAGTCTTTTACATCAGCGCCTGCATATGCTTCGAATGCAACTACTTCGCCGCCTGCCGCTTCAAATTCTTTCTTGAAGTTGGTAGCCAGTCCTGAAGAATAGTCATCAGCGTTGCTGTAAAGAACAGCAACCTTGGAAGCCTTCAATGTTTCCTGAGCCATCTTTGCGCAAACTACAGCCTGGAAGCTGTCGATCCAGCAGGCACGGAACACATACTCGCCGCCTACGGTCGTACAATCAGGGTTGCTGGAAGTGGTGCCGATAGCCGGAACCTTCGCAGCTGTTGCAAGGGGGCCTGCAGAAATAAGGGGACCGCTGGAGTCGGGTCCAATGATGGCGGCAACTTTATCCTGGCCGATCAGCTTATTGTAAGCATTGTTGGTGATCTCAGGCTTGCCTTCATTATCCTCTTCCACAATTTCAATCTTATACATCTTGCCGCCTACTTCGAAGCCGCCCGCGTTGTTGATTTCCTCAACAGCCAGGTCAACGCCGTATCTGGAATATTCACCTGCTACTGCATTGGGGCCGGTGAAAGGCTGGCAAAGGCCGATCTTAATGGTTTCCGCGTCTCCGCTCGCGCCGCCTTCTTCTTTTTTGGTTGCTTCGGAACCAGCAGCCGCGGTGGTCTCCTTGCTCTTGTCAGCGTCCTTATCTTTGCCGCCGCAGGCAGCCAAAGAAAATACCATGACAAGTGCTAACATCAGAGATACTACTTTCTTCATAAGTTTCATTCCTCCTTTTTTATGATAAGTGCGTACTACACACACTTATTTCGGTTTCTGTGTCCTTCTTTACTGAAGGCCGATAGCGGCCAGCTGCTTCTTCATCTCAAGAATCTCCTCCTGAGTCAGGTTATGTAACGGGCCGCGTACATAGCCTGCATCGATTCCCCGCAGCTTCATCGCCTCTTTGAAATGGCCCATGCTGGCTCCGCCCTTCAGAATGTCGCAGACTTCATTGGCAAGCCTCTGCTGTTTCCTGGCCTCATCCCAGTCGCCTCGCATACATGCCTGATAGGTTGCTACAAATATTTCAGGATATACGCTGGATACGCCGGATACTACGCCGTCACAGCCCATGGCCATCAGCGCGTTGATCAGTTTATCGCATCCGTGAAGCACGGAAAAATTACCGTCATTTACTTTTTGATATTCCAAAGTCCTGCACATATCGGCAAAACTGTACTTGATTCCGATGATATTTTTAAATTCTCTGGCCAGCTTATCAGCTACGGCCACCGGCAGATCATTGGAAGAGCACTGAGGGATATTGTAAAGGTAGATCGGGAAATCCTCCGGTACGCTCTTTGCGATCGCTGCATAATACTCATATATGGAAACGTCGGTCGCGCCGTAAAACGCGGGAGAAACTGCTCCGATACCGTCCGCACCGATCTCACAGGCGTGGCGTGCCAGCTCACAGGCATCCTTTGTTTTCATGGCCCCAACATGGATGAACACGGGAATACGGTGATTACACTGATTCACAACTGTCTCAGCTACCAGTTTTCTCTCTTCATTGTTCATCAGCATCATCTCACCTGTTGTACCCAGAGGATACAGGCAGTTGATACCTTTCTCGATCAGGAAATCCACATGCTGTTTGATTGCCTCCACCCTTACGGTCTCGTCCTCATTAAAGGGAGTGACCATGGCTGTAACAACACCATAAAGCTTCTTCATGACTTGCCTCTCTTTCATACTTTTCACCACATCATTGTTTTTAAATCTGTGCAATTATTTCCAATTCACCGGTATATTAGCAAATTTCTCAACGCCTTTATCAGGACATTATGGTGATATTGCACAACTTTCGTTTCGTTAATGATAGCACACAGAAAAGTCACATTTCATCGTTTTTCCTCCAAAAATTCCTGTTCAATTTTTGTACTTTGTACAAAGGGGTCCCCGACAGCGTCCTCTGTGGAGCAAAAAAGGCCTGTCCTGCAACCTGCCGGACAAGCCTTTTTCCTGTTTCTTCTATTATTAATATTTCCCGGATAACTCTATTTCACTTGAATCGCCTTGTGGGGACACATTTCCTGACAGCAAAAGCAACGAATACACTTTTTATAATCATATACGGGAGGGTTCTTCCGCCCGTCCGCAAATGTCACTGCTTTTCCGTCCACCGGGCAGCTGTCCACACAGACGCCGCATTTTACACATTTATCCTGAAGGATATACGGTTTTTTCTGAAAGACATTGAACAGTCTCCCAAGTCTTACCCAGAAGTCACTTTTAGCCCTTCTTCTGTCCACCCGGAAGCTTCCGTTTCCATATCTCTCAAAAGCTTCTTTCACGGTAATCTCCTTTGCCTGGGACAGACCGTCCGCCGCGGCGGAGCCATCCGCTTCCGCATCCTCCAGAAGCATCAATTCTATCTTCTCTTCCTGCCAGCTTCCCAGCCCCATTTTCTCTCCGTGATAGTTGGTAGGGACCATTTCCGGCCTCAGGCCGATAAGATGACAGAATATGCTGTCCATGGCCACCGGATCTCTGGACAGGAGGAGCACATTCATGGACACTGGGTCACCGGATGTTGGTCCATTCCCCTCCATCGCCGTGATCCCGTCCATCACGTAAAGCCTGGGGGCAAGAAGCCGGTTCAGATCCACCAGCATCCTGGCGAAGCCGTCGGCGCTTGGATACTGAGTGTGTCCCTTCGCCTTATGAAGGCCGTAGACACAGCCATACATATTTTTAACGGCCCCGGTCACCCGCTCCAGAGCATGGGTCTTCATTTTGCAGATGTTGATGAGCGCGTCCGCCTCTGCCGCCTCCTTCGAAAGAAAAAAGGCTTTCGCCTGAACGCCTTCTTTATAGGGCACTTTTCCCATCCCTGTAAAGTCCACCACAGGCACGCCGTATTTTTCAAGTACCGAATCCATGCCTGCTCCGGCTGCCGTGCCCAGGGCCGACCCCACTCCGCAGGAATCCCCTGCCGACACGTCCTTCACTCCGGCTTCTTTCAAAAGCCTGGCCACGGCGCCCACTACGGACGGATGTGTGACAACCGCCCTGGAGAGCTCCGCCTTCCTCACCAGATTGGGCTTCAAAAGCACCTTTTCCTCCGGGGTCACAAGATTTTCGATCCCTCCCAGAAGACCGATCCCCGCTTTTATTTTTTCATATACGGTCTCTTCCTCGTATGTATCGCAGGGAATCAGGACCACCCTGCTTCTTTCTTTAAGCGCCATATAAAAAGTCCTCCGTTATCACTTGAAGTTCCCTCTCTTCTCTGCTACAATTTATCCAGCCGGCAGCCCCTGTCCGGGATAAATTTCAAAAGACAAAGGAGTCTTCGATTATGAAGCAACAGGTAAATTTACTGAAGGGAAAGATTTTTCCTGCCCTTACGGCTCTTGCCCTGCCCATCATGCTCACGTCTCTGGTCCAGATGGCCTACAATCTGACCGACATGATATGGATCGGGCGTCTCTCTGCCGATGCCGTGGCCGCCGTAGGAGCCGCCAGCATGTTCTCCTGGCTTTCAAGGGGCATGGGCATCGTGGCCCGAATGGGAGGCCAGGTACTCGTAGCCCAAAAGCTCGGCTCCGGCAAGGAAGAAGAAGCTGTCTCATACGCCCAGGCCTCCGTTCAGATGGGGATATTCCTGTCTGTCGTCTTCGGCCTGATCACCGTCTTTTTCTGTAAGCCCTTGATCGCTTTCTTTAAATTGAATTCTTCTGTCGTGATTGCAGACGCCGAGATCTATCTGGCTATCACCTGCGGACTCGTACTGTTTTCTGTCATGAATCAGATATTCACCGGCCTTCTGACTGCAATGGGCAACAGCCGGATTTCATTTCTGTCCAACACCATCGGTATGGTCATCAATATTTTCCTGGATCCGCTCCTCATCTTTGGCTGGGGTCCCATCCCCGCCATGGGTGTCGCCGGAGCGGCCATCGCCACCGTAGCCTCTCAGGCCATCGTTTTTTTTCTCTTTCTCTCAGCGGTCCGAAAGGAGCCTGTCATTTTCTCAAAGATCAGACTGCTTCGTAAACCCGACGGAGAAAAAATAAAAGCCATTACCAAGATCGGACTTCCCTCTTCCCTTCAAAGTATGGCCTTTTCAGCTATTTCCATGATAATCGCCAGAGTCATAGCCGGATGGGGCGACGCCGCTGTAGCTGTACAAAAGGTAGGCAGCCAGATTGAATCGATCTCCTGGATGACCGCAGAAGGATTTTCCGCGGCCGTCAATGCTTTCGTCGCCCAGAATTTTGGATCTGGGAACTGGTCCCGGGTAAAAAAAGGATACCAGACCTCCATGGCCGTGGTGCTGGCCTGGGGACTCCTCTGCACGGTCATTTTATTCACCGTCCCGGAATTCATTTTCCGGATTTTCATCCCTGACCCGGAAATCCTGCCCATGGGAGTCCAATACCTGAAGATACTCAGCTATTCTCAGCTTTTTATGTGCATTGAGATCACCACTTCCGGCGCTTTCAGCGGACTTGGAAAGACTATGCCCCCGTCCCTGATAGGGATTGTATTCACAGTAGCCAGAATCCCCGCCGCCATTTTCCTCATGAAGACAAGCCTCGGTCTGGACGGCATCTGGTGGAGCATAACCATATCCAGCGTTTTCAAAGGTATTTTCCTGTTCCTTTGGTTCCTCGTCTTCATGCGCCGGTTTGGAAAAAAATTCTCACCGGACTGATACGGAAACACCGTCTCTTCCACGGTATATTTCTGCACACGCGGGGCCCTGGATTTCAGGGTCCTTTTTCTTATCCATGATCTCGGCTGCTGTCGCCAGAAGTTCCTCATCATCATCAGACGCCAGCGCAAAGAACAGCCGGCGGGGCATACAAACGTGCAGCTTCCGCCCGCCCGAAACAGGAATTTCCGCCTCTATCCGTTCTTCGCCAAAGACCATCTGATTCCGTACCGACTCCCGCTCATAACACTCTCTCACGATTCCATAGACCGCGTCATAATACGCCCGGAAATATGCGGCAGGCGGAAATGAGATCTCCAGTCCTTCCGAAGCAGCTGCGGCGCTTTTGACACGGGCAGAGAGACATCTGGAGCCATAATACGTCATACAGGAATCCGCCCTGCAGGGCGTCTGTCCATTGACCGTCAGAATTTCCCCTGCATCTTCACAGCCTTCCTTCAAAGCCTTTCCACTGTTGTTGCTCCTGCCTATGGCCTCCCAAACACTGAAGCCGCCGTCCGTTCCTTCCCGGTATCCGATCATATCCCTCCGCCTCTTTCCGTGGTAACGGAGAGTTTCCTGTCCCTGCTCCAGCTTCACCAGCTGCAAGGGTACGAGATAATCCACACCGTACACCTTGCCGCTCACCAGCTTTGTGATGAACATACCCAGGTAATAGGAGATCAAAGACCGCATGCTCTCATCCAGTTCCAATATCCGGTCGGATTTCCGCAGATATTCCCCCTGGGCTTCCAGGGAATATTCTACCAGCGAGATTCTTCGGCTGATCCCGGCGCCCGGCTTCTCCGGGTATCCGGTCATCAGCCGTTCTTCCGGTATCCCGCAGGTAACGGCCGCGTGGAGAAGTTCTTCTCCTGAAATAGTAAGATCCGTATCCTCTTTCAGAAATCCTTCCCCGCCGGAATGGCCGTCGGCCTCCACACTGAGCTTATAAGTTCTTATTTCATTCAGCTTCATGGCCTCCTCCTTCTCATATCTACGCTGCATCTATCCGTTCTTTTAACAGCTCGACAGCCTGTGAGCGGCGGCGCTTTTCCGGAAGCTCCTCCGGCCGGCATTCCCAGGCATAGTCTGTGATTCCCTGTCCGGTATTGGGATTGTTCCTGGAGTAGAAATAATCCCCCGCAAAGGCCAAGATCAACGCGGCACACAGCAGAATCCTGACCTTCATGGGAATCTTCTTTATCAGACCGTTCATGATGAGCGGAGCCAGTATATAAATGAACGCGCATCCGCCCAGGCCAAATACCAGCAGCCCCTCCGCGCAGATACGTCCGTCCAAATTCAGGAAATATCCGCTGTAATCCCACCACTTCACACCGTTGTGGGTAATCTCCAGATACCAGCTGGTGAAATATTCCACACATCCGCAGACCGCCACTGTCAGGAAAAAGGTCACGACCGGGTGATCGCGGAATTTCTTAAGAAGCACCAGCACCAGGACTCCCCCAGAACCATAGATTGGCAGCCAGGGCCCATGGAACACTCCCCTGTTCACAAACTGGCCGTTCTGTACCAGGTGCAGCCCGACTTCCCAGCACCAGCCCACAAAAGAAAAGATGAAAAATAGGAGAATGATGCCTGTGACACCATATTTGCAGTGATAATCCACATTCATGCGGTAACGTCTCTCGGACTCCGGCACGGTAAACAGCGCGGACGGGTATTCCTCGCTCACATCAAGAGGCTGCTCCCATGCCGCTTTCGCTTCCTCTCTCCAGCTCTGTGATTCAGACATCTTGGCTGCGCGCTCCATCGCCGCTCGAAGCTCTTCTTCCGCAGGCGGCGCCGTCAGATACCGGTCCGTAAAGACATGACAGTATTCCGCGTTTTCCTCCATCGCTTTTCTCCGGAGTGTCAGATACAGTTCTGCTCTTACTCCCGCTTTGTAGGGGTTGGCATAAAAGATGTTTACAAGTCCAAGGGTCAGTAGGCTCAAAAAACTCCAGCCAATGAAAGAGCAGTCCAGAAGAAACGCTTTCCACTTATTGCCGTTCATCATCCTTCGGGATACGCGGATGGCTTCCCTCCCATTTAGATTTGGATTTTCCGCGGCCAGATACGGAACCATCATATAGGAATATCCCTTGATCCAGCCTCCTATGATGGTCAGCGACCACAGCCATTGGTATAAAAACTTCCTGGCCATGATCTTGGTCACCTTCCAAACACGGCGTATCTTGTACAGATAGAGGACCCGTTTTCCGGCGGTATTTTTGTAGGTATCCGCCTCCATAAAAAAGCGGCAGCCCCCTACCTGAATGATATTCTGGACCAGCAGCCACCAGAAGAACAGAAGCGCGGCCCCTGCCGCCGCCGAGATCAAGGAAAGCCAGGCCCCCTTCACCATCGGTTTCAGGAGCATGGCAATGATTCCGGAAAAAATAGACCCTGTCGCCACAGTATGATTAAAAATAGAAGAAAAGACTCCCCGTTTATACGGGCTGTTCTCAACAATCTCTTCTTCTGTCTGATTCCGTTCTGAAAATTCATCCAGGAGAATGTCGGAAAACCGTTTCGTCTGCACATCGTTGAGATCGGACACGGTATTGTCCTGCACTACGTTTGAGATTTCTTTAGAGGAGTCGTATGAGAACACAGCAGAAAAAGTCCCGTTATAGCTCCCTGCAATAAACGCTACGATAAAGCTGACGGCAATCACCCGCCAATAATGCTTCTTTATGATACCGCGGCTTTTTCTCTTTAGTTCCCCTCTTTTCCACATACTCTATGTCCTTTCATTCCACGTTTATCCTGTCTGTGCTCTCCCCGGAAGGCCCTCTGCCCCCAACGGCAAACCTTTTATTATCATAACACAAAACGCCCCGGCTGTATAGACAGCGGGGCGTCTGAAACTTCTTTCCAATTTTCGTTACTGCTCTAAGACCTCTCTCAAGAAATCCTTCAGCTTTCTGGTGGAAGCGTCCATAGCTTCCTGTTCGCGGATGCTCATGGGAATACGGACAGTCTTTGCGATTCCCTCTCTATTGAGGACGCAGGGCATGCTGATGGCCACATCACTCCAATCCTCGAAATCCTCTCCCAGCACGTGAGCGACGGGAAGGACTGCATTCTCGTCATCGGTGATGGCCTCAACAATCCTGGATACGGTCATAGCGATCCCATAGAAGGTTGCACCCTTCAGGGAGATCACTTCGGCTCCTGAATCACGGGCGCGTTCGAATATCTCCTCCATATCCAGCTTCTGGCCACTTTCTGCCATAAAGCTCTCCACCGAATTTCCTCCGATGGTAGCCCGGCTCCAGATAGCTACCTGGCTGTCTCCATGCTCACCCAGGATGAACGCGTTGACGTCGCATACATCCACGTTGCATTTATCGCTGATGAAATAGCGGAATCTCGCGGTATCCAGCGCGGTGCCCGTGCCGATCACCCGCTCTGAAGGAAGACCGGACTCTTTCTGAACCACATAGGTCATGATATCGACCGGATTGGAAACCACGATGATCATGGGATTTTCCGCATACTCCATAATATTCTTTGTAATACTCTTAATGATCGATACATTGGTCTTGGCAAGATCCAGTCTGGTCTGACCGGGTTTTCTCGCAATACCGGCAGTGATGATGATGATTTCCGCATCCGCACACTCGTCATATCCGCCCTTGCGGATTTTTGCCTGACGGAAGAAAGCGGTGCCGTGGGCAATGTCCAGAGCGCTTCCCATGGCCCTGTCCTCGTTAAGATCCACCAATACGATTTCACTGGCCTGGCGCCGCAGCATCAGAGTATAGCCGATAGCTTCTCCCACGTTACCTGCTCCGATGACTACGATTTTGCTCCTCTGTAAGATTGTCATTTCTCTTTGTCTCCTTTTTTTCGTCGTTTTTGCATAGATGCCGGTGCCCCGGCGGTCATTAATCACTGTTAAGATTCCGTTAAGGCTTTAACAATTATCCTTGATTATAATAACCCATTATTGTATTTTTATCAATACATATTTTTAGAAAATATTTACTGAGTTGTCTGAATATTGAATTTTAGGACAAAGTATGTTATAATGGGTGAAATATCGCCTGAAATGAAGTGAGGGAAACGCCATGAAAATACAAGAATCTGCTGAAAATTATCTGGAGACCATATTGATTTTGAGTCAGAGGAAAGCGAATGTCCGTTCTATCGATATCGCCAATGAACTGGAATTTTCCAAGCCCAGCGTCAGCGTCGCCATGAAGAATCTTCGCCAGAACGGATCCATCGTCATGGACGAGGATGGTTTCATCACGCTGACCGATGCCGGCCGCCAGATCGCCGAGACCATTTATGAACGCCATACCCTCATCTCCAGCTGGCTCATCCAGCTGGGCGTATCGGAGGAGACCGCAAGAGAAGACGCCTGCCGAATGGAGCACGTCATCAGCGCGGAAAGCTTCGCGGCCATCAAACGGCATGTCACGGTGAGCCCCAAAGTGCCAAACGGTAAATAAGACCAGGCGGATGTCAGTCCGCCTGGTCTTTCTTTTCCCGGCAAAGCCAAAAAGCCGCGACAGCCGATTCCACCGGCACTGTCAGTATGACTCCCAGAGTTCCGGATATCCCCCTCAGAATTTCTATTGCAATGGCATACTGGCTCATAATCTGAAGATATGGCATTTCATAGGCGTATACTACAAGCAGAGTGTTTACTGAGCTCCCGGCAAAGGCCAGTATCAGGGTATTCGACATGGTCCCCATCATATCATGTCCCACACGGATTCCCGACTGGTACAGCTGTTTTCTTCCAAATTCCGGATTATTTCTTTTAATTTCATGAATGGCAGCCGCCACGGATACGCTTACATCCATCACCGCTCCCAGAGACGCGATCAAAATACCGGAAAACAAGACTCCGCCCACCTGAAGGCGGCTGTTCTCTCCTATATGAATCATAGTCTCCGCATCCGGTATATTATAGCCTGTGACATGGCATATCATTCCAAACAAAGCAGCGGCGCATCCCGCGATGAGAATTCCCACCGCAGTTCCAAGAATCGCACAGAACGCCTTATCGCTCCAGCCGTCAATCAGCAGGATAGAAACCGTCAATATGAGCAGTGAAACCAGTACTGCCGCCAGGAACGGGGAAACTCCCGCATACATCATAGGTATATAGAGAAAAAGGATACAGACAAAGGTAAAAATCAGGGCCGCGGAAGCCGATATCCCCTTTTTCCCGCCTATCAGGCAAAGAGTCAGGAGAAACAGTCCTACCAGAGACCAGATGCCTGTCCCCCTGTCATAGTTATAAACCACAGCAGAAAGCGCTCCTTCATTCTCACTGAGCATGACTACTACCTTTGTGCCCTTCCGGCAGTAGGCCCCCATCTCATATCCATTGGAATTTCTGGCTTCGCAGCTTTGGCCTTTAAAAGTTCCGGAGGTGACGGTCACCTGTACCAGCTGATTTCCGGTATAAGCGCCCCCGCCTTCTTCCCATCCTGTATAATCCTCCTTTATTTCCGTTACTACTGCTTTCGCATATTCGCTGCCGTTGGAGGCATTGATCTTGGTCCGTTTCACATGACTGCCATAATAAATGATCATCCCGGTCAAAATGACCAGGGCAAAGGCGCTCCAAAGGAGCGCCCTCTTCTTACCGGCGAGCATGGCTGTTGTTGTTTTAGATATTCTGTTCAAATCCGCTTACCTGCCCTCTTTCTTATTTTCCATGCTTTTTCTCTTTTTTAGGAACGATGCCGACAAGAGGCTTCCTCCTGTAAGGACCAGTACCGCTGCCCAAAGTACGGGTACTGCAGAATCCCCCGTCTTCACCTGTTCGCTTTTTACAGAGGTCCCTTTTCCCGAGGTTCCTTTTCCCCCTGATGCCGCGGTGGGCACGGTGGCCGCAGTGGGCGCGGTTGATTCTGTATTATTGGAGCTCGGCTCTGCAGGGCTTTCCTCCGCAGGTTCCGACGGGTCCGCAGACGGCTCCTCTTTCTTCTCAGTCACAAAACTCTGCAGGCTGCTCACGGCCAGGCCGCCTTTATCATTTGTTACAGAAGCGTACCAAGTATAATCTCTTTCTTCCCGGAGCCCTGTCCACGCCATTTCCGCTTGAAGTTCCGATACATCGGCAGTCCCCAGGAGCTCCGCAGTCCTCACCCCGGCACTGAACTGGCTGCACTCCAGCGTTTTTTCCGTGGTATCAAAATCTACGTTCAATTCAAATATATCAATAGAACTGCCTTTTTCCCCTTCTTCATAACTGCTGTACTTAGCTGTATCATAGTAGTTGAAATCGTCGTGGAGCGGTGAATAAGAATTCATATAGACCTTATCCTCATCCAGATCGAAGTATAGGAACTTGATATATTCCTCTCCTCCTTCAAATGCCGACTGGTAGTCTGTACATATCTGATAAACCGTTCTTTCTTTAATTCCGTCCTTATCATCATCAAATGCCGCCGTCTCAAAGGAGGAACCATGATAATGCCCGTTAAGCACCGCGATGACATTAGGGTTTTTCGCCACCACCTGTTCCTGAAGGACCTTGCCTGCGTAGTCCAGATAAGTACCGCCGTTTTCTCTTACATTGGTATAGCGGTGCAGAAGGATGATCGCTTTTCTGTCGGGATATTTGGCCAGTACCTCATTCATCCAGTCGATCTCGTCCGTATAGATGTCCCAGCTCATGTACAGCATGATAAAATCCTGTCCGTTTTGACTGAGCAGATCATAGTGGCCCGCATTATTATTATAAGAGCCTCCATAGCAGGGCATATCTGAAAACCGGTCTTCTCCAAAATAATTCCAGTAATTCTGGTACAAGACATTTCCGGCGGCCACATCATGGTTTCCGGCCAGTACGCCATAGGGCATTCCCGCATCATCAAATATCTTCATGGCCTTATCCGCGTTTTCCCACTGGCCGATCATGTCATATTCATCCACAATGTCTCCTGTATGCAGGACATATTTGATTTTCCAGTCGTCCGCGTTGTCTACGATCCATTGATTCTGATTCATATAATGTTCCGGCCAGCTCTCACAATAGTACTGGGTATCCGTAATCCAGGCAAAGGAAAAGTCATAGTCTTCCGGGCGTCCGGTACCATCCCAGCCGCCAGATACGTCATTCGCCGCCGTCACCTGATCTCCATTTTCTAAAATACCCGCCTCACCGATGTCTGTGGAAGGATCGCTGAGCTCTGCCCTGCACTGGACCAATACCAAAGCTTTTCCATCAGATAAATGGTCCTTGGCCGCAAAGGATGCCTCCATGCTTCCTTCCGCGTCAGGAGTTCCTATTACTTCCCAGCTATCCGCCGCTGTGTTGAACACATACATTTTCACTGCGTGAGAGCTGTCCGCGTTACTCGCCGTACCGTTCCAATTGATAAACACACTGTCTTCTTCTTTGATTTCTCCTGTCTGAATGGTGAAAAGCTGATATGGCAAGTCTCCTTCCCCTTCTTTAACGGTGATATCTCCGTTCTCCACGGTCAGACTCTTCCCCTTATAAAAGGAAACCTGTGCGCCTTCTGTATTGATGTCCTCCAGCGATACGGAAAGTCTGGAAGAATCGGAAGTAATATCCGTCGTCTCCGCTTTTTTGATCTCCGGATCGACATTGCTCACATTGAAATGAATGGTATTCTGCGCCAGATTACCGGCCAGATCTTCAGCCAGAATGGTGAGTTCGTGGCTCCCTTCCTCCATGTCTCTCACAGCCCGGCTGTAGGGAAGCTCAATCTCCGTTCCGTCTAAAACGGCGCTGACCTCTGCCACGCCTCCCTCGTCGGATACCTGAGGATCAATGACCAGGGTGCCTGTCACATCTTCATCATCGCCAATCCCAATTTCGACAGAAGGAGCCGTATTGTCCACAGTCACCGATGCCGTCACCGTTTTTCCGCCGGCTTCGGCAGTAATGGTATGTACGCCGTCAGCCAGTTCCGTCGTATCCAATTCATATCCCACAGCGGTCACATCAGCCGCCGGTATTTCAAATCTGGCTTCCAGCCGGGTACACATGCCGGCGCTGTCGCCAATGGTATGAATGGCATCCAGGGCCGTACTCAGATTTGTCTTGGCGCTGGTCTCCGCGTCATCCGGCCCTATGGATACAGGCAGGTATTCCTTTCCGTTGGCCAAAAGTAAACGTAGATTTGTAACGGTATAATCTTCATGATTTTCATCAGGGATATAAAGATCCTCAAAGGGCGTTCCGGAATCCCCGGCCCACAGTGTGAGCGTCACCTCATAACAGGATTTATCTGCGCCGTAACTAAAATATTTATTATCTATGTGGATTACCTTGGAATCCAGGTCGGCCCACTTGGCTATGTAACGGATGATCTCCCTGCTGTCCTCTCCATAAGGAGCAGTCACGGCATTTTTGAAATAAGAGTCACGGCCTGTGGCAGTCAAAGCAAAATATGCGCCGTTCTCCAGAACAGGAACTGAAGTTACCTCCGAACCGTCCACCTTTATCTTGGTAGAAGCATTATTGCCGCCATCGTTGGCAGTAATCGTGGTCACTCCCCGCAGGATACTGCTGTCATCAACATTCAGACGAATCCCGTTCACTTCGTTCAGGCTGTCAATAGCGATTTTGTAAGTACCCGTTTTTGTGCTTCTGAAGTTATTAAACGCCTCCACGTAAAATTCTACAGAGTCATGACCAAACAGCACATCTGCCGGGATTCGCGCCAGATAATAATAGGAAACCCGCCGGCTGGTCTCCGTTATCACACTCCATTCCGTATCATTATCCAGGCGGTAATAGAGCTTCGTTCCTAAGAGTCCCATGTTGTCGGCGATATCAAACGTCACGAACATCTCTTCGCCTTCCAGAATCGACGCGGGGCAGCTGTCATGCAGAGTGAGGGACGGCGCCGTGCCGTCATCAGCCGGATATCCGTCATATCCTGTAAAGCGGCTCTGGTCCGCTGGCACCTGCCAATCCTCCACGGTCCCCGGAGTCGGAGCTGTATCCGTCGTCACGATCAGGCTTTTTCCATCGGCAGTCCTGGGATAAGTATATTGGATCGACTGATTTCCAGTCTTGTCTATCGTAGCCTTGTTCCCTTCATTGAAAGAAGCACAGGCAAAGATCTTGTCAGCGGTGCGGCCAAACTTCAGTGTGCGCCACTGGGTATTATGAAAACCGGCATAATTGATCCGAACGATATCCTGACCTTCTGTCAAATCCGTCCCGTAAAACGCGTTGAAATCGTCCACGGTATTTCCATTGCTGCTCAGCCAAACTACGATGGTATCGCCCGGCTGTACCATTACCACTGGCTCGCCGACCGTCCAGGTCTTGTCCGCCGTGGAAGTCCCAGTATATTCATAAAAGAGTTTATAATAACTGTAGTTTATGGCTGAACTGGTACGATTATAAAGCTCTACATAGGAAAACTGAGAGTTGCCCTGATACGTCCCTGAGCTCACCTCAATGGGAGTCACCACTTCCGTGACGACCAGAGGCGCTTTCTCCTCATCAGTCAGCTCCGGGTACTCAACGGCTGTGGTCTGTTCACTGCTTTTTTCAGAATAGCTGCCGCCATAGGAGGCACTCACATACCAGCTGATACTGTCGCTCCAGAGTTTTCTCTTCGGTACGGACACTGTCACCGTATCGCTCCCTTCCTCCTGAATCATCTCGACAGTTTCTTCTTTCATCCCGTCTGCCTGCCTGTAGTGCAGGTATGCCTTTCCTATCCCCTGGTTTCCCGTGACCTTAGCGGTAATGTCCAGAGTATCTGCCGTGCTGGCCAGAGTGGCAGGACCGCTCACATCAGATACGGTTATCTGAGCGGGCGTTTCATAATGTACTGCTTCGTCCGGCACCTGCCAGTCCGCCACCGTACCGGGAGTCGCCGTGGAAACCTCCTTCTTCTGAGAAACCGTTCCGTGGCCGGAATACTGGTACTGTACGGCCAGCTTGCTGTTCCGATCGGTAATATCCGCACCGCCCACATTGCATTCTGCGTAACAGATGATACTGTTCTCATCCCTTCCAAAAGCAAAGCCCCTCTGTGCTGTGGGGTGGATGCCGGAATAGTTGATTCGGTAAATATCCTTTCCTTCTATCAGGTTAGTTCCATAATACGCATTAAAAGTATCTACAGAAGCTCCTTTGCTGTTCTGCCAGAGGACAATGGTCTTTCCGGGTTCAATGTTGAATTCTCCTGTGTTCCAGACCTGTCCTCCTCCGCTCGGATATTGATAGTAAAACGTATACTCGCCGAAGTTGATAGTGGCGTCTGAATTATTATATACCTCTGTATAAGTCAGCTGTTGACTCGTTGGTCCGGCCGGAACGATTTCCGTCACGATCAGGGGTGAAGCATCCGCTGAAGCCGACGCGCTCCTTGACAGAGCAAACGCCGAATCGCTGTCCGGTTCCAGTGAAATATCGTTTACCGAGTTTTCCGTACTATCCGCAGTTTCCCCGGTGGATTCTTCAAAGGAGCTTTCATCCTTTGTACTCTCTTTTGTTTCTGACGTCATACTCTCCCCGCCGGAAGTCATTTCTTCTCCGGCGCCTTCTGTTCCGGACGACGTCCCTCTGTCTGTCTCCACAAAAGATGACTGTGTAGTCAATTCTTCAGTAGAAGCTGCCCCGCTCTCCTGAGCGGAAGTAGATGTCTCTGCACTTACATTGGGGATATTGACAGATGAAAGTCCTATCACTGCCGCCAATGTAAAAGCCGCTGCTGATTGAAAAAGCCTGCTTCTCATTTTCCTCTCCTTTAGTCAGATAAGATTTATGCTTTTTTCATTCTAACAGCGGTTTGTAAAAAACAGATACTACTTACTGTGGAAATTACGTAAGATTTTTGTCAATCAGAAATTCCCTTTCCTCCCCTTTTCTTTCAGTATCTCGTCAAGAAAGCTCTTCCCCGCGATCGCTCCCTCCAATCCAAAATAGTCCAGGACCGTCTTCCCGATATCGGCAAAGCTCTTCCTGGTGCCGATATTCACGCCGGGCTTCACCGGTTCCCCCGCAGTCACCACCGGAATATATTCCCTGGAATGGTCGGTGGAAGGCGTCGAAGGATCGCAGCCGTGGTCGGCCGTCACCATGAGGATGTCTTCCTCTTTAAGGAGGGAGAGGAGCTCCGGCAGCTTCCCATCAAAATAGCTCAGAGCTTCTGCATATCCGTCCACATCATTTCTGTGGCCGTAAAGCATGTCATAGTCTACCAGATTCGTAAAGCAAAGCCCTTCAAAATCCTGTTTCATATATTCAATAGTCTTTTCGATCCCGTCCGCATTTCCTGCAGTCCGGACAAATTTTCCAATGCCCTTACCGGCAAATATATCGTTGATCTTTCCTACGGCCAGCACATCTTTCCCGTTTTTAAGGAGAACATCCAGCATGGTGTCTCCGGGAGGCGTCAGGGAAAAATCATGCCTTCTTTCTGTTCTCTTAAAATCCCCCGGCTTCCCGGCAAAGGGCCTGGCAATGACTCTTCCCACCCCATACTTTCCGGTACAGAGTTCCCTGGCCGTCTCGCAGATCCGGTAAAGCTCATCCACCGGCACCACTTCTTCATGGGCGGCTACCTGGAACACGCTGTCTGCGGATGTATAGACGATCAGATCTCCCGTCTCCATGTGTTTTTCTCCAAAATCCCGTATGGCGTCGGTGCCGGAATAAGGACGGTTGCAGAGCACTCCCCTTCCGGTACGTCTCTTAAACTCATCCAGAAGCTCGTCGGGAAAGCCTTCCGGAAAAGTGGGCATCGGCGCTTTCGATATGATTCCAGCAATCTCCCAATGACCCGTGGTCGTATCCTTTCCCTTCGAGGCTTCTGCCAGGCGTCCGACCGCCCCGTCAAAAACCCCCGCGTTTTCCTCGTTCCATTCTGACACCCCGTCAATATGAAAAAAACCGAGCTTCTTCATATTCGGCATGGAGAACCGGCGGCTCTTCGCCGCGGCTCTCAGGGTATTGCTTCCCGTATCTCCGTATTCGCCCGCATCGGGCATTTCCCCAATACCGACACTGTCCAGTACGATCAATATTATTCTTTTCATATTCCACTCTCCTGTATCTCTATTGTATTCCCAAAATTTCTTTTTCATCCGCTGCACAAAGCAGAAGGGAGCACCTCTGCAGACCGCAGACGGATACTCCCTTTTCAAACCATCTATTCCATTTGCGCTGTCCGGCGTCTGCTGCCCATAAAAGCAGAGGAGATCATATCTCCATCATACCAGAATGAGTCATAAATTCAAGGCAGATCCGAACAGCCCTTGTTTTCTTTTATCATTTCAACCTTTTGTTTCTCCCGTTCCCGCTGGAACCGCAATACCGGGAGCTCAGGCGCTTTGTATAATTCTTGACTCCAAAAATAAAGATAAGCAATAACGCCAGATAGATTATCGCTGCCATTTTCTCCCTCCTTTGATTTTACATTTTTCCACGGAAGGCTATCCGGCCGCGGGCTGCCTTTTCATCAGCCGTCCACCAATATCATAGCGCGGAAATCCTTCCCTCTGAGATATCCTCTTTGCTGCAGAAATCCTTTGATCTGTTCATACAGTTCTGTATCATCCCTTTCTTCCGCCTGGGCGCCTCCTGAATAGGCAATCCTGCATTTCGTGTCACAGTCAAAATCCCAGCCGGCTGTCTGAGTCGACATGCTGCATTCCTTCTTTAGTATTCCCATATCCTGCAGCACGTTTATCGTGCGATAGACCGTCGCCATCCCAATGGATGAATCCTGCTTCAGCGCTTCATAATAAATCTCCTTACTGCAGTGGTACTCATTTTTCAAAATAATCTCTATCAATATCCTTCTCTGCTCCGTAATACGGCAGCCTCTGCTCCGCATTTCCCGGATAATCCGTTCTTTATTCCACATCGGCGCCCTCCTCATGGTCTGTCGCTGTGGCAGGCCCCAGGCTCATGGCAGCTGCCGCAGCAGCCGCTGCATCCGCCGCAGGATTTCCCCTGCTTTTTACCCTTACGAATGCTTCTCACCGCCAGGGCTGCAAGCCCCACGACCGCCAGAGCGATCAGAATCGTTGCCAGGTTCTCATATAAAAATGCTAACATGATCAAACACCTCTTTTCAGATTCCTGAATCCACAGTTAGAAATAACTAACTACAAGTAGATTAGCATCCATGACCTGATTTGTCAATAACACTTTGTTATTTTTATTTGTATAATACAAAATACTTTTTGAAATCATTCTTAGTAAGCTCTGAATAAGTTCCAGTTAAACGCCGGCAGAAGTTCCGGACCGTCACGATTTCGGTTCGCTGGCGACGCAGGGGCCGTTTTATCCCCGCTCGACCGCCATACCTTGATTTCTCGTGATTTTATGTATTAAAAGTGCGTTTTTCATCCACACATTCCACATATTTCACGCTATCCGTAGCGTCTTTACGAATTCTGTAGCCCTTTTGTAGCCACGGCTACAATACTACAAACCTCCGCTGGCTGGTTCACCTCAAAGCCACTCGCAACTATTTCAAACAAATAATACACGGAGGTTAAGCACTATGAAAAAATTCATCTATAACAACAGCAACGGACTTTGGTATGAACTGCATGGAGATTATTATATCCCTTGTTTGGTTCTGCCGGACACCGAAGAACGCTCCATTGGTATCTGGGGCAGAAGGCATCTGGATTACATCAAGAAGTACCGCCCGATGCTATATGCTGATCTGGTTCTCAGTTGCAAGCTGCACAGCTATCTGGCTGACATTGATGCTCAAGCACAGGCTAAACTGGAACTGCTGAGATTAAACAAATGGCAGAGAAAGAAGGTGTTACGGAGCAGCTCAAAGCGCAGAATCAGATGGCATGGGTCAGAGTTATGGGTAGCATTCGCAACAGGGCGAAGGAAATCATCAATGCAGAAATAATCTTTGCATAATGCATCATCAGCCGGGTAGTGATTAGCTGCTCGGCTGACCTTTATTAGCTGTTATTCATCCTTGCTATCATTAGAACCTTTATAATTCATTCCGCAATAACAATCCATCCTGAAAAAGTATTGCATCTCCAAATTCCTTGAACATACGATATGTTTTCGTATTTCTCCCCAACTCATCCCATTCGGCTGTTGAAATATTCGGGAATAACAAAATCTGAGCAGTCCGATCATCACAATACAAGTAATAGTAAAGTGCAGACATTCCAGCGTAAGGATCAGATCTAATGTAGTTCATACCAATATTATAGGCAACAATGCGCTCAACAGCATGGGCTAAACAATCGGGCAACGGATGATAAGCCCGCTCAAACTGTCGAACAGTTAGAATTTCGACCGATTCAGGAGGATAATCATACTGTTCGGGGTTGCGAATCTCATTTTCGGCAAAGATTTGCTGTTCAATGATTTGTTCTTTGTGGAACTGAGAATTCTTGATATATTCAGTTAATCCATTTATGTCATACTGTGTATAATAGCTGAGAAATAAGTCCATATATTGACACATGCGTACATCTTTTTGGGGTGTTTTAAGAACTTCGCAGTTTCTATCAACAGGCCAATTGATTGTAGTAATTGCCGTGTTAAAAATTTCAGATACATTCTGCAAAGAATAAAACAACCTCAAATTCATATATCGAGGGCCCGCTGTATTACCCCCATGCTTGTATGCTGCATACGGACCAAAATACACGACAGGGATACGCTGCTTTGCAGCTGCGACGAGACGTCCAAAACGTTGACCGACATTATGTCCACTCGGAACCTCAACAGTTCGCTCCAAAACAAGGATAATCCGTCCATTATGCTTTAGAATAATATCTGGTCGGTCATATATCAACACTTGATCAATACCCAACCTTGCTTGCTCACGCTTGGAATTCGGAATCACCACAAAGTTTGCATCAGAAAAACAGTGGTGGAGGTTTTTGAACCACATTCCTTCTTGTAGCGAATCACAGAATATTTCATACATTTTGATCACTCCTATTCTTTTGTCTATTTGGTTTTGTCAAACAAAGCTATATTCTTAACCGATATGCGATTGACAGTTACACAATGCAATGCTATCATATGATATGAAAGCATTGTCAGTCGGAGGAACTATGAAAGATCGAATAAAAGAATTAAGAACGACCTTTGGGTTAACTCAAGTAAAGTTCGCTAAAATTTTGGGCGTCTCCGTTGCATCTTTAAGAAGATGGGAAGCTGGAGATGCATCACCCTCGCCTATGGCTATCGCTCGTATCGAAGAAGTTTCAAAATTTACGACCGAGCAAATCTTACAAGAATATGCAACATTAGAAGAACCTGTAGTAAAGTCTTCGGATGATGCATATAAAGTAAACTTTTTTTGGAAAGGGAAACAGCACGAAGCTGTCTGGATGCCCTATGTAATTAATGGTCCAACAGACCAGTTAGATTTTTACAATTTGTTATTAAAGATTCAGGCTGATTCTGAATTTGATATCGACACCACTACATATTTCAAACGATTTTCAATGCTGAAATCAATCGATGGTGTTCAAACAAGTCAATATCTTTTGGAAAAGCCCAAACATTATGCAAAATGCTGGTCATCTGATTATGGTACTCATGGATTTCATCGCTATGTTGGTCGTTTTCCCTCTCATCTGATCCGTTCACTCATTAATGCGTTTGGAGCCAACGAGAATGATGTTATTTTAGATCCCTTTTCCGGTAGTGGCACTACATTGGTTGAATCTCGAATGCTGGGTATTCCCGCAATAGGAATAGAAATCTCACCTTTGTCTGCAATGATCTCCAGAGTAAAAAGCCAATTTAGTTTAATACCAATCAATGGGGCTGAATTGATTGATTCCTTATCCCAGTTCTATAACTTAAAATGGGCTGAATTTCTCAACCTATACAGCGCAGACTCAATTGATCACAAAGATGTACTGAATAGACCTGGTAATGACATTCCTGAATTTTCCAATATCGAGCGTTGGTTTACACCAGAAGCTCTTTTAGGCACATCCATTGTTGTCGAATACATCTTATGCCAGGAATGTTATATAAAAGATTTTTTAACTATTGCACTCTCAGCAAAAATGCGTAGTATCGGCAATGTAGATGTAGATGTTGTTCGAGCTGAATATCGTAAAACCCCTCGGGAAAATGTTGACGTCTTAAAACTGATGAAATCTCAAATTCAGAAGATGCTCAAAGGGATTAATGATACGCTCTCTTATTGCTCAAATGTTCTGCTTGATGAGTCAAGTATACGAGTTATCGAAAACAATGTTCTCACTACAGACTTGCCCGACGGCTCTGTTTCGCATATTATTACATCGCCCCCCTATGGAGTAGAATCTTTAAGCTATCTCCGCACTCATTTACTATCCTTCAGAGCCCTCGAACCCATTTTAGGTGTTGATCCGTATAATTTCGGCGAAAACGTAATCGGTTCCGAATATTTAGATGGTGCTATACCGGATGTCAATGCGTTCAGAGTTAAAAATGTAAGCAACACTTATTTGTCCTTTTTCTCTAAGATGCTTTTGACAAGTAGCAGCAACAAAGATCTTAAACGAATCACAATGATGATGAAGTTTTTCGAAGATATGTATTGCTTGATTGAGAAGTTCTCCCATTGGATTAAACCGAATGGACATGTTGCCTTTATTATTGGAAACAAAAAACTGGGAGATGAAATAATTCCTACAGATACCATCATTGATGAGATATTTACATCTTTTGGCTTTGCCTCTAATGGCTCTATTGCTCACAAATTAAAAACTAACAACAGTAATTCTCAAGTTCCATGGCAGGAACGTATCATCGAAAACGAATTCATAATGCTATACACAAAGGTGACACCATGAAAATAACTGAAAGCTATGTACACATAGCAATACGTGAATTTCTAAAACAAGAAGGATGGCTATTAATTGCCGGCGAATATCCCAATGGCTCTGATGATGAACTGAACGTACTGAGCATTTCAGATCCAACTGTCGCAAGAGATCATAGCCCTGACCCGAGACGCCACAGCAGAGGAGAAATTGTTCCAGATTTAGTGGCATATAAAAACAGGACAGTATTGATTATTGAGGCAAAGCCTAAATACTCTTTAGATGATAAATATAAACTTATTGACCTTCTTTCCACGAAAAAGAATCGATTGATTGCTTCGTTAAAGGATTTTTCCTCAGGAAAGACACAATTCTCACACATAAACTATGATAACGTTAACTATGTTCCAGTTCTCGCCTTTGGAAACCCGACATTCTTGCCGCCGTGTGAAGACATCAATTTTGGGCACATTTATGTCAAATCGATTTCTGAAGTAAGGATGATTTTGTGGTAACTCCTTCCTATGAGGTTAAATATGATAGATAATTCTCTAATAGAAAAAATCGCTTCAATCGACTGGGAATTTTCAGATGCCGATACACAATATTTAACACATAATATCCATCGATATTCTGGAAAATTCATTCCCCAAATTGCACAACAAGCAATTCAACTGCTAACTAATCCAGGTGATACTATTCTGGATTCCTACATGGGCTCTGGTACCACATTATTAGAAGCCCAGTTATCAAACCGAAATGCCATCGGAATTGACTTAAATCCGTTGGCGGTTCTTATTAGTCAAGTGAAGAACTTACGAGTATCTGAAGATGTTCTCAATGATATAGCAACCATTCTTATACCGTATGTTTCTGATCTGAATAGCAACGGGCAATTGTCTTTTACAAGCCAGACAACCCATGATGATTTTATTCAAGAGCAATTTAATAGAAATTCTTGGCGCTTGACAGATGTTTGGAATCAAAAGTGGTACCAACCCGCTGTTTTAGAGCAGTTGGTAAAGATATATAGTTGTATTGAAATCTTGCCATCTGAATGTGCCAAACAAATAGCTCAAGTTGCATTTAGTGATATTTTGCGTAAATCCAGCAATGCAAGTAGCAAATATCCAAATGTAATGTATGATAAAAACCATAAAGAGAAGCCTTTACCTGCCAAAGCCTTTTTGGAGAATATTCATTCTATTATCTCATGCTTGAGTAAATTAGCCGATGCAACAACGGGTGCAAATGTAAATATTCAAATTCTCCAAGGTAACAATTTAGATTTGCCGTTGCCAAACGCAAGTGTGGATGCAATAATCACGCACCCTCCATATATTGCAGCAGTTCCATATGCTGAGTATGGATGCCTTAGCTTGAATTGGTTTGGGCATGATAGTAAAGCATTAGATTCAGAACTTACTGGTGGCAAAAGGCACTCTTCCAAAGTGGTTGACAACTTCTCTGCTGACTATGAACAATACTTTCGGGAAAGCTATAAGGTTCTTAAGCATAATAAATATATGTTTATAATGGTTGGCAATCCTGTGTCCCATGGCCAAAAAATTCCTCTTGATCAAATGAGCGTTGAATTTGCCCAGCAAGCAGGCTTTAGACATATATCTACTGCTATCAGAAAAGGTCAAAACCGCAGAGGTAATAAAATGGGCGAGGAATACCTGATCTTTTTCCAAAAGGAATAAACTACACCATGTTAAAGTATAGCATAGAACCACGATATAATCAAATTTGAAATTCACAAACACACCCCACTTACTCTTATGCCCATAGCATAATGGTAAGTGGGGTGTGTTTTTACTACTTTATGCCTACTAATCCATTTAGGAATCGATTCTTTAATAGTATCCGCTTTTCTATAAAATATCACTTGCAGAACAAGTTGTAGAAAATTACTTTTCGGTTCCTTTTTGCTTTTCCTGTATTCCTTTCTTCTTGTGCTTTGCAAAGTAATTCCACAAATCACTACGAGAAATCACATCCTCATAGCTGCAAAGTTTATTACGCAAAATATCATTCTCTTTCTCCAGCTCCTTGATGCGAAGCTGTCCACGGACAGACCTGTATTGTACCAGCTCATCCTTGGTAGAAGCAAGTTCTGCTACCAGCAATTTAATTTTCACCTTCAACTCAGCAATAGTTTTTCTCGTCTCCTTCAACAACTTCTTCAGCTTCCCCTCTTGTTTCTCCTGCACCACATATTTCTGTGCTGCTGTCACCAGCGTCTGATAATCCTCTCGCTCAGAAACGGAATCGGTATTTCCGTTTCTGCCTGCCGCACCATTTCGGATTACTTCCATTCTTTTGATTCCATAAAAGTATCAGGTAGCCACACGGCCCGCGCGCCTTATGGCAGCGGGCTGCGGTAAGCCGCCCCAATGACTTTCAAGGCAAGTGAGAGCTTATTTCGGTGCGGAAGAAAGAATAGGAGGAACAATCCGATTTCATCATAAGGCGAGCGCCGCAAGGCCGTTAGCAGGATCTTCCCGGCCGCAGGGAGGTAAAAACCGAATTTCATGCAGGTTTTTATTGGAATCTGACATGGAAAAATATCGATTTATCCATGTCAGTTGGAAAGGATCGACTGGAGGCCGTAAAGATGCTGGTTATGGCTGCCAGCGAGCCGCCTGGATAGAATCGGATTTCCTCCTGCCTCATCTGGTTATAAAGACATGTTTTTTTTAAGATATTCAAAGGTATACCCAAGGGCATCCCTTAATTCATGCCCTGCGGGCAGGCGCACTTCGTGCGTCAAGGTATCCTTCCGCGCATCTTCTCTCCAGTATCTCGCAAAGCGCGGTCCCGCTGCTGGTATGACAGCGTATGATTTCTATGTTGGCCCGCTTTGCTTCGTCCACTGCACATTTGATCATTTTGTGAGAGACCGTATTGGTAAAAAGCACCAGGAGGTCCGGACGTCCTATCTGTTTATTCATTCCGGCCGCCATCTGGGTGAAAACTTTCGCTTTACAATTATAATTCTTACAGATCTTTTTATATTGACAGACCATACGGTCATGCCCACCTACGATCACAACGCTCATTTTTTCCCTCCTTCAAACAATCTGCTGCATACGCTTTAAATAGATTCGATGTACAAGGGGCTGCCTTTCCATCGACAATTTCAACTGATGCCCCTTTTTTAGTTAGCTATAACTAACTCAATTCCATGATACACGATTATCCAATATTTGTACAGGGGAGCAGCTGAGAAAAATTCTCAATTGCTCCCCTGTCCGTTTCTTTTCTTGTTTTAAGCCTTCACCCCAGAGCCACGTCCAGAATCATCATGAGTACAAAACCGATTGCAAATCCCATAGTCCCCAAATTCGAATGTTCTCCCTCCGAGGCCTCCGGAATCAGTTCTTCTACCACTACATAGATCATAGCCCCTGCAGCAAACGCCAGCAAATAAGGAAGAATCGGCACAAAATACTGAGCCAGCAAGATCATGGCTGCCGCGCCCAGCGGTTCTACAACTCCAGAGAGGCTTCCCATGAGGAACGCACGCCAACGGCTGACGCCTCCTTCGCTTTTCAACGGCATGGAGATGATGGCTCCTTCCGGGAAGTTCTGAATCGCCATCCCCAAGGCCAGGGCCACAGCGCCGGTCATGGTGATGCCGCTCTCTCCTGACAAAAGCCCTGCAAATACCACGCCTACAGCCATTCCCTCCGGGATATTGTGAAGTGTCACTGCCAGAATCAGCATCGTACTCTTTCTGCAGTTGCTGGCCGGCCCCTCGGGCTTATTGCATTCCAAATGCTGATGCGGTACCCGTTTATCAAGAAGCAGCAGGAACGCCATGCCGATCAGCATGCCCACAGCCGCCGGTACAAAGGAGAGCTTTCCCATATTATCCGAAAGCTCTATGGCAGGGATCAGCAATGACCACACGGAAGCCGCTACCATCACGCCGGAAGCGAATCCCAGCAGAACCTTCTGTATCCCCGGCCGGATCTTATCCTTCAGGAAAAATACACAGGCAGATCCCAGTGTCGTCCCTATGAACGGTATCATGATCCCAATCAATATATCCATATGTCTATGCCCTTTCTTTTCTGTTCCGTCATCAGAAGCTCCGCAGCTTATCCGTTCCGTCGTCCACCGTGTTCTCAATGGAGCGGATCACTACGTCATAACCATAGCCGTCATTCACCCTGACATGCACGGTATCTCCGACTCTGCGGCCGAAGATGGCTCTCCCTATGGGAGACTCCGTGCTGATGTAATGCTTCAGGGAATTCCCCCGCACAGAAGTGACCAGCTTATAAGTCTCTTCCATGTCATCTTCTTCAAAATAAAGCCTGACCGTGTTGTTCAGCCCCACTTCATCGTCCCTTGAATCCTCCGGCACCACTTCTGATGTTTTGAGCATCCTCTCCAGATAACGGATACGGCTCTCATTTTGATTCTTATCCTTTTTAGCCGCGTGATATTCAAAATTTTCACTCAGGTCTCCGTGGGCCCGCGCTTCCTTCACCGCTTCCAGTGCTTGTTTCCTCACCACCAGCTTTCGGTACTCAATCTCTTCCTCGATCCGTTTCACATCTTTGCTCGTCAATTGATTCCGCATTTTCTGACCATCCTTTTCCGCCTATCTCCTCGGATCCCATATCATGTCCCTGGTGATATCCTCCAAGGAAGAAGCGCCGCACATGGACATGGTGTCCGCCAACTCTGAACCGATTTTTTCCACATAAGCCGCCACACCTTCCGCACCGCCGCCATAGACTGCCGTCACAAACGGTCTTGCGATGATGACCGCGTCGGCTCCCAGGGCCAAAGCCTTGAACACGTCTGTTCCGGAACGGATTCCCCCATCCACAAAGATCTTCATGGAGCCGTCCACAGCCCTGACGATCTCTTCCAAAACCTCCGCCGTGGAAGGACACTGGTCCAGCACACGTCCTCCGTGATTGGAAACTACGATGCCTGCCGCACCGGCTTCTTTCGCCTTAAGAGCTCCTTTTACAGTCATGATGCCTTTTACGATAAAAGGCACTCCCTTACAGAAGCCCACGATATTCTTAAGCTCTTCTACGGATTTCCTTCCAGCAGGAGGAGTCATGTTTTTCAGAAAGGGAAGTCCCGCCGCATCCACATCCATAGCCACGGCGAAGGCCCCGGAAGCCGTCACCGCATCCATTTTTTCCAATACTGTTTTCAGGTTCCAGGGCTTCACTGTGGGGACGCCCGCGCCTCCCGCCCGGCTTATGGCCGCAGTGGCTCCCCGCATCACAGCCGGATTCGTTCCGTCACCGGTAAATGCGGCGATTCCCGCAGCTGCACAGGCCGATACCAAAACCTCGTTATAGCTTTCATCATTGTATGCTTCTCCGTAGTGAAGATTCACGGCGCCGACGGGTCCGGCAAAAAATGGAAACCGAAAATGTTTCCCAAAAAGCTCCAACCCGGTGTCCACCGGATCATTGGGGCAGAGCGTGTCCATGTTCACACGGATTTCCTGCCATTTATCATAATTCCGGATTGCCGTATCCCCGGCGCCCTTTGCTCCAGGACCGGGCATTTGGTTCCTGCACGCCCTTCCGTTGCATACGGGACATGCCCTACAATATTTGCCAATACTGGTACGCGCATTTTCCAACATTTTCTGATATGTCATAATCTCCTCCTGAATTCACCTGGAATTCTCCACCACGATTTTTCTCTATTGTATCTCTTTTTCTCTGTCCAGTCAAAACAAAAACCGGCTTTTCAAAAGCCGGTCCGTTTAAAGACTATCATCCGCCTGATATACGGCAGGATGCTCTTTCCATCACTCAATTTTTACAAAATCCGCGGCCCCGTGCTTGCAGACCGGACAGACAAAATCCTCCGGGAGCGGCTCCCCTTCATAGATGTATCCGCAGATCCGGCACCGGTAACCGGTCTTCTTTGTCTTTTCCGGCTTGGGTTTTATATTGCTCTGATAGAAACCGTAGGTCAGAGAAGGCACTTCGCTGAACACCTCCGCCCCGGTCACATCCGCAAGGAACATGGTGTGGGTGCCCAGATCGATGGAATCCATCACTTTGGCCGATATGTAAGCATTGGTATATTTCGCGACGGCATACAATCCATTCTCTGTGCGCATGGCCCCTTCCCACTCTTCCAGCTTCTCCACATCCCGTCCGCTCTGAAAGCCAAAATGCTTGATCACAGAGAAAGGGACCTCTTCTGTCAGCGAAGACACATTAAAGAGTCCCGTCTCCATTATCATATCATGGGTCTTATTCTGCTTATTGACCGTGATGGAGACGCGGTTCGGAGATGTAGTGACCTGGATCGCCGTATTGATGATACATCCATTGTCCTTCTCTCCCTCTCTCGCCGTCAGAACATAAAGGCCGTAGCTGATCTTATACATTGCTTTATGATTCATGAAAAACCCCCATTTCCGGAATCCTTCACTTCCAGAAGAATCCATTTTCTTCTACCATACCGCACGGCTCGACTTTTGTCAATTTATGCCCAAGGGCATCACTTTTAATATAGTACTGAATACTTTTCGAAATCTTTCTTAGTAAGCTCCGAATAAGTTCCAGTTAAACACCGGCAGAAGTTCCGGACCGTCTCGATTTCGGACGACTTCCATTCCTTTGATTTCATAAAAGTATCAGGTAGCCATACGGCCCGCGTGCCTCATGGCAGCGGGCTGCGGTAAGCCGCCCCAATGACTTTCAAGGCAAGTGAGAGCTTATTTCGGTGCGGAAGAAAGAATAGGAGGAACAATCCGATTTCATCGTAAGGCGAGCGCCGCAAAGCCGTTAGCAGGATCTTCCCGGCCGCAGGGAGGTAAAAACCGAATCTCATGCAGGTTTTTATTGGAATCTGACATGGAAAAATATCGATTTATCCATGTCAGTTGGAAAGGACCGACTGGAGGCCGTAAAGATGCTGGTTATGGCTGCCAGCGAACCGCCTGGATGGAAGCGGATTTCCTCCTGCCTCATCTGGTTATAAAGAAACGTTTTTGAAAAAATATTCAAAGGTATGCCCAAGGGCATCCCTTAGTTCATGCCCTCCGGGCAGGCGCACTTCGTGCGTCGAGGTATTAATTTTCTGCCCGAAAGGCTCAGCTCATTGCAGCTCCGTCCACGGACAGGATTTCTCCCGACACATATGCCGCCATATCGCTGGCCAGGAACAAAAATGCGTTCGCCACGTCCTCCGGCTCTCCAATCTTTTTGAGGGGGATGGTCTGGATCAGCGGTTTTATCACTGACTCCGGCACAGCGTCCATCATATCGGTCCTGGTCACCCCGGGAGCTACTGCATTCACGCGGATACCGTCTTTGCCAAGCTCTCTCGCCAGAGATTTCGTAAGACCGTTCACAGCAAATTTAGAAGCCGGATAACCGCAGCCGGACGCCTGTCCATAGAGGCTTACCATGGAGCTGGTATTCAGGATCACTCCGCTCTTTTGCTCTCTCATATGGACCGCGGCCGCTTTGGAACAATTAAACACCGCTTCCACATTGAGCTCCATGATCTTTTTGAAATCCTTTTCTTTATAATCATAAATGCTTCCCATGGCGGAAATACCGGCATTGTTGACCAGAATATCGATCTTTCCAAGCCTTTCCTTTATCTGGTTAAAGCATTCCTCCACCTCAGCGTAATTTCCAAGATCGGGCCACACACCAGACACCTCATAACTGCTGTTTTCTGTTTTGAGTTTTTCCAGTGCCTTGTCCACTGTCTCTTTTCTGGAACCGCACAGGACTACCGACGCCCCATTATCCAGAAACTTTTTGACGGTCGCATAGCCGATTCCCCTCGTTCCCCCTGTAACAACCGCTACCTTTCCCTTAAGCATGAATATGCCTCCTTCTCACATATGCGCGATTCGGCGCTTTTGTCTATTTTTTAACGCGTGTAACATATTGATAATACCGAGGATATCCCGTTTTGTCAATCCTATCCACACATTTTCTGTGCATATTCCGCTGTTTTCTTTAAATCTGTTTCTTCCCGAACACAGAGCAGGAGGCGGCCAGGAAAAGAACGGTCAAAACCACCGAGATCACGGCGGCCCACGCCAGATCTGCAGTCACGGCGGTCCCCTGAAGCAGGGCCATATTCTGAGAGGCCAGACTCACCGGCAGATACTTTCCGGCCTTCGGCACTATATTAAGAAGAAACTGAAGGACGACGATTCCTCCTGCAAACAAAAGACTGCCATAGATCGTGCGGAACAGAACTCCTCCAAACAGAGAGGCGGCGATGAGGAAAATACCGAGCAGCCACAGGCAGAATACGGAAAACAGAAGCGCCGCGCTCCATGACTCTCCTCTCCAGAAATACCAGGCATAAAACCATGCAGTCAAAAAACATAGCAGATATGCTCCGGTCCAGGTCGCGGAAGCCGCCGTGAACTTAGCAAGGATCACCGTCTTTCTGGGCATCCCTTTTGCCAATATGGGGACTAACGTTCCTTTCCCGTACTCAGACGCCATGCTGCCGCTGAACAAGATCACCAAAATGACCAGCCCGATCTGAGTGACATTTTTAAAAAACTGTGCCCAAGCGTCCAATGCCGACGGTTCAGCAAGAGCAATCTGCATTCCTTCCGGCATGAATTCTTTCATAAGCTCCGGCAAAAACTTGGCCGCCAGAGGCGACATGATTCCCAATAGCAGGAAAACGAGCCCCATCACCAGCCATTTGTAAGTCCTGAAAAGTTCCAGGAACTCTTTTTTTGTAAATGCTCCATATGCCCTCATAATACCGCCTCCATAAACAGATCCTCCAGCCCCGGCTCCTGTATCTCAAACTTAAGAGGCACCAGCCCATGGCATTCAAGTGCCTGCAGAATCTCATTCCCTGTTCCGTCCACATCGGCAGTACGGATAACCGCTCCTCTTCCGGATGCTTCCGCATGGATGAATAAATGGCTGAGCTCCGGCAGCTCCCGGAATCTTTTCCATTCTTCTTTTTTCCGGAATTCCACATAGATGCCGCTGCTCTTTTTTGCCGTCCGGATCTCTTCCATGGTTCCGCAAAGCGCGAGCTTCCCCTCATGGAGCACGGCGACCCGGTCGCAGATCCGCTCTACATCAGAAAGAATATGAGTGGAAAAGAGCACCGTAGTCTTCTCCGTGACCTGCTCTAGAATCTCAAGAATTTCTTTTCTTCCCACCGGATCGAGCGCCGACGTGGGCTCATCACAGATTAAAAGCTTCGGACTGTGGAGCAGGGCCTGGGCTATCCCAAGTCTCTGTTTCATCCCTCTCGAAAATCCTCCGATCTTCTTTCCATTTTTCTTAAGACCCACCATGTCCAAAAGCCGGGTTCCAGACGCTTCCGTCTCTTCCGGCTCCATTCCCGCCGCGGCTCCGCAGAGCTTCAGATATTCCATGGGCTTCATATAGGAATAGAACTGGGGCACATCCGGCAGATATCCCACATAGCGATTTGTACCGGATTTCCCATATACCACCGGCTCACCGAATACCTCGATTCTTCCGGCGTCCGGCTTTAAAAATCCCAGTATCATTTTCATGGTAGTCGTCTTGCCGGCCCCGTTCTGTCCTAAAAACCCAAAGACTGAATGCTCCGGGATCTCGAGGGACATGTCATTTATTACCATATTATTGCCAAAACTCTTTTTTAAGCTTTGAATATTCAACGCATTCATTCTTCTTCTCCCTTTCCGAAAAGGAAATATACGACCGGCCCGATTATTTGAATGAAGACCACTGCCAGAATCCAGATCACCCGATTTCCAAACCGGTAATTCGGATGCCTGGAAATGTGGACCAAGGCCACTGTCATGAGGACCAGTTCAATGATGATGAGCGGCAGTAATAACGGGAGATTTTCCAGTAACACCTTCATATTGTTTTACCTCCTAAATTCTTTTTCATTTCCTCTACAACTTTCCGATACCGGGGCTCGTTTCTCCATCGGTCTAGATATGGGTTTTCCGTGACTCCCTTCAGATATGCTTCTTTTATCATGGCCTCGCTGCGCGGGGCCTGTATTCCCAGCTCCAGCTCCTCCTTCAGCCAGCCGTCGATTTGATTAAAATAGCCGTCGCCATGGAGGATCGGTGAAAATCTGGGGGAATAGCAGCATCTTCCGTATCGTTCCAGCATAGCCAGACCTTCTTCCTTATTCTCTGTGACGGCATAATACACAATAGCGGACATGTATAGCTGAATCATGGCGTTCCAGTGCAGGCTCTCCATTTGGAACAGCTCTCCGAGCTTCACGCTCCTCCGTATCATCTCCTCGATTCTTTCATCCCTGGCAGACGTTCCTGCGATGCTGACGGCGGCGTCTCCCACAAGGTACAAAAGATGCTGATACATGCAGACCTGGAGAATCTCTTCCGCTTCCCCGACACGGCCCTGTGCCCGGTACGCCTCTGCCAGAAGCTCCGCATCCTGAGAAAAAGGCCGTACATGCTCTCCGATGTATTCCGGCACCTTCTCCGGATGTCCGAGCATCAAATGGCACAAAGCTCTCATGGTCAAGGCTGTTTTTCTTTCATCGGCATCGTCGCTCCCCTTTTCCACCCGTTCAATGATTTCCAGCGCCTTGTGAAGGACGGGCCCCGGTTCTTCTGCGATTCCCGCGTGGTTCAGCAAAAGGGTTATCATCTGTAAAAGCAGAGGATAACAGGAATAATATTTTTTTATGATCTCCTCACATTCCTCCAGCACCAGATCAAACGATTCTTTTTCAAACCTCCCGGCCAGCCGGCGGTAAAGCTCCTTGATATCTTCCCTTGTCATCTGGGGTTCATAGCCGATCAGCTCATCCACGCTGATGTCAAAGAAAGCAGCCAGCCTCGGAAGAAGCGTGATATCCGGATAACTCTGGTCATTTTCCCATTTGGAGACCGCGGCCTTGGATACACCGATGTACGAGGCAAGCTCTTCCTGCCCGATTCCCTTTCTGTGACGCTCTTCCACTAACTTCCTGGATATATTTATCTCCCTCATATTCTTCACCTCTTTATTGACAGTATACAGAAGCCTCCGGTGGAGTACAAGGGAACATAAGTTGATTTTAGTTGAATGAATCAACTTCTGGTTGATATATTAATATGAAATAAAATACTTGACTTTGACGCGGCGTCAGCTGATAGAATTGAGATACAGTCTGAAAGGAGTGATAAAAATGGAATACAGCACTCATGAATTGTCCCGCCTGGCGGGAATCAGCGCCAGAACTCTGCGGTATTATGATCAGATCGGGCTTCTGCGGCCCTGCCGGACGACAGCCGCCGGATACCGTTTCTATGGAGAAAAAGAGGTGGAACTGCTGCAGCAGATCCTATTTTACCGAGAACGAGGCCTTGAGCTCGGCATCATCCAGGAGATCATGTGCCGGCCGGATTTTGATATCCTGGAAGCGCTGGACAGCCACTTATCCGCTCTGACGCAGCAAAAAGAAAGGCTCGACACTCTGATCCAGACTGTAAAGCTTACCATTGCCACAATGAAAGGAGAAAGTAAAATGGATGACACTATGAAATTTGAAGCATTTAAAAAACATCTGGTCGATAAAAATGAACAAGCCTATGGAAAAGAAATCCGAGAAAAATACGGAGATGAGGAAGTGAATTCATACAATCAAAAAATCCTCGGACTGTCCGAGAAAGAATATGAACAGTTCAGGGAACTGGAGGCAGCGATACGAAACCGGCTGGAGGATGCCGTACGTTCCGGCATAATACCCGAAAGCGAAGGCGGCCGCGAGGTCGCCTTCCTGCACCGTGACTGGCTGGGCTATACCTGGAAGAAATATTCCCCCAAGATGCACAAAGGCCTCGCAGAGATGTACGTCCTCGACGAGCGGTTCACGGACTATTATGATAAGGAAGTGAAAGGCTGCGCGGATTTTCTGATGCGGGCAGTCAAATGCTGGATAGAAGATTAAAAACACCCGCAGCGGACAGCTTTTAACACCTGCCCGCTGCGGGTCATTTATCCTTCATTTTCCAAAACACAGGGATATAAAGGGCCCAAGTGATAAGACACGCGGCGCATGCCGCCGCCACCAATACGTTGACCCAAAGGACGGACAGCTGAGGCAGGAATACGAGCACCAGCAGCACTGCAAACAGGACCGTAGTACAGACCTTTCCAAAAAAATGCGCGCCGTCCAGCATCCTGCCTTTACGCAGGTAGATGATTCCCATGATGCCCATGAAGCTTTCCTTTACCGCAAGTATCGCCAGCAGGATCCATACCTGCCGGTATCTGCTGCACAGGCAGAATACGACCACGATATGGGTCAGCTTATCCGCAATGGGATCCAGCGCTTTTCCAAGCCTGGATATCATATGGAACTTTCTGGCGATCTTTCCGTCCAGCATATCGGTCAGGGCGGAAATGAAAAGCACAAGGGCCGCCGCCTGATAGCCTCTGACTGTCTTTGCGTTCAGGTAGATACAGGCGAATACCGGAAGCAGCGCCAGCCGGAAAAAACTCATTATATTGGGTATAGTAATTATTTTATTATATTCTTCTCCGTTCTCTTTCATCTGTCTCATTACCTTCTTATCCGTAGTCAGTCTACTGATATGTCCTATTTTACCACAAATCCTTCCTATCGTCACCCCGTCCTCTTACTCCGCCTGTTTATATGGAAGAAATAGACCAGGCAGAGACTGATCTGAAGAACCGTGGAGACAGGAGTGGCGAGGCCGATCCGGAACAAGGACGCGTGTTCTGTCCGGCTCATGATATAGGACACCGGAATTCTGACCAAAAACGCCCCCACAATGCCCTGGGCCATGACAAAGGTGGTCTTTTCCCTCCCATTGAAATACCCGATAAAACAGAACAGGAACGAAACCAGCAGAGTATCGATGGCATATGCTCTCAGATAATCGGCGGCGGCGGCAACGACGTCCGCGTCTCTGGCAAACATGCCGGCCAGAAACTCTCCATGGAAAAAGGAGAGGTATGACATGACCACTCCAAAGGCGAAGGATGTGAGCATTCCATAAACCATGGCGCGAACCGCCCTGTCGTTCCTCCCGGCCCCGATGTTCTGCGCCACAAACGCGGACATGGACTGCATATAGGAAGACGGCACCAGCATGATGAACACACACAGCTTTTCTGCCACGCCGACTCCTGCCGACGGTATGACGCCCAGAGAATTCACGATCGTGATAATGGCAAGAAAAGAAAGACTCACCAGTCCGTCCTGAAGAGCTATGGGAAATCCCAGCCTGAGCGTCTTTGCCACCACCTCTTTCCGGAAGCAAAGATTCTTCCTTGTAAAACGAAAAGGCAGTCCCTTCTTTTTCACAAGGAGAAGGCATAAGACCACGCTGACCGCCTGGGCGGCCACTGTCGCAATGGCGGCTCCCGCCGCCGCCATGCGGAATACGGCCACCAGCAGGAAATCCCCCACTATATTGACTACACAGGCCACGAGGACTGTATACAGAGGCGTTTTGGAATCTCCCATTCCCCGGAAGATACTTCCCAGCACGTTATAAGCCACAATAAATACAGAACCTGCGGAGCATATCCTCACATATTCCACAGTTTTATCAAACGCAGCTTCTGGAGCGTGCATAAAAGCAGAAAAGGGAACCGCTGCTGTCACCATGACTATGGTGATAAAAACCGCCAGCGCGGAAAAAATAAAAACGGCGCCGCCTATGACATTTCCGGCCTCTTCTTCCTTTTTCTGCCCGATCTTCTGTCCCAGCAAAATAGTGGTCCCCATGGACAGCCCGGTAACCACCGAAGTGATGGTCTGCATGATCTGGCTTCCCGTCGAAACCGCGGAAACATCCGCGGCAGTACCGAACTGCCCGACGATCAGAAGATCTACGGCCCCGTACATCGCCTGTAATAGAAGCGCAAACAGCACCGGCATCGCGAACCGAAAAAGCGGCGCCAGAATTCCTCCCTCTGTGAATCCGGCGTTCTGTCCGGTTCTCACTTCCCTGTCTCTCTGACTCTTTTTCCTCTGCATCTTCCATTCCTCCTGAATTCCATACCTTACCGCACGAAGTGCGTCTGCCCGGAGGGCATGTATTAAGGGATGCCTTTGGGTATGATACAAAATACTTTTTGGAATTATTTTTAGTTAATTCCGATTAAGCTCCGGTTTAGCGCCGGCAGAAGTTCCGGGCCGTCACGATTTCGGTTCGCTGGCGATGCAGCGCTCACCTTTAGGCCGGTCCGGTATCATTCTGTCGGTGTCCTGTCTGCCGCACCACATTGGATAAATTTCATTTCTAAGATTCCAGAAAAGAATCGGATATCCACACGGCCCGCGCGCCTTATGGCAGCGGGCCGCGGTGGGCCGCCTCAATGACTTTTACAACAAATGAACGCTTATTTCGGTGCGGGAAAAGGGCAAGAGGAACGATTCGATTCCATCATAAGGCGAGCGCCGCAAAGGCGTTAGCAGGATCTTCCCGGCCGCAGGGAGGTAAAAACCGAATTTCATACAGGTTTTTATTGGAATCTGACATGGAAAAATATCAATTTATCCATGTCAGTTGGAAAGGACCGACCGAAGGCCGTAAAGATTCTGGTTACGGCTGCCAGCGAGCCGCCTGGATGGAATCGGATTTCCTCTTGCCTTGCAAATCTGATAATGAAAACATGTTTGAAAGGTATCAAAAGGCATGAATGAACAAATTTACTCCCATATAGAACAAAAAGCCGGATAAAACAGCAGGCATCCCAGCCTGCCATCTTATCCGGCTGAACACTTCTTTCGAGTGGTCACCCTCCGATGAACGAAACATATTATAGCAAAAATGTATTTTCCAGTCAAGCATTATCCAGAGGTTCCCATCCCTGCTTTATTCCGCCGCGTTCCGATACAGCCTGCAGCGCAGCCATGCAGCCAGGGATGCAATGACAAACGCCACGGCGTCTATAATCAATACCATAGTTACCTGTTTTGCATGTCCGAGGCAGAACAGAATCGTAAAGATTTCCACCGAAAGCACCACGAAGCACAAAAAATTGGCCAGATAGTCTGCCGCTATATCGCTGTAAAAGCCATTCAGCCTCAGGCTCCTCCATATGAACGGCCTCAGGAAAAAACGAATCACACCGCAGGCCGCCGTATACACAAAGATAAATTCCCTGGCCACCTGAGTCGTTACCATCTCACCGCTCCACTGAATCGGAATCTTTTCCGGAAGCACAGAATACGAGCATACAGCGGCGAGCAAACAAAGGGATGTGAGCGCTGCCCACACTGCATAACCTCCCCACAAGTAGAAGAAGGATACCGTATCCGAACCATACTTCTCTTTATTGTGTTCCACATATTCATTCAGATTCTCCACATACTGTTCTACATCCAGGCTTTCGTAGCCGCTCTCCTGCCGTTCAAGCATCCGTTCACATATGTGCTTGGACTGTTCCAGCCCCTGTATTCCGTCTTTCAGCTTCTGTTCCTGCCGCCGGAGCACCTCAGGCAACTGGCTCTTGCCGGACTTAAGGCTCCGTATTTCTTCCACCGGAATATTGATACTGCGCAAAAACGCAATCTTCTTGATTTCCCTTACATCCTCCGGCGAGTAATCCCGGTAACCGTTCCCTTCGTTCCTGGCCGGCGTGATCAGCATCTCTTTTTCATAAAAGCGAATATTGGAACGGGACAGCCCTGTCAGTTCCTCTACCTCTTTAATCGTCATATGAGTCACCGTCCTTTGTCTGTTTGCCTGAATCGTACACTATAAACCCGGTTTACAGTCAAGAAAATCCGAAAAATCCTCTTGTTTTTTCCGAGATTCCCTATTTTCTGCCGCCGTCAGGCGCTCACATACCGTCGGGCGCCTTTTCTTCGCCGTCTCATGCTTCGTCCTGCAGGCGGAGCATTTTCCATGATAAGCACATTTTCTTCGTTTACATGGGCAATCCTGTCTGTATTGATCCATCCTGTCCTCCCTGCATATTTCCCGTAGGACGATTATATCACACCTGCTTCTTCCGTACTACTTCCGTTTTTTGTAAACTAATAGTTTCCTCACGGAGCCTGGAACGAAGCGCCCACATAAAACCAATTCACACACACAGAAGTTCTGGCGCCTCCCATAGAGACAAACGTGCTGATCTCACACATGGACCACAGACTGTCCGCCGGGTCCTGCTGCCGGAGCCGGATCCAGTGCATTTCCTGGGACTGGCTGTATACAAGGTCATCCAGGACCAGTACGCCGGTAACCTTTGTATTGTCGTTTGTCTGCGTTTCAATGGAGCTTCCGCTGTAAATGCTGGCACGCCGTATATCCGTTAAGACCGGCACTGCGGAATCTTTCGGCCGAACGGAAATGCGGATGGACGAAGCAGAGGTATTCTGCACTGTCAGGATAAGACTCTCCATCGGAATATCCAATGAGCTGCCTGTAGCAGACAGATTTGTATTGTAGCATTCCATATTTGATTTTAAATTCGGGCTGAGAATTTTCTGATCATCTGTCTTAAAGCTCACTTTATAGCCGGTCGGGGTATCTTCTTCCACCTTAATCTCCGGCGCCGGACCAGCAGCCCCGGCCAAGCCGGTGCTGCCCTTCTCTCCCTGTTCGCCTGTATCTCCCTTCGGTCCCTGTTCCCCCTGAGAACCGGTATCCCCCTTTTCTCCCTGGGGACCAGTCTCTCCCTTCTCCCCCTGCTGTCCCTGCTGTCCCTGCGGCCCTATAGGTCCTACAGGCAGTACGAAATCTAGAGTAACTCCATCCTCCGCGGAATCTGACGTCACCTTTGCTGCGTCACCAGAATCTACCGTACCAATCGTAATATTCGGGGTTTCCCCCTGGGAACCAGTATCTCCCTTTTCTCCCTGGGGACCAGTCTCGCCTTTCTGTCCTTCCGGTCCCATAGGACCCTGTTCCCCTTGCGGACCCAGACATCCTTTCTCCCCCTCTGGTCCCTGAGGGCCGGCTTCACCCAGAAAGCCCTGTTCTCCCTGGGGGCCCTGTTCTCCCTGAGGTCCGCGTTCACCAGGTTCTCCTCTGTCTCCTTTTGGTCCTGCGGGCCCGGCAGGCCCGGAATCGCCTTTCGGGCCAATCGGGCCACGATCTCCCTGAAGACCGATCGGTCCTGGGATTCCCTGTATTCCCTGAGGGCCGCGTTCTCCCCTGAGTCCCTGTGGACCCTGCGGGCCTGGGAGTCCTTGCGGGCCCTGGGGACCCTGTTCTCCTTGTGGTCCCTGCAGCGCCGCATAATTATCATTCTGCGCCGGACAGGAATTGCATCTATTTACATAATTATTTCCATAACAGCTCATCTTTTACTCCTTAATCGAGATTTACATGACACATTCCAACATGATTCTGCCGTTTCTATACACGCTGTATTATTTGCCAAGTCCTGAATCTGCCTGTTGTTTATAATACGTAGCGTCTTCTTTTCTTGCCACGTTGGGAGTAAAGTGAAACCGCACATTGCGATATGTTTCTCTTTTCTCTATTGGTTTCGCTCTGTGCGTACTTTTGGCAATATACTCTTGAAGGCCCGTGTGGGTAAAATAGACGCAGCCGTCAGATACATATTGATTATAGGAAATTAAACCACTATTTCTGGCTTCGTCCAAAGTAGCCAGACTGATTCCTAATATCTTTGCCGCCTCCTTACGGGTAATCAATTTTTCCATATTCAATGTTCACCTTCTCTCCAATCTCTTGACACGCCGTGCACCATTTGTCAAGCAAAAAAAGCAGCGGCCCGATGTCAGGCCGCTGTTTATCTCTATTGCGTATGTACTTCAAGGCAGTAACCCACATCCCGGGCACACCGAATAGAAAATGGCGCTTTGGATGAGAACAGGCAGAGCTTTCTCCGCAGGTTTCGGATATGGCAGCCCACGGCATTATTCTCATTGCCGAGGCCCTCCTCTTTCCAAATCCTTTGATAAATCTGTTCATGAGTGAGCACCCGCTCCTTTTCCAACTTCCAGTTGTCTAATTCCGGATGCTGTTGAAAAAAGAGAAGGATGTCATCAAACGCAGCAGAATCTCCATCCTTCAGTTCTAAAACAACTACTCGTCCGATGATATCACCTCCTGGTCATTCGGCCAGGCAGCCTCCTGGAGCTTCTTAAAACTCGTTTCGCTGATAACATGCTCCAGTCTGCAAGCGTCCTGGGCCGCAATATCATGGGGAACACCGACCTCAATGAGCTGCCTGGTAAAAAATTGGTGCTTCTCATAAACCTGCTTAGCTATTTGCCGGCCTTGTTCTGTGAGGGAGAGTGTGCCATTTGTCTCTTTTAACAGGTATCTCTTTTTAGATAGCTCTTTAACCGCCCGGCTTACCGAAGGCTTAGTAACCCCTAAATGCTCTGCAACGTCCACACAGCGAACATAACCGTGCTGTTGTTGAAGTATGAAAACAGCCTCCAGATAGTCCTCCATAGAAGATGTTAGAGACATACAGCACACCTCCTCTCCGTTATCTTTGCCGCAGTATATTCCGGTGATAACGTATTTTACCATGCTCAATGTAGAGAACACTATCTGTAACTTCCGCAATCAGTTCCATATCATGTGTAATAAGCAGAATACAGCGGTTATCTCCGGCAAGCCGTTTCAGCAGATCGACCGTCAAGCACATATTATACCCGTCCAACCCGCTGGTCGGCTCGTCAAAAACAAGCAGCTTTTTTTCACTTACCGCAGCAAGCGCCAGCAGTAATCGCTGCTTCTGTCCCCCTGAAAGTGATGCCGGATGCCGGTCTAAATAGGCGTCCATCCCCATTTCCCTAAGTCTTGAAAGTGCGGATTCTTTACCTTCTGCAGTCTGCTTGCTATTAAGAAAAAACTCATCCAGGACAGTAGGCGCGTAGAGCTGGTAATCGGAATCCTGCTGTACAAAAAATGCCTTTTGAGTACGCTGCTTCCGCTTTAACAGCTCACCGTCAAGCCAAACGCTTCCCACCCCACGGTACAAGCCAGTGATCATCCTGCAAAGGGTGGATTTACCTGCGCCGTTTGGCCCAGTAATTGCAAGGATTTTTCCTTCCTGTGCAGCAAACGTCACTTCGTCCAGTATTTCGCGCCCGTCCAGCATACATGAGATTGCAGACGCCTGTAAAATGTCATCTGGATTTTGGCGGTATGCGCCGCCTACACGAAAAGCAGGCTGTTCAAAAGAGCGAAGTCCCATATCCTTAAGCTGTCGTGGGGTTAGACTTAATGCTTCCTCCCGGCCATAGACGGCAGAAACAGCTCCGTCCTCCATGAAAACAAGGCGGTCAAAGGAATCCCTGACATAGTGAAAACGATGCTCGGAGAGTATGATTGTATGTCCTGCCATTTTCAGGCGGTACAGCAGCGTGCCAAGACGTACCATTGCTTCACTGTCCAAGTTAGCGGACGGTTCGTCCAGCACAATGACCTTTGGCTCCATGACGCAGACAGAGGCAATGGCCACCAGCTGCTTTTCACCGCTTGATAATGGGAATATTCTTCTGTCAAGCAGCCGATCAATATTCATTTGCCTGCAAACTGCATCCATCCGCTCCCGCATGACAGGGCGTTCCAGGGGAATATTCTCCATGCCCAGTGCCATTTCATCCGTTGTGTTCGTGGCAAAAAATTGACTACGCGGGTCTTGAAACACACTGCCTACCAAAGTGCCTAATTGATGAATTGGGATATTTAATGCATCCTGCCCATTGAGCAGGTAGCTGCCTGTAAGCTTGCCTGGATAAAAGGCGGGACAAAGTCCGTTTAGAACACGGGTCAGCGTCGTCTTTCCGCAGCCGCTTTTGCCAGACAGGATTATAAGCTCTCCCTTTTTTACATGGAGGCTGATCGCTCGAAGCTGCCTCTGCCCTTCGTTTGTGTTCTCATAGCAAAAGGAGAGGTTTTTCAGTTTAATCAAAAGATCCCCCTCCTTTCCAACAAAAACACTGTGATGGGAACAATCCCTGCGGCAATGCAAAGCGCTGTATCCTTCCATGTAAAACGGACAGGGCGAAAAGACGTCGTTTCCCCCGAAAAGCGCACGCCGCGCACTGTCATGGAAGCAGAAAGTTCTTCCGCAACCTTTGTTGTCCGCAAGATCAACGGGATCAGGATGTACTCAATCGTCGAAGGAAGATGGATAAACGTGTGGAATACGCCTACCCCAATCCCCCGAAACCGTTGTGAGGCTCGAATGGCCCGGTATTCGCCGCCCATGGTGGGGAAAAATCGCAGCAGGACGGCAAGCCCAATTCCTGCGGCTTTAGGAAACCGCAACGCCTGCAAAGAGGCCATCAATGCCCCGGTGGGTTCTTTGGAAAGGCAAACGGCAAAAGACAAGGGAATCATCGCTTTTCTCCCCAGGACGCCCATATTGGAAAACGCAAGCCCCAAAAAGTAAAAGCTGTCGTTCGGAAGAAGCTGTACACCCACCCAAGCAAATATTGTAAATACAACGTATGCAAACAGATACGCCGGAACATATTGTCTCTTTCGCGTGATAAGCTGCAAAACAATGCACCATGCAAACAGGCACAACCCGCCCTTGTCAGAGTGAATGAAAATGATCGCTGCCACTCCAATCAAGAGATGAAAAAGCCATGTTCGCGGATCTACAGGCGCTCCGGTTTGCTTTTTTTCTGCGTTCATGCGACACCGGCAGGCTTGAAGTGCTTACTCAACATTTTAACACCGAGCAGGTACCCGACAACGCAAAGTACAGCCGTCACGCACAGGGAAATCAAGATGTTCTGCGGTGCGCACCAAAACTGAGCCGTCTGATTCACAGCAGTTGTTGCAGCCGCCTCGTCCATTCCCAAATCCATATAGATTTTGACGTAGCTTCCCCGGAACAGGAACAGGTTCAGCGTGCTGCCCATAGCATTCAAGCACCACATGAGGACATGGGGAACCGCGGGGCGCACTTTGCCCTCATACCCACCCTTCAGCATAATCAATTCGTTGATGATAGCCAGAATGTAGAAATACACAGCCGCATAGACACTTCCCATAATCAGCATATAGGTACCGTACAAGACGGCTATGATAAACTGTGTCCCGACTTTCGGGCACTTACGGATCAGCAGCACATAGATAATCCCGTTCACAAGACCAATCAGACCCGGCTCCAGAAAGTAGAGAAGCTGCATATTTGCCGCAAAGGGCAGCATGATCAGATACCCAATACCGATCATCAGGCAGGACAGCACAATGACAAGAACGAAGTCCTTCAGATTCAGAAATTTTGTTTTCATTTTATTCCTCCTAAGATTGTTTGAATGTATAAGTTTCAGCTTGATTTTGCAATTCCCACAGTCGGGCATAGAGTCCGTCCATCCCGACAAGCTGGTCATGGGTTCCCTTTTGCGTGATCTCACCATTTTCAAGTACAAGAATTTGCTGTGCACCGCGCACGGTTTTCAGCCGGTGTGCAATCATAATCACAGTGCGTTCCTTTGCTATTTCATCCAATGCGGTCTGAACCATCGCCTCATTATCGGCATCCAGGGACGCGGTAGGCTCATCTAACAGCAGAATCGGCACATCCTTTAAAAAGGCTCTCGCCAGTGATACGCGTTGTCGCTCACCGCCGGACAGAGTAGCGCCGCCTTCGCCTACCACCGTATCGTACCCCTCTGGAAACGCGGAAATGAAGTCATGGCAGTGGGCCTTTTTGCAGGCGTCGTGCATCTGCTCTTCTGTAATCTCTGTGTTGCCAAAGCACAGGTTTTCATGGAGTGTGCCCCGGAACAGATAAGTATTCTGCATCACCATTGACACCTGGGAAAGAAGGCTTTCGGTCCCTATGCCGCGAAGTTCTTTTCCATCCAGCCAAGCTTGGCCCTTCTGGTAATCCCAAAACCGAGCCATCAGCCGCAGAAGTGTGGATTTGCCGCTGCCGGAAAGACCGACCAGCGCGGTAAATGCCCCTGCCGGGGTCTCAAAACTTACATTGTGAATGACATCCTTGCCATCCGCATAATGAAAGAAGACTTTATCAAACGTATAACTTCGGCCGTGGTTGATTTCTTCTTCCCCCGGAGGGTCGGAGGTCATCATTACCTTGTCCAGTCGCTCTCCGGACGGAACCATGCCCCGCAAGGCTGAAATGCTGGTGACAATCATAAGCGCAGGCTCGGAGAGTTTTGTAGCAAGGATTAGGAATCCCGCAAAATCCAAGATTGTCAGGCTGCCGCCCATCAGCAGGTACAGCCCCACCGACGCCGTTACGGGTACAATAAATTTGACCAGCGATGCGCACAAGGTAGACATGCTGCCCGCAATCGCCTCATCCCGCAGGGATTCGTCCCGCAAGGCTTTAAATGCCTGCTTCAGCGCGTCAAATCCACTGCCTGTGCGGTGATAGGCTTTGAGATCCTTCATGCCGCGCAGATATTCACCCAGTTGTGTGGCAGCATGGGCCTTTGCCTCCATGACGTGGCGGCTGTGTTTTTCCTTTATACGGGCGATTCCCAGCATGAGAAGCGCACAGATTGGCAGCATTCCAAAGATGGCTAATCCCATCCGCCAATCATATACGCAAATCCATACGAGAGAAATCAAAAGCAATATGCCTACGCCGATGGGATAGGGCAGCCAGTAACACATGGTATATTCCACATTGGCAAAATCGCTTGCGAAAGAACTGATCAATTCACCGGATTCCCTGGACGAAAAAAATCCCAGGGGCTGTCGGCGCAATTTCTGAATATAAGCGATCCGCTTGTCAGCCGTATTCCGATAGGCACGGCCATAGGTAAAATAATAGGTCACCAGTTCCATGGCGTATTGCAGCAATATGTACACAAGACCCACAGCCGCCAGCCGAATAAGCAAGGTGAGATCCAATGTGTACGGCGGTACAAACGCCGAACCAAGCGTGTAAATTGCCATATAAGCCAGAATGGCCGGAAGCATGCTGCACGCCTGGGAGAGAAAAAGCCACAGCGTAGGCTGAAGAAGTTCTTTTGACTTGTGAAATGTGAACTGACGTATCATTTTAAACATGTGCAGCACCTCCTTTCATCTGCCAGGCTTCCGTCTCATTTTGAATCACCCATAGGTGCGCATAAAGCCCGTCTTTTTGAAGCAGTGATCTGTGGGTGCCGCTCTCTTTTAGCCTGCCGCCCTCCAAAACGAAAATATTATCCGCATCCTGGATGGAATAAAGCCGATGAGCGATCATGAGGACGGTCTTTCCTTTTAAAAGCTCCGCCATTCCTTCCCGCAGGGCAAGCTCGTTTTCTGCATCGGTAAACGCCATCGCTTCATCAAGCACAATAATCGGCGCATTTTTCAAGATTGCTCTCGCAATGGCAATTCGCTGGGCCTCGCCTCCGGAAAGCTTATGTCCGCCGTCTCCAAGCTTCGTGTCATAGCCGTTCGGAAAAGAAAGGATGAAGTCGTGGCACCGGGCGGCTTTTGCAGCATTCTCAACCTCCTGCCGGCTTACATCGCGGTGCATGGCAATATTGTCATAGACGCTCTCCGCAAATATATAGGTATCTTGAAACACAAAAGCGATCATCTTCATAAGTGCCTCGGCAGAATACTCCCGGATGTCTTTACCGCCTATGGTGACCGTTCCGCTTTCCACGTCCCAAAAACGGGCAAGGAGCTGGCCTGCTGTAGATTTTCCTCCGCCGGATGGGCCGACCAGCGCGGCAAAGCTCCCGGCAGGGATTTTCATTGTCACATGGTCAAGCGCCATCCTGCGCAGTGGGTCGGCAGCGTTCTGGTAGGAAAAGCTAACATCCCGGAAAACAACGCTTGTGTCGCTCTCCTGTGCGTTCTCCACGCCCTCAGACATGGGCTGCATATCCAAAACATCGTCAATTTGATCCATTCGCACGGACAGATTCCGCAGATCCGCCCCAAACTCTACCAGTTCCATCAAGGGATTGATGCAGGCGGGGCCGACAATCAGAAACATCAGCAGCTCCATCATCAGTTCATGACTTCCTGGGTTCAAGTACAACAGTACACAGCCAACAGCCAAAATGAACGCCAGTACAGAAAGCGTGATAGTCTTATACGCTCCATAGATTGGTGTGACCCTCTTAAGATACGACATCAAATAGGTTCTGTTTTTTTCTATGAATCCTGTCAAGCGAAGCGCTGCCGCCTCCGGACGTCCAAAAATTTTCTCCTCCTCCATACCTGCCACGTATTCAGAAAAGGCGGCGTCCATCTCTGTAGAGGAACGGTTCATATCTGCCCATATCTTTTGTCCCCGTTTCCCGCCAAAGGCAGAAAACTGAATTGCAAAAGCGATCAGCAGCGCAAAAACGATCGTCAGCGTAAGCGGCACATTGATGGAAAACAGCAGAACCGCCAGCGCAGCCAGCAAAAGCCCAGCCCCGACAAGGTTAGAAACATCGTGCGCAATGATATTTTCCATCTTTTCGATGTTCTCGTTCATCATTTTCTGCATCGCTCCGGATTGCCCGCCGGTATAAAAGCCAAGGTTTAATTTCCCCATGTGGTCAAGGATGCGCAGCCTCAAATCATAAAGGGCATTAAACGCACTGGCATGGCAGGTAAAACTTCCGATAATGGACAACAGGATACCCAAAGCAATGCTGCCCAAAGTGATTGCCGTCCAAATCCATACATCACCGAAGTTGACCGTTGTGCTTTCAAGCGAAGCCATTAGAAAATGCCTGACGATTCGATAAGACGTGTAAAACGGCACGCACGATAACAGAATGCCGAAGGCGGAGCAGGCAACGCCCAAAAGATACCGTCCTGAGCTGCAGTGTGCAGTTTTGAATACGCGCAATACTGTATTTTTTCTCTCTTTCATGACTTTCCTTTCTCTGCTCAGCATCCATCGGCAAACGCAAAAGCAATTTTTTATTATACGGTTAGCAATGGCTAACCATGAATTATTTTATCAGAGCCTGCGGAAATGTCAACAAGACACTAAGTGTCTTAAAAGTACTTTCTAAAAAGCGGATTTTCTTAAAAAGCATTGATTTTACAAGGGTTTTCGTGCTATTATATCTCTATACGGTTAGCAAAAACTAACCTTAAAATTGTGTCAAAACAGAAATCCCCATGCTTTTTCGGCACACTGGGAGGAGAAAATCTATGATCACCATACACAATACCGAAGAAATGCTTGAGTTTTATGGAGCTCAAGGAGCGATACGCACCGCATCGAAAGGCGGATTTTTATACACATTCCCTTTTCCGGAGAATGGTTCATTTGTCCGCTTCTGGGGAAACCTGCAGGGGTTTTCCGCTGCTTCTGCTGATTTCACCTACCCAAACGACACAGTGATTCGCTCCCTGTTTCAGCAGAGATATCTGGGAATTGGTTTGAGTGATGAAGGAAGCGTGATTTCCTATAACAGAAAGGACAAGCAGCAGCAGCTCCGCGAAGGTATCAACTGTTATGTCTTTGATTCCCTTACACCATATTTTATGAAGGTGAAAGGCGGCGAGCGCCTTCGTTTTCGGGCGCTGTACTTTCAGGAACAGTTTTTTCTTGAAAACAACGTGCCATTATACGATAGCTTTTGGCGGGATGCAAAAGTCTCCATCGGAGGCCAGCCGATCCATGCCCCGGAACTTGTATCCATCTATCACCGCATTGAAAAATGCCGCTTGACTGGGCCCGCCTTCGATACCTGGATGCGGGGACAGGGATTGGAAGCGGCCGGTTATATCCTGAATTTAGTGCAGAAATACTCAAAAAAAGTACCCGTGAATTTTGATGATAACGAAATGAGAACAATCGAAAAGGCAAAATCCATGCTAAAAGCGAATCTTGAAAATACCCCGACGATTCTTGAACTTTGCAAATTGGTCTGCATGAATAAAAACAAGCTTCAAGAAGGCTTTCATATTACGGAAGGAAAGAGCATTGCGGAATATGTCCGTACACTTCGTATGGAACGGGCACTGGAGCTTTTAGAAACAAGCAATTTGTCTATGCACGAAATTGCACATGCTGTCGGCTATCATAGTATCAGCAATTTTTACGGTACTTTTAATCATACATTTGGCGAAACACCAGGGTTGATCCAGCAAATATTAAGAGAAAAGAGAAATCCAAATTCCATCGAATCCTGACCCTTATGTATATCAGATGATTATGTATGCGACAAAAAAGACATGAAAAAGCCGCCTATTCTGTGTGCATCTCAAAGCAGTAACCCACCTCCCGGACACACCGAATAGAAAAGGGCGCTTTGGATGAGGACAGGCAGAGCTTTCTCTGCAACTTTCCCATCATCCAAAACAATGATCTTATCGGCTCCCGTTATGGTGCACAGCCGGTCGGATTCCTTCTGCATGTCAAAATAAACCTTTTTGGTGCGGTGGTACTTGATCCCGTCGATGAACGAAACCGTATTCACCACAAAATGATTGTACAGGTGGTGGCCATGTCACACCGCGCTCTGCTTGCTGTCTTGATGAACATCCCCCATGGGCTTTCTGGGCGATCTGGTTGAGGTTATTGCCCCCACTGTGCAGCTCCCACATAAAATCAAAGTACGCCGGGGTCGGATAGGCATCCCTGACGTTTTGCTGATACCGTATTTTTAGCAGCGAAGCATCATCAGGCGAAAAGTTATCTCTGAAAAAGCCTTGCTCATTAGAGCACATCAGATAAGGATTGCAGGGACTTATTGCCAATCCATGTTTTCATGAGTTTTTCTTTGATCGTGCTTACTCTGAACCTATCATCTTGCCTTAATATACCGCGCGCTCCGCGCCTGCCCGATCCGTTTAATACTTCCATTTTTCACCATAGCGCCCAGCACAGCCTCCACCGTAGTTGGGCTGACATCCGGCAGGATCTGGCAGATCTCCGCTTTGGAAATGGGCGTAAGGCTGTTCAGCACGGTTGCCTCCACACGGGCCTTCTTCGTGATTTTCTTCCCATGCACAACGGCAAACCGCTTGTCCAGCTCCTTATAGCACATATACAGCATGGAAAGAAAGTTTTCTATAAAAGGAAAGTAACTGTTCTCGTTATTTTCCCAGCCCTCCGAAGATTGACGCAGAGCTTCGTAATAATAAGCTTTATAGTTGTTGATCTGCTCCTCGAAAGAAACATACTTTCCAGCGTCATATCCGTTTTTATAAAGCAGAAGCAGGGAAAGTAACCGGGACATCCTTCCATTACCGTCCCTGAACGGGTGGATACATAGAAAATCCAAAATCACACAGGGAGTGAGAAGAAGCTGGTTGATATTGGCATCATTTCTGGCCTCCAGATAAGCCAGCTCCAACTGCTCCATCGCCTGGGATGTTTCCGCCGCTGGTGCGGGACGGAAACGCACCCGCCGCTGGCCCTGGGCGTCCACTTCCAGAATCACGTTGTCATCGATTTTATATTGCCCGCCGTACTCATATCCGGCAATGGACATCAACATTTCATGAAGCCGTAAGATATCACTCTGCCGAAGGTCCATATGATCGTATCCCAGATGGATGGTATTCAACGCATCCCTGTATCCGGCAATCTCAGCTTCGTTATGATTCAAAGGAGCACTGTTTTGATTAACAATCGCGTTGATACGCTCATCACTGGTGACAATTCCCTCGATGGCGTTGGAGCTTTTGACCGATTGCACCTTGGCAATGGCCTCCAGCTCCGTAAAAATCCGCGTGTATTCCTCCTTCCTCATACCCGCCATAGTTTTCAGCGACGCGATGCTAGAAGTCAGATTGATGAGGCTTGCAGGCAGCAAACCGTTGTTCAAAAAGGAATAATCAAATATCCTCATTCCATAGCCTCCATTCTTTTCTGCATATGATTCTACCATTTTATATGCAGTAATTCAAGCAGTCACGCTCCCTTTCTGCATATAATATTTAAAAAAATGTGCAGTAGTCTATGTAAAACGGCGGTACAACATCATAGTCTTTCTTTGCTTCATTGACGTAAGCGTGCAGGGTAAACTCCTGGCTCATAGCATTTACCAGCGTCATCTCCATGGCAGAAAGCTCAATGTTGGATGGAAGTAGGTCTGCGCCTTCACTGTGGTGCGGAATACCATCCTCTACTGTAAAAGGTTCATCGCGGATTACTTTTTCATGACGGTGGCAAGAGTGGCCTGCAAGTTATCCTGCTCTTGCCATCCGAGGCAGGTAGTTAAATCCCCCTGGGGGCCGCGTCAATAAACAGCACCTTTTTCCCCAGCCGGGCAAAGCCAATGCCTAAGTTCACCGTCATGGTGGTTTTTCCTGTGCCGCCCTTCTGATTGGCCAGTGCGAGCAGAATAAACGGCGGTTTTCAGACAGGGTAGTATGTACTTTTATATTTTCTTCACAGAGGCGCACATAACCTTGAGCAACAGTTCATCCACGAAGCCGGGATGTTCATTCTTCTTAAAGAAGCAGAGAATGAGACACGATAAACTGAATTGGATTTAATCAGCTTATGACAAATCCAGCCAGCCCCTACGAAAGCAATTCCCGTGCTAGTCCCTGCACAAAATTCATGGAGCGTGGTGTAATTGCCAGAGGGAAATCGACCCGATTTTCGCCTTCGGTTGTCCTATTTTTAATCAAGAAAATCCGGATTAGGACACATCAGATCCTTTCATGATCAGGCAGACCAGATCAGAAAATCTGGACATGGAAAAACCCCGGAACCATGCGGTTTCCGGGGTTTTGAGTCTTTTTGGTTAATAAAATCCAGCTGATTATCTCTTTGTGAACTGAAATTAACGTTTTTGTAACTTGGAATGCTTGATTTTACTGGGTTCTTGGAATGTGGTGTTGCAAACACGTTACAAACGCAGGGCTTCTCATTACTCCTCACCACACCTCTAAATCATCAAAAAGGGAGATAACTCAATGTGTGTCTCCCTCTTTTTTTCTTGCAATATCATTCGTCTTTTAGATTCGATTAGCGAGGTATTGCCGATATGTTCTCATCCGACAAATCTTATCTTTTCTAAGCAATTTCCTTCACATATTCAATTCCCTCCATTTCATATAAATTGCTCAAAACCTCTTGATGATTTACTTTTTTCACCAAATCCAGCGAAAAGATAAGAATCCCTAAATCCTGATCTAATGTTTTTATTTTACCCCTCTGCATTTCATACATATCAAAGCCCAACTTCTCCATATGTTCCACCAGATTACGCAATGAAAATTCCGTAGTATGTTCTATATAAATCTCCATACTTCTGGCGTGCTGTTTGATATAGACATCTATTTTTTTCAGTAAAACAAGGGCAAATACAGTAAACAGGATTCCAATCAATGCACCGGTATAGAATCCAAAACCCACAGCCAGCCCCAGAGCTGCTGCAACCCATAATCCTGCAGCTGTCGTAAGACCCCTGATTTCATTTTGTCTTGTTACAATAATCGTACCTGCTCCCAAAAAACCGATACCACTGATCACCTGTGCCCCAAATCTGGTTGGATCTGTTCCCGGCATCACCATAGATACGTACTGATTTGTCAGCATAAATACGGTTGCACCCACGGAAACAAGAACATAAGTCATAAATCCAGCCGGTCTATTTTTTATCCCTCTTTCAGTTCCGAGAATCCCGCCAATACAAAGTGAAATAAAAATACGAAAAATGATAGCTGCTGTTGTTAATTTCTCTGGTGCTGCAATTTCCTGAAATAAAATTTCCATTATTTTATGCCCTCCTCATCCTTCTATTCCACAATAAACTCTCTCAAATATCTGCTTCTGTTTGGATGTCTCAGCTTCCTCAATGCTTTTGCCTCGATTTGTCGGATTCTTTCTCTTGTAACTCCCATTCTTTTTCCAACTTCCTCCAATGTATGAGGATCCTGTCCGTTTAATCCAAAGCGTAAAACTAAAATCTTCTGTTCCCGTGGCTTCAGACATTCCATTTGACGGTTAATTTCCCGCTGCATTGCATTCTCCATAGCCAATTCTTCCGTAGACGGCGTAAATGTATCCTCAATGAAATCGCCTAATGTAGCATCTTCCTCTCCCACCGGAGTTTCAAGAGATACTGTAGAGGTCATATTCAACAGAATTTTTTCTACTTTTTCCTCTGTAAACCCTGTGACATCCGCCAGATTTTCAGATGTTACCACATCATTCTGCTGTATAATTTTATGCGTTGCTTTTTTCAGTTTTTGAATATCTTCACAAAAATGCACCGGTAAACGAATTGTTTTATCTAAATCTGAAATCGCCCGTGTAATCGCCTGACGAATCCACCATGTTGCATATGTAGAAAAACGAAATCCCAAATCAGGATCATATTTCTCAACTGCTTTGATCAGGCCTAAGTTTCCTTCCTGGATCAAGTCTAATAGCGTCAGCGAATGAGTATATGCTGCGTATTTTTTTGCCTGATTGATAACCAGTCTCAAATTGGAAGAAATCATTTTCTGTCTGGCATCATGATTACCTTTCTTGATCAAATATGCAAGTTTCATTTCTTCTGATTTTGTCAGTAATGGATTAGAACCTGCCTGCTTCAGATACCATTGAACAGAATCCATTTCCATATTACAAACTTCTCCTGTATTTTCTAACATTTTTTCCTGTGTCAATACACGCTCCTCCTTCCGATACTTTCTATTGCTTACCAGCATCAAGTATCCATAAACTGCTTCACTTCTTCTTTGTCATATTCTATTTCTGGAAGTAATTCAAAGTAAAAATCAGCATACTGCTGTGCCAATGTAGCAATGCATCTTGCCTGTAACAGTTGCATTTTTCTAACAGAAAGTTCATCTTTATCCAGAGTAATATATGCACTGATCCACAATTTTCTTCCTGTTCTGACAATGTTATAATGCAGATCAGAACACTTGCTTTCAAAAATAATCGGTTCTACAATAGATTTAATATCCAAAACAATTTCTTCTTCCGGTGAAATCAGCAAAAGATCACGAATTGCACTACTGACTGTTTTAATTGGAACCGGAAGCATAACAACAGACAGAATCATAGTGAACAAAGCATCTAAATATGGACTTACTCTCTGAACCCATAAGGCTTCCACAAATACCGGTAGGAAAAACGCAGCGGTCATTCCGATGGAAATCATACTGTCGATTTTCCATCCTTGCATTTCTGCCTTTACGATAGGAGAATTTAGGCCTTTGTTCTTACGCCTGAGATATATGGTTACAATCACACCAAGAATGCATGCAAACAATTCAAATCCGGCTACGGTATCAAAAGAGATTTGTCTTCCCCCATGAATAAGGATGTTAATGCTGTTTGCAATCAATCCCACCGTAGCTGCAATCATAGTCACACCCTTCACAACAATAAAAACCGTTTCCATCTGCATATAGCCGAACGGATATTTCTCATTGCTGGAACGATAAAGCAATGGGATCAAAAAAATGGAAGGAAGAAGCATAAAAAATTCAATTCCATCATAAACAGCATCTAAAAGAACCGTCTGTGAACTGGTATATACAGCCATGAAAAGCTCTACGATAACAAAAAATAAGTTTGCATAAAGAGAGAATGTCATAATCCGTTTTTCTTTTTTAGGACTTTTTTTACTTATCCGTATAGTAAATACTACCCTTTTCCTCATAAATTTTATATGAAACAAAAAGAAGAACTTTTCAGATGAAAAATCATGGCAAAAGTTCTTCTTTTCCAATACATATTGAACATTTTATGTCATACAGATTGCGTCAGACGGTTCAATTCACAAAAATAATGGTAAAATTCATTTGCCTTAATTTCTGCTTCTGTCCCAATTGTATTCTTCTGTATTTTCTGCAAAATCCTCTGCATAATATCATTTGACAAATACTTAAATGCAACCTTTCCCCATGTGTCAGGAATGGCTTCTTGGTTACAAACATCCCAAAACTGTAATCTACTGTCTGCCGGTAAGATCAAAATATATTTTTTATGTAGTCTTATAAGCCCATCAATACATTCGTTGCCCCAGAAAGTCTCGTCTGCCATTGCAACACCTATGATTTTTCGATTTCTTTCTGCACCTTCACATTCTGTCAGTAAAATCCCTGAATTCGGCTGTAACGCAGAAGGGATTCTTGGTTTTCCCTTCCGCAGTCCACTAAGATAACAACCTGTATCAAGAGCTTCTACCTTTTCCATATTTGCTCTCTCTTCCCTCGAAAGGTCAAATACTGCTTGTGAACGCTGACGAATTTTCATTGAATAAAGGCGATTCTTGTACTCTTGCTGCAAATAAAACTTTTCTTCTTCCCGCCGTTCTGCTTTCAACAAAGACTCATTCAATGCTTCCAGCCTACTCTGAATTGATCTATTTTTTACCACTACATATTTTCTAAATACATCTGGAAATAAAAATAATTTCACATCTTTCCCAAATCTGATCTTAACTTTATCCTCTGCGATGTCTGTAATAACACCATCTCCAAATTTTTTATGAATGACCTCTTGTCCCAAAAGTTCCATAAGCATTACTCCGTTGCCGGAACTTCTGCATGATGCTTTCTTTCGCTGACACGTAGTACAATTTCTTCGGAATCAACCTTTAGTTCAATCTTATCATTCATAAGTTCAGGAATATCTTTTACCATTAAAACCGTGCCTGTCGTAATACCATCCAAATCAACAGTAATCGTATCGATCATGTCTCCCGGTAAAGAAGCATACGGTATTTCCATCAGCATTTTTTCAAGCTGACCTGGAATTTTATCATCATTTGCAAGAAGAATATGAATAACGCTGTTCACTTTTTCATCTGCTGCTAATACCTGAAAACTGATATGCTGAATTTCATCTTTCATTGCATCTATGTCTTTTTCTTTTATCTGTACTGGAAGTTTGCTTCCATCTAACTCTAATGTGAGCTTACTTCCCTCACGTTTCTGTCGAATCAGCCTACGTGCATCACTTTCTTTTAACTGAATAGAAATCGGATCTGGCAGGGACTTTCCGAATACATTTGCCGGAATGAATCCCAGACGTCTTAATTTTTTTGCCTTAATGCCGCCTTCTCGTTTCTGAACACAAATTGTTTCCATTGTTTTTCCCTCCTGATTTTAAATTTTTGTTTTCCCTCAATACTGAAGAAAATATTTCCTTAAAACAAAATCTCAAGAATATAACAAAAAGAAGAGCCTTTTCATATGGCACCAAAAAGTGTAATATCAAAAGCCCTTCTTTTTAGACGGTTCTTTTCTGTATGATTTTGTTATATTTAGTATAGCATACTATGAAAGAAAAAGCAAATTTACATAATTTTTGATAAATCACTCTGCCTTATCGTTCTCTATCCATAGATTTTTTCTTAACTGACCGTTTCGGCTGCTGTCTGCCTTCCTGCTGATAGCGGTGCAGTTTTTCCAGTACGCTTGCTTTTTTCGGCTGTTCCAATGGATTTTCTTTCTTCTGCTCCGTCTGATTTTTCCATGCCCGCAGTTCTTCATTGTATTCCATAATTAGTGCTTCTGCTTTGTTATAGACCTTCTGAAAGGCTTGCACATTGGGATAACCTTCACGTTTTACGATCTGCTCCATACTCTTGTGCAGACGCTTTTCCAAATCCTCTAACAATTCTATTTTCCCTTCCAGAGATTTTCGTTCTTTGCCTTTAAAGAACCCTCGCAGCTCTGACAGTTGTTTTTTCAAAGAAAAAATATCCTGCTGTGTGCGTTTTATCTCCCTTGACTGTCCCTGCAAGTCATACATGACCTTCTGCATATCTTTCCACTCTTGCAAATCAATCTTTGGTACAGGTTTCGGCGGCAGCTTAAATTTGAAAATCACTTCCTGTAAAAAGTCTTTTGCCCCTCGGATAATCTGTCGAAACATATCCGGCAGCCAACCGTATGTCCTGATAGATTGCAACGTTTCATCTGTGATTTTTTCCTGCTTAATCTTCAAAATATCTTTTTCAGGAAGGCCCTCAACCAATGCCACATCAACTGTCCGATTCCATTCCTGCCTCGCCGCATTGTCTGCCTTTATCTCCTCTGCTTTCGGATTGTTCTTTCCGATTTTCTTCGTTGCCAGATAAACACCTCCCTGTTTGAATACCGATAGTTTTTCTGATTCTTCTTTTACATAGCAGTTAATTGTATCCGTAAACAGTTCTTTCACTTCTTTGGTAAAGGCTTTGTTCTTAAACCATTCCTCTTTTTTTGTGAAAATATGACTTTCATATACTTTCCCTTTCGGGATAATACTGCATCCGGCTCTGATATTTCCCTGCTCGTCTAAAATCTCTTTTTTCGTGCGTCTATGCTTTCCCTGCTCATCATAAAACATATTTCGGGTGGCAATCTTCACTTCGGGCTGTTCCAACATTTTCCGTTCGCTGAATACCAGATGAATATGATAATTCGTCTTTGTCTTGTTGTGATGAAGGGCTGCGCTGCACTCTACACCATATCTTTTATGAAAAGTCTCTGTAAAAAGTCTTACCACATCACCTGCCCTGTACTGAACAAAACTTTCGGGAAGTGCTATGATGAACTCACGCCCTTCGATACATTTCCCTGCTGAGCCGCTTGCCTTAAAATCCAACTGATTTTCTCTTGCAAGATTTTTCCAAAATTCAGGCGTTGCCCCTTCTGTCTGATAGGTCGCATAGAGATATTCCTGTCTTTTCGGATTGGAGATATAATCAATCCTTCCTGCCACGTCGGACAGCTTACTTTGTCTGATAAATGAATGTCTGCCTATAAGCATCCTCCTTCCTCGGCTCTCACCGGCTTTGCTGTGAGTAGGTGCATAGGCACCTGTTTACGAACTTATCCGCCTGTCAGCGGCTTGCCCCCTGCAAGGGCGAAATACGCAGAGCATAAACGAAGTTTGTGCGATGGGTGTATTTCGCTCTCAAACGCCGAGGGCTTGTTTTTGTTTAACACAATCCAATTACTTATCGGACTCACGCTTATATTTATGGGCGTATCCGCCCTTTTGATCTGCCCGTATCCGGGCTGTTTTTTCTATGACTGACAGCAGATGATCTACGGTACTTTCTTCCCATCCGGCAAGCCATATCAGAGTTTTTTCCTCCGCTTTTGTCAATTCCACGTCTGCCAGTACCTTGTTCATTTTTTGTATCTGTCTGCCCTCCATCTCATAAAATAAATCATTCACATTTCTGCTTTCTCTTTCCGGCTGCTTTAACATTTCTGACACTCCCTTCAAAAAATAAATTCAAATTTTATCCGTATAAGCGTATAAACGTATCTCCCATACTTTTCAGAAACCTGTAATCCCTTGATCTTCCTAACGATATACGCATATACGCTTCTTTAGAAAATTCCTTTTTATCTGTTTTTCATCCGTATCAGCGATAGCTGTCTATGCGTATCTGCGTATGAATCCCTTGAAATCCTCGGGCATTTTTTCCATTATCCGATAGAATGTTCGTAGAATAATGAATTTGATATTTCTTTTCATTTTCTTTCAAATATCCCGAAAAACTTTTTGCACTCATAGGTTTTTCTGTATTGTCCTCACACCAGCGGCAGTACGCTTGATAAAGATTCTTAGAAGTCGCTGTTGTATTTTCTTCCAACCGGATATAGCCGGAGGACTGCATAAAAGCGATAATGTTATTCCCGGATTCCATAGCTTCGTGTAGATTCTTCTTTGCACGTTCGCTGATGGTAAAGCGATATTCATTTTTCAGTAATCGTTTCAATCCATGCAAACACCAAAGAAATATATCATCCGCTTCTCTTTGCAATTTTTCAATCAGATAAGGATCATCCACCCTGTCCGGCGGCACATCTTTGACCGTAAGGATAATCTGTCTGCGGTAAAATCCATAGGAACGGTCATGCAAAGCGCTCAGACTTCCGTTTCCAAAGCAGAGAAATCTGACATATAAATTCCCCTGTACGCTCTGCTTTGACTTCCTTTCCAAATCCATCTTATCCTCCAGAGTGACTATGGTTTTAATATAGTTGGTATCTTTCAAGGCTTCCAGTTTCATATCATCATCCACCATCAAAAGCCTGTATTCCAAATCTGCCCTTGCAAAACGATTATGCTCTACCTTTTGAATATTGCTTACATTCATATTCGTTCCGAGAATTTTTCTCATAACCAAACCGATACGGGATTTTCCCTCTCCACCTTTTCCTAAAATAATCAATAACTTCTGTGCCTTATTGGATGGGATTAAGCAATATCCCATATATTCCTGCAAGGTAGGAATATCATCTTCCTCCAACAGTTCTGAAAGAAATTTCAGCCACCGTTCCGGCTTTGCTTCTTTCATTTCATACTTTACAGGCAATCGGTTCAGACAGAATTCTTTCTTCTCTGTAAAATCTCCATTCAGAAAATAAGTTCCGTTATTCACATGGATACGATCCATTTGCACCGGAAGTTCTTCTGAATAGGCTTCCAGTTTAAGAACCTCCAAAAGCTGTTTTACTTTCTTGGAAATTCCCTTCGTAAGAACCGGTTTTACCATTCTGTAAATTTCTTTTTCTACTTCGCTGTCCGGCAGCATTCCGTCATAACTGAAAAAGATACCGTTGATACACTTCAATGGCATTCTTTGCAGAAAATTTTCGCAGAATGTCACTTCATCAACCTGCCCATCCTCATACCATTCCTGAGAATAAGAGTTAGCACTCATTTCCCTCTGATCCAATGCTTCTTCCAGTTTATTCCTTGTTCTTTCGTCTATACTTTTCCATTCGTTCTTCAATTCTTTTCACATCCTTCCCTCTATCCAGTAAAAATTCAATTCTGTCCTGTAACTCTCCAAACACCAGTAAATCCAGATAGTAATTTATCTTTTCTGTCTGCTGACAGGCTTCTATAAATTCTGCCTTCCATTCTTCATCTGGTGTTTTAGGTACATACCTTACTTTCCATTCTTCCAGTAAATGAAGATAATCTGATAAAATACGGATACTTTCCCGTTCCCATTCTTCAAATTTATTTTCAGTCTGGTACAATGTTCTTTTCTGTTTTTCTTTTTTCTTACTGGCATTCCTTTTCTTTAGGTTATCTGTAAAAATAGGTATCTGAAAATCTTCTGCCAGTTTCTTTGCTGCTTCCAATGGTGCAAGATGAAAGAAATCTGCCACAAATGTGATCACATCTCCTTTCGCACCACAAGCAAAACAACAAAAACCTTTATCTATTTTCATGCTGGGATGCCTGTCATTATGAAAAGGACAACAAACCATTCCATTTTTATTTACTTTTAATCCATACTGCTCGGCAGCCTGCCTTGCCGTAACATTTTCTTTTACTACTTGAAAAATATTCAATTCGACTCCTTCTAAATTCTCGTTGTATTCTCTCAGAGCCTTTGATATACTGAATTTGCGAGATAGAGTTATCAAAAGCTCTGAGAAATTGTCCTTGTATTATACAAGGGCTTTTTCTTTTCCCTGCTTTCTTATTTCTTCATTGAAATATCCGGTTTCCTCCCACACTTTACGATCAGAACAGTAATAACTAAATTCATTGGAATCACCCATCTTCATTGCAACTCCGAATTTCAAAATTCCCTGCTGTATCCCAATACGAACGTAATGAGCATCTTTTCCGATTGCTTTTGCAATTTCTGTAATTGGCACATTCCTGCCCGTAAATGGCGGCAATTCTACATATAATCTTTTATCCATTTTCCACATCCTCCTTTACAATCTGACTGAGTTCCTGTTCTAAAGCTATGGCAATTTTATATGCTACCTGCGGTGTACAGCTCTTTCCTGATATAATGCAGGAAATCGTCTGCCTTGATACTCCACTTAACTCAGCCAATTTCTTAATTGTCAAACCTCTTTCTCCCATCAAAATCTGCATTTTCAATACGTTTATTTTCATTTTCTTTCTCCTTTCTTTTTCAATATGCACTTTTAATGCGCATTTTTATTATATGCACTTATTTTGCATATGTCAATATCTTTTCGCGCAAATATGTACTTGTAATTCATATTTCTTTATGATATGATAAGCGTGAGGTGAATAATGATGAGTAATGAGAAGTTACATAACAATCAAATCGGACTTAGAATCCGTACTGCTCGAAAAGAAAAAGGTATCAACCAGACAGAGCTTGCAAATTTATTAGGAAAATCGCTCCGCACAATCCAAAAATATGAAAGTGGAGAAATCGAAGTTTCCATTGCTATGCTCAATGAAATCGCAAAAGTATTAGACTGCGAATCAACATATCTTATCGGGTATGATGCCGAAAGAAAACCTTTAGAAAATCTTTCTGATATTATGAATTTCCTGTTTCAGTTAGATAAAATAAAGGAACTTGGCTTCAATATCGAAGTCAAACGCCCGCCACATTATGATGGATGGGAATGTGCCATCACTTTTAATGGCAAAGATGTTTCTACGGAATTAAATCAGGATCTCTGTCTATTCTTGGAAGAATTTGAGGATAAACGAAATGAAGTCAAGGACTATCAGACAAGTCTTGAATCTTATCAGAAGTGGCAGGATAAAACACTTGCTTATTATGCAAGTGCAAAACTGACTGAAAAAGAAACAGAAGAAATCTCAAACGAAGAACGCATCCAGAGATTTCAAAAAATTATGAACGAGCGGTACGGTAAGAATGAGTCCTAATTTTTAAGGAGGATTTTTAGAATATGAAATTACCGAACGGCTACGGAAGTGTAGTAAAACTATCTGGAAAAAGAAGAAAGCCTTGGATGGTTCGCAAAACCACCGGCTATCACATTGATCCTGTAAAGGGAAAGAAAGTAAATGAGTATATCATTATCGGATATGCCGCCACAAAAACAGAAGGATTACAAATGCTGGCTGACTACAATCGGAATCCATATGATACGAAAGCTGCCAAAATGACTTTTGATGAAGTGTATGAAGAATGGTCAAAGAAAAAATATCCTACGGTATCTAAAAGTAATATCAAAGGATACAAAGCTTCTTACAAAACGTGTGGTATTCTTTACAATCGGGTTTTCAAGGATTTGAAACTTGCAGATTTACAACAGGTTATTGATACCTGCGGAAAGAATTTCCCAACATTGAAGAAAATTAAAATTCTGTTCAACCAGTTATATGAATTTGCATTAAAGAATGACATCTGCAACAAAGACTATTCTACTTTCGTGGAGATTGCCCAGTATAAAGACCGCAATCCAAACAAGCACACACGTACAAAATTCACAAAAGAAGAAGTTGCAAAAGTCTGGACAATGAAAGAGGACAAATACTATCAGATCATTCTTATGCTGCTCTATAATGGCACACGTATCTCTGAATTTCTTGATTTGAAGAAAGAAAACGTGCATCTGGAAGAACAGTACTTTGATGTTATTGACAGCAAGACAGAAAACGGACTCCGAAAAGTTCCGATTGCAGATAAGCTCTTGCCTTACTATAAAAGCTGGTACGAGTCTTGTCCCGATTGCGAATACCTTCTTCATACAGAAGACGGGAAAAGGTTTCTTTACCGCAATTACTATGACAGCTATTGGACTCCTCTTGTGGAACAAATCGGAATTGACCGCACACCACATTGCACCCGGCACACCTGTATTTCCATGTTATCGGAAGCTGGTGTTCAGGACACAACCATCAAGAAAATTGTGGGACACTCCGGCGCTATGACTCTGACAGAAAAAGTTTATACTCACTTAGATATGCAGGTTCTTGTAGATGCGATCAACAAAACCTTAGAAGAAAAGGACAGCATAATCGCTGAAGCAGAATCTGCATAACAAAAAGGACACTCTCCAGTGTCTATCACCGAAAAGTGTCCTATATTTTTTAGATATTTTTGTTGCAAACGTGTTGCAAATGCGTTGCGAACTGAGTAAATTCCACCGCTTTTCACCACATCTGACAACTTCGCAAACCCTTGTAAAATAAGGATTTGTACGTAAATCCGAGTCCCGAAGATTATCTCTTGCTGAACTGCGGAGCACGACGTGCTGCCTTGAGGCCGTATTTCTTACGCTCCTTCATACGAGGATCACGGGTCAGGAAACCTGCTTTTTTCAGGGCCGGACGGTAATCGCCGTCTGCCTGAAGAAGCGCTCTGGAGATGCCGTGACGGACAGCTCCAGCCTGGCCGGTGAAGCCACCGCCTCTTACGTTCACCATCACATCAAATTTTCCTTCTGTCTCGGTGGCCGCAAAGGGCTGGCGTACCACTACCTTCAGCGTTTCAAGACCGAAATATTCATCAATGTCTCTTTTATTTATCGTAATCTTGCCGGTTCCTGCCGTCAGGTAAACTCGCGCGATAGATTTCTTTCTTCTGCCTGTTCCGTAGAATTTTGAATTAGCCACTGTAATTTCCTCCTTTCAGTACCTTCCGATTAAAATGTCAGAGCTTCCGGTTTCTGAGCCTGCTGCTTATGATCAGGTCCAGCGTACACATGAAGCTTGCTATACATTGCTCTGCCTAAAGGTCCCTTGGGAAGCATTCCCTTAACAGCCAGCTCAATAACCTTCTCCGGCTTCTTCGCCATCATTTCCTTCAGTGTGGTCTCTTTCATGCCGCCCACATATTCGGAATGGTTATAATAAATCTTCTGGTCCATTTTCTTACCGGTTACTTTTACTTTTTCAGCGTTAACGATAATCACATAATCTCCAGTATCAATGTGAGGAGTGAACGTAGGTTTGTTCTTTCCTCTCAGGACCGCTGCCACTTCAGATGCCAGACGTCCTAATGTATATGCGGAAGCGTCAACTACATACCATTTTCTCTCAATGGTTGACGGGCTAGCCATAAATGTTTTCATTGGTTTGACCTCCTTGGATTTCACCTTTCAAATATTCAATCTCGCGAATCTGTGCTTCTATTTCCACGGCAGAAAACAGTATTCCGGGGCTTTGGTTACTTATTATCCGCCAATAAATAGACATACGTTTATGGACACTGTTCCAGTGTCACAGCCTTTACATTATATTACACTATGTGGGGTGTGTCAATGCTTTTTTGTCCGTTTTTTGAATGATTTTCCAGCCCCGGAGGTTTCCGGAGACCGCCGGGCACAGATGATACGGCCCTGCCGTTTCCTCATCGTCACCGCCGTTTTCCTCCCGCACCCACAGCTCTTCGGCGCCGTCGCGGAAAGCCCGCTTCGCGGTCCGGACGATCATCCGCGCCCTCTCCTCTTCACGGCAGGAGTGGATAACCATATAGACCCTCTTCTTCTCTTCCAGCTCCGCCTGATACAGAGAATAGTCGATCCAGCGGTTGGTGTTCCGCAAAAGCGGCTCCGGCTTCTCTGCTGGCCGGATGGAGATCAGCGTCAGGCCCATGGCCGGTGCTTTGACTCCGGCCATCCTCCTGTCCCTGGCATTCAATATCTCCTCCATATGGCCGGGAGGATAAGCGCCCCGCCCGACCTCCATCAAGGTCCCCACAATAATCCGCACCATATTGTACAGGAACCCGTTTCCGGTCAGGCGGACCGTGATTCTGTCGCCGTCCTTCGTCACCGAGGCCTCGTATATCTTCCGGATCGTATCCTCCGCCTGGCTCCCCGCCGAACAAAAGCTTGAAAAATCGTGCTCCCCCACCAGGCAGATCGCAGCCTCCTGCATCTTTTCCACATCCAGGGGCCAATGGACAAAATAGGAATCCAGTCTCCTGACCGGATTCGGAAACCGGCGGTTCAGTATCTGGTATTCATATGTTTTCAAGGAACTGCATTTCCTTGGATGATAAAAAGCATCCACTTCTTCCGAAAGCTGCACGGCAATATCCTCCGGCAGCCTTTGGTTCACCGCATAACAGATCTTTTCCGGAGGAATCTTCGTTTCCGTATCAAATACGGCAATATTGCCGAGAGCATGCACGCCGGAGTCTGTCCGGCTGGCTCCGATCACATGGATATCCTCCCCTGTCAGCTCCGACAAGGCCTTGTTAAGCACTTCTTCAATGGTCACGCCGTTGGGCTGGTACTGCCAGCCGCAGTAATTGGTGCCGTCGTAAGCCACCGTAAGCTTGATCCGCTTCACAGGACCGGCCTCCTTTCCCATCTGCTCTTCTCCCGTACAGACGGTATTATAAGAAAATCTTAAACAGGATAATACACGCAAGAAATCCCAACAGGACCAGATAAGCCGCCCGGTCCCTCGCCGCGTACCGGAGAGGTTTCATTTTCGTCCGCCCTTCTCCTCCATGATAGCATCTCGCTTCCATGGCCATGGCCAAATCCGACGCTCTTCGGAAAGCAGAGATAAAAAGAGGCACAAGCAGAGGAATCATCGCCTTAGCTTTTTTTATCAGCCCGCCGGATTCAAAGTCCGCTCCTCTGGCCATCTGCGCCTTCATGATCTTATCCGTCTCCTCCACAAGAATGGGAATGAAACGGAGAGCGATGGACATCATCATCGCGATCTCATGTACCGGCACCCGCACTACTCTCAAGAAACGAAGGCTCCGCTCCAATCCGTCGGTCAGCTGATTCGGCGTAGTCGTAAAGGTCAGCAGGGAAGTCCCCATCACCAAAAAGATCAGCCGAACCGCCATCATACCCGAACGCAGAAGGCCCTCGCGGGTGATCTTAAAAACCCAGAATTGGACGAGGACTTCGCCGCTTGTCAGGAACAGGTTGAACACCACGCTGAACAAAAGCAGGAAGATCACCGGCTTCAGCCCTTTTACAATGTGCTTCACCGGCACTCTGGAGAGCCGGATCGTACCGAACAGGAATGCCGCCGCCAGGATATAGCAAAAAAGATTGTCCGCCACAAAAAGGGCGGCAATCAGCACGAGCGTTCCAAACAGCTTTGTTCTGGGGTCCAGTTTATGGACAGGAGACTGTACCGGATAATACTGGCCCAAAGTAATATCTCTCATCATGAGCGTTTATTTCTCTCTTTCTTCACCAAGAGTGCAGAGAATCGCTTCTTCTGCCTCTTCCACGGTGATCACGTCTGTCTTCATGGGAAATCCCGCATCCTTTAAGGCATGGGCAATATAAGTCACCTGCGGCGCCGCAAGTCCCATCTGCTCCAGCTCCTTATAATGTGCGAACACGGCTTTCGGCGTATCGTTGAAAACCAGCTCCCCATGATTCATCACCATGATTCTGTCCACATATTTCGCCACATCCTCCATGCTGTGGGATACCAGGATAACGGTCATCCCCCGTTCCCGGTGCAGCCTCACGACTTGCCCCAGGATCTCATCCCGCCCCTTGGGGTCCAGTCCCGCCGTCGGTTCATCCAGTATGAGCACCTCCGGCTTCATGGCCAGCACTCCCGCGATAGCCACTCTCCTCTTTTCCCCTCCCGACAGCTCAAAGGGAGACTTCTTATAATAGCTCTCTCCGATTCCGACCAGGGACAGGGCCTCTTTCGCCCGTTCCTCTGTCACCTCTTTGGAAAGCCCCTGGTTTTTCGGCCCGAAACACACGTCTGTGAAGACGTCCACCTCAAAAAGCTGGTGCTCCGGATACTGGAACACCAGTCCTACCTTGCTCCGCAGCTCCTTCATAGAGAACCCTTCCGCATAAATGCTGCTTCCATTATACCGGATATCTCCGGAGGTAGCCCGCATCAGTCCGTTCAAATGCTGGATCAGCGTGGATTTGCCTGACCCGGTATGTCCGATCAGCCCGATGAATTCACCGTCCTCTATCTCCAGGTTCACATCGTGCAGGGCATCCGTCTCCATGGGTGTCCCTTCGCTGTATTTGTACTCCACATGCTCCAATGTAATCGCCATGTTATTTCCTCACTCGCTGTGCTTCCTGTATGTGTCCATGATCTCTGTCACAAACTCCTCCACGGTCAGAATACATGGCCGCATCGGCACGCCCTTTTTTCTCAGCTCATATGCCAGCTCCGTCACCTGAGGCACGTCCAGCCGGTATTTTTTCAGTTCCTCCACGCGGCTGAAAACCTCCTCCGGCACTCCTTCCATGACGATTTCTCCCTCGTCCATAACGATGATCCGGTCCGCATGAATGACTTCTTCCATATAATGGGTGATCAAGATGACCGTGATTCCCTTTTTCTCATTCAGTTCCATCACCGTGCGGATGACCTCCCGCCGCCCGTTGGGATCCAGCATGGCTGTGGGCTCGTCCAAAACGATACATTTAGGCTCCATGGCCATGACCCCCGCAATGGCCACTCTCTGCTTCTGTCCGCCTGACAGGCGGTTGGGGGAATGAGTACGGTACGCGCTCATCCCCACCGCTTTCAGGCATTCATCGACCCGTTTCCAGATCTCATCTGTGGGCACGCCGATATTCTCCGGTCCAAATCCCACGTCTTCCTCTACCACGCTGGCGATGATCTGATTGTCCGGATTCTGAAACACCATTCCGGCAGTCTGCCGGATATCCCAGAGGTTGTCCTCGTCCAGAGAATCCTTGCCTCCTATCCATATGGTGCCTTCAGTCGGCAGCAGCAAAGCATTCATATGTTTGGCAAGAGTGGACTTGCCCGATCCGTTATGTCCCAGGACAGCCACGAACTCTCCTTCTTTAATATCCAGGCTCACATTCTTGACCGCTTCGCTGACCTCTTCTATTTTTTCCTCTTCATCACGTTTGATATAGTTATATACCAGGTTCTTCGTCTTAATGATGCCCATAAGCCACCGTCAACTTCCATCGGAATTTCGTTTACATTCTTTCAGACCCTTATTGTACTTGATTCCCTATGAAAAATCAAGAAAAATGTACGCCTCCTCCACTTTCACCCCGCCGGATATACTGTTCCAGCACCAGGTTGGCGCCGCTCACGGCTTCTTTATCCTCAGGCAGCATTGTAACCAGGATCTCTGCCCTGCCTCTGCCTTCTATCGCCTGCTCTCTCACCTTTTTCCGAAGGGCGCTCAGGAGCAGCTCCGGCTTGTAGGTGATCTCTCCATTCAGCACCACCGCCTGAATATCCAGAATATTGACCATATTTACGATCAGTGACGACAGATAGCCCGCCTCTTCCCTTATGGCAGAACGGCCGGCTTCATCCCCGGCCTCGGCAAGGTGCACGATCTCTCTCCAGCTGTCAAGCCTCCCGTCCTTTTTCTCCGCAGCTTTCACGATATTGGGGATGGACGCGTATAACTCGGCGCATCCGGAATTCCCGCAGCTGCATTTAGGCCCGTGGATATCAATGGTCATATGCCCGAACTCACTTCCTCCCCCCTCCGGCCACAGGCCTCCTCCCAGGATCAGACCTCCTCCCAGTCCGGTATCCACCAAAAGCTCCAGAAAGTTTTCATATTTCCCTTTCAGCCCAAACCGGTTCTCTGCCAGAGCATAAGCGCTGGCGTTCTGTTCCAGAAAAACAGGACAGGAGAATTCCTTCCTATAATAATCTGCGATCTCCACCCCCTGCCAAAGTGGGAAATTCGGCGGATTCAATATCTGCCCTTTCCTGCTGTTAAGCGGCCCCGGCGACATGATTCCCATTCCCAGAAGCTCTCCCTCCGGTTTCTTCTCCCTTATCATGGCCTGTATTCGCTCCGCAAAAAAACCCATTGCCTCTGTACTGTCCCCGGCGCCTCCGGCCCTTCTATGCTGCTCCGATACGAGAGGCTGTCCGGAAAAATCACACAGTGCCAGTGTAGCACAGTTTCGTTCCAAGCACAGGCTTATAATATGATAACGGGAACCATTGAGGCCCACAGCCACAGGCTTTCGGCCCACGGACCCCGCAACGGGATCATATTCCCGAACCAGCCCTTCTTCCAGCAGCTCGTCCATGATCCTGCTCACACCCGCCCTGGTCAGTCCTGTTCTCCTGGAGAGCTCCGCCCTGGAAAGGGGTTCCCGGCTGATGTGATCCAGAATCCTTCCCCTGTTGTTGTATTTCATTTCTTCCGAATTGATCGTCGTCCGCGTTCTCATCTCCACCATCCACTCATTTTCATTGCTGTATTGTGCATATGTTCTAATCTTTTCTCAATTTCTATACCGTCTCTGTATAAATTCGCCATCCATTTGTCAATCCAATTGACAATCAATTCCTCCCCATGATATAGTTGTCTTAACAATATCTACCATACAATATCATACTCCAGGAGGAATTCTGCCATGAAACGTTCTGAGATCAACAAAGCGATCAAAGCCATGGAAGCTCTCATAAAAGAGCACCGTTTTGAGCTTCCCCCCTTCTTCGGCTGGACACCGGAGGAATGGAAAAACAAGGATCACGAATACGATGAAATCCGTGACAACATGCTCGGATGGGATATCACCGACTACGGTGAAGGGCATTTTGATACCCTTGGCTTTTCTCTCGTCACTATCCGCAACGGGAACCAGCATAAAAAGGATCAGTATCCCAAAGTTTATGCTGAAAAGCTTCTGATGGTAAATGAAGGGCAGTATGCCCCGATGCACTTTCACTGGACCAAGATGGAGGATATCATCAACCGCGGCGGCGGAAACGTTTTGATCCGCGTATATATGGCCGACCGGAATGATGAGGGAAAATACTCCGACGAGGATGTGACTGTCCACACTGACGGGCGCAAATACACCGTCCCCGCCGGCGCCCAGGTCCGCTTAAAGCCCGGAGAAAGCATTACCATTTACCCGTATATGTACCACGATTTCAGTGTAGAGCCCGGAACCGGCGCCGTATTGATCGGAGAAGTATCCATGTGCAACGATGACAATACGGACAACCGTTTTTACGAAAAGCTGGGCCGTTTTCCTACCATTGAAGAAGACGAAGCGCCTTACCGTCTGCTCTGCAATGAATATCCCAATGCAGAATAAATCGTCGCATATGTACTTTAAGGCTCAGCGGACCGGAGTATAGTCAATCTTCGACTCCTCCGCAGTAGCCTCCAGCTTCATGATCACCGGGCGTAGACCGTCGTTGCAGCTGCAGATGGCCACGCCCGGTTTCCTGATCCAGTCGCCATAGTAGAAAACTCCGTCTCCCGCCCCGTGGGACAAGGCGAACACATATTGGTATATGGCTTTCCAGGCTTCGTCACAGAAACCGTCCGGCTTCGCATAATCCGCATAGAAAACCTGCCCTTTTTTCATCATGGGACAGGCCGTCAGCCCTTCCGCCCCATATTCTCTGGCCAGTTCTTCATCCAGTGTCGTTTTCAAGATTGTGATTTTAACCTTCTTCATGTTATCCTCCTTATCCAAGAATATCTTTTTTCACATCCAGAGCCTTGAACCCTTCCCCAAATACCTCATTTGTCTCCATGACCATAACAAAAGCATCGCTGTCGACCTGATTTACAAGACGCCGCACTTTATACGCCTCCACTTTGGAACAGGCGCATAAAAGCACCTCCCGTTCTTCTTTGGAATAGGTCCCGATTGCGCGGATCATCGTCGATCCTCTCTCAAACGTCTCGCCGATCCCCGCCGCGATATCGCTTCCCCTTCCGGATATGATGATGACCAGCTTGCCGGCCCCGGTCCCGTACATGATCTTGTCGATCACTATGGAAGCCATAAAGGTAGACAGAAGGCCGTACAGGACCGCGTCCAGTTTTCCGAACACCGGCCAGCCGAGCAAGATCACCACCAGATCGATGCTCATGGTCACCATTCCGATGGACAGGTGGGGCCTCAGGACCTTGATGGAGATGGTCAGAAAATCTGTGCCGCCGGAGGATGAACCGTGCATATAGAAAATAGCCAGTCCGGCGCCGAGACACACGCCGGAATACAGGGCCGCCATGATCGGGTTTCCGGTATATATGGGAAAATGGGGAAATATCACATCCAGAAATATGGTACAGACCGCCATGGAAAAGAAGGATTTCACCAAGAACTTCTTCCCTAATATCTTATAACTCAGTAAAACAAGCGGCACGTTGAGCAGCAAGGTCGTCACACCTATGGGAAGGCGAAACAGATAATTGGCCATCAGGGCCAGACCGGAAATCCCTCCCGGCGCAAAATCTGCGCTTTTTGCAAAAAAATAAATCCCAAGCGCATATAAAAAACCGCCGGCCAAGTCTCCCGCCAGACTTAAAAGGATGTCCCTGCCCCGCTTTGCTTTCAGATTCATGAAATATCCCGTTCCTTTCCCGGAAAGTGCCCGCAGCCATTTCCATTTTCTTCATTATATCATGTAACTCCAGGCATGGGAAAGGGGGAACCGCCAGATAAATAACAAAAAAACAAGTGAAAAAGCGATTTGCCTGTCACTTGCTTTTTTATACGCTAAATACCTTTATCCGGTCAATTGAGAATAGATTCTATCATCTGGTAGAGCTTATCAGGCTCGATTGGCTTTGCCAAATGCCCGTTCATACCCGCCTCGTATGCTTTTACCACATCCTCGTGGAAAGCATCGGCTGTCATAGCGATAATAGGTATGATGCCGGCCCGCGGGTGATCAGACTGACGAATCGCTCTCGTAGCCTGATAGCCATTCATGATCGGCATCTGCACATCCATCAGAATTAAATCGTAACGGTTGCCGTCAGCCAGAAAATATTCCAGGGCCTCCTGCCCGCTTCCCGCGCATTCAATTTCCATTCCTGCCATTTTAAGCAGTTCCACAGCGATTTCCCGGTTGAGTTCGTTATCCTCTGCCAGCAGCACACGACGGCTATCCAAAACATGATTCAAGCTTTTGTTTATAGGATTTTTGAGCGCTTTATCGATGCCTGTCACGGCAAGAAGAGCGTTATAAAGGGTAGAGGCAAAAATAGGTTTGGACAAAAATGCGTTGGCGCCTGCTTGCCGGGCGCTCTGTTCAATGGAGGTCCAATCATAAGCTGTGATAATGATGATAGTGGTATCCGGCCCCACGATCTCCCGAATCTGACGGGTGACTTCAATTCCGTCAATATCCGGCATCTTCCAGTCAATCAGGCAAACATCATAGGCTTTTCCAGTTCTATGAGCAGACAAGGCCTTTTCCACACAAGCCGTCCCTGTGAGCACCCAGTCCGACTGAATTCCCAGGTTCCCCAGCAGAAGCGTCGTGTGAATGCAGCTGTCCCGGTCATCATCCGCCACCAGTACCTTGAGAGCCTCCAATGCCTGATGATTGTGCGAGGAAACTGTCTCACTTGCTCCATCTGTATCAAAATCCAGTTCTACGGTAAAGACAGTGCCTTTCTCCAGTTCACTTTTTACCGAAATAGCCCCGCCCATCAACGTAACCAAATTTTGGGTGATAGACAGACCAAGGCCTGTACCGCCATACCTCTGACTCACAGCAGCATTTGCCTGCTCAAAGGGCAGGAATATCCGGTTCATAAATTCACTGCTCATGCCAATACCGGTATCGCTGATTGTAAAACGCAGGCGTACTCGTTCATTTTTCTTTTGAATCTGCCGAATCTCTAAACGGACTGTACCGCCAGATGGTGTAAATTTAAGTGCGTTTGAAAGAAGATTAATCAAAATTTGGTTCAGACGCAAGGAATCCCCAATCAGTATCGTGTCTGTCAGGTCTACCAGAGGCATAGAAAAATGAATTCCTTTATCCACAGCCTGGGGGTAGAAAATAGAAGTAATAGATTCCGCCACGCTCTCCAGATTAAATGTCTCATGGGCAATGGTCATTTTCCCTTCGTCTATTTTAGACATATCTAATACATCATTTATGAGTGTCATCAAATGCTTGGAAGAGTATCCAATCTTTTCCAAGCAGTCCTCCACCCTTTTTCGATCTTCTATATAAGCGCCGGCAATTGTGGTCATACCGATAATCGCGTTCATAGGGGTGCGGATCTCATGGCTCATACGGGAGAGAAAACTCTGCTTCGCAGCATTGGCGTTCTGTGCATTCACCAGAGCATCCTTAAGCGTTTGCTCCTTCACCATTTTCTCTGTCTGGTCAGAGAGGGAGACAATATAGCGCGTGACTTTCCCGTTGATTATTTCCGGATAACTTCGAATCTCTACCCAGCGAATCTGCCCGGATGAAAGACGCATCCGCAAATCGATACTTTGGCCAGCCGCCGTGCTCACCTTCTGAGTAAACGCTATAAATTCAGCTAAATCTTCTTTAACAACCCGATGCATCAGCAAATCTGTATTCGCCATAAAATCAGTTTCTTCAATGCCCAGAACGCGCTTACTGTTTGCGCTGACATACTCCAGGGATTTATTCTCCTGATTATATATAAAAAAAACTTCATCTACATTGGAGGAAAGAACATCAAATAATCGCTCTCTGTATTGAATTTCCCGCATGCTTTTCCGTTCTTGCCAAAAAACGAACAAAAAGTATGAAGGGAGGAAAATCGTAAGCACAGCTGCCGAAATGATAGCTGCGTCCGCTGTATCCGCCGCTCTTTGCTCCAGACCCCGTACCTTGCTGTCTGCAAAAGTAATAATAGTCTCCAATGACTCGCTGACCGCGTCGTATTTAGGATATATGTACTGCTCCACATATTGGGCGGTCGCTTCACGCTCCATAGGAAGAATAGTCGGAAGTGCCTCATTTTGTGTTTTTTCAAGCTCCTGCATTGCTGTCAACAGGAGATCAGTGTCCTCGGCCGGTCCCAAATATTGGCTGGTTATTATTTCAATGGCTGCATACTGCAATGCGTACCGTTCATTGAGTATCTGCTGCACCGCATCCATATCATCTGACGAAGCTCCTACCAGATCCAGCAAAAAACCTTTCATATCTAAAAGCCGAGACCTCATTGCCCTCGATTCGTTGGAAACCGTATAAGGATGATCATAAATCATTGCGGCTGTCTGTTGCAGGTGATTTGTAGAAAAGATACTGAACGCGGACAGGCCAATTGCCAGCGCGCAAATCAATCCCATCCCAAATTCCTTCCGTTTGCTTCGCTTACTCTTAATATTCAAAACAATTACTCCTTTTACCAGGGAGCATTTTTTATAACTCTCATCCCGGATACGTATACTTATTCTATTCCCTGACGTCATTCCTGGCACGCCGTTTTAACCCGCCAGGTAATCCCCTCACAAGGATATATCGCACTGATTCGTTCATATATGCGTATTATACCAATTTAAAATCTATAAGGCAACAAATCCGCCTTCTTATCTAGCTTTTTTCCAAATATATTTCGTTCAACCGCAAAACAGCCGGAAGGAACTAAATCCTTCCGGCTACATTCTTACTTTTCTCTGTCTCCTGCGTATGCCGCGGCGTCTTTCTCAATTTCATAGTTTCTGATAAAGCTCTTTCATTGTTTCACGGATCAGGCAGTATTTCTCATACTTTTCCTGATAATCGTTTTCCGGAGCATATCCTCTCGCCGTCTTGACAAATACCTCCGCGGCTTCTTCATAATTTTTATAAGCCCCGTCGGCCGCCGCGCAGATCATGGCCAGTCCTGTGATGCCCGCGTCCGGATTGTCCAGGATATGAATGGGCTGGCGCAGCACGTCGGCTTTCATCTGCATGAACAAAGGAGATTTGGAGCATCCTCCGGAAGCTACTATTTTATGGATGGGAAGCCCCACCTTCTTTAGCGTATCAAAACAGGTCCTGGATTCGAAGCACAGCCCTTCCAGAAGCGCCCGGTACATCTGCGCCCGGCCTGTGTTCACATCCAGTCCAAGAAACACTCCCAGAGCCTGATTTGACGCGTCCATGCTCTTTACCCTGGAGAGATAAGGAAGAAAATACACATCGCCTGAATCCGGCGCACAGTTTTCATTCGCCAGATCGTAAATGCTCTTTCCCGCGTTCTCCGGCTTCACCAAAGCCACTTTCCTGCCGCCCATTCCTGAGGACAGCCCGCTTCTCTCCGCCTTAAAATCCGCGCCGAACTCGCTCACAAACCACCGTATGCTGGTGCCGTGGGACAGCTGCCCGACGGGAATGATATATTGTCCCGGCTGGATATAAGGCTCAAAACAAAGCTGATTTTCGAAGAAAGAATCATTAAAATTTTCTTTATGAATGATCAGATTGATACTTTCCGTGGATCCCTCGCCGGCCATGATATCGCCCGGCTTCACGGCACCTGACCCCAAAAGGGCGCTGCACTGATCATGGCATCCCAGGACTATCTTCAGATCATACGGAAGCCCGGTTTCCTCCGCCAGCTCCTTCCGTATCCTTCCAACTATCGCGCCTGTGGACGCCACTGGAGAGAACTTCTCCACAGGCACCCCGAATCTCTCCCCGATCTCCCGGGACCACTCCAGGTTTCCCGCGTCAAACAGCATGGTCCTGGAAGCGCTGGACTGGTCGATCACCTTCTGCCCAGTCAGCATATATGTGATATAATCACCAAACATAAAGTAATGAGCGGTCTTTTCCACGATTTCCGGCTGATGCTCCTTCAGCCAGACGCAGCGGTTTAAGGTATACATCGGATTCACTGGCACGCCGGTCAGCCCATGGAGATACCTGTCGTCCATTCTGCCGCGGATATATTCCGCCGTTTCCGGTCCCCGCTGGTCCAGATAAGTGATCCCATTCCGGAGGACTCCGCCGTCCTTATCCACCATGACCACGGCTTCCCCGATCGAGGAGACCGCAAGCATGCGTATCTCAACCTCCGGAGACGCGGCTTCTGCCAGCGTTTCCTTTACCGCATTCCACACAGTGACCGGATTCAGTTCCACCATTCCAGGCTCCGGGCTCTCAAAGCCATATTCCCTGCGGGCCATGGCGAGTATCTTCCCGCTCCGGTCCACCAGAGCCGCTTTGCAGCCGGAGGTTCCCACATCAAGCCCAATATAAACCGCTTTCATACTTATACCCGGAACTGTGTCAGGATATCCAGCCTCTGCTCCGCCACTTTTTCCACGGCCGTCCTTGCTGTATCCAGCGCGTCCGCAATATCGCAGCGGGCTCCGTGTTCTTTGTAGAACGCATAGAGCGCCTCGTTATAGGCAATAAAGAAGTCGGTCCCGACGTTCAGTTTCGCAATTCCCATTCGGACCATTTCTGTTACATCCTCATCCGGCGTCCCGGAGCCCCCGTGTACGACGATGGGGCAGGAAATCGTATCGATCAGCTCCTTCAGCAGATCAAAGTTGATCTTAGGGGTATACTTATACACTCCGTGAGCCGTTCCGATGGAAACAGCCAGGCAGTCGATTCCGGTATCCTTTACAAACCGCCTCGCAATCTCCGGATCCGTATAGCCCAGAGCAATCTCCTCCGGCGTTCTGTCCGCGTCGGAAATGGTACCCAGCTCCGCCTCCACAGAAATTCCCTTTGCATGCGCTGCCTCTACCACCCGGCAGGTCTCCTTCACATTATAGTCATAATCCTCGGAGGCCAAATCGATCATGACTCCGCTGTATCCCGCGTCAATGCAGAGCTTCGCCTGCTCGTAGGAGCGTCCGTGATCCAGGCCCATCGCGATCTTCACCTTAGAATGGGTGGAAGCCACCTCAGCAATGGCGCGCATGTAATCCGCCCCGGCGAAGTCAACATGCTTGTGATACGTCTGCACGATGATCGGAGCGTCTTTTCGGCTGGCCGCGGACACCAGAGCCTGCAGGATCTCCAGATTCAGCGCATTGAACGCTCCTATCGTGATCTTGTGCTCCTTTGCGTAATTCAACAGTTCTACATAATTTGAAAGTGCCATTTTGAATTCCTTTCTCTGCCTTCTGAAGCAGACCTTTCCAAGTTCATGAATTTTTGTCTTGCAGGACAATCTCTATGTAATCCTCTTCCGGGAAATCACATACAATGCAGTCATTTCCATATACCCGCTCCGGCATCACGATCATCAGATGAAGCACGTCGTTGTGAAGGGGGTACGGGGACAGATGCCATACGCCCGTATTCAGTTTCACCAAAGTCCCTTTCGGTACAATAAATGCCTCTGTCTTTTCCGGCGTGATCACGTGCTTGGAGGGCGGCGCCACATGCATCACGGCATCGTCGTCCACAAAGAAGATCCCTTCCCCTGTCCAGTTATGGTATTCGGCCGCCTTGATCACCATTTTTTCCGGTCTGTTCACCGTCAGCGGAGAAAACGCGATCTGCTCTCTTCCGCTGACCGACATGGTCACCGGATCCGGGTAAAAGGCACTTTCTCCTCCGTCAAAACAATTTCCAGAAGGCTCCAGCATACTGGCAAAGCTGCCGTATGGACGGAAACCCTCCACTGTGAGGGGTTTTGCTTGAATCGTCCTCATCGTTTCTCCTTTCTTCCTGCTGTTTATTTGGATTTTCCTTTTTCCTTCCTCATGACGTCGAAGAATACGGCAGCCAGGATGATACATCCTTTTGTAATATTCTGCACATACCAGGGCACCTGCAGCATACTCATGCCGTTTGCGAGAACGCCAAGTACGATGGCGCCAAGCAGGGTGCTGCCGATCCTTCCTTCGCCGCCCAGGTAACTGATGCCGCCCAGGTAGCAGGCCGCCACTGCGTCAAACTCCATCGCATTTCCAGTGGTTGGCTGCCCCGTCGTGATTCGGGAACATGAGATGATCCCGCAGACAGCAGCCAGGAAGCCGGAGATAGAGTACACGATCCAAGTCACCTTCCTGATCTTGATTCCGGTGAAGCGGGCCGCCTCCCGGTTTCCGCCGATGGCGTAAACACAGCGCCCGAATTTCGATTTGCCCAGCAGAAGGAACATGACAACGAAGATGACCAGCAGGTAGATCACAGGCAGAGGAATGACATTAAACAGATACCCGTTGCCCAGCTGGCCGAACGCGGGATCCACATTGATCATATTTCCTCTTGTGATGACGTAGCAGCCGCCGCGGCCGATCAGCTGAGTGGCCAGGGTGACTACAAAGGGCGGCAGGGACGTATTCGCCAGCAGAGCTCCGTTGAAAACGCCGAACAGAGAACCGGCAGCCAGGGCGCCTAAGATGGCCGCCCAGAACGGAAGGCCTACGCTGGACAGCAGCCATGCACAGAAGCAGGATGTGAATCCGATGACAGAGCCCTGGGAAAGGTCAATCCCGTTGATGATGATACAGAGCGTCATACCAAAACCGATGATGCCGGTAATAGAGATTGACCGCATGATATTAAACAGGTTCTTTACCTGCAGGAAGTTCGGCTGCAGGATGGAAATAATGATACACATGGCGATCAGGCCGATCAACATGCCGATGTTGTTGTTGAGATACTGTTTCACCGGATTCGTCTTCTTCACAGAAACAGCTTTTGCTTCACTCATGATTCAATTCCTCCTATCGCATACTGCATAATGGTCTGCTCCGTGATCTCGTCCCTTGCGATCTCTCCGGTGATCTTTCCCTCCCGCAGCACATAAATGCGGTCACAGAGATTCATAACCTCCGGCATTTCCGAAGAAATCAGGATAACGCCTACGCCCATTTCTACAATCTCATATATTAATTTATAAATTTCCTGTTTTGCGCCTACGTCGATTCCTCTTGTGGGCTCATCCAGGATCAGCACCTTGGGGTTTGTGACAAGCCATTTTGCCAAAACCACCTTCTGCTGGTTTCCGCCGGACAAGTTGACTGCCTTGGCATCATAGGACGGCGTCTTTATCCTGAGGCGCTTTCCGATATTCTCAATTGTCTCGTCGTTCAGCTTCTTATCCAGCTTGATTCCCTTGATGATCTTGTTCAGGATCGGAAGTGTGATATTGAAGCCTACCGTCTGTTTCAGAATCAATCCTTCATATTTCCGGTCCTCCGGCGCCAGCACGATCCCTTCCTGGGTGGCCTCTGTCGGGTTATTGATGACGATCTTCTTCCCGTCCAGGATCACCGATTCCTTGGTGCTCTTGTCGATTCCAAGAAGAGCCCGCATAAGCTCAGAGCGGCCCGCCCCCATCAATCCGTAAAAGCCCAGGACCTCTCCTTTTCTCAGCTTGAAGCTCGCGTCAGATACCCGGTCGGAATTGATATGGTTCGCTTCCAGGAGCATTTCACCGGGATTCGTCTTATGAGGCGGATAAACATTCTGGATATCGCGCCCGACCATCATATTGATCAGTTCCTCGTACGGCAGCTCCTTCGTGACCCTGGTGCCGATATACTGCCCGTCCCGCATGACCGTGATCCGGTCGCAGATCTCAAAAATCTCATTCAGTTTATGAGAGATAAAGATGATGGTAACGCCCTTCTTCTTCAGCATCCGCATGATTTCCATCAAACGCTCTACTTCCGCCGTGGCCAGAGAAGCCGTGGGTTCGTCCATCACCAGGATCTTTATCTCCTCCGACAGGGAGCGGCAGATCTCCACCATCTGCTGCTGTGCCACACTCAGCCTGGAAACGGGCGTATCCGGCTGAAGCTCTTCCATGCCGATCAGCTTGAGAAGCTTTGCCGTTTCCTCAAGCATCGCGGAATCATCCACAAAATATTTGCTTTTTGACGGAAACTTCCCCATGAAAATGTTCTCGGCCACCGTCATATTCTTGGCGAGACTCAGCTCCTGATGGATCACGCTAATGCCATGCGCCCTTGCTGTTATGACATTGTCCATCTTCACAGGCTTTCCATCAATGAATATCTCTCCGCCGTCCGGCTGATAGATGCCCGCGAGGATTTTGATCAGGGTGGACTTTCCAGCGCCGTTCTCACCGATAAGGGCGTGTATTTCTCCCTTCTCCACCTCAAAGTGAATGTCGTCAAGCGCCTTCACGCCGGGGAAGACCTTGTTGACGCCCACCATTCTCAATGCAAGTTCACTCATTTCGCTTACCCCTTCATCGAATAAATTCAGGGCGGAATGCCAAGCATCCCGCCCTGCTGTTTGATTGATTTGTTACCCTGCTGCACGTGAGGTCTGCGGAATTTTAGAATCCTTCGTATGTACTGGCGTTGTCCTTGTTTACTTCCTTGCAGTCCAGATTTTCCAACTTCTCAACATCCTTGCCGTTCAGATAATCCAACGCGTTCTTTACACTGTGGATACCCAGGTCCTTGGGGAGCTGTGCCGCTGTCGCGAGCAGATAACCGGATTCGATCAGTTCAACCGCGTTGGTCGTGCCGTCTACGCTGGTAACTTTTACATCGCCGGGCTGATATCCGTTGGACTGCAGCGCGGAGCAGATACCGATCGCAAATACGTCGCCGGTGGTGAACACGCCCGCCAGATCAGGATTTGCCTGGCAGATATTCTCCATAAGCGTAAGAGCTTCCTCTGTGGTAGCGTTCTGTACAATCTCTTCCTGCACGATCTCTACATCGGGGAATTCTTTTTCGATCAGGTCATACAGAGCTTGTTTCCTGTCGTTTACCGCTTCGCTTCCGGTGGTAGTGATGGTCGCGATTTTGCCCTTTCCGCCGATGCCTTCCAAAAGTGCGCGTCCTGCGATCTCGCCCGCGCTGTAGTTATTGGAAACAACGGTGGACACAACTGCGTCTGTCTCGCCCGCGGGAGTATCCATACATACTACGGGAACGCCTGCTTTCGCGGCTTCTTCCAAAGCCGGGATGATGGCGTTGGAATCGATGGGGATACAGATGATGGCTTTACATCCCTGGGATACCAGGTCGGCTATCTGATCCATCTGCTTCTGGGAATCGCCGGAAGCATCTGTCACGACTACGGAGGCCGTAGGATCATACTGTTTCACGCCTTCTTCCACGCCGGATACACAGGTCGCATAGAAAGAGTTCTGAGCGTTGGGTACGGCACATCCGTATTTCCCGCCTTCACTGCTGCCTTCTGACTTAGCAGCTGTAGTCTCGTCAGCTTTGGCTGCGGTAGTCGTCTCATCCTTTTTGGCTTCTGTCGTCTTCTCTTCCTTTTTGGCAGCCGTGGTTTCATCCGCTTTCTTACTTCCACAGCCAGCCAGTACAGATGCAACCATAGCCAAGCACATCAGTAAACATAAAACCTTTTTTTCATGAAAATACCCTCCTTTTTACATTTCTTGTCGTTTTCATGACAACAAACAAAACCAAACACTTTGCACATATGTCTTGCTCTGATGTTCAACTTTGTTGTATTTACATACAAACAATAGCATATTTCTTGTCTTGATGCAACACTTTTGCACAAGAAAATTGTTGGTTTCTTTATTTTTTTATAATATTTTAAACATATCCAAACACATACGAACATCCGCAAACTTATCAGAATTGTTTGCCCGGATATCCAAAGTGCTTCAGCATCACAATGTCCGCGTTATCGCTGGGATTCGCGATCGTTACGCCTCTCGTTGCCGCCGGCTCCGATACAAAATATTCGTCGCAGGTCAGCTGCTCATAGCGGATACAGGCAGGTGTCTCAATGGGAAGCCCGTCTATGGTCCCGTTCCCCTGCATCATGATAAAGCCATAAGCTTCTTCATCCCGGATTGTGACCGAAGCCCCTGGCTTTACGACAAGGCGCTTTGCGCAGAATTCTTTAGATCCATATACGATCCACTCCTCATAATATCCCTTTTCTTCCATGGCTCCCACATCTCCCGCCGGAACCGGCTCATGATAATGATGCTCTTTAAAATCCAGATCTGTATTGGCCTCCCAGTCCAGACAGCTGATCAGATAATCCCAATCGCCCTTTTTATCAGCCGGGACTTTGTCCCAGAGCATAAAATCATCTGCCGCCAGATCATTGTTCAGGTTCTGCATGAAGATGGAGCAGTCGCTCATATACTGGGGCTCATACGTCACCAGAGAACCGGGGGCATGAAGGATACCGGCGGGCACATCCCACCCGGTGCCCAGCTTAAGCTTATAGGCTCTGGAAAGCTCCAGAATGCCGTTGTCTTCACAGTCCCATTTCTCCAGGTAAGCTTTCAGCTCTTTTTTTGTGAGGTGCGGGTCCAGTCCAAAATAAGTATACCCCGCCTTATATTCATAAGCATTCAGTTCTATCGGATAATAATATGCCTCCGGCTTCTGCGCCACCCCGACAAGAGCCGCCTGCTCCTCCATCAAATGCACATGATGGTTGATGGGCACAGAGAAATCATAGAACTTTGCAAAGAAAGTCATTTTTCCGCGTTCCTTCATGATCTTTTCTCCCAAAATCTCATCACCGATCAATTCCACAGCCTCCCGGAGCTGGATTTTCTCCACGCCATTCTCCGTCCGGCATACAATGAAGCTGAGTCCCTCATCCGGCCCTGTTGTCTCGCCATTGTCCGCCATGCCCGTGGAAGCAAACCATCTCTCGCATACCGGCCCGGCCTTCAGCCCCCTGGGGTACAGGTCCCTCACGTCAAGCTTCATCCTCCTTCCGGCCGGCAGCGTCGTTCTCGTCACCCAGCAGGGGGCGAGGCGGAGGATTCCTCCCGTCCGTTTCATCTCCTCTTTCAGCAGCTTTCTTTTTTCTTCAGGCTTCATACAAACTCCTTTCTGATATCTTTTTACAATTTTATCCTCTGCATGTACACACCGTCCTGCAGCATAGTTTCATCCGGCCGGAGCACTGCCTGCGGGGATTCTTCCTCCACCGCGATCCAACCGTCATAATCCGCTTCTTTCAAGCATCCCAGCAGTTTCGGGAAGGAAATCGCCCCTTCACCCATCGGCGTCCAAAGGCCGTTCTTCCCCATATCTTTAAAATGGACATGGCAGATATGGGGCATGAAAAGGCGGAAAACCTCTTCCACGTCCATTCCGCCGCGGGCAATATGGCCCGCATCCGAGGTAAAGCCCATGCCGCTGTCTTCGAAAAACCTTTTTAAAAGCTCATAATCCTCTCTGCTGTGAAACAGAGATAAAGGCGACGAATTTGTATGGAAGGACGAGGGATATCCTGCCGCCTTTGCCATCTCCCCCAGCCTGGCCAGGAATTCCAGGAACTCTTTCTGTTCTCTTTCCCGTTTTTCAAAGGGTACGTCCGGAGGGATGATGGAAAAGGACATCAGGATCCCGCCGAAGGGCGCGGCCGCATCAAAGGACAGCCTGGCCGTCTCCAGGATCTCATCTTCTTCGGCCGTCCCCCAGGGGACCGGCACACCGAATGCCGTAAGCATCATGTTTCTTTTTTCAAACTCCTTTTTCAGCTCCTCTGGTCTTTTTCCATAATCCCCCAGCATGGTAGTCTCAATTTCCAGGCCGCCGAATCCCGCCTGGGCGCAGATATCCAATATGTGGGGAATTCTTCCCTTATATGTGCTATAGGACATCTGCCATGCATAGGTCTGGGCGCCGTATTTCATATCCCCGCCTCCTTCTGCCCCGAACATTTTTTCAAAAATTCCAGGGAGATCCGGTTGAATACGTCTAAATGTTCAAAATGCTGTACATGGCCTCCTTCATTCACATACAGCTTTGCTCCGGGAATCCGGTTTTTCAGCTCCTCCGCGCAGGAAAGCGGTGTGAGGATGTCTGCCTTTCCGGCCACTACGAGGGCCGGCACGCGGATCCGTTCCAGATATGGCAGCGCGTCATGGCCCATACAGGCTTCGCATTGAGCCCGGAACGCGTCTGCCGCCATCCTGCGCTCTGTATTCTGCTCAAGCTCCCGCTCTCTTTCCGCGAGGACCTCCGGATGCCCGGCAAAGGTGGCGGGAGAATAGATGAATTCCTGGAGCAGGCGGTCAAAGGCCAGAGGCGTCAGACGATCATAACAATCCTGAAACGTGCCCATTATCCGTCTCATATAAGGCGCAGGCCTGGCGAAGGTATTGATCAGCAGAAGGGATTTCACCAACTCCGGCCGGAAAACCGCCAGCATCTGGGCAATGGCTCCTCCCATGGAGATCCCGGCCACATGAGCGCCTTTAATATCCAGGGAATCCAATACGGCCGCCGCGTCCGCCGCCATGGACTCCGTGATACAGTCTTCAGCTTTTCCCGCATCTGACAGTCCGGCTCCCCGGTTATCCACGCTGATGCATCGGAAGCAGTTCCGATATACCCGTCTGTGAGGCTCCCACGCAGATAAGCCGGCCCCTAGTCCCATGAGGAGGAGAAGCGGTTCGCCCCTTCCCTCCTCCTCAAAATGGATCTTTACCCCGTCTCTTTCTATGTAAGGCATGAAGATCACTCCTTTCCATCCATGGTCATAACAATCTTTATGACATCCGGTTCCTTTCGGGCCGCCTTTTCCACCGCCTCGAAAAACCGCTCCAGAGGATACCTGTGGGTGATCATTCCCTCCGATTTAAGCGACCCGTCATATAAACCCTGGATCACCTTCTCAAAACAATGACAGCTGGTATAGGAGCCGTAGATATCCAGCTCCTTCCGGTCTCCGATAATGGTCCAGTCATAGGTTATCTCTTCCGGCAGAGCGCTGAACTGTACAAACCTCCCCTTTTTCCGGATCATGTCCAGGCCCTGGTAAACGCTGCTCGGATGGGCCGCCACCTCCAGATAGACATCACAGCCTCTTCCCTCCGTCAGTTCCCTCACCCGTTTCACCACATCCGTCTCCTTCGGATCCAGGACGAGATCGCAGCCAAACTTCTTTGCCAGCTCAATGCGCGCGGGATTCATCTCCAGCCCCACGATCATCCTCGGCTCATATTTCCTGGCGATGCTCACCATGGCGAGGCCGATACATCCCATGCCGGAGATGACGACCAGGTCTTCCTTCGTTATCCTAGCTCTCTCTACTCCGTGCATGGCACAGCAGAACGGCTCGATCAGGACCGCTTTATCCAATGGCATGTCCGCCGGGAGACGGTACACCACAGTCCCTTCGGGAATCCGCATATATTCCGCAAACGCGCCGTTCACATCCGACTGATGCCCGAAGTTCCGCTGATTCTCGCACATGTTATACTCACCGCGCTTACAGTAAAAGCATTCTCCGCAGAACTTGATCATATCAGCCACCACCCGTTCTCCGAGGGCATACCCCTTGGAGGCGGCCCCTGCTCCCATGGCCACTATAGTCCCGGTATATTCATGCCCCGGTATCACCGGCGGTTCCATAGGCCCCTTCTCCTTATCATTTCCCCAAAAGGAATCCGCTCCCTGATACCACATGACGTCGCTCCCGCATATCCCGCAGGCGTCAATCTTAAGAATGATATCATCCGGATTCTCTATCTGAGGCGCCGGCGCATCCTCCAAAAACGCATAGTCGTTCCTTCCATAAGCCATGACGGCCTTCATTGTCTTCGGCAGCTTCATCTTCTTGTCCTCCTTTATATTATATGTTTATATTAATATTTCATGTTTATATTAATTAATTGAAGCATAGCATTTCCTGAAATATCTGTCAACGAAAAAGAAAAATGATTAATTTCTTTCTGTTTCACCCGCGTAACTATGTTATACTTGAAATATTGAATAACCGGGAGAAAAGACATGATTTATTACGATAAGCTGCAAGAAGCGCTGCCTTTGTTTCAGGCGCTTGATTCCGAAATCCGTCTTCGGATATTAGAACTGCTCATGGAAAACCGCAAAATGAATATGAACGAAATCGCCCGGGCCGTCGGCCTGTCCAACGCGGCGATCTCCGTTCATATGAAAAAGCTGAGTACCGCCGGTATCATCAGTATCTCCAGTGTGGCAGGAAAACGCGGCACGCAAAAGGTCTGCTATCTGAACGAGGATACCATACTGATCAAACTGGCGGAAGAATTCCCCGGGCGGGAATCCTATGATACAGAGCTGAATGTGGGCTGCTACTCCAATTATCAGATAACCCCCACCTGCGGTCTCTCCAGCCATGACCAGATCATAGGGGCCCTGGACCAGCCGCAGTTTTTCGCTTCACCCAAGCGGTTCCAGGCCGATATCCTCTGGTTCACCCAGGGCTTTGTCGAATATCTGATCCCCAATTATCTGAACGGCAGTCAGATTCTGGACGAGATACAAATCTCTTTCGAGATCAGCTCCGAAGCGCCGGGCTTCTGCGACGCCTGGCCGTCGGATATCTATTTTTATCTGAACGGGACCGAGCTTGGATATTGGACCTGCCCCGGCGATTTCGGCGAAAGAACCGGCCGCCTGAATCCGGAATGGTGGCCCAGGGTAAACCAGTACGGCCTTTTAAAGCTTCTGACTGTCAATCAGCTGGGAACCTTCATCGACGGCCTTCCCCTCAATGATGTGACGATCCAGGACATAAAAACAGACACAGCGTCCGGATTCCTCTTCCGGATCGCCGTGCCCGAGCACGCAAAGCATATAGGCGGCCTGACTTTATATGGCACGCATTTTGGAAATTACAGCCAGGGCATCCGCGTCAAGATCCTGTATCATTGATGCGGCCTGTCATAAATCCGCCACGATCAGATTGGCCCCCATCTTCTGAAGCCTTTCCTTCGTTTCCAGACTGATATTGCTGTCCGTTATCACGCCCGTAACATCCTTTATGTGGCTGTAGGATATCAGGCTGTATTGATTGAATTTGGAGGAGTCCACCAAAACATAAGTCTCCATCGCCGATTTGATGATACTCTGTTTTACACCGGCCTCCGGCGGATAGCCGTCGTAAAAATAGCCGTCCTCTCCCACCGTCGTGGCTCCCAGGAATGCGATATCCACCCGGTAGCGGCCGATCTGCTCTTCAGTCTGCGCCCCGTAGCAGGACAGCGTCTGAATCCTCAGCGATCCTCCGATGATCAATACCGAAATATAGGGGCGGTCTGAGACCTGATCCACGATCTTCAGATTATTGGTCACGACTATGTTCCGGCTTCCCATGGGAAGATTCTTCGCCAAAAGCGTAGTCGTCGTTCCGGAATCGATGAAAATCCTCTGTGTGGCGCCGATCAGCTCAAATGCCTTTCTGGCGATCATCTCCTTCGCCTGCTCTGTGGCCCCCTTAAATTCCATGTCTTCCTTGGCTTGCCCCAGGAACACAGCGCCTCCATGGGTACGGCTCACATTTTTCCCTCCCGCCAGATATTCCAGGTCCCTCCGGATCGTCATATCCGACACCTGAAATTTTCGGCAAAGCTGGCTTGTCTGAACTTCGCCGTCTTCCATCAGCATCTCATAAATCTGCCGGCGGCGCTTCTCCCTCAGCACGGGAATCCCCCCTCACCAAATCACATTATATTTGGGTCATTCTATTCGGCTTAATTTTCCGTCTGTACAACATTATCATTATACTTAGGTTTCTGCAATTTAGCAACCTCTGAATTTTTTCCTGGAAATATTCTGCCCGGCTATTTCCTGTTAAGCGCCACTTTTTCCGCCTGTCTGATAAATTCCTCCACATGCTGTTCCGACCGAATATACAAATGGGCGCCGAGCCCCTGGGAATTCAAAGCTCCCGCACCGCAGGCGAATTCTGCGCATGCCTCCGGCTCCATCCCTTTCAGCAGACAGTGTACAAAGCCCGCTACAAAGTTGTCTCCGCATCCCGTAGTATCCAGCGGCCTGATCTTAAAGGGGTCGGTGAAAAACCGCTTTTCCGCATTTTTAAAAAAGCATCCCTCCGCTCCCATTTTCAGCACCACATTTTTAACTCCGGCATTTAAGAATACATCCGCGATCGCGTCGGGATCCTTTTCACCGGTCACATAAACCGCCTCATCATAGCTGGGCATCAGATAATCGGTATACGGATATACCTTTTCCACCGCGCGGGGACCGATTCCCGCACAGTCAAAGTTCATATCTGCGATCGTAAGCGCTCCGGCTCTCTGCGCCTCTTCGAAAATCACTTCGATTCCGTTCTGATCCAGCGTTCCCAAAGCGAACAGGCTGCCCGCCGTCACGGCCCTTGTCTTTCTGAGCACCGACAGATCCACATCCGACATCTCCGGGGTAAAGTTCTCCCCCGGTCCCACCAGGAAAGAATGGTCTCCGTTTGGCTTCACCACGACCACCGTAGAGAAGGTCCTGCAGTCGTCCGGGCGCACCAGAAGAGAGGTGTCGACACCTTCTCGCACCAAATCCCCAAAGATCATATCGCCCACGTTCCGTTTATCCAGCCTGGTGAGCAGTGCGGAATGATCTCCCAGCCTGGCAAGGGTCACGGCCTCATTTACCGCGTCTCCTCCAGAAGCCAGCAGCACCTGGCCCGCCATCACGGTATCCTTTCCAGATACCAGGGCATCCTCCGGAATATCCGTCACCAGGATATCCTGAACTACCTGACCAATGCAGATCACATCATATTCTTTGTTCTGATTATCCATATCCTTATACCTCTTTCCCAAATTAAGCAGAGTGTCTTATGCCACGATCATGTTACTATTTTAACTCCTGCTGCCAAAGTACGCAATATGGTCTTCTTCTGAATTAGAAAGACAGATGCCGTTTTCGCGGCATCTGTCCGGACATCTCTGTATATCTCACTGCAGAACAAGCTTTTTGTATTCGTTGCACAGAGGATGGAGCACCGGTTCATCTTCGTCTATGTCCGCATACTGCTTCGGCTGGAGCTCGATATGATAGTTATCAATGTTATCGTCGTTGATCTTGGAGACCTCGCCGCAGATCAGATCCCCGGATCCTGGCTTCGGGCCGAATGTATGGGCGATCCCAGGAGTGATGCTGATACTGTTTCCGGGATAGATCAGCACTTCTTCTCCTGCCGCGTAGGTATGCTTGATCCCGTCCTGATAAATGTCCACAGGCGTGTCAACCGCTTTTCCGTCTACGGTATTATACAGCTTGATAAACATCACGCCTCCCCCGCGGTTGATGATATCTTCCGTCTTAAAGCCATGATAATGGATGGGAAGCCTCTGTCCGTCCTTAAATATCAGCAGTTTCTCTGCGTAGGGCACACCCACCTCCGGATTATCCAGCAAACCGTTCCGGATTGTAAAAAGCACGCATCCAATCTCGTCAAACCTGCCCAATCCATGATCCGTCATATCCCATCCCAGCATCAGCTTATCGATCACGTCGATCTCATCTTTGTGTTTCTTCCATTCCTCCAGGTCCCAGTACCCAAATTCAGGAAGTTTAAAATTGTTTTTCTCCAACAGCTCTTCCGCATAACGGATTGAAGCATTTACCAGTGAACGTTTCATTGTTTCCTTTCCTCCGTATTCCTTATTATCGTTTAAACTCATATATCGGCCGCATCTGTTTCCAGAATTCTTCTCCTGGAAGCGGTATCTGACACTCTCCGGTGACCTTCAGCCATTCCTGATAGGTATCATTCTCATAAAGAGCCGGATTCTCCTCTCCCAGAAACTCTACAAACTGCAGCAGATACAGGCCGCCTCCGGGAAGCTCCGTCACATAGATCGAAGATTTCCGGAAGCCATTCTGATAGCAAAGATCATGAATGATCTGAGGCTGGTTATCGTGCAGGCGGATATATTCATCCAGAAGCTCTTTTTTTACACCGATGATAATGCCTTTGGACTGCAGACAATTCAGGTCATCCCCTTCATGAAGCTTAAACTCATATACGTGCCTGGCCTCTCTCCATTTATCTCCCCATTCGGAACATGGCGTCTCTTTTTTTCCGTCCTCCGCCGCTTCGGTGTAACAAAACAGACAGGTTCTTTCCTCTACATCCTGCATGTAAAGCCTGCACTGCAGGAAACCGGCATCTTCCATTTTCCTGTCCAGCTCTTCTTTTCTGTTCCGGCAGTCCACAAGATACCGTTCTGCCTGCTCTTTTTCCATTTCCGCCATATAAGCGTGTTTCTTCACCGTCTCCATTGTCCCGGCTCCTCTACACAAATGATTTTCCGATTTCGGTGCTGATCTCCTCGCCCGTCTTTGCGAAGAACTCTTCGCCGGACAGTTCTCCTGTTATCTGTCTGTCCCTGAAAATCAGGATTCTTCTGGCCAGAGAGATCATCTCGTTCATATCGGAGGAAATCAAGATCACAGTCTTTCCTTCCTTAGCCGCCAGATTCCAGATCAGTTCATGAATGTATTCCTTTGCGCCAATATCCACCCCGACAGTCGGTTCGTCGATGATCAGGATATCGCAGTCCGCCGCCAGCCATTTTGCAATGCTGATCTTCTGCTGGTTGCCGCCGGAAAGCTTTCCTGCCAGCGTATTGAGGCTGGGCGTCTTGATTTCCAGGCGCTTCGCGAATACATCCGCGTTTTCCTTTTCTTTCTTTAAATTGATAAACGGAATGTGCCGGTAATAGCTCTTATTCCAGGAATTCACACAGACGTTCATCGCCACCGTATGTTCGAGGAACAGACCCTCTTCCTTCCGGTTTTCCGTCACATATCCAATTTTATATTTATGAAGGGCCGTCTTAAAAGAATCGATTTTTACCGGCTTCCCCCAAAGCAATACTTCTCCCCCGTCGCACTTATCAATGTTCAGCATAGTCCGGACCAGCTCTGTGCGGCCGGAGCCGACCAATCCATAGAAGCCCAATATCTCCCCCTTGTGCACTTTGAAGCTCATGTCTTTAAATCCATGAATACGGGATGTGATATTTCTCGCTTCCAGGGCGACTTCACCGTTGTAGGCGTCCAGCCTGCCGCGGTAACGGTACACAAAATCCCGCCCGATCATCATCTTAATAATCTTGGAATTTTCCATATTTCCAATGCTGTCCGTCCCCACCAGACGTCCGTCGCGGAACACGGTCACCCGGTCAGCGATGACCTGTACTTCCTCCAGCTTATGGGACACGAATATGATTATCATCCCTTTATCTTTAAGCTTCCTCACAAGCTCAAACAAAGTGTTTGCCTCATGGCGTGTGAGAGACGAGGTCGGTTCATCCAAAAGCAGGACCCGCGCGTCGGCGCTCAGCGCTTTCGCGATCTGGATGAGCTGTTTATGCGCCGCGCTCAGAAAGCGCACTTTCTTTTCAGGCGGAAAATCAAGTCCCACTTCTTTCATATATTTAAGCGCAAATTGATTGATGGCTTTCCAGTTCACAAATCCGAATTTTGTAAACTGGCTTATCTTGTCATTGATGATATTTTCCGCAATACTCCCTTCGGGAATCAGCTGGATCTCCTGGTGCACCATACTGATGTGCTGCTTCACCGCATCGCCGTAGCCATGAAGTTTCAGCTCTTTTCCATCCAGCACGACCTTGCCGGTATCTGCTTTATAGATTCCGCAGATAATCTTCATCAATGTACTTTTTCCGGCGCCGTTCTCCCCCAAGAGTGCGTGAATCTCTCCGTCTTTAAACTGTACCGAGATATCCTGGAGCGCTTTTACGCCCGGAAAGGATTTCGAAACACCACTAACTTCCAGCATATATATTCCTCCGGTTTCTGCAAAAGATCTTGACTTCTTCCTTGTTTCCCCCTCCAAAGAAGGAGAGGGAAACAGAAGAAGATAAATTTATTCCGGCTTGTTCAGATAAGTGGTCTCCAAATCTGCTGCGATCTTAACGCTCAGCTCTTCGATCTCTTTATCATAGGTATCTATATTATCCTTTGTAATGAAGACATAACCGGTCACAATATGTACGCCCCAGTCTTTGATGGTCCATCCCTCTGCCATGTACAGCAGCGACAGGCTTCCCAGATATCCCTGTCCATAGCCGTTCTGCGCCACACCGACATCGAGTGTCCCGTCTTCCAGGCCGCCCAGCACTTCTTCAGAAGGGTCCGTTGCCACTGCGTACAAATGCTTTGCGTCACCGTTGGAAGCATAGTAATCCTTCAAAGCATTAGTCATGCCTCTGGAAGCCGTGCCTCCGGTAGCAATGATTCCTGTCGCGTTGGGGTTTGCCGCCAGCGCGTTCGCCACTTTTTCATATCCTTCATCTTCAGTCGTAATATCGCCGATGGTCTGGCAGATGGTCACGCCGTCACTTTCCGCCACCGCCGCTTCTACGCCCTTCTGTCTTGCCAGGGTATTCACGTCTCCCAGGTTCTCCAGGACATTGATGATAGAACCTTTTCCGCCCATCTCGTCAATCATTTTCTTGGTGGCTTCATAAGAGTAATCATACACATCGCCGCAGATGGTTGCTGCCGATTCCTGAGGATCGTCTACCTCGCCGCCATAGTTTATCACCTTGCAGTCCGCTTCCGCCAGCTCTTTGTAAAGAGCGTTGGCTCCGGAAGTATCCGCGCCGTAGATCAGGAATAAATTATATCCCTCAGCCGCTTTCGCTTCCACGATCTGGTTTTCGATATCCTGTGTCCATTCCGTGCCGATGGCATAGTCAATGGTCACGCCATATTCCTTTTCGATCTGCTGATATCCAGGCTGGATATTCTCTTCGAAATAAGTATCGGGAGCCGGCCAGTAAACACAGATCTTATACTCACTGGGATCCTTGGAGAGCTTCAGCTCCCGTTCCAGTGTGCTGGTATCGATTCCTGCCTTCGTGGTTTCCTTCGCCGCCGTCGTCTCTTTCTGGCCGTCGCTTTCCTTTGCCGCCGTCGTCTCCTTTGAAGCGTCCGGAGCCTTTGTGGTCTCATTCGCCGCCTTGCCGCCTCCGCAGCCGATCAGGCTGACTGCCATGACTGCTGCACACATCAAACTAACTAACCTTTTTTTCATCCTTTCTACCTCCACTTTCTATTTTTTATAAAAGCCCCGGCCTTACCAAAGGGCCATTTATCCTTGTCACATCATTTTCTCCGCCACCCTAGCCCGTACAGATTCCACCGATACGGCCAGCAGAATGATCGCGCCCAGGAAAACCTGTTCATAATAAACATCTACGTTTAACATCGTCAGTCCGTTTCGGACCATAGTCAGTATCCAGGAGCCGCAGAAGAAGCCCAGCGCCGTGAAACTGCCTCCCAGGAGCGGAATACCGCCTATGGCGCATACGGCTATGGAATACATCATCCAGTCAGAGCCTGTATTGGGCGAGGCCGTCCCCGTCCGGGAAGCCCACAGGATTGCGGCGACACAGGCAAATACGCAGGAGAGGATATTACAGGAGATCACGATCCAATTCACATTGATCCCCGACAGCCTGGCCGCCGTCCGGTTGCCGCCCACCGCCAGAACATCCCTTCCATATTTCGTGTGACGGAATACAATGTAGAGAACTACCACCAATACGATCATAAGAATGAACAGGAAGGAGAACATCCCTACCTTTTTCCGGCCCGCCCATGTCAAAGCCGCTGTCATCTCATATGAATAACCATGAGAACTGCCGATCGCCAGTCCGTTGAATATGAAAGACATGGCCAGTGTGATGATCCAGGGATTCAGGTTCAGCTTTACCACCAAAAGCCCTATGACGAGGCCGCAGACTGCCGATACCGCCAGAGCCGCCAGGATGGACGGCAGAGTTCCCATTCCATAGTTTGCCATCAGGGTCCCCATCACCACTGTGGAGAGAGCCCCGCAGGCGCCGATGCCCAGGTTCATATCTCCGATGACCATTAAGATCAGCTGGGCCGCTCCGATAAAGGCATAAACGGCAGCCGTTCTGGACAGGTTGAAAATATTAAAGGGCGTCAGAAACGCATCTGTAAATATGGTGAATACCAGCACCAGTATGACGATCGCAACAATCGCGCTGGAATAGGACTGCAGAAAGAACCGTTTTAGCAGCGATACTCTCGGCTTTTTTGCCGTTCCGGGCATTTTCTCATTATTACTCATATCCTCTTCTCCTTTTGACCCTTTTTATCAAAATATCTTTATGACCTGAGCCGTCTCTCCAGTTCTACGTCAGACGGATACGCCGGATCCACCCGAAGCCCCGGAATATACCGGCAGGCCTCATACAGGACATCGGCGACCTTTCCATAAGTACCCGCCACATGATGAATATAAGGACCTTTGACCAGCTTGTGTTCCCAGGCCGGCCAGTCATTCACTTCAAACCACACATATGTCCCCCGGCAGTATGGGCCGTCAATCCCTTTCCCTTCCCCCAGGAACAGCGAATACTCCCCATGGTCCCCGTCGAAGCGGCATACGGTGATATCCCCGTTCTGAAGCTCCCAGGCACAATTTCCACACTGAGGATTTCCATCCCACGCTTCTGTGATCCGGCAGTTTTTCTTATCCTTTGCAAAAGCGGACGGAAATGCTCCGCAGTGCCACAGGAGTTCTACATTTTCCTTTTCCGGGTGCCTCACGGTCAGATCCGCCAGAAAATGCGGAATGCGGTTTCCGGCGGCCGCCTGAATCAGCATTGCTGAAACGGCTCCATTTATATCCGTCTCGCAGGCCACGGGGAACCCCTCGTCAGCCAGCATGGAATTCACCGCGCAGGGATAAATATCCAGCTTTTCCTGCATGGCGGCCCAACATTGAATACACGCGCAGTTACACAGGTATTTGTCCGCAAAGCTCTGAACGGCCAGCTTCATCGCCGCTAAGGTCTCTCTCGGTCCGGTCCTCTCGGCCCCTGGTCCGGTATAGGCGCTGCTTATAAAGCAGGAGACTTCCTCCAGTTTGTCTTTCTCCTCTTTCCGTATCCGTTCCATCTCCAATTCCAGCTCCATGAGAGATACCGGAAAGACCTCGATCCCGAATTTTTCCATCAGCTCACTTTCGTTTGCCATCACGCTCAGGAAATCACAGGGTCTTGGCCCAACCTGGAGCACACGGATATGCTTCATGGTCTTCACCACCTCCGCCACCCGGACGAAACGCTCAAATCCGTGAAGGAACACATCATCTGTGGGGGATACGTTCGTTATGTAAGAAAAGGTCACATTATGCCTCCTCATCACCTTCCCCGATGCGAAAAGACCGCACTGAGAATCCCTGGTCCTCATCCCCGTCTCGTCGGGAGCGTCATCCCGTGGTCCATATAAAAGCACCGGCACCTGAAGCGCGGCGGCTACCTGTCCGATCGCGCCCTCGCACCCAAAATTACAGTGCGGGAAGAACAGTGCGTCTACATCCTGCTCTTTCATCTTTTTGATGACCTTCGGAACATCCGACTGACTAAGCAGCAGTCCTTCCTCATTGATGTCCTCAATGTCGACCAGGCGGATCGGAAATCTTTTTATCTGGCCCGCGATCGCCTCCTTATAGTACAGTGCCGCCTCAACGCTGAAATTACTCCTTCGCGTAGGCACATATCCAACGGTGACTGGCCCCATAACTGTCATATGTTCCCCTCCCGTCATTTAGACTTGTATTTCCATTGTCCAAAATATGTATTTATTTTTTAAATATTATAATACATATTTCTCTTTTCTGTCCTTGTTTTGTATTTACAACAATAGCACATACACACACATTTGTAAATACCCTTTTGTGAATTTTATACTCATTATTTTAAATTTATGTATTTATTTCAAAGGAGCAGACAGCATTATGTATTCTTTTCGCAGAAATACGCCGACTATTTTGGTAATTTTTCATTATGTTTTCCACTTTAGCGGAATCAAAAAGCAACCGATATCTGTCTTTTATTCTTCAACTATAAATATATTCATTAATGATATATTTTATGAATAATACCAATTAAATATTAATTTTAAATACATCTTTCTGAACTCTTGCATTTTTAATGGGTTTCCTGTATGCTTAACATATGCGAAAAATTCACTGCTCTTGAATAAACGCGGTGTTGAATGGAGAAATTTTTATGTCAGATTATGTATTGAATACAAGCAATATAAAATACAAGGCCCTCTATACCTGGCTGATCGGCAAAATCAACGATGGTTCCTTTGGCTATAAGGAAAAGCTGCCGTCAGAAGCCTCTCTCTGTGAGCAATTCCAGATCAGCCGCCAGACAGTCCGAAACGCCATGGACCGGCTGTGCCGGGAAGGCTACGTGGAACGGGTCAAGGGGAGCGGCAGCTTTGTCAAGAAGCCGGTGCGGCAGCGGGAAAAGACGATCGGAGTCATTTTCCTCACTATTTCCGGTTACATTAACGCCAACGTACTCAACGGGATAGAAAATGTCCTGACCTCCAAGGGATACAGCATCCTGCTGGAGCTCAGCCACAACCGTGTGGGCAATGAAGCCCGCTTTCTTCAGAAAATGCTGGCAAGCAACGTCTCCGGTCTGATCATAGAGGGGACCAAAAGCAGCTTTCCCACCCCCAATGACGCCCTGTACCGGCAGCTGGCCGAGCAGAAGATCCCGTATGTTTTTGTCCACAATGGCTATACCAATGTACCCGCCCCTGCCATCGTCTGGGATGACCACAGGGTATCCTATGAACTCACACAGCGTCTGATCAATGCCGGGCATAAAAATATCGCCGGACTTTTTAAGTTCGACGAAATGCAGGGTGTCAATCGATATCTTGGCTATATCAACGCTCTTATGGATAATCAGATGGAAATCCAGGAGGACTATATCGGATGGTACAGTGATTCCAATCAGCCGGAAGAGAGACGGCGGAAAACAAATTACGCCGATGCTTTCGCCATGGATATTCTGGGCCATTGCAGCGCTCTTATCTGCTATAATGACTTAATCGCCTGCCATATCATACGCCACTATATCGCCAATGGCATATCCATACCGGATCAAGTCTCTGTGGCCAGCTTCGACAATTCAGACGTCACAAAGCTATATAACCTGCAGAGGATCCCCAGCGTCACCCATCCGAAGGAGGAAATGGGCAGGCAGGCAGCCTCTCTCCTGATGGAATATATCGAAAATCCGTCGCTTAACGCCGCGGAGAGGAAAATCATCACACTGTAACAATACTGGGAAAGTGAACCCTACGAAATAAAAAAGGCTGTCACACCGTTCATACGGCAGACAGCCTTTAAAATTTCATAATAAAATCAATTCATTATACCAGCTCGATCAGCACTTCCATCGCTGCGTCGCCTTTTCTCTGACCGATCTTCACGATTCTGGTATAACCGCCTTTGCGGTCAACATATTTCGGAGCGATCTCGTCAAAAAGCTTTGCGGGCATATCAACGGATTTCGTGTTTTTCTTGCGGCCGGCGACTTCCTTCGGAACCTCGGTCACAGGATACAGCACTTCCAGCATCTTACGGCGTGCGTGCAGTCTGCTGGGCTTATCTTTTTTGATGGTCTTCTGGATCTCATCATAAACGGTAACTTTCTTTCCGTCTACCACTTCTTTTACCCTCTTGCCATCTTTATCTTTTCTTGCTACCTTCGCAGTAACAGTAACCTCTTCAAAGTTATCTTTTTCCTTTACTGCCATAGCGATCAGGCCTTCAGCAATCTTGCGGATTTCCTTTGCCTTTGCTTCGGTAGTCACAATCTTGCCGTGGTATAAAAGATTTGTCACCTGGTTGCGTAACAATGCTTTTCTCTGGCTTGAAGTTCTTCCAAGTTTTCTATAACCTGCCATGATTTCTTTCCTCCATTTGTGGAACAGGCGGCCACGCATCTTCGGGCTTACTGACCGTCTGCTTTGTATCCATAATGTTTCCTATTATTCGTCGCTGGGATTGAGCTCAAGTCCAAGCTCTTTCAGCTTGCCGAGAACTTCCTCCAGAGACTTGCGGCCCAGGTTCCTGACCTTCATCATATCTTCTGAAGTGCGGTTCGTCAGCTCCTCTACGGTATTGATGCCCGCGCGCTTCAGACAGTTGTAGGAACGGACAGAGAGCTCAAGCTCATCAATGTTCATTTCTAAAACTTTCTCTTTTTCATTGTCTTCCTTCTCTACCATGACTTCCGCGGTCTTGGCATTTTCAGAAAGGTCAATGAACAGATTCAGATGTTCACTCAGTACTTTAGCCGCGAGGCTTACCGCCTCATCGGGAGCCAGAGTGCCATTGGTGTATACGTCCAGAGTCAGCTTATCGAAATCGGTAATCTGACCTACACGAGTGTTCTCAACCGAGAGATTCACACGCTCAATGGGAGTGTAAATAGAATCAATCGCGATCACGCCAATGGGCAGATCCTCACTCTTGTTCTTATCCGCGCTCACATAGCCCCGGCCCTTGGTGATGGTCAGTTCCATGTACAGCTTGCAGTCGCTGCCGCCGCTCAGGGTGGCGATCACCTGCTCCGGATTGATCACTTCAATATCCTGGTCAACCTGAATATCGGCGCCTGTTACAACGCCTTCCCCCTCGAACTCCACATAAGCCACTTTCGGCTCATTAGTCTCGCTGGTGTTCCGGATTGCCAGATTCTTCAGGTTCATAATAATCTCAGTCACATCTTCTTTAACACCCGGGATGGAACTGAATTCATGGAGGACACCGTCGATCTTCACCTGGCTGACCGCCGCTCCCGGCAGAGAAGACAGCATAATCCTTCTCAGGGAGTTGCCCAGAGTAGTGCCATATCCCCTCTCCAGAGGCTCGACAACGAATCTTCCATACTTCTTATCTTCTGAAATCTCAACAATTTCAATATTGGGTTTTTCAAAATCGAACACTATTAAGCCCTCCTTATGGGTATAAAGTTGAGGGCCGAAAAATTTCGGACACTCCTAATGTCTTTCGGATTATTTGGAGTACAGCTCGACGATAAGCATTTCGTTAACCGGTACATCGATCATCTCTCTTGTAGGGAGCTGTTTGATCGTAACAGAGAGGTTCTCAGCATCCACATCGAGCCACTCCGGCACCAGCCTTCCGGCTGTCACATCCAGAACATCCTTGTATCTCTGGGAATCTTTTGCTTTTTCTTTAATAGTGATGACATCGCCTGCTTTTACCAGGAAAGACGGAATGTTCACACATCTGCCGTTTACCAGGACATGCTTGTGATCCACAATCTGTCTCGTTTCTTTTCTCGTTCTGCCGAGACCTGCTCTGAACAGTACGTTGTCCAGTCTGGACTCCAGCATGATAAGAAGGTTTTCACCAACCATGCCGCTCATTCTCTCAGCTTTTGCATAGTAATTTCTAAAAGGCTTCTCTAACACACCATAAATGAATTTGGCTTTCTGCTTTTCGCGCAGCTGAAGGCCGTATTCGCTCATCTTCCTATTGGATCTCTTTAACTCTCTCGTTGATTTCTTATCTATTCCTAAATAAACCGGGTCAAGTCCAAGGGACCTGCATCTTTTAAGAACAGGAACTCTATCTACTGCCACTTTTCAGCACCTCCTAATTAAACTCTTCTACGTTTGGGTGGACGGCATCCATTATGGGGAACCGGGGTTACGTCTTTGATACTGGTTACTTCCAGACCGCATGCCTGCAGTGCACGGATAGCAGCCTCACGACCTGATCCGGGGCCCTTTACCATTACGTCAACGGACTTCAATCCATGTACCAGTGCTGCCTTCGTAGCAGTTTCTGCAGCCATCTGCGCTGCATATGGAGTAGATTTCCTTGAACCTCTAAATCCCAGACCGCCTGCACTAGCCCATGACAGAGCATTGCCCTGTGTATCTGTTAACGTTACGATGGTATTGTTAAAAGATGACTGGATGTGCGCTTGTCCGCGTTCAACGTTTTTCTTAACACGCTTTTTTGTCACTTTCTTTGCAGTGGACACTTTTTTAGCCATTTTAAACTAACCTACTTTCTTTTACTTGTTTACCTGTTACTTAATCAATGCAGTATAAATACGCATTGTCAGCAGCCTGCTTATTTCTTCTTGTTCGCTACTGTCTTCCTGGGACCTTTTCTGGTCCTGGCGTTTGTCTTGGTCTTCTGACCGCGAACGGGCAGACCTCTCCTATGACGGATGCCTCTGTAACAGCCAATCTCCTGTAATCTCTTGATATTCATCGCCACTTCACGGCGGAGATCACCTTCTACCAACTGGTGATCTGCCTCGATGGCGGATGAGATCCTCTTGACTTCTTCATCAGTCAGGTCTCTCACACGAGTATCAGGGTTTACATTGGCTTCTTTTAAGAGGCGGCTGGCACTAGTCCTACCGATCCCATAGATATAAGTCAATCCGATTTCAACGCGCTTTTCTCTTGGTAAATCGACACCTGAAATACGAGCCATGTGTGTATTACACCTCCATTGTTATTCTCATTACTGTTTCCATTTTTATTTAATCATCATGAACAACCCTTCCGGGTGTGTTCATAATGCAGCCGCACGATTTTAGTGGGTATACCGACACCGCAAATTAAAAACCTGCGCTCCCGTGTCAGCCCTGACGCTGTTTATGCTTCGGATTCTCACAAATAACCCTGACGCTGCCTTTTCTTTTAATAACCTTGCATTTCTCACAAATCGGTTTAACAGATGATCTTACTTTCACAGGTTTACTCTCCTTTCACAAAAAAGTCCGCATATCATTATAACACCTACCCCTATTAAAAGCAAGCGCAAATATGGGATTTTTTCCAATGTTACTTATCTCTCCAGATGATCCTTCCCTTGGACAGGTCATAAGGAGACAGTTCCAAAGTAACTTTATCACCCGGCAAAATCCTGATGTAGTTCATACGAAGCTTACCGCTGATATGTGCCAGTACCTGATGTCCGTTTTCCAGTTCAACCTGAAACATGGCATTGGGCAGTTTTTCAACTACGGTTCCTTCAATTTCAATAACGTCACTCTTTGACATCCCGTTACCTCCTACTTGGTGGGGACCTTGGCCTGATACAGCTTTATGGCCCGCTTCACGTCTTCATTCCTAACCGGCTTTCCGCCCCTTATAAGTTCTGCCAGCCGCTCATCCTGTGCATGAATGAACTGCAGATGCTTTTCCTTCTTCGGTTTGGCTTTTTCCAAAGTTCTTATCCTTCCATCGGCCAGCAGGTATTTCCCCTCCCGGTATCCGATGACGGCATACAGCTTTCCTTTGTCATGACCGGCTTTTGAAATGGCGAATCCGCCTGTTTCCTTCCTCATGTCCGGCACCGCCTACAGGGAAAGGATCTCCGGCTCCCCTTCGGTGATGAGAATCGTATTCTCATAATGAGCCGACAGAGAACCGTCTTCCGTGACCACGGTCCAGTCATCATCCGTCCAAGCCACATCGAAACGGCCGATATTGACCATCGGTTCAATGGCCAAAGTCATACCGGGCCTGAGTCTTATGCCTCTTCTGCCCGTATCGAAATTGGGGATCTCCGGCGCCTCGTGCATTTCAGTTCCAATACCGTGTCCTACCAAGTCGCGGACAACGCCAAAGCCGAACTGTTCACAATACTTCTGCACCGCAGTTCCGATATCATTGATGTGATACCCGGGTCTGGCATATTTGATTCCTTCAAAGAAGCTCTGCTTCGTTACTTCAATGAGCTTTGCCGCCTCTTCGCTGATCTCTCCTACGCCGTAGGTCCTGGCTGCGTCTGACTGATAGCCCTTGTATATCAATCCCGTATCGAGGCTGACAATATCACCTTCGTGAATCACCCTGCTTCTGGTCGGGATCCCATGGACGACTTCGTCGTTGACGGATACACATACTGATGCGGGAAAACCGTTGTAATTCAGGAAAGACGGGATGCATCCGTAGCTTCTGATGATCTCTTCACAGATGCGGTCGACTTCCTTCGTTGTCATTCCCGCGTGGAGCGCTTTTTCAAGTTCTACATGGGTTTTGGCAAGGAGTCGCCCGGCTTCCCTCATCAGTTCGATTTCTCTTTCTGATTTGATGGTAACTGCCATTGCTATTCTCCTAATATTCTGCAGATATCCGCGAAGACATCTTCCATATCCTCAGTGCCGTCCACTTCCGCCAGACAGCCCTTCCGGCTGTAATACTCCATAAGGGGCTGGGTCTGTTCATGGTACACGGCAAGACGTTTTGATACGGTCTCCGGCTTGTCGTCATCTCTCAGGATGAGCGCCTCTCCGCATCTGTCGCAGATTCCCTCTTTCGCAGCGGGAGCATGAACGATGTGATACGTTGCCCCGCAGCTTACACAGGCCCGCCTTCCAGACATCCGGCGGACGATATGGTCATCCGGCACTTCCACATTGATGGCATAGTCGATCCTCTGCCCCATGGAAGCGAGTACCTCATCCAGGTTTTCCGCCTGGGGAATGGTCCTCGGGAATCCGTCCAATACATAGCCGTTTTCACAATCCGGCTGTTTCACTCTGTCAGCGACCAGGTCGACCACCAATTCATCCGGAACGAGCGCGCCCTGATCCATATAAGCTTTCGCTTTTTTTCCAAGCTCCGTGCCATTCTTAATGTTGGCCCGGAAGATATCACCCGTGGATATGTGCGGAATCCGGTACCGATCGGCAATCTTTTTCGCCTGTGTCCCTTTTCCTGCTCCAGGTGCTCCTAACATAATAAGTCTCATATCATTTCCCTCCGACAACTGGGCTCCGGCGTCTTTACAGTCTGCCGGAAGCTATACTGCAGCGGGAACATTCCCGCTGCGGCATACGGATTAGTCGCTCAAGAAGCCCTTGTAGTATCTCACTAACATCAGGGATTCCACCTGCTTCAGTGTTTCAAGGATGACACCCACGATAATGATGATGGATGTGCCTCCGAAGGACAGCTGGCCGATGTTGAAAAGGCCGGAGAACAGGATTGGAATAATGGCCACGACCGTGAGGCCGACTGCGCCGATGAATACAATATAATTAAGAATCCTGTTCAGATAGTCCGACGTAGGGCGTCCCGGGCGGATGCCTGGAACAAAACCACCCTGCTTCTTCATGTTGTCCGCGATCTCAATCGGATTGAAGGTGATTGAGGTATAAAAATATGCAAAAGCAACGATCAATAGAATATAAACAATCATACCGATGCTTAAAATCGGGTCAGAGGGCCTGCACCAGTTGGAGGAGCTGAGTCCCAAAAGAATCCTGCCGCCAAAGGTGGAGTAGTCCACTGTGAAAAACTGTGCGATGACCACCGGAAAAGACATGAGGGAAGAAGCGAAGATCACCGGTATCACGCCGGCCGTATTCACTTTCATCGGAATGTTGCTGGACTGTCCGCCCACGAACTTCCGCCCCTGCATCTTCTTGGCGTACTGCACGGGAATTCTTCTTTCCCCGCCCTGGAGCATGACCACGAAGGCCACCATAGCCAGAATGACGATCAGGATGATGACTGCGGAAAGCGCCGCTTTCGCCACAGACGTTCCTGACATGAACCGCTCGTAAAGCGCGGCAAAGTCATCCGGCAGCCCGGACAGGATATTGATCAGGAGGATAATGGAAATGCCGTTTCCAATCCCTTTTTCTGTTATTCTTTCTCCCAGCCACATGAGCATCGCACTGCCGGCTGTCATGGTCACGATAACAACAATGACATTGTACCAGTTATAGTTAATGATCAGGCCGGAGCGTCCAAATCCGATCGCCATGGCGGTAGACTCGATAAGTGCGAGACCGACCGTCACGTATCTCGTGATCTTGGCTATGAACTTTCTTCCTTCTTCGCCTTCCTTCTGCATCTCTTCCAGCTTCGGAATCGCAATGGTAAGGAGCTGGATGATGATGGAGGATGTGATATAAGGAGTAATGCTCAGTGCAAATACAGAGAGTTTCGTAAATGAGCCGCCGGTCATGGCGTCAAAAAAGTTAAATGCCGTGCCGGACTGGCTTGCAAACCAATCGGCAAAGTATGCCGTGTTAACACCCGGAACTGGCAGATGAGCGCCAATTCTCACTACAATTAAAATGAAGAATGTGTAAAGGATCCTCTTTCTGACTTCTTTTATTTTAAATGCATTCTGGAGTGTCTTCCACATATCAGATCACCTCTGCATTTCCACCAGCAGCTTCAATTTTTGCTTTTGCACCTTCACTAAATGCGTTCACCTTAACCGTAAGCTTTTTGGTTAACTCGCCGTTACCGAGAATCTTAACGCCGTCTCTGGGGTTCTTCACAATGCCGCTCTCGATTAAAGTCTCAACCGTAACGACCGCATCGTTGTCGAATCTCTCAAGGGCTTCTACGTTAATGCCCACGATCACTTTTGTATTCCTGTTTGTGAAGCCTCTCTTAGGAAGTCTTCTATATAAAGGCATCTGACCGCCTTCAAAACCAGGCCTGGGAGCTCCGGAACGTGCCTTCTGGCCTTTGTGTCCCTTACCTGCTGTCTTACCGTTGCCTGAACCGTGTCCACGGCCTTTTCTGAAAGCGTCGCTGTGCTTGGAGCCTTCAGCGGGTCTTAAATTTGATAATTCCATCTTGCGCACCTCCTCCTGGAACTAGATTTCTTCTACTTTCACCAAGTGCCTTACATGCCAGATCATGCCTCTGACAGCTTCATTATCCGGAAGCTCGACCGTCTTGTTCAGCTTTCTCAAACCAAGAGCTTCAACAGTCTTCTTATGCTTCGGAACAGCACCAATGGTAGATTTCACCAGTGTAACTTTTAATTTCTCCGCCATTTCAGTTTCCTCCTTTAGCCAATTAACTCTTCAACAGATTTGCCTCGGTTCTTGGCAACCTCTTCCGGAGTCTTTAAGCTCTTCAGGCCGGCCAGTGTAGCGAGAACGACGTTCTGCTTGTTGTTGGACCCAAGAGATTTTGTTCTGATATTCTTGATTCCTGCCATTTCCAGTACGTTACGCGCAGGACCGCCTGCGATAACGCCGGTACCTTCAGGAGCTCTCTTCAGCAGTACAGATGCGCTGCCGAATTTACCGATGAAATCATGAGGGATGCTCTTGTTCTCGTCTACGGGAACCTCGATCATGTTCTTAACTGCATCTTCCTTGCCTTTACGGATAGCTTCCGGGATCTCCGTAGCTTTTCCCATGCCTGCACCCACATGACCATTGCCGTCTCCGACAACGACCAAAGCGGTAAAACGCATGTTACGTCCACCTTTAACGGTTTTGGACACACGTTTGATCGCAACTACTTTATCTGACAGCTCTAACTGACTGGCATCAATAATTGTACGTTTCATGTGTTCTCCTCCTCGATTAGAATTCCAGACCAGCTTCACGAGCTGCATCTGCCAACGCCTGAACTTTGCCCTGATAGATGAATCCTCCTCTGTCGAATACGACAGTGGTGATACCCTTTTCCAGCGCTTTCTTTGCGATAACGGTTCCCAGGTGAGCGGCAGCTTCCACATTATTCGTCTTAGTGAGCTCAGCCTTTACATCCTTCTGCAAAGTAGATGCTGATACTAAAGTATTACCAACCGTATCATCAATAATCTGAGCGTACATATGATTATTACTTCTAAACACAGCCAGACGCGGTCTCTCAGCGGTTCCACTGAAACGATTGCGGATTTTTCTATGTTTATTACGACGGACTTCCGTTCTTGATTCCTTGCTAATCATTTTTGTCACTCCTCCTATTTATTATTTTTTACCGGTCTTGCCAACTTTACGTCTGATCACTTCATCAGCATACTTGATACCCTTGCCCTTATAAGGTTCAGGACGTCTCTTATCTCTGATCTCAGCAGCGTATTGGCCAACTTTTTCTTTATCGATACCCTTTACGATGATTTTATTCTGGCCGTCTACCGTAGACTCCAGACCTTCGGGATCTTCCATTTCAACCGGATGGGAGTAGCCCAGTGACAAAACAAGCTTCTTGCCCTGCTTCTGCGCCTTGTAACCAACACCGTTTACTTCAAGGGTTTTTTCATATCCTTCGGTAACACCGTGCACCATGTTGGCGAGCAGGCTTCTGGTCAAACCATGTAAAGATTTCATTTTCTTCAGATCATTCGGTCTTGCTACAACGATATTGCCGTCTTCCAGCTTAATCTCCATCTCTGTGGGAAGGACTCTCTCCAGAGTTCCTTTCGGTCCCTTTACTACTACTTTATTATTTTCTGCAATATCGACTGTTACTCCAGCCGGCACCGCGATTGGCATTCTTCCTATACGTGACATGCCCGTACCTCCTTTATTATGGTTAATAGTTTCCGTTAATCGCGCGAGCAGACAGCCTGGATAAGCTGTTCACTCTTCACTATTAACTTAACTTCGGCTTAAATTCGCCAAGTGCCTGCATTCTTACCAGATAAACGCTAACACTTCGCCGCCGACATTCATCTCTCTCGCTTCTTTATCTGTCAGAACACCTTTATTGGTGGAGATGATCGCGATTCCGAGACCGCCCAATACCTTGGGAAGCTCTTCTCTGCCTGCATAAACACGCAGTCCGGGCTTGGAGATTCTCTTCAGGCCGGTGATGATTTTTTCGTTCTTATCCTTGCCATATTTCAGTGTGGCACGGATGGTCTTGAAAGCGCCGTCCTCTACGAGGTCATACTTTGCAAGGTATCCTTCTTTCACCAAAATATCGGCAATCGCCACTTTCATTTTTGATGCAGGGATATCTACTGTATCGTGCTTTGCAGTATTTGCATTACGGATTCTAGTAAGCATATCTGCAATGGGATCGCTCATAGTCATTTTAATTTGCCTCCTTATTTAAATTTGCATCACTTGTATCTGGAGCATAAGCCTCGCCAAGTGTGGGATATTTACCAGCTTGCTTTTTTCACTCCGGGAATCTGTCCTTTATATGCTAATTCACGGAAACAAATTCTGCAAATTCCGTATTTTCTCAGATATGCATGCGGACGGCCGCAGATTCTGCAGCGGCTGTACTCTCTTGAGGAGAACTTTGCCGGTCTCTGCTGTTTAATCTTCATTGAAGTTTTTGCCATTGGATCTTCCTCCTACTTATTTAGAAAACGGCATATTGAATAATGTCAAAAGTTCACGAGCTTCCTCATCTGTTTTTGCCGTAGTAACAAAAATGATATCCATACCTCTTACTTTATCGACCTTATCATATTCAATCTCAGGGAAAATCAGCTGCTCTTTAATGCCAAGCGCGAAGTTTCCCCTGCCGTCAAACGCGTTGGGGTTCACACCGCGGAAGTCACGTACACGGGGCAGTGCCAGATTCACAAGGCGGTCAACGAATTCATACATCCTCTCGCCTCTCAAGGTCACCTTGCAGCCGATGGGCATGCCTTCTCTGATCTTGAAGTTTGCAATAGATTTCTTTGCCTTTGTCAATACGGCTTTCTGACCTGCGATCGTTTCCATATCTTTAACGGCTGAATCAAGGATCTTGGCATTTTCTTTTGCCTCGCCAATTCCCATGTTGATCACGACTTTTTCAAGCTTCGGGATCTCCATGACGTTTTTATAGCCGAACTTCTTCATCATAGCGTCCTTGATCTCACCTGTGTATAACTCTTTTAATCTACTCAATTTCCTGACCTCCTTTCTGATTAGTCTATCACTTCACCGGTTGACTTCGCAACGCGTACCTTTTTGCCGTCTTTTACGTCAAAACCGACTCTGGTTGCTTTGCCGTTGTGAAGGTACATAACGTTGGAAGCATCGATCGATCCCTCCATGTTGACGATTCCGCCCTGCTGATTCTGCGCGCTGGGCTTGGTGTGCTTTGTGAGCATGTTCACGCCTTCCACAACCACACGGTTATTCTTTCTGTCAACGCTGATGACCTTGCCTTCTTTGTCTTTATCTTTACCGGCGATAACTTTAACCATATCGCCTTTCTTAATTTTCATGGTCGCCATTCCCCTGCACCTCCTTATAATACTTCGGGAGCCAGGGAGACAATCTTCATGAACTGTTTCTCTCTGAGCTCTCTTGCAACAGGTCCAAAGATACGGGTACCTCTGGGGGTCTTGTCATCTCTGATGATGACGGCAGCATTTTCATCGAATCTGATATAAGAACCGTCTTTACGGCGGGTGCTGTTCACGGTACGTACCACTACAGCCTTGACTACATCACCCTTCTTTACAACACCGCCAGGTGTTGCATCTTTAACCGTAGCAACGATAACATCGCCAATACTTGCATATCTTCTGGTGGAACCGCCCATTACACGGATGCAGAGGAGTTCTTTAGCACCAGTGTTGTCAGCCACCTTCAGTCTGGTTTCTTGCTGAATCATGATAACTCTCCTTTCAGTCGGATCAAAAGCTTATTTTGCTTTATTGATAATCTCGACAAGTCTCCATCTCTTATCCTTGGATAAAGGTCTCGTTTCCATAACCTTTACTGTATCGCCGACCGTGCACTCATTCTTTTCGTCATGTGCTTTCAGCTTATAAGTTCTTTTCACGATTTTGCCGTATAAAGGATGTTTTACATGGTCCTCGATCGCAACAACAACTGTCTTGTCCATTTTGTCGCTGACAACCTTGCCGGTACGGGTCTTTCTTAAATTTCTTTCCACGGATGGTTCTCCTTTCATAGCGCTTATGACTATTCAGCAGCCTTCGCGGTAATCACGGTCTGAATCCTGGCGATGTTCTTGCGAACCTCTTTGATTCTGCTTGTGTTATCCAGCTGGTTGGTTGCATTCTGAAATCTCAGGTTAAAAAGTTCCTTCTTAGCAGCTACTAATTCTTCGTTTAATTCTGCAGCTGATTTTGTCCTCAAATCTTCTACATACTTATTAATTTTCACTGTTATCACCGCCTTCTAAGTCTGCGCGAGAAACAACTTTACATTTTACTGGCAGCTTATGCATAGCAAGACGTAATGCTTCTCTGGCTGTTTCCTCTGGTATGCCTGCGATCTCGAACATCACACGGCCGGGCTTAACAACTGCCACCCAGTATTCCAGCGAGCCTTTACCAGAACCCATACGGGTCTCAGCCGGTTTCGTAGTTACGGGCTTATCGGGGAAGATTTTAATCCAAACTTGACCGCCACGCTTGATATATCTGGTCATGGCCACACGGGCAGCCTCGATCTGATTGGACTTGATCCAAGCGGGCTCCATAGCTACAAGGCCATATTCACCATTGCTGATTTTATTTCCTCTCATGGCTTTTCCGGCCATGCTTCCGCGGAATTGCTTACGACGTTTAACTCTTTTAGGCATTAACATTATTTAGCTCCCCCTTCCTTTTTAGCTGGAAGAACCTCACCTTTGTAGATCCATACCTTTACGCCAACCTTGCCGTAGGTAGTATTTGCTTCGGCGAAACCGTAATCGATGTCGGCTCTCAGGGTCTGCAGCGGAATCGTACCGTCGCTGTAGAACTCTGTACGCGCCATATCTGCGCCGCCCACACGTCCGGATACGGAGGTCTTGATGCCGAGAGCTCCTCCCTTCATGGTCCTGCCCATGGTGGACTTCATGGCGCGTCTGAAGGAAATACGGTTCTCGAGCTGAAGAGCAATGCTCTCAGCTACCAGCTGCGCATCTTTGTCAGGTCTTTTTACTTCTTTGATATCGATGAAAAGCTTCTTGGAGGTCATTTTCTGAACCTGAGCTTTCAGCTTCTCGATCTCAGATCCGCCCTTACCGATCACGATACCGGGCTTTGCTGTATAAATAATCACTTTTAAGCGGTCGGATGCTCTCTCGATCTCGATCCTGGAAACGCCCGCACTGTATAATCTCTTTTTCAGGTAAGTCCTGATCTTGTGGTCTTCTACCAGATTGTCGGCAAAATCAGCTTCCGCATACCATTTGGAGTCCCAATCCTTGATAATTCCGACTCTCAAGCCATGAGGATTCACTTTCTGTCCCATAATGCCCTCCTATCTTTCATTCAGCACAACAGTAATGTGGCTCATTCTCTTTTCGATCCTGTAAGCCCTTCCCTGTGCTCTCGGTTTGATTCTCTTCATTGTCGGCCCCTTGTTCGCGTAGCATTCCTCCACGTAAAGCTTTTCAGGGTTCATGCCATTGTTGTTCTCAGCGTTCGCGATTGCCGATTTCAGTAATTTCTCTATTAAAGTAGAAGCATATCTGGGATTGTAGGTAACAATACCGAGTGCGGTCTGCACATCCTTGCCTCTGATGGCGTCTAATACAAAGCATGCTTTCTGAACAGATACTCTAGCATAGGATAACTTTGCTGAAGGTCTGGTATCTTTGTTCTCATTTCTCTGTCTTTTAATTTGACTTCTGTGTCCCTTAGCCATGGATAAAACCTCCTTTCTCTATTCCCGATTAACGCTTGCCGGTCTTCTTCTCGTCCTTGCCGTGGCCTCTGTAGGTTCTGGTAGCGACGAATTCGCCAAGCTTATGGCCTACCATATCCTCGGTAACATATACCGGAACATGTTTTCTGCCGTCGTGAACTGCAATTGTATGTCCAACCATCTGCGGAAAGATAGTAGAACGGCGGGACCAGGTCTTGATAACCTGCTTCTGTCCTGCGGCGTTCATCGCATCTACTTTCTTTAATAAATGGTCATCTGCAAATGGTCCTTTTTTCAGTGAGCGAGCCATTGGTTTACCTCCTTCTTATCGATTACTTAATGGTCTTGCCATCGCGTCTTCTTACGATTAACTTATTGGATTTCTTATTCTTCTTCCTGGTCTTCAGACCCAGAGCAGGCTTGCCCCAAGGAGTGCTGGGACCGGGACGCCCGATACCTGCTTTTCCTTCACCACCGCCGTGGGGATGGTCGTTGGGGTTCATGACAGAACCGCGGACTGTAGGGCGGATGCCCATGTTGCGCTTACGTCCTGCTTTACCAATGTTAATCAGGGAATGGTCGCCGTTTCCTACAACGCCGATCGTCGCACGGCAGATGATGGGTACCATTCTCATTTCGCCTGAAGGAAGTCTTAAGGTGGCATATTTGCCTTCCTTAGCCATCAGCTGTGCGCTGACACCAGCCGAACGGACCATCTGTCCGCCCGCTCCGGGGTACAGCTCAATGTTGTGCACCTGAGTACCGATCGGGATGTCTTTCAGTTCAAGGCAGTTGCCGACTTTTGCTTCAGCCGTCTCGCCGCTCATGACCTTCATGCCGTCCTTCAGCCCTTCGGGCGCCAGGATATATGCTTTCTCGCCGTCTGCGTAGCAGATGAGGGCGATGTTTGCGCTTCTGTTGGGATCATATTCAATACCGATAACGGTTGCGGGAATGCCGTCTTTCTTCCTCTTGAAATCGATGATCCTGTATTTCCTTCTGGAACCGCCTCCGCGGTGCCTCACTGTGATCTTGCCCTGGTTGTTCCGGCCGGAATTCTTATTCAGAGAAACTACTAAGGCTTTCTCCGGTGTGCTCTTTGTGATTTCAGAGAAATCAGAGCCGGTCATATTTCGTCTGGAAGGTGTATAGGGATTGTATGTCTTAATTCCCATTTCCTTACTCCTTTCTACTGTACAACTCTGTCGAGTGTGTTTTGTTATCACGGCATAATGTTCGCCGTATAGTTTAATAGCGCTAAGTCCCAACGGGTAGGTTTACTCAACTAAACTCGGGCTTTTCTTCTTTCGCCCTCATTAAGGTTCGTGAACGGGCCCCGGCTAAGGCTCTGCCTTCGCTTACGCTCGGCAATCGCCAAGTCCCAACGGGTAAGTTCACTCAACTAAACTCGGGCTTCTCTTCTTTTGCCCTCATTAAGGTTCGTGAACGGGCCCCGACTAAGGCTCTGCCTTCGCTTACGCTCGGCAATCGCCAAGTCTTATAGGCCCTCGAAGATTTCGATGTCTGCGCTGTCTTCTGTCAGCTTCACGATCGCCTTCTTGGTAGCGGCGGTCTTGCCTACATCTTTGCCTCTCCTGCGCTCTTTGCCGACACAGTTCATGGTATTCACAGAAGCCACTTTAACGCCTGCGAACATTTTCTGAACCGCTTCTTTGATCATGCTCTTGTTGGCATCCACATGCACCAGGAACGTGTACTTCTTTTCAGACATCTGGTTCATGGTCTTTTCTGTGACTACCGGTTTCAGGATTACGTCATAGTACTTAATATCAGCCATTATGCGTACACCTCCTCAATCGCAGCAACAGCAGCCTTTGTGGTGATGACTGTGTTGTATTTCAGAATATCGTATACATTGATGGTGGATGTGAGAGCTGTTTTCACGCCTTCGATGTTCCTCGCGGACATCATGACATTCTCATCCTTCTGATCCATGACCACCAGTGCCTTATTTACCTTCAGACTGTCAAGAACGTTCTTCATTGCCTTCGTCTTGATCGCTTCGAGCTTAAGTTCATCCAATACGATGAATTTATTCTCGGCAACTCTGGAAGTAAGAGCGGACTTCAGTGCAAGCCTTTTCTCCTTCTTGTTCAGTTTGATCGTATAATCCCTGGGCTTCACGGCAAATACTACTCCGCCGCCGGTCCACTGGGGCGCTCTCGTTGAACCCTGTCTTGCGTGACCGGTCCCCTTCTGCCTCCAGGGCTTCCTTCCGCCGCCGCTCACTTCGGAACGTGTTTTGGCGCTCTGTGTTCCCTGACGCTTATTTGCAAGCTGGCTGACCACAGCCATGTGTACCAGGTGCTCGTTCACTTTCACACCGAACACGGCATCGCTGAGTTCCAAGGTGCCAACTTCTTTGCCTTCCATATTGTAAACAGATACGTTTGCCATCTGTGTGTTCCTCCTTTCCGTGTAAAAACATTAAACTGCTTTTACAGTTTCCTTGATCGTTACCAGACATTTCCTGGGTCCGGGCACCGCGCCCTTTACCAGCAAAATATTATTTTCCGCATCAACTCTGACCACTTCCAGATTCTGAATGGTGATTCTCTTGTTGCCCATCTGGCCGGGCATCTTCTTGCCCTTGAATACCTTGCTGGGATCTGATGCCGATCCGTTGGAGCCGGCATGGCGGTGGAATTTGGAACCGTGGGCCATAGGTCCTCTGTGCTGACCGTGACGCTTGATCGCGCCCTGGAAACCTTTACCTTTGGAAACCGCAGTAGCGTCAATCTTATCTCCGGCTGCAAAAATGTCTGCCTTGATCTCGTCCGCCACTTTATAGTCTGCTGCGTTCTCGAATTTGAACTCTCTTACATATCTCTTATAGGACACGCCCGCTTTGTCAAACTGTCCCTTCAGGGGCTTGCTCACAAGCTTCTCTCTCTTGTCGCCGAACCCTACCTGAACGGCCGCGTAGCCGTCGTTTTCAACTGTCTTCACCTGTGTGACCACGCAGGGTCCAGCCTGAAGCACGGTTACCGGAATGAGTGCGCCGTCTTCTGTGAAGATCTGGGTCATCCCGACTTTTGTCGCTAAAATCGCTTTCTTCATTCTTTTACCTCCTGTTAATCTACAGCGGATTACCACATGGGCAATCATCCTAGAACAGTCAGATATAAGTGGAACATAAACTTTTACGTTACTTCTATATCGTCAACCGATTCCGGACTTTTTCCTTTTCCTTTTTGCTTACTTCGTCTTCATCTTAATGTCGATGTAAACACCGGCAGGCATTTCCAATCTGGAAAGAGCATCAACGGTTTTCTGAGTGGGCGCCGTGATGTCGATGAGTCTCTTGTGAGTCCTCTGCTCGAACTGCTCTCTGGAATCCTTGTACTTGTGTACAGCACGGAGAATGGTGATTACTTCCTTCTTCGTGGGCAGCGGCACAGGTCCGCTCACCTGAGATCCGGTCTTCTTTACAGTTTCGATGATTTTTCCGGCGGACTGGTCCACCAGCTGATGGTCATAAGCCTTCAATGTGATTCTCATTACTTGACTTGCCATAAAAAAAGTCGCCTCCTTTTCGCACTTTTCAATCTAAGTACGACAAGCGGTGACTGTACACTCTCCCGTGTGTATCGCAAAACCACACACGTCATTTCTACGTCTATATTGTAGATGATTTAATCTGTACAGTGACTTGTCGCCAGTTTCCTAACTTGACATTCGCTCCACGGAAAACCTGCCACAGTGGGCAGCAACCTCTCGCTTCAACGCTATCATGCCACAGCAAATAACATTATACATGAATGATATGGAAAATGCAAGAAAAATTTTTTGTTATTTTTTCATACCTTTTAGACAAGTTTTTTTGTCTGCTTTAAAAGACAAGAGGAAGGATCCGATTCTGTTTCCGAGCGAACCGGAGACGAAAAATCATCCGGATTTTCCATCGACATGTGAGCGGCACTCCTAGAGCGGGGATAAAGCGGCCCCTGCATCGCCAGCGAGCCGAACTCGTGACGGCCCGGAACTTCTGCCGATGTCTGACTGGGGTTTGATCTGAGCTTATTAAGAAATGATTCCAAAAAGTATTTAGTATCATACAATCTTTTTTGGGTCACCGGCCGCTTATGAGCCGGCTCCTCAGATTCAGGATACTGATGGTAACGCAGAGTATGGCCCCCGTGCTCAGCGCGTTCTGCAGAATGGGTATGAAATCCGGGTTCACCGCCCTGTTCAGTCCTCCGATCCCAGAGAGGATGCTCAGAAGATTGACGCCCACTACGATAAAATTCATTACGATCAGAAACATGGACAGTTTTTTATCCGGCCATCCTGTCCGGCAGATATTGGCGACCACATTCCCTGTCCTGATTGCTTTGGCCAGATATACCGCCGCTAATCCAACGACCGCCAAGCAGATCAATGTCACCAGCACCAGGAGCAGCCCCATGGCCGCTTCGCTACCTTCTATATACCGGGAACTAAAGTAATAGTGAAGATATCCATGCCAGTCTGCACCTCTGGCGCCGGCCGCTACAATTCCCATGATCGCCACGATCAGGGCTCCTCCAATGATGATGACGACCATGTTGGCGACCATTCCGCCCTTCGCCAGAGAGAGTCCGCTTGTCTTCGGCACACCTTCGCCTCTGCTGCTCCCGTAAAACATCCACATGCCGGCGCAGATGAGGATTCCCGGAACCATCAAGATAAGCGACAGCACGATGGCCGTGCCGGAGAAAATTCCAGAATCGATCATTCCGGCCTGCTTCACCGTATTCACATAAACACTCCCGTTTCCCATGACACTTTGAAACAGCCCGATGAGCAATGCGGCCGAATAGAGAATCACACCGGCCAAAAAACACGGGGAGCTCCCGCAGTCTTTCACCGCCCTCTGGTTCGGAGTCATATTCCATCCTGTGCAGTTCTGGCCTCCGGCCGGATTTTGATACCCCTGCTGGTTCTGATATCCGGGACCGTCTTGATATCCCTGCTGATTTTGATATTCCGGCCGGCTCTGGCAGCCGCCGCTGTTATATCCTTCCATACTCTCCACTTCTCCTCTCCGGCTTTTATCCAGCCGTTCTCCTCTGCCGTCTTCTCGAATTTCATTCACTGTCTCTTTTTACTCTTGTCTTCAGTATACCATAATGCCTGTCGATTTCCTATTAAAAAAATCATATTAAAAAGCGCGTATCCTGCTTCCTTTTCAGAAGGCAGAACACGCGCCGCAGTAATTATATCAAATGATACCGCTCCAGCAGTTCCTCAATGACGGTGCCGGAAATCTTTTTAAGCGCCTTTTTTTCCAGCAGGCCGGCCCCAAAGGGAAGCTTGATATCCGACAGCTTCTTCCCATCCATCATTTTGGAAGTAGAATCCAAAAGGACCCGGATATCGTAGCAGGAGCCGAAGACCTCCGGCACTCCCCTGTCCACATCGAGCAGGGTATAAACGGCTTCCATGGCGGTCCGCACGGAATACTCCGTCGTAAACACCGTATCACGCACCGTATCGGCGAACTGTCCGATAAAAGCAAAGTTCACGCATCCGTCCGGCACTACATTCGGCCGGTCGCCTTTGGAACGCGGCATAAAGAAAGCGGTTATATACGGCATCATACAGGGAATGCAATGGGCCCCGGTACAGGCGAGCTCCGGAATATCCTCCACCGGCGCTCCCATATGATAAAGCCACTCCTCTGTGATTTCCCGGCCGGTACATTCCTTCATCGGCTTCTTCACATAATTGCCCGGAACATCTGTATACAGGCCGTAGACCCATGCCACAAGCTGTCCGTCGGGCTGTGCTTTAAAATGAGGTTGTCTGTTCAGAGTAAAGCTCATCAGCCAGTTGGAATCCTTGATTGTGATGATGCCCCCGGTCACTACTTTGCCGGAGAACGGATCGCGTTTGCACATCTTCTCTATATAATTCGGGATCCGGTTATCCAGGGTCGTGACCGTGGCGGACTCCCAGTTGGTCTTCCCAATGGAAGAGCAGAACTTTTCCGGATGCCCGAAGTCTTCCGACTGCGCGGCTATGTTTTTCCACAGCGTCCAGCAACCTCCCTCGCCATCTGCCGTTCTCTGTTCCGGCGCATGGGTGTCGTCGCCCAGAGAAGAATTTTCCGTACAGCTGCCATTTGTCACAAATACCAAGTCGTTCTCCGACAGCTCTATGGTTTTCTCTTCGGCTCCATGGCGGCACAGAAGCTTCTTTGCGGTCTTTTTCCCGCCCTGGAACTCAAATACCACATTGGTCACCTGAGTATCATACTGGAAATCCACACCGTGGTCTTCCAGATATTTCACCATGGGCAGTATCAGAGATTCATACTGATTGTACTTGGTAAATTTCAGCGCAGAAAAATCAGGAAGTCCGCCGATATGATGGATGAACCGCTGAATATACAGCTTCATCTCCAGAGCGGAGTGCCATTTTTCGAAAGCAAACATCGTCTGCCAATAAAGCCAGAAGTTGGAGGAATAGAACTCCTCGTCAAACACATCGTCTATGGTCTTATCATACAGATCCTCATCCTTCGTGAGAAACAGCTGTATGATTTCCATGGAAGCCTTTTCCGAAAGAGCAAACTTGCCGTCAGTATGCGCGTCCTCTCCCCGATTGACAGAGGCCCTCATCAGAGAATAGTTGGGATCATGCTTATTCAGCCAATAATACTCATCCAGAACAGATACTCCTTCTGTCTCTATAGAAGGAATGGAGCGGAAAAGATCCCACAGACATTCAAAATGGTTTTCCATCTCCCGGCCTCCCCGGACGATAAATCCTTTTTGGGGATCCTCGATCCCGTCACAGGCTCCGCCCGGCAGCTTCATTTCCTCCAGAACGTGGATCCGTTCTCCTTTCATCTGTCCGTCCCGCACCAGGAAACACGCCGCCGAAAGGGCGGCAAGGCCGCTTCCTACTAAATATGCAGATTTTTTATCTACGTCCTTCGGCTTTTCCGGCCGTGCAAATGCTTCATAATTTCCATTGGAATAATACATCTTACCAACCTCCATGTTCTTTATTTTCCTATATGGTAAAGTATTATCCCGGCCGGCGCCATAGACAAAGCCGCCCCTGTGCCTAAAACTGCGACACGAGGACGGCATTGACCAAAATTTATGCATTTCTGTTGATTTGCCTGGACACCCGGATTATTTCCTGGAATCCTGATATGCTTTCCTGAGGTTCGACAGAGCCGTCATAGAGCCGTCGATCATATAGGCAGGCTCGCTGCCCACAGATATCATGCTCACGCCTTTATCAATCCACATTTTTACGGATTCATAATCATACGCTCCGATGGACACGCCGATATGACGGCCTGCCTCCTTCACCTTGTCGAACACGTAATCGATCTTCTCCATCACCTCCGGATGCTTGAAATCCGGAAGATGCCCGAACGCTCCTGAGAAATCACAGGGGCCCAGGATGAACATATCCACATCCGTATTCGCCAGCAGATCGTCTATGTTCTCATATGCTGCCTTTGTCTCGATCTGGATCAGCTTCCACACCTTGTCGTTGACCGTGTTCACATACTCATCCACACTGTCGATCCCATAGCGCACCGCTGCCCTCGGGCTGAACCCGCGGATCCCCCTCGGCGGATAGCAGCATGACTGGATCGCCAGCTCCACATCCTCCTTCGTGAAGATCATCGGGAAGATGATCCCCGTGGGGCCCATCTCCAGGATCGGCTTCACCTGGGCCGGATCCAAGATCGGCACCCGGACAAAGGTCGCCAGCTGCGGGCCTACCGCCCTGGCCGCCAAAAGGATATCGCACACATCATGCTTGGTGATCTGGGTATGCTCCATGTCGATCCAGAAATAGTCATAGCCGCAGTGGCCGAGGATCTCTGCGTTGTGCATGTCCGCGTTGGTGATATGGGTGCCGAACAGCACCTCTCCGTCGGCAATCTTCTGTTTCCATCTGTCCACGATATTTTTCCTCCACTTTTATGGCGTCTGTCCGCCGCTACCGGTAGGATTCCTGCAAAATCCGGACGCAGGCATCCTCGTCAATCTCACAGGGATCGCCTTCAAAAAGGCCTCCCATCGTATCTCTCGCATTTTTAGCCAGGGTCCGGAACTCGTCTTCCCGGATACCAAAATCTGACATCTTTAAATCATCTGCTCCACAGGCCTTTAGAAGCTCCTCCAGAGCAAGAACAAAATCCATGGGCTCCTTTGCGTCCGTTTTCCCCAAAGCTTTCGCCATGTTCACCAGCTTTTCATCGCAGGAATGGCTGTTCACCAAATAGGTGTAATACGCCCTGCAGATTAAAATAAGTCCTGCGCCATGGGGCAGGTCATGGTGGTATGCGCTCATGGCATGTTCCAGGGAATGCTCAGAAATGCAGCATGACAGCGACTGAGAAAATCCGGCGAGAGTATTGGCAAGCGCCACGTCTGTCCTCGCCTCCAGATCACTTCCGTCTTCTACCGCCCTGGCCAGGCTTTTCCCGATCAGCTCAATTCCCTTGATACAAAACATGTCGCTGATCACGCTGGCCGCCTTATGAAGATAACATTCCGTGCTGTGGAAAAGCGCATCAAATCCCTGATAGATCGTAAACTTCTTCGGCACGGACAGCATCAGCTCCGGATCCACCACAGACAGCGTCGGAAATGTCCAGTCGCAGCCAAAACCAATCTTCTCGTTGGTCTCTTCCTTCGTATTCACCGTCCAGGGGTCCGTCTCCGTTCCGGTCCCGGCAGTGGTGGTGATCGCCACGATGGGAAGAGGCCGGTTGGGAATCGGCATCCCTTTTCCGCTTCCGCCGTTTACGTAATCCCAATAGTCCCCGGGGTTCACCGCCATGATCGCTATGGCCTTGGAAGCGTCGATGCTGCTTCCGCCGCCCAGGCCGATCACAAAGTCACAGCCGTTCTGGCGGGCGCACTCTGCGCCCTCCATCACGTGCCGTTTTACGGGGTTCGGCAAGATCTTATCAAACACTGTGTATTCCACGCCCGCCAGGCGCAGCTGTTCTTCCAGCCGGTCCAGATACCCATTGTCTTTTACAGATTTTCCACAGGTAACTACGATCAGGGCTTTCTTCCCCGGCAGCTCCTGTTCATGGAGACTGTTCAGGGTCCCGCATCCAAATACCAGCTTCGTAGGAACAAAATAATCAAACTTCATGCAAACGGACCTTTCTGCCCATTTCTTCAGCCAGCGCATTCAGATCATCCACGATCTCGGGAATGATATCTGCCGCTTCCTGTGATTCTGCATAGCATTTTTCTTCAATCTCGCCAGGCATAAAGATGCCGGTCGAATTCGCTGACTTTTTACAGGACTTAAACTCTGCCACGCGGGCATCCACTCTGTTCAGGAACTGTTCTGTATCGCCAAATGCTTTTGTATCGATCGCGATAAAGGTATGAGCCGGTCCCATCTGGTCCGGGTTCGCCCGTACGCCGGTGCCTCCGCCGATCAGCAGGCCGCTGATGACATCCACCATCAGGGAAAGGCCGAAGCCCTTGTAGCCGCCCAGTGGCATTACGGAATACACCTTTTCAATATCCGTGGTAGGCATGCCCTCTGCATCCAGCGCCCATCCAGCGGGCACTTCCTTGCAGCCCTGGCGCTTCATGTTGGCGATCTTTCCGAACGCCACTACACTCTGTGCCATATCCAGGGTGATCGGAGGAACATTTTTCGTAGGAACAGAAATAGCCAGAGGGTTATTTCCGATCATTTTCTCCGCGCCGCCCCAAGGCGCCATGGTAGGATCGCCCGTGGATGCGGCAATACCGATCATCCCCTCTTTTTCAGCCAGCTGTGCATAATACGCGCCTGCTCCGAAGTGATTGCTGTTCTTTACGCCTACAAAACCAATGCCATATGTCCTTGCTTTTTCAATGGCCGCCTCCATGGCCGTATGGCCCAGGACCTGGCCGCAGCAGCGGTTTCCGTCCCATACTGCGATCACCGGATTGTCCGCCTCAACTTTGTAATCAAGCTTTTTCGGCATCACGCCCGTCTGCATCAGGTTCACGTAACGCTTCAGGCTCATCACTCCATGTGATTTAACCCCCCTCTGGTCAGCCTCCAGAAGCGTTTCCGTCAGAATTTCTGCTTCATTCTTCGGCATGCCTGTCTCTGTCAAAATGTCAATGCAGAACTCTCTTAATTCCGCTACTTTGATTCTCATGTTCTCATTCCTCCGTTTTATTATCAATAACCGACAAACCTGTTTTCTTTTTTGGAAACCTCTAAACCTTCTGACCATTTACAGCCAAGCCCCTGAGCGATCTCGATCAGCCCTTCCCAGGTGTTGTCCGCCAGCTCGATTCCCTCTGCCTTCCGCTTCGCAGCCATATTCTGCTCGAATTCACCGGGGAGCAGCACTTCCTTTACGCCTTCTGCAGGCTTCGCGTTCTTTATGAACTGAGCATGTACCTCACACTGCTCTTCATATACATCCCGCCCATAGAATGCTTCCGGATTGAGGGCCATCAGGTATACGCTGTTCTCCGCGTATCTCACGCCGCCGTTCTTCTCCCAGCTCCAGTAATCATCGTTGGCCAGGACCACAGAGAACATATCCGCCATAATTGCCAGTCCGGAGCCTTTTGCTCCGCTGATCTTTCCGCCCATGGGCATGATGGAGCCCTTAGGCTCTGCATAGAAGTCCAGAGGATTGGTGGTATCATTTCCGTATCCGTCCTTGATCCAGCCTTCCGGCACCTGTTTTCCGTTCTGCACATAGGCTCTCAGCTTGCCCTCAGCTACCACGGTAGTCGCGCAGTCCATTACCAGCGGATCGTGTCCCTTTCTGGGGACCGCCCAAGAAATCGGATTGGTCCCCAGCTTCGGTTCCATGGCTCCCCAAGGCGCCATCGGCCCCACGGAATATACGCCTACGGTCCCAAAGGCAATCAGGCCTCTCCTGGCCAGCTCTTCCGTATAGGAGCCGAGACGGCCGATATGATTGGCGTTCAGGCTGAGAGCGCAGGCCATAAAGTTTTTCTTCGCCTTCTCCTCTACGATGTCCACCATCTTCCTCGCGCCGACCTGTCCAAAATTCTGCTTACAGTCCAGGATAGCTGTTACGGGAGTTTCTTTTACGATTTCCATCGAAACGCCGGGTTTGATCTGGCCGCTCTTCATCTCATCCAGATACTGGGGAATCCTGAGAACGCCGTGGGAATCCACTCCCATCATATTGGCCATAGCAAGCTCTTCCGCCACGATCTGCGCCTCTTCTCCGGGCACTCCCGCTTTCTCAAAAATCTCCCGTGCGCATACGATCAGTTTTTCAAATTCAACTTTCATGGTACCTGCCCCTCCTTTACGGGTGTTTACAGAGACTGAATCTTCTCCCAGACTTCTTCCAGCACAGGGACTCCGTTCTTCATATGATCTTCTCTCGTATTGATCTCGATCTCACCGGGATAGAAGATCTTTCCGCCTTCTCTCTCCGGAGTAGACGCTTTGATATCTTCCACGACCGTATCGATGATGCTGTCGGTCAGGTCTTTAGTATTCATGCACTCGGGATCAATGGCGATCAGCACCTGGGAAAGCCCGACTTCCTCAGTATACTTCTTTCCGATATCCGTAACGGAATTGCGTCCGGACAATACAGCGGCCACCAGGTCAAGAGCGATAGACATGCCGGAGCCCTTCCAATATCCGATGGGCAGAACGCGGCGGGTCTTTTCAATCTCCGCGGGATCTGTGGTCACATTGCCTTCGCTGTCCCAGCCTCCGGGCACGGGCAGCTTCTCGCCCTTCATCCTGGCCAGCTCGATCTTTCCATATGCGAACTGGCTCATGGCCATATCCACTACAATGTGGCGTCCGTCAGATTTAGGGATGGAAATAATAAAGGGGTTATTTCCCACTTTAGGCTCCATGCCTCCCCACGCGGGCATATTGGGCATCGTATTGGTCCAGCACATTCCGATGCAGCCGTTGTCAGCCGCCTGCCAGCCGTAAGCTCCGCCTCTCATCCAGTGATTGGTGTTTCCAATGGCTACGATTCCGATTCCGTGTTCCTTAGCCAGCTCGCAGGCGCGGTCCATGGCCTTCCTCGCATTGGCGTTTCCAAGGCCCATATGGCCGTCCCAGCGTTCAAAGCCTCCGAATGCGCTCACGCACTCCGGAGTAGCCTTGCCGTCTACAACACCCTTGTCCAGATATTCGATCACTCTGGGGAAACGGTTCACACCGTGGGAATAAACGCCGTCGGCGCTGGTCTCCGCAAAGTTCAGGGCTGCCAAATGCGCGAGCTCCGGATCCACTTTACGGCTCAGTAAAATTCTTTCAAATGTATCGACTAATTCCTGAAATGATATTTTTAACATAATAACCTCCACTTTCTGAATCTGTTTATCTGAGATTCTGTCAAACTCTTACCTTTGCCACAATTTTTCTTACTTTCTCAGGCTGTCCCGCAGCACAGCGGGGCTTATGTGCCTCCTCCGGAGCCACTACAGCCATCTGGCCGTCGGTCAGATATGCAACGCTGCTGTCTTCCGGATCCTCATAAAACATTACGTCGCTGTTTTCATCATAAGGCTGTTTTACCTTAAGGCCTTCTGTGGAAATCATTTTGAAGTATTCTTTTCCATGGATCATATACTGAATATCAAAGTATTTCTTATGACTTTCAAACTGAAGCTCTGATTCCGGTGAGGTTTCATATTCCTGCACCATGGCGAACACGTCTTCGCCGTCGATCTCATATTTTCCAGCCGGCAGATCAGCCAGGTCTTTCCTTCTCAAAAATTCATATGCTTTCTCGAATTTCGCATCCAGGTATGCATACTTGTTCACTGAAAACGCATCATTGATAATCACAACTATCCCTCCTATTTGTTTACGATGTTTACAGGCTCGCCTTCCAGGAAAGCCTTCAGGTTATGTACCGCGATGTCCATGAGTCTCTTTCTGGACTCCCTGGGAGCCCACGAAATATGAGGCGTGATAAAACAGTTGGGAGCTGAAAGAAGCGGATTATCTCCTTTGATAGGCTCCGTAGAGACCACGTCCAGACCGGCGGCATAAACCTTTCCGGAGGCAAGTGCATCCGCCAGATCCTGCTCTTTGACCAGAGCGCCTCTGGAATTGTTCAGGATGATCACTCCATCCTTCATCTTCGCTATGGTTTCCTTATTTATCATACCTTCCGTAGAAGGGAACAAGGGGCAGTGCAGCGCGATCACGTCGGATTCCGCCAAAAGCTCGGACAGTTCTGCGTACCGGCAGTCTCCCTTTTCAAAATCCGGGTTCCGGTATTCATCATAGGCCAGTACCTTCATGCCCATGGACTGGGCGATTCTGGCTGTCGTCCTGCCAATCCTTCCAAACCCGATGACCCCCATGGTCTTTCCCGCCAGCTCAATAAGCGGATAATCCCAGAAACACCAGTCAGGATTATTTTCCCAACGCCCCCTGCGGACTTCCATGCTGTGGTGGCCGATATGATGGCAGATTTCCAAAAGAAGGGCTATGGCAAACTGCCCGACCGCATCAGTCCCATAGGTGGGAATATTGCTGACCGCAATATCCCTCTTCCTGGCCGCCTCTGTATCTACTACGTTATAGCCGGCAGCCAGTACACCTATATACCTGATGTTCGGGCACTTCTCCATGGTCACGGAGGAAATAGGGGTCTTATTGGTGATGACGATTTCCGCATCCCCTATCCGTCCTGCTATCTCCTCTGCTTTCGTTCTGTTGTAAACCGTCAGCTCTCCGAGAGCCTCAAATCCTCCCCAGCTTAAATCTCCGGGATTCTCTGTATATCCGTCCAACACAACTATTTTCATGGATTTGTCTCCTCTGTTTATGAGTTATTCATAGTTGTCGCTTAAAATCTTGGCCAGAGTTTCGGCATCATGGTTCTCTGCCAGAAGCTTCTGTTTCTTTGTTTCATAGGCCTGAAGACGCTCGCAGCGCTCCGCCACTTCATCCAGATACTCCGCGGGGAACTTCACCGCCCCGTTTTCGTCCATATGTACGATATCGCCGGGCGCCACTTCCATGCCGCAGATATCCACAGGTGTATTGATCGCGTGGATGCTGAACTCTCCATGTCCTGCGCAGACTCCTGTCAGCATATACTGCATCCCCATGGGGCGCACTTCATCCAGGTCTCTGGAGGGGCCGTCGGAGATCACGCCGATCACACCCAAGGACTTGAACGCGGTCATCATATTGCCGCCGCAAAGACCGTTCTTTTTCTTGATCTCTTCCGGCAGATCCTGCTTCATCGCAACGATCACCGGCTTCGGCATTTTTTCAATGGCTTTGTATAAGTCCACAAACCCTAAACGGCTGAATTTAGGATCCGGAAGGCCGAATGTGACAGTCACCACATGGCCGGCCAGCCTGCCGAGTTCCGGATACATGCATTTCAGGGTCTCGTCGGTATACCATTTGGTATTCCAGGGATGATAGAGGCCCAGGCAGTATTCCATGTCTCCCGGATAGGTCGCCACCACGTTGGTCACACTCGGCGTATCAAATTGTTTCAGTTTCTCAAGCACTTCTTGTTCATGTGTCATGATATTTTATATCTCCTTTTAATGTTTATAATCCACCCAAGCCCATGGTGGAAGGAAGCCACGTACAGGTCCAGGGAATCATCGTCACGATAGCCAATGCGGCAAGGAGCACGATAAACCACGGTATCATAGCTTTCACCAGACGGCCGAAGGAGATCTCTCCTACTTTGTTGATGGCGAACAGCACTACGCCGAAGGGCGGAGATACCACGCCAATCATCAGGTTCAGCACCATGATGATGCCAAGATGGATCGGGTTGATCCCAAATGCCACGGCTACCGGCAGGATGATGGGTGTCAGGATCGTGATAGCGGACACCGTCTCCATGAACATACCTACCAGCAGGAGCGCCAGGTTCAGGATCAGCAGGAACACGTACTTATTGCTGATGCTGTTCACGATGAACTCCATGACCGTCTGAGGGATCATGGCCTTCACCAGCACGTTCCCGAATAAAGTCGCCGCTGAGATCAGGATACAGATACCGATGGCATCCGCTACGGTCTCCTTCAGCACTTCTACAAATTCTCTGAAATTGATCTCCCGGTATACCAGGATACCCAGGACAGCCGCGTACACCACTACGATAGCGGCGGACTCTGTGGGTGTGAAGATACCGGTATAGATGCCTAACAGAATGATAACAGGCGTCATACAGGGCAGGAATCCCTGCTTGCACGCGTGAAGAAGCTCCCGCTTGGTGCCCACGCGGTCTCTGGGATACTTTTTGATAAGGGCAAATATGAATACCAAAGCCATCATGATCACGCCCATGATGATCCCCGGAATCACACCGGCTACGAACAGCGCGCCTATGGAGGTACCGGAAATGGTGCCGTACACTACGAGGGGCATACTGGGCGGGATGATCGGGCCCAAAGTCGAGGAAGCGGCCGTGACGGCGCAGGAGAAGTCCTTGTCGTATCCGGCATCCTTCATAGCCTTGATCTCGATGAGGCCCAGGCCGCTGGCATCCGCGATGGCCGTTCCGGACATCCCGGCGAAGATGAAGCTGGCCAGTATGTTCACATGGCCCAGGCCGCCGGGCATCCAGCCCACTATGGCCCTCGCGAATTTAAACAAGCGGTCGGTAACGCCGCATTTATTCATCAGTTTCCCGGCGAGCAGGAAAAGCGGCACCGCCAGAATTGTAAAGCTGTTGAGGCCCGCCATCATCTGCTGGCCGATCGTGATCCATTTCATACCCGTGCTGAACCGCATGATGAACAAGGCGGAAAAGCCCAGGGCATAGGTGACCGGCAGGCCGGCCAGGAAAAGAACCAATAAAAGTAACAATCCCCAAATCGGACTCATGCTCTATTCCCCCTTCTTCTCAAGTTCATGCTGTTTTTCAAACGCTTCTTTTGCGGCTTCCAGTTCCATGGCGTCCTTCTCATCCTGTGAGATATAGACAGCCTGGCCGGTCAGCAGGAATACACAGCGTATGATGTTGAAGATCACAGTGGCCACCAGGCCGACCGCCACGATGATATAGACCCAGCTGATATGCAGCCAGCGGTTGGACGCGGCGATGATGCCCTTCGCGTTCTCAATGTTCTTGATCAGGCTGTATACACAGATCCCCGCGAATACAGACATGGCGATATGAAAGACCGCCAGGACCACGTGCCGGACCTTCCCGGGCAGCTTGTCGAATAAAAAGGTCACGCATACGTCCGTCCCCCTCAGAGCAGCGATGGGCCACGCCAAGAATGCGAAGATCACATACGCATATCTTGCCAGCTCCTCGGTGCCTGTCATGGAGATGTTCAGTTTTCTTGCAATAACCTGGAACACTACAATAATGGTGATGATAACGAGTAAGATGCTGTCAATGGTAATAACAGCTTTCTCTATGTTGTCCAGAATCTTGTTAAAGGTTTTCACCATATATCCCCCTTCCTTGATAAATGATGGAAAAGACACCCGCACACCTTATATTCCCATTCGAATATAACCGGGCGGGTGTCTTCAAATGAAGTCAAGCAATATTACTTTTTACAATGGCTTCAAAATATGATTTCTTATTGTTTGCCGGCCATGATCGCCTGAACCTCTTCCAGTGTGGATGCGGTCCAGGTAGATTTGAAGTAATCAGCCCAGATAGCTTCTGCTTTTTCTTTAAATCCACTCAGGTCGGGCTGGATGAACTCACAGCCGCCGTCGATCAGCTGCTGCTTGTAGTCATCTTCTCTTGCGATGGCTTCTTTCTCAAGATAATCGATTGCTTCCTTACCAGCCTTATCTACGACAGCCTTGTAGTTGTCGGGAAGAGACTGATACAGATCTTCTGCCATCCACATACCAACGCTCTCACAGATATGCTTTGTTTCAATAATATAATCCTGAACCTCTTCCAGGTTGATGCTCTTCATCTGCTCCCAAGGGCCTTCTGAAGCATCGGCAGCGCCGTTCTGGATGGAAGTGTACAGCTCGCCTAAAGCGATCGGAACGGGGGTAGCGCCAAGAGCACTCCAGCTCTCGCTCCACAGCTGGTTATCATTCAGACGAAGCTTAACGCCCTTAAGATCATCAACAGAATTGATTGCTTTGTTGCAGGACATGTTCCTGTATCCACGATATGCCATGCCGGCAACGTCTCTCGTGTTGTACTCGGTTCTCCAAAGCTCTTTTGCCTGCTCTACCAGATCACTGTTGTAGAGGTTGTTGTAAGCTTCGCGTGTCTCGATCAGGAAAGGAGCAAGCATAAAGCCATAGTCCTCACTGTAAAGATAGAACGGTGTAGGTCCGAATCCGCAGAATTCCAGTTCGCCGGACTTAAGAGCCAGGAAGGAATCGTTCTCGCCCATCAGGGAAGAATCCGGGAAAACGTTCAGGGTGATGGCACCGTCAGAATATTCGTTCATCAGATCCGCAAACTTATAGTATGCGTCGACCATGGGTGTTCCGGTTGCATATGTAGTCGCTAAAGACCAGGTATACTTCTGATCGAAGGGGCCTTCGATCTCGCCGGCTGCGGCTTTCGTCGTTTCGTCGCCGGCTGCTGTAGTCTTCTCTTCTGCAGCTTTTGTGGTCTTTTCCTCTGCAGCCTTAGTTGTCTTTTCTTCTGCGGCTTTCGTAGTCTCTTTCTTGTCGCCGCCGCAGGCTGCCAGTGACAGCACCATGGCCGCCATCAGAACAAGTGCTAATAATTTCTTTTTCATGTAATTACCCTCCACTCTTTAAATATCTTTTTTAAATGCTTTCTGTTTTAAATATTTTAAGACCTGAAACCTCCTTTCCTGCAATTTTTTCTGTCAGCTTATTAAGCTCCCCCGGGTCAGTATCAGTTGCTTACTCTATTAAGTCTCAGCTTGTTGCTGCTGCAGAAGTTCTGCTTACAGAAACGAATAACGAATCCCGCAAAATCCTGTTGTTTGGATTTCCGTGAAGATTCCTGTTGTGTTAAGATTATATAAAAGTTTCGTTAGCTTTGTGTTAAAATAAAGTTTATTTTCTCTAAAACTTTATAAAATTTCTTACTTCATTCTTAAATAATTATATCTTTCAGATTTCATTTCCTCTTCATTTGGCATACTAAAGAAAAGTGCAAGTTTTGTGTTGCTGTCACAAATTCCCATTTTACTGTATTTAGAGAATTTTATACCGGCCGTTGACTGCCCCGGCAAAACCCGATATAATGGAGGTCAATGTCATATAAAAGAACGTGTTTTATCACGAATGAGAAAGGATCTGTCTTTCATGTGGACTGCCGATAATTGGAACGATTACGAGGTGATAGACACCTCAAAAGGAGAGAAACTGGAACGCTGGGGCAGCTACCTGCTCGTCCGGCCAGACCCTCAGGTCATCTGGGACGCCCCCCGCGCCCACGGCGGCTGGAAACATAAAAACGGCCACTATCACCGCAGCAGCCGCGGAGGCGGGGAATGGGAGTTTTTTGACCTGCCGGAGCAGTGGAGCATCCGTTATGAGCCTCTCAGCCTTACCTTCAACCTCAAGCCCTTCAGCTTCAAGCATACGGGACTTTTTCCGGAGCAGGCTGTAAACTGGGACTGGTTTTCCGGCAAAATAAAAAAGGCCCATAGGCCTGTGAAGGTTCTGAATCTGTTCGCTTATACCGGTGGCGCTACTCTGGCGGCGGCTTCTGCCGGCGCTCAAGTGACCCACGTGGACGCCTCCAAGGGTATGGTGACGTGGGCCAAAGAAAACGCAAAATCCTCCGGCCTCTCTGAGGCTCCCATACGATGGATTGTAGATGACTGTGTGAAATTCGTGGAAAGAGAGATCCGGCGCGGCAATACCTACGACGGGATCATTATGGATCCGCCCTCTTATGGAAGAGGGCCTAAAGGTGAGATATGGAAGATAGAAGACGCCATTTATCCTCTGGTAAAGCTGTGTACAAAGCTTTTGTCGGATAATCCTCTGTTTTTCCTGATAAATTCTTATACCACCGGGCTCGCCCCCTCTGTCCTTTCCTATATGATGGGAATCCAGCTCTCCCGTTTTCAGGGCGCCATAACCGCCGATGAAGTGGGGCTCCCTGTGACGGAAAGCGGCCTGGCGCTCCCCTGCGGCGCTTCTGGCCGGTGGGAAGCTCTCTGACAGCAGATCATTTCCCCATCTCCTCCAGGAATCCTTCCAAAAGCGCCCGGTTCTCACTGTCCGTGCAGGTATCATAATACCGGCGGACAGTTTCTTTATAATCTTCCGCCTTGCTCTTATAACGCGCCGCTTCTGATAAGCTTCATACGCCGAAGCTATCTCCCTATACCGTTCGAATGGTTCACCGTCTGCCCCTCCTTCCTTTTGTGTGATACCGCGTCCACAACAAAAAGAGACGCGAATACCAATATCCAAACGGCCAGACACAAAAACAAAATCTTATTCAGGGCGCGGGACACGCTCTCCGGCCCTGCCTCTTTAATGTTCTTTAACCCCTTTCCCTTTACCATTTGTTCCGCACTTTCTCTGCAAACCCCATCATATGACTGACTTGGATTTCCGTTCCGTTGTCTAAGACCGCACTGCCGTCAAAACGGCCGAATATCTGATGCTGATCACTCAGGATAAGTACTGCCGACGTACAAGCGCTCCGGTTTAACGCCGGAGTAAACGTAAGCTTCAGCCGCCCGTCAGATGAAAATACATTCCACGGCTTCATGAACTCCGGCTTCCCCTCTTCTTCTCCCGGAATCTGGAATGTGACCGCTCCAAGCTTATGCGCCCTGCCGTTATAAAAGAGCATATTTTCCGTAGCCGCCGAGGTATCCCCGAACCCATAGCCCAGGTTAAAGCCAAACTCACCCTCCCCGGCACGGCCCATGGCGGCGCTCCAGTACCAGGTATTGTGATATGTCCAGACACCTCTTCCCCAATCCAGGAGCCCGCGGCTGTCCTCCGGACGGAACTCGTAAATCCGCCCCCCGAATTCTGCCTGTCCCCTTGCTTTCATTCCTATGATCTTCTGATTGTAATAAAACGCTGTTTTTTTCTCCGGAAACGGCGTGGCAATGACCATGCTGTCCTCCGGTTCCTCCGTCAGCTCGAACCGGACCCGTATCGGCAGTCCCCTATGAAATTTATCCATCTCCCCTTCCAGAATCCTTTTCTCTCCCTCGTGGCGGAAGGACATCCTAATATTTTTTCTCTCCAATGACACGTCCCCCTTTGCCGAGGACGCCGGAAATCCGGTTTTTCCCATCGGAAAAGCGGTCATCGGACTGCTGGTATACTCAGTCTGTTTTTCAAAATCCAGGAAGGAAATACTGGCCAGCCCCATATAGGAATTGTCATCCAGCGTAAGGGCGGCTCCGTACCTGTCATTGTAGATCAGATAATAATCCCACTCCTTGATCCGCATGGCGCCCGCCCTGATCCTGCTCCTGTCATATGTTTTTACGAGAGACGTGGCATATCCCGCCTGACAGAGTTCCCCCCGGCTGTTCAGCAAAGGCCCCGGCTCCAGGAGCGTTTGTTTTCCCGGCTCCTCAAAAATATCCCTGTTCTTTCCCATTGATATGTTAATATAGGTTTTCTTCATGGCCGTCCTCCTCACCCGATATAAACATCAAGCCGCCGGATCCTTGAATAATGAGCTCCCGCTTTCGCGGGAGCTCTCAGCCGGCTCATTTAATATATTTATTTTAAATCTTCTGCAGATTCAGATACTGCTCAGCCGCCGTCACCGCATTGGCTCCGTCGGAAGCCGCCGTCACGATCTGGCGCAGTTTTTTCGTGCGGATATCTCCCGCCGCAAAAATCCCCGGCACTGACGTGATTCCGTCTTCACCGGCCACAATATAGCCGGCCTTATCCATCTCCACAAGTCCCTTGTATGCTTCCGTCTCCGGCAGGATCCCCACAGCGATGAAAACTCCCTGGACGTCCTTCTCCTCGGTCTCGCCGGTCTTCACATTTTCCAGCACAATGCCGGAAACCGTGTCTCCTCCGCGGATTTCTTTTACGACGGTATCCCAGATAACCTCCACATTATCAAGGGAAAATAATTTCTCCTGAAGGCTTTTAGCGCCTCTGAGCTCATCCCTTCTGTGGACCAGATAGACCTTCTCGCAGATTCTAGCCAGGAAAATAGCGTCTTCAATGGCTACGTCGCCGCCGCCGATGACGGCCGTCGTCTTGCCCTTGTAAAAAGCCCCGTCACAAGTGGCGCAGTAGCTGACTCCCATTCCGGACAGCTCTTCTTCTCCCGGCACACCCAGAAGCCTGTGCTTTGCTCCTCCGGAAAGGATTACTGCCCTCGCTTCGTAGCTCCCATTTTCGCACACCACGGTCTTGTAGGGAGAGCCGTCCTCTACCCGTACTACATTATCTTCTACAAATTCCGCTTCCTGCTTGTCTGCATGCTCCCGCATCTTCATTCCCAGATCAAAGCCGTTGATCCCAGGCAGTCCCGGATAATTGTCCACCTCGTAGGTATTCAGCACCTGTCCGCCGCTCATCATGGCTTTCTCTATCACAAGTGTATGAAGCCTGGCCCTCTGGGCGTAGATAGCCGCCGCCAGTCCGGCCGGACCTGAACCGATAATTACCAGATCGTATTGTTTTTCCATAAGCAATCCCTCCTGAAACCATAATAGGCGATGGAAATACAGATGTCAAGGCAGAACCCCTCGCAGAAACCGAAGCGGCATGCTATAATAGTCACAAATACCATTTTGAAATCGGGGGTTCTAATGAAATCCATGGAACATAATAAAAATAAGACTGTTTTGATCACCGGCGCTTCCCGCGGCATCGGGAAAGCCATCGCCCTGCGCTTTGCCAGAGAAGGATTCCAGATCGCCATATGCGCCAGAGGAGAGCAGGCGCTCCTTCACACAAAACAGGAAATCGATGCCGCAGGCGTCCCCTGCCTCGCTGTCACCGCGGACGTGGGAAAAGCCTGCGGCTGCCGCAAGGTATTCGCCTCCGTCGAAAAATCCTTCGGCCATGCGGACATCCTCATAAACAACGCCGGCATCTCCCATATCGGCCTTTTGCAGGACATGACGGAAGCACAATGGGATGAAATCATGAGTGTCAACCTCTCCTCCGTCTTTTACTGCTGCCGGCTGGCCATCCCCTCCATGGTCGCCGCAAAGCACGGAAAAATCCTGAACATCTCCTCTGTCTGGGGAAACACCGGCGCTTCCTGTGAAGTAGCTTATTCCGCTTCCAAGGGCGCCGTGAATTCTCTGACCAAGGCTCTGGCAAAGGAACTGGCCCCTTCCGGCATCCAGGTAAACGCTCTGGCCTGCGGGGCCATCGACACGGAAATGAACCGTTTTCTCAGTCCGGAGGACCGGTCCTCCCTCATAGAAGAGATCCCGGCGGACCGCCTGGGCACGCCGGATGAAGCGGCAGAAATGGCTTTTCAGATTATATCTTCTCCCGCTTATCTGACAGGGCAGGTCATCACCCTGGACGGCGGCTGGCAGTAACCTTTTCCGTTTTTTCCACCCGCCCTATGCGGCTCACTCTTCAAAAAGGAGGATTTCCCTGTCCTTTTCCGCAAAATAAGGAGTACCAAGAAGCTCCATTGCCGCCCGTCCGTTTGTGGCTTCCGTCACCTTTTTCATGAACAGATCCGCCTGTTCCTCAGGTACAAGAATCCTGGACGTCACGATATCCGTATAGCTGGTATCCAGAGTATGGACTCCCATCTGGCCTGCCGTGTACTGGATCTTTCCGATTCCATTGTAATCGCATGTGACCAATATTTCCTGTCCCGGCTTTTTGTCCAGAATGACACAGTCCGCAAGCCCTTCCTGGACGGCTCTGGAATAGGCCCTGACCAGCCCTCCGGTTCCCAGAAGTGTGCCGCCGAAATACCGGGTCACAACGGCGCACACATTATGCACCTGTTCCCCCAGCAGCACATCCAGCATAGGCCTCCCGGCCGTCCCTCCCGGCTCTCCGTCATCACTGCACCTCACCAGTTCATTCCGGACTCCGATGCTGTACGCCGTACAGTTATGATTCGCGTCCCAATATTTCTTTCTTGTCTCTTCCACAACGGCGGCAGCCTCCGCCTCCGACTTCACCGGCCGGATCGTCGCAAGAAACCTGGACTTCTTCTCCACGATTTCTCCTTTGCCGCCCTCATATATTTCCAAATAGCTCTGTCTCATACAGTCCTCCCACACGGTCTTCCGGCTTTTGTTTTCTGTAACATAATTGTAATATAGAAGAGTATTTCAGGCAACCGCCAATTGCACTGCGGAATTACCCCTTTATTTGTACCTGCTTTTTTGCTATAATGTAGAAGCAAAACTTTATTTGTTTCAGTGAAATGTGTATCCGAAACTCAGGAGGGTTTCTTTATGAATTATGGTAAAAATGGCCTGAAGGAACAGATACGTTCCGCTTCGGCGAAATCCGGCAGGAAAAAAACGAGGGCGGCCGTCATTATATTCAAAATCCTGCTGGCCGGCATCCTCAGCCTGTTTGTGATAGCCGTCTCCACCGGCGCCGGCATGTTCCGCGGCATACTCAAAAATGCCCCGGATCTGAACACCCTTGACATGTCCCCGGACGCGTCCGCAACTATCATCTATGACGCAGACGGCAAGGAAATGCAAACGCTCGTGATGGCCGGCTCAAACCGCCAGCCTGTGGAATATTCGGAAATTCCTCAAAATCTGATCAACGCTTTTGTAGCCATCGAGGACTCCCGCTTCTGGACCCATAACGGGGTGGATGTAAAGGGCATGACAAGAGCCGTATTCTCAGGGCTGACCACCGGCGATTTTGACCAGGGGGCCAGCACCATTACCCAGCAGCTGATCAAAAACGTGGCCTTTAACGGCGGCGCGGAAAAATCCTTCGGATCCAAGATCAAACGAAAGATACAGGAGCAGTATCTCGCCATCCAGCTGGAAAAGACCATGGATAAAAAGATCATCCTGCAGAATTATCTGAACACGATCAACCTGGGAGCCAATACCCTGGGAGTGGAAGCCGCCTCTGAGCGGTACTTCGGCAAAAGTGTCAGTGAGCTGAATTTATCGGAATGTGCCGTCATCGCGGCAATTACCCAGAATCCCACCAGATATAATCCCATCATCAATCCGGATGAAAATGTCAAGCGCCGCAACATCGTTCTGGAGGATATGTTTGAACAAGGCTATATCACCCAGGAAGAGCTGCATGCCGCAGAAACTGACGATGTCTATGTCCTGATCCAGGAGGTGGACGCGGCAAAATCCAACGAATCCTCTGTCTACAGCTATTTTGTGGACGAAACTATCGTACAGGCTTTGTCTGACCTGCAGGAAAAAGCCGGTTATTCGGAAACCGAGGCCAGAAACCTGCTCTACAGCGGCGGGCTCAAGATCTACACCACCCAGGATTCTGATCTCCAGAAAATCGTGGATGAGGAGATTTCCGACCCCTCCAACTACAGCAGCGCCATCCAGTACAGCTTTTCGTACCGCCTCTCCATCACTCATAAGGACGGTTCTGCGGATAATTACTCCGAAGCGAATATAAAGTCCTACCTGCGGGAAAAGAACGGCGCGGCCGTAAAGCTGATCTTTGATACGGAAGACGAGATCCGGCAGTACGTCCAGGAATTCCGGAGCACTGTTGTCAGCCCGGAAGATATGGTCCAGGGAGAACGCCTGGACATTACTCTCCAGCCCCAGGGCTCCTGTGTCCTGATGGAACAGGATACCGGCTATGTGAAAGCCATAAGCGGCGGGCGTGGAGAAAAGACCACCAGTCTGAGCCTGAACCGCGCTACGGACAGCCTCCGGCAGCCCGGTTCCACCTTTAAAGTCCTGACCGCATTCGCGCCGGCTCTTGACAGCTCCGGCGCCACTCTGGGCACGGTCTATTACGATTCTCCCTATACACTGGGAGACAAGACCTTTTCCAACTGGTGGCAGTCGGGCTATGTCGGTTACGCCAACATCCGTGACGGCATCACTTATTCCATGAATATCGTGGCCCTCAAGACCATGATGAACACGGTGACTCCCCAGCTCGGATATCAATATGCCCTGGACTTTGGCATCACGTCATTGGTGGAAAGCGAAAAAAATATAGACTCCGGAGAGATTTCCACCGATATCGGCCCCTCCCTCTGCCTGGGCGGCATCACCCATGGAGTCAGCAATCTGGAGCTGACCTCCGCATACGCCGCCATCGCCAACAAGGGAGTATATACCAAACCGGTTTATTACACGAAAATTCTGGACAGCAACGGAAAGATCCTCGTGGATAATGAGCCGGAAACCCACACTGTAATCAAGGAATCCACGGCGTGGCTTCTGACCAACGCCATGGAAGACGTATGTGAGACATCCTATTTGTACGGAAGGGCCGACATCCGTTCCAGCGCTCCCCAGGCCAAAGTGGAAGGTCTTCCCACCGCCGGGAAGAGCGGCACTACCACGGCGAGCAACGACGTCTGGTTTGTGGGATATACGCCGTATTACACGCTGGGGCTCTGGCAGGGTTACGATGAAAACAGCCCCATGTCCACCGGAGAAGACGTGAAATATATGTGGCACAAGATCATGAGCAGGGCCTGCGAAGAGCTTCCAGAAAAGTCCTTCCCGGACATGCCGGGAAATATCGAACAGGTGACCATATGCCGGAAATCCGGCAAGCTGGCCGTACCCGGTATCTGCGATCAGGATCCTGCGGGAGACATGACTTATACCGAATACTTCGCAAAGGGAACGGCTCCCACCGAGGTCTGCGATCACCATGTAAAGGTGACGGTCTGCTCCCTCAGCGGTTCGCTGGCGACGGAATTCTGCCCGGATTCCCTGAAGCAGACCAGGATCTACCGGGTCCTCACCGGAGACGCATCCGGAGTCACCGACGACAGCGCTTATCTGCTGCCGGACGCGCTGAAAAGCAGTTCCTGCTATATCCATACCGGGCACGCCTTCCCCTTTATGAACGGAGAAAACGGGACGGACAGCAGCAGTTTGGATCCGGGAAATGGACTGGACGGTACAACTCCGGAAAGCGGCAGTGCCGAAGACAGCAGCGAATCCAATATCGGTCCCCCCGGCGTATTAAACAGTACCCTGGGTAATTGACCAAAGGCGGCCGTCACAAAAATTTAATATTATGTATAAAATAATCCATACTGCACAGACTTTTCCTAAGAAAAAGTTTACCGGAAAGGTCGTGCAGTATGGATTATTTAAAAGCATTCTTAATAGGAGGCGCAATCTGCGCCCTGGTGCAGATCCTCATGGACAAAACGAAGCTGATGCCTGGCCGCATCATGGTGCTTTTGGTGTGCTCCGGCGTAGTCCTTGGCTTTCTTGGTGTTTACGAGCCCTTCATCGAATGGGCCGGATCTGGCGCTTCCGTTCCTCTCCTCGGCTTTGGCAATACCCTGTTCAAGGGTGTGAAAGAAAGCGTCAGTGAGGAAGGACCTCTCGGCTTGTTTTTAGGCGGTCTGAAAGCCAGCGCGGCAGGAATCAGCGGCGCTCTGATCTTCGGATACATCGGCTCTCTGATCTTCGAGCCCAAAATGAAGGATTGACGGCGTGCTCTCGTTCAGCCCGCTATCCATAAGAAACGGGCGTATCGTTTTACAGCGGTACGCCCGTTTTTCCTGTTTTATTACCAAGCAGGATCATAGAGGGTGATTTTCATCAGACATACCGGATCGCCCATCTTTATACTTTTCAGCAATTCCACATCTGCCTTACATGCAAACGTCTTTTCAAAAAGCACTTTACTGTAGCCGGCCGTACACTGGCACCATGTTTTTGTCTCTAGTCTCTCCACCTCTGCAAGCATAGGGCACGGACAGAAATAAAATCGCAGGAAAAGTTCGCCATTTTCGCAGAAGAGCCCGGCAGCCTTTGCTTTCTCTGAATCCGCAAATTCTTCTATGGATCCTGCATTTGACATCAATTCCTTTAAAAGCGAAAGTTTCTCTTCCATTCCATAGCCGCATTGACAGTCCATCCGTATTTTCTTTACCGACTCAGGAGCAAATCTGCTTTCTAAACGCCGCATCGCAGACTTTACCCAATCAGCGTCGTTTTCTGCATGAGCCGTCCGCTCCTCGCCATACACGACTTCTTTGGCTGTATCCGCGTCACTTTCGGCCTTGACAGATTCATAAATTACATTCTCTTGGATTTTCCTTATATCAAACATTACTTCCTCCGGTTCTTGAATTTATCGATGGAACAATTATGATTATAGAAAAAAATCCTCCTGCCGGCTTCTGAATTCTTGCTTTTATTGAATTGGGATGCATAGATCCATTACAACGCTATGGTTATCCCTGTCAATGCTGCGATAGATATTCAGTCCATACTGCCGTGCCATTTTGCAGCCGCTCTGAGGCAGCCAGACGCTGAAAACCCCTTGCAGCGTCTCATAAATATCTCTGATTGCTCCACTGAAGTGATATACAATCCAATTGCCGCCTTTCATCCACATTACATTATTCAGACCACAGTCCAGTTCTGCCGTCATACAAATGTCGCAGATACATTGGGATGAGTCCGTAATAGCCGGATCGTTGAAAAATCGTTCTGCCAAAATTGTATTTTCCTTCAGAAATCCCTTATATTTATCCAAGAACTGATACCAATTCTTTTCAATATCCGCATAGCTTCCTATAAATCTTTCATAGATCACAAATAAATCATCTATCTTTTGAATCCCAATGTGGGCGGCATATTCCTCCTCGGTTTTAAATGGAATGACCCGTTTTGGAGTAAAAGGGACAGACATGCTGTGACTGATTATGGACTTCTTAAACACAGCCGGAGAAACATTATGGCGCTTTCTAAATACAGTGCTATAGTTGGAAGAGCTGTATCCATAATCCAAACCGATATCTGCAATCGCTTTTGCTGGGTTTAACTTTATATCTACCGCACTTTGGTCGACTCTGCAGCGCTTGATAAACGCATAAACGCTTTCACCCGTCTCTTCCTTGAATATACGGCTGAAATGGAATCTTGATATGTAGAACTGCGCCGCAACGATATCAAGCGACAGGTCTTCATCCAAATGCTGCATAATATAGTCAATGCTTTGGTTGACGAGTTCTTTCCTGTCCATATACCCACTCCTGTCAAAACAAGCGTTTTCCGTCTGAAATATCGATGCCAAGTTCCTTCGCCATGCCGGACTGCTTAAATGGATTTATCTTCTCCACGACTCCGTCACGTTTAAAAAAGGTACCTGTATTTTTGAACCAGAATGTGACGCCTGCATTTACACATTGTTCACGGATATTAAGCACCCATTCATAATCACATTCGCGGGCTTCCCGCCCCGTTTCGCCGCCAACGGTAACGTGGTCCGCTCCATGAAGATACGGCGTTAGGTCTATCGCCTCTAAAAGCGGCGCGCAGGCTATGAAGCGCCGTTTTATCGGATAGGATAAAAACAGAGGAAGCCGATAATCCGCCGCACTTTGATTTTCGACCGTACATCCAATGTTCACATTGTCATATCCTGCCCCCCAATCAGACGGAAGCGATACAGGAAAACGGTCGATGCGCTTTGTCAAGATCAAAAAATCGATGTCTGTTCTTTCCTTGATAAAAGCCCAGACTTCTTTCCGCCATTCATCCGCTTCCGGAAGAAAAAAGTCAGTGGCAAAGCAGGTCGCAAGTATCTTGTTTCCTTTAATGTTATACTCCCCTTTTGCGTTTTTCCTTATGGGCCAATCAAATTTATCTGTTTTTTCTATCGTGTTCTGACCATAGCGTTTTGCGTGGGGCCCATAAAAATAGCAGTTCGCGCAGCCGTCACTCACTTTGTAACAACCTGTCCAAGGTTCCCAGTTCATAGATTTCCTCCTAATGAAATGTAAAAACGGCATAGACAAAACTATGCCGTTTTTGGAAATAGCTCTATGCCGTTTTTTCTAATAGAAAACATGGCTTCCAATTGTGATTCCCTCATATCCGGGGGCTATGGTGCGGAAGTGGAGCAGGTCCCCGATGTAGTTTTCCGTCCCGTTCATGGCCGCCTCCGCCGCCTGCCTGCAGGTTGCGTTCACTCCGTTCTTCAGGGCATTGATATACTTCGGATATCCCCAGGGACTGAACTGATAGGGCTGGGACAGCACTCCCAGCATGGTATTGGGATACCGGCTGCTCCGGATCCGGTTCATGATCACATTCCCCACTGCTACCTTTCCATCCCAAGGTTCCGTATTGGCCTCTCGGAAAATCATAGCGGCCATCAGCTCCAAGTCGGTATAGGCCGTATAATCGATTTCGTCTTCACCGGGATCAGGCGCCTGAGTCGGTGCTTCCGTCGGGGCTTCTGTAGGTGCCTCTGTCGGCGCTTCCGTCGGGGCTTGGGTGGGGGCTTCTGTCGGCGCCTGGGTGGGCGCCTCCGTGGGGGAATCGGAAGGCTTTACCGGAGTTTCTGTGCTTCCGTCTCCGCCGCTGGGTTTGTCGGCCGCCGCCGTACTCCCCCCGCCATTCTCGTTTCCTCCCATCCCGTTGTTTCCGCTGCCGGAGCCGCCGTCCGCGACCTGGGTCCCGTCGTCTGTGAGCTCCGCCATCTGATTCTCCGCCTCCAGCTCCTTCTGCTGCAGCTCCGACCGGTACTGCGCCAGCTGTCCCTCGGTATCCTCCAGATTTCCCGCGCAGGCTTCCATTTTCTCTGCCGTCTCCCCGATGGCCGCAAGCACCTCGTTCCTCTTCTGCTCCGTATCCCGCACAACCTGCTCCAGAGCGTCCTGCTCCTCCAAAAGGTCATTCTCCTTTTGAGCCACCAGCTCCTTCGTCTCTTTATATTCCGTCAGCATCCTTCTGTCATATCCGGCCATGTCCATCGCATACTCTGCTTTATTCATAATCCCGGACAGGCTTTCTTCGGAAAATATCAATCCCACAAAGCCGGCATCACGGTTTTCATACATATATTGAATCCGCTTTTTCATATCCTCATACTGCCTGGACTCCGTGGCCTTCGCTTCCTCCAATTCCTCCTCCGTAGTGGACAGGCGGCCATTCAGTTCATCCTTCTGTCTCGCCAACTCCTCCATGTCGGAGGTCAACTGGTCCAGCTGCGTGTTCAGTTCTTCCAGATAGCTTTCCAGGCGTTCTCCGGCTTCTTTCAAATCCTTTGCCCGCTCCTCGGCACTTTCCACCTTATCTCCGGCCCTCTGAAGGTCATCACCGGCTGCCGAAGAAGACAGCGCGCCGGCTGCCGCAATCATAACGGAAAGGGATAGACAGATACGGCGAATCCTGTTTCCTGCATTTTTTTTCATATAATATCCTCTCGGTTCTGTGCTTCTCATTTCCTTTTTAGCTGCAGTTCCATCATTATACAACAAAAAACGCCTTTTTTCAACACCGGGGAACGTACTTCCCCCGGAAACCGAACAGAGCAGTTGGGTATAATACAAAATACTATTTGGAATCATTCTTAGTAAGTGCCGATTAAGCTCCAGTTAATTACCGGCAGAAGTTCCTGGCCGTCACGATTTCGGTTCGCTGGCGATGCAGGGGCCGCTTTATCCCCGCTCCGGTAGTACCGCTCACAGTCAACAGGAAATTTTTATGATTTCCCGTCTCCGGTTCGCTCAGAAACGGAATCGGTATTTCCGTTTCTGCCTCCCTCCGCCTGGGGAACACCGGCCGCTGCCCTGCGGCGCTCACCTTTAGGCCGGCCCGGAATCTTTCTGCCGGTATCTTTTCTGCCGCACCATTTCGGATGATCTTCGTTCCTTTGATTCCATAGAAATATCAGGTATCCACACGGCCCGCCCCAACGGTCTTTACGACGAACAGAAGCCTATTTTGGTGCGGGAGGAGGAGCAGGAGGAACAATCCGATTCCATCATAAGGCGAGCGCCGCAAAGGCGTTAGCAGAATTTTCCCGGAGGCAGGGAGGCAAAAATCGCATATCATGCGGATTTCCTCCTGCCTCATCTAGTTATAAAGATACGTTTGTTTTAAAGATATTTAAAGGGGTGCCCTTGGGTATATTTTAAATAAACCGCACCCATAAAGGAATTTTATATTCCTCCATGAATGCGGCCAATATGCCCTGACTCCCGTGCTGAAATCAGATTGCCACGCTTCCGGTCTCTTCACCGTTGATGACATAATATACCATATTTTCTTCAACCTTCACGTACAGCTCCATCGTCTTGATCTCACTGATCTTATGCTTTTTAGCAGTCCAGTCCTTTTTGATCAAAGCGATCATTTCCTTATCAGCAATATCCTTTCCCATGTACTGTACCGAGACGCTCGTCTTCATCTCCGTTTTCTTCACGGGCTTTCTCACGGCAGGCTTTTTTACCTCTGCAGCCGCTTTTTTCTCAGGCGCCGCTGCTTTTTCAGGTACCGCTGCCGCTTTTGTTTCCGTCTTCTCCGCTGCCTGAACTTTTTTTCTTGCCATAACTTCACTCCTCTTTTCCTCGAATACAGGTGCCAATAAAATATCCGCGCAAGCTTTGTTCCTTTATCACTTTATTTCGATAAAGGAAATTAGTGACGTTTTTATCATACTGCATACTGGAAATATTTTCAAGTTCTTCATAAAATACAAAAGGAAAATCTCTCCGCCGAAGCCTTTACACCTGCCCGTCCTTTTGCTACAATACTCTTCGTGGCAAATACATTCCATTATATTTATATCTCTGAGACCAGGATATTAGACCGTATTACAAGAAAGGGATTTTCATGACCTCTAAAGAACGCATGCTGTCCGGCAGGCTTTATCATATGACTGCCGATGAAGAGCTTACAAAAGAATACATCCGGTGCAAACAACTTCTGACCGTCTTTAACCATATGACTGAATACGATACGGAAAAGCAGGACGCCATCATCCGTGAGCTTTTTGGGAAAATTGGCGCCGGCTTCCACGTGGAACCGCCCTTCCGCTGTGATTACGGGAAACAGATCTGTGCAGGAGATCATCTGTATATCAACTGTGACTGCATCATCATCGATGTGTGTCCTGTGACCATTGGAAACCATGTGCTCATCGGGCCCAGGGTGGGTATTTATACCGCCGCCCATCCCGTCGACGCGTCCGTAAGAAATACCGGTTTGGAATATGGCCGCCCCATAACCATCGGGGACAACGTATGGATTGGAGGAGGCGCAATCCTTAATCCAGGCGTCACCATAGGAGAAAACTCGATAATCGGTTCCGGGAGCATCGTCACAAAAGATATCCCTCCGAATGTGATCGCCGCCGGAAATCCATGCCGGATTCTGCGTCCCGTTACGGAGGAAGACGCTATTTATTGGAAAACACAGGAGCTTGATTACCTGCAGGATAAAGAAGCCCCGCCCATTTCGTGAGCGGGGCATCTCCCCAAACGGCAGACTGCCTTTTTGTTAAGTTATGGTGCGTTTTACTGACCGAACAAATCATTAAAGGCTTCACTCATGGTAGGATGTGTATAGATCTGTTTGCCCAAAATCCGATAATCAGCTTCCAGATCCATCGCAAGCTTTACGGTATTGATCATCTCATAAGACTCTTCGCAGAGCAGCATTGCGCCCAGAATCCGGTTCGTCTTTTCATCAATCACGGCTTTCAGAAGTCCTTTGGGATTCTTCAATACCTGGGCTTTCGGAATCGCCGCGGCCGGCATCTTCAAAATCTTGACCTGATATCCTGCCGCCCTTGCTTCTTCCTCATTCAGTCCCACCCGTGAAAAGGACGGTGTAATAAATACACTGTACGGCACATTTTTCCTGTCTGCCCGTGTGTAATCTCCTCCATTCATCTGGGACCATACGATCCTGAAATCATCCAGTGACACATAGGTGAACTGGAGACCGCCGGTTACATCTCCCATCGCCCAGATATTGGGAGCGCTGGTCTTCAGCTCGTCATCTACGATGACCGCGCCGCGGGCGTTTCTACTGACCCCTGCGTTTTCTGCGTCAAGGCCTTCGGTATTGGGCTTCCTCCCGGTCGCTGCCAGCACCGCCTGAGACTGGAGGATCATTTCTTCCCCTTCCCACAAAATGCTCGTCTCCGCATAGCCTTCCTTTGCTTCCACCTTTTGTATCTTAGCTCCTAGTTTGAATTCCACTCCCCGTTCTTCCAGAATGGAACGGATTGCTTCCGCCACATCCCTGTCTTCTCTCTTCAGAAAAGTTTCCCCATCCTGCAGGATCGTGACCTTTGTGCCGAAACCGGAATACATGGACGCGAATTCCAAGCCTATGTATCCGCCTCCAATGATGACCAGACGCTCCGGAAGGGTATCCAAATCCATCAGGCCGGCGCTGGTATACACATACGGGTTTCCCTCAAGTCCCTCAATGGGAGGGATCACCGGCGTCCCGCCTGTATTTATGAATATTTTTTCTCCTTCCAGCGAGAAGGTTCCATTCTCCGTCTTTACCGATACAACTGTATTGGAGATAAAGGAGGCGGTTCCATTATATACCGTCACATTTTCCATATCATCCAGCTTTGAAAAATTCTTTCCGCGGAGCGCGGCCGTGAGGCGTCTCTTCTCTTCGACCGCCGCCTTATATTCCCGTGCTTTTTCCCCGAAGCTTTTCTCAGGATGGAGCGCGGCGATTCCCGAACTCCTCACCAAAGATTTTGACGGAATACATCCGACATTGATACAAGTCCCTCCATACATTCCCGGATCCTTTTCGATCATAGCGACCCTTTTTCCCTGAGCTCCCAACTTGGCAGCCAGCGTTTTTCCCCCTTTTCCAAATCCGATGATTATCGCATCATATCGTTCCATCCTGTTTACCCCTTTCCAACTCTTATTATTTTTTATTCCCTTTAAAAATCTGATCGTCAATATCCTGAATGGTCACATTTTCCAGCCTTTTTTTGCAAAGCTCGTTCAGCTCCCCGTATATTCCATCCATGATTCCCGCCATGCCGGACGCGACCAGGCAGTCCATGTCCAGACTCCCAGACCGCCAGGACGCTTTCACCATATCTACCTCCAGGGCCTCGCATATCTGGCGGAGGTTTACCTCCTGTGCTTTCCACACCATGTAATAGCCTCCGTTCAGCCCCTCTTTTGTCCCCACCAGGCCTTTTTTCTTCAGCTTTGCCATGACCTTCCTGATGCGCGCCGGATTGGTACACACATTCTCGGCCAGGGCTTCGCTGGCCAGAGTAGCCCCTTTATGATTTAAATATACAAGAGCATGTACCGCGATTGAAAATTCACTCGTCATTCTGTCGTCCGTCCTTTACTATGATAGTCTCCTTCTTCTTTCCCATGCTGCTGCAGATCGCTCCATGGGGGCAGCTTTTCAGGCAGTCCCCGCACCGGATACATTCCCGGCTGTTCGGTGTTTCCCACACTCGAATATCCATTTTACAGGCTTTTTGGCACTTGCCGCATTTCGTACATTTTCCCGCGTCCACCTGGTACTGGTACAGCGCAATTGGATTAAACAGGCTGTATATGGCGCCCAGAGGACATATATATTTGCAGAAAGGCCTGTATACGATGACAGACAAGAAAATCATCAGAAGCAGTATAGCCATTTTCCAATGGAACAGCCAGCCGATGGCGCCCCTAAGCGGCTCATTGAGCAATACCAGAGGTATTCCTCCCGTAAGCGTCCCGCTGGGACAGATATATTGGCAAAACCAGGGGCTTCCCTGTCCGACGATGTCCACAGCGAACAGAGGAAGGATTATGACAAATACTGCCAGTATCACATACTTCATCCAGACCAGAACCTTGTGCCCGGGCAGGTTTTTCCGTTTCTTTATAAAAGGAATTTTATAAAGCAGATCCTGGATGAGTCCGAACGGGCAAAGCCACCCGCACACGAACCGCCCTGCCAGGGAACCGATCAGCATGAGAAACCCAATTACATAAAAGGAAAATTTATAATTCCGGCTGCCCAGCACCGCCTGCAGAGAACCGATGGGACAGGAGCCCAGCGCCCCGGGACAGGAGTAGCAGTTAAGCCCCGGAACACATACGGCTTTCGTCGGCCCCGTAAAGATCTTTCCCTTTACAAAGCCCAGCAGATATCCATTGGTAAGGGCAGTAAATCCAACCTGTACCCAGAGCCTCGCCCTTTTTTTCATACGTTTTAAAAGTTCAGCCAATTCCTATACACTCCAAACATATATTCACTGCTTTTTTCAGTACGGTTCCCGCTTCGCCTCTGCTGATGCCGAATATCAGAAATCCCACCGCCGCCGCTATCAGAGCTCTTCTGATCCAGATAACCTTTTTATCTTTCATCTTTCACCTGCTCCAGCAATTCATTTATGGCTTCTTCCCATTTCTCCTTGCTCTTCGCTCCGTAAAACGCGCTTCCGACCTGTTTCCCTTCCTTATCCACGAATACGGTAGTAGGCACCACCTGGACTTCCTTCAGATAACCGAGGTACAAGTCCTTTGATACGATGATGTGTGTATAATCCGCCCCCGTGGTATCCACGATTTCCAGAGCCGTCTCGTCCTTCGCCTCCACTACGTCGCTGACTATCCCAATCACCTGGACCCCTTTGTCCTTGTACTCATGGCTTATCTCGCCAAGGTCGGGCATCTCACTGATGCAAGGGCCGCAGAAAGTACCCCAGATATTCACCATAGTCAGATCCGCCCCCGAAAATATCTCCTGGTCCACCGCTTCTCCGTCCAGGGTTTCTGATGTAAAGCTTCCAAACAAAGGAGACGCTTCTGCCGTCTCTTCTTCCGAAGAGGAGGAAGCTTCCGTTCCCTTTTCTTCGGCAGATCGTGTTTCCTCTTTCGTCGTCTCCGGTTCCACGTGCTTCGCACCGCAGCCGGCAAATATTCCTGAGCTGGTGATCATGAGGATCACGGCCGCGCCGCTGATAAGTCGTTTCAATTTCATATACACCTCCGGTTATAAACTGTTCTATTTTTCATCTCAGTTATTACTGTAATTATAAACATAACAGTTTTATTTGTCAAGGGGATATGTTTCTTTTTCATAAATCCTGCATACACTTATCCAGCTCCCGCTCACAAATGGGATATTTCTTGACTGCTGGTTTTTTAAATGCTTTTCCGCGCGCGACTACCATATACGGAGTGCGGAGTGCGGCCAGATTCTCCAATGGGTTTTTCTCCGTGATCAGAAAGTCCGCGCTTTTTCCCGGCTCTATACTGCCGGTCGCCTGTCCAATGCCTGCAATCTCCGCGTTTCTTTTCGTAGCTGTGTAAAGTGCAAAGGTCCGGCTCACGCCCACATATTTATGGAAGTACTGCAGTTCCCTCCACATGTCATAATGAGTGACAAACGGACAGGCCGTATCAGTGCCTAGTCCCACCGGAATATCATGTTCAAGCGCTGTCTTGGCGCAGTTTATGATGCCCTCCAGCACAATGTTTCCGTTATACCGCATCATCTCTGTACTGTCCATGATATCTTTCCCGAACTTCGCCAAGGGAACGGCGGGCGAGATCGTACAGATGTCACAGGCTTTTTTCTCTTTGAACAAAGCGATGATCTCTTCATCGGGAGACGCCCCGTGTTCAATCGTATCCACCCCGTTTTCCAGCGCTGTCCGCACTCCCTCCGGGCTTTCTGTATGGGCGGCCACGCGGTATCCCGCCTTGTGTGCTTCCTCACAGCAGGCTTTTACGTAAGAAGGGGGCATCTTCAGTACTCCCGGCTCCCCCTTTACCTTCGCATCCAGTACGCCTCCGGTGATCATAAGCTTTATCCAATCCGGTTTCTCTCCGGCTATTTTTCTCACCAACGCGCGGCATTCTTCTTCACTTCCCGCGGAATATGCCACGGAACCGGTCATATGGCCTCCCGGCACGGAAACCGCCATATTAGATGCCAGGATCCTCGGGCCGTCCAGCGTTCCGGCGTTGATACGGTCGCGGATCAAGGTATCAAAATTACCGAGGCCGCCGACTGTGCGGATCGTAGTCACCCCGGATAAAAGCTCCGTCTTAGCATAATTTTCGCACATCTTTAATCCAATAAAACGGGTAAGTCTGTTTTTCATTACCAGCTTAGCCGCCGCCGTGCTGTCCTGCTGCTTTTTCTTCGGCGCGCCGCTTCCCGGCAGATGAACGTGCAGATTGATAAGACCCGGCATCAGATACCGGCCCTCCAGATCGATGACTTCTCCTTCTCCGGAAGGCGCCTCCTCCTTTGTGACCGATACGATCCTGCCGTCTTCTACAACGACCGTCATGTCCGGCTGCGGCTTCATTTTTTCTGTTCCGTCAAGTACTGTACAGCGGCGATAGGTAGTTTTCATTTTATCCATATCCTTTCCCTTTTCACATCATGGTCTGTTAAACACATCATACTCTTGAAAATCTTTAAAATATCTTTGTCTTTATCACTATAATACAAAATATTTTTTGGAATCATTTTAGTAAATTCCGATTACGCTACAGTTAGGCACCGGCAGAAGTTCCGGGCCGTCACGATTTCGGTTCGCTGGCGATGCAGGGGCCGCTTTATCCCCGCTCCAGGAGTATCGCTCACATGTCGACGGAAAATCCGGATGATTTTTCGTCTCCGGTTCGCTCAGAAACGGAATCGGTAGTTCCGTTTCTGCCTCCCTACGCCTGGGGAACACCGGCCGCTGCCCTGCGGCGCTCACCTTTAGGCCGGCCCGGAATCTTTCTGTCGGCGCCCTGCCTGCCGCGCAGCATTGGATAAACTCCGTTCCTTAGATTCCAGAAAAGAATCGGATATCCACACGGCCCGCGCGCATAAAGCAGCGGGCCACGGTGTCCGCTTCAATATCTTTCGGAACAAACAGAAGCTTATTTTGGTGCGGGAAGAGGAGCAGGAGGAACGATCCGATTCCATCGTAAGGCGAGCGCCGCAAAGCCGTTAGCAGGATCTTCCCGGCCGCAGGGAGGTAAAAACCGAATCTCATGCAGGTTTTTATTGGAATCTGACATGGAAAAATATCGATTTATCCATGTCAGTTGGAAAGGACCGACTGGAGACCGTAAAGATGCTGGTTACGGCTGCCAGCGAGCCGCCTGGATGGAATCGGATTTCCTCCTGCCTCATTTGGTTTTAAAGATACGTTTGTTTCAAAGATATTTAAAGGTATACCCTCCGGGCAGGCGCACTTCGTGCGGTAAGGTATACCCAAGGGCATCCCTTAATTCATACCCTCCGGGCAGGCGCACTTCGTGCGGTAAGGTATGTAAAAGAATTTTGACACGGTTTTTCTCTGTGTCAAAGAGATTTGATAGACATTTCTCCATCAATATGGCAGGATAGTCTTGAAAGGAGCGGTCTTAATATGGAAATCGGCAAAAAATTAAAGGACGCTCGTGTACGTTCTGGACTTACCCAGGAAAACGCGGCAGAAAAAATCAATGTGTCAAGACAGACCATTTCAAATTGGGAAAATGAAAAATCATATCCAGACATAATCAGCGTTATTAAATTAAGCGACTTATATTCCATAAGTCTCGACGGTCTGCTGAAAGGAGACAGCAAAATGATACAGCATCTGGAAGAAAGTACAAATGTCGTAAAAAGCAATCAGAAGCTGATAGGAGCTGTCATAATCAATATCATAACGGCGGCCCTGCTGATCATGCTCCATATGTTCATACCAGAAAACATGTATTTTCTGGCCGGCGTTTTTTGTCTCATGGTCATCAGCTCATCCATTTTACTCTATCAGATAATCAAAAAATTTTAGGAGGAACCATCATGGAAAACAGCGTCATATTTACAGTGATCTTTGGAGCAATAACCTTTGTGGGTGCAATCGAGATTGTATATCAGATCTACCGGCTGACCATAATCGACGCAGAGGCCCGCGGATTGAAACATCCAAAACTATGGGGATTATTTGCCATGAACGGCAATAACTCCGGCGGCCTGCTCATGTATCTGGCCGGCAGAAGGAAATATCCGATCACCCATTTGTCGGAAAGCAGCAGAAAAGATATGGAAAAGCGAAAAAAGTCCGCGGGGATAGGACTGGCCTTTCTCTCAGCCGGCGCAATCGGCATGATTTTTACCATGCTTTTTGGATAAGTCCAATCCTATGCCGTTTTAATGGTTTCCCCGGGCGTTCATCCAGTCGGCGATATCGTCGATGACATATTGAGGCACAGGCGTATTTTGACGGTATTCTACACTCAGCAGTTCCAGGAAAGGAACCGCCTCTCCCTGGTAATCCCCCATAATATGGTTCAGATCATCATAAAGCTTATAAGTCGCGTCCGGATGGCCGGCTAATGCAGTCTGCCATGCCGCGATGCCGTTTTCCGGCGTCACCTGGCGGTCCTTGCCTCCCTGAAGAATCAAGATCGGCTTTTTATCCGCAAGATGCAGTTCCGCAGGTTTTATGCTAAAAAGATGCCTGGAATAAATACCTGGAAGCCCGAAAACAGTCATGTCTGTCAACTCTTCTTCTGTATAGTCCGAAATATTCTCGGCCTTCTGCACCTCTTCGTCGATTATGGCCTGCCCGGCCGCCCTCTGCGCTTCATTCTGCTCCTCCAACGACATCTCATTCTGCTGCAGAGAAATTTTCCACAGCGGAAGCGGCGTACCGCTCATGCTGATATATCCTGCCACATCAGGACATTCTTTACCTATGGATGACAGCAAAGAACCGCCTAAGCTCATTCCCAGCACATAGATGGAGTCTCCGGGGATGGAGTCCTTCTGCTTCAGCCAATTCACAGCGCTTACAGCATCCAGGATAGATTCCTCTTCCACCGTAAAAGCAGATCCATATTTTTCCGTTAATTTTTCCCCATAGGTGTATGTCACTTTATCATATCGAAGAACGGCAATCCCCTGGGCGGCGAGGCCATACGCCAGATCGCGGAACGGTTTATTAAAGCCGATCGTAGAATCCCGGTCTTGAGGCCCTGAACCATGGACGAGGACCAGAGCCGCCTTCGGCGCCTCTTTTGGCATCGTCAAGGTACCATATATCGGAAATCCCGGCTGCGAATCAAAGGTGATCTCCTGCTCAGTGATCCCCTCCGGCAAATCAGACTTAATCGGCCCGGCTTTCATAAAAAATCCGGCGACAAGTCCCTGAGAATCAAACACAGTGCGCTGAATGGCCGTCCCGTTCTCACAGATGAGCTCAAGTTCCACCACATCATATCCGTCAGTTTCAAATTGAGTGAATTCTCCCGTCTTCTGAAAAGCCCCGAATCCACTTTCCGTCTCATCCCATATTTTTTCCCAGTCCTTCGCGGAAAGGGTTTTCATTTGATCTCCCATAAATCCGGCAATCTCATCATATTCCGATCTACTGAGCTTTTCCGTGATCTGTTTTGAAATCTGCACCAAATCTTTTTCGCCTTCCGACTGCTGTGCTTCCGGCTTCTGTGTTTCTGGCTGCTGTGTTTCTGGCTGCTGCGCTTTTGGCTCACCGCATGCGGCCAATGCCGCCGTTAGAATGACTGCCAGCATAATACAAATTATTTTTTTCATAATACCCCTCCTCCTGTACTCACCATATAATAAATGTATTTCTCTGTCAAGGCAAAAGCCCCCTTGCAGAATGGTAAGAAATAAATAAGCGCACCATTATTTCTAATGGTACGCTTATCAAAATCCAAAATATTCATACCAGCGATTAACAATAATAGCCCTATTAGCACAAATATAGTTCTGAATTTTCTTTAAATCACTTTTCGGAATATTGCCCCTGTTATGTTCTAGTATAACACTATCTCTTTTTTACAAAACTTTGTAGAATTTTCGGACGGTTTCCCTTTAGCTACATGAATAGGAATAGGCTCTCCGTTTTCATTAGAGTAAAAATAAAATGTATATCCCAAGAAGTCAAGTAACGCTTTAGGCACTTTGCTTTCCCCCTTTTTCTTTTGCAATTTCCCAAATAAGAAAGCTGTTATTTTACAAATATTCTTGCATCTGCATCAGTTCATCTTCTGAAAATCCATAAGTTTTATAAATCTGGTTTTCTGGCAAAGTTCCCTCCGCAAAATCAAATCCATTATCATTAGAACGTTCAAAGCGAAACGTAATAGAATCAAATCCATTTTTATCTTCTTCTACATCAGAAAAAGTAAGTACAATATTGTCAATCGTGCTATAATAATTTTTCATATCGCCTCACCGCCTTTTAAATAATATTATTACCCCTCTATCGTCATATTATATCATTGTTCCAGATAGTCGTCATGCAGTTTTCTTCAGGAAAACATTCTTATACAAAATGTAAAAAAAGACCTCAAAACTCAGGATTCCTCCCAAGTTTCAAGGTCTATTCTTTGTTTAGTCTTTATTTATTACTCATGTTCTATTCTGCTTAGAGGATAGCCACTCTCTCGCACTGGACGATAATGGGGGATACCCTGTAACAAATAATCCAGTTCTCGATTATTTCTGTTTGATAGCAGCCTGTGCCGCCGCCAGTCTTGCGATAGGCACGCGGTAAGGTGAGCAGGATACATAGTTCAGCCCAATCTTATGGCAGAATTCTACGGAGCTGGGATCGCCGCCATGCTCGCCGCAGATACCAAGCTTCAGATTTGGATTAGTCTTGCGTCCCTTCTTAGCCGCCATGGCGACCAGCTGACCTACGCCCTCCTGATCCAGCTTTGCAAAAGGATCGGATTCATAAATCTTGTTGCTGTAGTAGGACTGCAGGAACTTTCCTGCATCATCACGGGAGAAGCCGAAAGTCATCTGAGTCAGGTCATTGGTCCCGAATGAGAAGAACTCCGCCTCTTCTGCAATCTTGTCAGCAGTCAGAGCCGCGCGGGGAATCTCGATCATGGTCCCTACATGGTAATTGATGTATTCGCCCTTTTCTTTCATGACTTCTTCTGCCGTGGCGATTACCACATCTTTAACAAACTTAAGTTCTTTCTTTTCGCCGACTAAGGGAATCATGATCTCGGGAACGATGTCATATCCCATCTCTTCCTTCACTTCAATAGCAGCTTCAATAATCGCCCTCGTCTGCATCTTCGCGATTTCCGGATAGGTAACCGCAAGACGGCATCCACGATGGCCCATCATCGGGTTGAACTCATGAAGGTCGTCGCACTTCGCCTGTACCTGTTCAGGAGTCAGACCCATGTCATCCGCCAGCGCCTTAATATCCGCAGGATCGGTGGGTACGAACTCATGAAGCGGCGGATCCAGATAACGAACGGTCATCGGGCGGCCTCTAAGAGCCTTATACATTGCCTTGAAATCCGCTTTCTGGAAAGGAATCAGCTCGTTCAGAGCAGCCTCACGCACTTCCACAGAATCGGAAAGAATCATCTTCCGGATCTTCGGAATCCTGTCAGGATCAAAGAACATATGCTCAGTACGGCAGAGGCCGATGCCCTCCGCACCCAGCTTAACGGCATTTTCCGTATCAACGGGGGTATCTGCATTGGTACGTACCTGCAGCTTGCGGAACTGATCCGCCCAGCGCATGATACGGCCGAAGTTTCCGCCTACGGAAGCCTCCATTGTTTCGATATCGCCTTTATAAATCTTGCCTGTTGTGCCGTCCAGGGAAATATAGTCCCCTTCTGTGAAGGCATGTCCGCCCAGTTCAAATTTCTTGGCGGCTTCGTCTATCTTGATTTCTCCGCAGCCGGATACACAGCAGGTGCCCATACCGCGCGCCACTACTGCCGCATGAGAAGTCATGCCGCCGCGCACTGTCAGGATTCCCTCTGCCGCGTGCATGCCCTCGATATCCTCGGGTGATGTCTCCAGACGGACCAGGATGACTCTTTCGCCTTTTTCGTGGGCTTCCTTTGCATCCTCAGCTGTGAAATAAACCTTACCTGCCGCAGCTCCGGGGGATGCGGGAAGCGCGCTTCCGATCACCTCGCCGGCTTTCAGCGCAGCTGTATCAAAGGTAGGATGAAGCAGCTGGTCAAGGGACTTTGCCTCAATACGGCATACCGCTTCCTCAGGAGTGATCTTGCCTTCGTCCACCAGGTCGCAGGCGATCTGGATAGCCGCGGGAGCAGTCCTCTTGCCGTTACGGGTCTGGAGGAAGTAAAGCTTCCCTTCCTGAATCGTGAATTCCATATCCTGCATATCGCGGTAGTGGTCTTCCAGCTTATTCGCGATCGCCATGAATTCCTTGTAGCACTCCGGCAGATCCTCTGCCAGTTTGGTGATAGGCTGAGGAGTACGCACGCCTGCCACAACGTCCTCACCCTGCGCGTTGATCAGGTATTCGCCATAAATACCCCTTGCGCCGGTGGACGGATTACGGGTGAACGCAACGCCTGTTCCGGAAGTATCGCCCATATTTCCGAATACCATGGTCTGTACGTTTACGGCAGTACCCCAGTCACCGGGAATATCATTCATTCTTCTGTATACGATGGCGCGGGGGTTGTCCCAGGAGCGGAACACGGCTTTTACCGCATCCATCAGCTGGACCTTGGGATCCTGAGGGAATTCCTCACCGTTCATCGCATCTTTATAAACCTGCTTGAATCTCGCGATCAGCTCCTTCAGATCGTCGGCCGTCAGCTCCGTATCATAATGTACGCCCTTTGCCGTCTTTACCTCATCAATGATCTTTTCAAAGAAGGATTTGGGAACCTCCATGACAACATCGGAGAACATCTGAATAAATCTTCTGTAGGAATCGTATGCAAACCTGGGGTTCCCTGTCTTCTTTGCAAATCCCTCAACAGAAACATCGTTTAAGCCTAAGTTTAAGATTGTGTCCATCATACCAGGCATAGAAGCCCTGGCACCAGAACGTACGGATACTAGGAGAGGATTCTCTGTATCGCCAAATTTTCTGCCGTTCTCAGCTTCAAGCCATTCTAACGCGTCGAAAATCTGTCCCTGAATTTCTTCTGTAATCTTCTTTCCACTGTTGTAATAATCGGTGCAAGCCTCTGTAGTTACAGTAAAGCCCTGGGGAATCGGAAGGCCAAGGTTGGTCATTTCTGCCAGGTTGGCGCCCTTTCCGCCAAGAAGGTTACGCATTTCCGCATTTCCTTCTTTAAACAAATATACCCATTTTGCCATGTTTTAAATCCCTCCTGTGTTGAATTTAGACGTTAAAGAGCAGGTTGGCCGCCTGCTCCTCATATTATAGCATATAACAGCTTGTCCGCAAACCATTTTTTTGCCATTTTCTCTAATTTTTGTATATTTTTCCAAACAATATTTGGTGATTATTTATTAATCCATCTGATTTCTGATATTTTCGAGCTCTTTTACTCCGAATCGATACCGTTCGCTGCAGAAATGGCAGGAAACCTCCACCGGTTCGCCGGCAGCGATCATCTCATCCAGTTCTGCCTTCCCTACGCTGACAAGCGCCTTTTCCACCTTTTGCTTGGAACAGTCACAGTAAAACCTTGTAGGTATCTTATCCAGGATATCCAGGCCGAAATCTCCCAGGATTTCCTGTAGGATCTGTTCCGGTGACTTTCCGGCATCCAGGAACGAGGTGATGGACGTGATTCCCGACAGATGCTTCTCCAGCGCCGTTATCAGCTCTTCCTCCGCGTCCGGCATGAGCTGGATGATAAAGCCTCCCGCCTGCCGCACTGTATTTTCCCGGTTCATCAGCACTCCCAGGGCCACACAGGACGGAACCTGCTCCGACACGGCATAGTAATACGTGAGATCCTCCGCGATCTCTCCGCTGACCAGATCGATCTGCCCGGAATACGGCTCCTTGAGGCCAATATCACGTATGACCGTAAACGTACCCCGTCCCACCGCTCCGGCCACGTCCAATTTTCCTTTTTTATTGGCGTGGAGAAGGACCTCCGGATTGACCACGCAGCCCTTTACATCCGCCCTGGAATCCGCGGTGACTGTGATGCCGCCGATGGGGCCGTCTCCCTGGATCCTCAGCGTGAGGACATCCTTATCCCCTTTCATCATGCTTCCCATCATCGCGCCTGCCGTCATCAGGCGCCCCAGCGCCGCTGTCGCCACCGGACTGGTATTATGCCTTTTCCTGGCTTCCTCCACCAGGTTTCTGGAAGTCGCCGCAAACGCCCTGATCTTGGCATCCGCCGCCGTAGCGCGGACAATGTAATCTCCCATGACTCCGTCTGCTCTTTTTTCCATATTCCCATCTTCCTTTTCAGATATTCCGTTCCCCACTGTCATTCCCTCTTCTATTATTTTCAGACGCCGATGTTTTTCCCCGTTCTCTGGCGACCACATAAACCCGCTCGCTCTCCTCCTTCGGCGCTTCCCTCGTGAATGCGTCATACGCGGTCACGAACTCCATGCCCGCCTCCAAAAGGGCCCTTTGAAACTCCGCAAGTTCATACGCTTTCTGATAATGGATTTCTTCATATTTATGATAAAGATCGTTTTCCCCGCCGGGAACAGTGTCCGCTTTCACAAATATGGTCAGCTGATACTCATTGATGCCAGTCTCTTCGTCAAAATAATTGTCCCAGATAAAGCTTTCATTCTCCCGGCTCTCCGCTATCGTGCCGTCGCCTAAAAGCTCCCGGTATTTATACCGGGTATTAAAATCAAAAATAAAGATGCCGCCCGGATCCAGATAGTTGTTCACCAGCCGGAATACCTGCACCAATTCTTCATAGGAAGTGATATAATTCATGGAATCGCAGATACTGACAATGCCCCCCACGGTGCCGAATAGTTCAAATTCTCTCATATCCTGTAAGAGATACAAAATGTCCCTGCCCGACTCCACCCGTTTTTCCATGGCTATTTCCAGCATCTCTTCTGATTGATCGATTCCTATCATATCGTATCCGGCCTCGGACAGCAGCTCCGTAAGGCTGCCCGTGCCGCAGCCCAAATCTGCCAGCAGACAGTCCCGGCATCCATGTTCCCTTAGAAGCCCAGTCAGATAAACACACCACTCTTCATATGGAACGTTGTCCATGAATTTATCATAGACCGCCGCAAAGCTGGTATAAGCCGATCCACTCTCCATTTCACTCTGCCTCCGTTCTCATCCATGATTCCTTTTATTCGGTCTGTTCAGCGAATGTATCATACCACAGAAGAGCAAAGTGAGCAAGCCCGCAGGAGCTCTGCCGGATAATGTTATAACTATACCTTACCGCACGAAGTCCGGCAAAGTAAAATAAAAAAATTAAAAAGAGGTGTATAAGACTTCTCTTCCCGGGCATACTTAAGATAGTACCAAAGAAAAGAGAAATACTTATCCTCCCCTTTTGATTTCCCCCTCACTGCATTGGATGCGGTGGGGGGGATTTTTTATTGCTTTATTGATTCTTTTTCAGTCCACCGCCGCGACTCTAAGTCTGTCCGGATGCTCTCCCGACCAGCCGGCCAACGGCATATTCCGGATCGCCTCCATATCCTCTTCTGAAATCTGGAAGCGGAAGACGTCCTGATTTTCCTTCATCCGTTCCATGCTGGAGGTCTTGATCAGAGGCAGGATGTTGCTCTGGAGCAGGAATCTGAGACAGATCTGCGCCACCGATACCTCATATTTCGCCGCCAGCCCCTTCAGAAATTCATTCTCCAGGAGCACTCCACGGCCTGTAGGGCTCCATCCCTCCACTACGATCCCGTGTTTCCGGCAGAATTCCACCGCTTCTTCCTGCATGTAACCAGGATGCAGCTCCAGCTGATCCACCGCGGGCATCACGATGCTGTTCTCCATGATGTTCAGCAGATGGTGGGGCATGCAGTTGCACACTCCCAATACCCGTATTTTCCCGTCAAAGTACAGCTCTTCCATGGCTCTCCAGGTATCCAGGTTCAGCTTTCTCCAATCCGTATAGTTCACATAGGGAAGCGGCCAATGAATCATATACATATCGAGATAGGTAGTCTGCAGCTTATCCAGGCTTCTCTGGAAAGCTTCCTTGGTCTTCTCATATCCCATATCCGTCTTGTAGACCTTAGAAGTCAGGAAGAACTCTTCTCTCGGTATCCGGCTCTTCTGAATAGCTTCGCCTACCTCCGGCTCCGTCCCATACAGGGATGCCGTATCGATATGACGGTAGCCCGCCCGGATCGCCTGCCCGATCACATCCGGGTTCTTCCCTCTGGTAGCGAGATAAGTCCCAAATCCCAGACACGGTATGGTCCTCGTATTCAACAGCTTAAAAGAGTCGTCTATGCTGGTCATGATCTTATTTGCCATAAATGCTCTCCTCTATCTCTTTTACGCCTTTCAGGCCGTCTTGGAGCGCTTCCGGCGCGGCCTCGGAAAAACCGATGGAAAATTCCGCGTCCAAAAACGCCTCGACCATCTGTATCGCCTTGTAGCCTCCGTTGAACAGACCGCCGATCGACAATACGTTGCAGTTATTGATGATCTTGCAAAGGCGGGCAGACATCACGCTCTCGCATAATCCGCAGTAAACCCCTTTATACTTGTTGGCTACAATATTTACGCCCATTCCCGTACCGCAGAAAATAATTCCCTGGGGATATTCTCCGGCCGATATCCTTTTTCCCACTTCAGAGCCCACTTTGTAATAATCCACGGGATGCTCTTCATCAAGAGTTCCCACATCCAGGACCTCGTAGCCTCTTCCTTCCAGGTACTTCTTTACCTCTTCCTTTACCGTGAAACCAAAAGGGTCCGCACCGACAACGATTTTTTTCATGTGACTTTCCTCCTTTTTATTTATATCCGGTGATATCCGCAAGGTCCATATAGCAGCCTTTAAGCTGCTCATACAGCTTCAGATACAGCGGAAACATCTTATCATAAACGGCTTTGTTCTCCATATTGGGCGTATGGGACGCGCCGACCTTCGCCCAATCCTTCGCCACCTGATAATCCTTAAACACACCCGTGCCCACGCCGGCAGAGATCGCATCTCCAAAGGGCGCTCCCTTCGCCTCCTTCATGTAGCTGGTGGGCACACCGATCACATCGCTGACCATCTGCCTCCAGAACGGGCTTTTTGCTCCTCCCTCACAGAGCACGAGGGGAGGCGTCATCTTGCATCCGCTGGCCTTCACAAGCTCATAGTTATGGCGGAGCGCCATCACCGCGCCCTCCATAAAGGACCTCAGAAGGTGTTCCTTCGTATGGGAGAGGGACATTCCGAATACATTTGCCCTCGCGAGCGGATCCCAGATGGGAGTCCTTTCACCCATGAAATAGGGGAGCGTGATCAGGCCGTCGGCTCCTACCGGAGTCTTCTCCGCTTTGTCGCTGAGCATCTGGTATACATCCAGCCCTTTTTCCTCCGCCTCTTTCACTTCCTCCGCGCCAAAGGTATCCTTAAAATAGCGCATCACCGAACTGCAGGCGCATATAGCCACGCAAGTCGTATAGGTGGTCTTAGACTTTACCGTATGGGGAATCGTAATCATATTAGGAGTAAACCGCGGCTCATTATGTACAAATCCCATACAGCCCGCGGTCCCCATGGCCAGAGACATATCTCCGTCCTCGATGGCGCCCCCGGCTACCCATGCCGCCGTAGCGTCGGTCGTACCGGCAATGACCAGCGTCCCGGCCGCCAGACCCGTCCGCTCCGCCGCTTCCTTTGTCACCTCTCCTATGATCTCATCGCATGCATAAGAATCCGGCAGTTTTTCAATGTCCAGCCCGATCTCATCCATGGTCTTTTCATCCCAGCGCTTATTGATGATATCGTATCCAATGCCGATCAGGCTCGCATTGGAATAGTCGGTGACCGCCTTCCCCGTCAGTTTCATGACCGGGTAATCCGCCGCCGTCTGGAGCTTATAGGTTTTCTTGTAAAGCTCCGGCCGGTTATTTTTTTCCCACATCATCTTTATGGCCGCATAGTAGGGATCGATGGGGTTTCCGCTCAGCTTTCTCACCCGTTCTTCCCCGATATGCTCCTTGACCCAGGCAGTCTCCTTGGTCCCTCTTCGGTCCATCCAGATATGTCCCATCTGCAGCGGCTGCAGATCCTTATCCACCAGGATACACGCCGGAGCCAGGGCGCTGATTCCCACGCCGCGTATTTCCTTCGGATCGACCCCGGCCTGCTTTATGGATGCCTGAATGGTGTCCGCCACCGCATTCCAATAATCCTCCGGATCCTGCTCAGCCCACCCTGGCCTTGCCGTCACCAGCTTATATCCGATGGAATGAGTACCCAGAATGTTCCCCTCCTCATCGATCACTACCGCTTTTGTTCCGCTTGTCCCCACATCGCAGCCAACTAAATAATTCGCCATAAGAATTTCTCCTCCTTTATCATGTTCCCGATGGTACTCCTCCCGTCATGATCCCCATGGATTCCCTGATCGCCACAAGCCGTTCGATCTGTTCCTTCGTCAGCTCCCGGCTCTCTCCCAATACCTTTTCCGTAATCATCATAATGGACGCGTAATATTCCACCGACTCCATCCGTCTCCAGGCTTCCAGGATATCCTTTCCCCAGGTCAAAGCGCCGTGATTAGCCAAAAGAACGGCATTGTAGTCTTTGCAGTACGGCGCGATGGAATCCGGCACCTCTTCTGTGCTGGGCGTCGCGTAAGGCGCCAGCGGGACTACACCCAGCTGCAGGACACCCTCCGTGATGATCGGCCTGTCAAGCGGCCTGCCTGCTATGGCATACGCCGTGGCCATCATCGGATGGGCATGGACGACCGCATTCACAGACGGGTTCTCACGGAAAACTCTCAGATGCATCTTGATCTCGCAGGACGGCCTGCAGTCTCCCTCCAGAACCGTTCCGTCCATATCCAGCTTGACCAGCATCTCCGGCGTCATAAATCCTTTGGAGACGCCCGTAGGCGTGGCCCAAAGTTCATTTTCTCCCACCTTGACGCTGATATTCCCGTCATTGGACGCTACAAACCCCTTATTGTATATCCTTCTGCCGATTTCCACGATTGCTTCCTTTGCCTCTCGGTCCGACATCAGGGCACCCTCATTTTTACTCATTTCACCGTCCCCTCTCTTTAGCATTGACGTGCAAAAATCAATACTACTGTTTATAATGTAATTCTATGTTTTTATGTTGTTCTTGTCAATATTTTACGTTGTTTTTTATTTGTATTTTATTGTTTTTCTTTTGATTCGCACAAAAAATATTGTATTTTGTGTATTTTTACGATATAGTTAAGAAAAACCACTTTCCATAGTTTAAATGAAGGAGGGTCCTATGCTCGCGGTTACCAGAAGGAACTTGATCAAAGCCCAGATACAGGAAAAGAAAAGTGTCACGGTGCCTGCCCTGGCAAAAAAATTTGAGGTCACAGAAGAAACCATCCGCCGTGATCTTAAGATCCTGGAAGGCGAGGGAGTGCTCTCCCGGACCTATGGCGGCGCCTTCATTCAGGACGGCGTTCAGAATGAAGTGGATTTTACAGTCCGGATGGATGCCTATGTAGACAGTAAGACTATCATCGCGGAATCCTGCCGGAGGCTGGTCCGCCACGGCGATTCCATCTATCTGGACAACTCCACGACCGCCCTCTTCGTCGCGGAAAGCCTGATGCAGTTCCGCATTACCGTCGTAACCAATTCTCTGGCCATCATCAACCGGCTGTGCAGTCAAAGCAATATCCATCTGATCGCGGTCGGCGGCTCCTTCGATTCCGATACCAATTCCTTTATGGGAGCCGGTACTCTGACCGCCCTTTCCGCTTATCATGTGGACAAAGCTTTTCTCTCCTGCCGCTCTCTCTCCATGGAGCACGGCGTCACCGATTCCTATGAGGAGCTGGCCGGACTGCGCCGGGTCATCCTGAACCGGGCGAACGAGTCTTATCTCATCGCCGACCATTCCAAGTTCAATTACGCCTCTTTTGTAAAGATCAGCGGCTTTGAGCCAATCAGCGGCATTGTCACCGACAAAGCCCTGTCCCCGGAATGGCGGAGCTTCCTGGCTGAAAAAGGCATCGCCTGCTATGACGGCCCGGCGCTCCCGCCCGGAGACTGCTGATTTTTTCTTATTGTAAAAAGAGCGTCCGGAATCTGCTCCGATACGCTCTTTTTTGTTATGGCAGTTTCAATACCGCCCTGTCTTATAGTTTCCCGTGCTGTTCTGGAACATGTTCCGGACCGTGGCAAAGCTGGCAATCGCGGTCAGGCCATAGCCGACTATCAGATCTTTATAAAACATGCCGCTGATTTCCGGATACGTCATGAACTCCGGAATAGAACGGTACGCATCAAAAAAAGTGATGTCGTATTCCTTAAATTCCCTGTAGATCTCCAGCGCCAGACCCACGTTCTGGGCGAAGTAGATCACAACAGCCACGATCGCCAAAGAAATCACGATGCCGGCCACATTGATCTTTCCCCCGAACTTCTCATATCCCTTCAGGGCGCAGACCGCCGCCACCAGGCCCGCGATCCCTGCTATGTATCCCAGCTGATAGATGATGACCCAGAGCACGCCTCCCAGCAGAGCTCCCAGTAAAGCTCCTACGATGCCGGTCACGATATTGCCTTTCCGTTCCTTCATCTGCTGTTTATTGGTCTCCAGATTGTTGCAGAGTCCATTATAGCAATTGTCACACATGAAATCCATATAACCGTTTATGCTGGAAAGCGTCGCAGGCGCTTCTTCTCCGCAGCAGCCACAGCAGGGCACATAGCCGTTCTGCGACAGATACGCCGCGATATGGTCCAATATGTCCCGTATCTGGAGGCCGGCTTTCCCGGAAGTCCTCATAAGTATCTCGATCCGCTTTCCGTCATAGGATGCTCTCGTCACCTTTTTCACGCCGGAGCGCATCTCCGCCAGAAAACCGTCCATCGGATACCCGGGAGGATTCTGTCCCTGTTTCGCATCCACCACGATACGCCAGAAGGCGCCGCCGTTCACTCCGAACATGGCGTTGACCGGATATCCCGATATGGTTCCCTGAATCACATTTTTGGGTTTTTCGATCAGCGGGTCATTTCCTTTGATCTGTTCCACAAAAGACTGCTTCATCTCACTACTCCTTTTCCTCGATCTTGTCTTTTTCTCTCAGAGATGGTACTTGCCAATCCTGTTCTATCTTAGCACCGGCTGATGAAATTCACAACATCTTTAGGAAAAATCCCATACACTCCTCCGCCAGGAGCACCACCGTCTCAGGATGAGTGAACTGTGTGATATTCCTATCAAAAAGCATCGTAAGCTTCGCCGGAAATTCCTCGTCGCCGTCCCAAAACATCACCCGTATGGGAATGCACGAAAACGCAGGCACCTCAAACGCCGCATCCCCATACGGAATCGGGACAAAACCCAGCTTCCTTCCCGCTTCTTCAAATGCTTCTGTCCTTCCGTCAAATGCCTGCGCAAAGGGCCGGAGCACTATCTTTTCAAATGCCTTCTCGAATACGCCGGCATTTTTCACCTCCCGGAAATTCACCCATTCCCCCGAATTACGCGGATGCTCCGAAGAATAGAACAGCAGGTGATAGATTGCCATCTGTGTATTAAAGGATGGTACATACTCCGGCTCTCCGGGACGGCTTATAAGCCCCGTCTTCCTGTCGATCCTGAAGCGTATACCAAAATAAGACAGCCTGATGCTGTCCTCATCATAATCCGTTATCCCCAGCTTCCTGCACATCGCCTCCTGGTCCCATCCCAGGAAATCCCTGCGCCACTGTTCACTCAGCTTCTCATAGTTGGAACTTATTTCCTCTTTCACCGCCGCGTCTCCTATTCTGGTGTTCCGCTCTGTCCTCATTGTCTGCAGGCATTCTTCATAAAAGAAATCTCTTCCGTCCATCCCGCGTCGTCGTTGGGCGTTTCCATGATACAGGGCAGTCCCTGTACGGCCGGATGATTCACCAGCCGAGCGAAAGCATCCCTGCCTATGGTACCGTTCCCCAGCGTGGCATGACGGTCCTTATGGCTTCCTCTCGGATTCTGGCTGTCATTGGTATGAAGAGCCTTCAGCCTGTCCAAACCGATCACCCGGTCAAACTCCCTGAGTACGCCGTCCAGATCGTCCACAATATCATAACCGGCATCCCATACGTGACAAGTATCCAGACATACTCCAATCTTATCCGAAAGTTCTACCCTGTCCAGTATTCCGCGAAGCTCCTCAAACCGGCCGCCGATCTCGCTTCCTTTTCCTGCCATGGTCTCCAGGAGCACTACTGTGTGCTGTTCCGGTGTGATGATTTCATTTAAGATCTCGGCGATCAGTTCTATTCCTTTTTCTGTTCCCTGTCCCACATGGCATCCCGGGTGGAAATTGTAATAATTTCCCGGCGTATACTCCAGCCGTTTCAAATCGTCTCTCATGACGTCTCTCGCAAAATCCCTCAGATTTTCTTTGGCGGCGCATGCATTGAGGGTATAAGGGGCATGGGCTACCAGAGGACCGAATTTCAGTCTGGCTGATATCTCCAGGAACCCCTCCACGTCCTCCGGTTTTATTTCCTTCGCTTTTCCTCCTCTGGGATTCCTCGTGAAAAAGCCGAAGGTATCGCCCCCCAGCTTTTCAATCTGTTTTCCCATCGCCGCGTATCCCTTAGCAGAAGAGATATGGCTTCCTGCAAATATCATAAGCTCCCCTCCAGTTCCAAAAGCCTGCGTTTAATGTCAAGGCCTCCTCCGTATCCGGTCAAAGCTCCCCCGGCTCCGATGACCCGGTGGCAGGGAATGATGATCGGGATCGGATTATTGTGATTCGCCATCCCCACCGCCCGGCTGCTCTTCGGGCTGCCGATGGCCGCCGCGATCTCACCGTAGGTCCGAAGCTCCCCATAGGGAATCTCCAGCAGGGCGTTCCAGACCTTCTGCTGAAATTCGGTGCCCTCCGGAAACAGCGGCAGTTCAAATTTCTTCCGGATCCCCGCAAAATATTCAGACAGCTGAAATGCCGCCTGGCCCAGAAGCATAGTTTCTTCTTCTTTCAAGTCCTGCCCCGGCCTTTTTTCATATACGGCCCGGCCGCCGAAAAGAATCTCCGTGATCTGTTCTCCGTTTTCCACGATTCCCAGAGCTCCCACCGGAGAATCCATATACAACACATATTTCATCACTGTCTCTCCTGTTCTTCCTGTCAGGGCTCCAGATACAGCTCCTGAAGCCTTTCGAGCTTCTCCTCCGTCAGTCCCAATGGTCCTTTCAGAAACGCTTCCATAGATCCATAGACGGTTCTCATGGTCTCAAATTCCTTTTCCAGATATCTCCGGTCCACTGAATTCAGAATGCGGATCTCCTCCAGCAATTCAGCCCCCGCTCCCATAGCCCGGGCTTCTTCCAACAAACCTGCGGTCTCCTCTTCAAGACAGTCATTGGTATAAAGATAATTCTCTATGATAACATCCTCGTCCACACCCAGGGCGCACAGGACCAGAGCCGCGCCTGTGCCCGCCCGGTCCTTCCCGGCCGTGCAGTGCCACAGGACCGCCCCCTCCTCATTGGAAAGAAGCAGTTCAAAGAAACTTTTATAATGGGTCACACAATGCTCATCGGTCACCAGGACCGGATACAGGGAAGTCATATAATCCAGAGCCTTTCCTCCCAGCATTTCAGCCAGCCACATCATCATTTCTACCGGCCTCTCATACTCCGGCATGCTGTCCGTCTGCCTGGTGAGACCGCCCTCCAGCTTCTTTAGGATTGGGTCATGTATCATACGCACGCCGGGAATCTCCGGGTCCGGTTCACTTTCATATTCGGTCAGCGTCCGGAAGTCCACGATGGTATGCACGCCGTATTCCTCTGTCAGAATCCGGATATCCTCCTTCGTGGCGCGGGTCAGAGCGCCGCTGCGGATCAGCCTGTGCTCCCTCAAAAAACGTCCGTCCTTTGTCCTGTGACCGCCTAAGTCCCTCGCATTCCTGATGCCCGTGAGCGGAATTCTCTTCTGTATCATGCTGTCCTCCTTATATCCGGCGCCGGCGCGCCGGGAACCTTCTCTCTTCCTGTTCCGCCTCTTATTCTAACACATTTTTCCGATAACTGATATAGGCCGCGGCAAAATACAGCAGATACACCAGGAGGAAAAGGCCCAGAGCGCCCAGCACAGAGGGCAGGAACAGCGCCATCCCCACAAACATCCGGCACAGCTCGTTGACGCAGAATGTGATGAACGCGCTCAAGAACACCGGGAGGATCAGGGGCGCCCCAAAATAGAAGACCAGCTGTTTAAATATCAGCCGCTCCATCCGGCTTTTCGTCATCCCCAGGTTGGAAAGCACCCGATACCGGAACTTGTATCTGGACGCCTCGCTCAGCTGCTGGACCACCAGGATAGTAGCCACCACACAGCTGAAAATAAGGGACAAATAAAATAACGCAAAGGAAAATACGGTGAAAAACGAATATTTTTCATTCAGTGTCTTTCCCTTTACCTCTATCCAGGCGTCGCTTTTCAATATCACCGACTCATGGGTTTCCCCGTTCTCATCTGTGTACACGCTTCTCTCAGGTATCTTATTTCTGACTTGATCCAGGTTCTCATAATCCTGCTCCGTCGTCTCCCTGACCGTATCCACGGCGAGCACCCTTTCGCTCGCAGAAAGCTCTTTCGCTATGTCATCCGGCACCACCAGAAAATAATAAAAGCCGTTGATGCCGTTCTGCGCGAAGTTCTCCAGCCGGCATTCCTGCATGGTCAGCATTTTTCCGCCGATCTCCAGAGGTATTTTTTGAGAACCGATGCATTCCTTGATGTTCCCCAATGAGGAGATCAAATACGAATCCTTTTCCAAAAAAACAGGTTCATATCCCTGTATTTCCCGGAGTACCTGATAATCACTGTATGCGATGACCGGATCGTAGTCGTACCAATTCACGGCCAGCCTTGAGGAATGTTCCTCTATCCAGTTCCATATCGTCTTGTTTCCGCTCATCCGGATGGAATATTCCAGCTTCTTATGAATGCCCAGGTTTTCTTCCAGGTATTCCTCATAGGCGGAAAAATCAAAGTCTTTGTCTTCCTCTTCTTCCACGTCACTTGCCACCAATACGTCAAAACCGGTGGATATGGCAGACTGGGACTCAAAAAATCCATTGAATAAAAGAGCCACCTGAGAAGCCACCAGTGTGAGCGTGATCAGCATGGCCAGCGTTCCCAGCGTTATGCTCATGGTATTCATTTTGGCCGTCAGGCTCCGGAACAGGAACATATTATCCTTTTTATATTTCCTTTTTTCTTTCTTTAAGAACAGTCTGGAAAGAAAAGCAGAAAGAAAAATATAGCAGCCGTACAGGCACAAGATGACACAGACGATGCCGGTCATAAGCGCGGTCCCTATTTCACCCTCCGGATCGGTAAATGCCTGGTACAGGCTGAAGCATCCATAGAAACCGACAGCTGCTGAGAACACCAGGAGTATCCAGTGTCCCTTTGTCTTTCCGATAGCGGTGTTCTCGTTTTTCTTCTCCGCATACAGAAGGTCGCAGATCTTCATCTTTTTCAGACGCCTTCTGGTAAAAAATAAGGCGAACAGATAAATGAGCGCAATGTACATCCCAGTCAGGACGAGTGCCTGCACAGAAAATGCCAGCCGGATCTCATAATGAGAATGGAAGATATTCATGATGATAGAGACTAATATCTGATATAAAAAGCTGCCCAGAAGAATGCCGCAGAGCGCAGCTACGGCTCCCATAAAAACCTGTTCCAGCAGGAACATCCGGGCGATAGTGCGGTTGGAGATTCCGAGCATCATATATGTCCCCAGCTCCTTGCTCCTCTTTTGGAGCATGAACCTTGTCATATAGGAGACCAGCCAGCCCACTACCAGGACCACTATGGCCGACACCATGACGATAGCCATCGTCATACTGTCCATGGACGAGCTCAGTTCTTTGATATCATCAGAATAAATCAGCATATTATACGCGTATATCAGGGCAAAGGCAATGGTCACCGTGACCATGTAGATCCCATAATCCTTTACAGACCTCCTGGCATTGCGGAAAGCCACCTTACCTAGCATCGGCTTCACCTCCCAGGAAGGTCACTACATCCATGATCTCACCGAAAAATTCTTTTCTGGTGCGTCCTCCCCTCCAGATCTCATTGAATATCTTTCCGTCCTGCAGAAATAAGATCCGGCTGCAGTAGCTGGCGGAAAACAGATCGTGGGTCACCATCAAAATAGTCGCGTCCATGTTCTGGTTCATATCGGTAAAGCTTTCCAAGAGCATCCCGGCCGCTTTCGAGTCCAGAGCTCCCGTGGGCTCATCGGCCAGGACAAGGGCCGGCCTTCCTATCAGCGCCCGCGCGCAGGCACATCTTTGTTTCTGCCCTCCTGACACTTCATATGGAAATTTTTTCAGGATATCTCCGATACCGAGCCGTTCCGCGATCTCTTTTACATGGCTTCCTATATTCTCTTCTTTTCCGCTGACAAGCGGAGCCAGCGCGATATTTTCCTCAATGGTCAGGGTATCCAGCAGATTGAAATCCTGGAACACAAAGCCTAAATTCTCCATGCGGAATTTCGCCAGCTCTTTGTCTCGGAGTTCCGTGATATCCGTATCTCTCAGATGGATATGCCCCGCAGTCACACTGTCAATGGTGGATATACAGTTTAAAAGGGTCGTCTTCCCGCTCCCCGATGCCCCCATGATACCTAAAAATTCTCCCTTTTCCACCTGAAAAGATACATTGTCCAGGGCTTTTGTCATAAAGGCTTTTGAGCCATAATATTTCTCTACGTTTGATATCTTCAGCAACGCTTCCATGTGCCGTTCTCCTTTTCGGTTTTATTTCCTACGTACACTATAGCAGGCATTGCTTCCTTTGTTTACTTACAGTTTTGTAAGGTTTTTTCCGGTCTTCTGGCCGGATCCACATAATCTCCCACAGGGAAACCGATGACCGCCCTGGTATAACTTCCCTGAACCGAATCGATATCCAGCGACAGCCCCAGGCGACCGCACAGCTTTTTACTAAGATAAAGTCCCATCCCGGTAGCTTTCTGATTGCCCCTGGCTCCTCCGGTAAATCCCTTCTCAAATACTCTCGGAAGATCCTTTTCACTTATCCCGCAGCCATTGTCCTCCACAAAAAGCCGCACACTGCCGTCCGTTTTCTCCGCGCGCAGAGAAATCTGGGGATCTTCTTTACCGGCATATTTCACGGCATTTGAAAGGAGCTGATTCAAGATAAAAGTCATCCATTTCACATCGGTCCAGACCGTCTCCGGCAGCTCCTCTACGATAAGGCGGATCCCTTTCTCCAGGATTGCGGTCCGCTGGGAACGGACGGCCGGATTCACCACGTCAGACAGCGGCAGCTCTTTTATAAAATAATCCTTTTCCACGTTCTCGCTCCGAGCATAATAGAGCACCTGCTCCACCAGGCCGTCAACATTCCTAAGTTCTTCCCGGATCCGCCCCGTTACTTCTGTTTCATGATTTTTACAAATCAGATCTATAGCCGTGATCGGCGTCTTTATCTCATGGATCCACTCTTCAATATACTCTTTATAGGCCGCCGTGGTCTCCCTTGCTGCGTGGATTTCATCCGCCATGGATTTGCAGGCGCTCTTAAGAATCTGATGGTACATCCTGCCCTCCGCCTGATCCGGCTCTTCCAAGATCTCCGCGATCAGGTATTTTCGGTCCAGACTTTCAAGCTTCTCAAAGATTTCCCTCTGCTTCTTTTTCCATTTCCAATATCCGGACAGAACAACCGCTAAGAGGATCAAGATCCAGATAAAATCGACCCACAGGATGTTTCCAAGCTGGTTTCCAAGCAGAGCCAGATAAATGGACAAGACAACCGCCAAAAGCAGATTTCCTACCAGCATCATGGCCTTCTCAATACAGTAAGTCATGAAATCCGTCATTTTTCCACTGCCTCCACTTTATATCCCTTCCTCGGGACCGTCTGCACAAGGTCAGAAAGCCCTGCGTCGGCCAGCCGCTTCCTCAGCCGGGACAGGTTCACATTCAGAATGTTCTCATCCACATACATCTTGTTCTCCCAGAGATATTCCATCAATGAATCCCTCGATACCACCTTTCCCTGGTTCAGGCACAAAAAATATAGCATACGGAGCTCCTTAGGTGAAAGCTCCAGGCAGATCTCGCCGCAGGTCAGCTGCCCCATGACCAGGCTGAGCGTTGCTTCTCCCACCCGAATTTCCCCTGCTCCCGCCCGGTTCCTTTCCAGCATGCGGTTGACCCTGGCGAGGAGGACCGGAAGGCTGTAAGGCTTCCGGATAAAATCATCTCCGCCCAGACGGATTCCCTTCAGCTCGTCCCATTCCCCTTCTCTTCCCGTGACAAAGATGATGGGGACCTCCGATTCCTTTCTGATATTCCGGCAGAGGGTGAAGCCATCCGTCTCGTTCAGATTGATGTCCAGGAGGATCATATCCGGCCCTTCCTCCAGGATCTCTCCGGCCATCTGAAACGCGGCGTTTTCCCACGCTTCCGCCTCCGATGTGCTTTGCTCTTCCGCTGCCGCTCCGCCAGTCTGCCGCTTTTCTCCGAAGCAGGCCGTTTCGTAATCATGCTCTTTAAAATAGGCGGCCAGCTCCGAACGGATATTGTCGTTGTCCTCAATGATCGCAATCTTGTACATCCAGTCCTCCTATATAGTGAAATATACCTTGCCGCACGAAGTGCGCCTGCCCGCAGGGCATGAATTAAGGGATGCCCTGGGTATGATACAAAATACTTTTTGGAATCATTTAATAAATTCCGATTACGCTCCAGTTAGGCACCGGCAGAAGTTCCGGACCGTCACGATTTCGGTTCTCTGGCGATGCAGGGGCCGCTTTATCCCCGCTCCAGAAGTACCGCTCACAGTCAACAGAAAATCTTGATGATTTTCTGTCTCCGGTTCGCTCAGAAACGGAATCGGTATTTCCGTTTCTGCCTCCCTCCGCCTGGGGAACACCGGCCTCTGCCCTGCGGCGCTCACCTTTAGGCCGGTCCGGAATCTTTCTGCCGGTATTCTTTCTGCCACACCGTTTCGAATGATTTCCGTTCCCTTGATTCCGAAAAAGGATTGGATATCCACACGGCCCGCGCGCCTAACGGCAGCGGGCCGCGGTGGACCGCCCCATAGCTTTCGAAGCAAACAAAAGCTTATCTTGGTGCGGGAAGAGGAGCAGGAGGAACGATCCGATTCCATCGTAAGGCGAGCGCCGCAAAGGCGTTAGCAGGATCTTCCCGGCCGCAGGGAGGTAAAAACCGAATCTCATGCAGGTTTTTATTGTAATCTGACATGGAAAAATATCGATTTATCCATGTCAGTTGGAAAGGACCGACTGGAGGCCGCAAAAATCCTGGTTACGGCTGCCAGCGAGCCGCCTGGATGGAATCGGATTTCCTCCTGCCTTGTAAATCAGACAAAGAAAACTTGTTCAAAAGGTATTCAAAGGTATACCTACTGGAACTCCCAGCTTAAACCATGGGCGGCGATTTAAATAAACAAAAAAGCCGGCTTCGCTCGCCGGAATTATGAGGACAGAGCGCCTCATACTAAAATTACGTAGGCGGAATTCACTTACGCCACAGTGCAAAAAGACCAATTTCCAGGGACTGAAAGCGCTTATGCGAGGAAATTGGTCTTTTGTTCTCTGATATTCCCGCTGTTCTCTGCTGCTCTTCCTGAACGCTGGAGCCTCATTCCCCCGCCTGCTTCAGACGGCGTTTTATCCTTCCCGCCTCTTCACTGCCGAAAGCGGCTCCTTCCCAGTTTTTGTAGACCACTACGGCGGCTATCAAAATATTGCCCACACAGATTCCCGGCAGGCTGCCGCAAAACAGCGCAACGGCTGAAACTGTCCCGAACAGCAAAAAGGTGTAGACGCTCCGCCGTTCATTGGGCCGTATTACCACGACCAGAGACAAGAACAGATAGATCAGCGCCAGCAGCCAGACACTATGGCTGTACCGCTGTACTCCCAGGAGCACTCCGAAACTGACTGCTATGGCCTTTCCTCCGCGCATGTTCCGCCAGAGCGGAAACGCATGCCCCAGGACCGGCGCGACCATGACACCCGCAAACCAGAGACTGACCGGAGCCATAAACCGCCCCGCCCATATGAGAGGAAGGTATCCCTTTCCGATGTCCAATACAAGGCACAGAATCCCAAGGGGCAGCCCCGCGTATTTCATCACATTGGCCGTCCCCGGATTATGATCCTCACTCAGCTGCTCTATGTCCATGTCCTTCCGGTATTTTGGCAGGAGATACCCGAACAGCACGCTTCCCGCCATGTATCCTGCCGCCATAAACAACAAGCTTTCCAACAAACCCCTACTCATTCTGTCACCGCCTTATCTGCCGCGGCAATATGCTTCCATATAGTCGCAGATATCAGAAGCGGCCTTCGCATTGATATAGTGCTTCTGCGCCTCTGTCATATTTCTTCTGGCCGCTTCATTCTTCAAAAGTTCCAGAACCCACTTCCCCACTTCTTTCTCATTCTTTCCCAGCACTGACATCCCATGTCTGGAAAAGAAATCCGCGTTTTTCGTTTCGCAGCCGGGTATCGGCTCCGAATGTACCATCGGTATCCCTTTCGCAGCCGCCTCGGTGCTGGTGAGGCCGCCCGGCTTTGTCACCAATACGTCACACATATCCATGTACAGATCTGCCTGCTTCGTATAGTCCAGCACTATGACCTTTTTGTTTCCCCTGAAGTCCCTTCTCAGTCTTTCCTTCAGCTTTTCATTGTTTCCGCCGAGTACGATGATTCTGCCGTCCTCAGGAAGGCCCCTGCCGATCCGTTCAACCATTCCGGAAACATTTCCAAAGCCCATGCTTCCCGTCATGATCAGCACTACCGGCCCTTCCGTTCCCAGGCCCAGGCCGAGTCTCGTATCCATTTTATCCCGCCTGTCCATAAATTTCCGGAAAACCGGAATCCCGGTAGGCACCAGTTTTTCTCTCGGAATCCCTCTGTCAGCAAACTCGGAGATCAGCTCGTCGCTGGGAATGAAATACGCCTCCGCGTCTGTCTCCTCCATGAATGGGATACAGGTATAATCCGTGGCCACTGCAAAGCAGGACGCCTTAAGCGGATAATGCTTCTTAATATATGTTATCGCCTCCGCCGGGAACAGATGAGGAAGGACAATGCAGTCAAAGCCTTCTTTTTTGATATAATAGTACAAAACCTTTCCATAAAAAGTGTTTGCAAAATAAACCGGTGACTTGCGCCTCGCAGAGCTGATGGCGCCGCCCGCTTTATACGCCAGCCCAAAAGCACTAGGAAATGAAGTAGTGGTAGTCACGTAAACCTTTGTAGTCCGCCTGGAAGTCTTCGGCTTCGCGAACCTCAGGGCATCCAGCATCTGGCATTCAATGCCTCTCCGGTTCAGTTCTTCTTTTACCGCCCTGCCGGCTGTATTGTGTCCCTGCCCTGTATTACATGAGAGAATCAAAGCTTTCATAAGTGCTCCTTTTTGTCTATCAGGTCAAATATCGAATGAGTGAGCAGAAGATAATACCCTTTGGTAATCTCATCCGCGGACATCTCCATCCTGTCTTCTGTGATCCATCCCTTTATCACACTGGCAAGACTTATGGAATAATATTTGGCGATGACCTCTTCTTTCCATATCTTTATGCCTGGCTGAGTCTTAAGAGGATATTTTAACAGACATTCCATGAATATCTGATACAAGTACTGCTCCAGGATCTCCTCAAAGGAATTCTGTCCGGTGATCTCAAATGCCTTTTTATAGAAAGCCCTGTCCCGCTCCATCCGCAGAAACAGCACCCTAATGGCATCTTCCTCCATGCCGTCCTGAACCAGCTCTTCCATACGCTCGCCGATATCGCCTTGGAACACGCCCTCCAAAAGCTCATACTTATCACGGTAATAATTATAAAACGTGGGACGGAGAACCCCCGCTTCATCTGTGATCATCTTTACCGTGATCTTGTCAAAGGAGCGAGTCTTCATAAGCTCTTTTAGCCCTTCCTCTAAGAGGATCCTCGTCGCTTCTCTTTTCCGTTCCATGTCAACCGCCCTTTCGCCAGTCACGAAACGGCCCGGCCGGCCTCCGTTCTGTACAGCGCCGGACCGGCGTGATCTGCTTCTTCCCGTACATTATAGCATAAATTCTCCCCTGCATAAAGTGTCTGTCCTATTTTCTTCCCCCTGACTTGTTTTTATAATTGCAGTATCCCTTTTGTTCAAAATGATGCTTCTCCCAGAGCGCTTCTGCCTCCGGCTTCCATTCCGCGGCATATTCTCTGCATTTTTCGCACAGATGTTCCACAGGCTCTTCCGATTGAAGATCTGTGGAATGCGCTCCCGTCTCCCGCACCATCTGTTCCAGTATCTCCGGATTCTCCAGCATAGGGCAGGGACGCAGATGGTTTCCGTTAAACGGCTGGTTATCACGATAGGCCATAAAAAGCGGCTGTTTCAAAGCCTCTAAGAGCGTGGTTTCCCGGATATTTGCGCCGGAATAATGGATAAATACACACGGTTCTACATCACCGTTTGGATTGATATGGCAGTAATTCCTGCCTCCGGCGATACAGCCTCCCACAAACTCACCGTCATTCTGAAAATCCATGGTATATATCTGCTTGCCTCCGGTATTTCCCCGGATCTCACGAATCCTGTGGTACATATAAGTCCGCTGTTCTTTTGTAGGCAGAAGCTCCGGCGCCGCCTCATTTCCAACGGGCATATAGTGAAAATACCAGGAAAAACGGCATCCCTTTTCTATGATCATGTCCAGAAATTCATCCGAAGTTACAGTTTCCACATTTTTACTCGTGTAGCAGATGGATGTGCCGAACAGCTGTCCGTTCCTCTTCAGAATATCCATGGCCTCCATGACCCGGCCGAATACGCCGTCTCCCCTCCGCAGGTCATTGACCTCTTCAAACCCTTCCAGACTGATGGAAAGGGACAGATTCCCGACTTCTTTCATTTCTTCGCAAAAATCCTCGTCCACCAATGTCCCGTTGGTAAACGCATGGAAAGCGCAGTCATGATGCTTCCTGCAAAGCCTGATGATGTCTTTCTTTCTCATCAGAGGTTCTCCTCCGGTCAGCATATAGAAATAAATGCCCAGCTCTTTGCCCTGGGTGATGATATCGTCCATCTCTTCATAGGTCAGGTTCAGCTTATGGCCATACTCCGCGGCCCAGCAGCCGGTGCAGTGGAGATTGCATGCGCTGGTAGGATCCATGAGGATCAGCCACGGGATGCTGCATCCGTGGGTTTCTCTCATCTGGCGGATAGTCTTTGTTCCGTGGAAAGCTGCTTCAAATCCCAGGTTAAGAGCCGACATTTTAATGACGTTCGGATTAATCTCGTCCAATAGCCGGTTGACATACTGCATCCATTTGGAGTCTGGATTCCGAACCATCCTCCTGGCCCCTTCGTAGGATTCTGGAAGGAACTGACCTCCCATGAATTTCTCCGCCAGATCCACCAGCTGCAGCAGTCCTTTTTCCCGGTCCTTATTTACGTGCTTTAGCGCCGCGTCAATGGCTGATCCAAAACCGGCCCTCGCAGCTTTATGCGATAATGTACTCATAACATTTTCCTTCCTTTCTTCTTTTTTGTTTGTTCGCGCTGCAAAATTCCTCTGTCCCTATAAAAGGTAACTGATAAAAATTTCCAAACTGACCAGAGTGAGCAAAAGGCCTCCGATGAAATGAGCCTTGTATTTCTGCTCATATCCCAGGCGGTATCCGGTATAAATGCCCAATACTACGGCTGCGACGGTCAGAATCCCCACTGCAAGAGTCTCCTCCGCAAGCCCCGTCTCCATGAACGCAAACCCAACGCCCGTTAAAAACGCGTCCACACTGGTGGCCAGCCCCAGCAGACACATCTCCTTTATGTTCCCCCAGGCCTCCAGCTGTTCAAAGATCGGTTTCTTTCGTATCCCCTTCTGAAGCATATAGATTCCGATCCCCAGAAGTATCGCCGCCGCTATTCCATACCAGACCATGGTAATGTGCCGGGACTGCTCCGCAAACGCCGGAACCAGCATAAACAGATTTCCGGTCAGCAGCGCGCCTACCTGCCACGCAGAAAAAATCACACACATCTGAACCAGCTTTTTTTTATCGATCTGTCCAACTACCGCCCCTTTGCAGATCGCAACCGCATATACATCCAGAGAAAGACCTGCGGAGGTGAGAATCGTCTCCCAAATATTCACTTTTCTACCATCCCCTATCCATTCCTTTTCTGTCTCCTTTCCCAATCATAATTACATTATAAAATCTTTCTTCTCCCATTCCCAGTTACAGACCTCACCCGGTGTCGCATAAAATACTACACTTTTTCCAATGTGTAATATTTGCTTTCTGACCGGAACCAGGATATAATAAGTGAAATACATCTGGCTCAGCCACAGACGAAAGAGGTAAGTCCCCATGAAGAAACTTAAACAGATAGTCTGTATTATCTGTGCGGCCCTGCTGGCCGGCATCTATATCATCACTTTGATTTTTTCCATAACAGACAGCTCCCAGGCCAAATCCTGGCTGAGTGCTTCCCTGTATGCCACGGTCGCTGTCCCGATACTCTTGTACGCGTTTCTGCTGATCACCAAACAGATGAGGAACAGGGATCCCATGGGGCCGGAAAGCATGCCGGAAAAACCGGAGGAGAAAGACGGACAGGCAGGAACTGAAAAAGAAACTCATGAATAGTCCTTCTGAACAAAGAAAAAGCCCGCGGCAGCACGCCGCGGGCTTTCTATAGTTTACCGCTGTCAATCCATGTTTGTTTCGTCCGTCTTTTTTTTCAGCACTTGATGCAGCTCCCGGTACAGAGCATTCACATCAATTGGTTTCGGAATAAATCCGGTCATTCCAGCATCCATCGCAGAATCCTTGTCTTCCTTAAAGGCATTTGCCGTCATCGCGATGATCGGGATGGTTCCCGCGTCCGGCCGCTGCATCCTGCGGACAGCCGCCGCTGCCTCCAGTCCGTTCATCTCCGGCATCTGGATATCCATGAGAATCGCGAGATATTCTCCCGGACGGCTCTTCTCAAACGCCTCCAGGACTTCTTTCCCATTCCTTGCCCGTTTTACCTCCGCTCCTCTGGCACGGAGCAATTCTTCCGCGATCTCCGCATTCAGGTCGTTGTCTTCTGCCATCAGGATCTTAATTCCCTCAAGCGTCTCTGTCCCAATCTCCAGCTCCGCTGCCTGTTTTTCAGCCGGGCGCCCTTTTTGGAGCGTAAATGTGAAATAGAATTCGCTTCCTTTCCCAGGCTCGCTCCGGAGACACAGCTCGCTCCCCATCAGCTGGACGATGCTTTTGCTGATGGCCAGGCCGAGTCCGGTCCCTTGACTCATGGAATAATTAGAACCAAGCTGTTCAAAGCTCTTGAAAATGCGCTGCTGCTCCTCCACGGCAATCCCGATCCCTGTATCGATGACCCGTATGGTAAAAGCAGCCTTTTGATCCGTTGAAACATTTTCTGTGATCCGAAGCAGGACTGTGCCTCCGGCCGGGGTAAATTTAAACGCGTTGGAAAGCAGGTTGAGCATCACCTGGCGCAGACGGATGGCATCACCTACCAGCGCATCGTCCTGTATCTCTTTTTGCAGACAGAATCTGAGCCCTTTTCCGGAGGCCTCCTGTTTCATCATGTCCTCTATCTCATCCAATATGGCATGAAGGGAGAAGGGTTCCCTGGCTATTGACATCTTTCCGCTTTCAATCCGGCTCATGTCCAGGATATCATTGATCAGGCGAAGGAGATATCGGGTAGAGGATTTTATTTTTACCAGATTATCTTTCGCCTTTTCCGGCAGTCCCTCTGTCATCCCCATCAGATCCGTAAGCCCTACAATGGCGTTCATCGGCGTCCGGATCTCGTGGCTCATTCGGGACAGAAATTCACTCTTTGCCCGGTTATCCGCTTCCGCCTTTTCCAATTCAGCCCTCATGGCGGCGGCATGAAGACGGGACCGGCTGATGATGATCACCACAACCAGCAGGAGGATGAGAACCGTTGCAACAACTCCCACCGCCAGCGCCGGATTGGCATACACGATGTTGAGAAGCGTCATATGAGATTCTCCGATCGATATCAGATTCCGGCTGCCGATCGCCGCCTTCTCTTCACTGGACAGATTGTTGATGGACTTATTCAGGATGGAGAGAAGCTCCGGCTCCGCCGGGCTTTTCAGCGCAAAGCAAATATTCTGAATATCATTGACCAGGTTCACCTGCATCAGGTTTGTGAAATTATTTGCCTGAATGATGCTCTCGAGGCGGCTTGAGACGCCATAGAAAAAGTCCACCTTCCCCCGGTTGACGTCCGACAGCGCCTCTGTCATATTCGTATATTCTATCACGTCGTCCGCTGCGATATTCTGCGGCATTTTCTGTCCTTTTAAAATGGCTCCTGTCAAACCTTCCGCCGGATAACTGGATTCCTTGTTCCTCACTAAAATAGAATCCAGCTCCACATAGGACGCCGTCAGCGCCAGGTCCTCTTCTATGGCGTCTTCATCGGAACCCAGGAAAAATGCCTGAATGTCGGCTTCTCCCCGCTGCAGCATTTCAAGAGCGTTATCATAACTGTCGCAGTACAGATAGGTAAACTGCAGCCCGGAATAATCGGATATCTTCTCCAGAATATCTGGAACGAAACCATTATGGCTGTCATCATTATTGAGGCAGAAAAGCGGATGCCATTCTTCCGGGACCGCAACCGTCACCGTCCCCTTTTGGGAAATATATTCCTTTTCCTCTTTGCTGATACCCGCATTGAGATTTGCGGATTCCGGAAAGTTATCCTCATAGAGCTTCTTCGCAAAATTCGGATCCGCCTCATAAATCTTTTCCAGCGCCATGTTCAGTCCGTCCAAAATCTCCTGGTTGCCCGGCGTAGTGACGATATAATGAGGCTGAGAATCAAAAGAAGCCGCTATGTAAAACTGTTCTCCAGAATCGGCGCTGTTGCCCAGCAGAAGGTCCACCTCGCCGCTCTCCAGGAATTGGTTCAAATTTCCCGTCTCCATCAGCTGGTCATAATTATAATATTTAAACGTACAGTCCAGATCATTGAGGTCCAGATATATCTGGAGCCTGCGGATATTCTCCGCAGCCCGCTCAAATACCCCGATGGTCTTTCCGTTGAAGGAGCTGAGATCATAGCTCCTGATTCTGTCGTCATCTTTTCTCGCCAGCAGGATCAATTTACTATATCCGCAGTTATACTCCGGGTATCCAAAATATTCTTCAAGTCCGTCCATATAGTATTGGCCGGCCATCAGGTCGAATTCTCCGGCTTCAAAGCGTTCCAGCAGATCCTCACTGTCCGCGTCAACATACTCATACTTCCATCCGGTATACTTCGCTATCTCATCAAGAGCGTCGACTACAAGCCCATAGCGCTCTCCATCTTCCGCGGTCATGGAATAACCCTTCGTCTGCGGAAATGCCACACGGAGCACCTTTTGTTCCTCCGATGCCATGCCGGGCAGAACTGCCGCTGTCAGAAGCAGCGCTATGAGCAAAAGGGCCGTTATACCTTTTGCCGTCCGATTCCATATATGTTTCATAAGACCACCTTCCTCGCCAATAACCTGCCGGTTTCCCGCCCTGAACATTGATATGACCGCCCCCGGCTTTCTATACGGGCGGCCCTTACGCCGCAGGCGGCGGACACCTCTTCTCCTCCCGCTCCAAAAGCTTTTCCCATTCCGCGGAAAAAGCTTCCAAATCCCGGTTTTGTAAATACCCGGCCATCCGCGCTGCCGATTCTGAATACATCATATCAAGGTTATTCACTCTCATCTGCAAAAGCATAAAAGGGCGCCCCCAGGCCGCCAGTCCCGACAGCTTGTTATAACATTCCCGGACCACAGCCAGAGGACATTCCTTTACAAGAAATGTAAAATAAACGTCAAAGCATAAATAACTCTGCTTCTGCTGGCAAATTTTGAATAATCTTTCCTGCAGTTCCCCCAATTTCTCTTCTGTCATACGCCCTAAAGTATACAACGATACATCTCGGACCGTCAATGCCAGAAACTGCACACTTTCCCGGTACAGCTGCAGACTCTCTCTGAGCTCTGTCCTGGAAAAGTCAAGCTCCGGAGGCTCCATGCAGACCTGTGTCCCCTTCCCCTGAAAGGACTTTGTGACGCCAAAGGTCTCCAAAAGGCACAACACCCGCCGGATTGTAGTCAGGGACACACCATACCGCTCCTTCATCTGCGGCAGAGACGGCAGATAGCTGCCGACAGGATACGTTCCGCTCATAATCTCCCGGATAATCCGTGAAGCCAGCATATACCGTATCTGTGGCTGTCTATGGATATTCCACCGGAATGGAACCGGCTCCATATCCATCAGATGATATCTCTCCGGAGCCTGTTCTATAAATGAGAACAGGCCCTGTACCATTTCTTTATATAACTTTTCAAACTCCTGCTTTAAAAACGAAACATGATCTTTTCGCAGAACTTCTTCCAGCTCCTGCACGGTAATTCTCGGTTCGTCTCTGCCGGATAAGTAAGGAAAACGCAGATATCGGATACCCTCCCAAAAAAGACTGAGAATCAGCTGGTTATCCCATGTGCTGAGTACGTTCATATAAAATTTTACTGTAAGAGGCACGTCATCGGGTATGACCGCATCCAGATCCCGCAGGATCTGCCTCCATTTTTCTTCTTTCCAGCTCCTCAGTGCCGTTTCCCATAACGGTACGATCAGCAGACGCCCGGACTCGTTAAAATCCAGAATGCCTTCTTTCCTGGGCACATAATATTTCGCGGCATTCTCCCCGAACAGACTGAAATCCGCCTGAAATGTCACTGCCGCCGCTTTCCTCTCCTCATTACGGATATAACCGTCCTTTTCCAGCATAGCCAGGGCAGACCGGACTGTCGCGCGTCCCAGATGAAAGACCGCGCAGATTTGGGAAATGGGCGGCAGGCTGTCGCCGAACTTATAAAATCCAAAGCGGATCCGTGTCTCATAATAATCATAGACAAGCCTGCACAGACCGTTGCTTTTATTCGTCGTTTCACTCTGTAGCATCATTCTCCGTCATGCCTTCCTTTTTTCTGTCACTGCTCTTCAGATATTGGTCCAGCAATTTTTCCAATTCCTTTATATCAATCGGTTTTGCGAAATGAGCATTCATTCCGGCATGCAGGGCAGCTCTCACGTCCTCTTCAAATGCATTTGCCGTCATCGCGATAATCGGGATCTTCCCCGCATCCGGCCGTTTCAGCCTGCGGATAGCCTTTGCCGCTTCATATCCGTCCATGGCAGGCATCTGGATATCCATAAAGATCAAGTCATAATATCCTTCTTCTGAATCGGCTACCTTGCTCACTGCCTCCGCTCCGTCGAAAGCTTCCTCCACCTCCGGACCCATCTCTCCGATCAGTTCATGAGCAATCTCACGGTTCATGGCGTTATCCTCCACCAGCAGAACCCGCTTTCCAGTATAATCTTTTTTGTCGGGAAAAACCAGCCGCTCTCCCTCTTGCTTTTCTCCGCTCAGTTCACTCAGCAGATAGCAAATTTTAGACCGATAGAACGGTTTTGATAAAAATGCCGTCACACCGGCTTCTTTTGCCTCGTTTTCAATCTCAGCCCAGTCATAAGCTGTCAAGATGATAACGGGAACTTCATCACCCACTTCATGCCGGATGCGCCGGGTGGCTTCCACGCCGTCCATGCCCGGCATCTTCCAATCCATGATGACCAGCTCATACGGATCCGGTGTATCTTTTGCCTCCACAATCCGGCTGACGGCAGTCTTTCCTTCTGTAACGAACTGTGCCCGAAGCCCCATATCCTCCAAAAGGAGGGCCGCGCTCTCACAGCTCTGCCTGTCGTCATCCACTATGAGACTGTGTACCCCTGTCCACTCGCCGGGGACCTCCTCCGGCTGTACGTCCTGCACCCGCAGAGGCATTACAACGGTTACAGCAGACCCCTCGCCCAGCTTACTATCCACATGAATGGTTCCTCCCATCAGCTCTACGATGTTCTTGGTGATCGCCATTCCAAGGCCCGTTCCGACCGTCTTGCTGCTTGTGGAGTCCTGTGCCCGTTCAAAAGGCTGAAACAGCTTATCTAAAAACTCTTCACTCATTCCGACCCCGCTGTCCGAACAGCGGAACACATAGCTTTCATATCCCGGCTGTCTAGCTGCTTCTTGTTTCAGTTCAATATGGATTTTTCCTCCAGGCAGCGTATACTTAACGGCATTGCTCAAGATATTTAAGCATACCTGGCGAATGCGGAGCGGATCGCCGATCACGGCTTCATTTTTAAGCACCGCCAGATGGAGCTTCATCCGGAGCTGTCCCGCATCCGCCTGTGTCCGGACCAGTTCTGTAACGTCGGAGACCAGCTCCGCAAGGTTGAACGGCTCTTCTCGCAGAGAGAGCTTCCCACTTTCAATTTTGGACATATCCAATATATCGTTGATGAGACTCAGCAAATGCTGGCTGGATAAGCCTATCTTCTTCAAGCACTCCATCGTTCGTTCCCGCTCGTCCAGATGGGCGGCGGCAATCGCCGTCATGCCGACGATGGCATTCATAGGAGTCCTGATGTCGTGGCTCATATTGGATAAAAAGCGGCTCTTGGCCAGGCTTGCCGCTTTCGCGTTCTCCAGGGCGCTCTCAAGCGCATGGCGCTGCTGTTCCTCCTCATAACGCTGTTCGTCAATGCGGCGGGAAATCAGAATTGCCAGTTTATCCTCGGAATAAGGATTTTCCACCGAGATAATCTGAGTCGAAGTCCAGTGGTACCGTCCATCCTTAAGCATCTGTCTGAGCTCCATGAATATCTCGTTTCTTTCCCTGTCTAATGTGCGGAGGAGATATCCCGGCTCAAAGCGTCTCTTAAACTCTTCCAGATTATCCGGATGCACCGTGGGGATAAAATCATGATATAGCTCGCTGTACGTCTCCTGCTCTCCCATGTTGACTAAAAGCCCGGGCTGTGTATAAATAAATTTAAGTGTATCCTGGCTCAGATTCAGACTGATGATCACAGGGTAGACATTGGAGACTGCTCCGACCAACATCATCCGTTCCTGCAGCTTTTCTCTTTCTGCTTCCTCTTCTGCCAGTTTCTCAGCCGTGATATCATGGAACGTGGTGATCAGAATCGGCCTGCCGTCTCCATCCAACGTCTTTTCCACGAGTCCGGACGCCCAGAAGGAACTTCCGTCTGCCTTCAATATCCGGTTCTCAAACGTATTCTTTTGCTGCCCCGCGGCCGTATTCCGGAAGGTTTCCGCAAGTACCTCATAGTCCTCTGGAAAAACAATCTCTTCGAGACACTTTTCTTTATAAATGTCGGCAAACGCGTTTTCCCCGCAGCCGAGAAGACGCATCCCTTCCTGATTGAGCTGGAGAAACTGATAGGGCCGTTCTACGGTCACCAGGGCGATTCCTTCCGGCACCGCGTTATACAGATGACTGATGTAATCTGCCTGACTTCTCAACTTCCGGTTCGTACGGCTGATATATCGGAAATAAAACGCCACCAGCAATGTAATCCCTAATATGATCGCCGCGATCAGAGCAAGGGTGCGAAGCACGATCTGGTTAGTCTGCGCGCTCACGACGCTTTTTGGAATAATGGAGATCAAATACCAGTCGGACTGCAGCTTCAGAGGAATATAACAGAATACGGTGTCCTCCCCCTGGTAAGTGAAAGTAGCCCATCCTGTCCTGGATTCCTGCAGGGACTGTTTAAACTGCCCTAGGCTGGCCTGATCGTTCTCCCCCTCCGGCAGCATGTCAAACAGGTTCTGCACCGTTTTATTGCTTTTTGGATGGGGCGGACGGATCAGCACATTTCCTTCGGAATCAATCACATAGGAAAACCCGGAATCGTTATAAAAAGATAGGGTAAAGCTGTCTACAATATTCTCAACCTCATATTCCTTCAGAAGAAAGCCTTCCATCCCGTCCTGAAGGGTGACATGAATGTACAAGTTGAATACATTGGCGCCTGTGACGCTGCTGATATGGGGATCGATCATTCCATTTCTCTGCCCGGTCTCGGCAAGCGCTTCCGCCGCTTTTTCATCTGTCTGCGCTTCTGCCGGATAACATGAACCATCCTCCAGATACAAGCTGATACCGCTGTCCACCTGCCCATAGCCGCCCACGGTCTGCTCCAGCTCTCTGCTCTGGTCTGCCGTAAACTGGTCTATATAACCCGCGACAGTATTCATCGCCCTAAATTCTTCCTGAAGCTGTACCCGCAGTGTACTGCAGCCCTGCTGGGTGCTCTCCAGAATCGTACCGATGGACTGCTGCCACAGCTGTTTTTGTACCTCGCTGACGAATAAGAAAGTCATACATCCCAGAATGATGCCGACGAGCGCAGCCGCCAGGGTGATTTTTAGTTTTATATTTCCTGCCTCTCGCTTCATCAAGGCTCATTCCTTTCTATTTCTGCTTGCTGGTCTATCCACTCCATCACATTCTCCAGCGTTTCCCCCGACAGAAGCTTTTTTGAAGCTTCCGCAGTCAGATCCCAGATCGGCAGTTCCAGCAGGCCGTCCGTCCCAATAACAGTCCGTCCGGCTTCATAGCAGGACACTAGCGGCCGGATCTCTTTCACTTCTGAGGCGCTCCCTCCGGCTAACGGGCTGAAAGAAGACTGTTCATCCGCAAATTTCTGTATATTCTCCGCCTGTGTAAAATATTCCACAAACCTCATCGCCGCATCGGGATGCTCACTTCCCGCGTTTATACTCAGACGTGTGTCCGCATTGATAACAAGCAGCGCGCCGTCCTCCAGGACCGGAAGAGGCGCGACCTCAAAGGACAGCTCCGGGTTCATCCCCTTCACTCGTCCGGAGGCCCAGGCCCCGGTGAGCATGAACGGCGACTCCCCTTCAGCAAATTCCTGAAGATCGTCTGAAGTCTTCTTAGTGTTCAGAGCTCTCTCCGCATCGATATATCCGCGGGATAAAAATTCCTCCGCGACAGAGAATCCTTCCATCAGGTATCCGCTCAGCTTCTCCTGCCCGCCGTTCAGCCGATCAAACACCTCCGCCTGACGGCCCTCCCGGTAGACCGGATAGAACCCCCGGCCAATGGCCAGGGTTTTTATGGAGATGTCATTGTTGGCAATGACCGGCGTGATCCCCTGCTTCACAAAATACTCGCAGGCCGCTTCCCATTCCGCCAGGTTCCCGGGGACCTTCTGATCATGTTCCTTTAACAGATCCAGATTGCAGTACAGTCCAAAAGCCGAGACAGTGGTCGGCACCCAAGTGACCTTTCCGTTTTCATCCATCTGTCCTCTCATGAGGTCCGTGTATTCCTCCAAGGTGCTCAGGCCGGACAGATCCGCCACTTGGCCTTTTCCCTCCAGCTCCAGAAGAACGTCATGGTTTACCATGAATACATCGTCCCCTTTGCCGGACGCCATCCGTTTTCTCAGCGCTTCATAATAGTCGCTTCCTTTCAGGCTCTCATAAGACACCCGGATGTCCGGATTTTGCGTCATAAAATCAGAAATGATCTCTTCAATTATCGTGACGTTTTCCGGTTCATATTTATTTCCAAAAAACGTGATCGTGGTAATCTCCCGATCCTCCGGATTTTCATAATTCATCACCCTGTTTTTGCTGCCGCACCCTGCGGCGGTAAATATTACAAAAACCAGGAGGAGCAGTGCTCCGGCCAATCTGTTTTTCATTTCCGCCCCCTTCTGAGCCCGCCGTCACCTTCCCGTCCATAACTCCTAGGCTTCATCGCACGGCATAGAACGGCCCGCAGCGTTTCCACATCTATCGGCTTTGCCACATGCGCGGTCATACCCGCCTCCAGGGACAGCTGTACATCCTCAGCGAAAGCATTAGCCGTCATCGCGATGATCGGAATCGCCGCCGCGTCCGGCCTTTGCTCCATTCCCCGGATAACCCGCGTAGCTTCATACCCGTTCATCCGCGGCATCTGGATATCCATCAGAATCGCGTCATAAGTCTCCGGAGCCGCGTCTTTAAACGCTTCCACTGCCTGCCGGCCGTCGTTTTTTATCACGGCCCTGGCCCCAAACATATCCAGCAGCCCGCAGGTGATCTCCGCGTTGATCGCGTTATCCTCTGCCACCAGGATGCAGCACCCGGCCAATGACATGTCTCCCGCAGGACACGCCTCGTCTCCGCTCCCTATGTCCGCAGATATTTCCGCCTTCTCTTCAATCTCACATTCAAGCTCCACCTGAAACACCGTTCCCTGTCCGGCCTGACTCGATACGGAGATTCTGCCGTCCATCAGGTCCACCAGTCCCTTCGTGATGCTGAGTCCAAGGCCCGTCCCTTCAATCTGGGCCGCACTGTCGCTCCTGGTAAAGGGCTCAAAAATGTAAGGAAGGAAATCTTTCGAAATCCCCGTTCCCGTATCCCTGACCGTGAAACGATAGCGCACAGCCCCCTCTTCTTCCGCCGGGAGTTCCTCTGTGAGAAGGCTCACTCTGCCGCCTTCCGGCGTGAACTTGACCGCATTGCTCAAAAGATTGAGGAGGATCTGATTGATACGCAGGGAATCTCCATAAAAGTGAGTATGGCGTACATTCTCCGTGCTGACCTCAAATTCAAGTCCCGCTGCCTTTGCCTGGGGGACCATCATCGCGGAAAGCTGCTCCAGCTGCTCGGTAAGAGAAACATTCATCCGGTTCAGCTTGATCTTTGATCCGTCTATTTTGCTCATATCCAGCACATCATTGATCAGGCTCAGTAAATGTCTGGAAGAAACTGAAATTTTCCGCAGATATTCTTCTACGCGGCTCCCGTCATCCAAATGGGCCAGGGCTAAAGCAGTCATCCCCATGATCGCATTCATGGGAGTACGGATGTCATGGCTCATAGCAGAAAGGAATTCGCTCTTCGCCTGGTTCGCTTTTCTTGCCTGATCCAGCGCATTTTCCAGCTCAGACTGTGACCTTCTCTCGGCAGCCAGCATATCTGTGACATCTGCCCGTACCAAGCAGATCGTCCTGTGATCCTGGTCTCCCCAAAGGACATTTATCTGTTTATACCGTTCTTCCTGTCCCGTATGATACGGCAGCAGGAACTCATATCCCGCCGGCTCTTTCTCGAGACGCTTCTTTATGGTTTCCAGGCGGAACTGTAAGGCAGAATCGCCGTCCTGTCCTTCAGGTCCATACTGGTCTACAAAACGTTCGATCGCTTTATCATAATCTTCAATATAATACGGAGACAGGTTTTCCAGTACCGTCTGTCGGGTGTGCATAGTCAGCCGTCCGCTGCTGACATCAATAAAGCCTGCCAGATCAAAGGTAAAGGCTATCATGTTGAGCAGTCCCTGCTGCTCCCGGAGAGAATCTGTGATATCTGTCCTCGAAAGGCAAATCCTCCCCAGCCTAAAATCGATAACAGAAACTGTCATGTTCTTTGTTCGGATATCTCCATTATCGCCTGCGATGGAAAATGCAAAGGTATAGGGGCCGTCCTTCATAAGCCGCTCAGTCATGAGCGCCGGATCCAGTCCTTTTTTGAACTGCTCCCTGTCCCTCGGGACAATCCTGTGATCCAGCATATGATTCATCCATTCTGTATGGCAGCCCTGTCTCGGCGGAATACAGTTGGCAGTCTCGCTGTAGGAAAGAATCTTGTAGGAGTCTTTAATCAGATCCACGTCGACGACAAAATCATATCCGCTGACAGAAAGCTGATGCAGGATCCTGTCTGATATGGTCCGTTCCGTGATATCCGTCACCGTCAGGATCCCTGTCACATCATCATTATCCGGCGTGGACACCATGTTCATTTTAAACTGGGCATACCGGCCGCTGGGCTCATTCGGTATCTGAATGAAGCATTCTATGATCTGTTCTGTTTCATTCCTCTGGAAAGCGGCCAGTGACGGAGCATTCAGATAAGTATTCAAAAATTTCCGGCGGTCCTCCGGATCCACGACGAGTCCGGAAATCCCGGTAAAGAATTCTTCTCGGACCGAGCCGAACCGCTCCAGTACTCCGGTATCTGTATAATCTATGATCTCCAGTATCCTGTTCTTTGTGATATTGCAGTGGCCCACGATGAGCGCGTCCGGCCCCGGCGTTCGGTAATGCTGCACGATCAGGTCATTATACTGCTTCCGTATCTGCTCCTGCTCTTCCTTTTCTTTGGTAATATCATGATATATGGCGTACAGACGTTTCTCACCTTCCCGGTTCTGGATCGTGGAAAAAGAGCCCTTGACCCAAATATAATCATCTGTGCCTTTTCTCAGCCGGTAAGACAGTTCATAATGGTCTGTTCCGCTGGCCATATGCATGGCCAGCTGTTCTTTAATATATTCCAGGTCATCGGGATGAGCGCCGTTTGTGGCGTCCTGACGGTAAACCTCCCATGCTTCCTCCATTGACATGCCTGTCAGCGCGGCAAATCCGTCGGAAAGATATTCTGGCCTCATATGGCCGTCCTCCTCATACCGTACGACCGCCACGCCCCCCGGCAGATTTCTGGCCATCGTCTGGAAGTATTCTTCCAGGCGCTCCTTTTCTTTCTTGGTTTTCTTCGCCTCTGTAATATCACGGACAAACTTTATGTATGCCGGGACCCCGTTCCAGTCTGTCTCCCGAAACCGCGTCGCGTAAAACCGGTCGTCTTCACTGACAGCCATTTCATGCTCTTTACCCTCCGGCTCGCTTTGAAGCGTACAAAACTCGCATGGGGCGCTCCTGCCGTGCAGCGCGGCATAGCATTTCCGCCCCAGGATGGGCTTCCCGCAGGCAAACAGATTTTTTGACTCGCTGACATAAAGCAAATCATAATTTTCCTTGTCAATCACATAGATCCCATCGGCAGATTCATTGGCAATATTCTGATAAAGCTGAGCCTCCGCCGACATACCGGTAAAGACGGCATAAAATCCCATTTTCTCAGAAAATGGGCCCATACGCCGGCCGTTGAGATGAATCCACAGTACATTTCCGTCCTTGTGCTTCATCCGGTAAGAAACATCCAGGACCTCTCCGCTCACCAACGCGGCTTTCGCCGCTTCAAACACACGCTCCCGGTCCGGTTCATATATCACATTCATGGCGTCATCCCGGACCAGTTCCATAAACTCTTCTCTCGTATGCCCGGAAAGCTCCATCACGCCGTCGGAATAATAAGTGGGTATAAACCGGTCCCCTTCTACCCGGTAGCTGGCAATGCCGCCGGGAATGGAATTGACCAGATGCCCCAGCTCCAGCTGAGCTTCCTTCAGATCCGTGATGTTGTGGAACACACACTGAATGAGCGGGTATCCTCCTTCTTCTCCGATCTGCCTGGCCTGGATATGGACCCAGACGATATGCCCGTCACGGTGCTGCTTCCGGAATTCAAAATCCGCCACCGTATGGTCTTTGATGGCTTCCCGTAATTTGAAGGCCACCATATCCGTGTCCTCCCAGTAGGTCAACTCCGATGCATCACCTTTTACCTTTTCCCCATATTCCTCCACCGTATATCCGGACAGCTCCGGCACTCCGTCGGAAAAATAACGAGTCTCAAATATGTCAGATACACGGTAGATGGCCACACCGCCGGGAATCGCATTGATGATGTCCTGCGTCCTGGCATTTGCATCGATCAACTCCTGTCTGAGCTTTTGCTGCCCGCTCACATCACTGTATACACCGTAAAGAAGCTTTGTTCCGTCCTCTCTGAGTTTTACCGCGGTCTCCAGGTGAATCCACCGGTATTCTCCTTTTTCATTGTTCCACAGACGATAGGTATGCTGGCCGGCTACAGTCTCCCTGAGCACTTCCCGCACCTTTTTCTGCAGGGCGGCAAGATCCTCCGGATGAACGCCCAAATAGTTTGTTTCCCGTTCGACCGACTGAATATGCTCTTTCGAATACCCCATAATACTATAAAATGCCGGGTTATGAAACACCGGTGAAAGCTGCTCCCCTTTAACCCGGTATACGCCCAGACCGCATGGAATGCTGCTGAGCGTGGCCTGCAGTTCCTTTTTTAGAGACTCAGAACGGTCCTCTTCTTCTTTTTTCTCGGTGATGTCCACCGCATATTCAATATGAGCGGGCTTACCGTTCCAGTCAATAAGCCTGCCGCTCAGCTGGTACATACGGTGATTGACAGGATGAATGAATTCCCTGACAAATGGCTCAGTCCGCTTCAGACGGCCGGCATGGCAGAATAAGCAGGGCTCTTTAAAACCTGCAAGATGATAGCAGCAGCGTATTTCTCCGCTGGTTTGGGACAATAAGGTTTCTTTCGCAAGACGGTTGGCATAGAGAATACTCTTGTCCTCAATATCGCTGACAAAAATAGCGGCCGGCATATTGTCCAGGATGGCAGCCGTCTGTTCCACCGTAAGATAATCCCCCATTGTCATATTCAGTTTCCTCCCATCAGGTGCTGCCGCAGATTCTCCGCATTCCGAAATTCCAGCCGGATCACATCATACATGGCCGCATAATCGCTCCGCTCCTCCCTGTTCCTGAGAGGCTCCACTACGGCGCAGACGGCGGCATAGAGCGGTTCAAGTCCCAGGTTTCCCACGACTCCCTTCAAAGTATGCGCGGCCTCAAAAGCGCCGGTCAGGTCGCCTGCCTGCAGGGACGAGCCAAGTTTTTCCATATTCTCATCCTGAAACAGCATATTTAAAAGTCTCAGGTAAAAGGCTTCATTCTCCAGAAAACGTGCCATCGTATTCGGATAATCGCCGCCATAGGCTTCAAAGGTTTCTCTAAATCCGGACATAATTCAGCTCTCCTTTCTGGAAATGAAATGATAGAGCGTCTGATAAAGCCGCTCTGAATCTATGGGCTTGGCCAGATGGGCGTCCATTCCGGCCGCTTTGCTCTTTTGGATATCGTCGTCAAAAGCATTGGCAGTCATCGCGATGATCGGAATCGTCCCGGCGTCCGCATTGCTGAGATGGCGGATGCTGGCGGCGGCGGTAAGCCCGTCCATAAGCGGCATCCGGATATCCATCAGGATGGCATCATAATATTTCTCCGGAGATTTGCTGAACAGCTCCATCGCCCGCAGGCCGTTTTCCGCCGTATCCACCGTGAATCCCTTATTTTTCAGAAGCATCACCGCCACCTCGGTATTGATCGCATTGTCTTCTGCCAGCAGCACGCGTTTTCCGCTGAAATCATACTCCTCTGCCTTATCTCTCTGCTCCAGTTCCTCCTTATCGCCCAGCGCCCTGGAAAAAGCCGATACCAACGTTGATTTATACATGGGCTTGCTCATCAGCAGATTGACGCCGGCCAGCTTTGCCTCGTGCTCAATGGATATCCAATCGTATGCGGTCATGATGATAATGGTGACCTCCGGACCTACGATCATGCGGATACGTTTGGCTGTCTCAATTCCGTCCATCCCCGGCATCTTCCAGTCTATCAGGATCATATCGTAATATTTGCCCGTATCCCAAAGCTCCCGCACCCGGTCGACTGCCTTCCGCCCGCTGTCTACCCATTCTGCGATAACTCCCATTTCCCGCAAAGTGACGACCGCACTCTCGCATACCACCACATCGTCATCTACAACCAATGTCTTTAAATGAGAGAAATTATAATCCTGCTTTTTCGGGAAATGCCGGAGTTTTTCTTCTTCCGTGATGCCGAGCTTGACATCTACGGTGAATTCCGTGCCAATATCCTTTATGGAGCGCACCGTGATCGCCCCGTCCATCATATCCACGATACTCTTGGAGATGGCAAGACCCAGCCCCGTTCCACCGTAAACTGCCGTAGTGCCGATGGATTCCTGGGAAAACGGTTCAAAAATATGGGGCAGGAATTCCTCGCTCATCCCGACACCCGTGTCATTCACAATGAACCGCAGCACCGCGTCGTTTTTTGTCCTGTGCCGCTGCGAAGCCGAAAATGTGACTTTCCCCCCTTCCCTGGTGAACTTAATGGCGTTGCTCATGATATTCAGAAGCACCTGCTGCAGCTTCATCGCGTCGCCCACATAGCAGTCGTCCAGCACCGGGTCCACGATACACTCATAATCCACGCCCTTCGCTTCCGCCTGGGAATAGCAGATGGAATTGATCCCGGTCAGAAACTCTTCTGTGGGAATCTTCTCATTCTTTAAAAGCATTTTTCCGCTCTCGATACGGCTCATATCCAGAATATCATTGATCAGAGAGAGCAGAAAACGGGAGGATATGCCGATCTTGGAAATACAGTCCGCCACTTGCTCATCATCCCCCACCGACTGGGCGGCAATGGTGCTCATGCCGATGATGGCATTCATCGGCGTCCGGATCTCATGGGACATGCGGGACAGAAAATCCGATTTAGCCGCGTTGGCCTGCTCCGCCGCCACCAGCGCTGCCGCCAGCTCCTCCTTCTGACGCTGCTCCTTCTGGACGACATCCGTCACATCACTGCGGGCCACGCAGACCCGGCCCAGGCTCTTTTCAATATAGAAGACCTGAAACCGCTTCACCCGCTTTTTTCCCTGTTCATCAAACATCTCGATGACGAAGGAGTAGACCGGTTCCTGCGCCAGCCGCCTCTCCATATATTGATAATCTAGTTTCCTTAGATATTCCTGTTTTGCATCTTCTTCCATGAAGCGTTCCGCAGTCAAGAAGGCCTCAGCCATAAATTCTCCATGGGGAGATATCTCGCCCTCATTGTGTTCAAAGGACAGGATCCGGTATGTATCCTGGCGCATATCGACGTCTGTCAGCCGTTCATGATCCAGTTTCGCAATCTTTTGAAGCAGCTGCTCCTGAATCTTATGTACTGTGTTATCTGTGGTGTAAAAAAACGCGACCACGTCGCCGGTTTCCGGCTCCTGGTAAAGGCGGAAGCTCGTATTACTCCAGAATGCGCCCCCGCAGTTCCGGCGGCGCAGAAACTCAAAATGATAATCTGTCCTGCCCGCTTTATGATCGGCCAGTGTCTTGTCTCTAGCGAGGGTACTTTGAATCTTTTCTCCATAAGACGGGTCAACAGAGGACGCCGCGAGGTGCTCCACCAGCTCATCGTAGGAAGTCCCTACCTGGGCAATGGCCATCTGCTGTATGGAAATGTAGCTCTCTGTCCTGTTCTGCGTGATATTTACTCTCCCCTGGCTGCTCCCTTCCTCAGAGGACAGGTCCACGAAATAAGCCAGTTCCCTCTCATATAATTCCCTATTCCGTTCCTGCTGCCGTTTTTCATCGGAAATATCAACAAATACACAGAAGAGCTGCGCTTCCTCTTTTTCCTGGAAGAGCTGCGCTTTTATACACACCCACTTTGTGGATCCATCTTTACAGATCACGCGGTCCTCGCTGTGGACTGTATTCCCTTCCATAAGCTGGCGCCGGATTCTTTCTGCCATACCAGGCAGATCTTCCGGATGGATGACAGCGGACATCCGGCTTCCCATGGCGGCAAATTCTTCTCTGGAATAGCCTAAAAATTCAAATAAACCGTCGTTGGCATCAACCACGGAAAAATCAGCGTCACACCGACAGCGAAAGACCGCTCCGGGAATATTGTTATAAAGATGCAGAAGCTCATCTCTTATCTTTCTCTGATCCGAAATATCGATACATACCGACACGATAGCCGGCCGGCCGTCTTCCGCCATGATCTTCCTACCCAGATCATGAACCCAGATATAAGAACCGTCTTTTTTCTTCATCCGGTATTCCACATTATATTCATCTGCTCCGGCAAGCTGTCCGCCGACGGCTTCATCCACGATCCTCCGGTCATCCGGATGCATACAATTGGAGATCTTTCCGTCTATATCACTTATAAAATCCGCTTCATGCTCATATCCCAAATAGGCCAGCATCTGCCGGTTGATAAAATAAAATGGGAACCCTTCCTCTATGTATCCGCCCATCATGCCGCCGGCCATGGAGTCATTTAAAAGCTCCTGCCGCTGTTTGGCAATATGTTCCATCACCAGTGTTTTGGGATAATGTTCCTTTCCCCGCTGGCTGCTTCCCGGCTCCGCAAAATGAAGCCCCTGTATCAGCCAGTCCCCGCTGTCCCGCCTCACCAGGTTGAAAAACGCGTGCAGATGCCAGGTATAGAGAGAACTGATAAGTGTGAGCTTTGCCGATATGTTGCATATATGATCCGCAGGCTGATATTCATGAACCACATTTAACAAACAGGAAAACGGCTCTGTAATCTCCCGGATATCCTCCTGCACATATGCGGACATCTCCGCTTTTCCAGAGGCGTGTTCATCCATACCCGTACCAAAGAAACTCACTTCCTCCGTGAGAAATGAAACTGTTTTCGAAATATCCCGCTGCTCAAACCAGGCCTGACAGAACGCCTGAACCGTATCCTTTGTATCATACTTCATCAGTCCTGCTCCTCCCATAAACAGCACCCGCCTTTGCCATCGGCTTTTGCCCGATACAAAGCCAGATCGACCTTTCTCATCACCTCTTCCACAGTGTTCTCTGCTTCCCAGATCGCGACGCCTGCAGAAACCGTCACCGGCAGACCTTCCGCAAAGTGATATTGTGAAAGAGACAGGCAGATCTCTTTTCCCTTTTTCAGAGCTATTTCACCGGACGGCATAGATTTTATAACAGCCACAAATTCATCCCCGCCGTATCTTGCCAAAATATCCGACTCCCTGACTTTAGAACGGAGGATCTGGCTGAATTCCTGAATCAGCCGGTCCCCTTCCATATGTCCAAAGGTGTCATTGATCTGCTTTAAGTTATCCAGATCGAAAAGATAAAAAGCAAACGGGGCTTCCTCCTTCCTCAGGGAATCAAGGGCCGCCTCCCATCCCCGCCGGTTCAGGACACCGGTCATGTGATCCCGGTAAGCTTCCTCTCGCAGATTCCGTTCCCTCTTTTGGAAAGAAGCCAGTCTGGTTGCGTGAATCACCCTTTTCCACAGGCTCTCTTTCGCATGAGGCTTAACGGCGTAATCGGCAGCGCCCAGCTCCAGGGCTTTTTTCTCCATCTGAGGATCCGGTCTCCCCGTGACAATGACCGGAATATCCCACACCGCCTTGTTTCTCTTGAGCGCCGTAAGCACCGTGAAACCTCCGGCTTCCGGAAGCGTAAGGCTGAGAAGCGCTGCCGTCATCCGGCCTTTATACATTTCGGCAGCCTCTAAAGCAGAAGCCGTATCTGCTGCCTCGACCACTTGGAAATACTCTAAAAATGTCTCCCGGACCTGATTCCGGTAATCTTTGTCCTCGTCTGCGATCAGAAGGAACCTCTTTTGATATCTGTCTCCGGCTTCCCTGTCTGTTTCTTCCCTCTGCTGTTCCTGTTCCTCCTCCGACTGCTGTCCCCTGATCAGCTCTTCAAAATCTTCCTCCGGCATCGGCCGCGCGAAATAGTAACCCTGCACATAGTCACAGCCGGTTTCCAAAAGGCGGTCCAGCTGTTCTCTGGTCTCCACGCCCTCCGCCACGACGCTCAAGTGCATCCAGCGGGCAAGCTCCATGATGAACCGGAGGACTCCTTGATTCGCCGGTTTCACCGTTTCGCTCTGGATAAATTTCATATCCAGCTTCAGGATATCGATCGGCATCTGGTTCAGCATATTTAAAGATGAATACCCGCTTCCAAAATCATCCATTTCAATAATAAATCCCAGATCCCGCAGATGGCTCACTGTCTCAATGATCTGTCCCGGATTTTCCGTGTATGCGCTTTCCGTGATTTCCAAATGGAGCCTTGACGGCGGCAGGCCATATTTTTTCACTGTATTCATCAGGATATCCGCGATATCCGCATTATAAATATCAGCCCTGGATACATTGACAGAAGCCGGAAGAGAAGGATATCCCTTTTCTTCCCACTCCCGCAGATAAGAACAGGTCTTGTCCCATACGAACTGGTCCAGCTTTGTAATAAAACCGTTCTTCTCAAACAGCGGGATAAACTCTGCGGGTGACTGAAAACCCCATTTCGGATGATTCCAGCGGACAAGCGCTTCCGCGCCGGCCAGCTTGTCATCCCGGATCCGGTATTTCGGCTGCAGATATATTAAAAACTGCTCTTCTTTTAACGCAGATTACATTTCATCAATGATAGCCTGCTGCCTCAGCAGTTCATCCCTGAGCTTATCATCATACGCGGCAAAATACTTTCCATACTGCCCTTTGATGCTCCGGGCCGCCAAAAGGGCCCTGTCGCACATCTGCTCCACACTCACCCTGCGGTCCTCAACGGAATAGACTCCCCATTTCATTACGACATTCTTGGCGTTGGGCAGCTGTGTGACTTTTTCGTTGGTCCGGATGAACATCTCATCTGTATAGTTGTTCTCATGCCTGACCAGGCAGACGAACTGATCCGCGTTCATTCGCCCATAAACTCCTACTCCGCCTACGATCTGCCGATACAGTTCCGCGATCCCGCACAGAAGCCTGTCCCCCGCGGGAATACCGAAAACATCGTTTATGAGTTTAAAATTCTCAATATCGGAACAAATGATATCGTACCGCTGCCCGGGATTCTGGCGGAGCGTCTCCTTTACCTTCTGATAAAAATATTCCTTACTGTAAAGTCCGGTCAGGCGGTCATACTGGAACTGATTGATCATCGCCGCTGTTTCGCGCAGATGAATGATGCTGGCTACCCTATGTAATATAATCTGAGGCTTATACGGCTTTGCCACGAAGTCAGAAGCTCCGTGGGAGAGCGCGGATACCTCGTCCGCCTCGCTGTCACTTTGAGTGGTGACGATCACCGGAATGGATGAAAGGGAGGGGTCTGCTTTTGCAATGGACAAAAATGTATAGCCATCCATCACGGGCATGGTGATGTCCAGCAGTATCAGGGCGATCTCGTCCTTGTGTTTCTCCAGAACCGCAAGCGCCTCCCGCCCATTTTCCGCGTCCAGCACCTCGTACTCCGAGGACAGCAGCTCGCACAGCATCATGCGGTTGATCTCATTATCTTCCACAACTAAAATCTCTTTTTTTGCAAGCATGTCATAGTCTCCTTTTGACTTCTCACTTATTTTTATTCATCATGGACGAAAGGAACTCTCTGAAAAAAAAATAGACGGGCGCCCTTTATTCACAATTTATGTTTAAAGCTACGGCAAAAAAATCCAACTCTGTTCATCTTCGAATCAGTTCAAGTATAACATACAAAATATAAAGATTCAATCGCATGTGGTGTTTCCAGGCGATACGAAAACAGCCCGTGAAGTATACCTTTGAATACCTTTCAAACAAATAATTTATGCTATTGAGCAATAGAATAGGCAAGAGGAAATCCGCTCCCATCCAGGCGGCTCGCTGGCAGCCGTAACCAGCATCTTTGCGGCCTCCAGTCGGTCCTTTCCAACTGACATGGATAAATCGATATTTTTCCATGTCAGATTCCAATAAAAACCTGCATGAAATTCGGTTTTTACCTCCCTGCGGCCGGGAAGCTCCTGCTAACGCCTTTGCGGCGCTCACCTTACGATGGAATCGGATTGTTCCTCCTGCTCTTTCTTCCGCACCGAAATAAGCGCTTATTTGTCTTCAAAGCTATTGGGGCGGTCCGCCGCGGTCCGCTGCCATAAGGCGCGCGGGCCGTGTGGATATCCGATTCTTTTCTGGAATCCAGGAAATGAAATTTGTCCAGTATGGTGCGGCAGGCAGGGCGCCGGCAGAAAGATTCCGGGCCGGCCTAAAGGTGAGCGCTGCAGGGCAGCGGCCGGTGTTCACCAGGCGGAGGGAGGCAGAAACGGAAATACCGATTCCGTTTCTGAGCGAACCGGAGACAGGAAATCATTAAGATTACCTGTCGACATGTGAGCGGTACTCCTGGAGCGGGGATAAAGCGGTCCCTGAATCGCCAGCGAACCGAAATCGTGACGGTCCGGAACTTCTGCCGGTGTCTAACTGGGGCTTGACTGGAATTAACGAAAATGATTCCAAAAAGTATTTTGTATCATACCCTAGGGCATCCCTTAATTCATGCTTTCCAGGCAGGCGCACTTCGTGCGGCAAAGTATAAATCAAAAGCTGTCCTGCGGCACACAAGCTACAGGACAGCTTTCTATCTCACTATATACCTTCTATCCGTTATTCAATCGGTATCCACCACGTTCAGCCAGGACTGCAGAAGCTCTGACTCTTCTGACCGCTTCTTAGTCAGCTGAGCTGCCGCTACCAGCGGAAGCCAGTTCTGTACATAAATCTTCGCCGTACCGGTCCTTTCACAGAACCGATTCAGATAATAGTACGCCGCGTCCAGATTCTGCAAAGCCAAAAGCAGATACGTCCTGGCCACATCAGCGCTGGCGTTTCCCTGCGAAGCATGAATCCAGTCCAGAATATACCAGCCGTCTTCTCCTACGATGATATTAGACGGGCAGAAGTCCCCATGGCAAAGCTTCGCGTGATCCGGCATGCTGTTTAGCTTCGTTAAAAGCTCATATCTGGTGATATCATTGATGCAGTCCAGACTCTGGATCTGCCGTTTCATTTTACTCTTCAGATTATTCAGGAGAGGCGCCTTTATTTCAAACATCTCCAGCTGGCAGTCCAACATTCCGTCCACGTATTCCTCCAGCTTTTCCGGATGTTCCTCCATCAGCTGCATCAAGGTCTTTCCTTCGATATAGTCATACGTGATCGCCCAGCTCCCGTCTTCCGTAAGTCCCACAGAATGGAGCTCCGGCACATGCATCCCCAGGCCCTCCACCAAAGACATATGCATTGCTTCCCGAAGAACCTCGGATTTGGGAAAGCCCTTTCGGAATACTTTCACCGTATAATTCCCTTCCCGATACACATTGTGGTTTCCAGATGCGATCAAAATCTTTTCATTCATACTATCACCTCATTTCCGCAAAATACTTTTCTTCTCCTACTTTTATTATATCAGCATTTTGCACAAATGATATTAGTAAAAACAACGGAATTACCTCTTTCTATTTGTCTAATTTTTCATCTCTCTATCCAGCCGTTAACTGTCTACTATCCACGTCTTTCTTTTTTATCAGCGTTCTCTCTCTATTAAAAGTTCTACTGCGTGTATCGCTGCCCTTATCGCCAATGATGTATCATGGCAATGTGGGTCGGAGAGCCCATTTTTCTTTCTCTCCTGATTCCAAATTACATTGAGGATACAGCCTGCTCTGGCCCCTAAAATCTGGGCTGCGATATACAAAGCGGCACTTTCCATTTCTGACGCCAGGCACCCGGCCTTTATCCACATGTCCCATTTTTCTTCCAGCTCTTTTCCACAAGGCATCCGGTCCGGACTGTGCTGGCCGTAAAAGCTGTCCTTGCACTGGACAATACCTAAATGGAATCTGGCGCCCAAATCCATGGACGCCTGCTCCAGCGCCTTCGTCACCTGGAAATCTGCTACAGCAGGAAAAGCAATGTCCACATATTCTTTTGAAGTGCCTTCCATGCGAATCGCTCCGTTGGCGATCACCAGGTCGCCGCCCATCACCTGTTCCGCCATCCCTCCGCAGGTTCCAACACGAATCATGGTCCGGACTCCCGTCTGATACAGCTCCTCTACGCCAATCGCCGTAGACGGCCCTCCCATGCCGGTGGACATGACCAGGACCCGTTCTCCGGCCACTTCTCCAATCCAGGAAGTATATTCCCGATTTTGTCCCAGAAACGCCGGATTCTGCAGATAACCCGCTATCTTCTCCACCCTCCCCGGGTCCCCTGGAAGAATCGCATATTTTGCTCCGTGGCTGTCGTCCAATCCAATATGATACATTTTATCCATGATTCTCTCTCCTTTCTGCCTCTAAACGCTCATCTTGCTGCCAGTCATCGGCATATTCTTTCATGACCGCCTCAATCCGCCCTCTCACTATTTTCGCAATCTCTGTGGAACGCATTCCTTTATAGTCTTCGTACCGAAGAGGCTCCAGATAGTGAAGCTGCACGGTCACTTTTTCTATGGAATGTGTATCAAACGCTTTATAGCTGTCAATGACGGCCACCGGGACGATCGGACATTTGGCATTCATGGCGCTTTTAAAGCTGCCTCCCTTGAAATCGAGAAGATGGTTCCCTCCCTTGCTTCTGGTCCCTTCTGCAAATATCAGATAATTGCGGCCCTGTTTCACTTCTTCCGTCATCCGGTTGATCACTCGGAGAGAGTCCCGCAGATCTTCCCGGTCAATGCTCTGGGCCTTTAAAAGAAGACGGACCTGCTTCAGCAAAAAAGTGTTTTCCACTTCTTTTTTCATCACCACTGTAAACGGCATTGGAGCGGCTTCCAGAAATCCCAATACGTCAAAAAGCCCCTGATGATTGGGGAACATGATATAGCCCGGCTCCTTTGGGAGATTCTCCAAGCCATGAGGCTCGATCGCAACCCGGCCCGCACGATTGGCCCGGATCGTCACACGTTTCAGCAAGGCAAACTTCTCGGCCTCCGTGTGTCTGTCATTCCGTCCCCAGCTCCATATTTTGAAAAACCAGACGGGCGCAATATAAAACAGCCGGAGGACCATCAGACAAATACGTTTCATAAGCAGTCCCCAATCTTTAACTGAAATGGTGAAATCTTTACTATTATTTCCAGGAAGTATACCTTTAAATATCTTTAAAACAAGCGTATCTTTACAACCAGATGAGGCAGGAGGAAATCCGATTCCATCCAGGCGGCTCGCTGGCAGCCGTAACCAGGTTCTTTACGGCCTCCAGTCGGTCCTTTCCAACTGACATGGATAAATCGATATTTTTCCATGTCAGATTCCAATAAAAACCTGCATGAAATTCGGTTTTTACCTCCCTGCGGCCGGGAAGAGCCTGCTAACGGCTCTGCGGCGCTCGCCTTACGATAGGATCGGATCCTTCCTCCTGCTCCTCCTCCCGCACCAACGTATCTTCCGTTTGCCTCAAAAGCTATTGGGGCGGTCTGCCGTAGCCCGCTGCCGTTAGGCGCGCGGGCCGTGTGGATATCCGATCCTTTTCTGGAATCAAGGGAACGGAAGTCGTCTGAAACGGTGCGGCAGAAAGAATACCGGCAGAAAGATTCCGGGCCGGCCTAAAGGTGAGCGCCGCTGGGCAGCGGCCGGTGTTCCCCAGGCGGAGGGAGGCAGAAACGGAAATACCGATTCCGTTTCTGGGCGAACCGAAGATGGAAAATCATCCGGATTTTCCGTCGACATGTGAGCGGTACTCCTGGAGCGGGGATAAAGCGGCCCCTGCGTCGCCAGCGAACCGAAATCGTGACGGTCCGGAACTTCTGCCGGTGCCTAACTGGAGCGTAATCGGAATTTACTAAAATGATTCCAAAAAATATTTTGTATCATACTATCATACCCCCGGCCTGCACTTCCATGCGGACCGAGGGTACTGAAATTATAACACCTCTATTAATTTTTTACCAGTCAGGCAAACGGATTCTCGCTGGGATACAGCATGCCCTTAGGCTGATTGAACCCGATATCCTCTACTCCTAAATAGCGGAATATATTATATAACGCCTTGCCGAAATGGCCAAAGGCCACCGCGCCATGATGAGGGAAATTCTTCTCTACCAGCACATGGCGGTAGAACCGTCCCATTTCCGGTATTGCAAATATACCGATTCCTCCAAAGGATCTGGTCGCCACGGGAAGCACTTCTCCCTGTGCCACATAAGCGCGGAGCTTGCTGTCCGCCGTGCTCTGCAGACGGAAGAATGTGATGTCGCCGGGTACGATATCTCCTTCCAGAGTTCCCTGAGTCGACTCCTCCGGAAGCGTCCTGGTCATAATCAGCTGATTCCTCATCTCGCAGGATACCAGCTTCCCGGAAGAAGTGTTCCCGCAATGGAAGCCCATGAACGTATCTTTTTGAGAATATACATATTTTTTCTTGATCTCTGCTTCATACATATCGTTGGGTACAGTATTGTTGATATCCAGAAGAGTTACTGTATCTTGGCTCACGACGGTTCCTATGTACTCGCTCAGCGCGCCATATATATCCACTTCACATGAAACCGGTATTCCTCTGGCCGTCAGCCGGCTGTTCACATAGCAGGGAACAAATCCGAACTGAGTCTGGAATGCGGGCCAGCATTTTCCGGCGATCGCCACAAATTCTCTTGAACCCTTGTGCGCCTCCACCCAGTCCAGAAGAGTCAATTCATACTGTGCAAGGCGGCTGAGAACCCCGGGCTTTTTGTTTCCTGCGCCCAGCTCGGCCTCCATCTCCTTTACTACACCAGGGATTCTCTCATCCTCCGCATGGTGCTTAAAGGACTCAAATAAATCCAGCTCAGAATTTTCTTCGATTTCCACACCCAGATCATAAAGGCGCTTTATGGGCGCGTTGCAGGCCAGGAAATCCTTGGGCCTGGGGCCAAAGGAGATGATCTTCAGATTTCTGAGTCCTACGACCGTTCTCGCTATAGGAAGGAATTCAGAGATCATGTCCGCACATTCTTCCGCCGTCCCCACCGGATATTCGGGAATATAAACGTTGATCTCGCGAAGCTTCAGGTTGTAGCTGGCGTTCAGCATCCCACAGTACGCGTCTCCGCGGCCTTCCACCAGATCATCTCCCGTTTCCTCCGCAGCCGCCACGAACATTACCGGCCCGTCAAATTCTTTGGCAAGAAGGGTCTCAGGAGTTTCAGGGCCAAAGTTCCCCAGATACACCACGAGCGCGTTGCATCCCGCCTCTTTCAGTTCTGAGAGAGCCTTCCTCATGCCAAGCTCTTCTTCTACGCAGGTAGGACATTCAAAAATCTCTCCATATTTTTTCTCATATGCCGCTGCTACCGCTTTTCTCCTGTTGACCGACAGGGTCATGGGGAAGCAGTCACGGCTTACGGCCACAATGCCAATCTTAATGTCTGGAACGTTGTTCATTACAAATTCCTCCCTTTCCTTTTCTGTCATTTCCAATAGGGCGGCAGAGGCCTTTCCGGTCTCCTCCGCCCATTTGAATTTTATGTTTTTCCTTCTCCTGGAAACCGGCTCACGGCCGGATTGTGGGATACATACGGCACCTGGCTCTTAGTAATAACCGAACTCCTCCGTCAGACTGTCTGATCAAATGCTTCCATGATCAGCATCGCCACCGCTGCTCCGGGATCCTGGAGTGACCGGGAAGCCTCTCCTCTGGTCGCCGCCCTGCCGTGGACCGCTACCATGGATGTCGTAGCCTTAAAGCCTTTCTCCGCCGCCTCTCTCGCGTCATGAGCCGCTTCCTTTACATCTTTTCCCACATCCTTGGCCGCTTTCATCGCTTCCACCGCGGGAACTATGCCATCCAGGAACGTTTTATCGCCGACCTTTGCTTTGCCCAGGTTCATGACTCCTTCTGTATAGCCCTCGAAAAGCTCTACATATTCTGCCAGGCCCAGTTCCGTCTTGCCTCTCAGACGTTTTCCCGCCTGCATGAGTCCGGAAGCCATCAAGGTCCCCATGGTAGAAGGCACGGCGATTGACATTGCTTTTCCAGCCGCATACAGCAGCTTTCCGGAATCCGCTTCTCCGCTTCCATGTACCGCTTTATAAGCAGCAGCAAAACCATCGGACATAGTCAGACCCAGATCCCCGTCTCCGACTACGCTGTCCAGATCGATCAGATAATCCTTTTTATCCGCCATTATTTCCTTGACGTTCTTTAAGAAGTCAACCAGAATGTTCGTATCCGTATCCACTTCTTCTATATTACCACTTTTTCCCGCCTTTTGTGTTGTGCTTTCAGCACATTTTTTCGCACGTTTTATAGTACTTTCCTCATTCATGCTTCCCTGGCGGAAAAAGGGAGTCTGCGCAGGCTTGAGCAGAAGCTGTTCCAGCTCCTCGTCCAGCTTAAGAACCGAGATGGATACGCCGGCCATCTCCAGAGCTGTCGCATATTCTCCAACATAGTATTTCTTTACGTCGATGTTTCTTCCTTTCAGAATCTGATCGATCTTTCTGGTGACAATATACTGCTCATCCAGGGTCGTCGCTCCCAGTCCATTTACCAGAACCGCCACAGTGCTGCCGTCAATTTCATCAAAGTCACCCAGGATCTTTTCCAGCATCTCTTCCACTATTTCATCCGCTGGCTCCAGCTTGCCCCTGCGGATCCCGGTCTCTCCATGGATTCCCATGCCGATTTCCATCTCATCATCACCGATGGAAAAGCCGGGATGTCCCACGCGCGGAACAATACAAGGTGTCAGTGCCACGCCCATCGTCCGGACGCTCGCCGCAGCCTTTTCCGCTATACGCTTCACTTCATCCAGGCTCATCATCTCATCCGCTGCCGCCCCCGCGCACTTATATACAAAAAAGATGCCGGCTACACCGCGGCGGATGCTCTTCTCGCCATCTCCAGGGAGAGGGCCAGAAGCAACGTCGTCGGCCCCGAGGACGCTCTCCACCCGGATTCCATCCTCAAACTCGGCCATTTCGGCCGCCATGTCAAAGTTAAAAATATCTCCGTTATAATTTCCATAGATATAAAGAACACCTGCGCCGGAATCAATAGACTTCGTGACTGCCAGCATCTGTTCAGAGCTGGGGGACTGGAACACATCACCCACACAGCAGCCATCCAGCATGCCTCTTCCCACATAGCCCAGGAACAGGGGAAGATGTCCCGAACCGCCGCCCGTCGCAATACCGACTTTTCCTTCCTTCTTATCAGCCGTGACCAGGCAGCGCAGGTCGTCGTTCACATAAGTCACCAAATCAGGATGGGCTACATAAATGCCCTCCAGCATCTCATCCACATAGTTTTCCGGTGCATTGATAATTTTTTTCATTCTAAACCCTCCGATTTGTCATGATAGCTAAAATTTTAGTTTCCTCTTGCTTAATTTAATTTTATACTAACAAGAACTTTATCCCTTGTCAAGTTTTTCCGTCATATTTTATTATTATGATCTTTTATTTCTTTTTTCTTTATACATATTTTCTACATTTCACTTTAGTCCTTCTATAAATATTTAGCTCTTCCTAAATTTTAGTTTCCTTTTTTAGGAATTCATGTTATACTATATACAGATCATACACATATAAACAAGGAATTGGAGCGTAACAGGCATGAAAAAAGAACATAAGCTGAAGGATATCGCGGCGGAGCTGGGAGTTTCCCCTGCAGCCGTATCTATTGTGATCAATCACAGAAAAGGGGTCAGCACCGAAACCAGGGCCAGGATATCCGCCGCGCTGGAAGAATACGGATACTCAATCGAAAAGAAGGAAGAAGCTTTCAGCGAGTTCCGGGACAGAGCTGCTTCCTTTCATAGAAGCATTCGTTTTTTGAAATATAAAAATTCCGCAATACTTGTGGAAGAAAACGGAAATTTTGTCTCTTCAATCATCGATTCTCTGGAAGAAGAATGCAGAAAGCTGGGCTATCGACTCGTCATCACCTCCTTCGGCCCGGAAAATAAAGAAGAGATCTACCGCATGGTCTCTTCCGACCCATTGGACGGCATCGTCGTCCTGGGCACTGAGCTGGAAGCGCATGACCTGCCCCTTTTTGAAAGGCTTTCCGTACCTGTTATCCTCGTGGATACTCCTGCTCCGGGATACTCCCTGAGTTGTGTGACAATGAACAACGAGGAAATCGTGGAAAAAGCGGTGGACTACTTTTTTTCTCTCGGGCACAGGGACATCGGCTATCTCCACAGTTCCATGAATACCGGCAACTTCAGCGCCCGTTATCAGGGCTACCAAAACGCAGTCAGCCGGCTGGGACTCCCCCAGACGGAAGAACGCATCTACTCCCTCACCCCTTCCATGGCGGGCGCATATCAGGAAATGAGCCGGCTGCTGGACCAAGGAGCCGATCTTCCCGCGGCGCTTCTTGCGGACAACGACATGATCGCGCTCGGATGCAGCCGCGCTCTCAAAGACAAAGGCCGCCGTCTCCCTCAGGATTATTCCATCGTGGGCATTGACGACATTTCTTTCAGCGCCATCTGCGCCCCTCCTCTCACCTCCGTCCGGGTGCCATGTAAAGAACTGGGCGCCCAGGCTGTCCAGCTACTCCACTATAAACTGAAAAATCCGGGGACGGCTCCCGCCAAGATCCTTGTGAGCGGAGAGCTGATCATACGGGGAAGCGCGGTACCCGCCGGCGAACCAAAATCCTGACAAACTAAAAGGTCGGCATACCTCCCGGTATGCCGACCTGATCATATTTGATTCATTATTTCGTATGGAATTATTTAAGAGTAACCTTTGCACCCTCTGCTTCCAGTTTGGTCTTGATTTCCTCAGCCTCTTCTTTGCTGGCCTGAGCCTTTACAACCTTGGGAGCGCTGTCTACTACTTCCTTAGCCTCTTTAAGGCCTAATCCGGTAGCTTCACGTACAACCTTGATGACCTTAACCTTGTTAGGTCCGATCTCTGTCAGCTCTACGTCAAACTCAGTCTTCTCTTCCTCAGCCGCGCCGCCTGCTGCACCGCCTGCCGCCACAACAACACCTGCTGCTGCGGACACACCGAACTCTTCTTCACAAGCTTTTACCAGATCATTTAACTCTAATACGCTTAACTCTTTGATCGCATCAATAAATTCTGCAGTAGTTAACTTTGCCATTTCATTTACCTCCATAAAGTTTTATTTTCATAATTAGTTTTTTCTTGGTGATGATTATTCTGCTTTGGACTCTGCAATCTGGCTGATAACGCGAGCAAAGTTCGCGATCGGAGACTGCATGCTTCCAAGCAGCTTGCCCAGGAGCTCTTCTCTGCTGGGGATAGTCGCGATCAGCTTTATGCCTGCTTCATCATAATAGCTTCCTTCCACGACGCCGGCTTTCAGCTGCAGCTTGTCTGCCTTTTTACTGAATTCGTTCATGATGCGGGCAGGCGCAGTCTCATCCGTGGCGGATGTAGCCAGAGCCGTAGGGCCCTCCAGGTTCGCTTTCAGAGGTTCAAATTCTGTGCCCTGGATTGCAAAATTGATCATGGTATTTTTATATACCTTGTAATTAACGCCGGCTTCTCTCAACTGTTTACGCAGTTCTGTATCCTGCTCAACCGTCAGCCCGCGATAATCCACGATGACCGCAGATTTGGCTTCCTTCAGCAGATTGGAGATCTCATCTACAACCGGCTGTTTCAATTCCACTTTTGCCATTCTTTCTTCCTCCTTATTTTATTTTGCCGCCGTTCAAACGCGCTGTCTGCGTGTTTGCTAGACGCGAGATAAGAAGTCCTGTTTCCTATGAAATAAAACCCCTGTACGCAAAGACGTACAGGGGGCATAAGAATTCACATACTGTCAATCTTATCTTCCTCGGCAGGCGCGGTGCTTACACCCGTGGGTACCTGCTGTCTTCGGCGAATATACGGCAAAAACCGTACTCATATAAATTAACACACATTATTTCTGGTGTCAATCCCTTTTTCCCATCATTCCGGCGGGGATCCTAAATAGGATCAGCCCATGAACTTGAGGGGATTTACCTTTACACCAGGGCCCATGGTGGATGTCAGAGTCACACTCTTCAAATACTGGCCCTTCAGTGCGCTGGGTTTTGCTTTTATAATTGCATTCATTAACGTCTGGAAGTTTTCGGACAACTGCTCCTCTGTAAAAGAAGCCTTGCCCAGCGGTACATGGACAATATTGGTCTTATCCAGTCTGTATTCAATCTTACCAGCCTTGATTTCAGCGATAGCTTTTGCCACATCCATGGTCACGGTTCCCGCCTTAGGGTTGGGCATCAGGCCTTTCGGTCCGAGCACACGGCCCAAACGGCCGACCACGCCCATCATATCCGGGGTAGCGACGACCACGTCGAAATCCAGCCATCCTTCATTCTGGATCTTCGGGATCAGTTCCTCAGCCCCTACAAAATCCGCGCCTGCGGCCTGAGCCTCGTCGGCTTTCGCATTCTTTGCGAATACCAGGACACGAACGGTCTTGCCGGTTCCATGAGGCAGCACGACGGCGCCTCGGATCTGCTGGTCAGCATGACGTCCATCACAGCCTGTACGGATGTGGGCCTCAATGGTTTCGTCAAATTTGGCAACTGCGGTCTTCTTTACAAGAGCAACCGCGTCTGCCGGCTCATACTGGATCGTACGGTCGATTAATTTAGCAGCTTCTGCGTATTTCTTTCCTCTATTCATAAAATAAACCTCCTAGTGGTAATTGCGGGAATATCCCTCCCACATTTAAAACGATTGACTGCTGAACAATCCTCTTGCTCAGTCTTCTACAGTGATTCCCATGCTGCGTGCGGTGCCGGCGATCATGCTCATGGCCGCCTCAACGGATGCAGCGTTCAGGTCAGGCATCTTCATCTCAGCGATCTCCTGAAGCTTAGCTTTGGAAATGCTGGCGACCTTAGTCTTATTGGGAACACCGGATCCGGATTTAATGTTGCATGCCTTCTTCAGAAGAACGGCTGCCGGCGGCGTCTTTGTCACGAAGCTGAAGCTTCTGTCCGCATATACGGTGATAACAACGGGGATGATGAGATCTCCCTTGTCTGCCGTCCTAGCATTAAATTCCTTTGTAAACTGAACAATGTTCACACCGTGCTGACCCAGCGCGGGACCAACCGGCGGTGCGGGTGTCGCCTTACCAGCAGGAATCTGTAATTTAATATAACCAACTACTTTTTTTGCCATTTTAGGCACCTCCTAAATCAATTGTGGTAGTGGATGGAACCTCCATCCTGATTAACGGCTCAACGCCTCCCACGCGCTGCCTCCGGACAGCCAGCTGCAAGACTCTCCCGGCAGACGTTTTAGTTACATCTTTTTCACTTCTGTGAAATTCAGCTCCACCGGGGTCTCCCGGCCGAACATATCCACATTGATCGTGACGCTCTGCTTGCCCTGATTGATTCCCTTGATGTTGCCGACGGTGCCTTCCCAGGCGCCGGAAATGACTGTCACCGCATCTCCCAGCTCGAAGTCCACAAGCACTTCACTGCTCTGGATGCCCAAAGGACGCATCTCCTCTTCCGTCAGCGGCACCGGCTTGGAACCCGGTCCCACAAAGCCTGTCACGCCTCTGGTGTTTCTTACGACATACCATGTATCGTCATTCATAACCATGTTGATGAGGACATAGCCGGGAAACATCTTCTTCTGGACCTGTTTCCTCATGCCGTTCTTAACCTCTACAACATCCTGCATCGGTACGGTTACTTCCAGGATTTGGTCATGCAGGTTCCGGTTTTCTATTGTTTTTTCAATATCGACTTTTACCTTGTTTTCATAACCTGAATAAGTATGGACTACATACCAATTCGCTTCTGACATATCATCACCCTTATCCTTATATAACGAAATTGATGCCGAATTTAATCACCAAATCCAACAATGCAATCACTGCACCCAGGAACACAGATGTGAGCACGACCGCGACGGTCTGTCTTGTGAAAGACTTCTTATCCGGCCAGATAATCTTTTTGAACTCTGCCTTCAAATTCTTGAATAAGCTCTTTTTCTTCTTTGCGCTTTCTTCCATGCCATTCTCACTTTCCTGCCGCAATCACCAATTACTTGGTTTCCTTATGCATTGTGTGCGTTTTGCAGAATCTGCAATACTTCTTGGTTTCCATTCTCTCAGGATGCGTTTTCTTATCCTTCGTCATGTTGTAATTCCGCTGCTTGCATTCCGTACATGCCAATGTAATCCTTACACGCATAACTTCCACCTCCGTTATCGTTTTTTGTAATTAGGGCCAAAAAAAAAAGCCCTTTTGCTTCCATACGCCTGTTCACTATATCATAAATCCATAGCTCCGTCAAGGATTTTCCTTTGTTTTTCGGCCTTTTCAGGCATTTTCCGCGTCCGGGGAACCCAGGCGGCGGCATCCCGTTTCCGATACAGGACGCCGCCGTCTGTTCCGCATATCCTCTTAAAGCTTAAAAAGACTCGTCGCAATAGAGAAATAGATCAGTATCGCCGCTGCATCCACGCAAGTGGTAATAAGCGGCGCGGCCATGATCGCCGGGTCCAGCCTGCACTTTTTGGCAAGCATCGGCAGCGTACAGCCTATGAGTTCCGCCAGGGTAATGGTACACACAAGGGTCAGCCCGATCAGGACCGCCATCCTCACATCGCCGTACATCACAAAGATCCGGATGCCGTTCACCACCGCCAGCGTCGTGCTCACCAGCACCGCCACCCTCATTTCCTTCCATACCACCCGGACCACATCCTTCAGGTGTATTTCGTCAATGGCCATGCCGCGGATGATCAGAGTGGCGCTCTGGGAACCGCAGTTTCCGCTGGTATCCATTAACATCGGGATAAACGACACCAGAAGCGGAATAGCAGCAAACGCATTTTCATATTTTGTGATGATCACGCCGGTGAACGTGGCCGACAGCATCAGAATCAGCAGCCATACGATCCGGTTCCTCGCGTGCCGGAACACGGATGTCCCGAAATAGGAATCCTCACTGGGCGCGATGGCCGCCATCAGGGCGATATCCTCTGTGGTCTCATCCTGCATGACCTCCATGGCGTCATCAACCGTCACGATACCGACCATGCAGCCTTCCTTATCCACCACCGGCAGAGCCAGCAGGCCATATTTCCGCACCAGCTTCGCCGCCGCCTCCTGGTCGTCATGGGTATTAATGGAGATAATATTGGACTCCATGATCTCTTCTACAGTCTTTCTTTCATCGGAGATCAGGAGGGCTTTCGCTGTCACGATCCCCAAAAGCTTCTTGTTCCGGATTACATAGCAGGTATAGATCGTCTCACTGTCGATCCCCACCCGGCGAATCTTTTCCAGGGAATCCCGCACAGTCATCTCCGGCTTCAGATCCACATATTCCACCGTCATGATGCTGCCCACGCTGTCCTCCGGATAGCTGAGCAGCTGGTTTAACTGCCTCCTGGTCTCCAGATCCGTATTGGCGAGGATCCGTTCCACCACGTTTGCCGGCATCTCCTCCAGAAGGTCTGCCGTATCATCCAGGAACATTTCATCCAGTACCGCTTTTAATTCCCGCTCAGTCAGCGCCTCCACCAGGATCTGCTGCTGCTTCGGCTCCATTAAGCTGAAAGTCTCCGCCCCCTCTTCTTTTCCGATCAGGCGGAAAGCCATTATCATCTGTTTCTCCGGCAGTCTTTCCAAAAGCTCCGCCAGATCCACTTCATTTATGTCCGCAAAGGACTCTTTGATCACTTTATACTGCTTTCTTTCCAGCAGTTCACATATTTCTTTTTCCGTCATACTCTGCCTCCTTCTGCGTATTCTCCGCCGGACGACATTCCGGCTCTTTCCATCCGATATACGCAAAACATGAGACAAAAGCCCGTTTTATATCAGGCATCCGTCACGGTGGACCTATGGGCTTCCCTCATCATGCTTTGCCTGCAACTGCCGTCTGAATCCATAAATCCACCACCTTTCAAAATGCTCCTGTTCAATTCTTGTCAAAGGAAAAGGCACGTCAGTGACTGGGTGACGTGCCTCTTTCGCCTAATTCATTTATACTATATTTCTCTTCGCTTTGTCAACCGGCTTTACATGGATTTTACATGGTTCTTCCAGTTCTTTTCTCATTCGTCCATGTCCACCGTCACCTTATCCAGATGCCAGATCTCATCTACATACTGCTGGATGGTACGGTCGGATGTGAATTTTCCGGAGCATGCCACATTCATGATGGCGGCCTTCGCCCACCACTTCTCATCCCGGTAAGCCTGATCCACCTTCTTCTGTGCTTCTGCATAAGAACGGAAATCCTTCAGATTGAAGTACGTATCCGCCTTGCTGGTGCTCAGAGTATTGAGGAGAGAATTATAAAGATCACGGAACAGCTCTGTATTGTTCGGCGCATAATAGCCGTTGATCAGCTGCATCAGCACCCGGCGGATATCCTGGTCATTGTTGAAAATATCCATGGGATTGTAGCCGCCTCTAGTCTCATAAGCGATGACTTCGTCGGAGGTCATGCCGAAGATAAAGGCATATTCCTTCCCGACTTCTTCCACGATCTCCACATTGGCGCCGTCCATTGTGCCGAGAGTCAGGGCGCCGTTCAGCATAAATTTCATATTGCCGGTGCCGGAGGCCTCCTTGCTGGCCGTGGAAATCTGCTCGCTCACATCGGCAGCCGCAAAAATCCACTCGGCGTTGGACACACGGTAGTCCTCGATGAACACCACCTTGATCTTTCCTTTGATCGACTTATCGTTGTTTATCACATCTGCCACGGAATTGATCAGCTTGATGGTCAGCTTGGCAATCTTATAGCCCGCGGCGGCTTTTGCCCCGAATATAAAGGTCCTGGGCACCATATCCATCTCCGGATTATCCTTCAGCTGGTTATACAGGTACATCACATGGAGAATATTCAGCAGCTGTCTCTTATACTCATGCAGCCTCTTTACCTGTACGTCAAAGATAGAACGGGGGTCCACATCAATACCGTTATTTTCTTTGATATACCGCGCAAGACGAAGTTTATTCTGATATTTGATGTTCATGAACTCCTGCTGGCATTTTTCATCGTCGGCATAGAGCGCCAGCTTTTTGATATGGGGCAGATCGGTTATCCATTCATCTCCGATCTTATCTGTCACCCAGTTCGCCAGCAGTTCATTCCCGTGAAGCAGGAAACGCCGCTGCGTGATCCCGTTGGTCTTGTTGTTAAACTTCCAGGAATCCATCTCATAGAAATCCTTCAAGACCTTATCCTTCAAAATCTCCGTATGGAGCTGCGCCACGCCGTTGACAGAAAAGCTTCCTGCAATGGCAAGATGGGCCATCTTCACCTGGCCGTCATAAATAATGGCCATGCTCCTCACCTTTTCCTCGTTTCCGGGATAGGTCTGGCGGATCCGCTCCACAAACCGGCGGTTGATCTCTTCCACGATCTGATATATACGGGGAAGCAGCCTGGAGAACAGCTCCAGAGGCCATTTTTCCAGCGCCTCCGCCATGATGGTATGATTGGTATAGGCGCAGGTCTTTGTCGTGATGTCCCACGCTTCCTCCCACGTAAGCCCTTCTTCATCCAGGAGGATCCGCATGAGCTCCGGCACAGCCACCGTCGGATGGGTGTCGTTCATTTGGAATACGACCTTCTCCGGAAGCTTATGGATGTCGTCATGCTTTGCCTTGAATTTATTCACCGCGCGCTGAACGCTGGCGGAAATAAAGAAATACTGCTGCTTCAGCCGGAGCTCCTTGCCCGCATAGTGGTTGTCGTTGGGGTACAGGACCTCTACGATGTTCTTCGCCAGGTTCTCCTGTTCCACGGCAGTCTGATAGTCGCCCTTGTCAAAGGATTCCAGATTAAATGTGTTGATGGGCTCCGCATCCCAGATCATCAGCGTGTTCACCACATTGTTCCCATAGCCCACGATCGGCAGGTCATAAGGAACGGCGCGCACGGACTGGTAATTTTCCTGAATGAAATGATTGCGCCCGTACTGGTCACATTCCGTCCGTACATAACCGCCAAATTTCACTTCGACCGCATATTCATCACGGCGCACCTCAAACGGGTTGCCGTCACGCAGCCAATCATCGGGGGCTTCTATCTGGTAGCCGTCCTTGATCTCCTGCTTGAACATCCCATACTTGTAGCGGATTCCGCAGCCATAGGCCGGATATCCCAGCGTGGCAAGGGAGTCCAGGAAACAGGCCGCCAGACGCCCCAGGCCTCCGTTCCCCAGCGCGTAATCCCGCTCCTGGTCTTCGATCACATTCAGGTCGAACCCGAGCTCGTCAAGAGCCTCGCGGATGCCGTCCCTCGCTTTGATATTGATGATATCATTTCCAAGAGCGCGGCCCATGAGAAACTCCATGGACATATAATACAAAGTCTTGGCGTCTTCTTTCTCATATTCCTTATGAGTGGCGATCCACTCGTCGATGAGAACATCCTTCACCGCATATGCTACAGCCTGAAACACCTGCTTCGGCGTCGCTTCCGCAATGGTGCGCCGGAACAGATTCTTTACATTGCTGGTCACTTCCTGCTTGAATTCTTCTTTATTAAACTGATAACTGGACATATTTTCCTCCTATCGGATTTTTGCCCCTCCCGCCTGCCGGCTTCCGCCGGCAGAGGCGCGCACTGCATGATTCGGCACCCCATTGTCCGCGCAGCGCGCACGGTTTTTATTATACCGTTGCTTTTTCCACTCCTAGCATAACATTTTCTCCGTTGATATTCCAGTCCTTTTCATAGCCCGTTATCTTTCCGATAAAAATCTTCTCGGCCAGAACCTCGTTTTTGATCGTATCCGTATACTTTTTAAGAATCTCGGCAATCTTGTCGCTGTCATCCTGATATAGATTGATATGGTCAGTAACTTCAAAGCCGGCTTCCTTCCGCATGGTCTGAACCTTGCTTATGATCTCGCGGACAAATCCTTCTTCCACAAGCTCCGGCGTCAAATTTGTATCCAGCACCACTGCCACCTCCTTATCTCCTTCTGTCACATAACCTTCTTTCTGTGCCGTATCAATGAGCAGGTCCTCTGCCGTCAGGGAAACGGCCGTCCCGTCCACCGTCATGGTCAGCTCTCCTTTAGCGTTCAGTTCATCCATGGCGGCGCTTCCGTCCAGTTCAGCAAGCTTCTGCTTGATCTGTCCCAGCAGCTTTCCGTATTTCGGACCGACCGTCCGCATCTGCGGTTTGAAGGTGTAGGATGTGAACTCCCGGACGTCCTCTGTAAACACCACTTCTTTTACATTCAGCTCATCCTCCACAATCTCCCGATAGTAGCTGCTCAGTGTAAACGGCGCTTTCACGAACATCCTGCCGATGGGCTGCCTATTTTTGATATTGGCGGTATTGCGGCACGCGCGGCCCATGACCACCACTTTCAGCACATGCTCCATGTTCTCTTCCAGAGCCTTGTCGATCTGTCCCTCGCATACCGCAGGGAAATCACACAGATGGACACTCTCCGGCGCGCTCTTGTCGATGCTGCATACCAGATTCCGGTAAATGTCTTCCGTCATGAACGGAATCATAGGCGCCGCCGCCTTGCTCACGGTCACCAGAGCCGTATAAAGCGTCATATATGCGTTGATCTTATCCTGCGGCATGCCCTTAGCCCAGAAACGCTCGCGGCTCCTTCTCACATACCAGTTGCTCATGTCATCCACAAACTCCTGAAGCGTCCTGGCGGCCTCAGGGATCTTGTAGTTCTCCAGATTATTGTCTACATCCTTTACCATACTATTCATCTTGGACAGAAGCCATTTATCCATTACGGAAAGTTTTTCATAGTCCAGAGAATACCTCGTGGCGTCAAAATTGTCGATGTTTGCGTAAAGCACAAAGAAAGCATAGGTATTCCACAGAGTGCCCATGAATTTTCTCTGTCCCTCCTGGACGGCCTTTCCGTGGAACCGGTTGGGCAGCCACGGCGCGCTGTTGACGTAGAAATACCAGCGGATGGCGTCAGCGCCATAGGTCTCCAGCGCGTCAAAGGGATCCACCGCGTTCCCCTTGGACTTGCTCATCTTCTGCCCGTTCTCATCCTGGACATGGCCCAATACGATCACGTTTTCGTAAGGCGCCTTGTTGAAGATCAGGGTCGAAACCGCCAGCAGAGAATAGAACCACCCTCTGGTCTGATCAACCGCCTCCGAAATGAACTGGGCCGGGAACTGCTGATGGAACAGCTCCTCGTTTTCAAAAGGATAATGGTGCTGGGCGAAAGGCATAGAGCCTGAGTCAAACCAGCAGTCGATCACCTCCGGCACCCGGCGCATCTGTTTTCCGCAGACCGGGCAGGTAATAGTCACCTCGTCGATAAAAGGACGGTGAAGTTCTATATCCTCCGGACAGTCAGGCGACATGCTCCGAAGCTCTTCTATGCTTCCGACGGAATGCTGGTGGCCGCACTCACATTCCCAGATATTGAGCGGCGTCCCCCAGTACCGGTTCCGGCTGATTCCCCAGTCCTGAATGTTCTCCAGCCAGTCGCCGAAACGCCCTTTCCCGATGCTTTCCGGAATCCAGTTGATGGTATTATTGTTTCGGATCAGATCCTCTTTTACATCCGTCATCTTGATAAACCAGGATTCCCGGGCATAATAGATCAGAGGAGTATCGCATCTCCAGCAGTGGGGATAGCTGTGTTCAAATTTGGGAGCGTCGTACAAAAGCTTCCGCTCGTCCAGCCACTGCAGCACCTTGGGATCCGCGTCTTTTACAAACATTCCGGCAAAAGGAGTCTCTTCCGTCATATCCCCCTTTTCGTCGACCAGCTGTACAAATGGCAGATCATATCTGCGGCCCACCCGGGCGTCGTCCTCACCAAACGCCGGAGCGATATGGACGACGCCGGTACCGTCGGTCAGCGTCACATAGGTGTCGCAGAGGACATAGAAAGCCTTCTTGCGCTGCTTTTCCGCCACCTTCGCGGCACATTCAAACAAAGGTTCATATTCTTTATATTCCAGATCTCTGCCTGAATAGGTTTCCAGGACTTCATAGGCAGCTTGTCCTTCCTTCGCCAGCCGGCCCAGGACCGTATCCAGAAGAGCGACGGCCATGTAGTAGATGTATCCATCGGCCGCTTTTACCTTTGCATACTGCTCATTGGGATTCACACAGAGAGCGACGTTGGACGGCAGCGTCCAGGGAGTCGTCGTCCATGCCAGGATATATGCGTCCTCACCCTTCACTTTAAAACGTGCGATCGCGGAACGCTCCTTCACGTCCTTATATCCCTGGGCCACTTCGTGGCTGGAAAGGGGTGTCCCGCAGCGCGGACAGTAGGGCACGATCTTAAAGCCTTTATAAAGCAGCCCCTTATCCCAGATCTTCTTCAACGCCCACCACTCGGATTCAATAAAATCATTGTCATAGGTAACGTAAGGATGCTCCATATCTGCCCAGAAGCCGACTGTGGAAGAAAAATCCTCCCACATCCCTTTATATTTCCACACGCTCTCCTTACAGTGCTCAATAAACGGCTTCAGACCATACTGCTCGATCTGCTCTTTTCCGTCCAGGCCCAGCATCTTTTCCACTTCCAGCTCAACAGGGAGGCCATGGGTATCCCATCCGGCTTTCCTGGGGACCATATATCCCTTCATGGTACGGTAGCGGGGGATCATGTCCTTGATCACCCTGGTCAGTACATGGCCGATGTGGGGTTTTCCGTTGGCCGTGGGCGGTCCGTCATAAAAGGTATAGGTCTCGCCTTTCTTTCTGTTGTCAATGCTCTTTTCAAAAATATCATTTTCCTGCCAGAATTTTTCTGTCTCTTTTTCGCGCTCTACAAAATTGAGATTCGCAGATACTTTGTCATACATATTTTCTACCTCCTGAATATAGAATTAAAATCCGGGAACATCGTGTGCACTTTGCCCGGAAGATTTTTTATTTCATAGGACGCAATTTCCTATGAAATAAAAAAGGGCCTCGTCCAGAAAAGGACGAAGCCCAATGTCTCCGCAAATACCACCCGTTCTGTATACGCCGCCCTATAAACGGTTATATACGCTCCCTCTAACGGCGGATACCGGCATAGCCTACAAGATAAGCAGTCTCATCATTCAGCCTGCAACTCCGGAGTGATATTCACACAGCCTTACTCGTCCCGAACTCACACCATCGCCGGGTCTCTGAACCTTTCTTACTGTCTTACTGTCTCCATCACAGTCTCTATTATATTGCTCTCATTATAAAATTCCGGGAATTAATTGTCAAGCCCAAAATCCTTTGTCTACCGCCGTTCTGCCCGGATCAGTACTTGTGTGACCGATTCTTCCATGCTGCTGACGGCAAAATCATTCAGTCCCATTTCATAGGCAAACCCAGATAATTCCAGCCGGTTCTCATCGGCAAACCGGAGCATCCTTTCATATAAGCCGGGAAGCTTGTCCCAGCCGCCCCTTCCATAACCGCAGAGGTACATCCCTCCGGGCCTCACCAATACCTCCTCCGCCTTGCTGTCCCGCGGCGCCGGTGTAAAAAGGCCCTCGTACCTTTCAAAATTCCCCTGTCTGACTTTATCAACGGAAATATAGCTTCCTATCCCTTCCCGGTACTGTTCGGCGGTCCAGATATCCTTCACATGGACCGCCAGTTTCTGTAAGTCATCCTCCTCAAACCCATAAGGGGTTGTCATAAACCGTTCTTCCTCACATTCGGACAGCCGGACCTCCCCGTCCTGGACTGTACGACACAGGACAAGCTTCTGCTTTTTATCCAGGAGAACCTTTTTATTCTTCTTCAGCCTCCGGATCTCTCCTTCTATTTCCCGAATCTTTGTGTCCGCCAAACGTGTAAAATCATCCGCGTTGGGATTGTCCAGATAGTCTTTGATCTCGCCTATCCCCATATTAAGTTCCTTCAGCATCCGGATATATTCAAATTCAATGCTCTGTAAATAATCATAATATCTGTACTTGTTTTCTCCTTTGAAGCGGGGGGAGAACAAACCGATATTATCATAATAATGCAGAGTTCTCTTATTGACGCCATGCAGTTTGGCGAACCGGGAAGTCGTCAGCTTTCCTATTTCTCTATTCATACCTTTTAATACCTTTTAAACAAATGATTTATGTAATTGAGCAATAGATCAGACAAAAGAAAATCCGCTTCCATCCAGGCGGCTCACCGCAGCCCGCAGCCTTCCGGCGCGCGGGCCGTGTGGATATTCAATCCTTTTCTGAAATAAATGGAATGGAAATCATCCAAATTTCCTGTCAACATGTGAGCGGTACTGCCGAAGCGGGGATAAAACGGCCCCTGCATCACCAGTGAACCGAAATCGTGACGGTCCGGAACTTCTGCCGATGCTGAGCTGGAACTTGCTAAAATAATTTCAAAAAGTATTTTGTGTGACATCCTTCAAATAAATTTTCTTTCCCGCATTTTTTCTTGACTTTACACCTACTAGATACTTTATATTCATTATACACCGGAAGTAAACAACAGAAAAGGAGTTATATTCATGAACAAACAGATTATACTGAGAAGTTATCTAAAGAAGGATGCGGAGGCGCTGACGGCTGTCATCAGGGAGGCGTGGAAATATGATGAATTCAGCTGTCCCAAGACCGCAGAGAAGCTGGCGAAGATATTTCTGTACAGCTGCCTTTCCAATCAAACTTTTACCCAGGCCGCGGAGGTAAACGGCATACCTGTGGGTATCATCATGGTAAAAAATATAAAAACCCACAAATGCCCGCTCCGGTTCCGGATACGCCAGGCTGCCTCCATCTTCTCACTTCTTATAACAAAAAAAGGAAGAAAAACAGCCAAAGTCTTTCAGGACGTAAACGGAATTGACAAGGAGCTGCTGGCGGGCAGCGGCAGAAACTACCAGGGGGAGATTGCTTTCTTCGCGGTCAGTTCCGCACACCGGGGATCCGGAATCGGGAAAATGTTGTTTGAAAAGGCATTGTCTTATATGAAAGGTGAAAACATCCGGGATTTCTATCTCTTTACGGATACAAGCTGCAATTACGGCTTCTACGAGCACCAGGGCATGAAACGGCGGTGTGCAAAGGAGCACTTCTTTCAAATCGGCGGCCAGAAAGCAAAAATGGATTTTTTTCTGTATGACTGTCATCTGTGACACAGCAAAGAGTCCGGCAAGTCGGACTCTTTGTACTCTTCTATAACGGCACGTTTCACTTGTGATACAGAATCCTTATGGAATTCAGCACACACAGCATAGCGACTCCGGTATCCGCAAATACCGCCGCCCACATGGACGCGTATCCGCAAAGGCCCAGTACCATGACTGCCGCCTTGATGATCAGGGCGAAGGTTACATTCTGCCAGGAGATCCGTTTCGTGCTTCTGGCTATCTCAAGAGCCTGGGGAATCGCTTCCATCCCTGAAGTCATGAATACCACATCCGCCGCTTCGATGGCCGCGTCGGCGCCGCTTCCCATGGCCGCCCCCACGTCGGCTCCGGCCAGCACCGGCGCGTCGTTGATTCCGTCTCCCACAAACATGACGGATCCGTACTTTTCTCTCATCCTGGTCAATTCAGCCAGCTTATCCTCAGGAAGCAGCTTTGCCCTGACCTCATCCAGCCCGATTTCTTCAGCCACGGCCCTGGCGCTCTCTTCACCGTCGCCGGTCAGCATGGCCGTTGCCACATTCATTTTCTTCAGGCGGCGAAGCGCAGGCTTCGCGTCCTTTTTAATGGTGTCCGCGACGACGATATGTCCGGCATACAGCTGATTGACCGCAACGTAAACCTCGGAGCCAAAGGTTCCGGCCCGGCTGCCTTCCATAGGCACCAGGAATTTATCCATCAGCTTCCTGTTTCCGCAGAGAATCTCCGCTCCGTTCAAGGAAGCTCGTATCCCGTGCCCTGCTATTTCCTCCAGGCTGTCGGGTTTTTCCAGCTCAAGGCCCCGCTTTTTGGCCTCTGCCACGATGCTGGCCGCTATGGGGTGGGTGGAGCTTTGTTCACAGCTGGCACAGATCCGGAGCAGGCCGTCCGCAGTCAACGCTCCCTGCGTTCCGTCTGTCCCGGCATTTTCTCTGTCGCCGGCCTCGGGCACCGCCTCCTGAACTACAAAGTTTCCCTCCGTAATGGTCCCGGTCTTATCCATTACCACGGCGCTGACCGCGCTCATCGCTTCAATGGATACTCCGCCTTTAAACAGAATTCCTTTTTTTGATCCCGCCCCGATACCGGAAAAGAACGCAAGCGGTACGCTGAGCACCAAAGCGCAGGGACAGCTCATCACCAGAAATGACAGCGCCGTATAGACCCAATAATCCCAGTTTCCCGTCACCAGAGACGGAATCACCGCCGTCGCTGCCGCAAGCGCCACTACAAACGGAGTATATATTCTGGCAAACTTTGTGATGAACCGGTCAATCTTCGGCTTACTGGCCGCCGCGTTCTCCACAGAATCCAGAATCCTTGTCACCATGGATTCCTCCAGCACCTTTTCCACACGGACCTTAAGCTGTCCTGAGGTATTCACACAGCCTGACGTAACGGCATCGCCCGCGCCGGCGTGTACCGGCACTGGCTCTCCTGTGATCGGAGAGGTATCGATCCGGCTCTCTCCTTCCAATATCACGCCATCCAGAGGAATCCTGTCTCCCGGCCTCACCAGCAGCACGTCACCGGCCCGCGCCTCTTCCGCTCCGATCACTCGGATTTCATCGCCGGATACCAGATTCACCACCTCCGGCCTCATATCAACGGCATCCATGATCTGGCTGCGGCTTCTCGCTACCGCCCTCTGCTCAAAGTATTCTCCTATCCGGTAAAACAGCATGACGCCTACTGCTTCCGGATATTCTCTGATAGCAAAGGCTCCCAGCGTAGCAATACTCATCAGAAAATTTTCGTCAAACACATGGCCCTTTGTCAGATTGCGGAGCGCTGTCCACACAATCTTAGCCCCCAAAATAATATAGGCTACGACATTTATGGGAATTATGATCTCCGGACCGAATCCGTTCTTCTCCAGCAGCTCGCCTGCTATGAACAGAACCGCGCCGAGGATAATACAGATCAGGGATTTCTTCTCCTCCGAAATGCTCTTTTCTTTTCCGCGGCCCCTTTCCGCCTTTTCGCTCCTCTCCTGTTTTTCCACCGTTCCGGCCGCCGGAGCAGCATCCCGATCCACCACCTGCACTCCCGCTTCGATGGAAGTACAGATCTTCTGGATCTGAGGGAGATATTCTTCCGGATCCGGCGCTGTGATCCGAAGCTGTTTCGTCGCATAAGTCAGTGTTACGGCCTCCACGCCGGGCAGCTGCGCGATTTTCTGTTCCATACTGGAAGCACAGTGAGCGCATCCCAGATTCTCCAGTATATAGGTTTTTGTTCTGGACACCGCGTGGCCAGCATTAGTCTTTCGCGTTTCCTTCCGCACAATCCGGACATCCGGTTCAATGGATGTACAGATTTCTTCAATCTGAGGCAGAAGACCCTCCGGATCGCCAGCCGCCAGCCGAAGCTGTTTCGTCGCATATGTGATCGACGCTGATTTCACTCCCGGCAGCTTCTGAATCTTCTCTTCCATCTTGGAAGCACAGTGAGCGCATCCCAGGTTTTCCAAAAGAAAAATACTTTTTTCTGTACCCTTTCCCGCTTCATCCAAATCAGAATTATGACCGTGGGCATGTTCATGATGGTCGTGATCACATCCGCATTCCTCGCCATGTTCTTCGTGATCGTGGCTATGATGATCGTGGCCGCAGCTGCACTCTCCTTCATGCTCCTCGTGATCGTGGCCGTGGTCATGATGGCCGCAGCCGCATTCGTCAGGCTGATGCTCCAATATTGTTATAGGACGTCTCATAACAATCCTCCTCCTGAATATATTCTCGCAAAAACATATGAATAAGTGTTCATATATTAATATAAGCACTTTTTCAGCGGATTGTCAAGCAAAATATATCCAAAATATCCAGCGAAAAACGGACGCGAAGCTTTACTTTGTCACCGTATTTTTCTTTATACTTTTTTAGGCTCTTTGCCTCAGTATTGAATTGATTTCTCAGCGTCTCCAGCACATAGTTTTCGGAAAGCGCTCCCTTGAACTCCACAAACAGGCGGTTTCCCTCTCCGAAAGCAGTCGGAGCCAGCTGAGCAAGTCTGCGAAGCAGACCTACATCCACCAAGTAGATCTTAAAAGCCGATAAATCGTCATACGCGGAGACAGGCAGTCCCGGCGCAGTACTGCGGTAAATTTTGCTGACCAAATTCGCATCCACAAGCCACTGAAGTGCATCTTTATATTCTCTGGCCCGCGCACCTTCCTTTACTACTTTATAAATAAATTTTTTGTTTTCGCGCGCAAGCTGAGAAGGAATGGATCTCCAGATCATGGATATCTTGGGAAACTCCTTCACATCTCGTTCCTTCGTCCACATCAGCACAGATTCCGGCATGCCGCCGGTGACATAGTACATTTTCAGTTTTTCATACAGAGGATTGAAAAATGCTTCAGGAATCGGATTCAGCGTATCAACGTTCTGCAGATAACGCACTAAATCTTCGTCTGGCCCAAACAAGATTCTGCAAAATACGCTCAGCCTCTTTGGTAGTCTCAAAAAAATCTTTATATTCTTCATTTGATTTATCAAGAGGCGCCACATGATTTCTTATGCAGTCAGACCAGCCGGTCACCAATAAAATAATCTCAAAACGGCCGGGTAAGGACTCCTTCTTTTATCTGCGCTACAATATCGGCCTCATCCGCCAATTCTTTGCTGTGAGTGACCACGATCACACATTTTTGCTTTTCATGAGCATTCCGCTTCAAAATCCCGATGACCTCCTCCGCCGTCGGCTCATCCAGGTTTCCTGTCGGTTCGTCTGCCAAAAGAACATCCGTATTTCTCGCCAGCGCCCTGGCGATCGCCACCCTCTGCTGCTGCCCGCCGGACATTCTCAGGACATTCCTGGTGAACAGCTCTTCCGGTATCCCGACCTCTTCCAGCCGCCGAAAAGCCTCTTCCTTCCCGCAGCCGGACAGCATGACATTTTCGCAGGCCGTCAGATAATCCACCAGGTTATAATTCTGAAACACCAGAGAGCTGTGATCCCTCCTGTGTTTATTGAGGCCGTTCTCTCTTATATCTGTCCCCTCGTATAAGATCTTTCCGCTGCTCGGGCAGTCCAGGCCGGCCAGCAGAGAGAGGAAGGTAGTCTTCCCTGAGCCGCTGGCCCCCGTCATTGCGTACATATATCCTTTTTCAAACCCCATGGTGACCTGATCTAACACCTTCCTGTCCTTTTGGGCAGGATAAAAATAACTGACATCTCTCGCTTCCAGTATCAATGCCGTATCCTCCTTAACTCATTTCGCTTAAAATATGAACCGGGCTCTTCCGCATCATGACGGCGCCGGCCATGGAAACCGTCCCCGCGATCAATATAACGACCGATATTCCGGTCAGCGCTCTCATATCCCGCGTGATATCTATACGTACGCCTGCGAACGTTTCCGTTTCTCCGCCTCCTCCGCTGACCATGCCGGCATCAGCTTCCTTTTCACGTTCTGCTTCATCGGCTTGACTCCCGGCCATATATTCCGCCGCTGTCCCCGAGACGGCCGGGGCGGCGGCAATGGACAGGGCAAAGGCTAGGATTCCTATAACTAAGCCCTCCGTCAAAAACTGCGCCCAGATTCTCTTCTTACTGTCCCCCAGCGCCAGATAAATCCCGATTTCATGATTCCGGCTTTTTATCCAGTAAAGGAAGATCAGAAACAATAGAAAAACACTGGATATCACCACGATCGTCAGCATGATATCGCTGGTCTTGGAAAGATCATGAAAATTATCCGCCATCCGGCTGCTGATTCCCTGATTGTCTATCAGATCGTAACGATCTTTCGTAACGACCGCTTTTTCCATCTCTTTCTTAACGTGTTCATACTTATCCATATCCTCCACCAGGAAAAGCGCCTGCTGATACCCCGGATCGCCTTCACGCCCCTGTATGATCTCCGGAAAACGCAGGTTTGTAAAAATAGTGTTTTCTGAAGTAAACGTATCTCCCGTCATGGTATGGGAAATCTCATTTTTTATCTGAAAGATCCCGACGACCGATATCTTTCGGTCATTTTCCCCCTGCCCGCCGTGGTAACCTCCAAGGGTAATGGTGTCTCCCGTCTCTAAATCGTTTAACTGGGCCAATTCCTCCGAAATGACCGCCGCGTCCCGGTCGGCTTCCTTTATCCACCGACCTTCTTTGAGCACGATGTTTCCGTTCAGAACATTTGGATTCCGCGACGTGTCCAGATCTCCATACAAATTCACCCCCAGAAAATCCTGACTCTGGTCCACATCCTCATGTTCGATTCTGGTAAAATCCACGGGAACCGCGACGGTGTTATAAGTAGTCACATTGTATCCTGATATGCCCTCTATCCCGGCCAGGGCCTCGATATCCTCCGTTAATATGGAAGAAAACGAATTATTGGGAGCCGTGGACATCCAGAGATTTCCGGGAAGAGGGATCCCGGGCACCTCTCCGGAACGCTTCCGGTAATCCTCCAGATTGATCTCCAGCCTCACGCTGCTCCCGGCTGACGCTTTCGCCTTGTCCTGGACCTGTATACTGGAATTCCTCCCTGCCATTCCAGCCAGCAGAAGGCTGCTGATGACAAATACCACCGAAAACAGCAGCAGCGTTTTTAAAGGTTTCCTGATGATTGAAAACATGCTTCTTTTCCATATTCTCATATTTTTGTTTCTCATCTCTTTCTTTTTATGGTTCATTCATTTTTTGCAAGGATCGCCCTTGGATTCATTCTCAGCACCGGTATCAGCGCCGCGGCCGCGGCCGTCCATACCACCAGCAGCCCCAGAAAAAGGGCAGCGGCGGCCTCTGTTCCTGTTATGCTCACCTGTACCGCGGCATATTCCGTCACATCCGGCATGATGTCTCCCGCAAGTATCCCGGCCGCCTTGCCGCCCGCTAAAACCGATGGAAGAAACGCCGCCAGCAAAATGCCGGAGCCCTCCGCCAGTACCTGCATGCAGATATTCGCCTTACCATATCCCATGGAAAGATATATAGCCAGCTCTTTTTTCCTGTCCCGTATCCACATGGACAAGATCAAGAACAGCGTAAGTCCAGAAGCCAGAATCGTGACAGCGATCAAAATTTCCGTTAGCCGTCCTGCTTGTTCCAGGGACCCCTTCATCCGGTCATACATTCCGGAACGGTCCGATATCTCGTACCTCCCGCCAAAGCTTTCATAAAGCTCTTCCGCAAACGCATCCAGTCTTTCCGGATCTTCCAGATAGAAGGACACCTGTTCAAATTCATGTGCCGCTGTCGTTCCCTTCGAGACGCTAAAATCAGTGAATATCTGATTTTCCATCCGAAACGCCGGAGGAACGGCTCCCTGCTGTTCGACAGAAAGGCCCGGGCTTTCAAAGATGCCGGACACCGTCATCGTTCGTCCTGATTCCGTCTCCGCTCTCTCATCATCCCCGTCTTCTGTGCCCTCCAAAAACCGGATTGACAATTTGTCCCCGATGGTCAGGCCATTCTGTTCCGCAAGCCATTTGGATATCACAGCCTGCCCCGATTCCGTTCCCCAGGATATGGGATTTCCCATTATCATCCTGTATTTGAGATTAACAAAATCCTCACAGGAATCACTGCTGTCACAAAAATGTAGTGTGATGCCGCTCTCCGTGTCCTCTCTCCCATTGTTATCCATAACCGGAGAAAAGTCTACTGGTGATGCCGTCAGGCTGCTGTTCCTGTTAATCCTTACGATCTCCTGACTTTTCCGTATCTGATCCACATCCTGTTCCGTAACCGGCCCTCCTTTGTCCATCCGGCTCACTTCCAGGCTGGTCTCCGTCCTCTTCTGAATCTGCTTTTTCAATTCAGAAGACGCGCCTTGGACACCCAGCATACTCAGCAGCATTGTACCGGAAACAGTCAGGCAGAGAAATATGATCAGAGATTTTCCTTTTTTCCTGCTCGTATAATACCATGCCCGCTTAATAACATTCACTGTCCATCCTCCTCGCTGTCCGACCATCTCACAATTATGACGGTTTCCGCTTCCAGATTCCCGCCTTGTTCCGTTCCCCAGGCAAAAACCGTATCCCCTTCCATGAATTCCCGTTCATCCGTTTCCGTGCTTTTTTCTTCACCGGTTGAAGGATTGATCACGCACACCCGGAACGCGGTTTCTGCATTCCATATGAGACATACGGGCCTGTCTTCCGTATCCTCAAGGATAACCGAATTTTCATCCGCTCTTTCCACAGTCCCCTGGACGTCTGCGTCGTCAAACCGGATACGGTTCCAGTCATTTTCTTTATCCCCATATTTTTTTCCATACTCTTTTGCTGACAACGTATCGGTCAAAGCCTCCGGCAGCGTAAATCCTCCAGGTTCTTTTTCCCTCTGTGTTAAAGAACTATTCTTTCCATTTTCCCTTCCGCACCCGGCGCACATCATCAGTAAAATCAGAAGTGCCGCCGTCCTCTTTATTCCCATTTAGGCCTCTTCCTTTCTTTATCCGGTGCCTTCACTGAAAACGGACGATCACGATCCGCTCCGCCTGAATCCGGACACCATCGCTCAATACTCCGAATACCGCTATCTGGGTCCCCTTCTTTATCTGTTCCATTCCGCAGTCTGTGAGGGTACTGTCATACGTATTCCGGTCTATCGTCAGCAGCTGGCAGGTCGTTTTTCCGGTTATGGACACCGTGGCCATATCCTCTTCCTGTTCTTGGCCCTCCACGCGTTCCCACGCAATAGCGCCTCCGTCATCTGCCTCCCCCGAATAAACCTTGCTGATGCGGTATCCCGATTCCAGAAGCTCCGTCACGCTCCCCTGTATATCACAGGCTTCCAGAATATCCTGTTCCTCTGTACCTTTTCCTGCTCCTTCCCCGCCCGAGCCTTTTTCTTGACCGGCCGGCATGCCCGCCGTGCCTGTTCCATTCTTGTTCTCACTTCCGTCTCCTTTTTCTGTACCCTTTCTGCCGTCCGTTTTCTGACATCCCGCCAGAACAAAAATACAGAGAAACACAGCCGCGGTCAGATACAGGATCACCCTCCTGCCGTTTCGTCTTCTCTCCTTTACTGAATATCTCATGAATTCAGCCTCCCATCTTCTTGTTTTCTTTTTCGCATTATATTAAAAAAGTTCTCCAAAAGTCCTGGAGAAACAATGAACCTTTTCTGAATGCCGGCCGGATTTTTAGAGGACTTTTAGAGACCTTCAATGGTATAATAAGAGCAGATTTATTCAGACTATATTTCAAGGAGAACATCCATGAGGATCTTATTGATAGAAGACAACACAGAGCTGGCCGGCATCGTTGCCGGACGGCTGGAAAAAGAAGGATACCGCACCGATATCTGCAGCGACGGAAGGAGCGCGCTGCATTATGCTTTAAATCCCGACTACGCCTACGATCTGTTCATCCTTGACCGCATGCTGCCCGGGCTGGATGGGCTTTCCGTCTGCCGGCAGATACGGGAGCACAATATTACTTCTCCTGTTCTTATGGTGACCGCCATGTCGGAAATCGATGACCGAGTGGACGGCCTGGACTGCGGGGCCGACGATTACCTCGCAAAGCCTTTTGCCGTAAAAGAGCTTTTGGCGAGAGTCCGCGCCCTGCTCCGACGTCAAGGCGCTGCCGCGGGCTCCGGCCTCATCTCATTTTCAGATCTTAATTTTTTTCCAGGAACGCGGGAGTTATCCTGCGGCTCCTCCTCCCTGACCTTATCCGGAAGAGAGTCCTCCCTTCTCTCCGCTTTTCTCTCCCACCCTCTGGAGGCCCTGAGCAGAGAACAGCTGATCTTTTCTGTCTGGGGGACAGACGCTGACATTGAACCGGGAAACGTCGACAACTACGTCAGTTTTCTGCGCCGGCGCCTGCGGGAATTAAACAGCCGTGTTTCCATAAAGACTATTTATGGTTCCGGTTTCTTGCTGACAGATAAATGATTCCATTGGAGGAAGCCATCATGAAACCATTAGAACGAAAACTGACCGCACTCTTCACCGGCTGCACCGCACTCTTGTTTTCCTGTGTGCTGTTATTCTCCATGTATCACACAGTCAGCCAGTATCGGGAGTATGAAGATGCCATTTTTCGTTCCAGGCTGAATCTCTGTATCTTTACGGTTCAAAGCGGCGAGCCTCTCACGGAGGCGTATCTTAGCAGCCTAAAGGATTTTTACTTTCTGTTCAGCTATGACGGTGACGGCATTTCTGCCATGACCACCGGCGGATGGACGCCGGAGACCCCTCCGGAAATTCTTCTTAAGTCCATTAAACAGCGTGTTACCATACAAAATGCAGACAACAGCGCCGGCGCCGGACAGCCTTCCGCAATTGAAACCACGCCGGCGGTGATCGGCGGAGAACATAGAGACAGCTATCTGGCCTCGGCTGCTATTGTATCCGTAATGGGGGATAAGTCCAGCGCCTTTTATCTGCTGATGCTCCGTTCTCCCACTTTTTCCATCGTCCGGCGACACCTTCCATTTTATTTGTTTATCTGGGCATGCGGCATTATATTTCTTTTTTTCCTGAGCCGTTTCCTGATCAGGAAGGCAGTACGGCCCCTAAAAGAAGGCATAAAAAAACAAAGGGGATTTATCGCCAGCGCGTCTCACGAGCTGAAATCCCCTCTGTCTGTCATTATGGCCGCGGGAGAATCCGCCCTTCAGGTGAGTCAGAACCCTCCTGAAACCATCCGCGCGCTTTTGATCTCCCAAAAAGAATGTATCCGGATGAAAAAGCTGATATCCGACATGCTCCTGCTCGCCTCCGGCGACAGCGGGAACTGGACACTTCAAAAGTCGCCTTTAAGGCTTGACGACCTGCTGATCGACTGTTTTGAAGAACTGGAAGGAATCTGCCGCTCCAGAAACTGTTCTCTGGAGCTCCTTCTTCCTGATTATCCGATGCAAAAAGTTTCTGCCGACCGGGAACGGCTGATACAAGTCCTGCATATTCTGCTGGACAACGCGCTCACCCATTCGCCAGATGGTTCCCGGATCACCATTGCCGCAGGCCAGGACGGCCGCTTCCTCTTCCTTTCCGTCACCGACCATGGCAGCGGGATTGCGCCCGAAGACAGGCCCTTTATCTTCGAACGGTTTTATCAGTCTGATAAATCCCACACCCAAAAAGACCATTTCGGACTGGGGCTGAGTATCGCCAAGGAGATCCTTCAGCTTCACGGTGGAAAGATCCTTCTCACCGATACGCCCGGCGGAGGATGTACGTTCCGGCTGCTGCTGCAAAAACTTTTATAATCCTCCAAGCCCCATGGTGGAAGGAAGCCACGTACAGGTCCAGGGAACCATCGTCACGATAGCCAATGCGGCAAGGAGCACGATAAACCATGGTATCAGCGCCTTTACCAGACGGCCGAAGGAAATCTCGCCTACCTTGTTGATGGCGAACAGCACTACGCCGAAGGGCGGGGAAATAACGCCGATCATCAGGTTCAGCACCATGATGATGCCAAGATGGATCGGGTTGATCCCAAATGCCACGGCTACCGGCAGGATGATGGGTGTCAGGATCGTGATAGCGGACACCGTCTCCATGAACATACCCACCAGCAGGAGCGCCAGGTTCAGGATCAGCAGGAACACGTACTTATTGCTGATGCTGTTCACGATGAACTCCATGACCGTCTGAGGGATCATGGCCTTCACCAGCACGTTCCCGAATAAAGTCGCCGCTGAGATCAGGATACAGATACCGATGGCATCCGCTACGGTCTCCTTCAGCACTTCTACAAATTCTCTGAAATTGATCTCCCGGTATACAAAGATACCCAGGATTGCCGCATAGATCACCACGATGGCGGCCGATTCTGTAGGCGTGAAGATACCGGTGTAGATACCTAAGAGGATGATAACAGGCGTCATACAGGGCAGGAATCCCTGCTTGCACGCATGAAGGAGCTGACGCTTCGTGTAAAGCCGGTCCTTCGGATACTTCTTAATGATAGCATAGACGAACACCAGAGCCATCATGACTACGCCCATGATGATCCCCGGAACTACGCCTGCCACGAACAGCGCGCCTATGGAGGTACCGGAAATGGTGCCGTACACTACGAGGGGCATACTGGGCGGGATGATCGGGCCCAAAGTCGAGGAAGCGGCCGTGACGGCGCAGGAGAAGTCCTTGTCGTATCCGGCATCCTTCATAGCCTTGATCTCGATGAGGCCCAAGCCGCTGGCATCCGCGATGGCCGTTCCGGACATCCCGGCGAAGATGAAACTGGCCAGTACGTTCACATGGCCCAGGCCGCCGGGCAGCCAGCCTACTATGGCCCTCGCAAATTTAAACAGACGGTCGGTAACGCCGCATTTATTCATCAGTTTCCCGGCGAGCAGGAAAAGCGGCACCGCCAGGATCGTAAAGCTGTTGAGGCCCGCCATCATCTGCTGGCCGATCGTGATCCATTTCATACCCGTGCTGAACCGCATGATGAACAGGGCGGAAAAGCCCAGGGCATAAGTGACCGGCATGCCGGCCAGGAAAAGAACCAATAAAAGTAACAATCCCCAAATCGGATCCATATGCTATTCCCCCTTTTCTTCCAGTTCCTTCTGTTGTTTTTCAAATTCTTCCTTCGCTGCTTCCAGCTCCAAGGCATCCTTCTCATCCTGTGAGACATAGACAGCCTGGCCGGTCAGAAGGAATACACAGCGTATGATGTTGAAGATCACGGTGGCCACCAGGCCGACCGCCACGATGATATAGACCCAGCTGATATGCAGCCAGCGGTTGGACGCGGCGATGATGCCCTTCGCGTTCTCAATGTTCTTGATCATACTGTAGACGCAGATCCCCGCGAATACAGACATGGCGATATGAAAGACCGCCAGGACCGCATGCCGTATTTTTCCCGGCAGCTTATCGAATAAAAAGGTCACGCATACGTCCGTCCCCCTCAGAGCGGCGATGGGCCAGGCCAAGAATGCAAATATCACATACGCATATCTTGCCAGCTCCTCCGTTCCTGTCATGGAAATGTTTAATTTTCTGGCTATAACCTGAAATACAATGACCGCAGTGATAAATACAAGGAGTATACTGTCTATGGTCACGACTGCCTTTTCAATTCCATCCAGAATTTTATTAAATGTTTTCACCCTCGTTCTCCTCTCCCTTGTTTTTAAAAAAGGAAACAAAAAAACACCCTTCTGCCGTATATTCCTATGGAATATACCCTGGCGGGTGTCCTGAAACAACATGAAGTAAGCTAGCATCGATCATAATTTCATCGTTACTGCAACACTTACTTTTCATTTTCACCTGCCAAAATCTCCCTGAACCCATTCAAAAGAGAATATTGTTCAGGTGATCTCAAAGTAATTGTTCCATAACTCATGAAATTAATTTAATTATTCGGCCGCGCATTCCTGCGCCTGACGTCAGAATAAATCTGTATCAGAAAAAAACGGTTCCCCCTTCCGTTTCTATCCTCTTATATACAATTTATATGTAATCTCCGACGCCCCCGTCAACCATCTGCACGATGGACACTAGCCCTCCTTTCGTATATTACTTCTATGAATTTGCCCCTTTTGTCCTCCATCCGCCTCTAATCATTCTGATATTATAAATAATCCACAGCCGATATAAGACAATTTAACATGAAAGATAGAATAATTATACCTTTTCTATCTTTCATGCTCCTCGTACCACACCATAAAGAAAACATTAAGATTTGTGTCGATGCCACAAAACCTATTGGGTTTCCATTTCCCTTGCCTGCTCCATAAGAATACACGTCTTGCTGTGAGGGCATTTCCCATATGCACAGCCGGCGCTCTCAAGACGAATCTGCCCGCCCCTTTCCACAAACTCGCAGATCACTGTCCTCGTTTCATTAAAGTTCTTGCAAAAACCGCTGAACATTTCTTCTGTCAAATCGTCGTCCATAACAATCCTCCCATAAAGGTTTACATTTCTTTCTCGTATTTTATACGGCAGCAGACACCATACACCAGAACAAACAGATAAGCGGAAACCAATAAAAGAACAGGTATCATATCCACTCCCATGAGTGCAAATGCGAGCAGCAGCGCCCCGAATACATATGTCATCAGATCATACGCTTTTGCTTTCGCAGAATTGGAGATCATTATATTTCGCTCATCTTTTTTATCAATCTCTATCTGCTTTTGAAGCTCAGGGCTGTTTTCAACCGCCTTGTCTGCAGCAATATTTCCCATCCCGTGCCCAAAAATCCCGCAGCCGACTCCAATACAGACATATGGCAGCGCGGTCATAAATCCTGTGGGATCTTCAGCCGTTTTTATCATAAATAAGCCTAAGGCCGCTAAAACAATCCCTCCTATGATCAGAAGATAATATCTTTGCTTCTTCATTTCGGATCCTCCTCATATATAAAAATTTCTTCAATGCTCATGTTAAAGTATCTTGCGATCTTAAAGGCTAATAGAATAGAAGGATTGTACCTCCCATTTTCCAGGGAGCCTATTGTCTGGCGGGATACCTCGAGTTCAGAAGCCAAATCTTCCTGTTTAATGCCCTTTTGCTTCCTCAATTCTTCTAAACGGTTTTTCACAGTGTCTTCTCTCCTTTACAGAAAGTTTACTTTCCATGTCTTCATTATACCAGATTTGTAATATATGTCAAGCTAACTTTCCATGGAACCATTAAAAAAACCGTCTCAAAAAGTCATAAATAAATTAAGCATAATCTAGTGAAATTGAATCTTGTATATGATATTATGGGAATAAGTCAAAAAGATAAGCGAAGAGAAAGGATACACATACATGGAATACGGTTTGATCGGTGAAAAACTCGGACACAGCTACTCAAAGCTCATTCACGAAAAGCTGGCAGACTATACTTACGACTTAATCCCTCTCTCTCGGGAGGAATTTCCGGAATTTATGAAAAGCCGCGCCTTTAAGGCCGTCAATGTGACTATTCCCTATAAGAAAGAGGTCATACCCTATCTGGACGAAATGGACGCCCATGCCGCCGCCATAGGGGCAGTCAACACAATAGTGAACAAAGACGGCCGGCTTATCGGCCACAACACCGATTTTTCTGGTTTTGAATATATGACGGTATCCAGCCGGACAGAGGTATTGGGAAAAAAAGCTCTGGTACTCGGAACAGGAGGCGCATCCCTGGCCATATTGGCGGTCCTTAAGAAGCTGGGAGCGGCCTCCATTATCTCCGTAAGCCGGAGCGGCAAAGGAAACGCTGTCACCTATGAGGAATGTCTGGCTCATCATACGGACGCAGAACTCATCGTAAATACAACTCCTGTCGGCATGTTCCCGGACCTCCCGTCTTCCCCTCTGGACCTGGCCCCCTTCACTGTCTGCCGGTGCGTACTGGATATCATATACAATCCCGCCGTGACCCGCCTTGCCGCCCAGGCGCGCAGCCTCGGAATGAAAGGGATCACGGGGCTTCCTATGCTGGTAGCTCAGGCAAAATATGCCTGTGAATTTTTCCTGGAACGTAAAATCGACGACCGAGTGATTCCTGAGATCACAAAGGAACTAGCGAAAGGAGATCTGATATGAAACCTCTGACAATACGCAGCAAGAAATTGGGAGAAGGAATCCCAAAGCTCTGCATACCGATCACCGGCAGAGACGAACCGGATATCCTAGAAGCAGCCGGAAGGATTTCCGGCCTTCCCCACGATGTAATAGAATGGAGGGCCGATCATTTCCGGAACGTCACAAAACCGGAAAAGGTCCGCAAAATTCTGGCCCGGCTTCGCCAGATTCTTCCCGACTCCCTTATCCTGTTCACCTTCCGGACTATGCAGGAAGGGGGCAAAGGAGATCTGTCCGCTGAGGACTATCTGACGCTCAATGAAATGGTCCTCCGAAGCGGTATGGCAGATCTGCTGGACCTGGAGCTGTATACCGGAGCAGATCCGGCCATGCCGGAAGACCTCTTGTCTTCCTCGCCGCTTCTTCCTCTCCTTTCTCTGGCCCGTCAAAAGGGTACTCCTGTTATACTGTCCAGCCATGATTTTGAAAAAACCCCTCCGGAGGCGGAGCTGCTTTCCCGCCTGTCCCTCATGGAGAGCATGGGCTGCGGCATCGCCAAGCTGGCTGTAATGCCTCATACAAAAAAGGATGTACTGGCTCTTTTATCAGCCACCCTCCGGGCCTCAGAGTCCCTGAGCTGTCCCATCATCACCATGTCCATGGGGCCGCTGGGAGTCATCAGCCGGGCCGGCGGAGAATTTTTTGGTTCCTGCCTCACCTTCGGCACCGCGGGCCAGGCTTCCGCTCCTGGTCAGCTTGACGCAGAAAAACTGGCGGACATCCTCCGGCTGCTGCATACATGATCTCAAAAGGAAGGCGGCACCGTGATGTCCCCGGCTTCCTCCACTCCATATTCCAGCGCGAATCCCCGCACAGATTTCAGGATCCCTCTGTATCCGGAAGCCAGTTCTTCTGCAAAGCCTTTTCTGTCTTTTGTCTGAAGATAATGGACAGCCGCCAGGCTTCTCTGGCGCAGTGTGTTCAGGCTTCTATTTCCATACCGGAAGAAAAACAGATAATATCCCCTCTGCAGCAGCCGTTCCAGCTTCATAAAAATTTCCTTCATAGGCACCAGAGGAGTATTCTCAATGACTGTCGCCGTCAATACGGCGATCGGAAGCTCTCCCTCCCGCCTTTTCTCTTTGAGACGCCTCTCTATAAGCTCAAGGTCCATCCTGTCAAATGCCTGAAGGACCGCCGGCCCGATGGAGACAGCCATGAACTGCAGAGCGCTCATATACAGCAGCAGATCTTGCCTGTACGTCTCCTTCTCCAGAAAGTGCACCGGAAATCCTTTGTCCGGCAGCTTTGCGTACGTCCCCTTCCCATTCACGGTCTGTGCAAATCCCAGCTCATTTAACATAGCTGCCGCTTTTCGAACCGTTGCCAAAGACACGCCGTATTCTCGGGCAAGAGCCGCCTCTGACGGTATCCGGCTTCCCGCCGGATATTCTCCGGTCCCGATTTTTTTGATCAATTCTCTTCCAATATGCGTATACAGATAGGTCCTTCTTCTTTCCGCGTTCCAGACATACGAAACCTTCCGCTCCACTCTCTGGCCCCGTCCTTTTTCCGGCAGCCGGTCTTCATATCTCCGCACAGCTGCAGCCGCCCTGCGGTACATGGCGGCAAATTTTTCCTCAACCTCCGGCAGATAATTTCTCTTCAGGGAATTTACCATATCTCTTATTCCGTACATCCTCTCTTTGTTCACCGTTTCCCTGAACGGATGCTCCTCTTCTGAGCAGGCCGCCGCAGGAATCTGAGTATAGAGCTCCATGCTGGTATACAGATCGTTGAAAAGAAGGTTACCGGACTTTTTCAAAATATCGTGAAACACCGCAGAGGTCACTCTCCATGTCCCTTTTATATCTTTCTTTGCCCCATGTTTTATGACAGAATCATATTTTATAAAATCCTCCGGACTGCAGAAAGCGGCGGAGACAGAAAAGAGGCGGGGCATCAGGACCGCCATAGTCTCATATACCTCAAAAATGGAAACCCGTTCCGACAGCACGGCCCTGATATTCCGGTCCCCTTTATTTCCCGTGTCTCTCCCGAAGACGACCATCGCCGGCTTTCGCTCCTCCGTCCATATATAACCGTCTTTTTTCAAGGCTGCAAGCACGTTGCGGACCGTCCGCATGCTGACGTGATATATGCCGCAAAGCTCTTTCATCGAAGGCAGCCGCCCGCCGTATGCCAACCGTCCCGCCGTGATCTGCTCAAGCAGGCTTCGATATACAAACGCAAACAATGTCTGTTTCTTGTCTGGGGTTTCTTCCGCTCTTCCCTCTTCCCTCATGAAGATATTCCCTCCTCACCTATATGCTTATGTACACAGATCAGGCCTTGTTTTATTCTGCCGTAGGCGCTACACTTTATTCTGTAATTTTCTGTCCTCCGATGGACAGCCGACACTGTTCCTCTATTCAGGAGAATGCTATGAAAAAGCAGAAAAAAGGCCCTGTCTCACCGCATCTGAGCAGCAGAATACTTCTCTGTGCCTTCACCGTACTTGTCATCGCCTTGTCTGTCATTGCCGTTCAAAATTCGGCAAAGCTTCAGACTGCCGTAAGCCAGAAGACACGCGCTTATGTATCCGATGTCGCCTTTCAGGTACAGAACAACATTGACTTCCGCCTTTCCAGGCTCACCTATGACCTGGAGATGGTCGGCGACAGCCTGCTGAAAATCAACGATGCAGCAAAACCGGATGTCCTGAAAGCGTTCCTGGATGAAAAAACACAGTCCCTGGGCTTTAACAGTCTTATTGTAACGAGCCTGGATGGAACTTCCTACAGTACAGGAGAAATTCCCGAAAATCTGTCAGAGCTTCCCGGCATAAAAGCTTCTCTGGAAGGAGAAGACGGCGTCACCATTTTGGGCCGGCAGAGTATCCTCTATTCCATTCCCCTTATAAAAGACGGACAAGTGGCCGGCGTCCTGGCCGGTATACGGAACAAGGAAAACATGCAGGAGCTGATCCGGACTCAGTGCTTCAGCGGGCTCGGTCTTGCCTGCATTTTAGACCGGAAGGGAAAAGTCATCATTTCACCAACGGATCTGGAGCCTTTCCTCGCCCTGGATGATATCTTCGTCAAACAGGATGACCGCAATGTCTTAAATTCCATCGAGCAGATGCAGGAGGATATGAGAAACGGACAGAACGGACTTCTCTCCTTTACCGCGGCGGACGGGACTGATTCCATCATGGCCTATAACGCGCTGGGAAGCTATGACTGGGTCCTCCTCACGCTGATACCGGCAAACCTGATTTCCTATGAAACAGACCAGTATATCGCAAAGACCTATATCATCACCGCGTGTATCATCCTCCTGTTTGCGGCACTTCTGGCGGCCATGTTCTTCTTTTACAGAAGGCACCGCCGGCAGCTGGAACGCCTGGCTTTTACCGATCGTGTGACCGGAGGTATAAATAACCTCCGCTTTCAGCTCATGTGCCGGGAGATTTTTCAAAATGCGCCGGACAATGCTTATACCATCGTGTCCCTCAACGTCAAAAATTTCAAGCTGATCAATGAGAGCTTCGGTGTACGGCGGGGGGATGAGACCCTCCGGTATATCATGCGCACCCTGGAGAGAAACCTCGGTCCGGAGGAGCTGGCGGCCCGTGGAGAGGCCGATAATTTCTTTCTGTGCCTGAAGGAAAACGAACCGGCGTCCATCCAGAAACGTCTGTCCTTGCTTCTTGGACAACTGAATGAGTTCAATCAGAGTATGGAGCCGCCTTACCATCTGGTGCTGCTGCAAGGCGCATATATCGTGGAAAACCCGTCCACGGAAGTCACCGTAATGCAGGACCGGGCAAAAACAGCCTGCAAGAACCGCCTGAGCGCCGATGACGATACCTGTATATTCTATGACGCATCCTTTACCGCGCGCCTTCAGAAAGAACAGGAGCTAAACGCGCTTTTCCTCCCTTCCCTGGAAAATGAGGATTTTAAAATCTATCTGCAGCCCAAGGTCCGGCTGGCAGACGGACGGATCATGGGGGCAGAAGCCCTCGTCCGCTGGGATCATCCCCTCAAAGGTATGATCTATCCTTCCGATTTCATCCCGCTGTTTGAAAAAAACGGAAGTATCTGTCAGCTGGACTCTTATATATTCACAAAGGTCTGCTCTGTCCTGGAACGCTGGATAAAGGAGGGACGGGAAATCTTCCCAATTTCCGTCAACCTCTCCCGGCAAAATTTTAAAAAGCCCGGCATCCTAGAAGATCTCGCCGGGATAGCCGGACAACACCATATACCGACCGGTCTGATAGAGCTGGAGCTGACTGAATCTATTTTCTTTGAGGACCAGGATATTGAAAACATCAAAAACCAGATAAAGGAAATGCACCGGCTCGGTTTTCTCTGCTCCCTGGATGACTTCGGTTCCGGTTTCTCTTCCCTGGGCCTGTTAAAGGAATTTGATGTGGATACCATTAAGTTAGACCGGAGATTTTTCCTGGATATCTCCCAGAAAAAAGCGAAAGATGTGGTCTCCTGTCTCCTGGAGCTGTCCGGAAAGCTGAAAGTCCACACTGTGGCAGAGGGAATCGAAACCCCTGAACAGCTGGACTTTCTCCGCAGCATAAACTGTGAGCTCGTACAGGGATACATCTTTTCCCGCCCGCTTCCCGTTCCTGATTTTGAAGCCTGGGCCGACTCTCAGTGATCAAGTCCGGTCGGCAGATTACAGCTTATCTCCAATCCTTTCTGCGATCTCCTCTGCGATCTGCTCAACGGGTTTCCCATCTGTCGACACCACAAGATCCGCGGCCGCCTCATAGGCAGGCCGCCTTTTTTCCATCAAGCGGGCGATATATCCGACGTTCATATTTCCATTCAGAACCGGCCTGGATTTCCCGCAGTGCACCCGCTCAAAGATGGTTTCCGGCTCGGCCATCAGAAGCACGATCACTCCGTCGCGCTTCAGCGCTTCCACGTTGCATGCCCGCAGCACCGCCCCTCCCCCGCAGGAAAGAATCCGGCCGTCTCCCGACGCCAGCTCTTTTATCGCCTCCGTCTCCCTATCCCGGAAAGCCTGTTCTCCTTCCTTTTCAAAGATCTCCGCTATGGGGCGTCCCGTTTTTTCCACGATCCACTGGTCAATATCCGTCTCTTCTATGCCAAGACGTTCACTTAAGGCGTGGGAAACGGTTGTTTTTCCCACGCCCATAAATCCAATCAATGCAATATTCATGATTTCGCCATCTCCCTGTATTCCTGTTTCCACTGCGACAGCAATTTCTGGATCCCGGCCTTTCGCCTGATGGAATCCTTCTCCCAAAGCTCCTCCAATTCCTTTCCTTTTCCGGAATACATAAGATGCTTATACAGAGTATCGAATTCTTCCTTCCATTTAAACTGCTGCTCCGCCGGCACCGCCAGCATCATGGCCTCAGGAAGCTCCAGCTCCTCGCTTATCTGGCAAAGGTAAAAAATTTCCTTCAGGATTTCTTCCCTTTCCAGGCTCTCGTATGCCTTTTCCATACACTCCAGGGCTTTTTCGGCCTCAAAGAGCCCCGCATACGCCACGCCCTTATTGTGATACAGCGCGCCCATGAATTCTTTTGTCATTCCCTTATCCTGTTCCCCGCCGATTATACTGTCATACAGATGTATGGCTCCTGCATATTTCCGCTTCTGGAGCAGATAATCCGCCTTTTTCTTCGCCCGCTCGGAAGGGTTGGCGCGGCGCATCCACTCCAGCTGAGTTTTAAATACTCCCAGCTCTGCTTCGCTGTAGTAATGGATATCCTGCAGAATCATAAACAGGATCTGAGCCATATCCGACTGGTCCACGATCCACTTGCGGATCTTCTCTTCCAGCTTAGGCATGGCCAGCTCAGTGCCGATAAAATATAAAAGAGGCTCATTGATGAAATCGCTTTCCAGCAGAAACACATAGTTGTAGATATAATAGCAAAGCTCCTCCGCAGTATGCAGGGATATCCCCAGCTCCGCGATCGGATACGGATTCTTTACATTTGTATCGTTACATAAAATCAACCCACTCATAATGGCCCCTCTTCCATCTTCTATCTGTTCTCATATCTGAAAATCCTGACGTATCATCTGGCCGGCCGAAGGAAAAAACTCCCCGAAGCCCCTGTCTATGACGCGGATGCTGATCTTGGACTCGCTCAGAAACGCCGCGATCACCTCCACCTTTGTTGTCTTGTTCGGCCTGGCCGGAAATTCATCCAGCTGGATCATCAGCTTGCTCTGTCGGCCGTTTCCCATCGGCGTCACAAGAAATTCCAGCACATTGGTATTGTCCAGTATAAAGGAAGCGGCGGCCTTTGCCTCATACCAGTCGCTCCCTGCAGAAGCCAGTACCAGCTGCCGTTCCCGGCCTTCATGCCAGACCTGCATGCTTATGGTGGACTGCAGACGTCCTTCACACAGACATACATAAGGATAAGAGGTCTCCTCCTGCATATGATCATATGCCATATACGCGGCCCCTCTGGCAAAAAGGCCGGGGCCGGAAAACGCCCGCCGCTTATTGCAGACAAAGCGCAGGAAGCCGGCGGCCCACTGGCTGTCCTCAAAACCTTTTCCCGTCAGGAATACGGAGGTCATGACTTTTCTCTGCAGAAGCCGTTCGGCACAGGAGCTTAGAATCGTGTCGCCCAGCTTTTTCCCAGCGTTCGTTTCCAGAATCTCCAGGCTGAAGCCTTCCTCCAGCTCTTCGTGGTTCACCTCGACCACCTGCGGCTTCCTTCCCCGGATCACATTGAGCTCATAATAATGAAGCCCTGTCTCAGAAAGGTCGAACAGGCAGGATTGATTGATCCACAGCTCTTTTTTCTGGCTGATGACATAGAAAAGATACGTCTCTGCATGGTTTGCCATGTGTACGCATTCTCTCGGTATACCCATTTCATCTGTCACCTTTATGACCGTGTCCATCACATCGGCGCTCTTATTTTGGAACGCGAACACCACCGACGCAAATTTATCGCTGCCCAGGCGTCCCACCGGTATCGCCAGGATCTGCCTGATAAAAATACGCAGCAGATCATCAGCGGAATATTTGATCCCTTCGATGGTAGCCGTTCCCTTTTTTCCCGCCAGCTTCACCAGCTTATCCACCATAGTGCCTTTTCCATACAGGGCGCACCGATACGCTTCCTCGCCAATAAACCAGGAGTCTGTTCCCTTTTCCTTACAGATGACCGTGGGGACCATGCAGGAGCTCTCATCCTCAGTCAGCCCGAGATTCTCCGCCTCCAGTGTCTGCGGGTTAAAATAACTGATCTGGCTGTAATCATCGCATATGTCGATTCCCAATAGTAATTCCTGCATTTCTCCACCTCAATCTTTAACACTTATAAATATTCAAACAGCTTTTCCGTCATCTCGTCCCGGACGGAATAGCTCTCCATTTTTTCTTTCAGATCCCCGTCTTCCGACGCCTGCAGGCGAAGCAGTTCATCCAGCCGTCCGGCGCGGTTACCCTCAGTCCGGCTGCTGTCTCCACTATATTCGGCAGTTCCTGTCATCACCGGCTCCGCGCTGTTGGTGTCATCATAAATCTCATATTCCATCGTCTCTCCATAGAATAGGGACACCAGCTTAACAAAATAACCATCGAACATGTGGGGGATCGTTTCTATGACCGTCTCTCCGCCGTCCGGCAGAAGTCTCTGGTGAATCCAGATGCTCTGGCGGCGCTTTCCGTGATACTCAATGACAGTTTTCCCCATCAGTTCCCGAGGAAGGTCGATAAACCGGTCCAGTTCTTTATAATAAGCGAATACGATGCGCTTCCGGTAAAGCTCGTCGATGATACCCTGGCACAGCTCAATCTGACGGTCCGTCAGCCCGTCTGCCGTGCTGTAATATTTAGTCAGCGCAAGCATACAGATTTCCGGAAGACCATTCTTGATTTCATATCGTTCGATCTGAACTTCTATGTAGCCCAGGATATCGGCATCCAGCGTTCCGTTCCCTTCAAAATACATCTGGCTCTTCACAACCAGATAAGCCCGCACCAGGCTCTCGTCCACAGATTTTCCTTCAATGTAGCACCGGAATACCTCATCCAGGTGGCAGTATACTCCATCAAAAAGCATCTGTCCCAGCAAGCGCTCCGGCATATCATATACGGTTATGTGTCCGGTGAGAGCTGCGAAAAGGACATGGTACATAGGCTGGCTCAGTCCATTGTAATGGCAGCACAGATATTCCACGATCACATCGTCATACCGGCCGCCCACGAAACAGTAATAGGCCATTTCCAAAAGAAGCCCGTCCTTCTCGAACAGATGCTTCAGGATCATCTTAGAGGTCAGCTTCAGGATCCGGCTGATATTCAGGCTGCGGTATCCGTACCGCGCGGCCATCTTATATGCCTCGTCATGGAAATCCTTGGTGATAAGGGCGTCCATGACCTTAAACCTGTCCTCCGCTTTCAGCAGCTTTTTATCAATGCTGAGAAGGTATTCATCACAGGCCGCCGTTTCTTCCATTTTATAATAAAAAGAAATGATCTTTGATACCAGTTTTTTCCGGTACAGCTCATGGATATTCTCTTCTTGGGAGATATCCTTCAGGATATCGATATCCTCCATATAATACTGCTTCTTGGCGAGCACCTGCTGACAGCTCAAAAGGCGCATCATCTCATGGGAAGGATAAAGCTCCGCCGTGCGCTCTGCCAGCTTCGGACAGTCCATCATGCCCGTCATAGAATACGGTATGCCGCTGTATCGGTTCCCGTAGTCGTCCTGGAACATCACATGGACGTCTTCCAGATAGACTGGGACATATGCCCTCCCGTTTCTCAGGGTAGCCACGGTCTCTCCCCGCATTTCCTCATAACACAACACGACCTGGCGCATCCGCGGATTTTCACACCGGATATTTTTTGCGTACAGAAGTTTCGGGAGCACCCGGGCGATCTTCTCATCAATGATCTCCGGAAAGACCATCTGGCTGTATATCTGGGCCAGGGCTTCATTCATATGGCTCTGGAACAGCTGCTCCACCGCGAAATTCTCGATCTGGCTCTCATAAGCCCGGTAGATCTCATCATCCTCTTTCATATATGTGAGCACATTCAGATAAAGGATCGCCTGTGCATGATAATCCAACGTGTGATTATAGGAAAAATACAGGAGCAGTATCCGCGGGAGCGGTTTATCATATCCTTCCGGCAGCGCATACAGATAGTACTCATAAAGGCGGGTCAGATGGATATCCTCTTCCACCCCCCTGGCATACCAGCTGAAATCGGCCTCACTCCGGCAGTCGCCCCGAATCAGCATCGCGCAGACGCCGGTCAGGATTTCTTTGGACGGATATGTTTCATACAGCTTTTTCAGAAGTCTGAGACAGAGCCTCCTGCACCGCTTCACCTGTATGGATTGGATAGCCGCCGTCTTTGCCAGTCCCTCTTCCACCATATGATATTTGGCCCCGAACCAGAGACTCTGTATCTCAAACTCCTCCATGACCCGCAAAAGCTCCGGATTTTTTTTCAGGATCCGGCAAACACCCAGATACAAATAAGGACTTCTGCACCCCTTCCGGAAATGTTCTTTGAGCCTGGACAGCGCCAGGCTGTCATTTTCAAGAAGCTCCGGATCCGTTTGCATTAAAATGTATAGCGCCATGTCCGAGGCAACGCCTTCTTCATAATACTTTCTAAGCAGCTTCACCATGGTCTGTCTCTGGACATTCTCCCCACTTTCCCGGACTTTCAGGTACATATAAAAGCAGTAGGAAGCAACGTCCTTGTCCCGGTTGTCCAGAATCGCGTCTCTGGCCTCTTCCATCATCTGGAGCGCCTGATCCTTTTTATCCTGCAGCAAAAAGATATCCGCCTGATAAAGCCGGATGACACTGGGGCTCTGCGCCGTGGCATGAGTACGGGAAAGCGCCGTCTGCATACTGTTGAGAAGAAGGTTCTTTTCGTATTCTCCCGCCCACTGCTTGAGATCCAGAGAGACAAAATTATTAAAATCCTTTTTATAGGAGGGTCCGTCTGCCCAGATCCGATTGGAATGAAGGGTCACGGAAACAGGCGCCGTCTCTTCTCCATATATCCCGCTCACCCGAACGGCTCCCCAGTTATGTCCCGCATGAAGCCGGTCAAAACGCACCGTATAGCCCACCGTACAGGAATCTCCGTCAAAGTCCTGCTCAGTGACGGCAGTCCTTTCCAGTTGGATAAAATCAGTATCCGCAGTCAGCTCCAGGCGGATATATCCCCATCCGCTCCTCTTTATGACCAAGGTGTCAGAAAAGGACTCCGGCGGAGCCTGGTAATCTCTGTCTTTCTTTTTTATGTGAAACAGGACCGGTTTTTTCGAACCGGCTCCTACTAAAAACTCTTCCAGCGCATTCTGCCGGTTTCCCCTGCCCCAAAGCCCATCGTACAAAACCCTGATACCGGCTTCCTGCATGAACGGACATTTGACAAAATCAGAGGACTCGAAAAATTTCAGGGCCTCTTCCTCGTTCTCTTTAGCCAGCATGGTAAATTCCTTCAGGGAAGTCACCTGGCGGCCCTCCGGATTTACCGAGCAGACATGAAAATGATAGGGGATCCGGAACTCCCCTCCGCTGCAGACCACCTGGAATTCTCCCGTGATGTCTCCTTCCGCGTAAGAGGCGTCTATCTCATAGATGATCCGGCAGTCCTTTCCCATAAAATTTTCGCTGAGCAGGCTTACTTTTTGATTGGTGGAATAGACCAATCCTTTGACGGCCTTTCCCACCTCACAGATAACATGGAATTCTCCCCGTTTTTTATCATCCAAAACCACAGCCTCTTCTATCTGTGCTGCAGAAAAAGAGACCTGCACTTCATCGTATTCAATCAGTCCTTTTGCAAGACGGTTAATCCGTTCCTTCATATTTCCAAATCCACCTGCCTTTGATCGTGTACCCTGTCATGGCCTCTTCGGCCACACCATACAGTGGTTGCGCTCTGTGCCCATTCTATCATAAAAAGACATTCTTGGCACTAGAAAACAGGTTTTTTGACAAAAAATCTTAGATTTTCAGCGGATTCCCAGTTCATCGAGCAGCTCCTGCACTTGTTCTTTGCTCCCCGAACAGTTTTTGATATCCTTCCTAAGCCTCTGAGAAGCCTCAGATGCCGTCACACTCCCGTTCCTCAAATGTGCGCCGTCCTCCGTCTCCGCCTGATAGGACCAGGAGATCTCTCCCGCATTGTCTATCAGCGCCAAAAGCACACAGGAATAGGCCTCCATCCTGCTGCGGAATAATTCCTCTCCGCTTCCGGTGACCGGATCCTCAAATTCCAGAGTCCATCCGTAGGGCTCCTCCGTCGTTTGAAGAGAATTCTGGAAGCCCCCCAGATCATCTGAAATGCCCAGAGTCTGTGCAATCCGGCCATTTGCGGGCATATCCCCGATATAAGGATTTTTCCTTTCAAACAATTCCGAGGCTTTGCTGGAAATGACACTGCCGTCCGGCATGACCTCGTTTCCGTTTATCAGCAGTCCTCTACCTATCTCCTCCAGGGAATAACCTGCGGAGAAATCACCATTCTTGTTCCAAAAAGAAGGCAGAGCCGTATATACGACCAGTCTTTTTTTCTCCCCCTCTGAGACTAGCCTGCATTTAGCAAAAGCCGCGGCCGAGTCTGTAAGCGTTCCTTTAATCTGTACCTGCCCCTGGTCCACAGAAATCTCAGGCTCATAGTTCGAGGAAGGGCTTCCTGTCACAAACAGTTTGAGGAACGCAAGTAACGCCAGGATCATGATCGTCGCGATTATCCCGGCGGCGATTTTCGCCCGGTTCTTATTCCGGACCTTTTTCAGATAGTCGATTTCTCTCCGGTTTTTGCTCCGCGCCTCTTTCTCCTCTTCTTCCGCAGAAGTGCACAGCGCCTCATACCGGCCGCGGCATTCTCTGCATGTAAGGAGATGCTCCTCTATTTCTCTGCCGCTCACCTCGGAGGTCAGCCCGTCCGCATAGGAGGGCAGCAGATCCTGTATAAGCTCACACGGTATCTTCTGACTCATCTTTTTTGACCTCCTTCCATATCTTCTCTTTCCCCCGGTAAAAGTTTACCCTTGCCCAATTCTCTGTCCGTTCCATGATCTCACCGATCTCGCGAAAGGAAAGGTTTGCCGTCAGCCGCAGGTACATCACTTCCCGCATCGGTTCTTCCAGCCTGTGAAGAGCCTTCAAGGTCTGGAGGCTGTCCCAGTTCCCGATTGCCGTATCCTCCGCGGAACCTACGGACATCTGCTGTTCCGCCTCCTCCAGTCCGGCCGTCCTCTCCTGTTTCTTCTTCCTCAGATAATTACACCATACGTGGCCCGCAATGGAACACAGCCAGGTGAGAACGCTGCTCTCTTCTTTAAAGCGGCCGGCGCTTTTGACCGCCTGATAAAAAACCTCCTGGGTCAGCTCCTCCGCCAAATCCTTATGGTTTGTCTTTGACAGGAGAAACCCGTATACGGCTTTGGCGTATTTCTGGTAAACCACTTCCATCGTATCCATATATGATTTCTCCTTTCTATTAATTTAGTAACCGCGCTCCTCCATTCGTTACAGCTCTGCAAACTTTTTTTGGATGAGGTAACATCACACCCCGGCCAGCCTCCGTATCACATAGCCCGCCATAAGAAGTCCCGCCACTGGCGGAACAAAAGACACGCTCCCCGGCGCGGAACGCCCGGAGGCTCCTTTTGTTTCCAAGTCTGCCCCGGCAGAGCATATGAGAACCGGTTCTTCTTTAGAATACAGTACGGTCAGACGTTTTACACCCCGTTTTTTCAGCTCCCGCCTCATCACCCTGCACAGAGGGCAGACCGAAGTCTCATAAATGTCTCCGATCTCAAACGCGGAGGGATCGAGCTTATTCCCAGTCCCCATGCTGCTGATGATCGGAATACCTCTCTCTTCCGCCAATACGGCCAGCGATATCTTCGCCGTCACCGTGTCAATGGCATCCACGATATAATCCGGTTTTTCCTCCAGCAGTTCCCCGATGCCGTCCGACAGCACAAATTGTTCTTTGGCCGTCACTCTGGCTCTCGGGTTGATATCAAGGATCCTGTCTTTCATCACCTGTGTCTTATACTGCCCGATGGTGCTGTGGCAGGCTATGCTCTGACGGTTGATATTGGTGAGGGAGACCACGTCATTATCTACAATAGTGAAGGTCCCGATCCCGCTCCTCGCGAGGGCTTCTATACAATGGGAGCCTACTCCTCCCACCCCAAATACCAGTACGCGGCTGTTTCTAAGCTTTTCCATGGGGGCATGTCCCAAAAGAAGCTCTGTCCTGGAAAATTCATTCTGCATCTGCGATCCTTCCCTTCCTGCACATTGATGCTGTTATTATATCATACCCTCCTTTTGCCGGTCATTTAAAATTCCTTTCATTTACCGTGTATTCCCCTTGTCAACCAGGGGCGTGAAAGGGTATAATGGAGAAAAACGCAGGAACATATGTTTGAACCGGAGGATATTATGGATTTATTTGATTATATGAGAGAAAACACCCAGGAAAAAGAAGCTCCTCTTGCCGCCAGGATGCGTCCCTCCTCCCTGGAGGAGATCGTCGGCCAGAAGCATATCATCGGAAAAGGCACCCTGCTCTACCGCGCGATCGCTGCGGACAAGCTGAGCTCTATCATCTTATACGGCCCGCCCGGCACCGGGAAGACGACGATCGCCAAGGTCATCGCCAATACCACCAAGTCCTCCTTCACGCAGATCAACGCCACCTCCGCGGGCAAGAAGGACATGGAGGAGGTCGTCCACAAAGCCAAAGACGCTTTGGGCATGTATGGGAAAAAGACCATTCTGTTCATCGATGAGATCCAAAGATTTAATAAAGGACAACAGGATTACCTGCTGCCCTTCGTAGAGGATGGGACCATCATTCTGATCGGCGCCACCACGGAAAACCCTTATTTTGAGGTGAACAGCGCCCTTATTTCCCGTTCTATTATTTTCCAGCTGGAGGACCTCACAAAAGAAGATATCAAAGAGCTTCTCACTCGTGCCGTCCATGACAAGGAAAAAGGCCTCGGAGCGCTGAATGTATCCATAGAAGAGGACGCGCTGGAATTCCTGGCCGATATTTCCGGCGGCGACGCCCGCTCCGCCCTCAATGCCCTGGAGCTGGGAGCTTTATCTACGCCAAAAGATGAGCGCGGCCTGATCCGCATCACCCTGGATGTCGCCCAGGAGTGTATCCAGAAACGCGCCGTACAATACGACAAAACGGGGGACAACCATTACGACACCATATCCGCTTTTATAAAAAGTATGAGGGGATCTGATCCCGATGCCGCAGTCTATTATCTGGCCCGTATGCTGTACGCCGGCGAAGACATCAAATTCATCGCCCGCCGTATCATGATATGTGCTTCTGAAGATGTGGGAAACGCGGATCCTCAGGCCCTCCAGGTAGCGGTGGCCGCCGCGCAGGCGGTAGAACGCCTAGGTATGCCCGAAGCCCGCATCGTCCTTTCCCACGCCGCCATATATGTGGCCTCTGCGCCAAAAAGCAACGCCTGCTGTATAGCCATAGATTCTGCCATGGAACGGGTCCGCTCCGAAAAGATGAAAACAGTCCCTCCCCATCTTCAGGATTCCCATTACAAAGGAGCCGCTAAGCTGGGGCACGGACTGGATTATAAGTATGCTCATAATTTTCCCGATCACTATGTCAGACAGCAGTATCTGCCCGACGAAGTGGTGGGAACCATCTTCTATGAGCCGACAGATCTCGGCTATGAAAAAAAGATCAAAGAGTGGCTGGAATGGCTGAAAAAAGACTGATTTTTTAGTCTAAGATCAGTTCATCCACCGTGACAAAGGTATAGCCCTGTTCCTTCAGCGCATCCACAATCTGGAAGGCCGCTTCTACGGATGTATCGTAAACGTCATGGAGAAGGATGATGCTCCCGCTTTCCACATGATTCAGCACATGCTTCACCACCGCGTCCGTATCCTGCACTTTCCAGTCCCTCGGATCTACATTCCACAGCACCGACGTCATGTTGACCGCGCATTCCAGTTCCTTATCCCAGGACCCGAACGGCGGCCGGATATATTCCGGTATCTTCCCGGTGACATTGTAAATGGCGTCGTTGGTCATCGTGATTTCTTGACATGCTTTTTCCACCGGGAGCTTTGTCAGCTGCACATGGTTATACGTATGGCTTCCGATCAGATGACCGTCCTCAGCCATCTGTTTCACCACGTCTTCCTTCCCCTCAATGCTTTTTCCAATGAGAAAAAAAGTGGCTTTTACATCCCGCTCCTTCAGGCCGTCCAGGAGCTTCTTCGTATAAACGGCATGGGGGCCGTCGTCAAAGGTAAGAGCTACCAGCCGTGGCTCATCCTCCGCCGTGCTCTCAGCCGTCTCCGCCCCAACATTTATATTTTCTTCCTGTTCCGGCTCCGTACCGGCCTCCCGGCTCTTTATTTTTTCCATTCCCAGCAGGCAGACTGCCAGCAAAACGGTTAAAAGAACTGTGACTCCCCGCTTTCCCAAGGTTCCTGTCCCCTTTAACTGCGTATTTTATCTATTATATGCAGGAGGACACATGTACTATCCAACTTAGGGGGGCTTTACACAAACTGGTTTCCTTCGGCATCGTACTCGTAGCCGATGGAAGCCAGACGCTCCGTAAGTTCTGTTTCTTTTATCTCCATTTCCTCACAGAGCGTCGTCAGCGTGGGATAAAAATCCCTCAGCTTCATATTGACAATACTTAAAAGCATTGCCGGGTCCTTTGGCAGTTCCATTGGGAATGTACCTTCCTTTTCTCTATTACTTCGTTTCCACATAGGCCGTCAGGGCGCCGTCCTTCACGTCCATGACGATGGTATCCCCGGCCCTCACCTGATCCGCCAGTATTAACTTCGCCGCCTGAGTCTCCACATGCTTCTGGAGATACCGTTTCAGGGGCCTTGCGCCGTAGACCGGATCATATCCGTTTTCCACCACGAAGTCCTCCGCCGCCTTTGTCAGGCGGATGGAGATTTCACGCTCCTCCAGGCGCTTGTTCACGCCTGCCACCATCAGCCCGATAATATGGCCGATGTCATCCTTTGTCAGCGGCTTGAACATGATGATCTCGTCCAGACGGTTCAGGAATTCCGGGCGGAAATGATTTTTGAGGTCATTCATGACCAGCTTCTCATTTTCTGGCCTGATAGTCCCGTCCTCGTCTATTCCCTCCAGCAGATAAGAGGAACCCAGGTTGGAGGTCATGATCAGGATCGTGTTCTTGAAATCCACTGTCCTGCCCTGAGAATCCGTGATACGCCCGTCGTCCAGCACCTGCAGGAGCACATTGAACACATCAGGATGGGCTTTTTCGATCTCATCGAACAGAACCACTGAATAAGGCTTCCTCCGCACGGCCTCTGTCAGCTGACCGCCTTCGTCATAGCCGACATATCCGGGAGGCGCTCCGATCAGACGGGATACGGAGTATTTCTCCATATATTCGCTCATATCGATACGGACCATGTTCTGTTCGTCGTCAAACAGGCTTTCTGCCAGAGCTTTCGCAAGCTCAGTCTTGCCAACGCCGGTGGGCCCCAGGAACAAAAAGGAACCAATGGGTTTCGTCGGATCCTTGATGCCGGCCTTGGAGCGGATTATCGCCTCCGTCACCTTCGTAACGCCTTCGTTCTGGCCGATCACCCTTTTATGCAGCTCATCATCCAGGTGCAGCGTCTTGTTTCTCTCACTTTCCGTTAATTTCGCCACCGGAATCCCCGTCCATCGGGAAATGATCCGGGCGATCTCCTCTTCTGTCACCGCTTCGTGAAGCAGGGACAGATCCTGCCCCTTGACTCTTTCCTCTTCAATCTCCAGCTGCTTTGTAAGCTCCGGCAGTCTGCCGTACTGAAGCTCGGCGGCTTTGTTCAGGTCATAGTTCTGTTTGGCTATCTGGATCTGACTGTTGATCTCGTCTATCTGCTCGCGCAGCTTCTGGAGCTTTTCCACGGAAGTCTTTTCATTATCCCACTGGGCTTTCATCTTTCCGAACTCTTCCCGATAATTTGCCAGCTCCTTCTGCAGAGCCGCCAGCCTGTCCTTGCTCAGGTTATCCGTCTCTTTCTTCAAAGCTGCTTCTTCAATCTCCAGCTGCATGATCTTTCTGGATAATTCATCCAGCTCCGTCGGCATGGAGTCCAGCTCCGTCTTGATCAGAGCACAGGCCTCGTCCACCAGGTCGATGGCTTTATCCGGCAAAAACCGGTCGGAGATATAGCGGTTGGACAGGATTGCAGCGCTGACCAGAGCCGCGTCGTTGATCTTCACGCCGTGGAATACCTCATATCTGTCCTTAAGCCCCCTCAGGATGGAGATTGTATCCTCCACCGTGGGTTCATCCACCATGACCGGCTGGAACCTCCGCTCCAGAGCCGCATCCTTTTCAATATACTTACGGTATTCATCCAGGGTCGTGGCTCCTATACAATGCAGCTCACCTCTTGCCAGCATGGGCTTCAGCATATTTCCCGCGTCCATGGCTCCGTCCGTCTTTCCGGCCCCCACTATGGTGTGGAGCTCATCCACGAACAGAAGGATCTTTCCTTCACTTTTCTTCACTTCTTCCAGGACAGCCTTAAGCCGCTCTTCGAATTCACCACGGTATTTCGCCCCTGCCACCAGGGCTCCCATATCCAGAGAAAACACGATCTTGTCCTTCAGCCCTTCCGGCACATCGCCCCGGACGATCCTCTGGGCCAGCCCCTCGACTACGGCCGTCTTGCCGACGCCGGGTTCTCCGATGAGTACCGGGTTGTTTTTTGTCTTCCGGGACAAGATCCGGATGATATTCCGTATCTCCGTGTCCCGTCCGATGACCGGATCCATCTCCTGATTCCTGGCCCTCTCTACCAGATCCGTTCCGTATTTCGCCAGCGTATCATAAGTGGCTTCCGGATTGTCACTGGTCACCCTCTGGTTTCCTCTCACTGTGGTGAGGGCCTGCAGAAAACGATCCCTGGTAATACCGAATTCCTTAAACAATGCCTTCATCGCAGCATTGGGGTATTTAAGCAGCGCCAGAAACAGATGCTCGACCGACACATATTCGTCTCCCATCTGCTTTGCCTCATCTTCCGCGTTGACGAGGACTTTGTTCAGGTCGCTGCTGACATAAAGCTTTGAATCTCCGGATACTTTGACCTTCTTATTCAGCGCCTCATCCACCCGGTTCACGAAATATTCCGGCTGGATCTCCATCTTGACGATCAGCTTTTTAATCAGGCTGTCATCCAGGGACAGCAGGCTGGAGAGCAGATGCTCCTGGTCAATCTCCTGATTTCCATATTCATAAGCCAGTTTCTCGCAGTTTTGAACTGCCTGCAGAGAATTCTGTGTAAATTTATTGATATTCATAAGGACACCTCCTTGTGTACTTTCTCATTTCATTGTTATATTCGTACTATAACACGTATCGTTAGCACTGTCAAGAGGCGAGTGCTAATTTTAAAAATTTCTTTTTCTGTCCTGCGGATGATCGTCTCCGCAATGTTTATTCCCATCTCTGCCATAATGGTCCCCCAGAAAGCGCTGATGTATGCACCGCCGTCCGGCGGGAAGGCGGCGGTGTTTCCAAGCTTCTATTACGAATCTCCGCAGTATTTAAGCAGCTGTCCAATCATGGTTTCCTCCGCGCTCTTTCACGTTCTGTCATCTTGGATCCCGTCAGCTCAGCCAGCCTTCCCGCCTGCAGACACTGTTCTATTTCCGTTATCCCAAAGGATATCTGAAAATCTTCTTCCAACTTAAAGAGCAGGCTGACAAAAGCGAGCGAGTCAAAGCCTAAATCCGCATACAGATGGGATTCCCGGGTAATGGGAACAGATACGTCCTTCACATCCTGTATCTTTTGTGTAATGATATCCCAAACTTCCATGACCCGTTTTACCTCCGCTTTCAAATTTTAAAGAGCATTATTATTGGAAACCGCCAAACAGACAAACGGGAATCGCCACATTACATAGTCAATATTCAGCGGCTTATTTGAATAACAGTCAAAGAACGATTCATATACCCAAGTGTTAAAAAGTTTGTGCTTGCGCTTACTCCTATTTCATCGCCTGCCGCTAAGGAACCTTGAACAATAAATGATGAGCTGCTTCTGTTAGCTATATCAAAATAAGAAGTAATATCGCCAAAGATAGGTGTTCCATTGACCGTCACAAATGCATTTACATAAGGTTGAGACTCGTCTGGATCAACAGTGGCTTCCGCGTTAATAGAAATTGTTATTTGATATACACCGGTTTCATTCACTATTAAACTATTGCCCGACTGACTAACAGACATATTGGATAAAGCTCCAGCTGAATTAAATGGAACAGGCGTAGGTGCTGCCCCAGGTATCTCTATACTAATCCCTCTTAAGGATCCATAAGCCAGAGCATATCCTGCAGAGCCATTTCCCCCCTGAGGGCCAACCGGCCCAGCTTCTCCCTGAGGACCTGCCGGTCCCGGTACTCCCTGGGGGCCTGCCGGTCCTGGTTCTCCCTGGGGGCCTGCCGGTCCTGGTTCTCCCTGGGGGCCTGCCGGTCCTGGTTCTCCCTGGGGGCCTGCCGGTCCTGGTTCACCCGGATCTCCCTTGCATCCGGACGGGCACGACGGCGGACATGGGGGCGGGCACGGCCTGCACCGGTTATCTCTGCAGCAGGATTCTGCGTTTAATTCTATATCATTATTTCGCATTTGATCATCTCCTCAAATATTTGCTGTGATTTTATGGTTCTGATATAGTTTACGCGCTCTCATCCAAACTGTTCTTCTTTCTTCCGGCCCTGTGCTATTTATCCGACCTTTTTCACGTTTTATTGACATCTTCTGTTTTTTAGGGATATAATTACGGAAAGTACTGTCTGTTTTATTGTGGAGGTAGTAGTATGGAATTTTATCAGCTTGTCTACTTTAAGAAGATTGCAGAATCTGAAAACATTACAAAAGCTTCCGCGGACTTAAGCATATCCCAGCCTTCCCTCAGCCGTTCCCTGAAAAATCTGGAAAGCGAGCTGGGTGTGCAGCTCTTCAACCGCGAGGGTAAGAAGCTCCTGCTCAATGAAAACGGTATCGTATTCCTCGGCTATACTGACCACATCCTGGATACCCTGAACGAGGCCCGGGAAAAAATGAAGCAGCAAGCCTCTGTGTACTTGCCGCCGGTCAATATCGCCATGATACATGACAACCGGCTGCTTCCTCAGCTGCTTGCTGCTTTTCATCAATCTTATCCGCATATTCACATCAATCTATACCATTTTTCATCACCGCATAAGATTCCAGCGGAATGCAGCCTCGTGCTGCACGCGTCGGAGGAGATGATCGACTCCTCTCCTTTCCGGAAATCCGCCAAGCTCCTCAGTGAAGAATGTATGATCGGCCTTTCCAGGGAGCACCCGATGGCAAAGCAGGAAACTCTGTCTTTACAGGCGCTCAGCAAGGAATCCTTTATCGTACTGAGCCAGGAGAACTCCTTCGGAGAGTTTTCCAGAGGGTTCTTCCACATTCTGGGATTCAAGCCAAAAATCATTATGGAATGTGACAGCCAGATCATGATCGACTCTCTGGTGGCCCAAAACGTCGGACTGGCACTGTTCCCCTCGGAGACCTGGGAACCGTCCAAGAACCAGATCGTCCTGAAACGGATCGAAAATCACCATCTGTACCAGCCCCTGTATGTTTCCTGTACGTCGGCCATGCCTGATCCTTCCACCCAGCTTTTTTATGACTATGCGTTAGCCTTTTTCAAGGCCTTTGAAAACCGTCCGGATGCCCCCTCCCGCCTGATCTAGCGGGAAGGCGCTCCGGTATGGTCTTTTACGATCTTCCCTTCCTGCAAGACGACCGGTATATTTCCGGCCTCCTGCAAAAGGGTGATATCCTCCAATGGGTTCCCTTTAATGATGATCAGGTCCGCCAGTTTCCCTTCTTCTACGGTCCCCAATTCTTCCCCTCTCAGAATGATCTCCGCTCCCGTTTTTGTTGCCGCCATCAAAGCCTCCATCGGGGACATCCCGATTTCCGTCAGAAGCTCCAGCTCCATGGCGTTCTTTCCGTACGGCATCATGGACCTGTCATAAATGAAGTCCGTCCCTGTGCCGATCTTGATGCCCGCCTCATAGGCCTTTCTTGCAGCGCTGCAGTGCTGCTCATAGATCCCGTCTACTTTCTCCCTCGTCCACGGCACCAGCTTGTCCTTATTCTTGGTCAGCAAGTACATAGTAGAGAGAGTCGGCACCAGCCAGGCTCCCGATTTCTCCATCAGCTCTATGCACCGGTCATCCAGGAACGTACCATGCTCTATGCTTTTCACTCCCCCGACGAGCGCCTGATAGATTCCTTTCGTCCCTTCCGCATGGGTAGCCACATAGGTGCCCTTAAGCTCTGCCTCCTCCACAAACGTCCGGATCTCCTCCACTGTAAAATTGGCGTGGCCAGGCTGGTCCCCTTCCGACATCACCCCGCCCGTTGTACAGATCTTCAGAAAATCCGCCTTGTCGCGGAACATGAGACGCGCCCCTTTCCGGCACTCCTCCACTCCATCCACGATCAGGACTCCGCTGAGGCCGGTCTTGGAAAACTCCAGGGGAAAACTCTGCAGTTCGTCGCCGTGTCCCCCCGTATCGGAGATCAAACGGCCCGACGCAAATATCCTCGGACCTTTGACCTTGCCCATCTTCCAGGCTTTTTTAAGAAAGTTTGCCGTGCCGCCCACATCCCGGATGGAAGTGTATCCCGCGTTCAGAAGCTCTTCCAGCTCTTCCAGCATATACACGGTTTCTTCGTATGGATTGGTACAGTAAAACGCCAGAGAACTGGGTTTTCCGCTGTTCCCGATGTGGCAGTGCTGCTCGATCAGCCCCGGCATGATGGTCCCGTCTTCTATCTCCAGAATCTCGGCGTTCTCAGGGGCCTGCAGCTCATTCTGTCTGCAGACCCGGGAGATTTTGCCGTCTTCCACTACCACCGCCGCCTTTTCCATCAAAGGGGCGCCGGTGCATGGGATTACATTACCCTTTAAAATAATCACGATACGCCTCCTGCTATTCTTGTTCCTCCGATGGCAGCTTTTCCTGTTCCGGCCCGTCCGCGGCTTTGGATTTCTTCTTCTTGGCCGTGACCGCGTATGAAATCAGTGAGAAGCAGATAACGCTATACAGCATGAACGCCCGGAAGTACTCGCTGTTCTGTGCATCTTCGAACACAGACCCCACGGCGGAAGGGAGCACGATCAGGATCGTATGGAAAATGATGATCCCGAACAATGCCTGCTTGTTGGTAGCTTTCGTAACTGAAGCGCCGCCCACCAGAAGGGCTGCCACAGAATAAAGAGCTATATTATTATGGGCGGCGTAGGTCTGCAGAGAACCGATACACTGCAGATAGATCAGCTGCCCAATCCCGGCAAACAAGGTGGACAGTACGATCGCGTAGATACGCACCTTGTTTACATTAATTCCGGAGGCTGTGGCCACGCTCATGCTCTGTCCCACAGTTCTCAGGTTCTGTCCGATCTTAGTCTTGAGAATAAAGGTATTGAACAGGCAGAGCCCCAGGATCGCCAGATAAGTGGACATGGGAACCCTCACCTTTAAAATCGCTTTAATCTCGTCCAGAGCTGCCTTGGAGCTGGGATTCGCGTATTCCAGCGCTTGGAAGAAGATGATCACAGCCAGACAGACGACCGTGGCGATGACCGCAGAGATCTTCAGATCCTCTTTTTTGAACTTAATGATCCGGTATACACTGAGGGCGATCGACAATACGGCTATGGCCATTCCTAGGTAATAGAAGATGATCATGAAATCCGCCGGTTTTTCTCCTGCCAGCATATAGGCGGTCATAGATGCCCCACCCGCCAGAAAGGGAATCACCGATAAAAGCTTCCCGTGCTTCTTTCCCTCGAAAAACTTGAAATTGATCTTCCGGGTGAAGTGCAGGATGAATAAGCACATGATATAAGGGCCCGCAACCGCCAGCTTCCGGTTGAACAGATTGTCTAAAGAACTGGCGATCGTAATGTCAAAGGTATTCTTCACGCCGACTCCGCCGGAGATGATCAGGAACGGATTGTCAATATGGATCACGGTCCCGATAATGATCAGGAAGAAGAACATATAAATACCGGTAGCAAAAAAGCCAAGGATCATACCGGCTATCATTTCCTGCCCTTTCGTCTTGTTCAGCAGCTTTCCAGCCAGAAAACCGAAGAACAGAGAGAGAGGTATCAGCATCACCAGTGCGATCAGGAATCCGGAAAATCCGGAGAAAACAGCGCTCTGGGTCTGATATGCCCAGTTGGTCACGAAGAAAATGGCTATCTGGGCCGCCATGGCCCCGACTGTAATGGAAAAGTTAAGTCCCATGCCGGCTATGATCGGAATGATCAGCGCCAGGACCAGGAAGCTGTTCTGCCCCAGCCTTAAAAGCACCTGCTGAATCACGTAGGAAGGCTTCATCCCGGATAGGGAATAGCAGATGATCGCAATGAGAATAAAGATGATCGCCGCGATGTTTTTCTTGGCAAAGCTGCCCGCCTTTGCAAATTTACTGTTATTCTTCACTGGACGCACCTCCTGCCTTCGTCAACGCATACAAGATGATGCCGTTGGTAATGATGATACGGACAATTTCCGTGGGATCCATGCCGTCGCCCAAGCCAGACAGGTATCTTCCCGCGATGGTAGGCCCCATGGTCAATATCCCCTGGAATAATACGACACCAATCAGCACATGGGATATCTTTGCCTGTTTTATACTCGCACCGCCGATCAGAATCGCAGCAATGGGAGGGAAGCACATATTAAGAGGCGCGTTGTAAAGCTGCAGGAATCCAAAGCTCTGTGCGTACACGAGGATGCCCACCGCCGACAGCATGATACTCATGGTCGCGCCGATCATGCGCTGCTTGTTGATATTGATGCCGCTGGCGCGGGCGCAGTCGGGATTGGAGCCTGCCGCTGCCATGGAGATTCCGGTCTTGCTCTTGTTGAAAAGCCACATGGCGAAACAGCAGAGAATCAGGAACACCAGCATGCCGGTGGGAATTTCCATGGAAGTATTGGACTTAAAGGTGATATGTACGCTCAGCGCACTCCTAATGCCGTGCAGGAATCCGATATCCACAAATGCGAGGACGGCGCAGATCACTGTGAGCAGAGCAATAGAGATAACGCCGATCTTCTTTCTTTCCTTCCGCGTCTTGTTGTAAGCAGCCAGCTCCTCATCCTTCATATTTTCCACGTCGATATCCTTCGTCCTGATGAACACCCAATAAAGGACGATGGACACCACGAGCCAGATGACCAGCACGCCGACCGGTATCATCATGGTATCTCCGGCATTGTAGGATTTTGTTATGGCTCCGATATTATTGAGAGCGTTTCCAAAATACGGCTCCAGATTGATGGTATTACGAAGGCCCTTGCCCATGGACCAGGTGATCGCATTGTTCGTAAAAGGAAGCAGGAGCCATCCGATGCACATGATGGCCACCATTGCATAGCCAAAATACGTCGCCACCATCATTTCTGAATTCTTCACCCGGTTCATCAGGTAGCCAAATAAAAGCCCCATGGGGAAAGAAATGATCAAAGCGCATACGACCGCTACGGCAAATCCTCCGAGACCGGTCATATTGAACTGGACGGCGATCAGCCCTCCCAGGAGCCCCGCTAGGATGCCGAAAGGAACGGCAAAGTTAGGTCCAAGTCCTGACCGTATGGACGGTACCATACAGAGGACCAGCACACCATGCATACCGATTCTCGTCAATACATTGCTGATAGTCCCAGGCACTTCCTGCTTGGCTGTCATACAGAGCAGGAATACAAAGAACAGCGCCACGATCAGCCTGGAAATCCCTATATTGGATATTACTTTCTTGATCTCCACCAGGGTGGAATTCTTCGGTTTCTTCGGTTCAGAGCTCATGATGTTTTCTCCGCCTCCTTTTCTGCCTTTGTACCTGCCATTGCCAGGCCGAACTTAGCGTCATCCTCCCTCGGTGAAAGGATATCGGCCACTTTCCCGCCGCACACAATGACAATTCTGTCACAGATAGAACGAAGCTCCATAAGTTCACTGGACACCAGAATGATCGTGATACCCTGATTCCAGCTGAGCTCCTTTAATTTATCCAGAACCAGTTTCTTGGCTCCGATATCAATTCCTCTCGTCGGCTCTGAAACGAACAGGACCTTCGGGTTCAGCGCAAGCGCTTTCGCCAGGCATACCTTCTGCTGATTGCCGCCGCTCAGGTTTTGGACCTGCTGTTTACGGCCCACGCAGCGGATATCAAATTCATGGATCATTTGATCCGCAAACTCCGCGATCTTTTTGTTATTCCGGAATGAGAACAGCTTAAAATCATAAAGATATTCCCTTTTGATCTGCATGGCGTTGAAGACCATGTTGTCTTCTATGGATTCGGACAAAATAAGCCCGATTTTCTTCCGGTCCTCTGAAAGGAAAGAGATTCCTTTTTCCAATATTTTTTTCGTGTGATTCAGCGGGAGCGCCTTTCCCTCATATAAAAGCTCTCCTGATGCGGGATAAAGGCCCATGGCTCCGTTGGGGATTCCCAGCTTCCCCTGTCCGGCCAGGCCGCCGATTCCTATGATCTCGCCGCGTCTTACCTTCAGGTCGATATTCTTCACCTGTTCTCCCGGCATATCCACGGAGAAATTCCGAAACTCCAGCACAATGTCCGAATCATCAAACTTATCGACCCGGCCTGAGATATCGCTGTAGCTCACATTTCGTCCGACCATCATCTCGGCCAGCTGCACTGCATCCGTGTCCTTTACCTGGCAGTTGGTCACCAGGCTCCCGTCACGAAGAATCGTGACTGTGTCGCATACGTCAATCACTTCCTGAAGCCTGTGGGTTATGAAAATAATCGCGATCCCCATGCCCGCCAGCCGCTTCATACTCTCTAAAAGTCTTGAAGCCTCTGTCTCATTGAGCACTGCCGTCGGTTCGTCAAATACTAATATCCGGACGCCCTTTTTGTCAATTTCCCTGGCGATCTCCAGAAACTGCATATGTCCGACGGGAAGCTCTCCCACCATCTCATCCATGTCCAGATCCATTCCGACCTTATCCAGAGCCACTTTCGTATCCGCGCGCATCTGCTCATTGTCCAGGGACTCATAACTTTTTCCTATCACGCGGCTGACGGCGTTCGGCTTCGTGACCTCCCTGTTCAGCTTCAGGTTCTCATATACGGCAAAACCAGGAATCAGCATAAATTCCTGATGTACCATGCCGATACCCAGATCCATCGCATGTTTTGGCGATGAGATATGTACTTTCTCGCCGTCCAGATAAATCTCTCCCGTATATCCGCCGGTGTTATGAATTACCGGCATTCCAAAAAGAACATTCATTAAGGTGGATTTTCCTGCTCCGTTTTCACCTAAAAGGGCATGGATCTCACCAGGCTTTACTTTCAAGTCTATCCCTTTCAGCACGGGGTTTCCTGAATATTCTTTTCCTATGTTTTTCATTTGCAGGACATAAGCATCACCCATGTTCTTATCCTCCATCCAAGGTGCGTTTTTTGTAGAAAGTCCCCCCTGAAGATTCCAGGAGGGACCTTTAATCTTTTAGTAGGTTACATACGTAGAGGAGAACAGGTAATAGTTGTCATAGGTATTACCCGTCTGGCTGTCCACGACATGATTTAAGGTAATTTCCGCACCGTTGGCAATATCATTCATACATTTCAGATAAGTTTCTTCATCATTCAGGCCGTTCGTGTTCCCTTTGATGTATTCCATCGCATACGCAACACTGCCGACGATGATGCTGTAGTCTGTAGGAGCCGCCCAGGTAGCGACTCTGCCGTCGCCGCCTTTATCCTTGACTGCCTTTTCTTCGGCCTCCAGGATATAAGGAACGTCTGCTTTTTTGTCGTCCGGAATCTCAAGTCCCAAAGCTTCAGGAAGCGCGTGGAGCGGAGACGGGCAGCACTGCAGCGGGTAAATGGAATGATGCTCTTTATCATTCAGGATCGTGGTGATGATCGGTACCTGCAGGGAACAGTTGGTAGCGAAGAACGCCACATTGTCTCCATACTCTTCCAGCTTACGGGGAAGATCTTCCAGGATCCACTGCTGAGCGCCGGAAACTCCCTGCTCGCCCATGGGGTCGACACACTCTGCGTATACGAATTTCATTCCAAGCTCTTCACAGGATTTTTCAGCGTTGTCACGCTTCTGTACGACCAGCTCCTGAGCCATATGACGCGCAAAGGAATAAAATACGAAAGTCTCTGCTCCCATTTCCTTTGCCTGCTTCGTCATCGAATAGCCAATATTGGGATGGTCCGCGTCGATGGAGATATCAGCAGCCGTCGTAATAACGTTGGGGTCTTCAAAAGGAACGCCTGCCACTAACAGGATATCCTTTGTATTGGGATCATTCTTGATCGCTTCAAACGCTACCTTCGTGCCGGGTACTGCCTGACAGACGATGATGGCTTTCATATCCGGATCCTGGGCCATGTTCTTGATGGTCTGGATCACCTGCTGCTGCTCATCCTCAAATTTATCCGGATAAGTGGCAGTCACGATATGGTCTTCGCCGTAGAGAGTTTTCATGGACTGAGCCGCACGGTATTCCTCTTCCGTCTGAGCTACCGTACCGGTCACGATACCGATTTTATAATTTTCCGTATCCGAGCCGCCTGCTTCCTTGCTCTCATCCGTCCCCTTGTTGTCCGCAGCCGCCGTTGTCTTGCCGCCGTCTGTCTCATTGTCATCCGAGTTTTTGCTGCCGCAGCCTGCCAGGCTGAGTACCATCACCAAGGACAGCAACAGTGCCAATAATTTTTTCATGCTTCTTCCTCCTTTAATAATTTATAAGAAAGGCGCCTGCGTTCAGATGCGGGCGCCTTTGCCTCATCTCCATTCTGAAGTCCCGTCTTTTAAAACGTCCCAACCGCGTTTCCATAAAGCGCCAGCTCACAAAGGAGCGCCGACTCCAGAGCATCCTCATCAATATCAAATCTGGGGGTGTGCACCGAAGCGCAGATTCCCTTGTCCCGGTTCCCGCAGCCTATATATGCGAAGCATCCCGGCGTATGATTTAGGAAATAAGCGAAATCCTCGCCGCCTAGATCGGGCCTGCATATCTCCACATGAAAGCCGGCTTTTTCCATGGCCTTAACCGCTCGTTCTGATACCTGCCGGTCATTTATGACCGCCGGATAGCCTTTCTCATATTCCAGCTCATAGGTTGTCCCGTAAATCTCACAGACCCCTTTCAGGACCGTGTGTATCTTCTCTTCTATCCTGGCTCTCGCCTCCGCGCTAAAGGTCCGGACTGTTCCCAAAAACACCGCCTTGTCCTGAAGGACGTTGTACACTTTTTCCCCGGAATGGAACGTACAGATACTGACTACTGCCGAATCCAGCGGGTTCAGGAAGCGGGAAACAATATTTTGAAGCGCACAGACGGCCGCGGCTCCCGCCAGCAGTGCATCCGCCGCCAGGTTGGGATCTGCTGCGTGAGCTCCCCTGCCATGAATGGTGACTGTGATGCTGTCCGCATTGGCCATGATGGCCCCTGTGGTAGTCCGTATGGTGCCGGTCTCCGTCTCCCCCTGAAAATGGAGGGCATAAACCTCGTCCAGCCCGTCGGCAAAGCCCTGGTCTACCATGGATTTCGCTCCTCCCGGAGCCAGCTCTTCCGCCGGCTGGAAGAATAATCTCACCGTTCCGTGCACCAGCTCTTTATGTTCTGCGAGCGTCTCCGCCAGCCCCAGCAGCACCGCCGTATGGCCGTCATGTCCGCAGGCATGCATCACACCGGGTACCTGGGAACAATAAGGCACATCATTGGCCTCCTGTATCTCCAGAGCGTCCATATCCGCCCGGAAACCTATGTTCTTCCCCAGCTTTTCGCCTGTGACCGTTGCGATGATGCCATAATTTCCTTCACAAAGGACATAGGGTACGCCTATCCGCTCCAGTTCCTTCTTAACATATGCCGACGTGTTTTTTTCACAAAAGGGAAGCTCCGGATGCATATGGAGATGCACTCGGTGTGCGATCATCTTATCCCGGTACTGTCCCGCAAGTCTTTTCAGTTCATCCAATTCCATTTTGTCTCTGCCCCTCCCTGTCATATTAACTGTCTCTCACCGAAACTCAAAAAGCCTCGGCTTCAGGAAATTGATCAAAGTGCTGGCCGCCAGCCTGTTGGTAGAGCCGGTGGGGTCACAGGGCGGCGACACTTCTACCATATCGATGCCGCCGATGCAGGAAGTATCCCCGAGGATGCTTCCGATCTCCAGAAGCTCCACAGCCGTGATCCCTCCATATACATAGCTGCCTGTCCCGCATCCATAAGCCTGATCCAATATGTCGATGTCAATAGTTGCGTACACCACGTCACAGCCTTCTGATGCGGTCGCAATGGCTTTTTCCATCACCGCGCGCACACCGTCCCTGCGGATATCGTCAATGGTGTACAAAGCAGCTCCGCCGTTTACCGCGTAATCATAGCACTCCGCTCCAGTCGTTCCGTTCAGGCCTACAAAGACCATATGCTTCAGATCAAAGCTTTCCAGCTCGCTGATACGCCGCGCCGGAGAACCCTGGTAATATTTCCCCCATGTATCATTCTCATCGTACATGTCCATGTGAGAATCAATATGTAAATAGCCGATCTTCACATCCCGGCCCATACGCTTTTTATATCCCTGCTCAAAGCCTTTCACAACAGGATAAGCGATATAGTGATCTCCGCCCAGAGTGACAGGGAACGCGCCCTTTTCCACAATTCTTTCAATGGTTCCCGCCACCTGCTCCGTCGTCTTCATCACGTCCGTAGGATACACCCGGATATCTCCGATGTCCTTTACGATCTCTTTAGGAGGCGCCAGCATCCTCTTCTTTGTGCACACATCCACGACCTCCCCGTCAATGGCACAAAGATGGTAAATAAAGTGCTTAGTCTCCTCCCGGATCGCGTTGGGAGCGTATCTGGGTCCCGGCCTGGTGCCGATGGTCACATCATAAGGAACTCCGGATACAACGTAATCTCCCTCCTCAATTTCATCCAAGGTCACATACGGCGCCCGCAGAAACGTATTGATGCCGCTGAAAGATGGATACAGGATCCTCTCGTCCATAGTCTTGCTTTCTCCCCTCACTGTTATTTGTGATCTGCTGTCTCCCCGTCCTCTGCTTCTGCCTCCTTGACATGATTTCCGCAATTTTCAGACTGGAATTTAAAAAAACGCTCAGTATCCGGGATACCAAGCACCATTGCTTCTATCTTTTACACTTCGGCCCACCAGGGAACAGCGTTTTCTTATTATTTATTATATCATTCCATAGTTTTTTAACAAATGCTTGTTGTCTATATGCTTATAGCTTTCATGTCCATACCTTGATCCGCAGTTGTTTCCCTTGCCGGACAAGATATTTTCTTGAATACCGGCAGGCTTTATAGTAAGATAAATACGATTGGAACACCATCTCTAAGAAAGGGCTGACGAATATCGACTATGGAACTAAATAAGAACAACTCAAAAAAGATACTCGGATTCATCGCGTTCGGAATCCTTTTGTTTGTCGGGCTGGAGCATCTGAGCGTCGTCGGAAACGCTTTCCGATGGATCCTCGGCCTTCTCTTTCCGTTCCTCTTGGGCGCATGTATCGCTTTCATCCTGAACGTACCCATGAGGCTGCTGGAAGAAAAGGTGTTCCGAAACCTTAAAGGACGGAAGGTCTGGGGCCTCATACACAGACCCGTCTGCATGCTGCTGTCCATCATTGTCGTGCTGGCCGTCTTGTGCCTTGTGATTTTTTTAGTCGTCCCTGAATTGATCCGGACCATCTCCATCCTGAGCAAAAGTGTCCCCGTATTCATGGAGAACGCACAGACATGGCTGATACAGCTTGCCGAGGATTGGGACATCTCTACGGAGCGGCTTGAAAGCGTCAACATCGACTGGAAACAGATGCTGGAGGCCATAGGAAAATTCCTCCAGGACGGCGCGGCCACCGTCGTCAATACCACTATCGGGGTCACCTCCTCTATTGTGAGCGGAGTCGTCAACTTCTTTCTGGCGTTCATCTTTTCTCTATACATCCTGGCTTCCAAAGAGAAACTCGGCGAGCAGTTCCGCAAACTAATGCAGGTATTCCTCCCGGAAAAAAGAGCCGGACAGTTTCTCCGAGTATGTACCGTCTCAAACCGGATCTTCTCGAGCTTTGTCACCGGACAGTGCACAGAAGCCGTCATCTTGGGTGTCCTCTGCTTTCTGGGCATGACCCTCCTGCGCCTTCCTTATGCAATGGTGATCGGCACATTGGTAGGCTTCACTGCCCTGATTCCCGTATTCGGAGCTTTCATCGGGTGTTTTATCGGCGCGTTCCTGATCCTGATCGTCAGCCCGGTCAAGGCGATCGTCTTCATCGTCTTTTTGATGCTCCTTCAGCAGCTGGAGGGCAATCTGATATATCCAAAGGTAGTGGGCACCTCCATCGGGCTTCCCGGTATCTGGGTGCTGGTGGCCGTCACCGTGGGCGGGAGCATGTTCGGAATCGCAGGCATGCTGCTCTTTGTCCCGCTCTGCTCCGTCATCTACACGCTTTTAAGAGAATCCGTATACCGCCGCTTAAAGCCGGCTCCGGCGCCGGATGATAAACAGCAGCCCTGAGGTCAGGGAAGCAGAGCTTCCCTCCACAAGGCTGTAAGCCTCTCCAGAGAATATGCTGCGTTGGCGGGGCTCGTGGACGGCAGTTTCACCGCCTGCCGCCCGGTCCTGTCCTCCAGATATTTATCATATAATTTGAAGGAAGTCCCTCCGTTGCAGAAAATCCCCTGGATATCCGCCGCGTCCAGAATCACGGACAGGTCGTTCGGAACCACGTTTTTGATGCTGCTGTCGCTGGAACCGTCAATATCACAGCTGGCTATCACATCCCATACGGCAATCTGGTTCTCCAGCAGAAACTGCTTTTTCTCTTCCACCGTTTCCGGTACATACCCTTCGCAGTTGTTCCCGCTGCAAGTGCAGGCTCCGTATACCGCCGCCAGCACCTTCCAGAATCGGTTCTGAGGATGATGATAAAAAAATCTTCCTTCCCGGGACTTGACCGAAGGAAAGCTGCCCAGGACCAGGATTTTTGAATTCCTGTCATATACCGGTGAAATCTCATGTACTACTTTATCCATAGTGTATCGTCCTCTTTTCTCAGCTTCATCTCCTCTTCGGAAACCTGTTCCGTCTTATAGCTCCGTACACTTCGCCTTGTCTTTAAATCCTGCAGCGTCTCTTTCATGCGGTACCTCTTTTCAGCTGTGCAAATATGGGCTTCATTTCCAAGATTATAACATATTCCAAGGTTCACATCAAACCATCCATTCTCTTTTTCTCCGGGAATGTCCCGCTGTTCTCCGCATACATTGTAACAATAACAGTTTTTGAAAGGTCAGCGTAAACATGAGATTTATACGAAGCCCGAAAAAGAAGCCCCTGAAAAAAGAACTCCTTCGCCGTATAGCGGAAAATGGCTTCTTATGGCTGGCTGTCTTTATTCTGGCCGCCGGCGCCATTCTCTATATCCCCGCGGCCATCTCCGCCAGCAGCACCGTCGGCGCCAGGGAGCTTCCCATCTACAGCGTGGATACCGATAAAAAACAGGTCGCTCTCAGTTTTGACGCCGCCTGGGGAAATGAAGACACCAGGACCATCATGGAGATTCTCCGGGAACATAACATAAAATGCACCTTTTTCATGACCGGCGGCTGGGTGGAGTCCTATCCGGAGGATGTAAAATTCATTGCTTCGGAAGGCCACGATCTGGGAAATCATAGTGAGACTCATCCCAATATGAGCGAATTGAGCCCGGACGAAATCAAATCTGAGCTTATGTCTGTACATAACAAAGTAAAAGAACTGACCGGAGTAGAAATGACCCTGTTCCGTCCGCCTTACGGAGATTATGACAACAACGTGGTGCTGACCAGCAAAGAATGCGGATACTATTGCATTCAATGGGACGTGGACAGCCTGGACTGGAAGGATTACGGCACAGAAAACATTGTCAAGACCGTCCTTAACCACAAAAATCTCCAGAACGGTTCCATTATCCTGATGCACAACGGTGCCAAGTATACGCCGGAAGCTCTGGAAGCCATTATTACAGGACTGCAGAACCAGGGATATGAACTGGTACCCATCTCTCAGCTGATATACAAAGACAGCTATCACATGGACCAAACTGGCCGGCAGATTCATGACTAATATTTTCTATCATCCATCAAAGCTGCTCCGGCAGCGTTTATTTTTGATACGGCCGTTCCGGCGGTATGGCACCTGCGGCTGCCATATCGCCTTTTTTCGTATATCTGGACTCAGGAATGGACAATTTAAAGATATGAGGCCCTTTTGTCCGCCGACGCCGGTCTCCGGAAACATTTTCATTGAGTTTTGCCTGCCGCTGGCTTATAATGGTAGTATTGCATTTGGACACTCAATCATAATAAAGGAAAGAAAGGCGGTTTGACTATGTATTGTACTAATTGCGGCAAAGAGCTCTCCGATGGCGCAGCCGTCTGCGATGAATGCGGCACCGCATTCACCCCTGACGGACAAGCAAAGGCTCCCGCGGAAGATATATCCGGACAGGACGCGGCCTGGGATAACGGCGGCGAAAACACGGCCGGAAGCGCATCCGAGGACGGCAGTTCTGAAGAACCTCATCGTCCTTACATGGATTATCAGACGTTTTCCGGTCAGAATGAAACGAACTTTCAGGCCGGGCAGAGCACCTACGAAGAATTTGGGAACCAGCAGGGCTCTTATGGGCAGAACCCTTATGGACAAAATCCTTACGGGCAAAATCCTTATGGGCAAAACCCCTACGGGCAGAACACCTATAAGAAGGACGGCGGAGAAGAAGGCCATACAGGCCTCGCCATCGCTTCACTTGTCCTCGGCATCATCGGTACCTGCTGCTGCTGCCTTCCTCTGCTCTGCATACCCATCGGCATCGTAGGACTGATATTTGGCATCATCGGCATAAAATCCAGTTCCCGCGGGCTCGCCATTGCCGGCCTGGTCCTCAGTTCCATCGCCCTGGTCCTCGGCGTGATGATGATACTGGTGATGATCGTCAGCGGCGATTCCTACATTTCCTACTATTGGAACTGGTAATAATTGAAAACGAGGCGAAAGTATGAATGGAGGCAGACGTATGTGGTTCTGGTTTGCGATTCTGTCGGCGGTATTTGCCGCGCTGACATCGATCCTGGCAAAGCTGGGAATCGAGGGTATTAATTCCAATCTGGCCACCGCGATCCGCACCGTAGTGGTGCTTGTTATGGCCTGGGGAATCGTATTCATGACAGGAGCTCATCAGGGGATTTCCGACATCTCCGCCAAAAGCTGGATTTTCCTTGTGCTGTCCGGACTGGCGACGGGCCTGTCCTGGATCTGCTATTACCGCGCGCTGCAGCTCGGCGACGCATCCAAAGTGGTGCCGATCGATAAATTCAGCGTGGTGATCTCCATCGTCCTGGCATTCGTGATCCTTCACGAAACAGTGACCTGGAAAGCGGTCCTGGGAGGGATCCTGATAACCGCCGGGACTTTTGTAATGATTCTCTAAATAAAAAAGGGGTATTTATGGATAAGGAATTAAAATTCGCGATATTGATCGACGCAGATAACATTTCAGAAAAATACATTAAGATCATTCTGGATGAAACCGCCAAAAGCGGAGTGGCAACCTACAAAAGAATCTACGGGGACTGGACCAATCCCCAGCTGAACTCCTGGAAAAATGTCCTGCTGGACAATTCCATCATCCCTATCCAGCAGTATGGATACACCACCGGCAAGAACTCCACCGATTCGGCAATGATCATCGATGCGATGGATATCTTATATTCCGGTACAGTGGACGGATTCTGCATCGCTTCCTCGGACAGCGATTTCACCCGCCTGGTGGCAAGGCTCCGGGAATCCGGCATACATGTGATCGGTATGGGAGAAAGCAAGACACCGAAGCCCTTCATCTCTGCCTGCAACCAGTTTAAATATCTGGATATTCTCTTGTCCAATCTTCAGGAGGAGGAAGCCGCAGACGCTTCGGATACAGAAAATGAACCGGCGGCGGAAGCCGATAAACTGGAATTGCCTGTTTCCAGAAAAGGAAGAACTGCCGCAAAAAAGACCGGCAGTTCGGTTTCCAAATTAAAATCGGAGTCTTCCGTCTTATCCGCTGCCTCGGCATCGTCCTCTTCCCGGCTGAAAAAGAAAGGACCGGAGCCCCAGACTAACCTGAAGATGATCAAAAAGGCAATCCTCTCCCTGGTGGAGGAGTGCTCCGACGACGACGGGTGGATTTTTTCGGCAGAGCTGGGGAATCAGCTCGCTAAACGTTTCCCTGACTTTGATGTGCGGAACTTTGGCTTTTCCAAATTCACCCCGTTCATCAATTCTCTCGATCTTTTCGAGGTGAAGAGAAATCAGGCCAGCTCCAACAGCAACGTCCAGCTGGTATATTTCAAAATAAAAGAACCGGCAAAAAAAAGACCATAGGACATGGCTGGCACGTACTACGGTCATAAAAATCATTTATTTCAGGAAAAGCCTAAGAAGCTTTTCCTTTTTTTTCGTATATGGCTGATAGCGGATCGGCATATCTATCCAGTTGTATTTTTTTACAATGCTCTTTTCATGGCTGAAGGTTTCAAAGCTCTTTTTCCCGTGATAGCTTCCCATCCCGCTGCCGCCTACGCCGCCGAATCCCATACGGGAAGTGGCCAGGTGTATAATAGTATCATTTACGCATCCGCCGCCGAAGCTCAGAGAACTGAGCAGCCGTTTTTCCACTTCTTTCTTTTTGGTAAAAATATAGCACGCAAGAGGCTTTTCTCTCGCCTGGATGAATTTCTCCGCCTCACCGATTTCCCGGAAAGTGAGCGCCGGCAGCAGCGGGCCAAAGATTTCCTCCTTCATCACCGGTGCATCCGCCGATATTTCATCCAGGACTGCCGGAGCGATCTGGAGCGTCTCCCGCCGGTATTCTCCTCCTGTCAGGAGCTTCTCTCCCTCCATAAGGCCCAGAATCCTGTTAAAATGCTTTTCATTGATGATCTTCGGATAATCCGGATTCTCCAAAGGCCGTTCTCCAAACATGGAGCGGATCTCCTTTTCCAGCAGAGCCAGAAAAGGCTCCTTTATGGACTCTTGGATGAGCAGATAATCAGGCGCTACACAGGTCTGCCCAGCGTTCAGATATTTTCCAAAGGCCAGCCGCCTGGCAGCCGTCTTAAGATCTGCGGACTCTTCCACGATGCAGGGGCTTTTTCCTCCCAATTCCAGCGTGACCGGCGTCAGATTCCGGGATGCCTTTTCCATCACCAGTTTTCCCACCTTCACGCCCCCCGTGAAAAAGATATAGTCAAAGCGCTGCTCCAGGAGCGCCGTATTTTCCGCCCGGCCTCCCTCTACAACCGCCACATATTCCGGCGGGAACACGGCCTCGATCAGCTCCCGTATGGCGGCTGATGTAGCCGGCGCATATGCAGACGGCTTCAGGATACAGCAGTTCCCGGCCGCCAGCGCGCCTGCCAAAGGCTCAAGGCACAGCATAAACGGATAATTCCAGGGAGACATCACCAGCGTCACCCCATAAGGCTCGTGGATCGTAAAGCTCCTGCTGTGGAACTGTGCAAGCGGAGACAGCTTCGTCCTCGGCCTGCAAAAGCTCTTTAAATGCTTCCTGAGATAGCCCAGTTCAGCCAATGTCATGCCGGTCTCTGTCATATAGGACTCAAAACCCGATTTATTCAGATCCTTCTTAAGCGCCTCGTGAATCTGCAGCTCTCGCTTCTTTATTTCTTCCTGCAGGCGTTTCAGCGCATTCAAACGAAATGCCACAGGTCTTGTTGCGCCTGTGGCAAAATAATCCCGCTGCTTTTCTACAATCTTCTGAATCTCCACGTCTATCCCTCCATCACCTTCACATAAAAGGTACGCTGCCTGGGTCCGTCAAACTCGCATAAGTACAAATCCTGCCATACCCCGAGGATCATCTCGCCCTCTTCCAGGATCAAGGTCACTGAAGCTCCCATGGTAGAAGCTTTTACGTGGGCGTGAGAATTCCCTTCATAATGGCGGTACCGGATATCCTTCGTAGGATAGGCATGCTCCATGGCATACAGCATGTCCTGAATGACATCCGGATCCGCATTTTCATTAATCGTCAAGGCGGCGGTAGTATGCGGGCATTGTACGATGATGACTCCGTTCTTGATACCGCTCTCTTTGATGTCCTTTTTTACCGTATCGGTGATTTTCACCATGTCCCTGCGCTCTGAAACAATGATATTATGCTTAAACAAATTCATAAAATCCCTCCAATACTTATCCCTTCCCCTCAGAAGGTCCTCGCACATCAACGTTAATTCTAGTATAGCACAATTCTAAATAAATCAAAGGGCTTTCGTATGAATTGTTTCCGCTGCACAAGGCCTCTGCCAGACGGCAAAGCGCCTATATTCCCGTTTTTTTCCCGTTCCGTTCCACCAAAAACAGCACTGCTGCCAAAGCCGCAAGCCCGACCAGCGTCCCCACCCATCCGTTCTTCGTAAATCCGGCCGCAAAATACCCGGCCATACAGCACGCCGCCACCGTGAGAGCATAAGGTATCTGGGTCGATACGTGGCTTAAATGATTACACTGTGCTCCCGCCGAGGCCAGGATCGTCGTATCGGAAATGGGAGAAATATGGTCTCCGCACACGGCTCCCGCAAGAATCGATGCCGTGGCGACAGTCAGCATATTGATATCTCCGGCATCGAGCACCACAAACGCAATGGGGATCAGTATGCCAAAGGTCCCCCAAGAAGTGCCGGTAGCAAAGGACAGCCCTGTGGCCACGGCAAAGAAGATGGCGGGAAGGAGCATGCCGACCAGTGCGCTGCCTCCGACTACGCCGCGGACAAAGCTTCCGATATCCAGATACTCCTCACGGCATATGCCGGATAAGGTCCATGCGAGGCAGAGTATCATAATGGCCGGCGTCATCGCCTTAAATCCCTCTGTAAAGCTTCCGCAGAACTCCCGGAAGGAAATTACTCTTCTGGGAAGATACAGAAGGAAGGTCACAACAAGAGTGAAAAAGGAACCCAATACCAGACTTCTGGCAGAATCGCAGTTCGCAAATGCCTCCACAATCCCGGCTCCTTCCAGAATCCCGCCCGTGTACAGCATTCCGCTGATACAAAACAGGATGAGAACCGCGATCGGCAGAACCAGATCGATCACCTTTCCTCTGCCGCTGACGCGAAGCTCCTCTCCGGAGACCGCGGTTTCTTCCCCTTCCCTCGCCGTCTTTTCTTCATACTTTTTCATTGCACCGTAATCGATATTCCGTATGATCAGATAAAGCATGAAGATTATGGTCAGGATCGCATAGAGATTAAAAGGAATCGTCCTGATAAATAGGCTGAAGCCGTCAATCCCGCTCCCTTCCGGCAGAGACGAGCCTACCGCCGCCGCCCAGCTGGAGATCGGCGCAATGATGCAGACAGGCGCCGCGGTGGCGTCAATGATATAAGCCAGCTTCGCTCTGCTGATTTTATATTTATCTGTCACAGGCCTCATGACCGTTCCTACGGTCAGGCAGTTGAAATAATCGTCCACAAAAATCAGGGATCCTAAAAGTACTGTGGACAAGAGTGCTCCCCTCTTTGATCTGATGACCTTGGATGCCCAGTTCCCATAGGCCTTTGACGCGCCGGATTTGGTGATCAGCGCCACCAGGATACCCAACAGCACCAGAAATATCAGGATGTCCACATTTCCGCCGATTTTGTCACCCATGATTGAGAACGTGGTTTCCACCGAAGCCAGCGGCTGAAATCCGGTCACCAGCAGTGCCCCCGACACAATGCCGATCAGCAGTGAAAGATAGACCTCCTTCGTGATCAATGCCAGCGCGATCGCCACAACAGGAGGCAGAAGCGCCCAAGCTGTACCCGCCATCATACCCCTCCAATCTATTTAATTCTATTATTCCCCGTCTGCTGCCGGTTATGACCGCGGTAAGATTCTGAGAGCCTTTCCCTGTCCTCCGGATCCATTTCCACCCATTTTGTATAGGGAACATCGCATATCTTCATCTCTGCCCCGCAATGATAGCAGTTTGCTTTCAGAAACTTGGATACTACTCTTGCCTTACCGCATTCCGGACATATAAATACCCGAATCACTGTACTCCCTCTTTTCCGCCGCCCGCCATATCATATCTCCTGCAGACTGCTCAGCTTGGCAGCCTGATCGGCCGCTATCAGGCTGTCAATGATCTCATACAAATCCCCGTCCATGATAGAATCGATCTTGTAAAGGGTCAGCTTGATCCTGTGCTCTGTCACCCGTCCCTGCGGGAAATTATATGTCCTGATCTTCTCAGAACGGTCGCCCGTTCCGATTTGACTTCTTCTTTCTTCCGCTTCCGCATTCTGCTTCTTTGCCAGCTCCAGGTCATACAGCCGGGAACGAAGCACCTTCAGCGCTTTATCCTTGTTTTTAAGCTGTGATTTCTCATCCTGACAGGAAATCACGATCCCGGTGGGGATATGGGTCAGCCGAACTGCCGAGTCCGTCGTATTTACACACTGCCCGCCGTTTCCGGAAGCACGGAACACGTCAAATTTACAGTCGTTCATATCGATCTGAACATCCACCTCTTCCGCCTCCGGCATGATTGCCACCGTACTAGTCGAGGTGTGGATGCGGCCGCCGGATTCCGTGGCCGGCACGCGCTGTACCCGGTGGACTCCGCTCTCATACTTGAGCTTAGAATAGGCGCCGTGGCCGGAGATCATGAAGATCACTTCTTTCATGCCGCCGATCCCACTTTCATTTACGCTGATCATCTCTGTCTTCCAGCGGTTTCGCTCCGCGAAGCGGCTGTACATCCGGTAAAGCTCCGCGGAAAACAGAGCCGCTTCATCCCCGCCGGCTCCGGCGCGAATCTCCACGATGACATTCTTATCGTCATTGGGGTCCTTGGGAAGAAGCAGGATCTTAAGCTCCTTCTCCAGCTCTTCTATCTTCTCCTTCGCAGATGCCAGCTCTTCCTTGAGCATCTCACGCATCTCCTCGTCATTCTCACTCTCCAGCATCGTCAGGCTGTCCTCTGCGTCCTGCCTGGCTCCTTTGTACTCCTTATATGCCTCCACAATAGGAGCCAGATCCGTCTGCTCCTTCATCAGCCTGCGGAACTTCGTCTGGTCCTCCACTACATAAGGATTATTCAGCTCTTCCATTATTTCCTCGAACCGAACAAGAATATCATCCAGCCTGTCGAACATGGCAGTTCCTCCTTGTCTCACTCTGTCAATCAAGTCCCCGGGCGGCAGCCTTCACCACCCGGTCCTTTCCTGTCAGATCTTTTATGATCTCTATATCACGGAAGCCGGCCTTCATGAGCGCCGCTTCCACGTCTGTTCCCTGATCCCATCCAATCTCCAGATAAATCTCGCCGTCCGGGGTCATATATCCTGCGGCTTCCGAGGCTATCCTCCTGTAAAAGGCCAGCCCGTCCCGCTCCCCGTCCAGGGCGAGTAAAGGCTCATGCTCCCTCACCTCCGGCTCCAATCCCTCAATGTCCCCACTGGGGATATACGGAGGGTTGGATACGATGACCTGAAAGCGCTCACCCGGCTTTCCTTTAAAAGCCCCGAACAGGTCAGACTGCAGAACACGGCAGCAGTCTCCGCAGCCCAGGCGGCATACATTATCCCGTGCCACGCTCAGTGCATCGGCAGAGATATCGCTGAGTGTTACCTGCAGCTCGGGATATGTTCGCAGATAGTGTGCCAAACTGATTCCAATACAACCGGAGCCAGTACACAGATCCAGCACACGCAGCCTTTCGTCCCCGGCACGCGTTCTTCTCACGTCTTCCAGCACCTGCTCCACCAGTGTTTCCGTATCCTGGCGGGGAATCAGCACATGTTCATTCACACGGAAAGAAAGTCCCATGAATTCCTGTTCACCTAAAATATACTGAAGCGGAATCCGCGCTCCTCTGCGCTCTACCATGGAACGAAACCGCGCCACGGCATCCGTCTCTTCTTCCTCTGCTATACAGTCTCTTTTTAAATAATAACCGGCTCTGTCCATGGAAAAGCAGCTGGAAAACAAATACCAGGCATCCAGACGCCATTCCTCCACATGATGTTCGGAAAGAAATGTCTCCGCTTCTTTTAAAAGCCCGCCAAACGTCCTCCGTTCCATGGTTCCGCCTCCTAAGAAAATGTCCTGCCGAAATTCTCTTCTTCGTACGTTTTCCAGTCAAAGACCTCTTCCACAGAGCGAATGGCCACCTCGATCATATCATCATCCGGTTCTCTGGTCGTGAGGCCCTGCAGCCAGAGCCCCGGCTTGCTGATCAGATTTATCAGCCAATTCTCACTGCTTCCGGCAAGCTTAAGGATTTCATAAGAGATACCCGCAATCACAGGAATGAGCAGGATACGCAGTACGACTCTGAGCCACACCACATCGGTCTGGATGACCATGGAGAATACGATACTCACAATGACCACGAACAGCAAAAAGCTTGTCCCGCAGCGTTTGTGGCGCTTGGAGCTCTTTCTTACATTTTCCACATTAAGATCCAGCCCATGCTCCACGCAATTTATACATTTATGCTCGGCCCCATGATACATGAACACCCTGCGGATATCCTTCATCAGAGAGATCAAAAGCACATACCCGATGAATATAGCCAGTCGGATCAGCCCCTCGATGAGGCCCATGAGCGCCCTTGACTCGATAAAGCTCCGGAACAGGCCTGCCAGGAAGAGGGGAAGGATCATAAAGATTCCCACAGCCAAGATGACAGATACACACATGGTGATCCCCATGATGACGCTTTCCTTCTTTTTCTCCTTTTCATCCTTTTCTTTTTCCTCTTCCTCCTCATAAAAGCTGGCAGAAAATGTGAGGATCTTCATGCCCAGGCGAAGAGAATCCACAAAATTAAAAATTCCTCTTATGAAAGGAATGTTGAGTGCCTTGTGTTTTTCTGTAAATGACTGATATTTGTCAACCGCTACTTCTATTTCCTGATCTGGTTTTCTGACCGCGACGGCGTATACATCCTTGTTGCGCATCATAACGCCTTCAATAACCGCCTGGCCTCCGATACCCGATGATCTCATCCGGTTTTCCACCTTTCGTATATATTATAACCAGGGAAGTTCAACGAACTTCCCCGTAGAATAAAAAAGGCTGAGATTCCACAGATAATACGAAATCTCAACCTCATCATTGTGCATTGCCTTATTTTTCTGTGTTAACACCATACTTACGGTTAAACTTCTCGATACGTCCGCGGGCGGATGCAGCTTTCTGTTGTCCTGTATAGAACGGATGGCATTTGGAACAGATTTCTACGTGAATGTCTTCTTTAGTGGAGCCAGTCACGAATTCATTTCCGCAGTTACACACAACCTTTGCCTGATGATAATCAGGATGGATTCCTTCTCTCATGCTTTTCACCTCTCTTATGGTTCTTTCTATCGCTTGACGCACAAGCGCCCATCTTCTTTTAAAACAGCGAAGTTTATTATAACATAAGGTTTCTTTCATTGCAAGTATTTTGGGTCTTTTTTTATATTTTCATCTTGCCGACCATATCCATGAATTCCTTATTGTTTCTCGTATGTTTAAACAAATCCAGGATCCTCTCCACCGCTTCATCGGACTTCATTCCGCCTGTGGCTTTCCGCACGGTTTCCACTGCCGCCTGCTCTTCCTTTGTGAGAAGCAGGTCGTCTCTGCGGGTACCGGATTTCAGGATATCGATGGCCGGAAAAATACGCTTCTCCGACAGCTTCCGGTTCAGCATAAGCTCCATGTTTCCTGTGCCTTTAAATTCCTCAAACACCACGTCGTCCATACGGCTTCCGGTCTCGACAAGCGCCGTGGCCAATATGGTCAGGCTTCCGCCCTCCCGCATGTTTCTCGCGGCTCCGAAAAACCGCTTCGGCATATGGAGCGCCGCCGGGTCAAGACCGCCCGACAAGGTCCTGCCGCTGGGCGCTACCGTCAGGTTATACGCCCTTGCCAGCCTCGTGATGCTGTCCAACAGAATCACCACGTCGCGCTTATGCTCCACCAGACGCTTCGCCCTTTCCAGCACCATCTCCGAAACACGTTTATGATGCTCCGGCAGTTCGTCAAAAGTGGAATAGATGACCTCCACGTTGGGACCTTCAATAGACTCCTTGATGTCCGTCACTTCCTCCGGGCGTTCATCTATCAGCAGGACGATCAAGTGCATATCTCTATGGTTGCAGGTAACCGCCTTGGCGACCTCCTTTAGCAGCGTGGTCTTTCCGGCTTTGGGCTGGGAAGCTATCATCCCCCTCTGCCCTTTGCCAATGGGTGACAGCAAATCCACGATACGCATGGCTATGCTCCCTCCAGACATCTCCAAATGTATCCTGGAATTGGGGAAAATAGGGGTCAGGTCTTCAAAGTTCGGTCTTTTTTCCGCGATCCCGACCGGCAGTCCGTTGATCTTGGAAACGTATAAAAGCGCAGCAAATTTCTCCGAGGAGGTTTTCACCCGTTTACTTCCGCTGACGATGTCTCCTGTCTTCAGGTTGAATCGGCGTATCTGAGAAGGGGAAACATAGACGTCATTCTCACCGGGCAGATAGTTTTCGCACCGGATAAAGCCGAACCCGTCCGGCATTACCTCCAGGATCCCATGGGCCGGAATTCCACTGTCCAAATTCTGAAGCTCTTCAGGATTAATGTTCGGCGCCACAGAGGGCTGTCTCCTGACAGAAGGAGCGGCGTCCGTTTCCTCTTCTTTTTCCTTTGTTTCATTGGCTTCCAGAATGCAGCTGATAAGCTCCGCCTTTCTTTGTGCCGTGATATTTTTAACCCCGAAGTCTTTCGCAATTCCGCGCAGCTGCGCCAGAGACAGGGTTTCCAGTTTCTCCCTCATAGGCTCTCCTTTTCTTTCTATATTCCATCAATCGGGGGGATCCATAAAGACTGCTGCCGCGAAAGCGGCAAAATAGATTTTCAGATTCTGGTAATAATCTTAAGTGTGTTTCATATTATACAACAAATGCGGGAAATTTACAACTTGATTTCATTTTCTAAACTTGGTATGATAAAAACATTGACATATTTTGTAGAAATTTGGAAGGAGACGCACTGATGTCCGAGCCATTGACCCTATACAAATTAATGATTTTATATATGCTGAAGCAGGTGAAATTTCCTCTTGCCAACGCCCAGATCTCTGAATTCTTTCTGGACAAGGAGTACACCACTTACTTCACCCTCCAGCAGGCGCTGTCCGAGCTCATCGAATCTCATCTCATCAAGCTGGAATCCACCCGGAACAGCTCTCGTTATGAGATCACAAGGGAAGGAGAGGAAACTCTGTCCTTTTTCGGCAAAAAAATCTCTTCCGCCATCATTGAGGATATCGATGCCTATCTGAAAGAAAACAAGGTGCGTCTCCGCGACGAGGTGGGCCTTATTTCCGATTATTACAAATCCACTAATCAGGACTATGTGGTCCACTGCGCCATCCGTGAGGGAAAGACTCAGCTCCTGGAGGTAAATATCTCCGTGCCGGATAAAGAACAGGCAGAGCATATGTGCAGCCGCTGGAATAAAGAGAGCCAGCAGATATACTCCGCCATCATGCAGAGCCTTATGAAGGAGTGATCACCGCTTTCCTATCTCCAGAAGCTTCGCTTTCAGTTCACTTTCCAGGCGGTTCATCTCCACCTCCGCTTCTGCCCTCTTCTGCCGGCCTTCTTCCTGAATGTGAAGCACCTCGTCCAGCGTCGAGATCAGCGTTTCGTTAGTCGAACGCAGGGTTTCCATATCTACGATTCCCCGTTCCGATTCTTTTGCCACTTCCACCGACGCCGTTTTGAGCGCCGCCGCATTTCTGCTCAGCAGTTCATTGGTCATGTCCGATACTTTCCTCTGCGCTTCAACCGCCTGTGCCGAATGGGCCGCTCCCAAAGCCAGTACCATCTGATTCTTCCAAAGAGGGATCGTATTTACGATCGTCGACTGAATCTTCTCCACCATGACGGTATCATTGTCCTGAACCAGCCGGATCTGAGGCGCCGTCTGCATCGCGATCATCCTGGTAAGCTCCAGATCGTGGAGCTTTTTTTCAAACCGGTTGCAGCGCGCGTCCAGATCTCTGGCCGCCTGGGCGTCCTCCGGCAGACCGCTTCTCTCCGCTTTCGTCCGCAGCATCGGAAGCTCTGTTTCCCGAACGGCATACAGCTTCTTTTTTCCCGCCAGAATATACATGGACAGCTCTTTAAAATAAGTCAGGTTCAGATCATACATTTTATCCAGCATGGCCGCATCCTTCAAAAGCTGTACCTGATGGCTTTCCAGGACTTTGCAGATTTTATCCACGTTTGCCTCTGTCTTGGCATATTTCGCTTTTACAGCCGTGATTTTATTGGAGGATTTTTTAAAAAAGCCAAGGAACCCCTTTTCTTCCTCCGCGTCGAAGCTTCTAAGCTCTGTCACGACGCCGGCCAGCAAATCTCCAATCTCGCCCAAATCTTTTGTTCTCACATTATCCAGAGCTGCTTCTGAAAAATCCGCCATCTTTTTTTGGGCGCCAGCGCCATACTGCAGCACAGCGGCAGAATCACTCAGATCGATCTGACCGGAGAAAGAGTCCACCATCTCCTTTTCCTCTTCCGACAGGATGCTGTCATCCCATTGGGGAATCGGCGCCTCTTCCGTTTTTACAGGCATCTCCGCCTGCTCTGTTTCAAAAGGGTTAAGTGTCAGCACCGGCTCCTTCACCGGCATATCCCATTCCTTGCTCATTGTCTCTCTCCTCCTGTATCATGCCGTTTTTCAAACCCGCTTTCTGACAGCCCCTCCTGCGCCAGTATCGTCTTCAGCACGGATATATCCGTGGAAACATCCCAGGCCGTATCCTGGAACATACTGTCCAGCAGTTTTTCAAAGGCTATATTCAAGGTGCCCAGCGTCTCTTCGATTTCTTTCTTGGAGCTTATGATGTTGTCTCCCTGAACCGGCTGCCGGTCCAGTTCCTCATATGCCTCCAGCAGCTTCACCGTAGTAGGAAGATAATATTCCATCAATTTATGGATATCCTCCACGTTTTCCGGATGCCGCTCCACCCGGTCAAAGATCCGTTTGATGACCAGCTCCATCCTGGATATCTTCTCTGATATCTCTTCACCGGGAATGGCGTCGTTGCACCTCCGGATTCTTTCCAGATAATCCGCGCCGGCCTGGATCACCGCTTCTGTCTCTCCGGACACCTCCGGTCTGCACTCTTTCTCTTCTCTCTGGATCTCCGCCTGGTGCATAGTCTCTTTATACTGAAGGTATGTGGCGTTGTCAATGATCAGGCATGTCTCCTGTTCATCCAGGTGCCCTTCCCGAAACCATTCTTTCTCGATCATCTTTTTAATATCCCGCGTCACATACTTTTTGCTCTTCCCTATATATTCGGATAATTCCTTTAGCTCGCAGTACGTTCGGCCGCGCAGCCGCTCCACATACCGCCGGAACCGCTTCGCCATGGAAAGCTTGGCAGAACCGCTGCAAACCATGACCGCTCCCGCTATAAAAACCGGAAGAAGACAATAGTTCGCGATACGTATGCCGACAATGCCGCCTATGGCCAGGGTGATCATGAATAAAACCGCCATGGCCATCGCCGTGCCAATCCCCAATATATAACCGCATACCGTGAGAGCGATGCCTCCGGCCCTGGTCCTCGCCGCAGAGTATTCTGAAAAAAGAGTACGCTTGTCCGCCGGGGTATAGGGCTTATTTCTGTCTCCTGCAGCCGTCTCCGTCGAAGACGCCTCTCTCGCCTTATTCCACTGGAAGCTGGCCTTCGATACCCCCTTTTCCACACCGTCCACAGCACTGTTAATGGCGCCTTTGATCGTCTGATTTAGTTTTCTGAAGTCCTGGGAATTTACGGCATCCTGAATGATATTCCGGATATCGTTCCCCAAATCGCGCCATTCCTGGTTCATTGTACAGTCTCCTCCCCCGGGGGTCTTTGTCTTTCGGAAGAAATCCGGGCGGCAAAATCCGCCCGGTCCTTCCCCACTGATGTAAATTATAGCGAAAACAAAGTCAAAATGCAATGGAAACTGTCTGTCAATACGCAAACAGAGCTCCGTACCCCTTTATCTCCGCTTTTACGTCCATGGATTTCAGCGCCGCCCATAAGCTGGCCTGATTACTCGAGATCACCGGTATCCCCAGATCCTTTTCCAGGTCCTCCAGCACTTCTATGGTCCTGAAATTGGTGCAGCTGATAAACAAAATTTCCGTATTTTCCCTCACCGCGCCTTTTGCCAAACGGAACGCCCGTTCTGGCGTCTGGCTGCGGATATCCGCCCCCTGGTCATATCCCAGATGCGCGCCTCCGGTCATGCAGAATCCCTGTCTGGCAAAAAATTCATGCTCTATGGCGCTCACCTCATCGTTATAAGGATTCACCACCGTCAAATTCTTTTTGCCGAAAATCCTCAGGGCATCCAGCACCGCTCCGGTGGTCGTGATGCTTTTACAATGAGCTTCCTCTGCTATCTGTTTCTGCAGTGCTCTTTCCCACTCCGGCCCATTTACAAAGCTTCCGCTGGTACATCCATAAATGACCACATCCATATCCGCCGAGCCGAGAAGGCCGGCACAGCGCTCCACGTCCTCGTCCTGCCGTTTTAAATCCTCCGTGCTGCATCCCATAGCAAACATACGGCTGCAGTGGATACTGACCCCTTCTGGCGCCATCTTCCACAGCTCCGGTTCCATCGTCGTGTTCGCCGACGGAATGATGATCCCTATTTTACCGCGCCAACCATACATAATCCTACCTCCCATCTCAAAACTCTACCATAGTGCGCTTTCTGTCCGGAGATCTTTTATTTTATAGGACGCACATTCCTATAAAATAAAAAAAGCCCGACGTTAACACGCCCGGCTTTTCTTTAATCCGTTTGAACTGCTTTGTCCGGATCGTCTCCTGAGGTCAGCTGTTCAATCAAATCCCATATTTCATCACGTCCCTGTTTCGTCTCAGCCGAAAACGGTATCACCGTGACCTGACTTCCAATCCCAAGGCCGCTCCGCACAAGCTTCAGCTGCTTTTGCAGCTGGCTGCGTTTTATCTTATCCAGCTTTGTAGCGATCACCACCGGTTCATAGCCGTTATGCACGATCCAATCGTACATCTGCCTGTCATTGGCAGAGGGCTCGTGGCGGATATCCACCAGCAGGAACACACATTTGAGCTGGCGGGATTTCTTCAGATAGTTCTCTATCATCCTGCCCCATTTTTCTTTCTCAGCCAGCGAAACCTTTGCAAACCCGTACCCGGGAAGGTCCACATAATAGAGGGCCTCGTTGATATTATAGAAATTAATGGTCTGGGTTTTCCCCGGCTGCGCCGAAATACGGGCATATGACTTCCGGTTCATAAGCGCATTGATCAAAGAGGATTTTCCCACATTCGACTTGCCCGCAAAAGCAATCTCTGGCTTATCGTTCTCCGGAAGTCTGCTGGTGACGCCGCAGACCGTTTCCAGATTTACAGTCTTTATAATCATCCGGTCCCTCCTTTTAAAAGCGGACTGGCCGGCTGACCTGCCCGGCTCGGGCATATCAGACCAGCGCTTCTTTCAGTACCTCATCCATGGAACCTACAAATTTAATATCCATGCCGTCCAGGATCTCATTGGAAAGCTCCTGCACATGAGGCTTATTGTTTCCCGGCACCAGAACTGTGTGGATATCCGCCATCTTCGCCGCGAGGAGTTTTTCCTTCAGCCCGCCGATGGGTAATACACGGCCCCGCAGCGTGATCTCTCCTGTCATGGCCAGATCCGCTTTCACCTTTTTATTGGTGACTGCCGACAGCATGGCCGTAGCCATTGTGATCCCGGCCGAGGGTCCGTCCTTTGGAACGGCTCCTTCCGGGATATGTACATGGATGTCATTCTTTTCGTAAACGGCGCTGTCCACCTGATAAGCGGCGCTCACAGAGCGGACATAGCTCAGAGCCGCTTCTGCCGATTCCTTCATCACATCGCCCATCTGTCCGGTCAGCTGAAGTTTTCCGCTCCCCGGCATCAGATTTACTTCTACCTCCAGGGTATCGCCTCCCACGCTGGTCCATGCCAGACCGCGGACAATACCCACCGCGTCCTCTTCATTGGCCGTTTCAAACCGCACAAGCTCTTTGCCCAGATATTTTTCCAGGTTCCCCTCGGTGATCTTCACCTGTTTTTTCTTTCCGTCGAGGAGCTCTTTTGCCGCTTTCCGGCAAAGCTCTCCAATCTTCCGCTCCAACTCGCGGACCCCGGCTTCTCTTGTGTAATTATGGATGATCTTCCGGACTGCCTTAGCCGAAACAGAAAACTGATCCGCCATAAGGCCGTTTTTCTTCATCTGCTTTACCACCAGATATTTGTCCGCTATGTGATATTTTTCGTTCTCCGTGTAGCTGCTTACCTCTATGATCTCCATTCTGTCGAGAAGAGGCCTGGGAATGGTCTGGGTCGTATTGGCCGTCGCGATAAAAAGCACGTTTGACAGGTCAAGGGGAAGCTCGATATAGTGATCCCGGAACGTATCGTTCTGCGCGCTGTCCAATATCTCCAGAAGCGCCGATGCCGGGTCGCCTTTATAATCGCTGCCCACCTTGTCCACCTCATCCAGAAGCATCAGCGGGTTGGAAGTGCCGGCCTGCTTCAAAGCGGCCGCCACTCGTCCGGGCATGGCGCCTACATACGTCCTCCTGTGGCCGCGTATCTCAGCTTCATCCCGGATGCCTCCCAGACAGATCCGGACATATTTCTTCCCCAGCGCTCTGGCAACGGATCTGGCAATGGAAGTCTTTCCCGTGCCGGGCGGGCCCACAAGACAGATAATGGGGCTATCTCCCTTCCCTGTGAGAGAACGGACCGCCAGAAACTCCATGACCCTTTCCTTCACCTTTTCCAGGCCGTAGTGATCCTCTTCCAGTATCTTCTCCGCCCGCGTCAAATCCTTGTTGTCTCTGGACATTCTGCTCCAGGGAAGCTCCAGCAGAGTTTCAATATAATTCCTGCTCACGTACGCTTCCTGGCTGCCCATAGGCATGGTCTTATACCGGCCGATCTCCTTGGAGACTCTCTCCTTCACTTCTTTTCCTGCTTTTAATTTCTCCAGCTGCATTTCAAACTGCTCCGCATCGGCCTGGATCGTGTCCTCTCCAAGCTCCTCCTTGATCAGCTTCATCTGCTCCCGGAGTATATATTCCTTCTGATTTTTGTCTATCCGTTCCTTGACCTTTTCCTGGAATTCCTGCTTGATCCGGCTGATTTCCACTTCCGTACCCAGAATCTGTTCGACCAGGACATACCGCTCCGGCAGAGAAGTAGTCTCGATCAGCTGCTGCTTGTTCTCCATGCTGAACGGAATATTGATGGAAATCTCATCCAGGAGCTCTTCCAGGGTCCTGGACTCCAAAAGCATCGCGGCGACATCTTTGCTGAGGGCAGGGTTCACCGCCGCATAACTCTCCACATGCTCCTTAAGGATTCTGCACATAGCTTCCTTTGTTACGTCATCCGCTTCCAAAAACGGTTCCGGAGGACATACTTCCACATCCGCCTCCAGGTATCCTTCCTCCGCCTCCAAAGCGTTCAGCTGCGCCCGCTCCAGCCCTTCGACCAGCACGCGCACCATCCCTCCGGGCAGCTTGAGTATCTGTTTGATCGTCCCAATGGTGCCGATGGAATAAAGCTCCTCTTTTCCGGGGTCCTCATCCTGTACGGATTTCTGCGCCACAAGAAAAATCTTCTGGTCGCCCACCATCGCCTTTTCCAACGCAAGAATAGACTTTCTCCTGCTGACATCAAAATGAACCACCATTTTCGGCAGTACGCATAAGCCGCGCAATGCAATTGCAGGTATTGTCATGTTCTTTCCTCCTTTTGCCTATCAGCCGCCCCTCTGGGGTCCAGCTTTAAATGGGGCGCTGCAGAATACTGCGGCCCCCCATCCTCAGGCTGTTTCGCCTTTTCGTGTCTTCACTTCCGTGTCCCGGTAAGTAAGCTCCGGCTTACTCTCGCCTTCCACCACTTCTTTCGTGATCAGGCACCGGCCAATATTTTCATCGGACGGAATCTCATACATGATATCTGTCATTACCTTTTCCATGATCGCACGCAGGCCTCTGGCGCCAATCTTGCGCTCCACCGCCTGATCCGCGATCGTCTCCAGCGCGTCCCTGGAAAATTCCAGCTCCACGCCGTCCAGATCAAACAGGCGTTTATACTGCTTGACTATGGCGTTCTTAGGCTCCGTCAAGATACGGATCAGAGCATCCCGGTCCAAAAGCTCCAGAGACTCCACCATCGGCACACGGCCGATGAATTCCGGAATCAGGCCGAATTTTATCAAGTCCTGAGGCATCACCTGAGCCAGAAGCTCGCTGATGTCTCTCTTATTTTTGTCTTTCAGGTCTGCCTCAAACCCAATGGATCCGGCTCCAAGCCTATTTTCAATAATCTGCTCCAAGCCGTCAAAGGCCCCTCCGCAGATAAACAGGATATTGGCAGTATCGATCTGGTACATCTCCTGATGGGGATGCTTCCTGCCTCCCTGGGGAGGAACACTGGCCGTAGTACCCTCCAGGATCTTTAAGAGCGCCTGCTGGACGCCTTCGCCGGATACGTCCCTCGTGATCGACACATTTTCTGATTTCTTGGTGATCTTATCTATTTCATCAATATAAATGATTCCGTATTCTGCCCTGTTGATGTCAAAGTCAGCAGCCTGAATGATCTTCAGCAGGATATTCTCCACATCTTCGCCCACATACCCGGCCTCAGTGAGAGCCGTGGCATCCGCGATCGCAAAAGGTACATTGAGAATCCTGGCCAATGTCTGTGCCAGAAACGTCTTTCCGGAGCCGGTGGGGCCGAGAAGCAGGATATTGCTTTTCTGTACCTCCACATCCGAATCCGACGGCGCCGTGATCCTTTTATAGTGATTGTATACCGCTACGGAAAGCACCTTTTTCGCCCGATCCTGTCCGATCACATATTCGTCCAGAAACTCTTTGATCTCCTTCGGCTTTAAAAGGTTAATGCCCTCCAGCTGCTCCACCGCGTCACTTGCCGTCTCTTCTTCAATAAGCTCCGCGCAAAGCTCCACGCACTCGTCGCAGATGTAGACATCTTTCCCGCCTGCAATCAGCTTCTTCACTTGTTCCTGGGTCTTTCCGCAGAAAGAGCAGCGAACATCAAATTTTCCTGCCATCCGTTTACCTCTGACGACTTTCGATTACTTGGTCAATGATGCCATATTCCTTGGCTTCTGCCGCACTCATATAATGGTCGCGTTCGGTATCCACTTCAATCACATCCAGCGGCTGTCCTGTATTCTCCGCCAGCAGCTGGTTCAGCTTCTTCCGGGTTTCGATGATCTTGTCAGCCACAATCTTTATGTCGGTAGCCTGACCCTGAGCGCCGCCGGAAGGCTGGTGGATCATGATCTCCGCGTTGGGAAGCGCCATACGTTTCCCTTTAGTTCCCCCTGCCAGAAGGAACGCGCCCATGCTGGCCGCCATTCCGATGCAGATGGTGGATACGTCGCATTTAATATAATGCATGGTATCGTAGATTGCCATACCTGCTGTCACGACTCCGCCGGGGCTGTTGATGTACAGCTGGATATCCTTTCCGGGATCTTCGGATTCCAGGAATAAAAGCTGGGCCACCACCAGGCTGGCCGTAGCCTCATTTACCTCTTCTCCCAAAAAAATGATCCTGTCCTTAAGCAGCCTGGAATATATGTCGTAGGAGCGCTCCCCCCTGCTGGTTGATTCAATGACGTAAGGTACTAAACTCATTCTGATGCCTCCTGTCTTAATTTTAGGCTTCTTTCGCTTCCGCCACCAGCAGATCGACCGCCTTCTGCACCGCCAGGTCTGTCTTCATCTGCTCCGCTTCCGCGTCTCCTAAATATTTCTTGAGCTGGTCTGCTTCCATCTTGTAAGCCTTGGCCATCTCTTCAATTTCTTTGTCAAGTTCTTCTTCTGATATCTGGATATTCTCAGCCTTAGCAACTGCCTCCAGGGTCAGTCTGACCTGGATTCTCTTCTTGGCCTGCTCCATCATCTGCTCTTCCATTTTTTCTCTCGTGGTGCCGGTGAACTGCATATACTGCTCCATGGTAAGGCCCTGGCCCTGCATTCTCTGAGCAAATTCATTCACCATATTGGAAGCCTGGGTCTTTACCATAGCCTCGGGGATATCCATGGACGCGTTTTCAACGGCCTTATTTACAGCCTCGTCCTCTTTCTTCCTCTTGGCCTCCGCTTCCTTCTGCTCTCTTAATTTGTCTGCCACTTCCTTCTTATATTCCTCCAGCGTGTCAAATTCGGATACTTCGCTGGCGAATTCGTCATCAATCTCAGGCAGCTCTTTCGCTTTCAGCTCTTTGACTGTCACTTTGAACATGGCATCTTTGCCTTCCAGCTCTTTTGCCTGATAAGGAGTGGGGAACGTAACGTTCACTTCTACCTCTTCCCCTACGTTTTTGCCGATCAGCTGCTCTTCAAAACCGGGAATAAACTGTCCGGAGCCGATCACCAGAGGAAAATCCTCTCCCTTTCCGCCTTCAAACGGCGCGCCGTCGCAGAAGCCTTCGAAATCGATGACAGCGGTGTCATCCTTTTCAACGGGCCTTCCCTCTACCGTCACCATAGCGGCGTTCTTATCCTGCTCCTTCTTGATTTCTTCCATTACCTCGTCATCTGTGACGATGATCTCCTGTCTTTCCACTTCCAGGCCCTTATACTCGCCAAGAGTTACTTCCGGCTTCACAGCCACAGAAGCAGTAAAGATCATGGGTTTTCCGGCCTCAATTTGGGTAACGTCAATCTCAGGCTGGGATACGACCTCCAGCCCGCTCTCTTCCACGGCCTTCTCATAAGCTCCGGGAAGCAGCATATTTACGGCATCTTCATAGAAGACGCCGACGCCATACATCTTCTCGATCATTTTCTGAGGCACTTTGCCTTTCCGGAAACCGGGGACATTAAACCTGTTTTTATTTTTCTGGTATGCGCCCTGAATCGCCTTTGCGACTTCCTCAGCCGGTACTTCGATTGTCAGCTTTGCCATGTTTTTTTCCAAATTCTCTACCTGTACACTCATTGTTCGTGTATTCCTCCTTAAATATATATAACGTATTACATTTTCTCACAGTCTAGCAATTTACCATTATAGCATAGAAGTTTTTTAATTACCAGCAGAAATTTCGATTTTCGGCAACTCTCGGCTGTGGGGCCGGTATCTTCCTCCGCGTACAGGTATTCTTCCTATTTTATGGATGCTGGATCTCTTTTTTCACCCTTTCCGAGGTTTCCTCGTCCACAAGGATCTTAAGGAGCTCAAGGCCTTCATCGATGGCAAAGCCGAGTCCGCGTCCCGTCACCACATTTCCGTCCCGGACCACACCGTCTTCCACATGCTCTGCCCCCAAAAGCTTGTCCTCCCATCCGGGATAGCAGGCCGCCTTTTTTCCTTCCAGACAGTGGTATTTCCCCAGTACACTGGGCGCCGCGCAGATGGCGGCAAGCAGCTTGCCCTCTCTGTGAAACTTCTGGAGCAGCTCCCCAAGCTCCGCATGCTCGGTCAAATTCGCCGTACCCGGCATCCCTCCCGGAAGGAAGACCGCGTCACACACATCACATTCTTCTGACGACCACATACTGTCGGCTTTCACGGTGATATCATGGGACCCTGTCACTTCAAGTTCTCCGCCCATGGAAGCTGTCTCTACTTCCACTCCGCCCCGCTTCAGAATATCCACAACGGCAAGGCATTCCACCTCTTCCATTCCAGGAGCCATACAAACATAAACTTTACTCATGATAGACCTCCTTTTTCTATTCCACTCACACTGACTGCATCTATTATATCACACTACCCCTCTTGGTTATAGAATGAAAGTATGATAAAATGAGAAAAATCATAAAGAAACTGTAAAATAACAGACTGCGGAGGACAGATCATCCGCTGCCCCCGGAAAGGAACGAAGAATGGAAATAGAACGGAAATTCTTAGTAAAAAAGATGCCGGAAGACCTGGAGACCTATCCATGCCTTATGATCGAGCAGGCCTATCTGTGTACTGACCCGGTGGTCCGGGTCCGGCGCGAGGATGACAGCTATTATATGACTTACAAAGGAAAGGGAATGATGGCGCGGGAAGAATATAACCTGCCGCTGAACGAAAACGCTTATCTGCATCTGAAAGCAAAGGCCGACGGCCGCACCATTGCCAAAAAACGCTACCGGATACCTCTTGGGGCCCTCACAGCAGAGCTGGATATTTTCTCCGCTCCGAAAGAACTCACACTGATCGAAGTGGAATTTTCCACAGAGGAAGAAGCACTCTCTTTTTGTCCCCCCGACTGGTTTGGGGAGGATGTGACTTCTGACAGCCGCTATCATAACAGCAATATGATTTAATATACCTTGACACACGAAGTGCGCCCGCCCGCAGGGCATGAATTAAGGGGTGCCCTTGGGTATACCTTTGAATACTTTTAAAACAATCTTATGAATCAGATGAGACAGGAGGAAATCCGATTGCATCCAGGCGGCTCGCCTTACGATGGAATCGGATCGTTCCTCCTGCTCCTCCTGCCGCACCAAGATAAATTTCCGCATGTTTTGAAAACCGTTGGAGCGGCCTGCTGTGGCCCGCTGCCATAAGGCGCGCGGGCCGTGTGGATATCCAATCCTTTTTTGGAAGCAATGTAACGAAAATCATTCATAACAGTGCGGCGGGGAGGGCACCGGCAGAAAGATTCCGGTCCGGCCTAAAGGTGAGCGCCGCAGGAAAGAGGCCGATGTTCCCCAGGCGTAGGGAGGCAGAAACGGAAATACCGATTCCGTTTCTGAGCGAACCGGAGACGGGAAATCATCCGGATTTTCCATCGACATGTGAGCGGTACTGCCGGAGCGGGGATAAAGCGGCCACTTTATCAGAGCTAATTAAAAATGATTCCAAAAGTATTCAGTATCATGTTCTAAATATGTAAAGAAGCCCTCGCCAGAAATGATGGAACTTTCCATATTTCCGGCGAGGGTTTCCATATGCAGGTCTATTATGCAGATTCGTCTTTTATTCCTGTGCGTATTCCACAAAATCCAGCGGATCAATGGGCGCACCGTCCTTTGTCATCTGAAAATAAAGGTTCGGGCCTTCTACTACATAATACTTAGTAGGCTCGGCCAGATTTCCGATAACGGCTCCGGCTTCCACATAGTCTCCAGGATTCACGGCAAGCTCCGTGAGCTGACCGCAGGTCAGTTCATAAGCATTCCCCAAATCCAGCGTCACATAATTTCCCAGCTCTTCATTTGTTCCGACTGCTTTCACAATGGCATTTGCGGCAGCTTTTACCTGCGTTCCAGCCGCGCCCTGAATCAGTACGGCGGGATTACACTTGTACTCATCAAGCGTAGGAAAATAAATGGTCTTGTCCATGGAATAATCCAATATGACATTTCCTTCTACCGGCCAGATCAGCTTGTCCGTTTCACCGAAGCTCACTGAATGTACTTCGCCGGCAGCGGCGGGCGCTTCCGAAGGAAGCTCCATTTGATCTTGTTCCGGAGAATCCTCTTCACCGGTCTCTTCTCTTACGGCCTCTGTGGCCTCTGTCGACTCGGGCGTATTCGCCGCGGTCTTTGTCGTCTCTTTTACGTCTTCCGACGTTTCTTCCTTTGTACCCGTAGTTTCTTCGTCATTCCATAAGAGCTCTTCCGAAGAATCGTTCAGTTCCATGTACTGATTATTCTCATCTTCTTTCTTGTCCGTTCCCCTCCATACCAGTACTCCGGCAATGGCAGTCACGGTCACAAGACACCCCAGCAGCATGACCAGCAATCCTTGCTTCTTCTTCACGATAATCACCTCGGTATTAGTCTTGCCCGATTACCGTGTCCTATTCAAAAATTATCTGGACAATTCTGGCTCGCCAACATTTTTTTACTTTTTTTCTATGCTGACATTTTGATAATAGTAAGCCAATATGGCCGCGGCATCCTTTCCTTCTCCCGCCAGTTTATTCGCTCCCCATTGGCTGAGTCCATATCCATGGCCGGATCCCTTATCGACAAATTTAATTCCGTTTTCAGACTGTGTGATAGAAAATGCGGCAGACGGAAGAGAAAGCGCAGAGGCCACCTCTTCTCCGGTATAGGTTTCCGTTCCGGCCATCACACTCTGCACATATCCCGCATCGTCTCTGGCCGCTATCTGCAGCCCCAAAGCATCCGTATCCGTAAGCTGCTGGCCGCGCAAAGAGCTTATGGCAGATACCAGATCAGGAGCGGAATATTCTTTGATCGTCACGTATCCCTCCATATCCACATCCTGACTGCTGTCAACGCTCTTTATGTAAGGCAGAAGCTCTCCCCCGTCCCTGGTCTTCCCCGCGCTGGCCCGGTGGAACATGGCGTCGATCAAAGACCCCTGATAAGTCAGCACCTGGCCCGCGCTCTCCGCCGCGGCCTGTTTAAATTTTTCCTGATACTCCAGGTAATTGTCTCCCCATTCCTTTTTTCTGGCCTCCGCGTCCCAATATCCGCAGGACAGTTCACTGCCGGCAATGGCAGTCTCGTCTCCCATCATCTTGTAAAGATATGTCCTGGCTATGATCACTTGGGCCTTCACAGCCTCTTTTTCGTAGTTCCCCGGGACCTGCGACGCCGCCACTCCCTGCACATAGTCCTCTAAATCGATTTCTTCTGTACCGTATTCGCTTTTTACCTGGACTGTTCTCCCGCTCTCCACCGTCCTTTCCGGCGCCATGGTGATCTTGCCGGTGATAAAAAGTGTGACCATATAAGGAAACAGAAACAGGAGGATTGTCCCTCCTGCCGCCAATAGAAAATTCCGCTTCATAATAAAAACTCCTTCGGCCTGTCTTTAAAATAGTGTACGCCAAAGAAGCTTTCCATATGATTGAAATTTATGATTGTTTAAAAATGGAAATTAATCCAGCCGGCAGACTCATCTTCCGTATCCGACCGCCATGTTTGCCAGATATACCCGCTCCGCGCCGGCCTTTAGCAAAGCTGCGGTACACGACTGGGCGGTCGCACCGGTGGTATAGATATCATCTACCAGGATCAGGGTGCCCCGCACCGCTGTTTTTCCGGCTGTGCGGAATGCCCGCGCCTCGTTCTTCTGGCGTTCCTCATATCCGAGCTGTTTCTGCGCTTTCGTATTCTCCGTTCTGAACAGCAGATCTGTTCTCACGGGGATCCCCAACCTGCGGCCCAGGGCTTTCGCCAGCAGCTCTGCCTGGTTATATCCCCGCAGCTTCCGTCTGGCTTTGTGAATGGGCACCGGAACCAGCGCATCTGGTCTCAGCCGGAGGAGCTGCCTTCCATGCCTTTTTGCCATTTCAGCCGCCAGGAACTCTGCGCCCTCTCTTTTGTTCTGATATTTAAGCCGGGCCATGACCGCCTGTGCCGCCGCATTATAATTAAGCAGCGCAATGCCTCCCGCGAAGTCCTTTGGATGGCGTATACAGTCGGCACAGTATTCTCCTCCGTTCCAGCCGTTATCCAGCTTCTCCAGCTCCTTTCCGCATTTCATGCAGACCGGCTGGCTGACATAAGACAGCTTCGGCTCACAGCGGACGCATACAGATTCCCTCCCGTACGGCAGAATTTCTCCGCAGACCGGGCAGCGTCTCGGATAAATCAGATCCAGTATCGTATTCTTCCCTCCTGTCACAGCTCTTCCAGACGCTTATCCAAGCTGGAATAGCGTCTCTGTTCTGTCTCGTTTTCAATCATTCCCAAAAAGGTTTCCGGCATCCCCACGATACATACGCAGGATTTAGCCCTGGTCACCGCCGTATATAGGAGATTCCTGGTCATGAGCATCCTCGGGCCGCTCAGAAGCGGGATGACCACCGCCGCATATTCACTTCCCTGCGCCTTGTGGATCGTAATGGCATAGGCCAGCTCCAGTTCTTCCAGCTGGCTGAAGTCGTAAGTGACTATTCTTCCTTCGTCAAACTCCACAACAAGCTCCTCCGCAAAGGAATTGATCTCGTTTATGGTCCCGATGTCCCCATTGAAGACTCCGGTCCCTGTGTCCACAGGAATCCCATACCGGCTCCTGACTTCCCATTCCATCTGATAGTTGTTTTTGATCTGCATCACCTTGTCGCCCTCGCGGAAGATTCCCTGAGCGTGCTCTTTTTCCGCTTTCTTTCCATCCGGCGGATTCAGGAATTCCTGCAGTATCTTATTCAGACGTTCTACTCCCAGCGCCCCTTTTCTCATGGGAGCGATCACCTGAATGTCATGCATCGGCACATCCAGATATCCCGGAAGCTTCTGACATATCAGCGCAATCGCCGCATTGATTATGGAATTAGCGTCCGTCCTCTTTATGAACAGGAAATCCCTGCTTCTGGCGGCCACATCCACCGGCTGGCCTTTATTTATCTTATGGGCGTTCAGAATGATGTCGCTGGCGGCCGCCTGTCGGAATATCCTGGTCAGGCGCACCACATGGAAGCTTCCCGACTGGATGATATCCTTTAAAACATTTCCAGGCCCCACAGAAGGAAGCTGGTCACGGTCCCCCACCAGGATCAGCCTGGTCCCGACGGCCACGGCTTCCAGAAGGGACTGCATCAGCTGAATATCGACCATGGACATCTCATCGATGATAATGACATCTGTCTCCAGCGGATTTGCCTGATTCCTGGCGAAGTGCACTTCCCCAGAGGACTCATTCTGGATACCGGACAGCTCCAGCATGCGGTGAATGGTCCTGGCCTCATATCCTGTGGCCTCCGCCATCCGTTTGGCCGCCCGCCCCGTGGGCGCCCCCAGCACGACCTCCATCCCTTCCATCTCGAAGAAGCGGATGAGAGCCGTGATCGTCGTCGTCTTACCGGTACCGGGCCCTCCCGTGATCACCAGCACTCCATGCCGCGCCGCCTCCAGAACAGCCTCCCTCTGGCGTTCATCCAGCTCAAATTTTTCCTGTTCCTCGATCCGCCGGATCATCTCGATCGCTTCACCTTCTTCCACTCCCCAAACAGAATCCAGCTCTGACAGCCGCCTGGCCACATTCATCTCCATATAATAATATTTAGCCGCGTAGACAATCGAGACTCCCTCTTCCTTCTTCACCACTAAACGCTTGTCCATGACCAGGTCCATAATATGGTTCTCCAACGAGTCAAGCTCTACTCCCAGCAGCTGATTCGTCCCGCGAAGGAGCTCATCCATCGGAAGATATGTATGTCCATTTGTTATGGCCTGAAGAAGCGTATATAATATCCCGCTTTTTATCCGATAGTCTGAATCCGCGCGGATGCCTGCTTTCGTCGCGATATCATCTGCGATCTTAAAGCCGACGCCCGCAATATCATCCGCCAGCCGGTATGGATTCTGTTCAATGATCGTATAAAGCTCGGAGCCGTATTCCTTGAATATCTTCGCCGCCAGGTTTAGGGAGATCCCGTACTTTTGAAGAAACAGCATCGCCTGACGCATATCCCGCTTTTCCGCCACCTGGCTGCCGAGCTCCAACGCCATGCGGCTGCTGATTCCTTTCACCTCCGCCAGCCGTTCCGGCTCCTCCTCTATGATACGGAAGGTATCCTCGCCAAAATGCTTCACGATCCTGGCCGCGAGCGCTCCGCCTATCCCTTTGATGGCGCCGGACCCCAGATATCTTTCTATGGACAGCGTATCCTCAGGATTCTTGATCTCGTAGCTCTCTACCAAAAGCTGCTCCCCATAGAGAGGATGCTTTTTAATAGTCCCGCTGGCTTCCACATATTCCCCTTCTCCCAGCATGGGAAGAATGCCTACCAGCGTTTTATCCTCTCCGCTGTTAAACAATTCGATCACCGAATAGCCATTTTCCTCATTCCGATATACGATCTTATTGACATATCCTGAAATCGTCTCCACCAGACGTCTCCTTTCTAAAAAAGCAAAAAGGCGGCCAGAAGCCTGGAAGACTTCTAGCCGCCCCTGATATTTCGTCGGCTGCGCCGCTTTTATTCAACGTCCCTTTGTCCGTGCATGAACTCAATGAACTTTCCGGTACCGATCGCCACTGCCGTCAGAGGCTCTTCGGCGATCACCGTATTGATGCCGGTCTTTTCCTCAATCAGCGCATCCAGACCGCTGAGCAGGCTCCCGCCTCCGGTCATCACGATCCCTCTGTCGTACACGTCGGCGGCCAGTTCAGGGGGAGTCCTCTCCAAAACATTGTGTACGGCGTCTACGATCTGCATAGCCGGCTCCCGGAGCGCTTCCAGCGTTTCATCGGAAGTGATCGTAATCGTCTTGGGAAGTCCGGTCACCAGATTGCGGCCTCTGACGTCCATGGCCACCAGCTCCGGTCTTTTATAAGCACAGCCTATCTGAATCTTGATCTCCTCAGCCGTCCTTTCACCAATCAGCAGGTTGTGTTTTTTTCTCATGAAACGGACGATCGCCTCATCAAAATCATCTCCGGCCACTTTAACCGAAGTGCTCACTACCGTGCCGCCAAGGGAAATGACAGCGATATCCGCGGTACCGCCGCCGATATCCACGATCATGTTGCCGCAGGCCTTTGATATATCGATACCCGAACCAATCGCAGCGGCGACGGGCTCTTCAATAATGGAAACCTCTCTGGCCCCTGCCTGATAAGTCGCGTCCTCTACCGCCTTCTTCTCCACCTCTGTGGCGCCGCTGGGAATACACACGCTGATCCTGGGCTTTCTCAGGGTCTTTTTCCCGAGCGCTTTGCGGATAAAATACTTCAGCATTTTTTCCGTGACCGTATAATCAGAGATCACCCCCTGGCGAAGCGGTCTCACAGCCACGATATTGCCGGGAGTCCGTCCGATCATCAGACGCGCCTCTTCTCCAATGGCCTTTATCTGATTGGTGTCCCGGTCGAATGCCACTACGGAGGGTTCCTTCAGCACGACACCTTTTCCTTTTATATATACCAGGATGCTGGCCGTACCCAGGTCAATTCCTATATCTGTCGATAATAACATCTTCATTTCCTCCTATGCTCTTCCAAACTGCTTGCCTATAATGCGATTCTATATCCGATACGTCCGGAAACCGGACATTTCTTCCTTTCATTACCTATAAAACTCGCCAATCCTTTATATTATAAACAATTTTTCCATTTTTTCAATTGCTTTTTGCAGATGAAAGGAAATTTTGTGTTTCCCTAAATTTTCTTTTATGTTCTTCATGATTTTTTCATAGACTGAACATATTTTGGTCACATTTTCTTTTTATACTATAGGCATACCAATCGAAATTGGTATAAACAAGCTTTTTCATACTCACGCTCGGCAGCCTGAGGCTGCCGAGTCCCCCCCCCCTAAAACCCCACCCTGAAAAGGGTGTTTTTTTATTTATGACGCTGTTTCCGATTTTCTTTCTTCTCTTTTCTCCGAATCTCATAACGCTTAATCTGTTCTGTCCGCAGCACTGAAAATTCCTTGGCAAACTTTCTGGAGGTGGCGGAAGGGTTCCGTTTCAACATCTTCATTTTTAAGTATGCCATCTTTTCCGTCTGGGATTCGTGTTCCTGTTTTAAAGATTTAAGCTTTTCACCGAGGCTGGAGACTACGTCTGCTTCTTCATCTTTCTCGTCGGACAGCTTGGCCAGCGCCCCCAGTTTTTCGTATGTGGCGTCGATCAGGGAATCCATCTTGCTCCCTGCCGCGCCAGCCATCTCTGTCAGCTTATCCCCGATGGAATCAAGCAGCGTTCCAAGCCGTTCTCCAACCGAGTCTTTCTTTTCTTCCATCCCAGCTCTCATGGCGTTTACACGTTCGTTCAGCTGCACCTGCACCTCATTCAGCTCTTTCCGCAATCGCGTGGAAACATCCAGCATGTCCCGGATTCCCAAGGCAACCTTTATGGATACCGCCGCATCGGTAATAAAGATGACCGAGATCACGATCACCACCACCGTCACCAGGACCGGAGGCAGTCCCATCACAAAGGCCTCCACCGGTTTATGCAGATATTTATTGAGCAGCACCGTGAACAATCCCCAGCAGAGGGAAGACGATAAACAGATAACGCCTTTATAATTCAGCTTTTGATTGCTGTAATCCCAGTATTTCACTTTGAAGATCGCTTCCATGGACAGCCCGACCACCAGTTCCAGGGCTGTGGCTCCCACCATCCCCGCCAGAAACATCCATACGATATGGTCTCTCAGACCCAGAGTCGCCACAAGCATAACGACCGCCCCTGATCCATATATGGGAAGCAGAGGCGAATGTAAAAAGCCTCTGTTCACAAATCTTCTCTTTAATATAGAAACATAAGTACTCTCGAAGCACCAGCCGATGAAACAGTAAACATAAAAAAACATCAGCCATTGCTGAAAAGTATAGTGCATAGCCGCATCCTCCTGTCACTATTCAGTCTAGTGCATGAGCTTTCGTATGTCAACTATAAAACGGGAATGTAAACTTTCTTAAGAATTTTTAAAAAAGTTTTTCGACACCATTTGACAAACAGTTCTTCAAATGGCTGAGAAATGAGGGGCGACCGCCGGCTTTTGGTGGAAGCCCCATGTTCCACAGTCCTGAACCGGCTTCCAATTTCAAGCCCAGGTATGACCGGAAGAATCCCGGCGGTCTGTGGCAATGATATGTTAATAGATTTGTTATAGGATTAATATCGTCTTTCATATTTTATTATGAAATCATTATATATCTGTCAGTCTTTTTTATTTCAAATGCGTCAAATTTAGACACTGTCACCCGGAAATGCTAGGATGGATTTTGTGTTATTAATTTTTTTACATCATTTATCCATTTATCATAGTCCCCCTTTTTTAAAAGCCCATTATCAAATGGTAATTTAATTTCTGCGTTTACACAGATATTTCTTAATGTTTTCATCGTCCAGTTAATCCCACTCATTCCATAAGTTGCGAATGGTATTACGATTTTTCCTTTTATATCACATTTTTTTATAAATTCTTGAACAAAAACAGGTACATTTTGAGCCCATACAGGATAGCCTAAAAAGATAATATGGAAGGAAGTCAAGTCAGGAACTTCCGTTATAAATTTCGGCGGCTCTTCCTGCTTTTTTTCTTTCATTACACGTAAGCAGGACATTATATAATTTCCGTATGCTTCTTCTGGTTCTACTTTTAGAATATCGCATTGTATATCTGCCTGGATTTTCTTCGCAATTCGTTCTGTATTACCTGAACGTGAATAATAAATAATAATTTCTTTCATATTGTCCGCTTCTTTCTTTTTAAAATTTCGTTTCATCATGCAACATTGTGTTGTATAATGATTATATACAAATTTTTTATTCGTATCAATCAACAATTTTTTATAATCCGTTGCATGAAACAATGAAAGGGATATGCTATGAATAAACAACCAGAAATTACAGATATGACCCGTCAGAAGTTTATAGATGTGTTTTGTCAGCTTTACTCACAAATTCCAATTGAAAAAATCTCTATTCAGAAAATCACCCACCTAGCGGGATATAATCGGAGTACTTTTTATCATTATTTTTCGGATATATATGAGCTGCTGGAATATGTAGAAAATAATCTGTTATCTTATCTTGCTGATTCATTGAAAAAAGGACACGGTGATAATTCAGAACAACTTTTACAATTTTTTGAAGAGAAAGAACTATACATCAAGGCATTATTGGGCGAATATGGAAGTATCCGCTTTTTAGAACGGCTAAAACACGAATTTCCCATTGAAGAAAACTTTAAAAGCAGTCTGTCTGATGAAGCATATATTCCATATTTAATTGAATTTCATGTGTCTACCTCATTATCAGTCTTTCATTTATGGCTTGATAGAGGAAAAGATTTAGCACCAGAAAAATTATTTAAACTGATACATAATTTGTATCAAAATGGAATACAAGCATATTTGTTGCCAAAGGCCTGACCGCCGGCCTATTCCTTTTTATTAAAATAGGGCAGACAGGGATAATCTAAATCATTATTTATTATTCTTTAAATATTTGATGCAGGCCATGATGACCAAAATCATCATCACCAATTGTACAAGTCTAAAAAGACAAGACAAAACATAGGACACATTAAAAAAGAACATCTCTTTTTCCTCCTTTGTCTATGGCAAACATTATCACACCTGTTAAAATAATTTTATCGCATTGTTTAAAAAATATCAATACGATTATTCAGCTTGTTTCCTCGATTTTTAATTTCACAGCATGTCCCGCTTTTGATCCTGTCACACGGCAGATATATCTCGCCGTTCGTTTCAATTTCCGTATATAAGAATCAAACTGCGCCCGGAGCATGAGCTTCCCCTGAGCGCAGTTTTCCCTTTGGTCACTTATAACCGGAGCGCGGCCATATGCCGTTCCGAGACTCTTGTCATTTTATTTCCATCTGGTGGAGATACTTTTCTTTGGTCGCCATCCCGCCTCTGATATGGCGTTCCGATTTATTGATGTCCAGTACGATCCGGGCCTGAGATGCCAGAGTCGGATTAATCTGCACAAGACGATCTGTCACGTCCTTGTGCACCGTACTTTTGCTGATTCCGAATTTCTTCGCTGTCTGCCGAACCGTGGCGTTCTCCTCAATGATATAATTTGCAATTTCTACGGCACGCTCCTCAATATAATCTTTCAAAAGGGAGTCCCCCTGATACGCTTGTTTTTACAATCTATGCAGGGAGTATTCAATTCATGTGCAGGAAACTCACCATATTTACGGTTAATAATCCGCCGCTGTTTCTTTCTCCTTTTTGCTCTTCAGCCGTCCCTCAGAAATCACCAGCCCGGCTAAAGTAAGCGCCGTCCCCAGGGCAGACATCCAGGTGATCTTTTCATCCAGGATAATCGCTGACGCGGCTACCGTTACCACCGGAACCATATAGATATAAATCGTGGTCTTCACAGCGCCGAGCTTTTTGACCGCTGTATTCCAAGTGACAAAACAGAGGGCAGACGCTCCCAGGCTCAAGTACAGAAAGTTGAACAGCAGCGTAGGATTTCCGAGTACGGAGAAATCCGGCCGAAAATCCATGAGAAACAGCGCCGGTATCATGAATACAAGGCCGTAAAAAAACGTCCTTCTGGTGACCTGGATGGTGTTGTATCCATAGCGGCTGATCTTTCTGGAGAACACGGCATAAGAACTCCAGGCCAATGCCGCCCCCAGCTCCAGCAGATCCCCCAGCGGATTCACATGGAATCTGCTGGCTCCATTAAAGCTGATAAGGCATATTCCGGCAATCGCTGTCAAAAAACCTATGAAAAATCCGGGCCGAAGCTTTTCATCCTTTGTAAAAATATGCGACAGGATCGCTGTAAAAAACGGTGTGACCGATATGATCACCCCCGCATTGGACGCCAGCGTATAAGTGAGCGCCACATTTTCCAGCAGATAATAAAAGGTGATGCCAAACAGCCCGGCGCCAACGAACAAAAGCTCATGCTTTTTCTCTTTCAGCTTCATCCGGCGCGGGCACACGGCGCACAATACCAGGAACGCCAGCAGGAAGCGGAAAAAAAGAATCTCCGCAGGCGCCATCCCTCTAAGTAAAATTTTCGTCGCTATGAATGTAGTCCCCCATACGGCCACGGTAAATACCGCGGCCGCATGGCCGCGGGTACTCCCCGCCTCTTCCTCTTGACTCGCCGTCTTCTGCTGAAGCTGCTCTTCCATCTCCAAATCCTCCCTATTCTGATCCCTGATCCTCAAACCCGTTCCATCCTCTTTCATTCCCTGAAAATATCCCGGTATTGTCCCGGTGTCAGTCCTATAAACTCTTTAAAATAATTGGTAAAGTGGCTCTGATCGGAAAAACCTGCAGCCATAGCCGCATCCAGCGGCTCCCCTCCATGCTCCAAAAATTCCTTCGCTTTATTCACCCGGATGTTTTCCAAATACCGGTACGGCGTAATCCCATATAATCTAGTAAAGGTCCGAAGCAGAGAATATTTATTCATATCTGTCATGGCCGCCAGTTTATCGAGAGATATCTTTTCTTCATAATGTGTCTCCAAATAAAGGCGGACCTTTTCCGCTTCCTGGTGGATGAACGGGCTGCTTCCTCCCTCTCCGGGCTCCGCATATTTCCGTATCAGCTGTTCCGTCAGAAAATAAAACAGCTCTTCCTTGTCAAACTCTTTCCGCCCCTCCATTATCATATGATGAAGCTGGCGCAAAAGCTCCGTAAGGCCGCTGTCCGGGACTACAGTCTCCGAAAAATACGGCAGGCATCCTTTTCCGGTTATCTCTTCCGCCACCCGCCACATAGTTCTTCTTTTTATATTAATACACCGGTAATCCAAAGGAGCATCATCGATGGCCTCACATGTATGGCTGTCCGAAGGATTGAACAGCAGCAGAGCCCCGGACTTGACCTGATAATCCTTATTTTTGCATATCAGGTGTCTGCGGCCGCTCTCAATAAACCCAATCACATAATATTCATGGAAATGGTTGGGAAACCTCTGCATGATCCCTTGAAAGCAGTACGCCTCCACTTGAAGTTCATTGTCAAACCGAACGCTCCTTTTACCCTGTTCCATGATATTCCCTCTCTTTCCTTATTCCGCGCACAGCCAGTATAGCACAGTTCTCAAAAAAGCTCTTGTAAAATATTGCGCCTTGTCCAAGAATATTATGGAAAGAACCGGGGCATAGGATGAGCCATTTGACATTTCCACAGACAGATATTAGAATTGGAATAGATTGAAAGAAGGAAACATATGCCGGAATTACTGAAAAACAAATATTTTAATTACGATTCTCTTCACGAACTGGCTGTGCGTATGGAAGCCGTATATCATCCGTTTCCGGCTGATACGTTTGTCAGTGACGTCATGGACGAAACATGGGATGCATTGGAGCTAAAAGCCCGCGTACGGCGGATTGCCGTCCATCTGGGAAAGTATCTGCCAGGGGATTATGAGCAGGCGCTTGGTATGATTGATAAGGTGCTCGCGGGTTATCCTGCGGGATATCACGACAACGCGTTAATATATTTTCCCGACTTTGTTGAGGTCTATGGGCAGGATGAGCGCCATTGGGACTTATCAATGGCTGCGTTAGAAAGGTACACCACATACTCTTCATCTGAGTTTGCTGTGAGGCCGTTTATCATAAACCATGAAAAACGTATGATGCGGCAGATGGCCGCTTGGGCCAGGCATGACAATGAGCATGTCCGGCGGCTCGCCAGCGAGGGCTGCCGTCCTCAGCTGCCATGGGGACAAGCATTGCCCAGCTTTAAAAAAGACCCGTCTCCCATTCTCGGTATTTTAGAGCAGCTGAAAACCGATCCGTCGCCGTACGTCCGTAAAAGTGTAGCCAACAACCTGAACGACATATCCAAAACACATCCTGACCTGGTTGTAAAAATTACAAAGGATTGGTACGGCAAGAACGAATATACGGACTGGATCGTAAAACACGGGTGCAGGACACTACTGAAAAAAGGCAGCAGGGATGTGCTGGGTATTTTCGGATTTGCTGATGACGATTCTGTAAATGCCGACGGTTTTTCACTGGATACTGCATCCGTTGCCATTGGGGAAGATATGACCTTTTACTTCAGGATCAAAGCAAAAAGAGCGGCCCAGGTGCGGCTGGAATATGCCGTTGACTATGTAAAAACAAATGGCAGCCGAAGCCGCAGGATATTCCAAATATCTGAGATTTCGTTGGCGGCAGGACAAGAAAAGTCATACAGAAAAACTCACTCCTTCGCAAATTTAAGCTCGAGGAACCATAATCCCGGAATCCATTCCATTACGCTTATTGTCAATGGCGCTGAGAAGGGTACACTGGATTTTAAGGTGCGGGCAGCCGACTGATCCGTTCTTCAGCCGCCTCCCTGGAGTCAAAAATGCCTGCCCGGCTCACAGCCGGACAGGCATTCCTCATTCTTATTCGCCCTCTCGTGCTCAGGCTTCTTCCTTATACAGGCTGCGGATCTCCTTCAGATATTTCCGATATTCTCTCATTGCGGATGGAGGAGCCGTCATCCTGACTTTACAGCCATATCCGGCCAGCCAGCCATAAAAAGCGTCTCCCACCGCGGCTTTTAACTTTAGAGAAACCATCTGAGCGCTCCCTTTTTTTGTACCAGAGCTGCTTTTCCCGCGCACGGAAACGCCTCCTCCCAGTTCGTTCAGGATACTCTCAGCCGCCGTCTCACTACACAGCAGCTCAATCTTTGTTTTCCCACGAAGCCAGTCCGGACGCCGGACTGAAGCCGCAGGTTTTTCAGGCTCGGGAGCGATCTTTTTTTCTTCTTTCTGGTCAGCCGGCAAGCCGGGCAAAATACCGGGTACAGCCAGCAGCCCGGCAATACTGCCGGCGTTCTTAAGATAATAGCCCGCCGGCCGCTCCCTCCTGCTGACTACTTCAAAGCCGAAAGTCCGAAGTGCGTCCAGATCATCATAAATACTCTTTCTCTCCGCGGAAATGCCATGGCTTTGAAGCTCCTCGAGAATCTCATTCATTGTCACCACATGGGACGCATCCGTCCCCGCAAGCAGCTTTATAATGTACAATACTTTCAGTTTTTGATTCATCGATCTGGCCATATGCATTCCTCCTTCTCTTTTCGGCAGATGCCGCGAATCCGTCCTCTGCAAGGCTGTTTCAATACCTGTTGTATACGTGCACCAGACGACCCAGCCAGTCCGATTCCCTCTGACCTAGCTGGCCCCTCCGCAGACGCCATTTCCAGTTGTTTCCCAATGTGGACGGAAAGTTCATACGGGCGGAATTATCCAGCTTCAGCACATCCTGTGCCTGAAATATCACCACATTGGCAACGCTTCCGTACGCGAGCCGGAACAGCTCCTCCACGATCTTTCCCCGGTCCCGGGTCCCGATCAGGTCAAATAAATAGCCAAGCACTTCGTCCGACTTGTCGCAGAACAGGCCGGCCAGTGTCTCATTGTCATGAGTCCCGCCGTAGGCAATGCAATTCGTCTCCTTGTAATTATGGGGAAGGTGCTCATTGGCCGGGTTTCCGTCAAAACCAAAGGCGATCACCTTCATGCCAGGATAATGGTTATCCTCCAGCAGTTTCCTCACCGCCGGCGTCACGATCCCCAAATCCTCCGCAATGATATACAGCTTTTCCGCTGTCTCATTGATGACATCGGTCAGCTTTTTTCCGGGACCGTCCATATAAGTGCCATGGACACTGTCCTTCGCGCCTCCGGGCACGGCATAGTACCTGGTGATTCCAATAAAGTGATCGATCCTCACCGCGTCATACAGCTTCTGAGAGGAAAGGACTCTCCGGCGCCACCACTCAAAGTCCTCTTTTTCCATGGCATCCCAGTCATAGAGCGGGTTCCCCCATAGCTGTCCCGTATCACTGAACGCATCGGGCGGCACCCCGGCAATGAACTTCGGCATCCGATTTTCTTCCAGCTGAAAAAGCCCTGGATGAGTCCATACATCCGCGCTGTCCAATGCGGCATATATGGGAATATCTCCTATGATCCGGATCCCTCTCTCCGCCGCGTACTCCCTCAGTTTTTTCCATTGGGAGAAAAATTTATACTGGCAGAAAGCCCAGAAATCCATATCCTCTTCCAATAGCGTCTCATACTTCTCCACCGCCTCCGGCCTGCGAAAACGAATGTCCTCCTCCCATTTCAGCCATTCTACGCCGCCAAAATGCTCCTTGCACGCCATAAACAGGCAGTAATCCCTGAGCCAATAGGCGTTTTCCCGTTCAAAAACCTGAAAATCCGGCTGTTCCCGGTGCCGGCTGTTCTTCGCGGCTGTCCGGAGGACCTGAAACCGGTTCCGATATACAGTCTCATAAGAAACATAGGATTCCTGATCTCCCCAGGAAAAGCTCTCCACATAGTCTCTTCGCAGAAGCCCCTCCTCTGTCAGAAAATCCAAATCAACAAAATAGGGATTCCCCGCAAAAGCAGAAAAGGACTGATAAGGGCTGTCTCCATAACTCGTAGGACCCATAGGCAGGACCTGCCAGTATTTCTGGCCCGCCCGCTTCAAAAAATCTATAAAATCATAGGCCGCGCGGCCAAAGGTCCCGATTCCATACGGGGACGGAAGACCGCTGACGGGAAGCAGGATACCCGCGCCCCGTTCCAATACTTGACCTGTCATCATTCGTTACCTCTCTTTTTCTTCTTTTCTATCATTATACTGAAAAACAGGCGGATATACAATACTTACAGCCCCTGGAAATCTTTTCTGAAAATACGCTGTCATGCTCCACGAAGAGAAGAGAAAGATCGGAGTCTTCCAAAAGGTCCTCTATCTGCATTCTGGAAAAAACATCGATATAATTAAGCGGTTCATCCCAGATGTAAAGATGCGCCCGTTCCCCAAGACTTCTGGCAAGCAGCACCTTTTTCCTCTGTCCTTCGCTGTATTCCTCCATGGGCGTCTCAAATTGTTCCCGAGAAAAATCAAGCTTCCGCAGCAGCATTTTCATAAGATGCCCGTCGCATCCGCAGCTGTAAATATAATCATCCAGACTTCCCGACAAAAAGGAGGTATCCTGAGGCACCCAGGAAACCTTAAGCCCCGGAGCCGTCTCAATGCTTCCCCGAACCACCTGCAGGCCGTTTCCCGCCAAATGGGATTCCGCATTCTCCCTGGCGACCGCTTGAGACAAAACAGCCTTCAGTACCGTGGATTTCCCGCATCCGTTTCCGCCTGCCAGTACCATCCGTTCCCCTCTCCTCAGGGTAAACTCTAAATCCCGGCATACTTCCTTCTCTCCGTACGCCAATGAAACCCCTCGGAATTTCACCAGCTCTTCCTTATAGTGGCGGAGTGGGAACAGCTTCAGCTTTTGGACGTTCTCCACATTTTTAAGAAGTCCGGACTTTTCCTTCGCGGCCTCCTCCATCCGGCGTTCCGTCGTCTTGGCGCGCTTCATCATTTTCGCAGCTTTATGCCCGATCGCCCCGCGGTCAGGCCTCAGCCCCCCTACCCGTGTCCCGAATTTAGTCTTTTCCACTTCTCCTGACCACGTCTCCACCTGCTTCGCCGCCTCAGTCAGTCTTCCAATCTCCTTTTTCAGCTTTTCATTTTCCTGCGCCTCCCATTGATCCCTCCTCGTCTTGTCTTCCCACCAAGATGAAAAATTCCCCTGTACTACGTCTATCCCCTGCCTGTTAATGGACATGACGTGATCGATACAGCCATCCAAAAAGGTCCTGTCATGTGACACCAGGATAAACCCCTTTTTTCGGTTCAGATAGCGGCTCACGATCTCCCGTCCTTCCAGATCGAGATGATTGGTGGGCTCATCGATGAGCAAGAAGTGATTCTCCTGAATAAACAGCAGCGCCAACAGCACTTTTGTCCTTTCTCCCTGGCTGAGCGTGGAAAAGGGCCGGTACAGAATCTCCGGATCTGTCTCCAAATATTGAAGTTCGCGGTTCAGACGCCACGGCTCATAACCCGGCAGAACTTCTTCTGCCACCTCAAAGGTCATATTGTCCAGATCCATATTGAGCAAAAAGGGAAAATAAGTGAATTCCCCTGGTGAAACGATCCGGCCCTGATATTCTTCTTTTCCCAAAAGCAGGCGCAGGAGTGTCGTCTTCCCCCTGCCGTTCCTTCCGATAAGCCCCAATTTCCAGTCTGTGTCTATGGTAAACGACATATCCCGGAAAATTTCCCGGTGGCTTCCTCCATAATAAAATGTTACATGTTCCGCGCAAATTTGTGTCATACAGTTTTCCTCCAATCCTTCTAAATCACTTTTCATTGGAGGGTGCGCTGCCATCCTGTCACGGCAAAGATTTCCGCCTGAACGGAGCACAAAAACAGGATGCAGGAATTCCTGCATCCTTTTGTCCATACCATATCATCCGTCTCCCTGTCAACGCCGCCTATGCTGACAGACATTTCCAGAGCTCCGCTCTATTTGGTTCACGATAAAAGGAAAAAGCATTACATTCCTGCGGGTATGACAAATAAACATATTCAAAATGTCACGCACCATCCGACCGATTATCTGCAGGAATTAATCTTCATCCTTTCATCTCCTCTCTTCTCGTCTCTGCTCCTCCATATGAGGAAGCTTAATCCATGGTATCACAATAGCCATTTGCCTGTCAAGCCTCCGCTGTGTTGTTCACACGGCATTTTTTTATTTGCTTAGCAGCTTTTATAAAGAAGTCCGGTCGCTCCCTGCCTTCCGGCACAGTATTCGAAGAAGTCTAAAAAAAGTATATGAGATAGATAATTATAATTTCCGTATATATACTGAGATAGACCAAGGGATAACGAACTCCTTTTTCGTGGTTACAGATTTTCTCCATACCCCAAAATATCATCGGCCAGACCAATAACCCTCCCAATATAACAATGATAATTAAAATATCTCTTAGGTTCATAGTTTTTCTCCCCTTTCCCTTATCTTATATCATTTTCATTGTGACATATCTCAATATATTGTTCAAGTCCATTTGCCTGTCAAGCCTCCGTCTCTCTTTACGAACCCCCTTCTCTTCTGATATAATGGATTTATTTGTACCATTCGTACCAAAGGAGGCCCCTATGATTCCCATGAAAGATGCATTGAAGCGCATTCCTGTCTTTCAGGATATATCGCCGTCCACTTACGCAGATCTGGCCGGATGCGGCGTCATGAGACAATACCGCCGGGGCACGCAGCTCTTTCTGGATAAGGAGCCGGTATCTACTGTCTTTTTCCTGGCCGACGGAAAAGCTTCCCTCTATAAATTGAATCATTTGTATGAAAAAAAGGTTATCTTCCTCTGCGGTCCGGGACAGCCTCTGAATGAGGTCATCCTTCAGGATCCTACCGCCTCCATCAACTGTGAGATTCTGGAGGATTCTCTGGTGCTCTGCTTTCCCCGCAGGACATTTCTCGGCTTAATGGAACGGGACGCTCAGCTGTCCATGGCCGTCATGTCTTCCATGGCCCTTAAAATCCGCCGCCTTTACCACCAGCTTAAAAACACGGTGGGAAGTGTGCGCGGAGACAAACGACTGGCCGCCAAGCTCTGGAAGCTGTCTCTGGACTATGGCGTCCCTTTGGACGACGGCACTCTCATTGACTTTGACTTAAGTATCACATACCTGGCAGAGCTCCTCGGCTCCAAGCGGGAAACCGTCTCCCGTCTGGTGAAGCAGCTCAGTGAAGCCGGACTGGTGGAATACCGGAAAAATCATTTTTTCATACCCGACCGTGAAAAACTAATGGAATATTTTAAGGAACCGTGAGAAAACTCACGGTTTTATTTTTTACCCAATGCTACATTACTTGTCAGAACAAAAGATCATCGAAAAGAAAGAGGTGGATATATGGGTTATTGTCTGTCAACAGAGGCGTTATCCGGGGTTTTTCAGCATCTGTCCCTCGAATACGACCTCTACGCCCCCCGTCTTTATCCCAAAGGCGGTGCATTTTCCGACACGGATCTGGTACGTTATGGAAAGATTTCTTCTCCTGAGGAAATTGTGCTCCATGAAAAATCCCGGTTTTCCTGGAAGGAGATCCTCCTTCCCATCAGCCAGACTCTATTTTATTTTACGGAGGGCTCCGTCCTGGAGCCGGAGCAGAAACAAAAGGGAGCTGTCATTTTCCTGCGAAGCTGTGATCTCCACGCGTTAAAACGTCTGGATCATATTTATCTACAGAACGGTCCTGAGGATCCTTATTACCGGGAACGCCGGGATAAGCTCCGCTTTGTCCTGATTGGCTGCAAAGAACCGTTTTCCAGCTGCTTCTGTGTGGATATGGGGACGAACAAAGCCGACAGCTATGATTTTTCTCTGGATCAGGAAGGCGATGCCTGGCAGATTGACTGTCCAAACGCCGAATGGCAGGAGCTGTTCCGCCGCCATGCCGCCCGCGAGCGAGCGGTTTCTCCGTCCTATGTCACGGAAACCAAGACCAGAGTCCACATTCCCGATCATCTGACCGCGGACGTCATCAAGAGCAAGCTCTGGAAAGAATATGACAGCCGCTGCATCGGATGCGGCAGATGCAATTTTGTCTGTCCTACCTGCACCTGCTTCACTATGCAGGATTTATTTTATACCGACAATGGAAATGCCGGAGAGAGGCGCCGTGTATGGGCTTCCTGTATGGTTGACGGTTTTTCCGACGTGGCCGGAGGCGGAAGCTATCGGAAGACCAGCGGCGAACGGATGCGGTATAAAGTGCTCCACAAAGCGCTGGATTTCAAGAAAAAGAGCGGCTTCCAGATGTGTGTAGGCTGCGGCAGGTGCGACGACGCCTGCCCGGAATACATATCCTTCTCCCACTGTCTGAACCGTCTGCCCGAAGCGATGAAGGAGGTAACTTCCGATGAAACAGAATGAATACGTCCCTTTCCTCTCTGAAATAGTTGAAGTCATCCGTCACACGGAAATCGAGTATACGTTCCGGATGAAATATCTGGGCGACGTGAAGCCGGGACAGTTCTTTGAGGTTTCCATCCCCAAGTACGGCGAAGCTCCCATTTCCGTCAGCGGCATCGGCGACGGCACCATAGATCTGACGATCCGCCGTGTGGGAAAAGTGACCAATGAGATCTTTGAGCGCTATAAAGGCGGCCGGATGCTTCTCCGCGGTCCTTACGGAAACGGCTTCTGCCTGGATGATTATAAAGGCAAAGAACTGGTCATCGTCGCCGGCGGAACAGGAGTGTCCCCGGTGCGCGGCGTCATGGAGCATTTTGCCAGTCATATGACGGAAATACGAGGCCTGACTATGATCGCCGGCTTTAAATCCCCTTCCGATATCTTATTCCGGGATGATTTTTCGCGGTGGAGCCAATGTGCCCAGGTAATCCTCACCGTGGACAGCGGCGGCGGCACAGAATACCGGGAGGGGCTGGTCACCGCGTATATTCCCGGACTGTCCTTCGCTGACCTGGCAAATGCGGCCGCCATAGTGGTCGGCCCTCCGGCCATGATGCGCTTCTCCATACAGGCGCTGAAGAACCGAGGCCTGGAAGACAGCCAGATCTGGATCTCCCAGGAACGGAAGATGTGCTGCGGTATCGGCAAATGCGGCCACTGCCGAATCAATGATACTTATGTCTGTCTGGACGGTCCGGTCTTCCCTTATACCAAAGGGCGCGCACTGATTGATTAGGAGGGTGAATTTATGGATATCAATACAAAAGCACTGAAAAAAAACGCTTTCCGTGTCACTAAAGTGCGCGGGAAGACCGCTTCCCGTATCCGAGTGCCAGGCGGTCATCTGGACGCAAAATATCTCTCAATGATCCAGGAGATCGCGGAGACTTACGGCGACGGCACCGTACACCTTACCAACCGCCAGGGCTTTGAAGTCCCCGGCATCTCCTATGAGGATATGCCCAAGGTAAACGCCATGCTGCAGCCCATTATCGACGGCCTGGATATCAATCAGCCTGTCCCCGGAAACGGATATTCTTCCTCCGGGACCCGGAATATCACAGCCTGTATAGGAAACAAGGTCTGTCCCTTCGCCTGCTACGACACCACAGCTTTTGCGAAGCGGATAGAGAAAGCGGTATTTCCCAACGACCTTCATTTTAAGATTGCTCTGACCGGATGTCCCAATGACTGTGCCAAAGTGCGAATGCACGATTTCGGCATTATGGGCATGACCATGCCCCATCTGGATCAGGAACGCTGTGTTTCCTGCGGCGCCTGTGTAAAGGCATGCCGGCGCAAATCTGTCGAAGCATTGACTGCCGTCAATTACCGCCCCCAGAGAAATGCGGAAAAGTGTATCGGATGCGGAGAATGTGTTCTCAACTGTCCGGTTTCCGCCTGGAGCCGCGATCCGTCTAAATATTACCGGCTGACCTTGTTTGGACGCAGCGGCAAAAAAAATCCCCGCCTGGGCGAGGATTTCATCTTATGGGCCGATGAGGACAGCATTGTGAAGATTATCTTGAATACGTATCACTACGTGGAGCATTACATAGACCGTACCGCTCCCGGAGGCAAGGAGCATATTGGATACATCGTTGACAGGACCGGCTTTGAGGAATATAAACGCTGGGCGCTGAAAGACGTATCTCTGCCTCCCAAAGCTAAGATCTGCACTCCCGTTTACTGGAAAGGCATTTCTTACGACCGCTGATTCATACGGCATGTCATAGAAAGGCCTGCCTGATGTTCTCCGATACCCGGGAAAGAATCCGCTCGAGCACTTCCTGGTCTTCCTCAGGAATACCTTTTCCAATGATCGACATGAACAGCTCCTGAGCTTCTTTAGCCTCCCGTATTATATTGTCCGCCGAAGCCTGTATAAAAAGGTGCAGGATCCGGCGGTCTTTTTTGTCTTCCATTGAAGTGAGATATCCTCTCTGCATCAGCAGATCCACCGCTTTAGACACATAGGATTTCGCTATACAGCGGACTTCCACGATGTCTCTGGCCGTGTCGTAATCCGGATGATTATAAAGAAACAGCAGGATATCCACTTCTATCTTGCTCATTCCAAATTTTGCGGAAACCTGGCTGATGACCTTCGTATACAGCTTGTCCAGCTGCTGGCCGTTTTTCAGGATATCACTGGATGAGAGCATACTGATTTCCTCCCCGAGATTGTTCTCCGAATCCTTCCAAGAATAATAGTTCTTTAGAGAACCATTTTAATCCGGGCGGCCTTATTTGTCAAGCCTGGATTTACTGCAGCCCCGGCTCTTTATAGCATGTGATGTCACGGCATGAAACCAGGCAGGCCTCCTTTTCACCCCACCGTATCATGGAAGTATTCATGATGACCCACAGCTTCAACATGGGATTGTACATTTCCCTGCTGCAGTCCTTCCTGAAATTCGTATGCCGGATCGGACAATCGCCGCAGGGTTCCATTCTTCCCATGAGAGACCGGTAGCACTTCTTTCCAACCTCGGCATTTGTCACAGTACCGCGTGTCTTTTCATTGACATACAAAAACTCATAAGTATCCATATCCACTACGTAAATCCACGCATTCTGGTTATCCAGCACCCTGTGAAGATTGTCCACAGCTCCCTTTTCCCGTCCATTCGCCCGCTCCTTCAAAAGAAAGATGGACAGGATCTGAGCCACAAAGGTCAGCGCCTCCACCTGCTCCTGAATCCACAGCCGTTTCTTGACACAGTCATCAAAGCCCACGAATCCTCGGAATCTGCCGCCATCCATAATCGCGCACTGAAGCGTGGATCTGATTCCCTGCCGTTCCAGAATCTCCCGATGTGCATCCGGCAGGACCGCCACGTCCGGGCAGTAAAAGATATTCTGATCTTTGAAATTTTCCTTGTAGGAATTTCCCACCTGAGCGTAAACGATATCCTGCAGCCCGTCTTTTTCTGCTTCGATCCCCGTATTACACCATTCATATGTATTGCTGCAGGTGTTCCCATCCTCGCTGTCCTCAAAAATATAAGCCCTGCTCACCTGAAAATATTTTCCTGTAAATGCGAGAATCGATTCAATTGCCTCCTCAAAATCGTGGATGGCATAAAGCTTACCGAATATTTCCCGGATCACACCGGACAGATCATATGGAAGGCCCGTCTCTGAATCGATTCTCGTCTTCGCCGCCAGCATCTTCTCCGGACCATGCCCCATAGCGTCCGGATTATAGAGCAGGCACCGATTCTTTCCCTGTCCCTTCGCCATATATAAAGCCTTGTCCGCATTTAAGAACAGCATATCATAATCATCTCCGTTGTCCGGACACACAGAAACCCCGATACTGCAGGAAAAACAGTCTTCTCCCAGATTCTCCAGAAATATCTCCTTAAACAGCCGGAGGATTTTTTCTGCTTTTTCCATGACAGCCACAAGACTCGCACATCTGGGCATAAACACGAGGAATTCGTCTCCGCCTATGCGCGAAACGATATCTCCTCCGCGGAAAAGGCTGTCTAAGATCCCGGCAAACTCCTTCAGCACCGCGTCCCCGAACATATGGCCAAAACGATCATTCATCCCTTTAAAATTGTCCAGGTCAATGATGAGCATAGCGGCCTTTCCCCGGTATCCTCCCTTCGCCAGACAATCCTTGATCTTCTTCCTGGACACAGCCTTGTTCAGAAGATTCGTGAGGGAATCCCGCCCCGCCTTGTCGATAAGCGCTTCTGTTTTCTTCTTCTCATCGTCAATATCAATAATGACGCCCACAGATTTTACTGCTTTCCCGCGTCCATTAAACTGGGCGGTCGCCCGGATCCGAAACCAAGAATAACTTCCGTCGGCCTTCGCGATCCTCACTTCCGCTTCCTTGTAGGGCAGCCCGTCTGCTATCTCATGCATCAGGTTCAGAAATTCCGGCCGATCGGCCGGATGCAGATGAGACGCAGTCGGAATCCGACTGCCAACGCTCTCCCGTATCGGAGCATAACCGAATTTCTTCTCCCAATTGGAAGAATAGACGATACTGTCACCGTCAATGTCCCATTCAAAGATGATATCGTTGCTCTGGTCCATGATGATCTCATGGCGTTCCAGGCTCATCCGGAGCTCCTCCTGCGCCATCCGCGTCTTCGTGATATCTATCAGAAGGCAGTACAGATATTCCCTGCCGTCCTGCTCCGTGACGACGCGGCATTTATCCAAGACCCATATGATCTGTCCGTTTTTCGATTCCAAACGGTATTCCACCTCTATGGTATTTCCCGCGTTCCGCTGCTCTCTCATCTGCCGCTTCACACGGTCCCGATCCGCGGGGCAGATCATTTCAATAAAATGATTATGAAACCTCTCCCTGATCTCATCCCTGGTATAATCCATCAGCTTCAAAAAACTTTCGTTTACATATTCAATGGTGCACCATTTATCGTTGACACATTTCTGCATTCCGGCAAACAGATCCCGCATGGCCTCTGCTCCTTCTCCGAAATGCTGGGGGAGGCGCCGTTCCTCCTGAATCAATTCTTCCGGATGCCAGATGATTATGACCTTTCTCTGGTGCGGGTTTTCCACGTCGATCCGCAGCAGTGTGGCCGTATTCCACCGGTACTCTTCTTTCATCTGGTCATATACACGGAACTTCCAGCTTTGCTTGATCACCCCTCCGTTAAAGAACTCATACAGGTATTCTCCAAAGGAATAAAGCACCTTCTCCCGGTCGGAAGGGTGGACCATTTCTTTTGTGAAATTGTAGAGCGCCTTCTCAAACAGCCCGCCGGAGCGCAGAAGCTGGAAATTATTATCCGACAGATATATGACATGATAAACGCCCGTGCTGATATCCAGCTCGATCACCGTGGATTCAAGATAGCGGAGCAGAGAAAAATACTTCATCTGCCCTTGCTCCAGCGTACCTGTGCCCGCTTCTCTGGCATTCCGCTTCATCCCGCCCCCGATCAGCAGATCAGATTTGGGAGAACGTCCATCCGCATAATCCCGGGCAAGCTCCGCAAAGGAATCCCTCACATTTTTAAAGCACTCCAAAAGCTTAGGAGAGAAGGTGCCGCACTCTCCGTTCAGAATCATATTGTATGCCTTCTCCTGTGAATAAGCCTCTTTATAGACCCGCTCTGTCGTCAGCGCGTCATAGGCGTCCGCCAGCCCCACCACCTGAGCGCAGATAGGGATCCGGTCTCCTCTCAGCCCGTCCGGATATCCGTTTCCGTCCCATCTCTCATGGTGATAACGGCAGATATTGTACGCATACTGCTGGTATTCTTTATCATTCATCCGGTCCAGTCCGGCCAGGATCTCACAGCCTTTCATGGAATGGGTCTTCATGACCTCAAACTCTTCCGGTGTCAGGCGGCCCGGTTTGTTGAGAACAGAATCAGGTATGGCGATCTTTCCCACATCGTGCATGGAAGCGGCCCGGCTGATGATCTCGATCCTGCGTTCATCCAGTCCATATTCCTGATAGCTCCGCGCCACGTCTTCCAGGAGGATTTTCGTAAACATGCGGATGCGGAGGATATGCTGGCCCGATTCCAGGCTCCGGTATTCGATGACAGAAGACAGCGCGTCGATCATGACCTCGTTGGATTCCCGCAGGCTCGCCGCCTGTTCTTCTACCAGCTCCTCCAGATGCTGTCTGTGCCTGTGCAGATCCACCACATTTTCCACCCGCCGTTTCACCACATACGGTTCAAACGGCTTCCTGATAATATCGGAAGCTCCCATATCAAAGACTCTGACCTCGCAGTCGTAGCTGTCCTCTGATGTGATGACGACCACAGGTATCTCCGGCAGGAACTTTTTCTTCTCCATCTGTTCCATCACCTGGTAGCCGTCCTTCATCGGCATGATCAAATCCAGAAGCACCGCCACTATCCTGCTGCGATAATGCTCTATAAACATTAATGCCTGCTCCCCATTCTCAGCCTCCAATATACGGTACTCCGCCTGAAAGACTTCACGGAGAATCGCCCTGTTCACTTCCATATCATCTACTATCACGAGAATGTCCCTTTTATCCATCCCACAGCTCTCCTATCATTCCCGCCCCGGGCTCCGCCTCTCCCTGTCAGGCTTTTTTTCAACATTATTTTGACATTATACTCTATTCTTTTGAAGACTGCTACCATTTCCGGCACCTGTCGCCCTACAAAATTGAAGTCTGCCGTAATACTTTGTCGATTTTTATCGTTTGATATGGTAAAATACAGCTTGAACCAATAGAAACTACTCTGATCGATTTCAATATAAGGAGGCTGTTATGATACGTAAAGACAGAGAAATGCCCCGGGAATTTGCTGAATCCATCGTTGATAAATGTGAATGGGCCGTTATGGCAATGACCGATGCGGACGGATTTCCTTACTGTATTCCCCTGACTATCGCGCGGGACGGAAATTTCATTTATTTTCATGCAGGCAAAGCTATCGGGAAAAAAGCCGCCGCCCTGGCAGCCGATTCCCGGATATGTATGACCTGCGTGGGAGATACGAAGCGCGCCTCCGATAAATTCACCACAGAATTTGAATCGGCTGTCCTCACCGGCACAGCGTCTGAAGTCGAAGATGAACAGGAAAAAATACATGCCCTGCGGCTCATATGCGAACGTCATACTCCCGCCAATATGGCGGAATTTCAGCAGGCCATGGAACGAAGCCTGAGCAATACCGCGGTGTGGAAGATAACCATCGGAGAAATGACCGGGAAACGTAAAAAATACGACAAAGACGGGACAGAGCTGAAATATGGGAGAATGGAATAAGAATGATCGTAAAAACTCTCGCTGATTTTAATCTGAAACAGATCGCGGCCTCCGGCCAGTGCTTCCGCCTGGAAGAAACTGCGCCGGGCCGCTTTCATCTGCTCGCTTCTGACCGGTATCTGGAAATCCTTGATATGGGCGGCCCGCAGGATATCCCCGGCGCAGAACCGTTCCGGACTTATGGATTTTCCTGCACAGAGCAGGAGTTCGGAGAGTTCTGGAGTCCTTACTTCGACCTTTCCGCCGACTATGGCGCCGTCAAACGTCTTGTACCGGAACAGGACAGGTATCTCAGGAATGCCGTGTCCTTCGGCAGCGGCATCCGAATCCTGCGTCAGGATCTTTGGGAAACTATGGTCACCTTCCTGATCTCCCAGCAGAACAATATTCCCCGAATCCGCCGGTGTGTCCGCCTCCTGTGCGAAAATTACGGGAACACGGTCATAGATCCCAGCGGTCAGATCCATTATGGATTTCCAGGACCGGGCAAACTCGCCTCCGCCTCAGAAGACGAACTCCGAAACTGCAATCTGGGATATCGCGCCAAATATATACGAAAAGCAGCCCGGGATGTGTCAGACGGCAGTCTTTGCCTGGAAGCCTTCCGTCACATGGACTATGTAACGGCCAGGGAAGCCCTGATGTGTTGTTACGGCATCGGGATAAAGGTGGCCGACTGCATCTGCCTGTTCGCCCTGCATCATATTGAAGCTTTTCCCATAGATACCCATATACGTCAGGTCCTTGAGCGGGAATATCCCAAAGGCTTTCCTGTCTCCAACTACAACGGCTGCGCCGGTATCCTGCAGCAGTATATTTTCTATTACGAATTGTTCCATCCTGGAATATGAATCGATTTCGTTCTTTCTCCCGCATTCATGCGTGCGGAATATTGGTATAGTCAGAAATCTCCCGGTCAATGGTACACAAATCTTTTACAGACAGTCCGCTGAGCTTTTCATGGCCTGTTATTCTCGCAAAGGTCTTAAGCTCCGCCAAAGACGCGTTCAGAAAATTAGCCACTCTTTTCGCCGCGGCGTCTACTTTGAAACGAGCCCTCAGCTCCGGGTCCTGGGTCGCCACTCCAACCGGACACATGCCCGTACCGCATATACGGTACTGCTGACAGGCCGCCGCGATCAGTCCCGCTGAGGCTATCGCGACCGCGTCGGCTCCCATGGCAAGCGCTTTGGCAAAATCAGAGGATACCCGCAGGCCTCCTGTTATCACCAGAGAAATATCGGAATTTATGGAATCCAGGTATTTTCTTGCCCGGTACAGCGCATAGACAGTCGGTATGCTCGTCGCGTCCCGTATGATCTGAGGGCTGGCCCCCGTCGCGCCGCCCCGGCCGTCAATGGTGATAAAATCCGGTTCCGCATAGACGCAGTACTCCATATCCTGTTCAATATGTCCGGCGGCAATCTTTATTCCGATAGGCCGTCCCTCCGAAGCCATTCTGAGCTGGGCCACCAGCTCCTTCAATTCCTCTTTGTTGGTCACGTCCCGGAAATAAGACGGGCTGATGATATCTTTCCCCACAGGCTTATTCCGGATCTTCGCGATCTCCGGAGTGACCTTGCCGCCGGGCAGATGGCCTCCCATGCCCGGTTTTGTCCCCTGACCAATCTTGATTTCTATCGCGTCGGAGTTCTTCAGATTTTCCGGCGTCACACTATAGCGGTTCGGCACATATTCAAAGATATATTTGGCAGCCGCCTCCTTCTCCTCCGGCAGAATCCCTCCTTCTCCGCTGCACATGGCGGTCCCGGCCAGGGCGCTCCCCTTTGCCAGGGCGATCTTTGTTTCTTTAGAAAGGGCCCCAAAGGACATATGGGAAATATATACCGGATTTTCAATGACCATAGGCTTTTTGGCATGTGGACCGATCACTGTAGTCGTATCAATCTCAGCATGCTCTTCCAGCGGCATCGGGTTAAGCTGATTGCCCAATATCAAGATATCGTCCCAGCCCGGCATCTTCATCTGGGTCCCCATCGCTCCTATGATCGAGGCCCCGCTCACTGCCATCTGATGGATCTCCTTCATATACCGGATACTATCATCCTTCCGGACAAAATCAGCCGGATATTCCAGGCTCTGTTCCTTCGCCTCTGCCGGCGCCTCCTCCTTGTTTTCTTCCTGCTCCACTTTGTCAAAATACTTTTTCATCTGATGACAGACCGGACATTCTTTGAGCTCCGAAAAAGCTTTTCCCTCTTTTTCCTCGTCAAATATGTACCCGCAAATACTGCATTTGTACACCGCCATAGCACACCTCCGTTAAAGAAAAACAAAATAGTAACTATTATTATTTTATTCCCATATATTGGTTTTGTCAACAAGAGAAACAAAAACCGGCGAAACGCTTCCGCCGGTTTTTGCAGTCATGGAGTCTTAACTATCTTTTATCTTTCCTCCTGACGAGAAATTTTTTTCTTATAAGAAATCAGCAGGGCTGCCGCCAGTATCGCCGCAAAGATTCCGCATATGGCAGGTAATACAGGAGCTTGATCCCCGGTTTTCACATTTTGGCCTGCCAAGCCGGCAGTTCCCGTTCCCTTCTTCCCTTCCTCGCTTTTCGGTCTGGACGGACCGCCCGGTTTCGTCGGATTCCCCGGCGCCGTACTTTCGGAGCTGGCGCTTCCCTCTTCTTTGCTTTCTCCAGATTCCGTAGTTTCCTGTGACTCCGTGGTCTCCTCCGCATCCGTAGATTCTTCTTCTTTTTTCGAATCGGCATACACCATGGAGTATGTGGAAAAATAGCCGGAATCAACCGTTATGGTAGAAGCCTCCTGGTCTAGATCCTCCAGAACGTGTGAGACAAGCTTCCCGCCAAATTCATGGGTACGGATCAAGGCGAACTTCCGGACTGTGCCTTCAGGCGGCACCAGCTCTTCCGGTACTGTAAGCACCAACCGGAGCGGTATGCCCAGCTCCGAGATGGTTTCTGTCCGGTCCGGCACTCCCGCCGAAGCGTTTTCAAAAACTTGTTTTTCTATGCTTATTTCATAATGCGTCCCAATCTGGTAATCCCCAAGGACTTGTGCCACGGAAGCCGCTACATCCGTCTCTGTTTCATCCTTCGGAAGCACGTGCATGGCAACCACGAAACGGCCTATGCTGCCGTCCAGGAGCTGTCCCGCCTCTTCCGCAGTCATGCAGCTCAGCAGATATGCCTCCTGATCTTTTGAAAGAATCTCTCCCTGTGCTTCCGGCAGATTGGTCTGTACCTCCACAGAGGGGATCTGCAGGAGGGCGCCCGCCAGCTTTTTGACGGTGTCCTCTGAGACGGAATTCTTTTCCTGTTCATCCAGAGCCTCATAATGCAGCTTCATATTCAGGATATCCCGGATATCCTGTTCATCCTCCACCGCATCCGGCAGAGCCTCGGCCATATCCTCCAGGTCCTCCGTCTTGACCGGCGCGAATATCACCTTCATCTCCGTCTGTCCCGCGGGAATAAGGTTCAGCGAGTAGCTGACTTTGCCGGTATCTGACTGCTGTACCTCTTGAATCATCTCCGTGCCGTTCACCGTCACGGATTGAAGCTTATATCCATATTCCGGCGTAAAAGTAAAAATCTGACCGGCCACGGGACACGAGTCTGTGTCAGGGGCGACGGTTCCCTTCCCCTCTGTCCCGATGTGTATAGGATATTCCACATCACCGGTGATCTTGGCCTCCCCGGTCAGTCCGGCCGAAATATAGTTTTCCGTATCCTCCGGAATATAAGTCCAGGCAAGAGTCTGTTCTCCTCCGTTTATAACTGCATCCGGAACGTCCCAGCTGACCGTCCCCGGCGTATCCCCGGAAGTCAATTCCAGTGGAATCTGCGAGACAGCTGTTCCCGCCGCCACATGGTCCGGAAACTGAGGATGATATACAGGACTGGCCTGACGGATATCTACCCATGTCGCAAAATAGTTATACCACGTACTCATACTCCATTTGCCGCGGTACTCCGGATGAGCTTTTTCGTACATCTGCACATAGCAGACATATCTCATAGAATCCCCAACATCAGTGACTGGGTAAACAAAGGGCTCATCACTGACATAAAAAAATGAACTGTCATCTCCTTTCAAGGTACAATACAGAAAGGTGTATTCTCCGTCCTCTCCCGCCAGGGGATGGGATGCCGAACAGCGGATGTATTCGGTCTTTCCGTCATATTGTTTCGTTTTTACTTCCTCGAATGTGATCTGCGGGACGGATACCGATTTGGAAAAATAGAGAGTTCCGCCCGTCACAAGCGCATTGGCGGCAACTACCTTTCCCCCTTTTGTAAAACTCCAGCCGATGTCGTAGCCCGCCATGCTCTCTGCCGTTTCAGGAAACCGGAAATCCGTATCCTCTTCCCATCCATTGGCCGTTTCATGGTAATTGAGAGGGCGCTTATACAAAGTCTCTCTGGTCGTCAATACCTGTTCCGCCTCATCCAGAAACGTCACCGTGAGCGGATAGGCGCAGTACTGCCTGGACCCGCTGTTCATCTTGGGCTGGTACTGGTCATATAAAGCCTTAGTCGGAAATACGGCGGCGTTCAAAGTGGTATCGAAAAGAAAATTAGTAGTATAAGTGACCGTATCGCTGTCCGGCATATAAATAGTACGAATCCCCGTCCCTGTGAAAACGCTGGATCCCACACTGACAACTCCATCCGGTATCTTTACCCATCCTGACAGCTTCTTGCAATTTCTAAACACGTTGCTGTCCAGCACGGATAAAACGTCCGGCAGCTCCACCGCCGCGCCGGAATCTGTTTTTCCCGCGATCCGAACCCTTGTGATCTGGCCGCAGTCCATGAATGAAGAGCCGCCTATTTTCGTAATTCCATTATTCAGGACAATATCGGAAAAATCATTTTCACTGAAAGCAAAATTCCCGACAATAGTCGTCACATTGTCCGGTATTTTCAGACTCCCGGTGAAATGGCATCTCTGAAATACCTGTCCCTGCACTTCCGTAAAGGATGGATTCTCCGGAAGGCGCAGGGTACCGTCAAACCCACAGCCGGAAAACGCGCTGGAGCCAATGCTGGTCACGCTGTCCGGTATATACAGGTTTCCTTTAATTGTCTTCTGTCCGTTAAACGCGTTGCCTCCGATGGCAGTCAGCCCTTCATTCAGCACCAGAGAACAGCTGTCCATTTCACTATATATAGAGCCAAGGGCATAGAACGCCATACTGTCTATGGTCACGAGATTGGCGGCGCCGGACAGGTCGATCCTCTTCACCCGTATTCCTTCATATCTCTTCGTACTTCCCAAAAAAGCGGAGCCGCCGATTTTCGTCACCTTCTGCCCGTTTATTTCAGCCGGTATGACGATATCCGTATACCGGAATCCATTTTCTTCCGGAAGGCTGTTCAGGTAGCTGTCGGAAAAACCGGTGATCGTGCCCTGGGAAAACGTATACATCTGGCTGTAATCCGGCTGAGAAGAAAAGACCTTAATATTGTCCTCCGTCTCCTGCAGATCTTCTTTGCTCCCTGCCGCATCCGAGCTTGACTCATCCTCTGCCGGAGCCTCTAACAAATCTGTGGTATCCTTGGATTCTATATCTGTCTTGCTTGTGACCGCCTGTGTAGCGGAAGTACTCGTTTCAGCAGTATCTGCAGGATCCGTCTCATGGGATTCCCCGCTGCTCTTCCCTTGAGAGACCGCTGTTTCCTCGGTCCCGGCCGCTTCCTTCCGCGATTCCGGAGCACCGTTCTCTTTGTCTGCATCCCCCTCTGTCTGTATGCTCTCCTCCGGCACCTCGGCCTGAACCGGCCCCAGACCGCCCAGTAAAGAAAGTACCATGACCATACACATCAAAGCAGCGCAGCCGGCCGCCATTCTTCGTTTCATATTTATCCCCCTATCCGCCAGATACTGTCCCTTCATTCTTCGTTATCTGGCCACTATTACTCTATGATACTTCTTTCTCTTGTTTTAATCAACCGCCTTTATACCTTCCTCCCGCTCACTGCCCGAGGTATTTTTTGGCAAAAAAACAGGAAGCCCTTTTTTATCCTCTCCGTTTTCAAATTCCCTGCCTGTCAAAAAAGCTCCGAAGCTCCAGCGCATCCTCCATGGAATTCTTCCAGCCGTATCTTTTCAGATCTACGGTCCTTCCCGCGTCCACCCGGATTCCTTCCTCCTCCAGCAAAAGCTTCTGCAGATCCGGTGTATCAAAGGAAGCCGCCCCGCTTAAATATCCTTTTGAATTCACTATCCGATGCGCCGGAATATCCGGTCCGCTAAGGCGCCGCCCCAATGCAAAGCCCACCTGTCTGGCGTTCTTTGGAAACCCGCAGAGCAGGGCGATCTGTCCGTATGTAGCCACTGTCCCCCAGGGAATCCGTCTGCAGACCTCCGCGGCTCTTTTATAAAAGTCCATATGTCCCCCTCTACTGAACTCCATGTCTTTCCAGAAAGGAAAAAACCGTTCCATAATATTCATTGGGATCTTTATCCGGCGCCTGGGCATGTCCGGCTCCTTCCACCAGCAGCAGCTCTTTGCCGCCCGCCGCAGCATCATACAATGTCTGGGCCATCTCCACCGGGACAAATGCGTCCTCCATTCCATGGATGATAAGAACGGGGAGAGGACACTCTTTTACCGCATTAAGGGCAGAAGCCTTTTTCAGATCGTATCCGCCCCTGAGCTTCAGCATGAAGTTTGCTCCGTCCAGCAGCGGAAACGCCGGAAGATGGAACCATTCCTTCAGCTGTTTTTTGAAGATACTATATACGTCCGTATAAGCGCTGTCCGACACGATTGCTTTAACATTGGCAGGCAGCCTTTCACCGCCCATCATCAAGGCACAGGACGCGCCCATGGACTGTCCATGGAGGACGATTTCCGCGTCTGGGTCCTTCTCCAGGATGACGTCCAGCCAAAGCTGGTTATCCAGCCGGTCTGTCCAGCCCATGCCGATAAAATCCCCTTCACTGTCGCCGCTGCACCGCATATCCGGCGCCAGGACTTGATATCCCTGCTGCACATACCGGTAAGCGATCGGATACAGTTCTTCCTTCCACCCGGTATATCCGTGAAGGAGCAGCACCCACCGGTGATCTGCCTTCTCCTGATAAAATGCCTGCGCCACCAGACGGTACCCGTCTTCCGCAGTGACCGAAAGGAGTTCCGTATCCGCCGACTGAAGCCATTCATTGGTCTTTGATATAGCCTCCGCCCGATTCTCCTGGATATCATCTGTCTGTATCAGCGCTTCCATTCCCTCTTCCGTCAGATCCTCAAAAGCCTGGGCCTGCTCCATTTTTTCCGGTATCAGAGCGAGATCGATCAGGACATTGCAGGCAATGACATATACCGCGGTCAGCAAAACCGCCAAAATAGTCAGAGTTTTTTTCAGCCATTTCTTCTTGTGCATCCTATCAACCACTTTCCATTCTGTCGTCCATATTACAAATGGATAATCAGCAGCCTGCTAATTGATAATTCACTGTCGTTTACAGCCGAAATATACAGGCCGGCACCGCCGTTCCATTTAACCTTTCGCCAGGCACCTCAAAACCGCTTCTTTAAGATGCGCTAAATCTGCTTCATCCGGATGCGGCAGGGCCAGATCAAAGTTTTCAATCAGCCTCTTCATTTTCTCCGGTTCCTCAGAAAGCCTGGATTCATACCGTTTTCGAATCGCCGGGGCCATTTTCCCCTGACACATATAGGAACCGATCAGGGAATTGGACCCATCCAGCTGCTCTTCCACCCGGGACAAGATCTGCCGGAAATACTCCTCGCTGCCTCCAAACCCCGCCGTTCCAAACAAAAACACCTGCTTTCCGCGCAGGCTTCTCAAAAATTCAGAAATGGTCTCACCGCACGATCCTTTGTCTGTCCAAAAACCTGCAAAGATCATATCTGCTTCTTCTGCTTTCATATCCGGCGCACCGCTGTAGATACATTCCTTTTCAGGCAGCGTATCTTTGATCTTTTCCGCCAGCAATCCGGTATTTCCGGTTTTACTGCTAAAAACAATGGAATACTTCATATGGCACAGCCTCCTTATTCTTTTTTCTCTCTCCTGTAGCAAACGCCTTCCGCACGTCATATCTTACATTATATTGCTTTCTTCCGGTTATTTCCATAGCTCCCTCCTATTTTTGCTGCTTAGGGGCTTTATCATACCGGATTTCTCAGCCAGCCGTCGTTTTGTCCACTTTCATCCACAGGGAGGGCTTTTAAATGTGCACTGCAATGACTATACAGACCATCCATGGAGACACCTTTTTCGGCCGTACCATGGATTTTTCTTATCTTCTTGACCCTGAATTGTATATCGTGCCCAGAGGCTACCGATGGAATACGATGCTGAACACCCACCAATTCCGGAATCCTTATAGCTTCATCGGAATCGGGCAGGATATTTCCCCCATTACATTCGCGGACGGAGTCAATGAAATGGGCTTTGCCGCCGCTGCGCTCTATTTTCCGGGCTTTGCCCAATATGATGCCCCGGATTCCGACGATTCTTCTAAGATTCCCGTTGCCGCCATTGAACTGCTCAGTTTTCTTTTGGGCAGCTGCGCGTCGGTGGAACACGCAGTCTCACTTCTTGATACCATCCGCATCATCGGCGTGACAGATTCCATTACTCATTCTGTTGCTCCCCTGCACTGGCTTATAGCAGATCAGAACGGCAGATGCGTGGTTATTGAAAAGGTGGCAGCCGGACTTCGCCTGTATGACAATCCCATCGGGGTACTTTCCAACAGCCCTGACTTCCCCTGGCACATGACTAATCTTCGAAATTATATGAATATAACAGCTTCTCAGCAGGCTGAAGTCCATTGGAATTCCGTGTCTCTCACCCCTTTCGGCCAGGGAGCCGGCACCTTCGGCCTGCCAGGCGACTATACTCCCCCGTCCAGGTTTGTCCGTACCGCATATCATAAAAGCCATGCTTTTACTCCCTCCAGGGACAAAGAGGCGGTTCTCTCCTGCTTTCACATCATGGAAAGTGTCAGCATTCCAAAGGGAAGTGTGATGACGGACCGAGGCGCTCCTGACTATACCCAGTACACCGCCTTCATGAATCTTACATCCAAGAAATACTTCTTCAGGACCTACGCCAACAGCCAGATCACCACGGCCAGCCTGGATAAAGACGACCAGGGCGGTTCCGAGATTCTGTCTCTGGGAAAATTGAACCGTCCGGCGGAATTTAATTCCCTGCACCCTTGATGGGTCTGAACATGATACAAAATACTTATTGGAATCATTTTAGTAAATTCCGATTACGCTCCAGTTAGGCACCGGCAGAAGTTCCGGATCGTCTCGATTTCGGTTCGCCGGCGATGCAGGAGCCGCTTTATCCCCGCTCCAGGAGTACCGCTCACATGTCGATGGAAAATCCGGATGATTTCCCGTCTCCCGTTCGCTCAGAAACGGAATCGGATTTTCCGTTTCTGCCTCCCGCACCTTTCGGAACAAACAGAAGCTTATTTTGGTGCGGGAAGAGGAGCAGGAGGAACAATCCGATTCCATCGTAAGGCGAGCGCCGCAAAGGCGTTAGCAGGATCTTCCCGGCCGCAGGGAGGCAAAAACCGATTCTCATGCAGGTTTTTATTGGGATCTGACATGGAAAAATATCGATTTATCCATGTCAGTTGGAAAGGCCCGACTGGAGGCCGTAAAGATGCTGGTTACGGCTGCCAGCGAGCCGCCTGGATGGAATCGGATTTCCTCTTGTCTCATCTGGTTATAAAGATACGTTTGTTTTAAAGATATTTATAGGGATGCCCTCTGGGGGGCGCACTCCGTGCGGTAAGGTATACCCTAGGGCATCCCTTAATTTATACCCTACAGGCGGGCGCACTCCGTGCGTCAAGGTATAAAGCAAAGAACTGCCGAGACTTTCGCCCCGGCAGTTTTTCAGGAAATCTCTGTTTTCCAGAGTCCATGGATATTACAGTATTCATACACCGCTTTCGGTGTCTCGCCCCTCGGCACCTGAAATACTGCCTTTGGCGCATCATTTGGCTTAAGCTTCTTCAGGATTCCTCCGCAGCATGTCTCCAGATAAATAAACATGATATAATGCTCCTCAAGCATGGGATGTTCCACACTCCCCACCGTCACTGTGATGGTGTCGCCATCTCTTTCCACAGCCGGCAGATGCTTTTCATTGGAAGCTTCTACGCAGTTGGGATCTAACTTGCCAAAGCCCTTCTCACAAGCATCTTCTCCCGCGATTACTTCCAAGGCGATACTTTGACAGCTGCCGCATTTATAAAATTCCATTTTTATTGCCTCCTTATGGCTTTTTGTATTAAATCTCCCCTGAAACTGCCGGATTATTCATTATCCAGACCTTAATCTTTTTTATATTTTAAAGGGCAAAGGAACAGGCAGATGACCATATCAGCGCTTCTTTTTCAACCAACTGTTTTTGGAAATTGACATATCCTCCGGCGCCGTTTATACCATATTTATTGCATTCATAAGATTTAGGGGAGGGACAGGCCATGGCTGCGCTGCCGCAGATCTCGAAAGCAGAATATGAAATTATGAAGGAATTCTCATATCCAAGTAAAATATTTTTCATAAAGAAAAAATATTTGATTCTTATATTCAGATACATTACATTTGTTAAGTATAACATCTAATTTCAAAAATCTTAAAAGTGCAAAATTTATTAGCAAAAAATTGTTCTAGATATATGTCTTCTCCCTATAAATATCACACGAATATACGAACTCTTATAGAGGAACAATCGCTACTTCGATGCATCATAAGACCAACGGACAGTAAAATCTTTTGAACCTCAACCAGGATTACGGAAGGTTAAACCACTGTCACATATTTATATCCGTAAAGCTCTCGCGAGCCTCGACGCTCCTAAATGGCCTGCTCGGTGTAATCCCCTTTATTTCAATCCACAAAGCTCTCACGAGCCTCGACCACAAAAAGGATTAGACCCTGACGACGAAGAACTATTTCAATCCACAAGGCTCTTGCGAGCCTCGACAACTCCATTTTCCAGAGCCTCCACTTTAGAGGAAAATTTCAATCCACAAGGCTCTTGCGAGCCTCGACAAAGAAAAAACCGGTAAATCATTCTCTGAGCTGATATTTCAATCCACAAGGCTCTTGCGAGCCTCGACTAATTACTGGCATTTAAGTAGTGGTAGTTATGTATTTCAATCCACAAGGCTCTTGCGAGCCTCGACATCAGATATTCCTGAAAGCAGTGAATCATGGTTTATTTCAATCCACAAGGCTCTTGCGAGCCTCGACGTGATATGATATAAGATACATATGATTCTGATTATTTCAATCCACAAGGCTCTTGCGAGCCTCGACAATCAAGAGCCTTGGCGAGCGCGATCGCGTTCTTATTTCAATCCACAAGGCTCTTGCGAGCCTCGACGATTTTCTATGCTCTTTATTAAGTTCTTTTGATATTTCAATCCACAAGGCTCTTGCGAGCCTCGACGGCAAACACGCACAATTCTCGGTTATTATTTCAAATATTTTTTGTGCAAGACAACCAATATCAAATAGAAAATTTACACCTTTAATCAAATTCACCTCTGATTCGCGCCAAAACTCGGTGCGAATCTCCCAGGGAATCCATGTTCACTTTTGGTTCGCACGGCCAAATCTCTTCCTTCCAGGCCCCTATAATATTAAAGGATCGTCTACCTTCAGTCCGCGCTGCACTCCAAAATGTTCAATCTTTCCGCTATAATGATTGCCCAAAGAATAAAAACGCAAACTATCTGCTTCTTCATCTATTTCTTTCAATAGAAGATGCTTTAACTTCACATACTGGGCAGCATCCACCCGACACTCGAAAACAGAATTTTGTACCCGCGTACCATAGTTTACACACTGCTTGGCCACGCGTCTTAAACGGCGTGCCCCTGCCGCTTCTGTAATGTTAATATCATATGTTATCAGCACAAGCAAATATAATCACCTCATTTCCATAAAAACGGCGCATATGCATCTAAATCGCCTCGTAAATATCTGGACAAAAGCATAGCTTGCGCATAAGCAACCAATCCCCATTGAATCTTTTCTTTTAAATAAGGATGTACGATTGTTTCCTGCTTTCGCTTCTGCCAGGCAGATAAAAAGCGTTTTCTCGCTTCATCAGTCATAAAAATGGCGCCGTTCTCTTTTTCCATAAAATCTTTTCCGGTGAAAATTCCAAGATTTATCTGTGTTACAACAAATCGGTCTGCTAAAGGAGCTCGCAGTTCTTCAAGCAAATCCAGCGCTAAAGACGCTCGTCCGGGACGAACCGTATGAAGATATTCCACTGCCGGATCCAATCCTACTGTTTCCAAGGCACCTGTTATCTCATTTCCCAGCAGCGTATACGCGAAGGAAAGCATTGCATTCACTGGGTCCAGCGGAGGGCGGCGATTTCTTCCATCAAAAGCAAACACATCCTCATTCCGAAGAATCATCTGAGAAAACTCTCCAAAATACACTTTTGCCGCTATTCCTTCAATCCCCATTAACTCACTCCGGCTTCCTGCATTTTCCAGATCCGTCAAAGACTGGAGCATCTGGCCCACAGCACTATTAATTTTCTCCTGGTCGATACGCATAGGATGATCACGTTTCACTCTCTCAAGACACCACCTGCCATTATAAATTTTTCCCAATAGAAACGATCTGGCGATAGCAAGCGACTGCATCTCGTCTGCCGCTCGGAGATATTGTGTTTGACGTAATAAAACATTTCCACTCACCGGCCCGGCAACCCTCGCCAGGAACCGGCCATGCTGGGTCAAAAAGCAAAGACCAATGCCCTTTTCTGCACAAGCTCCCATCAATGCAGGACTTACACCTTTATAGCCAAAGCAGACAACCCCTTCCAGATTGTGAAGCGGTATACGCCCCAGTTCACTTTCTTCGTGCAAAAGTACAATATTTTCTCCATCCAACGACAAATATACATTCGGAGTCGTAACATATAAAGTATTCAACAGTTTCTTCATTGTCCGTCCTCCTCATGAAAAGCTCTTCGATTATATTCTGAAGCCGAGACTTGCTTCGTTAATCTTGGCTGACAGATTTCCTCAAGGGAACAGTTCTTACAGGCTTTTCCCATTTTTGCTTTCGGTGTGTATCCTTTTATCATCAGCTGGTGCATTTCTGCCACAGAGTCTTTAACCTTTTGCCTCAGTTCGTCTGTCAGCATAATCCTCTGCCGACGCTTTATCTTTCCATAATATAGGGCAGCCTCGGGAATATCTGTCACGAACATTTCCTCTAGGCACATCGCCTGTGCACAAAGCTGTAATGCATCCGCCCCTTGTGCATCCGGTTGCCCCAGCTTATATTCTACAGGATACAGTCTCCAACGCCCGCTCCGCCCTTGAATTGGAACTCCGTCTTCATCCTTGTAGAGTTCTACCATATCACATACGCCAGTGATTTTCAGTCTTTGAGAGCGCACGGGCATTCCTCGGGACAGCAATACAGCTCCCCGCGCTTCTGTAAAGCTGTCGTCATGTACCCGCTCATGCATATAATGCCCTTCCAATGTCAGTACGTTTTCTTCCCAAAGCTGTTCAATATGAACCAATGCCCAGCGCCTTCGGCAAAACTGAAAATGCTTCAGTCCTGAGATCATCAAAAGATCCGAATCATCATTCGCCATCCAGAACCTCCGGATCGAGGCCATCCAGATTCGCTGTACTTACCGATACATTACCCTGGTCATCGCAGGTAACCTGCAGCGTCCGATGTACTTTAGCGGATGAATATTGACCACTGGCGCAATTATGTTTCCACCAGATCAGCTTTACAACCTCCATACTGCCGGCCGGACGGGCAGAGGTCTCGTCATTACAGAATAAGGTTCTCAGCGCTTCTTTTAATGCTTCTGCATCTTCTTCACTAAAACCTGTCTTATCTGCAAGCTGAACGTTAATCGCCCCATAGGTAACGTAAACGCCAAAATCCACCCGATGCTTCATTCCCATTGTGTCGCTTCCCTTTTTATCCGGATCTTTTCCAGTCTCTAGATTCACAGATTTCGTAATTTGGGAACTTGTGATATTAACCGGCTCTATGCTGAAAGCAGATTGAATGCTGACTGGGCCTCGAATACCAATTGATACGGCATCTGACTCTTCTTCCTCCTTCTTTCCCTTTTTAAAAGCAAAGACCTGTCCGAAAGCCCTGACATCATACCATATTTCACACGCCTGTCTGGCATAATCCTCCCTGGTCTTTTTCCCCGCTTTAATCTGTTTCGTACACTCCGCCAATGCCGGTTCATTATCCGCTCTATCTTTTAAAGAGCGGAACGTATCTCCCTTCCTGCGTCTGTCATCAGACTGAACAAAAATATTCTGTCCTTCATCCAGCAATCGGTTACGGATTTTACGCTTCAGGCAAACATCTGAGACTTCCCCCAGCCCTTTGTATGTAGTTCTCGGGCGATTTCCATCCAAAGGATCTCCATTGGGATTTGCATTTCTTGCAGTAAAAACCAGTGCGAAATCAATTTTGTTTTTCAATACAGACATAATCGTATCTCCTTTTCTTTTATCTATTTCGTTCTTCATAGTAGCAATGCAGGTATATGCTGCCAAGAGGGGTATTTGTATTCCAGCCATGTTGCTGCAGTACTGCTTCCAGCTGTTCCAAAATAGTATTATCCTCCTCTGCACAATTTCCCGCATATCTTTGATACGGTTCTAATTTAACCCTTAAACTCCTCCATGTGGAGGCCGGCTTCTGGGCAAATGCCATCATAAACCGAAATTCATTTGTACATCGCGCATTTACTTTTTCCTCGCCGATAAAACGCTTTCTTTCCAGCCGTTCCGCGATACCCAGAAGCTTCCCATATATGGCGCTCCGCATATCTTTTTCGGCGTCCCATATCTGAGGCGTCCAGGAAAACCGTGTTTTTCGATAGAACACTCGCCGCATACCATAGTAACCATGCAGATAGCTGCCATCCAACGGTGCTATTGACTCCCGTTCCGACTGTGACATTTGCATTTCAACGATTCCAATCAGCCTTTGATAATAATCAGCCTTCTCCCCTAATCTTTCCAGATAAGGAAGAAGTTTGTCATGTAATCTTCCCCAGCTTTCATATGGCCTTGCTGCAAACACCGTCATCATCTGCATGGCATTCGTCATGCCGGTCCGTTCTCCGTCACTGGCCTCCTGCTCCGCAGCATCTGCAATTGCCAGCAAACATCCGTATAGTTCTGAGCGTCTGCTTGATAGCTCATACAAAAATTTTTCTTCGTCTTCTTTCCGACCCTGCGGTTCCCATTTTTGAAAAAGGCTCTGCCTCTGGCTGGAAAACCCCTGCAGGAATTCCAACGAAAGCTCCCCGCATTCATATCTGTTCTTTCCCAAAAATAACTCTTCTATTTCTCCCAGTATCAATTGATATATCCTACCGTTAGTCCCAAGCTTTTTAAAACTTGGAATCAACTTCTCATGAATCTTCGGCCACGTTTCGAACGGGCGCTGTACGAACTGCTGCATTAAACGGATTGCATTCGTCGGGTAATCCCGTCCCTTATCCATTGCTCTTTCTTCAATAAAATCCGCCACAGCTAAAATACGGCCATATAAATAGTCTGATTTTTTTGTATCAAGCTGCAATTCAGGGAAAAATGCTCCATTATCTCCCTGTTTCCCGCGCTGTTGAAAGCAATAAATCATCGCACAAGCAGTATCCAGGCTGTCCTCCCATGAAGATCTGGACCATTGCCGTTCTTTGCCACTGACGAAAGCGAGAGGATTACATACTCTGTAAAATGCACTTCGAATAACATCCAAAGGCAGCGGCCGCTTGTCCACAATACAGCTCAAAATTTTTGCCTGCAGTTTACGCATCAATTTCGTATGGGATTTTTCACATTTTTTATCCTTCTTTGCCGCATTTACCGCGTCAATCCCCATTACAGCAACGGCAATACTGTCCGGAGTTGGGGTTCCTATTTCTTTTATTTTCTTTTTTCGGTTATATTGCCACCAGCAGCAATCCTTATACCAGTTTTCTAAACGTTCCACATATTCATTTCCAGGGCACTCCTGATAATAAGTAACGGACATCCTTCCATCCGTCGCCGCTTCCAATCCCAGTATCACCGTACAATTTATCCGTTCCGGGTTATAATCGCGAAGCTTACCTCCATAACCGCTGGCAGCGGAATTCACCTCTTTCGCGTAACTTGCAAATGTATTGATCACTGGTCTGGATGTATCCTCTTCCTCGTCTTCTTCCTCTCCCCAAAAACCATTTTTTTCATCAAGCGGTACTTTTATGACCGCACCATTTGTATTCCAAACCACCCATGTCATACCATATTTCTGTATTCCCTGACGCGCTATGAGCCAAGCCAACGCATTATGCGCGCGAACAGACGCGTCAAAACTAACCGATGCTGCGCTGCGGTCATCTATAAAACGCCCTTTATACTGAAAAGGAAATTCTGAGTCCTTCGCTGAAATCAATTTTGCATTTCCCTGCACCTTTGGATGATTTTCCACAAACGGAAGCATTATCCCTTCCACATAGCAGAACTCTCTGGCCCCCGGCATTTTATCCGAGAGGAAACTCCCCCAGCTCTGCCTGACATCTTCTCTGAGCCATAGATCATCGTTGCTTCCGTCCTGCATTTGAACAGAAAAACATACCATCGCTTTTGTGTCCTCACCCAATCCATCTCGTTTTTCTGCATTCTTATAGTATTTCAGCTTTAAATTCGGCTGTGACTCCAAATCAGCGAGGAGCGTATGTCTGTCCAGATATGTATATACCGCACGCAGGCAGACAGGTGCATCTGACTGCTCACACCATGCACTTAACTGTTCCATATATCGGCCAAACCGTATCAAATTCTTGTCCTCGTAGACCAGATATTTCAACTGTTCCACCAACGGAAAGGGCGCTCCGTTGTCACCAGTACGACTTTCTGCCTGTGGTGTGCTCGGAATTTCCTGAAACTGCGTTTCGTCCATTAACTCATCTGCTGATATAAATTGTCCATCCTGCGAAAGCACCACATGATATTTTACTTTTTTACGTACAAATCCCAATGGAACAAGCATAACGGACTCTTTTGATTGGCCGCAGACAATCCCGGCGTCATAAGCTTCACACAATTTCTGCATCCAGCCCATTCATTCCTCCTCCTTCCCCGGTAAATTCCGACTGAAGAGCTTCCTCCGTCAGGCCGCTGAAATTATTAAGCTCTTTTCCGAATTTCTTTACTTTCATCGGGCGAATCTTCCGCTTCATCTCTTCCGGAATTTCTTCCGGCAGAAGGAACCTGACCACTCCATCTATCATCTTTGGCCTCCAGAATCTGGCAGCCAAAATGGAATCACCGGTCTCATCCGGATAATCAAATCCATGAAACATTAACCCAAAATCCAATTCTCCATAATCGTCATAATAGCTTTCTCCTTCGCCAAACGTACAAGGCTCCACATATCCCTGGCATTCTCTTGTTCCCAGGAAAATATCTCTGCGGCCTCCTTTCTCCACCATACGCTTTGCGATATTGTGGTGCTTATTCTCATTAAAATCATTTTCCAGATCTTCCCGCCGGTTTTCATTAAATATAAAATGTGCCCGGACCTGATAAGTCACATCCTCCAAATAAGTATAGACGGACAGTGTATTCTTCGGCGCGACGTAACTAATCGGCCGGATATTTTTCGATTCTGTTCGAATAGGCTTCATAATCCGGACTTCATCCACCACCCATAAAATAGACGGCTTCCAATATATGCTTTCTGTGATTCCTTTTAACGCCTGATAAGTCGGAAGCATATAGCTGAACTTCTCTCCGCCCATCCGGGCAATCGGATCACTGAATAATGCGTACTTTCCCGACACACAATATTCAATCTGATTTCTGATTTTCAATACGACATTCCTCCTTTGTTTTATTCGTACTTGTTGATATGGAAATGCTCGTTTACATAATCGTCACATTATGAGATCCACCATTTCCCGCGGCGTAATACTAACTCCGGCCCAGGCGTTGTAATACTCTTCCTTTAAAGCAACTGCACCGGTATCTCCCAAAGAAATCAGGGCGCCTTCTCTTCCCAATCGCTCAAAAATCTGTTCAAATAAATCCACACTGTATCGCTGTGCTTTTTTTAAATATTTGATTTCCTCACTGAGGGGATGCCGGCCGGCCAACTTTTCAATCAACTCTTTTCCCTTTCCATAAGGAACTATTACACTTTTTGTTTTTTGGTCGATGACTCGGAAAGCTGATCCGGCAGTCCGGAAGCTCTGACTAAGTCGTTTGCTGAGATTAGGTAAAGGATTATCCTGCAAATCCTCAGCTACATTCCGGCACTCTCTGTTAGTGGAAAACATGGTGACCAAATCTGAATTCCATTCTTTATACGGGTATTTCTCCACCTTCTGAGTATAAACTTCTTCTTTTTCAAAATATTTTTTGATCATCTGTGGGGTTCCTATTTCATCTATATCTCCTATGCTGCTGAACAGGCTCATACTGATTTCTTTTCCTTTCTGGATATCCGGCAATCGCCCCAGTCTCTCCTCAGCCAGATTCCACAAATATACGTATCCCCTATCTGCTTCACAGTTTCGATTACAACGCCCAGCCGCCTGAACCACACTCGGAATGCCGGCCAAACTTCGTATCACGATTGGAAAGCTCACATTGATCCCCGCTTCGATCAAGGCTGTGGAAACACAGCAAACCAGTTTTTCTGCTTCCAGCCAGGCTTTAACCCACCGAACGATTTCTGTTCGATGCTCTGGACACATAAGTGTGCTCAGATGCACACACAAAACCTTGTTTTCTCCACAGTCTCTTGCATATTCCTCAAGTGCTTCATCCGAAAGTCCCTGTTTGATTTCTACTAAACCATAATTCAGTATTTCCAGCTGCTCTAAAATCCCCTTAAAAACATTCCAAGCCGCATCCTTTGTATTTACAATAGTCAGCACGGATTTTTTATCTCGAATAAACTCGACAATATCAATGGCAGCCTCTTGATATCTCCGCACCTCCAATTGCGGAATATAAGTTACCCGCTTTAATTTTCGATACAGCGCATCCACATCTGGGACTAATTCTTTCGCTTCTAAATTCAGCTCCGGCTGTGTTGCCGTACAGAGCAACACGGTACAGTTACAATAGCGCACAAGAAATTGAATGGCTTTTTCAAACAATTCCCGGCATCTTTTAGGCAGAGCCTGAATCTCATCAAAAATAAGAACTGAATCCACAAGGCGGTACATTCTTCTCGCTTTGCTATTACCATTCTGAAACAACGAGTCCAGAAATTGAACTAAACTGGTCAAAATAATGTCGCTGTCCCACCGCTCTGTCAATCTTCGATACTTCTTCTCCTCTTCTTCATCCTCCAGGACCACATTGGAATGATGCTCGAGAATTGACGGATAATCAGAAAGCGCATCTCTGATATCCTTAGAATTTTGATCCAGTATCGTATTCATAGGTATAAAATAAAAAATTCTCCTCTGACCATACTTTTTGGCCTGAGCAAGGGCAAACCGCAGACTGGAATACGTTTTCCCTCCTCCCGTGGGAACTGACAGAGTATAAATTCCCGGTTTTAATTCTCCCGCATCTCTGCACCACTCGGATATATTCCATCGAATCTCCGCCAATTTCCCTTTTTGGGGAAAACTTCCCAAAAAAGTCTCAAGCTCAAGAAGAAGCTTTTTCCAATCCGGCTGATCATTCTGAAACGTTTCAAAGGGATTGGCATCATAATCAAAGCATGCAGAATCCCATCTGTCTGAATCAATAAGTATACTCAGTAAGAGCCGCGCCAGCATTCCCCAGTCAAAAGAATATTTATCCAGTCCAAATTTCTCTAGTTCTCCGCATGCTTCAGTAAACAGCTCATCCAATTCCTCGGCAGATGCTATCTCTGAATAGAAGTTTCCCATGGCCTCCATATAATAGTCATCCGACTGCTCCTCCAAACCATTCAAATATGGAGAATTTCCAGAATCATTCAAGCAGTCCGGCAAACCGGCATGATGCCCATAAATACACAAAGCGATCAATTGAGCCGTTTGCCTTTCCTTTGCCGTTTTCGCCGGCATCCACCAATGCCGGTGAACATAGAGTGCCCCCAAGCCGGCGTGATTAGGGTGCTTATCGCCGGCCCCTCGCAAGAAGCTTAAAAAATCTACGGTTCCCTTCCCGAAGTCGTGAAGCAGACCAGTCAATTTTGCCAATATGCCTAAACCTAATTTTTCAGCTGCCCAAAAACATAATTTCGACACATTTCTGCTGTGTTCACTCCATGACTGTTCCCTCCCATCGGATTCTCTTTTATGAGCGATCATACTGCACTTCTGTTCTTCTATTTCAAGAAGAAATCGGTCATAGTCAGACACAAACATTCTATCCTGTACAATGCGATATTTCTCAAACTCTGTTTCCGCATAAAGTTTCGCCTGTTCTGCACTGACTTTACCTGCACCCGTCAGTATTTCATTCCCATTGAATTCCAGGAACCCATCCAGGCGTTTTGCCCAATCCTCCATGCTCATTGGAATTTTACGTTCCGCCTGCAATTCTGCATAATCAAGATATAGCGATACAATTCTCTCCATATAGGACATTTCTTTATCATTCAAATAATTTTTGGCAATCGAGACATCTGACTTAACAATTTTCCCATCAGGAGCCGATGTCCAAGTAGTCAGGCCCATATATTCTTTCTCAGCATCAGCTCGTTCAACAATTAATTCTGCCGCTGTATGTCTGTGGACAGCCCAATGCATCTTATTTTGTACAGTTTGGAAAAAACGTCTGGTGGTCATTGCATCTTTATCGTAATCGAAAGCCGTAGCATATAAGTCAGTAATTTTTTGATAAAATTTCCGTTCAGAAAGTCGTATTTCCCGAATATTCTGCAATTGCCTTTCAAAATATTCATCTGTAAACATATGACCTTTTTTCAGACGCTCCTTATCCATAGTCCAGCCCTGAATTGTATAATCTTTCACTATTTGTCCTGACCATTTACGAAAGCGTACCGCACGTTCATTATTCACCTTAAACCCAACAGCAATAATTGCCTGTAAATTATAGTGTTTCGTACAATAGGATTTACCATCTGCCGCAGTTATTAAGTATTTCTTAATAACTGCTTCTTCCAGTAATTCGCCATCTTCAAATATTTTCTTGAGGTGCTGATTGATTGCAGATACTGAAACATTATATAATTCCGCCATCATTTTCTGTGTCAGCCATATATTTTCATCTTCATATCGCATCTCAAAGCTGTCTGCCTGATCTCCAATAGACGCGACATATGTTAAATACTCTGCTGCAGAACTGTGTATTGTAACCTCTGTTTTCTTGTTTACCAAGTTTCCATCCCTCCTTTTCCCCATAAAGTTATCATATAAGCTCTGCTTTTAGATTTCTGCTTTTTCGTGCTCTATGAATACCGGATGGGCATCACTCAAGTCAGATAGTTTTGTTTCTTCCCAGTTCCACGCAAACCTCGCAGTGTACCCCCTGCGGGAACATATCCACCGGCTGCACCTTCTCCGCCTTGTACGCCTCACCGCATAGATATTTCAGATCCCTCGCCAAGGTGGCGGAATCGCAGGACACATAGATGATCTTCCCTGGCCTCATCTGGACCATGGTCTTTAAAAGTGCCTCGTCACAGCCTTTCCTGGGCGGATCCACAACAATGACGTCCACAGAGGCCTCCTCATGCTCCTCATACCACCGGGGCACTACTTCCTCAGCCTTTCCCACAAAGAATTCCGTATTCGGAATACCGTTAAGCTTCGCATTTTCCCGGGCATTTTCTATGGCCGCCGGTACGATCTCCACTCCGAATACCTGTTTCGCCCTCTGTGCCAGAAACAGGGAGATAGTGCCGATACCGCAGTACAGATCCCATACGGTCTCCGAGCCTGTCAGGCCGGCGTATTCCAGGACCTTCCCATAAAGCTTCTCCGTTTGGACAGGGTTCACCTGGTAAAAGGACTGAGGAGAAATCTTATAAGTGAGGGCGCCGATCCGGTCGGTGATATAAGGCAGGCCTGAAAGGCATACTACCTTCTCTCCCAATATCACATTGGTCCTTTCCCGATTGATATTGACAGATACCGAGGTCATCCCCTTTATTTTCATCAGCCGGTCCGTCAAAACCTGCGCGCGGGGAAGACGGCCTCCATTGATGACCAGGCAGACCATGATCTCCCCGGTGTGATAGCCTGTCCGAATCAAGGCGTGACGCACCAGACCGGTATGTCTTTCCTCATTATAGGGCTCAATATGATACTCTTCCATGAACCTCTTTATGATCTGCAGGATCTTTTCGCAGACCGGCGCTCCCAGACAGCACTCTTTTGTCTCCACAATGGAGTGAGTCCGGCCTGCGTAAAAGCCATAGACGATCCTCCCGTCTTTTGCCCTACCAAAAGGAAATTGTCCCTTGTTCCGGTAATGAAAGGGGCCGCTTCCCCCGGTTTCCCCCTGCCTCTCTTTATCTGAAAAGGGTTCTTCTCCTATTTCCATTCCCAATATCGGCTCCATGGGAAGGCTGTCCTCTGAAAAGCCTCCGATGCGTACCAAATGATTCCGCACCTTGTCCTCTTTAAACTGAAGCTGTCTTTCATAGGACATCGCCTGAAGCTGGCATCCCCCGCAGGGCGCGGCGGCGGGACATCTGGGCGTCACGCGATAGGGAGACGGCTCCAGGATGGTCAGCACGCGGCCATAGCCATAGTGTTTTTTGGCTTTCACCACTTTCCCCTCGATATGGTCCCCTATGACCGCATCCTTAATAAAAAGGGTATAGCCATTGACTCTGCCTATACCCTCTCCCTGTTCGTTCATATCTTCAATAACCGTCTGAAAAACTTGGTTTTTTTCCAATATAAAAACTCCTTATTCCGGCCACCTCACATCTATGACGCCGGCGGCCTGCAATTTTAAATCTGATTCTGGGTTCAAAGCTCCGTGGACATCCGCACATTGGAATCCAACAGCCGGTTGAATCCCAGCCAGTCATGATTACCCGCATTCCCTGCCAGAAGCTCCGTCATCGTCTGCATCTTGGCATCGGTATTGTCCGCGAAGTTCAGCGCTATGGCCTCCGCCAGCGCCGGCTTCTTCGGAGAACCGTACTCATACTCCCCATGATGGGCCAGAATACAATGCTTTAATTCCGACGCCGTCTTATGCGGAAACCCCGGTACCGTCTTAAGCTTCTCATCAACCATCAGCGTGCCCATCACAATATGCCCGAGCAGTTGTCCGTCATCGGTATAATCATTTTCCGGAAAATCTGAAAGCTCTTTCGTCTTTCCAATGTCATGGAACAGTGCGGCAGCGATCAGAAGATCCCGTTTCAGGACCGGATAATGGCCACAGTAAAAATCACATAGCTGCGCCACGCTCAGAGTGTGCTCCAATAAGCCTCCCACAAAACCGTGGTGAACGGTCTTTGCCGCCGAATGTCCTTTGAAGGACTGGATAAACGCCTCATCCTCCACAAAAAAACGTTCTGCCAGGGTCCTCAGCTTCTCATTTTCAATACTTTTCACAAAGCGGATGAGCTCCGCATACATCTGGTCAATATTCTTGGAGGAAACGGGGAGATAATCCGCAGGATTGTATTCCCCTGCGGCAGCCATCCGCACGCGCCGGACATTGACCTGCAGCGCCCCCTGAAAGCTGGTGACGTCACCGTCGATCTTAATATAATCCAATGCTTCAAAATGGTCGATGCCCCCAGAGAGCTCCCATATCTTTCCGTCCACAACGCCGGTTTTATCCTGCAGTACAAGGGAATAATACGTCTTTCCCATTTTGGTCTTCGCGACCTGCTTCGTCTTGCAAAGATAAATTTCTGAAAGCCGTTCGCCCTCGCGCAAAGTCTCAATATATTTCATTTCATTCTCCCGTCTTTTTCTTATCTTTTATATTTTCCGGCTTTTGATATGCCGTCTTTTCCATTGTATCAAAGCCGTTCCGCTGGGCTTATCGTAGGAGATCCCTCTCACCGTACGCCCAGTCCTACAGGAAATTCAATCTCCGTATAGCCTTCCCGGCCAATCCTCTGAGCTTGCACCAGAACCGTATCTCCGGGATTTTTTCCCTCCAGATAGCTCTGGAGTTCTTTGACGGTCAGGACCTCCGTACCATCCAGCCCGACGATCACATCTCCGCTCTGGATTCCTACATTGTAAGCCGGTCCCTCCAGAACCGCGTCCGACACATAAATCCCTCTCGGGACCTGATGCTTTTCACTGATCTCCGCAGTCACATCCTGTCCGACCACTCCCAGATATGCAAGCGGCACGCCGTTTGATAACCGTTCAATCGCTGTCTTAAGGTCCGAAATCCCTATGGCTCCCGTATTAGTCCCCACTGTTTTGGATGTGATCATCCCGATGATCTGCCCGTCCAGATTCAGCACAAAACCGGTGGCCTGGGCGCTGGTGGACACATCTGTATATAGCATCCGCACCTCTGCGTCCTCCTTTTGAACACTGGGCCTGACATAGGTGATCATTCCATATGCTACGGAACCTACATAGTCCTTCGGACTGCCGGCCAGAATCACCGGCTGCCCAATCTTCGCGCCAAAAGAATTGCCCAGAGGCACCTGGCTGACCGCGCTTTTTGTGACCTCGTCCACGCTTCCCAAAGGAACGCAGACAATGGCGATCCCGGTCTTTCCATCCGCAGCCTTTACAAACGCAGAAACCTTCGTCCCATTGCAGAATGTCACCTCAACAGTCGTTTCATTTTCCGAGACCTGATAGCTGGTCAGGACCAGCATCTCCGAAGCCGTGACGTTCCATATCACGCCCGATGCCTTTCCTTCCGTTTCAATGGTATTGTTAAACCAGTCTGTCTCCTGAGTCCTGGTCGTGACCGTCACGATCCCGGTATTCACCCCGGCAGCCGTCTGGCTCATGGCTTCATAGAGGTTCTCATAGTCCTGTACGCTCCAGCGGTAGGACTCTACCGCAGATTCCACCACGTCTTTGATGTCTTCCTCTGTCTCCGTCTCTTCCGTGGTAGTCTCCGGCGGCTCCGTTTCAGCCGCGGCCGTAGTCTCCTCGTCTTTGGGTATATGGATAGCCGTCTCCGGCGGCTCCTTACTGAACCATTTCTCCGCATGGGGCCTGAGCCCAGCAAAAACCAGGCAGGAGACCACACCAAAAATAACCGCGCTCACCACCAGCACGGCAATCCTGTTGATCCACTTTCTGCGGCTCTCCGCCTTGTTCAGAATCCTCTCCCGCACAAACATCGGCTCTGGTTCCTGCCCAGTCTCCCGCCTGTCCTCTTTTTCCCCCTCAGGGTACTTCGGAGCCTCATCTGAAGTCTCAAGACCCTCTTGATTCCTATCGTTTAAATCTGCCATACAAACTCTCCTTGACAACAGATACAAAGCCCAAATAGAAACACTGTTTCTATTATAGATGATATCCCCTGCTTTTTGAAGTGTTTTAACAAATTTTTTCCCAAATCACAAAAAGTTTGGTATACTAATAGCCGAGGAGAGTGCTTATGAATCGAAAAGTTCTGCATACTTTGGAATTTGAAAAAATAATTGAGAAATTAACGGATTATGCTTCCACACCTTCCGGCAGAGAACTGTGCCGGACGCTGGAGCCCATGACCCATATCGACGACGTCCGTCTGGCCCAGAAAGAGACCTCCGACGCAGTGTCCCGGGTCATTCACAACGGCCCTTTGTCTTTCTCCGGCGTCCATGATATCCGCGGCTCCCTGAAACGTCTTCAGATCGGAGGCGTCCTTGGCATGTCCGAGCTTCTTCATATCAGCAGCCTTTTATCCGCTGCAGCCAGGGTAAAATCCTTTGGAAGAAGCAATATGGAGGACGGCATTGCCGATTCCTTAACAGAAGCGTTCAGTCTGCTGGAGCCTCTGACTCCACTGAACCAGGAAATACAAAGGTGTATCCTGTCCGAGGAAGAAATGAGCGATGACGCCAGCTCCGGGCTGCGCCATGTTCGCCGCTCCATCCGGGTCACCGGAGAGCGTATCCACAGCCAGTTAAACACCCTTCTGAACGGAAACCGCGCCTATTTACAGGATGCCGTCATCACAACCCGCGACGGACGCTACTGTCTGCCGGTCAAGGCAGAATATAAAGCCCAGGTACCGGGAATGATACACGATCAGTCTTCTACCGGGTCCACCTATTTTATTGAACCCATGGCAGTCATCCGCCTGAACAACGAGCTACGGGAGCTGGAAGCCCAGGAACAGAAAGAAATAGAGGCGGTCCTGGCTGTTCTCAGCAGCTCCGCTGCGGAACAGGCCGTCTATCTGGAGTCTGATTACGAGCTTCTCGGACGTCTGGATTTCATCTTTGCCAGAGCGGCCCTTTCTGCCCATTATAAATGTACGGAGCCGGTCTTCAACACAGAGGGATATCTTTATATCAAGGATGCCAGACATCCGCTCCTGGATCCCCGGACCGTAGTTCCGATCACCGCGGAGCTGGGAAAGGAATTTGACCTGCTGATAATCACCGGTCCCAATACCGGCGGCAAAACAGTTTCTCTGAAGACTGTGGGGCTCTTTACCCTGATGGGGCAGAGCGGTCTTCATATCCCTGCTTTTGAAGGCTCTCAGCTGGCGGTCTTTGACGAGGTATTCGCTGATATCGGTGATGAACAGAGCATTGAGCAGAGTCTCAGCACCTTTTCATCCCACATGACCAACATCGTTTCCATCCTGGAAAAAGCGGACAGCCGCTCACTGGTCTTGTTTGATGAGCTGGGGGCGGGAACGGACCCCACGGAGGGAGCCGCGCTGGCAATCTCCATCCTCACATTCCTGCATAATATGAGGGTCCGGACCATGGCCACGACCCATTACAGTGAGCTCAAGGTGTATGCGCTGTCCACAGACGGCGTGGAGAATGCCTGCTGCGAATTTGACGTGAACACCCTTCGTCCCACTTACCGTCTGCTGATCGGAATACCCGGAAAGAGCAACGCGTTTGCAATATCGAAAAAACTCGGCCTGCCCGATTACATCATAGAAGACGCCAGAAAACGCATCGGCAGCGAAGACGCCGCCTTTGAAGATCTCCTTTCTGACCTAGAAAAGAACAGAGTGGAGCTGGAACGGGAACGGCTGGAGGTCAACAGCTATAAGGCGGAGATCGCCATGCTGAAGGAACAGCTGTCGAAAAAGCAGGACCGTCTGGACGAGAATCGGGAAAAAATCCTGGCCCGGGCCAACGAAGAGGCCCGGAAGATCCTGGCCGACGCCAAGGCATCCGCCGACGAGACCATCCGGAATATCAACCGGCTTTCCGCCAAATCCGGCGTGGGCAAGGAACTGGAAAAGGAACGAAAGAAGCTTCGTGACCATCTGGATAAAGTAAACAGCAGTATGGCAGTAAAAGCACAGAAACCCAAAAAGGCCTACCGGCCGGAAGATTTCCGAGTAGGCGACGCCGTCCGCGTGCTGTCCATGAACCTGAACGGCACGGTCGGCGCCCTGCCCAATGCTAAAGGCGAGGTGACGGTCCAGATGGGTATCCTGCGGTCACAGGTGAACATAAAGGACCTGGAGCTTCTGCAGGAAGACACCATATCCACCCCCATAGGGAATATGGGAAAAAAAGAGACTCAGAGAAACGGTCACTCCGGTTCTATCCGAATGTCCAAATCCTCCTCCGTCTCCCCGGAGATCAATCTGATCGGAAAAACGACCGACGAAGCTATCCCGGAATTGGATAAATATATTGACGACGCTTATTTGGCTCATCTGCCCCAGGTGAGAGTGATCCACGGCCGGGGGACCGGCGCTCTGAAAAATGCCGTGCATCAATTTTTGAGGCGCTGCCGTCATGTATCCTCCTATCGCCTGGGGGATTTTGGGGAAGGCGGAACCGGTGTCACCATCGTACAGTTTTCTAATGACAAATAGGAGGAAAACATGGCATCCAAACAGAAGATCCTGATAGTCGACGACGATGAAAACATTGCCGAGCTGATCTCTTTATATCTGCTTAAGGAATGTTACGAAACCCGGATAGTTCATGACGGAGAGTCTGCCCTCCAGGCCTTTCCGGCTTTTCAGCCGGATCTGATCCTCCTAGATCTGATGCTGCCCGGCATCGACGGGTATCAGGTCTGCAGGGAGCTGAGAAAAGACACGTCCGTTCCCATTATCATGCTGTCCGCCAAAGGAGAGGTCTTTGACAAAGTTCTGGGCCTGGAACTGGGCGCCGATGATTATATCATCAAGCCCTTTGATTCCAAAGAACTGGTGGCCAGAGTAAAAGCAGTCCTCCGCCGCACCGTCCCTGCTGTCCCCGCTTCCCTTCCGGTACCGGAACAGCAGGGGCAATATGTGGAGTTCCCTGATCTGATCGTGAATCTGACAAATTACTCTGTGATCTACATGGGACATTCCGTGGAAATGCCTCCGAAGGAGCTGGAGCTCCTTTACTTTCTTGCGTCTTCCCCCAACCAAGTCTTCACCAGGGAACAGCTTCTCGACCATATTTGGGGATATGAATACGTAGGCGATACCCGGACCGTGGACGTACACATCAAACGTCTCCGGGAAAAGATCAACGATCACCCGGCATGGCAGCTGTCCACTGTCTGGGGCATTGGATATAAATTCGAGGTAAAGAGATGAGAGTCTCCCTGTATGTAAAGGTTTTATTCGGCTATTTGATCTTCGGTGTCCTTGGCTTCATTACGATTGCCTTTTTCTCATCCAATATGACGCTCCAGTATCTGGAGCGGGACCGGGCGGATCAGCTTTATAATGAAGCCAGCCTGATAGCCGGAAATTGCCGGCAGAAATATTCCGGCTCCAATATAAATTTTGATTCTCTTGGGCCCCAGCTTTCTTCCATAGGCTCTTATTTTGATGCCGACATCTGGATCGTGGAAAAGCAGGGGAAGATCGTCTACCGCAGCGACGGACTTCCCGTCGGCACTTCCATTGAGGGGTTCGATCCTTCAGAGCAGGGACGGGGCCGCTATGTCATCGGTCACTATTATGAATTATTCGAAGATTCCGTCCTCAGTGTCACGGCGCCCATTTCGGCTAATTTCAGCACCTATGGATACGTAGTTCTCCATCAGTCTGTATCCGGCATCTACGATGTGAGAGACAGGATCCTCAATATCATCTACATTACTTTCCTGATAGTTTTCGCTATCTCCCTGGTGATCCTGTGGATATTTCGGATTTATATCTTCCAGCCCATCAAACAGATCACCACCGCGGCCAACGAATTCGCCTCTGGAAACCTCAAGTATAATCTGAAGCTCCATTCGGAGGATGAAATCGGATATCTGGCCGATACTCTGAATTATATGGCCCATGAGCTCAATAATAAGGAAGAGGACCAGCGGAAATTCATATCCAACGTCTCCCACGACTTCCGTTCTCCTCTCACATCCATAAAGGGATATCTGGAGGCCATGATCGACGGCACGATACCGCCTGAGCTCTACGAAAAATATATGAAGCTTGTCATATCCGAGGCGGACAGACTGACTAAGCTGACTTCCAGCACACTGGCTCTGCAGTCTTTGGATTCCATGGGAAATCTACTGGATATCACGGCCTTTGATATCAACCAGGTCATCCGGGATACGGTAGCGGCCTTTGAGGGAATCTGCAAGCCTAAGAATCTGAACTTCGACCTGATCTTTGCCGAGCGCCGCTTCTTTGTCCAGGCAGATATGGGAAAGATTCAGCAGGTCCTGTATAACCTGGTGGACAACGCCATAAAGTTTTCCCGTCCCAATACAACCATATGGATTGAAACGTATGAACGCCATGAAAAGATATTTATTTCCGTAAAAGACAGCGGCGTCGGGATATCCAAGGACAGTCTGAAAAAGATCTGGAGCCGCTTCTATAAATCAGACGCTTCCCGCGGCAAAGATAAAAGCGGAACAGGGCTTGGCCTTTCCATCACAAAAGAGATCATCACGGCGCACAATGAAAACATCGATGTGATCAGTACGGAAGGCATCGGAACGGAATTCATCTTCACGCTGCCAAAGGGCAGTCCTGTAAAATCATAGACAGAAAGCCTGGAGGAAATGGCATGAGCAAATTTGAATTATCACTTTCCGATTTTGTAAAAACCGCGGGGCTTCTGCTGGCCGCTTATGCGGCCTGCCGGCTCCTTCAGCCTCTGACCGGCGCGGAAAACAATACTGCATTGGTCTTTGTTCTGGCCGTGGTCATCATTTCCCGTATAACAAAGGGATATCTATACGGGATTTTTGCTTCTCTGGTGAGTATGTTCTGCATCAACTATTTTTTCACTTACCCCTACTCCCAGCTCAATTTCAGCCTCAGCGGCTATCCGGTTTCTTTTCTGACCCTTTTTGCCGTATCCACCACGGTATGCGCCCTGACCGCACAAGCCAAGCGGCAGACAGAATTAGCGATCGACCGGGAAAAACAGGCCAAGGAACTTTTTGAAATGAATCAGAAGCTGGCAGAAGAACAGCAGGAGATCCGGATGGTGGCAGAGCAGGAAAAAATTCGGAACAATCTCCTGCGCGCCATTTCCCATGACCTCCGGACTCCCCTGACCTCCATATTCGGCTCCAGCTCCACTCTGCTGACCGATGCGACTGAGGTTCTAAGTGACAACGCAAAAAAACTTCTGGCTGATATCCGGGACGATTCGGAATGGCTCATCCGGATGATCGAAAACCTGCTGATCGTGACAAAAATAAGCTCTTCTCCCACCGCTCTGAAAAAAACAGAAGAGGCGGCCGAGGAAATCGTGGCAGAAGCGGTCTCACAGACAAAAAAACGTTATCCCAAGCTGGAGGTGACCGCCCATGTACCGGATCAGCTCTTATTTGTCCCCATGGACCCGATACTCATCGAACAGGTCCTGATCAATCTTCTGGAGAACGCGATCCGCCATTCAGGCGATACCAGCCATATCCTTCTGAATGTGGAAAAAGACGGAGACTACGCCGTTTTCGCCGTTTCTGACAGAGGGCGCGGCCTTTCAGAAGAGGTCCTCAAAATGCTGGAAAAAGGAAAGCTCCAGTCACTGAACACGGGAGGCGATTCTACCCGCGGCATGGGCATAGGACTGTCCGTATGCCAAAGCATCGTTCAGGCCCACAACGGTTATTTTAAAGCAGAGAACTCCCGCTCCGGAGGGGCGGTGTTCCGGTTCGGCCTGCCACTTACGACACAAAAGGAGGAAACACCATGAGCAGCAAACGAACAATTCTTGTCGTCGAAGACGAAGCGAGCATATGTAACTTTATAACTACGATTCTCCATTCAAACGGCTATACCGCCGTAGTGGCCGGCAGCGCCAGCCAGGCGAAAAGCATGATCTCATCCTACTGCCCGGATCTGATCCTGCTGGACCTGGGACTTCCGGATATGGACGGCCTGGATTTTCTGTCTTCCATACGCCAGTGGTGTCATACTCCCATCATCGTCGTTTCCGCCAGGACTCATGAGTCTGAGAAAGTGCAAGCGCTGGATCTGGGCGCGGATGATTACATTACAAAGCCCTTCGGTATATCCGAACTGACCGCCAGGATCCGGACTGCCCTGCGTCACGCGGACCAGGTGGTATCCTCATCGGGAGTACCGGCTGCCCAATTCAGCGCAGGCGATCTCATGGTGGACTTGGACAAACGTCTCGTGACCGTGGCAGGAAAAGAGATCCATTTCACTCAGATTGAATTCAAGATCATAGCCCTTCTCTGCCAGCATGCCGGGAAGGTCTTGACTTATGACTATATCCTGAAACAGATCTGGGGACCCTACGCAGTAAACGACAATCAGATACTCCGGGTCAATATGGCCAATATCCGCCGGAAGCTGGAGGAGAATCCGGCCAGCCCCAAATATATACTGACCGAGCTTGGAGTCGGCTACCGGATGCTTGAAAACCAGTGACGGGCCATTATCTTCCCATCAGGCTTTGCAGCAGCAGCCAATTGGCGCGGAAGGGCCGCATCAGATTCCAATATCCTACCCCCATCAGCCCATATGCGTCCGCCAATTCCAGCTTTGCCTCGATACTCCGCACGTCTTCAAACCACACTTCATGCTGTATCCCATTTTCCCAATAGGTAAAATGGGGGCTTTGGGCCACATCGTCAAATTGTATCGCCGCGCCTTGGACCGCTGCTGTCTGTACAGCCTCCACATTCCCGATCACTCTTGCCTCGCTGGTTCCCCGGGTAAACGGAAGGGTCCAGTCATAGGCATAGTTGGGAATTCCCATTATAATTTTACCGGCAGGTATCTCCTGCACGGCGTAGTCTACCACTTCCCTCACCTTATTCAGCGGAGCCACCGCCATGGGAGGGCCATAGGTGTACCCCCATTCGTATGTCATCAGAAACACATGGTCTGCATTCTGTCCCAGCAGCCGGTAATCCACTCCCTCATAGATCACTCCCGGCTGGTCAGCCGAGGTCTTTGGAGCCAAAGCCACAGATACGATGTATCCATTGGCATTCATCACGCTTCTCAGTTCTCCCACAAATTCTGCATATGCTTCTCTGTCCTGGGGCAAAATGTATTCAAAATCCACATCCACCCCTGCATACCCCCTGTCACGGACTGCCGTCAAAAGATTCTGGATCAGAGTATTCCGGATCGCCGCGTCCTGAACAATGGTCTGTATCAAGTAATTATTGAATTTGCCGTCCGGCCCGAAGGGCGTCAGAACGAGCATCGGAGAAATGCCGTAATTCCACGCCAGCTCCACAAGCCACAGATCGTCTGCCTGTGGATAGACCAAGGCGCCCTGCAGCGTGAACCCGAAGGAAAATACCAAAAGCTCATTGAGGAGCGGCAGGGATTCCTGCAGCACCGTTCTTTCTACATAAGGGTACGCATAACCGGTTATATACATCGGACGGATTTTAACCGTATCTCCCGCCGCGATATATAACGCCTGGCCTTCTGCAAGATGGCTCTGTCCATACAGCTGATTATCGTATTCAATCCGTTCTTCCGATACTCCGAACTCTTGTGAGATCCCATACAGAGTATCTCCCCTGGAAACCACATATATCATATATCCGACCTTTGATTCTGGTTTGTTTTATCATATGAAGAAAAAAACATAAGAAGAATAGCATTCGGATCTGCTTTCTTAACGGTTTTTTAACGGATATCCCGTTTTTCATAGCGGCTTTTTAACGGATATTTATTATATAATGATTATGAAGTTAAGACCACATGAATTGTGGTTACTGTCTAATTGCCCCTTTCGACCGTTTAACGGTCCAATTAGATTCCATAACTCAAAAGACCTGCATCCCCCCGGTGCAGGTCTTTTTCTGTCAAAACCATTCAAGCCTGTGCAGCTTCCCCTGCGTCCTCATATGGGAAAACCCATTCTGGCGCAAGGCTTCATATAAAACAACTGCCACAGAGTTCGCTAAATTCAGAGAACGGATATCGCCTATCATCGGAATCCGAATGGCCGTATCCCGGTGCTCCACCAAGATTTCCTCCGGGATACCGGCGCTTTCTTTTCCGAACATGATATAGGCGTCCGGCTCATAGGACACCTCCGTGTATACATTCAGGCCTTTCGTGGTAGCCATATAGATCCGTTTCCTGGCCTCCGGATTCCGTTCCAGAAAATCCAGATAACTGTCATATACCGTCACATCCAGGCTGTCCCAATAGTCCAGTCCCGCCCGTTTCAGTGACTTTTCGTTAATCTTGAATCCCAGAGGCTCAATCAAGTGCAGACGGCTTCCCGTGGCCACACAAGTCCTGCCGATATTTCCTGTATTGGCCGGCATCTCCGGTTCCAGGAGCACAATATTCATCATTTCCGCTTTTCCTCCAGGCGTTTCACAAAACGCTCCACACGGCTCAGGGCTTCCTTCAGCGCTTTCAGCGAATAAGCATAGGAAATACGGATAAACCCCTCCCCGCAGGAGCCAAAGGCGCTGCCCGGCACCACCGCCACTTTTTCTTCCTTGAGAAGGGTCTCCGCGAATTCCTCTGAGCTCATGCCAAACCGTTTGATATTGGGGAATACATAGAACGCTCCCTTCGGTTCAAAGCAGGACAGTCCCATCTCCTTTAACGTCTGCAGAACGAACCTGCGCCTTTGGTCGTAGGACTCCCGCATCATCGCCACGTCGTCATCCCCGTTCCGCATCGCTTCCACCGCGGCGTACTGGCTCGTAGTAGGGGCGCACATGATGGCATACTGGTGAATTTTGAGCATCTGTTCCAGAATCATCCTGGGGGCCGCCGTATATCCCAGCCGCCATCCAGTCATGGCATATGCCTTGGAAAAACCATTGATCAGGACAGTCCGCTCCCACATCCCAGGCAGGGAGGCGATCGTCACATGGCTGCCGCTGTAGGTCAGTTCCGAATAAATCTCATCCGTGATGACCATGATATCCTTTTCCTGCACCACCTTGGCTATGGGCTCCAGATCCTTTCTTTCCATAATGGCTCCCGTGGGATTATTGGGAAAAGGAAGTATCAGTACCTTTGTCTTCGGTGTGATATGGGCAAGCAGCTCCTCCGCCGTCAGCCGGAATTCATTTTCTTCCTTTAGCTCTATAACGACCGGAACGGCATCCGCCAAAACCGCGCACGGATAATAAGACACATAACAAGGTGTGGGAATCAGAACCTCATCACCAGGATTTATCATGGCGCGAAGGGCCAGGTCTATCGCTTCACTGCCGCCCACAGTGACCATGATCTCATGATCCGGGTCGTACTCCACCTGACAGCGGCGCTTCAGGTAGCTGCCGATTTCCTGCTTCAGCTCCTTGAGTCCCGCGTTGGAGGTATAAAAGGTCCGGCCTTTTTCAAGGGAATATATTCCTTCCTCGCGGACATGCCACGGAGTGTCAAAGTCCGGCTCTCCCACTCCAAGAGAGATAGCGTCGGGCATTTCACTGACTATATCAAAAAATTTACGGATGCCCGAGGGCTCCAAAGCTACGGCTTTCTCTGATAAGGGATTTCTCATGGCGTCACCAGCATCCTTTCATCTGTAGTTTTTTCCTCCAGGACCGTCCCGTGATCCTTATACTTTTTCAGTACAAAATGTGTGGCCGTACTCAGCACGGACTCCAGCGGAGACAGCTTGCTGGAAACAAACAAGGCTACGTCCTTCATGGTCTTTCCCTCCAGGATGACCATAAAATCAAAGGCTCCCGATACCAGATACGCCGCATGTACTTCATCGTAATGGTAAATGCGCTCTGCGATGCTGTCAAATCCCATCCCCCTCTGAGGAGCGACCTTCACTTCAATCAATGCCGTGACCTTTTCCTCCGTAACCTTATCCCAGTTTATCAATGTGTGATAACCGCAGATGATCCCTTCCGATTCCATGGCCGCAATCTCATTCATCACATCGGTCTCTTCTTTGCCGAGCATCGCCGCCAGATCCTTCACATCAATCCTGCTGTTCTTTTCTATAATAGACAAAATTTTTTCTCTCATTTTCTTTTCCTTTCCCGATTTGACGTCCAGGCATACTGCCGCCTCTATTTATAAAGTTTCTCTATCTCATCCGGTTCAGGCCGGTTCAAGTACCGGCAGTTTCCTCCGTTCAGGATAATGCGGTCGTTGCTGTCTGTGATCTTTCCGATGACTGCCGGAGCTCTTCCTGCCGCTTCCAGCTCACAGATCAGATCATTTCCGTTGTCCGCAGCCATCAGCGCACATCCTCCGGACAAAAGCCCATAAGGATTCAGATCCAGCACTTCACAGATTTCAATAGTCTCCTGGCGCACGGGAATCCTCCTCAGATACACCGTCAGCCCTACCTCATGACGCTCTGCCATTTGCCACAATGCCGTTAAAATACCGCCTTCCCTCACTTCTTGCATGGCTGTTTCACCATGCCGTCCCGCGACTGCGGCCTCCGGGGAATCTTTCAAGTATTCTAAAAAGGACTTGGCTGTTTCCAGCAAATCCCACGGAAGCGCCCGGGAAAGAAGCGGCTGCTCCATTTCCGCGGCTCTCACAGTTCCTTCCAGCGCTATGTAATTGGTAATGACAATATCCTGTCCCGGCTTCATACGCGGTCCAGAATCCACTCCGTTACATTTCTTTTCCACAGCTTCTCCCGTCCGCCGATAAGGCTTGCTTTCGCGTAAAAGAGGCCTCCGTTCTTTCAAGGAACGGGGCCTCTTTAGTATAGCACAATTAAAATGAGATTGCATCAGGATTCTTACACGGTCTCATGACTCCGCGGACGGATTCTCCGTAGGCGCAGGCGCTTCGGTAGTCGGCGCCGGAGTCGTCGGCGCTTCTGTAGGCGCTGCAGTTGGCGCCTCCGTAGGCGCTTCGGTGGGAGTCGTCGGCGCTTCTGTAGGCGCGGTAGTCGGCGCCTCTGTAGCCGCGGCATCCGGCCCTCTTCTCACCTTTCTCGGCGAAGCCCTGTATTTATCCGTATGAAGCAGAATTTTCTCCTGAAGGACGCCGTCCACATAAATCTCCTTAAATGCCTGAGCGGTCGCCTTCGGATAAGCAGTCGCCTGATCCACAACTTCCTGCCCCGGCGCCAGAGAAGGGTCTATGGTCACCTGTTCTCCTGAATCCTCTTTTTCCACATAGATGCCGTAAAATTTAAGCGTCCTGTTGGCGGGACGGGTCTCCTTGCCCCAAATCCGGTATCCTACCTCACCGCCTCCGAGATAAGCTTCAATATAAATCGGAAAATCAAAATCATTGGTCAGCTCCAGGTCCTTGGAACCGCTGTCATTGATCGTGGCGTCCAGGCCGACATCTGTGTACCCTACGATCATGGAATGATTATACCGCTTGGAAACATAAATCTCTGCTTTCAAAGCCGCGTTATAAAGCGTAGTCGCCAGCTGACAGATGCCTCCGCCATAGCTCTGCTCATATTCGCCGTTATTGTAAGCGATTGCGGGATCATACCCATTTTCCGCCGAAAACGGGACCAGCGCGTCATGCATGGACCAGCTCTCACCGGGCATCAGAAGCACCGCGTCTGTCAGCCGGATTCCGGTCTTTAAGTTCTTTCCTCTGCCTGATCCGGTTCCTCCGCTGTAGGAGGTGGCGAATTCACCGATGACATCCTGGACCTGCGAAAGCATTTCTGTGGTCCTAGAAGGCTGCTTCACCTGAGCGGCAGCGGCCACTGTGACATCTTCCTTATTCCAATTCTTTAAAGCACTTATGATAGAGGCCGCCGTCGTATCCGCATTTACTTCAATCCCGGACTGGCTCTGGGTCACGTTGAACCCGCTTCCGCTGCGTTCAAGCTCTGCGTTGACAGGCTCCACAGCCAGGCCGGCCGTCTGCTCCGTCACAAAGCTCTTCACCGTATTTTCATCGATTGAAAACGCCAGGTCGTATTTCTGATTACTCTGTTCCAGATCCTTTTTAGATTTATACCGGACAATCAGATTTCCGCTCTTTCCCAGAGTTACCGCTTCCATCACCATTTCAGATATTCCGTCCGCTTTAAGTCCCAGCTGGGCGATCGGCACCTGAATAGGGGCCACGTCGTCCGCCCCTTCCAGAGTGAGGGTCAGGGTCTTCTGCCCCAGCTCCTCCATGTGAGCCAATACGGCTTCCATGGCCTGGTCGGCGGTCATGCCGCTGACATCTACATCATCAATATATACGCCGTCAGCAATCACAGCATCCGCACCCAGCGGGCTTTTTTCCATCGCTTCCTTCAATGCTTCTTTGGGGTCTGCCGTGGTTTCTTCAGGCGTTGTCTCTGCGGCCGTCTCTTCGGGAGCGCTCGTCTCCTCTGGAGCACCCGATTCTTCTGTTTCCCCATTCTCTCCGGTGGCGTAAGCCATACCAGATACCAGCAGACTGGCAAGAAGGACCAGGACCAGCAACAATGCACATTTCTTTTTCATAAACTGCTTCCCTTTCTTTTCAACACAGAACTATAGCTGTCCTATAATGACTTATCCATTGTAACATAAGTTTTTGGATTTTCAAGCATAGTCATAGAATCTTAAAAGTATTGCAATAATTTTCATAAAATGGCGCCAAGTACCATCGGGATCACCATTCCCAGGACCAACAGGACCGCCACTACCCCTACTATGATACGTTTTGCCTTCTGTTTCTTCACATTCATCATGTCATTTTCCCTCCTGAACAGACTTGTTTTTTTTCTTTTCTGATATGCCTATTTCCGCAGCCGGACATAAATGGTTTAAAAAGCAGCTGCCGCACTGGGGATTCCTCGCCGGGCATATGCCGCGGCCATGTGTGATTATCTGGATATTATAAAGAATCCAATGGTCTTTCGGCAGAATCTCCATCAGCTCATACTCTATCTTTTCCGGCTCTTCCGACTTCACAAATCCGAGTTTCTTTGATATCCGCTTTACATGGGTATCCACCACAATGCTCGGCTCATTATATATGTTCCCGCGGATCACATTGGCCGTCTTTCTTCCCACCCCGGCTAAAGAGGTCAGGTCTTCTATGCTGCTCGGCACTTCTCCGCCGTATTCTTCGATCAGTCTCTTTGCACAGGCGATGATGTTTTTCGCTTTATTATGATAAAATCCGGTGGAATGGATATCCTGTTCCAGCTCCTTAAGATCCGCCCCGGCGAATTTTTCCAGGCTGTCATATTTCCGGAACAGCTTTTCCGTGACAATATTCACGCGGGCATCGGTGCACTGGGCGCTGAGAATAACGGCGATCAAAAGCTGCCAGGCATTTTCATGATTCAGATAACATTTATATTCTCTGGTGTAATGTTCATCAAGCAAAGCCAGAATCCTGCTCACCCGTTCTTTTTCTGTCATAATTCTTCCCTTCCTTTCTCCGGCCCATGCAGTATAAAAACCTCTGCATTGCCCGTTAGGGGGTCTCTTTTTCCATAGTCAAACAGCCAGTACTCTTCTTTTTCCGTGAAAGGCGGAACAAACCGTTCCACATGCTTTTCCCGTAGGAGCTGCTTTACCGGGGCGCCGGGAAAACACGCTTCGCACCGGCTTCGGATGAGCTCCTTGTATTTCTCCTCCGGAACCGCAAATCCGGGACGGCGTTTTGCATATTCTCTGAGATAATAATCCAAGGTCAGGATCTGACGGAACCGTTCTGTTTCCGCTTCAAAGTGTTCCGATATAAATTCCAGGAGAAACTGATACAAAACGGACCTTACATGCTTCTTCTTGTCCATCCCCCGCAGCTTGTATTCCCTTCCCAATGCCTCATACATCCGGAACGGGCTCTCAAAGAGCGCGGGCAGCGCCTCCATGGTATTCTGGAACTGGCAGCTGTTATAATAGATCTCCACCATCTGCTCCACTTCCTTCAGGCGGATGATATCCTCATGGGAAAGCCAGGCTGTGGACAGCACCTCGAAGGGCGCTTCGGTCTGATACAGAATATGGTATTTTTCCGCGTCGTAGTACATGGGGGACCCCTTCAGCACCTTTAAAAACCCCAGCTGAAGTTGGCTGGGCTCCATGGCATAGACCTCGTCAAATGAATGACCGAAGCTCTCATAATCCTCCCAAGGAAGCCCTGCGATCAAATCCAGATGCTGATGGACATTTCTCCCGTCTTTTATGCCTTTTACGATACTCTTAACTTTTTCCAGATCCATCTTCCGGCGGATGGCGCATATAGTGCTGGGCTTCACCGACTGCACACCAATCTCCAGCTGGATCAGCCCCGGCCTCATGGTCCTGATCAATGACAATTCCTCTTCGTCCAAAAGATCCGCCGCTATTTCAAAATGAAAATTCGTAGTCCCGTTGTCATGGTCCCGTATATATTTCCAGACGGCCATGGCATGGGATTTCCTGCAGTTAAAGGTCCTGTCCACAAATTTCACCTGGGGCACTTTATTATCCAGAAAAAAAGCCAGCTCCCGCTCCACCAGGAACAGAGATCGGAACCGCAGCCTCTTGTCCACAGAAGAGAGGCAGTAGCTGCAGGAAAACGGACAACCTCTGCTCGTTTCATAGTAGACGATACGGTTTTCAAACTCCTTCATATCCCCATAGACAAAAGGAAGATCGTCCATATCCGCCGGTTCCGCCGGTTCTGTAAAGCCAATCTTTCCTCCCGGCCCGCGGAACGCACATCCGGAAGGCAAAGTACTTCCCCTGAAGCAGTGCTTCAAAAGTTCCGGAAAGCTTCTTTCCCCTTCTCCGTACAGAATCCCATCAGCCTCTGGAATCTCCCTCAGCCTTTCTTCCCATTCAAAGGATACTTCCGGTCCTCCCAGCCATATGGGAATATCCGGCCGGAGCTTTTTCAGGTCCTTCACCAAAGACTTTACATATTCTATGTTCCAGATATAGCAGGAAAAACAGAGCATATCCGCTTTTTTCATATAAATGTCATCCAGGATCTCAGAAGCCCTGTGGTTGATGGTATACTCCGCAAGCTCTGCCTCCAGGCCTTCCTTTTCCGCACAGGCTTTCAGACTATATACCGCCAGATTGGAATGTATGTATTTTGCATTGATCGCGATCAGCAGACATTTCATTCAAGGATTCCACTTTCTTTAATGGCGGCCACAGCCTCGTTTATCTTATCCTCATCCTGCACGAGGGCAAACCGGACATGCCCTTCCCCTGAGGGGCCGAACGCGCTGCCCGGTGTGACGATGACTCCCGCCTTCTCCGCCAGATCTTTTACAAAGGCCACTGAACTGTCATATTTTCCCGGGATATCCGCCCAGACAAACATCGTGGCCGGACACCGCTCCACCTTCCAGCCGATGGAACTCAGCCCGTCGCAGAGAAGGTTCCGGCGTCTCTCATAAGCCGCCCTGGTCGCCTCCACACAAGACTGATCACCGGTCAGGGCCGCCACCGCCGCCTTCTGTATAGGAAGGAACATTCCATAATCCATATTGGATTTCAAAGTCGAGAGGTTCTTTACCACCTCCCGGTTCCCCACGCAAAAGCCAATTCTTGCGCCTGCCAGCCCATAGGTTTTAGACAGAGAATTGAATTCCACCCCTACTTCCTTCGCACCGGGATATTGAAGGAAGCTTCCGCAGGAAGCTCCGTCAAATACAAGTTCACTGTAGGCGTTGTCATGAAGCACTATGATGTCATACTTTTTCGCAAAGGCAATGACCTCTTCATAAAAAGAATCCGGCGCCAGCACTGTCGTAGGATTGTTTGGGTAAGAGATCAGCATGAATCTTGCTCGTCTGGCCGTCTCCTCCGGAATCTCAGACAGGTCAATGACATACCCCTTTTCCTTCCTCTGAGGCATGAAATACAGTTCCGCTCCCGCTATCCTGGGGCCGTCGGCAAATACAGGATAACAAGGATCCGGCGCCAGCATAAGATCGCCCTCGTCCAGGATGGAAAGCGCGATGTGGGCGAGACCATCCTGGGAACCCAATAAGGACACAATTTCCGTATCCGGATCCAGCTCAACCTGATAACGCCTCCGATACCATAGAGCCACAGCTTCTTTAAGCTCCTCCAGATCCTTGATCGCATAGATATAATTCCGTTTATCCTTTGACGCCTCCACAAGTGCGTCGATTATATGGTCAGCAGGCGGGATGTTCGGAGCACCTATGCTCATATCAATCACGTTCTTCCCTTCCGAAAGACGCCTGTCCTTAAGTTCCATCAGCGTGGAAAAAACGCTTTCACCAAATTGCTCCATCCTCTTTGCAAATTTCATGTATCTCACCTTTTCGTTTATAATAACGTATTTCCGTATTTACCGGAACATAGCGTTTCTGTTACCCATTATAGTTATTTGGATTTTATCCGTCAACTCTTCTCTTCACAGCCTCCTGGATTTTTTGCAAAAATCGACATTTATGAATTTTCTATAAAATTTCTAATAAATTCTTATGGTTCCAGACACAATTCCCTCACATTTAAGCAGTAAAACAAAATATGATATAAAATACTTTTTGGAACATCTTCAGATAATTCCAATCAAGCTCCAGTTTAGCATCGGCAAGAAGTTCCGGACCGTCACGATTTCGGTTCACTGGCGATGCAGAGGCGGCTTTATCCCCGCTCCGGCAGTACCGCTCACATGTCGGCAGGAAACCTTTATGATTTCCCGCCTCCTGTTCGCTCAGAAACGGAATTGGTATTTCCGTTTCTGCCTCCCTCCGCCAGGGGAACACCGGCCGCTGCCCTGCGGCGCTCACCTTTGGGCCGGCCCGGAATCTTTCTGTCGGTGCCTGCCTGCCGCGCTATACTGGTCAAATTTCATTTTTTAGATTCCAGAAAAGAATCGGATATCCGCATGGCCCGCGCGCCTTATGGCAGCGGGCTGCGGTGGACCGCCCTAATGGTTTTAACAACAAATGAGCGCTTATTTCGGCGCGGCAAGAGGAGCGGGAGGAATGATTCGATCCCATCGTAAGACGAGCGCCGCAAAGGCGTTATCAGAATTTTCCCGGACGCAGGGAGGCAAAAATCGCATATCATGCGGATTTTTGTTGGAATCTGACATGGAAAAATATCGATTTATCCATGTCAGTTGGAAAGGACTGTCCGGAGGCCGTAATAATTCTGGTTACGGCTGCCAGCGAGCCGCCTGGGTGGGATTGAATTTCCTCCTGTCTCATCTGTTTCATAAGACAAATTTGTTTTAAAAGTATTCAAAGGTATACCCAAGGGCACCCCTTAATTCATGCCCTCCGGGCAGGCGCACTCCGTGCGGCAAGGTATGAAAACAAAAACAAGGAGACTAAAACCATGAAAAACGTCCTGGAATTACTGGAGCGATCAGCCGAGCAGGCTCCCTGTCACACCGCATTTTTTGATGAAGAGCGTACTGTTTCTTATCAGACACTTATGCAGGAATCCCAGGCCATAGGCAGTGCGCTCCTGTCTCTTTCTGCCGAGCGAAAGCCTGTCGCTATTCTCATGGAAAAGAGCACCCGCTGCATATCGGCCATGTTCGGTATCCTGTACAGCGGCGCGTTCTATGTGGTGATGGATCCGGATATGCCGGCTGACAGGATGGAAAAGATTTTCCGGGTTCTGTCGCCCGCGGCCATCCTGGCGGAGCAATCCTGTAAAGAACATCTGGAACCTCTGTCTTTTACCGGTCCGGTATATTTTTATGAAGATATTGTGGACACGCCTGCAGACCATCAGGGACTGTCTTCTGTTCGGGCCCGTTCCATCGACACAGACGCCGCGTACGCCCTGTTCACTTCCGGTTCCACAGGCCTTCCCAAGGGAACTGTGGTCTGCCATAGGAGCATTCTCGCCTACAGCCAGTGGGTGACCGGCACTTTCCATATTGATTCCGAAACAATATTCGGGAACCAGGCCCCGCTTTATTTCAGCATGTCGGTATTGGATATCTACGGCGCTCTGCGGGCGGGTTCTTCCGTCTGTCTGATTCCGCGGAAGCTTTTCGCTTTTCCCGTCCGTCTGCTGGAATACATCCGCGGCTGTCATATCAACACCATATACTGGGTTCCTTCCGCGCTCTGTCTTGTGACTGGATGGAAAGCGCTGGATTATGTCCAGGTCCCTGAGCTCAGAAAAATTCTGTTTGCGGGAGAAGTCATGTCCGTCAAGCATCTGAACCTGTGGCGTTCTCATCTGCCGGATGCGTATTTTGCCAACCTCTACGGCCCTACTGAGGTAACTGATATCTGTTCCTTCTACGAAGTGAACCGTTATTTTAATGATGGAGAGAGTATTCCCATCGGAAGGGCCTGCGATAATTGCGGCCTTCTGGTCTTGACTGATAAAGGCAGAGAAGCCGCGCCCGGTGAAGAAGGAGAGCTGTGTGTCCGAGGCTCTTTCCTCGCCATGGGATATTACAACGATCCGGAAAAGACGGCAAAAGCCTTTGTTCAGAACCCTTTAAATCCCCATTACCCAGAGTTGATCTATAGAACCGGGGACCTTGTCCGTTATAATGAACGGGGTGAGCTTTTGTATATCGGCCGGAAGGACTCCCAGATCAAACGGATGGGATACCGGATCGAGCTTGGAGAAATTGAAGCCGCCGCGGATACATTGAAGGATATCAAATGCTGCGCCTGTATCTACGATGAGAAAAACGGGGACCTGTGTCTATTCTATGAAGGCAGAACGGAGGAAGAGCCGCTGCGACACGCCCTGTCCCGCAGGCTCCCCCACTACATGCTTCCTTCCAGGTTATTCCGCCTAAAATGCCTTCCCCACAACGCCAACGGAAAAATAGACCGTCTGGCTCTGCGTAAAGCTTATCAGAAAGGATGATATTATTATGTTATTTCATAAAAAAGAGGCCGCTTCCAAGAGCGCTGAATCAAAAACCGATAAAAGGAGAGACTGCGGATCATACAGCGAAACCGGGGAACTCCCTGACATTTCCTGCCTGATCTCTATTTTAGAGAGTATGAAGCCGGGCGTAGACTTCGCAAACGAGATCAGTCTGATTGACAGCCATATCCTGGATTCTGTGGATATCATGTCCCTGGCCATGGACATAGAAGAATATTTCCATGTGGAGGTCACCCCCCTGGAGATCGTGCCGGAGAACTTTCAGTCCGCCAACGCGATTTATGAAATGATACTCCGGCTGAACGCCGCCAAACAATGACCCGCGGAAATCATTAAAAAGGAGGACAGGCATCATGTCGTATTCCACCGGGCTGTATCTGCTGTGCTTTCTGCCCTGCAACGCTCTCCTCTATTATCTGATCCCCCTGCGCTTCCGGTTCCTGGTGCTTCTGGCCTCCAGCTTTTTATTTTACCTGCTGGGAGACGGTTCCCTCCCCTTTTTCCTTTTGCTGTCCACTTTGATCGTCTACATCGCCGCCCTCTTAATGGACCGCCTGGGAAGCGAAGAGAAAAAAAAGAAAAAGAAGCTTCTCTGGGGGAGTCTTCTTCTTTTATTCGGCCTTTTATTTTTCTTTAAATATTATAATTTTTTCAGCCGAAATGTGAATCTGCTGCTGGAACGGCTTTCGTCCGGAAGAAAACTGCCCCTTTTGTCCCTTCTCCTCCCTATGGGCATTTCCTTTTATACCCTTCAGGCCGCTTCCTATCTCATTGACGTCTCCAGAGGAAAATATCCCGCCGACCGTAATTTCGGGCGTTTCCTCCTGTATATGTGTTTCTTTCCCCACATCATGGAAGGACCGATCGCCCGTTATGATCAGCTGGGAGCTCAGGTTTATGAAGGCCACCGTCTTTCTTACGAAAATATAACCGGCGGCCTCCAGCTCATTCTGTGGGGACTTTTTAAAAAGCTTGTCATCGCGGACCGTGCCAACATGTTTGTAAATACCGTATTTGACAGCTGGCAGAGTTATCATGGCTTTTATGTGCTTGCGGCGGCGCTCCTGTATACGCTTCAGCTCTATGCAGAGTTTTCCGGCTGCATGGATATCGCGGCCGGCAGCGCGCAGCTTTTCGGAATTCGGCTGGCTGAAAATTTTCGCCGTCCGTTTTCTTCCCGCTCCATCAATGAATTCTGGCAGAGATGGCACATCTCTCTCGGCTCCTGGCTTCGGGACTATGTTTTTTACGGCGTATCTCTGTCCCGTCCTTTCAAGCGCCTGTCCCAATGGGCCAGGAAACGCCTCCCGGCCCATCTGGCGAAATGGTTCCCCGTCACCTGCGCCCTGTTCCTGGTCTGGTTTGGAAACGGCCTGTGGCATGGCGCCAGCTGGAAATATATTTTTTACGGTTTGTACTACTTTTTCCTCCTGAGCCTTGGAACTCTGTTAGATCCTCTGCTCCGGAATATTCCCAGCCGCCTGGGTATTGACAAGAACGGCCTGGCATACCACGGTTTTCAACGGATACGTACCTTCAGTATCGTCGTGATCGGGATGCTTCTCTTCCGGGCCGCCAGCCTGAAAACAGGTATTAAAATGGTCCTCTCCATATTTCGCGGCTTTTCTCTGTCCGTCCTCACCGACGGATCAATATTCCAAATGGGCTGTGACGCAGCCGACCTGATCGTTCTCTCCACGGGCCTGATCATCATGACCGCCGCGGGACACTTGAAGGAACGCGGAAAAGACCTGCGTGGGGAAATAGCCGCTCTCCCGCTTCCTGTGCGGTGGACCATATACTATTCCGGAATCTTTTCCGTACTGGTCCTGGGAGCCTACGGCGCCGGTTATGCGGCGGTGGACTTCATATATGCCCATTTTTGATAAAACTAAGTGAGATAAAATAAAGAAAGGGGAGGAACCCTATAATGAAACGACATCCGGCGATACGGCATATGATCCGGGCCATTTCCTTTCTCTGTATCCTTTTTCTTCTTTTGACCGCAGCAGGTAATATCCTGGCCCCTAAGGGCAATACTCATCTGGGCACTTATGACTATGGAGGCTTCTACGGGCTTCCTAAAAACACTCTGGATACAGCGGTCATAGGAGACAGCAACGCCTCTGAAGGCATCGTTGTGCCAGAGCTATGGGGAAATTACGGCTATACCTGTTATACCTCCGGCGGCGCCTGGCATGACGCCAGCCAATCCTACCGGGCGCTGAAGGAAATCCTATCCTGTCAAAAGCCAAAGCTTGTCATCCTGGAAACCGATACACTTTATCAGGGGAGCGGTATTGCCGCCGCGGAAAATTCCTTGAAGACCATGCTGGAATCGTGGTTCCCCTCCATTCGGTTTCATAACCGCTTTAAAAATCTGAAAACCCGTGATTTCTCTTCTCCAAAAGACTATTCCTGGGTCCCAGAAATGCACGGCTACTCCTACCGGACGGAGATTACTCCATATTCCGGCGATTACATGGCCGATACGGGAGCGTCCGCCCCGCTTGACCCCACTCAGCTGTTCTATTTGAACCGTATCGTATCGCTCTGCCGAAAGCATGACATAAAGCTTTTGCTTCTCAGCATCCCTTCCCCCAGCGGTTGGAACATGGCTAGGCACAAGGCCGTCTCTGCGTTTGCCGCAAGCCATGGAATTCCCTTTCTGGATTACAACGCCGCTTCGGAGAAAACGGGAATTGACTGGCAGACAGATACCAGGGACACAACTCATCTGAACTACAGCGGAGCCCGGAAGGTGACCGCTTCACTCGGAGAGTACCTCTCTCGGAATTACCGGCTGCCAGACCGCCGTGGTCAGGCCGGATATGAAAAATGGCAGGAGGATTATGAAGCATACCGGCGGGCCGTCCCGGAAAGCTGAAAAAAGTTCCACGCCTCTGACACGGGGCGCGGCAAAACAGGAGGCCCCATCCGTTTCTTCCGGAAGGGGCCTCCTGTTCTTGTATCTATGTTAAGAGGAATGGAGCATTATCCCTCGATGGCAATATAACCTTTCTTCTCTTCAATAGCCTCATTCTTTTTCGGCACGGAAAGCTTCAGGATCCCGTCTTCAAATCTGGCCTGAATATCTTCCTCTTTTACCTTGTCTCCCACATAAAAGCTTCTGGAGCAGCTGCCCGCATAGCGTTCGCGGCGGATATATTTTCCTTCTTTATCCTTTTCCTCTTTATCCAAGCTTTTCACCGCCTGAATCGTCAGATAACCATTTTCCAGGGCAGCCGACACATCTTCTTTCTTAAATCCCGGCAGATCGATCGCTACCTCATAGCTGCCGTCTGTTTCCTTCACGTCTGTTTTCATTAAATTTTTTTCATTCTTCCCATACAGAGGATTGCGCCTTCCAAAGAAATCGTTTCCCCAAGGGAAATCCATCATTTCATCAAATAAATTTTCTCCAAAAATACTAGGCATCAACATAATTCATTCCTCCATTCTTTTCTATATCATGGTGTTCTTACATCAACGGTATCTGAACATTTGGAAATCTTTCCTGTTCCTCATGTTCTATTTGTACTATAACACTCATTATTGACATTGTCAACCCGTGAAAGCTGATTTCACAAAAAGTTCACAAAAAAAAAACGATTAAAAAAAACCTCTGTGACCAAAATAAATTAGTCACTGAGGTTTTCATAGTTAAATAGGAATCTTCATGGCCTGCAGTTCCCGCATGGGCTATATCCTTCGTCCAGGATATCCTGCCGGCTTCCCACGAAGGACCTCTTGTTTTTCTCCTTCATGTCCCCCACGCTGCCGCAGTCCGGCAAATGAAACTTCTTCGTGTTCGTATTCAGGATATATTCCCTTGTCTCTTCATCGGCTGTACCCGCCTGATTCGCATCCGTCTCTGCCTTTTCAGGCTCCTGATCAAATATAATCTCTTTTCCGTCGCTTCGGGCAATAAGCGTCCCCTGCATATCCGTCCGGTAGATCACTGCTCCATACTCGGAAAGCCTGTCCAGCACCGCTTCCCTGGGATGTCCATAGGAATTCCCGGAACCGCAGCTGATGACTGCCGCCGAAGGGTCCACCGCTTCTAAAAAGGCTTCTGTGGTTGCGGTTTCCGAGCCATGATGGTTGACCAGATATACATCTGCCTCCACATCGATCCCTTCTTCCAGCACGTCTGTCTCCGAGGCTTCGCCCATATCTCCCCCAAAGAAAAATTTATTGGTCCCGGCAGACACCACGGCGCTTACGGAATTGTCATTCTCATCTTCATAGTCATATTTAACCGGGCCGGTAATCCGGATGAGGGCGGAGCCAAATGTGTATGTCTCCCCAATCCGGGGGTGCTGCTCCGGAACGGATCTTTCCTCCATGATCTCCGTGTAAGAACGATAGAGCTTCGTATCGGCCTCGTAATCCGCGGACAATACTTGATTTACAGAAAACTGGTGAAGCACGCCGATGACGCCAGCCAAATGATCCGCGTCATAATGTGTGATCACGACATAGTCCAATGTCTCTACTCCCTGCTTTTTCAGATAACTGACCACGAATGACGAATATTCATTGACGCCCCCGTCTATCAGCACATAGCGTCCGTCCGATTCCAAAAGAGCGGCGCTTCCCTGCCCCACGTCCAGGTAGTGGACAGTCAGATTTGCCTCTATCCGGCTGTCCTGTGCCTGAGAATCCGTCGAGGGACTTCCCGCATATGCGGTTTCTTGTTTTCCGCAAGCGTTCAACGTGCCAATCAGCAGAATCATGGAAAGGGCCAATAATAAGCCTCTCCAAATTGTTATCCTTCGTTTGCTCCTCATAAAGTTCTCTCAATTCTTCCGTTTACTTTTCGTCTTTCCCCACAGCTTCCAGCGCCGTATGGGCCTGTTTAAGCATCTCCCGGATCGGAAGATGATAAGGACAGCGTTCTTCACAGGCTCCGCAGTCCACACAGGCATCAGCCTTTACGGCCTGACTGTCATATCTGGATTTTGACCAAGCCGCCAGATCATACCGCCTCAGATACCCGGCAAATAAAAACACATTGGGAATGGCGATTCCTGCCGTACAAGGCGCGCAGTAATTGCAGCGCCGGCAGAACTGAGTCCCTAATTCCTTTTCAAGCGCCGCCATCTCCTCTTTTTCCCGTTCGCTGAAAGGCGCATGGTCATCAGCAGCAGCCGCGTTTTCCTCCACCTCGCTGACCGCGGCCATACCCGGTATCGCCACCGTCACCGCCGGATTCTGCAAGATGAATCTCACAGCAAGGGAACCGTCTTCAATATTACCGCCTGCCATGGGCTTCATGGCGATAAAGCCAATGTTCTTCTCCTGACAAAGGCGGATATATTCCTCTCCCTGGCGCTCGACCACATTGTAGGGAAACATGATAGTTTCCACCCAGGGAAGATCAAGAACTTTTTCAAACACCTTGGGAGAATGAGCCGTAACCCCGATATGGCCGATCTTTCCCGCCTTTCTGGCCTCCTCCAGGGCTTCCAAAGCTCCGCCTTCTGCCATAACGGCCTCCAGCTGTTCCATGTTAGGATTATGTACCTGGTAAAGATCGATATATCCGGTCCGGAGATTCTTTAAGCTGATATCGATGTCTCTCTCCATCTCTTCTTTTGTCCTGGCCATACTTTTCGTCGCCAGGACAAATTTTTCCCGCACTCCCTCCAGAGCCTCTCCCAGAAATCCTTCGCTGACCGAATAGGCCCTTGCCGTATCGATAAAGTTCACTCCCGTGTCCAAAAGGCTCTTCACGATGTTTTTTGTCTCCGCTGCGTCCACCCTCTGCAGAGGAAGCCCTCCAAACCCTACTCTCGAAACCTTCAGACCTGTTTTTCCAAGCTCGCGGTATTCCATGATCTCCCTTCCTTTCCTATTATATTAAAAAGCTCCGGCCAGCCGGCTCACTGCCGGCGGCCAAAGCCTCGTTACTTATTTTGCTGCGTTTATTCTGGCCAGAGCGCGGCGAAGAGCCATCTCTGCCCTTATCACATCCATTTCGCCTCCCTGAGACTGGATGCGTTCCTCTGCCCGTTCTTTCGCTTTCTTAGCTCGCTCCAGATCGATCTCCTCCGGCCATTCAGCCGCCTCGGCGAGGACCGTCACCTTGTCCTTGAGAATCTCAGCAAAGCCTCCGTGGAGCGCCGCCTTTTTCTTTTCTCCTCCAGGCCGGTGGATAATAAGAATGCCCGGGGACAGGATACAGGTGGTCGGCACATGCTTCTTATAGACGCCTATGGCCCCCTCTTTGGTATTCATCTCCACCATTTCTACCTTATCCTCATAGAACACCCGGTCGGGCGTGATCACCCGAAGGTCAAATAATTTCTCGTCTGCCACCGGAACACCCCCTTAATTAGCACGAGCCAATACGTCGTCAATGTTGCCCGCGTTAAGGAAATGGCTCTCCGGGATATCGTCATATTTGCCTTCGATAATCTCCTTAAAGCCCTGAATGGTTTCAGAAAGAGGCACGTAGCGTCCTTCCAGACCGGTAAACTGGCCGGCCACAAAGAACGGCTGAGACAGAAATCTCTGCACTTTCCTCGCCCTGGACACGGTCAGCTTCTCTTCCTCGGACAATTCATCCATACCCAGGATTGCGATAATATCCTGCAGCTCATTGTATTTCTGCAGGATCTCCTGCACCCCTCGGGCTACCGCATAATGCTCTTCTCCCACGATACGGGGATCTAAGATCCTGGACGTGGATTCCAGAGGGTCCACAGCAGGATATATGCCCAGCTCTACAATGGAACGGGAGAGCACGGTCGTTGCGTCCAGATGGGCGAAGGTCGTAGCCGGCGCCGGGTCGGTAAGGTCATCGGCCGGCACATAAACTGCCTGCACGGAAGTGATGGAACCGCTCTTCGTGGAAGTGATACGCTCCTGAAGAGCGCCCATCTCCGTCTGCAGCGTAGGCTGATAGCCCACGGCCGACGGCATACGGCCAAGAAGCGCTGATACCTCGGAGCCCGCCTGTGTGAAACGGAAAATATTGTCAATGAACAGCAGGACATCCTTGCCGCCCTTGTCTCTGAAATATTCCGCCATGGTAAGGCCGGTCAGCCCCACTCTCATCCTGGCTCCCGGCGGCTCATTCATCTGGCCGAAGACCATGGTGGTCTTATTGATTACTCCCGATTCCTGCATCTCGTAATACAGATCGTTGCCCTCACGGGTACGCTCACCTACGCCGGTGAATACAGAATATCCTCCGTGCTCCGTCGCGATATTCCGGATCAGCTCCTGGATCAGTACCGTCTTTCCCACCCCGGCTCCTCCGAAAAGGCCGATCTTTCCGCCTTTTTGATAAGGGCAGAGAAGGTCTACTACCTTGATGCCTGTCTCCAGGATCTCCGTATCCGTCGCCTGCTCCTCAAAAGAAGGCGCTTTCCTGTGAATGGGAAGGTGTTCCTCCGTCTTAGGAGCTTCTTTATTATCAATGGGCTCTCCCAGGACATTAAAAATCCTTCCAAGTGTATTCTCTCCCACAGGCACCGTAATGGGGCCGCCTGTGGCGGCCGCCTCCATGCCGCGGACAAGTCCGTCCGTAGAGCCCATGGCAATGCACCTGACCGTATCATCACCCAGATGCTGGGATACTTCCACAGTCAAATCCGTCCCGTCACTCCTCCGCACCTTGATCGCCTCATTGATGTCGGGGAGTTTTCCTTCACTGAACTTGATATCCAGGACGGCACTGATGATCTGGGTGATTCTGCCGATATTCGTCTCTGGCATTCCTTGTTCACTCCTTTTTCTAAATTTTTGCATCCCAAGCGCATTTCTCTGACAGCCGTTTTCTCAGTTCAGAGCCTCTGCGCCGGCGATGATCTCGGTCAGCTCCTGCGTGATAGAGGACTGTCTCGCCCGGTTATACTGCAGGGACAGCTTATCTATCATTTCCTCCGCGTTGCTCGTCGCCGAATCCATGGCCTGCATCCTCGCGCCGTTCTCGCTGGCGATAGACTCCAGCATCCCGCCGTAGATCAGATTATATACATAGCCGGGAATCAGGGCATTTAAGACCTCTTCCTCATCCCCGTCATAATTCATCGGACACTCCCTGTCCCCGGAAGCCGCCTGCCCCGCTGCCAGCTCTTCTTCCGAAAGCTCAATGGGAAGAAGCTTGATGAGCCTGGGTTCATGGCTGACCGTGTTCTTAAATGACGTATAAGCCAAATAGATCTCGCCGACCTCGCCGCTTTGAAAGGCTTCCAGGACCGCCCGGCCTATGGCCGCGGCATCCGCATAAGAGGGTTCCTCAATCACGTCAGAATAATCCCTGGCAAGCTCATACCCTCTTCTCACAAGAGCGTCCCTGCCCTTGCGGCCGATGGCATACAGCTTCACCCGCCCCGGTTCCAGATCCGCAGTAACTTCCTTCACAATGTTGGAATTATAGCCGCCGGCCAGTCCCCGGTTAGAGGTAATGGCAATGACCGCCTGCTTATCCGAGACTCCCTTTTGGAGATAAGGATGGCGCACATTCTGAGTATGGGCCAGAATCGAGCAGACCGTACTGTAAGTCAGATCAAAATAGGGACGCGTGTTCTCCGCCTTTGCCCTAGATTTCTGCAGCTTAACCGTAGATACCAGCTTCATTGCATTGGTGATCTGCTGAGTGCTCTGGATACTGGATTTCCTTCTCTTGATCTCGCGCATTGTAGCCATAAAATCACCTCAGTTCAAACTGTTCCTTGAATTCAGAAACAGCCTTGGCCAGTTTTTCCTCCAGCTCCGGAGAAAGTGCCTTCTCCCTTCGGATAGCTTCAGGAAGCTCCGGATATTTTGTATCCACAAATTCAAACAGCTCTTTTTCAAAACGCAAAATCTCATCCACCGGGATATCCAGCAGATATTTCTTAGTCGCCGCGTAAATAATGATCACCTGATATTCCACGCCCATGGGCTGATACTGCGGCTGCTTAAGAACCTCCCGGATACGCTCGCCCTGGGCCAGCTTTTCCTTGGTGTCCGCATCCAGCTCAGAACCGAACTGAGAGAACGCAGCCAGCTCACGGAACTGGGCCAGCTCCACACGGATGGGTGCTGCGATCTTCTTGATCGCCTTTATCTGCGCCGCGCCGCCCACTCGGGACACAGAAAGACCCGCGTTAATGGCGGGGCGGAATCCCGCGTTGAACATTTCGGTTTCCAGATAGATCTGACCGTCGGTAATGGAAATCACATTCGTAGGAATATACGCCGATACGTCACCGGCCTGAGTTTCAATAATGGGAAGCGCTGTGAGGGAGCCTCCTCCCAATTCGTCGGACAGCCTGGCCGCCCGCTCCAGAAGCCTGGAGTGCAGATAGAACACATCGCCGGGATAGGCTTCTCGTCCCGGCGGCCTGCGCAGAAGCAGGGAAAGCGTACGGTATGCCGTCGCATGCTTCGACAAGTCATCATATACCACCAGCACATCCTTGCCGGCTTCCATCCATTCCTCACCGATGGCACAGCCGGAGTAGGGCGCAATATACTGTAACGGCGCCATTTCACTGGCCGTCGCCGCCACTACCGTGGTATAATCCATAGCCTGATATTCTTCCAGGGTCTTCACGATACCCGCAACGGTAGACGCCTTCTGCCCGATCGCCACGTAGATGCAGTATACGCCTTTTCCTCTTTGATTGATAATGGTATCAATGGCAAGAGCGGTCTTGCCCGTCTGCCTGTCTCCGATGATCAGCTCACGCTGTCCTCTTCCGATGGGCACCATGGCGTCAATGGCCTTTATCCCTGTCTGAAGAGGGGTATCCACCGATTTCCTGGTGATGACGCCTGGCGCCACACGCTCTATCTGGCGGTATCTGTCCGCATGGATAGGGCCTTTTCCATCGATGGGCTGGCCAAGGGCATTCACGACACGCCCCAGCATTCCGTCTCCCACAGGCACTTCAACTACTCTGCCGGTGGTCTTTACTGTATCCCCTTCCGCAATGTTTCTCTGGTCCCCCAGAAGCACGGCGCCTACATTGTCCTCTTCCAGATTGAGGACCATGCCATAAACCTCCCCCGGAAATTCCAGAAGCTCGCCCTGCATTGCTTTTTCAAGGCCGTGGATACGTGCGATTCCGTCTGCGACCTGGATGACCGTGCCCACATCGGACACCTCCAGGCGGGAGGAATATCTCTCAATCTGCTCTTTGATGACAGAGCTGATTTCTTCCGGTCTTAAATTCATGGAGCTTTCGCACCTTCTTTCTATTGTTATGATCGCAGGCCTCTCAGCCCAGCTGAATCTTCATGAGCTCTTTTTTCAGCTCATACAGCCTGCTCTTGACACTGCTGTCCACCACGCGGTCTCCGATCCGGATGACAAGGCCCCCAATAAGGCTCTCATCAACGCAGAAATTCATCTCAAACTCTTCATACTTGGTAGTCTCCAGCAATTTCTGTTCAATCTGTTCTTTCTGTGCATCGGAAAGCGGCGCTGCCGAGGTCACGAAAGCGATTCCTATATTCTTATATTCCTTTACCTCGCCAATAAAATAGGAAAGAATCGCATCCAGCTCATTCTGGCGCCCTTTTTCAATGACGACTCTCAGGAACCCCGTCATCTCTGCCGATACACGACCCTTAAATACGGACTCCATCACCTCAAGCTTCTCTTCCTTGATGATATTCGGATGATTGAACAGCTTCAGAAGCTTCGGATTATCCGAAAGAATCTCCCGGACGGCTTCCGCTTCCGCATACAGTCCGTCCACATTCTTCACATCCAGGGCTGTTTCAAAAAGCGCTTCGCCGTATGTCTTTGAAATCAGCTTTGCCATGTGTCATCACCTATTTCCTTTAACGTCCTGTCGATCAGCTCATCCTGGATTTTCACATCCATGGACGCCTCCACGGCCTTGCCGGCCATCATGGACGCAATGGTTATCATTTCCTGCTTCATATCATCCAGGGCCTTCTTCTTTTCCAGCTCCGCCTCGCGGCCGGCCCTTTCAATAATGCGGGCTGATTCTGCTTTGGCGTTTTCCAGAATCTCTTCTTCCCGTTTCAAGGCCTTCCTTCTGGCCTCCGCCAGAATCGCCTCTGCTTCCTTGTCGATATCCTTTATCTTTGCTTCATACTCGGTCTTCAGCTCCGCCGCTGTCTTTTTGTCCTCTGCGGCAGTATCCAGATCCGTCCGGATCTTTTCCGAACGCTTCTCCAGCATATTGCGGACCGGATTAAAAAGCAGATATGACAAGGCGAAAAACAGGATGAAAATGTTGACGCCCAAAAGCAGGGCGTCATGGATCAGCTGCAGGTCGAGCCCCAGGATCCTGGTATACTCTTCCCCGCTGGCCGCCAGAAAATTTCCCGCTGCCAATATCGCTCCCAATGTTCCGCCTCCTTTCTTCCACTCCCTGAATGGAGTCTCTTATCCTCTTTATTTAGAAAGGTTTCACGAACATCAGGATAAATGCGACTACGAGGCCGTAAAGACCGGTAGTCTCCGCTACTGCCTGTCCGAGAAGCATTGTGGTCGTGATATCGCCCTTCGCCCCCGGATTGCGTCCAACTGCCGCCGCCGCATGACCGGCCGCGATTCCCTGTCCAACGCCAGGTCCTATACCGGCGATCATCGCCAGACCCGCACCAATTGCTGAACACGCATAGATTAAATCCTGTCCTGTAATCATAGTAAATCCTCCTTCAATGTTTTGATTCTCATAACTTTTGACTTTTCGATCTTTCTGCTCTCACATCTTATCGTCCACATACACCATGGTCAGCATGCAGAACACATAGGTCTGGATACATCCGGAAAACAGATCCAGATACGCGTGCAGAAATGCCGGTATCCCCAGCTTCGCAATTACTATCGGTATGATTCCATACCACAGCGCCATTATGATGGTTCCGGCCAGCATATTGGCAAACAGACGCAATGACAATGATATCGGTGTTGCGATCTCGCCTATCAGGTTGATCGGAAAAAACAAAGGTATCGGCTCAAACAGCGCCTTGAAATGTCCCGCTCTCTGACATTTGATCCCGTTATACTGAATCAGTACAAACGTTATCAGACCCAGGCAAAGTGTCACGCCGTAATCAGCCGTCGGCCCCCGGAGCCCCAATAGCCCGGAAAGATTGCATATCAATATGAACAAAAACAAGGTGCCGATATAGTTCAGGAATTTTTTCGGCTTTTTCATATTGGTACTGACCATTTTTCCCAGCATTTCCACTATCATTTCCACCGCGTTCTGGAAACCGGTCGGGACTTCCTTCGCTTTCTTCATACAGCGGTTGGCTGCAAAAGCAAATATCAATATGACGACTGTCACGATTATCATGGACACATGGGTAGTCGTAAGCCAGAACGTATGTCCAAACAGCTCATAGCTCACCAGCCCATGGATGGCAAAATCCGCTTCACAAAGAATCATTCTCATGCTCTCACCCCTTTCTTATTAAAGTAGGTTTTTCTTTCTATCCTTCAGCCTTCGGAATCCAAGCCTTTTCCGAAACGGCAGAAAGCCTTGTGGATAAGCGGCCTCAAATATACGCCCAGTTTAAGTGTGAACAGGCCTGCCAGGATCGCCAGCATATCAAACCAGCCCGAGCTCCAGGCGGCCAGAAGAACGAAAGCCCCGACAGCGATTCGTATTATATAAGACCGGAACGCATGGTTCTTCGCGGTCTTTTCCTCCATCATATCAATGGAGGTTTCCAGAGTGACGCTCATATGAAGGAAATAACCGGCCGCCATCAGAACTCCCAATAAGAATCCTAAAAGAATTCTGGCCTGCGCTCCCCAAAATATCAAGATTATGGCAAATCCCAGTATTCCCCAGAGAAAAATACCGAGGACCACCTCTTTGACCACCTGGCCGGCGTATTTAATCATCGTCTTCCTCCTCGCCGTCCTCTTCATCCGGCCTGACCGCTTTCTTGGCCAGAAGATATGCGCTTCTCGCCCCGGCCAGTATCCCAAGGAGCAGAAGCGGCAGGGTAAAATACGTAGAAAACTTTTTATCCAGCCATACGCCCAAAAGCACGCACAGGATGACCGGCGTAAGCATGGTAATGCCGAGCTGGCTCACCAGAGCCAGGCAGCGCACCAGTTCCCGATGCTTTTTTTTCATGCGACCACCCTTCCATCGCCGCAGGAAGCCCGCGGCTCCTGCGTACACCATAACATTATATCATCTAAAAATCCTGGATTCAATGAACAAAAAGCCCCATTTGTCGTACAAAAAGTCCTCTGGACCATCTCCTAAACGATAACTTCCAGTTTTCTTCCCGTGCGTTTATAGGGCACCAGTTCCACGCCCGCCGACTGCAGCATCCTCTTGGACGCGCGCACCGCCGGAGTGTCTCCATATTTATCATCCGCATAAATGATCATTTTAATACCACATTGTATGATTGCTTTCGCACATTCATTGCACGGAAACAGTGTCACATAAAGCTTGCTGCCCTCCAGGCTGCCGCCGCGGTAGTTCAGAATGGCGTTAAGCTCACTGTGCGTGCTGTAGAAATATTTCGTCTCATAGGGATCTTCGCATCCTTTTCCCCAGGGAAATTCATCATCGGAGCAGCCCTTCGGGAACCCGTTATACCCCATGGACAAAATCTTATTGTCCTGGCTCACGATACAGGCGCCCACCTGGGTGCTGGGATCCTTGGAACGCATGGCAGAAAGCTCTGCCACTCCCATAAAATACTCGTCCCACGAAATGTAGTCCTTCCGCTTCTCGGTCATGCCCGACACCTCGCTTTCTTTAGTAGCATCCATCTGCCGGCTCAGTCTTCGATCTTGCCGATCCGTCTGGCGTGGCGTTCATCACCGGAAAACGGTGTGTTCAGGAAAATATCCACAATCTTGAGCGCCAGCCCCGCACCTACTACGCGGCCTCCCATCGCCAATATATTCGCATCGTTATGAAGCCTCGTCGCTTCTGCACTGAAGCAGTCCGAACAAAGTGCCGCGCGGACTCCTTTGATCTTATTGGCAGCGATCGAGATGCCGATGCCTGTCCCGCAGATCAGTATCCCCTTTTCACATTCTCCGTCGGCCACCGCGTGGCCCACCAGCTTCGCGTATTCCGGATAATCCACCGCTTCTTTGCCAAAACACCCGAAATCCTTATATTCCAGATGATTTTTCTCCAAATATGCGATGATCTCCTGCTTCAGTTCATATCCTCCATGGTCACATCCCAACGCTATCATTGTCAGTCTCCTCCTTGAATATTATTTCTGCCGCAACTTTTGTCAATAGGTCTATATGTTCATAGCATGCCCCATAATCGGCCAAAGTACCGCCCAAAGGTTCCGCGATATCTCCTTCCTGGCCGGTAAACTCCCTCAGTGTAAAAATATTGGGCATCTCCGGAAATCTCTCCTTCACCTGATGCTTTTCGGCCGCAGTCATGGTCAGCACCAGGGTGCCCGGAATAAAATCCTTTCGTTCCAGGGGCTTTGCTTCCTCATCCAGAAGCTCCAGATGGTGGCTTTTTAAGATCGCGACAGTTTTCTGGTTGATGGGTTCCGGAAATAAGACCACCAGGCCCCTGGAGGCTACGCCGATCTCTCTTTCTCCCCGGATGCCCTCAAATACAGCCGCGGCCATATTGCTCAGGCAGGTGTTGTCCGTACAGACAAATATGATTTTCTTCACCCTTGCCATTCCATCACTCCTGACATTCCACTATCCTGTGGCCGGCCGCCTTGATCAGGCGGTTCATGATCGCTCCGCTCAAAGGATTGTCCTCAAAGCTTTCAGAAAATATACAGTCCACCTGCTCTTCGTCAAAGGCCCGGAGCACATCATAAAGATTATGTGCGATCGTCTCCGGGTTCCGTCTGGATCCCACACTTTTTTTCACAGGCGCTCCATAAAACCCTATGGACTCTTCCGTACAGATGACCCCGGCCTTTTTTCCCTCTGAAGCCGCCTTTTTCAGCGCCGCCGAAATAGCGGCCGCGGAAATCTCCGGTCTGCCCCGAAAAATGGTCAGTTCCGCTCTCGGCGCATAATGCCGGTACTTCATACCCGGCGCCTTCGGGTGGACTCCCGGCGCCATCTGTCCCATGCTGGCCTTATCCAGTTCTACCCTTCCGGTGATCCGGCGTATCATATCCATGGTGATATACCCGGGACGCAGTACCGTAGGGATTCCTTCTGATACATCTATAATAGTAGATTCCAGTCCGATTCCCACCTCTCCGCCGTCCACGACCATATCGATTCTCCCGTCCATATCTTCTATAACATGGGATGCTTTCGTGGGGCTCGGCCGGCCGGATTTATTGGCGCTGGGCGCCGCGATCGGCACGCCCGCTGCTGAAATAATACCGTTTGCTACAGGATGGCTGGGCATACGAACGGCCACCGTATCCAGCCCGCCGGTGGTTTCATACGGCACAGCCGCCGTCTTTTTTAATATCATCGTCATGGGACCGGGCCAAAAAGCCGAAGCCAGCGCCCTGGCTTCCTCCGGTATCTCGGCCGCCAAAGGTTCCAGCTCCTCCATACGGGCGATATGGAGGATCAGCGGATTATCAGAAGGGCGTCCTTTCGCCTCATATATCCTCGCCGCGGCTCTGGCATCCAGGCCATTCGCCCCTAGGCCGTACACCGTCTCCGTAGGAAAGGCCACAAGCCCTCCGCCCGCCAGGATGCGGCCCGCTTCCCTGACAGCTTCCCGGCTTATATTGGATTCGTCTATTTTCACCACTTTTGTAATCATCATAATCTCTAGTATAGCATCGTTGCCTCAAAATGGAAAGACTACTCTTTCAAATAGTTCAGAATTCCCTGGCACACTGCTTCTGCCACTTGTTCCTGATATTCCTCCGAGGTCAGCTTCTCCGCCTCGTCCCAGTTGCTTAAAAATCCACATTCCGCGATAACGATGGGGCAGGACACATGAAGCAGCATATAATAATCCCCGTTGGCCTTAGCCGAACGTTTTTTATTGCTGCTGATCGTCTGGTTAAAGCTGTTCTGGATGGCTTCCGCCAGCTGTTTTCCTTTCTCGGAGCTTTTATAATAGAAAACCTGCGCTCCCTGAATGGCTCCGTCACTGTAGCTGTTCTGATGGATGCTGACCACAAAATCCGCCTTATTCTTTTCAATGATCTCGCATCGCTTGTTCAGATCTGCCACCTTCTTATTACTGTCTCCGGAATCATAAAGACCGTTGTCGTCTTCCCTGGTGAGGATGACCTTCTCAGCCACTCCTTCTTTCTCCAGAAGCTCTTTCACCTTCAGAGTGACAGCCAGATTGATTTCTTTTTCCAGGGCGTTGTTGATCCCCACCTTGCCTGGGTCATCGCCCCCATGTCCTGCGTCCAGCACAATGACCGGCAGCTTCCCGCTCTCACCGGATACCTCCGTACCTCCCGCGCCTTTCCAGATTCCCGCCAAAGGGCCTGTCAGCATGAAGACCGCCAGCAGCAGACAGATACCCATCACAAACTCCACACACTTTTTCAAGGTCAAATCCCCCGAGCTAATAGTTCCTTATACTATATGCCCGGGGGATTCCATTATATTAATCAGCCTGATCATTCTTTCCTTTTAGGATTCAGGGCGTCACTGAAGGTACTGCCCAATCACCGGCCACACATCGGAAGACTCCAGCCCCAGTTTCCAGAAAGCGGCCCCGGCGATGCCATACTGCTTCACTTTTTCCATTTTAAGCCCTATGGATCTGGCGTCTTCCAGCCAGATGCGCCATGTGGAGCCATCCTCCTCGTACTGGCCGTAATACTGGCCCAGCTTCTCCTTCCATTCCGGCGTCACGCCGTGGGCGGATAACAGCCGCTGTGCCTCATCCATTCCCACAGCTCTGGAATCCCTGGCATACCGTCCCTCATAGACGGACAGCCCGTCATCATAAAGCTTGGCATCCTCCGGCGCATTCTCCTCCGGAGTTTCCTGCCACACCCGCATAAAGAATGGAAGCCCGTTTATTACCTTCTCCGCCGGAACCGACCTAAGGGTATTGACAATCCCCTGCTCCGAAAAGCTGAGAGAAGCATTTGTCCCGGAGCAGCATCCCTTATAGTGCTCATCGTAACCCATAATGACTACATAATCCGCCACTTGTCCCTGCTCCTCCAGATCATACCAGCTGCGCCCTCCAGAAGGCACATAGTTATCTATGGAGAGTACTTTACCGGCCTGTCTGCAGGCAATGGAAAGCTCTCGTATGAACTGCAGAAAATGAGGGGCGCTGTCCTGTTTAATACCCTCAAAATCCACATTGATCCCGTCCAGCCCGTATTGGGAAACTGCATTCATCAACTGATCTGCCATTGTTCTCCTGGCCGCTGAAGAAGACAGGAGGGTCAGCACATCCACATTGCTGTCAAAATCGTCGACAAGGCCCCAAACCTGCATGCCCCGTTCATGGGCCTGGCTCACATAGGAGGCGTCTGCCAGAGAATTAAGCGCCCCGCTGTTATCTGCCACAGAAAACCAGGTAGGGGACAGCACCGTAATCCCCTCCGTACCCTCCAGATATTCTGAAAGCTCAGCGTTGTCTCCGGCACTGAACACCTGATGCCAGGCCATACTGATCTTTTTATCACTCTTGACCGCCGTATATTCCGGCAGCGCTGCGCTGGAGGCCAGCTGGTATTCCTGTTGATTTTTCAAATACTTTGTCTTCAGATATCCCACGAATCCGTCTTCCGTCCGAACCCTGGTCCAGTCATCCACGGTATCAATGATATACAGGGTACTTCCCTTCTCCGTCTCCGTGAGGATTGGGCTCTTGATCCCGGCCAATACACGGATGGCTGTTTTCCCCGAAGCTTCCGCTTTCAGATGAGTCCCCCAGTCATTCTCCAGATAAAGCCTGGCAGGCAGCCCGCTTTCTTGATCGGACGGATAGCTGGAGATCTGGACTCCGGTAAAAGCCGCCATAAAATCGACGGAAATATATGCCTTTCCATTTTCTGTAAAACAGATCTCATAACCCATGTCGGTGGTCTGTCCTCCCACTGCATAAGTGTGGGACCCCGGCTGGATGCTCACCGTCTCAGTCGCCAGTGAATAAAGAAGCAGTCCCTCATCACTGAAATACCATTTGCTGTCTGTCTCAGCGGCGGCATCTGCCGGAAGGTAAAGCTTCCCATTCCGTGACAAAGCCGCGCTTTCTGTCTGTATCCCGTCATGAAAGACAGCGGTACCGTCTGCACCCATACCATAAACAGTCTTATAGTCCGCCCAGGTAGTACCCGGTCCGAATTTCCGAAACAGCACAAACGCGCCGGCAGCCAAAACCGCCAAGGCCATCAAGAGGCATATATAAAATATCGGAGAGCCTTTCGGCCTCTTCCTCTTTCCTGATGGACCCCCGCCCGTTTCCCGGTACACCGGCCTGCCATTTCTGTACTCCCGGCCTCCGGAAGTCCTGCCCGGCTTCCTATTATATGTCCTTCGCAATTCTGTCATATCTATAACCTCTGTCACTCAATTTTTCATTTACAATTTTTTATTTTGAGTATGCGCTGCCGCATCTGCTTTTACAGTATAACATATTTTAAAGGACGAACTGTGAATGTGGGAAAAAAATTAGAGAATCTTAAGATTTGTGTGAGAAGTGACGCTGCGTCTCCGCCGCTGTTATATATACCTAATGGCGGTTCATTTCCTGCTTTCGGCATCTCCGCCGACCTTATCATAACGTATTTCCGACAGGGTGCCTTTATCGTCCCATATGTAGTCTCCCATGTAGCAGCCATGTTCTTTCACCGCACAGGCCGCGGCAATATCTTCCAGGGGAAGCTCCTCGCCGGACAAAGTGATTTCCACACCGCGTTTTTCATAACGCTTCATCTGTTTTAAAAGGGAATCGTATCGTTTTCGTTCCTCTTTTGTCAGCTTTTTCTTTTTCATAGAAAATCTCCCTTTATTTAATTGTTATAATAATGGAAATATATTGCCCGACTGGGCATAATGAATAGAATGAAAGACCGCTTCTTCCATTAATCATAATATATATCAAGGGGAAATACAAGTATAAGATTTTGCATTTTCCCCAAAATGTACTTGAAAGAAGCACTTTACATCCGGGCCCGTATTGTTTATACTATAGCCAAACAATATTGACCCCTAATAATCTGATACAGACAGGAAGTGATTCTTTTGAAAATAGAAAAAATCAGTGACAACCAGATACGCTGTACGCTGGACAGCAGCGACCTCACGGACCGGCAGCTGAATCTGGGCGAGCTGGCCTATGGCAGCGACAAAGCCAGACGCTTGTTTCGGGAAATGATGCAGCAGGCCTTCAACGATTTTGGCTTTGAGGCGGAAGACAACCCGCTCATGGTGGAAGCGATCCCCCTTTCCGGAGACAGCATCATGCTGATCATCACCAAGGTAGACGATCCGGAAGAGCTGGATACCAGGTTTGCCAAGTTTGCCCCGTCCTCCGCAGAGGATGAAACGGATTATGATGACAATTTATCGGAGCCCGGACTGGAAGGCGCTATTAAGCTGGACAGCTCCGAGGAAGACGCCGGTTCTCCTGCACCTGAACCGGCAGACAAGACGCGCGTGTTCCGCTTCTCCACTCTTGAGTCCGTCTCTCAGGCCTCTCAGGTCCTCGGGGACAGTTTTAACGGTTATAATTCTCTGTACCGGAATCCTTCTTCCAGAGATTACCTCCTGGTCATCAGCCAGCAGGGTTATGCGGAAGATGCGTTCGTACGGGTTCTCAATACGCTGTCAGAGTTCGGAACCAGAAAGAAAAACACCTACGCGACCGAGGCCTACTTCCAGGAACACTATGATATCATCATCAAAGGAACGGCACTTCAGATTCTGCAGGCGCTCTAGGAGCCAGAAGAAAGTCTCCTTTCATAACGTAAACACAAAAAAGCCCGGACCTTCGTCCGGGCTTTTTCAGCGTGATCACTGGGCTTTCGCCGCTAAATATTCATTTACTGCATTTACCAGCTGATCCGCGTCAATGCCATGCACCATTGCAGCCTCCGCCAGAGACTCTCCCTGTGCAGAAGGGCAGCCGATGCAGTGCATGCCCGCGCCCATTAAAACCGGAGCGATCCCCTGGTCCATGCGAAGAGCTTCGCCAATTAACGTATCCTTTGTCACCTGAGCCATTCCGTGTTCCTCCTAATCTTGTATACTTCCGCCACAAGCGGCGGATTCAAGGGCATTATACTCTATTTTTCTGCACTTTTCAAGCCCTGGACTTTCCATGTCCTATGAGGTTCCGCCAACTTTCGGATTGCACTGAATTTAACACTTGAAATTCCATGTCCCATGTATTACAATACTGTCAGCAGTATTACTAAATAATACATACTATAGAAGGAGGATTTCATTATGGCACACGTAATTTCAGATGAATGTGTAGCATGCGGCACCTGTGTTGACGAATGTCCCGTATCCGCGATTTCAGAAGGCGACGGCAAATACGAGATCAACGCAGACGAATGTGTAGATTGCGGTTCTTGCGCTGCTGTATGTCCTACAGGCGCTATTTCTGCTGAATAATCAAATCACATAAATGCGTATACGTACATGGAAAGAATCCAGCCGGCTATTGCCGGCTGTTTCTTTTTCCCCTTGTATACAGGCGTTCTTTTTGTATAATACTAGTAGTAGCGTAAAATTACAGACACGGCAACAATAGGAGGACAAACCATGAAGATTCTATTTTACGACACGAAAATTTATGACAAAGAGACCTTTGAGCATCAGCTCGTCCATTATCCCAATATTCAGATTGATTACCTGGAAACGGACCTGTCACCCAGAACGGCAGCTCTCGCCAGAGATTACGACGCGATCTGCGCCTTTGTGAACTCTGACCTGAGCAAGCCTACGTTGGATGTGCTGAACGCCTGCCACGTCAGACTGCTTCTCATGCGCTGCGCTGGCTTTAACAACGTGGACCTGGAAGCCGCCAAGGAGTATGACATGACGATTCTGAGAGTCCCCGGCTACTCCCCGGAAGCAGTCGCCGAGCACGCGATGGCTCTGGCTCTGGCCGTAAACCGGCATCTCCACAAGGCTTATATTAAAGTACGCGAAAACAACTTTAGCCTGGCCGGCCTCATGGGATCCAACTTTCACCAGAAAACCGCCGGCATCATCGGCACCGGAAAGATCGGCGCGGCCATGGCCAAGATCTGCCGCGGCTTCGGAATGAAGGTGATCGCCTATGACGTTTATCAAAATCCGGACCTGGACTTCGTGACCTATGTGGGCCTGGACGAGCTGCTGGCTTCCAGCGACCTGGTTTCCCTCCACTGCCCTTTGATGGATAATACTTATCATCTGATCAACAAGGACACCATCGCCAAGATGAAAGACGGGGTGATCCTGATCAATACCTCCAGAGGCGGCCTCATCAAAACAGACGATCTGATTCTCGGTATCCGCGCTCGTAAATTTTTCGGCGTCGGGCTGGATGTCTATGAAGAAGAAACGCGGAACGTTTTCGAAGACCGTTCGGACGAGATATTAGAACACTCCACCACTGCCCGGCTCCTCTCCTTCCCCAACGTGATCATCACCTCCCACCAAGGATTTTTCACAGAGGAGGCGCTGGAGGCGATCGCTGCTACTACTCTGTCCAATGCGGACTCTTATGAAAAAGGAAATGTCAGCAAAGGTAATGAAGTGAAATAAGCCGCATCCTGCAGCATAAAAGAAGGCCCTTTCGCACCGGCAGTCTTTCGACGCCTCTGCGCTAAGGGCCTTCTTCTATTTCTCTTTTCTTCTGCCAAACCTTCTTTTTTTCAGCTTCCGGACGGGCACCTTAGTGGCTGCCGCTTCATTCTTCTGCTTCTGAACTCTCTGGCAAGCCCGGATGGTCTCATCCAGCTTTCGGTATCTTTCTTCCTCCCGCTCTTCCCGGTCCCGCATCAGAAAATTCATTTCTTTGACCACTTTTTCCGAAACCTGGCCGCTCACAGCGTCTGAGAAGCTGGAATTATTCCGTCGGAGCGCTTCCGTCAGCACATCTGTCATGATCGCCTGAAACTGCTCCATCTTTTCCGGGGATGCGGTCAGGCCGCTCTGCACATCACTTTCAGATACGGACAGTTCTGTGCCGCTCTTCTCATCCTGCTTGTCCATCTTGATCTCGGCATCTGCCCCGCCGTTCTCAGGAGCTTTCCCATGGCCTTCCCCGGCCAGCACCTTAAAGCGTGCCTCCGCGGGCTTGTCCTTATGGCAGCTATGTACCTCCTCCGTGCCGGCGCCCTCCTGATCCATGTCATCCAAGCTGGCATGCTCCGTCTTTTCTTCCGGGGCCCCTGCAGAGGCTTTTACCGGATGCTCTCTGTCTTCTTCCAATAAAAATCCAGCCTCATCCGCCTTCAGTTCAAGTCCTTCCTCTTGGTTCAGACTAGTTCTGATAGCCTTTAGCTGGTATCCAAGTTCTTTTAATTCCTTTATCCTCTGAAACAGCGCAAGCTGCTTCTCCGTATAATAACGATGACCTAACTCGTTCCTCGGTATCTCAAGCTTTAACTCTTCCTCCCAATATCGTAACACATGAGCCTCCACATTTAATCTGCGTGAGGCTTCAGAAATCAAGTAATGGGCCAATTCTCATGAAACTCCTTTCGGTTCGAATAAGCCCATTATATCAAAACTATGCTGATTTGCAACGGCTTTAAACCGTTTTCCCCTTGAATTTTTTCTTATTTTCAGCCGGCTTTGTCGTATTTTTTCGAATACTGTAGCCAAACGTGCCCAATGCCTCCGACAGCCCATAATATGTGCCGTGAGAATAGGCCAGAGGCTTCGCTTTCTGAAGCCAGAACTTCCCCTTCTCATCCAGATATCTTTCGTCTACCTGAATGGCTTTCACCTCAGCCAGGAACATATGATGAGACCCCAGCTCCTTAACCTCCGTCACCTGACACTCCACATTCACGGGACATTCCAGAATCAGGGGCGCTTTCACCGCAGAAGCGGCGGCCGGCGTGAGCCCGGTCTCTTTCCACTTGTCCACATCCCGTCCGCTCTTTACTCCACAGTAATCCACTGCTCTTGCCATGGGTTCTGTCGTCAGATTTATCACAAACGCTCCCGTTTCCCGCAGCATGTGGTAGGAATAGCGCTCCGGCCTCACAGAAACATAAGCCATGGGGGGATTGGTGCAGACAGTCCCGGTCCACGCCGCCGTGAACAGGTTCTGCCTTCCTTCCTCATCCTGACAGCTGACCAGAACTGCCGGCACCGGATATATAAAATTCCCGGGCTTCCATACCGCCTTTGCCATATCTTTCTCCGTATTCCACGCTTATTTTTCCATATTTACAAACTTCGTATAATCCGGCAGCCATACCAGGTTCACCGTCCCTGTTGGGCCGTTTCTCTGCTTTGCTATGATAATCTCCGCGATATTGGGATTTTCCGTATCCTTGTTATAGTAGTCATCCCGGTAAATGAACATTACCACGTCGGCATCCTGCTCGATCGCTCCCGACTCACGGAGATCAGAAAGCATCGGGCGTTTGTCTGTCCTGCTCTCCACCGCACGTGACAGCTGAGACAGGGCGATGACGGGGGCTCCCACCTCTCTGGCCAGGGCTTTCAGCGAACGGGATATCTCTGAAATCTCCTGCTGCCGGTTATCCGAGGCCCGTTTTCCGCCTGACATCAGCTGCAGGTAGTCAATAATAATCAGATCCAGGCCAAACTCCAGCTTGAATTTTCTGCATTTGGAACGCATCTCTGATACGGTGATACCCGGCGTATCGTCAATGATCAGCTTGGAATTCCCGATCACGCCGACACTTTCCACCAGCTTGTCCCAATCGGAATCCGACAGGTTTCCGGTCCGGAGAGCCTGTGAATCCACCCTGGATTCCATAGAGAACAGACGGTTCATCAGCTGTTCCTTCGACATTTCCAGACTGAAGATCGCGGTCGTATAATTTTTTCTCAGCGCCACATGCTGAGCAATGTTCAGCACAAAGGCGGTCTTTCCCATGGACGGCCGGGCTGCCACCAGGACCAGATCCGACGGCTGAAGGCCGGATAATTTATAATCCAGGTCCGTGAAACCGGTAGGGATACCGGTGATGGCGCTTTTATTCTGAGACGCCTTTTCGATCTTCTCCAGTGTGTTCAGAGCGATCTGCTTGATGGGCGTGAAATCTCCGCCGCTCCGGTCCTTCAGCAGGTCAAAAACCTTTTTCTCTGTTTCTTCCAGAATGACGTCCAGCTGTTCTTTACCGCCGTAGCATTCATTGGCGATCTCTTCATTCACCCGTATCAGCCGCCTGAGAACCGCCTTTTCGTAAACAATACGGGCGTACTGACGAACATTGGCCGAAGTAGGTACCGCCGTGACCAGATCGCGCACGAACTCCAGGCTGCTGATCTCCGGCGGCACGTCCTTTTCCCGCAGGCGGTCCTGGAGAGTGACCAGATCGACCGGCTTCCCCTCTGTATATAATTCCACCATGGCTTCAAACATGACGCCATACCGTCTGTCATAGAAATCATCGCTCCGGATGGTCTCCGTCGCCGTGATGATGGCGTCTCTGTCCATGAGCATAGACCCTATTACCGACTGCTCCGCCTCAATGCTGTGAGGCAGTATCCGCTTTATGAGCGCCTCGTCCATAGAATCCTCCTTGCCGTAAATCCATCCGCCTTTATTTTTCCGTCACATGTACTTTAAGCTTCGCCGTCACGTCCTTGTGAAGCCTGATCAATATCTCATGAGTCCCCAATGTCTTGATGGGCTCCTGAATCTGGATCTTTTTCTTATCCAGTTCCATGTCAAGCTGTTCCTTCGCCGCAGCCACGATCTCCTTTGAGGAAACGGAACCGAACACCTTCCCTCCCTCGCCGGACTTCACCGCCAGCTCCACGGTACAGCTTTCCAGCCTGGCCGCGAACGCTCTGGCCGCCTCCAGCTGCTCCTGGGCCATTTTCTCATCGTGGGCCTGCTTCAGCTTCAGATCATTCAGATTCTTTGAGGTCGCTTCCACGCCTAGCTTTTTCGGCAGGATGTAGTTTCTCGCGTATCCGTCGTTCACCTTTACAATCTGGCCCTTTTTTCCAAGAGCCTTTACATCTTCCATTAATACTACTTCCATTTATAACTCTCCTTCATCCAGCATTTGTTTGATGGTCGCTTTTACTTTTTCCACTGCCTGCTCCATAGTGCAGTCTGTAAGCTGCGCTCCCGCCACGCTCATATGACCGCCTCCCCCCAGCTTTTCCATGATGATCTGGACGTTCACCTCGTCAATGGAACGGGCGCTGAGATAGATTTTATCCTGAAATTCTGTGAGCACCACCGACGCCTTGATGCCGACGATGTCCAGGAGCTCGTTGGCCGCCTGCGCCCCGATGATGGTAGGGCTCTCAATATTGTCTCCGGGGCAGATGCTTATGGCAAACGCCTCCTCAAATACCTCAGCATGGCGGACGGCCTCTGCCTTTGCCTTGTAATCCTGCATACTGTCGCGGAACATCTTCCGGACCCTTGTCACATCGGCGCCGTTCCTGCGCAGGAAAGCGGCTGCCTCAAAGGTCCTGACTCCGGTCTTGTTCATAAAATTATTGGTATCGATCACGATCCCCGCATACATGGCGTCTGCTTCCGCCTGGCGGATCCTCACATTATCTCCGATATACTGGAGGACCTCCGCGACCATCTCACAAGTGGAGGAAGCATATGGCTCCACATAGGAAAGAACCGCATTGGTGATGCTCTCCCTCGTCTGCCTGTGATGATCCAATACCACAATGGTCGGTATGATATCCAAAAGAGGAGAACACTCTGTAAAATTAGTCCTGTTCACATCCACGACAACCAGAAGAGAATTGTCATCGGCCTGTTCAATGGCTTTGTCTCCCTTGATGAACATGTCCTCCGGATAATCCGGATTATTGATAAACCTTTCCAGAATGGGGCGGACCGATGAAGTGATGTCATCCAGCACGATATGCGCCTTTTTGTTAAGCTCATTACACGCCCGGTAAATGCCGATGCCGGCGCCCAGGGAATCCACATCGCCTATCTTGTGTCCCATGATGAACACCTGCTCTCTGGTCTCGATCAGTTCTCTGAGGGCGTGGGCTTTCACGCGGGCCTTCACACGGGTATTCTTTTCCTGGGATTGGGATTTCCCTCCATAATAGTTTATGGTCTCGCCGTCCTTGACGACCGCCTGATCGCCTCCCCGGCCAAGGGCCATGTCGATGGCGGTCCTCGCGTACTCATAATTCTGGATATAGCTTCCGCCGCCCATCCCGAGGCCGATGCTCAGCGTCACGGCCATATCGTTGCCGATATTGACGGTCTTCACATCTTCCAGCAGAGAAAATCTGGCGGATTTCAGATTTTCCATATACTGGTTCTTTATGATGACAAAATATTTGTCCTTTTCAATCTTCTTTACGATGCCGCCCATACTGTTGATGTATTTGTTGATCTTCCGGTCTATGAGGGCAATGAGCAGCGAACGGCGGACCTCCTCGATGCTCTCAAGCGCCTCGTCATAATTGTCGAGATAGATAAGGCCGGCCACCAGCTTTTGATTTTCAATCTCCTGCTGGAACTGGATCTTTTCCGTCTCATCAAACAGGTACGCCGCGATCAGTCCTACCTTAAACCCACCCTCTTCTTCCGGTTCCGTATCCTCCGTCATATAAATATTCTTCAGATGAAGTCTATAATACCGGTTCTCATAGGATACGTCATAAATCATCTCTTCCTCGAAGGGAGAATTGGGCTGTATTCCCGCGTCCGGGAACAGATCTGTGATCTTTTTGTGCCAGCTCTTATCCTTCCGGATGATCTCGCCGAAGGCATTGTTGATCCACAGTATCTTCCCCTGCTCATCCAGCAGCGCATAAGGTACGTCCAGATCCGCCAGCAGCTGCTTTTGGATCTGCGCGTGGTCCACGGCGAAAAGCAAAAGCTCCCGCATGATCATGGGGCGCTTCACAAAATAGAACCACAGGGCGACGCCGCAGTAGACCACAGCCGGGACCGTACAGATAAGTCCCGCCTTTATGCTGAAAGCATAGGCCGTAACGGTCATGATGATGACCAGAACTCCCATATATAATGGCCAGTTCAAGAATCCCTGAAGCCGCCCTTTCAGTTTCATATCGTTTTTCATAGAACTCTCCTTCAACTACTCCGGTCACGTCCAGTGTCCGAAATATGCTGGTGTATATTATAACATCATTACCCAAGCTTTACAAGAACGTTATATTCCGGAAAACCGATTCAATGGAAGGATTCTAATACGCTGTCGATCATGCCGAACTCGTCTCTAGGAAACTCCAGCCAGGAGGATTCTCCGAAAAATACGACGATCCGGCTGCATACGGTCATCATATAATTCAGATTGGAGGATGCAGTCAGAATCCCGCTCCCGCTTTTCCTCATCCGGTTCATATATTCAAGAATAATATGATTGCTCACCACATCGCTGGTAATACAAGGATTGATGCAGAGAAGAACAGCAGGCCGGTCCAAAGCCCACTTTTCCATCAGGATCCTGTATTGGTCATAAATATCCAGCTCCTCCGTCCTGGTCCTGATGATGTCAGCCTCCAGCAGGCCGGAATGTTCTGATCGGATGAATTTATATATGCCTTTATTTAATACTCCGCCTGTGATTTTACTGACCGCGGGAAAAAGGAGGTTGTCAGCCGCCGTCATGGAAGGGACCAGCCCCATCTTAAGCGGGTCGTTCCGGATGACTCCGATCCCTCTTTTGACTGCGCCGGGAATATCTCTGGGGATGAACGGTTCTCCTTTCAAATAAATCTCTCCTCTGTATCCCTTTTGTTCTCCCAGCAAAAGCGTGCATAACGCCATGTTCCTCTCATTCTGAAGCTCCCACAGGCCGACCGCCTCTCCTTCCTTTATGGTAAGAGAAAATCCCTCCAGCCCGTAAAGCACTGTGTTCTCAAACCGCAGGACCTCCTTTTGTCCTGATCTCGCTTTTATATTGTCTGTATCAATATGGCGAAATCCCAGCATGACCCGCAGAAGACGCTCCTGGGAAAACTCCTCCCGATAAAAGGTCCTCACGTTATGCCCGCCCCGCAGTACGGCGATCCGGTCCGATACCGGAATCAGATATTCTCCGAAACGGCTTGTGATCAGAAATCCAATCCCGGTGTCCCGCAGCATAAAAATGGACTGCTCCAGCTTTATCTGTTCCTCACGGGACATGGCCTCAAAAATGGTATCCATGACGATCAGCTCCGCTTTGGCGACCAAAGCCCTTGCCACCTGTATCATACACTGTTCATATCGGGAAAGATTTTTAGCCGGGATCCGTGGGTTTAAATGCTCCAGACGCAAAAATTCCAGTATCCTCCTGGATTCCCTGCATATCCTTTTCGTCCTGACGCGTTCATACGGCCTCCCGTCCGGCTGCATCACGAATATATTCTCCGCGATGGAGAGCTCTGGCACCAGTCCGTCTACGGACAAGATACAGAAGATCCCCTTTCTCCATATAAATGACGTGAAATCCTCTACCGGTTCTTCCTGAACGTAAACGTCGCCGGAGAACGAAATATCTTTGCCGGCCAGAATACGGGAGACCAGCGTCTTTCCCGAGCCCGACAGGCCTAATACCCCTAATATCTCCCCGCCGTAAACGTTCAGTGTCAGATCATCCAGCATCTTGATATCAGATTGCGTTTTCGTGATATGCTCCATCCGCAAAAGCTCCCGCCTCATAGCCGTCCCTCCCGAACTTCTCTTCCCTCTGCCGCCTGTCTTCTGCGCTGACGGCCGCTTTCTGTACCGCCGGCAGTGTGATCGTGATCTCCGTTCCCAATCCTTCTTCGCTGTTGATTGAGATACCATACCGGAATCCAAAATGGAGATGGATCCTTTCGTTTATATTGGATAAAGCGATTCCGTTGTGCATTCCTTCCTCCCCCCGGTCTCTCTTTAGACCGTTCAGAGATTCCTGAATCTCCTTAAGAGCCGGTCCGGGAATTCCGATTCCATTGTCCTGGACTGCCAGTATCAGTCTTTTTTCCGTCGCCGTCACACGTATGGTGACAGTTCCCTCTGAAACACTTTTTTCCAGCCCATGAAAGATCGCGTTTTCCACAATAGGCTGCAGGGTCATCTTCGGCATCAGATACTCTCCCGCTTCCGATTCCTCCTCCAAAAATATCTGGAGGTAAAAGCGGTTCCCAAACCGGTACTTTTGTATCAAGAAGTAATTCTTCGTGTTTTGGAGTTCCTGCTCCAAAGTCACAAGATTCTCTTGGATGCTGATGCTGTAGCGGAAAAACGCGGAAAGCGCTTCTGTCATATTGGCAATCTGCTCCGCCCCCTGCACCATGGCTTTCCCTCGTATACACTCCAGGGTATTATACAAAAAATGAGGATTGATCTGATTCTGGAGGGCGTTCAGCTCCGCCTGCTTCACCAGCATTTTCTGCGTGTTCTTCTTATTCGTATATCCGTTCAGCCTCACCACGGTCCTGCATATCCTGTCCACATCGGTCTCTCCTTCTATCCCTTCCGAAACTTCAGGGACCTTCCGAAGGGTGGCGCCGATCTGACGGTGCACCTTGTAAATATTCCGGTACCCGAAAAGCAAATATGCTGTGAAAACAAATGCCTCCAGCAAGATCCCGCTGAAAAGGATCGCCCGGTATCCATATCCTGTCTCTTCCATCACATGCAGTCCCAGAAGAATCCCTGGCGCCGCAAATACGATCCCATATAAAATATACGTGAGCAGCAGCCGCATAGCTGTTGTCCGAGGCCGGGAATTCTGTCTCATATAATTCCTCCTAAGAATGAAGATTCCTGTACTGTGACGGTTTGATCCCGACGACCTTCGTAAAAAGCCTGCTGAAATATGCCGTTTCCGTATACCCCACCTTTTCCGCTATCACGCCGATCGGCAGATCGCTTCCGCGCAGGAGCCGTTTTGCCGCTTCCATCCGCCGGGCTGTAACATAGTCGCTGAACGACTCTCCCGTTTCTTTTTTGAATACCGTGCTGAAGTACGCGGCATTCATATGGACCAGCTCCGCCACCTCCGACAGCCGGACCGGTTTCATATAATGATCACTTATGTATTGCTTCGCCGTCCGCACCGGCCGGTTATCGTTGGACTCGCTTTCCCGTATCAGATGCCCGAACAATTCTCCGATCTGCTCTTTAACGCGGCGGTTCATTTCCGTGAGATCTGATACTCCGCCGATGCATAAGATACCGGACGGTATTTCCATTCGGATCTTGCTGTTCTCCAAAGACTTTCTTATGGCATCCTCCAGATAACCGCAGAACTCAAACAGCGTCTTGGGGTTTCCATTTTCCCTTCTCCGGAATTCCCGGAAGACAAGATCAACCTTTCGGCACATTTTGTCCAAATCCAGAGCCGCCGCCGCGTTCTCGATATCCCGTTTGACCGGAAGAGGACAGATTTCTTCCATATCCGCAGCATTACCGGATACCTGTTCCATATCGACCACTTGTCCGGGTTCCCATACCAATTGATAATCCACTCCTTCTCCTGCCTCTTTCAGCATGCGCGTAAATTCCCCCGGCTCTTTCCCCCCACGGCTGAGGGCGCAGGACAGGGCAATGTCTTTTCGGTCTTTTATATAAGCCAGAGCCGTACGATACGCGGTGCCAAGTGCCATTCGGGCGGCCGTCCCTTCCCCTGCCTTATAATTGACGATCCCAAACAGACGGAATCCGTCGACCGCCAGCACGTTCTCCAGTCTCTGCTCCGCCAGCATACGGATCGCGGTATTTTCCGCATATTTAAGAACCGACGCCAGCTCCTCCTCCGTCACTCCCTTCGCTCCGCCTGCCTGCATGCATACAGCCAAAAACTCCCCTTTCTGAAACGCTGTATGAAACGTCTCGTTCATCCTCCGGATATCCATAGAACTGCAGGCGCCCGGCCGGTGGAGAAGCACCGTCACCAGATGTCCCTGCAGCCGCTGCCTGCTTTCCTTGAGCAGCAGCTCCTTTTCCTCGGCGTCAGAGGCTTTTTCCCGGTTCACCCGTATCTTCCGCACAATATTCTCCAGGCAGTAGGTGAGCTCTGCCTTTCCTATCGGCTTCAGCAGATAGTCCTCTACCTCATAGCGGATGGCCTGCTGCGCGTACTGGAAATGCTGGTACCCGCTGATGATGATGAAATACGGCCGGATTCCGGCCTCGTGAACTTTCCGGATCAGATCCAGGCCGTCCAAGCCGGGCATACGGATGTCCGTAATGACAATGTCCGGCCGGAAATGTTTGATTTTATCCAGGCAGTCCAGACCATTTGCGGCGATTCCCGCCAGCTCCAGATCCATCGCCGGCCAATCTATTAAATGCGCGATCAGCTGGCACACGTCCGGCTCATCGTCAGAAATCAAAACTGTCAGCATAAGCGGCTCCTTTCAAATAGCTATTATTAATATAACGACATCAAGAGCGAGTGCTCCAAACTATTTGGAGCATTCGCCCTTTATTTCCCTCTGCCGATCAGCCATCAGCACATGTCTGATTTATGATAGTCTATTTTCTGGGTCCGTAGTAGTCCTCCAGCAGTTCCTGTGCATACTCCTTTTCCGTGGGGATCATGTCGATCAACACCTGCTGTTCCTCTATTTTTTCTCCGCGCGCCAGTTTCGCCGCCATTTCCACGGATAATTCTCCTTCCCGGAATACGTCCTGGAAAAAGGTAACAGACATTTCTCCTGCTTTTACCGATTCACACGCTTCCTCTATCCCGTCGGCGCACGCGATCACCTTCACGTCCTCCAATTTACCGGCCGACTGCAGCGCGCGCACGACTCCAAGGCCCATATCGTCATCATGAGAAATGATCGCGTCCAGTTCGTCTCCATAAGTAGTCAGCCAATTTTCCGTCAGGGAAACGGCGGTATTCCGGTTCCAGTCTCCCGGTTTAATGGCCAGGACCTCGACCCCTGGATGTTCATCCAATATGTTAAAGATGCCCTCATCCCGGAAAATCTGTGCCGAACAGCCGATGGGCCCCTGAATAATGCAGACCTTGGCATCCTCTCCCACATTGTCGATCAGCCATTGGGCCGCCAGCTCTCCGGCCTGGATCTCGTTCGGGCCCACATAATAGTAATCCCGGTCTGTGGTAATCGTCATATTTACTGCCGATATGGGAATCCCAGCCGCTTCGCATAAATCCAGAGCCGGTTCCGCCGCGTCCGAATTCACCGGCGATATGATGATGCTGTCCACCTGCTGAGAAATCAGGTTTTCGATCTGGTTCAGCTGCAGCGAGGCGTCGTTCTTGGCATCCAGCACCACCAGCTCCGCGTTCTGCCGTTCCGCTTCCTCCTGCATTCCTTCTACCATGAGCACGCAGAATTCTGTCATGAAATAAATAGACGTGCCGATCACGATGTGATCTTTATCTCCTGCCTTTTCCACGGCCTTCTGCACCGCGGAAGCCCCCTGTGATTCTGCCGTCGTCGTTTCATCCTGTCCTGCCTTGGCGGTTTCCTTCGCGGCGGTCGGTTTACCCGAGCAGCCTGCCAGCGCTCCCGTACATAAAACGAGACACATGATGAGCGCCATTGCCTTTTTCATCTTTTTCATTCAATACCCTCCTTATCTGCTAATTCGTCCGATTAGTAAACCTGTCAAACAATATGGCTCCGATGATGATGGCTCCCTTCACCACCTGCTGGATATAGGAAGAAACAGAGAGCAGGTCCAGCCCGTTGGTGATCACTCCGATCAACAGGACTCCGACTATGGTGCCCCAGAGCCTTCCTTTCCCCCCGGAAAGGCTGGTGCCGCCGATGACCACCGCGGCGATCGCGTCAGACTCATAGGCCAGTCCCGCCTGCGGCAGGGCCGCCGATACTCTGGAGGTCAGGACCACGGCCGCCAGGCCGCTCATCAGGCCGCAATAGCAATACGCAAACCGCAGGATACTCTTAGTCCTCACTCCGGAATAGAGCGCGGCGTTTAAATTTCCTCCTACCGCGAACACATACCGTCCCATTTTAGTCTTATACAATATAAAGCAGGAGATCAAAAAGGTGATCAGTAAGATCCAGACCGGTATGGGAATACCTAGAAAGCTGCCCTGTCCGATTTCCACGAAATTACCTGTGAACTGTGAGATCGGTTTTCCGTCTGAATAAATATATGTAAAACCTCTCACCATAGTTTGTACGCCCAGGGTCACGATAAAAGGCGCCAAAGAATGGTTCGCCACAAAATAGCCGTTTACCAGCCCTATTACGCCTCCGCACAGGACAGTCAGCAAGAATACCGCAGGCAGCCCCCAGCCGGCCTTGTAAACACTGGCACAGATGAACCCGGACAGGGCTACCGTGGCGCCGACGGACAAGTCGATCCCTCCTGTCAGGATGACAAAGGTCATGCCGATCGCCAGTATGCCATTGATGGACACCTGTCTGAGAACGTTCAGGATATTTCCGATGTTTAAAAAACGTCCCCTGGTGGAAATGCTCAATATCAGACAGAATATGACAAATGCGATCACAATTCCATACTTTGCCATGAATATCCGGCTTTGTTTATATTTGCTCCTTGTGGGTTCTCCTGAATTATGATTTGTAGGATCCATACTGTTCCTCCCGTCCCTTTATTCTTATGCTCCTATCAGCTCGTCGCCATCTCCAGGAGCTGCTCCTGCGTGGCGTCCGCCCTCATCGCCTCTCCGCTTTTATGCCCTTCATGAAACACCACCATGCGGTCACATAATCCAAGAATCTCTTCCATTTCCGAGGAAATCATGATGACCGTGATCCCCGCGTCCGCCAGATCCGCGATCAGCTGATAAATTTCAGATTTCGCTCCGACATCGATTCCTCTCGTAGGCTCATCCAGTATCAGAATCTCCGGCACATTCATCAGCCATTTCCCCAGCACCACCTTCTGCTGGTTCCCGCCGCTCAGGTTCTGGACCAGCTGATCCAGTCCTGTAACCTTCGTCCGGAGCTTCTTCACATATTCGTCCGCCAGTTCCTTTTCTTCCTTTTTCCGTATGAAACATCTGCCGGCACAGAGCTTTTCCAGGTGCGCCAGGGTGACGTTGTCCTTTACGCTCATGGGGAGCACAAGCCCGGTCAGCTTCCTGTCTTCTGTCACAAATCCCATGCGGTGTCTCACCGCGTCCTTCGGCGTCCGGATATGTACTTCCTTTCCGTCTATCCATATATGGCCGCTGTCCGGCTTCGTGCATCCGAAGACGGCCTGGGCGATCTCTGTCCTGCCCGCCCCCATGAGACCAACCATACCCAGGATCTCTCCCTCATATACTTCAAAGCTTATATTGTCAAATTCATTTTTCCGGGATAATCCTTTCACGGACAGCTTGATTTTTTTCGACGGTTTTTTCCTGCGAATCGGGAATATCTCCGTCAGTTCCCTGTCCACCATTTTCTTTATCAGCTGGTTTTTGTCCAGCTCCCGTGTAAAGAATGTCCCCACATAATGTCCGTCCCTTAAAACTGTGACTTCATCTGACACCTGAAAGACTTCATCCAGCTTATGACTGATATAAATGATAGTACACCCCTGGTTCTTCAGCTCCCGCATAATCTGGAACAGGCCCTCGATTTCCCTCTCCGACAGGGCCGAAGTAGGTTCATCCATAATGATCAGCTCCGCGTTCCGGTCGATCGCCTTCGCGATTTCCACCAGCTGATGCTGAGCCACGGACAGAAGTCTCATATTCATTTTGGGATCCACATCCAGAGATACCTTCTTCAATAGTTCCCTCGCATCCCGGTACATTTTTTTATCGTTTATGACGGCGTATCTCTTTTTCATGGGTTCTCTTCCAAGATAGAGGTTCTCCGCCACGGTCATATCGAGTATGGGATTCAGCTCCTGATAGATCATCGCAATGCCATGGTCAATGGACTGGCCGGGGTTCGAAAAGGATACCTCCTGCCCCTTTAGAAAAATTTTCCCTTCATCAGGCCGGTGTACTCCCGCGATCACTTTCACTAAAGTGGATTTCCCTGCTCCATTTTCACCCATCAGCGCATGTATCGTCCCTTTTTTTACTGCGAAGTCCACGTTATCCAGGGCATACACTCCATAATAGCTTTTTTTGATCCCTTCCAGCTTCAAAGCATATTCCTGTTCCTCCACTTATGAAATCACCTCTCTCGCTTTTTTGACTTGAAGTGTTCCGCCGCCTCCACTACGCTGCCGATGACATAGGCAACTTCGACCTCCGTCATCTTGGGATTGATCGGGATGTTGACCTGCTGCTCAAACCATACCTTTTCGCACACAGGAGATTCTCCCAGCTTGTGTCCTTTGTAGACCATATAGTCTGAAACCGTCGCCGGGAAGAATCGGAGGATGATCTGAATGCGTTTTTCAAACTGAAGGTAATCGATGAAGCCCTGCAGGTCCACCCCCAGGACCTCCGGATCGATAAAGACCGGATATAAATGATATACGCAGCGGTCTTGGGGATCTATCTTTAAAGTCCGAAGCCCCTCCACCCGGTTGAAAGCTTCATTATACTTCTTCGCGATGGCAATTCTCATTTCATTGAACTTATCCAGCTTCGCAAGCTGTACCAGGCCTATAGCCGCCTGCATTTCAGTAATCCTCATATTAGTGCCGATCTCGTCGATGTGAGTCCAGTCATGGGTATAAGAAAAACTGGCGTGATCGTAAATATGGTTTAACGGCTTATAAGGCCCGATACACGGAGTTTCTCTTTCCTTTTTTTCACCGAGTATCCCATACGCCCGTATTTCCAGAGCCGCGGCCGCCAGTTCGTCATCATTCGTAGTGACTGCCCCTCCTTCACCGCCTAAAGACATATTTTTTAAAGACTGAAAGGAAAAGCAGGTCAGATCCGCGATAGAGCCTATCTTACGCCCGCGGTAGCTGGCTCCCGGGGCATGGGCGGCGTCTTCTATTACCTTCAGACCGTGTTTTCTGGCGATCGCCATGATCGCGTCCATATCATTGGGATTTCCCGCGTAATCCATGATCATGATAGCCTTTGTCCTGTCTGTGATTTTGTCTTCGATGGTCGACGGGTCCATATTCAAGGTATCCGGAAAAACATCTGCGAACTTGATGGTAATATTTTTACTCGCCAGCTTTAAATAGGTAGCCCGGAAGCTTTGAGGAGTAGAAATCACCTCGTCCCCTTCCTTTAAGCAGAGAATCATGACCGCCAGATCCAAAGCTGTCGTACCAGAAGATGTAGTGATACAATGTTTTGCGCCCACATATTCTGCAAACTCCGCCTCAAACTGGTCCCGGTTCTCACCATAAGCCAGGGTTTTCCCGGAGCGCATCACCCGTGCGACCGCGTTGATCTCATCGTCCCCGAAAATAGCTCCCACAGGATTCTCTTTTATCAGAAAATCGATACCGACATTAAAATTCATACCTGTTCCTCCTTCTCTCCGATAGCTTTTCTCAGAGACTGATTTTTCGTAAAACTTCCGCCATTTTGTCCGCCGCTCTGTCTATTTCCGCGTCCGCAGAGTTTATATTGACGCCAAATCCCGCGGCCAGCGCCGCGTCGACCACACCTACACTGATATTAACGCTCCGCATGAGAATATCATCCGTTTTCGGCAGCATATCAGAAGTATAGCTGACTTCCCTTCCATATACGGGGCATTCATAGGGACATTTAAACGCGGTGGAAGTACACTTGCCAAGTATCTGTTCCATATGGGCATAGACGTGCCATCCGGATTCATATACCACCTTTGTGTTCACTTCCCTGCAGAAACGATCCGCCAGCTCCTTCGTATCAAAAATCAGTGTCAGGATCGTGCCGCATTCCCCTTCATCATTGATGGTACGGAACTTAAATCCCGGAAGGCCCTGCAGCCTGCTTTTCAGCCTTTCCTTATTTCTGCGGAGCGTACTTACGATCAACGGCAGCTTGCGTACCTGAGCCAATGCCACCGCCCCGCTCACCTCGTTTATCCTCTGGTTCATCCCGATGATAGTCCGCCCGCCGATCTCCGCTCCAGCCCGGTAGGGAAGGTGGCCCTGATCATGAAAAGCGAAGGCTCTGGTAAATAATTCGTCGTCGTCCGTGGTCAGCATGCCCCCGTCTCCCGCCGTGATCGTCTTGAAAATATTGAGGGAAAACGCCGACATTTTACCAAATGAGCCGACCGGCCGGCCCCTGTAAGTGGCGCCGCATGCCTGACAGCTGTCCTCCAAGACCGCAATGCCATGCCTGTCGGCAATCTCCATGATCCTGTCCATCCTGCACGGATTTCCTAGCATATGTACCGGAATGACCGCTTTGGTCCTCGGCGTGATCTTCCTCTCAAAATCATCTGGATCCATGGTCAGGGATTCGTCGATCTCCGCCAGGATCGGTATCGCCTTTGCAAACAGAACCGCCGACATAGTCGCTACAAACGTATACCCCGGCACGATTACCTCGTCTCCCGGACCCACTCCCATGGATACCAGACAGTTGATCAGAGCGCTGGTTCCTCCGGACACGGCCAGACAGTGCCTGGCTCCCGAAAAGTTTGCGAATTCCTCCTCAAAGGAAATTACCTTATGCTTGAAATTCGGGTCTTCCAGTTTACCGTAACGTGATAAATGTCCGCTTTTCAAAACATCTACTACCTCGTTGATCTCTTCCTCACCGATCCAAAATGCTCCCGGTCCCGGCATATCCCTTCCCCCTTCCAAATATTCATTATAATTGAGTTGATTCCAGTATAAAGCTCTCACAATCCGACTACAATATGACAATTTTTGGAAAAAATATAGTATTTTTATATCTTTATCTAATATCTATTTGAGAGTAAAAAAAAAGAAGCGCCTCTTCAGACGCTTCTTTCCGTTTCTATTAATTTTGTTTGAATCTGTGTTCCGCCGAAAGAATTACAGCCTTGCTACTCCGCTGTCTCTTGCAGCCTGGGCAACCGCCTTAGCCACAGCGGGACCGACTCGCTTGTCAAAAGCCTTGGGAATGATATATTCAGGTGACAGCTCTTCATCGGAGATCAGACTGGACAGGGCATTAGCCGCTGCGATCTTCATAGCATCGTTGATATCCCTCGCACGGACGTCAAAGGTTCCGCGGAATACGCCGGGGAATGCCAGCACATTGTTTACCTGATTGGGGAAATCACTCCTGCCCGTGGCAATGACCTTTGCTCCGCCGGCCTTCGCATCCTCCGGGAAAATCTCCGGAGTAGGGTTCGCACATGCAAATATAACGGCATCCTTTGCCATGGTCTTCACCATCTCTGTGGTCAGTACGCCGGGAGCCGACACGCCGATAAACACATCTGCGCCGGCAAGTACATCTGCCAGGGAACCCGCCTTCTTGCCTTTGTTGGTGAGCTGAGCCATTTCTTCCTTAATGGGATTCATTCCTTCCTTACGGCCTTCATAGATCGCGCCCTTCCTGTCGCACAGGATGACGTCCTTATAGCCGTCGGATAACAGAAGCTTCGTGATGGAGATGGCAGCGGCGCCGGCGCCGTTGACTACGATCTTCACATCCTCTTTTTTCTTTCCGACTACCTTCATGGCATTGTTGAGGCCTGCCAGAGTGATAATGGCGGTTCCGTGCTGATCGTCATGGAAAATCGGAATATCGCATTTTTCCTTCAGCTTCTTCTCAATCTCAAAGCATCTGGGAGCGGCAATGTCCTCCAAGTTCACCCCGCCAAAGGAACCGGAGATCAGGTAGATCGTATTTACAATCTCATCCACATCCTTGCTTTTAATACAGAGAGGGAACGCATCCACATCCCCAAACGCCTTAAACAGAACGCACTTTCCTTCCATGACCGGCATGCCTGCCTCAGGGCCGATATCGCCCAGACCGAGAACAGCGGTTCCATCCGTCACCACCAGGCACATATTGTGACGGCGTGTCAGGTCATAGCTCTTTTCAACATCCTTCTGGATCTCCAGGCAGGGCTGCGCGACGCCGGGAGTATAGGCCAGGGACAGATCGTCCTTTGTCTCAACCGGTACTGTAGCTACTACTTCAATTTTGCCCTTCCATTCAGCGTGGAGGCGCAGGGATTCTTTTGCGTAATCCATAGTTGTTAGTTCTCCTTTTCTCTCTCATGCTTTCTATAAATATCAGTGATTAAACAGCTTTGGCATTGTGAATTAATTGACAAGACCAACCTGTTAGATTATAGCATATTCTTTCCGAGGAATCAACAACTTAACAGAGTTTTTATACAGCCTGTCATTTAATCCAGGGTAAATGTCATTTTCACCGGATTATGGTCTGAAAAACCGAACTGTGCATCCAGATTCTCCGCCTCTGCTAAAATCCCGTCGGAAACAATGAACCCGTCCACTATGGCCGTATAAGTGACTCCTTTTTCATAGGGAATATCCGCCCCGCGGCAGCTGGGAACTTCTTCAGCGTTATCAGCCAAGACAAAGTGGTATCCCTCCGACAGCTGTGAGTCATCCAGCTGATATACCCATTCCGGTATTTTCTGCTCCGTAGGGAAGGTGTCTATGGAACCGGCGATATCATGGTTAAAATCGCCGCCCACGATCACATAATTTCCCTTTTCCCTCTCCTCCTTAAGTACCTGATCCAGGGTCTCCAGCTGCTTCGTCCGAATCTTTCCTCCCTTATCATAGGCGCTGAGGTGAACCTGTATCAGCAGCAATTCTCTGCCGTCTTCCAAAGGGATCCGGCTGATCATAAAGCACCTGTCCAAATCCGTGAACTTTGTAAAAAAGGAATTGTCCACCGGAAACTGCTTTCTGGTATTTTCTGCTATCTGGTATTTACTGAAAGTCAGCATGCCTGCCTTGACGGCTCCATGCGGCTCCAGCAGTGGATAGAACAGATATGCGCTGTGAAAATTACACGCAAAGGCAGAACCGTATTCCGGAAACGCTTCCCGGAGCATCCGCACCTGATCGATCTGATAGCTTCTGGTGGCTTTTTCATCTACCTCCTGCACAAACATAAAATCAGTGTTCTCCTGCTTTAGAAGCCCGATGCTGCCCTCCGTATTGGCCATGGCCTCCTCCCTGGATTCTGCCCGGGAAGACTTCCCTGTGGTCTTTGTCCCGTCCAGCATCTCCCCGGTATCCATGAAAAAGGAATAATCCTGAGAATATGCCCCAAATCCGATGTTATAGGTCATAATGGTATAAGGCACGCCTGTCCGGAGTTTCTCGTCCCGGTTGTTTTCCGTGTCAATTTCCTGGTTATCCTCTATCCGATAATACTGAAACTGCATATAGGCCACGTAGCCTCCCGCTGCCGCCGCCAAAAGCAGCAGCAAAATTCCAAACACCTTCGCAATGATCTTCCACGTCTTCATATATAGTTCCTTTCTTATAATGAGAATCTTAACACGGATTTATGATCCTTGTCCATCCCGCCGGTCATTTAAAATCAGTAATTCATCGACAATATTTTCCGTTTTCTTCAATATAATAGAGCCGGCCTGACGGCCAGCCCTATTATGAGGTAATATGTTGAATATGTAGATGTCTTATGGAAATTACGGTATCACCGCATTACGGCCAGATGCCTCTCAGCTTCTTAGCTTCAACAGTTCTCTTGATCGCGATAAGATACGCTCCAATTCTGGGTTCTACGCCTTTTTCCTTTGAGATATCCCAAACGGCTTCAAATGCGCGGTCCATGATCTCTTTCAGTCTCTTATTCACATCTTCTTCTGTCCAATACATGGACTGAATGTTCTGTACCCACTCAAAGTAGGACACAACAACGCCGCCTGCGTTGGCAAGAATATCGGGAACCAAAAGGATGCCCCTCTTCTTAAGGATCTCATCAGCTTCTACGGTAGTAGGGCCGTTGGCAGCTTCGATGATGATCTTGCAGTTTAATTTATCCGCATTGCCGCCGTGGATCTGGTTTTCCAGTGCTGCGGGCACCAATACAGTTGTCTCAAGCTCCAGAAGAGCTTCATTAGCGATATGCTCAACTCCGGGAGCATTGTAGCCTTCCAGGAGAGCCTTGGGCGTCTTCAGATATTCCAGGATTCCGGGGATATCCAGACCATCCTTGCAGTAAAGGCCGCCTGATACGTCGCTGACGCCGATTACTTTCATGCCCTCTGCATGGAGCAGCTTGGCGGAAATACTTCCTACATTACCCATGCCCTGTACTACAACCGGCGTTCCGGCCATTTCCATGCCCAGCTTAGCCAGAGTATTCTTAGTAGTGATCATAACGCCGCGTCCAGTAGCTTCGCTGCGTCCAAGAGCGCCGCCGATCTCAATGGGCTTGCCTGTCACTACGCCGGGAACGCAATGTCCCTTTAACATGCTATATGTATCCATCATCCAGCCCATGACTTTGGCGTTGGTTCCTACGTCGGGAGCGGGAACGTCCTGATCCGGTCCGATGATGGGAGCGATCATAGCGGTAAATCTTCTGGTGATCCTTCTCATCTCTCCTTCTGACAAAACAGTAGGGTCACAGATAACGCCGCCCTTTGCACCGCCATAAGGAATATTTACTACGGCACATTTGAATGTCATCCATGCCGCAAGTGCTTTCACTTCATCCTGGTTTACATTCGGATGGAAACGAACACCGCCCTTAGCCGGCCCGCGGCTGGTGGAATGCTGAACACGGAAGCCTTCAAATACCTTTACACTGCCGTCATCCATCTGTACCGGAATAGAAACCTTTAATTCTCTCTCGGGATACTTAAGTGCTTCATAGTCGCTCTCTTCGTATCCTAAAACCTTTGCTGCGTTTTCTACTACTGCCAGCACGTTGTCGTAAGGATTATACTTACCCATAACGAAATCCTCCTTTTTTCTTGAAAAATCTTTGAGTTCGGTATCGCCTACACCCCCATGTAGCGTCGCCATCTATCCTCATTATTTCTCATGAAGCCAAGACTGTCAACACCCTTTTTGTATTCGGAAAAAAACATCAAATTGGGGAACTTTGACAAAAGAATTTTAAAAAAGTAAGCCCGGAACTATAGTTTCTAAAGTACATTTCCATCCTAAAATTTTAGTAGTCAGAAAACAGGGGAGCCAAATCCGGCTCCCCTGCATATTACGAAATCTTTCTTATGCCATGTCGTTGAATATTTCTTTATCAAACCCTCCCGACTGATGAGCGACGATCGTGGTACATACGGCATCTCCGGCAACATTGACCGCCGTCCTGCTCATATCCAGGATCCTGTCGATCCCCATGATAATCCCTATGGCTTCTACCGGAAGGCCCACGGAGGTAAATACCATGGTGAGCGTCACCAGGCCCACGCCGGGGACGCCCGCGGTCCCGACGGACGCAAGCGTGGCCGTCGCGATCACCATCGCATATTCCCGGATTCCCATGGGAATTCCGAAAGCCTGCGCTGCAAACACGACTGCCACGCCCTGCATGATAGCCGTTCCATCCATATTGATAGTCGCCCCGAGGGGGATCGTGAAAGAAGAAATCCGCTTCGTCACCCCCATCTTTTTTGCCAGCGTGTCAATGGAGAGCGGAATCGTCGCGTTGGATGTCGCCGTGGAAAAAGCAAAGCCCATGACCGGCACGAATTTCTTCAGGAATTTAACGGGGCTCGCCCCAGTGAATATCTTCAGCATCACCATATAGACCACGCAGCACTGGATCAGGAGGGCGAGCATGACTCCCGCCATATATTTAAGCAGATGGGCAAATGCTCCGAAGCCAATATTAGTAAAGGTCTTAGCAACCAGGAAGAATACCCCCATGGGCGCCGCCTTCATCACCATCATGGTCATTTCCATCATCACATCATTGAACTGGGAAATAAAATTGGATACCACGTCCGCCCGCTCTCCCAGCTTCGCCAGGATGATGCCCACGATCAGCGCGAACACGATGATCTGAAGCATGTTCCCTTCCGCAAGGGCCTGTACCGGGTTTTTGGGTATGATGCCCAGCAGAGTATCCGCCGCCGAGACTGGTTCAACCGGAGCGACTTCCACAGACTGCAGCTCCGATATATCCAAGCCGAGCCCCGGATTTATCAAGTTTCCGATCATCAGCGCCACCGTAATGGCCAGCGCCGTCGTCACCAGATAAAACAGGAGGGTTTTGACTCCCACCTTTCCGAGGCTCTTAGTATCGCCTATTGCGGAGCTTCCGCAGACCAGGGAGCAGAAAACAAGGGGAACCACGAGCATCTGCATCAAGCGCAGAAAGCCGTCTCCCACCACTCTGAAAACGCCTCCCACAAGCACGGTATCTCTGACGTATCCTTTCGGGACAAGGTAATGAAGAAGAACGCCTGCCAGAGCCCCCAGCAAAAGCCCGATAAATATCTTTGTGGTAAGCCCCGTTTTCTTCTTCTTTTCCGTCATTTACTCCTTCTCCCTCCCGGACATGAACTTCTCCAGGGAATCCTTCCAATGGGGCATCTCATAGATGCCGGATACCCTGAGCATGAAATTATCGAGCAGTGTATATCTGGGCCTGTTCACAACTGACGGATTTTCTCCGGCTGCCAGCGGTTCAATATTGACCGCTTTCCCGGACAGCCTCACGATCTCCTTGGCGAATTCATAACGGCTGCACATGCCTTCACAGGAAGCATGATAAATCCCATATTCCGCGGAATCCACCAGCTTTACGATGAAGTCGGCCAGATCCACAGCGCTTGTCGGGGTGCTTATCTGATCCGTAGGAACAAAAATCGTGTCCTCCGTGAGCAGTCCCTCCAGAATATAACTGACAAAGTTATTCTTAGTATTCCCATAAATCCAGGAACTTCTCACCACCATGTGTTTTGGCACCAATTCCCGTACAAACATTTCTCCGGCCAGTTTGGATTTTCCATATACGGTCCTGGGATTCACCCGGTCGAACTCCGTCAGAGGATGCTGCGCCGTACCGTCAAACACATCATCCGTAGAGATATGGATCAGCTTCGCGCTGATCTTTCTGGCTGCGATCCCCAGATTTCTCGCCCCAAGAGCGTTTACCCGGTATGCCGCTTCCACGTTCCGTTCACAGGCAGCCAGATCCGTCATCCCGGCGCAGTTTATCACAACATCCGGATGGTTCATGTTGGCAAAAGAGATCACCGTTTCCAGACTGGTGATATCCACATCCATGTCAGAGGTCAGGACTTCCATCTCGGCGTCCTCATGAAGCATCTTGTATATCGCGGAGCCCACCTGTCCTTTAGCTCCCGCGATCCATACCCGCAAATTGCTCATATTGTCTCCTCTCTCCACGAGTCCCGCTACGGCTGCGCCCGGCTGTCGTCTTCCGGTTCCCCGGCCTCCTGCAGAGACTCGTTGAGAGCCATCATCCGTTCATCCAAAAGCGCCACCATATCGGCACATTCCTTCAGGTTCTCACGCATGTGGGACGGAGCCGCCCCTTCAAACTTGTAATGGATCTTATGTTCTAAGCTGGCCCAGAAGTCCATGGCTATGGTCCGTATCTGTATCTCCACCTTCATCTCCACCTGCCCGCTGGACAAATAGATCGGCACGGAAATGACCATGTGGTAACTGCGGTAGCCGTTGGGCTTCGGATTGGCGATATAATCCTTGACCATCAGCACATTCACATCATTCTGCCTGGAAATGGCATCCGCCAGATAATAGATATCAGATGTGAAGGAGCAGATGATCCGCACGCCGGCGATATCATGAAGCTCCCTATACATATTGTCGATGGTGGCCTCGAACCCCAGGCGCTTCAGTTTCTTCACGATGCTCTCCGGCGTCTTGATCCTGGCTTTTACGTGTTCAATGGGATTATAGTGGTTGATATGATGAAATTCATCACTCAAGATGTTGATCCTTGTCTGGACCTCCTGAAGCGCTGAACTGTATAAAAACATCAGCGTCTTCCATTGGTCCAGCTGATCATATTCCTTTGGTAATTCGGGTATTGCCATAGCTTCCTCCCCCGGCGTCAGGATTTAATCCAGTTTAAAGCCTTTCAGCAAAGCTCCCAGGCTGGTAGATGCCTGACCGTCTTCCGTATACTCCGCTCCGGCCGCCGTATCCTCCGGCTCCGTCACGTCATGCAGCGCTTTCATGCTCAAGCTCAGCTTCCCGTCCTTGAGGGCAGTGATCTTTACCGTCACACGCTGTCCCACACTCAATACCGCTGAAGGAGATTTGATCCGTTTATCACTGATCTGCGACACATGAAGAAGTCCTGTCGCCCCGTTGTCAAGCTTAACAAACGCCCCATAATTCTGAATGGATTCAACCACCCCTTCTGAAACCGCCCCAACTTCACAGGATGCGATCTTTTTCTGCTTCTCTGCCATTTTTCTGGCATAAGCCAATTCCCTGGCAGAAAGCACCAGCTTCTTCGCTTCTCTGTCCACTGTGATGACCTGTACTTCCAGATCCCGTCCAAGCCACTCTTCCAAATTTTCCACATATGAGCTGTCCAGCTTGGACGCCGGGATGAAGCCGCGGATGCCTTCTACATACGCTACCGCGCCGCCCTTCACAACCCCGTCCACTTTGACCTGCAGCGTGCTTTTATCTTCAAAGCACCGCTCCATCTTTTCCCAGGCCAGCATATCATTCGCTTCCTTTTTAGACAGAAGAATGTGTCCGTGTCCATCATCAGTCTTAATGACAGTCGCCGTCACTTCTTCCCCCATCTGTACCGTCTCCCTCAATACACAGTCAGGGTCATTGCTGTAATGCTCTTTTGTGATTATCCCCTCTGTATAGGACTGAAGGTCCAGCGTGATCTCATCCTCGCTGACACCGATCACTGTCCCTGTCAGGATATCCCCTTCTACCACCCTTTTAAAGGAGGCATCCAGCTCCTTTTTGTAATCATCCATTGTTTCCATGCGTTCTTCCATTGGTCTCCCTCCCGGTTCATGTTTTTGTTATATTCATCATATCATCATTTTTCCGTGATGGCAATCTTCCGGCCTGAATTCCATGGAGTTTCTATGACAAAGATCCCCTCTGCTTTCTGTCTGCGTCCCGGCCTTTCTGCCGTCAGATCCTTGCGAACGTGGCGTCCTCCGGTTCCAGGCGAAGAGGAGGGAAGGGAGACTGGTCCGGATACCCTATATCCACATATGTCACCACCTGTATTTCCTCCGGGATCTGAAACCGTTCTGTCAGGCGCCTTCGCATCTTGGGGTTAAAGGTCAGCCATGTGCCGCCCAGCCCGTAAGCATGGGCCGCCAAAACAATGTTCTGACCGGCGGCCCCGCAGTCAAGCAGCTGATTATATTCCGGCATAGCCTGATTTCCGCGGTAATTTCTCATGTCCTGAAGAAGTACGATATGCACAGGTCCTCCCGGTATGTCGCTTCCTCTGAAAAGCCCAGGTTCCGACTCCTCCCGCACTACCAGATACCGGATGGACTGAAGATTGCAGGCATGGGCCGCCCATAATCCCGCTCTCAGTATTTTGTCGATGATCTCGTCGGGAATCCTCCTGGAAGTATCCCAGTGGCGGACCGAACGGCGTTCGTATAACGTGCGTTCAAATACTGGTATCTCCTCTTCCGTCAGCCATTTCGGCTCATACTCAGATAAATCCAGATTTCCGCCCTCTATCAGGATACCGGCGAACTCCAATAGTTTATTTACATAACGATATTCGGGAAATTCATGGGAAAGTCCCCTTTTCTCCCATACCCCAAGATATTTTTTCGCCGTTTCGAGCTGCTTGGCCGGAAACGCTTTATTTCTGTAGGCGCACTCATACAGCTGAATTTCCATCGTGTGGTGGCACCGTTCCCGAAAACGGGCCCGGAATTCCACTTCATCCATGGACAAAAGCTCTTCCTCTGTCCGTTCAAACAAACCTTTAATTTCTTCTTGTGTCATTTTTTCTACATCCATGTTTGACCTTCCCTTCTCTCGTAAAATCGCCCCCGGCGGCAGGCCGGCATATTTTTAGATATTTTTTTATGAATTCACCGCCGTATTTCCATTGTATCATAATCAACGGAAAAATCTATAGAAAACGATTTCATTCATCACTCTATGATAAGATTTTATTGAAAATCATCCATATATACCATCATTTTTTCACCTCTTTAATAAATACAATCGATTTCATTTTTATTTTTTTCCAAAAGCAGTTCCATAACACTTTTCTCAGCAAAAAAATACAGATTATACGGACAATCATAATTAATTAAGGAATCTTAATAATTTATCAATTTATATATCCTTTCTGTTCTGGTAAACTATAGAAAAGTATGGTAAATGGAGGATATATATGAAAAAGAAAGTCATCATAGGCATCGGCATCGTTGTGCTGGCTGTCATAGCCGGACTGGTCATCTGGAGAGTCACAGCCTCCAATAAGCCGGGCGGGGACGACGAGGCCGCTTTGTACGCCGATTCTGTCAGTATGCTGACAGGCACCGGCCTCGGTACCCAAAACCGGTTTGCCGGAGTGATCGAAGCCCAAAACACGCTGAAAATCCGTCTGGAGTCAGAACAGACCGTCAAAGAGATATTTGTGGAAAAAGGTCAGTCCGTGGAAGTCGGGACGCCTCTCTTTCAGTATGATACGGAAGATATGGGCATGAAGCTGGAGCAGGCGCAGCTGGAGCTGGAGAAGATCTCCAACGGAATCGATACGCTGAACGCCCAGATCGAAACCCTCACAAAAGAGAAGAAAAACGCTCCTTCCAGCGAACAGCTGTCTTTTACCACTCAAATCCAGGAGCTTCAGACAAATGTGAAGCAGGAAGAGTATAATTACAAAGTTAAGGAACTGGAAATCGGGAGGCTGCAGAAATCCATCGAATCCGCTGTCGTGAATTCAACCATCGCGGGTATCGTACAGGAAATCAATGAAAATCCGACATATGACAGCTACACCGGCGAACAGCAGGCTTTCATGAGTATCCTGGCTGTCGGAAAATACCGGGTAAAGGGAAGCGTCAGCGAGCAGAACATGCGTGATTTTTACGCGGGCATGCCCGTCATCGTCCACTCCAGAGTAGATGATTCCCTGATCTGGTCCGGCACTGTGGATACCATTGACACAGAAAAGCCCATCACCGGGAGCGGCGACGGCATGGTAGTCTCTTCCGGTTCCGATTCCGGCGCGCAGGCCACCAAATATCCCTTCTATGTGACACTGGATTCCAGCGACGGCCTGATGCTCGGCCAGCACGTATACCTGGAACCGAATCTGGGACAAGGAGAGGAAAAGGACGGCATGTGGCTGATGAGCTCCTACATTGTTCAAGATGACGGAGACCCCTACGTATGGGCCGCGGGATCAGACGGAAAACTGGAAAAACGCCCCGTATCCCTCGGGGACCACGATGAAGAGATGGATACATATAAGATCCTGGACGGCCTTAAGGCCTCCGATTATATCGTCTGGCCCAGCGAGGACTGCAAAAAGGGCGCGACTGTGTATAAAAACGACGGTTCAATGCCCCAGGGCAACTCCGGCGGTGAAATGGAGGTCCTGCCCGGCGGTGAGGAAAATGGAGTGATCGGCGGTATGGACGGCGAATCAGACGGCGCTGTGAACAACATCCCAGAGGGTGATGATTCCGCCGTCAACGCCCCTTCACAGGAAATGGAGGAAACACCATGATTTTAGAACTTGACCATATTTTCAAGGATTATATCCAGGGCAAGCTGGTGGTTCCCGTGTTAAAGGATGTGACTCTCCATGTGGAAGAGGGCGAATACGTGGCCATCATGGGGCCTTCCGGCTCCGGCAAGACTACCCTCATGAATATCATCGGTTGTCTGGATACGCCCACCTCCGGCAGCTGCCGTCTGAACGGCAGCGATCTGCTGCACCATAAAGACAAAGAGATGTCCAGAGTCCGCAATCGCTCCATCGGTTTCGTGTTCCAAAGCTTCAATCTTCTCCCCAGGCAGAGCGCACTGGACAATGTATCGCTGCCCCTTCTCTATGCGGGAGTATCACGAAAAGAGAGAAAAGAGCGGGCCGCTCTGGCTCTTGCCAAGGTGGGTCTTGAGGACCGTATGGATTTTAAGCCCACCCAGCTTTCCGGCGGCCAAAAACAGCGTGTGGCCATCGCCCGCGCCATGGTCACCAAGCCTTCCATCCTGCTGGCCGACGAACCCACCGGCGCGCTGGATACCGCTTCCGGCCTTCAGGTCATGGATCTGTTCGAACAGCTGAACGCCGAAGGCATGACCGTCATCATGATCACTCATGATCCTGAGATCGCGGCCCACGCCAAACGGACGGTACACATCCGGGACGGTATCCTGAGCAGCGAATGCAGAGAGGAGGGATTGGCATGAGATCCTCCAGGAAAAAACTCATTATCATCCTGGTATCGGTCCTTCTCGTGGTCGTCATTGCGTGCGGCGGCGTCTTCTATGCGGTAAAGCACAGCGGAAAACCGGTGCAGGTGGCCCCTGCCAGCGCCATGAACCAGGGCTACTGGGACAGCAATTCCGATATCTCCCCTTATGGGAATGTCACCACCAACATGAATCAGGAAATCCGGTATGATGAATCTCTGATCATCACTCAAATATACGTGAAAGAAGGGGACACCGTGAAGACCGGCGACCCTCTCATCGCCTATGATACTTCTCTTGTCTCCCTGGAGCTGGAAATGAAACAGATGCAGATAGACGGCATCGGCCTGAATATCCAGAATGTCCAGGCGGAGCTGGACCAGCTGCGGAAGACAAAGCCGGTAGCGTCCGCTTCTCCGAGTCCTCTTTCGGGTATGGCCCTGGCCTCCTCCGCTACGAACCCCACCGGTTCCACTGATCCCGCGGAACCGTCTTCCGCCCCGGCGCCGGAGCCCCTGCAGGGCAATGTATACGGCTCTGTCACCCCGGAATCCGTCCCTTATCAGGGAATCGGGACAGCGGAGGATCCTTATCGGTACTATGTATTCCCTGAAAGCGGAAAGGCTTCTGTGTCCGTCAGCAGGGAATACCTGAAAAAGGCGCTGGAAGAAAAGACGGTTTCTGTTTTTGATACAGTAGACGACGGCAAGCTTCCCACTAAGATCATAAGCTCCTGGGAAATGAACTTTGAAACTATTATGGAACTGGTCCAGCCCTCCATAGGCACAGAATTCCCCGACGAGCTCCGCGGGCAGACGATCTATGATGAGATCACGGCAGAATCCATTCCCTATAATGCAGAGACGGCTGACGGCTCTGAAGCCTCTCCTTACCGGTTCCTCTGCGCTCCCGGAGCTTCGGCGGACGCTTCTTTCCTTTCTGCCGCCCTGGAGAATCAGACTATTTCAATCTTTGATGTAGTCGATAATACGGACGATCCGACCCGTATCCTTTACTCCTGGACTTTAAACGGAAAGAATCTAGATCCGGATGAGCCGGAAGACCCGGATATCCCGGACGATCCTGGATTTGACGGTCCGGACATCGATATCCCCGACATCAACGTTCCTACCGGCCCTACTAAAGAAGAGCTGCAGAAACAGATCAAGGAAAAGGAAGATGCTCTCAAATCTCTGAGCCTTGATAAGCGGACGGCAGAGCTGGAGCTGAAGCAGCTTCAGAAAAAGATGGATGACGGTGTGATCACCAGTATGGTGGACGGTACGGTAAAATCTGTACTGGACGAGGAGACAGCCAAGCTGGAAAGCTCTCCTCTCATCACTGTCACCGGTGAGGAAGGGTTTTATATCACAGGCTCTGTGGCCGAGACATCGCTGGAGAAGATCGCCAAGGGTATGTCGGTCTCAGTGACCTCCTGGAACTCTGGAATGACATATAACGCTGCCATCACAAGCGTGAGCAATTCTCCGGCATCCGGAAACGGCTACGGCAGCGGAAATCCCAACATGTCCTATTATCCTTTTACCGCCGTCATCAAGGGAGACGCGGAGCTGCAGAACGGTGAAGGCGTAGATTTATCCATAGAAGGCATGGGGACTCCCTCCTTCGAGGATGTCCTGTATCTTTCTCAGGCGTTCGTCCGGGAGGAAGGGAACCAATATTATGTTTACAAAAAAGGCGAAGACGGCCTGCTCGCCAAGCAGTATATTGAGGCCGGAAAGATTGTCTACGGAAGCATTGAGATCAAATCCGGTCTGAATATGGAGGATGAGATTGCGTTCCCATACGGCAAGGACGTGAAAGAAGGCGCCAAGACGGAATCCGTCGACTCGCTTTATAACTATGGAATGTAGGAGGAGGACCCATGTTAGAAAATATACGATTATCCTTTCAGGGAATCTGGGCCCATAAGCTCCGTTCCTTTTTGACGATGCTGGGCATCATCATCGGCATCGGTTCCATCATCGCCATCGTGTCTACGATCAAAGGCACCAATGAACAGATCAAGCAGAATCTGGTCGGCGCCGGAAACAACGCGGTAAAAATACAGCTGTATCAGGGCGACTGGCCAATGGATCTCACTTATACCAGTCCGCCGGACGGCGTACCCGTTATCACCCCGGAAGTCCGCGAAGAAATCCTCGGCTTGTCTGAGGTCATTGAGGCCTCTCTTTACTACACGCGGAACGAGTACAGTGCCGTCTTCAACGGTTCACAGACTCTCACCGGAGGCAATATCGTGGGGATAGACAATCATTACCTGGATGTCTACGGATATCAGATCACCAAAGGCCGCGGCTTCACCGACAAGGATTTTACCGACAGCCGGAAAGTAGTGCTGCTGGACAAAACGGCATCGTCCAATTTGTTTCAGGGAGAAGATCCCATCGGCAAGACTGTCGAGATCAAAGGCGAACCGTTCACGGTAATCGGCCTGATCGGACAGAAAGCCGGCTTTGAACCGGTCATCAATTCTTTGGAGGACTATGAGCGCTATGCGTCCAATTATTCCAGCGGCCTGGTCTGCGTCCCCGACGCCATCTGGCCGGTCCTCTACCAGTACGACGAGCCCCAGAACCTGGTGGTCCGCGCCGCCAGCACCGACGACATGACCGCCGCCGGTGAAAAAGCCTCCGACATCCTGAACGGCTATTTATATGTGTCGGACGAGACTATAAAATATAAGGGCGAAGATTTGCTCGAGCAGGCCAATAAGCTTCAGGAGCTCAGCGCCGCGACCAACAGACAGCTGATCTGGATCGCCAGTATCTCCCTGCTGGTAGGCGGAATCGGGGTCATGAACATCATGCTGGTGTCTGTCACAGAACGTACCCGGGAGATCGGCTTGAAAAAGGCTCTGGGCGCCAGAAAGACTCGCATCCTTGGACAGTTCCTGACCGAAGCCGCAGTACTGACCGGCCTGGGCGGCATCCTGGGAATCGGAGCCGGCATCGGCCTGGCCTACATTATCTCGAGCCTGTCACAGGCTCCGGTGGCCATCAGCATCCCGGCTATCGTAGTGTCGGTGGTATTTTCCACCTTGATCGGCCTTATATTCGGAATCATTCCTTCCTTTAAAGCGGCCAATCTAAACCCCATCGACGCGCTGAGACACGAATAATGTTCCATTGCATCAAAAACAGGGCTGCCGCACTAATTACTTAGTGCGGCAGCCCTCTGTTATATTGTTTTAATTCTTCATTGCTTCGTCTACTTCTTCCTGGGTCAGCGCTCCTTGTTCTATATAAAAGTCGATGTATTCGTCCACATTGTCTTTTGTGATCAGGATCGTGTCAATGGACTCTTCGATCACTTCATCCTCTCCTTTTAAGAGTCTGGCTGCCGCCGCCAGGTTCTTCTCCGCCAGCTCTTTTGTGTTCTGCATCACAGTCGCCGTATATGTACCTTTTTTAATGGCCAGAAGTGCCTCGGGCACCGCATCTACTCCGTATGTCTGGATGTCTTTGTAGTCGGGATTGTCCTTTACTACTTCGTAACAGGACATGGCCAGCGCGTCGCCGATGGTGAGCACTACGTCAATCTTTCCATAAGACTGTACCCAGTCCTCCATTGTCGCCATAAAGGTGGCTTCATCCGCGCGGTCGGTGATTTTCTCCGCCAGGATCTCGCAGTCCGAGCGCTGTTTCACAAAAATGTCTTTATACGCTTTCAGCCTGGACTCTGTATGAAGGTTTCCGGGGTTGCAGGAAAGGATGACCACTCTCGCATTTTCCGGCGCTTTTTCTACGGCCAGTTCAGCCAGGACCCGCCCCTGATCGTAAGGGTCCGCATCGATCCAGGAACCGCCTTCCACTTCACGGATGCCGGCGTTCGTGGTAATACATTTGATCCCCGCGTCCACAACCTTCTGGGCATAAGGAAGCTGCAGATCTCCGTCGTTCGGCTGGATAATGATACAGTCGTATTCCTTTGTGATGCAGGTTTCAATCAAAGTATTTTCTTTCGCACTGTCCGATTCCGCATCCAGGATATCCAACGTGAACAGGTCTTTATAATTCGCCTCCCATTCCTCTTCCATGGACTTTGCGATCCTGGCGGCAAAGCTGTCCGCCATGTTTCTTGAAATAAACGCTACCTTATACGTTTCTCCGTCAGATGCTTCCTTCGTACTTCCCGCCTCCGTTTTCGTCTCCCCAGATGCCGCTTTTGTTTCTTTCTTATCACCGCCCCCACAGGCTGACATAGAAAGGACCATACATACTGCCATCAATACCGCCAACAATTTTTTCATTTTTCTTCCTCCTTTTGAGTGATTGTATCTACTTATCCCCTGGAGCCCTTTTTGTAGGTCTTTTTCTCCTTGGAATAAAGATCCCATATAACCGCGCCTGCAATGATCACGCCTTTTACAATCTGCTGGATATAGGAATTGACAGATATCAGGTTCATGATATTGCTTAAAAAGCCCACGATGAACGCGCCGATCATTGTACCAAAAGCCGATCCGACGCCGCCGGAAAAGCTGGTTCCGCCTATGATCGTAGCAGTCATCGCGTCGAATTCATATCCCTGGGCTCCGTTCGGCATGGCGCCGTTGACTCTTGATACAAAAACAGCGGCCGCAATGCCGACTAAAACACCATGGATGGCATACGTCTTCATTTTCACAGACTTCACTTTAATTCCGGAAGCATTGGCCGCCTGTTCATTTCCCCCGATCGCGTAAATGGAACGGCCCATCCTTGTATGGTTTGTCAGATAAAAGATAACGGCAAACGTGACAAGCATAATGATGACAGGTATCGGGATACCCAGAAAGCTCCCCTGTCCGACTACCGTAAATTTCCCCAGGTCATAGATATTCTGCCCGTCAGTATAAAAAAGCGCGGCTCCTCTGGCCATCGTCTGGATGGCAAGGGTCGCAATGAATGGGGGCGTCCTGAACTTCGTCACCATAAACCCGCTGAGCAGATTACAGGCCACAGATACCCCGATCGCCACGGCAAAGGTCGCCGTAATGCTGTGAGTCACATGATAGGCGGACACCGCCAGAACGCCGGCCAGGGCTACTACGGCGCCGGCCGCCAGATCCAGCAGGCCGGCGGTGATGAGCAGCATCTCGCCAAACGCGATGATCAGGATGACTGACTGCTGCCTCGCCACATTCAATAAGTTGTCGGGTTTTAAAAAGTGTTTATTGGCTATGGCACAGACGGCCATAAATACGATCAGTATCAGCACCAGACTGTACTTACTCAAAATTTTATGAAAATCCCTTTTCGGTTTTTGCGTCTCCATCGTCCATCCTCCCAATCATTTATCACCCTGCTGTCCTTACTGCGAAATTCATAATGGCTTCCTGAGAAAATTCCTCTTTGTCCAGGCTCCCCGTGATTACTCCTTCATGCATAACGTATATCCGGTCGCACATGCCGATCAATTCCGGCAGCTCCGAGGACACCATGACAATTCCCTTTCCATCCCGGGCAAATTCTTCCATCAGCTGATAGATCTCACTCTTGGCCCCCACGTCGATCCCTCTCGTCGGTTCATCCATGATCAATACGTCCGGGCGGCAGAGCATCCACTTTGCCAAAATCACCTTTTGCTGGTTCCCGCCGGAAAGGTTCTCGATCTTTGTTTCCAGCGACGGGGTTTTTACATTCATTCGTTCACAGACTTCCTGTACCTTTTCCTTTTCTTTTCGTTTGTGGCAGCGCCCTTTATAAAAGAACTTTTTCAGCGAAGCCAGGGAGGTATTTTCTATAATGTTCCTTACCGGTACGATGCCGTATTGCCTCCGGTCCTCCGATACCATCGCAAGCCCGTGAGCGATTGCCTGCCATACGTGCCGGATCTGCACCGGCTTTCCTTTTATGTATACCTCTCCCTCTGTATGAGGATCCATGCCGAAAACCGCATTCATCACTTCTGTCCGTCCCGCGCCGACCAGCCCCGCGAATCCTACGATTTCTCCCGCTCTGACATCAAACGAAATATTTTCAAATATTCCAGGCGAACAGAGCCCCTTTACCTCCAGTACCTTTTCCCCCACTGGGACTTTTGTTTTCGGATATTGGTTCTCCAGCTTTCTCCCGACCATCATCTCGATCACCTGGTCAATCGTGACCTCCGAGGCTTTTCTTGTCCCTACTACCGCCCCATCCCGAAGAACCGTGATCTCATCGGCTATTTTAAATATCTCATCCATCTTATGGGAAATATAAATGATGCTGACTCCTCGTTTTTTCAGCTGCTCGATCTTATCAAACAGGAACGTCACTTCTTTATCCGATATGGAGGAGGTCGGCTCATCCATGATCAATACCTGGGCGTCAAAGGATACCGCTTTCAGTATTTCGATCAGCTGAATATCCGCCACGCTCAGGCTTCTCAAAAGCGTGTCATGAGAATACGGGAATCCCTCCTGAGTCAGGAGCGTCTCCGTATTCTTCCGTATCGTTTTCCAGTCGATCTTTCCCTTCCGTTTCATCGTCCAGCTGCCCAAATAAACGTTTTCCGCCACAGTCAGATCCGGCACATAAGAAAGTTCCTGAAAGATCATGGCAATGCCGTTGGCCCTTGCGTCCACCGGGCTCTTTATCTGGACCGGCCTGCCGTCGATATAGATCTCCCCTTCGTCCTGCCGGTATATTCCGTCCAGAATTTTCATCAGAGTGGATTTTCCGGCTCCGTTTTCTCCGCAGAGTACATGAGTCGTGCCTCTTTTCAGCCGAAAGCTCACTTGGTCCAGCGCTTTTACTCCCGGAAAAGATTTCGAAATGTTTCTAAGTTCCAGCTTGATCTCTTCACTCATTTCCACACCTGCTTTCTGTCCGGCCGTCAAAACCGGATGACCGCTTTAATGACATCCTTCGCTTCCCTCACCACCGTCTGGAAAGCCGCGTCACTGTCGTCAAATGAAAAATAATGGGTGACGATCCGCTTCACATCTATGGAGCCGCCGGCGATCGCCGCAATCGCCACAGGATACAGATTTCGATAGCGGAATACAGATCTGATCGTCACTTCCTTCACCATGATCTGAGAAAAGTTAAAGTTGATCGTGCTCTCTGCCGCCATTCCCACGAGTACGACCGTACCGCCCCTCTTCACAAAAAACGGCGCCTCTCCAATCGTAGCTGCCGATCCTGCCGTTTCAAATACCACATCGGCTCCCCGTTCTCCAAAGATTTCTTTCACTTTGGCCGCAACGTCTTCCTTTCCGGCGCTGATGACGCCGCTTGCCCCCAGACGTTTCGCCGCTTCCAGACGCTTCTCAAACAGATCCGCCACCACGATCTCCGATGCTCCCCGCGCTTTCGCCGCCAATAAGGTCACCAAACCAATGCAGCCGCCGCCCAGGATCAGCACACGGTCACCCAATGTGACATTTCCTTGGCTCACGGCGTGAAGCCCCACCGCCAAGGGTTCCACTAAAGCCCCTTCCTCTGTGGACACAGATTCCGGAAGCGGGTAGCACATCCCCGCCGGATGGACCACATATTCCTGGAGGGCTCCCGGCGTAGGCGGGTCCGCAAAAAAGCGGACGGACCGGCAGAGATTGTATTTGCCGCTCCTGCAAAGCTCACACGTACCGCAGGGATAACCAGGCTCCAGAGCGACCCGGTCTCCCGGCTGTAGCCCGTTCACCAGAGCTCCCACCTTCATAACCGTCCCGGCCACTTCGTGTCCAAGGATAAATGATGGAGGCGCCGCCACATCTCCGATATGCCCATCCTTATAAAAATGAACGTCCGAACCACACACTCCGCAGTACTCCACTTTCACCAGCGCTTCCTCCGGGCCCGGCGCCGGAACATCCGCGTTGTCTCTCACCACGATTTTCATCGGCTTTTCCAAATACGCTGCTTTCATTTTCTTATCCCTTTCTTTCTATTGACATTTCACAAATACTTTTACTATAATAGTTTATAGAAAATTTTGTATCTAATTTTCGATTATCTGCATAAACACTACACTTTCGAACGTTTTGAAGTATAGACAAACAATAGTTTTACCACGATTTTACCACGATTGAATGAGCTTTGATATGACAATGGAAATGACGATAAAAGACACCTAAATGGTGTCTTTATAGTAGAAAATATAAATTTAATGCTAAAGAAATTAAAAATAAGCTAATCAAAACTACCTTACTTTTCTTTTTTATCTGCTTGTTAAAAGTTAAAACACTGATAATTCCTATATATGCCAGACAAACGATACACCATGTAAAAATAACATGAGAGTCTGGCAAAATATTATTTTGGAATATGAGAATCAGCATGCAAATAAAGAAAATCCATGTATCTATTTTTCTTCTTTTCATATCTAATACAATGACGCAGATTCAATAGTACGCGTGGTTTTATATACTTGTCTGCGCCCCATGCGCGTTCTGTAATACTTGGTGACTTTTATTTTTAGTCTTATCCCGTGATTACTGCTTGCATCAACTTGGCTATTGATTGTTCCTACAATTGTACTAATTGCACTTGCTCCTCCTCCAATGCCTTGCGCCCCTGGCACAAAAAATAGAATTGCTCCAATTACACCTGCAACACTAGCAGCACCACCAACAATGGATTTGATTTGTGCATACGAAATATATTTTGTTTCATAACTGCTTTCTGATCTATCTGAATAAAACGAAGCTTCTGGAGATAGTTCAGGATGTTCGCTCAAATCTATTGTCTCGCCCGTAAAAGAGGAGTATACAGTATTGGCGTTTTGATCATATTGTATGTAGTCAGTCATTCCTGTTTCAGAATTTAAAATATTGATTGTTCTGATGCCATCAGCTTCATTGACTGTGACCCAATTTTTACTATCTGCTTCATTTACCAGAAAAGTATTATCATCCACTTTATCAATTTGAATGGCCGTCTCGGCAGAATTGTTTGTGTCTGATAGTTCTGAAGCAAAAGCTGTCATGGGAGCTTGTAAAACAAGCAGAAGTGATAAGCTAATGCCTATTGTTTTTGATGCTATTTTTGAGCTTTTCATAATTAGATTCCTCCTTTAGTTAGTGTTATCTAACTAAATAATAATCCACTATAACTAAGATGTCAATATTTATTTACATTTTTGTCACACCTAAATATCGCAATATTATTCTACTGTTTCAGCCATTTTCTACAAAAGGCACATCTTACCTTTCTTCCTCTTGATTATTCAGCACAGGAAAGAAAAAGCCCTGTCAAGAGCCTTGCCACCACAGGTGGTGCTTTGCACTCTTTACGGGGCTTTTTGTTTGCGGTATCTTCCATGAAGGAGGAAAATCAAAGTCCTCTGTTCCACCTGTCTTTCAGATAATCTTCACAGTCCATATTATCAAAATCTAACTGTGGCGAAGTGTCGGGTATGTTGTTTCTGTTATCCATGTCCGCAAGTTGACGGAATATCCAGTCATCATAAGGGTCATGGTATTTATACTCTTTGGGCTGTTCTCTGTATCGGTCTAACCCTCGCATTTCCTTATGCACTCTCATCATACGCTCCAGTTTCTGACGCTGTATCAACTGCTTGATTTCCATAAGTTCTTCCAACTCCACAACCTCATTGGTAATGTAGTTATGGATATACTGCATGAGTTTGGTAACCTTGTAAAATCTGCACTCCTGTTCATTGTCGAAAAATTCATTTTCAGACAGATAGTCCAGGGAAACATTAAAATCCTGTTCCCTCTTGATAATATCCATGATGTATGGCTCGGTGTGGTCGATATACTTCCATTCTCCCGACAACAATTCATTCGGCGTGACACCCAGTACATCCATAATCTTTTCCAGCGTATCAAAAGAAGGATAATTTAGTCCTCTTTCAATCTTGGAAAGGCTCTGCATATTGATACCGATTTTGTCCGCCAGTTCCTGTTGTTTCATTCCTCTGTGTTTTCTTATGGTCTGTATGTTTTCTCCTAAAAAACTGATTTTCTTTTCGTAATGCTCCATAACTTAGTATAACCGCTCCTTTCGTTGCTTTTATTGGTATTTATAAGCATATCATACTTAATATATATCGAAAAGTCAACAAAAACTTCTTGACAAGTAATTCTAATGGTGTTATTATCGTATCAGATAGAGTGATTAAGCACGCTAGGGTCAATCACACGCTTGAGTAAGCATAGAAAATATATATTTTCGCTTTGATAGCATGAATAAGCATGGACTATCAGACCGAAAATAAGGTTTCTGACTGGGGCTGTTCCGTTTAGCCACGAGCCTTACAAGGCTCGTGAGCGTTAAGAACGGGGCAGACACAGGAAGAAAGGGAACGCCTTTAGGCGTTCGTAAAGGGCGTATATGTAACACCGCCCTGCGCATACATGTCATAGTACCTAGAAACTGTGATAAATAAAGGACAAAACATGATTTTTACCCCGCAAAAAATGGGGCATACGAAAGGAGCAATGCACTATAACTACACACAAAAATTTATCCGTTAAGATTGATTACATCAGCATTGTATTTGATACTGTAACCGCTGAAGATGTAATCATGCACATTTTAGGTTTACCAACTGATATTTTTAATGTCTATCCGGCAAGCGTTAAATTCAAGACGTATCAAGCACGCTGGCAGATTGGAGATATTTATGTATCGGGGGACGCAAGAAAGACAGAGGACAACCCACAGGGGCTAGGCTGTTATCTTGTTATGACTGGCAGAGGTTGTGATGATATTTTCCGTATTCTCGACAGTAGGAATTATACTTTTGGGGATATGTTCCGACGCTGTGAGCGAAGATACGGACTGGATAATTTCCATTTCACAAGACTGGATATTGCCATTGATGATAAGAACGAAAAGCCATTCTTTACCATAGAGCAGATAAAGAAGAAATGCAAAAAAGAGGAATTTATCTCGAATAGTGAGGGCTACCACTTTGACGAAAGCAAGTTTGATGATTTCGACACCGCAAAGACCGTTTATATCGGTGCTGGTAAATCAGGATTGTCCTACCGCTTTTATGATAAAGATAAGGAAGTCTGTTCAAAACATAATAAGACACTTGATGAAGTCGGCAGTTGGAAACGGACAGAAATGCAACTACGTGATGATAAGGCTCATGCTTTTGCCATGACATTCAAAGACAGACCGCTGGAACTTGGGGAACTGGCTTTCGGACTGCTGGCAAGCAACCTACGCTTTGTCGTGCCAAACAGAAATGAAAGTAATAAGAGCAGATGGAAAACGTGTCGGTTTTGGGAACGCTTTTTAGGGGCTGTGAAAGTCTTAAAACTGCAAGTACCGAAACTACATAATTCTCTTGAAGAAACACAGCAATGGCTCACAGAGGGTGGCGTGATTTCCGCTGTCAAAAGTTTTTACTTTTTAGAAGAACATGACGCATTAGGTGGATTGGAAAAAGTGGGAACTATGCTTGATAAAGCAAGATACAGCAATTCCCTTTCCAGTAAACTAACCGCCCACTTACAGAGGATAGACCGCACCGACCTTATCCCCTATATCCAGTATGACACGAAACATGGGAAAGGGGGTATCTGATGAATAACAACGATATTCCTGTATGGGAAAAATACACCCTTACCATTGAAGAAGCGTCAAAGTATTTCCGTATCGGAGAAAACAAGTTAAGACGATTGGCAGAGGAAAACAAGGACGCTGGCTGGCTCATTATGAATGGCAACCGCATACAGATTAAACGCCAACAGTTTGAAAAGGTCATTGATAAATTGGACGCAATCTAATGCAAATGAGCCTTGTATGTGTTATGATGAACACAAGTCATATCAAGGCTCTTTCCAACAAGGAAAGGAGCAGACACCATGAAAGAAAAAAGACGGGATAGCAAAGGACGTATCCTGCATACTGGAGAGAGCCAACGAACAGACGGAAAATACTTATATAAATATGTGGACGCATTTGGAAACACAAAATATGTGTATGCTTGGAGATTGACACCCACAGACCCGACACCAAAGGGAAAACGGGAAAAATCCTCACTTCGAGAACTGGAACAGCAGATAAGACGGGATATTGAGGACGGTATCGACAGCACAGGCAAGAAAATGACGCTTTGCCAACTCTACGCCAAACAGAACGCACAGAGGGCAAACGTGAAGAAAAGCACACAGAAACAACGGGAACAGCTCATGCGGTTATTGAAAGAGGACAAGCTGGGTGCTAGGAGCATTGATACAATCAAACCCTCTGACGCTAAAGAATGGGCGTTACGCATGAAAGACAAAGGCTTTTCCTACAATACCATTAACAACCATAAACGCTCGTTAAAAGCGTCATTCTACATAGCCATTCAAGATGATTATGTAAGGAAAAATCCCTTTGATTTCAAGTTAAGTGAAGTCCTAGAAAATGATACCAAAGAGAAAGTAGCATTGACAGAGGAACAGGAACAAGCCTTATTATCATTCATCAAGACGGACAACGTGTATCATAAGTATTATGATGATGTGCTGATACTGTTAAAGACAGGACTTCGTATCTCGGAACTGTGCGGACTGACAATCATGGACGTTGATTTTATCCATGAAGTAGTGGTTATCGACCACCAGTTATTAAAGAGCAAGGAACAGGGCTATTATATTGAAACGCCTAAGACAAAAAGCGGAATAAGGCAAGTACCATTAAGCAGAGAAACGATACAGGCATTTCAACGGGTTATGAAGAAACGCCCAAAGGCAGAACCATTTGTGATAGACGGACGGGGCAACTTTCTATTTGTCAATCATAAAGGCAAGCCTAAAGTTGCGATTGATTACAATATGCTTTTTGTCCGTATGGTAAAGAAATACAACAAGCACCATAAGGATAACCCCTTGCCACATATCACACCGCATACACTACGCCATACGTTCTGTACAAGACTGGCAAGCAAGAACATGAACCCGAAAGATTTACAGTATATCATGGGACATTCAAATATCAGTATCACAATGAACTGGTACGCTCATGCGTCCATAGATACTGCAAAATCAGAGGTTCAGCGTCTAATCGCATAAGAAGTATTTACCACGATTTTAACCACGCTTGATAGCGAAAATATAAGAAGATAGACCTAGATATGTGAGGTTTACCATAAAAGAAAAATGCCCGTAGAGCCGATAAAATAAGGCTTTGCGGACATTTAAGAAGATATAAAAAGATAGTCAAAAAGACATATATAATTTTATAAAACTATTTTATATAATATATTAGCATATTAGCATAATATTTCCAAATTGTCAACTGAAAAATATATTTTTATAGGCAAAATGACTACCCCTCTTATCAAAAGGCCGAAAATCGATTGCATTTCTTTTAAAATATGTTAAACTAATAACAAGTTATTTTATAAAATATTTTTATAAAAATAGAAGGAGATATTATGGCACCGATCAATACCGCCAACATTAAGCAGTACAATCGAAATAAAATATTCCGGCTGATTGCAAGCCGGAATAAGATTTCAAAACAGGAGATCGCATATGAACTTCACATGAGCCTCCCTACCATCAGTCAAAACCTTCAGGATCTGAAAAATGCCGGGCTGATCATGGAAAACGGGGCCCTAGCCTCAAGTGTCGGGCGCAAGGCCACAGGCTTTTCCATTGTGCCGGACGCCAAAGTCGCCCTCGGCCTGGATATCACCCTAAACCATATTTCCATGGTCCTGGTGAACCTGAACGGCAGCGTGATCCACAGTATGCCAAGGAAGCACTACCAGATCCAGGGGACAGAGGAGAGCTACCGGGAAGTCAGCCTTGAAATATCCGAATTTTTAAAGGCGTCTGGAGTGAGTCCGGACCGGGTGCTCGGAATCGGGATCTCTATACCGGGAATCATTACGGAATACGGGACTTATATTTTCCAGTCCTCTCTTCCGGTGCCCGGAAATTTCTACGAATGTATCCGTCCGTATATTCCGTTTCCCTATACTCTGTACAATGACGCGAACTGCGGCGGCCTGGCCGAATTCTGGAGCCGTTCCGACATTGACGCCATCGCTTATCTTTCACTCAGCAATACGGTAGGCGGGTCTATCTTAATGGGAGGCGAGACTTACTTGGGCGCATCCAACCGGAGCGCTGAATTCGGCCATGTCACCCTGGACCCCAACGGGCTCCCCTGCTACTGCGGAAAAATCGGCTGTTCCGACGCCTATTTAAACGCAAAACTTCTCTCCTCTATGGCGGGGGATAATCTGGCCGCTTTTTTCGAGGGTCTTAAAAGCGGGAATGAATCATTCCGTCAGTGCTTTGATATTTATCTCCGGAATTTATCCATATTGATCAATAACATCAGCATGTCGCTGGACTGTGATCTGATTCTGGGAGGATACGTAGGAATTTATCTGGAACCATACATTGAAAGGCTGAAAGAGCTGGTGAGCGCCCGTTCTACTTTCCCCACCGACGGCTCGTACATCAAGGCCTCTTCCAAAGGGTTTGAGGCCGCCGCTGTCGGCAGCGCTCTGTATTATATTGATGAATTTATACAGCAGATCTAAAGAATTGGAGAAAAAACAAAGCTGCCGCACTGATCACTCAATGCGGCAGCCCTTTTATTCATTTGTCTTCCGTATCTGTTCCCCAGATCTGATACCGGTCGCGGCCTTTTTCTTTTGCCCGATACAAGGCTTTATCCGCCCGTGTATACAGCTCATCGTAAGTATCGCCGCGGCTGGCCAGGACCGCGCCCAGACTGATCGTCAGTCCCTTTCCGTCCTCAAACTTCAGTTCGCGCACCTTTTCACACAGGAACCGGCACTTGTCCATGAGTATCTGACTGTTTTTGATGGAATTCATGTAGACGGTGAATTCATCCCCTCCCGGCCTTCCGACGATATCGTTGGAACGGAAACTCTCTTTCAAAAGCTCTGCGACCTGAACCAATGCCCAGTCGCCCTGCATGTGCCCGTACGTATCATTCACATTTTTAAAATTATCCACATCGAACAGCAGAAGCGCCCCTCTTTCTCCCTCACGCAGATTCGCAATAGCTTCTTTTATCTGTTTCCGAAGAGTCTCCGAGTTATAGATATGCGTCAGGCTGTCCAGCTGCGCTTTCTGCAGCAGAATGTCCTTCTCCTGCTTTTCTTCATCAATTATATTGAGCTTTCCGAGGGTATACGCCGGTGTCTCTCCGTCGAACACCGTTTCAACGGCTATCCGTACCCAGTGGCGGTCTCCTTCAAAAAACATTTGAAGCTCATGCACTCCATCGTCACAGGAACTGAGTATCTTGTAGAAAAGCTCTTTCTGCTTTTCTTCATCCTCATTGTCTTCCGCCTTGTTGTGGTCATATACGATCAGGCGGGGACGGCTGCTTTCCTTCGATGGTGCGGAGACGATCGTCTTATTCTCCCGAAAGCTGTATTCCAAGAAATATTCATTTACCAGGCCGTATACTCGAAAATGCTTTTTCAGCTCCAGCGCCATCTGTTTGCTCATGCGCGCTCTCTGTCGAAGAAAATACAGCAGGAATAAGATAATGAGCATTAAAATCCCCGCGACCATTCCTATAGTTTCAAGAGGGTTCGCCTTGATAAAGCTCTGAACTGAAAAGGACTGCTTTTGTATCGTATTTCGGATGAGGATCTTCTGCATCTCCTCCTCAGGTATCAGCAAGATGATCTTATTCAAAACGGAGATCAGCTCCTGGGGTCCGGGCTTCACAATGCCAAAGCATATCTCCCTGGACTTATATGCCTGGGGAATCAGCTTCAGGTTCGCATACTGAGGCAGGTTGACAAAATACTGTGCCGTATAGGCGTCAACACATGTATAATCTGCTTTTCCTTTGGCTACCGCTCTGATACATTCATCGATACTGTCATAATGCGCCACTCCTCCTTCATGCTCTCCCCCATAATACCCCGAAGACGTCAGTGCCAGCGTTCCGCTCCCGATATCATTTTCACTGCATCTTTCGTTCATAAGGATCACATATTGAGAGGATACATATGCCTGTGACATGGACAGACGCCGTTCTTTGGCCAGATCATAGTCATAGGGCATCCCCGCCACAAAATCAATCTCGTTATTTTCCGATTTCTCATACAGCTCTTCCGGCGTATTCACACATACGAACTCAAATCGAAGTCCGGTATTCTCCGTTACATAGTCCAGCAGGTCGATGGAAATCCCTCCCAGGGATCCGTCCTCCTTCTGATACTGATAGGGAGCCTGCCCTTTCAGGACTCCGACCCTCAGTAATCCGGCGCTTTCCACATACCGCTTCTCCTCGTCACTCAATACCAGCGTTTCTTCTGAATAGGAAAAATATTTTTCATACAGCATATTGGAAAAATACGGATTCACCTGTTCAATGTTCATCATCGCGGCATTCAGTTCATCCAAAAGCTCAGCGTTTTTACCTTTTGTCGTCACGAAATAAAAGGGCTTCGGTGAAAATCTCGCCACCGTTTTAACACCCTCGATATAATTCATGCTGGAATTCACCATCATGTCCGCCCGGCCGTCTTTCAGCGCCTGTAGCTGTTCCTCGGCGGTAGTGCACTCCACATATTCCGGCATGACCAGATTCATCTCACAAAAATCTTCCAGCTCCGCTCTGGTCTGTTTCGCCGTAATCGGAGCCGCGATCCGAAAGCTCTGCTCAACCTGAGAATTAATCAGTTTATTATCAACCGCATCATAAAGTACCTGGAGCACCGTCTCCTTCACGCCATAGCTTTGACTAGAATAGTCAAACATCTGACCGGTGGCCTCATTGTATACCATGCCTCCCATCAGATCGATTTCACCATTTTCCAGCATCTCCATCAGCGTAGAGAGGCTGTCATTGACATCCCCCGGCACCTCTATGAATTCATAATCCCATCCCGTATACTGTGCCACTTCCTGCAGATATTCATAGGTATAACCCGTATAATTGCCTTGTTCGTCAACATCTGTCAGTCCCGTCTGTATCGGATACGCCACCCGTACAGTTCTGGTTTCCTGAGCCCGCTGAGTCTGTTCCGTCTCCGCTTCCGATCCCCGGCTTCCGCCCTGTGATCCGGCAGCCTGGATAGGATGAGCAATGTTCATAAATATCACAATAACTGTCATGATCAGACAGGCTAATCTCTTTTTCATATCATCATCCTCATTCCAGAGTTATTATTTCTGTCCACAAAATAATTTACACTTCTGTCATTCGTCTGTCAATATCACAAATGTATTATACCTCTCCCATTTCTTTCCCGCAAGCCCAAGAAAAAAACCGCGGACAGATGACTCGGTATCATTAAAAGATACCGGACCATCTGCCCGCGGGTTCCGCTGCTCCTTGCAGGTTTTCCGTTATACGATCTTACTACCATTCGCAGTCACCTTAAAACGCATGCCCAGCATTTCCGCGGCCCGGCGGCACATCAGCATTCTCTGCAGGAAAATCTCAAAGTAATCCATCATGGAGCACATGCTTTCATCCAGTTCGATATTCAAGGTAATGACTTTCTTTTCCGCCTGAATCACCAGCTTGGAAGATTTTGCAGCATAATTCACCCGGTCATGCTTGTCAAAGGTTTCTTTGATCTTATTCCGCACCCGGTTCCGTCTTACATCCGTTTTATCTGCCAGGATCAAAGCGGCCGACACCGCGTCCACGGCCGTCCCTGTATGTTCATCGTGCTCCCCGATAGCGCTGACCACCACGGCTATCTCTCCTGCGTTCATTCCCTGCTCTCTTAAAAGCTGGAAAGCCATCAGGGCTCCACTGTGGGCATGATCATTCCGGTTCACACAGTTTCCAATATCATGCAGATATCCGGCGATTCGGGCAAGCTCCACCGTCCGCTTTTCGCAGCCCAGCTCCCTCAGAATTTTTCCCGCGGTCTCGGCTGTCTTTACCGCATGCTTTTCAGAGTGCTCTGTAAAGCCCAGGGCCCCCAGCACCGCATCTCCTTGTTCAATATATGCCTTGATCTTCTTTGATTCCTTTAAGCTCTTATACGTGATTTCTTCCATATCTCTCCTTTATTCCCCGTTTGAATCACATTTCATCCTTCACATATCCGGCTATATTGTACGCATGATCGGATACACGTTCCAGATTTCCCATGATATCCAGGAAAATAACTCCGTGGGAAGCGCGGCACTCATTGTTCGCCAGTCTGGCTATATGTTTGTCCCTCAGATCTTCCTCTGTGCTGTCCACTAGATCTTCAAACTTGATGACCTGGCGGATGCTTTCCGCATCCTCATTCCTTCTGGCTGATACGGCGTTTTCCACGGAACCCACCGCGTAAGAAAAAATAGTCTCCAAATCCTTCTGGCCCATGGGGGAGAACTGGATATCTCCCTGAATCTTGCTCTCGGCCAGCTCCGCGATATTTTCCGCGTGGTCCCCGATGCGCTCCAGGTCGTTGACCGTATAGAGAAGGTTTTTCACCTGCTCTGACTGCTCTTCCATCAGCGAGAGGTTGGAAATCTTCACCAGATATTCCGTCAGCGCTTTCTCCATGAAATTTATGGTCTTTTCCTGGGCAAAGATCCGGTCCACAGATTCCTGATTGTTTGTGAGGACCGCATCCTCTCCCAGCTTCACATTGTCGAGGGACAGCTCTCCCATGCGGACGACCTCACGCTTCGCCGTCTCAATGGCAAAGGAGGGGTTTTCCAAAATTCTGGTATCCAGATGGGACATGATCTTCTGCTCCAATGTCTCCTCCGGCTCCTGTACCTTTTCCCGGACGATCTTCCCGGACAAGGATACCAGCTTGCCCGCGAAAGGAAACAGAATCAGTGTATTCGTCACGTTGAATATGGTATGGAACACGGATATCTGTGTACTGTTGATGGTGGACGCCGCCCAGCTCCCGTTCAGGCTGAATACGATAAACATCACTATGCCGAACAGCACCGCACCCATTACGTTGAACATCAGATGGATGACCGCCGCCCGTTTTGCCGTCTTATGGGCGCCGGCGCTGGCGAGCAGCGCCGTCACACAGGTACCGATATTTTGTCCCAATGTGATATAGACGGCCGAATTCCAGGTGACCACTCCGTTCATGGCCAAGGTCTGCAGAATACCGACGGAGGCCGAAGAGCTCTGAATGATCCCGGTGACTACCACGCCGGCCAGGATGCCAAAAATGGGATTGCTCCCAAGTACTGAGAATATCTGTGAAAATATCGGCGCATCCCTATATGGCTCAATGGAGCCGGACATAAAGCTGAGCCCGATGAACAAAACGCCAAAGCCCACTAAAATACTGCCGATTTCCTTCTGGCGTTCTTTTTTCGCAAATAACAGCATAAAAGCGCCGATGCCGATGAGCACAGGGGCAAAGAACTCCGGCTTCATGACCTCTCCCCACTCGCTCATGGACACCAGCCACGCGGTGATGGTCGTACCGATATTGGCGCCCATGATGACGCCTACCGCCTGGGACAGACTCAGGATTCCGGCGTTGACAAAGCCGACGACCATGACCGTGGTCGCAGAGCTGCTCTGGATAATGGCGGTGATCAGCGCGCCCAAAAGAACGCCTAAGAACCGGTTGTTCGTAATATATCCCAGCATCCGCTTCATACGGCCTCCGGCCGCTTTTTGAAGACCGTCCGCCATGATATTCATACCATAGAGGAACATGCCCAGGCCGCCGACAAATTGGAATAATAGTTTCACATCGCTTAATGACATAAAGATCTCCCTCATTTACGTAATCAGAATCGTTCATCTTCCACTATACAAAATTTATGTCAATTCAAAACCATCTTTATGTAAAATCTTTGTAAAGTCGGTATTTATTCCACACTTTTGAGGGATTCTACCATATCAATCTTTCTGAGCTTATAGAACATGGCGGCGTTGACCAAAAACGCGAACAGCAGCGTGAGGACGATCCCCCAGAGATAACTCAGCGGATGCACCGCACGGCCGAACATGATCAGATCTACTTCTACGGTCTCAATGACAAAGCGGTGAAGTATATTTCCCATGAAAACGCCCGCCGCGATACCGATGAACGTCAGAAGCACATTTTCCCGGTACACATAGGAAGCCAGCTCCAGATCATAAAAGCCAAGCAGCTTAATGGTGGCCAGCTCCCGCTTCCGTTCCGTGATATTGATATTATTCAGGTTATACAGGACGACAAAGGCCAGCAGACCGGCTGAGATTATCAGGACCCAGACGACCGTGTCCAGGCTTCCGAGCATATCCGTGATCGTCTTGTTCATATCGGATACCAGTACGACACCGGACACCGCTTCATGCTCCAAAAGACGTTTCGACAGCTCACGGCCTTTCTCTTCCCGCGCGTCCTTTAGCTTCAGGTATTCCGTATTGCATTCTGCTTCCCTGCCATACAGCTGCCGATATAAGGACGGAGACATATAAATATAATTATACACATAATTCTCCGTGATATGCGAGACCTTCACCGAAACCCTGCTGGTATCGCTTTCTTTCAGATAAAAGGAATCTCCTTCCCGGATGTCCAAAAGCTTCGCCAGCTTTTCATTAATGACCGCGCCCTCTTCATCCAGCGTATATCCTTCTTCGCTCAGCCGGTCCCTCAGCACGAAAAAGTCAGGAAACCGTTCCAGATCTTCCGGTACGACCAGATTGACGGCTTTCGTCACGCCGTTTGCTTCTCCGTCCATGGAAGCCGTATAGGCTCCCAGATATTCCGATATGTTTTCGTCCCCGTCCATATCTTCATAAAAGGCTTCTTTTTCCTCCCGTCCTCCGTCCGTCACGATACTGGCTGACGCATCATAAAGCCAAAGCTCTCCGTATTGGCCGTCAGACACTGTGTAGATTGAATCCCTCAGTCCAAACCCGACGATCAGAAGAGCCATACAGGCGCCGATACCGAATACGGTCATCAAAAGACGTTTTTTATACCGGAACAGATTCCGAAGCGTAGATTTCTGGCTGAAATTCATGTGACGCCACAAAGGGCGTATCCGTTCCAGAAGAATCTTTTTCCCCTTCATGGGCGCGACCGGCCGCATCAACTGAGAAGGCTGCGCCAGCGTTTCTTTATAGCAGGCCGCCAGAGTCGCTCCTGTGGTGCAGACCACCGCAATGGCAGTCGCTCCGAGAGCATATCCCCAATTATACGGGATCCGGATGATACTCAGGTTCCCATAGAGAATCTTATAAGTGGTGATGATCACCCATGGAAGCAGCTTTTCCCCTATGAGAAATCCGGCTATACTCCCCAGAAGGCTGGCTGAGAGCGCATATAAAATATATTTGGAGGCTATGGACAAGGTGCTGTAGCCGAGCGCCTTCATGGTGCCGATCTCCGTCCTCTTTTCTTCCACCATTCTGGTCATGGTGGTCAGGCTCACCAAGGCGGCCACCAGGAAGAAGATCACCGGAAATACTTTTCCGATCGCTCCGATTCTCTTCGTATCGTTGTCAAACTCCACATAAGACTGAACTGACTTCCGGTCCAGTACATACCATTCCGGTTCTTCCAAATCCTCCAGAGCTTCTTTCGCTTCCTCAATCTCTGACCTGGCATCGTCTATTTTCTCATCGGCATCATCCCTCGCTTCTTCATACTCGGCCTTTGCCTCCTGAAGCTCTGTTTCTCCGTCGGACAGCTTCTCCTTCGCTTCCTCCAGCTGCCGCTTCCCGTCGGCTATCTCCCGGCGCCCCTCTTCCAGAGCAGCCTCTCCGTTGGTTATCTCCTTACGTCCGTCTGAAAGCCCCTGTTCTCCGGCCTTGATTCCGTTCTGAAGCTCCAGAAGCGCTGCCTCTCCATCCTGTATCTGTGCTTCCCCATTCTGAATCTCCGCTTCTGCGGCAGCCAAAGCGGCCTCTTTTTCAGACAGCTCTGTCTCTTTCTCCTCCAGAGCGGCCATTCCCTGATCATACTGAGCCTGCAGGCCGGCGAGTTTATCTTTTACTCCATCCAGATACTTTAAAACTCCGTCTAACTTCGCCTGGTTCGCATCCAGAACCTGTTTTCCCAAAAGATATTCCTCGTTTTCTTCCGGATTCAGGCCTGCCGCTTCCAGGCCCGCGCGCAGCTCCTCCAGTTTTCCTCTCTGGATATTCAAAGCGGCCTGAGAGGACTCTGCTTCCGCCATACCGCTCTCATATCCTTCCCAGCCGGCGGTCAAATCCCCGCCTTCGGCCGTCAACTCTTCCCTTGCAGCCTCCAGCTGTGTCCGTCCTTCTCCGGCCAGTCTTTTTCCTTCCTCCAGCTCTTCTCTCGCTGCTTCCAGCTTTTCCTTGGAGTTCTGGAGCTCCTCCTGTTTTTCAGCCAAAAGCGATTTTGCGTCCGCTACTTTCTGCTCATTTGATTCCAGCTGAGCTTTTCCATCCGCAAGCTTATATTCATTTACAGAAAGAGTGTCCTCCGCGTCCTGAAGCTTCTGTTCGTTCTCCGCTATTTCATCCCGGCCGTCCTCGAGTTCATTCTCTCCATCCTCGATCTTAAGCCATGCGTCCCGCAGCTCCTGCTCCGCTTCCTCTTCTTTTTCCTGCAGTTTCTGTTCTGCTTTGCCAATTTCCTCCTGTGCGTCTCCCCGGATCTCCTCCAGACGGATTCCGCACCGCTCTCCCGCTATATCCTCGATCGCGTCTGCTATCTTTTCCGCCTCCGCCTGGTACGTTCCGCCGGCGGTCACAAAACCGTCCAGACCGTCGGCGGCCGCGTATATCTGTGTGTAGACATCCATGGAAAAATCTTCCTCCGGAACCATCAGGAATCCCTTGATGTCACCGTTCCCGATAGAAGAATTTCCTCTGTCAAAATTCAGATAATAAGGGCTTGTGCCAATCCCAACGATGGTATAGGTCTCCGTCTTGAGGGTATCGGAAAGAGGATCGTCTGTCCCGGAATACAGTGTGATCTGATCTCCCAGCCCATAATCTGTGCTGACTAAAAGCTGTTCATCCAAAAAGCACTCGCCCTGTTTTTCCGGGAGACGCCCCTCTTTTATGTTTACCTTATTGATGTTCTGCGGCATGGAAGAGACATGGAGGACCAGCTCCTTTTCCCCATAGTGGCAGAGTGCGTCCAGGGAGTACTCACCCTCTGCAGCCGTAACTCCCGGTATCCGGCGAATCTGCTCCAGATCTCCTTCTGTCAAGCCCATGGTGGACAAAATCCGAAAGTCCATGAAATTAGACTCGTCGGCGACCGCGTCCACCGACAGCCGCATATCCGGCTCTGTCGCCCGTACCCCGGAAAAAAACGCCACGCCAAGGGCAACAATGAATAGAATCGAGAGGTATCGGTTCAGACTCCTCCTGATCTCCACAAAAAAATCTTTCCGCTGTGCCTGTTTCATCTATCTGACATCTCCAGTTATCTATCGTTTTTTACCACTCTATGTCTTCGACAGGAGTTGGATTCTCGTTTACCGTAATTCGGGATACACGGCCGTTCTTTATCTTTATCACCCGGTCGGCCATGGGAGTCAGCGCGGAATTATGCGTTATGACGATCACGGTCATTCCCCTTTCCCGGCAGGTATCCTGCAAAAGCTTCAGTATGGATTTTCCGGTCTGGTAGTCCAAAGCGCCCGTCGGCTCATCACACAGCAGAAGCTTCGGATTCTTGGCCAGCGCCCTGGCTATGGAAACCCGCTGCTGCTCACCGCCTGAAAGCTGGGACGGAAAATTATCCATACGCTCTCCCAATCCCACTTCCTTCAGAATCTCCTCTGCGTCCAGATGATCCTTGCAGATCTGGAGCGCCAGCTCCACATTCTCCAGTGCGGTCAGGTTCTGTACCAAGTTATAAAACTGAAATACAAAGCCGATGTCTTCCCGGCGGAATCTGGTCATCTTTTTATTATCAAATGCCGCCACGTCCGTTCCGTCCACCAGCACCTGACCCTCGGACGCCTTATCCATGCCCCCCAGTATATTCAGTACGGTGGTCTTCCCCGCGCCGCTGGGGCCCACTACCACCACGAATTCTCCTCTTTCGATGGAAAAGCTCATATCATCCACTGCTTTAATGACCACTTCCCCCATCCGGTAGGTCTTCTTCACATTTACCAGCTCCACAAATGGTGCCATGAAATCCCTCCTAATCCAATCATACCTTATTCAAAAATATCGAAAAGGGGACTGTTCCTCACAGTCCCCTCTTATCATAACTCATTTTTTCGCTGCCGTCATCCTTTTTATTAACTCCTGCCGGCGGACAGTCCCCTATGAAAAACGGACTTTCAGATATGCTTTGATCTCCTCCACACACTTTTCGAATCCCAGCTTTCCACTGTTCAGGCACAAGTCATAGTTTCGCAGATCCTGCCATTCATGGCCGGTATAATGCTTGTAAAAATCTCCTCTGTATTTATCGGTACGCTCAATAAACTTCTTCATTTCCTTAACGGTCATACTGTTCCGTTCCATTGCCTGCTCCAGGCAGAACTCCTCCGGCGCATGGACGAATACACTTGCCACATTGGAAAAATCCTTTAGTATAAAATCCGCGCAGCGTCCGATGATGACACAGGACTGCTCCTCCGCCAGTTTCTTGATGGTCTTTGCCGTATAGTTGAACAGATTGTCATTGGATATGAAGTCTCTGTCCTCCGGCTCGATTAGGTCCCCGCGGTAGACCTTAGCTCCCTTGAGCTTGGCAGACGGTCTCAGCCTCTCATCTGCGGCCCCGAAGAGCCGTACATGGATCCCGCTGTCCTCTGAGGCCATTTCCAACACCTCTCTGTCATAAAAAGGAATCCCCAAATCCTTTGCCAGCATCTTGCCGATGGTCTTCCCGCCGCTTCCATACTGACGCGCAATGGTAATAACCACTTTCTCCATGGCCAAACCCCCTTTACTCACCTAAATATGCTTTCTTTATGGATTCATCGTTTAAAAGCTCCCCGGCATTTCCGCTCAGTACAATATTCCCGGTCTCCAGGACATATGCCCGGTCTGCTATGGACAGCGCCTTTTTCGCATTCTGCTCCACCAAAAGCACGGTGGTGCCGGCGGCGCTCACTTCTTCAATGATCTTAAAAATCTCATTCACAAAGATGGGGGAAAGTCCCATGGAAGGCTCATCCATCAGAAGGATCTTCGGCTGGGACATCAGCGCGCGCCCCATGGCCAGCATCTGCTGCTCTCCGCCCGACAGAGTCCCCGCCGGCTGATTGCGCCGTTCCTTCAGACGCGGAAATTTCTGATAGACCATCTCCAGGTTACGGCTGAATTCTTCCTTCTCTCTCCTGATATAAGCTCCCATCTTCAAGTTCTGGTACACGGAAAGGTGCGCGAACACCCGTCGGCCTTCCGGCACATGTGCCATGCCCATCTCCACTATTTTATGAGGGGGGATCTTCGTGATATCCTTGCCGCCCAGCGTAACCGTTCCTGCCTTTTTCGGAAGCAGGCCCGTGACAGCGTGAAGAGTGGTGGTCTTCCCCGCTCCGTTGGCGCCAATGAGCGCTATGACCTCACCCTGGCCTACCTCAAAGGAAATCCCTTTCAGAGCCTGAATCATGCCATAATATACCTGTAAATCTTTAACCTCCAGCAATGCCATGTCCTGCTCCTCCTATTCACCCAGATATGCCGTGATCACCTGCGGATCGTTCAGAACAGCCTTTGTCTCGCCCTGACAGAGGATCTCACCAAAATTTAAGACTGTCACTTCTTCACAGATACCGCTTACCAGCTTCATATCATGTTCTATCAGCAGAATCGTCATCTCAAACTCTTTCTGGACGAACTTGATCGTCTGCATCAGCTCTTCCGTCTCATTGGGGTTCATACCCGCCGCCGGCTCATCCAGAAGAAGCAGCTTGGGATTCGTGGCAAGCGCCCTTGCGATCTCCAGCTTCCTCTGTTTCCCGTAGGGAAGGTTGGATGCTTTATATTCCGCTTCTTTGTCCAGATCGAACACCTTTAAAAGCTCCATAGCCTTTTCGTTCATCTCTTTTTCCACCTTAAAATACCGCGGAAGCCGCAGAAGCCCTTCGATGGTAGAATAGGAATAATTATTGTGCAGGCCTGCCTTCACATTATCCAGTACAGACAAGTTCTTAAACAGCCGGATGTTCTGAAAGGTCCGGGCAATGCCCGCCTTATTGATCTCTATGGCTTTCTTTCTGGTTATATCCGCCCCATCCAGCTTAATAATCCCTTCCGTAGGCTTATATACGCCGGTGAGAAGGTTAAAGATCGTCGTCTTACCGGCGCCGTTGGGACCGATCAGCCCGTACAGCTGCCCTTTTTCTATCTTCACCTCGAACGCATTTACCGCACGGAGTCCTCCGAAGGAAATGCCCAGGTTTTTTACCTCTAACAGCGCCATATCACTTAACCTCCTTTGTACGGGGTTTTCTGAGTCCGCGCAGGCGTTCCGCCAGCATTTCTTTCAGACGGCCGCCTCCCTTGCTCCAGTTAAAGATCATCATCAGGATCAGAACAATGGCATAGATCAACATACGGTAATTGGACAGCCCTCTGAGCATCTCCGGAAGCAGCGTCAGGATAAACGCCGCGATCAAGGAGCCCCGTATGTTTCCTATACCGCCCAGCACAACAAATACCAGTATCATGATGGACATATTATAGCCAAAGCTCTTGGGCGACGCCACCAGGGACGACAGGTTATGAGCGTACAAAACGCCTGCCACTCCCGCCAGAGCCGCGGATATGGAAAATGCCATGAGCTTGAATTTTGTGATATTGATGCCTATGGATTCCGCCGCGATCCGATCGTCTCTTATGGACATGATCGCCCTGCCCGCACGGGAATTGATCAGATTCAATATGATGATCAGCGCGATCAAAAGCAGAAGCATGCCTATCAGAAACGTGGAATCCTTTGGAGTCCCGTTGATTCCCTGCGGGCCGTTCACGATGACCTCGCCGGTGGAGTCCAGATTAAGCGCTACGGAATCCTTCATGGAAAAATGCAGCCCGCTGCTGTCCCGGCCGATGAAAAACACATTGATAACGTTTTTGATGATTTCCCCAAAGGCCAGCGTCACAATAGCGAGATAATCCCCACGCAGACGCAGGACCGGAATGCCGATGAGAATCCCGAACAAGCCTGCCGCCGCCGCGCCGATCAAAAGCGCAAAGAAAAACCTGAAACCGTCGGGCATCGTCCCCACCGTCATCTTGGAAAAGAACGCGCTGGCAAAAGCCCCCACGCACATAAACCCCGCATGCCCCAGACTCAGATCGCCCAGGATCCCGACTACCAGGTTTAAGGAAATGGCCAGGATCATATAAGCGCAGAGCGGCACCAGAAGTCCCCCGATCAGGCTGGAAATAGCTCCCGCGGAGGAAAGGATCTGAATGATGACCGCAGTCAGAATCACGATGCCATAAGTGATGAAATTACTTTTTGTCGTTTTCTGCAAATGTCTCATCTCGTCCCTCCTTACACCTTTTCCTGAATTTTCTTGCCAAAAATCCCAGTGGGCTTCACCAGCAGGATTATGATCAGCATGGCAAATACGATCGCATCAGCCAGCTGGGATGAGATATAAGCCTTGGCTAAAATCTCTATGATGCCCAGCAGGATGCCGCCTACCATGGCTCCTGGTACGGAACCGATTCCTCCGAATACCGCTGCCACGAAAGCCTTGATCCCGGGCATAGCTCCAGTATAGGGGTTCAGGGACGGATAAGCCGAACAAAGGAGTACGCCCGCTATGGCCGCCAGGGCGGAACCGATGGCAAAGGTGAGCGCTATGGTCTTATTTACATTGATTCCCATAAGCTGCGCCGCTCCCCGGTCTTCAGACACCGCGAGCATAGCCTGGCCTGCCCTCGTCTTGTTGATGAACAGGCTGAGTCCCACCACAATCAGGATACAGGCCGCGATCGTCACGATGGTCACGCCGGATATCTGCAGAGCGCCGCCCGCCAAGGAGATTCCCTTAAAGGAGATCACGCTCTTAAATGTCTTTGTATCTGCTCCAAACAGAAGAAGCGCCAGATTCTGCAGGAAATAGCTGACGCCGATGGCCGTGATCAGTACCGCGAGAGGCGGGGCCATCCGCAGAGGCTTGTATGCGATTCTCTCAATCACAACGCCCAGCAGCGTACATACCACAATGGACACCAACACGCCGATCAGAGGAGACAGGCCGGCGTTTACCATAGCCAGAAAAGCCGCATAGCCGCCTACCATGATAATGTCTCCATGCGCGAAATTCAGCATCTTGGCGATACCATACACCATGGTATATCCCAGCGCGATTATCGCATATACACTTCCCAAACTGACTCCGTTGATTAAATAGGATAAGAAACTCATTCGCCCTCCTCCAGACTTTTCCTAAATGAAAGAAGGGGTGTCCCAAAGTCATACTTTCGAGACACCCTCGCCTTTACTGTATTTTACATGAAAACGTATGCGCCGTTTTCAATCTTCACTGCAATCGGCTCCTTGGTAGGCTCGCCATCTTCGCCCCAGGTAATGCTGGTTCCGGTCAGACCGGTAAATTCAATCTCCGTCATTGCCTTTTTCATGGCGTCTCCGATTTCGGTCACGCTCATATCCGGCTTGATTCCGGCTTTTTCTGCCGCCGCCTTAATGACATATGCAGAATCATAAGCGTCCGCAGCGAACTGGTTCGGGGTTTCGCCATAGGCATCCTTGTATGCTTTTACAAAGTTCTGAGTCTTTTCATCTTCCGCGTCCACTGAGAACGGTGTCAGCAGCATCAGCCCTTCTGCCAGAGAAGTATCAAAGTTCTCCAGAGTGAGAATGCCGTCCATGCCGTCACAGCCAAAGAAGGAAGGCGCATAGCCCATTTCCTTTGCTTTTGCCAGAATCAGTGAAGCTTCCGTATAATACATCGGAAGGAACACCATTTCCGCTCCGGCGTCTTTCGCTTTCTGCAGCTGTACGGAGAAATCCTTGTTGCTTTCAGATGTAAACGCTTCTGCGGCTACGATCTCCAGCCCCTGGTTCTTCGCTTCCTTTGCGAAGTTCTCATAAATACCATTGGAGTAAGTATCTCCGCTGTTGTAAATGACCGCGATGGACTTCGCCAGATTATTTTTCGCAATATACTGTGCTGAAACCGTACCCTGTGCGGGATCGGAGAAGCACATACGGAATGCGTTGTCATACTTCACGGAATTAATGGAAGTTCCGGAAGGGGTGATCTGGAACAGGTTGTCGTTGTGGCTCTCTGCCACGACCGCCTCGCAGGCGCCGGAGGTAGTCGTCCCGATCAGCATCTGCATTTTCCAGTCCTTCAAAGTATTATAAGCGTTCACGCCCTTTTCGGCGTCTGCTTCGTCATCTTCAAATTTGTATTCAACCTGCGCGCCGTTGATACCGCCGGCCTCATTGATCTCCTTGATCGCCAGCTCCATGCCGTTCTTGACTGCCGTTCCGTAGATAGCCGCGTCGCCGGTCAGAGGACCTGTGCCGCCTATCTTGAATACTGCGCTTCCTTCGGAGCTGCCGCCTTCATTTTTCGTGGATTCTTTCTTTCCGCATCCTGCAAAGGCCGTCACTGCCATTGCAGCCACAAGGATCAAGCTTAAGATTTTTTTCTTTTTCATTTTACATATTCCTCCCTAATTGTCTCTCCCAGAAAGACGAATGTCGTTTCTAATAATACTGCCCTTTCTTTCTACTGTCAAGATATAATTCTTTTTTCATTGGATTTTTTTGAAATCCTGTAGAAACCGCACCTGAGTTGTGATAAGATACAGAATGGAAACGGAACAACTTCAAAAAATCAGATATCCATCGGAAAGGACGTGAATACGTGGCAACCAGACTGATAGCTTTGGATCTGGACGGAACTGCCCTGGCTGATCACCGCTCCATTACCGGCAGGACCCGCTCCGCCATATCGGATGCCCGGAAAAACGGCATTCTCGTGGTTCCCGCCACAGGGCGTTCCTACAGGGATATACCGGCGGAAGTCCTGGATATAACAGAATTTTCCTATTTTCTGACTTCCAACGGAGCCAATATCCTGGACGGCAGAAGCAGGACCAGTATGTATACCGACCTGATACCCTGGCGGCAGAGCGTGGAAATACTCCGCCTGCTGGAAGAATACGACGTACAGCCTTCCGTTCATTTAAACGGAAGCAGCACCAACCTGAGGACCGCAGATCCGCGCATCGTGGCGCGGTATGGAAACACCGACTATTTCCTGCGCTGCAGCGTTGATAATCTGGCCGACTATATAGCCGCGGAAAAAGCAGATGTGGAAAAGATATTCGCCATCCTGTTCGCTCCGTCTGAAAAGGCCGCTCTGACTGCCAGGCTCACATCCCGCTGTCCCCTGACGGTGTCGGCTTCCGGCCCGGACAACATCGAGCTCAACAGCCCCACGGCCTCCAAGGGCCACGGCCTCTCTGTGCTCTGCCGGACATTAAATATCACTCCGGAAGAAACGGCTGTCATCGGCGACAGCATCAATGATATTTCCATGTTCCGCTTTGCCGGACGCCGGATTGCCATGGGCAATGCGGAACCCTGCATCATGGAGCTTTCTCAGCACGTGACAGACACCTGCGATAAAGACGGTGCCGCCCTTGCCATTGAAAGACTTATCCAACAAGAATGGTAAAGAAAAGAGGTTCGTCTCATGGATTACTTTTTCAGCATCCTGCCCAAAATGGGCAGTTTTTTCCTTCTCATGTGTATTGGTGTACTGGTCGCAAAAATCGGCGTCATAACAAAGGAAAATATCTCCTTATTCCCGCCTTTCATCATAAAGGTGATCATGCCATGCCTGTCGTTTTCCCTTATGTATGAAAACGGGACTACCTTCGCTTCCCTGGGGCATTACGTCCCCGTCATCGTCGGTCAGGTATCTTCTTACCTCCTTCTGATGCTGCTCGGCTGGCTCTCCTCCCGCGTATGCCATATGAAATATCCCCTGGCCAATATTCACCGCGGCTGTCATCTGGGCGGCAACTATGGATTCATCGGCATTCCTCTGCTGATGGTGCTTTTCGCCACCGGTGAGGGGCGTCAGTACATACCCATCTGCGCGGCGGTCGATACCATCTTCATGTGGAGCGCGGGCATTGTCTTTTTTACCTATACAAAAGAAAGAGGATTGTCCTCTGGTTTCCGAAACCTCCTCAATCCGGTCATCATCTCCATCCTGCTCGGGCTGATCGTGACTTCCATTAAGCTTCCGGTCCCTTCCTTCATAAGCGATACCCTCGCTTCCATTGGAAACTGCAGCACCCCACTGGCGCTTATCTACCTGGGAGCAAGCCTCTGTTTCATCAGTCTTAAATCAACCGCAATGCTTAAAAATATTTTCGGCCTGATTCTCGTCCGTATGATATTCGCGCCTGTTCTGGTATATGCCGTTGCCAGCCGGTTCCTGCCAGAGACTGAGACCATTCTGCTGACTGTCATCTGCTCCACTCCGGTCATGGCTTCTACCACCAGCGTAGCCCACCAATATCATCTGGATGAAGATTACGCCTCCGCTTCCATCTTTGTGACTACCATCGCCAGCCTTCTCACCATACCGCTGGTATTTTTCCTGACATCCTTTCTATAGAAACTTCAGGCGGGGTCCGATGGGCCCCGCCTTTTCTGATCATTCCTCCGTCGGTCCGTTTATGACCAGAACATCCCGTTCCTTCAGTACCGTACCGCCGCTGGGGATAATCACCTTTTCCTGCCTTCTGATCATTACGATCAGCTTCCCCGGTTCCAGTACTACATCCGCCACCTTTTTTCCGGCCCAGCCGCAGTCCTCGCTCACAGGCAGCTCCGTCAGACGGATTCCGTCGGCCGCAGACATAGCTTTTGCGCTCAGGACTAGCACATCTCCCGCGAGGAGCACTGTATCCCCCTTTGGCACGATCTGCTCTTCTTTCCGCGTCAGAAGCGCCAGCAGTGTATCCGGAGGAAGCAGAATATCACAGATTGCCTTTCCTTCCCACGGATGCCCCTCTTTTATGGTGAACTGAATAAACTGGACCGGCACCTCTTCTGTATAGTCATTGAAGGTCTTCAGCACATTGGCATGCTCATCGATCATTCCAAGCTTCCTGGCCGCCAGAGGAATCAGAGAGCCCTGGAATAGAATAGAAAACAGGACGATAAAAAACACAATGTGGAAAATATCCATGCTGATGGCTCCCGGGCTCACTACCGCCATAATCGCAAACACAATGGAAGCCGCTCCTCGAAGCCCGGACCACGCCACGAGAAGCTGCTGATTCAGGCGGCAGCGAAACGGCGTCATTATGGCGAACACAGCCAGCGGACGGGCAGCAAAGGTCAGGAACAGCGCGATCAGAAGCGCCGGCAGCACGACTCCCGGAAGCTGGGACGGAAATGCCAGAAGGCCGAGCAGGAAAAATATCAGCATCTGCATCAGGCCGGTAATCCCGTCAAAAAAATGTACCAGGGCCTTTTTATTTTTCAAAGGTCCGTTTCCAAGCAAAATTCCCACCACATAAGCGCTCAAATATCCGTTCCCTCCTATGGCCGCCGGAGCCGCATATGCCAGGAGTACCACCGCCACGACAAAAATCGTATCAAACCCTTCTGTGGCAAAATGAAAATTTTTAAGAAACCAAAGGGCCAGGAACGCAATCACCGCGCCTCCCAGAAGCCCATACACAATCTGCGCGAACAGCATATAAGCGATTCCGCCCGCCTCCGCCGTCCCGCTCATAATGGATAGCACCGTCATGGTCAGCATATAAGAAAATGGATCGTTGCTCCCGCTCTCCACCTCCAGCAAAGACGCCGTGTTGTCTTTCAGGTTGAGCCGTTTGGAACGCAGTATGGAAAACACCGACGCCGCATCTGTGGAACTGATGACCGCGCCGATCAGAAGACTCTCCAGAAGTCTCATCCTCAGCGCAAAATAACAAAATGCCCCCGTTATTCCAGCGGTCATCACGACTCCGGCTGTTGACAAAAAAATCGCTTTAGCCGCCGCCGGCTTTGCTTCGCTCCACTTAGTCCCAAATCCCCCGTAGAACATGATAAATATCAACGCGACTGAGCATATCTGCTCTGCAGATCCATAGTTGTCAAAGGGGATCTTCAGTACGCCGTCCGACCCGAAGAACATCCCCAGAAGGATGAAGCCAAGCAGCATCGGAATCCCCAGGCGGCTGGACAAATGATTCAATAGTATGCAGGCAATGATTATAACTGTGACTAGAAGTAAAAAAACAGGCAATAATTCCTCTCCCTTCCTGTGCTTCCATAGTTTTCTGTCTATATTGTAACATAAATCCGCTTTAACGCCCAGATTTTATGAAATGAAAAAGACAGCAGGTGTGGGACCTGCTGTCTTTTTCCGGAATGTCCGCTCATCACGCGGGCTTCCGTTTCTTTTTCAAGATTTATCAAGGTAAGGAGGGAGTAGTCTGATTAACCGAAGTATCTCTTTAAGAGACCTTCAAATGCTTTGCCGTGACGAGCTTCGTCTCTTGCCATTTCATGTACGGTATCATGGATCGCATCCAGGTTAGCGGCCTTTGCTCTCTTGGCAAGGTCAAACTTTCCTGCTGTCGCGCCGTTTTCTGCCGCAACACGCATCTCCAGATTCTTCTTGGTACTGTCGGTGACAACTTCGCCCAGAAGCTCAGCGAATTTAGCGGCATGCTCTGCCTCTTCATAAGCTGCTTTCTCCCAGTAAAGGCCGATTTCCGGATATCCTTCTCTGTGTGCAACTCTGGCCATTGCCAGATACATACCAACCTCAGAGCATTCTCCATTGAAATTCGCTCTAAGATCATCCAGAATATCCTGGCTGACGCCCTGTGCAACGCCTACTACATGCTCTGCTGCCCAAGTCATATCACCCTTCTGCTCTGAGAACTTGCTCGCGGGTGCTCCGCACTGAGGACATTTTTCAGGTGCAGTTTCGCCTTCCCAAACATAACCACATACATCACATACAAATTTTTTCATTTCCTTTTCTCCTTTTCTGATTTATTTTTATCTTTTTGCTTTTTCAATATCAGTAATTATTACTGTTATTGATAAGATATCACATCGCTTCTCTTTTGTCAAGAGTTTTTTGTACTTTTTCAGTACAGTTTCTGCAGGTTCCATAAAACAGCGTCGTATGCCCTTCTATCGTGCCTTCGAACCGATTGGAAGCCATCCTGTCCAGGTCATTAAGCGGATCCAGCGGCACATCCTGCACGCAGCCGCATTCCCGGCAGATAAAATGATAATGGGGCTCCGTATTCGAATCGAAATGCTCTACTCCGTCTCCGCAGGATACCTTACATATCTCGCCAAGAGAAGCCAGCAGGGATAAATTCCGATATACTGTTCCAAGGCTGATATTGGGGTACAGCTGGCGGATATTCACATAGACCGTATCCGCTGTGGGATGATCTTTGCGCGTAGCAAGAAATTCCTTGATACTCTCACGCTGTCGGCTGTATTTCAAAGTTTTCATGGCAGCTCCTCCAAATCAAAAACAATAATTGCTACTATTTTTAGTATATCCGGCGCTATCCATACTGTCAAGGCTTTTCTGACTATGATTTTATCTGCCGCGGATAAATCGGCGGCTCCGACACATACTAAGTACAGTATCAGGGCGCAGATAAATTGGCGGCAGGAAAACATTGTGCCCCAGAACACTATTTTATGGAAGAGAGGTATCATCTATGAACGAAGATACGAAAAAACTGTTAAATGAATGTGACGCAGGCACCAAAATGGCGGTAGAGACCATCAACCAGGTCCTTCCTTCCGTCCATAACCAGGAATTCCGGGAAAGCCTGGAGAAATACAGGGATGCCCATGTAAGCTTCGGCGATAAGCTTCATTCTATGCTGAATGAGGGCGGAGAACCCTCCGGAGACCTGGGCCCCATGGAAAAAGCTTCCGCGTGGGTCATGACAAGCGTAAAGCTCATGCTGGATGATTCAGACAAAAAGATTGCCTCCATGGTCACAGACGGCTGCAACATGGGAATCAAATCCATAAGCAAATATCTGAACCAGTATGCGTCCGCCGACAAGAGCGCGAAAAAAATCTCCGAAAATATCATTCGTTTGGAACAAAGCCTGATGGACGAATTAAGGAAGTACCTGTAGAATTCTACAGGTACTTTTGTTTGTCACGCTTCTTCTGATTCTGCCTTTTCCGGCGCACAGCTCCCGGTCACGATCGGATGGATTGTCCTGTCCACCAGGATCGCGGCCAGGTCCACTCCCAATTTATCCCGGATTGCTTCCATCAGGCCGTTTTTAAGCGAATCGCTCAGAAGAGAGCCAAGCCCCTCTTTTATCATACGCCCTCCCGGCGTCTCGTCCCAGTGTATTTCTATACTTTCACCGTGGTTTCTGAAAAAACACTTCATCTTCCGGCGGACTGCTTCCTCCAGAAACGCGATATCCAGTTTCAGGACAGGATAACCGTCTTCATCTCTTGTAAATTCCCCTTCTGTTCCCAATAAATAAGGTTCGCCATGGAAAAAGACCTCTGTTTCGGCCGCTCTGCCAAATCCAATTTCCAGCCGGTGCAGCATGCCGCCCTCCTCCATGGAAATATAAAACTTCTTATTTTCATAATAAAACCCCACAGAATGGATGCCTTCCGTATAATTGTTATGAAATACCTGAAGGACCAAAGGACTGAGGCCCACATGGGTCTGCTCCAACCGGTAGACATGGCCGTCCAGCGAGCGCTTCAGCTTTTCTTCTTCCAAAAAATGATTCTCTCTGTTGTTTTTCCTCGGCCGGTTCCAGGCGTCCAGATCTCCCCTTTTCCGTGTTCTTCCGCTTCTTCGGATCCCGCTTCCTGAAACACAGGAGGGGGCTCTCCATCCGCTTCGTCCGCCGGTCCCAGCCAGCTCCGGAACGCCTCTCCTGCCGTCTCTTCTAAGGACGGCTTCCACATCCCGAAGCTTTCTGAGCCCCGCGGAGTCTTCCTGCAGCGCTTCTCCCGGCTTAAAATCCTCTTCAAAATATTTCTTTACAATATTTAACAGCACACAACTTTGAAACAGCTCGTCGCTTCCCGCGTTGGCCGCTACGACCATATCGATATCCGGATAGACCACGATATTTTGCCCCAGCATGCCGTTAAAGGTATAGCTTCCGGGGCGGCCGCCCATCCAGACCTGATACCCATATCCATAAGGCCCCATGCTCTCGGGCGTATCCATATGCTTGCTGGTCGCCGTTTCCACCCAGGACTCCGGAATCAGCTGCCGGCCCTTCCAATTTCCTTTCTGCAGATAGAGCTGCCCCAGCTTCGCCGCGTCCTCTGTCCCGATGAAAAGTCCCCATCCGCCTTTCGTGATGCCCTTCGGGCAGGCCTCCCAGAAAACCCGGGTGATCCCCATCGGTTCCCACAGCCGCGGACGGAGATAGTCCATCATGCTCTCACCAGTCAGCTTAGTCACGATGGCTGACAGAATATATGTGTTCATGCTGTTGTATTCAAATTTGGCGCCCGGCGTCCCTTTTACTCCCGCCTGCAGATAGCTGGCCGTCCAGTCGTCGCCTGACACGATCCCGGTTTCATTAAACGTGACTCCCGACGTCATAGTCAGCAGATGCTCCACCTTCAGATTCTTCTGCCGTATCCCCGCCAGCAATGACTTACTGTCAAGCAGATGAAGAACTTTGTCGTCCAATGAAAGCTTACCTTCATCTATCAGCATGCCTATGGCCATTCCCGTGACCGTCTTGCACATGGAATAGGACGCATGCCACATATCACGGCCATACGGAGCAACGTCGGCTTCTCCAATGACATTGCCGTGGCGGAGTACCATCACATGGTGAAGATCTGTCCTGCTGTCTCCCGCCAGTTCCTCAAAAAACGCGGCCAGATGCCGGGAGGGAACTCCCTGGGATTCCGGTGTCATCCGTGGGAACGGCTGAGAGAAAGCTTCTTCTTTAAAAGCCGGCTTCTGCGGCGTATATGTCACCTTGCTGATATTCTCCATATTTCCCCGAATCAAATTCTTCAATAAATCCATCACAGCCAATTGTTCCTTCAGCATATAATCCCACCCTTCTGTCACTATTATAAGGTTATTGTTCCCGACTTTCCATTAACTTTTCGTAAACAATCCTAAAATTTAACCTTTTCTTGGAAATTTTATATTTTATCCCTTGTAAACCGGATAAATTTGTGCTATTATGAGCACACTAAAATAAGAAATATCGTTATCCCTCTTGATAAGGGAGTAGTCAGCGCGGCGCGTGATGAAGCCAACATCCCTGGAACCCATTCCTGGCTTCGTACTAAATGACGAGACTTATCTGTTATGGAACAGATAGGTCTTATTTTTATTCCGCAGGATAGTTCTCAGAACGATTTCCCGGAAGAAACTGCGTCCGTCATTTATTATTTCAAAGGAGGTTCTCATGAAACCATACTTATCAGAATTTTCTCAAGTCCTAAAAGATCTGAACACCTCAGAACAGGGCCTGACCGGCGCCGAGGCAGGACGGCGGTTGTCCGAGAACGGCCCAAATAAGCTTAAGGAGGGCAAAAAAGTTTCACTCATCTCCCGCTTTTTTAAAGAACTGGCCGATCCGATGATCATCATTCTCATAGCCGCCGCTGTCGTATCAGGCATTACGGCAGTCTACTCCGGGGAGTCCTTCACCGATGTCATCATTATCATGGCCGTAGTCATCATCAACGCTGTCCTCGGGGTTGTTCAGGAAAATAAAGCAGAAAAAGCCATCGCCGCTCTCCAAGAGATCGCGGCGGCTACTTCAAAGGTCGTCCGGGACGGGCGCCAGGTAACCATTAAAAGTGAAGAGCTGGTTCCCGGCGACGTGATCATCCTGGAGGCCGGAGACGCCGTTCCCGCCGACGCCAGGATCATAGAAAACGCCAGCCTAAAGGTGGAAGAAGCAGCGCTCACCGGAGAATCCGTACCGGTCAATAAAACCGCGGATGCACTGAACCTGGGAACAGAAAAGGACATTTCTCTTGGCGACCGGAAAAACATGGTGTATATGGGAAGTACCATCGTATATGGCCGGGGACGCGCCGTGCTGACCGGCACCGGTATGGACACAGAGATGGGAAAGATTGCAGATGCGCTGACCAATTCCAAGGATGACCTCACTCCCCTTCAGAAAAAGCTGAATCAATTGAGCAAAGTGCTGAGCTTTCTTGTTATCGGAATCTGTCTCTTTATTTTTGCCCTGAATATATTCCGTGCCTATCCGGATATTACCGGAGCCAAGATGCTCGATACTTTCATGATAGCCGTCAGCCTGGCTGTAGCGGCCATCCCGGAGGGCCTGGCCGCGGTAGTCACGATCGTACTCTCCATGGGAGTCACCAGGATGTCAAAGCGGAACGCTGTCATACGTAAGCTGACTGCTGTAGAAACCCTTGGCTGTACTCAGATCATCTGTTCTGACAAAACAGGCACACTGACTCAGAACAAAATGACTGTAGTGGAGCACTCTTCAGCGGACATTCCGGAGCTTGCCAAAGCCATGTCACTCTGCAGCGACGCTGTTTTAGATGAGCAGAATGAAGCAGTCGGAGAACCTACAGAATGTGCTTTGGTAAATGACGCGTTCTCCCTTGGACTGTCCAAAACAGATCTTATGGAACAATATCCCCGTTTAGGCGAGGCTCCCTTTGATTCCATGCGTAAGATGATGTCAACGGTCCACAAGACCCCGGAACACGGTATTCTTCAGTACACCAAAGGCGCTCCCGACGAAGTGCTGAAACGCTGTACGTCCATGTGGGACGGAGAACGGGAAATCCCCCTAACTGACAGCCTCCGCCAGGAAATCCTTTCGGATAATAAGCATATGGCGGATCAGGCTCTCCGCGTTCTTTGCGGCACCATGCGAGTATGGGATTCTTCTCCCGCCTCTTTCGAAGCAGAATATCTGGAGCAGGAGCTTTGCTATCTCGGGTTATCCGGCATGATCGATCCTATCCGTCCCGAGGTGCGGGATGCGATAGAGGAATGTAAGAATGCCGGAATCCGTCCTATCATGATCACCGGGGACCATCGCGATACCGCTGTGGCTATCGCCCGTCAGCTTGGCATCTTACGGGATGACAGTGAGGCCATAACCGGTTCCCAGCTGAACGACATGAGTGACGAAGAGCTGTTTCGGAATGTGGAGCATTTCTCCGTGTACGCGAGAGTCCAGCCGGAACACAAAGTGAGGATTGTAAAGGCCTGGAAATCCAAAGGGCGCATCACCGCCATGACAGGAGACGGCGTAAACGACGCTCCTTCTATTAAAAGCGCAGATATTGGAGTGGGCATGGGAATAACCGGAACGGACGTGACAAAAAACGTAGCGGACATGGTGCTCGCCGACGACAATTTTGCCACGATCGTATCCGCCGTGGGCGAGGGCAGGCGAATCTATGACAACATCCGCAAATCCATTCAATTCCTCCTGTCCTCCAATCTGGCCGAGGTGCTCGCTATCTTCTTTTCCACCATCCTCGGCTTTACCATCCTTAAACCGGTCCACCTGCTTTGGATCAACCTGATCACCGACTGTTTCCCCGCCCTTGCTCTCGGTATGGAGCACGAAGAAGAAGATATCATGAAGCGTGCTCCCCGAAGCGCAGATGACGGAATCTTCGCCGGCGGCCTTGGCTTTGACGTGGCCTTCCAGGGTGTTCTGATAACCCTTCTGACCATGTCCGCTTATTTCATTGGTCATTATATCGAATCCGGCCGGTTTGAAATCGCCGCCAGCGCTGACGGCATGACAATGGCATTCCTGACCTTATCCATGGTGGAGATATTCCATTCTTTCAACATGAGGTCCAGAAGGGCTTCCGTATTCCGGATACACGGGCACAATAAGTTCCTTTGGGGCGCAATGGCGCTGTCTTTCCTCTGTACGACCGCTGTGATCTATGTCCCCTTCCTAAGGAACGCTTTCGGCTTCACTCATATTACCTTGGCTGAATATGGGCTTTCCATGGCTCTGGCCATCGTGATCATCCCGATCATGGAACTGGTAAAACTCATACAGCGGCGCCTGCACAAATAGTGCAGGCACCGCCGTTCTCAATACTCATCAGATTTTATTACAGCCGGCCTTAGAAACATCCGCTCCATCCGCAGCCTTTGCAGATGTTGCAGCCGCCCTCAAAAACAAGCGGTTCTCCACATTCCGGGCAGCGAATCTTCTGGTTGGTGCTTTTCACCGCCTGGGGCTTCGGAGCCTTGGGCGGCACATGGCTGGCGCTTTCTCCCTGCTCCGCCAATTCTTCCTGCACCTCATTGTACATATCCAGCAACGCATTCCCCACAGCCATCGGACAACAGGATCCCTTGCTGGTATCCTTCTGCGTCGCGCGCCTTACCGTATAGGAAGGGCAGGAGCCGGTAGAGTTCAGCTGATCGATGATCGTATAAATATCAATGCCGCCGCGGGCGCTGATGGAGATCATTCTGGACAAGCCGATCATGAAATTGTTGCAGCCTCCCGTACTTCCTTTGCTGAGATAGGTCTCCAGCAGAGCTCCCGTATAAGGGTCGAAAAGAGCGATACAGTGGAGACTTCCGCAGCCGGTGATCAGCTTCCGCTTCTTTCCGATGACGTCATCATTCACCAGAATGATCTCACCGCGTTCCAGCCCTTCTCCGGCTACGGCTCCCTTGGGCTCCTCCGGCACGTCTGTGGACAAGATCCCGGCCCGCTGGCAGCCATCACGGAAAATCGTGATACCCTTAAGGCCCTTGTCATAAGCATACTGATAAAGAGATTCTGTCTCCTCTACCGTAAATTGCTTCGGTACATTCACCGTAGAGCTGATGGAAGCGTCAATATGCGTCTGCCAAATAGACTGCATGTTGATCCTGGACCGATAATCCAATGTCATTGCCGTCACAAAATAGGGCGGGAGCATACTGTCATCGGTAATCTTATGATCCTTCATGTAATTTTCCACGATCTTCGTATACACCTTATAATATACGTCTTTGCCATGAAGGGATTCTGTCTTTCTTTCATAATAGATCGCATAGATAGGCTCTATCCCTCCGGAGATTCCCAGCATGGTGGATAAGGTGCCTGTGGGAGCGATCGTCAAAAGCTGTGAATTCCTCAGCCCATATTTTTTTACCATTTCCTTGGTAGGCTCGGACGTATTCTGCTCAAAAAACGCGGTTCCCATAATTTCCTCTGTGTCACATTTCGGAAACGCACCCGATTCCTTTGCCAGAGCCGCGGATGAAGCAATGGCCGTATCCGCCATGGCAAAGCCTATCTTATCACAAAGCTCTATGGCCTCTTCCTCACCGTAGGTCACGCCCAGCTTCACAAGCATGTCCGCCAGACCCATAATACCCAGGCCTATCTGACGCCAGTCGCGGACGCTTTCCTGCTGTTCCTCCAGCGGATGCAGGCTCAGCCCCTCATCCAGCACTTCATTCATCGCCCTGACGCAAATGGTCACGCACTGCTTGAACCCGTCAAAGTCAAATGACGCTCCCGGCGTAAAAGGATTCTTTACAAATTCTGCCAGGTTCATGCTGCCCAAGAGGCAGCTGCCTCCGGCGGGCAGCGGTTCCTCCGCACAGGGATTCACGCCCGCATAAGAAAAGTCCTTTGTATTGCTGAGCAGATTCCATCCGCATATCCTGTCCCAGAACAGAGCCCCCGGCTCCGCATAATCCCAGTTGGCCTCTGCGATCTGATGAAACAATTCTCTGGCATTGACCATCCGTTCAATCTTCTCTCCGGTGGCCTCTCTCGTGTAATGGAGATGATACGGCTTATTTTCTTTCACAGCCTCCATGAACTCATTATATATCCTGACAGAAATATTCGCCTTCGTCACCTTCGTAAGGTCTGTCTTCAGCTTAATAAAATCTTCAATATCCGGGTGAAAACAATCCATGGAGATCATCAGCGCCCCCCGGCGGCCATTCTGCCCGATCAGGTCCGTGACCAGAGAATACAGATCCATAAAAGACACCGCTCCGGTAGTCTCCCTGGCTGCATTGTTGATACGCGCCCCTCTGGGGCTCAGCCCGGAGATATCAATACCGCATCCTCCGCCGTAGCTGTACGTACGGGCCAGCTTTTTTGCACAGTCAAAGATACTCTCAATCTCATCCTTAGGGGGCGCGATCACATAACAGTTGGACAGTGTAATTTTTCTCCCCACGTATTCCAGTCCGCGGTTGGACAATATCCTTCCGCCGAACAGAAATTTTTTCTCCTTCATCAGGCGGGCTATATCCTTATTTCCACTGCTTATCCTATCTATCCAGTGATCAAAATCTTCTCCTTCATAGCAATATTTATTCTGCCAGATATCAATACCCAGCTGATTTTCTTTTCCTAACCATTCTTCGATCGTCATTCGGACACTCCTCTCAATCATACTACATTTTGTCGCACTTCAAAATGATAGCACAATATGTAGTATTACGCAAGAGGTGTTTTGATACATTACTGCAAAATCTGCTTAAGGTCCTCTTCCGGAGTGCTGATCGGCCGTATATCATAGTTTTCAACCAGGTAATTCAAAACGTTTTTGGACAAAAAAGCGGGAAGCGTAGGCCCCAGATAAATTTTCTTCATTCCCAAGTACAAAAGAGTGAGCAAGATGCAGACGGCTTTCTGCTCGTACCAGGAAAGGACCAGGGTCAGCGGCAGATCGTTCAAGCCGCATTCAAAAGCCTCTGCCAAAGCGGCAGCCACTCGGACCGCGCCATATGCGTCGTTGCATTGTCCCATATCCATCAGGCGGGGAAGTCCGTCCTTCTCCCCTCCTATTGTACCCAAGTTCAGATCATTAAACCGGAATTTTCCACAGGCCAGAGTCAGTATCACCGAATCTTCCGGCGACTTCTTTACAAACTCCGTGTAATAATTTCTCCCTGTCCTGGCCCCGTCGCATCCTCCTACCAGGAAAAAATGCCGTATGGTTCCTGACTTCACAGCTTCCACCACCTTTTCCGCTGCAGACAGGATCGCCCCGTGCCCAAATCCGGTGGTTACCTCACTTCCTCCATTTATACCTGTGAATTCCTTTGTCTCCTTATAACCGCCCAGCTCAAGAGCCTTTTTGATCAAAGGTGTGAAATCCTTTTTCCCGTTTTTTGTTTCTCCCTCTCCAATATGAACCATTCCCGGATAGGATACCACGCCTGTGGTAAAGACTCTGTCAGAATAAGACGCGCGTACCGGCATCAGGCAATTGGTCGTAAACAATACCGGCGCGGGAATATCGGCAAATTCCTTCTGCTGATTCTGCCATGCGGTACCGAAATTTCCTTTTAAGTGTCCGTATTTCCTGAGTTCCGGATAGGCATGGGCCGGAAGCAGCTCTCCGTGGGTGTAAATATTGATACCTTTCCCCTCCGTCGCTTCCAGAAGTTGTTTTAAGTCATAAAGATCATGTCCGGATACCACAATAAACGGTCCGGCTTCCACGGAAAGTGAAACAGCCGCCGGCGCCGGCACTCCAAAGGTATCTGTGTTTGCCTTATCCAGAAGCTCCATACATTTTAGATTTACTTCCCCGGTCTCCATCACCAGAGGCAAAAGCTCTTCCATCGTTTTTTCCTGTCCCACCGCAAATAATCCTTTATAGAAAAACCGGCTGACCGTCTCTTCCTCATAGCCCAGGACCATGGCATGATAAGCATAAGCCGCCATTCCCTTAAGACCAAATAATATAAGGGATTTCAAAGAGCGGATGTCCTCCTCTTCCTGCCACAGATTTTTCATGTCATAATCATCGTTTCGTCCGCAGTCGGAAACACATCCTCCGCATCCCGGAACCATCTGCTCCTTTTCTTCATGGGCTCGGGCAATCAGCTCTTTCAATGCCTTCTCATCGAAATTGACATTGGTAAGCGTAGCAAACAATCCCTCCACCATCACTCTGTCTGCACGCTTCGTGGGCTCATTTTCATTCGCTGCTCTGGCCAATCCGATGAGCGCGCCAGTCAGTTCATCCTGAAGCCCGGCTATATCCGCCGTCTTCCCGCATACTCCTGTACTTCCGGAACATCCCGCGCATCCTGCCGTCTGTTCACACTGATAACAAAACATCTGATTTTCTTTCATCTTCATCTCACCCATTTTCTTTTCCTTCCTTTATGCTTTTTATTTTTCCATCTACACTGATCGTGACCACCTGCCAGGGAAGCTTTGAGCCGCTTTGTATGACCGACTTTTCCACGGCCCGTTCCAGCCCTCCGCAGCAGGGCACCTCCATCCGGATGATCTGGATACTCTTTATCTTATTTTCCCGGAGAATCCCGGTCAGCTTATCCGAATAGTCCTCCTTATCCAATTTGGGACAACCGATCAGGACCCTCCGGCCCTTCACAAAATCCCGGTAGAATCTTTCATATCGAAATGCCGTGCAGTCCGCGGCTATCAAAAGCTCCGCTCCGTCATAGCAGGACGCCTGGACCGGCGCCAGCTTTATCTGCACCGGCCAGGGGTTCTCCGTATTATCAGTTTCCTTACAAAAAGCCGCCGTTTCTTTTTCTACAAAGCGAATCGCCTGAGTCGGACAGGCCGGGAGGCAATCACCAAGTCCGTCACAATAATCTTCCCGCAGGAGCTTAGCCTTTCCGTCTACCATTCCAATCGCCCCCTCGTGACACGCTTCCGCACAGATTCCGCAGCCATTGCATTTATTTTCGTCTATCTGAATTATTTTTCTTATCATTGTTTCCTCCTCCATCACACTTATTTATTGGAAGCCTTGACTTTGTACTATGAGTATAATAAAATAAATCCAACATGTCTGTTGGATTTACAACGAAAGAAGGTAAATATGAATTTTCATCTGCCGTCTGATTCTGATCTGTTTCAGGGAATTTCCATGGAGGACGCTGAATCCATGCTGGGATGTCTTTCCCCTGTGCTCAAAAAATTTGAAAAAGAAGAATACGTCTTCTACGCCGGTTCCACAATCCACACAGCCGGCCTTATCCTTGAAGGGGCGGTCCATATCATAAAAGAGGACTTATGGGGCAACAAAAGAATAATGGAAACAGCCGGTCCCGGCCAGCTGTTCGGCGAGGCATACGCCTGTATGCAGACGGAAGCTCTGTTGATCAGCGTAGTCACTGCCGAAAGGTCTAAGATTCTGTTCTTGGATATCAACCGGATCCTGACCACCTGCCCCACCGCTTGTGCCTTTCATACGCGGCTGATCCGGAATCTCCTCTCCGTCATGGCAGAAAAAAATCTGACCCTGACCAGAAAGCTGGATCACATCACCCAGAAATCCACCCGGGAAAAAGTCATGGCCTATCTGTCATTTCAGGCTTCCTCACAGCATACCCGTACTTTCACCATCCCTTTTAACCGCCAGCAGCTGGCGGACTATCTCTCCGTAGAGCGAAGCGCTCTGTCTGCAGAGCTTTCTAAAATGCAGGACGACGGACTGATTCAATATCATAAAAATGAATTCACAATATTACTGTGAGGCTTTCTCGCTGTTCCCTTTTCCAGCGGCAGACCTCTCGAGCTCCTCATTATTCAGCTGCTCAAATCCCTTTTCCATTTCTCCCAAAAGCTCTGCATACTGCTTCAGCATAGCCTGTATCTCCTGCTTATCTCTTCTCTCCTGTTTGTAACAGACCCGGTGTTCCATACTCGCCCAAAAATCCATACTGATCGTCCTGATCTGAACCTCTACCGGATAATACTCTGTACGCTCCATATAATAAACGGGAATTCCCAATATAATATGATAGCTGCGATAGCCGTTGGATTTGGGGTCCTGAATATAATTCCGTTCCTGGATCACAATCAGATCCCTCTGTCCTCTCAGATTATCTACAAGCTGCTCCACATCCCTCACAAAATAACAAATGACCCGAATACCGGCTATATCCCGCAAATTTTCTTTGGCGGCAGTGAAGCTTCCGCTCATCCCTTTTCTTTCCAGCTTGTTCTCTATGCTCTGCTTCTTTTTTATCCTGAACTGTATATTGTGAATCGGCTTAGGAACATCTGTGCTATATATCGAGTGATTCAGCACATCAAGTCTGGCCATTAATAAATTCAGCGCATCCTGATAAGGAACGATGAGTTCGTAATACTGCTCGTTTGTCATCTGACGCTCTCCCTTCCGCGTTCTGTATCTCTTTAAGAATGATATAAAATACCTTTTGGAATCATTTTAGTCAATTCCGATCAAGCTTCCGTTAAGCGCCGGCAGAAATTCCGGGCCGTCACGATTTCGGTTCGCTGGCGATGCAGGGGCCGCTTTGTCCCCGCTCCAGGAGTACCGCTCACATGTCAGCAAGAAATCTTTATGATTTCTTGCCTCCGGTTCGCTCAAAAACGGAATCGGTATTTCCGTTTCTGCCTCCCTCCGCCTGGGAAACACCGGCCTCTGCCCTGCGGCGCTCACCTTTAGGCCGGCCCGGAATCTTTCTGCCGGCGCCCTGCCTGCCGCACCATTCTGGATAATTTCCGTTCCATTGATTCCAGAAAAGAATTGGATATCCACATGGCCCGCGCGCCTTACGGCAGCGGGCCGCGGTGGACTGCCTCAATGGCTTTCGAGGCAAATTAGCGCTTATTTCGGTGCGGAAGAAAGAGCAATAGGGAGGCAAAAACCGAATCTCATGCAGGTTTTTTTATTGGAATCTGACATGGAAAAATATCGATTTATCCATGTCAGTTGGAAAGGACCGACTGGAGGCCGAAAAGATGCTGGTTACGGCTGCCAGCGAGCCGCCTGGATGGAAGCGGATTTCCTCTTGACTTATAAATCAGACAAAGAGAGTTTGCTTAAAAGGTATTTAAAAGTATACTACAAAAATATAAAGGGAGCGTGAACTTTCTGCGAAAGATTTCTTAATTTCTTAAAGTAATGCTGACGTACAAAGAACTGCTGTTTCCCATACAGCAAAAAAACCCAGAAATTTTCTATTTCTGGGTTCTTCTCAGAGGCGACAGCCGGATTTGAACCGGCGATAGAGGTGTTGCAGACCTTTGCCTTACCACTTGGCTATGTCGCCATATAAAATTAATGACTCCAAGGGGATTTGAACCCCTGTTACCGCCGTGAAAGGGCGGTGTCTTAACCGCTTGACCATGGAGCCTTATGCTGTTTTAAAACTCCGTGGAGCTTAAAGCTCCCCGAGTAGGGCTCGAACCTACAACAACTCGGTTAACAGCCGAGTGCTCTACCATTGAGCTATCGAGGATCATCTCTGAAGGCTAGTCTGCCCACCTTCCCGGCTTCTCA
>CABJAB010000002.1 GCA_902363445.1 Lachnospiraceae bacterium
AATAGTGAAAAACCGTACAATGTTATATACGCAGAATTCCTTTTATTTATAAGCTTTTTGAGAAAACCACGTGTTTACAAGGGTTCTCATAATATGGCTCCCACGGGTTCGAATCCCGTCTCGCGCTCGATGAAAAACCCAGTAAATCAAGGTTTATATATTTTGATTACTGGGTTTTTTGTTATGTTTGTGTGTGTTTTTCCGCCGGTTTTTCTACTGAAACGATAAAATGTTCACATTGCATTTAAAATTTGACGCTTAAATTTCCGTTCTTGAGTGACAAATAATCAGAGCTGACATTTAGCAGATAAATATAATATTCTCCACTTTCAGAAACAGTCAGCTGATACGTATCAGTCAGATTATCATAGACGATTCCGTCATACATAATGCCATCTTTTACAATACCTATTTGTAAAAGCTGGTCATCTACCGTCACGGACGGGTATTTTTCAAAAGAGTAACTTATGGCTGCCCCTTCAGACAATACCCATCCAGAGCCGTCTGGCTGCGTCAGTATCGCTGGAGAAGCATTTGGCATAATGATTTCTGGTGTGATATATGTGTTTTTTTCTGCGGAGGATACGGGGAATTCTACAATTATTAAAGGCTTAAGGGAAGGTATCTCAATTTCTTTTACAATTCTGCTGGATGGAACTTGTGTGATTTCTGATAGCTCATCCAGTTTGATTTCATTCCCGTTTTTGTCCATGTATTTGCCGTCTTTATATAGGATATAATTGGTGTCTCTGACTTCTGTGCCAATGAGCCCCCTTGTACTGTCATCGATTAAAGAAGCTTTTTTGAGCAGAGAAGATATTGCATATATGGATAGGGAAGAGACGCACATGATCAATAGTAAGAAACCTAAAATATATTGTAATTTCAACCTATGATAGGTAGGAGGATTAATGGACATCCATACTTTTTTTTCTACATGAATACGGGAGTTCCCTCTGCTCTTCTTTTGAGTCCAGCATAATTCTTCAATGTAGGATTCATCCAATTCCTGCATAACATCGTTATAAGATGTCCTCATAGTTTTCATAATCAATTTCCCTTTCCTTTAACAGATCCCGGAGCTTTTTTCTGCCCCGATAAAGCTTGGATTTTATGGAAGATTCTCCTATTCCAGTTTCTTCAGAGATGGACCGTATGGTTTTCCGGTAATAATAATATTTAATGAAACAAATTCGTTCTTCTTCACTGAGAAGTGAAAGAACATTTTTTAATGTGTCGGCCAGCTCTTGCAATATAACGCTGTCAAGAAGCTGCTCTGGCGCATGGATGATTATAGATTCATCGAACGAAAGATGATTCTCTGTTCTGAACTTTCGTAAGGCGTTTTTCGATATATTTCTTACAATGCTTCCCAAATAAGGCTTTAAAGTTTGATATTGTTCAGGATTGATATGATCTGTGTGTCTCCACAATGAAATAAAGACGTCGGCTACCGCTTCTTCTTTATCCTCTTTAGAGAGAGCCTTACCGATTATATTTTCGACAATGTACGATACATATTTATAGTATAGAGAGATACACTGTTGTAAGGCATGTTTTTTATGCGATTTTAAATCTAATATTAATTGGAGTTCCTTATCAGGTGTCATCTTTTATCCCCCCATATTAGATGCTAAAAAGGTAGAATAGTCTATCTCTTTGTCTTTTGACTATATATACACAATCATTATTACTTTGGTTGCATTATCTGGAAATAAAATGCAATGTAAATATAAGTAAAGTGACATCGAATACAACGAGAAAGGCAGGAATTTCTTCCTGCCTTTTTGCGTTTTATTTATCTAAATCTTTATTATGTTATATTCAGCAGCCTGCAATATTCTTTTTCTGTTTCAATGACAGACTCAGCGATCAGCTTTACGAAAGGATCTGTGTCTGGGCTATCTGGTTTCTGAGAGGCCATAAACGCTTGGATGTAATCAGAACGCAGAGCCGGAGAAATAGATACGATACCATAACCAGCCTCTATAAACAGGATGTTCATGAGGAACCGAGCAATCTGCCCGTTTCCGGCGGTGAAAGGATGGATATCCACAAGCCGCTTGTGGCAGAGAGCCGCAAACTCGATTGGATGAAATTGTTTCTTTGAGTATTCCATCTGCTGTATGAAATGTTCCATCAATCTTGGAACATCTTCCGGCGCAGGAGGAATATAATCGGTTCCTGAGAAATAGACCTGAATATCTCTGTATTTTCCTGCATTATCGCTGTCAACTCCCCCGTAGAAGAGCCTATGGAGCTTTTGTATAACGGATTCTGTTATGGGTTCCTCGCTGCGGGCAGCATTCAGCATATAATCGTAAGCCTTAGAATGTCCCAGAGCTTCCAGACAATCTTTGATCATTTTTCCTGCAACGGTTAGACCATCCTCCAGGAGAATCTTAGTTTCCAAGATAGTGAGTGTATTTCCTTCAAGGGCATTGCTGGAATACGTGAAACCGATTCGAAAATATTCATCTAGGTTTTTTGATTCCTCCGGAGAAAGAGGGTGACTTAATTGTATTTTCTTTTTATAATCGTCTGCTTTGTTAAAAAGCTGTTGTTTGGTCATGTGAATTTCGCCTTTCAAATAAAAAATTGGATAGCAGTATTATATAACGAAAACCCCACATATCCAAGAAAAATATTTTAAATTTGATCAATAAAAATCACGATGACAATTGTAATATTTACATCATTATTTTAAAAGCGAGGGAAGTGAAGGACCTTCAGACAAAGAAAAGGAGAGTCCATTCAGGTCAATTCAGTTTATAGATCATGAAATTCAGGTAAGCGGCGAACAGGCACCAGAGTAAATATGGTATCTGCAAATAGGCAGACAAAGGACTGATCTTGTAGAACTTATAAATCATCAATACGATGAGCGCTATCAGCGCCAATAACCATATAAAGGCAAAAAGGTACTGTGAAAATCCAAAGAAGATTATACTCCAGCAGAAGTTGAAAAAAAGCTGGACAGCGTAGACTTTAAGAGCAGCTCCTTTGCTTGGATTGTCGGACACGGAAACGATATACGAGGATAAGCCCATTAGGATATAGAGAACAGTCCATACGACGGGGAAAACAAAAGAAGGCGGACTTAATGGGGGCTTATTTATGACAGAGTACATTGCTGCGTTACCACTAATGAAGGCAGAGAGGGACCCGACAGCCAGAGGGATTAAAAGATATATGAAAAAGGTGCTTTTATCTTTAATTTTCATAGATTTGGTCCTGACATGTTTTGTTTAATAGTATGAAGTTTTTTAATGAAATATGAATTTACTGCTTGCCGCACGAAGCGCACTCGCTCGGAGGGCATGAATTAAGGGATGCCCTTGGGTATGATACAAAACACTTTTTGAAATCTTTTTTCGTAAGCTCTGAACAAGCCCCAGTTAGACACCTGCAGAAGTTCCAGACCGTCTCGATTTCGGTTCGCTGGCGATGCAGGGGCCGCTTTATCCCCGCTTTGGCAGTACCGCTCACATGTCGACGGGAAATCCGGATGATTTCTCGTCTCCGGTTCGCTCAGAAACGGAATCGGATTTTCCTTTTCTGCCTCCCTCCGTCTGGGGAACATCGGCCTCTGCCCTGCGGCGCTCACCTTTAGGCCGGTCCGGAATCTTTCTGCCGGTATTCTTTCTGCCGCACCGTTTCGGATGATTTCCGTTCCCTTGATTCCAAAAAAGGATTGGATATCCACACGGCCCGCGCACCTAACGGCAGCGGGCAGCGGTGGACCGCCCCCATAGCTTTCGAAGCAAACAAAAGCTTATTTCGGTGCGGGAGGAAGAGCAGGAGGAACGATCCGATTCCATCGTAAGGCGAGCGCCGCAGAGCCGTTAGCAGGATCTTCCCGGCTGCAGGGAGGTAAAAACCGAATCTCATGCAGGTTTTTATTGGAATCTGACATGGAAAAATATTGATTTATCCATGTCAGTTGGAAAGGACCGACTGGAGGCCGCAAAGATTCTGGTTATGGCTGCCAGCGAGCCGCCTGGATGGAAGCGGATTTCCTCCTGCCTTGTGAATCAGACAAAGAAAACTTGTTTGAAAGGTATTCAAAAGTATAGTATATGATATCTTCCTTAAATTTGTATCCCCCTTGCTTTTTATTGTAAAATGTTAGTTGACGTGCTAAGCTGTAAATTAGAAAAGAAGAACAATAAACGCTTATATTACATATACAAGGGAGGAAATGAGTATGGGAATCTTTAGCAATGCAAATAACGGTTTCGTACAAACACTTAGAATCGTACCGGTAAGCGGACATAAAGAATTAGGGCTGAGTTTTTTCGGATTTACTCTTAACCAAGATTCAAATGGAAACATATCTTTTAATTCAGATTCCGCAGCACAGTATAAACTAGTCGGCTACGAATGGAGCGGACCACAATATAAAGTCATAACATCTTCTAAGACCACAGGAAAGTCTAAAGACAAGACGAAAAGAAAAGGCAGAGTGGGCGGCGCTGTGCTCGGAACTATACTTTTGCCTGGGGTAGGGACAGCGATAGGGGCATTACATGGAACGGGCAGTAAAACAAAAGGAAAGCAAGATTCTAACACCATCCAGTCAGAGGACACAATAGAAAAGGACTGTCTTGCCACACTAATGATAAAAGAAATAAGCACAGGGAAGGTATATCCTTTGTCCTTCAATTGTAATAGTGTTACGGATGCCAAAATCCGCTGTTTTCAGTTTGAAAACACAAACTCCAGCGAACCGCAGAACAACACTTCAAGTCCTGCCGAAGAAATAAAAGCATATAAAGAGCTTTTAGACATTGGCGCCATCACACAGGAGGAATTTGACGCAAAGAAGAAACAACTGTTGGGATTATGAATAAGCTGCGTAAGGGTATATAAGTATTTTTGGCTTCTGTCTAGATGGACGTTTTTGTAACATACCCTATTCCCTTTATTTATACCTAAGGGTATCCCATGATACACGCCCTCCGAATCAGTTTCTTCTGTATTTCCTTTACTATCGTTTCATCAACGGAAAAGGTCTTTTTGATGATGCCGTCGTAGGCAATCTCGCCTTTCTTAAAAGTGACTGCCCTTTTTTCATCTTTCACCTTTCTTCTACAATATAAACTGCTTTTAGGCTCAGGCTCTTACTTGAGTATATCATATTTGAGATACAGGCGTTATGCAATTTGTATTTAGCATAATATGGTTCATATTATCCAATAATAAGCTTATCAATCAGCAGGGAGCTTACAAAATATGGACCGGCCAGTGATTTTGCATTCTGATATGAATAATTTTTATGCGTCAGTGGAGTGCCTCGATAATCCCTCTTTACAAGGGAAGCCCGTGGCCGTGACGGGAGATCCCGACGCCCGCCATGGGATTATTCTGGCTAAAAATTATGAAGCGAAGAAATGCGGGGTTACGACCGGAGAACCGCTGTGGATGGCAAAGCAGAAGTGCCGCGATATCATTTTCACACCGCCGCGATATGACAGATATATTCAGGTATCTCAGGGCGCCCATGAGATATACGAGGAGTATACGGACAGAGTGGAGACCTTCGGTTTGGATGAATGCTGGCTGGATGTGACCGCATCGACGCATTTGTTCGGACAGGGGAAGGAGATTGCTGATACCATCCGCAGCAGGATAAAAAAGGAACTTGGAATAACGGCAAGCATCGGCGTTTCTTTTAATAAGATATTTGCCAAGCTCGGCAGCGACCTCCATAAGCCTGATGCGACCACGGTCATCGGAGAGGATTTTAAATCCAAAATTTGGAATCTTCCCGCGAATATGTTATTATATGTAGGGAAAGCAACCTATTCCAAATTGATCAAATACGGAATCCGCACCATTGGGGAACTGGCTTGTACAGATATTAATTTTATTGAACGTCTGCTTGGAAAAAACGGCATCATGCTTTGGGCATTTGCAAACGGCCTGGATCAGTCACCCGTTTCCCATGTTTATTCCCGCCGGATCATTAAGACGATCGGAAACAGCACCACGACACCACGGGATTTGTCGGATGAAACAGATATTAAGATTATTCTATATATTCTGGCTGAGAGCGTAGCAGAGAGGATGAGAAGAGAGCATTTCTATTGCCGGAGCGTACAGATATCCATCCGGGACAATACTTTGTTTTCTTTTGAACGCCAGGGGCGGCTTGCCCTTCCGTCATGCACCTCCCAGGCAATCTTTCAAAAAGCGTTTGAGCTGTACCGGAGAAACCGTCCGGCGAATCCGGTGAGGAGTTTAGGCGTCCGCGCCTGCAATCTGATCTATACAGAATACCGGCAGCTTTCTTTTTTACAAGACGCGGTCAAAGATCAGAAACAAGAAGATTTGGAGCGGGCCATTGACCGGATACGGGAACGCTACGGGCATTATTCTGTACAACGGGGAATCATGCTGGCAGACAGAAAGCTGTCTCATTTGGACCCGATCGCAGAGCATACGATTTATCCAGAATCGTTCTTAAAGGCCCAGCATCAATCACAATAGGAGGGAGCTTGTCATGTGTGGAAGATACAGTCTGTTCACAGACGAAGAGAATCAGGAGATATTGAGGATTGTAAACGCCATAAATGCCCGTTTTCCGGGCAATACCATGAAGACGGGAGAAGTCTTTCCTACGAATGCGGCTCCCATCCTGTCATCAGACAGGGACGAGATCATTCCCCAGCTGAGCATTTGGGGATTTCCGCGCTTTGGAGCGAAGGGAGTGATCATAAATGCTCGTTCGGAAACCGCGGATGAACGTCCGATGTTTAAGAAGAGTCTGCATTCCCGCAGATGCGCGGTGCCCACAACAGGATTTTATGAATGGTCCAAGGATAAGACAAAGTATCGTTTTAATCTTCCCCATGAAAAGGTTCTGTATCTCGCAGGCCTTTACAATGAATTTGAGGGAGAGAATAAATTCGTTATCTTGACAACGGAGGCGAATCGCTCCATGGCTGATGTACACAACCGCATGCCGGTAATTTTGCCGCGATTTATGGTAGAAGACTGGGTATTGTCCGATGATTTTGCGTTATCTTACGTCCATGGGAATATGCCGGCGCTTGAACGGGAAACGGTTACAAATCTATAAAATTCGACAGTAAAATGGCAGGGCACTTGAGTAAATGCCCTGCCATTTGTTATAATACGCTTATTGTATTTAATATCTGCTTTTACAAATATTTACAGCATAATCTGTTTTTTATTTTTCATGTTTCTTTTACTGATCGATCCTTTCAATGGAAACGCCGGGAATGGTTATGGTACCGCCCATGGTGGATTGATAACTGATGGTTCCGATGGAAGTGCCGTAAATGGTGATCTTGTCATCTTCCAGTACCCGGGACCCGACGATGGAAGAGTCATATTTTCCCAGAAGGATAGTATCATAATCGCTGTCTACGGCCAGTCTTATCTGTACTTTTCCGGAGCCCTCTATAACCTGGACTACCTTTCCGGAGAATTTCACTTTTTGAGATTTAAAATCTTCCGGTGTCCGCGCCAGCTGGTCGTAAGTGATTCCTGTCTCATATCCTACTTTTGCGGCAGCTTCTGCGGCGGCGGCAGCCTCTGCTTCCGCCTGAGCTTTCGATTCCGCCTCCGCGGCGGCGATGGATTCTGCTTCTATTCTTCTGGCTTCTGCCTCCGCAGCAGAAAGGCCCTCATACGCACTCATGGATTCTTTGTAAGTATTGTATTCATTTTGAAGCTGTTCCAGGGAAGAGGACAGAGATTCTGACTGGCTCTTTACACTTTCCAGCTCTGAGCTGGCCGACTCCTGGCCGGCCTTTGCTGATTCCAAGTCTGTCTTTACCAATTCATAGTCTGCTTTGACGGATTCATAGTCCGCTTTCAATGAGTCATGTTCCTCTTGAGGAACTCCGGAAGAACATCCGGTCAACAATAGTGCTGCTGCACAGAAAACCCCTAATAATTTCTTTTTCATACCCTAATACCTCTCTTTTACTTTGATTTTTTTATGTAAGCCGTGATACGGTTACATGATATGATACATGCAGTACACGATAACCAAAGCGATGTACAAAATAAAGTCGTATTTTGTCTAATGAAAAAAATAAGTATTTTTGAATGTAAAATAAAGTTTATCAAATGATATTTCCTGTATTATGTAATAAATATAACACAATAATTTGTTTTTGGAAAGATATTTGTCGAATATTGTGGAATATAGTGAAAAGAATTGCCGTTTTCCAGAACAAAAAATAGGGACTTGCCTGGCAAGGCTTTTCTGAGCTATAATGGGGACAACGAATAAAAGATGTCCGACAGGAAAGCAGGTATATCCATGAACATCACTGAATATTTGACGGAAGCGACCGATCAGGACGCGTCTGACGTGTTTATCGTCGTCGGACGTCCTTTATCCATTAAAGTAAATGGGATTTTGCGTGAGATGACAGACAGCCCTCTGTTGCCGGCAGATACGGAACAGCTGATAAAAGAGATTTATGATATGGATGAGGGACGGGATATGGACCGCCTCATAAAGAGCGGGGATGATGATTTTTCCTTTGCGATCCGGGGCGTGTCCAGATTCCGCGCCAGCGTTTATAAGCAGAGGGGGACTCTGGCGGCCGTGGTACGTGTCATCACGTTCCAGATTCCGGAGCCGGCGGAGCTTGGAATCACGCCGGAGGTGCTCGGCCTTGCGGATTATACGAAGGGGCTTGTCCTGGTCACCGGACCGGCCGGCAGTGGAAAATCCACGACGCTCGCCTGCATTATCGATCAGATAAACAGTACCAGAGAGGATCATATCATCACGTTGGAGGATCCTCTGGAATTTCTTCATTCCCATAAAAAGAGCATCGTCAGCCAGAGAGAGATCAACTCCGATACGGAGAGCTACATTGCGGCTCTCCGGGCGGCATTAAGGCAGAGCCCCGATGCGATCCTGCTGGGAGAGATGCGGGACTATGAAACGATCCAGGTGGCGATGACGGCGGCGGAGACGGGACATCTGATTTTGTCTACGCTTCATACCATAGGGGCAGCCAATACCATTGACCGGATCATCGATGTGTTTCCGCCCAATCAGCAGCATCAGATCGCGGTGCAACTGTCCATGGTCCTCCGGGCGGTAGTGTCGCAGCAGCTGGTGCCTGCGGTGGACGGCCGTCTGATTCCTGTCTTTGAACGCATGACTGTTACACCGGCCATACGGAATATGATTCGGGAAAATAAGATACATCAGATTGACGGTGTGGTGTATTCCTCCAACACCGGAGAAATGGCATCTATGGACAATGGACTGCAGAAGCTTTACAAGAGCGGACGGATCACGGCCGCTGCAGCGCTTCAGTATGCCTCCAATCCGGAGATGCTGGCAAAAAAGCTTTGATTAGAGACGCGTTTATTCCAATACATTCAAATGAGTATCCGGATCCCATGCCTGGCTGGCCTTTGTCTGCCAGGCTGTTATTTTGTAATAATGGCCTCCGGGGACAGGGGAGAAAGGAATGGAGATGGTCACAGCCAGATACTGTTCATCGCTCAGAGTCTCCGTGAAGTAAAAAGAAAAGCGGTCGGAGTCGGATTCCAATGAAGTATGCCCGGCGATTGTTTCAAGATAAGAGCGGCAGGCGGAAGTATACTGGTCCATTGAAGGATTCTCCATATAAAGCTTATCCAGCCGGCTGTCGATCTCTTCCAGAAAATCCTGGGCTTTTTCACATGCCTCGTAATAGGCGGAGGTCCTCTTAGCCAGCTTGTCGTTTAACTTCCAGTCTGCATTGGCGCTCACGAAAGAGAGTACTGCGAACACCACGAGGCAGAGCAGTACAAAGATCATGAGAATGGAAGAGGTGCCGACTCCCAGGCCGGATATGGTATTTTTATTACTGGATGTCTGTTTCATTGGAGGACTCCTGTTTCTTGAAGATCATCTGGATATGGCGGCCGGGACGGTCCTGGGTATCTGGACGGAGACGGGCAGCCGGTAAATACTGCTTCTGTCTTTGCTGATCTGGATGGAAGCGTGAGGAATGGAGGAAGAAATCCCGTCTTTTTTTAGGAACACAGTCAGAGTATATACGGGAGAAGCGGAACTCTCTGTGCCCAGAGGTTTCCAATTCTCATCATAAGAAATACTCAGGATATCTCCGGCATCGTTTAGACGGCTCTCGGGAAAGAGCGGCGCCAGAGCCTTGAGATCGCCGGAAACGCTCTGAAATCCTTCGGCGGCGCTTTCTGCCAGTGGTACGGCGTGGTTCAATTCTTCTGTCTGGGTCCTAGCCAGGTGTGATTTTGCGAACAGCTGCATACAGACTGCGCTGGCAAGGGAAAAAAAGAACAGCGCGAGGATCAGCTCCATTAGAAATATACTGGATTTATGTTCGGTGTGTGACATATTGAAAACCCTTTCTGCCGCTTAACGGTGCGGCGGTCACAGGCGGAATATCGGCATTAGGCAGACAGGCGTCGTGGAAATCAGGTCCCGGACGACTTGAGATGCAGGTATAAAGAGACAGTGCCTTCCTGCTTTTCCTCCGCGGATATCTCCAGAAGGCCGTCTGATTTTTCGGAAACAGAAAATCCGCTCACTTCCAGTATTTCCTGGCCTGCGTCCGGGTCGAAGGGCAGCTCCGGACGGGTCAGGAGTTCCATCAAAAAACCTTCGTGCTCGTATATATACAGTACGTATTCCTCGTTTTCACTGATTTGAGAAAGGCAGAGAATATTGTCGGCCGTTTTGACGCTTCCCGCCGTATCGTTCTGCCGTATTTTTTCCGCGACGTAGGATAAGGCAGTCCGGCTGGTATAATTTTGTTCCATGGAAGAAACAGTCCTTCCATAGACATTGACGCCGGTAATGACGAGCCCCAGAGCCGAGACTGCGAAAACGCAGAAGAGCACCAGGGTGAACAGGAAATCCGTTTTCGGTCTCATGACGAACCCCCTATCTCCAAAATGGTCACGTCCGGCATCAGATTGGAGCCGATGGGCTGATAATCTATCCAGAAGGCAGATTCATCATAAGTGAGGCCGTAGTGCTCTTTCAGATAGAGCAGGTCAGGAGGATAAAATCCCTCGGTGGCGTAACAGTGTATAATGTTCCGGTGGACAGCCTGTTCCAGACTCTCTTTTTCCTTTGCTCTTGCGGTATCCGATACGGAAGTGATACCGCGGGCAGCCAGAAAAAGAACGGCGCAGAAAATCAGAACGGAAATCAGAAAGCCCGGAAGACCGGTTCCGGAACGCTTATCATCAAAACGGTTCATGGTATCCTCCTTTCTTGATACGATAAGATTATTGTCATCCGATATTAGTCATGATGCCCATGAGCGGAAGCATCACAGAAAGCAGTATCATACCTACCAGAATGGACATGACAGCTACCAAAGTCGGCTCCAGACGGGATACCGCCCGTGAAATGCGGTCATTGGATTCTTCCGCACACTGGCGGGCTACCCGTTCCATGACCTGGTCGAGGGAACCGGAAAAGATTCCCACGCTGACCATACGGGCGTAAAGGCCGGAAAAAATACCGGATTCTCTGAATGCTGTGCCGAGGTCCGCGCCGTCTTCCGTCCGCTTCCGGCAGTCCTCGATCTTTTTACGGAGTGCAGGACTTTCTGTCAGTTTGCCGGAAAGCTCCAGGCTTTCATCGGAGTCAAGGCCGCTTTTCAAGGTGATCGCCATTCCGTCGGCAAAACGGCTTAAAGATGTTGTCTCGTATATTCTTCTGGTGAGAGGAAAACGGCGTCCGATGGAATCCAGATGCCGCCGGCCGCTTTTTGTACGGAACAGATAGACGGCGGTCAGAAGAAGGACAGCGGCCAGAATCAGAAAAATCAGGCTGTACCGGCTGAGCCAGGCGCCGATACCCATGATGCCTTTTGAAATCCCGTTCATTTCCGTGCCGAGCTGGGAATATACCTGGCTGAAGATAGGCATGACCTTGATGATGAGCACCAGGATGACCACAAGCATCATGCCGATCATGATACAGGGATAGGTGACGGCGCTTTTTATATTCTTGGAGAGAGCCTCCTGTCTGTCATAATAGACGGCCAAAGAAGAAAATACCTCGTCCAGCTGCCCGGCCCGTTCTCCGATCTCCGTCATATCCAGGAAATAGCGGGGAAAGACACCGGTCTTTACCAGAGCGGCATAGAGGCTGCCGCCTGCGTCCAGGGTGCCGGAAATAGATTCCAGGATGGCTTTTCCGCCTGAATTTTCCAAGTTCTCCGTTAATATGGAAATACCCTCTGCCGCGGAGATACCGGCCTTAAGCATCATGGACATCTGCTCGCAGAAGGTTGAAAGCTCCCGGTTGTTCAGTGGCTTATTCGCATTACGTCCCATTGGAATCCCCCTTAATAGATAAACTTTGTTTGATAGTTGTCTCCCTTGCCGATGAAGTCTTTCAGATCCTTAGAGCTGGAATTGGCGGCAAAGGTCGGATCCATGAGCTTCCATTCGGATCCGTCGAATTCAATAATGCCGTTTACCCAGCCCAGCTCATCGATGTGAGTGCTGATCCAGGCATGATATACCGTTCCGGCGTATCCAATCTCCAAACGGGTCGGAATCCGCTGTGTCCGCAGCATCGCGGCCATCAGAGCGGCATAATCGAAGCAGATGCCTGTGCCGGAATTGAGGATTTCATCTACCTCAGGCACATAGCCGCTCTGCACGGAGCTTGCCTTGCCTTTATCATAAGAAATATTTTGGACGATGTAATCATACACACGGGTTATCACTTCCAGGTCGTCGGAAGCGCCCTCTGCCAATTCAGCGCCTTTGGCCACGGTTTTGCTGTCGGGCGTAAAGTTCACATATTGGTTGGGATAGAGATAAGGAGAGAATTCGTTGGTGATAAAAGCCTCCACCGTCTGGGAGAAAGCGTTGATATAGCTGGATTCCGTTCCGGCCTGCCGTTCGAATACCGAGACTTTATAAGTGCCGTCGCCGTCTGTGAGCGGAAAGGTTTCATATCCGTCCTGCATCGTATACGTATAAAGAGTCCCGGAGGGAGTGAGGAGCTGGAGCTTTACCTTTTCCACATCTCCGGTATATTGGACCATCACATAGCCGTCCTCCAGGTGAGAGGCATCCATGGATACCAGCTCGTTTCCGTAGGTGACTTCTCCGGAGGGGTCCGGCATCAGGACTACAGGAGTGCTGTCGCGGTCCCCGCCGCCGGTTTCGTTTTCCGGACCGGGATATGTTTCCTTTTGGACGGAAGAAGCATCCGGCTCTTTATCGGAACCACAGCCGCATAGGAACAATACGGCACAGGCAATCAGACTAAAGAAAAGAAAGAATCGTTTATGATACATATAAATAGCCCTCATGGAAGATCAAATGATTTCCTTGATATTGATTTCCAGCTCTACGTTTGGAGCCTGCCGCTCCTGCCCATAGCGGGCTCGGGTGCGCTCTATGGCGATATGGCAGCCGGCTTCGTTGGGCACGGTCAGAATCAAAGAAAATTGGGAATAGCTGGATTGGGTAAAGACATCGTTTTTACGCAGAAAGTGCTTGATCACATTTCTCAGGATATCCATTTCCGCTTTGACATCACTGGTGATCGTTTCCCGGTTATCCGCGTCCTTCAAAGTCAGGAGCACCAGGTAGCGTTTACTCCGGATGCGGTGCAGAGAACGCATATTGATCTGGTAGATATTTTTAAAAACATCAAAATTGCAGTAAAAGCTTCCTTTGGAATTTTTATCCTCTTTCAGATTTTCCTCCAGATCGTCGATGTTCATCTGATGACTTCTGGTCGCCTGGAGGATTTTACAGTAGAGATCTTCCAGGGATTCAGAAATATCTACTCCATATCTATTATTGAACAGATTGAGGATATCATGATAATAATCCAGGGCTTTATGGGGATATCCCAACTGGAGATAGGCGTTTAAGGTCTCTTTATGGATATTCTCGTTCATAATATCCAGATGGTTGGCCTGTTCACACAGATCCAGGATCTCCTGATACTGTCCGTCGGATTTCAAATAATCGCACATGGCCATGACGCATTTGACATACAGATTCTGGTAATATATGCTCCGGAACATCACCCACTCCTCCTGATTCAGGGAGGGGAGAAAGTTTCCCTGGTATATTCGGAACATTTCCTGGTAATAGCGGTACTGCTGGACTTCATATGGTTCTTTCTGAGCCAGATTGTAAAGAGTTTCAAACCTCTCGATGTCAATCTGGCAGTCCAGAGCGCTGTTCCAGGCGTAGGCGTTCCGGGTGAAGAGGATACAGTTGGCGGATATGCCGGGAAAGAACCGGGTCAGCTCGCGCCTTGCCCGATATACCAGGTTTCGGAGCGCACCGGTGGGATTAGAGAGCTCCTCCTCCGGCCAGAGGATCTCGATGAGCTTATCCTTGGAGACCTCCACGCCTTTATTCGCGATCAGATATGCGATCAAGGTAGTGATCTGCATGCTTTTGCTGGAGGTGGGAGCATACTGATGAAATTCATTCTGTATGGAGAATTCGCCAAACATTTTTATGCGTAACTGTTCTGTTCCCATTGATCCGTACCACCTTTCCGAAGATAAAAAAGAACCTCAAAATCTCAGACACAGCCATTATATCAGGAGAATATGGGAAATACAAGAAAAATGAGAAACAAACCTGCTTATTTTCAATAATTCAGTAGTTTGCTTGATATTGTGTGACAGCGGTGTGACAAGTCTGGTGTATAATAGCAAAAAAATGATTTATAATAGCAGAATTGGGCTCCTGCGATGGCAATAATGTATTTTGGATAATGAGGAGGAATAAAGAAATATGAAGAAAACAGGGATGAGGAAAAAAAGGTTCCTTGCGCTATTTTTGGCGTTGTTGATCGTATTGGGGATGGCAGTGCCGTCTTCCCATGATCTGGATTCTTTGGCAGAAGGGACGGCGGCATCTTCTTTGGAATCCGATTCCTCTGAGACCAGCGCGCCGGAGACGACCTCTCCGTCCACGGAAGAATCGAGCACATCAGCAGAACAGACGGCCGAGGAGCCGGAGACCGGCATTTCTTCTGATCCGGTGTCTCTGTATGCGGAACCGAATGCGGGAGAGGCAATCCTGACTTTGACGACTAGTATCAATACGGCTCATCAGGGATATGTGGTATCCGGAGAGAAGATGACGCTCAACCTGTCTTTCACGGTACCTCCTCTTTCCAGCGGCGAGAATTATAATGCCGGGATCGTACAGATCGAATTGCCGGAAGGTGTCACAGTGGGACAGCTGGAAGGCGCTTCTATTTTTGAAAAGACAGAACAGATCGGCACTACATATCTGATGACGCTGTCAAGCCTTGAGTCGGGACGCGCGTATGAGGCCTCTCTGCCGATCCAGACAGAGAACTTTGTCTTAGAGAACAACAGTACACTGAGCTTTCCTACTGTTTTCCGAGCTTCTTATAAGGTAGACGGTGAAGATCAGCCGAGACAGATGGAAATCGAAAAAACCCCCAGTATTTCCGTGAAAGCTACGGATGGCTGGCGGGTGGAAAAATCAGTGGAGACAAAAGACGGCGAAGCCGTCATCAACAAGGTGACGGACGGCGATACTCAGTATTACGAGGTAAAATACACCATAGACGCTGTCAACCAGATGTCGGAAAATCCTACGGAAGAAGAAATGAAACAGACTGTCTGGAACCGGGAAGGCCGTCTTGACTTTGCCCAGTCAGTAGGGAAGCCTGTTTTTTCCCTGATTGATGAGCTTCCGGCGAACACGCCTGCCGGCGGCGGAGCTACTGTGGTTTCAGTCGCTACGGCGGGACGGGGAGTCCTCCAGGAGGGAACCGACTATGTGGTGAATAAAAATGGAGCAGGCGAAGCGTCCTCTATTGAGTTCGTTTCTTTGGATCAGCTTAAGGAAACAGATCCCAATGAATATCAATATGTGGATGACGGTGCTTATATCGATACAAAGTACACCGTAGTCCTTCGGTATCCGGTCAGTGCGTATCAGTCCTCGGCCGATGAGGATCTGAAGACCTGGACTCTTCAGAACACAGCGAAGCTTCATTACCAGCTGATCGGAGAAAATCCGGCGGATAAGTCTGCCGATGCACAGATCGTCCTCGGAGAATATGATGACAACACAGAATCCGCGGATATCGTAGTAGAGAAGTGGATCCAGGTGGGAACCATGGAGAAGCTCCTGGACGCGTCCGCTTCCAGTGACTATGGAACAGCCGCCTTCGGCCTTTATAAGGCGGAAACGGGTTCTGAGGTGGCCAATGACATCCATAATAAAGCGGTCGGGAATCCGAAAGTTACAGGCAGCAACGGACAGGTGGTATTTTCCGGGCTTCTTGTCGGAAAGTCCTATTACCTGGAAGAGGTATCCGCGCCAAACGGCTTTGAAAGTGCGACGGCTGCCGGAAGGGTGAAGATCACTGTAAACCAGGATAAGAGCATCACGGTGGAGAATGCTCCGGAAGGGGTGGAGGTCTCCTCTGGTATCATAAAGGTCACGGACCATACAGACACTCTGGGACGCCTGGAGTTTTATAAATATGGAAAGAACGCTGCCGGGGCGACTGCGCCGATGGAGGGCGTGACGTTTACGTTGACCAGCAAGACAGAGCCTTCCCGGACCTATGAAGCTGTATCGGGGGCGGACGGGTATGTCTGCTTTGAGGCTGTTCCGGCTGGAGACTATGTGCTGTCGGAGACAGCTCTGCCCGCAGGCGCAGAGCCGGAATATGAATTGGGGGCGCCCAGGGATGTAACGGTAGCGGCGGATGCAGTCAGCCATCCATCCTGGAGCGACGAGGGGAGCACGGCAGAGAAGCCGGTATTTCTGAATCAGTCTCACTATGGATATCTGACGATTATAAAGAAAGATGAGGATGCGGATCAGCATGGACAGGATATTCTGCTTTCGGGAGCTAAATTCGGTATTTACACCGACGAAGAGTGCCTGGCCGCGGCGACGGATACAAACGGGGCGGAGGTGATCCTTGTCACAGACGGCCGGGGGAAGGCTGCTTCTCCTATGCTGCCTGCGGGGAATTATTGGCTGAAGGAGCTGGAGGCACCGGATAACTACGTCCTGGATCCCACGGCCATTCCTGTCACGATCGTCGAGCAGACGACTGTGGAAAAGAGTCTCACCAATGTAAAGAAGGTCCCGCTGATCATCAATAAGATCGGGGTACTGAGCGGCACAGACAGCGGGACTCCTTATAAGGAGCAGCTTAAGGACGCGGAATTTAACATTTACGACGCGGAAACAGGCGGAAATCTTCTGGAAACTTTGGTGACTTATCTGGATCCCACCGGACATTCGGTTTCCAAGATCAAGGGTACGGAGAATGAGCAGCTTTTGCTGCCTGCCGGTACTTATTGGTATGAAGAGACCGCGGCGCCTGCCGGATATACCCAGATATCAGGGCGCCATGAGATAAGCATCAGCAAAGGGAATTCGGAAACAACGGTGGAAAATACCACTGTCTTCGGCCAGATCCGTATCCGGAAGACGGACGCTGCCGACAGCAGCCGGAATCTGTCCGGGGCAGTATTTGAAATCTATGACAACGAAGCGTGTTCGGGAACGCCGGCAGGGACTATTACCACGGACAGCAGCGGATATGGACTTTCTCCGATCCTGCCTGTGGATAAGCATTATTATCTGAAGGAAGTGACAGCTCCTGCAGGCTATTCAGTCCTTACAGAGGTCATAAAGGGAACGGACGCTTCCGGGAACGGGACCGCGGATGGGAATGGGATTTTTGTGGCTGAAAATGCACAGACAGACGTGATTGTTTCCAATGCGGAAAAGGTGAGCATACGTATCATTAAGAAGGATTCTGTGAGCGGCGGCTTGATTCGAAACGTGTCCTTTGGTCTTTATTCCGATGAGGCTTGTACAGAGGATGATCTGCTCCAAAGGAAAAGTACGGATGTCAATGGCCTCTGTGTCTTTGAAGACCTGGAAGCAGGTACTGCTTACTATGTGAAGGAGCTCAGCACGCCGGATGGATACGTTCCCGATGATACGGTATATCCGGTGACGACACCCGAGGCCAGCTCAACCGTAAAGAGCGTGGAGCAGATAGTTGCCAATGTCCGTCTGGGCAAACTGAATCTGCTGAAGACCTCCACGATGGACAATGGGAACACTCCGATGCAGGGTGTGGAATTCGGCCTGTATGAAGCAGTCTCCAATGGGAGCGGAGGCTATACGGCGGGGGCTCAGATCAAGGGCCTCGGCGGTATGGATGCCAATGGTTTTGTGACTACGGACAGGGACGGACGCGCGTCCATTGACGGGATCAATCCGGGTACCTATGTGTTAAAGGAACAGAGCGTGGCCGGATATCCGGAGAAGGAACAGGCGGTGACGGTAGTCGCTGGACAGAACCAGAATGTGAGCGGGAGCGGTGTATATCCTTCCGGCGATACCGAGGTGGTCAATGTTCCTTCCATGGGCAAGCTGAAACTTAAAAAGATCAGCTCCCTGAATCCGGATACGGTCCTGACGGCAGAGTTCAAACTGTATGCCGAGAAGGATTCGACGAAGGGGAATGACGCACTGGCGGATGCGGACAGAGAATATGAAGATACGGAAAAAGCTGCGTTTACAACAGTGAACGGCGTGGTTATTTCCGGCTGGCTGAATCCTGGAAAATATAAACTGGTGGAGACGGGCACGGCAGAAGGCTATGTCCTGGACAGTGCGCCCAAATATGTTACGATAACGGCTGGAGAGACCAACACAGAATATTTTGACACTCCTGTTGCCAACGTACCCAAAGGGAAGCTGGTCATCCATAAGACAGCGGAAATGGACGGCGTCGGCAGCGATTATCAGGGAGCAAGCTTCTCCTTATATAAAGTGATAAACGACAATGAGACGGATTATGCCGTCGGTAAGACGGCGGCGGCAACGGCCATTACCGGCGCCGACGGAAAAGCCTCTATGGATAATCTGGATCCCGGCGAATACTGGCTGGTGGAAGCGGCTATTGAGAATTATCATGCGTTTACTCCGATAAAGGTGACGATCCAAGCCGGACAGAACCGGACAGATCTGGGCGGCAGCGCCGTGGCGGATACTCAGGTGGTGAATCAGCCCTCCAAAGGTAAGGTAAAGCTCAAAAAGGTGGATTCCACAGATTCCTCCAAGGGATTATCGGCTGTATTTGAGCTCTACCCTGAGACGGAAGCGACCAGCGGCAATGGTTCTCTGGCCGATGAGAATCGCGAATACAGCAGCGCCTTTTCCGCAGAGATTACCACATCTTCTTCCGATGGTACGGTTCTTTCCGGTTGGCTGGCGCCAGGACGATATAAAGTGGTGGAAAGCTCCGTGAGCGGAAACTACGTGAAGGATTCGGAACCCAAGTATATTACCGTTGAGGAAGGGAAGACCAATACAATACTGTTTGACGATCCGGTGGAAAACGTTCCTATGGGGAGGATTTCCATTAAAAAGACGGCCCGGTTTAATCTGTCGGGCGACGGTGCCAGTGCCGGGAGCTTCAGCCGGTATGACCTCAGCGGATCGATCTTCAAGATATACGCGAAAACAGCAGAGAATACCGATGCAGACGGCAGTTGTATGATGTCAGCGCTGGGAAATGCTTTGGATACGGTGGATATGACGGCATCGGCCACAGGTCTTTCTGCATATTTGGCGCCCGGTGAATATTGGGTGGTGGAGGACACGGCTCCGTCCGGATATCAGACGGCGGCTCCGGTTGCCGTGACTGTGACGTCTAATACAACCACCGCTGCCAGTTCTCATCCTGGAGAGACGGGAGTGGCGGCCTCCATCGACAATACGACGGATAAGGGACGGCTGCGTTTCTATAAGTACAGCAGAAATACAAACACTTTGCTTGACGGCGCCCAGTTTGAATTGTATATCCTGGATAACGGCGCTGGTACGGAGTATACGCTGGATGACGGAACTGTGGTGAAGCTCAGAAAGGTGGAGAAGAGCAGCTCCACGGATAACAGCGGCATTATGGAGAGCGGGACCTCCGGTAAGGGCTCTGCAGTCACGGTGGATCTGGAACCGGGGACTTATTATCTGCGGGAAACCAGCCTGGATTCTGTGAAACAGAGTACAGGGATTTCCAGCTGGAAATGGGAGAAGGAATGGACCGGTCCCGTTGAGGTGACAGCCGGGAACGAAGTAATCGCGCCCAAGATCTGGAACTATTATGAGGTGAATGGAGAGGGTACAAAGACAGATGAGAGCGGAACGGCACTGGCCGGCGCTTATTTCGCCGCGTTTGAGACGGCGGAGGCCGCTCAGACGGCACTCAGCTATCTGGACGGGATGGTTCTAGCCGGAAAGCTGGATGAAGTCCGGACTCAGATGTCAACCCCTCAGGGGCAGGCCATGTTTATGGCAGCCTATGACGCCGCTGATATTGCGGCTTCCGGTTCTGACGGGACCTTCAAATTTACCCGCCTTGCGCCGGGAGGCACCTATTATATCATTGAGACGGCTCCTCCTGCCGGTTACGGTCTGCCGGACGCGGAAGATAATCTAAAACAGGTCACGGTAAAGGCTGGAGGAGGCTTCAACGAGAATCTTTCTTATCAGGATAAAAAGCTTGGAAAGCTGCAGGTCATTAAATATACAACTTTAAACGGCGCCGCGTTTGCCGTCGAAGGAGTAACGGTAAATGTGTACCGGGCAGTGGCGGCAGACGGCGGAGCCTATACGGCAGCAGATGGAAAGACCTATAATAAGAAGGAAGAGACTCCGATCGTGTGGGGGACCACCGGGGCCGACGGTCTTTATACATCGCTTCTCATACCGGCGGGAGTCTATATTGTAGAAGAAGATACCAGCAATCTGCCTGATTCTGTGGGAGTTCCGGATGATCTTTCAAACACCTACCGGATCGTAGTGGTGACGCAGGGAGCTACCAACGATACTTATGCACAGATGACGGACGGCTCCGGATTTGAAAATCCGGCCAGCCACGGGAAGTTCTTTCTGAAGAAGGTGAGCTCTCTGAACGAGAATACTCTGGTGGGGGCGACCTTTAAGCTTTATAAAAAGAATCCGTCCACAGGAGCGTTTGATGTTCCCGTACAGGTAAAGGATGCCGGGGGGCAGTCTGACCGATTATATCATCACGACCAGTACAGATGCAAAAGCGCCTGTTGTGGAATCCATTTATCTGGAGCCGGGAGAATATCAGCTGGTAGAGCAGACGGTGAACGGCCGGTATACCCTGGACGGTACACCGATTTCCGTGACCATCCGTGCCGGTGAGATCACTGGGGCGGGAAATACTTCCGTGACGGATAAGAACAGTCCGCTGGTAGTAGAGAATGTTCCTCAGGGCACTTTGAGCCTCGAAAAGCTGGGAGCTTTCGGAGACGTGAAGGAAGGTCTGAAGGGTGTGACCTTTAAGCTCTATAAGAGAACAGCGGCGAATACGAATAATTATGGAAATATAGCTGACGAGACCATCAATATGGATGGCCTGAGCGATACGGACAAAGTAAAGGATATCACCACCGGAAATAACGGAAAGGTGACGGTAACGGGGATCGACGGTGGACGCTACTGGCTGGTGGAGACCGGCGTAGGGGCAAACTATCATTATCAGCTGTCCACACCGGCTTATTCGGCAGGAGTCGTCATCACACCAGGGCAGACTGTCAGTCTCACCGGAGAGAATGCGGTCGTCAATGATATCAATGCCGGAAAGTTTAAATTGAACAAGATCTTCAACTCCGGCAGTACCAACGCTTCCTTTAAGGTGGAAAAGAAGGTAGATGACGGAGCAGGAAATGTGACCTATCGGAATGCCAAAAAGGGATGGGACAGCACGAAGAAAGAGTACACCTACAGTGCCTATACCTTTACGACCGGCGGTTCCTATACTTCGGAATATCTGGAGCCAGGCGTATACCGCATTACCGAGACTGGTACCACTTCAGGGGATTATAAGCTGGCGGAGCCTTTTGAGGTGACGATCGTGGCCGGAGCCGTGACCACTGCGGCGGATACGAAACCGGAGGGAATAACGGACGGCGCGGATGCCATTTCAGTCACTAATATCAAACAGGGGTCGCTGGAAATCGAGAAGCAGGGTATCTTCATGGGCAGCAAGATCGAGAACCTGTCCGGCGTGACCTTCGAGCTGTATGAAAAGACGGCGGAAAATACGAATCCGGACGGCAGCTGCAAAACAGATACTCTTGGAAGCCCGGTGACTGTCAAAGTAAGCAATGCGGATGTGACGGCCATCGTCACCGGGACCGGCGGCAGAGTGACCGCCAGCCATATTGATCCCGGTGAATACTGGCTGAAGGAAACAGATCTGGGCGTCCATGACGATGACGGTAAATACAGCCTGAATGGGACCTTGCCCATGGCGGTGGAGATCACCTCGGGCGCCGTCACAAAACTGACCGGAGATGCAGGTGCGCTGGGGGCTGTCACCAATACGGTCAAATATGGAAAGCTCCAGATTACAAAGGTAGATCATCATGACTATGAGACAAAACTGAATGGAGCCGTATTCAGCATTCACCAGTCGGCAGACTGTTCAGATACTTCCCTGGGAAGCTTGACCACAGCGGGACAGGGTACGGCCATTTCCGGCCTTCTCCCGGCGGGGACCTATTACCTGAAGGAGGAAAGCGCTCCGTCCGGGTATCAAGCTTCCCAGGAGATCTGGGGACCTTACACGGTTTTGGAAAACCAGATCACCACGGCAGATGACAGCGGAAATTCAGTGATCACCAACAAGAAGGAATTCTCCATTGAGGTGGTGAAGCAGGATTCCGACGTGACCTCCACCCTTTTGGACGGAGCCGTATTTGGGCTCTATGATTCCCAAACGGATGCAGAGGCGGACGCAGCGGATCTGAACGGAGGCGGGAGTGCATCCCGGTTTATTCAGAGCAAGACCACGTCCGGCGGAAAAGCCGTTTTCAGCGGTTTGACCATAGATGCTTATGATGATGCGGGCCATGGGCCGGCGAGCAGCCAAACTTATTATCTGGTAGAGCTTACGCCTCCGTCCGGCTATGCGGCTGATTATACGGTACGCCCGGTTGTGGTCGCCTACAGCGGGAGCGTGACAAAGGTAACAGAGAACGTGACCAATGAAGCCCTGGGAAAGATCCATCTGAAGAAGGTGGTCACCTGGGACGGAGCGACACGGAACCTGGGAGAGGTGGGCTTCAGCTTCTATCCTGTATCGGGAGAAGGAGTAATCCATGCCGCCGGAGCGGTTCCCGCCGATACGAAGACGACGGATATAAATGGTGAGCTGACCACTGCATCTCTTCCCGCGGGTTATTATGAGGTGGTGGAGACCAGTACACCGGACGGCTATCAGGCCTCCGCGGTTTCCAGATGGGTGCTGGTGGAAAATAAGAAGACCAATGAGACTCTTTACGATACTCCTATAACGAATGTTCCCGTGAAGGGAGATTTCAAGCTGGAGAAGATCGCCAGTGACGGCAGCTCCGTAGGCGGCGCGAAGTTCTATTTCTATAAGGAGACTTCTTCCGGAAACTATGAGCTGGCCGATCCTTCAAAGCCCACTTTTACTGTGGAGTATAAAGACGGAAAAGCTATTTATACGTCCGGAATGCTGGAGCCTGGGAATTACAAGATCGTAGAGGCGGAAGCGCCGTCCAAGGACGGAGTGGATTTCACGGTATCTTCTGAAGAACGGTACATCACCATTGTGGCCGGCACAACCCAGGATCTGACTGGCGACAATGCCTTTAAAAATTATCCGAAAATGAGCATCACCCTCACCAAAAAGGGAGACGCGAAGAACGGTTCTCCGCTGCTTCCCGGAGCAAAATTCCAGCTGTACGCGGATTCTGATCTGAAAACAGAAGTAGGAGATCCGGTGATGACTGATGCCCAGGGCATAGCCACATGGACGGGAATCGATGCCGGCACGTACTACATTAAGGAAATTGAGGCTCCCGACGGATACGGTGTGACGGCAGAAGCCAAAATGGTCGTGGTGCCGAAGGTGTCCCGCCTGACGGATCTGGTGGTGAATCTCGGCGACTGGACAGATGAAGCTAATGCCGGCCGCCTGCTCATCCGGAAGACAGATGTGGCTGGTTCTCAGATGCTTATTGGCGCCAAATTCAATATTTACGGAGATGATGGAAGCGGTTCTTACACGGTGCTGATGAACGAAGCCCCTCTGACTACGGACGGTACGGGCACGACGCTTTCCGGGCTGCTGCCGGCGGAAGCCTCTGGCACCCAGTACCGGGTGGTGGAAGTAAAAGCGCCGGATGGCTATACACTGGACGATGTGTTTGAACCCATTTCTCAGACGGTGACAGTGTATCCGGACCACACTCCTGTTTATGAAGCGTCGGGACTGAATGAGAATGTGGTGACGTTCCGGAACAAGACACAGGGAAGCATCGGGCAGTTTACGTCCGATGTGAAAAAAGAGATCAAGGACAGCGACGAGGCATACACCACAGGAACCGTAAATGCGGATGAAAGCCTCCTGTTATCCGGCTACACTGTGAATTTCCGTGTGACCGGATTGTCAAGAGGGACCAACGACCTGCCGGCGGATTCTTTCACGGTGACGGATGAGAATATTAAGCTGTACACCATTGACAGGACCGGAGGCGCGATCCAATATGTGGAGAAGGCGGCAGATGACCGGGATTATACCATCGATCAGGTGGTGATCCATGCGGCGTCCAACCGGGATGATTCCGAGAAGGTGACGGCTGAGCTCCAGTATAAGACATCCTTGAGCAGCAGTCAGTGGCTGACAAAGGTATCTGGTCTGGACCTGTCCGGCAGCCAGACTGTGGATCTCTCTGGGGATCACGCGGCAGCCGTCCGGATCGTCTATGGAAACGTACAGGCCGGATTCACGGCGGAAGCAGGCTTTGAGATGCAGGTGACCTTTGCGAAACGGGAAGGAGACATGATCGGAGCCGATATCCCGGAGGTGCGGCGGATCACCAATACGGCTGTCACTAACTGGACTTATCAGTACAAGGATGCGGAAGGAAACGGGAAGTCTCAGAGCGGAAGTGACGAGAGCAATGAGGTGGAAGCTTTGATACCCGCTGCCACATCTGTCCTTCCTCAGGTGAAGCTGACCAACAAGATCACCAATATGAAACAGTCCGGCGTGTTCTATACAGGGCAGTCGGTGAATTTCCAGGTGGATGTGGTGAATGTCCAGAATATCGACAACAACGCGCCGAACTTTAAAGCGCCGATGGTGGCGGTGGATCTGCCGGCATATACCAATCTGGATGCGGACGGTACAGGGAACGGATTTACCATTTACCAGACGAAGCTGGTGAACGGAGTGGCTCAGAAGGTCGAACTGAAGCTGGGCGAGGACTATACCATTCAGGAGGAAGAGACTGCCGCCGTTATCGGCATGGAGGGCGGTACGTATGTGACCAGCGACTCTCTGAAGACAAAACGGTACGTCTTTAAATTTAGCGAGGGAGTTTCTCTGAGCCCGGATACAGAGGCAGGAGAGAACTCCGGCCTGACCATCAGCTATAAGGCAAAGATTGGGTACAGCAAGCCGACTACACAGCTGAACTTGTATTCGCCGGCATTTTTGAGCAGTACATATCTGCTTCCGGCATCCCAGGAGAACCCTCTCGGCCTCAGTTTTACCGGATATCAGGCGTCTACACAGAACAATGATGAACTGGACGATGCCGTAGGATCTGATCTGGAATACCTGAATCAGCCAGTCGGCGTGACCGTTCTGAACGATACGCAGATTCAGCTGGTGAAGACGGTCAGTGACACAGCAGATACCGGCTTTTCGACGGCACAGGTAAATGTATACCCGGATCAGAACGTTTATTATGATCTGACCCTTTACAATAATTCGGATACGGCTGTCCGGACTGCACGGTTTGTGGATATCCTGCCCTTTAACGGAGATTCCTACGTGTTCCGGAGCGGCGGCGGCACTACGCTCAGACAGACGACCATCCAGAACGGGGCCGGCTATGAGGAGATGCTCCTGGAAGCGGCAGCGGCGCAGGATGGAAACGCAGTCATCTACTATTTTGTGGAAGACGGCGGCAGCCTGGCCAACAGCTGGTCCTATGCCAACAGGCAGAACCTGAGTGCGGAAGCGGAGCTTCCGATGCTGTATGAAGCTTCCGGAGATGTCTGGAATGCAAAGAACGGAGGCCATTGGACCACGCAGAAGCCTTCGGATATGAGCCTTGTGACAGCGGTGGGCGTGGAAGTGAATTTCCCGGAGAGTGCTCTTCTCCAGCCGGGAGAAAGCTACAGCGTGAAGCTGACCATGAAAACACCTGGTTATACGGCGGATAAGATTGAAGAGTACGCCGATGCGGTGATGGCCAATTCCGCTGCCGCGGCAGTGCTGAGAAGTACGGAGACGGCCATCAATCCCACCAGGGATATCGTGGAACCGAACAAGGTGCTTGTCGGGCTGAGCCTTCCAAAAGGAAGTATCGGAGACTATGCGTGGTATGATTTCAACAACAACGGCCTTCAGGACGACGGCCAGGAATCTGCGGCTGCAAATGTGAAGGTGGAGCTGTACCAGACTACGCTTACGAAGCATGGAGAAACGGCATACCGGTCCGACGAAGTCAAGATAAAAGAAATGAACACAGACGGTACGGGGCATTATCTGTTTGAGGATCTGCCGTGTAACTATCTGAAAGACGGCGCGGCGGAAGGCTCCGTGGATCCCAATGACTATGTGGGCGGGACCATATACTATTATCGGGTGAAGTTCAGCATTCCGGCGGATCACGCGGCAACGCTGCGGTATGCGGGACAGGACGCTGAGGGAGCCGAGTACAAGACGGACAGCAATATAGATGCAGACGGCTGGACCGACTATCTGGTGCTTCGGATCCTGAACCACGAAGTGGATGGCAGGGATGTCATCTATGGAGAAGAAAATCTGGATGTGGATGCGGGGTACGTGGTTTCGGTCGCCCTCGGTGACAAGGTATGGATCGATGAAGACCATGACGGCCTGCAGGGGCCGGATGAACCGGGGCTTCCAGGAGTCCTTGTGAAGCTGTACCAGGTGGACGGACCGGATGCAGAGGTAAAAGACGGAGCGGTGCCTGTCGATACCGCTATGACGGATATGAACGGAGAGTATCTCTTCGACAAACTGCCTCAGGGCTATTACGTGGTGGAATTTGACATCCGCGCGCTGACCACTGACGGATATACCTACCGATATGCCTTTACTACGCCGGATGTGACGGACAGCAAGCTGACCACGCCGGACGACTCCGATGCCGTATATCCGGCAGACGAAACCGGACGGGTGAAGCGGACGACCGTGATTCCTCTGTTCTTTGATCAGAATGAGGAGATTGAACAGGCGGGGAATAAGACCGACCGGACTTGGGACGCAGGCGTCTGGGTCTACAGCGCGCTGGGCGGATATGCCTTTGAGGATAAGAACTACAGCAACTATCAGGATATCACCACCGATAAGATGGACGGTCCGCTGCCCGGAACCGTTGTGAAGCTTTACAAAGTAGAAGACGGGATCCGGCAGGATACGGTTCTTAGGGAGACCACAGTAGGAGACGACGGCAGATATTTCTTTGATGAACTGGAGGCCGGACAGTATCAGGTGTTCTTCCAGTTCCCCGACGGGTATACGGCGGTGGAATCTCCGGATGGAGAAAAGAATCCGGATACCAATCTGTCTGATACCGATGATTCCGACTGCTGTATCTTTGAGGACGGCGATTACACCAAAGGCTATACGGAGATCATCACGCTGGGCTACAATACGGTAGATAAGACATGGGATGCAGGCGCCAATAAAAAAGGCGCTCTGGGCGACTATGTATGGTTTGACACGGATAAGGACGGCATCCAGGATGAAGATGAGGAGCCGATCGCAGATGTGACAGTGAAGCTCCAGTACCGCATGGGAGATGATGACGAATGGAAGATCTACCCCGGCGGAGTGACGAAGACGGATGAAAATGGACGTTATCTGTTCACAGGCCTTAAGGGTGGTGAGGATTATCCGATTCAATACCGGGTTGTATTTGATTTTGACGATCCGAACACGACGATCACCATCACCAATTCCCGGACGGATAAGCAGGGTGACCGGAGCGTGTCCCTGACGGAAGGCGAAGCGGCGGAACGGGATTCCGATGCTTTGGGATTCTATATTTCCAATCTGGGCTATGTGACCACTACCATCACCCTGGGATACGGGGAGACGGATCTGACCTGGGATGCGGGAGTGGTGAAGACTGCCTGCGGCATGGGCGACTTCGTATGGTATGATAAAAACAGGAACGGCATTCAGGATGAAGGCGAGGACGGTGTGGGAGGCATTCCGGTGGTTCTGGAAATGAATCCGACCGGTGAACTGGACAACGAAGAGGCCTGGGTGGTCGTCGGCACTACTGCGACCAACGAGAGCGGATATTACCGCTTCCTGGATCTGGATAAAGGATATTACCGGGTGCGCTTCCAGATTTCCGATCCTTACATCGTTACACTTTACAATCAGGGAAACGGCGACAATGCCTATGAGTATGACTCCGACGCCACGAGGCTGGCGGGGGATGACTGGTACTACAGCAGGATCTTCTATCTGGAAGATAATCAGTATGACTGGAGCTGGGACGCGGGCCTTTACCTGAAATCTGACATACCGACAGTCACCGTAAAACAGTATAATAAGGGGCCTCAGAAGGTGATCACCACCTATCGGACGGTTTTCACCGGCGACAACATGGATATTTTCCTCTGGTCCCTGCTTGCGTCGGCCGCGGTGGTAGCCATCGGCGTAATCTTGTATGAGAGACGAAGAAGAAGGAAACAGGCGGAAGAGCAGAATTGACCAACTATTTAAAAGGCAGCTGCCGTGGGAAAGATCCCTCGGCGGCGGCCTTTCCCTAAAATTTGTCAATTGTTTTTGGAAAAAAACCATATTTTTGTGATTACGATGTGATTCTCCGATGCTATGATTAAGACAGAAAAAAGGAAATAGGATGACGACCAAGTTTCCGGCACAGCGGCCGGCACATCGTAATGATAAAGAGAGGAATGATAAGTATGAAGAAAAGGATAAAAGCGTTGGTTCTAGTGCTCAGCATGATGATTGCCTGCTTAGGCGCATCCGGTATCACAGCCGGAGCGGCGAGCTTTTCTGTAGCTCCCCAGATTTCCGACAGCCCGGATGCCCAGAAGTTCGTGATCACCAACGGCGGCGCAGATGATAATTTCATCTTCGAGGGCCAGAGCGTGTTTGTGGCGGGCGGCCAGAGCCAGGCAATCACAGTGGCAGGTTCCGGAAGGATGACGATCGGGGTTTCCAGAGAGTCGACGGGGGAAAAGGTTTTTGTGAATTCCCTGAATGAGCATTTTGTGACCATATACAGCCAGTACGGAGACAGCGCTCCGGCAGTTTCAGGAACTACCTCTGTTTCTTTAGATGAAGGACAGAAAAGAGTCAGCGTGGATGAGATGGTATCGAGCGGTTCTGATGTTTACCGCTGTGCGAACAACAGCGCGTTCGTATCCTATGGAAACGCGTCGGTGACCTTCCAGTATGCCAAGGTGCAGCGGGATCCCAGGACGGTAACTGTTTATTTTATCGATGAAAACGGATATTCCATCGGAAACGACCAGTTTCAGATTGCACCCAACGGAAGCGCAGTATATAATGTTCCGGCTTCCATGACGGTAAATGGTAAAAATTATAACCTGGCATCCGGCCAGCCGGCCAGCATCAGTCAGGATTACAGCAATACAACGTCTTCTTATACCGTGATCTATCAGGGAGAGGCACAGAAGCCCTCAAGCCCTTATACTATTTCCGTGCGCTATGAAGACGCGGATACAGGAAGGCTTCTAACAAACAACACCGTTACCGTCCCGGTGGGCGGAGCCGTAAATTATGAAGTAGCGGCGTCTTATGTGACGTCGGACTATTCGGAGTATCAGAGAGCGGCGGGGCAGCCCTCCGTGATCACTCATACATCCGGAGAATCCACCAGAAGTTATACAGTGCTGTTCACAAAGGTGGCGGGCCAGAATCCTTATACCATCAACGTCCGGTGCATTGATTCTGTGACGGGAACTCTTTTGGAGTCGGCGTCTCAGACTGTAGAGGTCAACGCGACTGTATCATATAGTCTGAAAAGCAGCCTGAGCTATAAAGGGAACGAATACCTGCTGGCGAGCGGCCAGGGGACGGAGATCAGACACTCCTTTGGCGGTTCTCAGAGAACCTATTATGTATATTACAATCAGGCGGGAGCAGAAATCCCCAGCGAGTACGGAGTGACGGTCCGCTATATTGACATCACCAGCAACAGCACCATCCATACGGAAACCATGACTGCAGCAGGCGGGCAGAACCTGACGATCGGTGTTCCCACCAGCTATCAGTCCGGCAGTGAAGAATACGTGCTGCTGTCCGGTCAGAGCGATTCCGTCAGCCACAATTTCTACAGCCCCAGAAGGACATATGCGTTCTACTTCCGGAATGTAAACGATACGGCAAATGAGAACGCTCAGGTAAATGAAGTGGTTGAAGTCGTGGAAATCGCCGGCGAGCAGGTGGAGCAGGTGGTAACCAACGTGGTGACGCCGCCGGCAGAGGAAGGCGGAGAGCCTGAGACTGTTATTTATAATGAAAACGGCGAGCAGATAAATGAAAACGGCGAACCTGTGAACATTCCGGATGAATCGGTGCCGGCAGGCCCTACCGTACCGGAGACGACAGAAGAAGAGACAGAGCCGGAAACCGTGCAGATCGAGGATGAGACAGTACCCATGGCGCCGGCCGTTCCTTCCGCGGGAACCCCTGCGGGCCTGATCGCAGGTATCTCTCTCGGAGTGCTCGCATTGGTAGCAGCGATCGCCGCTTTTATCATAGTGAAAAAGAAGAAAAAAGAAGAAGCCTGAGACTGGCGTCATGAAGCGGAAAAGACAGGCGATGAATGGATTTGAGATAAGATCATAAAATGCTGCGGGACGGCAGAAGCCGGACCGCAGCATTTATTTTACTTAATAGGTATGATATAAAATACTTTCTGAAATTATTTTCAATGAACTTCCATTGAGCTCCATTTACAGACACCGGCAGAAGTTCCTGGCCGTCACGATTTCGGTTCGCTGGCGATACAAGGGCCGCTTTATCCCCGCTCCGGCAGTACCGCTCACATGTCGACGGAAAATCCTGATGATTTTTCGTCTCCGGTTCGCTCAGAAACGGAATCGGTAGTTCCATTTCTGCCTTCCTCCGCCTGGGGAACACCGGCCGCCGCCCTGCGGCGCTCACCTTTAGGTCGGTCCGGAATCTTTCTGCCGGTGCCCTTCCTGCCGCACCATTTCGGATGACTTCCCTTCCATCGATTCCAGAAAAGGATTGGATATCCTCACGGCCCGCGCGCCTTATGGCAGCGGGCTGCGGTGGGCCGCTCCAATAGTTTTTATAACAAGCTGGGGTTAATTCGGTGCGGAAAGAAGAGCAAGAGGAAAAATTCGATTCCATCGTAAGGTGAGCGCCGCAAGGCGTTAGCAGGATCTTCCCGGCCGCAGGGAGGTAAAAACCGAATTTCATGCAGGTTTTTATTGGAATCTGACATGGAAAAATATCGATTTATCCATGTCAGTTGGAAAAGACCGACTGGAGGCCGCAAAGATGCTGGTTACGGCTGCCAGCGAGCCGCCTAGATGGAAGCGGATTTCCTCTTGTCTCATCTGATTCATAAGAAAAGTTTGTTTTATAAGTATTCAAAGGTATAACTTAGAATATCCATATCCGTTTACAAAGGCATCGATTTTTTGCCCGCTCCGGCAGAAGGGACAGCCTCCTTTCTAAGAATTTTATGGTTTCGTATTCTATATTTCGTTATTTTTATTGTATCGTATATACAATTATTGTGCAATAGATATTCAGCAAAAATATAAAATATTATATAATAATCTAAGAATAAACAAAGATTGGTGAAATATACATAACCTCTGCGCTGGGGCGGACGGAAGAAAAATGGGTCGAAAGTAGGACTTGCGTAAGAGGAAGCTTCCGGTTATACTTATTAGTTAGAGAGTTATCCGGTGTGATAGAAGGAGATATTCATGAAATGGAAAAAATATACCATTGATACCACTACGGCTGCGGTCGATCTTATCAGCAGCATGCTGGAGGAACAGGGAATCGAGGGAATTGAGATTGAAGATAATGTGCCGCTCACAGAGGCAGAAACGAAAGGGATGTTCATTGATATCCTTCCGGAACTGCCGCCGGATGAGGGGAAAGCAAAGGTATCCTTTTATCTGGAGGGAGAGGAAAGTGACGCCGCCGTCCTGGATGGAGTGAAGGACGGATTGGAAGAGCTGCGGATATTCGTGGAAGTGGGAGACGGGAGTATTGTCTGCACCGAGACAGAAGACAAGGACTGGATCAATAACTGGAAGCAGTATTTTAAGCCCTTTACGGTGGGAGATATCCTGATCAAGCCGACCTGGGAGGCCATTCCGCCGGAGCATGAAGACAAGCTGATGATAGAGATCGATCCGGGGACTGCGTTTGGAACAGGGAGTCACGAGACGACTCAGCTCTGTATCCGTCAGCTGCAAAAATATCTGAAGCAGGGAGATAAAGTGCTGGATATCGGAACTGGAAGCGGGATATTGGCTATTACAGCTCTTAAGCTGGGAGCGGGATGCGCGTTCGGAACAGATTTGGATGAAAACGCGGTATCGGCCGCCAGAGAAAACGCCGTGGTCAACAAGATTCCGGAGGAACAGTTTGTGCTGGAGACAGGAAACATTATAGAGGATGAGATACTGCAGGAGAAAGCCGGTCATGGCGCGTACGATGTGGCTGTGGCTAATATCCTTGCGCCGGTCATCATCATGCTCCAGGGGGAAGCGGCGAGCCACTTGAAACCGGGCGGCATCTTTATCACTTCGGGAATCATCAATACGAAGGAAGCCGATGTAAGGACGGCCTTTGAGGCCAATCCGGAATGGGAGCTTCTGGAGACAAGATATCAGAACGACTGGGTGTCGATCACCGCGAAAAGGAAGTAGCTTATGTATTTATTTTTTGTAGACGGCCATGCCATCGGGGAGAATGAGGCTGAGGTCACGGGGCCGGATGTCAAACACATTAAAAATGTCCTGCGAATGAAGCCGGGGGACAAGGTTCGGATCAGTGACGGAGAGAAGCTTTGCTATAACTGCGCCATCAAGGCGTTCCGGGAAGTTGGTGAAGACGGCGGAGAGGCCGTTTTGCTGAGACTCCTGGAACGGGACGAGGACGGGACGGAACTGCCGGCGGAGATCGTGCTCTATCAGGGTCTTCCGAAGGGGGACAAGATGGAGCTGATCATCCAGAAAAATGTAGAACTGGGAATAAAAAGCATTGTTCCGGTGAATACGAAACGGGCCGTGGTGAAGCTGGATGAAAAGAAAGCGGAAGCCAAGAGAAGACGCTGGAATGCCATCTCAGAGAGCGCCGCGAAACAGTCCAAACGGACGGTGATACCAGAAGTGAAAGCGGTTATGGATTTTAAGGCGGCTATAGATTCGGCGGAGGACTTTGACTGCAAATTGTTCCCCTATGAAAACGCAGAGGGGATGGAATACACAAGAAAGGTACTTTCACAGGTCAGGCCCGGCACCAGAACGGCGGTCTTTATCGGACCGGAGGGCGGATTTGATGATGATGAGGTGTCCTATGCCAAAGAGAAGGGATTTGTGCCGATCACCCTTGGCAGAAGGATTCTCAGGACGGAAACGGCCGGCTTCACTCTTTTGGCGGCGCTCATGCTTCAGCTGGAAAAGTGACAGGGAGGAAATAAGTGATCATGGAAGCATATCTGGATAATTCCGCAACTACGAAAGCCTTTGAATCGGTGAAGGATATCGTCGTGAAGACGATGATGGAGGACTATGGAAATCCTTCCTCGCTTCACAGAAAAGGCATGGAGGCGGAACACTATGTAAAAGAAGCGGCGGAGGCGGTGGCTAAGACTTTAAAAGCGGCTCCGTCAGAGATCATCTTCACCTCCGGCGGGACAGAATCCAATAATATGGCGATCATCGGCGCTGCCAGAGCGAACAGGAGGGCCGGGAAGCATATCATCACCTCCACCATTGAGCATGCATCGGTCTATAATGTGTTTGGTTATCTGGAGGAGGAAGGATACCGGGTCACATACGTTCCGGTGGATGAAAATGGCCATCTGAGGCTGGACCAGTTGGAAGCGGCCATAGACAGTGAGACGACGCTTGTTTCGGTGATGTATGTGAATAATGAGATCGGATCTGTAAATCCCATCGGGAGGATCGGCGAGATCATCAAAAAAAAGAATCCCCGGACTCTCTTTCATGTGGATGCCATACAGGCATTTGGAAAATACCGTATCTGCCCCAAAAGAGAATTCATCGACCTTTTATCAGCCAGCGGCCATAAAATACACGGGCCGAAGGGAGTCGGATTTCTTTATGTGAAGTCCGGGACCAAGATCGTGCCGGTGGTGTACGGAGGAGGGCAGCAGAAGGGGATGCGTTCCGGGACCCACAATGTGCCCGGCATTGCCGGCATGGGAGAGGCGGCCAGGGAGATCTATGAGAACCATGAAGAAAAGATGCGGGTGATGTATGAGCTAAAAAAGCAGTTTGTGGAGCTCATGGAAGGCCTGGAAGGCGTATCGGTCAACGGGCTTACGGGAGAGGACAGCGCTCCCCATGTGGTGAGCGTCAGCTTTGAAGGAGTGAAGAGCGAAGTCCTCCTTCACGCTTTGGAAGACAGAGGGATCTATGTATCCTCCGGTTCGGCCTGCTCCTCCAATCATCCTGCCGTCAGCGGGACGCTTAAAGGAGTTGGGGTCAGGAGAGAGCTGCTGGATTCCACATTGAGGTTCAGCTTCAGCGTATTCACTACGAAAGAGGAGATACAATATTGCGCGCAGGTACTGGAGGAGCTTCTGCCCGTACTGCGCAGATACAGGAGGATGTAATATGTTTGCTCATGATTCTATATTCCGGGCTTTTTTAATAAAATACGCGGAGATCGGCATCAAAGGAAAAAATCGCTATTTGTTCGAGGACGCCCTTTTGAAACAGATCCGCTTTGCCCTCAGGGAAGTGGAGGGAGAATTTTTGGTCCGGAAGGAATCCGGGCGCGTCTATGTGGAGGCAAAAACGGAATTTGATTTTGACGAAGTCGTAGAGCACCTCAAATATGTGTTTGGCATCGCCGGCATCTGCCCCATGGTACAGTTCGATGACAACGGTTATGAAGATTTGAAAGAAAAGATCATCGAATATGTAAGGATGGTGCATCCCGAAGGGGATTTTACTTTTAAAGTCCAGACTAAGCGGGCGAATAAAAAATATCCCATGGAATCCAACGAAATCAACGCAGGTCTCGGAGAAGCCCTTCTGGAGGAGTTCCCTACGCTTAGGGTGGACGTACATGAGCCGGATGTGTTCTTTTATGTGGAGGTGAGAGAGCGGATCAACGTATACTCCAAGATCATTCCCGGCCCCGGCGGGATGCCCGTCGGCACCAGCGGTAAGGCGACGCTTCTGTTGTCGGGAGGGATAGACAGCCCGGTGGCCGGATGGATGGTAGCAAAGCGCGGTGTGAAGATCGACGCCGTCTATTTCCACGCGCCGCCTTATACCAGCGAGCGGGCCAAGGAAAAGGTGGTGGATCTGGCAAAGCTGGTATCCAGATATGCGGGACCGATGAACCTCCATATCGTCAACTTCACGGATATTCAGCTGTATATTTATGACCAGTGTCCCCACGAAGAGCTGACCATTATCATGCGGCGCTATATGATGAGGATCGCGGAGGCCATTGCAGAAGAAACGGGATCTCTGGGACTGATCACGGGAGAGAGCATCGGGCAGGTGGCTTCCCAGACGCTTCCCAGCCTGGCCTGTACCAACGAAGTCTGCCATATGCCGGTATTCCGTCCGGTCATCGGCTTTGACAAGCAGGATATTGTGGATATCGCACAGAAAATCGACACGTTTGAGACCTCTATTCAGCCCTTTGAGGACTGCTGTACCATTTTTGTGGCCAAGCATCCGGTGACCAAGCCGAATCTGAAGATCATACGCCGTTCAGAAGAAAAACTGAAGGAAAAGATAGACGAGATGGTGAAAACCGCCATAGAGAGCAGGGAAATCCTGCGGATTCCAGAAGACAGGGAATAAAAAAAGCCTGCGGGGGGTCTTCCCGCAGGCTTTCAGAAACACTCAATCAATCAAATAAGGCTTCAATGTCTCCATGATGGCGTCCACGTTGTCTTCTGCATGGATGTTCAGGTCGATGGGCTTTGACAGATCCAGGCTGAAGATACCCATGATGGATTTTGCATCAATGACATAACGGCCGGATACCAGATCAAAATCGAAATCATATCTGGTCAGATCATTTACAAATGATTTAACTTTATCGATGGAATTTAAAGAAATACGAACCACTTTCATGAAACTGCTCCCTTCTGTATCTATTATCAAGGTCCGGCTGCGGGACCTCGTATGTATCTTTTATAATACTAGCCATAATCGGGGCAAAAGTCAAGAGGAGCGGAAAAGAATTACCTGCATTATAAAGGAATTTTACGAAGAAAGGACTGCGTCTATGGAGAATCGGAAAAAACGGGCGGCCCTGCACAACCTGGGCTGCAAGGTCAACGCGTACGAGACGGAGGCCATGAAACAGCTTCTGGAAGAGCATGGCTATGAGATCGTATCCTTTGAGGAGGAGGCGGATGTCTGCCTGATCAATACCTGCAGCGTGACCAATATGGCGGACCGGAAATCCAGGCAGATGCTTCACCGGGCAAGGAAAAAAAATCCTCATGCCGTTATCGTGGCGGCGGGCTGTTATGTGCAGGCGGCGGGAGAAGAAATCGTCCGTTCTGGAGATGCGGATCTGGTCATCGGGAACAACCAGAAGGCGCGCCTGCCCGAGCTTCTTGAGCCCTTTTTTGAGGAAGGCGATGATTGGAAAAGAGCAGAGGGAAGCCGTCCCGCGGATGCTTTTGTGATCGACATCGCCCATATCTCGGAATATGAGGAGATGGCGCTTAAAAAGACGGCGGAGCATACCAGGGCATTCATAAAAATACAGGATGGCTGCAATCAATTCTGCAGTTATTGTATTATTCCCTACACAAGGGGAAGAATCAGAAGCAGAAGGCCGGCGGATGTTCTTTCAGAAGTACGCCGGCTGTCAGAGGCCGGTTATCGGGAGGTGGTGCTGACCGGTATTCATCTTTCTTCTTATGGAAAGGATCTGGAAGAGAAGATATCTCTGCTGGAGATCATCCGCATGGTCCATCAGATTCCTGGGATTCAGAGAATAAGACTGGGCTCTTTGGAGCCGAGGATCATAACAGAGGAGTTTGTGAAGGAACTGTCTTCGATGGAAAAGGTCTGCCCGCATTTTCATCTTTCCCTTCAAAGCGGGTGCGATGCCACGCTCAGCCGCATGAACCGCCATTATACTGCGGAAGAGTATTATGATAAATGTAAACTGCTGAGGAAATATTATGAACATCCTGCCATCACTACGGATGTCATCGTAGGATTTCCCCAGGAGACGGAAGAAGAATTCAGGGACACTCTGCTGTTTCTTCGCAAGACCAGGTTCTACGAAATGCATATTTTCAAATATTCCAAAAGGCAGGGAACGAAGGCGGCGTCTATGACGGGACAGGTGCCGGAGGAGATGAAGACACTCAGGAGCCATCTGGCTCTCAAACTGGAGGCGAAGCTGTCGGAGGAGTTCCGTTACTATTACATGGGGAAAACAGCGGAGATCCTTTTGGAAGAGTTTCACACCTTTGGGAAGGATGCCTATGTGACGGGATTTACCAGAGAATATGTAAAGGCGGCAGTGAAGCTTACGAAAGAAAATAAAGAGGAAATGCTTCCGGGAAGGCTCATAAAGGTGAAGATGACAGGCATCCTGGGAGACGGACTTTTGTCGGCCGAATGGACGCCCTGACCGGCGGCTGCAGGCCGGATTTCAGGCATAGAAGAAAAAACAGCTTGATAGGCCGGGTGATTTGTATTAGAATAGATGGTACAAGCATGTAAGGACGTGAAAAAATGGGAGATATACACAGAACACAATATTTCAATACATCGCAGGAAAATCAAATGGAGGCCGGTGAGATTCTGGCAAAGGTTTATCTGGCTCTGACGGAGAAGGGTTACAACCCGATCAATCAGATCGTCGGGTATATCATGTCGGGTGACCCCACATATATTACCAGCTATAATAATGCCAGGAGCCTCATCACAAAGCTTGACAGAGATGAGATACTGGAGGAATTGGTACAGGTCTACATTGAGAGCAAGCTGAAAGGCTGAGTACCGTATGATGCGTATAATGGGACTGGATTTCGGTTCCAAGACAGTTGGAGTGGCTGTCAGCGATTCTCTTGGAATCACGGCTCAGGGCGTGGAAATAGTTAGAAGGCCGGATGAGGATAAGCTGAGGCGTACTTTGGCGCGTCTGGAAGAACTGATCAAAGAATATCAGGTGGAAAAAATCGTTGTGGGCTACCCGAAACACATGAACGGAGATGTCGGTGATCGGGCGGAGAAGTCAGAGGCCTTTGCGGAGAAGCTTAGGACCAGGACGGGCCTTCCGGTGGAGCTTTGGGATGAACGGCTTACCACGGTGGCGGCGGACCGGGTCATGATGGAAGCGGGGATTCGCAGGGAGCACAGAAAAGACTACGTGGATAAAATAGCGGCGGCGTTGATTTTACAGGGATATTTGGATTCCCTGTGATTTTGTTGTGGAAAGATTGGTGAGAATATGGAAGAGATGGTAGTTCTGACTTCAGAGGATGGAGAAAAGCTGCCTTGTTACGTGCTGGAAGAAACCAGAGTAGCAGGCTGCGATTACGTGCTTGTAACCGATTCCGAAGAAGGCGACGGTGAATGCTATATTCTGAAAGATGTCTCGAAACCAGAGGAAACGGAAGCTTTGTATGAGATCGTGGAAGATGAGAAGGAACAGCAGTATCTGGCTAAGATTTTCAATGAGCTTCTGGAAGATGTGGATATCGAGTAAACGAAAAGCGTTGTTCCGGCGGAAGGCCGGAAAAATAATTTAAAATTCTGAACGGAAAGTTAGAGAGGTGTATTTTGAAACAAACAGGAAATTCCAAATTGAAAGTCATCCCGCTTGGCGGATTGGAGCAGATCGGGATGAACATGACTGTCTTTGAATATGAAGACAGTATTATTGTGGTGGACTGCGGGCTGTCCTTCCCCAGCGACGATATGCTGGGTATCGACCTCGTCATCCCGGATGTCACATATCTGAGAGACAATATCCAGAAAGTGAAGGGATTTGTTATCACCCATGGACATGAGGATCATATCGGTGCTCTGCCCTATGTCCTTCAGGACATAAACGTACCGGTCTATGCCACAAAGCTGACCATGGGCATCATTGAGCATAAGTTAAAAGAACGGGGCATGACCAAGTCCACGAAGAGAAAGGTCATGAAGTACGGCCAGTCGGTGAACCTGGGATGCTTCCGGGTGGAGTTCATCCGCACCAATCACAGTATTGCAGACGCGGCGGCCTTTGCCATATTCACACCGGTCGGCACGATCGTGCATACCGGAGACTTTAAGATCGACTATACGCCGGTATTCGGAGATCCGGTGGACCTGCCCCGTTTTGCGGAATTGGGAAAAAAAGGAGTGCTGGCCCTGATGGCCGACAGTACCAATGCCATCCGGGAAGGGTTTACCATGTCGGAGCGGGCTGTAGGCCGTACCTTTGACCGGTTATTTGAGGAAAATAAGGACAGAAGAATTTTGGTAGCCACTTTTGCGTCCAACGTGGACCGGGTGCAGCAGATCATCAACTCCTCCTATAAATACGGACGGAAGGTAGTGGTGGAGGGCCGAAGCATGGTCAATATCATCGGCATTGCCAATGAACTGGGATATATCAAGATCCCGGATTCGACCCTGGTGGATATTTCTCAGATGAACAATTATCCGCCGGAGAAGACGGTGCTCATCACGACCGGAAGCCAGGGAGAGTCCATGGCGGCTCTTTCCAGAATGGCTGCGGATATTCATAAAAAAGTATCCATTAATGCCAACGACGCGATCATTTTCAGCTCCACACCGATTCCCGGAAACGAAAAGGCCGTGGCTCAGGTCATCAACGAGCTGTCTGCTAAGGGAGCGAAGGTGATCTTCCAGGATACCCATGTATCGGGCCATGCCTGCAGAGAGGACCTGAAACTCATCTACTCTCTGGTGAAACCGAAATTTGCGCTGCCCGTGCACGGCGAGTACCGGCATCTGATGGCGCAGGCGGATATCGCGCAGGAGATGGGAGTGCCGGAAGAAAACATTTTCATCATGCGTTCCGGCAATGTAATGGAGCTCACCCAGGACAGCGCTCAGGTGACCGGAAATGTGACGGCAGGCCCTGTGCTGGTGGACGGCCTCGGAGTAGGAGATGTGGGAAACATCGTGCTGCGTGACCGCCAAAACCTGGCTCAGAACGGTATCATCATCGTGGTGCTGACCTTGGATCGCCACAACAGTGAGCTGCTGGCGGGACCGGATATCGTTTCCAGAGGGTTTGTCTATGTCAGAGAGTCTGAGAACTTGATGGAAGAAGCGCACACGGTCGTAGAAGACGCAGTCCAGAAATGTCTGGACAGGAAGGTCAGCGACTGGGGGAAGATCAAGGCGGTCATCCGGGACAGCCTCAGTGACTACATCTGGAAAAAGATGAAGAGGAATCCTATGATTCTGCCCATCATTATGGAGATCTGAGAAGACCAGGAACACGGCGGACAGGAGGGATGGACATGAAGCTGCGTATCTTCGGCATTTTATTTAAGATTGCTCTGACGGCGGCGGTGATATCCCTTGTCTTGTTGATATCCGTAAAAGCATATGGCTTTGGAAAAGCCGTGTTTGATGAAAAGCCGGGGACTGCGGAAAATCCGGTTTCCGTCACCGTCGAGGTGAAGGAAGGCGACGGCATCCGTCAGGTAGCGGCTTTGCTTCGGCAGGAAGGGCTTGTTGAAAGTACGCTTGTTTTCACGGTTCAGAAATATTTTTACGGAAGCGTCATACTGCCCGGCACGTACCGTCTGAATTCCAATATGACGGGAAAGAACATCCTGGATGTCCTTTCCGGCGTGGCTGTGGATACAGAGGAAGATTCATGATCATAGATGAAAGAACGATCACATATATCAATTCTTTAGAACGGGGAGACAGCGAGATCTGCAATGCGATCGCAAAGGAGGCGGCTGCCTCTCTTGTTCCTATTATCCGGAAGGAGACGGCTAGCCTGTTAAAAACACTTGTGGCCATCCGGCGCCCGGAGAAGATATTGGAGGTGGGGACAGCCACCGGCTATTCCGCTCTTTTGATGAGCGAGCATATGCCGGAAGGCTGTACGATCACGACGATCGAGAAATACGAAAAGCGGATTCCTGTTGCCAGAGAGAACTTTCGGCGGGCCGGAAAGGAAGCGGTCATCACTCTTCTTACCGGAGATGCGTCGGAGGTCCTCAGGACGCTGGAGCCGCCTTTTGATTTTATATTTATGGATGCGGCAAAGGGACAGTACATTCATTTTCTGGACGAGGTCCTGCGGCTGCTGCCGGTGGGAGGAGTCCTGGTTTCAGATAATGTGCTCCAGGACGGAGACGTCATTGAATCGAGATATGCTGTCGCCAGGAGGAACCGTACCATTCACGCGAGGATGCGGGAATATCTTTATGCACTGAAGCATATGGACTGTCTGGAGACTGCGGTCATACCCATTGGAGACGGAGTCACTGTCAGCACAAAGCTTTTGTAGTAAAAGGAGGGCGGCAGCCTTGAAGAAACCAGAATTACTGATACCGGCCAGCAGCCTGGAGGTCCTTAGGACAGCTGTGATATTTGGAGCGGACGCCGTATATATCGGCGGAGAGGCATTCGGCCTCCGAGCAAAGGCAAAAAATTTTTCCCTGGAAGAGATGGCGGAGGGGATTTCATTTGCCCATGAACGGGGGGCAAGGGTATATGTCACGGCGAATATACTTGCCCACAACGAGGATCTGCCGGAAGTGCGGAAGTACTTTAGGGAATTAAAAAAGATAGGGCCGGACGCGCTGATCATTTCCGATCCTGGAGTATACGCCATTGCGATGGAGGAAGTGCCGGAAATAGAACGGCATATCAGCACCCAGGCCAATAATACCAACTATGGTACATACCGGTTCTGGTATGGACAGGGAGCGAAGAGGGTGGTATCTGCCAGAGAGCTTTCTCTGGAGGAGATACGGGAGATTCGGAAGAATATCCCGGAGGATCTGGAGATCGAGACATTTATTCATGGGGCCATGTGTATTTCCTATTCCGGTAGGTGTCTGCTCAGCAACTTTTTTACGGGAAGGGACGCCAACCGGGGGGCCTGTACCCACCCTTGCCGCTGGAATTATTCGGTCATGGAGGAGAGCCGCCCGGGAGAATATTTCCCCGTTTATGAAAATGAGCGCGGAAGCTTTATTTTCAACTCGAAGGATCTTTGCATGATAGAACATATGCCCGACATCCTGACGGCTGGGATCGACAGCCTGAAGGTGGAAGGAAGGATGAAGACGGCTCTCTATGTGGCCGCCGTGGCCAGAACATACCGGAAAGCCATAGACGATTATTTTCTGTCAGAGGAGACGTATCAAAACCATATGGAGTGGTACAGGGAGGAGATACGCAAATGCACCACCAGGCCGTTTACCACCGGCTTTTTTTACGGAAAGCCGGGAAAGGAAGCGCAGATCTACGACAGCAGCACGTATGACCAGGAATTTGTCTATCTGGGAATCGTCGGAGAGGACGCGGGAGAAGGAAGGTTTTTCATGGAACAGAAAAACAAGTTTTCTTTGGGCGAGACCATCGAGATCATGAAGCCTTCCGGAGAAAATCTAGAGGTACAGGTGGAGGGGATCTTTGATGAGGACGGCAGTCCTCAGGAGAGCGCGCCCCATGCGAGGCAGAAGCTCATGGTAAAACTTTCCCATATTCCGGAGAAGTATGATATACTGAGGAAAAGAGCGGTTTTGCATAAGAGTGTTTTGAGAGGGTAAAGCTATGAACATACTTCTTGGGGTGGTCGCACTCCTGTCTGTCGTCTATTATGGCATGATCGTGAGCTATGCCGGCATTCAGGCCTCTTTTTCGGGATTCTGGCTGATATTGGGGATTCTGGCAGGAGCCCTGGCAGTCCTGCTGAGCATGAAGAAAATCCATATGACATTCCGCCATTTTCCGCTGTGGGTAAAGGTTCCCCTTCGTACAACTATTGTGCTGGGGATCCTGTGCTTTGCGGCGGTGGAAGGATTTATCGTATTCCATATGTTTTCTTCTCCAGAGGAACCGGTGGATTGCCTGATCGTGCTGGGAGCGCAGGTGCGCGGGGACACGGTCACAAAATCTTTGAAATACCGGCTGGATACGGCTGCCGATTATCTGGAGGAGCATCCGGATACCCGGGTGATCGTCACCGGCGGGAAGGGACCAGGAGAAAATATTTCCGAGGCGGCGGCCATGCGGAATTATCTGATGGACAGAGGAATCGATAAAAAACGGATCGTGCTGGAACGGTATGCCACCAACACGGTGCAGAATCTGCTGTACAGCAAATCGCTGCTGGTCAGCAACAAGGCTTCTGTGGGAGTGGTGACCAACAGCTTCCATGTGTTCCGTTCTGTGAGCATTGCAAGAAAGCTGGGTATGAAGAACGTGACGGGTATCGCCGCCGAGTCGGACAAGCTGCTTCTGCCCAATTATATGGTACGGGAATTTTTCGCAGTAGTAAAAGATAAGTTCTTGGGGAATATTTAAATGGAAGGGGGAGGCAGTTCGGCTGCCTGCCCCTGTTTCGGAAAGGAGTATCAATCGGATGAAAAAAAGCGGTTTAGATGCTTACGAAAAGATAAAAGAGAAGGACATAGAAGAACTGAATTCCAGGGCGGAGGTGCTCCGCCATAAAAAGAGCGGCGCCAGGATTTTTTTGCTGTCCAATGAGGACGAGAATAAGGTATTTACGGTCGGTTTCCGGACGCCGGTTTCCGACAGCACCGGCGTGCCTCACATTATGGAGCATTCGGTGCTCTGCGGTTCGGAAAAATTTCCGGTAAAGGATCCGTTTGTGGAGCTGGTGAAGGGATCACTGAATACCTTTCTCAATGCCATGACTTATTCAGACAAGACGGTATATCCGGTGGCCAGCTGCAACGACAAGGATTTCCAGAACCTGATGGACGTCTATCTGGATGCGGTATTCCATCCCAATATCTATCACAACGAGATGATATTCAAGCAGGAAGGCTGGCATTATGAGCTGGAGAATGAAGAAGGTCCCCTCGCTCTGAACGGGGTAGTATATAACGAGATGAAGGGAGTGTTCTCCTCGCCTGAAAGCGTTCTGGACCGGTATATCCGCAAAGTCCTGTTCCCGGATACCACCTACCGGTTTGAATCCGGCGGGGATCCGGAAGAGATTCCGGAGCTCACCTATGAGCAGTTCCTGGAGTTCCACCGCACGTATTATCATCCTTCCAACAGCTATATTTATCTCTATGGAAACATGGACATGGAAGAGAAGCTCCGGTTTCTGGATGAAGAATATCTGAGCCATTATGAAGCGCGGGCAGTGGATTCGGAAATCACCATGCAGAAGGAATTCACACCGGAGAGCGAATACGAGATCTTTTATCCGGTCACAGAAGAAGAAAGCGAGGAAGGGAAGACGTACCTGTCGGTGAACACGGTGGTGGGCACGGATCTGGACGCCAGACTTTACGTGGCTTTCCAGATTCTGGAGTATGCTCTTTTATCTGCTCCCGGAGCGCCGCTCAAGCAGGCTCTTATCGATGCCGGCATTGGTACGGACATCTATGGAGGATACGACAATGGCGTTTTGCAGCCGGTATTTTCCGTTATCGCGAAAAATACGGAGAAAAATAAAAAGGAACAGTTCCTCTCTGTGATCAGGAAAACACTGGAGACGCTTGCTGAAGAGGGAATCGATGAAAAATCCCTGGAGGCCGGCATCAACTACTATGAATTCAAATACCGGGAAGCCGATTTCGGCCCTTATCCAAAGGGTCTTATGTACGGCCTGCAGTGCTTTGACAGCTGGCTTTACGATGAGAATGACCCATTCATGCACCTGGAGTTTGGGGAAAGCTTTGATTATCTGAAAGAACATCGGAAGGACGGATATTTTGAAGCGCTGATCACGGATTATCTGCTGAATAACCTTCATCAGGCCGTCATCATCTTGTCCCCGAAAAAAGGACTGGATAAAGAACGGGAAGAAAAGCAGATGGATGTCCTGGCAAAGAAACTGGATTCCATGAAGGCAGAAGAAAGAAAAGCGCTGGTCCGCCAGACGGAGGAGCTAAAGGAATATCAGCAGGAGCCTTCTTCCAGGGAAGCCCTGGAAACGATCCCCATGCTCTCCAGAGAGGATATCGGAAAAGAGGCGGCCCGCCTGACCTATCAGGAAAAAGAGGAGGCAGGAGTTCCTGTTCTTCATACGGAGCTGTTCACCAGCGGCATCGGTTATCTGCGGCTTGCCTTTGACGCGGGGATGACAGCCCCGGAGGACTGGCCGTATCTAGGCTTTCTGAAGGCAGTGCTGGGGATGGTGAACACAGAGCGGCACTCTTATCTGGAGCTGTTCAATGAGATCAACATCGAGACCGGCGGGATTAATACCAGCCTTGGTAGCTATCCGGTTCTTAAGGACCTTGGGAGCTTCCGGTTATCCTTTGACTTTACGGCGAAGGCCTTTTATGACAAGATAGGGAAAGCCTTTGGATTCATAGATGAAATTCTGCATACTTCCGTCGTGGAGGATGAAAAGCGCATATATGAGCTGGCTGCAAGGATGCGTTCCAGAATGAAGGAGCGGCTTTTGGCGGGAGGCCATTCCACGGCGGTCCTCCGGGCCGGGTCTTATCATTCCGCAGTAGCGGCTTTTGGGGAGGCTACGTCCGGAATCGATTATTACCGGTTCTTAGAACGGCTGGAGAATGGATTTGAACAAGAAAAAGAAACGCTGTTCCGGAAGCTCCGGGAGCTTATGGGACAGATTTTCCGGAAGGAAAACCTGTTTATCAGCTTTACCGCCGACGGAACAGGATATGAGCATTTTAAAATGGAACTGCCGGGCTTTTTAAACCGGCTTTCCGGCGGAAACGATGATAAGGGATTTCCTCTCCGTACGGTGAATCCGGAGGTGATCTCTCTGGAACAGAAGAATGAAGGCTTTAAGGCGTCTTCCCAGGTTCAGTATGTGGCAAGATGCGGGAATTTCAGAGACGCGGGCTATTCTTATACCGGCGCCCTGAGGATTCTCCAGGTGATCCTGAGCTATGACTATCTGTGGACCCAGGTCCGGGTAAAGGGCGGGGCGTACGGCGTGATGAGCGGCTTCGGCCGTTCTGGAGACGGCTATTTCGTATCCTACCGGGATCCGAATCTGGGAAAAACGAGCCAGGTGTTTGAAGGAGTCCCGGAATATCTGCGGAATTTCCAGGTGGATGAACGGGATATGACCAAATATATAATCGGGACCATCAGCAGTATGGACACTCCGATGAACCCTTCGGCAAGGGGAGGACGGGATATGATGATGTACCTTTCCGGAATCACCCAGGAGATGCTGCAGAAAGAAAGAGATCAGGTCATCGGCGCCGGAGAGGAGGATATCCGTGCGCTCGCCGGGATCACGCAGGCTGTCCTGGATACGGGTGACATCTGCGCTGTGGGAAATGACGGAAAGATAGAGGCGGAAAAGCAGCTGTTTAAAGAGACGAAGCGTTTATTCTGACAGAATAAACGGCGGGATATGAGGATGAAATATGGAAAGACAGAAGAAATCGGGATTTGTGGCGTTAATAGGACGCCCGAATGTGGGGAAATCTACCCTTATGAATCATTTGATCGGACAGAAGATCGCCATTACTTCCGATAAACCCCAGACGACCAGGAACCGGATCCAGACTGTTTATACGGACGACAGAGGACAGATCGTATTTTTGGACACGCCCGGCATACACAAGGCGAAAAATAAGCTGGGAGAATATATGGTGGGCGCAGCAGAACGGACGCTTAAAGAGGTAGACGTGATCCTGTGGCTGGTGGAGCCTTCTTCCTATATCGGCGCCGGGGAGCAGTATATCCTGGACATTTTGAAACAGGTAAAAATACCGGTGGTGCTGGCCATCAATAAGATCGATACGGTGGAAAAGGAAAAGGTGCTGGCTTATATCGACACATACCGGAAGGTCTATCCTTTTTCTGAGATCATTCCGGTGTCGGCCCTGAAGGGCGCCAACTTGGATACCGTGCTGGAGGTACTGATGAAGTATCTGCCATGCGGCCCCTTATATTACGATGAGGAGACTGTGACCGACCAGCCCATGAGACAGATTGCGGCGGAGATCATCAGAGAGAAGGCGCTCCGCTGTCTGAAGGATGAGATACCCCATGGCATAGCCGTCACCATTGAATCGATGAAGGAACGGCAGAACGGCCTGTATGATATCGAGGCAGAAATTGTCTGCGAGCGGGATTCCCATAAGGGAATCATCATCGGTAAGGGCGGAGCGATGCTGAAAAAAATAGGCAGCAGCGCCCGGTATGATATAGAAAAGATGATGGATGCCAGGGTAAACCTGAAGCTTTGGGTGAAGGTGCGCAAGGAATGGCGGGACAATGACCTGTATCTCAAAAACTATGGATATCACAAGGATATGTAGCAGTATCCCTGTATGGTCCTTGGAAAGGAGGCGGCGGTATGGAACGGACGTTTTCAGATTTTGATTCGGATAACTTGCTTCAGGTGACCGGGCTGGTGCTGTCTGCCGCTCCGATCGGGGAATATGATAAAAGGGTGGTGATCCTGACCAGAGAACGGGGGAAGCTCCATGCGTTTGCGAAAGGGGCCAGAAGACAGAACAGCCCGCTGATCTCCGGCACCAGGCCGTTTTGCTTCGGGAGCTTCAGCCTGTATGAAGGGCGCAGCTCTTATACGCTTAAACAGCTGGAGATCGCCAACTACTTTGAAGAAGTCACTTCAGAAGTGGATTATGTATATCTGGGATATTATTTTCTGGAATTTGCGGATTATTATTCCAGGGAAAACGGAGACGAATTTTCGACTCTAAAGCTTTTATATCAGGCGCTGCGGGCCTTGTCCAGGGAAAGCCTGGACAACAGGCTGGTGCGCCTTGTTTATGAACTGCGGATGATGACCATGAACGGGGATTTCGACGGAGAGTGTTTTAAGGGGCTTGGCGATGCCGGCCGGTACGCGGTGGATTTTATCATCAATACTCCGGTGGAGAAGCTTTTTACCTTTGCGGTCTCCGACCGTGTCCTTGCCGAGCTCACAGAGTCGGTGGCGGAGAATAAAATCCGGTTTCTGGACCGGGAGTTCAAATCTGAACAAGTATTAAACAGTATAAATATCATACTTTCGTAATAAATTCTTATTGTTTCTTACAGGAAAAGATATTGAAAATATCCTCGAAACAAGGTACAATGATAAAAGTTTGTTATGAGGAGGAAAATCATGAGAAAAAAAATTGCGTGCTTTTTGACAGCGATGCTTGCCGTGGCAGCAGTTCTTTCCGGATGCGGAAAGAAAATAAAATTTGAACCGGAATCCAGCAGTATCTATGTGAAAAAGGACGGGACCGTCGTCAGTGCGGATATGGAGACATTCTCCGGAAGCAATTACAGTGAGGAAGAGCTTAAGACGTATGTAGAGGATGCGGTGAAGGCTTATAATAAAGAGCACGGCGCGGAAGCCTCTGCCTATGTGGATGAAAAGGATAAAGACGCTTCCCTACCGGTATCGGTGGAGTCTCTGGAAGTGAAGGATGAAATAGCGTCTCTTTTTCTGAATTATGCCAGCTGCAAGGATTATCTGGAATTCACCGGGACTGCCGGCATGGAAGGCGGGATCGGACAGCTGGAGAAATCCACGGTGGCGGAGATGACTCTGGAGGGCGAGTTCCAGAATGCCAAGGGAGAATCGGCTTCCCTGGACGGTGTGACGAAAAATGGCAAATATCATGTGGTAAAAATAGAGGGGCCCGTCACCATGCAGGTCGAGGGTAAAGTGCAGTTCGCGAGTTCCGGCGTCACCATTGACGGAGATCATACGGTCACTACACCGGGGACCGGAGTCAGCTTTATTGTATTTAAATGATTTTTTTGGTATGATATGAGCAGAAAATGAAATAGAGAGAGGATATGAGTTTATGGAAAAGACGATGGAGAAGATTGTGGCCCTGGCCAAATCCCGCGGTTTTGTATATCCTGGTTCGGAGATATACGGCGGTCTGGCCAATACCTGGGATTACGGTAATCTCGGCGTTGAGCTTAAGAACAACGTGAAGCGGGCATGGTGGCAGAAATTTGTCCAGGAAAACCCCTACAATGTGGGCGTAGACTGTGCTATTCTGATGAATTCCCAGACCTGGGTCGCTTCCGGCCATTTGGGCGGTTTCAGCGATCCGCTCATGGACTGTAAAAGCTGCAAAGAGCGTTTTCGCGCGGATAAGCTGATAGAGGATTACATGGATGCCAATGGCATCGCCATAGAAGGTTCTGTGGACGGATGGACACAGGAACAGATGAAGACATATATCGACGAGCATGATATCGTTTGTCCCCGCTGCGGCAAGAAAGATTTTACGGATATCCGCCAGTTCAATCTGATGTTCAAGACCTTCCAGGGGGTTACGGAAGACGCTAAGAATACGGTGTATCTCCGCCCGGAGACAGCGCAGGGCATTTTCGTGAATTTTAAGAATGTACAGCGTACTTCCAGAAAGAAGATTCCTTTCGGCATCGGCCAGATTGGGAAATCCTTTAGGAATGAGATAACTCCCGGCAACTTCACGTTCCGCACGAGGGAGTTTGAACAGATGGAGCTGGAATTCTTCTGCGCGCCGGATACGGATCTGGAATGGTTTTCCTATTGGAAGTCTTATTGCATCAACTGGCTGAAAGCTTTGGGTATGAAAGAGGAGGAGATGCGCGCCCGAGATCATTCTCCGGAAGAGCTCTGCTTCTATTCTAAGGCGACCACCGATCTGGAATTCCTGTTCCCCTTCGGATGGGGTGAGCTTTGGGGCATAGCCGACAGGACGGACTATGATCTGACTCAGCACCAGAATACTTCCGGTGAGGACATGGGGTATTTTGATGATGAGAAGAAAGAGAAATATATCCCCTATGTGATCGAGCCTTCTCTTGGAGCGGACCGTGTCACGCTTGCATTTTTATGCAGCGCATATGACGAGGAGACTCTGGAGGGCGGAGACGTCCGCACGGTTCTTCATTTCCACCCGGCTCTCGCGCCTGTGAAGATTGGCATCCTTCCGCTTTCCAAAAAGCTGAATGACGGAGCTATCAAGGTATATGAGGAGCTTTCTAAAAAATACAACTGCGAATTTGACGACAGAGGGAATATCGGCAAGCGTTACAGGAGACAGGATGAGATTGGCACGCCGTTCTGCGTGACCTATGACTTTGATTCTGAAAATGACAATGCCGTGACTGTCCGTGACCGTGATTCCATGGATCAGGTGCGTGTGCCGATCGCGGAATTGAAAACGTATTTTGAGGATAAATTCACGTTTTAAGGATGACCTGGAGCAGGAGCAGAAAGGATTGCGCCTGCTCCAACTATGATATGAGAGGAGAAAAGTAGATGAAAAAAGCAGCAGCAGTTTTATTGGCAGGTTTGATGGTTTTCTCGATGGCAGCCTGCGGAAACAAGGAAGAAAAGAAAGAGACGACGAAGGCAGCAGGGAAAGAGACAACAAAGGCGGCCGGAACAGAGACGACGAAGGCGGCGGAGGGTTCGGAAGGTGAGAGCAAAGACAGTGGAAAGCTGATCATGGCCACAGAAGCAGGCTTCGCTCCTTATGAGTACACTGAAGACGGCGAGACGGTAATGGGTGTGGACGTGGACATCGCTCAGGAGATCGCCAAAGCCATGGGAAAAGAGCTGGAGGTCCAGAATATGACCTTTGACGGAGCGCTTCTGGCAGTTCAGCAGGGCAAGGTAGACTTCGCGGCAGCCGGAATTTCTATCTCACCCGACCGGGAAAAGCAGATGGATTTTTCCATCGAATATACGACGTCCAAGCAGGTGGTCGTAGTCAACAAAAATGCAAACAGGGTGGCATCTGTGGATGATCTGACGGCCGATACCGTAGTAGGCGTTCAGACGGGTACTGTGGCTGATATCTACTGCCAGGATGACCTGGGGACGAAAGATCTGAAGCAGTACGGCAAGTTTATGGAAGCTGCTATGGATTTGAAAAACGATAAGATAGACTGCATCATCATGGATGCTCTTCCTGCAGAGGAGATGGTAAAGGAAAACGACGATCTGGCAGTCCTTGATAAGGAAGTGTTCACCGACAGATACGCGATTGCCGTTAAAAAAGGAAATACGGAGCTTTTGGAACAGATCAACGAGGTGCTCCAGAAGCTGGTGGATGAAGGAAAGGTTGAGGAATTTATTGTCAACCATACCACGAAGTAAACGGAGGAACAGCCTTGGGTATCTTGAACTGGTTTGCGGAAGCAGGCGCCAAATTTTCCGTGGCGTTTTTGGAAAACGATAGATACATCGCATATTTAAAGGGCTTCGGTACGACTCTGTATGTTTCCTTATTTGCCGTGCTTGTGGGAGTGGTCATCGGCCTGGTTCTGGCAGTTGTAAAATATATGGCGGTCAGAAAAAAGAGCTTCAGACCTTTGGGATGGATCGCCAACGTATATATCACCATCATCCGCGGGACTCCCGTGTATGTGCAGATGATGATCATTTATTATATCATATTCAACGTCAGAGGATTTCCGGCATTCCTGTCCGGCATCATCTGTTTCGGAATCAATTCCAGCGCGTATGTTGCAGAGATTATCCGGGCAGGTATCGAGGCGGTGGACAGGGGGCAGGCGGAAGCCGGGCGCTCTCTGGGGCTCAGTGAGATGCAGACCATGAAATCGATCATCATGCCCCAGGCCGTGAAAAATATTCTCCCGGCCCTGGGAAATGAGTTCATTGTGCTGATCAAGGAGACGGCCATCATTGGAGGTATCGCGGTATTGGATGTGACGAAGGCGGCCATGAACGTAGGAGCGAAAACTTACGACTATCTGACGCCCCTTCTGATTGCGGCGTTCATGTATCTGGTCGTGGTCATCCTTTTGACTAAGCTTCTCAGCATGTTTGAAAGGAGGCTGGCAAAGAGTGATAGACGTTAAAAACCTTCATAAATCATTTGGAGACAAGCAGGTACTCTGCGGAATCGATGAACATATCCAAAAAGGGGAAAAGGTGGTCATCATCGGCCCCTCCGGCTCTGGGAAAAGTACGTTTCTCCGCTGCCTGAACCTGATGGAGACGCCCACGGACGGCGAAGTCATCTTTGAGGGAAAGAACATCACCGCGGCATCTGGAGCGGAGCTGAATAAAATAAGGCAGAAGATGGGGATGGTATTCCAGCACTTTAACTTGTTCCCCCACTTGACCATACAGAAAAATATCACACTGGCGCCTGTGAAGCTTGGTCTGATGACACAGGCAGAAGCGGATGAGAAAGCCAGAGAGCTTCTGGAAAGAGTCGGCCTTCCGGAAAAGGCGGAGCAGTATCCCGCCCAATTGTCCGGCGGACAGAAACAGAGGATTGCCATTGTCCGTTCCCTGGCAATGAACCCTGATGTAATGCTGTTTGATGAGCCCACATCGGCGCTGGATCCGGAGATGGTCCGGGAGGTGCTGGATTTTATGAAACAGCTGGCCAGGGAGGGTATGACGATGGTTGTGGTCACCCACGAGATGGGGTTTGCGAGAGAGGTTGGGTCCAGGGTGCTGTTCATGGACGAAGGCCGCATTGTGGAACAGAACACGCCGGAAGAGTTTTTTGCCCATCCCAAGGATGCGAGACTCCAGGAGTTTTTGTCTAAGGTGCTTTGAAAATTAAAATATGAAATAATAAAATATGAAATAAGGTGTGCCTTTATCTTGATTTCCTTTGGTTTTAAAAAGCGGAGGGAAATAAGAAGAGAATACTGCCGGAAGCAGATGTGCGGTGAGAGCCGGATATCTGCTTCCGGTTTTTGTTTTATACCTTGCCGCACGAAGTGCGCCTGCCCGGAGGGCATGAATTAGGGGGTGCCCTTGGGTATGATACAAAATACTTCTTGGAACCAGACACCGGCAGAAGTTCCGGACCGTCACGATTTCGGTTCGCTGGCGATGCAGGGGCCGCTTTATCCCCGTTCCGGGAGTATCGCTCACATGTCGGCGGGAAATCCGGATGATTTTCCGTCTCCGGTTCGCTCAGAAACGGAATCGGTATTTCCATTTCTGCCTCCCTCCGCCTGGGGAACACCGGCCGCTGCCCTGCGGCTCTCACCTTTAGGCCGGTCCGGACTCTTTCTGCCGGTATCCTGTCTGCCGCACCGTTTCGGATGATTTCCGTTCCGTTGATTCCAGAAAAGGATTGGATACCCACACGGCCCGCGCGCCTTATGGCAGCGGGCTGCGGTGGCCGCTCCAATGGTTTTCAAAACAATCGGAAGCTTATCTTGGTGCGGGAACAAGAGCATGAGGAATGATCCGATTCCATCGTAAGGTGAGCGCCGCAAGGGCGTTAGCAGGATCTTCCCGGCCGCAGGGAGGCAAAAATCTCATATCATGCAGATTTTTGTTGGAATCTGACCTGGAAAAATATCGATTTATCCATGTCAGTTGGAAAGGACCGACTGAAGGCCGTAAAGATCCTGGTTACGACTGCCAGCGAACCGCCTGGATGAAATCGGATTTCCTCTTGCCTTGTATATCAGACAAGGAAACTTGTTTGAGAAGTATTCAAAGGTATACCCAAGTGCACCCACACCGCCCGCTGCTTTTTGGCAGCGGCCAGAAAGGAGTATATCATGTATCTGATGATTGATAATTATGATTCTTTTGTTTATAATTTATGTACATATATGTCTGAGCTGGGAAGAGAAGTCCGCGTGGTGCGGAATGACAAGATTACCTTGGACGAAATTGAAGACCTTCTTTTAAAAGACAGGCTTTCCGGCATTATGATCTCACCGGGGCCGAAGACGCCGGAGGACTGTGGAATATGCTGCCTGGCAGTGAAGCAGTTTGCCGGACGCGTACCAATCCTGGGAATCTGCCTTGGCCATCAGATAATCGGCCATGTCTATGGAGGGACCATAAAGAAGGGCAGATGCCCCATGCATGGTAAGATATCATTTATGCACAACAGGGGGACCGGACTTTTTTCCGAGCTGCCGGAAACTTACCGTGTGACGAGATATCATTCTCTTGTGGTATCGGAGGAAGCGTTTCCGGAGATGCTGCAAATAGACGCAAAGAGTGAGGATGGGGTAATCATGGCTATGTCCCACCGCACAGAGCCGGTGTTTGGAGTGCAGTTTCATCCGGAGGCGGTCCTTACCCAGTATGGGCACGAACTACTGCAGAATTATATTGGTATTTGCGAAGAATGGAAGCAGGGGAGGAGGTATCCGTATGCGGACTATAGTGAAAAAACTGCGGCAATATAAGCCGATTGCGGAGATTCTGGAGTGCTTCCGTGAAGAAGAGCAGGTCGTTTTTCTGGATTCTTCTTTACAAAACGATTTGGGGCGGTTTTCTATTATCGGCAGAAAGCCATATTTGACTTTGAAACAGGATGGCGCTTTGTCGGTAAATGGCGAGCCGTCGGAAGAGACCTTTGAAGATTATATGGAACGCTATCTGGATGAGCACCGGGAGGAGAATCCAACGAATCTGCCCATGATTTCCGGAGCTGTCGGTTATTTTACTTATGATTACGGGAGAAGACGAGAAGGGACGGCAAGCCGCTTTGATGGTCAGGAGGACCTGCTTCCGGAGGCCATGTGGAGTTTCTTTGACCATTACCTTATAGAAGATCATGAGATGAAAGAGCTGTTCCTGGCGGCCGGAGGCCACACCTGTCCTGCAGAGGAAGGCATAAGGGAAATGGAAGCTCTCATTGCGGAGCCGGTGAAAGCGGTGAGCTCAGGGATAGAGAAGAAAAAGGCATACATAACGTCGGACTGTGAGAAGGCCGAATATCTGCGCGCCGTGGAGCAGATGAAGCGCTATATCGTGGAAGGAGACATTTATATCGCGAATCTGACCAGGCAGCTTACGATTGGGAGTGAAAAGGAGCCTTATGAGGTATTCCGGAAGCTGAGAGAGATAAATCCCTCTCCGTTCGGCGGATACTGCCGGTTTCAGGATCTTCAGATCGTATCGGCGTCTCCGGAGCGCTTTCTCAGGATGGAGCATGGACGGGTAGAGACGAGGCCCATTAAAGGAACAAGAAAACGCGGCGAGACGAAACAGGAGGACGACAGGCTCCGGACAGAACTGAAAAATTCCGGCAAGGACAAGAGCGAGCTTTTGATGATAGTGGATTTGGAGCGGAATGATCTAAGCCGCGTATGTGAGAACTATACGGTGAAGGTACCGGAGCTGTTTTCCATAGAGGAATATGCGACGGTATTTCATTTGGTGTCCACAGTCACGGGCAGACTTCAGAAAGACAAGGGGGTAATGGATCTGATACGGGCGGCTTTTCCCGGAGGCTCCATTACTGGAGCTCCAAAGATCAGGGCCATGGAGATCATTGACGAGCTGGAAAAGGGGAAACGCGGTCTGTATACCGGTTCCATGGGATACATCACACTGGACGGATGCTGTGACCTTAACATTGTCATACGTACTTTGGTTTACCAGGGCGGCCGGTATCATCTGGGAGTAGGCGGTGGGATTACCTGTGAATCAGAGCCGGAGTTCGAGTACGAGGAAACGTGCCAGAAAGCGAAAGCACTGGTGAAAGCTCTGGAGCTGTGAGAACAGCGGTGGGAGAGCGTGGATATAAAGGGAAAGAAAGAGAGAAGAGACATGAAGGTGGATACCGACGACGGTTATTATTACGGGCTGGGGATATTCGAAACGATTGCGGTGGAAAATAACCGGCCGCAGTTTTTGGAAGAGCATTTGCAGAGACTCTCCAGATCTATGCGGATTCTGCGGCTGCTTCCCGGGAAAAATGAAGAGGGGGAAGTGGGATGCCGAAGCGGAATATCGGAGGAACAGGTGTATGAGTGGCTGGGAGAGCATCCGATCACCCATGGGGCCTTAAAAATCACGGTATCAGAAAAAAATATCCTCCTGGAGGAAAAGCGGAATATCTACACCAGGATGCAGTATGAGCAGGGATTTACGGCAGATTTTTCCTGCGTCAGAAGGAATTCCACCTCGATTTTTACTTATCTCAAATCCTTAAATTATGGAGACAATATTTGGGAGAAGAGAAAAGCCAGAAAGCGCGGGATTGATGAACCTGTATTTTTAAATGAGCACGGGGAAATCTGTGAAGGAGCGGTATCCAATCTCTTTTTCGTGGAGGAAGGAGGGCGCGTGGTGACACCGAAGCTGTCCTGCGGCCTTCTCCGAGGGGTGGTGAGACAGGTGCTTCTGGAGCGGGGAATGGCGGAGGAAGCGGTCATTTACCCGAAGGATATCAAATACTATAAGGAAGTGTTTTTGACCAATTCCCTGATGAGGATCATGCCGGTCCGGAACCTGGCCGGATATGATTATAAAGAGAGAACCATTACAAGAAAACTAATGGAGTGGCTGGAGAGAATCTGACGGAATGAGGGCTATCTGCTTTACAAGGCAGGAGAAAATCCGTTTCCATCCAGGCGGCTCACTGCAGCCCGCACCCTTCAGGCGCGCGGGCCGTGTGGATATCCGATCCTTTTCTGGAATCGAAGGAATGGAAGTCATCCAGAATTGTGCGGCAAGGGATGCTCTTAGGTATACTTTTATAAATGATCACAGGAGACGAAAGATAAAATGGAATATTGGCTGAATGTACTTTGGGTGGCCCTGGGAGTCTCCGCGCTCCTCTGCGCCGTTTATGTATGGAAACGATTTTATCCGCTGTGGAAGCGGACGCGTCTGCCCTTAGGGGTATATATTCTCATCCAGACTGTGTTTGTCGCGGTGCTGGCTTTTTCCGCCGCTTTTTCTGCCAAGCTTGAGCAGGAGCGGATAAGCGCTGCGGCCGCCTGTGTCGGCGCAATCTATATCATCACCATGTCCTATTCTCTGGGACTGTTTCTCATCTCCAATCTTATCCGATTTATATTCCGAAAATGCGGAAAACAAAATAGAGTTACGGCTTGGCTGGACAAAAGCTACGGCGGCGCGCTCCTTATTCTGGTCGTGACGCTGGCGGCCGGCATTTACGGGACGATAAATGCCAGGGTCCTGCGTACAACAGAGTACGAGATCACGGTTCAGAAAGAGTGCAGTCTGGATTCCCTGAATGCTGTAATGATTTCCGACGCGCATATCGGAACTGTAGTAGGAAAGGCAGAACTGGACAAACTAGTGGAAAAGACCAATAAGCTTATGCCGGATGTGGTATTTCTGTGCGGGGATTTTTTTGACCACAATACGACGGAAAGCCAGAAGGAGTATGCCAGAACGGCCCTTTCGAAATTCGAGACCGTATACGGGGTTTATTATATTTCCGGGAATCACGAAATCTATACGGAATCGGAATACACTTCTTATTTTGAAGATGCAGGCATTACAGTCCTTCAGGACGAGACGGCGGTCATCGCGGGGGATATCACCGTTGTGGGCCGAAGGGATATGGAAGAGTACAGGCAGTCCATTTACAGCGTTATGGAGGGGGTGGATACCGAACATCCTGTTATACTTTTGGACCATCAGCCCTTCTATCTGAAAGAAGCGGCTTCTCTGGGAGTGGATCTGGAGCTCTGCGGCCATACCCACGGAGGCCAAATGTTTCCCGGTCAGATATTCACCTCACTCCTGAATGAGATGAATTATGGTCTTCGGACGGATGGGGACTATCATGTGATAACCAGCTCCGGGGCCGGAGCCTGGGCGCTGCCGGTAAAGCTGGGATGTATCAGTGAGATTGTGCATATTAAAGTCCGGTTTGAGGGATAGACAGTGTGCCATAATGGAGAGAAAGGGAGCATGAATGAGCTTGGAAGAGGACGGTATGGGTGGCGCGGAAAAGAGAGAAAAGGCTTCGGTACGGGCGGGGAGGACAGTTCTCCTGTTGTTTTTGTATTCGGTAATGGGCTGGATCGTAGAGGTGGTATTCATGTTCTTCCTTTATGGAGAATACTGCGAAAGAGGATTCCTGTATGGGCCTTATTGTCCTATCTATGGTTTTGGACTAGTGGGTCTGAGAGCGCTTTTGAAACGCTGTCTGAACAAGCCGGTCAGATTCATCCTACTTTCCATGGCCATATGCGGAGTTTTGGAATATTTGACGGGCGCTGTCCTGGAAGCGGTATTTCATACGGTCTGGTGGGACTATTCCATGTTTCAGTTCCATATAGGCGGGAGAGTCTGCCTGGAGACTTTGATTCCCTTTGGGATTTTGTCATATTTATTCCTGCGCTTTATCCATCCGAAGATCGAGGGAATGGCGGAGCGGATTCCGGTCCGGCTGCTCTATGCGCTCAGCACGAGCATCGTACTCGTCATAATAATAGATTTTATCGCTACGGTCAGGCGATGGATGTAAAGCCTCCGGCTGCCGCGGTTTCGGTTTACCAATGTGCCGTGGCGTATGACCAATATGAATCAGAGGCTGGTTTTCCATTGGCTTGATTTGCGTATCATCTTTGTACTGTAATGGGCAATAAAAATACAAATTCTGATTTCAGCAGCAGATGAGTCGGAAGATTTCTGCTGCTGAAAGCCCACACGCCATATCCGGCGATAATCAATCGCCCATTAAGAAAAGCAGTGACAGTGTCATTAAAATATCAACGGATAATTTGATAATGGTTTTCGGTTTTATTTCTCCACCGCCTTATTGAGACAGGAAATGGCATTCAGACTGCGGGGATAACCGATATACGGCAGACACTGGGAAATGACTTTGATCAGAAAGTCCTTGTCGTTTCCCATATTCATATTCCCTTTGGAATGAGCGGCAAGCTGCGGTTCACAGCCTCCCTGTGCCATAAGGAAGCAAAAGGTAATGAGTTCACGCTCTGCAAGGGTTAAGCCGTTTCGGGTATAGTAATCGCCGAAGCAGTTTGCCGCCAGCCAACGGTTAATATGTCCTGCCTTCCAGGCCTTTTTCATTTGCTCGCCGAAGATTTCCGACTGCGCTGCAATTCCTTTTTCAAGCCGATTATCAAGGGAAGTCGTTGCCTGCCCGTCAAGGGGAAGGCTGACGCCTCGATCTGCGAATACTTCATTGGTAACATTCAGAAAAGGCAGCATTCTGCCATAACCTAAATAGTCGGCTGCTTGATAAACAATCTCCTTTGCAATGATTGGCGTGATACCGTTTTCCAAGGCTTTCGGGAGCATTTCTTTGTATGCGTCCACACTGCCGCAGCCAATCAACGCTGCTAAAATCACCATATAGCGTGTCTTTTCATCTAATTGCTGATTTTCTTCACGCGGAACTTCGGTGAAAGCAAAATACTCGAAGCGCTCTGTGAATTCGGGATCAGTGATATGCAAATCCATTTTAATCACTCCTTTCAGATTTTTTGAGAAACAAACATTTTCTTGTCTTTCATATTCTCCATATGGGTGTTCCAATTTTCTTTTTGAATGTAACAGTTTTTTAATCGTTCAACCATTCACTGACCGCATTATCGGGATTTGAGGACGAATCGCTGCTGATGTGAAGTCCCTCCGTCACAGCCGCATTCGGTTCAAGGGATTTCACCTCATTGACCGTTTCCGAAAGTCCGCTGCCTCCACTGGTGCAGAACAGAGCGACCGTCTTGCCGGACAGGTCGTAAGTATCGAAAAATGTATAGAGAATCATTGGCATATCGCCCCACCAGATTGGAAATCCGACATAGATAATATCGTACTGCTCAATATTTTCTATGCTGCCGGAAATTACAGGACGTGCGCCCGTTCTCTGTTCTTCCTGTGCTAAATCTACAACAGTATCATAATCGCCACTGTACGGTACAGCGGGTACAATTTCAAAAATATCAGCATCCGTTTGACTTTGGATAGACCTTGCGACATTTTCGGTGTTGCCCGACCAAGAGAAATAAACCACCAATGATTTAGAGCCTGTTTCAGCAGATGAGGAAGAATCGTTTTGAGTATCGGATTTTTCGGCGGATGTAGAGGATAAACGTTCGTTTGCAGCGTGGTTGCCGCAAGCTGCAAACGAGAACAGCAGTACAAATACCGTAAAGATAGAAACTGATTTTTTCATTTTAAAAATCTCCTTAATCAAAAATTTTTTTTACTTAATGTCGTTATACTTCATTTCGAATCGCAGATAATCCAGCCGATCTAACTGCCGTTCCTTAAAATGGATTTCATCAAGCGTCCCGCTTCTTTTTGATTCCAACATTTTAAGCCGTTCATCTTCACTGGATTTGCCCAGGAGAAGTAATTTCATATATCTTTCCACCTCGGCATTTGTGAATCCAATGTCGTGGAGTGTCATGATGGTACTTAACCGCTCGATGTCGCTGTCGTCATAATGCCACGAGCCCATTATCTTTTTCACCTCGCCGCACAATCCCCAGCCTTCGTACTCCTGCAATATCTTGACAGGTATGTTGTATTTTTCACTTGTTTCAAAGATTGTCATCTTAACTCCTTTCTGGGTAAACAACAAAAATAAAGACGCTCCGTTTTGGAACGCCTTTATTATAAATCTGGCCATTTGAAATGTCTAACGCTTATATTTTATCACCAGATATGCCTTTCAAGTATTGCGCTGCAAATTCTATAAAAACAGAGGTTGTGGCGGAAAATATCTGCTCTTTTTTCCATCCTAAAGCTGTTGAAATCTCTAAAACGGGTTGTAATGGAATAAATCTTAGGTTTTCATAGGTACAGTTTAAGTTTATACTAAGCATTACACCTATGTTTTCTTTGGCCAATACGGCTTCGTTGTAAGGAAGATTTGCGGTTGCTGCGATTTCTACACGATCTTTATGATCGCCAAGCCATTTTCCGATTCGGCTTTGATTGAAGTCGCCTGTTGCAGTAACAACCGACATTCCCTCCAAATCTTCCGGTCTTATACTTTCTTTTTCAGAAAGCGGAGAATCGCTCGGGACAAATACCCCCCACTGTTCTTTGATCGGCATATTGACAAAGTTATATTTACGCATATCAACCGGTTCTGACATTAAACCTATGTCAAGCAATCCTCTTTCAATATAATCCCGAATGTTGTTTGCATTTCCGCTGTATATATCGTATTTTACATTGGGATATTTTTTACGAAACTCTGCAATGATCTTTGCCAAATATTCCGTCGAACGGAATTCACCGCTGCCGATTGAAATTGTGCCGGAGAGAGCTTCTTCTTTTTGCATAAAATCCCGTTTGGTTTTATCTGCCAAAGATAAAATTTCCTGTGCACGGCGTTTTAATATCATTCCGTCCTCGGTCAAAATAATATTATGATTGCTGCGTATAAACAGCTTCACCCCTAGTTCTTGTTCCAAATCAGCAATTTGTCTTGACAGCGTAGGCTGCGTCAGATGAAGCTGCTGCGCCGCTCTTGTAAAGTTTTCCTCTCGTGCGATTGCTAAAAAATAGTTCAGTACACGAAGTTCCATACCAGCACCTCCGTATATAGTTTAACACAAACCAGAAATTATAAAAAGTTTCTTTCAGTTTTTTTATTGCCTCAGGTATAAAGAACATTGGCTTTTGAGTAAGGATACCGACGAAAGATAATACAAGCAATCTGTAAAAAGCAAGAAAAGGCAAATTCGCGTAAAACGAATTCGCCTTTCCTTGTTCCGATTCGATTGTTTTGTATTTTCCGTTAAGGATACCACGTTTTATTTGAAAGCGTTTATCTGTATATCCAATAATCTTTACAAGGGTTTTCCTGCGAGCACTTCTTTGTAATCCTTATAGTTCTCTGCCAAAAGATCCGGCGTGTTCAGCCCGTAGGGACATTTCTTCATACAGTTTCCGCAGTGGATACAGTCCTCGATTTTTGCCATCATGGCCTGTGATTCAGGGGTCAGATGGCCGGCGGAAGGAGAACGGCGCAGGAGCAGAGACATCCTGGCACAGTCGTCGATCTTAATGTGGGCCGGACATGTGGGCATACAATAGCCGCAGCCGCGGCAGAAGCTGCCGGACAGAGCTTCCCGTTCTTTGGCGATGAAGGAGGACAGCTCCTCCGTCATTACAGGAGGGGTATCAATGTAGGACAGGAACTCATCCAGCTCCTTTTCCCGCTGCACGCCCCAGATGGGCAGCACGTTGTCATATTGGGCCTCAAAGGCGTAGGCGGCGGCAGAATTGGTGATCAGTCCGCCGGACAAGGCTTTCATGGCGATGAAGCCCATATTGTGCTCTTTGCAGGCGTTCACGATTTCGATGTCCTTTTCCGCGGCCAGATAGCAGAACGGGAATTGGAGCGTATCGTATAAATCGGATTCAATAGCTTCCATGGCCACATGAAGCCGGTGATTGGTGATGCTGATATGGCGGATCTTCCCCTGCTCCTTGGCTTTGAGCATCGCTTCATAAAGTCCGGTGCCGTCCCCGGGCTTCGGACAGAAATCCGGGTTGTGGAACTGCAGGATATCCACGTAGTCGGTCTGAAGGTTCTTCAGGCTGGTATGTAAGTCGTTCCAGAAGCCTTCCACCGTAGTGGACGCTGTTTTCGTTGAAATATAGAGTTTGTCCCGAATCCCCTTAAAGGCATAGCCGACCTTTTCTTCGCTGTCCGAATACTGGCGTGCCGTGTCGAAAAAGTTGATGCCGTTGTCATAGGCCTTTCGAAGAAGATATGCCGCGTCCTCTTTGGAAATCCTTTGGATGGGCAGGGCGCCGAAACCGTTTTTGTTGACGGTGATTCCTGTTTTTCCAAGTGTTACTGTAACCATACGATACCTCCCGATCATTAGTAGATATTCATTCTCATTAAGAAAAGTATAGTAGGGAAAGAAGGGAATGTCAACCTGGCCGGAAAGAATCTCGAAAGGAAATTTTCCGTAAAATCAGAGAAAAGGACTTGTCAAGTTTTCTTTTTTATTGTAATATCATAGTGTAAATGCAAGACCGTGCGACTGGCGGAGAGTAGGAGTACCTACGGGGAGCGCGGGATAACATATGAGCCGACCGCCTGGGCAGCCTGAAGGATACTATGGGTTACTCAGGCGTTTTTCTTTTTTAGAAGGGAGCATGAAAATGAGAGCGTTGATCAGCGTATCAGACAAGACCGGCATCGTGGAACTGGCAAAGGAACTCACAAAGCTGGGAGTGGAAATCATCTCTACAGGCGGAACTTACAAAAAACTTACGGACGAGGGAGTAAAGGCCATCGAGGTATCCGAACTGACTGGATTCCCGGAGTGCCTGGACGGGCGTGTGAAGACTCTCCATCCGATCGTACATGCAGGCCTTTTGGCTATGCGTTCCAATCCGTCCCATATGAAACAGCTTGAGGAGCTGGGAATTCAGCCGATCGACATGGTCATCGTGAACCTGTATCCTTTCAAAGCTACTATCATGAAGGATGACGTGACTCGCGCAGATGCGGTGGAGAATATCGACATAGGCGGTCCTACCATGCTCCGCGCGGCAGCGAAGAACTACCAGGATGTGGCCGTGGTCGTGGATCCTAGGGATTATGAGACAGTGCTGAAGGAAATAAAAGAGGATGGAAAGGTATCTCTGGATACCAAGTTCTATCTGATGCAGAAGGTGTTCATGCACACCTCCAATTATGACACCATGATAGCCGATTATCTGAAAGCAGAGCGGGAGGATTATGATCTGCCTGAGACGCTGACCATGACCTTTGAAAAGGTACAGGATATGCGGTATGGCGAGAATCCTCATCAGAAGGCCGCTTTCTACCGGGAGGTAGGCAAGAAAAAGGGCACGCTGGATATGGCGGAGCAGTTAAACGGCAAAGAGCTTTCCTTTAATAATATCAACGATGCAAACGGAGCGTTGGAGCTTTGCAAGGAATATGACGAGCCGACCGTAGTGGCCAGCAAACACGGAAATCCCTGCGGCGTAGGCAGCGCAGCTACTATTGAAGAAGCATGGGACAAGGCTTACGCGGCAGACAACGTATCTATTTTCGGCGGGATTGTGGCGATCAACAGAGAAGTCACGGCGTCCATGGCGAAAAAGATGGCGGAGGTCTTCCTGGAGGTCATCATCGCTCCTTCCTATGAAAAAGAAGCGCTGGATATCCTCTGTGAGAAGAAAAATGTACGCGTATTAAGACTGCCTGATATCACGGCCATTCAGAGGGAAACGGCTCTCGACTTAAAGAAAGTGAACGGCGGCCTGATCGTTCAGGGCATTGACAACAAGCTGATCGGTGATGAGCTTAAAGTGGTGACGGACAGGCAGCCTTCCGAGCAGGAAATGGAGGACATGATGTTCGCCTGGAGGATGGTGAAGTACGTGAAATCCAACGGCATCGCGCTGGCGAAGAATAAACAGTCCGTAGGCATTGGGCCTGGACAGGTGAACAGGATCTGGGCGACCAAGCAGTCTGTAGAGCATGCCGGAGAGCTGATCGGACCGGATGCGACGAAGGGCGCGGTCATGGCTTCCGATGCGTTCTTCCCCTTCCCTGATTGTGTGGAAGCCGCTCATGAAGCCGGTATTACGGCGATTATCCAGCCCGGCGGAGCGATGCGTGACCAGCTGTCCATCGACAAGTGCAATGAATATGGCATAGCAATGGTATTCACCGGTATGAGACATTTCCGTCATTGATGCCGGAAGAATAGGAAAATGAAAGACCCCGGAGGCCGGAAGGCCGTGGGGTCTTTTTAGTTCTCGCTATATATGTAGTTCAAGTATTGCTTGTAAATCATCTTCAGATGTTCTTAAAATAATCATCCGTGTACCAAACACCGGCAGAAGTTCCGGACCGTCACGATTTCGGTTCGCTGGCGATGCAGGGGCCGCTTTATCCCCGCTCCGGGAGTACCGCTCACATGTCGACGGGAAATCTTTATGATTTCCCGTCTCCGTTTCTGCCTCCCTCTGCCTGGGGAACACCGACCGCTGCCCTGCGGCGCTCACCTTTAGGCCGGTCCGGAATCTTTCTGCTGGTATTTTTTCTGTCGCACCGTTTCGAATGATTTCCGTTCCCTTGATTCCAAAAAAGGATTGGATATCCACACGGCCCGCGCGCCTAACGGCAGCGGGCCGCGGTGGACCGCCCCCATAGCTTTCGAAGCAAACAAAAGCTTATTTTGGTGCGGGAAGAGGAGCAGGAGGAACGATCCGATTTCATCGTAAGGCGAGTGCCGCAAAGGCGTTAGCAGGATCTTCCCGGCCGCAGGGAGGTAAAAACCGAATCTCATGCAGGTTTTTATTGGAATCTGACATGGAAAAATATCGATTTATCCATGTCAGTTGGAAAGGACCGACTGGAGGCCGCAAAGATTCTGGTTATGGCTGCCAGCGAGCCGCCTGGATGGAATCGGATTTCCTCTTGCCTTGTAAACCAGATTAAGAAAACTTGTTTGAAAGGTACTTAAAGATATACCCAAGGGCACCCCCTAATTCATGCCCTCCGGGCGGGCGCACTTCGTGCGGCAAGGTATAATCTCGCAAATTGCGTTATACAAGTGAAATATTGCACAGGTTTATGCTATAATAGCCTGTAATGTTAATAATAGAGGATTAAGGGAGGTTGTCATGTATCGTGTGCTGATCGTAGAGGATGATTCTGTGATTGCGTCGTCGGTGAAAAAGCATATGGAGGCCTGGGGGATGGAAGCGGCATGTGTCCAGGATTTTCGGAAGGTCCTGGAGGAGTTTTTATCCTATAAGCCTCATCTTGTCCTTTTGGATATCGGCCTTCCGTTTTTTAATGGCTATCATTGGTGCAGCGAGATTCGGAAGGTTTCTAAGGTACCCATTGTCTATATTTCTTCGGCTTCGGACAATATGAACATCGTCATGGCCATGAACATGGGAGGCGACGATTTCGTGATGAAGCCCTTCAGCCTGGAGGTGCTGACAGCGAAGGTGCAGGCGGTGCTTCGAAGGACCTATGATTTCGGAAAGCAGACGGAGCTTTTGCAGCACAGGGGAGCGATATTAGATATGGATGCGGCTGTCCTCATTTATGAGGGGTATCGGATAGAGCTTTCCAAAAATGAATACCGGATATTGAAAACTTTGCTGGAGAATAAAGGAAAGATCGTCAGCCGGGATACGCTTATGAACCGGCTGTGGGAAACGGATTCTTATGTGGATGACAATACGCTGACGGTGAATGTCACCAGGCTCAGGAAAAAGCTCTCAGAAGCCGGCCTGGAGGAATTTATCTCCACGAAAAAAGGAATCGGTTATCTGGTTGAGTAAATCACAGGGAGGAGAATGGGGAAGATGACAAGATTGGCGGTATCCTACCTAAAAGACCATTGGAAGGGAGTATTTCTGCTTGCCGTGTGTTCGGGCATCTTTTTACTCGTTTTTTATCTGGAACAGCTGCCCCTTGACGCGGTGGCTTACTGTGTTCTGCTGTGCTTTTGTACGGGGCTGGTCCTGTGGGCATGGGATTTTATCCGATACGCGGGCAGGCACAGCCGCCTGAAGCTTTTGAGAAAGACCGTCCTGGTGGACGGAGAAAACCTGCCGGAGCCCCAGTCACTTTTGGAATCCGACTATCAGGAACTATTGAAACGAGAGCGTGAAGAAAGGATGCGGATTGAAGATAAGGAGCAGCAGGCCAGACAGGAGATGGTGGATTATTATACCATGTGGGCTCATCAGATAAAAACTCCTATCGCGGCCATGAGGCTGCTCCTTTCGGAGGATTCTGCCCATGACAGGGAACTGCTTTCCGAGCTTTTCAAAGTGGAGCAGTATGTGGGAATGGTACTTTCCTATCTGAGGCTGAACGGTGACAGCACAGATTTTGTTATTCGCCGGTATCCTTTGGAACCGATCGTGCGCCATACCGTCAGAAAATATGCGCCTCTTTTCATCCGGAAGAAAATCGGCCTGGAGCTTCTGGATGTGGACTGTACGGTGCTGACAGATGAGAAGTGGCTGTCTTTTGTGATCGAGCAGCTTCTTTCCAATGCGCTGAAATATACGAATAAAGGGAAGATCACCATCTATATGGAGCAGCCGAAAACACTGATCATTGAGGATACAGGCATTGGGATCGCTCCGGAAGATCTGCCCCGTATTTGTGAACGGGGCTTTACCGGGTATAATGGACGGACGGATAAGGCGGCAACAGGCATCGGACTGTATCTGTGCCGGGAAATCCTGTATAAGCTGTCGCATACACTCAATATCACTTCAGAACCGGGCAAAGGGACCCAGGTCCGCCTGGGGCTGGATTTTTTAGATATCCGTCTGGAATAAATGGAGAAGGGTCTTACCTTTCAATTTTGTAAGCCTGGCCGGAGGAAATGTAAGTCAAAGAAATGGCAGCTCCTTTTTCTTTTTACTATAATAATGCCGTAGATCTTAGTTGAAGCAGATGAAGGAGGCAATACAAATGGCTATGCTGGATGTAAGACATTTGAAGAAAATCTATACTACCAGATTTGGCGGCAGCCAGGTACAGGCTCTCTCCAACGTGAATTTTTCCGTGGAGAAGGGAGAATATACGGCAATCATGGGGGAGTCGGGCTCCGGTAAGACGACTTTGCTCAATATCCTTGCGGCGCTTGATAAGCCCACGGGCGGCGAGGTGTATTTAAACGGAAAGGATGTGACTAAAATCCCGGAGAGAGAGCTGGCGGCGTTCCGCCGGGATAACCTGGGCTTCGTGTTCCAGGATTTCAATCTTCTGGATAATTTCTCCATACGGGATAATATCTTTTTGCCCCTTGTATTATCAGGCAGAAAATATGACGAAATGGACCGGAAGCTTTCCGGCATTGCGCCCAGACTTGGCATTCAGGATATCCTGGCCCAATTTCCCTATGAGGTATCCGGCGGACAAAAGCAGAGGGCGGCGGTGGCCAGAGCCATCATAACCAGCCCGCAGCTGATCTTGGCCGACGAACCCACCGGGGCGCTGGACTCCCGCTCCACCGAGAGCCTTTTAGAGCTGTTCGGTGTGCTCAATGAATGTGGTCAGACGATTTTGATGGTGACTCACAGCGTCAAAGCGGCCAGCAAGGCAAAAAGGGTGCTGTTCATCAAAGACGGGGAAGTATTCCATCAGATATACAAAGGGAGAGATACCTCGGAGACCTTGTATCAGAAAATTTCCGACACTCTCACAATGATAGCGACGGGCGGTGAACGGCATGAGTAAAGGAATTCTGATGTATCCGAAGCTGGCGGCCACTAATATTCAGAAAAACAGCAGGACATATGTCCCTTACATCCTGACCTGTATCCTGACCACAGCGATGTTTTTCATGATTCATTCTCTGGCGGAAAATCCGGGGATCGATGACGTGCTGGGAAGCGGCACGGTCCGGTATACCCTGGGAATGGCGACCAGGGTGACCGGTTTTTTTGCCCTGATCTTCCTGTTCTATACCAACAGCTTCCTGATGAAAAGAAGAAAGAAGGAATTTGGGCTTTATAATATCCTTGGTATGGAAAAGCGCCATTTGGGGAAGGTGATATTCTGCGAGACAGTGGATGTCGCATTCCTGAGCCTTTTTCTTGGCCTGATCACCGGCGCGGTTCTGAACAAGCTTATGTTTCTTCTGATCCTCCATATTTTTCACAGTGAGGGCGCGCTGCAGTTTGTATTTTCCAAAAAAGCGTTTTTGGATACCTGCCTTCTGTTCCTCGGCATTTTTCTGCTGATCTTTCTGAACAGTATAAGACAGATACAGTTTAAGAGCCCGATGGAGCTTTTACGGGAAGGACAGGCGGGGGAGAAAGAGCCGAAGACACGGTGGCTGACTGCCATCCTCGGCGTCCTGTGTCTGGGCGCCGGCTATTACATGGCGGTATCCATTGAGAATCCGGTGGCGGCAGTATCCTTTTTCTTCATAGCCGTTTTCCTGGTGATCATAGGTACGTACTGCCTTTTCACGGCAGGCAGTGTGGCGCTTTTAAAACTTCTGAGGCGGAAGAAGAGCTATTATTATAAGCCGAATCATTTTATATCGGTTTCCGGTATGCTGTACCGTATGAAGCAAAATGCGGTGGGGCTTGCCAATATCTGCATTTTATCCACAATGGTGCTGGTAATGGTGTCCTCTTCCCTCTGCCTGTATTCGGGGATGAATGATATGCTAAAGGAGCGTTACCCCAGAAGCATCATGATCACCACAAGGGATTATTCGGAGCAGTCTGTGGAAGCCGTCAAAGACCGTGCCAAATCGGTATTGTCGGAAACAGGCCTTTCGGCGGATCAGGAATTATCCTTTGCATTTCTGAGCTTCGCGGCCCTGGAAAAAGAAGATTATTTTGAAACGAACACCAGCTCCGGCTCTGTCTTTGAAATCGACAATCTGCGGGAACTCTATGTGGTTACACTGGAGGATTACATTAAGATGACTGGAAAGAGTCAAAGCCTGGAGGAGAATGAAATCCTGTTCTGTGACAAGACCGGCGAATATAAAAAAGAAGCGGTCCGCGTCTTTGATAAGGAATATAGGATCAAAGGGCAGGCAGAAGAATTCCTTGCGGGGACCGGGACCATGAATGACGTGTCCAAAAGCTATATCCTGGTGGTGAAGGACCGTAGGGCTCTGGAAGAATGGAATGTGCTCCAGGCGGGGGCTTACGGGGCCAATGCTTCTTCCATAAAGGCAGTCTATGGATTTGACCTGAATGCCGGAGATGAGGAACAGATAGCCTTTTATCAGAAGCTCATGGACAGGATGGCGGCTCCTTCGGACCCGGGAGAAGGGGTACTGAATGTTTCGATTGACTGCCGGTCCAGTCAGAAGAAAAGTGATACCGGTATGTTTGGCGGGCTGTTTTTCATCGGAATCTTCCTGGGAAGCCTGTTTATCATGGCTACGATCCTGATTATTTACTATAAGCAGATTTCCGAAGGCTATGACGACAAAGCCCGCTTTGCCATCATGAAAAAGGTCGGGATGGGACACGGGGAAATCAAACGTTCCATTCATTCCCAGGTGCTGACCGTATTCTTTTTGCCGCTTTTAGGCGCGGGGGTGCATGTTGCCTTTGCTTTCCCCTTTATCACCAGAGTGCTCGCTATTTTCCAAATGACGGATATCCGCTTGTTCGCTCTTTGCATGGCTGGAAGCTTTGCTGTATTCGCCGTGTTTTACCTGGCTGTTTATCAGCTGACGGCGAAGGCCTACTATAAAATCGTCAGCTGAACCGTCATGCAAGCGTAAATCTTTTTGCGTAAAAATCTTCTAAAATAGAAAAATTCCCCATACAGTTGTTACATGAAAGTATTGGAAAACCTTTTAGGTCTATGTAACAATTTTGTATGGGGAATTCCCATGATGGCCCTTCTGTTCGGCACGCATCTGCTCCTGACCATCCGTCTCCGGGTGCCTCAGCGGAAAATATTCAAGGCTCTCCGGCTGTCAGTGACGGAGGATGAGGATAGCGAGGGGGAGATGAGCCAGTTCGGGGCCCTTGCGACGGCTCTGGCCGCGACGCTCGGCACGGGAAATATCATCGGGGTATCCATAGCCGTTGCGATGGGAGGTCCGGGAGCGGTGGCCTGGTGCTGGCTGACCGGCGTATTCGGCATGGCGACGAAATACGGGGAATCTCTGCTGTCTGTGAAGTACCGTGTGAAGGATAAAGACGGAGGATATGTGGGCGGGCCCATGTATGTGATGGAGAATGTACTGCATTGTAAGCCGCTGGCTGTGATTTTTGCATTTTTCGCGATCTGCGCCACCTTTGGCACCGGCTGTACCGTACAGGCCAATGCCATCAGCAGCGTCATGAGTACGGCGTTTGATGTAAAGCCGGCGGTTACGGGCGCCGTGGTATCGGTTCTGGCGGCCATTGTAATGCTGGGCGGCGCGAAAGCCGTTTCCCGGGCGTGTGAGAAGCTTGTGCCTTTTATGGCCATATTTTATATGGCGGGGAGCGGGGCCCTTTTATTCATAAACCGGGCGTATCTGTTTCCGGCTCTGAAGCTTATTGTGACGGCGGCGTTCACACCGAGGGCAGCTCTGGGAGGATTTGTGGGCAGTACGATTCTTACGGCGTCCCGACATGGAATCGCGAGAGGGTTGTTTTCCGATGAGTCAGGCCTTGGAACCGCACCGATGGCGGCGGCCAGCGCCAGGACCAGGAACTCCGTGAGGCAGGCGCTGGTGTCCATGACAGGTACGTTCTGGGATACGGTGGTGTTCTGCGCCGTGACCGGCATTGTGATCGTGTCCTCCATGCTTCACAAACCTGCGGTGTTTAACGGACTTTCAGGCGGCCAGCTGGCAGAGCAGTCCTTTGGTCTTATGAATCAGTACGGCCACGTTATTTTTGCCGTATCGCTGGTCATTTTTGCCTTTGCCACCATTTTAGGATGGAGCTTTTATGGCGAACGGGCGGTCATATATCTGTTTGGAAGCCGAGGCATCAAATATTACCGGCTGATCTATCTGGCCGCGCTGTTTGCGGGAGCTGTGGCGTCCATGGGAGTGATCTGGGAATTCTCCGATCTGCTGAACGGACTGATGGCGGTACCGAACCTCATCTGCCTGCTGATCCTGCAGGGTGTGATCGTAAAAGAGACCAGATATTTTCTATGGGGCGGCCATTTGGACGAAAAAGAAGAGCTGGGTGAATAAGAATGTAAAACAAAGGGAAAAATGAATTGACAAAATAAATTCTGTATTATAAAATACGGTAAAGGCAATGACGGAGAGAAGTAGTATAGATTATCGTTCCCAGTGAGCAGGCGGCAGTGAGAATCCTGTAAAGTGAATCTATATGAATAACACTCTAACAGCTGCAATCTGAACTCCGTTCTGACGGACAGTAGGTGCGCCGTGAGCTGGGCGTGAATCAGCAGACCATGAGGGGACTGCCGTTTGGACGGCGGTAAATCAGGTGGTACCGCGGACATGAAAGCTGTTCGTCCTGAAAGTGAAATTTCCGGACGGCAGCTTATTTTTTGTTCTTAAAAAGTAAAGGAGAAAGAGAAAATGTCAGACATGTATCGAAACAAGACCATGGACCAGATCAGAGAAGGGGACGTGGGAGCTGAACTGAAAATAGCAGGCTGGGTGGAAAATATCCGTGACCACGGAGGCGTGTCTTTCATCGATTTACGCGATATGTACGGAGTGATGCAGGTTGTCTTAAAGGATACCGGCCTTTTAAAGGGAATTCGTAAGGAGGAGTGCATTTCCGCAGAAGGATTGATTCAACACCGGGATGAGGAGACATATAACCCGAAGATCCCCACCGGTACCATCGAATTGGAGGCGCACAGCATCAAAGTGCTTGGCAAGGTCTACCGGGATCTGCCCTTTGAGGTGACTGCATCCAAAGACATTCGGGAGGATGTCCGTTTGAAATACCGCTATCTGGATCTCCGGAACCAAAAGGTAAAGGAAAATATCCTGTTCCGTTCCAAAGTCATACGTTACCTTAGGGAAAAGATGACAGAGATGGGGTTTGTGGAAATTCAGACGCCGATCCTCTGTGCTTCTTCTCCGGAGGGAGCCAGGGATTATATCGTTCCTTCCAGGAAATACAAAGGAAAGTTCTATGCTCTGCCCCAGGCGCCCCAGCAGTATAAACAGCTTCTGATGGTATCTGGTTTCGATAAATATTTTCAGATCGCGCCTTGCTTCCGTGATGAGGATGCCCGTGCGGACCGTTCCCCGGGAGAGTTTTATCAGCTGGATTTTGAGATGAGCTTTGCCACTCAGGAGGATGTGTTCCGAGTGGGAGAGGAAGTGCTGACCGGGGCATTTAAAGAGTTCGCGCCGGAGGGCTATGAGATTACCGAGGCGCCTTATCCGGTCATCAGCTATAAGCAGGCCATGCTGGAATTCGGCACGGATAAGCCGGACCTTCGGAACCCGCTGCGGATATTGGATGTGACGGAATTTTTCCAGGGCTGTACCTTTAAGCCTTTTCATAAGAAGACGGTACGGGCGATCAAGGTCCACGCGAAGCTGTCCAAGGGCTTCCATGAAAAGCTTTTGAAGTTCGCTCAGTCGATCGGCATGGGCGGTCTGGGCTACCTGGAGGTAAAGGAGGACATGTCCTATAAGGGACCGATCGATAAATTCATCCCCGATGAAAAAAAGACGGAGCTGGCAGAGCTGGCGGGACTCGCTGCGGATGATGTGATCTTCTTTGTGGCCGATAATGAGGAAAGAGCGGCAAAATACGCGGGACAGATTCGAAATGAGCTGGGCGAGCGGCTGGAACTCATAGAAAAGAAAGCGTACCGTTTCTGCTATGTCAACGATTTCCCGATGTTTGAGCTGGATGAGGAGACTAAGAAGGTCGGGTTCACTCATAATCCGTTCTCTATGCCGCAGGGCGGCCTGGAAGCGCTGAATACGAAGGATCCTCTGGATATCCTGGCTTATCAGTATGATATTGTCTGCAATGGCGTGGAGCTGTCCTCAGGGGCTGTCCGGAACCATGATATGGATGTCATGGTGAAAGCCTTCGAAATTGCCGGATATGATGAGGAGACACTGAAGAATAAATTCGGCGCTCTTTACAATGCGTTCCAGTTTGGCGCGCCGCCCCACGCAGGTATGGCTCCGGGAGTCGACAGGATGATCATGCTTTTGAGAAACGAAGAGAATATCCGCGAGGTGATCGCGTTCCCCATGAGCGGGGCGGCCCAGGATCTGATGTGCGGCGCGCCGGGAGAAGTGACGGAGCAGCAGCTCAGAGAGGTCCACATTAAGGTGCGTCAGTAAAAAATAAGCGGCCAGCCTTTTATATACGGGGTATAGAAAAGGACATTTCCGAAAGCCTTTGGACTTTGGAAATGTCCTTTGTCATACCATTTATACCGTTTTCATCGGCGAATCGTCTCTGAGCGGAGGCGGGACTTCGTGCATACGCCTGTCCAAGTGCTTCTGGAATATGAGGAAAAAGGAGACTGTTGCGGCGATAGAACCCAGGATATCACAGAGCGGCTCCGCATAAAAGGCATTTCTGGCGCCGAGAAACGCGGGCAGCGCCAGCACGAAGATTACATAGGAGCCCTTTCGGAACATGGAAAGGGTCAGCGCAGCCCTCGTGCACCCCAGAGCTGTCAGACCGTCCACAAAAGCATATTGGAAGCTGAGAGGGATAATGGATAAGGTACATACATGGATTCCCCAGACTGCCATGCGGATCTGAGAGGGATCGCTGGTAAATATCCGGGCGAAATAAGCGGGCAGCAGCCGGGAGATAAGGAACATGACAGAGGTGAAGATCAGGCAGAGCATCAGGATATACCTTTCTGCCAGCTTGATCCGGTCCGCCTGCTTTGCTCCGTAATTATAGCTTAAGATCGCCTGAGTGCCGCTGGATATACCAAGCATGGTGGAAGTGATGATCAGCATATAGCTCTGGATGATCGTGCCGGCTGTGATCAGCAGGTCACCTTCTGCTGGTCCGCCGTAACGCTGCAGAGAGCTGTTCAGCACGATCATGATGATGCTGTCGGTGGCCATGATAAGAAAAGGGGAGATCCCCAGGTGGATGATCCGCCGCATGAGTGAGGAAGAATAGTTTCCAAAGGTAATGCGGACGGGCGCCTTCCGTCCAAACAGAAAGGAGAGGGCGAACAGGCAGGAAAACATCTGGGACAGAACCGTGGCCACGGCGGCGCCTGCCACACCCATCCGTAAAACAAAGATGAAGATGGGATCCAGGATGATGTTTGAAACCGCGCCGATCAGTACGGTCACCATGCTGACAGAAGCGAAGCCCTGGCAGGTGATGAAATAATTGAGTCCGACGGCCATCAGGGCAAAAAAGGTCCCGAGAGTATAGATGGTCATATAGGTATTGGCATAAGGGAATGTGACGGCGCTGGCGCCGAACCACATAAGCAGCTTGTTTTTAAGGAGGAGAAACAGAAGCGTGAGGACGGCAGACACAGCCGCCAGCATCAGAAAGCTGTTGGACAGTATGGTTTCCGCCTCTTTTTTTCGTCCCTCGCCCAGACGCATGGAAAAAAGAATAGAGCCTCCCAAGCCAATGAGGGAACCGAAGGAAGTCAGAAGAGTCACGATGGGGCCGCAGACGCCTGCGCCTGCGAGAGCGAGTCCTCCCACCTGCGGAATATTGCCGATGAACATCCGGTCTACGATATTGTATAGGACGTTGACGAAGTTGGCGATCATGGTCGGTATGGCCAAATGCAGCACAAGAGAGAATACGGAATCTTTCCCTAAATTCACCTGCGTTTTCATATGTAGAAATCCCCCTGAAAATTGATCATGCGGTCAGGCGCACACGAGGGTACTATAGCAGAAAAATCAGGGAGAGGCAAGCGGATTTTTGGGTTCTTTTAAGGTATGATGCAAAACACTTTTTGGAATCATTTTTTAATAAGCTCCGATTAAGCTCCAGTTAGGCACCGGCAGAAGTTCCGGGCCGTCACGATTTCGGTTCGCTGGCGATGCAGGGGCCGCTTTATCCCCGCTCCGGCAGTACCGCTCACATGTCGACGGAAAATCCTGATGATTTTTCGTCTCCTGTTCGCTCAGAAACGGAATCGGTAGTTCCATTTCTGCCTCCCTCCGCCTGGGGAACATTGGCCGCCGCCCTGCGGCGCTCACCTTTAGGCCGGTCCGGAATCTTTTTGCCGGTGCCCTTCCTGCCGCACCATTCTGGATGACTTCCATTCCTTTGATTCTATAAAAGGATTCGATATCCACACAGCCCGCGCGCCTTATGGCAGCGGGCTGCGGTGAGCCGCCCTAATGGCTTTGGAGGCAAACGAGCGCTTATTTCGGTGCGGAAGAAAGAGCAGGAGTCGGATTTCCTCCTGCCTTTAAAGCGGACAAAGAAAACTTGTTTGAAAGGTATTCAAAGGTATGGTCTTCAGTACAGAATCCCCCCTAAGATTCCGGTGGCCACCATGAGAAGGATAGGATTGACTTTCCATTTTCTCAGGACAAACAGGCAGACACCGAAGACGATGACTGCGATCCAGTCTATTGCAGCGCCCGCCTGTACCGTGCTGCTGCCGGTGAAGGTCAGCAGGAGGATGGTGACAGCGGCGGAGACGATCAGGCCGAGAGAGGCAGATTTAAGGCCGTTTAAAACTTCCAGGGCATAGGTCGAGGTGCGGTGCTTTTGAAAGAAACGGTAGAGCAGGATAGAAAGGCAGATTCCGGAGATGATACATCCCAGAGTAGCCGCTATGGCGCCCGGAAGCCCCGCAATCTGTATGCCGACAAAGGTGGAGGTATTGACGGCCAGGGGACCCGGCGTCATCTGGGAAATGGTGATGATGTCGGTGAAGGTCTGCTGGGTGACCCAGCCATGCCTGTTTACCACCTGTTCCTGTATCAGAGGGATGATCGCATATCCGCCTCCGATGCTGAAAAGCCCAATCTGAGAAAAAACGCCCAGTAGTTTAAGTAAAAGATTCATCGCATTTTTCCTTTCTCTGTCTTTGCCATATACGCAGGATACAAAGCAGGCAGCAGACGATCAGAATCAGAGCCACATTGATGTTCAGGAAAAAGACCGCGCAGAATGCGGCGGGTACCATAGCGGTCAGGAGGATGGAACGTTCTTTAAGTACCATGGCGCACATGTCGGCCACCAGGTCTACGATCAGCGCGGCGACTCCCGCCTGCATTCCTTTCAATATAGCCGCGATCAAAAGATTGGACGCGAAGGCGGCGTACCAGAGAGAAACAAGTGATAGTATGGCGAAAGGCGGAATGACCGCGGCGGCGCAGCTTATGACCGCGCCGGCTAATCCGGCCGTATGATATCCGGCCAGGGCGGACAGATTGATCGCAATAGCCCCCGGGGTCGATTGGGCGACGGCGGCCATGGATACAAGCTCTTCTTCGGTGAACAACCGTTTTTGGAATACAAAATATTTTCGGATCATGGGAACCACGACGTACCCCCCGCCGAAGGTGAATGTACTGATAAACAGATTGACACGGAAGAGCCAGAACCAAAGCCGGCAGGATTCTTTGAAGCAGGGCTTTGGAGATTCTTCTGAGGGGACTGTGTTTTGGGATACAGACATGTCTGTGTCCTCCTTTCCAATTCTTGTTGATTTGCAGGCCTTATGGAAGCCTCCTGAATCATTATAGGCCTTGATATGGTATTCGTAAAATGATATAATTTTAAGATATCCATTAATAAAATTCATGGGTTTGAAAAACGGAGGAAAGTTCATGGCGATGACACTGCGGCATTTTCGAATATTGCAGACGGTGGCGGAAACGGGCAGTTTCACAAAAGCGGCGGACAGGCTTTATATTACCCAGTCTGCCGTATCCCATGCCATTCGGGAAATGGAAGAGGAGGCTGGTACAGAGCTGTTTGACCGGCTTCCCAGAAATGTGCGCCTGACGCCGTGCGGACAGCTTCTGCTGGAAGAGGTCACACCGATTCTGGCCTCCTGCGATGCATTGGAGGCGCATATGGGACGCCTGGAATATCAGGCTCCCCTGCGCATCGTATCCAGTATCACCATTGCTTCCTTCTGGCTTCCGGAGGCCCTGCGGAGATTCCACTCGGAATGGCCGGATACGGAAGTGTACGTGGACGTGGCTCCGGCCGCCGCTGCCATGGATCTTCTGCAGAAGGGAAAAGCAGATTTGGCGCTGACGGAAGGAACACTGCCGCAGGGGGCTTATATCTGCGAGATATTTGCTTCCTATTCTATGAAGATCCTTTGTGCCCCCGGTTATCGAAAAAACCCGGGGCCGGCGGATGCAAAGGAACTGAGTCAGGAAAAGCTGCTGCTTCGGGAAAAAGGGAGCGCGGTCCGGGACACTTTTGACAGCGCTTTGTATTTGAACGGATATGCCGCTTATCCGAGATGGACGAGTGTAAATTCCCAGGCGCTCATTGAAGCGGCAAAGGCAGGTCTGGGAATCACCGTGCTTCCCGAGCCTCTCGTAGAAAAAGAGATAAGAAAAGGAGAGCTCATTGAGCTGGAGATACCGGATTTCAAGCTGGAGAATGAGCTGATCGCGGTCCGCCACCGGAGCAAATATGTGACCATGCCGATGCGCGGACTGCTTAAATCTGTTCGCTCATGTAAGGGCAGAACCGTAAAAGGACAAGGAATCCCCCAAATCTGACATGCCTTGTCTTGTCCTGTCAAAAAAAATAAAAAAGTGTAAAAGCACTACGAAAGATGTCCCTGCATAAAGTAATAGAAAGAACTTGCCGGGGTAGCCTTTTCATGAAAACCTTCTTAAAGCCCTTGACTATTTCAGAGGAACGTACATTTTTGGAGCAGCTGAAGCAAGGGGAGCGGGAAGCGAAAGATGTGCTGGTGGAGCGCAATATGCGCCTGGTGGCACATATTGTAAAGAAATACAGCCAGACGGATTATGAGATGGAGGATCTGATCTCTATCGGCACCATCGGTTTGATCAAAGCCGTGGATACCTTTAATCCCGACCGGGCAAACAGGCTGGGGACGTATGCGGCGAAGTGCATCGATAATGAGATCCTCATGTTCCTCCGGGCTGAGCGGAAGAAAGGTCGGGAGGTTTCGCTTTATGAGCCCATTGGTACGGACAAAGAGGGCAATGTTATCAGCCTGGTAGACATCATTGAAGCAGAGTGTAAGGACGTGGCGGAAAAAATATCCACGGACCAGGACATCAAGAGGATGCACGAAGCCTATGGGGAGATACTGAGTGACCGGGAGAAACAGGTGATCGCCATGCGGTACGGCCTGTTTGGGGGAAAAGAACATACACAGCGGGAGGTGGCCTCTGTTCTCGGAATCAGCCGCTCCTATGTGAGCAGGATAGAGAAGGGAGCGCTTCTTAAACTGCGTGATGTGATGGACAGGAAAAGCTTGTGAAGCGGACGGCATTATGATATGATATGCAAAATACGGATGCCTGCGGAACGCCAGGTACGAGGAGGATGACATATGGAATGGCTTGGGACCCTGGAGCACGGGATTTTACTTTTTATACAGGAAAACCTGCGGGCCGGCTGGCTTAACGGCTTTATGAAAGCAGTCACATCTTTAGGAGATGTGGGTTGGTTTTTTATTGTCCTGGGCATAGCTCTCCTCCTGTATCCGAAGACCAGGAAATATGGACTGTTTGTGCTGGCGGCACTGGCGCTGGATTTTGTATTTCTCAATCTGGGGCTTAAGAATCTGGTGCAGCGTGCCAGACCCTTCAACCAGTATTCAGATTTGATCCCTCTGGTAGCGGCGCCGCGGGATTTCTCTTTCCCGTCGGGACATTCCGGGTGCTCTTTCGCGGCGGCCTGCGTGCTTTGCCTGACTTTGCCGAAGGGAAAGAAAATCTGGGGCTATGCTCTGCTGGCGCTGGCTTTTCTGATCGCATTTTCCAGGCTGTATGTCGGGGTCCATTTCCCGACTGATGTGCTGGCCGGGATGCTGATAGGCTTTCTCTGCGCGCTGGCGGTGGCTCTGCTCTACCGGAGGCAGCAGCGGAAGACTGCAGAGAACCATAAAAAAGATTAAGAGAAAAGATTTTTGAGGATTTGTGAGCCGGCTGGTTTAGCCGGCTTTTGTTTCGGTTGACAGAGTAAATGGGGCGGCGTAAAATGGACATGCAGAAAAAAGCAAATAAGGACCTGAAGCAGGAGGAGAATATGGGAAGGATTTATCATGGGATTGAAGAGATCACAGGGCATACGCCTCTGCTGGAGATGAGACGCCTTACGGCAGGAGAGGGGATAGAAGCTAGAATCCTGGGAAAGCTGGAATATCTGAATCCGGCGGGAAGCGCGAAGGACAGAGTGGCGGTCTCCATGATTGAAAAGGCTGAAGCCGACGGGCGGCTTTCGCCGGGAGCCGTGATTATTGAGCCGACCAGCGGAAATACGGGAATTGGTCTGGCGGCTTTTGCCGCGGCTAAAGGGTATGAGGCGATAATCGTGATGCCGGATACCATGAGTGTGGAACGGCAGAAGCTGATGACGGCCCATGGAGCGAAGCTTGTTTTGACGGAAGGGGCTCTGGGGATGGCGGGAGCCATCGCAAAGGCGGAGGAGCTGGCGAAAGAGATTCCCGGCAGCATTGTAGCTGGACAGTTTGTGAATCCGGCCAATTCAAAGGCGCATTATGAGACCACAGGACCTGAGATATGGGAGGATACTGAGGGCATGGTGGATATTTTCGTGGCTGGGATAGGAACAGGCGGGACGATTACTGGTGCGGGCCGGTATTTGAAGGAAATGAACCCTGCGGTGAAGGTGGTCGGAGTGGAGCCTGCGGATTCACCGGTCCTGAGCGGCGGACAGGCAGGCCCTCACGGCCTGCAGGGTATCGGAGCCGGTTTTGTACCGGAGGTTTTGGATACCTCCATATATGACGAGCTGATTTGCGTCACTACGGAAGAGGCCTATGAGGCTTCGAGAGCCATTGCGGCCAGAGAGGGCATCCTGGTGGGAATCTCTTCAGGAGCAGCGGTCTTTGCTGCCATGGAGCTGGCTAAAAGGCCGGAGAACAGAGGATGCAGCATTGCAGTGCTGCTGCCGGATTCCGGAGAACGGTATTTGTCTACGAGCCTTTTCGATGAGTGATCCTGGGGCCCAGGATGAAAGACCGGAGGAATGACGGACCGGAGAAATAACAGAATGAGGGAAAAGAGAGGACTTAAAGATCATGTCTTATTGTACGGAATGCGGGACAGAGCTGAAAGAAAGGTTTCTGGAAGATGAAGGGATGGTCCCTTATTGTGAGACTTGCCGGGCATATCGGTTCCCTACCTATAACGTTGCCATCAGTACCATTGTATACAGCCCAGATTCGGAGAAAATCCTTCTGATAAAGCAATATGGGAGGGATAAAAACATCCTGGTAGCCGGTTACGTGAACAAAGGAGAGGCGGCAGAGCATGCTCTCGCCAGAGAAGTGAAAGAGGAAATGGGACTGCATGTGACGGAATGCTGCTTCAATGAGAGCGAGTATTTTGCTAAGAGCAATACGCTGATGCTCAATTTTGCGAGTATCGTGGATTCTGACAATCTGAGCCATATGACAAAGGAAGTGGACTATGCGGCCTGGTATACGCCGGATGAGGCGAAGGACGCAATCAGTCACGGGAGCCTGGCGGAGAAATTCCTTCTTAGTTGGCTGGCAAAAAGAAAACGGTATGACAAGGCGTATGATAGCTGCCTGTTTTAAAAAATGGCTGCGAAAGAGGAGTGATTTCTTTTCGGAGGTCAGAACCTTCCTTTCGGAGTAATTGTGTTTTGTTCTGATAGAAGAAAATTTTATGCCGTAACTGAGAGGGTGTCTACAGTGTGAAGGGTACCAATATGGTACCCTTCATTGTTTTCGCTTACTTTGTTAGTGAACAATTTGAGAACCGTAAGATAGATTGATCTGGATACCGCTACCTCCCCATCCATCATTAACTACAGCATAAGAATAGGTTTATTGAAAGATGATACACAACTAAATACAAGCGCAAAGGATGATGATTCTACAGTAGGTTAGTGATTAATGCCTTGTGTTTTTAAATATTTGTAAATTCCTCCAGCAACATCGACAGGGTTACTGCCACCATACCAGTTGTTGTCGATGTACTGAATCATATGTTGGCACAATGTTACTCCGTTTGAAGTGCTCAAATTATTAGGGACATAGCTTCCATTTACGTAATTATCATACTATTTCAACCACATAGCAGCAGCCGTTGAGCCACATGTATCACCTGCATTATAATTATAGTTTGGTACCGTACCCGAAATCGTTGCCCAACCATTTGCACGTGTAGCTCGGGTTCTTATTTCTTCGTTATAGATAGTTCCTATTTCAATATTATATAAGTCTTTTATGGAGCCGATAACTTTTCTGGTAGTTAAAGATACTACGGATTGATTCTGCATTGTGTAATAACCAAGTGGCCCTACATAGTAAATGTTATTAATATTAGGAGCAGCAGCTATGAATTTATTATTTGATTCCACAGAGAATTCAACTACTACCTTATTTACTAAATCATATATTAGGTATCCTGCGTTTTCAAAGGGTACATAAAAATAGCGGGATTCACCACTGGCAGATTTTAAATAAACTAATTCATCTTCCTTAAGGGAAACATCATGGATTGCAATTATTTCCTTAATTGCAGTAAAATTACCAATGGATGTATCAGATGAAGCTAAAACAAAAGTATTATTAAAACACATTGTAAATATTATAATACAGCAATATATAATTTTTTACCTTTTATTTTCATATTCTTCCCCCATTTCAATTAATTTCTTTTGGATTTCGTCAACAATCGTTTCATCTACATAAAACGTTTTGTTTATGATACCGTCATAACTTATCACTCCTTTCTTAAAGGTTATACTCCTTTTTTCAATTCCGTCCGTATTGAAAAAACGCAAACGTAATCTCCAGCCGCCTGCTCTTCGACCTAAAAAATCATAAAAAGCTGTTTTTTTCAAAGTGCTGATTTCATCACATAATTCTGTAATAATATCAGAATCACGTATGTAATATTGTTTGACGTCATATTCTGAATGAACAATCACAGAAATTTTTTCTATTTGCTCACCAGATAATTTGGGTACATGCCTCATATATACAATAATTAAAAAAACTATTAATAAAGCTGAAAAAAGTATTAAAATTTTTTTCATATTGTCACCGCCTGAACAAATAGACTGATTTTATAGCCAAATTTTAACATATTTAAAATTAATTATCAATTATGGATTTATAATAATATATTACAAATATAAAAAGTAAATTACAATGAATTCTGTATAATAAATAGCTATTATTGATGGATACAATCAAATATTTGTTTGAACGATTTATATTTACTTTTTTCAGCCTAAAAATCAAAAAATGGCTGCGGAAGAGATTCCGCAGCCATTTTAGTCCTATTTATATTTTTCTTCGCAGTAGGCGCACCGGTATACCTGGTTTTCCTCATCGGCCAGGAGGAAGATATGGGGCAGCTCCTGCTCAATGGAGGTGATGCAGCGCGGGTTTTTGCATTGGATGACATTGGTGAGCTTTTTCGGAAGCTTTACTGTCCTTTTTTCCACGATCTTTTCATCCTTGATGATATTGACTGTGATGTTGTGATCGATATATCCGAGTACATCCAGGTCTACAACATCCAGGCCGCCTTCTATTTTCAGAATATCCTTGCGCCCCATCTTATTGCTCCTTGCATTTTTGATGATGGCCACTTGGCAGTCAAGCTTGTCCAGCTTCAGATACTTATAAATGTCCATGCTTTTACCGGCCTGGATATGGTCAAGGACGATGCCATTTTTCAATCCGCCTATATTTAACATATATTTTCATCCTTTCTATAAAATATAACAGCAGTCAAAATTTCTGCCGGAAGCTTCATCCTTCTGCCGAGATGCCGAGCAGAGTGAGGATGAGCGCCATCCGGATATAGACGCCGTACTGTGCCTGCTGGAAATAAGCGGCTCTGGGGTCGTCGTCCACTTCCACGGAAATCTCATTGACACGGGGGAGCGGATGCAGGATGTTCATATCCGGCTTGGCATTTTCAAGCTTTGCTTTATCCAGGATATAGCAGTCTTTCATGCGGATATATTCTTCCTCATTGAAGAACCGTTCCTTCTGGACACGGGTCATATAAAGGATATCCAGGGACGGCATGGCGGTTTCCAGATCCCGGACTTCTTCATAAGGGATATGGTTGGCGTCCAGTACATTCTCCCGGATATAGCTGGGAACTCTCAGCTCCTCCGGTGAGATCAGCACAAACCGGATGCCGGCATAGCGGACCAGTGCGTTGATCAGGGAATGGACAGTCCGGCCGAATTTCAGATCTCCGCACAGTCCTACGGTCATGTTGTCCAGACGTCCCTTCAGAGAACGGATGGTCAGAAGATCGGTCAGGGTCTGAGTGGGATGCTGGTGTCCGCCGTCGCCCGCGTTGATCACAGGAATACGGGATTTTGTGGCGGCTACCATGGGCGCGCCCTCTTTAGGATGGCGCATGGCGCAGATGTCCGCGTAGCAGGAGATTACGCGTATGGTATCGGAAACGCTTTCTCCCTTTGCGGCTGAACTGGAATCGGCAGAAGAAAAACCAAGAACACTGCCCCCTAGATTAAGCATCGCTGCTTCAAAGCTTAAACGGGTGCGGGTACTTGGTTCATAAAATAAAGTGGCAAGTTTTTTGCCCTTACAGGCTTCAGAATATTTGACCGGATGGGCTTCGATATCGCCAGCCAGATCCATAAGGTGATTCAGCTCGTCTACCGAGAAGTCCAGAGGACTCAGTAAATGTCTCATGTGTGAACATCCTCCTTTTTTTCTTTTGTACCAGTATATACGAAAACTTCAAAATACGCAATATATTCCATAGACAAATTGAGGTATTTTTTGTAAAGTATAAGTAGGACATAAACGGTGGCTTTGAGAGGTAAATATGAAGATTACAGATAAAGAACAGACTCATGATAAAAAAAAGAAAAGTCTGTGGGAGCGGGCCCCGATGCTCTGCATGGTGCTGGCGGCCCTCGGGGTAGTGGCTCTGGTGATAGGGATTTTCATAGTGAAAAAGACCGTTGAGCACAACCAGATATTGTCTCATTCGGAAACCTTTTATGAAGGGATCTTTGTGGAGAATATTCCCCTGGATGGGCTTACCATGGACCAGGCCAGAGAAAAGGTGGCCGCCGCGGTGGACGGGCGCTATACCTGGGCGGTCAAGGTGGACTGCGGAGGGGAATCCTACGATGTGGATAATATTCTCACGCACAATACAGATGAGATCCTGGCAGAGGCTTTCCGCCTGGGGCATGAGGGGACTGACGAGGAACGTCTGTCGGATATCACGCTTTTGAAACGGAAGGCCAAGTATTATACGGTATCTGATTCTTACGAAGAGACAGAGCTGGAAAAGGCCGTTGCAAACGTGGCCGCCCGATATGACGTAGCCGCTAAAAACGCGGCTCTGACCGGATATGATGAAGAAGACGGATTCCAGTATTCGGCGGAGGAATCCGGACGGCAGGTGGACCAGGAGGATCTGAAGACCAAACTTCGGGCGGCGTTAGACGTCCAGGATTATGACGCCGTTCTGGCCGGAAAGGTGTCTGAGGTCATTCCGGAGCTCAACCTGGAGCAGGCAAAGGAAGCCTATACTTGTATTGCGAAGTTCCGCACAGAAGCGAACGTGAACAGTGGAGACCGGGATCATAATGTTAAACTGGCTTCCGATACCATCAACAATACGGTTCTGGCGCCGGGAGAAGAATTTTCCATGAACGCCCTGGTAGGCGAGACGAATGAATCTCAGGGATACAGGCAGGCCGCGACCTACGCTCAGGGGCAGGTGGTGCCGGAGTTCGGCGGAGGCGTGTGCCAGGTATCCTCTACCATATATAACGCGGTCGTAGAATCAGGGCTTAAGACCACCGAAAGGAACAGCCACAGCATGACGGTTTCTTATGTGAATCTGGGAGAGGACGCGATGATCGCCTATTCCTATTCCGATCTTAAATTCGTCAACAATTCCTCCGGCAATGTTCTGGTACTGGTAGACGCCGACGGTGCGGAGGTGACCTGTTATATTTACGGGATTCCCGTGCTGGAAGATGGAGTTACCGTGATGATGGATTCCAAAATAGAAGAAACGCTTCCGATTCCGGAGCCGGAATATGTGGAGGATGATACCCTGGCGCCGGGAGAAGAAAAATATAAGAGCTGGGGAAAGGAGGGTTATCGTGTGGTCACCGATCTGGTGGTGATGAAGGACGGAGTGGAGATCAGCCGTGAATTTCTCCATAACAGTACCTATAATCCTCAGACGCCGATAATCCGCAGAAACAGCGGAGGCTGATACCGCATATTAAAAGTTTCAATCCCTGCCATATGGCAGGGATCCTTTCTTATTTCGTAGGAAAGTACGTCCTATGAAATAAAAAACCCTCCAGATAAGATGCACATCGGCACGCAAAGTGACTAAGCCCCTCAAAGATTGAGGGGAGGGGGGTTGTAAAAAATAGTCAGTTCTCTATAATGGGGATAAAGAAGAAAAATTGACCGATACGGTCAAAAATAGGGAGACAAAGCGGAAGGGAGAGTGCGATGGTAAATGAAAGGTTTGAAAAGCTTCCGGAGGAAAAGCGGCAGGAGATCGTGAACGCGGCGCTGGAGGTGTTTGCGAGGAACGAATATAAGCATGCTTCCACCGATCTGATAGCGTCAAAGGCCGGGATCTCGAAGGGGCTGCTGTTTTATTATTTTAAAAATAAACGGGAACTGTATCTGTATTTGATGGATTATCTGGAAGAAACGGTTACATCCCAGCTGCTGGATCCGTATTTTTATGAAATAGATGATTTTTTTGATCTTCTGGAATATGGAGGAGAAAAGAAATGCCAGATCGTCTGCAGGAATCCCTATATGATGGAGTTTTCCGTCCGGGCTTTTTATTCCACGCACCAGGATATCAAAGAGGATCTGGATGACTACATGCAGGAAAAGACCTCCCATATGTTCCGTCAGTATTTTAAAGCAGTCGATCTGAATAAATTCCGGGAGGATGTGAATCCGGAGGAAATTCTGCAGATGATGATGTGGATGACGGACGGCTATATGCATCAGCAGATGAATATGGGGAAGAACGTGGAACTGGAAGGGCTTATTAAACTGTTCCGCAGTTGGATGGATATGTTCAGGCGGATATCTTATAAAAAGGAGTATCTATGAAAAACAGGATTGAGGTAGAAAAGATCACGAAGGATTATGGAAGAGGGCGCGGGGTGTTTGATGTGAGCTTTTCTGTCAGTGAGGGAGAGGTATTTGGGTTCCTCGGACCGAACGGAGCTGGGAAGACTACGACTATCCGGCAGCTGATGGGGTTTATCCGGGCAGACAAAGGCAGCATCCGGATCGACGGGATGGACTGCTTTGAGAAACGGGCGGATATTCAGAAGCATCTGGGCTATCTGCCGGGGGAGATTGCTTTTATGGAAGATATGAGCGGAGATGAATTTCTTAAATTCATGGCTCAGATGAAAGAAATTAAGGATCTGTCGAGGATGAATCAGCTCAAGGAATGTTTTGAACTGGACGGAAGGGGAAAGATCCGCCGGATGTCCAAAGGGACTAAACAGAAGATTGGGATCATCTGTGCTTTGATGCAGAGTCCGGAGATTCTCCTTTTGGATGAGCCGACCAGCGGATTGGATCCGTTAATGCAGAACCGGTTTATCGATATCCTGCTGGAGGAAAAAAAGAAGGGAACCACGATCTTTCTCTCATCCCATATTTTTGAAGAGGTCGAACGCACCTGTGACAGGACCGCATTTATCCGAAGCGGGGAACTGGTGTCCGTTTCCCGGATGAAGGATATTCAAAAAAGCAGAAAACGGATATTCGAGATAACCTTCCAGAAAGAAGAAGAGAAAACAGAATATTTAAAAAAACATGAAGACGCGGCGCCGAAGCGGGAAAACGTGGAAATTTCCGTATCCGGCGGGATGGATGGATTCATAAAGGAGCTGGCCGGCTATGAGATAGCGGATGTCCGCATGCGTATGCAGACTCTGGAGGAGATGTTCCTCCACTTCTATGGAGGAGAAGACGATGAATAAGACTTTATGGAAAAGAGAATGGAGGGCGAATTACAAAGTCCTTCTGATATTTGGGGCTGTTTTGTCCTTGTATTCGGTGATGATCATCTGCATGTTCGATCCCAAGCTGGGAGAAAGCCTGAAAGTGATGATGGAAAGCATGCCGCAGATATTTTCCGCGTTTGGGATGGCATCCCCCGGTATTACGCTGCTGGATTTTGTCATCAACTATCTGTATGGATTTCTGCTTGTGGTATTTCCGGTCGTGTTCATCATTATTCTGGTAAACCGGCTGATGATTCGGTATACGGACCGGGGGATCTTCGCCTATCTTTTGGCTACGCCCAACAGCCGGACTAAGCTCACGTTCACACTGGCCGGCGTGCTTTGTCAGATGATTCTGATCCTCGTCATCTATGTGACGTTTCTGACCATCGCAGTAGCCGCCGTTATGTTTCCGGGAGAGCTGGAGATTGGAAAATTCCTTTTGGTGAACGCGGGGCTCCTGGGGCTGCTTTTTTTCCTGTCGGGAGTATGCTTCCTCTTTTCCTGTATTTTTTCGGAAAGCGGAAAGGCTATGGGCTTTGGAGCGGGAGCCTGTATCCTGTTCATTCTGGTCCAGATGCTGTCTCAGGTGGGGGAGAAATTCGATAGGCTCAAATACGCCACCCCTCTGACCTTATTTCAGCCGGAAAAAATAGCGGCAGGAAACAGAGAGGCGGTCTGGATGTTCCTCATTCTCTATGGGGCCGGATTTTTGCTGTTCGGAGTGGGAATACGGATCTTCAGCAAAAAGGATCTGTCCATCTGACGCCTTTTCAGGACAGAAAACATTTTAAGGTTTTTGTAGTTTGTAAATGCCGGGATTATCGGTTATAATGGAAGACGCGTTAAGGGTTGGAAAAAGGGAAGGAAAGGAGGCACATCTGTGCCGTCATTTACAAAGAAAGCCATTGTCGACTCATTTTTGAAGCTTCTGAGAGAAAAGCAGCTGGATAAGATTACCATAAAAGACATCGTGGAGGACTGCGGAATCAACAGAAATACGTTTTATTATCATTTTGATGATATACCGGCTCTGGTGGAAGACATCCTGAAAGCAGAGACGGAGCGGGTGATTTCCGAACATCAGGATATGGAATCCTGGGAAGAAGGGTTCATTGCGGCTGCGGATTTTGCCTTGGATAATAAAAAAAGCGTTTATCATATATACAATTCTGTAAAACGGGAGATTTTTGAGCAGTACCTGAACAATATTTCCAGGGATGTGATGAAACGGTTTGTCGAGCAAGTGTCGGAGGGAACCGGAGCCAGCGAGGAAGATAAGGCGCTGATCGTGGAGTTTTATAAGGCGGCTCTGACTGGTATGGTTCTGGACTGGCTGGGGGCCGGGATGCAGTACGACCCGAGGCAGGTCATCCGGAGGCTTGGCAGGATGCTGGAGGGCGAGATCGAGGCGGCGCTAAAGAGGATTTCCAGGCCGGGAATTTAGGCATTGGATATAAAATGTCTGATTTTTAGTCAATGAAAGGGAAGTGCACAAAAATTGTGCACTTCCCTTTTTTTATCCATTCAAAAAAGGAAGTCAGGGTCATAAAATAAAAAGCGGAAAGAAAAGGAGGATATGGTATGAAGACGAGTAAGACGATCAAAGCCGCGAAATTTGGATATATTGTCACCTCATTGGTTTCATGCGCCGCCGGTATATTTTTAATAGTCTGTCCCGGCATATCGGCACAGGCGCTTTGCTATGCGGCGGGGGCGCTGCTCATCCTGTGCGGAGTCATAAAACTGATCGGGTATTTTTCCAAGGATCTTTACCGCCTGGCCTTTCAATTTGATTTGGCTCTTGGCCTGCTGTCCGTGGCGATGGGGCTGGTGATGCTTTTTCATCCGGCGGGAGTGATTTCCATCCTGCATATCGTCATCGGTATCCTGGCTCTGGCCGACAGCCTGTTTAAAATTCAGACAGCAGTAGACGCGAAACGATTTGGAATCAGGAAATGGTGGGTCATCGGCCTGACAGCGGTAGTCACGGGGCTTTTTGGACTTCTGTTAGTCATCGATCCATTTACAGGGGCATCCCTTCTCATGGTCATGGTCGGAATCACGCTGTTGGCGGAAGGAATCCTGAACCTATGTGTGGCGCTTTGCGCCGTAAAGATCATCAAGGGGAAGAAACCGGATATCGTGATCATAGAAGAATAAGAAGAGGAGGAAAAATAGAGATGAAGTTCGGAAAAGCGGTGGTCAAGAATCGAATACCCATTCTGATACTTGCCGTTTTGCTGCTGGTCCCTTCGGCAGTTGGAATGGTGAAGACGAGGATCAACTATGATATGCTGAATTATCTGCCGGAGGACATGGATACGGTAAAAGGGCAGGATATCCTGATGGAGGATTTTGGGAAGGGAGCTTTTTCCTTTGTTATTGTGGAGGGAATGCCGGAAAAGAAAGTGGCGGAGCTCAAAGCAAAGATTGAACAGGTAGAGCATGTGGATACCGTTCTGTGGTATGACAGTATTCTGGATCTGTCGGTCCCCATGGATCTGCTTCCCGATAAGCTGTATCGGGCATTTAACTCCGGGGACGCCACCATGATGGCCGTATTCTTTGACAGTTCCACGTCATCCGATGAGACCATGGGGGCCATACAGGCCGTCCGGGAGGTCACCGGAGAACAGTGCTTTGTATCCGGAATGTCGGCGCTCGTCACGGACTTAAAGGAGCTGTGTGAAAAGGAGGAGCCGATCTACGTAGGGATAGCAGTCCTTCTGGCCTGTGCAGCCATGATGATCTTTATGGATAATTTCCTGATACCGTTTGTTTTCCTCATAAGCATCGGCATGGCGATCCTCTTGAATATGGGGACCAATTATTTCCTGGGTGAGATCTCTTATCTGACAAAGGCTTTATCGGCAGTACTCCAGCTGGCGGTCACGATGGATTATTCGATTTTCCTGTGGCACAGCTACAGTGAACAAAAGCGGCTCCGGGCCGACAGAAAAAAAGCCATGGCGGTGGCTATTAAGGAAACACTCACCTCTGTGATCGGAAGCTCCGTTACGACGATCGCGGGTTTTATCGCCCTTTGCTTCATGAGCTTTACCTTGGGCAGGGATCTCGGCATAGTCATGGCGAAGGGAGTCATCCTGGGAGTGATCGGATGTGTGACGACGCTGCCGGCGCTCATCCTGGTCCTGGATAAACCGCTGGAAAAGACCATGCACAAATCTCTGATCCCTAAAGCGGATAAGGTGGCAGGCTTTGTTACCAGGCGGTTCCCCATATTTCTGGTCCTGTTTGTGCTGATACTGATTCCTGCCTACGGCGGATATAAAAAGACCAACAGCGAGGTCTATTACGATCTGTCGGTCAGCCTTCCGAGAGATATGGATAATATTATCGCCAATACCAAGCTTCAGGAAACCTTCCAGGTGGGTTCCACCCATATGATACTGGCGGATTCCTCACTGTCTCAGAAGGAGACAAAAGCGATGATCAAGGAAATGGAATCCGTGGATGGTGTGAAATACGTGCTGGGAATGGATTCTGTGGTGGGATCTCTGGTACCGGAGGAAATGATACCGGAATCCATCAGCAGTATCCTGAAAAGTGATAAATGGGAGCTTTTGCTGGTGAATTCAGAATACAAGACGGCCAGCAATGAGGTCAACGATCAGATAGACGGGCTGAACGCAGTGCTTAAAAAATACGACAAGAATGGTATGCTGATCGGAGAGGCTCCCTGCACAAAGGATATGATAGAGGTCACGGATACGGACTTCAAGGTGGTGAACGCCATATCCATCATCGCGATTTTCTTTATCATCGCAATCGTGGAAAAAAGTATTTCCCTGCCGTTCATCCTGGTGGCTGTCATAGAATTCGCAATTTTCATCAACCTGGGCCTGCCGCATTATACCAATGTATCTCTGCCCTTTATCGCGCCGATCTGTATCAGCACCATTCAGCTGGGAGCTACGGTCGACTATGCGATTTTAATGACTACTCGGTATAAAAGTGAACGATATTCCGGACTGGACAAAAAAACGGCTGTGGGAAATGCTCTGGCGGCATCCATTCCGTCGATCATTGTCAGCGCGCTGGGGCTGTTTGCGGCCACCTTTGGAGTGGCCTGCTATTCGGATATCGATATGATCAGCTCCTTATGCAATCTGATGGCCCGCGGAGCCATTGTGAGCATGTTCTGTGTGATCTTGATTCTTCCGGCGATGTTCATGCTGTTCGACCGGGTGATCTGTGCGACGAGCATCGGATTCCGGAAAAAAGAAGATAAAGGCAAAAAAAGAGGATGGAAACGAAAAAATGATTCGGAGGTTGCATTATGAAAGACGTGAAAAAGAGATCGGTTAAAATTCTTTCCCTGATTCTGTGCGCTGTGATGATATTCAGCCTGGTAGGAGCGATATCCTATGCTGCTGGAGCGAAAACCAGGAGCACGGCGGAAAAGGAGACGGCAGGAACGGAAGCTTCCGGAGGAGAAAAGGAACAGGAAACCACAGAAGGAGACGTATCAAAGGATGAGACGGTTTATGTGATCGCGAATGCCGACGGTTCCCCCAGGAAGATCATTGTAAGTGACTGGATAAAGAACAGCATCGGCAAAGCGCAGGTAAATGACAGCTCAGAGCTTGACAATGTGACGAATGTGAACGGAGAAGAAAGCTGCACTGTGAACGACGGCGGCATGCGTGTTTGGGATGCAGAGGGCAATGATATTTATTATAAAGGAGATATCCGCAAGGAGCTTCCGGTTACCATGTCCATCAGCTACAAGCTGGACGGAAAATCTATTTCTGCGGAGGAGCTGGCGGGAAAGAGCGGAAAAGTCACCATGAGATTTGACTATACCAACAATCAATATGAGGAAGTGGAGATTGAGGGAGAAAAACAAAAGATTTATGTGCCGTTTGTGATGCTGACCGGTATGATACTGGACAATGAGCAGTTTAAGAATGTGGAGGTTTCCAATGGACGGCTGGTGAATGATGGGAGCCATACCATCGTTGCCGGAATCGCGATGCCCGGACTCCAAGAGAATCTGAATATTGACAAGGAAAAATTAGAACTTCCGGACCATGTGGAGATCACGGCCGATGTGACAGATTTTGAAGTGGCCGCCACTCTGTCGCTGGCGACGAATGAAGTGTTCGGTGATATCGACCTGGAGGATGGGGATTCCATTGACAAGCTGAAAGAGTCTTTGGATAAACTGTCCGATGCCATGGAACAGCTGTTGGATGGTTCTTCCGCCTTATACGATGGTCTGGAGACTCTGCAGAGCAAATCTGGAGAGCTGATAGACGGAGTCAGCCAGCTGGCGTCTGGAGCAGGAGCCTTGTCAGACGGGGCCGGAGCGTTAAAGAACGGGACTCAGAGCCTCAAAGACGGGGCCGGCGATCTGGCCGGAGGACTGAATAAACTGGCAGCCAATAATGAGACTTTGAACGGAGGAGCCAGACAGGTGTTTGATTCTCTGCTGGCGGCCGCGGACAGCCAGTTGGCGGCGGCAGGGCTTTCTGTACCGGCGCTCACCATTGACAACTATGCGGAGGTGCTGGATGGGGTCAAAGGCTCCCTGGACGAGAACACCGTGTACAACATGGCTTATAATACGGCGCTTGATGCGGTGACCGGAAAAGTGCGTGCCCAGGAGACGGCCATCCGCGCTCAGGTTGAGGTGGCTGTCCGCGGTAAGGTGCTGGAAGGAGTTCTGCAGGCGGCCGGAATGCCGATGACGGCGGAGCAGTATGAGGCTGCCGTGAATGCAGGCGGAGTGGATGCCGATACCCAGGCCATGGTCGCTGGAGCTGTGGATAATCAGATGCAGTCGTCCGATATTCAGGGACAGATTGCCGCTGTTACGGAATCCAAGGTTCAGGAGCTGATTCAGCAGAATATGCAGAGCAGCGAGGTGACGTCTCAGATCAATGCCGCCGTGGAAAGCGCCAGAAACGGAGCTGGAAGCATAGCGGCCCTTAAGGCCCAGCTGGACAGTTACCATGAGTTTTATAACGGCCTGCTGAGCTATACCGCGGGCGTTGCCGAAGCGAATGAAGGAGCCGGAGCGCTTCTCGGAGGAGCCTCCGATCTGGCTGCCGGAGCGTCAGATCTTTATGACGGCGCAGGGACTCTCCGCGAGGGGATCGGCCGGCTACAGAGCGGCGGCGGCGCCCTTACGGATGGGGTATCACAGTTGGCCGACGGAGCAATGCAGTTATCTGACGGCCTGAAAGAATTCAGCGAAGAGGGAGTACAGAAGCTGGTGGATGCGGTCGACGGGGACCTGGATGTGCTGGTATCCAGACTCCGGGCTACCGCAGATGTCTCTAAGAACTATAGATCCTTTGCGGGAATCTCAGGGGATATGAGCGGAAGCGTGAAGTTCATTTATAAGACAGACGCGGTAGAGACAGAAGAATAAAGAAGAGAGCGCTGCTCCATAGATGAGGTCCATCTATTGGCAGCGCTCTCTTTCTTATTGAGTAAATCTGCTATTTAGCTGTTTCTGCAGCTTTTTCCGCATATTCAGTATTAACCAGTTCTTTATAAGGGACTTTTTCCTTCAGCTCACCGGCTTCCGTCAGGATATCCTGCAGCAGGTTAAAGCTGTCTTCGCTGAAGACCAGATCTTCTTTCCAGGTATCCTGGTCCAGATAACGGCCGACGATCGCGGCGATGGTGCTCTCCTCGGTCTCAGAAAACTGAGGCTGTATGATCTTGGCGATTTCTTCCGCGGTGTGGCTGTTCACATAGTCAAGGCCTTTTTGGATAGCGTTTGTGAAGCCCTGGATGATTTCCGGATGCTCCGAATAGTAGCTCTGCTTCGCGCAGTAAGCCGTGTAGGGGACATATCCGGAATCTACGCCGAGGGACGCCACGACTTTTCCGGCGTCTTCCAATTCAATCTTGGTGGCAAAAGGCTCGAATTCCACGGTGTAGTCCGCGTCGCCTTCTATGAAAGCGGCGGCAGTCAGACCGAAATCGATGCTCTGGTCGATAGTCAGATCGGTTTTCGGATCAATCCCGTTCTTTTTCAGAATGTATTCAAATACCATTTCAGGCATGCCGCCGGCGCGGCCGCCGAGGACCTTCGTGCCTTTTAGGTCTTCCCATTTAAAATCTTCGTCTGCTTCCCTTCCTACCAGGAAGTTGCCGGCACGCTGCGTCAGCTGGGCGAAATTCACCGCATAATCGGAGCTTCCTTCTGCGTAGACATAGATGCTGGCTTCAGAACCCATGAAACCGATATCGGCGCCGCCGGAGATCATGGCGGTCATTACCTTATCGGCTCCGGCGCTGTTGATGAGGGTGAGGTCGATGCCTTCTTCTTCAAAATATCCGTTTTCAATGGCCACATATTGAGGGGCGTAGAAAATGGAGTGTGCCACTTCGCTTAAGGTAACGGGGGTCAGGGCTTCCTGCTTGGGAGCCTCTGTCTTTTCGGCATCCGTCTTCTTGCTGTCTGCTTTTTTTCCGCAGCCGGATACTGTCCCGATCAGGACGAGTAAGCAGAGGGAGAGGCAGAGAAGCCGTTTAGTCAGGGTTTTCATGTTCAATGGGTCGTTCTCCTATGAGTTTTGCTTACTGGTATAATATGGAGAACGGAGAAATACGTGCAGGACAATACCATGTACCTCATGCCCGGCGGTTTTTTTATACCTTTGAATACCTTTCAAACAAGTTTTCTTTGTCTGTATTTACAAGAGTAGGAGGAAATCCGATTCCATCCAGGCGGCTCGCTGGCAGCCGTAACCAGGATCTTGACGGCCTCCAGTCAGTCCTTTCCAACTGACATGGATAAATCGATATTTTTCCATGTCAGATTCCAACAAAAATTCGCATGATATGCGATTTTTGCCTCCCTACGGCAGGGAAGATCCTGCTAACGTCCTTGCGGCGCTCGCCTTACGATGAAATCGGATTGTTCCTCCTATTCTTTCTTCCGCACCGAAATAAGCTCTCACTTGCCTTGAAAGTCATTGGGGCGGCTTACCGCAGCCCGCTGCCGTAAGGCGCGCGGGCCGTGTGGCTACCTGATACTTTTATGGAATCAAAAGAATGGAAGTAATCCGAAACGGTGCAGCAGGCAGGGCGCCGGCAGAACGATTCCGGGCCGGCCTAAAGGCGAGCGCCGCAGGGCAGCGGCCGGTGTTTCCCAGACGGAGGGAGGCAGAAATGGAAATACCGATTCCGTTTCTGAGCGAACCGGAGACGGGAAATCATCCGGATTTCCCGCCGACATGTGAGCGATACTCCCGGAACGGGGATAAAGCGGCCCCTGCATCGCCAGCGAACCGAAATCGTGACGGTCCGGAACTTCTGCCGGTGCTAAATTGGAGCTTAATTAGAATTAATTAAAAATGATTTCAAAAAGTGTTTTGTACTATAGTTTGAGGATCTGTCTGCTTCCCGCGTAAGTGGTCATAAAGTATACCACGTAAATGCCCGCCGCTAGTCCGGCTCCAAACAATACATTTTGTATGATCGCTCCCGCAGTCAGATAGGGAATGATCTGATAAACTCCGGCAATTACGAAAACAGAGTGTACAGCGGCCACGGCAAACGGAAGCCCGAAATATACTTTCATCTGTGCCAGGAGGGACTTTTTCATTTCCCGTTCCCCGACTCCCAGTTCAGACAGAAGCTTATATCTTTTTACATTCTCGGAGGACTGGGTGAGCTGCTGCAGCGCGAGGACTGCTCCTGCTGTGATTAAAAAGGTGATTCCAAGGTAATTTCCCACATAGATGTCCGTCAGTTGATTTGACATCAGTTCTACCAGCAGATCTGTTTTGCTTCTGTAATTGAAGATATTGACGTCCAGCATATCTTTTTTGAGGGCGGTGTAAGCGTTATCCTCGTTCCCTTTATACATGCTGTTGCTGATTTTCATATATGGCTTGCTGTTTCCGGCGGCTTTCTGGGGAACGAGCAGGACGCCCGTATCGACAAATACATTCTGATTGTTTAAGGTTGTCTCATAGATCGCCCCCTTCTTTAAAGTCAGCGGAGTGTTTCCCACTTCGATCGGTTTTTCCTGAGAATCGGCAAACCGCTCCAATACTTTTCTTGCGTCTGGGTTATTGTAGACCAGGGCATACTGGTCATCATTCAGAGACACGGTTTCTTTGCCCTGAAGCTTTAAGATACTGTTGTAGTCCTCAAGCCCGATTACTGTGACAAGATAGTCTCCATATAATTTTTCTTCTTTATTACTTTTTGCATATGGTCCAAAAAGCTCACGATCCTTCAGATTGCCGATACAGTACACGGTGAACTCGGCAGTCGGCCCCAAATATTCAGTAAGCTCTGCGTTTTTATGTTTCATTTCTTCTATAATAGAATGAGCCTTGAGTTCTTTGTCTCTTTCATCTCCAAAGGTATACTCAATGCTGATATCATACGGCACCAGCTTTTTCTTTCCGATGATGCTGCTCTGTCCAAGCCCCATGCTGATTCCCATGGCGGATACGGCGAGGAACATCAGGATACATACGACGGCGACGGAGACACCGGCTGTTTTGATGCGGCTTCCCAGCTGATTTACATCGAACATATTGAGGCCGTGATAGTAAAAGCGTTTTTTATGTTTCAGGAGGTGTGTCACCGCGCTTGCTGCCGAAAGGAAGAACAAGATGGTCCCGGCTGCTATCAGCCCGCCTCCTGCCAGGATGGAGATCATAAAGAAAGAACCGGCCCATTTGAAGATGACAAAGTATCCTGCCGCCATCAGAAGGATGGATAGGAGAGTGATGAGGCCATCTTTTTTCTTTGGCTCCGGCATTTCTTCATTTTTACGCTCTGCGTAAAGAAGCTCTATCAGCTTCATTTTTTTGATCTGATGAACGTTGAAGATATGGACGCATGCGAATGTGGCGGCAAAAAAGATGACCGCCGCCCCCATGGCTGCCGGTGAAAATACGAAGTGGTAACTGGTGAGCCCCGCTCCTGCCAGCCTGGCTGTTATCATGGAAAGTCCCTGAGAAGCGAAGATTCCTAAAAGCAGTCCGGATACCAGGGATGCGGCCCCTATCTTTCCTGTCTCTTTCATGAGAAGGCGGCTCACGTCCTTCCGGTCCATTCCCAGTACAAAATATACTCCAAATTCTTTTTTTCTTCGTCTCATCAGGAAGTTGTTCGCATATGCCACGAGAAATCCGATGATGACGCAGGACACTGCGGAAACAGCCGCGACAGCCGCTTGAGATGCCGCCAGGTAATTCAGAGTATCCGGGATGCCAAGGATGCCGAACTGTGCTTTTATCGAGTTAAAGGTATAAAAAAGACATACTGCAAAGGTGAGTGTGAAAAAATAGATGAAATAGTCCTTTGCACTTCTTTTGACATTTCTGGAGGCCAGCTTATCAAAGAATTTTTTGGAAGCTTTTTTCCTAGAACGCATGACTCTTTTCACCTCCCAGCAAGGAAACTACTTTTATGATTTTATCAAAAAATTCTTTTCGGGAATCTGTTCCGCGCACCAGCTCATTAAAGATCTGTCCATCCTTTAGAAACAGGATGCGCTTACAGTGGCTGGCGGTAAAGGCATCATGCGTCACCATAAGGATTGTTGCATTTTTTTCTTCATTTAAGAAGCTCAGGCTCTCTAACAGCATACCTGCAGATTTGGAATCCAGCGCTCCGGTGGGCTCATCCGCCAAAATAAGGGACGGATTCGTGATGATCGCTCTGGCACAGGCGATTCTCTGCTGCTGTCCTCCCGACATCTCGTAAGGATATTTATCGATGATTTTTTCAATCCCGAGTTCTCTGGAGACGGATTCCACCATGCCGTCGATTTTCCTTGGATCTTCTCCGAGGATTGCCAGCGCCAATGCGATATTATCCCGCCCTGTCAGGGTATCGAGGAGGTTGAAGTTTTGGAAAATGAAACCCAGCTCTTCCCTTCTGAATCTTGCCAGTGCAGATTCTTTCCTGTCAGTGACATCTTTTCCGTTTACATAAATGTGCCCCGCCGTCACACGATCAACGGTTGAGATGCAGTTTAAGAGCGTAGTCTTACCGCTTCCCGACGCTCCCATGATTCCCACATATTCCCCTTCCTGTACCTCGAAGCTGATGTGATTCACTGCCTTCGTGATGTTTCCTTTATTTTTGTAAAACTTTTCTAAGTTGTCTACTGTCAAAACGGTTTTCATTCTCTGGATCTCCTTTCTGTTTCTTTTATTCTGAACTCAGTTTACCACCGAAACAGCCGCTGTACCACGCATGTTCATAACAAAAAGATTACATTATGGTAATATAAAAGCTTCCCGCGTTTTAATTATCAAATGGCGGGAAGCTTCAGTATATTTCGTTTTGTTTAAAAAGAAAGTGGATTTTAGTCCCTTCTCCGTGTTTAGAATGGACCTCAAGCGGAATCTCCATTTTGTCGCAAAGGCTTTTGCACAGATATAATCCCATGCCTGTTGAATGCTGGACCCGCCTTCCGTTTTCACCTGTGAAACCCTTCAGAAATATTCGGGAGAGGTCACTTTCGGGAATTCCGATTCCGTTGTCCCAAACGGAGAACTCTATCATATGCTTTCCACTTTTTGCGGCTTCAAATGTGATACAGGGCTTTTTATGGGAGTCACTATATTTCACGGAGTTCGTGATGATCTGACCCAGGATAAATCCCATCCATTTTGTATCTGTGAGAATCTCGTATTCCAGGTTTTCAAGCTTTGGGATCATACCGGCGGCGACCATCATCTTTTTATTTTTCCGTATGGCTTCGCTCACCAGCTTCTTCAGGCTGACCGGCTGTATCATATAGTCTCCCTCGAGACTTCCGCTTTTCGTATAATATAGGAGCTGTTCCACATAAGCCTCTATTTTATCCACCTCTTCTTCCAGACTTGAGGTAATGGGGCTTTTGTTATTCTCGATGATCAGATGCTCCACTGCGATCGGGGTCTTGATTTCATGGACCCATGTTTCCACATATTTTTTATATTCCATCATCTCCGCCTGCTGGTCAGAGATGATGTCGTTCAGATATTTTTCGTTTTTTGTGATCACATCATACATCAGTTTTCCATCATAAAAGCCGGGGCGTTTTATGATCTCGGTCAGAAAGGATTTCTCCTCCAGTTCTTCCCAGGCCTCGTTCAGCTCGTCATAGTACCGTTTTTTTTGTATACAGTCATACGTCCCTATCCCCGCAAAGCCTGCCAAATAGAGGATTCCGGTCATAATGATCACCGGAAGTTCCGTTCCCGTCATCCAGAGAAACCAGGCTGCTATAGCGTAAAGGAGTACTCCAATCCCGATAAAGGCCCATTTATCTCTGACATATTCTGAAATTTTCATATCATGTACCCCTGCCCCCGCTTTGTCACAAGGTAATCATTCAGTCCCAGATCTGCCAGTTTTTTTCTAAGACGGTTAATGTTCACGTTCAGAGTGCTGTCTTCTACAAATTCTTCCATTTCCCACAGCTGGCAGATCAGGTCGGATCTTGAGATGATCGTTCCATAGTTCTCCATCAGCATTCTGAGAATCCCCATTTCATTTTTTGTCAAGTCCGCCTCTTTTCCCTGATAGGACATACGGCTCTTTAAAATATCCAAGGTGAGACCGTTGTGGGAAAGTGTCATAGACGCCTTCCTGCCATATGCACGGTGGAGCACAGTCGCAATGTGAGCCAGCAGGATGTGCATGTTGTACGGTTTTGTAATAAAGTCATCCGCCCCCACATTCAGACTCATCAGTTCATCCATATCACTGTCAGAGCTTGTCACCACGATGACAGGCACGTCTGACCTTTTCCTTATTTCCTGACAGATATAAAATCCGTCATTGACAGGCAGATTCAGATCCAGGAGCACGAGTAAAGGCTCTTCCCTTGTGATCTGCTCTGCCACATTCTCGAACTGCTCGATCAGAGCACAGGAGTAGCCCTTCTTTTCGAGAGCTGTGCGAAGCTCTTCCCTGATCTTTTTATCATCTTCCACAATCAGAATTTTATCCATTGTCAAAAGACCCTCTTTCCACGCAAATGTATTTAAAGGTGACAGCCGAGCATCATTATCTCCATGATATCATTTCTGCCGCCGCGAAACAAGGAGAACAGGTGAGACAGAATATGGGAGTAAACGAAAATTGACATTTTCTTCTGCCAGAGGTATATTTAAGAGGATTTGATTGGCATGAAGATCGAGAGAATGGGAGAGGAGAAAGCATGGAGATCAATTTAGAAAAACTGGAAGAGACATTGAAGAAAGCGGAAGTTATCTATTTATCGACGAGCGTTCACGACGTCGTTTCTTCAAGGCCTGTCAGCCCCCTGAACATTGGCCTGAACTTATATATCCGGACGTCGGCGTCCTCAAAAAAAGCGAAAGAGATGACGGCCAATCCCCATATCGCCGTATGCGCTGGAAATTTTTATTTCACAGGGAAGGCGAGATTCTTAGGATCCGCGTTCAGCAGCGGCAATACAGAACTGAAAAAAGCGTATATTTCCCGATATCCGGATTCCTTTGGCGAAGAAGATGAATTCATAGAATCAGACGAGGTGTTTTTTGAATTGACGATAGAACACGTTTCCGAATGGATCTACGAAAATGATATTCCCGTAGGATTCGCGGAACAGACCCTGCGGTGAATAAAAAAATCATTTCCTTAAAAAAAGGATTGAAACAAAGCTTGTTTTGAGGTACACTATTTGTAGATGAGTAAACGTTTACGCAAACGGATGGTCAAGGTGCGGTCTATGGAAAAGAAAATTACGATAAAAAGAATAGCGGAGCTTGCGGGAGTATCTGTAGCCACCGTATCCCGGGTAATCAATCAGAACGGGCGGTATTCAGCGGAAACGGAGTCCAAAGTGCGGGAGATCATCGAGACATATCACTATGTGCCGAACCTGTCGGCCAAGGGGCTTAAGACCAGGCGGACCGATGTGGTGGGAATCATCGTCCCGGATATCCTGAGCCGTCACTTTGCGGGTCTGGTCCTGGAGATACAGATGGAAATGTTTAAATATTCGTATTCTACGCTGATCTGCAACACCAATGAAGATGAACGTCTGGAAAAGCGGCATGTGGATACTCTGCTCGCCCACCAGGTCAGCGGAATCCTGTTCATTTCCGGCAGCAGGATACATACGGAGATTGAAGATATGCCAGTGGCCTATCTGGACAGGCGGCCGGAAGGATACGAGGGTCAGAAGGAGATCGTGCTCATTGAGTCCGATAATGAAAGCGGAGGATATCAGGCGGCCGGTAAGCTGGTAGAAAGAGGCTGCAGGAGAATAGCTGTCCTCCGGGACAAGGGAAATGACTGGAACAAGGAAGCCAGATACAGGGGCTATTGCCGGGCCATGGCGGAAGCCGGGAGGTCCTTGGATAAGGAACTCATCCTTTATGCGGACAGTGTTTCAGCAGAAGCGTCCAGGAAGGCCGTGGGAAGGGCTCTGGAGGCGGGTATCTTCTTTGACGGGATCATGTGTACCACGGATGAACTGGCGGCGGGTGCAGTCATGGCTCTTAGGGAACGCGGCAGAAAAGTGCCTGAGGATGTCATGGTGACCGGTTTTGACGATACGCCCCTCGCGGCCATATATGAGCCGGCGCTTACCAGCGTTCACCAGGATGTGAAACAGATGGCCGGGATTGCGGCGAAAGAAATGCTGGAATTGATTGAAGGGAAAACAGCGGGAGGATGTCATCGGGTGATACCGGTGCGGTTGACAGAACGGAAGTCCACGGAGAAACGCCCAGAGTGAATTTGCCGGCCGGTTTTTTGGCCCAGCGGCGAAGCGGGCATGAGTAAACGTTTACATTATAGAAAACAGCCACTATGGCATTAAAATCAGAAAGGAGAAAGAATATGGGAAGCAAAACAGAACAGGCTTATGAATTGGCGAAGGAGCGCTACGCAAGGATGGGGGTGGATACGGAGGAGGCAGTGAAGAAACTTCTTGCCATCAGGATCTCCTTCAATGCGTGGCAGCTGGACGACGACAAGGGGTTTCTGCAGGTGGAGGCCGGGACCGGGGGAGGGGTTATGGCGACGGGCAACTATCCGGGAGCGGCGAAGAACGCGGAACAGCTGGTACAGGACGCGGGAAAAGTGTTCTCTTTGATTCCGGGCAGACATAAGCTGAGCGTCCAGTCCAAGATGATCGCTTCAGCTGAGCCGGGAATCGACCTGGACAAGATTGAAAAGGAGCATTACCGTTACTATGTGGACTGGGCGAAAGAGAACGGAATCGGGCTGGATTTTAACCCCAGTTGCTCGGGCCATCCCATGGCAAATTCCGGATTTACTCTGAGCAGTGCGGATAAAAGGGTGCGGGAATTCTGGATCGAGCATTTCAGACGCGCCAGTGAGATAGGCGAATATCTGGGACAGGAGACCGGAATAAAATGTATGACAAATTACTGGATCCCCGACGGCTACAAAGATATGCCCGCGGATATGTACGCTCCAAGAAAGAGGCTGGAGGAGTCCCTGGACCGCGTTTTTGACCGGAAGGCAGACCGCGTTCATAATATGGATTCTCTGGAGAGCAAGCTTTTTGGCATAGGAGTGGAAGCTTATACGGTAGGCTCTCATGAATTCTATATGGCGTATGCGGCAAAACATCATCTTCCGGTCACACTGGACGCCGGTCATTTCCATATTTCGGAGGAAGTGGCGAACAAGATATCCTCTCTTATGTTCATGTGTGATGAGATACTTCTGCATGTCACCAGGCCCATGAGGTGGGACAGCGATCATGTGGTGGCGTTTGACGATACGACTCAGAACATCATGAATGAAATTGTGCGGAACGAATGGCTTGAACGGGTGCATATCGGAACGGATTATTTTGACGCTTCCATAAACCGGGTGGCGGCAGGAGTAATCGGTCTTCGCAACACACAGAAAGCGCTTCTGAAAGCTTTCCTGGAGCCGACAAAGGAGCTGCGGACTTATGAAAACGAGGGAAACTACACGAAGCGCCTGGCTCTCATGGAAGAAATGAAGACGATGCCTTTCCAGGCGGTTTGGGATCACATCTGTGAAATGGAGAATGTACCGGTGGGATTTGGCTGGTTCGCGGAAGTGGAGCGGTATGAGAAAGAGGTTCAGTCAAAACGGCAGTGACATGGGAAAGGAAGGAAAGAAAATGAAATATGGTATCTATTTTGCTTACTGGGAAAATAAATGGGGAGCGGACCAGAGGAAATACATAGAGAAGGTAAAAAAGCTGGGGTTTGATATTTTGGAAATTTCCTGTGCGGCCCTTAAGGACATCAGCAAAGCCGAGCTTACGGCTTTTAAGGAAGAGGCGAAAGCCCAAGGAATCACCCTGACTGCGGGATACGGCCCTTCTGTGGAAGAAAACCTGGGTTCCGCGGACGAGGCCGTGACGAAACACGCTGTCGAGTTTTATACGGATATCCTGAAAAAACTGGAATATCTGGATATCCACACCATTGGCGGCGGCATTTATTCTTATTGGCCGGTAGATTACACGAAGCCCATCGACAAAAAAGGAGATTGGGAGCGGAGTGTGAAAAACGTCAGAACCGTATCCAGAATCGCCGGAGAATGTGGTGTGGACTACTGCCTGGAGGTTTTGAACCGATTTGAGGGATACCTTCTCAATACGGCGAAGGAGGCGGTGGAGTTTGTAAAGCAAGTGGATGTGCCGGCTGCCAAGGTGATGCTGGATACGTTCCATATGAATATTGAAGAGGACAGTATGGCAGATGCGATCTTGACGGCGGGCAGTCGGCTGGGCCACTTCCATGTGGGAGAAAACAACAGGCGGGTGCCGGGGAAAGGGAATATGCCCTGGTGTGAGATCGGCCATGCGCTGAGAAGAATCGGATATGACAAAAATGTAGTCATGGAGCCGTTTGTACTGGATGGCGGAGAGGTGGGAAGCGATATCAAAATCTGGAGGGATCTGAGCGACAGCGCCACCAAAGAGCAGCTGGACGAAGACGCCAGGAATTCTGTGGCATATCTGAGATATGTGTTCAGCGGCCCTACGTCGAATTACCGGCAGATATAAAGGGTTCTTGCTTTGTCTCATTCCCTGTTTCCAGGAAGCGGATATGTGATGTTTCTGTGAAAATTTTGCGTTTTTTGTCGCATTGTGTTAGAATGGCATATATTTGATACTGGAAAAGCAAGATTGTTAATGATATAGGGGATGAGAATTATGATTTGTCCGAAATGTGGAAGAGAAACGGAAGGTAAATTTTGCAGCAGCTGCGGGACGCTTTTAACGGGGCCGGGGAGACGGACAGCGCGGCCGGCAGACGATTTTTCAGGCGTGGATTTTGTGCCGCAGGATGACGTCTGGGCTGCGGATGCTGGAGAGAGGCCTTTCCGGGAGGAAACGGACCTTGACGAGACGGTGGTGCTGGAACCGCTGGAGCAGTATGACGGAGAGGAACAGAGAAGCGTTTACCACAGGGAAGAAAATGAGTCTCCGGTATACCCGGAATACGAAGAGAAAAAGGAAAGCTCCGGAAAGAAATACGGTAAATACGGAAGAGATCCGTATGATTCGGATTCACAAAAGAGATATCCGGAATACGGCGATATTCGCAGCGGAGAGAAACAGAGCGGGAAAAAGAGCCGTCCGGGGAACCGGACTGTTTATGAGGAGCAGGTGACCAGAAAGAAGAAAAAGAAAAAAGGCCGCGCTGCGTCTTCCGTGAAATCTGTGGGAAGGGCGACGGGGAAGGCTGTCGGAGGAACTCTGGGCAGGATACTGCCGCTCGCCCTGCGTCTCGTGTCCTTTGTTCTGATGGGAGGGATGACCATCCGGCTTTTCACAGGCTTCTGGAGCCAGAGGGATGTGCTGGGTCCCATGACCCAGGTGGTTTCTGACCACAATTACGCGGCGGGACTCTACCTTATTCTGGCGGCGGCGCTATTGGCGTATGGCGTGATATCGGCCCTTTGGATACTCACGCGCAGGCGCATGGCCTGCGACGGCAGAATGAGAAGATTCGATACAGGGCGGGGACTTATTCCCTTTGTGATAGTTGCAGGGCTCACATTCCTGGCGGCCAGGACGGCACTCTATCTGCCTGGAAGCCCCCATGTCCTGAGCGGCCTGGGACAGTTTTTCCTGGTGCTGGCCGCCAGCCAGTCCTGGGTCTATGTCTGCAGCGGCCTGGGAATCGTGTGTTGTGTTATACGGAAGATCCTGAGACATTAAGGAGAGGGCGAAAGCTCCGGCCCGGCATATTTTGCCGGGCCGATTTTTTTATACCTTGCCGCACGAAGGGCGCCTGCCCGCAGGGCATGAATTGAGGGATGCCTAGGGTATACAACCAAATACTTTTTGCAATCATTCCTGTAAAGTCTATACCAAGGCACCGGCAAAAGTTCCGGACCGTCACGATTTCGGTTCGCTGGCGATGCAGGGGCCGCTTTATCCCCGCTTCGAGAGTACCGCTCACATGTCGACGGGAAATCTTTATGATTTCCCGTCTCCTGTTCGTTCAGAAACGGAATCGGTACTTCCGTTTCCGCCTCCCTCCGCTTGGGGAATACCGGCCGCTGCCCTGCGGCGTTCACCTTTAGGCCGGCCCGGAATCTTTCTGCCGTTTTTCTTTCTGCCGCACCATTAAGGAAGGGCGCCATGTCCCTGATTCCAGGAAAGGATTGGATATCTGCACAGCCCGCGCGCCTTATGGCAGCGGGCTGCGGTGGGCCGCTCCAATAGTTTTTATAACAAGCCGGGGTTTATATTCGGTGCGGAAAGAAGAGCAAGAGGAACAATCCGATTCCATCGTAAGGCAAGCGCCGCAAAGCCGTTAGCAGAATCTTCCCGGCCGCAGGGAGGTAAAAACCGAATTTCATGCAGGTTTTTATTGGAATCTGACATGGAAAAATATCGATTTATCCATGTCAGTTGGAAAGGACCGACCGGAGGCCGTAAAGATTCTGGTTACGGCTGCCAGCGAGCCGCCTGGATGGAAGCAGATTTCCTCCTGCCTTGTAAACCAGATTAAAAAAACTTGTTTGAAAGGTATTCAAAGGTATACCTTAACGGTACAGCATAGCCCTGATGTTTTCTTTGGACTGCACGCCTGCTTTCTGAGCCGTTACTTTTCCGTCCTTGAGTACGACGAGTGTAGGGATGCTCATGATCCGGAACTGCCTTGCCAGATCTGCCTGTTCGTCAATATTTACTTTTCCGACGGTGATGTCCGGCCTTTCTCCGGCGAGGGCGTCTACCGCGGGAGAGAGCATACGGCAGGGGCCGCACCATTCAGCCCAGAAATCGAGCAGCACCGGCTGCGCTGAATTCATGATCTCTCTATGGAAATTTTGCTTTGTTATGGTTTTGACTGACATATTAATAACTCCTTATTTCTTTACTAAATAGTATACGGAGAATTTCGATTCGGTTCTGTGACTGAGTCACAGATAGCCTTTGAGCCGGCTGCGGTCGAGAATCCGGATCTTGCCGCGGGACAGGGAGACGATCCCTTCTCCGCTGAAATATTTAAGCATCCGGGAGACCACCTCTCTGGCGCTTCCGATGTAGCGGGCTATCTGATCATGGGTGTAGGAGACCGTATCGTTGCCGGTCTTTGCTGTCTCATCCCACAAAAAGATGGCGAGCCGCTTGTCTGCCCCCATAAATAATATCTGCTGGATGGTCCACATGACGTCGGAAAACCGTTCGGTGGACAGCTTATAGGCGAACAATTCCACGTAGACATTCTGCTTCATCAGCCGGTGAAAAGCCGGAAGAGGCACGAGCAGGGCTTCTGTCGGTTCCACGGATTCTATCAGCACATCGAATGCGACGGCGTCCAATACGCAGGAGGCAGAAAGAATACAGGTATCGCCTTTATACAGGCGGTACAAGGTGACTTCTCTGCCGTCATCGGAAAGGATATAGGTACGGACCTGCCCGGAGAGCACAAGAAGCATGCCGATGCACATTTCATCGTGGCGGTGGATCAGGGATTCTTTCTCAAACTGTACAATAGAGCAGGAAGCGGTCAGTATTTCTTTTTCTTCTTCCGATAAATGCTCCCAAAAAGGGAAGCCGGTCTCTAAAATAGATATTTTGACATTCTGGATCATATTTTCCTCTTCGGCGGATCCATTTGTTATCTTATTTATATGCCTTTTAACAGGAAAATGGGAGGCGGAAAGTTCCCTTGTGTTTTCAAGGGAAGAGAGTTATACTCTATAAGGGCGTTGGATGAGAATTCACAGGGAGGGGTTTCGTCAAGATGTATCTTATATTTTTATCTTTCTGGATTATGTTGAATGGAAGATTTACATGGGAGATCTTTCTGTTTGGTCTGGCAATCTCGGCGGCAGTTTATTTTTTTATCTGCCGGTTTATGGATTACAGCCTGCGGAAGGATTTTTTGTTGTTGAAAAATACAGGCCTGTTTTTAGCTTTTCTGGGTGTTCTAGTCAAAGAAATCGCCAAGGCGAATCTGAATGTCCTGCGCCTGATCCTGTCTCAGAAATACCGGTCGGAGCCGGCGCTGGTATATTTTAAGACAGACCTCAAAAGCGGTATCTGCAAAGTGCTTTTAGCCAATTCCATTACGCTGACGCCGGGAACCATTACCGTTTCCGTGGAAGGAAATGAGTTCTGTGTCCACTGTCTGGATAAGGATATGGCAGAAGGGATCGAAGAGTCGGATTTCGTGCGGCTTTTACGGAAGATGGAGGCGGGCCGATGACGGGGGCAGAGACACTTTATCAGGGAATTCTTATGGCGTGTATGGTGGTCCTGGCCGTCTTGGTCCTGGTTTCCATTATACGTTCTGTCCGCGGGCCGAAGACCGCAGACCGGATCATCGCGGTCAATATGATCGGAACGATGACGATCGTCATCATCGCAATTTTGTCTGTATATCTGAAAGAGAGCTATCTTGTGGATGTGTGCCTGATATATGCGATGATCAGCTTTCTGTCTGTGGTGGTCCTTACGAAGGTCTACACCGGGATATATCTGGAGAAAAAGGGGATCCGGGGAGATAAGGCCGCTATAGAGGATAATCTGGAGCATCAGGGATATCTGGAAAGGGAAGAGAAAGAGCCGGCCGGAGAACCGGAAAAAAAGCAGTCGGCGGAAAAGGAGGAAGAGTAGATGGAATGGGTACGTTTTGGAATTTCGGCGGCGCTTCTGCTGTTTGGTATTTTGATGTTTCTGGCAGCTTCTATCGGAGTAAACAGGTTTCGCCGCGCTCTTAATAGGATGCACGCCGCCGCCCTGGGGGATACTCTTGGCATTCTTTTTGTGATCCTGGGCCTGATCATCTGGAAGGGCATTAGCTTTGACTCTCTGAAGCTTTTGCTGGTGGTGCTCTTTTTCTGGCTGGCCAGTCCCGTGGCAGGCCATATGATCAGCCGCCTGGAAGTGACGACGGATGAAGATTTGGGAGAGATCGAGGTGGAGCATCATGAGGATATTTGAGTTTTGCCTGCTGGCCGGGCTGATCGTATGCGCCTTGTCCGTAAGCTTTACGAAGAAGCTTTTGACATCCATTATCATCTATATGTCCTACAGTTCCATCATGGCTGTTATCTGGGTCATACTGCAGTCGCCGGACCTGGCGGTCACAGAAGCGGCCGTAGGGGCCGGCGTCACCAGTATCTTGTTTTTTGTGACCTTGAAGAAAATCAGGGCCATCAGAGAGGAGAAGCAGGATGAGACTGAGGAATGACTATGAGAAAAGCCGCTGGCGCCGCCTGGAAAAATGGGTGGACGGCGATATCGACCCTCTGGAAGGACGGATGGAGATCAAGCCTCCGGACGGAGAAAAGGAGGAAGATGCACAGCTTCCGGAAGAGGGGGAGCCCTTTATTGATGAGGAAAAGATAAATTCTGTGGTTTATGATATGGCCCACAACAAGGAGCTTAAATTGTTCCGGATCATTTACCGGCTGGCTTCCGTGCTCCTTTGCGTGACTCTCATCGGCGTGCTCTTATGGACGGTGGTATACCTGCCGGAATTCGGAAGCCCGGATAATCCCATCAACAATGAAGTCTCTGCCCGCTATATAGCAAAAGGAGTGGAGGAGACCGGCGCGACCAACTTCGTGACCGGCATGATACTGGATTACCGTGCCTTTGATACCTTTGGAGAGTCCTGCGTGCTGTTCATAGCGGCCACCTGTGTACTGGTGCTCATGCGCCTGGATAATTCCAGCAGCAAAGAGAAGATGAAGAAGAAAAAAGAGGAAGAAAATGACAGGCTGTATGAGCCGAAAAATGATCTGATCCTCCAGAAGGTATCCTGTGTTCTGGTGCCGCTCATCTTTATCTTTGGCATTTATATTATCCTGAACGGCCATCTGTCGCCTGGAGGCGGCTTTTCCGGAGGCGCGGTCATTGGATCCGGATTGATTTTATATCTGAATGCCTTTGGATTCAAGAAGACGGAGCGTTTCTTCACAGAGAAGACCTTCCGGCGGATCACCCTGGCGGCTCTGACCTTTTACTGTCTCGCCAAAAGCTATTCTTTTTTCACGGGGGCCAACCATATGGAGAGCGGAATTCCTCTGGGGACGCCCGGTGCGATCTTGTCCAGCGGGCTGATACTCCCCTTGAATATCTGTGTGGGCCTAGTGGTGGCCTGCACCATGTATGCGTTTTATACCTTGTTCCGAAAGGGGGGGATGTAGATGCTCGCACATCTGGCGGCGAATATGGAAGAGACGGCGTCTATGATCTTATTTGGGATTGGATTTACGACGCTCCTGCTCCATAAAAATCTGATAAAGAAAATCATCGGCCTGAACATCATGGATACCGCGGTATATTTATTTCTGGCGGCCAAGGGATACATATCCGGAAGAATGGTGCCGATCCTGACTGACGGGATCACGGATCCGGCGGCGTATACGAACCCGATACCCGACGGCCTGGTGCTCACCGGGATCGTAGTGTCGGTCAGTGTGACGGCCCTGATGCTGTCTCTGACTATCCGTCTGTACAGGCGATATGGTTCTTTAGATCTGGATGAGATAGTCATGCAGTGGAGGAAGGAGGAGCGGTGATGGATTTTGTGTGTAATTTTCCGTTTTTCTCCATTATACTGGCGATGTTCTGCGGGATTCTGTCTTCTGTCTTAAAGGGGCCGTGGGCGAAGCGTCTCTGCCTGTTCATGGTGACTGCTGTTCTTGTCATGTCCTCGGCTGTTCTGGCGTATACGATGAAGACGGGAACCAGTTATACATATTCGATGGGGCATTTTCCAGCGCCCTGGGGCAATGAGATTCGGGCTGGTGTATTGGAAGCTCTGACGGCCACCGGATTTTCCGTGATCATGCTCCTTTCGCTGCTGGGCGGTATGAGCCATATCTTTACCGACGTGGAAGAGACGAAGACCAATCTGTTTTTCATATTAGTGGACCTTCTGATGAGCTCGCTTTTGGCCCTTATCTATACCAATGATTTGTTTACGGCATATGTATTTGTGGAGATCAATACCATCGCGGCCTGCGGCCTGATCATGATAAAACAGGATGGGCACGGGATCGTAGCGGCCATCCGGTATATGGTTATGAGCCTTCTTGGCTCCGGCATGTTCCTGATCAGCCTGAGCATGCTCTACGATATCACCGGTCATCTGCTGATGGAGCCGGCCAAAGAAGCGGTGGGAGCCATTGTGGCTTCCGGCTCCTATGAAGTGCCTCTGCTGGTGGTGATAGCGCTCATGTCTGTCGGCCTGGCCATAAAAAGCGGCCTATATCCGTTTCACTCGTGGATTCCGGAAACTTATGGATATGCCACGCCTGCGGCCAGCGCCATCTTGTCAAGCTTGGTATCTAAGGGATATATATTTCTGCTGATAAAAGTATTCTACCGGGTGCTGGGATACGAGAATGTCGTGAGCAGCAAGGTGATCAATGCTCTGTTCGTATTCGGACTGGTCGGTATGATCGTGGGATCTGTAAAGGCTATCAAGCAGACGGACACGAGAAAGATGATCGCTTATTCCTCGGTGGCACAGATTGGGTATATTTATATGGGGATCGGCCTGGGGACGAAAGCCGGAATGGCGGCGGCCGTATTCCATATCTTTACACACGCGGCGACGAAATCTCTTCTGTTTATCAGTGCCGTGGGCCTTTATGAGGTGTCGGACGGAAAAGCAGATTATCGTAGTCTCAGAGGATCCGGCTACCGGAACAGAACGGCAGGCATTGCTTTCGCGGTGGGCTCGCTGTCCATGGTCGGGTTTCCGATGCTGTCAGGATTCATTTCCAAGCTGATGTTCGCCACGGCTGCGGTCCAGAGCCCGCATAAAATGGTGGCGACTATCCTCGGACTGGCGGTCAGCACCATATTGAACGCCATTTATTTCCTTCGCCTGGTCATAAGTATTTATTCTCCGGCGGAGAGGGAATATGGGGCCGACATGTCCCATCAGGCTTCCGGGAAGCTTAAAGTGGCGTCGTTATTATTTATAATCGTAAATTTGGTGCTGGGCCTTTTTTCCCAGCCCATCGTCAATGCCATTGACGCCGGACTCAGTATGTTCGTATAAGGCGGGGTCAGGCTGACAAAATAAGGGAGGGTATTATGGAACAGGATTTTTTATTGTTGCTTCCGATCTTTTTCCCCATGGCGGCCGGCATTTTGACGCTGGCGCTGACCAAAGCCAAAATGGGGAGGAAGGCAAAGCTCACGGTCGTCTTCGGAGCGCTGGCGCTGGAGCTTCTTTTTACCATGCTCTGTTTGGTGCGGGGGGATGTATCCGTGACCTTATGGCAGCTCACAGATACGATCCGTATCTCCTTTCATGTGGACACGATCTCCAGGATATTCGCGGGCCTGTCGGTATCGGTGTGGCTTTTGGTGGGATGCTTTGCATTTTCCTATATGAGCCATGAGGAACATGAGGAGCGGTTCTTCGGCTTTTACCTGATCGTGGAGGGAGCGCTGACGGCGCTGTCCTTTGCCGACAATATGGTTGGATTTTATGTGTTTTTTGAGGTGATGACCTTCACATCTCTGCCGTTGGTCCTGCATGAGATGACGAAGCCTGCCATCATGGCGGGCCTTAAATACCTGTTTTATTCGGTGGCCGGCGCTTTCATGGCTCTTTTCGGCATCTTCTTCCTTGCGGGATATGGAGCGATAGGAAGCTTCCAGGCCGGCGGGATTCTGGATGCTTCTGCCATGGCCGGACACGAGGGGCTTCTTCTGGCGTCCGCTTTTATGATGATCATCGGCTTCGGCACAAAGGCGGGAATGTTCCCCATGCACGGATGGCTGCCGACCGCTCATCCGGAAGCGCCGGCTCCTGCCAGCGCCGTGCTGTCCGGCGTGATCACGAAGATGGGCGTGCTGGCTGTCATCCGTGTGGTCTTTTATGTGATAGGGCCGGATCTTCTCCGGGGGACCTGGGTACAGACCGTGTGGATGATACTTGCTCTGACGACAATCTTCCTCGGTTCCATGATGGCCTATAAAGAGAAAATCATGAAAAAGAGGCTGGCTTATTCGACGGTGAGCCAGGTTTCCTATATCCTCTTTGGACTCTCTCTTCTCCATCCGGCGGCGTTTATAGGGGCGATCGCCCATGTGATATTCCATTCCCTGGTGAAAAATACGTTGTTTCTGGGAGCCGGCGCCATCATCTATAAGACGGGGAAGACAAAGGTGGCAGAGCTTCGGGGAATTGGAAAAGAAATGCCGGTGACTATATGGTGTTTCACACTGGTGTCCATTACCCTGGTGGGAATTCCGCCTACGAGCGGTTTTGTGAGCAAATGGTATCTGGCGACAGGGGCCCTTTCATCAGGAACGGGAGTTTTTTCCTGGCTGGGACCTGTGATTCTCTTGATAAGCGCTCTTCTGACGGCCGGATATCTGCTTCCAGTCACGATACATGGATTTTTCCCTGGGGCAGATCATGATTACGGCAGCCTGGAGAAACGGGAGCCTTCCGCTCTTATGACGGTACCGATGATTCTGATGACGATCGGAGCCGTGGCGCTCGGCATGTTCCCGGGCGTGATATTAAATGCAGCGTCGGCGGCAGCCGGGCTGCTGTTCTGACGGACGGGAGAATGGGGGATTTATTATGAACCAATTGCTGTTGGTCGTTCCGGTGCTCCTGCCCATGGCAGGCGGAATCCTCATGCTGATGATTCCGGAAAAAGAGGCGCGGGTGCATCCTATATTTACAGAATTGATCGTGCTGGCCGCCAGCGCCATGATCTGGGCCGTTCTGTTCACCGGAAGGGGACAGGGAAACGGCGCCGTGCTTTTTTCCATGGCGGGGAATCTGAAGGTGTTTTTCCGTATGGATGGGATGGGGGCCGTATTTTCCGGGCTGGTATCCGTGTTATGGCCCCTTGCTACGCTCTATGCCTTTGAATATATGGAGGGGGATAAGCGGGGAAGAGAGTTTTTCGCGTTTTATACAATGACCTATGGGGTGACTCTGGGAATCGCCCTGTCCGGAAACCTGGTGACCTTGTACTTGTTCTATGAGCTGCTCACACTGGTCACATTTCCGCTGGTGCTCCATGACAGAACGAAGGAAGCGATCCGGGCGAGCCGGAAGTATCTCTATTATTCCATCGGAGGCGCCGCATTTGCGTTCATAGGGCTGGTGTTCGTGCTGATCTATGGGAGTACTGCGGATTTTACCCTGGGCGGCGTGCTCAACAAGGGTGTGTCGGGGTTTAACACCAATGTGATCCTTTTTATGTATGTACTGGCTTTCTTTGGCTTTGGCGTGAAAGCGGCTTTGTTTCCAGTCCACAGCTGGCTGCCGTCTGTGTCTGTGGCTCCAACGCCGGTCACGGCTCTGCTCCATGCGGTGGCCGTGGTGAAATCCGGGGCTTTTGCCATACTGCGGCTGACCTATTTCAGCTATGGGGCAGACTTTCTGAAAGGGACCTGGGCGCATTATGTAGTGCTGGGAGCAGTGCTTGTGACGATTGTTTACGGCTCTACCATGGCTGTAAAGGAGGTCCATTTTAAAAGACGGCTGGCGTATTCTACCATAAGCAATCTTTCCTATGTGCTTTTGGGCACAGTTATGATGAGCGCGGCGGGGATGGCGGCAGCTCTCAGCCATCTGGTCTTTCACGCGTTTATGAAGATCTGCTCCTTTTTTTGTGCCGGAGCGGTGATGCATCAGTCGGGAAAAAACTACGTATATGAATTGGACGGCATAGGGAAAAAGATGCCGGTCACCTTTGCCTGTTTTACAATTGCGGGCTTATCTCTTACGGGCATCCCGCTCTTTGCGGGATTCATAAGCAAGTGGAATATTGCACAGGCGGCTGTGGGACTCGGCGGCATTCCCGGATTTCTTGCCGCTGGTGTTCTGCTTTATTCGGCTCTCATGACCGGTATTTATATGATGACCGTAGTGGTCAGGGCATATTTTCCCAAAACAGGATATGATGAGACGGCTTTGGATGGGGTGAAGGAGCCGGGATGGCGCATGCTGGCCCCTATCGTGATTTTTGCAGCTGTCATTCTGTTCTTTGGACTGTATTCCAGACCTCTTCTCCATTTTCTAAAGCAGACGGCGGGAGGGAGCGGCATATGAGCGGTGACTGGATTTTGTTGATTCTTGTAATTTGGCCCATGATCGGCGCTTTTCTATCCTATGGGATTGGGCGGAGAGAGAAGACGGCAAGGAATCTTTTTGCGGACGGTGTCGTGATCGCAGAGTTCGCCTTGCTGTGCTGCCTGCTTGTCCGCGGGCTTCTGTCAGGAAGCGGAGGCGTTTCCGGCATGGCGCTGCCTGTGCTCGATTTTAAATGGGAAGGCTTCTGCGGCCTGGGGCTTACTCTGAGGCTCGACGGCTTCCGTGTGCTTTATGGCCTGGTGGCGGCCTTTATGTGGATGATGACGACCGTATTTTCCAGAGAATATTTTGGACACTACCGGAACCGGAACCGCTATTACCTGTTCCTGCTCCTGACCCTTGGGGCGACCATGGGCGTGTTTTTATCGGCGGATCTGTACACCACCTTTATTTTCTTTGAGATCATGTCCTTTACCTCCTATGTGTGGGTGGCCCATGATGAAAAAGAGGCGGCGATGCGGGCGGCCGGCACATATCTGGGGGTTGCGGTGATCGGCGGTATGGTCATGCTGATGGGGCTTTTTATGCTGTATCACACGGCGGGCACTCTGCAGATGGATGAGCTCCTGGAGGCATGCCGGCAGGTGCGGCCGGAAAAGAGCGGTGTGTTATATCTGTCCGGTGCGCTGATGCTGTTCGGCTTCGGTGCAAAGGCGGGGATGTTCCCTTTGCATATCTGGCTTCCCAAGGCCCACCCTGTGGCGCCGGCGCCGGCGAGCGCGCTTTTATCCGGCATCCTGACGAAATCCGGAATATTCGGGATTCTTGTGGTCAGCTGTAATATCTTCCTCCACGATTCGGCCTGGGGCATGGCGGTCCTGCTCCTTGGGGTGGTGACCATGCTGGGAGGCGCGGTCCTGGCGGTCTTTTCCGTGGATTTAAAACGGACGCTGGCATGTTCTTCCATGTCACAGATCGGTTTTATCCTTGTGGGAATCGGCATGCAGGGGCTTTTAGGAGAGGAGAATGCCCTTGCTGTGAGAGGGACGCTGCTCCACATGGTAAACCATTCCTTGTTTAAGCTGGTCCTTTTCATGGCGGCGGGAGTTGTCTATATGAACCTCCATAAACTGAACCTGAATGAAATCCGGGGCTTCGGCAGAAAGAAGCCTCTGCTCAAATTCTGCTTTTTGATGGGAGCGCTGGGCATTGGGGGCATACCCCTTTGGAGCGGATATGTCAGCAAGACGCTGCTCCATGAGAGTATAGTAGAATATACGGCGCTGACGCTGCAGGTCAAGGCGGGAATGGCGGTCATCGGTTCACCTGCTTTCTTTAAGACGGTGGAGTGGCTATTCCTTCTGGCAGGGGGCATGACAGTAGCTTATATGCTCAAGCTTTTTATTGCGGTATTTGTGGAGAAGCATCCTGAGAAACAGGATGAGTTTGACCGGGAATATAAGAAGTATTGGAACGCAGAGAGCAGAATTGCCGTGACGATCCCAGCGCTTCTTCTTCCGGTGATGGGGATGCTTCCCGGTATCATCATGAATAAGATCGCGGAGCTGGGTCAGCCTTTTATGCGAGGAGAGAATCCTCTTCACGCCGTGCATTATTTTTCTTTTGAGAACTTAAAAGGAGGAATGATTTCCATCGGGATCGGTTTGGCGCTGTATTTCGGCGTCATCCGGACCTGTCTCATGAGAAAGAGAAAGGACGGGATCAGGGAATATGTTGACCGGTGGCCGGCTTTTCTTGATCTGGAGGAACAGGTTTACCGCCCTGTGCTTCTGCGGTTTTTTCCCTGGTTTTTTGGAGGAATCTGCGGTTTTCTTGATAAATATGTGATCTCCGGGATTCAGGGAGCATTTCTGGGAATATCCGGCGCCGTGTGCCAGTTTCTGGACACGTATGTCGTGGAAACCACGGTGAAGGTTTTTATGACGGTGACGGCTTTTGGAAGCCGTGCGCTGGATCATATGACAGACGGCATCATCGTGCTCGCCAGAAGGACTACCCACCGGCAGGTGAAGGGGCCCAGAAAAAAAGTGATGAGGGACCGGTTCGCGTATGCGATGGGTCATTTTCTGGATTGCTGTGCGGCCTTGTTAAATAAAACCGTAAGAAAGAAGCACCCCATCAGGAAGTCCTACGTTCCGAACCTGATCGAACTGGAAGAGGAGACGGTGCGGACGAACCGGATCATAAACGGCAGCCTGTCTTTTGCCCTGATGCTGGTGTGTATCGGGCTGATTCTGGTGCTTTTGTATCTGTTGTGGCAGAGATAAAAAAATAAGCAAAATAAAGAATCCCGAAAATGGGATTCTTTATTTTATTTAAAAATATTTTATTTAGTAATCGAATTTCGGTCCCCGGCGTTTACTGTGCCCACCGTCTTTTTTTCCTTTAAAGCCTTTTGGGAATTCCCTTTTCCCGTAATCCCTGCTGTCATACCGGGGGCTGCGTCTGCGGGATTCCTTTTCTCTTCCAAGCACCAGAGGATAGACGTCCTGGACAGAAGAGAGACGCTTGTTCTTTTTCTGAAGCCGTTCGCAGAGAGCGGCGGCAACCGTTTCCGGAGAGTATCCTTCTTCCTTCAGCTGGCTGACGAGAGCGAGGTACTGCTGGTCAATGCCCTTGCCCACCTGTCTGCGGATGATGTCGGCTAATTCAGCAGTGCCGGAAGCGGCAATGCTCTCGAGCGTTGGAATCGGTTTTTCCCTTATGGACATCCCGACGTACCGTTCGATCTCCCGCAGCTGCATGAGCTGTTTGCGGTTCGTGACCAGCGTATGGCTGGAACCGGATTTGCCTGCTCGCCCTGTTCGGCCGATCCGGTGGATGTAGTATTCATTTTCCTGAGGAATGTCATAGTTAAAGACGGCTTCCACGTCGTCGACGTCGATGCCCCTCGCCGCTACGTCTGTGGCCACCAGGATACCGCTCCGCCCGGACTTGAATTCTCTCATGACGATATTTCTCTGGCTCTGTTTCAGGTCGCCGTGGAGACCTGCTGCGCGGAAACCGGATTCACAGAGGGACTCGGACAGCTCATCAACCATCTTTTTTGTATTGCAGAATACCAGAGCCCGTTTGGGGCGGTAATATTCCAGGAGAAGCTTTAACGCGTCGTCCTTCCGTTCCTTCGGTATGAGGTAATAGTTCTGCTCGATACTGGAAACGGTCCGTTGTCCCTTGTCTGCCTTGACGATGATCGTGTCTGTCTGGAAGTCCTCGGTGATCTTCATGATCGCCGGCGGAAGAGTAGCGCTGAAGAGGATGGTCTGATGTTCGCTGGGGGCGCTTTCCAGGATACTGCGGATGTCGTCGACAAAGCCCATGTTGAGCATTTCGTCCGCTTCATCCAGAACCACGGTCTGAAGATGGTCGAGCTTCAACGTCTTGCGGCGTAGATGATCCATCACCCGGCCAGGAGTTCCCACGACGATCCGCGCGGTTTTCAGCATCCGGATCTGGTTGGTCATCGATTCGCCCCCGTATACGGCGGCGACGGAAATATTGGACAGATATTTGGCGTATTTACGAATTTCATCGGTTATCTGAACCGCCAGTTCCCTGGTGGGAGATAAGATCAGAACGCTGGCCCTGTCCGTGTTATCTGCGGTCTTCTGGACGATGGGGATGCCGAAAGCGGCAGTTTTGCCCGTGCCGGTGCTGGAACGTCCGGTGACGTCCCGGCCCTCCAATATGGAGGGAATGGCCGCTCCCTGGATATCGGTGGCTTCCGTATATCCCATATCTGAGATTGCCCGCAGGATTTCTTTTCGTAGATTTAGTTCATTAAAATTCATTTGCTACCTGTACTTTCTTTATATTTTAGATTGACATCGTCTCATTATAGCACATGTTGGGAAAAAATGCCGTAAAAAATACAGGAAACTTTTTTATTTCGATAATTTTTCCAAATCTTCAAAAAAAGCTGGATAGGAAATACTCACGCAGTCCCGTCCTTTGATGTCTGGAATCCCATCGCTCATCAGACCCGCGATTGTGAAACTCATGGCTATCCGGTGGTCCAGACGGCTGTCAATGACTGCTTTGTGCAGGGGAAGGCCGCCTCGGATGATCATCCCGTCTTCCGTTTCTTCCACATCCGCGCCCATGGCCGAGAGCCCCTCGGTCATGACAGCAATACGATTGGATTCCTTTACTTTTAATTCGGCAGCGTCCCGTATGACCGTAGTACCTTCCGCGAAGCAGGCGGCGACGGCGATAATGGGAAGCTCGTCGATTAATGTGGGAATGATTCCTCCTTCGATCACCGTACCGTGGAGAGCGCCGGATTTCACCAAAATGTCGGCGGCCGGTTCTCCGGAGCAGACGCGCGAATTCAGGAGAGTGATATCAGCCCCCATATTTTGGAATACCCGTAGGATTCCGTCTCTGGTAGGATTTATACCTACATTTTTTAAAAGAAGTTCGGAGCCGGGAACCAAAATACCCGCGGCCAGGAAATAGGCGGCGGATGAGATATCGCCGGGAACCAGTACCTCCTGTGCATAGAGCTCTTCAGGAGGCGTTATGGACGCCGTCGTGTTTTCCGTGATGATCTGTGCTCCAAAGGCCTGCAGCATAAGCTCTGTGTGGTTCCGGGAGACAAATGGCTCCGTCACCTGTGTGGCGCCGTCGGCATAGAGGCCGGCCAAAAGGACGGCGGATTTCACCTGGGCGGAGGCAACAGGCGAATGATAACGAATGCCACGCAGTCCCTGTCCGTGAATACGGAGGGGGGCACAGCCATTTCCGCGTATGCTTGTGATATCGGCTCCCATTTTGGAAAGAGGAGTGATGATTCGGGCCATGGGGCGCTTCTGGATGGAAGAGTCGCCGGTCAGCTCTGTGGAAAAGGCCTGTGCGGAGAGGATTCCCGATATCAGGCGGACAGTAGTGCCGCTGTTTCCGCAGTCCAGGATGCCTTTCGGAGCCTGGAGCCCGTGGAGGCCTTTTCCGTGGATGAGCACCTCTGTTCCGTTGTTTTCAACGGGGATGCCCATTGTCCGGAAACAGCCGATGGTGGACAGGCAGTCGGCGCCCTGGAGAAAATTCTTTACCCGCGTGGTGCCGCGGGCCAGTGCGCCGAGCATGATACTTCTATGGGAAATGGATTTATCGCCGGGTACGGTGATTTCCCCTTTTAATGGTCTTGTCATGTTTTTACCTCAAATCTGGGGATACTGGTCTATGCTGTCGCTTTACCTATGATAGACGGTATAACGGCATTGAGTCAGCAGATCGACCGCTCTTACGGAAGCATCTTCTTCATAAAACTCAATTTTAAGGACGCCTTCTTCAAACTCACGGTTGTGTATGATCCCGATGTTCTTGATGCTGATCTGATGGGCTGCCAAAATGGTGGCGATAGTGGCGATGGCCCCTGATTCATCCACGATATCGCAGTACAGAGAGTATTCCTTTTTGATCGGGCCGGAAGAACGGTCCGGTATGGAATTCCGGTATTCTCTGGAGGTATCGAATAAATCGTACACGGCTTGGTCGTCGCCTCCGGCCACTGCCGTACGCACCTGTTCTAAGGAAGCGATATAGTCTCCAAGGATGGCCTGGATGTTTTCCCGGTTGGTCGCACAAATCTGCTGCCACATGACAGGAGAGGAGGAGGCGATCCTTGTGATGTCCTTAAAGCCTCCGGCGGCAACCAGCTTCATCGTCTGTTCCGGCGTATCTTTATCCTTTACCAGATTCACCAGGCTGGAAGCGATGAGGTGAGGAAGATGACTGATGCCGGCGACGATATAATCGTGCTGCCGGTAATCTAAGATCAGGGGGAGGGCTGACAGCGACAAAGCCAGCTGGCGCAGCTCCTCCACCTTTTCCGGCGGAGAAAAGGGCGTGGGGGTGATCACATAGTAGGCGTTTTCTACCAGATGGTCAGTGGAATACTGATAGCCGCTTTTTTCGGAACCGGCCATGGGATGGCCGCCGATGAAATTGGCCTCCAGTCCCATTTTCTCGACCGCTTCATGGATATTTGTCTTTACGCTGCCCACATCGGTGAGGATGGCATCCTTCCTAAGATGGGGCCGGATGGCCGTCAGATATTCTTGGTTGTAAGAGACCGGAGTGCACAGAAAAATATAGTCGCATCTCGAAAGATTATCATCCACGCCCTCCAAAGCTTCGTCGATGGTCCCGTCCCTGAGCGCTGCATCTAAGGTAGAGCGGTGGTGGGCGTAAGCCATGATATGGTGATTCTGGTCGGCGCGTTTAAGGCCCTTGGCAATGGAGCCTCCGATAAGGCCCAGGCCGATAAAACCGAATGTCAGATCATTCATCGGAACGTCCTTCCTGCCAGTTTGGCGTAGGGATCAAGATTATCGCAGAGCCGGTCGAAGTCTTCGAAGGTCAGGGACTGGGGCCCATCGGAGAGAGCGCACTCCGGGCAGGGATGCACTTCTACCATCAGGCCGTCGGCTCCCGCCGCGATGGCCGCCTTTGAAAGGGGAGCTACGTAAGCGCGGACTCCGGTGGCGTGACTGGGATCAACGATGACCGGCAGATGAGTCTTGGCCTTAAGAACAGGCACCGCACTTAAATCCAGAGTATTCCTGGTGGCTTTTTCAAAGGTACGGATGCCGCGTTCACACAGGACCACATTGGCGTTTCCCTCGGCTACTATGTATTCGGCGGCGTTCAGCCATTCGTCGATGGTGGCGGAGAGGCCGCGCTTCAGCATTACGGGAATACCGGTCTTTCCGACCTCTTTTAACAGTTCAAAATTCTGCATGTTCCTGGCGCCGATCTGTATCATGTCCACATATTTAACGGCGACCTCCAGGGCATGTATGCTGGTCACTTCACAGATGGTCCGCAGATCTGCGGCTTCTCCGGCATCCTTCATATATTGAAGGCCCGTCTCCTCCAGCCCCTGGAAGGAGTAGGGAGAGGTACGGGGTTTGTAAGCTCCTCCCCTCAGCATGGCAGCGCCGGCTTTTTTCACGGCCATGGCCGTTTCCATGACCTGGTCCGCACTTTCCACGGCGCAGGGACCGGCCATGATGGTCAAAGTTCCCGGGCCGATGGAGACGTTTCCGACGGTGATGGTGGAATCATCCGGATGGAATTTTTTATTTGTCAGCTTATAGCTTTCGGTGACTGGCACGATCCTGTCCACGCCGGGAGCAATTTCTATATTGGAATGGGCCAGCTTAGTCTTATCGCCCACTACGCCGATGATGGTTACCTGGGAACCCTGGGAAAGATGAGCGGCCAATCCTTTGGATTCGATCATTTCCACAATGTGGTCCACATTTCCTCGGGTAACGCCGGGTTTCATAATGATGATCATAATGTCATGTCCTTTCTGTATTTCCTCATATCATGGGTATTGTAAAACAGAAAACCGGCTTTGTCAACGCTTTTTCACGTTAAAGCGTAACGGGATAAAGTGATTTATACAATTCAGATATTTTTGTTGCTATTCTCAAAACTTTTTAGTACAATATAACTAAGTCTTGGGATGAAGGATTTATGACATCTTGCCGTCAGATTTTGGGACGGCGTGGGGACAAATACAGAAAAAAGGGAGGAAGTATCTTATGAACGTTTTTGAATCGGAAAGAATTCGCAACGTCGTATTATTGGGGCATGGAGGCGCAGGTAAGACGACTCTGCTGGAAGCGATGGCACATGTCACCGGAGTTACCACGCGTCAGGGTAAAATAACGGACGGAAATACCATAAGCGATTTCGATAAAGAAGAAACAAAACGTCTGTTTTCGGTTTCCACAACTGTGATTCCCATCATGTGGGAAGGGATTAAGATTAATTTTTTGGACACTCCCGGTTATTTTGATTTTGTGGGAGAAGTGGAAGAGGCTTTAGACGTCGCAGATGCGGCGATTATCGTGATAAATGGAAAATCCGGCGTAGAAGTAGGAACCCAGAAGGCATGGGATTTCTGCGAGAAGCATAATCTGCCCAGGATTATCTTTGTTACCAATATGGATGATGACAACGCCAGCTACCGGCAGATCGTGGAGGACCTGCAGGGGCTTTATGGGAAGAAGATCGCTCCGTTCCATCTGCCCATCCGTGAGAACGAACGGTTTGTGGGCTTTGTAAATGTGGTCAAGATGAAGGGCAGGAGATTCCTGAGCCTGAGCGACTATGAGGAATGCGAGATTCCGGATTACTCCATGAAAAACCTGGAGCTTTGCCGGGAGGCGCTGATGGAATCCGTGGCGGAGACAAGTGAGGAATACATGGACCGCTATTTTGCGGGTGAAGAGTTTACATATGATGAGATATCCATCGCCCTCAGGACTCATGTGATGGACGGTTCGATCGTTCCGGTACTCATGGGCGCCGGCGTAAACGGACAGGGTACTACGATGCTCCTGCAGGCGGTGGAAAAATATTTTGCTTCGCCGGAAAAACTGGAGCTTGCGGGAACCAACGCGGTTACCGGAGATATCTTCGAAGCGAATTACCAGGATGCAAATCCTCTCAGCGTGAAGGTATGGAAGACTCTGGTGGACCCTTTTATCGGAAAATATTCTTATGTGAAGGTCTGCTCCGGCGTGCTCCGTCCGGATTCGGCTCTCTATAACGCGAATAAGGAAGCGGAGGAAAAGGTTGCAAAGCTGTATGTGATGCGCGGAAAAGAGGCCATTGAGGTGTCGGCCTTAAGAAGCGGCGATATCGGAGCCATTCCGAAGCTGACCGTGACAAATACAGGAGATACGCTCTCCACAAAGGCGGTTCCGGTGGTATTTGACAGACCCGCCATCTCCAAGCCTTATACATATATGAGCTACAAGGCGAAGAACAAAGGAGATGAGGATAAGATAGCAGGCGCTCTCGGCAAGCTGATGGAAGAGGATCTGACGCTTAAATCGGTCGTTGATAAAGAAAACAGGCAGAGCCTCCTTTATGGGATCGGCGATCAGCAGCTGGAAGTAGTGGTCAGCAAGCTGTTCAACCGCTATAAAGTGGAGGTGGAGCTGTCCAAGCCGAAGATTGCTTTCCGCGAGACCATCAAAGGAAAAGTCAAGGTGCAGGGAAAACATAAAAAGCAGTCTGGCGGACATGGGCAGTACGGAGATGTCGTCATTGAGTTCGAACCCTCCGGCGATCTGGAAAAGCCGTATGTATTTGAGGAAAAGATCGTAGGCGGCGTCGTTCCGAGAAACTATTTCCCCGCGGTGGAAAAGGGTATCCAGGAATCTGTCCTGAAAGGACCGCTGGCCGGATATCCGGTTGTGGGATTGAAAGCGACTCTGGTATTCGGTTCTTATCACGCGGTGGATTCTTCCGAGATGGCGTTTAAGATGGCGACTATTCTGGCTGTGAAAAAGGCGTTCTCTGAGCCGGATGCGAAGCCGGTCCTTCTGGAACCCATCGCTTCCCTGAAGGTCAGCGTGCCGGATCGGTTCACCGGTGATATCATGGGCGATCTGAACAAGAGAAGGGGACGTGTGCTGGGGATGAATCCCGACCATACGGGAAACCAGGTCATCGAAGCGGATATTCCCATGTCAGAGCTGATTGGATACTCCACGGATCTTCGTTCCATGACAGGCGGAATCGGTGATTTTGAATATGAGTTCACCCGTTACGAGCAGGCTCCCAGCGATGTTCAGGCAAAGGAGATCGCGGCGAGGGCGGCTGAAGAATAAGGAAATGAAAAAAGAAAGAATCCCGCAGGCGGGACTCTTTCTTTTTTTACTCTTCTTTTTTCTTTTCTACCACAGGAGAATCTGGTTCTTCTGCTGGAACCACATAGCCGCACTCACAGGCGGTTTCTTCGGTGACCTTTCCCCTGATCGTAAAAACCTCAATGGTCTTTCCGCATTTGGGGCAAATACGTTCTTCCGGCACCGGCGTGCGGAATTTTGCTTCACATCCATCTATTGCAGCCATCTCTATACCTCCTTTTTTCTTTTATTATAGACTCCATTGTCAAAAAGAACAAGCAGGATTCTTTGTTTTCTTTCGTCATAAGTGCTTGACGAACTCACTCCAGATGATAGAATACTAGTATTATGAAATGGAAAGATGTGGGAGAAGACGGATGGGAACAAAAAAGATATTGAAGAACAAGTACTATCTTTATATGACAGAATTTTTTGCCGGCATGTCGGTGATGGCGGTGGAGCTGGGGGCCAGCCGGCTTCTGGCGCCGTATTTCAGCTCTTCTCAGATTGTCTGGACGATCATCATCGGGACGATCATGATCGCCATGGCGCTTGGGAACATCTGGGGCGGAAAAAGCGCAGATAAGAATCCGGATCCGGACAAGCTGTATATGCGTCTGATCATTGCGGCAGTCTGGATAGCTGCCATTCCTCTGGCGGGCAAATACATCATTCTTGGCATTTCGGCGCTCCTGGTATTTGCTGTGAACAGTAATCTGCTGATATGGGCGGCATTCCTGGCCTGTATGGTCATCTTTGTATTTCCGCTCTTTCTGCTGGGGACGGTGACGCCTTCTCTGGTGAAATATACGGTGGACAGCCTGGACGACAGCGGAAAGACGGTGGGTACCCTCGGCGCGTTTAATACGATCGGCAGCATCATCGGTACCTTCGTTCCTACTTTTGTCACCATACCGGCGGTAGGCACGTCCATTACATTCTTGATATTTTCCGGGATTTTGCTGGTACTCGGCCTGGTTTATTTCATCAGTGCGAAAGCGAAGCCGGTGAAATGCGGGGTGAGTGTTTTTCTGTTTCTGCTCTGCAGCGTTTTTGGTTCTGCGGGGAAATTTGCGTTTTGGGAAAGCGGCCTTTTATATGAAGGGGAATCCATCTATAATTATCTCCAGGTAAAAGAGGATGAGGAAAGCGTGATTCTTTCCACGAACGTCCTTTTTGGCGTCCAGTCGATCATGAAGAAGGACGACAGCCTGACAGGTATGTATTATGATTATGCGCTGGCAGCTCCGGTCATGGCGGGAATACTGGAAAAAGAGGACCCTTCCATCCTGGTCCTGGGCATGGGGACAGGCACTTATGCCAGGCAGTGCCAGAGATATTTTGACGGGGTATCCGTGGAAGGCGTGGAAATCGACCAGAAAATAACAGATCTGGCGGGGGAGTATTTTAAGCTGCCGGAGGCCGTGAAGGTGACCACCTATGACGGCAGGGCGTATCTGAATGCCGTCGATGAGAAATACGATGTGATCATGGTGGACGCGTATCAGGATATCACGATTCCCTTCCAGATGTCGTCTAAAGAATTTTTCACGATGGTCCGGGATCATCTGACTGATGACGGGATCATGGTGGTAAATATGAATATGCACGCGGAAAAAGAAGGGAATATCAACCAATATCTTTCTGATACCATCGCATCGGTCTTTGGCGCCGTCTATACAGTGGATGTGGAAAACTCCACCAACCGGGTGCTGTTTGCGTCGGAAAGCCCTGAGAACATGGATGCTTTTGGAGCGCGGGTAAGGAAGATAGAGGAGCGGGATCTGAAAACGCTTATGGAAAAGGTGGAGGGCGGCATGGAGCCGTATGAAAAAGGCGGATATCTGCTCACGGATGACCAGGCGCCGGTGGAGCTTTTGGGAATGGAAGTGATTGATGAGCTGATACAAGATGAAGTCGGCTATTATAAACAGGTTTTTAAAGAAGAGGGGATTCAGGGAGTTCTGGAAAGCTTCTGAAAAATCAGAGACAGGACAGTTCTTCTTGACTTTGAGTGGACTCCAAGTGTTAAACTGTAAAAAAAGAGGAGGGTATCATATGGAATATAGGGTTTTAGGGAGAACGGGAATCAAGGTGAGCGCGGTTGGACTGGGCGGAGAGGGCTTTGAAGGAAAAAGCTATGAAGAATGCCGGGAGATTGTGGACTGTGCTATGGAACAGGGCATAAATTTTATTGATATCTATAATTCCAATCCGGATGTCAGGAGCAACGTAGGAAAAGCGCTGAGCCGGTATAAGAGGGAGAGCTTTGTGGTGGAAGGACATCTGTGCTCCATGTGGGAGAACGGACAGTACCGCCGCACCAGGAAGCTGGAGGAGGTGGTGTCCGCTTACGAAGATTTCCTCGAGAGGATGCGGCTGGATTATGTGGATATCGGAATGCTTCATTACATAGACGATGATCGGGATTTTGACCGGGTCTTTGGAGGAGAGGTCCTGGAGTACGCGAGGGAACTCAAGAGAAAAGGAATAATCCGCGTTCTGGGGATGTCCACCCACAATCCGGATATGGCACTGCGGGCTGTAAGTACGGGCCTTATCGATGTGATTTTGTTCAGCATCAATGCTGCCTACGATATGCTGCCTGCCAGCGAAGAAATAGATTTTTTGTTCGAGGAAAGTACATATAAAGACAGGGTTTATCAGGGAATCGACCCGAAGAGGGCTAAGCTGTACCAGACTTGTCAGAATGAGGGGGTGGCGCTTACCGTCATGAAGGGATATGCCGCCGGAGTATTGCTGAGTGAAGAGGAATGTCCGTTTGGAAAGGCTTTGACTCCGGTCCAGTGCCTGCATTACTGTCTGACCAGACCGGCTGTGGCTTCTGTTATGGTCGGGGCGTTTGACAGAGAGCAGGTCCTTGCGGCGGCCGCGTATGGCGAGGCCAGTCAGGCAGAAAAGGACTACAGCGAGATACTTTCCGGAGCGCCGAGGAGCTCTTTCCATGGGCACTGTATGTACTGCGGCCATTGTGCGCCCTGTACCGTAAAGATCGACATAGCATCCGTGAATAAATATCTGGACCTGTCTCTGATACAGGAAAAGGTGCCGGATACCCTCATGGACCATTATGGCCTTTTGGAGCATCACGCGGGAGAATGTGTGGAGTGCGGGAAGTGTATGAAAAATTGTCCTTTTGGGGTGGACATCATCGGAAAGATGAAACAGGCCGCCGGCTTATTCGGGAAATGATTTGGTGAATATATAAAATAACGGGATGGAATTCTTATTGTGAAAGAATTCCATCCCGTTTCTATTACTGGATTCCGGGAATCTTGGGGAGTTCCCCGAATGCTTTTTCCAGTTCTTCGTCGGTAGGTATCGTATCGGTCATGGTGCCGTTCAGGAAAGAGCTGTAGGCGTTCATATCAAAATAGCCAGTTCCGGTCAATCCGAAAAGGATGGTCTTGGCTTCTCCAGTTTCTTTGCATTTCAATGCCTCATCGATGGCGGCGCGGATAGCATGGGAAGATTCCGGAGCCGGCAGGATAGTCTCCTGTTTTGCAAAAAGAGTGGCAGCTTCGAATACCTTAGTCTGCTCCACGGAAACGGCTTCCATGTGACCGTCATGGTACAGCTTAGAAAGGATCGGAGACATCCCATGATATCTCAAGCCGCCCGCATGATTGGCGGAGGGAATAAATCCGCAGCCGAGGGTATACATTCTGGCCAGCGGCGTCACACGGCCGGTGTCGCAGAAATCGTAGGCGTAACGGCCTCTTGTGAGAGAAGGGCAGGACGCGGGTTCTACCGCTATGATTCTGGGGCTCGCCTTTCCTGTCAGCTTATCCTGCATGAAAGGGGCGATCAGGCCGCCTAAATTGGACCCGCCTCCCGCGCATCCGATGACGATATCCGGATATTCATCCAGCATCTCCATGGCTGTTTTGGATTCCAGGCCGATGATGGACTGATGCAGCAAAACCTGATTCAGGACAGAGCCGAGCACATAACGGCAGCCTTCTGTGGTGACCGCTTTTTCCACGGCCTCTGAAATGGCACAGCCTAGGCTTCCTGTGGTGTTGGGGTCCTTTTCCAGAATCGCGCGGCCGGCGTTGGTCGTGTTACTGGGGCTGGCGACGATATGGCCGTCAAAGGTTTCGATGATCGCTTTTCGGAAAGGCTTTTGCTCATAAGAACATTTTACCATATATACCGTCAGAGGCAGATTGTAATAGGAGCAGGCTTCCGCCAAGGCAGTGCCCCACTGGCCGGCTCCGGTTTCTGTCGTCAGGCTGGTAAGTCCCTGTTCCTTAGCGTAATATGCCTGCGCGATGGCGGAGTTGAGCTTATGGCTGCCTGACGTATTGTTCCCCTCGAATTTGTAATAGATCTTGGCGGGGGTCCCAAGCGCTTTTTCCAGATTAAAAGCCCGGATCAGCGGAGAGGGACGGTACATTTTATAGAAATCCTGGATTTCCTCCGGGATATCGATGTAACGGGTCGTACAGTCCATTTCCTGGTGCGCCAGCTGCTTGCAGAAGATGGGATACAGTTCCTCTTCAGAAACAGGCTGGAAGGTCGCCGGATTTAACATCGGGTCGGGAAGCTCCTTCATATCGGCACGGAGATTATACCATTGTTTCGGCATCTGTTCCTCGGTCAAATAAAGTCTGTGCGGAATTTTTTTCATTTTCATATCCTCCTTTTTTGATACATATAATCGGCTGCGGCAGTGTAATCCCCGCGGAGCATGGTCATTTTATGGAACAAACATTCCCATAAAATAAAAAAGCTTCTGTCTCAGTTTTCACTGGGACAGAAGCCATAAAGTCTTCTGCGGTACCACCCGGATTGATGATCATTCATCCACTCATTCCATATGCTGCCACACATGCTTCCTTGATAACGGGTGAAGTTCCCGTCAGGTATTACTAGGCCTGCGCCGTTCTCCCTGCCCTCGTGAGCCCATTCAACATCCGGTTCCCTGCTTCCTTCCACCTGCCAGAAGCTCTCTGTGAGGGATACGAGATACCTACTCTTCTCATTCACTGGTTTTACTATCATTAACAATATACTCCAAAAGAGTGGAATGTGTCAACTGTTTTTTGTGTAAATGTGATATCCTGTCAAATACGGGAAAGGGACAGGGCAGCCTGTTTCCGGTACTGGGAAGGCGTCACTCCGGTCATCCGCCGGAAGGTCTCGGTGAAGTAGCTGCTGCTCTGAAAGCCAGTCTGCCCTGCTATCTCGGTTATGGACAAGCTTCCTTCCGCCAGCAGGGGAAGGCTTTTATTGATGCGGCAGGTAATGACATATTCCATCGGGCTTTGGTGGAGGATACGCTTAAAGAGCCGGCAGCATTCGCTTTGGCTCAGAGAGCAGGAGCAGGCGATGTCGTCCAGCGTAACGGTGGAATGACAGGAATTCTGCACAAAGGTTATGGCCTGCTTCATGCGGGCGATATCCTTGGCCGACTGGGGAGTCTGCAGCGCAGGCTCCATGGTGTTTTCGTAAAGAAGCTGCCAGATTCGGGCCAGCCGTTCCAGAATCTTAAGCTCCAGACAGGAGGCCTTTTCCTGCTCCAGGTTTCCAATCTCTTCAAGAGCAGTGAGAAATTCTTTTTGCCAGCCGGTGTTTTTAGAGAGCAGGACGGAGGATAAGCTCGCGCTGGAAAGGACAGGAGTGATCTGGTTTTCATAGATGCAGCTTCCCGGCTGCCCGAGCAGGGAGGGGTCAAATCGGATGGCTTCATAGATACAGTCCTGGTCCCCGTCGGGCAGATAGCCGTGCAGCACATTGGTATTGATGAAAATGCCGGTTCCTTCTTCCAGCCGGAAAGAAGCGCCGTTTATCTGACAGATGACAGAACCCTGCAGCACGGCTGCCATTTCCAGCTCCGGATGCCAGTGGTGGAGAACGGTCCGCTTGATGAAATCCGACAGCAGCTCATGTTCCACACAGACAGGAAAGCTGCCGCTTAAGGTGCGGTTGAGCTCTCTTTGATTCTTGTCAATAAAAATAATCCTTTTGTTCATTTATCACCTCGCTCCTTTCTCAAGCGCAGCCCCGATGTGCAAGGCAGGATTGTTATAATAAATGCGATTATAGTTATAGAGGAAGCTTTATAACGCAATTATAATGAAACTGTAGAAAAAATCAAGGATTCTTTTGAAACCTGTATGCGGGAGGGATTTTATGAACAAGGGACGAAGACTTGCCATGACATTGGCGGGCGTAGCCTTAAGCGGTATTGGATGCGGTTTTATTAAGACGGCTATGTTTGGAACAGACCCTTATACCGGCTTTATCACGGGACTTAGTCAACTGTCAGGGGCAGGTTATGGGAATATCTATGCCATTGTGAATTTCGCTGTATTTATTGCCGTCTGGTTCCTAGACCAGCATTATATTGGCATAGCGACACTGATCAACATGGTGGGAGCCGGCTATGTGGTGCAGTTTACTTCTGGATTGCTCTCTGAGGGGATGGAGCGCGCGGTCTACGGCCTGGCGCTGTCAGGGGTTGGAACGGGACTTCTGCAGGCCGTCTTTTTCCTGGCGGGGCTTTTTATCCTGAGCATAGGGACAGCGCTTTATTTTACTGCGGATCTGGGAGTGTCCACTTATGATGCGGCTGCTCTTATCCTTAGGGACCGAAGCAAAGTTTCCTTAAAGGCCTGCCGGATGGGTACTGACCTTTTTTGTGTCGTTCTCGCGCTGGTCCTGGGGGCGTCCATTGGCGTGGGAACTGTGGTAACGGCTTTCTGCCTGGGGCCGTTCATCGAGTTTTTTAATGGGCATGTGGCGATTCCGCTTCTGCGCGGAAAACGTCCTGTTTCTGCCGGCTAGCCGCAAGGGAAACACCTCGTAATCTTGCAAAACATGATTGGATGTGCTAAGATAAGGACAGCCTGAATGTGCGGGAATCACGCACAGGCAGATAGGAAATCGAGGTGGAATACAATGTTGAAGGATAATCTGGAAGCTGTAGAAAAACGTGTTCTGGCAGCATGTGAAAGGGCCGGAAGGAGCCGGGAATCGGTGAGGCTCATTGCCGTCAGCAAGACAAAGCCGGTGGAGATGCTTAAAGAGATCATGAACTGCGGCGTCAAAGATTTCGGTGAAAACAAGGTGCAGGAAATGTGCAGTAAGACGGAGGAGATCACGGAGCCGCTCCGTTGGCATCTCATCGGTCATCTGCAGCGAAATAAAGTGAAATATATTGTAGATAAGGCGTATATGATCCATTCGGTGGATTCTGTCCGCCTGGCCAGGGAGATTCAGAAAGAAGCAGAGAAGCACGGGGTCATATCCCAAGTGCTCGTCGAAGTCAATATCGGAGGAGAGGAGACAAAGGATGGTGTGCCAAAGGAAGAAGCGGCGGCTCTCATCCGGGAGATTGCAGCGTTTCCCAATGTCCGGGTGAAAGGACTGATGACCATTGCGCCTCCTGTGGAAGATTCTGAAGACGCGCGAGGATATTTTAGAGAAATGAGGGCTTTATTTGAGGCGATAAAGGCAGAAAAGATACCGGGAGTGGAAATGGAAGAGCTTTCTATGGGGATGACCGGTGATTTCGAAGTGGCCATAGAAGAGGGAGCCACCATGGTCCGCGTGGGGACCGCGATTTTTGGGGCCAGACAGTATGGGTCGCCGGAATCAGCCGATACGCTTTGAGCAACAGTGCATGCCTTTTAATGGGCGGCCGCTGATCTGAAATGAAATTCAGGCAGAGGCCGTCCATTTTGTATTAGATTTTGTTTTTGAATCAATATTATTATTTTCCGGCAGGTGCAGGAGCAAGAAAAAGCTCTTCTACTCATAGAATAAGAAGGATAAAGGGAATGACAGGACGGTGAAGATCATATGCCGGATCAAAAACTGGAAAATCTTCTGAACCTGGCTTTAGCAGTGCCGGAGGAAGAGCGGGAAAAGTCTCTGGAATTGAATGTGGGCTATGAGAAAGCAACCAATACCTGGGACATCATCGTGAAATACAGCGGAGATATCAGACGGCTGGTGGGGGATGATGTCCGGGTGGTGCAGCTCCTCAATAATTATGCGATCGTGACATTGCCGGAGTCTCTGGTGGAGGCGCTTTCTCAGGAGCCAGAGATTGAATACATAGAGAAACCGAAAGGGCTTTCCTTCGCTACGTATATTGGAAGGAGTGTCTCCTGTATCAATCAGGTGCAGATCGGCAGCGACGCTCTTTTGGGATCAGGGGTCGTGATTGCGGTCGTTGATTCCGGCGTCGATTATTGGCTGGAGGATTTCCGGGATTCCGAAGGGAACAGCCGAATCCTTTTCCTGTGGGACCAGACCATAGATGGGAATCCCCCGGAGGGGTACTATATTGGGACGGAATATACCAGGGAACAGATAAACGAGGCTTTGAGGGAAGACGACCGTTCTCTGGTGCCGTCTCAGGACTTTCAGAATCATGGCACGCCGGTCGCAGGCATTGCAGCCGGAAACGGCGGTGTGGGGGGCAGCCAATACCGGGGAGTGGCGCCGGAAAGCCAGCTTTTGGTCGTAAAACTCGGCAATGCAGGAGGCGGGTTTCCACGGACTACAGAGCTTATGCAGGCGGTAGACTATGTGGTGCGAAAGATGTTGGAATACCATTTTCCCCTCGCGGTAAATTTGAGCTTTGGCAATACCTATGGCTCTCATGACGGTACTTCCCTTCTGGAGCGATTTTTGAACGACGTTTCAGATTTGGGAAAGATGGTTATCTGTGTAGGAAGCGGAAATGAGGGCGGATCAGGAGGCCATACCTCCGGCGTCCTGGTCAACCTGCCGGAGGGGGCCGACAGAGAGGCAGGCAGTACCTTTGTCCGGATGACGGTCGGACAGTATGAGACAGGGCTCAACCTCCAGCTTTGGAAATCTTATGTGGACCAATTCTCCATCATGATGACGACTCCCAGAGGCAGGCGTTTGGGGCCGTTCAGCCTGGAACAGCCCATAGGCAGGTATCAGACGCCGGAGGCGGATATCTATGTGTATTATGGGGAACCGATTCCTTACAGCAGCGCCCAGGAGATTTTCATTGATTTTATTCCCACAGATACTTATCTTGAGAGCGGGATCTATTATATTCAGCTGATACCGCAAAAGATCGTGGAGGGCAGGTATGATATGTGGCTGCCCAGCGAGGGGGTGCTCAACCGGGCGACCAGGTTCAGCAATCCGACACCTGATATTACGCTTACCATACCCAGTACGGCTGCGGATGTCATCACAGTCGGAGCCTATGACAGCCGGTATCTGACCTATGCGGATTTTTCCGGGAGAGGATATACGCGGGTGACCAACCAGGTAAAGCCGGATCTCGTTGCTCCGGGGGTGAGTATTGAGACGATTCAGGCGGGCGGAGGCTACGGGCCGATGACCGGCACATCATTTGCCGCTCCATTTGTGACGGGAGCGGCGGCCCTCATGATGGAGTGGGGGATTATAAAAGGGAATGATCCTTATCTCTACGGAGAGAAGCTGAAAGCGTACTTAAGGCGCGGGGCGCGTCCACTGCCCGGATTTACCTCATATCCCAACCCGCAGGTGGGATACGGGGCGCTTTGTCTCAACGACAGTTTTCCCGATCGCCGCTGACGAAGATATTCAAACGGGGCGGAATATGTTATGATAGAATCAAACGAGACTCGGTACAGGGATGCAGAGATGGAGAGGGGATATGACAGAGGAGATTATTGATTTGACACGGTTAGAGACTTATCGGGAAAATAACCGGATTGAAGCGAAGAAAGCACTTGGCGGTCTGCCCCGCAGCCTTTGGGAAACGTATTCTGCTTTTGCCAATACATTAGGAGGGATCATCCTCCTGGGAGTGGAGGAGCGGAAGGACCATTCTTTTTTGGTGCATAACCTGCCGGACCCTCAGGGAATGATGAACGAATTTTGGCGTATCGTGACGGATAAGCGGTTTGTGAACAAGAACGTTCTGTCAAGGGGGCAGGTCCGGAGTGTCAGGCTGGACGGAAAGGCAATCGTGGCCATTTCCGTCCCCAGGGCCGGGCGCAGGGAAAAGCCGGTCAGCATCGGCATGGATGTTTATACAGGGACCTATCGGAGGGACGGGGAAGGCGACTACCACTGCACCAGGGAAGAGGTAGACGCTATGCTGAGGGATGCGAAGCTTGAAAGCCAGGACAATGTGATTTTGGAATACGGCGGCCGGGAAATGCTTGACGGCGGCACAGTTGCGCGCTACCGGAAAGCTTTCAGCCGGGAACGGCCGGGCCATATCTGGCAGAGCCTTTCTGACGAAGCTTTTTTGGAAAAGCTTTCAGCCTTCCAGCAGGGGAGGGATGGAAAACGGCACCCCACGGCGGCCGGGCTTTTGATGTTTGGAAAAGAAAAGGAGATTCTCAGGGAGTTTCCCTGTTATATGCTGGATTACCAGGAACTCAAAAGAGATGGAAACTGGGAGGACAGAATCGTTTCAGATTCCGGAGACTGGAGCGGAAATTTGTTTGATTTTTACTGCCTGGTCTATGGGAGGATACAAAGAGAGATCAAGGTGCCGGATGTACTGGACAGAAGGCAGGATACCCCTCTGCACAAGGCACTGAAAGAGGTCCTGGCGAATTGTCTGGTTCATGCGGACTATAAGGAAAAGCAGGGTGTCCTCATACAGAAGAGAGGACGCAGGATCGTTTTCGAGAATCCTGGAAGCTTTGGGACGGATAAGGAACAGGCAGTGGGGGAAGGCAGCCGGGATCCTAGGAACCCGGCCCTGATTAATATATTCCACCTGATCAATATCGGCAACGGAGCAGGGCGCGGTCTGAGCCGGGTTTATGAGCTGTGGAAGGAACTGGGCTTTGCCCTGCCGGAAATACGTGAGGAATTCCGGCCGCCCAGGACACAGGTTTCGCTGGAAATTGCCAGGGAGGATGAGGCGGAAGCAAACGGAAAACCCGAAGATGCCGGAGACATCCGCAGCTCCGGAAAATACCGCAGGCCGCCAAAGGAGATTATCTATGAAGCCCAGAAGCAGCAGGTGATCGATTTTGTGACGAGATCCATACAGGTGCGGGCCGCAGCCGTAGCAAAGCTTCTGAACATAGGAGTATCCGGGGCGAAGGAGCTTCTTTCCCGGATGGTGGGGGAAGGCATTCTGGAACGGGTCGGAGAAAAAGATAACCGGTTCTATCAGCTGAAGCGGTGACTAAGGTTCGTGAAAGAATAAAGCGGGTGAGTCCGCATCCTATACCTTGTAATACCTTTCAATTATTTTTTTCTGTCTAAATTACGAGGCAAGAGGAAATCCGGTTCCATCCAGGCGGCTCGCTGGCAGCCGTAACCAGAATCTTTACGGCCTCTGTTCGGTCCTTTCCAACTGCCATGGATAAATCGATATTTTTCCATGGCAGATTCCAATAAAAACCTGCATGAAATTCGGTTTTTACCTCCCTGCGGCCGGGAAGATTCTGCTAACGCCTTTGCGGCGCTCGCCTTACGATGGAATCGGATTGTTCCTCCTGCTCTTTCTTCCGCACCGAAATAAGAGCTCGTTCGTTGTAAAAGCCATTGGGGCGGCTCATCGCAGCCCGCTGCCATAAGGCGCGCGGGCCGTGTGAATATCCGATCCTTTTCTGGAATCTAAGAAATAAAGTCTATCCGATGTGATGCGGCAGGCAGGACACCGGCAGAAAGATTCCGGGCCGGCCTAAAGGTGAGCGCCGCAGGGCAGAGGCCGGTGTTCCCCAGGCGGAGGAAGGCAGAAACGGAAATACCGATTCCGTTTCTGAGCGAACCGGAGACAGGAAATCATAAAGATTTCATGCCGACATGTGAGCGGTACTCCCGGAGCGGGGATAAAGCGGCCTCTGAATCGCCAGCGAATCGAAATCGTGACGGTCCGGAACTTCTGCCGGTGTTAAACTTAAGCTTAATCAGAACTAATTAAAAATAATTCCAAAAAGTATTTTGTATCCTACCCAAGGGCACCCCCTAATTCATGCCCTCCGGGCAGGCGCACTTCGTGCGGCAAGGTATAGAATAAAAAACAGCCTCTTATCACAAGAGGCTGTTTTGTCCTAAAAATCAGATATTGATGATATGAAGAGAATTCAAGATTGAACTAATCAGGATAGCGATGATACAGATGGGAGCGATATACTTGATTACAATCACAAATAATTTCTTTCCCTTGAAGGGACCGCTTTCTTCTGCCTCATCTATGATAACCTTAGGTTTGATGACGTAGCCCACCAGAATACAGGTGATAAAGGCCACGATGGGCATCAGGACACTGTTGCTCACAAAGTCAAAGAAGTCCAGGAATGCCATGCCGATAATCTGAATCTGTGACAGGACGCCATAGCCTAAAGCGGAAAGAGTTCCCAGGGCTAAGAGGATGACGGCGGCGATGATACAGCTGGATATCCGTTTCATGCCGGTCTTGTCGCAGATGATAGAGACTACCGTTTCCGTCAAGGAAATGGAAGAGGTCAAAGCGGCGAAGAATACCAGCAGGAAGAACAGCGTGCCGATGATATTGGTGATGGTAATGCTGCCAAATACTTTTGGCAGAGTCATAAACATAAGGCCGGGGCCCGCATTGATGTCCGCACCTCCGGTGAAAGAAAATACGGCGGGGATGATCATGAGGCCGGCCAGAAACGCGATACCGGTATCAAAAATCTCAATCTGATGTACGGCAGAGGAGAGACTGGTATCTTTTTTCATATAAGAACCGTACGTGATCATGATGCCCATGGCAAGAGACATGGAATAAAAGAGCTGTCCCATGGCGGCCAGTACCGTTGTGATGGAGAACTTGCTGAAATCGGGTTTCAGATAATAGATTACTCCGTCCATGGCCCCAGGCAGGGTCAGACAATATATGGCGATTCCAAGTGAAAGAAGCACCAGCAGCGGCATCATAAATTTACTGACCTTTTCAATTCCTTTTTCCACGCCGGTCATAACAATGACGACAGTGATCACCACGAAGATGACAAACCAGACCATAGGTGACGAGGATGAGATGAACTCTGTGAAAAAGTTTCCGTCGGATACAGTCGCCCCGTTGCCGGTCACGTATACCGAGAGATATTTTAATACCCATCCGCCGATGACACAGTAGTAGGGTGTGATGATGATCGGCACAATCGAGCAGAGGGGGCCGAGAAAACGAAAACGCTTATCGAGGACTCCGTAGGCCTTTATGGCACTCTGCCTGGTTTTACGTCCAATGGCGATCTCTGCTACCATGAGAGCAAATCCGAACGTTACGGCTAAGATCAAATAACATAAAAGGAAAATCCCTCCGCCGTATTTAGCGGCTAAATAGGGGAAACGCCAGATATTTCCCAGGCCGACCGCAGATCCCGCGGCGGCGAGGACAAACCCCAGCTTCCCGGAAAAACTGCTTCGTTTTGGTGTCTGTTCCATGTTTTTACCTCCCACAAAAAATGACAATGTTCTATTAAGTCTACAATAAATTCTTAAATTGGACAAGAGAAAAGTGAAATTTCTATAAAATATCAAAAAAAGGCGATGGGATTTACTTTTCTATCATCAGCAGACATGGTATAATGTACGAGAAGAAGTATACCTTGGAATACCTTTCAAACAAATTTTCTTAATCTGGTTTACAAGGCAAGAGGAAATCCGATTCCATCCAGGCGGCTCGCTGGCAGCCGTAACCAGGATCTTTGCGGCCTCCAGTTGGTCCTTTCCAACTGACATGGATAAATCGATATTTTTCCATGTCAGATTCCAACAAAAATCCGCATGATATGTGAATTTTTGCCTCCTTTTGGCCCGGAACTTTCTCCGGTGTCTAACTGGGGCTTGACCAGAGTTTACGAAGAATGATTCCAAAAAGTAATAACTCCGATTCTGACCCTGCTTTTACGGACCACACGCGGGCCAGACGATATACCGCGCCGGCACAAGCCGGACAGGGAAAGGCGGTGGCAGTGTTGAACATCAGAGAACAGTTGGAAGCGCAGGAATGTGAGATTTTAAGTCCCTATGCTTCTCTCAGCAAAAACACGAGAGGGCGTGAACGAGACGAGTCTCTTTGTGATATCCGGCCGGCTTATCAGCGGGACAGGGACAGGATCCTGCACTGCAAATCTTTCCGGCGTCTGAAGCATAAGACGCAGGTTTTTCTTTCACCGGTGGGCGATCATTACAGGACGAGACTGACACATACGCTTGAAGTGGCGCAGATTGCCCGGACTATAGCGAAATCTCTCCGGCTTAACGAGGAGCTGGCGGAAGCCATCGCGCTGGGCCATGATCTGGGACATACTCCTTTCGGCCACGCCGGGGAAGACGCGCTAAATACGGTGTGTTCAGAAGGCTTTGCCCATTATAAGCAGAGTGTCCGCGTGGTGGAGCGTCTGGAAAAGGAAGGAAGAGGACTTAACCTGACCTGGGAAGTGCGCGACGGTATCCTGAATCACAGGACGTCCGGCCGCCCCCATACATTGGAAGGTAAAGTAGTCCGCCTGTCGGATAAAATCGCGTATATCAACCATGATATAGACGATGCCATACGCGCCGGGATTTTGACAGAGGAGATGCTTCCTTCTCCATATACGGATGTCCTCGGACATACGGTGCGGGAGCGTCTGAATACGCTGATCCACAGTATCATTGAGGAGAGCTGCGGCAAACCTGAGATTCTCATGGCGCCGGAAGTGGAAAAAGCTATGGGAAGCCTTCGGGCATTCATGTTCGAAAACGTCTATAAGAATAGTGTATCCAAAAAAGAGGATCCAAAAGCACAGCAGCTGCTGGTGGATTTATTTGGATATTATCTAGATCATGTGGATGAGCTTCCAGGAGAATACAAGATGCTGATGGACCAGGGAGATTCTAAGGAACGGGTGGTCTGTGATTATATCGCGGGTATGAGTGACAGCTACGCGATCGACACGTTTACGAATCTGTTTGTTCCGCAGGCGTGGAAAAACTGACAGGGGAATGAGCTTATGTTTTATCCGGAAGAATTGGTGGAAGAGGTGCGGACGCGAAACGATATCGTAGATGTGATCTCTTCCTATGTGAAATTACAGAAGCGGGGCAGCACCTATTTTGGGCTGTGCCCTTTTCATAATGAAAAAACACCGTCCTTTTCCGTGACGCCGTCCAAACAGATGTATTACTGTTTTGGATGCGGAGCAGGGGGCAATGTGATAACGTTTTTGATGGAATATGAGAACTACACATTTCCAGAAGCGCTTGCATATCTTGCGGAGAGAGCAGGGATAGAGCTGCCGAAGCAGGAGGAGAGCGCGGAGGCCAGAAAACAGGCGGATTTGCGGGCAAAGATTCTCGAGGTGAATCGGGAAGCCGGCCGGTATTTTTATTATCAAATGAAAGGCGTGTCCGGCCAAAGGGCGTATGACTATCTGAAAGACCGGGGCCTTACGGAGGAAACCATACGGAAATTCGGCCTGGGATATTCCAATGCTTACCGGGACGACCTTTACCAGTATCTGAAGAAAAAAGGGTACAGTGACAGCCTTTTAAAGGAAACGGGACTTGTAAAGATAGAAGAGAGAGGATGCCATGACAGGTTCTGGAACCGGGTGATGTTTCCGATCATGGATGTGAACGGAAAAATCATCGGCTTCGGCGGGCGTGTCATGGGAGATGGAGAGCCGAAATACCTGAATTCGCCGGAGACGAAGGCTTTTGACAAGAGCAGGAACTTATATGGACTCAACTATGCCAGGACGGCCAGAAAGCCTTATATGCTGATCTGCGAAGGATATATGGATGTGATTTCCATGCAGCAGGCCGGATTTACCAACGCGGTGGCGTCCTTGGGGACCGCGTTTACCTCCGGACAAGCCAGTCTTCTTAGACGGTATACGGAACAGGTGATCCTGACCTACGACAGTGACGGCGCCGGGATAAAAGCGGCGCTCCGGGCGATTCCCATCTTGAAAGAAGCAGGGCTGTCAGCCAAGGTGCTGAGTCTGAAGCCGTATAAAGATCCGGATGAATTCATCAAAAATCTGGGGGCGGATGCTTTTGAGGAACGGATAGAATCAGCGCAGAACGGTTTCTTGTTTGAAACAGATGTGCTTTATAGGCAGTACGATATGGAAGACCCGGAGCAAAAAACGGCTTTTCATAATGCGGTGGCAAAGAAGCTGCTGCAGTTTTCTGAAAAACTGGAACGGGATAATTATACGGAAGCTGTGGCGAGACAGTATCATATCGGGTATGAGAATCTGAAGAGCCTGGTCAACACCATGGGCGGAAAAGTCGGACTGGCTGCGGAACGGCCGTCGGGCATGCGGCGGACAGAGGAGAAAAAAGAGCGTCCTGACGGGGTACGGCAGTCACAGAGGATTCTGCTTACCTGGCTGATCGAAGACAAGCGTGTCTATGGCGCGGTGAAGGGAATCATAGGCCCGGAGGATTTTACAGAGGTCCTTTATCAGAAGGTTGCGGCCATGGTCTTTGAGGGCCTGCAGTCGGGGCACCTGGAACCGGCCGGTATCCTAAGCCATTTTATTAACGACGAGGAAGAATATAAGGAAGTGGCGGCGTTGTTCAACACTTCCCTTTCTGAGCTGACAAAGGAGGAGAGAGAGAAAGCGTTTTCGGAAACCGTGAAGCGGGTGAAGCGGCACAGCCTGGAGGAGAAAAGCAGGAATGTGACGGAGATAGCCGCTTTGCAGGAGCTCATCAAAGAGCAGGCAAACTTAAATCAACTGCATATTTCTCTCAATTAAGGATAGAATATAGCCGAATAGCATTCGGTTACGGAAGGATGGGAGTTATATGGAAGCGGTGGGGCTCCGGCTGGAGGACAAGCTGGCTAAGCTTTTAAAGCTGGCGGCACAGAGGAAAAATACCTTGGATTACCAGGACATCATGGAAGTGCTTGGAGATGACAGTCTGAATGCGGACTGTATCGACAAGACGTTTCAGGTGCTGGAGGCCGGAGGCGTGGAAGTACGCAGTGAAATAGCAGAAGAAGAGCTTCTTTTCCTTTCGGATGAGGAAGGAGATAAAACAGAGACGGAATTTCAGGAGACGGTGAATATAGAAGGACCTTCGTCAGAGGATCCGGTTCGGATGTATCTGAAGGAGATTGGGAAAATCCCTCTTTTGACGACGGGAGAAGAGCTTTCTCTCGCCAAAAGGATTGAAGAGGGAGATGAAGAAGCTGGAAGACGTCTGGCTGAAGCGAACCTCAGACTGGTCGTCAGCATCGCGAAGCGGTACGCGGGGCGCGGCATGCAGTTCCTGGATCTGATTCAGGAGGGAAATCTGGGACTCATGAAAGCCGTGGAGAAGTTTGACTATAAAAAGGGATATAAGTTCAGCACTTACGCAACCTGGTGGATCAGGCAGGCGATCACAAGAGCCATAGCCGACCAGGGCAGGACGATTCGCATACCGGTCCATATGGTCGAGACGATCAACCGGGTGATCCGCACATCCAGACAGCTTTTACAGGAATACGGAAGGGATCCTCAGCCAGATGAGATCGCAGAACGGATGAACCTTCCCGAGGAGCGGGTAAGGGAGATCATGAAGTTTTCCATGGAGCCGGTTTCTCTGGAAACTCCGGTGGGTGAAGAAGAAGACAGCCATCTGGCGGATTTCATACAGGATGAAAGCATTCAAGTCCCCGCCGAGGCGGCCGCGTTCAGTATGCTGAGAGAACAGCTGGGGGAGGTCCTCCATACATTGACAGACAGAGAGCGGCAAGTTCTGTGTATGCGGTTCGGACTCATTGACGGAGAGGGGCGGACCCTGGAAGAAGTGGGAAAAGAATTTAATGTGACAAGAGAGCGGATCCGGCAGATTGAAGCAAAGGCTCTCCGGAAGCTGAGGCATCCGAGCAGGAGCAAAAAGCTTAAGGATTATCTGGAATAGATATAGGATAAAAGGAGAACAAAAGACAGATGGAGTTATCAAAGAGGCTGACGGCCATTGGGGCCATGGTGGATCCGGGGAGCCGTCTGGCCGATATTGGCACTGATCATGGATATCTGCCGATCTGGCTGGTGGAACAGGGGGTGATACCCTCTGCAATCGCCATGGATATCAATGAGGGACCGCTTCTTCGTGCGAAAGAGCACATTGAGGAGCACGGTCTGTGCGCGCAGATTTCTCTCCGGAAAAGTGACGGCCTGGAAGGGCTGGAGCCTGGAGAGGCCGACATAGCTGTGATTGCCGGTATGGGAGGAATGCTGACTATCCGAATCTTAGAAAAAGGAAAAAGGACTGCGTCCAGGCTGCATAGGCTGGTATTATCACCTCAGTCGGAGATTTCAGAGGTCCGGCGCTATCTTCTGCGGAATGGGTATCAGATTTTTGCGGAGGACATGGCAGAAGAGGAAGGGAAGTACTATGTTGTTATGAAAGCAGGATATTTGCCGGAAACCGCAGATGGAAAAGAAGCTGTGGAGCCGGATGAGGAACCCTGGTCTTACATAGAAGAGAAATACGGCAGGTATCTGCTTCGGACGGGGAAACCAGTTTTTTTGGAATACTTGAAGAAAGAGGAGGACACTCTGGAAAAGATTCGGGATACATTAATGGAAGCGGGGACAAAGAAGGCCGATGAGCGCCTTCTGCAGATAGACAGGGAGATCCTGGCTGTGAAGAAAGCGCTTTTTCAGGCAGGAGCGGAAAAAACTGGAGAAGAGAGCCGGAAGAAATGACAAAGGAGGCGGTTGTGTGAAAAAGTGCCGTGAGATTAGATCTTGGTTTGACGAAAAGTGGCCGGAATCATTGGCTTGTGACTGGGATAATGTGGGCCTGCTCGCCGGGAGGGCGGACAAGGAAGTGCGGTGCGTATATGTGGCTCTGGATGCTACAGATGAAGTGATAGAAGCGGCTGTGCGGGAGAAAGCGGATATGCTGATCACTCATCATCCGCTGATTTTTGGAGCCATAAAAAAGGTCAGTGATGAGACATCGGTGGGAAGGCGGGTCCTGAAGCTTTTGCAGGCGGATATTTCCTATTATGCAGGCCATACAAATTTTGATATAGCGGCAGGAGGCATGGCAGATCTGGCGGCGGAACGCATGGGGCTAAGGGGATATACGGCGCCCCTTGAGGCTGCGGGAGAGCAAGAAGGAGTCCCGGTGGGAATCGGCAAGGCGGGCTCTTTGACGGAAGCCATGACCGTAGAAGAACTGTCAGAGCTTGTGAAGGACCGTTTCTGTATACCGGCAGTCACCGTTTACAGTGAAGACAAAAAAAGGCTGGTAAGACGTATTGCGATTTCACCGGGATCGGGAAAAAGCATGCGTGTTCCTGCTGTAGAAGCGGCCGCGGAGGTACTGATCACCGGCGATATGGGCCATCATGAGGGGCTTGATCTGATGGCGGACGGACTCTCTCTCATAGATGCGGGGCATTACGGTCTGGAGCATATTTTTGTGGATGCAGTTGCAAAAGAGCTGGAAATGGCCGGATTCGGTCTTGTGATAAAGAAAGCTCCTGTTTCATATCCTTATGAGATAATATGATGCAGGCAGAAAGGGGTTGATACTATGTGGACAGTAATATGCGGCGGAAAGGAAATGAAAGTGGAAGAGGGAGCCACGCTTCTGGAATTGTCAGAGCGCGTGAGAAAGGATTATTCCCATGATATTCTTCTGGCGTCTGTGAATGGGAAGCTGTCGGAGCTACATAAAAAAGTAAAAGACGGGAGCAGGATCGAATTTTTTACTGCGGCGGATAAGCCGGGGTTTCAGACGTACAGGCGCAGTATGATCTTCCTTTTGGTGAAAGCAATCTATGCGGCTGCAGGAAGAGATGTCCTGGATAAGGTGCTGGTGGATTTTGCGATCAGCAAGGGCGTGTATGTGGATATACGGGGCAATATTCAGGTGGATGAGGCATTTGTGGAGGCCGTCTCTCAGAAGATGAAGGAGCTGGTGGAAGAAAAGCTGCCTCTGATGAAACGGAGTGTTTCCACCGATGAAGCAGTGGACCTGTTCGGGAAATATAAGATGTATGACAAGGAGAAGCTGTTCCATTATCGGAGAGTATCCAAGGTGAATATATACAGCATCCGGGAATTTGAGGACTACTATTATGGATACATGGTATGCAATACCGGATATTTGAAATATTTTAAACTCTATTACTATGACGGAGGCATCGTCATCCAGATGCCCACGCAGAAAAATCCGGAAGAGGTGCCCGATTTTGAGCCTGGAGAGAAGGTATACCAGTGCCAGAAGGAGTCCTCCAAATGGGGAGAAGCTCTTGGAGTGGACACCGTGGGCGATCTGAATGACCGGATTGTGAGCGGAGGGATGAACGAACTGATTCTTGTGCAGGAAGCTCTGATGGAAAAGAGGCTGGGAGAGATTGCCACAGAAATTGCAAAGGACCGGAAACGGAAATTTGTGATGATCGCGGGACCTTCTTCCTCTGGAAAGACGACCTTTTCTCACAGACTGTCCATCCAGCTGCGGACGTTAGGCCTTGAGCCGCATCCCATCGCCGTTGACAATTACTTTGTAAACAGAGAGGACACTCCCAGAGATGAGTTTGGGGAATTTAACTATGAATGTCTGGAAGCCATAGATGTGAAGCAGTTCAATCAGGATATGTGCGCTCTGCTGGAGGGAAAGACAGTTGCGATGCCTACGTTTAATTTCAAAAAGGGCAGACGGGAATACAAAGGAGATACTCTGACGATGGGTCCGGATGATATCCTGGTCGTGGAAGGCATCCACGGGCTCAATGACAAGCTGTCATATAGCCTTCCTCCGGCAAATAAATTCAAGATCTATATCAGCCCTCTCACTCAGCTGAACATTGATGAGCACAACCGGATACCCAGTACAGACGGGCGTCTGATAAGGCGTATGGTGAGAGACGCGCGTACCAGAGGTACGACGGCAAAGGATACCATCGCCATGTGGCCATCTGTCCGCAGAGGCGAGGAAGAAAATATATTCCCCTACCAGGAGTCGGCAGACGTGGTATTCAATTCCGCACTGATCTATGAACTGGCAGTCCTAAAGCCTTATGCGGAGCCGCTTCTTTTCGGGATACCCAAGGACGCGCCGGAATATATGGAGGCAAAGCGGCTGCTCAAATTCTTTGATTATTTTCTGACTGTGGTCAGCGAGGACATACCGAAAAACTCACTTTTGAGAGAATTCATCGGGGGAAGCTGCTTCCACGTCTGAGCATAACATTAAACTCCCTTTCCTGTTATATAAATAAAAGGCCCGCCGGAGCAGCTCTCGGCAGGCCTTCTTTTCTCGAATTCAATTTGGAAAGTAATATATAAAAAATACTATGCCGGCGAAATCATAAAGGTGTGCCGTCCTTATTCATATCTTTTAGGTACAAGAATAATGGAAGCCCCATCTTCACAGTAACTGTGATAAAAACAAGCCCTACAAGTATTGTGCACATCATATAATCACCTTCCTTCCTACTAATACTATATCACAATCAGGGCAGGATGGATGTCAAGATACCGTTAAAGTTTACCTTTGAATATTATTAAAACAAACTTGTTTTATGAATCAGATGGGACAGGAGGAAATCCGATTCCATCCAGGCGGCTCGCGGGCAGCCGTAACCAGAATTTTTACGGCCTCCAGTCGGTCCTTTCCAACTGACATGGATAAATCGATATTTTTCCATGTCAGATTCCAACAAAAATCCGCATGATATGCGATTTTTACCTCCCTACGGCCGGTAAGATTCTGCTAACGTCTTTGCGGCGCTCTCCTTACGATGGAATCGGATTGTTCCTCCCGCTCCTCTTGCCGCACCGAGATAAACTTCCGCATGTTTTGAAAAGCATTGGAGCGGACACTGTGGCCCGCTGCGGTACGCGCGCGGGCCGTGTGGATATCCAATCATTTTCTGGAATCTAAGAAATGAAACTTGTCCAGTACAGTGCGGCGGGCAAGGCACCGGCAGAAGGATTCCGGGCCGGCCTAAAGGTGAGCGCTGCAGAGCAGAGGCCGGTGTTCCCCAGGCGGAGGGAGGCAGAAACGAAAAATACCGATTCCGTTTCTGAGCGAACCGGAGACAGGAAATCATAAAGATTTCCTGCCGACATGTGAGCGGTACTGCCAGAGCGGGGATAAAACGGTCCCTGCATCGCCAGCGAACCGAAATCGTGACGGTCCGAAACTTCTGCCGGTGTTAAACTTAAGCTTAATCAGAACTAATTAAAAATAATTCCAAAAAGTATTCAAAGGTATCTTTTTCGACAAAGTCCGCGTTTGTTTTTTCTTGAATTTCCGGATGGCTTGTGTTATGATACCACAGAGCAGGATGAATGGTCGCGGCTGCAGCGCTGAAAAGCGGCAGGCGAGGAAAGTCCGGGCTTCACAGGGCAGGATGCCGGATAACGTCCGGTGGAGGCGACTCCAAGGATAGTGCAACAGAAATATACCGCCGGCTTAAAGCCGGTAAGGTTGGAAGGGCAGTGTAAGAGACTACCGCTCTCCTGGTAACAGGGGAGGCATATGTAAACCCCATCCGAAGCAAGACCGAACAGAAAGCATAAGACGGCCCGTCTGCTTTCGGGTAGGTTGCTTGAGCCTTCCGGTGACGGCAGGCCTAGATAGATGACCATTCGCGACAGAACCCGGCTTATAGTCCTGCTCATATTGAAAACAAGGGAATGTCCCGTGAACGGCCGTTGGGCCGTTTTTTATTAATAGAAAATTTCTTTGAATTTCCTATTATCTTAAAACGATCTGCATAGGATGCAGATGATGTACATAAGAAGGCTGCTTTGCGGCTGAATATCGGCGTTCAAAGTGGACTTGCCCACTTTGCTCTTTCACAGGAAGTCAGTGAGGAAATATGAAGAGAGAAGTTCATATCGATGAAATAGAACGGTTATATGGATTAAATGACATGGTAAAGGCTGACTGCGGAGGATGCGCGGGGTGCTCCGTCTGCTGTCACGATATGGGAAATTCTGTGATTCTGGATCCTCTGGACGTACATCGCCTTTTAAAAGGCCTTTCTGCAACCTTTAAAGAACTGCTCGAGGTAAGCGCAGAGCTCCATGTGGAGGAAGGAATCATCCTGCCGAACCTTAAAATGACAGGACGGGAGGAGAGCTGTGTTTTTTTAGACGATGGAGAAAGATGCTCCATCCATGCTTACCGTCCGGGCCTCTGCCGTATTTTTCCACTGGGGAGATATTATGAGGGAAATTCGTTCCGGTATTATTTACAAAGCCGCCAGTGTCCGAAATCCGGCCGGACGAAAATAAAGGTAAAGAAGTGGATTGATATTCCAGACGCAGGACAGAATGAGCGTTTTATCCTGGAGTGGCATGATTTTCTTAAGGAACTGAAAGAGCGTTTTGCCGGGAGCGGGGACGAAGCGCTTCAAAAGGATGTAAACACTTTTATGCTGAACCTGTTTTATGCAGAACCATACGATACGGAAGCAGATTTTTATACTCAGTTTGAGGAACGGCTTGTCAAGGCAAAAAATCTGGTTTCAGCGGTAGAATGGTGACGATCATGCGAAATGGAGTTTTCGATACCGTGATATGTAATGAGGAAAGCTATATGATACCGAATGAAAAGCGTTTAATCCAGATTCGGATTCTATAAATTGAAAAAATGGGGTTGCATCAGATACAATCCATGGTACAATGGAAGAGTAAAAAACAAAAGCGGGGAAATAATATGAAACGGATTGCACGGTTTGAAAAGGTCAGCAGATCCCAGTTCAGCAAGGATTTTCTGGATACCTTCGGACAAGAAAAGAGAGCGGCCTGTGAAGCGGCGTATGAAATAGCCGAGGTGCCGAAGAGGGCTACATCCGGATCGGCGGGCTATGATTTTATCACTCCGGTTCCTATCTGCCTGAAGCCAGGAGATTCTGTCAAGATCCCGACGGGGATCCGCGCAGCGATGGAAGAAGGCTGGGTGCTTCAGATTTATCCGAGAAGCGGCCTTGGCTTCAAATACAGGCTTCAGATGAACAACACAGTCGGCATAGTGGACAGCGATTATTATCATTCTGAGAATGAAGGTCATATATTCATTAAGATCACCAACGACAGCAGAGAGGGAAAGGAGCTCCGCTTGGAAGCGGGAAGCGGTTTTGCCCAGGGGATTTTCATGGAATTTGGGATCACGGAGGATGACGATGCGGCGGCCGTGAGAAACGGCGGCTTCGGAAGCACCGGAGTATGACTGCGGGATGATGATTAAAATAGAAATAGGATAAGGAGAGGACTATGAGTGAATATGTAATTATGACGGATTCGGCATCTGATCTGCCGGAGGAGTATATCAAGGAGCACAATCTGGATGTGCTGAATTTATTTTATAATCTGGAAGGTACCATTTATGGAGGAGAGCATCTGCTGAGCATTCAGGATTTTTATCAGAAGATGCGGGCGGGAAGCATGCCCACCACCATGGCCGTAAATCCGGAAGATGCGGGAAATGCCATGCGCAGGCATCTGGAAGCAGGAAAAGATATTCTGTATCTTGCTTTTTCATCCGGGCTCAGCGCCAGCTATCAGAATGCTGTGATCGCAGCCAATGATCTGAAGGAAGAGTTCCCAGACAGGAAGATTATCGTGATCGATTCTCTGTGCGCTTCCATGGGAGAGGGCCTTTTCGTACATAAGGCGCTCAAGCTCAGAGATGCGGGGAAATCCCTTGAGGAAGCGGCGAAGTGGCTGGAGGACCATAAGCTGAATGTGTGCCACCAGTTTACCGTGGATGACCTCCACCACCTTCACAGAGGCGGCCGGGTATCGAAGACTACGGCGGTACTGGGAACTTTGATCAATGTGAAGCCGGTGCTCCATGTGGACAATGAAGGCAAGCTCGTTTCCTTATGCAATGTAAGGGGACGGAAGAAGTCCCTTCAGGCGCTGGTATCCAATATGGAAAAGACGATCAAAGGGTTTGAGGACGAGAACGAAGATATCTTCATCAGCCACGGAGACTGCCTGGAGGATGCGAAATATGTGGCGGAGCTGATCGAGGAAAAATTTGGCCCCAAGAAATTTTATATCAGCTATGTCAGCGCCGTTATCGGCGCACATTCCGGTCCCGGCACCATGGCGCTTTTCTATATGGGAAATAAACGGTAAGAGGAAATTATGAAAGAACGATGGAAAAAAATCCGGGCGGGCCTTCTGGCCTGCCTGTGTGTCCTCCTGCTGGCCTCCTGTGCCGGCGGAAAAGGCAGTGATGAGAATAAAAAAGGGCTTTCCCTTTATGGGGACGGAAAGTATGAAGAAGCCATAGTATCCTTTGACGAAGCTATCCAGAAAGATGGGGAGCGGGCAGAATATTATACCAATAAAGGCATGGCTCAGCTGGCTTATGGAGATTACGACGGGGCGAGAGTTTCTCTTACCCATGGCATCAGTTTGGCTCCTGAAGACCCTGAGGTGTACCGGGCCATGGGGATTGTCTACTATCAGGAAGAAAACTATGAAGAAGCCGTTCATTATTTTGAAGCGGCGTTAAATGTTCTGGGGACGAAGAAAAAGCAGGAGGAGCTTCGTACCGATATCTGTCTTTATAAGGCTGAGGCGGAAAGCCGGAACGGAAACCATGAAGCCGCAGTCGAGGATTATGATACGCTGATTTCCATGGATGAGAAAAATCCGGAGTATTATTTCTTGAGAGGAAAGGCTTATGCAGCGTCCGGGGATTTAGACAATGCAAAAACAGATTTTGATAAAGTGAAGGATCTGGCTCCCGCGGATATGGATTACTATGTGGACATGTATCTGACGCTGGAGGAGAACGGGCGTGCGGAGGACGGGATTCCTTATCTGGAGACGGCGCTGGGCTTAAAGGCGAAATCTGCGGAGGAGCAGAGAAACAGGGGAGCGATCCAGTACCTTCTTGGGAATTATGAAGAGGCAAGGACTGAACTGGAGCAGGTAAAGGAAGAAGAGCGGGACGGAAATACCTGGATTTACTTGGGACTGGCCTGCGAGGCACTGGAAGACGGCGAAGCGGCTAACCATGCATTTGAGCAGGCGCTGGCAGGCGCGTCGAGCAAGTCGTCTGTGTATTATCAAATGGCGCTCTGTCAGATGCGTCTTGAAAATTACCGGCAGGCGCTGTCAGACGCACAGTCGGGCATTTCTGAAAATGACGGTTCGCTTATGCAGGAGCTGTCATACGTGGAGGCGGCCTGTTATGAATATCTGGGTGATTTTCAGACTGCTCTGCAGAAATTCACCGCTTATCGGGACACCTATGGCAGCAATGAGAAGATTGACCATGAGATCGCCTTTTTGGAAACGAGGCAGCAGTGACGCCGGCCCGGCCATGAAATGACAGGATGAGGGGCCGGCATGTCGTATATGAGGGAATATGATTGATATTAAAGAAATAGAAGAACGTGTGATTTTAGTTGGGGTCAGCACCAGTGACGGCGATGATACCGAGGCTTCTCTTAAAGAGCTCTCTGAGTTGGTAAAGACGGCGGGAGCCGTTTCGGTGGGGACCTTGATTCAGAACCGGGAAGCGGCGCATCCCGGTACTTACCTGGGAACCGGGAAGATTTCCGAACTGAAAGAATATCTGGAAGCGGAAGGAGCCACCGGAATCGTCTGCGATGACGAGCTTTCTCCGGCGCAGCTTCGGAACCTTGAAAGCCTTCTGGATGTAAAGGTGATGGACCGCACTCTGGTCATCCTGGATATCTTTGCTTCCAGGGCGTCCACCAGAGAAGGGAAGATTCAGGTGGAGCTGGCGCAGCTCCGCTATCGGGCCGCCAGGCTGGTAGGGCTCCGCAATTCGCTGTCCCGTCTGGGCGGCGGAATTGGAACCAGAGGGCCGGGAGAAAAAAAGCTGGAGGTTGACCGCCGTCTGATTCATCAGAGAATATCCGTGCTGAAAGCGGAGCTTGAGGATGTGAAGCGGCACAGGGAGACGACCAGGAAGCAGAGGGAACGGAACCATATGTCAGTGGCGGCGATCGTAGGTTATACCAATGCCGGAAAGTCGACGCTCCTCAACACGCTCACTGACGCGGACGTGCTGTCCGAGGACAAGCTGTTTGCCACCTTGGATCCCACGACGAGGGAGCTTCCCCTGCCGGACGGTGAAACCGTTCTTTTGACGGATACGGTGGGGTTTATCCGCAAGCTGCCCCATCATCTGGTGGAAGCGTTTAAAAGTACTCTGGAGGAAGCCAAATATGCGGATATGATCCTTCATGTGGTGGATGCGTCCAACCCGTACATGGATATTCAGATGCATACGGTGTATGAAACTTTAAAAAGCCTTGAGGTCATGGGAAAGACGGTCATCACTCTGTTCAACAAGATTGACCGGATGGAAGAGCTGCCTATCCTGCGGGATTTTCAGGCAGATGAAACCCTTTGCATATCTGCAAGGACCGGTACAGGCCTTCTGGAGCTCAAAGAGCTTCTGTCCAGGATTCTTCGGGAGAGGAAGATATATCTAGAACGGCTTTATCCCTACAGCGAGGCTGGAAAAATACAGCTCATACGGAAATATGGACAGCTGCTTTCTGAGGAGTATAAGGAAGACGGCATTGCGGTGACGGCATATATGCCGGCAGAGCTGATCGGAAAAATATAAGATCATTTTCTGGATGACCAGAGCCCGGATTTACCGGGAGCTCTGGTTTTTTCCATATATTGGAAATCTAGATATGGTATTTGGACAGAATAAAATACATATATCTTGTGTTTGCCTATTGACGGAATAAATGGCCTTTGCTATAATCTATCATGTGGCTTGAGGCAGCCAGCCTTGTTTTGCCGGAAAGGGGATTTATATGTTTGACGTAATTAAACGAGACGGAGAAATAGCGGAGTTCAATCTGAACAAAATAAAAGACGCGGTTCTCAAAGCATTTGTGGCAACAAATAAAATGTATACAGAAGAGATCCTGGAGCTTCTGTCCCTGCGAGTGACGGCGGATTTTCAGAATAAAATCGAAGACGGCCGTGTGACCGTGGAGCAGATCCAGGACAGTGTGGAGCATGTTCTGGAGCAGGTCGGCTATACGGATGTGGCGAAAGCTTATATTTTGTACAGGAAGCAGCGGGAAAAGATCCGTAACATGAAGTCCACGATCCTGGATTACAGCGACGTAGTAAACAGCTATGTGAAGGTCGAGGACTGGAGAGTGAAGGAAAACTCTACGGTCACATATTCCGTAGGAGGATTGATTCTCAGCAATTCAGGCGCTGTTACGGCGAATTACTGGCTGTCTGAAATATACGATGAAGAGGTTGCAAATGCTCACAGAGGAGCGGATATCCATCTGCATGATCTTTCCATGCTGACCGGATATTGTGCCGGATGGTCTTTAAAGCAGCTGATCATGGATGGACTGGGTGGAATTGACGGGAAGATCACATCGTCTCCGGCCAAGCATCTGTCTGTGCTCTGCAACCAGATGGTGAATTTCCTGGGCATTATGCAGAATGAATGGGCAGGAGCCCAGGCGTTTTCTTCCTTTGATACATATTTGGCTCCTTTTGTAAAGGCAGATAATTTATCTTACCGGGAAGTGAAAAAATGTATTGAGTCCTTTATCTATGGAGTCAATACGCCGAGCAGATGGGGAACCCAGGCTCCCTTTTCCAATATTACATTGGACTGGACGGTGCCTTCCGATCTGGCGGAGCTTCCGGCGCTTGTCGGCGGCAGGGAGATGGACTTCAAATACAAAGACTGCAAAAAAGAAATGGATATGGTTAATAAGGCTTTCATCGAGACTATGATCGAAGGGGATGCCAATGGACGAGGATTCCAGTATCCGATTCCCACTTATTCCATAACCAATGATTTTGACTGGTCGGATACGGAAAACAACCGTCTTCTGTTTGAGATGACTTCCAAATATGGGACGCCGTATTTTTCCAATTATATAAACAGTGACATGGAACCCAGCGATGTCCGCAGTATGTGCTGCCGTCTGAGGCTGGATCTGAGGGAACTCAGGAAAAAGACCGGCGGATTCTTTGGATCCGGAGAGAGTACAGGCAGCATTGGAGTGGTCACGATCAATATGCCGAGGATTGCTTATCTGGCGGAGGACGAAACAGACTTTTATGCCAGACTTGACCGGATGATGGATATTTCGGCCCGTTCCCTTAAGACCAAGAGGAGCGTCATCACAAAGCTTTTGGATGAAGGCCTATATCCTTACACCAAACGCTATCTCGGAACCTTTGATAATCATTTCTCCACGATTGGTCTGATCGGCATGAATGAAGTAGGCCTGAACGCGAAGTGGCTGGGCGGAGATATGACTGATAAGAGGACTCAGAAGTTCACCAAGGATGTGCTGAACCACATGAGGGAAAGGCTTTCCGATTATCAGGAGATGTACGGAGACCTATATAATCTGGAGGCGACGCCTGCGGAATCTACCACGTTCCGGCTTGCAAAACACGACAGAGAACGGTATCCGGATATCAAGACTGCCGGAAAAGAGGGAGATACCCCTTACTATACTAACAGTTCTCACCTTCCGGTGGAATATACGGCGGATATTTTTGACGCTCTGGACATCCAGGATGAGCTTCAGACCTTGTATACGTCCGGCACGGTATTCCATGCGTTCCTGGGCGAGAAGCTTCCGGACTGGAAAGCGGCGGCAAAGCTGGTGCATGTGATCGCCGACAATTATCGTCTTCCTTATTACACCATGTCACCTACCTATTCTGTCTGCAGTGAGCATGGCTATATCGCCGGCGAACATTTTACTTGTCCGACCTGCGGAAAACGGGCTGAGGTATATAGCCGCATTACCGGATATTACCGGCCGGTGCAGAACTGGAACGAAGGCAAGACGCAGGAATATAAGAACCGTCAAGTATACGATCCGGTAAATTCCTGCTTGAAAAAGGGAGCAGGAAGCAATGTGACCTACAGCCAGGAGAATTGTGAGAAGAAAGAAGCGGAAGGACAGGTAAAAGCAGTCCTTAAATACTTGTTCACCACGAAAACCTGCCCCAACTGCAAGCTGGCCAAGGAATTCCTGAAGGATGAGGAATACGAGGTCATTGACGCTGAAGAACATGTGGATTTGGCGGCGCAGTACGGTGTGATGCAGGCCCCGACGCTGGTCGTGGTACAGGGCAGTGAAACGGAGAAGTATGTAAACGCCTCCAATATCAGGAGGTATGTGGAAGCACGCTGAGAGACGGGGACAAGGAGCAGACTATGAGCTATGCGGATAAGGTTTTTATCGAGACTTGTAAAGATATTCTGGAAAACGGCGTGTGGGACTCGGAATATGATGTCAGGCCCAGATGGGAAGACGGAGCTCCCGCCCATACCATTAAGAAATTCGGCGTGGTAAACCGGTATGATCTGTCAAAGGAGTTTCCCATCATCACCATCAGAAAAAGCGCGTTCAAAGGGGCTATCGATGAGATACTCTGGATCTGGCAGAAGAAATCCAACCGCGTGGCGGAGCTCGGAAGCCATGTCTGGGATTCCTGGACCGATGAGAATGGGACCATAGGGAAAGCGTATGGATATCAGTTGGGTGTGAAGCACCAGTATAAAGAAGGAAGGTTCGATCAGGTGGACCGGGTGCTGTATGATCTGAAACATGATCCCAGCAGCCGCAGGATGCTGACGAACATCTTCAACCATCAGGACCTCCATGATATGATGCTGTATCCATGCGCATACAGCATGACCTTCAATGTGTCAGGAAACCGCTTAAACGGTATCTTGAATCAGCGTTCTCAGGACATGCTGACAGCCAATAACTGGAATACTTGTCAGTATGCGGTCCTCTTGTGCATGTTTGCCCAGGTATCAGGCCTTGAACCGGGAGAACTGGTGCATGTGATCGCGGATGCCCATATTTATGACCGGCATGTCCCGATGGTGGAGGAGCTCATAAAAAGGGAGCCTTACGAGGCGCCGGAGTTTGTCATGGATAAATCCATTACGGATTTTTATCAGTTCACTGTGGACAGCTTTTCGCTGAAGGATTATAAATATCATCCGTTTAAAGAACGGATACCAGTGGCGGTTTGACGGATGGCGGGAGGGCGTATGCAGATAATTGTAGCAGCAGATGAGAACTGGGCGATCGGCAGAGACGGAGCTCTTCTATGGCATCTGCCGGAGGATATGAAGTTTTTTCGGAAGATGACCACCGGAAATGTTGTGGTAATGGGACGCAAGACTTTGGACAGTTTTCCCGGCGGAAAGCCTCTTAAAAACAGGACTAACGTAGTGCTGTCGGGGAATCCGGATTTTTCCAGGACAGATACCGTAGTCCTTCACAGTGTGGAAGAGGCTCTTGAATATCTGGAGCGGTATGATGCAAGCGAGGTGTTTATCGCCGGAGGAGGCCATATTTACAGGGAGTTTCTTCCGTATTGTGATACGGCGTATGTGACAAGGGTTTTTAAAAGCTATGAGGCAGATACGTATTTTCCTGACTTGGATGAATCGCTGGAATGGGAACTCTCGGCAGAGGGAGAAAGACAGGAGCAGGAAGGAATCGGGTTTGCGTTTAACGTCTATCGCCGAAAATAGACGACGGTAGCGGAAGCGGACCGAAAAGGACAGCTGCAAAAGGGCAGCTGAGATACAGAGTGCGAAACAAAACGCGGGTGAGAAGTCCAGAAAGATGGATGCCCGCGTTTTTATTTCTGCTATTGGTTTGAATGGGACGACAGAAGATCCTGGCCGTCACGATTTCGGTTTGCTGACAATGCAGGGGCCGCTTTATCCCCGCTCCAGGAGTGCCGCTCACATGTCAGCAGGAAAGGTAACAGCTCTTTTGTTGACATTTACCAGTCCTTCTTCTCTCATCTTTTTCAGTTCCCGCATCATGGCGCTTCGGTCCACTGACAAGTAGTCGGCCAGATCACTCATGGTAAAGGGAAGATCAAAGGATTCAGACTTGTTTTTTTTGGAGAGCAGACTGAAATAAGACAGGAGCTTGTCCCGTATGGTGCGCTGGCTCAAAATGTCCAGACGTTCACTAAGCTGAACGGCTTTTTGGGAAATCAGCATCAGGGCATTGCTGACCAGCTGGCTGTGAAAGGAACAGGCATTGGAGCACCGCTTCACCAGGTGGCCGTAATCGATGAACTGAATCCTGGTCCTTTTATAGCTGATAATTTGAATAAGGGAAGTTTCACTGGCTGCGGCGGACAGAGTTTCTCCAAAAATATCCCCTTCCTCAAGCTGCTCCAGAATGGTCTGACGGCCGTCGAAATGGGTGCGCATGACGACAGCCTCACCGTCCAGAAGAATGCCGACTAAAGCGCTGCCCTGTCCAAAGGTGGTTATGATCTCTCCGGGCATATAACTTCGTTCGATGGCATGGAAACAGACCATCATGCGTTTATATTCTTCCTGGCTGATATGATCTAAAATAGAAACTTTAGCGGGCATAGCGGTTCCTCTCAAATTTTTTTTATAAAGTTGCATATGCAACAGATTTATTTTTCAAATGGGATATACTATGAATAACAAAAAGAAATCTAACAATATTATATATCAAAGAAAGGTTAAGGTGAAGTAAAATGAAAAAATATGTATGCGAACCCTGTGGATATGTTTATGACCCGGAGGTAGGAGATCCTGACAGCGGAATCCAGCCTGGAACTGCTTTTGAAGATCTGCCGGATGATTGGGTGTGCCCTGTCTGCGGAGTAGGAAAAGATTCCTTTGTAGTGGAAGAGTAAAATAACGCTGTTTTGAGTGGATGAAAAAGGGAGGATGTAGGATTATGAGCATCGTATTTGACAAAAGCCTGGTCACAGGCAGCGAAATGATAGATACACAGCATCGGGAGCTGATCGACCGCATCAATAAACTGGTGGACAGCTGTGCGAAAGGAAAAGAGAAGAATGTGGCAGTCCAGACTCTGGATTTCCTGATGGATTATACAGTATTTCATTTTTCCGCGGAGGAAAAGCTGCAGGAGGAGTCTGGATATCCGGATGTCAAGAGCCATAAAGAACAGCATGCTCAGTTTGCGAAGGCAATCGAAGAGCTGAGAGAAATGCTGGAGGAAGAAGAAGGACCTACAGATGCGTTTGTGGCGGCTGTGAATAAAAACATTTCGGAATGGTTCGTGAATCACATTCAGGTATGGGACAAAAAAGTGGCACAATACGTCAATAAATAAAAAGGAAATAGCGCGATGAAAACAATGGAACTGAGGAAAGACTTTTACTGGACCGGCATTGTGGATGACAAACTCCGGGTATTCGATATCATCATGGAGACGGAGTTCGGGACCACCTATAATTCGTACATTATGAAAACAGGCGGGCATACCATTCTGTTTGAGACGGCAAAAGAGAAGTTTTATGAGGATTATCTGGAAAAACTCAGAGAGCTTACAGATATAGACAAAATAGATTATCTGGTGGTGAACCATACGGAACCGGATCACGCCGGCAGTGTGGAACGGCTTCTGGATCTGAATCCGGGCCTGAAGATCATTGCTACGGGGTGCGCTCTCAGCTTCCTTAAGGAAATCGTCAATCGGGATTTCTGTGCCATCGCGGTAAAGGACAATGAAAAAATAAAGATTGGAGACAGGACTCTTCGTTTTCTGGTCGTCCCCAATCTCCATTGGCCGGATACGATGTACACTTATATTGAAGAAGAGCAGATTCTCGTGACCTGTGATTCCTTTGGCTCCCATTATGGATTCCAGGATGTCCTCGCCAGCAGGGTGACGGATCAGGAAGGCTATATGCGGGCTACCAAATATTATTTTGACTGCATCATCGGCCCGTTCAAACCGTTCATGCTGAACGCGCTGGAGCGGATTCGGGAGCTGGATATCTCGATGATCTGTACCGGTCACGGACCGGTCCTCGACACCAATATTGATTTCATGCTGAACACTTATGAAGAGTGGTGTACGGTAGTCAATCCGAACAAAAAAAAGACGGTCATCATTCCATATGTAAGTGCATACGGTTATACCGAAGCTTTGGCGGAGATTATTACAAAAGGTATTAAAGACAGCGGGGATATCGAGGTCCGAAGCTATGATATGGTCACAGCGGATCAGGGGAAGGTATTGGAGGAGCTGGGATTTGCCGATGGGATTCTGTTCGGTACGCCTACCATCGTAGGAGAAGCGCTTAAGCCTATCTGGGATCTGACCACCTCCATATTTGCGGGAACCCATGGCGGAAAGCTGGCCAGTGCCTTCGGAAGCTATGGCTGGAGCGGAGAGGGTGTCCCTCACATTATTGAGCGTTTGAAGCAGTTGCGGATGCGCGTTCCCGACGACGGCTTCCGGGTAAGATTTAAACCTGGCGAGGTGGATCGGATTGACGCTTATGAATACGGATATAATTTCGGATGCCTGCTTCAGGACAAAGAAAATCCCAAGAAGACGGGAGCCAGGAAATTGGTGAAATGCCTGGTCTGCGGCGCGATTTTTGACTCTTCCCTTGAAATCTGTCCGGTCTGCGGAGTGGGAAAAGAGAATTTCATATTTGTGGAAGAAACAGTTACGGATTTTAGCAGAAATACCAGGGATTTTTATGTGATCCTGGGGAATGGCGCCGCGGGATTCCATGCGGCAAAGGCGATTCGGGAAAGAGACAAGACCGGCTCTGTGATCCTCATTTCCAATGAGCCTTATAGTGCTTATAACCGGCCTATGCTCACAAAATCCATCATGTCTGAGCTTCAGGCCGACCAGCTGGCTATTGAAAACGAGAGCTGGTACGAGGAAAACAATGTGGCCCAGATATTGGGCAGAGAAGTGGTGAAGATCGAGCCGGGCCAGAAGGAAGTTACTTTATCGGACGGGGAAAAATTCAAATATACCAAGCTGATTTATGCGTTGGGTTCCGAAAGCTTCATTCCGCCCATACCCGGCGCCGATAAACGGGAAGTGGTGGCAATACGCCGCCTGGAAGACACGAAGAAAGTAGCGGCTCTGCTTCCGGATGTAAAGCATGCGGTAGTGATTGGGGGCGGCGTATTAGGCCTTGAAGCGGCGTGGGAGCTCAAAAAGTCAAAATGTACGGTAACTGTACTGGAGTTGGCGCCTCAGCTGATGGGGCGTCAGCTGGACGAGGCCGCCGGTGATCTGCTGAAAGCGGTCAGTGAAAGCTGCGGTATATCCATTCATACGGGCGTACAGATAAGCGCGATCGAGGGCGACGGTACAGTAACAGGCGTAAAGCTGGGCGACGGTACGGTGATTCCGGCGGAGCTGGTCATCATTTCCTGCGGAGTCCGCGCAAATACGCAGCTTGCCAAATCCATTGGTATGGAGACGGAACAGGCCGTTGTGGTAAATGAGCGGATGGAGACCAGCATTCCCGATATTTTTGCATGCGGGGATTGTGCTCAGTATCAAGGCATCAATTACGCTATCTGGCCTCAGGCGTCAGAGCAGGGAAAGGTAGCGGGAGCAAACGCTGTAGGAGAAAAACTGGCCTATACGACAGTTCCTGCCGCGCTGACCTTTAACGGTATGAATACTTCCCTCTATGCCATCGGTGACAACGGCAAGAACCCGAATCTGGTGTACAGGACCGTGGAATTCAAGGATATGGGAAGAAAGCAGTATGAGAAGTATTATTTTCTGAATAACAAGCTCTGCGGCGTGATCCTGATCGGAGATACCTCTAAGATGGCGGCGCTTACAGAGGCTGTGGAAAAGAGAAAAAGCTTCCGGGAATTATTTTCCTGATGGAATGAAACAGTATCAGTTTGTCCTGCAAGTTGACCAATGACTTGCAGGACTTTTTTCGTAGAATTTCTTAAGACCATATGATAAAATGTATGAAGAAAGACGGACGTATCCGTCAGGCGGATAAGTATATTGAAAGAGGTGAGGTAAGTTGAAGAAGACGGAAACAAATGAAGACGTATTTGAAAAGTTGCCTGTCCCATCAGCGCTGAGAGTAATGGTTGTTCCTACGATCATAAGTCAGATTATTGTGCTGGTATATAATATGGCAGACACATTTTATGTGGGAAGAACGAATAACCCCTATATGGTGGCGGGGACTTCTCTGATCCTCCCTATTTTTAATATTACACTGTGCCTTGCAAGCCTTACAGGAGTTGGCGGAGGGGCACTGATCTCAAGACTGCTCGGGAAAAATATGGAGGCTGAAGCAAAAAAGGTCAGCGCCTTTTCCCTTTATCTCTCCATATTTGTGGCGGCATTATTTTCAGTGATGACGGCGATATTTATGAGGCCGTTACTGAATATACTCGGCGCGGGAGAAAATACGTTTCAGTATGCCAGACAGTACGCCGTCTGTGTCATCGTTCTAGGCGGTATTCCGACGGTTTTGTCAAATGTTATGTCTAATTTAATACGCAGTACCGGCCGGTCAAGGGAAGCCGGTATAGGAATCGCTTTAGGGGGGCTTTTAAACATTGTGTTAGATCCTCTCTTTATGTTTGTCTTTTTGCCAAATGGTCATGAAGTGCTTGGAGTCGGCATTGCGACCTGTCTTTCCAACAGTATTGCCTGCATTTATTTTCTGGTGGTTCTGTTTCGTATCAGAGAACGTTCTGTCGTTACATTCAGCCTGAAATCCGGGATGCCGAAAAAGGAGAATGTCGCCGCGGTCTTTGCCGTGGGGATTCCGTCTGCCGTCGCGACATTGTTATTTGATCTGGATTATGTTGTGGTAGACCGGCTGATGGTTTCCTACAGCGATCTGGCTCTGGCCTCCATCGGAATCGTCCTTAAGGTGGAAAGACTGCCCTTGAATGTTGGAATTGGGATCTGTCAGGGAATGATGCCGCTCGTGGCATATAACTTTGCGGCGAAGAACCAGAAGCGCATGGAAGATGTCATCCGGATTTCCCGAAGGATGGGGCTTTTGATAGCGGGGATGTGCATTGTCTTATACGAGTTATTCGCAGTTTATCTGGTGAGGTTCTTTATATCGGATGTCCAAACGATTGAAATGGCCGCGAAGTTTCTCAGAATAAGAGTGCTGGCCACGCCGCTCATGTTTTTATGCTTTTATACCGTGCATTTATTTCAGGCATTCGGTATGGGAAATAAGGCCTTATTTTTGGGAGTGACGCGATGGGTGGTTTTTAATATTCCCATGCTTTTTTTCTTGAATGCTGTGTTCGGCATGTTCGGGATCGTGTGGTCCCAGGTGACGGCGGATACACTTTCGGTGCTCATGTCCTTTTATATATATCATCGATATAGGCCGCGCTTTTTATAAAACGCCGGATGTTTCGTTTCCTTGCCTCATACATAAAAACCGCTGGAGCTGGATAAATCTGGATGAGAACAAATGTTCGAAAACAACTTGCCTTTCCGATTGTTAGATGCTATACTGAAACAGAACATATATTCGAATTCGGGAGGCGCTTTTTATGGAAATCGGACAGGGGACGATGGAGCTAACGGAAAAATTGAGGATTTTATCAGACGCGGCGAAGTATGACGCGGCCTGTACTTCCAGCGGTGTGGATCGGCCCGGAAAACCGGGGGCGCTGGGGAATGCATCGGCAGCCGGCATATGCCACAGCTTCGCATCGGACGGGCGCTGCATCTCGCTTCTCAAGATCCTTCTGACCAACCATTGCATTTATGACTGTAAATACTGCATCAACCGGCGTTCCAACGACGTGGAGCGCGCGGCGTTCACGCCGGATGAAGTATGTGCGCTGACGATAGAATTTTATCGGAGAAATTATATAGAAGGGCTTTTTTTGAGTTCCGGCGTCATGAAATCTCCCGACCATACTATGGCACAGGTATATGAAGTTTTATATAAGCTGCGGGAGGTACACCAGTTTCGGGGATATATCCATGTGAAAGCCATTCCGGGCGCGGATGCGGCATTGATAGACCAGATAGGCCTTTTGGCGGACCGGATGAGCATCAATCTGGAGCTTCCGACGGCGGAGAGCCTCCGTTCCCTAGCGCCTCATAAGAGCAGGCAGACGATATTAGGTCCCATGCGGCAGATCCAGGCGGGGATCGTGGATTCCAGACTGTCCATGGGCCAGACGGCCAGGCTTGAAAGGGCTTATGGAGCAAAGAGCTTTTCCAACGGCATTTTCCGGCTGGGAGAGGAACAGAGGGATGGACTGAGCGGAAGAGCGGGCCATGTCATAGATGGGAGAGATCTGAGCGCTGGTCCGGCCTTGGAAGGATATGGCGGTAGAAGAGGACTGGTGAGGCGGGAAAGAAATGAAATACGTACGTACGTCCCGGCGGGACAGAGCACGCAGATCATCGTGGGCGCCACCCCGGAGAGTGATTATCATATGATGATGGTGACACAGGCCTTGTACCAGAAATATGATTTGAAGCGAGTGTTTTTTTCTGCCTATGTGGGGATCAACGAAGACAGCGCCCTGCCCGCGCCGGGGGAAAAGCCGCCGCTCCTGCGTGAGCATCGGCTCTACCAGGCCGACTGGCTGCTTCGGTTTTACGGTTTTCAGGCAGAAGAGCTTCTGTCGGAGGACAAGCCCAATTTCAATGTTTTCCTGGATCCTAAATGCGACTGGGCAGTCCGCCATCTGGAGTATTTTCCGGTGGAGATCAATCTGGCAGCCTATGAGCTGCTGCTGCGGGTACCGGGGATTGGAGCGAAATCAGCGCGCCGTATCATACAGGCGAGAAGAATGGGGAAGCTCGATTTTCCGGATCTAAAAAAGCTGGGAGTGGTCCTCAAGCGCGCCCATTATTTTATTACCTGCGGCGGCAGGCAGATGTATCCGGTGAAATTAGAGGAAAACCGGATCACAGCCGGGCTGATCAGCGACAGTCAGAAAAAGAACTGGCAGATCGAGCACCAGGAGAGCTTTCGGCAGCTGAGCCTGTTCGATGATATGAGGCTGGAGATCCCGCCCACAGTGGAGGATTTTCGGAAAGCGGCGGTTGGGCAGCTGTAGGAGACGGTTATGGAAGACAGAAAGGAAGCGATGAATATGAAAGGGTTCTTATGTGAGGACACGGTCGAGGGCATATTCACAGGGGTATTTGACGCCTGGGTTTCTGGAATGGAGATAGGACATGAGAACGTCAGACTGTTTCTGAAAAGGCAGTATGAGCCGGAGCTGTTTTTTGAATATGAAGAAGTATTTCCCGATGAGGATAAAGCGGAGAAAGTAGCACGTACCATCCGTAAGAAAATATCCGGTGAAGCGTTCCGCAGAGTTTACCGGACCGCCATGTCCTCTCAGCCGGACCGGGCCGACGCCATCTACCGTTTTCTGATGGAAGGATTCCGCTATAAGGAGGATACCCTTCGGATGCTGCAGCTTCCGGCAGTCGGCCGCGTGTTTGAGCTGGCCCGGAAAGTGGCGAATGAAGCGCACCTTTTTCTGGAATTCGTCCGGTTTGAACAATTGAAAAACGGCGTTTTGTTTGCGGTCATCGCGCCGAAAAGCAATGTGTTGACTCTCGTTGCCCCTCATTTTGAGGACCGGTTTTCAGGAGAGAACTGGATCATATACGATGAGACGAGGGCGCTGGCTGCCGTCCATGAAGCTTTGAAGCCTTATGCGCTTGCCCGGCTTACAGAGGAACAGGCGGGCGTTTTTCTGGACAGAAATAAGGAAAACGACGGATATACGGATTTATGGAAGGTGTTTTTTAATACCATTGGAATCGAGGACAGGAAAAATCACCGCTGCCAGAGGACGATGATGCCGCTGTGGTACCGAAAGCATATGACGGAATTTTTGTGAAGGAGCTAAAATTTTTCGATGATTATAGTAAGAATCCAGGGGATATGATATAATAAGACGTAGCGCGAAAACGGCGGCCGAATATGCGGTTTCGCAAAGTGTCAGCTTGTGGGAGAGGAATATATGAACAGAGAAGATATTTTAAAATGTGTGGATCATACTCTGCTGTCTCAGACAGCGACTTGGGAGGAGATAAAGATCATTTGTGACGATGCCGTCACATTTGGCACGGCATCTGTCTGCATACCTCCTTCTTATGTAAAGCGTGTTAAGGAATATGTGGGAGACCGTATGGCAGTCTGTACGGTGATCGGATTTCCGAATGGGTATAATACGACAGCGGTAAAGGTGTTTGAAACAAAGGAAGCCTTAAAGGAAGGGGCCGATGAGATTGATATGGTCATAAACCTGGGCGATGTGAAGGACGGTAGGCTTGACGATATAAGGGACGAGATACGGGCGGTCAAGGATGCCTGCGGAGATAAGATCCTTAAAGTGATCGTGGAGACCTGTCTGTTATCTGAGGAAGAGAAATCTGCACTCTGCAAAATCGTGACGGAGGCAGGAGCCGATTACATTAAGACGTCCACTGGGTTTTCTGTGTCAGGAGCCACCTTCGCTGATGTGGAACTGTTTTCCCGCCATGTGGGAGACGGTGTGAAGATCAAAGCGGCAGGAGGGATCGGTTCTTTTGACGATGCGGAACGTTTTATCACGCTGGGGGCGAGCCGCCTGGGCACAAGCCGTCTGGTAAAGATAGTAAAAAGTGAGAGGGAATGATTTCTTTTGCAGAAAAATCATGGGGAAAGAAAAAATGAAGGGTATGAAACTGAAGGGGATCGAACCGGACAAGCTCAGGAGTTTGATTGGACGAGCGATGGAGCAGCTGGCTTTATCTTATGCGCCATATTCCCACTTTCATGTGGCGGCGGCTCTGCTGTGTGAGGACGGGACGGTATATACCGGCTGTAATATCGAGAATGCTTCCTATTCCGCGACAAACTGTGCGGAGAGGACGGCTTTCTTTAAAGCGGTGAGCGAAGGGAAAAGAACGTTTTCCTGTATTGTCATTGCAGGAGGCCGGGACGGAAAGACAGTGGAGTACTGCCCTCCCTGCGGAGTCTGCCGTCAGGTAATGCGGGAATTCTGTGAACCTTCCAAATTCCAGGTGGTCCTGGCCAGATCTTTGGAGGATTATAAGGTGTTTTTGCTGGAAGAGCTTCTGCCGGAAAGCTTCGGTCCCGAGACCCTCTAAAACTGTGTATTTTGGCAGAAATTGCCCTTGTCAGATAGCACCTTCTGGTATATAATAGCTAATAGAATTGAAGAGAAGAACCACCTGGAATGTTCGACCATCCTGTATGTTTTGAACCTACAGAGTGTAAAACGGGATTCCAATATCAGTGAGTGGATGTCGGGCCTCCTTTGAGTGGATGGCAGAAACTCATTTGCGGTTGCCCACCTAGCGAGGGCTAGGAATCAAAAATGCAGGAACCGGCATTTCGGGGGAATACGAAAGATGCAGACAGCATATTATCTTATGATAATATGCTGTCTTTTGTTATGCCGTTAAAAAGAGCGTTAGCCGGCAGCGAAAAAAAAGCGGATGAGGGAGGAGAAATATGACCGATCGAAAAAAAGGAAAAAGAGGGCTGTTGTGGCTGACTGCCCTGATGCTGATTTGTCTGGGAGGATTGGCAGCCTGGCTTTTTTTCAAGGGAAGAAATGGGACAGACTGTGTCACGCGGGCATTGGCTGCCAGACAGACCGCGCTGGCGATCGCAGACGGGGAAGAAATAAGTGCGGCCGGGATTCAGAATTTTTCTCAGGATGACGCTGAAAATTGGTATGTTCCCTACGCAGAATATCTGTACGGGCAGGGGATATGGGATGCCGAGCAGATTTCGGCGGACAGAAAAACCATGGGAGGAGCTTTGAACTGTCAGGAGCTTCTTTATATGGCAGAATGGCTGCAGCTTCCCGAGAAAATCACATTTTCTAACGGCGCTTCCGGAAAAGATCCGGTGTCGAAAGAGGACTGGTCACATTTCTATGAACTTCTTCTGGAAAAATATGATACGGCAGGGGCTGTAATCGAGCAGGAAATATTATTGATCGGGACGCCGAACAACCTGGAGGACGCCGGTTCCTGGGAAGCCCGCACCGATAAAGGGGTACTAAACTTTCAGGGGCTGTCTTTGGACTCGATGGTGGACATGCGCCTTAAGGTGAGGACCAAGGGAGCAGAACTGCTGCAGGTGGAGGAAGTGGTATCGGAGGAGATTACATATGAAAATGTATGGCTGGATTCCTACGGATCCGAAGAACTTAAGGTCTATTTATATGGGACCTGGAGAAAGTTCCAGGTGGGAAGCATAGAGAAGGAATGCAGCGGGATGACGGGGGACATCATGCTGAAAAAAGGAAAGGTGACAGAAGTGGCCTTGAAAAAGGAAACCATAAGAGGCAAGCTTTTAGCGGTAGGAGACGGTGAGATGGAAATCGAGGGATACGGCAAGGTTCCTTTGGCAGATACCTTTCATGTATACCGGACTTATGGGGGATTTGCGGAGCTGTCGGCAGGGGATTTGATGATCGGATATGACCAGGCGGAATTCGTGGTGGCGGAAGGAAAGATATGCGCGGCTCTGATAGGAAAGAGCGTTACGGCGGAGAACATACGGGTACTTCTGACCGACGCTAAGATTGGATCCATATTTCATGAGACGGCGGCGTTCACTTCTGATAAAGCTTTTACAGTAACTTATAATGAAGGAGAAGCTTCGGAACGCCATGAAGCGGGGGAAAGTGTGGAAATAAACAGGGATAGTCCGTATTTTTCCAAGGGAAGAGTCCGTATTACCCCGGATGATGGCGGAAAGATTGGATTTACCTCTTTTTCCAGGAAGTATGGAGCGCCTTGGTATGAAGGGACCATAGAGCTGGCCGTATCCGAGGAGGGGATACTCATCATCAATGAAGTGGATCTGGAAACGTATCTCTGCTACGTGGTGCCCAGCGAAATGCCGGAAAGCTATGGGCTGGAGGCTTTGAAAGCACAGGCTGTCTGTGCCAGGAGCTATGCCTGCAGACAGATCGAAGGCAGCGCGTACAGCACCTACGGCGCTCATGTGGACGACAGTACGACCTTTCAGGTGTATAACAACACTGAGACTGACGATCTTACGAGACAGGCAGTGGAAGAGACCTACGGAAAAGTCCTCACCTATGGAGGAAGCCTGGTGACCACTTATTATTATGCCACGTCCTGCGGCTTTGGAAATGACATGCAGGTGTGGGGCAGCGACCAGGCGAAATATCCGTATTTGAAGAGTATTTATATGGCGGATGGAGCGGCGCCGGACTTATCATCGGAAGAAGCTTTTCGGGCTTATCTGGAGAATAGAGAAGGGGGAAACTTGGAGAGCAGCGCGCCGTGGTTTCGGTGGGAAACGACGATATCCACTGAGAAAATGACGGCGCGAATGGATAAATTTCTGAAAGACTATGCGAAAAGCCACGAGGAACTTGTGCTTTTCCGACAGGGAGACGGAAGCTTTGCTGCGGCGGACGGAGGAAATGGGCCGGACAGCATAGGGACTGTCACCGGAATGAAGGTAGAGGAAAGAAGTCAGAGCGGCTTTGTCAACCGGCTGCTGATCGAAGGGACGGAAGGAGCTGTCCGGATTGAACGGCCGGGAACGGTCAGAGCTCTTCTGGGAGATACGGAGCATGTCTATACTAGACTGGACGGCAGTACCTCTACCGGCAAGACCATCCTTCCAAGCGCCAGTGTATGGATGGAAGAAATCAAAGACGGAGAAACATTGAGCGGCTGGAAGCTCAGAGGAGGAGGATACGGACATGGAGTGGGAATGAGCCAGACTGCGGCCAGCACACTTGCAGGCCAGGGAAGATCCTGCGTGGAGATTCTTCAGTATTTTTATCCTGGAACTGAAATATTTCAGGAGTATTAAGGTAGAGATGAGAAAACGCTTGTATCTGCTGTTCTTGAAAGATATAATAGGGGGAAGGTATGGAAAGACTTTTTTCGGGAAGGGTATGACGATATGGGAAAAACAGCCCCCAATGACCGGCGCCAGAATGACATAAAACAGATTTGTTTAGTTTTGATCATAGCTGTAATTGTGATATTCATCTGGCTGACAGCCGTGGTCAGCCAGACATCAGGACTTCCGTCGGCTTCGCCGGAGGTTTCGGTGGATCAGTTTCAGCAGGGATGGTATTATCTGAGCGGAGGAGAAAAACATGCGGTAGAAGAGTTCCCGGCACAGGTCTTTTATGAAGGCGAAGAAGGAGTGTTTTATAATGTGCTTCCCGAGACGGGAGAGGGACAGAGCCTGATGTTTTCCAATGATTATCAGAGCGTTCAGGTGTATGTGGGAGAAACATGTATTTATGACTACGGCTATGAGAATCTTCCTCCTCTGGGTAATCTGCTCGGTAATGTCAAATGCTTTGTACCCATGAAAGAAGAATACAGCGGAGAGGAAATCTCCATCCACCTGAAAATGAATTATTGGGAAGAGAAAGCCGTAATTAAGTCCGTATACCTTGACAATACCAGCGATCTGATCTTCCAGATGCTGAAATCCCAGGCCGGTCTTGTGCTGTGTCTTATCCTTATGCTCCTATTCTGTGTGGCGCTGTTCGCTTGCTTTGTCTGGGCGAGATATAAGAAAATCACAGAAGAGAGCGGGGTTTTTCTGAACCTTGGCCTGTTTGTGTTGTTGTCTGCCGTCTGGATTTGGACGGACTCATCTCTGTCTCAGCTTGTATTTAAGAGCGGCATCGCTGTGTGCGTGACCTCGTTTTTCAGCTTTATGCTTCTTCCTGTGCCGATGATAGGCTTTGTGGAGAAGATCTGTGCAGGAAAGACGTGCATGTTCAGGGGATTCCAGCTGATGTGCCTGCTCAATTGTGCCGTGCAGAGTGTTTTTTACGCGGCGGGAATAGCGGATTATCCTCAGATGCTCCCGGTGACGCATCTGTTATTGGCAGCGGTGATTATTTTTATAATCTATTATCTGGTCTATGATGTCCGGAATCACGCGTCTTATTACGCCAAAGGTATGCTCGTAGCCATCGGGGCGCTGACCTTGTTCTCCCTTGCTGCCTTGTTAAGCTTTTATATCAGCAGACGACTGGATAACAGTCTGTTTTTCCGAATGGGTTTTCTGTTGTTCATCTTGATATTAGGCTACATGTCGGTAAAAATGCTGCTGTCTTATCATGAGGTCAGGACGCAGGCGGCCGTATATCAGAAGCTGGCGTATACTGATTTGATGACTCAGGTGAATAACCGCAGTTCTTTTGAAGAATTTATAGACGGGTTAAACTCAGAAGCGAGATCAGAGAAGAACCTGACCTTTATCATGCTGGATTTGAACGGATTGAAGCAGACCAATGACAAATATGGGCATAAGGCGGGAGACCGGCTCCTTCAGAGTGCGGCAGACTGTATAAAAGCAGCTTTTGAAGAAGCAGGGACCATATATCGTATTGGGGGCGATGAGTTTTTTGTGGCGGTCGCCCGAAAGGATGTAAATGTGGCGGAACGGCTGAACTATATGGACGAAAGGATTGCCGAGTATAACAGACGGCACCCGGAGGATTCCTTCTGTTTGTCCATCGCACGGGGGACAGCATCCGAAAAGGAATACCCGGATTGCAGTATAGACGGATTGTGGAAAAAAGCAGATGAGAATATGTACCGGGAGAAAGCGGCCTGTCACAGCAGCAGATAGGCGGAGAAAATGAAAAAGCCCTGAAGGAGGACCGATAGCGGCCGTCTTCAGGGCTTTTATGATGAATAAACGTGTTTCGATTATTTCAGAGTGGTGGCAAGGTCTAAAAATGCAGGAAGGCCATTTACCAGCTTCACAGGAGATGCGCCCTGAATCAGAGGAAGCGCGTATTTTATATAGCCTTCTCCGATGTTGGTGCCGTTGTCAGTGATCCATTCGGCCGGGAAGGGCTTTTCTTTGTTGCATACTTCGTTGACGTCTGTCAGCTGGTAAGCAATCTTGTATTCTTCCCCGGGTTCTCTGATGAAAGCGACCATCATACCGGTTTTTCCTTCCAGTGCGGCTTTTGCGGCTACGGAACCGGCCATAGCGGCTTCCTCGATATCTGTGGCGGAAGCTAAAGAAGCGCCGCATCTTTGGATGATGCCGAATTCCAGGGAACGGACCTTTACGCCGAGCTTTTCATTGATGACCTCGGATAAATATTTGCCGCTGCCGGTCAGCTTTTTATGACCGAAGCTGTCCACAGCGCCGTCGGCGCCGGCGTATTCACAGATGAATCTGCCGTCTTTGTCGGCGATGCCTTCTGAAATGCAGACGACTACATTGCTTGTTTTTTCCAGGCACTTTTTCACGTCAGCCAAGCACTGGTCCATATCGAATGCGGTTTCCGGCAGATAGATCAGATGAGGGGCGTCTCCCTCAAATTTCCTTGCCAGGACAGAAGCGGCGGTCAGCCAGCCGGCATGTCTGCCCATGATCTCAACGACAGTCACACAGGGAGCGGCATAAACGCCGGCATCCAATGCACATTCACGGACTGTGGTAGCCACATATTTTGCGGCGCTGCCGTATCCGGGTGTATGGTCTGTCACGATCAGGTCGTTATCAATGGTTTTGGGAACACCCATGAAGATGATATCAGTGCCGGCTTTCTCGCCGTAACGGGAGAGCTTGGACACGGTATCCATGGAATCGTTGCCGCCGATATAGAAAAAGTATCCAATGTTCATTTCTTCAAATTTTTTCAGAAGAGTAGGGTATACCGGGTCGTTCAAATCTTCCGGCAGCTTAAAACGGCAGGATTTCAGATAAGAAGCGGGAGTCGTCTGTAAAATCTCCAGCTCGTCCTTTGAAAGGTCAGAAAGGACTGTAGTCTTTCCAGCCAGGAAACCTTCGATGCCATTTACCATACCGTAAATCTTGTCAATCTTCTCAGAGCCCAGGAATCCGGTAACCACGCCGTAAAGGCTGCTGTTGATTACGGAAGTAGGGCCGCCGGACTGTCCGACAATGACATTTTTTTTGCTCATGTGTGATCTCTCCTTTTTTTCTGTTGGGTCTTCCGCAGCGTAAATGCTGCGAATATGGCCGATATATTAGCCAAATTAGCATAATTCTATAACAAAAAGACAATTTTGACAAGGGCTTGCGGGGGAAAACACAAAAAACACACGGAGCCTTTGTTGACAGCCATTTGAAATATGCCTATAATAAGGGAGAAAAAGCCGGGGAGAGACGGCAGGCGGCAGGCTGAAGGAGGACAAGCATGGATAAGATCAAAATGCAGGCTCCCATCGTAGAAATGGATGGGGACGAGATGACCCGTATATTGTGGAAGATCATAAAGGAAGAGCTGTTGCTTCCGTTTATTGATCTCAATACGGAATATTATGACCTGGGACTGGAGCACAGAGACGCTACAAACGACAAGGTGACCACGGAGGCGGCGGAGGCGACCAAAAAATATGGCGTAGCCGTGAAATGTGCTACGATCACTCCCAATGCGGCCAGGGTTAAGGAATATGGCCTGAAGGAAATGTGGAAAAGTCCCAACGGCACGATCCGTGCGATTTTGGACGGAACTGTTTTCCGGGCGCCGATCATTGTAAACGGGATCGAGCCGTATGTAAAGACTTGGACAAAGCCCATAACCATCGCGAGACACGCGTATGGAGATGTGTATAAAGCTGCGGAAATGAAAATTCCCGGCCCGGGTATCTGTGAATTAGTGTATACGGATGCCAATGGCGTGGAGACACGGGAACCAATCCACGAGTTCAAGGGTCCCGGTGTGCTTCAGGGCATGCATAATCTGAACAGATCCATCGAAAGCTTTGCCCGCTGCTGCTTCAGCTATGCGCTGGATACAAGGCAGGATTTGTGGTTTGCCACAAAGGATACCATATCTAAAAAATATGATCACACATTCAAAGATATTTTCCAGGAAATTTACGATAAAGAATATGCCGGTAAATTTTCAAAGGCAGGCATCACCTATTTCTATACGCTGATCGATGATGCGGTGGCCCGTGTCATCAAATCAGAAGGCGGATATATCTGGGCGTGCAAGAACTATGACGGGGATGTGATGAGCGATATGGTCGCTACTGCGTTCGGTTCTCTTGCCATGATGACCTCTGTCCTGGTATCACCCGACGGAAATTATGAATATGAAGCGGCCCATGGGACGGTACAGCGGCATTATTATAAGTATCTGAAAGGTGAGAGCACGTCGACAAATTCCGTCGCAACGATTTTTGCCTGGAGCGGAGCCCTGAGAAAGAGAGGGGAATTGGATGGCAGCGAGAGACTGCGGGAATTTGCTGATTTCCTGGAGAGCGCGACCATACAGACCATTGAGGACGGTATCATGACAAAGGATCTGGCGCTTATGACGACGATTCCGGATCCTCATGTGGCAGAGAGCGGTGAGTTCATTAAAGCCATCCGGGAACGTTTGGAAAGAAAACTTGGCTGTTAAATCTGATTGAGATAACAGAGGCAGAGAGTCTGGTGATTCCGGACTCTCTGTTTTTGTTTTTATACAACCAAATACTTTTTGCAATCATTCCTGTAAAGTCTATACCAAGACACCGGCAGAAGTTCCGGGGCGTCACGATTTCGGTTCGCTGGCGATTCAGGGGCCGCTTTATCCCCGCTCCGGAAGTACCACTCACATGTCAACAGGAAATCTGGATGATTTCCTGTCTCCGGTTCGCTCAGAAACGGAATCGGTATTTCCATTTCTGCCTCCCTCCGCCCGGGGAACACCGGCCTCTGCCCTGCGGCGCTCACCTTTAGGCCGGCCCGGAATCTTTCTGCCGGTTTTCTTTCTGCCGCACCACATTGGATAAACGTTATTTCTTAGATTCCAGAAAAGGATTGGATATCTGCACAGCCCGCGCGCCTTATGGCAGCGGGCTGCGGTGAGCCGCCCCGATGGCTTTTACGACAAATGAGCGCTTATTTCGGTGCGGAAGAAAGAGCAGGAGGAACGATCCGATTCCATCGTAAGGCGAGCGCCGCAAAGGCGTTAGCAGAATCTTCCCGGCCGCAGGGAGGTAAAAACCGAATTTCATGCAGGTTTTTATTGGAATCTGACATGGAAAAATATCGATTTATCCATGTCAGTTGGAAAGGACCGACTAGAGGCCGTAAAAATTCTGGTTACGGCTGCCAGTGAGCCGCCTGGATGGAAGCGGATTTCTTCCTGCCTCTTCTGATTGATCAGGATGAGTTTCTTTAAAAGTATTCAAAAGGATATTATTACGGACCCTTCCGGATTTTCAGGAATATGATAAAGGTATGAAACCAGGGCGGGGAGGGTCAGATGAATCACGTACACAAAATGATTGGCACCGAGTGGGCCAGAAAACAAGGGCTGACAGGAAAGGGCGTCGGCATAGCCGTCCTGGATACGGGGGTATATCCTCACCAGGATTTTGCTCATCGGCTGTATGGCTTTCAGGATATGTTAAATGGAAGAAGGTTTCCATATGATGATAATTCCCACGGGACCCATGTAATGGGGGTGCTGGGAGGCAGCGGAGAAGCGTCCGGAGGACTCTATGAAGGTATGGCTCCCGGATGCAGTTTGATAGGCATAAAAGTGCTTGACTACAAGGGAAACGGCTCTGTGGCAAATCTGCTGCGGGGCCTTAAATGGCTGCGGGAGTACAAAGAGGAGTATGGCATCCGCATTGTCAATATATCGGTTGGATCCATTCCCAAAAGGGAGACTGGAGAGGAGTCCGCGCTGATCCGCGGGGTAGAAGAAGCCTGGGCGGATGGACTGGTCGTGGTGGTGGCGGCTGGAAATGAAGGTCCCTCTGCCATGTCGGTGACGACACCGGGTATCAGCAGGAAAGTGATCACGGTCGGGTCATCCGACGACCACCATGCGGTGGAAGTCTGCGGGGCGCCGATGGTAGACTATTCCGGCAGAGGTCCCACCTCCCGGTGCATCTGTAAGCCGGATGTGGTGGCGCCGGGGGCTTCCATTGTCTCCTGCAACGCCATGAGCCGCAAAAACAACAAGCCATATGGGGTGAAAAGCGGTACGTCCATGGCGACGCCGGTGGTGTCGGGCGCTATTGCGCTTCTTTTGGAGAAGCACCCGGAGATGACGCCTCAGGACGTAAAGCTGAAGCTGATGAATAGTACCGTGGATCTGGGACTTCCCAGAAACCAGCAGGGCTGGGGAATGATTCATATTGCCAGATTGCTGAATGAATGATATGATAGAAAACGGACAAAGGCCGAGAAGAAACTGACATTTTGAGAAGAGAAAAAGAGGAGATTTCCATATGAAAAAAAGCAAAGTGACGATAGTATTGCTTCTGGTATTTTCCATGGCTTTGGGGATGTATACAGGCTGTGGAAAAAAGAAAACTCAGGCAGAGGCGGTGACAGCGGAGAGCCTGATCGAAAAGGCGGAAGAGGCGATTAAGGGGGCCGCTTCCATGACCGGAAAGATGGCTGTGGAGATGTCCATGGATTACAGTGCCGGAGGAGTGGATGCGGTTCTGGAAATGATAATGAATCAGGATATGGAACTGACAAAAGATCCGGAGGCTGTCCATATGACCGGTACTCTGGATATCAATCTTTCTGGAATCACGATGGATACGGAGGCCTATGCGGTAAAAGACGGTGATAAATATGTGGTTTACACAAAGGCAGGGGGCCAATGGGTAAAGCAGACAGCTGAGGCCATGCCTGCTCCGGCCGATGTATCGAAAACCCTGGAGCTTATGAAAAAAGATACGGAAACTTTGAAGCTCAGCGGACCTGAGAAATCCGATGAAAAACAAGTCTATCAGGTGGACGCCGCAGTCCATGGAGAGGGGCTGGCGGCGGAGATAATGAATTCCGTAGGAAATCTTTTGGAAGAGAATACAGATGCCTATGCGGATCTGGATGCAAAGATCACCGCCAGGATAGACAGTGAGAGCGGGGCATTGCTGGAAATGACCATTGACCTTACAGACAGCTATAACGCGCTAATGCAGACACAGAAGGAAGCGCAGGGATTTGACGAAGTGGCGGTGACAGCTTTCAAGGTGACGATGACAGACTATGCCTTAAATACTGTAAGCGAGATTACAGTGCCGGACGATATTAAGTCCGGAGCAGTCGATATGGATGCTTCGCAGCCGGAGACATCCGCTGACGAGACTCAAGACGCCTCGAGGCCTTCAGAGACAGAGACATCGGACCCGGAAGAGCCGTCCAGCAAGGACTATGAGATCGAGCAGGACAGTGAAGGAAACTATTTGCTGGGAACAGACTGGGATGATAATACAGTCACCATATCTGTACCGGCCGGGTTCTCTTATGATGAGGGATCAGATAAAACATATCTTAAGTATAATGATGAAAAGAATGACAATATCCATCAGCTTTCGCTGGTATATGGACTGTACACGATTGATGAGAATTACGGGGAGGAAGATCTGGCACAGTTCCAGGAATCTTCCTATGCCTATATGCTGAGTGTTGGAGATTATTCTGACGTGACCATTGAGCCGATGCAGACTGTAAGTGCCGCTGGCCGGACTGTTTCTTATACGAAGCTTTCTTATGTATATATGGGTACCAGTTATTGTGAAGAATACAATTCCTGGACTGTCCTGGAGGACGGCAGGATGGTTCAGTGTCTTGTAACAGAAAATGGATACGGAGAACCCTGTAACAGAATTAATCCAGGAAGCATATTTGAAACCGTATATTCGGCGCTCAAAGGCTGAGAACGGAATATGCTCAGTTATTTTAAATGCCCCGCGTCTTTTTCGGCATATACCGGAAATGCCGCGGGGCATTTTTGTATTTTTTGAGATGTTTATTCCGCGAGGCTCTCCCATAGTTCATACAGTTCGGAGAGTCGGGAATCATTCTGGTTTTTTTCTTCTGTGAGCTTTAGAAGCTCGCTCATATTCGTACAAATATCCGGCTTGGCGGACAGAGCATCGATCTCATCATTGCGGTTTTCCAGGGCGGCAATCTCTTCTTCTGTTCTGGCCAGGTCATTCAGGCGTTTTCGCTCTCTGGCCTGAGCTTCCTTTTGCGCTTTCCAGTCTGCTTTGGTATCTGCTCCTTCCGCAGAGGCCGAGCCGGAAGGGGAACCGTCGGAAGAAGCCTCGGCGGAAGCGGTATAAGCAGCTGTCAGCTGATCCCGCTTTTCCAGATAGTAGTCGTAGTTTCCGATGTAGTTGACAAAGGTCTGGCCGGTCAAGTCAAGAATCCTGGTGGCGGTCTTATTGATGAAATATCGGTCGTGGGAAACATACAGCACAGTACCGGTATACCCGTTCAGCGCGTTTTCCAGGATCTCCTTGGAGACGATGTCCAGATGGTTCGTCGGTTCATCCAAAATCAGCAGATTGCTTTCCGAGAGCATGAGCTTAGCCAGGGAGACTCTCCCCCGCTCACCGCCGCTCAAATCCCCCACCAGCTTAAATACATCGTCTCCGGTAAACAGAAAAGCGGCCAGAACGCTGCGGACCTGGGTGTTGTCCATATCCGGATAAGCATCCTGAAGTTCGTCGAACAGCGTTTTTTCCATGTGGAGCACCTGCTGCTCCTGGTCATAATAACCGATGTTGACCCGTGAGCCAAGGCGTATGTCTCCGGAATCGGCGGGCAAGAGGCCGTTTATGATCTTCAAAAGCGTGGTCTTCCCGGTGCCGTTGCCGCCGATTACGGCCACTCGTTCTCCCCGCTTGATTTCAAAGGAAACATTGGAAAACAGACGGTTATCCCCGAAGGATTTTGACAGCTCCCGGACGGTCAGCACGTCATTTCCGCTCATTATTCTGGGCTCCAGGCGGATGTGCATGGCAGAAGAGGCTTCCGTAGGTTTGTCCACCCGCTCTATTTTAGAAAGAAGCTTTTCTCTGCTTTCTGCCCGGCGGATGGATTTTTCCCGGTTGAAAGAACGGAGCTTCTGAATGACGGCTTCCTGATGCTTGATCTCTGCCTGCTGATTCAGATATTCTTTCATCTTTGCGTCCCGGAGCATGGCCCGCTTTTCTGCATAGGAAGAATAGTTCCCGGAAAACACCGATACCTGCCCCTGGTCGATCTCTATGATCTTTGTCACCACACGGTCCAGAAAATACCGGTCGTGAGCGACGATCAAGACGCTGCCGGGATAATTGAGCAGGTATGTTTCCAGCCATGCGATGGATTCCATATCCAGGTGGTTGGTCGGTTCGTCCAAAAGGATGATATCAGGCTTTGACAGGAGAAGACGGCCGAGAAACACACGGGTCTTCTGGCCTCCGGACAAGGTGCGGACTTGTTTTGTGAAATCCTCCTCAGTGAAGCCGAGGCCCTTCAGAACACCGGTGATCTCACTTTTGTAAGCATATCCATTCCGGAGCTCAAATTCGTGGCTGATCCTGGCATAACTGTCCATGAGCCGTGACAATTCTTCGCCCTCCGCCAGCTTCATGGAGATTTCCAATTCCCGCAGGCGCTCTTCCAGGGCGAGCACTTCTTTTTTTACCTCCAGAAGCGTATCATAGACCGTTTGATCCGAGGGACAATCCTGATGCTGGGCCAGATATCCCAGAGTCTTGTCCTTGCCGAGAACGACGGTTCCGCTGTCAGGCGGAAGTTCTCCGGTGATGATTTTTAAAAGTGTGGATTTGCCGGCGCCGTTGATGCCGACGATGGCTGCTTTTTCTCTGTCTTCTATATGGAAGGAGCCGTTTTGGATGATAACGGCGTCCCCAAAGGACTTGCTTACCTGATGACAGGAAAGTATCATGGCGGATTCCCCCTATTTTTTCTTCTGGGGTATATTGTAACTGTTTTTGAGGAGAGCGTCAACAAAGGGAGCGGAGAAAATAAGGCGGTGAGAGACGGTTTCCGGTTTTGTAAAATAATTATCAAAGTTATTTGACAAGCAACTATAGGGATACTATAATAAAAAAGAAGTATAAGCATATAAAAAGGAAGCATAATCTTATAAGAAATTGGGTGGTAAGAGTGGAACGAAAGGAAATTTCCAATGCGGTCATTAAGCGGCTGCCCCGGTACCACAGATATTTGGGGGAACTGATGGAAAGTGGAGTTGAACGCATCTCCTCCAATGACCTCAGCGAAAAAATGAATGTGACAGCGTCCCAGATTCGGCAGGATCTGAATAATTTCGGAGGCTTTGGCCAGCAGGGATATGGTTACAATGTGGAATATCTCTACAATGAAATTGCAAAGATTCTGGGGATTGACAGGCAGAACAACATGATTATCATAGGTGGCGGCAATTTTGGACAGGCACTGACCAATTATTCAAACTTTGAACGGCGAGGATTTCTGATTCAGGCCCTGTTTGATGTGAGCCCCGATCGGATCGGTAAGAGTGTCCGCGGAATCAAGACTTTGGATATGAAGGATCTGGAGGAGTTTTTATCCGGGCATCATATTGATATTGCAGTCCTCACAGTCCCTAAGAACTCGGCGCAGGAGGTGGCGGACAGGCTGATCGCATGTGGTGTTAAGGCCATCTGGAATTTCGCCCACCTGGATCTGAAGGTCCCGGATGACGTAGTGGTGGAAAATGTACATTTGTCAGAGAGTCTGATGCAGCTGTCCTATCGCATCTCGGAGAAGAGAGATAAGAAAGGGAGCGGCCAGAATTCCTAAAAAAATGTGCCTATGTGGAAGAGAAAAAAGGAAGCGGATTCCCCTGTCATAATGACGGGGAATTTTGCTATTCCACGGCAGCAATAAAGGAGCGGGACATGCGGTATTTGACAGACGGCAGTCAAATGAAAGCGATTGACAGCTATAATATTGAGGAACTGGGCATACCTTCTCTGGCGCTTATGGAGAGGGCGGCGTATGCAGTGTCCGCCGAGGCGGAGCAGATGAGCAGTCAGAATGGATCTGTTCTGGTGATCTGCGGCATGGGAAACAACGGGGCCGACGGTCTTGCCGTGGCCAGGATGCTCAAGCTGCATGGAAGAAGGGTGAAAGTGCTTCTGTGCGGAAAGGCATCTCATTCGACAAAAGAGCATTCCGTCCAGCTTGCCATAATAGAGAAACTGGGAATTCCGGCAGTAACAGCGGACAGCGGGCAAGAATACAGTATAGAAAATGGGTTTGAATTGATTGTCGACGCTCTTTTTGGCGTAGGCTTAAGCCGCCCGCTGAATGAAACTTTCATAGAGCTGGTGAATGCCATAGAAAGAGCCAGGATATCCGGCGCTAAAGTGCTGGCGGTAGATATCCCATCCGGGGTCGGCGCCTCAGACGGTCAGATTCTGGGGGCTGCCGTGAAGGCGGACGCGACGGTGACATTTGGATTTGAGAAGCTTGGAATGCTGCTTTATCCGGGCGCTTTTTACTGTGGAAAAAAGAAAGTGGCGGATATTGGATTTTCCCTGCCGGACGGAATGGAAAGCCGAATGGCTTATACGTTTGGCCCGGACGACCTGAGGCGGCTGCCGAATCGTCCGGCTGACGGGAATAAAGGTACCTTTGGAAAGGTGCTGCTGGCGGCGGGAAGCAAGAACATGAGCGGAGCCGCATATATGAGCGCGTTGGCGTCATACCGGTCAGGGGCGGGACTCGTGCAGATTTATACGGTAAAAGAAAATGTGCCGGTGCTGAAGGCTATGCTTCCGGAGGCGATCGTGACCGGTTTCGACCGGGAACATCCGGATATGGAGGAACTTGCGGACCTTTGCAGATGGGCCGATGTGCTGGTGGCCGGACCGGGTTTTTCCACAGAAACCTATGCAGAGCAGATTCTTCACTGGCTGCTGAAACATTCAGCTTTGCCTAAGGTGCTGGATGCAGATGCTTTAAATCTGATCGCCCGCCGCGGCGAATTGGCCGGATTTCTGGACGGCAGCGCGGTCATCACCCCCCACATTGGAGAGATGTCCAGACTCACGGGCGAAACAGTGGATGAGATTAAAAGAGCTCCCATAGCGGCTGCCCTGAGATTCCGGAAGCAGTATGGAGCAGTCTGTGTACTGAAGGACGCGAGAACGACAGTGGTTTCGGAAAACGGCGTTTATATCAACAGTTCAGGAAATAGCGGTATGGCTACGGGCGGTTCCGGAGATGTCCTGAGCGGCATTCTGGGAGGATTATTGGCAGCAGGCATGAATGCGGGAGACGCAGCGGAGATGGGAGTCTGTCTTCATGGGCTGGCCGGCGACGCGGCGGCAGAAAGATACGGAACGCGTGCGATGATGGCGACGGATATCATCTCATGTCTCGGAGCTGTGCTTAAGGAATGGACATAAAGCGGATAGAAGAACAAGCGGAGGATAAAGATGAAGGAATATAGCCGCGCAGCGGCTTGGATAGATTTGGATGCCATATATGGCAACGTAAAAGCTCTGAAGGAAAACACGCGGAGGGGGACCAGGATATGTGCGGTCATCAAGGCGGACGGTTATGGACATGGGGCGGTGCCCATCGCGAGAAAGCTTAAGGGCCTGGCGGATTATTTTGCGGTGGCGACGGCTGAAGAGGCGTTCAATCTGCGATATCACCAGATTGAGGAACCCATTCTGGTTCTGGGATATGTTCCGGAAGACGCTTACGAAAGAGCAGTCATGGAGGAGATACGTTTGACGGTGTATACCTATGAGATGGCGGAGCGCCTTTCAGAAGCGGCTAAGAAGTGCGGGAAACGGGCATTTATCCATATAAAATTGGAAACAGGAATGAATCGGATCGGATTTAAGCCGGGAGAAGAAGCCCTTTCACAGGCGGAGGCCATGAGCAGGCTGCCGGGGATCATATTGGAAGGAATATTCAGCCACTTTGCCAGAGCGGATGAAGAGGATAAATCATATGCGGAAAGACAGTACAGGATCTTTGACAGATTTGTGAGCGCTCTTAAAAAGAGGGGAGTGGAGATTCCTCTGAAGCATATGGGAAACAGCGCCGCGATCATCGATCTCCCTCAGTTTGATGTGGATATGGTGCGGGCGGGCATCGCGCTGTACGGAATGTATCCCTCGAATGAAGTGGACAGGAGACGGGTCGGGCTTACGCCCGCCCTCCGGCTGACCTCCCGCGTGATTTTTATAAAGGAGATCGAGCCAGGCGAGACAGTGGGCTACGGCGGGACCTATACAGCGCAGAAGCGGATGAAGATCGCCACGATTCCCATAGGGTATGGGGACGGATATCCCAGGAATCTGTCCAATCGGGGATATGTGCTCCTAGATGGAAAAAAAGCGCCGATAACCGGCCGTGTCTGTATGGATCAGCTGATGGCCGATGTGACGGACATTCCGGAAGTGAGGCAGGGAGACGAAGCTGTTTTGGTGGGCAGGGACGGAGAGCAGATGATTTCGGTAGAGGAACTGGCGGAGTTGGCCGGAACCTTTAATTATGAATTTGTATGCGATCTGGGCAAGAGGATTCCGAGAATCTACCTGGACGGCGGAAAGATAGTGGGAAAAAAGGATTACTTTACGGATCCTTATGAAATCGTTTTGTAGGACATTTCCCGTATGAACCGAAGAAACATTGGAAATACTAGGAAGGAAAGAAGTACAGCCAATGCAGATATCGGAGCGTGAAATGTAGAATGATTAAAAGAGGCGACATTTATTATGCGGATTTACGGCCAGTGATCGGGTCGGAGCAAGGCGGAGTCAGACCGGTGCTGATCATCCAGAATGATACCGGGAACCGGCATAGTCCCACGGTCATCTGTGCCGCTATCACTTCAAGGATGAATAAGGCGAAGCTGCCCACTCATGTGGAGCTGAAGGCGGAACACTGTCAGATGGTGAAAGATTCCGTCATTCTTTTAGAGCAGCTCCGCACAATAGATAAACAGAGATTAAAAGAAAAAATCTGCCATTTAGATGATGGACTGCTGCAAAAGGTAAACACAGCGCTGCTGATCAGCCTGGATTTATATACATAGGCTGAAGCGGATGGCAGGAAACGGAAAAGGAGCCGGAGATAATCATGGACGACGGGTATTCGCCCTGGAGTTTGCTGCTGTTGTTGGGAATCATAGTGATCGAGGTTATATTTTATGGATTTGGCGCCGCCATTCAGGAACTGAACAGCGCGGAGCTTTTAAAGCGAAAGGAAGACGGGGACCGGAAAGCGGCCGGGATCTTAAAGATATCAAACCGTTCTTTCGCATATGCCAATGTGGTTCAGGTCATATCTACAGTGAACGGCCTGATATGCGGAGCTTATCTATTGAAACAGGGACAGAGGTTCCTGTTACATAGTTTTTTCAATAACAGTACGGAGTCTGGAACAGGATATCTGCCTATGATGGCTGTATCGGCAGTTGTCCTGGTGATCGTTCTTCTTTGTATTGGAGTATTGGCGCCAAAACGGATTGCGAAACGGTATCCGGAACGGTGGGCATATGCCCTGCTTCCGGCAGTTCGGGTGCTGTCTATACCGGTTTATCCGGCGGCCTGGCTGGTGAGCGGCTTGTCCGGTCTGGCTGCCCGGTTATTCGGAGTGACGCCGGGAAGGGATATCGACAACGTCACGGAAGAAGAAATCATGTCCATGGTCAACGAGGGCCACGAACAAGGGGTCATTAAGGCGAGTGAGGCGGAGATGATCACAAATATCTTCGAGTTTGATGATAAAGAGGCGGGGGACATCATGACCCATAGGACTAATATCACCGCCCTGGATGGGGATATGACCTTGGACGAGGCGCTGGAGGTGATGCTGTCCGGCAGCAATTCCAGATATCCGGTCTATCGGGAGAGCCTGGATGACATCATTGGCATCCTGCATTTAAAGGAAGCGGTGCTTCTGCAGAAAAACGAGTCTCTCCGGGGCAAAAAGCTTGTGGATATCGAGGGACTGCTGAGAAAGCCCCATTTTATCCCGGTCACCAGGAACATCAATAAATTATTCAAAGCCATGCAGTCCAGGAAAATCCACATGGTCATCGTGATAGATGAATATGGGCAGGTGGAAGGACTGATCACAATGGAAGACATCCTGGAGGAGATCGTGGGAAATATCCTGGATGAATATGATGAGGAAGAAAAGTTCATCATTCCTTCCGGAAGCGGATATGTGATGAAGGGAATGACGCCTCTTGAGGATGCGGGAGAACTCTTGGGGCTGGACTTTGACGAAGAGGACTATGATACGGTCAATGGGTTTTTGATATCCAAGCTGGACCGGATACCGTCTGAGGATGAGAAGCCGGAGATTCGATTTGGCGGATATCGTTTTTCCATACTGAATGTGGAAAACAAAATGATAGATACGGTGAGGGTGGAAAAGCTTCCGAAGGAGGAGGCGGCTGAGGAAGAAGTACATGAAGATGATTAAATCGGTTCGCGCTGTATTTTCGGATGAAGTGTTTCTGAGAAAGACGGTCATGATCGCGGTGCCTGTGGCAGCACAGGCACTTCTCAATACCGTTACGAACATGGTGGATACCATGATGATCGGAACCTTGGGCGAGACGGCTATTGCTGGAGTGGGTCTGGCCAACAAGGTGTTTTTTGTGTTCAATCTGCTGATATTCGGAATTGCCAGCGGCGCTTCCGTGCTGAGCGCCCAATTCTGGGGAAATCATGATGGGAAGAATATTCGAAAGGTGCTGGGTATTTCCCTGATCCTGGGGATTATCGGTTCTCTTCTTTTTACTCTGCCCAGTCTTTTTGCCCCGGAGGCTGTCATGAGGATATTCACCAATAGTCCCACCTCTGTGGAAACGGGAGCCGCTTATCTGAGGCTGGCCTGCATCAGCTATCCGTTTACGGCGGTCACGAATATATATGTGGCGGCGATGCGGTCTGTTGGAAGAGTCAGGACGCCGGTGGTGACAAGCCTGATTGCGATCATGGTCAATATTACGTTAAACTATGCTCTGATCTTCGGACATTTCGGCGCGCCGGCCATGGGAGTCAGCGGTGCGGCTGTCGCGACGCTCACAGCCAGAGTGGTGGAAGTGACCTGTATTTTTCTGTATGTTTACGGATGGAAAACAGAACTGGCGGCAAAGGTTTCAGAGCTTATCGGCTATCCAAAGACGCTGATAAAGGAGTACATACGGACGGTACTGCCCATAATCGGAAATGAATTCATGTGGGGGCTGGGAGTGACCATGTATTCCCTGGCTTATGGAAGAATGGGAGATACCTCTGTGGCGGCGGTGACTATCGCTCAGACCATACAGGATATGATCCTGGTATTTTTCCAGGGAATATCTGCTGCTTCCACTGTGATTCTCGGAAATGAACTGGGAGCCGGACGGATCAAAGACGCGGAAAAAGATGCATCTAAATTATTATGGCTTCAATTTACGGCGTCGATACTGCTGGCCGCGTTCTGTATCGTTACACGGAATCTGCTGGTGGGCTTTTATGACGTATCTGAGACAGTGCTGAAGGAAGCCGCTTACTGTATGTTGGTTTATGGGCTGTTCCTTCCATTTAAGATGTTCAATATCGTAAATGTGGTAGGGGTCCTGCGAAGCGGAGGAGATACCAGGTTTTGCCTGCTGCTGGACAGCGGGAGCGTCTGGCTTATCGGCGTTCCCATGTCATTTTTGGGAGCACTGGTATTCCGGTTTCCGATACATCTGGTGTTCGCCATGACGCTCACGGAGGAGTTTGCGAAGTTTTTCATTGGATACCGGCGTTATAGGAAGAAAAAATGGCTGAAAAATCTTGCGGCAGGCGTGTCATAAGCCTTGTCAGGATACGGAAAAGATGATAGAATAAAAAGTCGGATAAGATAATAAGCGAAACTGAAGGATAGAAAAAAGGAGAGGTTCAAATGTCAGGACATTCCAAATTTGCGAATATCAAGCATAAGAAAGAGAAAAATGATGCAGTCAAAGGCAAGATCTTTACGGTGATCGGACGAGAGATCGCTGTGGCGGTAAAAGAGGGCGGAGCCGATCCGGCCAACAACAGTAAGCTGAGAGATGTCATTGCGAAAGCGAAGGCAAACAATATGCCCAATGATACCATTGACAGAGGCATAAAGAAGGCTGCCGGTGATGCCAATTCCGTGAACTATGAGACGATCACCTATGAAGGCTATGGACCGAATGGCATCGCCATTATTGTTGATACCTTGACGGACAATAAAAACAGGACGGCTTCCAATGTCCGCAACGCGTTTACCAAAGGAAACGGGAACGTGGGAACTCCCGGATGCGTGTCTTTTATGTTTGATAAAAAAGGACAGATCATCGTGGATAAAGAAGAATGTAAAATGGAAGCCGACGATCTGATGATGTTTGCTTTGGATGCTGGAGCTGAGGATTTTGCGGAGGAAGAAGACAGCTTTGAGATCACGACGGACCCGGAAGACTTCAGTTCCGTCCGCGAAGCTCTGGAAAAAGAGGGGATTCCCATGGCGGATGCTCAGGTGACGATGATTCCTCAGACTTGGGTGAGCCTTGATAATGAGCAGGATATTAAGATGATGAACCGGATTCTGGATCTTTTGGACGAGGATGACGATGTTCAGGAAGTATACCATAACTGGGATGAATGAGCGAATAAGAAAAAGCCCGGAGATTGGCAGGAAACTGCTGGTCTTCGGGCTTTTTAGTCTTATGGGAAGCAGCGCGGAAATATTGTAAACGGCTGTAAAATATGGTATGATGACCGGGAAAGACCGCGGTGATTTCAGAACCGAGGATAAAGTGACGGATCAGTAAAGAAAGTGGGATAAAATATGGCGAACAGAGAAGGTAAATGCCCGAAATGCGGAGGTGCTCTCTGCATTCCGGAAGAGCTTGAAACGTTTTCCTGCATGTACTGCGGCGCGGTGCTCAGCCAGGAGGAGCTGGTGGTTCCCCACGAGGACAAGGAGAAGAGTCAGGCGGAGGCTCTGGAAGAGGTGCTGCAGAGACTCTGGGAGAACGGTGATTCAAAAGCAGAGGAACTGATCAGCCGGATGCTGGATTTGGATGAATATAATTTGAGAGCCAATCAGGTATATGCACAGATACATTTTCCTGATATTTTGTTCCGGTTTAAGAATGCGATGGAACACTTCAAGCGTTCGGAATATCCGGATTATTTCGACGCTTATAAGATAAAATGCCGTCCGGCGGTGGAAGCGGTGGACCGTTATGCGCTGGAGGCAGAGGATCATGGAGAGGAGTTTATGCGTCTTTTGGCCGTTGATCTCATGAAAGCCATTGATACAGAGGTGGAGTCCGACCGGTCTCTGCGCTCCAAAAATGCGAGGGCATTGAAATGCGACCAGTATAAGATGATTCTGGCAGTCTATACGATTCCGATGATTCTGGAGCTCAGGCTTGGCGTCAGTGAAAGGCTGACGGATATCATGGTGGAGGAATGGATGCGCCTGCATCCGAAGTCCATTCTAAGGAAGGGCACCTACAGTGATATGGTGACTGGTTTCCGGAAGGGAAAGATGTGCTTCATAACCACGGCAGTCTGCGAATCCTTCGGGAAGCCTGACGACTGTCAGGAGCTTCAGAGCCTCCGGAAATTCCGGGATACATATATGATGAAGAGTGAAGACGGCCGTGCCCTGGTAGAAGAATACTACGAGGTGGCGCCCGCCATTGTCACCTGCATGGATATGGAAGAGGACCGTGCCGGCGTCTATAGATCTGTCTGGAACACATATCTGGAGCCGTGCCTTCAGGATATAGCAGCCGGGAGGGCGAATGCATGTGAAGAGCGCTATGTGGAAATGGTCAGGAGCTTGGAAGCGAGATATCTGGATTCATAGTTTTCAGCTGTTTGTGCGGAAAAGTAGAAAAAAGCTGGAGAATAGTTCATAGATATATCACAGGATAGATGGGAAAATAGAATAAAGAGCGGAAGCGGATATAAAAAGGATTTGAGAAAGAAGGCTCAGGTCCTTTTTCTCTATCAGGACCCGGGAGCTTACTGCGAAAAGGGAGGAGGTACAGATGAAAAAGGTATACATTCTGGCAACAGGAGGGACGATCTCTGCCGCGGGAGAGGAAGGAAAGACTTCCGGCTACCGTGACGGGGAATTTGACGTCCATGAGCTTCTGGAGAGCATAAAAGGGGTGGGAGAAATTGCGGCTCTGGAGGGGGAACAGATTTTAAACATTTCCAGTGATGATATCACATGCAGGGATTGGATCGCTCTTGCAAGGCGGATCAACCGGCTGGCGGAGGATCCTTCCATAGATGGGTTTGTCATCACACACGGAACCAATACCATGGAAGAAACGGCATATTTCCTGAACCTGACAGTCAAGACAAGAAAACCGGTGGTTCTGACCGGATCGATGCGCCCTGCTACGGCCAACAGCGCGGACGGTCCGCAGAATCTCTATGAGGCGGTTTCTCTGGCGGCCAGCAAAGAGGCAGAAGGAAAAGGAGTACTGGTGGTATTTGCCGATGGGATCTTCAGCGCCGACCGGGTACAGAAGGTTAACTGTTTCCGTCCGGCTGCATTTGACGGAAAGGATTTTGGATGTATCGGATATATGCAGGATTCCGTTCCGCGCTTTTTGCAGCTCCCGGCCAAAAAACATACGGCGGATACGGAATTTACTGTAGACGGAGTTGGTATGCTTCCAAAGGTAGAAATCGCATATTTTTATGCCGATGCTGATCCTGGTATCCTGGAATTTCTTGCGTCCCGGGCACAGGGACTCATCCTGGCGGGAGCAGGAAGCGGGCTTATGAGCAAAAGCTGGAAGCAGGAGATCCGGAAGCTCTCGGAAAGAATCCCCATCGTGAGGACGACCCGGGTCGGAAACGGCATGGTCAGCCGGGATCACTGCGACGAAGAGCTGATGACCATACCTGGCCAGACATTGATTCCTGTGAAAGCCAGGATCCTGCTGTCTCTGGCACTTTTGAGGACCAGCGGCAGAGAAGAGCTGCAGAATATATTTCAATTATACTGAAGGGGTAAGATCATATGGAAAAAGAAAATAGAAAATTAGAATTTTACGGAGGGGAATGGGTTTCCCTGGCGCCGCTGCTCCTTTTTATCGTGCTGATCATTGTCACCACCTTTTTCTGGGGTTCCATATCCGACGGGGCTCTCTGGGTGCCGATTTTCCTGGGGCTGGTGATCCCGTTTTTCTTGTCGAAGGATAAAAAGCACTACAGCAATACGCTGATCATGGGAATGGCCAGTAAGGATACGGCTTTTCCCATTGCCACATGGCTGTTTGCCGGCGTATTTTCCAGAATCCTGAGGATGTCCGGATTTGCCACGGGTCTTGCGGGCCTGGCCGGATCCTTTGGCGTGGGTCCCGTGCTCTTTACGGTAATCTCCTTTATGGCGGCTACTTTGTTTTCCACGGCTACCGGAACCGGATTCGGAACGATCGCAGCCTGTATGGGAGTATTGTATCCGGCCGGAGTGGAGCTGGGAGTGAATCCCGCCTTTTTGGCAGGGGCGATATTGGGAGGAGCGGCGTTTGGAGATAACCTGGCGCCGGTTTCCGATTCCACGATCGCCTCGGCGACTGCTATGGACGTAGATGTTCCCAAGTGTGTGAGAAGCCGCCTGAAGTATTCTCTGACGGCTGCTGCTATTACTCTGATCATCACGATCATCGTGGGAAATATATTAGGCCAGTCTGCCAACATAAAAGAAGCCGTCTCTTATAATCAAATGACTCTGATCATGATCGTTCCGGTGGTCATTACGCTGATCATTGCCATAAAATCCGGCGATCTGATCATTGCCACGATCATAGGCTCCGTATTGTCGGGGGCGGTGGCAGTGATATTCGGATTGATGGATTTTGTTCAGATCGATGCGGTGAACCCAGTGAGAGAAGCCTTGTTTTCCGTCAGCGGTTCGGGGCTTGACCGTGCGGTCGGAGGCGCGGTGTTCACCGGTCTGTCCAGTATGACTCAGATGGTTGTTCTATGTCTGATGCTGTTCAGCGCGATCCATATCATGAAGTGCGGACATGGAGATATGAAGATTCTGAACGCACTCAGCCATGTGACCAGGCGTGCGGTAGGCGCAGAGGTCGTGATCTCTTTCATGGTCATCGCATTGTCATCGATCATGGGATTAAACGCTCCGGCCATCCTGACAGTCGGGCCGTCCTTTGCGAGACCTCTTGCCGATAGGCATGGAATCAGCCGCTACCGGATGGCGAATCTGATGGACGCCCAGTCCTGTACATGGTGTTACAGCCTGCCGTGGACCTGTACTATGATGTATATTTTAAGCTTTACGGTGGATACGAGCGCTCCGCTGAGCGGGATACAGATCACGCCATACTGTTTCTTCACGTTTGTTATGACGGCGGTCATGTTTGTGTCCATCTTCCTTGGGATCGGCAGGAAAGATTTTATAGACGTACAAGGAGAGGCAGAATAGAAGACAGAGCGTTATTCGTAGATTCGGTCCTCATATTCGTTCAGCACCAGGGTGACATTCATATTCCCGTTTCTGCACCGGATGCTGTCTAAAAAAGCCTTTTGATTGATGTTTTGTTTCATTTGAATGCGGTAGACCAGCTCGAATAAGGTTCCAAATTCTGTGGTGCGGATACGGCGTATTTTCCAGGAATCTGTATATTCCTTTAAGACCTCGTCAAAAAGCCCTTCGTAGTTCAGATCCTCAGGGATGGCGATCTTAAGCGTCATGGCTTCGCTTTTCGGGATTCCGAAATGAGACTTTTCCAGTACCACCATGGCCAGGCACAGGACGAGGGCGAACAGCAGGGAATAAGTGAGAAACCCCATGCCGGAGGCCAGCCCTACCGCTACGGTAAAAAATACATAGGCGATGTCCTTCGGGTCGCCGGGAGCGCTCCGGAAACGCACCAGGGAAAAGGCGCCGGCCAGGGAAAAAGCCCTTGCCACATTGCTGCCGACCAGCAGGATTATGGTGGCGATGATGGCAGGCAGCATGATCAGGGTGATCGCAAAGGACGGGACATATCCGCTTTCTTTATGGGTGAAGATATAAATACAGCTGATGAAAAATCCGGTCAGCAGGGCGCAGGCCAGGATGGCCGCAGTGGACGACAGAGTCAGACTGTCTCCGGCTACAGAAGAAAATATGTAATTCATAGGAACTCCTTTTCTTTATTATATTTATGCGGTGATCGGCTGCCTTTTGTCCAATAGAGATTGTTTATACATGGCGCCATATTTGGAAAAGCTGGCGGAGCGAATATGAAGGGAAGAAAAAGCCTCCGCCAGCCAGAGGGGGGCAGTGCCGGTCAGCTTGACTTCCATCAGGCAGGTGCCGGGGGCCAGAAGTTCCAAGGGAATGCCGGAATCTGCTCTCAGGTCCAGTGAAAGGATACGGAAATCAAAGGTGATTCTGAAGTCTGGATCGGTTTTTCCTAAATAAGCGGCCCTTTCATAGGAAATGGACGCCGCAGGCGACAGGGGATGCCGTTTCATGAAGTATGTGATCTCACGGAGCACCTGCCCGTCCAGATATGCCGTGTCCTTGGGAGACTCACGATGATTCAGAAAGACGTCTGCTTCTGCCAGGGATAGGGATGCGCGCCGCTTTGTCACCACTCCGCCCACCTTTTTTTTCATTTCCAGAAATACAGGGGATTCCGGAGAATCAGGAAGCTGATAGCTTCTCAGCCTCAGCTTTTCTTTATAGTAGGGCTTTGTGAGAGAGGTTCTGATGAGCCGATAATCGTCTGTATCATAATAAATATTATAGATGGAATAGAAGGAACCGTCCGGGCAATACTGGTCGTATTCCATATAAGGTTCCATCCTCTTCTTCAGTTCCTCGTACTGGCGGTCCGTCAGGAGGAACTTTTTTTCCATTCGTTTGAACGTTTTAATACTCATGGATATCATCCTTTCTGCAGCTTCCTTTTCTGGAGTCATTATAAAAAGGCAACCTTAAATTTGTCTGAAACCAGACGGAGATTTTACTCGGGGTTTCAGACTAATTAAAGCGTTTGCTTTTATTCTGATGGAAAGAGGAGTAAGAACTGTGGTATAAATAAAAGCGGAAGGTATGAAAAACCGGTATGAGAAACGGGAGGAAGATATGCGGATTTTGATTGTAGAAGACGAGATCAGGCTGGCCGAAGCTCTGGGACAGATTATGTCAGAGCATAAATATACGGCTGACATGGTACATAATGGAGAGGACGGGCTGGACTATGCGATGAGCGGCATCTATGATGTAGTGATCCTGGATGTGATGCTGCCGAAGATGAACGGATTTGACGTGGTACGGGCCATGCGGAAGGAAAAGAATCAGACGCCTGTCCTGATGCTGACCGCGAGGTTTGAGACCAGCGATAAGGTAAAAGGTCTGGACTGCGGGGCAGATGACTATCTCACAAAACCTTTTGAAACAGAGGAGCTCCTGGCCAGAGTCCGGGCCCTTTCCAGGAGGAAGGGAGAGGTTGTGGTGGAGCATCTTTCCTATGGGGATATATCGCTGAACCTGGATACTTATATGCTGGAATGTGGAGAAAAGAGCGTACATTTAGGAATGAAGGAATTTGAGGTGCTGAGGCTTCTTCTGACCAATCCAAAATCTGTACTTCCAAAGGAGACCATCCTTTTGAAAATATGGGGAAGCGAGACGGACGCAGAAGACAACAATGTGGAAGTGTATATATCTTTTTTGAGAAAGAAGTTCGCTTTCTTAGGCTCCAGAGCGAGTATCGGGACGGTGCGCAAGATCGGATACCGAATGGAGGAACGTATGCCATGATAAAAAAGCTGAAGCGGAAATTCATACTGATCAATATGATACTGATCAGTATCGTGCTGGTCATTACCTTTGCGGTGGTGTGCGCCGTGACCTATGATCGTCTTCGCAGGGAGAGCTATGACGTCATGGAGCGCAGAGTGATGAGAGAGCTCCCGGGGCTTCCGGAAGACGCGGAAGACCGGTATGGAAAGAAAAGTATGCAGATGGGGCCGGACCGGCCTTTTCTGATGACAGATGCAAAGGAAGGCGCGACATTTGTGGTGAATCTGGAGCAGGACGGCTCGGTGAAAGAAGTGATCGGAGAAAATCTGGTGATTGAGGATGAAGTCCTGGAAGATATCGTGGCGCTTTGTCTTTCGCAGGACAAAGAGCGGGGAGCCGTGAAGGGAATGGGGCTGCGCTACCTGAAATATTCGGATACAAACGGCACGCAGATCGTCTTTATGGACAGAAGCGATGAGGTGTCCACCATGAAAAGTCTGATTTTCGTATCCCTTCTGGTTGGAATAGGAAGCTTGGCCGTTTTTTTTGTCATCAGCGTTTGCCTGGCCGGCTGGGTGGTGGGGCCGGTCAAGGATTCCTGGGACCGGGAACGGCAGTTTGTGGCGGATGCCTCCCATGAGCTTAAAACACCGCTGACAGTCATTCTGGCCAATACGGGGATTCTGCTGAGTCATAAAGAGGATTCCATAGCAGATCAGGAAAAATGGGTGGAGAATACCAGGACTGAAGCAGTCCGGATGAAGGATCTGGTCAACGATCTGCTGGAGCTGGCGAAGGCAGACGCGGGAACGGACAGACCGGTCCTTTCCAGATTAAATCTGAGTGATCTTGCATGGAGTGCCGCGCTGCCCTTTGAGTCCGTGATGTTTGAACAGGGAAAAAAGCTTAATACAGCCGTTGAACCGGAGCTTTATGTGTCGGGAGACGAAGGACGGCTGAGACAGCTGCTGGCGATCCTGCTGGATAACGCCTGCAAGTATGCGGAGGAAAGGGGAGTGATTACCTTGTCTCTTTTGGGAATCAAAGACAAGGTGAAGCTGTCAGTTCACAATACCGGCAGTTATATAGAAAAAGAACAGCTGCCCCATGTGTTTGAACGCTTTTACCGGGGAGAAAAATCCAGGTCAAGAGATGCCGGAGGATACGGGCTCGGCCTGTCCATAGCCAGCAATATCGCGGAGAGTCACGCCGGAAGGATATCTGTACAGAGCGGGAAGGAGGAAGGCACCACTTTTCTTGTCACGCTGCCTCGTCTTAAACCGTGACTTAGGCCTTGCTTTTTCAGGAGTTTTTTGTTACAGTGTGTGTATGCAATTACTATCGGGCCCGGAGGCCTGCAATTTTTGAGAAAAGAGAGGACTATTAACTATGGCAAAAGAGTTTGAAGGCGGCTGTGCAGAGGATTGCGGTACCTGCGGCTGTGACTGCGGTCATGACCATATTCATGAGGGTGAGGATGGACAGATGACCGTCACCCTGACACTGGAAGACGATTCTCAGCTGGAATGCATCGTTCTGACGACCTTTGAGGCTGCCGGAAAGGATTACATCGCGCTGCTTCCTACGAATCCGCCGGAAGGAGAAGAGGGCGAAGTTTATCTGTACCGTTTTGTAACGGGAGAAAACGGCGAGCCTGACCTTCAGAATATTGAGGATGATGAAGAGTACGAAGCGGTGGCTGAAGCATTTGATGAAATTTTGGATTCCGCTGAATTTGACGAGATGGATGAAGAAGAATGATCATTGTGCATTGCCCATAAATAAAACCGGCGGAATGTGTTCCGCCGGTTTTTTGGTCTCGATATTTACCTGGTCAGACGTTGAAACGGAATAAGATCACGTCGCCGTCTTTTACCACGTATTCTTTTCCTTCCAGTCCCACAAGTCCCTTTTCTTTTGCGGCGGCGTAGCTTCCCGCGTCCAAAAGGTCCTGATAATTGACGACCTCCGCGCGTATGAAGCCGCGCTCGAAATCCGTATGGATCTTTCCAGCGGCTGCAGGAGCCTTGGTCCCTTTCTTTATAGTCCAGGCTCTGGTCTCCTGTTCCCCGGCAGTCAGATAGCTGATCAGGCCGAGCAGCTTATAGCTGGCCTTTATGAGCTTATCCAGACCGGATTCTTTTAGTCCCAGATCCTCCAGGAACATCTTCTTTTCATCATCCTCCAGTTCGGCGATCTCCTGCTCTATCTGGGCGCAGATCACAAAGACCTCGCTGCCTTGTCCGGCGGCGAACCGGCGGACTTCCTTTACGTAAGGATTGTTCTCACCGTCATCTGCCAGATCGTCCTCAGCTACATTTGCGGCAAAGATGACCGGTTTTGCGGTCAGAAGGTTCAGGGAGTGTAAAAAAGCTTCCTCATCCTCATCATCTGTTTCATAGGTGATGGCCAGATTTCCGTCTTCCAGGTAAGCTTTCATGGACTTAAGGGCGGACAGCTCCTTTGCCAGGGCTTTGTCGTTAAACGCTCCCTTGGAAGTTTTGGCGATCCGGCGTTCCAGAATCTCAAGGTCAGAGAAGATGAGCTCCAGGTTTATGGTCTCAATATCCCTGAGGGGATCTATGCTCCCGTCCACATGGACGATATTGTCATTCTGAAAGCAGCGGACCACATGGACGATGGCATCCACCTCGCGGATGTTGGCCAAAAACTGGTTGCCAAGTCCCTCTCCTTTGGACGCGCCCTTTACCAGGCCGGCGATATCCACAAACTCGATGACAGCAGGAGTTATCTTCCTGGAGGTGTACATATCGGACAGAAGTCCGAGACGGAAGTCCGGTACGGCTACCACGCCGACGTTGGGGTCTATGGTGCAGAACGGATAGTTGGCGGATTCGGCGCCTGCTTTCGTCAGTGAATTGAATAATGTGCTTTTCCCGACATTGGGCAAGCCTACGATACCTAATTTCATGGAAAACCTCCTAATAATACGGCAATTTTAACGTCAAACTCGTATAAGTGTATCACACTTTGAGAAAAAAGGAAAGCAGGTGGAGGCTGTCGAAAAAGGCAGAAAAAGGCGTCTTAATCCATTTGATTTTTGGCGAAAAAAAGATTAAAATGGCTAATAGAAGCGAAGGAGGCCAGGAATGAAATAGAGGAATCAGAGGGGTTATGGATTTAAAAGAAAAAATAGAGCGAATCAGATGCGAGCTGGGGGAGGCTATTGAGCGGAAGGATGCGCCTGACAGAATTCTGCACCTGAGTAGGAAGCTTGATTTGCTTATCGAACGGTACCTGGAGTATTCTGGAAAAAAGTAATGTATTATATGTAACATATACAAAAGAGGAAGAAGACTTGGAAACAAGTCTTTTTTTATTTCATAGGAAAGTGAGTCTAAAAAATTCACAATCCCTCTTGCTATTTCCCCCTAAATGGCTTAAAATAATATCAAGTGGTTAAAAAGTGGGTTAAAATGGTGGAAAGTGGTAGATTTGTTTGGATTAGGTGGCACAGATGATGAATCAGTTTATGGGTGAATACAATCATACGATGGACGCGAAGGGGCGTCTGATCGTTCCCGCCAGGTTTCGAGAAGCCGGAGGGGACAAGTTCATCGTGACCAAAGGTCTGGATGGGTGCTTGTTTGTATTCACAGAAGAAAAATGGGATTCTGTTGTCTCCAGCATGGAAAATCTGCCGGTGACCCAGGGAAAAGCCAGAAAATTCGCCAGGTTCCTCATGGGCGGCGCCGGTGAGTGCGAGGTGGATAAGCAGGGGAGGATATTGATCCCCAATAACCTGAGAGCTTATGCACATCTGGAAAAGGATGTAGTCTTAGTGGGCGTTGGAAGCCGGGTGGAAATCTGGAACCGTGATACATGGGAAGAGGCCAACGTATACGATGAGATTGAGGAAATCGCGGAAGATTTGGAAGAACTGAGGTTTTAACCATGGGATTTGAACACAGATCAGTGTTGTTGGACGAAACGATAAAATATCTGAACATCAGGCCGGACGGAATCTATGTGGACGGCACACTGGGCGGAGGCGGACATGCCTTCGAGGTGTGCAGGAGGCTGGGACCTGCCGGCAGGTACATAGGAATCGATCAGGATGCGGCTGCCATTGGAGCGGCCTCAGAGCGGCTCAGGCCTTTTGAAGAACAAGTGACCATCATACGGAACAATTACGAGAATATGGACACGGCGCTTAAAGAGCTGGGAATCGGATGTGTGGACGGGATTTTGCTGGATTTGGGAGTTTCTTCCTATCAGCTGGATACCCTGGAACGGGGATTTTCCTATAAAGAGGATACCGTGCTGGACATGAGGATGGATCAGCGTCAGGCGATTACGGCAAAGGATATCGTGAACGATTACAGTGAATCCGATCTGTACCGAATCATCCGGGATTACGGAGAAGATAAATTCGCGCAGAATATTGCCAAGCATATCGTGGCGGCGAGGGAAAAAGAAGAAATCCGCACCACCGGACAGCTGGTGGAGATTATCAAAGCGGCGATACCGGCAAAGGTGAGGATGGCAGGCGGCCATCCGGCCAAGAAGACATTTCAGGCCATCCGGATCGAGCTCAATCATGAGCTGGATGTGCTGAGCCGGTCCATTGACAGGATGATCTCACTTTTGAAGCCTGGCGGAAGATTTTGTATCATCACATTTCATTCCCTGGAAGACAGGATCGTAAAAAACGGATTTCGGAAAAATGAAAATCCCTGCACCTGCCCTCCGAATTTTCCCGTATGTGTGTGCGGAAACAAGAGCAAAGGAAAAGTGATCACGAAGAAACCGGTTCTTCCCTGTGAGGAGGAGCTTTTAGATAACAGGCGGGCGAAAAGCGCCAAGCTTCGGGTTTTTGAGAGGGCATAGGCTCCATATGGAGCGGACATGCCCCGGGGAGGAATTAAAAAATGGCGGCAAATGGCAGACAGAAAAGAAAGAACGCGGACTCATACAGAGGACGTTCGGACAGACAGTATGACAGAAAACCGTATCTGTATACGGAGATAGACGGAAATACGGCAAGACAGCTGGAGGAGCAGGAATTCTACGTTCCCGATGACAGACGGGCGGAGGAGGTCCGCAGATCCAGAAGAAACAGGGAGAAAGCGCTGCAGATGAGTCCTGCATATGTCATGTTTCTTACCATGGCTTGTGTGGCGGTACTTGCAGTGTGTGTGAATTATCTGAAGGTGCAGGCTTCCATCAGAACCAGAATCACCAATATCGAGGAGATGGAGGCGAATCTGGAGGAGCTTAAGGATACTAATGAGGCCACACAGTCCAGGATAGCGGTAGCTTCTGACATTCATCAGATATATAAGACGGCTACAGAAGAACTGGGTATGGTATATCCGGATGACAGCCAGGTGATTTATTACGACAGGACAGAAAGTGAGTACGTACAGCAATATGAAGATATCCCCAGAGAATAGACGCGGCCGGCAGGGCCGTCCCAAAAGGACTCCTAAGGTTTTCCAAAAATATATGAAACAAAAGCTGGCGCTCACCTTTATCCTGGTGGCGCTGGTTTTATTTGGGCTGGCCATTGCCGTCGGCATCATCGGCAAACAGAAGGGCGGAGATTACGGCAGGACCGTTCTGGCACAGCAGACCTATACGGCGGATACGATTCCGTTCAAAAGAGGAGAGATCACGGACAGGAACGGTACGGTACTGGCCGCCAATGAGGCGGTATACAACCTGATCCTGGATCCCTCCGTGATCACGGCGGATGAGAACATCACCGGCCCTACCCTTGACGCCCTGGCGGAATGTTATGGGTATGACAGGGCAGAATTGGAAAAGCTGATAAATGAAAATCCCAATAAGCGGTATATCCGGTATGAGAAACGGATGAGCGAGGAAAAACGGGACAAGTTCCTTGCGAAGGAAACGGAGATCAATGAAAATCTAAAGATTAAGGACAAGATAGACGGCGTCTGGTTTGAAACGGAATACAAGCGGATCTACCCGTATTCGTCTTTGGCCTGCGATCTGATCGGCTTCGCTTCGGAAGACGGTTCGCTGGGAAGCTACGGTATGGAACAGTATTATAATGATACACTGGCGGGAGTGCCCGGCAGGAGATATGGATCCATTAACGAGGACTCCGACGCAGAGCAGGTGACGCGGGACGCGGTGGACGGCAATACAGTGGTATCGACCATCGATGTGAATCTCCAGTCCATCGTAGAAAATCAGATCAAGCTGTTTAATGAAAAGATTGGTTCCAAAAATACGGCGGTGATCGTGATGAATCCCAATAACGGCGAGGTTCTGGCCATGGCTTCCTATCCGTATTTTGATCTGAACAATCCGTCTGATATGACGGTGAGCGGCTATTATACTCAGGAGCAGATCGACGCCATGAGTGAGGATGATCGGACTGACGCTCAAAATGAGATATGGAAGAATTTTATCACTCAGACCACCTATGAGCCCGGCTCAACAGCGAAGCCATTGACGATCGCGGCGGGACTGGAAGAGGGAAGCCTGAAGACGACGGATACTTATATGTGCGACGGCGGGGAGGATATCGCCGGAGGCGGCAGGATCAACTGCCATAAATTATCCGGTCATGGCCAGCTTGACGTAAAAGGGGCTATTGTGGAATCCTGCAATGATGCGCTGATGCATATCGGATGGCAGATAGGGAAGGATACCTTCTGCAAATATCAGCCGATATTCGGACTGGGCGACCGGACAGGGATCGATCTTCCGGGAGAAGAATACGGTATTCTGAAAAACAAGGAAGACATGTCGGATATCGACTTGGCGACCAACTCTTTCGGTCAGAACTTCAACGTGACAGTGATACAGATGGCCGCTGCATATTGTTCCGTGATCAATGGAGGGAGCTATTATACCCCTCATGTAGTACGGGAGGTGCTGAGCCCGGAAGGCTCAGTCGTGGAAAGTAAAGAAAAGACGCTGGTCCGTGAGACGGTCAGCGAGAGCACTTCCGATTTTCTGAAGACGGCGATGCTGGCCATGGTGGATGAACAGACCACGTATTCTACAGTGGTGCCTGGATACGAAATAGGCGGAAAAACCGGTACGGCAGAAAAACAGCCCCGAAGTGAAAAAAAGTATGCGGTTTCTTTCTGCAGCTTTGTTCCGGCCAGCAATCCGGAATATTTTATGATGGTAGTGATCGACGAGCCGAATGTGGAGAATCAGTCGGCGGGCGGACATGCCACGACATTGACTCATGATCTGTGGGTGGACATCCTTCCTTATCTGAACCTATTCCCCACACGGAGCACTGGGGAGGAAGAAGAAACGACTACGGAATCCCCCCTTCAGGAGCCGAATGAAGCAGATGCACAAGGAGAGAACCCCGACGGAGAGAATCCGGAAGGCGAAAATCCCGGGAACGGAGAGAATCCAGAGGGAGAGGCGCCCCAGGAGGAGCCGCGCGGGGACGAGAACGGTTATGAGGCAGGAATGTTTCAGGGCGGAGCCGAATAGGCTGTAATAAAAGCCTGGGAGGGAACCTCATGGTTCCAAACTATACCTTTCACCGCAGAAAAATCTTGATCATGTTTGTCACATGTTTGGCAGGTTTTGGAATTTTAATGGGCAGGCTGGGATATCTGATGTTATTTCAGTCTGCTCATTATACGGCTTTGGCTCAGGAACTTCATGAACGGGAACGCTCCATCAAGGCGGCCAGAGGGCGGATCTATGATGCCAACGGCACCATTATCGCCGACAACAAGACTGTATGTACCGTATCGGTGATCCATAACCAGATAACAGACGCTGAGGAAGTGATAGCGGTACTTTCTGAAAAACTGGAGGTTTCCGCGGATACGGTGCGGGAAAAGGTGGAAAAATACAGTTCCAGGGAGATCATCAAATCCAACGTGGATAAATCCATTGGAGACGCCGTGCGGGCGTGCGATCTCGACGGGGTCAAGGTGGACGAGGATTACAAGCGTTATTATCCCTTTGGAAGCCTGGCATCCAAGGTTCTTGGATTTACCGGAGGGGATAATCAGGGGATTATCGGGCTGGAGGTCATGTATGAGGATTATCTGAAGGGTGAGAATGGGACCATTCTGACACAGACCGATGCCAGAGGCGTGGAGATCGACACAGCGGCTGAAAACCGGATCGAGCCGGTGGATGGGTGCAGTCTGTACCTGAGCCTGGATGTGAATATTCAAAAATATGCGGAGCAGGCGGCTCTTAAGGTCATGGAACAAAAGAATGCGAAAAAAGTATCCATGATCATCATGAATCCACAAAACGGGGAGATCATGGCCATGGTCAATGTACCGGAATTTGACCTGAACGATCCGTTTACGCTGAATTATCAAATGGATGCGTCTGCTACTGACGAAGAATATCAGGACCTTCTCAATAAGATGTGGAGGAATTCCTGTATCAATGACACCTATGAACCCGGCTCCACATTTAAGATCATAACGGCCGCGGCAGGCCTCGAAGAAGGCGTAGTATCCCTCACCGATAATTTTTATTGCCCCGGATATAAAGTAGTGGAAGACAGAAGGATCCACTGTCATAAAGTTGCCGGGCACGGGGCCGAGAATTTCCTCCAGGGAGCGATGAATTCCTGCAACCCGGTCTTTATTGAAGTAGGGCTCCGGCTGGGAGTCACCAATACGTATAAGTATTTTAACCAGTTCGGCCTGCTGGGCAGGACGGGGATCGACCTGCCGGGAGAAGCCGGGACTATTATGCACAAGCAGGATAATATGGGAGAAGTGGAGCTGGCGACAGTCTCCTTCGGCCAGTCGTTCCAGATCACGCCGATGCAGCTCATCACTACGGCCAGCTCCATCATAAACGGCGGGACCAGAATAACCCCTCACTTCGGCGTAGAGGTACAAAACAGCGAGGGGACCGTCATTGAGAAGCTGTCCTATGACACTACGGAGCATATTGTATCCGAGGAGACCAGCGAGACCATGCGCTATATTTTGGAGCAGGTGGTAGCGGAAGGCACCGGCCATAAGGCTTATCTGGAAGGATACAGGATCGGCGGCAAAACGGCGACCTCAGAGAAGCTCCCCAGGAGTGAGAACAAGTATATTTCCTCGTTTATCGGTTTTGCGCCTGCGGATAATCCTCAGGTGATCGCTCTGATCACCATAGATGAGCCGGAGGGGATCTATTACGGCGGAACTATCGCAGCGCCTGTGGTGGCAGATGTGTTTGACAACATCCTGCCGTATCTGGGAATTGAGCGGGAAGCCGTGACAGAGGAGGAAACCGCAGAAAATTAGCGGCTATTAGAGGTTGATTCTTCATGGAAAAAGTCTTATACTGTAACAGTTGAGGATTTACCATACAACATACAGACAAAGAATACAGGAGTGTCCATATGAAATATGCAGCAATTATTTCCGTATTGATTTCATTTGCCATCAGCGCGGTCTTGTGCCCGATTCTGATTCCCTTTCTGAGGAAGCTGAAATTCGGCCAGACTATCCGGGAGGAGGGACCGAAGGGCCATGCGAAAAAATCAGGCACGCCCACCATGGGCGGACTGGCGATAATCATCAGCATATCGGTCACCAGCCTGATTTTTGTAAAAGATTATCCGAAGATCATTCCGATCTTATTTACCACGGTGGGTTTTGGGATAGTGGGACTCCTGGATGATTTCATAAAAGTGGTCCTGAAGCGTTCGGAGGGCCTTAAACCGTACCAAAAGCTGGCCGGGCAGCTGATAATCGCCGGTATTTTGTGTTATTATCTGATGACATCTGATGTGGTATCCACGGCTATGATCATTCCTTTTACAGGAGGAAAGACTCTGGAGCTGGGCTGGTTCTTTGTTCCGGCGTTCTTTATCATCGTTCTGGGCACCGACAACGGCGTGAACCTGACGGACGGACTGGACGGACTCTGTACCAGTGTGACTATTCTGGTAGCAGTTTTCTTTACCATTGTGTCCATGGGGGAAAAGAGCGGGATCGATCCGATAACAGGGGCCGTGGTGGGCAGCCTTCTTGGTTTCCTGGTGTTTAACGCATATCCGGCCAAGGTGTTCATGGGAGATACCGGTTCCCTGGCTCTCGGCGGGTTTGTGGCGTCTACTGCGTTCATGCTTCAGATGCCGATTTTTATCCTTTTGGTAGGATTCATTTATTTTGTGGAAACGGTATCGGACATTCTGCAGGTGGCATATTTTAAAAAGACCCATGGCAAGAGACTGTTCCGAATGGCGCCCATTCACCATCATTTTGAATTGGGCGGATGGTCGGAGACGAGGATTGTGACGGTATTTTCCGCTGTGACTGCGATTCTTTGTCTGGTCGCTTATATGGCAATGTAGCGGAAAGGAAAAGAAATGGAAGAAAAGACAGGATATAAAAAAGTGCTTGTGGCCGGAGGAGGCATCAGCGGGATCGGAGCCGCCAAAATGCTTTTAAAGACAGGAAAGCCTATTTTATTATACGATGGAAACGAGTCCCTTTCTAAAGATAAGCTGGCGGCGGAGTTTCCGAACGGAGAGATAGAGATCGTGCTCGGGGAGTTTCCTGATGAGACGGCAGAACGGGCGGAGGTATGTGTCATCAGCCCTGGCATTCCCATGAAGGCTCCTTTTGTAAAAAAGCTTCGCGATGCCGGCGTTCCCATATGGAGCGAGATCGAAGCGGCGTACCAAAACGCCAGAGGACGGCTGGCAGCCATCACGGGGACCAATGGGAAGACAACGACCACGGCTCTGGTAGGTGAGATTTTCAGCAGATATTACGCGAGCAGCTTCGTAGTGGGAAACATCGGCACGGCTTATACGGAAAAAGCCCTGGAGACTACGGAGGATTCCGTTACGGTGGCTGAGGTCAGCAGCTTTCAGCTGGAGACGATCATAGATTTCCGCCCCGATGTGAGCGCCATCCTGAACATCACCCCTGATCACCTGGACCGGCATGGATCCATGGAAGAATATATACGGGTCAAGGAGCTGGTGGCAAAGAACCAGGGACCTTCTGATACTTGCGTCCTGAATTATGAGGATGAGATCCTGAGAGAATTCGGCAGAGATATAGAAGCCAAGACCATCTATTTCAGCAGCAGGAAACGGGTTCCGGGAGGAGTGTACCTGGAAGGGAATGAGATCATTAGCGAGCTGGATGGAAAGAAACGGGAGCTCGTGGTGCGGACAGAGGAGCTTCATATCCTGGGTGTGCACAATTATGAGAATGCGATGGCGGCGGCGGCCGTAGCGTTTGCGATGGGAGTTCCCATGGAGGTGATCCAGACAGCCCTTAAGGAGTTTCAGGCCGTGGAGCACCGGATTGAATTTGTGGTGGAAAAGGACGGGGTCGCATATTATAATGACTCCAAGGGAACCAATCCGGATGCGGCCATTCAGGGAATTCGCGCCATGGCGCGCCCCACTGTGCTGATCGCGGGAGGATACGACAAGGGCTCTGTTTATGGAGAATGGATCCGGGCCTTTGACGGAAAGGTGAAGAAGATGGTTCTCCTGGGCCAGACCGCGGAGAAGATAGCGAAAGACGCCAAAGCGTGCGGCTTTACGGATTTCTGTTTCGCGGATTCCATGGAGGAAGCGGTCAAGATTGCAAAAGAGACGGCAGTTCCCGGTGATGCGGTACTTTTATCGCCTGCCTGTGCCAGCTGGGGAATGTTCAAGAACTATGAAGAGCGGGGAAGAGTTTTTAAGGAACTGGTCAGACAGTAACGGAACATTATTTGGAGTTGGAGAATGCGGATGGGCAATAAAAGTGACGAATTAAGGAAAAAACGGAATAAACCTCAGCGATATTATGATTATGGCCTTTTGGCGGTCATTATCTTTTTATGCTGTTTTGGCCTCATCATGGTATACAGCTCCAGCTCCTATGCGGCGCAGATTAAAACAGGAGATTCTCTGTTCTATCTGAAGAAGCAGGGCTTTGCTCTGATCCTCGGCATCATCTGTATGTTTCTGGTATCAAAGATTGATTACCATAAGTTTGCCAAGCTCGCGGTGCTGGCATACATATTGGCGATCGTACTCATGATCCTTGTAAATTTCACCCCCTTGGGCATTGAATACAATGGCAAAAAAAGGTGGTTTGGCTTTGGTTCCACATCCCTGTTCCAGGCGGCGGAAGCGGTGAAGGTGGCTCTGATCCTTTCCCTGGCAAGTCTGGTCAGCAAATTTTCTAAGAAAATCGATATGTGGAAGGTGCAGCTTCTGATATTTGCCATTCAGGCGCCTCTCATTTATCTGGTGCTGGATAATAACCTGAGCAGCGGCATCATTCTCTTTGGCATTGTGTTCCTGGTTCTTTTCGTGGCCAGCAGAAAAAAGGCGAGGTTTATCATAGCCGTGGCGGCCGTGGCGGCGGCGGCGGTCTTTATCACCGTTTTTTCAGATAAGATCATTGAACTGCATATCCTGAAGGAATATCAGCTCGAACGTATCTTGGTATGGAAAAATCCCACGGCTTACGCGCTGGAGGGCGGTCATCAGGTGCTGCAGGGACTATATGCCATCGGCTCCGGCGGTCTGTTCGGCAAAGGGCTTGGAGAGAGCATGCAGAAGCTGGGGTTCGTGCCGGAGGCCCAGAATGACATGATATTTTCCATTATTTGTGAGGAACTGGGACTGTTTGGCGCGATTTGTGTCATCCTGCTTTTCCTGTTCATGATCTGGCGTTTTGTGGTCATTGCCAATAACGCTCCAGACCTGTTCGGCGCGATGCTGGTGGTGGGCATCATGTCGCATATAGCCCTGCAGGTGATCCTCAACATCGCCGTGGTCACTAATACCATTCCCAATACCGGCATTACCCTTCCGTTTATCAGTTACGGGGGTACTTCCGTGGTATTCCTCATGATGGAAATGGGAGCTGCCTTAAGTGTGTCAAACAGCATTAAGTACGAAAGATGACGAGGGCGGCAGGATGAGGAAAGAAAACGAAAGTAGAAAAAGGCCGGCAAAAAAGAGAAGAAACCGACGCCGGACCTTGATCGTTCTCGGCACGGCGGCGGCGCTTGTTTTAGGCGTCATTCTGTTTGCATGGACTACCAGGATAACGGAAGTGACGGTGACCGGCAGCGGCCGCTATACGGATGAGGAACTGATTTCCATGATCTTCACGGAGGATAGGGACTGGAATACCATTTATGCGGTCTATCAGGACAAGTTCCGGGAGCATAAAGATATCCCGTTTATTGAGAAGTATCATGTGAGCGTTACAGGCCTTCATTCCGCCAAGATCACGGTATATGAAAAAAGCCTGGCCGGCTGTATTGAATATATGGGAACATACATGTATTTTGATAAGGACGGCATCATCGTTGAAAGCTCCGGTGAACGGACGCCGTCGGTACCCCTGGTGACGGGACTCCGGTTTGAAAGCATCGTCATGTATGAGAAGCTCACGGTGGAAGATGAGGGAATCTTCGGGGAGATCCTGAACCTGTCCCAGCTCCTGGAACGATATGAGATACAGGTGGACAAGCTGAGCTTTGACAATTCGGGAAATGTGGATATTTATGTGGGAGGCATCCGTGTGGTACTGGGAAGCAATCAGTATATGGCTGAAAAAATTTCGGAATTCCACGATATGTATCCGCAGATATCCAGCCTGTCGGGGATTCTTTACCTCAATGAATACGCTCCAGACGCTTTGAATCCTTCGTATCCGTTCATCCAGAACTGAGAAAAATCAGAGGAGGGACGGAACCGGAAATATATGGAAATGCCGGAGAATCGTTTGAGAAAATTAATGGATTTTTATGAAAGTAGTAGTTGATTATTTTGGAAAAATAACTTATGCTATAGGAAGTAATGACGCCAGCCGGCCGATGTCGGCTTTTCGAGTGATACATCAAGGGAGGAATATGTTTTGTTAGAAATCAAGATTAATGAGTCAGAGAGCTCAGCGAAAATTATTGTCATCGGTGTGGGCGGCGCTGGCAATAATGCTGTGAATCGTATGATTGATGAAAATATTTGTGGAGTGGAATTTATCGGTATCAATACGGATAAGCAGGCCTTGCAGCTGTGTAAGGCTCCCACTGCCATTCAGATCGGCGAGAAGCTGACCAAGGGCCTCGGCGCCGGCGCCAAGCCGGAAGTGGGCCAGAAAGCGGCTGAGGAGAGCGCTGAGGATATCTCCTCTGCCATCAAAGGATCCGATATGGTCTTTGTGACCTGCGGTATGGGCGGGGGCACCGGTACCGGCGCGGCTCCTGTTGTAGCTGGGATTGCCAAGGAGATGGGGATCCTGACCGTCGGAGTTGTCACCAAGCCATTTAAATTTGAAGGAAAAACGCGTATGAACAACGCTTTGACGGGTATTGAGCACCTGAAAGAAAGCGTTGATACTTTGATCGTCATTCCCAATGATAAGCTGCTGGAGATCGTAGACAGAAGGACCACGATGCCGGAAGCCCTGAAGCGCGCGGACGAGGTGCTTCAGCAGGCTGTCCAGGGCATCACGGACCTGATCAATGTACCTGCTCTGATCAATCTGGACTTTGCCGATATTCAGACAGTCATGATCGATAAAGGCATCGCTCATATCGGTATCGGCAAAGCTAAGGGTGATGACAAGGCGATAGAGGCGGTCAAAGAAGCCGTGTCCAGCCCCCTTCTGGAGACTACCATCGAGGGTGCGTCCCATGTCATTATCAATATTTCCGGCGATATCGGCCTGATGGAAGCAAACGAAGCGGCCAGCTATGTTCAGGAGCTTGCAGGAGACAATGCCAATATTATCTTCGGCGCCATGTATGACGATACCGTTCAGGATGAGGCGAGTATCACTGTTATTGCCACCGGTCTGGAAACCTTTGAGTCAGAGATTCCTGTGTCACAGCCGGCATCCAGCTTCAGCTCTTATAAATCAGCAGTGAAGCCTGCGGCGTCTGCCGTGTCTCCTTCTGCACCGGTAAAACCCGCATCTGCAGGAGCTTCCGTGCCGGAAAGAAGAAGTGTACCGGTACGCCCTTCGACGACAGGATTCAGCGGCGGCGCTACATATAAAGCTCCGGAGAATAAGGGTATTACGATTCCCGATTTCCTGCAGAGAACAAAAAAATAAAAATTGAAAATAGCAGTTTCATATGAATATAAAAGGATATCTGAATAGATATCCTTTTTTTTGTTGCCATATTAAGTGATCATTCCTTTTAATGCAATAATAATGCAAATATTACGAAGGTTCGTTTGTACAAAATATAAATATTTGCTATTAATTTTTGAATTTCAAATAATAGAATCTGAGTTTTTGGCATTGTATAATAAATGTATTAAAAAAATATGATAAAACAAAAAAAGTAAAAATAAGAAAAGAAATAATAGATTTTTTAAATATAATTAGCAACATATTTCGTGATTTGGCAAATGAATAAGTGTGCAGGACGCACTTAAAATAAAAGGAGGATAAAAATATGAAGAAAGCAGCAGCGATGATGTTGGCACTAGCCATGATCTTGTCATTGACAGCCTGTGGAGGGGGAAAGAAAGAGACGGCGGCCGGAACTGAAACACAGAATGCGTATGGGCGGATTTTGGAACAGGGTTATATGACAGTGGGAATCGATCCTACGATCGAAAACATTATTTTTACAGAAGCGGGAGAAGAAGAGCCGGAAGGATTTATTGTAGATATTGTACGAGGATTTGCGGCTGAGCTTGGAGTGGAAGTGAAATGGGAAATCTTAGAGTGGTCTGCAATGCTGACCGCTGTTAACACAGGAAAAGTTGATTTTATCGCAGCCAATATGAATATGCGCCTTGACCGGGAAGCGGAGATCGATTTTTCAGACCCCTGGCTGGTGGATTCAGCCATGGCTTGCGTGGCAAAGGATTCTGCTTATCAAAGCTTTGAAGATTTAAAAGTGCCTGGTACTAAATTTGGGATTGCTTCTGGTTCTGTCTATGAATCTATCATCAAAGAACAATTTCCGGAAGCCGAAATTGTGACGCTGCCTCTAGGAACCTGGCAGGAATCCCTGGCATCTGGCGTCATTGATGTTTCCCTTGACGACAGCATCGTATTTGCAGGTCCTATGTCTTCTAATTCCAATATCCGCCTGCTTCCAGACCGCGGAGACTCCTACTTATATGGATTTGCGTTTGCCAGCGGAGATAAATCGGTGGAAGTTTTTAATCTGTATCTTACAAAATTAAAGGCTTTTGGAAGTTATGCCGAACTGTACAAGAAATGGATGGGATTCGAATGGGAACCGAATACACTTGGAACAGCTTACTAAAAAAGCTGTGTCTTGGCAGGTGATCTACAATTAAGAAAGCTGGCGGGTGTATTTACAGCTCGCCAGCTTTTCGTAAAGGGGGATATCATGACATTTAACTGGAGTGTTATAGTCAAATATTGGCCAAGATTCTCAAGCGGAGCATTGCTTACATTGAAATATGGAATTATTGCAATTATAGCTGCGACGATTTGGGGAGTGCTGATAGGAGCTGTCAGTTTTCGGAAACCTAAAGTATTTGGTCCTGTTGTCAAAGCCTATATCTGTTTTTTCCGGGAGACGCCGCTTTTAGTTCAAATTTACTTTTTGTTTTATGGCGTCTCAAGATATGTTTCTGTTTCGGCAGGAGTGATAGGAATTGCAGCGCTGGTACTTAATGACGGGGCGTTTATTGCTGAAATCATACGGGGAGGACTCCAAAGTATTGATGTTGGGCAAAGTGAAGCCGCATATGCTTTGGGATTTAATAAATTTCAGACAATGATTTATTTTTTAATCCCTCAGGCCTGGAAAAAGGTGATTGATTCAGTGATCAATATGTTTTCCATTATTATCAAAGATACATCTATGCTGATGTGGATTACCATATGTGAATTGACCTATCAATGTAATCAGATTAACAATTACTCTTTTAATCCGATTACTTCATATTTGGTTGGAGGCGCTATTTATCTGATCTTTTTCATGGCGGTACAAGGAATAAGAAAGCTTGTCTATTTATGGAACGGCAATAAGACGGCAGGTACAAAGAAAAGAGGTGTTAATTTCATATGACATTGGAAGACCGTTATAATATCGTGATCAAAACTATATTGGGACAAGGAATGCCGATGACTCTGAAGCTGATTTTTATGTCTTTATTCTTTTCTTTATTGATCGGTGTGGTCTTGGGTACGATTCGAAGCTTGAAAATTCCAGTGGTTGATCAGCTGTTAGGAATATATGCTTTGATCTGCAGAGGGATTCCTACAATAATGATCTTGTTGTTTTTTTACGCCTATCTTACAAAAGGAACACAGTTTTGGATTTCGGTATTATCCATTTCTCTTGTGGAAGGCGCCTATATGATGGAGGTAGTGAAGGGAGGCTTTTTGTCCGTTGATAAGGGGCAGTGGGAGGCTGCCAAATCTTTATCTCTGCCAATGCTTGTGACAATCATACGGATTATCCTTCCTCAAGTATTATTGGTGACGATTCCTGCTTTGATGGGTCAGATCGTTATGTTGGTTAAAGGAACTTCAGTGGCGGCAACGATAGGCTGCATGGACATTTTGAGAAGAGCCCAGCTTTTACTGCCCAAATTTTCTTATCCATTGGAGATATATGCTTATGTATTGATTATTTTCTTTATTATGTGCCATTTTTTAACCTGGTTGGGAAAGAAGCTTGAAAGGACCGTTGTTAAACGGATTATGGGTGATAGACATGTCTGAGAATAAGGAAACTGTAATTTCTTTACAAAATATAATAAAGAAATTTGGAGATTTAACGGTCTTGGATGATATGAGCCTGGATGTGTATGAACATGAAGTGGTCGTTCTCTGCGGGCCGTCTGGGGGCGGCAAAAGTACGCTGCTGAGAACGATAAACGGATTGGAAAAAATAAACGGAGGGAAAATCTATTACCGCGGGACAGAGGTCAGCAGCAAAAATATAAAACAGATCCGCAAACATATTGGAATGGTCTTCCAGCAATTTAATCTGTTTGATAATTTGACGGTGAAAAACAATCTGCTGATCGCGCCGGTAAAGACTCAGAAAAAGAATAAAGAAAAAATGCTTGAAAAAGCTATGGAATATTTAGAGATTTTTGGAATAGCAGATAAATTGGATGCTTATCCTCATCAATTATCTGGAGGACAAAAGCAGAGGGTGGCGATTGTCCGATCTTTAATGATGGAACCAGATTTGATGCTGTTTGATGAACCTACGTCTGCTCTTGATCCGGAAATGATCAAGGAGGTATTGGACGCGATGCGCCGGTTATCCAGTATGGGAATGACTATGGTCATTGTTACTCATGAAATGGGATTTGCAAGAGAAGTCGCCTCCAGAGTCTGCTTTTTAGAAGGAGCAAAGATCCGAGTAAATAAAGACACGAAATCTTTCTTTGAACATACAGAAGACGATCGGCTGCAGCAATTTTTATCTGTGATCTTACATCATTAAGGAAAGAAGGATACATATGAATAAGGGGTTATTGCGTTCAGCCTGGGCAGAGATTGATAAGAATCGTCTGATTGACAATATCCAGGCGGTACAGAATCGGGTTGGGGACAGGAAATTAATTGGGGTGGTCAAGGCTAATGCATATGGGCACGGCGCGGTGATCGTCGCTAAGGCATACCAGGAATGCGGAGTTGATATGTTGGCAGTCGCCACCTTGGAAGAAGCAAATGAATTGCGGAATGCCGGCTTTACATGCCGGATTATGATGATGGGACTGATACCGCTGGAGCTGGTAGGAAAAGCGGTGGAAATAGAGGTAATGCCGCTCATATCAACAATGGAGTGCGCGGCCGAATTTTCGAAGCAGGCCCAAAACCAAAGAAAGACGATTGAGTTGGTGATCGCGGTTGATACCGGAATGGGGAGAATTGGATTTTTGCCGGAAAAGAAAAGTATTTCTGTAATAGCGGAAATAAAGAAACTGCCTAATATAAAAATGATGGGAATCATGACTCATTTTTCTTCCGCCGATATGGAGGATCTGTCTTATACATACAGGCAAAAAGAAAAGTTTGATAATTTCTATCAGCGCCTGCTGGAAGCAGGCATCAAAATTCCCATGCGAACAGCCGCGAACAGTCCGTCAATTTTGAGGCTTCCAAGTGTATTTTATGAAGCGGTAAGGCCGGGGACGGTCATATGGGGATGCTATCCGGCATGTGTGAAAGATCACGATACAGTAAAAGTAAGATCGGTGATGTCCATAAAATGCAGGGTGATCTATCTGAAAACAGTTGCGGCTGGAGAAGCGATCAGCTATGGGAGAAAATATATAACGAGAAGGGACAGCGTTATCGCTACACTGCCTGTGGGGTATGCGGATGGTTATACCAGAAGCCTTTTGGGAAAAGCGCGCGTGCTGATCCATGGGGAATACGCGCCTGTGCTGGGGACTATTTGCATGGATCAGATCATGGCAGACGTAACCGACATTCCGGGTGTCAGAATTGGCGATGAGGCAGTGCTTTTGGGAAGACAAGGAGATAAAGAAATCCCAATAGAAGAGCTGGAACAAGCTTCTGGTTTATGTTCTGGGGAGTTGTTCCATGGTTTTACCTGCAGGCTACCAATAGTAGAGGTGTAAAATTTATCAGCCTAATATTATAAATGAGGAGATATTTAATATGAATCGTATATCAAAGACAGGAAAATGTATTGAGCGGTCATCAATCCGTATTTTTTTAGAAAAGCAGAATAAGATTGCGGAAAAATGCGGGGATATGATTTCTTTTACTATTGGAGAGCCTGATTTTCAGACGCCGTCTAATATTGTGGAGGCTGCTATACAAGCTCTTTCAGAAGGAAAAACGAAATATGCGCCGAACACGGGGATACCTGAGCTGAGAAAAGCTGTTTCGGAGGATCTGGAAAAGACTCATGGTGTCCATTATGACACGGAAAAAGAAATCGTCATAACGCCGAGCGGCATGGATACTCTTCGATTGATATGCATGGCTGTTTTGGATGACGGCGAAGAAATGATAGTCAATGATCCCTGCTGGGCGAATCATCCGAATCATTCTAAGATAGCCCATGGAAGACCTGTGCTGGTTCCTGTCCATGAAAAAGATAATTTTTTTTATAATTTGGAGGAATTGGAAGGATTTGTTACAAAAAGAACAAAAGCTATTTTGCTCAATTCACCAAATAATCCTACTGGAGCCGTCATGTCGAAAGAGGCCTTGACAAAGTTCTGTTCATTTTGTAAAAAACACGATCTGATCGTGATCTCAGATGAGGTTTATCATAACATTATCTTCGACGGACTGAAATTTTATAGTCCTGCAATGATCCGGGGGATGAAAGAAAGAGTCGTTATTTCCCAGTCTTTTTCTAAAACTTATGCAATGACCGGCTGGCGTTTGGGCTATGCGGCAGGCCCCGCCGATATTATTGAGGCCATCGGAAGACTTAATGAAAACTCAATTTCCTGTGTTAATACATTTGTACAATGGGCCGGTATTGAAGCGCTTAAGGGAACAAGGAGATATATTGATGAAATGATCCGGGAGTTTGAAAAACGAAGAAATATTGTTTACGAAGGGATCAATTCCATCGATGGTATTTCCTGCACAAAACCTCAGGGTGCATTTTACGCTTTTGTTAATATCAAGAACACTGGCCTGAGCTCTGAAGAATTTGCACTGAGATTACTTGAAGAGAAACATGTAGGGATGGTTCCCGGGACCGGCTTCGGAGCGTCGGGCGAGGGGTTTGTACGATTGTCCTATGCAACCTCTGCCGAAAATATCATAGAAGGAATTTGCAGAATACGGGAATTTGTTGAAGAACAAAAATAGAATGACTGCGTACCACATGAAGAAGTAAATAAAAAACAAGGATTTTTAAATAAGCGGAAAGGAAGAGGTTAATGCCAATTACAGTGAAGGAAATTATGCAGCTTCCTGAGTTCCGGAATTTTACATTAATAGCAGGACGTAATGGAGAACGGAAAGAGGTTACAAATATTGGAATTTTAGATTATGAATATGCGAATGAAGACCCCAAGCTTGAAAAAATGTGGGCCTTTGGAGAAAATTCGTTTGTTATTGCCAGTATGCTTTTCGCGAAAGATCATCCTGAGAGGATCCTTCCTTGTATCAAAGGACTGGTAAGAGATAAGGTGGCAGCGTTGGTGATTAAGACGATCTATTATAATACGCTGCCGAAAGAAGCTCTTGATTATGCCAATGAATGGGATTTGCCGATTTACACTTTTGGGAGAGATGACGCTTATTTCCAGGATATCGCGATTCTGATCAAGGAAAAAATGGCGGAGAAGGATGATACGGAACTTTTGGAACAGAAGCTGAGCCTTTTTTTAAATGGGAATTTGAGTATGGCGAATCGTCGGGAAATGCTCCAGGAGATTTTTTATCATCTGGATTATAAGAACTATTTAGCAGTCTATTGTAATGCAAAGGGCATAGCGTGGACGCTTTACTATGCGAAAAATTTGAAAAAGCTTCAAGGGCGATTGGACTCCCGGGATTCCATATTTCGGTATCAGAATGGGTACCTGATCATTTTGGACATGGCGGAACCATGCCGATCAGGCGATACGGGAACGGTCGTATTACGAGTTCTTTCCCTTAGACAAGAAGACTATTTTATCGGAATAGGGAATCTTCATAATTCTATGGACGATATGAACTTGGCTATTCAGGAGGCCCTTTACGCCAGCCAATATTCCCGATTTACGGATGGAAGGCCAGTCTGTTTTTCTAAAATAGGAATTTATCAAATTTTACTTCCTTATTGCAGAAATCATTGGATGGAACAATACTGCCGCAGTATTCTCGATCCGATTTTAGAATTTGACCGACAGTATGACGGCGAGCTGTTTCAGACAGCAGAGCTTTATGTGAAATTTGACGGGGATGTAGAAGTGGTGGGAAGAAAGCTCCATCTGCATAAAAATACCATTCGTTACCGCATGAACCGAGTCCGTGATATCATAGGGGCCAATGACAGATTCTATGAGCAATTGCTGATTGCGTTTTGGACATGGGAGATACAAAAGGACATGTCGCAGAAAAATTTGTAAACTGTTTTAAAAATCAAGTCCATTCGCTTCTGCTCCTCCAAGGTGGTGCGCGATTTGTGCAATAAACCGGCAGACTGGTTCCTAGAAACAAATGTCCTGCAGTGGGATAATAATGTCATCGAAAGGGCGCATGTCCCGACAACATACAGGAGGAATCGGATATGTATATGGATAATAGTTTTGAACAGATACGTAAGTTTGACCCGGAAATTGCCGGATATACGGAGCAGGAGGAAAAAAGGCAGCTGGAGACGCTCTGTCTTATCGCGTCGGAAAATTATGCTTCTCCTGTAACAGTTGGAATGGAGGGAACCGTTTGGGCTAATAAAAACGCGGAAGGATATCCGGGGAGGCGTTTTGCCGGAGGCTGTGAGATTGCCGACCAGGTGGAACTTCTGGCCACCAAGCGCTGTAAGGAGCTGTTTGGCTGCGAATATGTAAACATCCAGAGTATGAGCTCGACACTTTCCAACGTGGCAGTCCTGCGGGCTATCTTAAAACCCGGGGATACGATTTTGTCCATGGAGCTCAACCAGGGCGGTCATTTGAGCCATGGGGCTCGCTTCCACTACAGCGGAAAGACCTATAATGTCATACAGTATGGACTCAACAGGGAGACGGAGACCATTGATATGGAGCAGGCAGAACGCCTGGCAAAGGAACATAAGCCTCAGCTGATCATCTGTGGTACTTCTTCTTATCCCAGAAAAGTAGATTATGAGAGATTTGGAGAGATAGCAAAGGAAGTGGGGGCGTACATGATGGCCGATATCGCTCATCCGGTCGGGCTGATCGCGGCAGGCGTGATACCGTCGCCTGTGCCCTACGCCGACGTGGTGACCACCTCCACCCATAAGACATTCAGGGGGCCCAGGGGATGCGGTGTCATCATGTGTAAGGAAGCCTTGGGAAAGAAAATCGACCAGCAGATCTTCCCCGGTCTTCAAGGGGCGCCGAAAATGGATATGATCGCTTCCAGAGCAGTTCTTTTTAAAGAGTGTATGACAGAGGAATATCGGAATTATCAGAACCAGGTGCTGAAAAACGCGGAGGCTTTGGCGGATGAGCTGAAAAAATGCGGACTGCGGTTGGTTTCCGGAGGGACGGAGACCCATCTGGTGCTCGTGGATATACGAGAGCTGATCCCTACGGGGCGGGAAGCGGAAGAAGTATTGGGAAGCGTGGGTATCGTGGTCAATAAAAACATGATTCCCTATGATCCTCAGAGCGCAAACCTGGCCAGCGGCATTCGGATCGGAAGCCCGGCCCTCACCACGAGAGGGTTTAAGGAAGAAGACATGAGGGAAACCGCAAGGCTTTTAGCGAAAGCACTGAAGCATTATGAAAATAAAGAGATTCTTGAAGAGGTCCGAAAAGCCGTCAAGGAAAAGGCGGTGAAATATCCGATGTTCGCGGAGGAATGGAATCCCTGCGATTAAAAGCGGCAGTCAGACTATTTTGAATTCCCATAGAAGAAAACGGCGGGGACATATTTGGCCCCTGCCGTTTTCTGATTCCATCCAGGCGGTTTTTTCCAACTGACATGGATAAACCTTAATTTTTCCATGTCAGATTCCAACAAAAATCCGCATGATATGCGATTTTTGCGTTCCTGCGTCCGGGAAAATTCTGCTAACGCCTCTGCGGCGCTCGTCTTACGATGGAATCGGATCGTTCCTCCTGCTCCTCTTTCCACACCGGGATAAGGCTTCTGCCGGTGTCTTGGTATAGACTTTACAGGAATGATTGCAAAAAGTATTTTGTATCATACCTAAGGCACCCTTTAATACATGCCCTCCGGGCGGGCGCACTTTGTGCGTCAAAGTATTACTTTATGACCCAGTTTATTTTTGTTAGAATAGAGATATGTTATAGTAAAATGAGGTGATTCCATGGGGAAGATACAAAAGCTGGATTGGGGAATGATTGAGTGGCTCTATGAGCCGGAAGAAGGATTCATGGATAACATGAGAGTGGGAATCAGCACTATGCTTCCAGGCACTGTGCAGCCTAGACATATTCACTGTGGGGATGAGCAGCTGATGTATGTCATCAGCGGACACGGGAGACAGCGGATAGGAGAAGAAGAAAGTGCTCTTGAGAAGGGATGCATCTACCACATTTCTACCGGGATGGCTCATGAATCCATAAACGATGGAGAAGATCCTATTGTCAAGCTTTTAATTTCCATACCGGCTCTGACGGCGGTGCCGAAGGTGCGGATGAATGAGGCAGAGCGGGTCAGGAAACAGGAGAGCATAGACAAACAAGAGTTTTTAAGGGATACGGTAAAAGAACTATTCCGGAGTATGCTCGCACCTCTTAAAATGCCTCTTGCTATTTTTGATTCGGAACGGAAGCTGGTCTATAAGAGTATAGATTATCCGGAGTACTGTAAGAATATCTGCCGTATTGATGAGGATTTGGAGAATTGTCCGCTCATTCGGAAAAAGAATTTTTGGGTTCCGCCTTATTATGAAGGGGCTTCTGCCTATGTCTGTGAGCACGGTCTTTGGGTTTATGCGCTTCCCATCGTGGCGGACGGAGAATTTTTGGGATATATCAAGGCAGGGCACGTCCGCACCGGGGAGAGAAAAGGAGATGAAACAGAGGAAGGGCTTCCCTATAATGTGCCGGACAGTACGGTGACGGGTATCGTCCAGATCATACATAAACTGTCAGAAGCAATCTGCAATCATTATCAGCTGTGCCAGATGCAGGTGGCGCTCCAGCATAATGTGAGAGTGCTGTCTGACCGGAAGAAAGAGGAAGAAATGCTTCAGGAGTCTTTAAGGACCACCCAGGACCAGGCATTTAATCTGCAGATCAACCAGCATTTCCTGTTCAACACACTGAATACGATTGCGGGACTTGCGGTGAAAGAGGAGGCGATACAGACCTACCAGGCGGTGGGAGATCTTTCTCAGCTTCTGCGCTATACGCTGCGTACGAGCAGTTACTTTGTGACATTGGGAGAGGAGATCGAATATCTGAAAAATTATACAAATCTTCAGAGACTGCGGTTCGGAAAGCGGCTGGAGGTAGAGTATATGATTTCATCCCTGCTGCTTCAGGAAAAGGTTCCTTTTAATTTTTTACAGCCTGTGGCAGAGAACAGCTTTAAGCATGGATTTAAAAACCAAAAAGGAAAAATGAAACTTTCCGTCCGGGCGGAACGGGAGGACAATAGGATCAAACTGACGGTCGCGGATAATGGAGAGGGGATAGAAGCGGCAGCACTCAAAGCTCTGCGGGAAAAAATCGAGAGCGGCTGTGCCGAACATGGCACGGCCATGGTGGTGCGGAAGCTGGAATCCCTATATGGAAGCAGCTTCGGATATCAGGTGGACTCTTCTGAAGAGGGGACCGCCGTAGTCATCCATATCCCCATAGAAGAGAGGAGGGACGCTGATGAAACGGGTTTTACTGGCTGATGACGAAAGTGCCCCCAGTGAGATCATCCGGTATTTTATTCGGAAGAACAACCTGCCTCTGGAGGTGGTCGGTGAGACAAAGGATGGAGATGCGACGGTCAAAGCCATATATCGGCTTCGGCCGGACATCGTGTTTTTGGATATTGAGATGCCGGGCATGAATGGTCTTCAGGTTATGGAGAAGGTGAACCGGGAATACTCTGGGAACGTGAATTTTATTATCATCACGGCTTTTGATTCTTTTGCATATGTCCAGCAGGCATTGAGGATGAACGCAAAGGATTTTCTGCTTAAACCGGTCATGTACGAGCAGTTCTGCGAGACTATGAAACGGGTGGTCGGATATAAATATTCCGACAATCCTTCCTTTAACCAATTGCTGGAGTTCATAGATGTTCATTACGCGGAGGATATCCGTCTGGGAGACTGTGCGAAGGCGTTGTCCATGAGCGAAAGTAATGTGGCGCGTTTTTTCAAGAAATATTTAGACACTAATTTTACAGCTTACTATAATGAGGTGAGGATGAGAAGGGCCAGAGAATTTCTGGAGCAGGGATATTCCATTAAAGAGACGGCTGATATGGCGGGTTACAACAATCTGAACTATTTTTACCGGATGTTTAAAAATCAATATGATATGACGCCGAAGGAGTATATAGAACACGGCCTTTAGAAACATTCATAGCCTTGAGAGTATCGGAAGATACTTTCAGGGCTTTTTTTATTTCAATGGAAGGTGCTTCTTGGTGCGAAAAGAGTCGATGAAAAATGCCGTCTGGCTCCTTCCTTTTGACAGATTCTGCAGAAAGAAACCACTATAATAGAGCCTGTGAAAATTAAATTATACATAGACGTGCTGTTTGCAGTAAATGTTTGGATGAATGCAGGACTTCTGTTATTTACGGGGATGTGGTTCAAATATAGAAGAAAAGGGCTGAAGCTGCTTTTAGGAGCGGCGGCAGGAGGAGTCTGGTCCTGTGTGCTCGTACTTCTTCCGCCTTTTCCAAGATGGGCGGAGCTTCTGATCACTTATGGATTGATCGGCCCTTTCATGTGCAGGATAGCATTTGGACTAAAGGGATGGCGTATATTGGGAAAAGCTTCTGCCGGACTGGCTGTGGTTTCCATATTTACGGGAGGTTTCCTGAACCAGCTCTATTACCATACGGGAATGGGATATGTCGTGCGGGAGCTTCTGATAGGCAGAGAAGCCTATGGTGGGAGCCTGCTGGTGCTTTTTTTTCTGGCTGTGTTTGCTTTTCTCGTTGGAAAGGAGGTTCTTGCTTTTGCGGGAAACCTGCGCAGGGAGAGGACCGGGCTTTGCCGGGTAGTACTTTGCCGCAAGGAGAAAAGAGTGGAAGTTACAGCTCTTGTGGATACCGGAAACCGGCTGTATGAGCCGACGACCGGGCTGCCGGTTTCCATTGGAGAGGAAGAGCTTCTGCGGCCATTATTTCCGGAACCGGAGGAAGAGAGCGGCTTTTTTTTAATCCCCTACAGCTCTATCGGAGGGAGCGGATTCCTGAAAGGGAAGCTTTTGGATGCCCTGGTCGTGGGAGGGGCAGAAAGAGCTTCCGGTCACCGAACGGAAGGACCGGTCATGGTGGCCCTCAAGGAAGGAAGCGTGTCCCGGGATGGAAGCTATCAGTTGATTCTGCACGGCGATTTCGCCGGATTTACAGCGTGTGAAAGGAAGAGGAGGAAGAGTCATGGTCATCAAGGTATCGGTTCCCAGCAGGTTTCAACTGAAAATCATCTCCAGCATGAGGAGCCTTTTATTTTCGAAGAAGAACGAGGTTCACTACATAGGGGGAAGCGATGTGCTTCCGGCCCCGCTTTCACCGGAATCGGAAGCAATGATGATCGCGAGGCTGGGGACAGAGGAGGAGAAGGAAGCGAAAGCAGCCTTGATAGAGCACAATTTGAGACTGGTTGTCTACATTGCGAAAAAATTTGACAATACCGGTGTCGGAGTCGAGGATTTAATATCCATTGGCACCATTGGCCTCATTAAAGCCATCAATACATTCAACCGAGGCAAGAACATTAAGCTGGCGACCTATGCTTCCAGATGTATTGAAAATGAGATTCTGATGTATCTGCGGAGAAACAGCAAGACCAGACTGGAAATTTCCATTGACGAACCTTTGAATGTGGACTGGGACGGCAACGAATTGCTTTTGTCTGACATACTGGGGACAGAAGAGGACGTTATCTCAAAGGGGATTGAAGATGAGGTGGAGAAATCACTTTTGAACCTGGCCATAGAAAAGCTCAATGAAAGAGAGCAAAAGATTGTCTCTCTCCGATTCGGGCTCAACACGGTCGATGGAAATGAGATGACTCAGAAAGAAGTGGCCGATCTGCTGGGCATATCCCAATCCTATATTTCCCGGTTGGAAAAGAAGATTATCCACCAGTTAAAAAAAGAAATTGTACGATTTGAATAAATGTGGTATAATCGTAAAGGCATTTTGTGTTTGGTGGGAATTGGAAATTTTCGGTTGACTCAGGAGGAAGCAGTTCAATATGAAAACACATACAATATGGAAAAGGACGGCGGCGTGTATCGCAGCGGTTTGTATGGTACTAAGCCTGGCAGCCTGTGGCTCCAAGGATGGAAATAGTATTGGTAGCGGCAGAGAAGTATATCAGGAATATGTCATCGGGATTATGGATGCCAACTATCTGGGGCAGTATGATAAGTATATAGAGATTACGGGCTCCGATCAGGAACAGGCTCAGAATATCTATGAAGCGAATACACAGGATTTTGCTGTGGCCATTGAAGAGGCGCTTTCCATCAAGTCCGATGTGGTCAGTATATCCTTGACAGAGCGGCTTGTGCAGGTGGCCAAGACCATTTACGGTCAGGCGAAGTATGAAGCGGTGGATGTGGTACGGAACGGAGATATCTATACAGTTACGGTGGAGATAGAACCGGTGGATTTCTTCGGAACAGTGCAGCAGCCTTTTCAGTCAGCGGTTGACAGCTTTAATAACCGGGCAAAAAACGGAGAATTCGATGAATACAGCGACACAGAATATGAGGAAGCATATGGTGAGGCTGTCACGGAGGCTCTGGAAAAAAGTGTATCTACTGTGACCTATGGGACGAAGATCACTGTAGATGTAACGCTGGATTATGACAAAGAAAATAATCTGTATGTAATCAGTGATGAGCAGATGGAAGCTCTGGACGTAAAAGTCGTGAATATGTCCAGATGATAACAGAAAAGGAAAACCAGACGGGCGGAAAAAGAACAGCTGTCCGTCTGGTTTTATGTTTTTTGTATATTGGGCGACGCAGCTCTACAAACTGGAATTTATCGTTCTACAACAACTGTGAGAATAACTAAATCTTTATCCCCTGTATTGATGATACTATGTTCAGAACCTTTTTTACAAATATGACAAGTTCCTTTAGTTAATATTTCTTTTTTTCCATCACAAATGGCTTTCCCGTTTCCAGATAATACATAGTTAATATCATCGCTTGTCTCGTGCTTATGCAAACCAATAGAGCCACCTGCATGAATGGCACAAGAAATTATTTTTCCTTGTTTGTCCATATACATGTTTGCTGTCATCATACCCGTTCCGTTATTCATGCCTGGAACGGTAATTTCTTTTATCTCATTAAAATCTAATAACATATTCATTCCTCCAAATTTCCACTTGTTAAACTTTCTTTATGGGAAAATACAAATAGCTTTTACTTGTGCTCATTGCGCCTTTTCGCTTAAGGCAAGCTTTGTTTCCTAACCTTATGTATTCTTCTCACCGCGTGGAGGCAGGTTTCTGTCTGTTATAAAAGTCATTGGAGAAGTCTCTGCATCGCCGGCCGACCAAAATCGTGGCGGCCGGAAACTTCTGCCGGAGCTTGAGTGGAGATTCCCCAAAATAATTCCAATAGCCTTGATTAATCAACGCTTTTCCGGTTTGTCAAGGCCTTTTAGACACCTTTCTATTTCCTTTTTTTTACGATAAAGTATCAGTATAAATCCAGGAAAAACCGTGCATCATTCTATATAGAATGATGATGCGGAGGTAAAGGTATGGCTGTATACAAGGTAGAAATCTGCGGGGTCAATACTTCCCAGCTTCCTCTTCTTAAAGCAGAAGAGAAGGAGGAGTTGTTCAAGAGGATCAAGGCAGGTGATAAGGAGGCCAGGGAACGTTACATTAAGGGGAATCTGAGACTTGTTCTCAGCGTCATTCAACGTTTTTCCGGTAATAATGAGAACATTGACGACCTGTTTCAGATTGGCTGTATTGGGCTCATGAAAGCAATCGACAATTTCAATCCGGATATGATGGTAAAATTTTCGACCTATGCGGTCCCGATGATCGTGGGCGAGGTACGCCGCTACCTCAGGGATTCCGGGAGCTCCATCCGGGTGAGCCGTTCTCTGAGGGATACAGCATATAAAGCGATTTACGCCAGAGAGGCATTGATGAAGAAAAATTCCAAGGAGCCGACGATCATGGAGATTGCTGAAGAGGTAGGGATGAGCCGGGAGGAAGTGGTATATGCTCTGGATGCCATCCAAAGTCCAGTAAGCCTTTATGAGCCGATCTACACAGATGGGGGCGATACTCTCTATGTCATGGACCAGATCAGCGATAAAAAAAATAAAGAAGAAAAATGGGTGGAACAAATTTCTTTAAATGAAGCGCTGAACCGACTTCCGGAGAGGGAGCGTCATATCATTGAACTGAGGTTTTATGAAGGAAAAACACAAATGGAAGTAGCCAAAGAAATCGCCATTTCCCAGGCACAGGTCAGCCGTCTGGAAAAAAACGCACTGCGTATCATGAGGAATTATTTGAGTTCCTGAGGTATAAAGGTGTTTTCGCGCTTGTTTTTGGAGAGCCTTCCTGTCATATGGTTAGTCTCACTGTTCAGAAAGCTGGCACGCTTGATGGAGTCTTCACCGAATTTTTTTCGGATCTCATCGATGGCGGAGTCCAGCTTTTCCATTTTATCGAACTTTTCGGAATCAAACAGATTATACTGCCGATAAGAGTCTTCCGTGATATGGCTGGTCTGGACACCGAGCAGGCGAATGGGCGTACCGTCCCACATTTCGCTGAAAAGAGAGAGGACGGCAGAATAGACCTCACCTGTCACATTGGTCGTCACGGGCAGAATCCGCTGGTGGGTATGACTTACAAACTCACAGTCTGTGACTCTGACGGAAACACAGGACGCGCGAAGGCCGTCATGGCGCAGCCTTGTACATACGGTTTCACAGAGGGAGAGCAGGATATTTTTAGCTTCGTCGGCGGATTCCACATCATGGGGGAGGGTAGTGGAATTACCTACCTCTTTGTCTTTGGAAGACGGAGAGAGCAGCTGACCGTCGTCCAGGCCATGGGCGTAGCGGAAAAGAGTTTCTCCATGCTTTTTCAGATGAGCTTTTATGGTAGCGGGATTGCTGGCCGCCAGATCCCCAATGGTGTGAATACCAAGCTTTCTTAAAGTGGCCTCGGCAGAGCGGCCTACCATATATAACTCCCGGATGTCCAGGGGCCACATTTTTTCCGCTATCTCTTTTGGGAACAAAGTGTGAACCTTGTCCGGCTTTTCAAAATCACTGGCCATTTTAGCTAGCAGCCTGTTTTCAGAAATGCCGATATTGACCGTGAACCCCAGCTCTTCTTTAATAGTCTGACGGATGGATTCGGCAGCGGATACGGGACTGTCATACAAAAGCCCGGTTCCGGTCATATCCATGAAAGCCTCGTCAATGGAAAACGGTTCCACCAATGGAGAATAACGTTTGAGAATATCCAGAAATGCCCGGGAATTCGTATCGTACAGCTCGAAATCCGGCGGAATCAGTTTTAGATCCGGACATTTTTTTACGGCAGAAGCTATCGGTTCACCGGTTCGGACACCGCAGGCCCTGGCCAGCGGAGATTTGGCCAGGATGATACCGTGCCGCTTTTCCCGGTCGCCGCCTATGGCAGAAGCGATAAGACGCAGATCCTGAGCATTTCCGTTCTTCAGCTCACGGACAGCGGTCCAGCTTAAATATGCGGAGTTGACATCAATATGAAAATAGAGAGGCGTATTCATGATTGCAGACAGCTCCTTTCCAAGACCTTAGCGTTTGTCCCTTGTATAATGACGCTGTGAAAACAGTATATCACAAACAGAAAAGAAAATCAAACGTATGTTCTGCGCGGCGCCTAAAAATTCTTGTGCAAATGGAGCTCCTATGGTATGATAGAGACCATCGGAGGATTCGGATTTATGGGAAAAGCACTTTACATTGCGGAAAAACCCAGCGTGGCGCAGGAGTTTGCGAAAGCGCTGAAGGTCAGCGCCAAACGGGGAGACGGCTATCTGGAATCAGAAGAAGCTGTGGTCACATGGTGCGTAGGGCATCTGGTCACGATGAGTTATCCGGAAGAATATGACATAAAATACAAACGGTGGAGCCTGGAGACTCTGCCGTTTATTCCTGATATTTTTAAATATGAAGTGATCGGGAATGTGAAAAAACAGTTTCAGATCGTTAAGGGTCTCCTGAACCGGAAAGATGTGGATACGATTTATGTCTGTACCGACTCCGGGCGGGAAGGAGAGTATATCTACCGTCTGGTAGAGCAGATGGCCGGCGTACATGGAAAGACAAGGCGGCGGGTCTGGATTGACTCCCAGACGGAAGAAGAGATACGAAAAGGGATTCAGACGGCAAAGGATCTGAGCGATTATGACAATCTGGCCGCATCTGCGTATTTGCGGGCGAAAGAAGACTACCTCATGGGAATCAATTTTTCCCGTCTGCTGACTTTGAAATACGGGAATGTGATTTCTAACTGTATGAGATCAGACCGGACGGTGGTCAGCGTGGGCCGTGTGATGACCTGTGTGCTGGGGATGACGGTACGCAGGGAAAGGGAAATCAGAAGCTTTGTCAAAACTCCGTTTTTTCGTGTTCTGGCCTCAGTATCCTGTGATGGCAAAGCATTTGATGCAGAATGGCGCGCGGTGGAGGGAAGCCGGTATTTTGCCTCTCCCATCTTGTATAAGGACAATGGATTTCTGGAACGGGAAAAGGCAGAAGAGCTGATTGCACATCTGAGTGAAGAACAGCCGGTCACGGCCACTCTGCTTTCCATGGAAAAAAAGAAGGAGAAAAAGAACCCTCCTTTGTTATACAATCTGGCGGAGCTTCAGAATACCTGCTCCAGGCGTTTTAAGCTGAGTCCGGATGAAACGCTTAAGGTAGTGCAGGAGCTGTATGAGAAAAAACTGGTGACATATCCCAGGACGGATGCCCGTGTGCTGTCTACGGCCGTTGCAAAGGAAATACATAAAAATATCCGGGGGCTCCAGTCCATACCGGGAGTGGCAGGATTTGCGGAGCATATTCTGGAGACGGGAAGTTATAAAGGAATCGCCCGGACAAGATATGTGAATGATAAGCAGATTACGGACCATTATGCGATCATCCCCACCGGACAAGGCATCGGAGGGCTGAGGAGTATGCCGGCCGTATCGGTGAAAGTATATGAGGCCATCGTACGGAGATTTCTCAGTGTGTTTTATCCCGCCGCTGTCTACCAAAAATTCGGATTGGAACTTGTCATCCGGGAAGAGCATTTTTTTGCTAATTTCCGGGTGCTTTTGGAGAAAGGGTACCTGGAGGTGACTGGATATTCCCAGAATACAAAATCAAAGGAAGAAAAGAAAGGCAGCGCGGATTCTTCCGGACAGGAGGAATCAGGAGAAGAGGGATCCGGGAAAAAAGACGGGGATGTACAGGAAGCAGATATCAATGATCCGGAGTTTTTGGAAGCGGTGAAAAAACTCACGAAAGGAAACGAGCTCCCGGTGGAAAAGCTGACCGTCAAGGAAGGGGAGACCTCGCCGCCGAAGAGATATACATCTGGAACCATGATTTTAGCCATGGAAAATGCAGGTCAGCTGATCGAGGACGAAGAACTGCGGGCTCAGATAAAGGGAAGCGGTATCGGCACCAGTGCGACCAGGGCTGAGATATTAAAGAAGCTGGTGAATAATAAGTATCTTTCTTTAAATAAAAAGACTCAGGTGATCACGCCGACTCTTTTGGGAGAGGTGATCCACGATACCGTTTATATGTCCATCCGTCCCCTTTTAAACCCGGATTTGACTGCCAGCTGGGAAAAGGGCCTGACCTACGTGGCCGACGGCGATATAACCGAAGAGGCATATATGGAGAAGCTCAAGGATTTCGTGACCAGAAGGACGGAAAATGTGATGCGGCTCAATAACAGTGTCATGGTGAGGGATTGCTACAGCCGAATTGAGGGATACTATAAAAAAGAAGACAGCGGAAACGGCCGGAGCAGGGCCGGGCGGACACAGGGACGGAAAAAGTCCGAGCCTAGAACAACACAGGCAAAATAAGAAAGTGTGGATGACGATGTGGAAAAAATGTATGGAAGTATACAGAAAATATGAAGAGATAATCAATTACCTTATCGTAGGAGTCCTGACGACGATAGTGAGCCTTGCCATATATTATGGATGCGTATTTACATTTCTGGATCCGGAAAACGGTCTGCAGCTTCAGGCGGCCAATGTGCTGTCCTGGATCGGCGCGGTGGCATTTGCCTATGTGACCAACCGGCGTTTTGTTTTTAAGAGCCAGAATGAGAACAAGGCTTCCGAAGCGGCACGCTTTGTTACATCCAGGCTGACGACGCTTCTGATGGACATGGCCGTCATGTATATCCTGGTCACGCTTCTTCATGGCAATGATAAGATTGCGAAGCTGGTGAGCCAGGTGGTGGTCATGATAGGAAATTATGTGTTCAGCAAGCTGTTTGTATTCCAGAAGAAATGATGCAGTGCGGCAGAGGAGAGAACGGATGGACTATCGAAGGCTTTTTGAGGAGAAGAACAGGCTGACCTATGATGCGGGAGACGAAGAACGGCAGACCGCCATGGAGCAGGGGATACGGCGGGCGGTGGAAGGCCAGGAGAATCCTCGGCCAAGGATTCATGATATGATGAAAAAGTCCTTTGTATCCTGCAGCGAGGCGGACAGGACCCTGACTTTGGCCTATGAGGTGGAGGAGTGGGAATTAAATGCCGGCGGAACCATGCATGGCGGAATGATCGCCGCTGCCATGGATACCACCTGCGGTATGACCGCCCGCTATTTGAGCGGAAGTCTGAACGCGGCCACGGTTTCCATGACGGTCAGCTATCTGCGGCCGGTCCCGGCCGGCGAACGGCTCCTTGTGACGGCGAAGGCTGTGCGGATTGGGCGGAGTCTTGCGAATCTGACTGCGGAAGCGGTCAATTCAAAAAACGGGAAGACGGCGGCACTTGCAACGGCGGTATTCAGGATTCGGAAATAAGTATTTTACAAAATGGATTTATGTGGTATGATAGAAAAATATTGGAGATACTGTAAAAGAATAAGATACGGTATTATCGAAATTACGAATCAGCAGGAGGCTTTTATGGAAAACGAGACAAAAAACTTTATCGAGCAGATAATTGATAAGGATCTGGCAGATGGTTATTATGATCATGTGCAGACGAGATTTCCACCGGAGCCAAACGGCTACCTTCATATCGGACATGCCAAATCGATTCTTTTGAATTATGGCCTGGCAAAGAAATATAACGGGAAATTCAACCTTCGCTTTGACGATACCAATCCGACAAAGGAAAAAAGTGAATTTGTAGAATCCATAAAAGAGGACGTAGCATGGCTGGGGGCGGACTGGGAAGACCGTCTTTTGTTTGCTTCGGACTATTTTGATATCATGTATGAATGTGCTGTAAAACTGATCAAAAAAGGAAAAGCTTTCGTCTGTGATCTGACGGCGGATCAGATTCGGGAATATAGGGGAACTCTGACGGAGCCGGGCAAGGACAGCCCGTATAGAAATAGGACAGAAGAAGAGAACCTGGAGCTGTTTGAGAATATGAAGAACGGTGTTTATGCCGATGGAGAAAAGGTGCTCCGTGCCAAGATCGATATGGCTTCTCCCAATATCAACATGCGCGATCCGGTCATTTACCGGGTGGCACACATGAGTCATCACAATACGGGAGATAAATGGTGCATATATCCCATGTATGATTTTGCCCATCCGATCGAAGACGCAGTGGAGCGTATCACCCATTCCATCTGTACGCTGGAATTTGAGGATCACAGACCCTTATACGACTGGGTGGTGAGGGAATGTGGATTTGACCATCCGCCCAAGCAGATTGAATTTGCGAAGCTGTATTTGAAAAATGTTGTTACCGGCAAGCGTTATATCAAAAAGCTGGTGGAAGATGGAATCGTAGATGGCTGGGACGACCCGAGACTTGTGTCTATCAGCGGCTTGAGGAGACGCGGATACACACCGGAGTCCATCCGCAGATTTGTGGAAATGGCAGGGGTATCCAAGAGCAACAGCGTTTGTGAGATGCCTATGCTGGAGTATTGTATCCGGGAGGATCTGAAATTAAAGAAAGCAAGGATGATGGCGGTGCTGCATCCTCTGAAGCTCATCATAGACAACTACCCGGAGGACCAGGTAGAATATATGGAGGTTCAGAACAATCAGGAGAACCCTGAACTGGGAGTGAGGACAGTGCCCTTCTGCAGGGAGCTTTATATTGAGCGGGAAGATTTTATGGAAGTACCGGTGAAGAAATATTTCCGCCTGTTCCCCGGCAATGAGGTCCGACTGATGAATGGATATTTTGTAACGTGTACCGATGTGATCAAGGATGAAGAAGGAAACATCACTGAGGTTCACTGTACCTATGATCCGGAGACGAGGAGCGGCAGCGGTTTCACAGGAAGAAAAGTGAAGGGTACGATTCACTGGGTATCTGCCCGGCACGCGGTGAAAGCGGAGGTCCGGCTCTATGAGAATATTGTGGACGAGGAAAAGGGTGTTTATAATGAAGAGGATGGCAGTCTGAACCTGAACCCAAATTCTTTGATAGTGCTTAGGGACTGTTATCTGGAGCCGGGACTTGCGGATGCAGAGGCACCGGAGAGCTTCCAGTTCGTGAGAAACGGATATTTCTGCGTGGACAGCAAAGATTCAGAGCCGGGACATCTGGTGTTCAACCGGATCGTGTCCTTAAAGAGTTCTTTCAAAATTGAAAAATGAGAACTTATCGATAGAATAAAAAGTATGCCGCAGGACACCAGGTGTTTTGCGGCATGTTTCACATAAAGGAGGAGGCCTGCCATGAAGAAATAGGGGTATACCTTGCCGCACGAAGTGCGCCCGCCCGGAGGGCATGAATCAAGGGATGCCCTTGGGTATACTAATGGAGCCGTTTGTATTCGATTTTCCCAATTTTATGATACCAGAATTCATTCAAAGGAGAAAGGCCACGCGGTCCTGGCAGCCGCCTGGTTTATGGCGTATAAAAAATGGAGAAGGCGAACCGCGAGAGGAAAAAAAGATGTATGAACTGACTATTCCCTTAAGTGAATCGGAGGGCAGACCTCTTTACGAACAGATATATGTGTATATAAAAAGACAGATCAAACAGGGCAACCTGCCGGCAAAGACGAAACTTCCCTCTACGAGGAAGCTGGCGGAGCATCTGGGAGTCAGCAGAAGTACCACGCAGATGGCCTATGACCAGCTTCTGTCTGAGGGCTATCTGGAAGCGGAGCCGTGCCGGGGATACTACGTGTCAGAACTGGAAGCTTTGTTCGACCTGGGCGGACAGACGGTGACGAGCAGGGAGAGAGAACAGGGGAAAGATAAGAAGTGGATCTGTGACTTTTCCCTGCGGGGAATTGATTTGGAGAGCTTCCCATATGGAATCTGGAGGCGGCTATCTAAGAATATATTAAACGGAGATAATAAAGAACTGTTTTCCGCGGGAGAGAATAAAGGGGATTTTAAACTTCGGCAGGCAATCTGTACGTATCTATACGGGGCAAGAGGGGTGACTTGCCGGCCGGAACAGTTGATCGTCGGAGCCGGGAACGAATATCTCCTCATGCTCTTGAATCAGCTGTTTGGAAATCAGAACGTGATCGCCATGGAGACGCCCACCTACCGGCAGGCATACCGGGTATTTGACCGGCTGGGACATCTTGTGGTCCCAGTGGAGATGGACGAGAACGGGATGGATATCAGGAAGCTGGCCGGGTCAGGCGCGGACATCGCCTATGTGATGCCGTCCCATCAGTTCCCGACGGGGATTGTCATGCCCATCCGCAGACGCATGGAGCTTTTGTCATGGGCCGCGGAAAAGGAAGGGCGGTATATCATCGAGGATGACTATGACAGCGAATTCCGCTATCGGGGAAAACCGATTCCTTCCCTGCAGAGTGCGGATACGGCTGGACACGTTATTTATCTTGGCACGTTTTCGAGGGCGGTCGCTCCCGCTATTCGCGTCAGCTATATGATGCTTCCGATGCCTCTTCTGGAACAATATGAAGGGACGTGCAGCTTTTATGCCTCCACAGTGTCCAGGATCGATCAGAGGATTCTGGCGGAATTTATTGAAAATGGTTATTATGAGCGGCATTTAAACAAGATGAGGGGAATCTACAAAGCGAAGCATGATGCCCTCCTCACGGCACTTTTGCCTTTGGCAAAGGAATTTTCCATCGGCGGAGAGCACGCCGGAATTCATATATTGTTAAAAAGCATGCGGGAGATTCCGGAGGAACGTCTGGTATCCCTGGCGGAGGAGACCGGAGTGCGGGTATACGGGCTGTCGGAATTTGGTATCGGAGACGGAAGCTCGCCGCAGGAAATCCAGAAAGACAGATCCGGGACCGTGCTGCTGGGCTATGCAAATCTTAGCAGAGAGGAAATAGAAAAAGGCGCGGATTTGCTTTGCCGCGCCTTTAGTGAATAAAATCTTTTTGGCTGCTGTCAGTCTTCTTTTTCTTCCTGACTGTCGTCTTCCTTTGCTTCTTCGCTGTCTTCTTCTTTTGAACCGTGGGAGAGGGGGACGTAATTCCTTGAGAGAGTATCCTTGCTGCAGTCATCGCAGCAGCAGAAATCGTCTTCCTCAAAATCGCCGTTCTCCGAATCTTTTATGGCGCTGTTTTTTACAAGCTTCGTAATGAGGATGGCCGCGCCGCCGGCTATGGCGGAAATCGCCAGAACCTTTCCTAAAATGCCTTTACGCATGGCACAAACTCCTTTCTATTATAGAGAAAATAATTTTGTATTATTGTAATCCTTTTTTGGCCGGATGAAAAGGGCTATTTCCATTTCTTTATAGAAAATTTCGTTTTGATGGATTCCGGCGAATCAGAAGGTCCCAAAAACAGTGAAGATATTGATAAAATTATAGAAAAAACAAAATAGGTGAAGAAAACAAGAGAAAAGTGGAGATAATAGAGAAAAATTCACTGAAATAGCCGGTAATCGGACGTTGCATTTTGACCTTAAATTATATAATATAATACCAGTCGGTTAGCACTCGATTAGAGTGAGTGCTAATAATTAGATAGGAGGAATCGTAATGAAATTAGTACCTTTAGGCGACAGAGTCGTATTAAAACAGGTTGAAGCTGAAGAAACCACAAAGTCAGGGATTGTGCTTCCCGGAGCGGCAAAGGAAAAACCCCAGCAGGCAGAAGTGATCGCTGTGGGTCCTGGAACCGAAGAAGTAAAAATGGAAGTTGCCGTAGGCGACAAAGTCATCTATTCCAAGTATGCCGGAACCGAGGTTAAATTGGGAGAAGATGAGTATATCGTAGTGAAACAAAACGACATTTTGGCAATTGTAAAGTAATATAACAGCGAAAAGGAGATTGAGAAGCTATGGCAAAGGAAATCAAATATGGTGCTGAAGCAAGAGCAGCACTGGAATCTGGCGTGAATCAGCTGGCAGATACAGTAAGAGTGACATTGGGACCGAAGGGAAGGAATGTCGTTCTGGATAAATCCTTCGGAACTCCCCTGATCACCAATGACGGTGTGACCATCGCAAAAGAAATTGAACTGGCAGACGCGTTTGAGAATATGGGCGCACAGCTCATCAAGGAAGTAGCTTCCAAGACGAACGACGTGGCCGGCGACGGTACAACGACTGCTACAGTATTGGCTCAGGCCATGGTACATGAGGGAGTAAAGAACCTGGCGGCAGGTGCGAATCCCATTATCTTAAGAAAAGGTATGAAAAAAGCGACCGATAAGGCTGTGGAAGCAATCGCAGAAATGAGCGAGCCCATCAGCGGCAAGAACCAGATCGCAAGGGTTGCGGCGATTTCTGCCGGAGAAGACAGCGTAGGCGAGATGGTAGCTGACGCTATGGAGAAGGTTTCCAAGGACGGCGTTATTACCATTGAAGAATCAAAGACCATGAAAACAGAGCTGGATCTGGTCGAAGGTATGCAGTTCGACAGGGGCTATATATCAGCTTATATGTGCACAGATATGGAAAAAATGTGTGCAGAGCTTGACAATCCTTACGTATTGATTACCGATAAGAAGATCAGTAATATTCAGGAAATCCTTCCTCTTCTGGAGCAGATTGTACAGAGCGGCTCCAAGCTGCTGATTATCGCAGAGGATATCGAGGGTGAGGCTCTGACCACTTTGATCGTAAATAAACTGAGAGGAACCTTCAGTGTCGTAGGAGTAAAGGCTCCCGGCTATGGCGACAGAAGGAAAGAAATGCTCAAGGATATCGCTATCCTGACGGGCGGCACCGTGATTTCCGAAGAAGTCGGATTGGATCTGAAAGAAGCTACCATCGATCAGCTGGGCCGTGCGAAGTCTGTAAAGGTTCAGAAGGAAAGCACCATTATTGTGGACGGCGAGGGCAAGAGCGAAGATATCAAAGCCAGAATCGGCCAGATCAAGTCCCAGATCGAGGAGACGACCTCAGAGTTTGATAAAGAGAAATTACAGGAACGCCTTGCAAAATTATCCGGCGGCGTGGCTGTCATTCGTGTTGGAGCGGCTACCGAGACTGAGATGAAAGAAGCGAAGCTGCGTATGGAAGATGCTCTTGCGGCTACCAAGGCGGCTGTGGAAGAAGGCATCATCGCAGGAGGCGGTTCTGCATATATCCATGCTGCAAAAGAAGTTGAAAAGATGGTAAGCACTATGGATGGTGACGAGAAGACAGGCGCTAAGATTGTACTGAAGGCTCTAGAAGCTCCTCTGTATCACATTGCTGCCAATGCAGGACTGGAAGGCTCTGTAATCGTAAACAAAGTAAAAGAGGCGGCAGCAGGCCATGGCTTCGACGCTTTGAAGGAAGAATATGTAGAAATGATTCCCGCCGGCATCGTGGATCCTGCCAAGGTTACGAGAAGCGCGCTGCAGAATGCTACAAGCGTTGCGGCTACGCTGCTGACCACGGAATCAGTAGTGGCGAACATCAAAGAAGACGCTCCGGCAATGCCCGCAGGCGCTCCCGGAATGGGAATGATGTAAAAGTTTGGTTGGGATTCCAGCTGAACATCAGTATTATAAGTGATAAATGCAGAGGGACCGGTCTGTTTCAGACTGGTCCTTTTTTGTATTAAAAGATTGCAAAACCTTGTCGAATTTGTTTGACACCGGCGGACATTTTTGGTAGAGTATTATATTAAATAAGATGAGCTTTTGAGCATGTGAGGAAGAAAGGAGAAATAAACATGGGCAAAATAATCGGTGAGGGAATTACCTTTGATGATGTGCTGCTGGTACCGGCATATTCCGAGGTAACACCGAATCAGGTGGATTTATCGACCCATCTGACTAAGAAGATCAAATTGAACATTCCGATGATGAGTGCCGGGATGGACACAGTTACAGAGCACAGGATGGCGATAGCCATGGCGAGACAGGGAGGTATCGGCATTATCCATAAGAATATGTCGGTGGAGGCCCAGGCCGAGGAAGTGGACAAGGTTAAACGCTCTGAGAACGGTGTCATCACCGACCCTTTTTATTTATCTCCTGAACATACACTGGCGGACGCTAATGAGCTGATGGGCAAGTTCCGGATTTCCGGTGTCCCCATTACAGAAGGACGCAGGCTGGTGGGTATCATAACGAACCGTGACCTTAAGTTTGAGACGGATTTTACAAAGAAGATCAAAGATTCTATGACATCGGAAGGGCTGATCACCGCACCTGAAGGAATTACGCTGGAAGAAGCGAAAAAGATTTTGGCGAAGGCCAGAAAAGAGAAACTTCCCATTGTGGATAAGGACTTCAATCTGAAGGGCCTGATCACCATTAAGGATATAGAAAAACAAATCAAATATCCGCAGTCCGCGAAGGATGACCAGGGACGCCTGCTGTGCGGGGCCGCCGTGGGAATCACAGCGAACCTTCTGGAGCGTGTCGGTGCACTGGTCAAGGCAAAGGTAGATTGTGTGGTAGTGGATTCTGCCCATGGACATTCCGCCAATATTCTCAATGCCGTCCGTGATATCAAGGCGAATTATCCGGAGCTTCAGGTCGTTGCCGGAAATGTAGCTACAGGCGCGGCGACCAGGGCCTTAATCGAGGCCGGAGTGGACGCGGTAAAAGTAGGAATCGGACCTGGCTCCATCTGTACGACCAGAGTGGTCGCCGGTATCGGCGTACCCCAGATTACAGCTATCATGGAATGCTATGCGGTAGCAAAGGAATTTGGGATTCCGATTGTAGCGGACGGAGGCATCAAGTACTCCGGAGATATGACAAAGGCCATCGCCGCAGGCGGAAGCGTCTGCATGATGGGCAGCATTTTTGCCGGCTGTGACGAAAGCCCCGGAACATTTGAACTGTTCCAGGGAAGAAAATATAAAGTATATCGTGGAATGGGTTCCATTGCGGCAATGGAAAACGGGAGTAAGGATCGGTATTTCCAGACAGGTGCGAAAAAGCTTGTGCCGGAAGGCGTGGAAGGACGAGTGGCCTATAAGGGAACAGTAGAAGATACAGTGTTCCAGCTGATAGGCGGCATCCGATCCGGGATGGGCTACTGCGGAGCGAAGGATATCCCTTCTTTAATGGAGAAAGCGGAGTTTGTGAAGATTTCGGCCGCATCTCTGAAAGAAAGTCATCCTCATGACATTCATATTACCAAAGAGGCGCCCAATTACAGCGTAGACGAATAACGGGATAGAACCGCTGCCGGATATCACCGGCAGCGGTTTTTTAGATGATGATACAAAATACTTATTGGAAACATTTTTAGAAAGCTCCGATCAAGCTCCCGTTAGGCACCGGCAGAAGTTCCGGACCGTCACGACTCCGGCTTGCTGGCGATGTAGGGACCGCCCCAATGACTTTTACAACAAATGAGAGCTTATTTCGGTGCGGAAGAAAGAACAAGAGGAAGGATCCGATTCCATCGTAAGGCAAGCGCCGCAGAGGCGTTAGCAGGATCTTCCCGGCCGCAGGGAGGTAAAAACCGAATTTCATGCAGGTTTTTATTGGAATCTGACATGGAAAAATATCGATTTATCCATGTCAGTTGGAAAGGACCGACTGGAGGCCGCAAAGATTCTGGTTATGGCTGCCAGCGAGCCGCCTGGATGGAATCGGATTTCCTCCTGCCTTGTGAATCAGACAAAGAAAACTTGTTTGAAAGGTATTCAAAGGTATACCCAAGGGCATCCCTTGATTCATGCCCTCCGGGCGGGCACACTTCGTGCGGCAAGGTATTAAATGAAGTTTTGTTATTGATTTTTTTGTTTATCATAAAACTGGGAGAAGAGATATGAAAAAGAAAAGAGGTATTATCATCACCCTTGTGTGTGTGATCATCGTAGCCGCAGCGGGCAGCCTTTGTCTTCTCATTTATATGAATAAGGAGAAAAGGACGGGGTACGAGAAATGGATGGAAGCGGGGAAGAAGGATTTGGCGGAAGGAAATTATGAGGAGGCCATATCTTCTTTTAAACGGGTGATCGAAATGGAGCCGGAATATGCAGATGCTTACATAGGGTTTGCAGACGCATCCCTTGGTGCGGACTTTTCCTATTGGAAAGAGGCGGTTAAAACGATTTGCGATGGGATTCAAAGGACAAAAAATTTCGTATTGGTGAAAAAGGCGCTGGAGATCGGGCAGGAACGTGCGGACGAGACAGAAAAGCAGGAAGTTCTGGATATGGTGAAGGCGGTCTATCCGGAGCTGCCCGGGAAGACCGTTAAAGATTACTGGGATGATGAAAAAAAGGAAACAGCAGAGAAAAACAGCGAGAGCACTTTGGATGAGACAATAGAAAATTCCGGACAAGAAACAGGGAATGTGTCCGGAGCGGGGAATTTGGCGGGAAATATAAATAACGGCGGATACGTGGTTGAGAATGAAACCTACGTGGTATACAGCTATGAGAATGCTCTTTGGCGCATGAATCAGGACGGGAGCGGCAGAGTGAAGCTTTTTGACGGAAGCTGTTCTTCTCTGAATCTGTGGGAGGATCAGGTCTATTTTCTGGCGGAAGAAGAAAAGGCCGGGGAATATGACAGACCGTATAAGACGCGGACACCGTACCGTGTCGGATTGGACGGAGACGGGCTGACCGCGATCGGCGTGCCGGCGGATGAGGGCAATGCGGTCATGAGCTTTTCGGATTATTATATGGATGAATACACGGCCGGAGCTGGCTACCGGGGATTCACTGTATATGACGGATATCTTTACTATATAGGAAGAAACGGGAGAGAAGGGACTTATACCTGCATCAATCTGAACAGCAACGGCGACCAGACGGCGACGGTGACCTATCATGATAATGCTTCCCTCTACCGGATGGATCTGGACGGAGGGAATGTGACGGAGTTGGCGGAGAATTTGGGGAACGCTTCTCCTCAAATGTGCATTTCAGACGGAAAGCTCTATTATACAGTCAGCTATTATAACTGCTTCTTCGGACCTTATAATTTTACCAAGTTCTACCGGGCTTCTTTGGACGGTACCATGGCGGAAGAGCTGCCGGTACATCGGGAAAGTAACGCGCCGTTTACAAGCGATTACGGCAGTTATACGGAATATGTGCTGGGGATTCAGGTTTCGGACGGAAAGCTGTATCTTTCCTGCGGGGACAGTGAGGGGGAATTCCCGGATTCCAGATTCCATGTATACGATGCCTCAAAGGAGACCTTTGGAGATAAGCTTCTGGAAGAAAGAAGCTGGGTCGGAACTGTCGCTTCGGATGGGAAGCTGTATGCCGCGACGGGCGGAAGAGTCTGGGGAGAAAAGGGGGCTCCTCTTACTAACCGGGCAATGGCAGTCTGCGGACAACGGTCAGGCGGAGAAGCTCCTGAAGGTGTTTGATGAAGCCGCCTATGGAGGGGACAGCTATTTTAATGAGATTTTTTATGAGATCAACGTGACAGAGGATTGGGTATACTATCGGTTGAAGAGCGGGCAGAACAGTCTGAAAAAGCAGGAGCTGGGCAGAATATCCAAAGACGGGACAAAGCAGGAGTTTCTGCATGGAAACTAATGGAAGAGGGCCGGTTGACAATTAAGAAGAGCTATAGTATGCTTTGTTTGACCTATGAGAAACGAAAGGAGCAGCGCTTACATGAAAAAAGAACCTTTTGTAACACTGGAACAGTTGAGAGAGATCGACAAGAGCTATCCGACTCCATATCATTTGTATGATGAGAAGGGAATAAGGGAGAATGTCATGCGGGTGAAGAAAGCGTTTGCCTGGAACAAAGGCTTTCGTGAGTACTTTGCGGTGAAAGCCACCCCCAATCCCTTTTTGATAAATATTTTAAAAGAGTATGGCTGCGGCTGTGACTGCTCTTCATTGACAGAGCTTATGCTGGCGGACGCTTTGGGAATTTCCGGAGACGGGATCATGTTTTCCTCCAACGCGACGCCGGCCGAGGAATATCAGTTTGCCAGGAGTCTGAATGCGACTATCAATCTGGATGATTTTACCCATATTGAATACCTGGAAAAATGCGCGGGGATTCCGGAGACCATCAGCTGCCGGTATAACCCGGGAGGAATCTTCAAAATGAGCAATGGCATCATGGACAATCCCGGCGACGCCAAATATGGTTTTACCCACGAACAGATCATTGAAGGGTTCAGGATACTGAAAGCAAAAGGTGTGAAAACCTTCGGCATTCATGCTTTTCTGGCCAGCAATACTGTGACGAACGAATATTATCCGATGCTTGCCAAGGTGTTGTTTGAGCTGGCGGTAGAGCTGAAAGAGAAGACGGGGGCGGATATTAAATTCATCAATCTGTCCGGAGGGGTGGGAATTCCCTACCGGCCGGAGCAGGAGCCCAATGATATTCAGGCGATCGGCGACGGAGTGCGAAAAGCATATGAAGAAGTGCTTACGCCGGCGGGTATGGATGATATTGCCATTTACACAGAGATGGGGCGCTTTATGATGGGGCCTTACGGCTGCCTGGTGACAAAGGCAATACATCAGAAGCATATTTATAAAGAGTATGTGGGCTGTGACGCCTGTGCTGCGAACCTTATGCGGCCGGCGATATACGGAGCATACCATCATATCACGGTCATGGGTAAGGATAACAGCGTCTGTGACCACAAATATGATATAACAGGCTCGCTTTGCGAGAACAGCGATAAGTTTGCCATTGACCGTATGCTCCCTAAGATTGATGTGGGAGATTTTCTGGTGATTCACGATACGGGCGCCCATGGATTTTCCATGGGATACAATTATAATGGGAAGCTGCGTTCGGCGGAGCTTTTGCTCAGGGAAGACGGAAGCGTTCAGCTGATACGGCGGGCGGAAACTCCCCGGGACTATTTTGCGACGTTTGATTTTTGTGATATATTAAAAGACATGAAATGGCAGGAATAAGGAAATGCATAGGATAGACACGATACTGTTTGACTTGGACGGAAGCCTTTTGCCAATGGATCAGGATGAGTTTGTCAAGTGCTATATGGGCGCGCTGGGAAGGACCTTTGCGCCGTCGGGCTATGACCCGAAGCACCTGACGTCTTCCGTATGGAAAGGCACGGAAGCCATGGTGCAAAATGACGGGACCATGAGCAACCGGGAGCGGTTCTGGAATGTGTTCTCGCAGGTGATGGGACGGGAAATGCTCAGCGAAGAGCCAGTATTCGAGCAGTTCTATCGGGAACAGTTTGGAGAAGCGAAGGCGGCTACTGTTTTCCAGCCTCTGGCAGGTGAGACTGTGAGGATTTTCCGGGAAAAGGGATACACGGTGATTCTGGCCACGAATCCGCTGTTTCCCTCTGTGGCCACCCACCGCAGGATGGAATGGGCGGGGCTTTCCCCGGAGGATTTTGATTTGGTGACCACTTATGAAGAAGAAACATTCTGTAAGCCGAATCTGAACTATTACACCTCCATCTTGGAGCGCTTCGGCAAATTGCCGGAACAGTGTATGATGGTCGGAAACGATGTGGATGAGGATATGTGTGTCACATCCCTGGGAATCAAGGGATACCTTTTGACGGACTGTCTGCTGAACCGCCATGGAAGGCCTTTGGAGGGATATCTTTCCGGAAATTTTGAGGAGTTTCGGAAGTTTGCAGAAAGAATGCCCAGCCTGTCCTGACAGGCGGAAGTACATAATATGGATAAAGATGCCGGCGGAGGACGAACGGCATCTTTTATTTTTCTTCGGTCCGTTCTCGAAATGTCTTCTTTACTTGATTCTTAAGAGGGGGCTCCGCCGTGGAGTTCTTCCTATGGAAATTATGGTGTTCCTGTGATATACTTGTCATGGTTGGGGGAATTCTCCAAATGGAAGGAGCGGGCATATGAAAAAGGAAGAAGAAGGAAATTTAGAAACTGCCAGACATGGGATGAAGAAATACGCTTCCATGGGTCTGACGGCATTTTTAGTGATCGCGGCGAGTATTCTGTTTTTTCTGCTTTTATACAAAATAGACGTAGTTTTGAAAGCCATTCGGACTATCTTAAAGATTCTGGAGCCGATCGTTTTTGGATTTGTATTCGCGTATATCATGTATCCGGTGGTGAGATTCTTTGAAAAGAGACTCGATGGTCTTATAAAGAAGATTATAAAAAAGGATGAACGGGCTGTTAAACTCAATAAGGGACTCAGCATCTTTCTGGCTCTCGTCTTCTGGGTCGCTGTTATCGTGATCCTGGGTGTCATGGTACTTCCCGAGCTGTATACTAATATCCGCAATATGATCGTGGCACTCCCGGGACAGATCCAGCACGCGTCGGCGGCGATTACCGACTATATGGGCCAGGAGGGGATGAACACGGAGATTGTTCGGAATATTACGGAAAAGATCATCACTTTCTTTAATAACTGGGTACAGACGGATTTCCTGAAGGATATGAATATGGTCTTTGGATACCTGACTGCGGGAGTCATCAATTTCTTCAGTACTACTTTGAACATTGTGGTGGGCGTTATCGTCGCGCTGTATGTCCTGAATGGCAGGCGTACTTTTAAGCGGCAGGCGAAGCAAGTTATTTACGCGGCCTTTTCTAAGAAAAATGCGGGAATCCTGATTGATACGCTGAAAGACAGCAACAGGATATTCGGCGGTTTCATAGCCGGGAAGCTCGTGGATTCCTTGATAATCGGGATTCTGTGTTTTATCGTGCTTTATTTCCTGAACATGCCTTATACAGTCCTCGTCAGCGTAATAGTTGGCGTGACCAACGTGATACCGTTTTTCGGACCGTATATGGGGGCAATTCCCAGCGCGATTCTGATACTCCTGGCCAATCCGGCAAAGGGAGTCATTTTCGTTATATTCATCATCATTCTCCAGCAGATCGACGGAAATATCATCGGACCGAAGATATTAGGGGAATCCACAGGACTTTCGGCTTTTTGGGTGGTGTTTTCGATTCTTTTCTTCGGAGGGCTTTTCGGGATTGTGGGAATGCTCATCGGAGTACCTGTATTTGCCGTGATCTATCAGATCATCAGCTCCATTGTCGATTATAAATTGAGGAAAAAGGGGATGACGGCCTTGGCGGATGAGGGGAAAACTGACAAAGAAATTTGATGCATGATTCGGGAAGTTATGATAAAATAACAGTGAATTTTCAATGTTTGACATAAGATGCAGGAGGATAGATCATGTATTGTGAAGAATGCGGGAAGCAAATACCGGATGATTCCAGGTTCTGTGACGGATGTGGCGCAAAGGTCCGGCCTGTGGAGCGGGAGGATGCTCCGCTGCCTCAGGATTGGCAGGATCCATACAGAGGCGGGCAGTCTTCTTATGATGCACCGGAAAAGGAGAAAAAAGGCAGGGGTACGACGGTACTGATCGCCGTTTTGAGTGTGGTAGCCGTAGTATTGATAGGCGTGCTCATTTTTCTTGGAGTAAAAGTTTTTGGTGGAAAAAATGGAGGCGATGTGGAAATAGCGGGGGCGGAGACCACCTCTGAGGCCGGCGTGGAAGACGGGAAAGAAGAGAGTAAAAAGGAAACAAAGACCAGTGAGGCGTCAGCCGAATCCTCCGTGACGGCAGCGCCGACGGCACCTTCCATAGCGCCGACGACCACGGCACCTGTAACTACTGCGGCAGCGGTAGCTGCGGAAAGCGAATATGTACTGCCGGGAAGCGATTCTGGTTATCTGACGGAAGCAGATTTGGCCGGACTTACGAAAGAACAGCTGAGGGTAGCGAGAAACGAGATATATGCCCGCCATGGACGAAAATTCAAGGATGCGGCCCTGAACGAATATTTTATGAGCAAGTCTTGGTATACGCCTCTTTACGAGCCAAACCAGTTTGAAGCTTTGGGGGACAGCGTATTCAATGACTATGAGGTCGCGAACCGGAAGCTGATCGCGGATTACGAAAAGAAGATGGGGTATTGAATTCAGTTATCCCAGGAAGGACGTTTGAGAGAATGAAGCAGATACGGATAGCGGTATATGATTTAGATGCCGTGTATACGGAACGGTTTTGTCAGTATATGGGGGAACGGTATGGGCAGACAGCGGAATTCTGTCCGGTCTATGAAAGGAGCGAGCTGGATGGCCTGATCGCCGCCAGATCTGTGGATGCCGTGGTGACGGCTGATGCGCTCCGGGAAGAATATCCGCCGTTCATAGGGGATATCCATGTGGGATATTTTACGGCGGAAGCTTCAGAAGAGCCGGGAGAGATTTTCCGCTTTCAGAGCTGCCGGGAACTTTTTCATGATATAGAAATCGTTTTGGACCAGGAAGACACTGCAGTGAAGACGGTGGCCTTTATCGGTGCGAATGCGGCGGTGGGGACTTCCACGGCTGCTGCGGCGTATGCGATGCGTCTTGCCGCAGAGGAAAAACGGGTCCTGTACATCAATATGAGCGATTTGGGCGATACCGGCAGTATCTTCCAGGGGGTCAATCCAAAAGACTTCCAGTTCCTTTTGTCGGAAATGAAGGCGGGAGCGGATATAAAAGCCGCCATGTCTGCCGCGCTGAACCGGGATTCCAGCGGAGTGTATTTTTATGACAATGCCGATGCCCCTATGAGCATTATGGACATCGAGGAAGAGCGGGTGGAAGCATTTTTGAAGGGACTGACAGAGCGGGGAGATTTCCGCTATATCATTATAGACAGCAGCTTTTCCGTAAACCATGGGCTTTTTGCAGCTCTTAAAGCTGTGGATAAGGTGGTTGTGGTCAATGACGGAACCTATGTTTCCAATCAGAGATTTCATAAGATATGGACGCTGATGAAACGTTTGGATTTGACAACGCATCCGGGAATCTGTCAGAAGACGGCACTTCTTTATAACAAATTCCATTCCCAGTACGGGAAACGTTATGAAAACCCGGAGATTGCGGTTGCTGGGAGCATAGAGGTCCTTCCGCCGGCCGGAACGGTGCAGATGGCAGAGCAGATGGCCCGGCTGGAGGTGCTGCAGGAAATATTGCGGTAGAACAGAAGGGAGCAGAGATTACATATGGATAGGATCGATAGACAAGCGCCGACAGAAGCGGCATTTGATGGGATCACCTATGAAATGCTTATTTTTAATGATATAGAAGGTGTTCTGAAGCTGGAGATTGATGAAGCGGCAGGAGAGGCGAGATATATTACGGATGGATATTCTCCGCTGCCTCGTATGTTTCCTACCAGAATGCCGAAAAAAGCGGTGGTCCAGGTGCTTAAAAGCCTTCTTGGAGTTTGGGTGAATCTGGATGAATACATGATTCCGAGAAATGAACTGCTGATGGAGCTTTCTGATGTATTTATCAATGAGGAGAGCGGGGAGGTCAAATGGATCTGCGGGCTTCAAAAAGAATCGAGGAGTCCGATAGAAAAACTGCGCCTTTTTATGATGGAGCTGGTGAATGTCATGGAAGGGAATCCGGAGAAAAATCAGGAAAATATGATCACGCTTTTAAAATATGTAAAGGGAGTGAAGCGGGATAACCTGGATCAGTGCAGGGAAATGGCGGATGCCCTTCTTCTGCAAGATATTGCGGCTGATTCGGCGGAAGCTGCGGCGGCAGAGGATCTGGTATCTTTTGGAATAGAAATGCCGGAGACAGAAAATGCGCCGGAATTTTCATATGAAGAAGAGCCGTCGGAGGATGGACTGGATATCATGCTCCCGGATGCGTTTGCTGCCCGTGAGATCGCTTATATCATCCGCATCCGGACAGGTGATGAAATGGCGGTCGTGCTGGATGAGACTCTCATTGGAAAGAGTCCCGACGCGGATTTTTGTATCCCGGATAACCGGGCGGTCAGCCGCCATCATGCCAGTATCCTGATGGATGAAGGAGAATATTATCTGGTAGATCATAACTCTACTAACTCCACATACTTGAACGGCATGCGTTTGGACCCGGGAGATGAATACAGGCTTTGCCACGGAGACGGGTTTGTTTTGGCGGATGAGCCGTTCCAGTTTATGATAAGGTAGGGCAGAAAGGGAGGAGAGTATGTACTGTACGAACTGCGGATCGAAGAACAGCGATGGGGCAAGGTTTTGCAGAAGCTGCGGCAGGCCGATGGAATCAGAGACGATTCCGCTGGCATATGAAGCGGAAGAAGCCGCAAGAGAGGAGTCTTGGAATCAGGCCGGTCAGTCGGTAACACAACCTTTTTATCCTGAGTATGGAGATCCAGTACAGCCTGGGATTCCGCCCTATCAGGGAAATGATAGGAAGAAAGGAAAAAAAGGGCTGGCCATCGCCGTTGTTTTGATTCTGGTAGTGGCTGCCGTTTCGGCCTTTGGATTTATCGCATATAAGGAGAGCAGACCGATGGCGCCGGTGGAACAGCTTGTGGGAGCGTTAAAAAAAAGCGACTGGGGAGCTCTTTATGACAGTGTTTATTGGGGTACAGCACCGGTATATGACAGAAAGACCTTTATCTCGGAAGCAAGGGAAAATATGGGACAGTTGGTTTCCTATATATCGATGCTCAGTAATGTCAAGGTGAGCAAGGTGGCGGAAGGAACGCCATACCGGAATTCGGATGGGCTTATCTGCAAAGATCTGACAGTGAATATGAGTGTCTCGGCTCTGGGAATGTCTCAGGATCAGGAGGCAACCATAACGGTGGTGAGGAGCGGAAGAAAATTTTTGCTTATTCCCGTTTGGAAAATATCGGCGGAGGATATCGGTTCCATATTGGATTGACGAACCCGGGATTTGGCCACACAGGGAGCGGATGAAAATACAAGGAATATTGGCTTTACTTATAAATATCAATATAAATGAGTTCTTTAGTTCTAATGAGGAACGACATCAAGGAGGAAAAAGTATGGCAAAGTTTTGTAGTCAATGCGGCAGGCCGCTGAATGAAGGCGAGATTTGTACGTGTCAGCAGCAAAAAACACAGGCGCCCCAGACACCGCCAGTAGCTGCGGAGGAGCAGCAGGCGCCGGTACAGCCGGATAAAGAAGGGCAGCAGACGAATGCACAGCAGCCCGGCCAGGGTCAGCCCTATGGGAATCAGCAGGGATATACGCAGCAGCCGAACCAAGGTCAGCCCTATGGGAATCAGCAGGGATATACGCAGCAGCCTGGACAGGGTCAGCCCTATGGGAATCAGCAGGGATATACACAGCAGCCGAACCAGGGTCAGCCCTATGGGAACCAGCAGGGATATACGCAGCAGCCGAACCAGGGCCAGCCCTATGGGAATCAGCAGGGATATACGCAGCAGCCGAATCAGGGTTATCCCTATGGGAATCAGCAGGGATATGCACAGCAGCCTGGACAGGGTCAGCCTTATGGAGGACCTCAGGCACCGAAGCAGCCCGGGGCCGCAGGCGTTTATGTGAAGGGACTGTGGGGAACAATCCTGGATGCGTTCAAAAAGCCGGCCGGAACTCTTGGGAATTTGGCTGCAGCCGGGAAGAGCCATGTGATATTCGGACTTTTGGGGATTCAGGTGGTCTTGTTTTCTCTGATGTTCGCTTTCTTCGGATTTAAGATTAATTCAATGGTGAGCAAATATAGTTACGGTTTGGGAATCAAAGTGGTCAATACTCCTTTGCTATTCTTTATGGCGCTTCTTGCAGGGGCGGCGATCTTTGCGGTTTGGGCCGCTTTTTCCATGCTGTTTGTGAGATCCATGGCGAAGAAGCCGATGACTTATATGCAGGGTCTTGGAGTTGCTTCATCAAAAGCTCTGGCACAGATGCCGTTCACAGCATTATCAGCACTGCTCATTTTGATTCTTCCTATAAGCCAGTTTTCCTATATTTTGATTCTGCTTGTTTATGAAGCAGGCAGCCTTCTGTGTTATTTCTTCATTCCGGCCGCAATGGATTCTTTCTGCCCGAATGATAAGAATAAAAGGATTTGGATGCTGTTTGTGATTTTCCTTGTTAATATAGTTGCAGCGGCGATCATTTCGTGGATTTTCCTGAACGTGGCCGGACGGAATATTCTCGGTCAGCTCACGGGCTATTCCAGTCTTTTCTAAATTAAAACAGCAGGACATAGTGTACCGCCGAATCTGTTTAGAGATTCGGCGGTTTGCGTTTGTTAGATATCGGCAGAAGTTCCTGGCCGTCACGATTTCGGTTCGCTGGCGATGCAGGGACCGCTTTATCCCCACTCCGGAAGTATCGCTCACATGTCGGCAGGAAATCTTTATGATTTCCTGTCTCCGGTTCGCTCAGAAACGGAATCGGTATTTCCGTTTCTGCCTCCCTCCGTCTGGGAACACCGGCTTCTGCCCTGCGGCGCTCACCTTTAGGCCGGCCTGGAATCTTTCTGCCGGTGTCTTGCCTGCCGCACTATTTTGGCTGCTATGAAAAACTACACCGAAGGGCACCCCTTAACACATGTCCTGCGGGCATTCTCAAAAATATATGGGGAGAACCAACGGCCCGCGCAAAACGCAGCGGGCCGCGGTGTCCGCTGCAACACTTTTTAAAACAGCCTCATTTCATGGTGATGCGGCAGAAATGACAAGAGGAAGATTCTAGTTTCATCGTAAGGGGAGCGCCGCAGAGCCGTTGGCAGAATTTTACAGGCCGCAGGGAGGCAAAAACCGTATATCATACGGGTTTTTGTTGGAATCTGATATGGAAAAATATCGATTTATTCATATCAGTTGGAAAGGACCGACTGGAGGCCGCAAAAATTCTGCTTATGGCTGCCAGCGACCCGCCTGGATGAAACCAGATTTCCTCTTGTATTTCTGGAAACCATAAATGTTTCAAAAGTATTCTAAGGTATGATTGAAATATACCAGGTTTTCTCAGGCCCCGGCCTGAATTTTCACGAATTATGGGTTGAAAAGGTGAAAAGAGAGTGTTAGAATGATAACGATAGCATGGCGGCAGTATACGCCGGCGTGCGGGAGGAAAGGTAAGGAGGAAATAAAATGTTCAAGATTCTGAGAGCAGAGCATCTTGCAGAGAACATTGTTCTTATGGATGTGGAAGCAAAGCGTGTGGCAAAAGCTTGCCAGCCCGGACAGTTCATCATAGTCAGGCTGGACGAAAAAGGGGAGAGGATTCCTCTGACCATCGCAGACTATGACAGGGAAAAGGGGACCGTAACTATTGTATTCCAGCCGATTGGAGCGTCTACTTATCAGTTTGCAAATCTGAAAGCAGGGGACAGCTTCATGGATTTTGTGGGTCCGCTGGGCCGCCCTTCCGAGCTCACTACAGATGATCTGGAAGAAGTTAAAAAGAAAAAAATTCTGTTCGTGGCAGGCGGTGTCGGCACGGCGCCTGTATACCCTCAGGTAAAATGGCTTCATGAGCACGGGATTGATGCCGATGTCATTGTCGGCGCCAAGACAAAGAGCCTGATCATCATGGAAGACATGATGAAAGAGGTGGCAGGAAATCTTTATGTTACTACCGACGACGGAAGCTACGGCAGAAACGGTATGGTGACAAAGGTCATCGAAGATTTAGTTGCAGAAGGCAAGCAGTATGATCTGTGTGTGGCGATCGGCCCGATGATCATGATGAAATTCTGTTGTCTGACAACTAAGAAATTAGGCATTCCTACCATTGTCAGCATGAACCCCATTATGGTAGACGGTACCGGTATGTGCGGTGCCTGTCGTCTGACTGTGGGGGATGAAGTGAAGTTCGCATGTGTAGACGGTCCTGAGTTTGACGGCCATAAGATCAATTTTGACGAGGCCATGAAGCGTCAGGCTATGTACAAGACAGAAGAGGGCAGAGCCCTGCTTAAATTCCAGGAGGGTGATACCCATCATGGCGGATGTGGACATTGCGGAGGTGACAAGTAATGGAAGGATTAAAGAGAGTACCCGTCAGGGAGCAGGCCCCCAAAGTAAGGGCCGCTAACTTTGAAGAAGTGTGCCTGGGCTATAACCAGGAGGAAGCAGTTGAAGAGGCAAAGCGCTGCCTGCAGTGCAAAAAGCCGTTTTGTGTACAGGGATGTCCGGTAGCCATCGATATTCCCGGATTTATCGGAAAAGTTGTTGAAGGAGATTTTGCTGCCGCTTACCAGATCCTTTCGGATTCCTCTTCTCTGCCGGCTGTATGCGGGCGTGTATGCCCTCAGGAGAGCCAGTGCGAAGGAAAATGCATCCGCGGAAAGAAGGGCGATCCCGTTTCCATCGGAAAGCTGGAGCGTTTTGTGGCTGATTGGGCAAAGGAAAATGGAATCAAGCCCAAAAAAGCGGACAAGCAGAATGGTAAGAAGGTAGCTGTCATCGGTTCCGGCCCCGCAGGCCTTTCCTGTGCAGGCGATCTGGCAAAATGGGGATATGATGTAACGATCTTTGAGGCTCTTCATGAGCCCGGCGGAGTGCTTACATACGGGATTCCGGAATTCCGTCTTCCCAAGGACGCAGTTGTGAAGCCCGAGGTGGAGAACGTGAAGTCTCTGGGTGTGAAACTTGAAACAGACGTAATCATCGGCAAGTCTGTGACCATCGATGAGCTGTTTGATGAAGAAGGTTTTTCTGCTGTCTTTGTCGGCTCCGGCGCAGGTCTTCCCATGTTTATGGGGATTCCCGGAGAAAATGCCAACGGCGTATTTTCTGCCAATGAATATCTGACAAGAAGCAATCTGATGAAAGCAAGACTGGATGATTATGCGACTCCCATGCCTGTAAGCAAAAAAGCAGTCATCGTAGGCGGCGGAAACGTGGCTATGGACGCTGCCAGGACGGCGCTTCGTCTGGGCGCAGAGAGCCATATCGTATATAGGAGAAGTGAAGCAGAACTTCCTGCCAGAGCGGAAGAAGTTCATCATGCAAAAGAAGAGGGCGTAATCTTTGATCTTCTGACCAATCCTGTAGAGATCCTCACGGATGATAAAGGCTGGGTAAGAGGCATCCGCTGCATTCGGATGGAACTTGGAGAGCCTGATGCCTCCGGCAGAAGAAGACCCGTTGCCATCGAAGGTTCTGAGTTTGAAATCGAGGCGGATGCGGTGATCATGTCACTGGGGACTTCTCCCAACCCTCTTATCTCTTCTACGACGGCCGGTCTGGATGTGAATAAGAGGAAATGTATCGTTGCAGAGGCTGAAACAGGAAAGACCAGCAAAGAAGGCGTATACGCCGGCGGCGACGCCGTTACCGGCGCGGCTACGGTCATCCTGGCTATGGAAGCCGGACGCGCAGGCGCTAAGGGCATCCATGAATTTTTATCTAAATAAGGTGTGTGAAGGAGACTTATGATGGTTAAGCATTTAGTGAGCTGGAAGTTTAAGCCGGAAGTGTCCGAGGAGCAGAAAGCAGCTGTTGCGGCGGAGTTCAATGAACGCCTGCAGGCAGTGAAGGCTGTGGCAGAAGGAGTAGTGGACGTAAAAGTGATCGCTCCGCCCCTGCCCACCAGCTCTGTAGACATCGTTCTGGACAGCACCTTCGTATCGGCAGAAGCGTTGGCTGCATATCAGGTACATCCCGGACATGTGGAAGCAGTGGGGGTTTGTGTAAAACCGTACCTGACCGACAGGACCTGCTGTGATTATGAGTGTGAATAGATAGTGGTAAAGGGCCGCCGGGACGTTAAAGACCGGCGGTTCTTTTTCAACGGAAAAGGAGAAGACAATATGTTGGAGAAATTAAAAGAAGAAGTATACCGTGCAAACATGGAGCTCCCCCAGTATGGCCTGGTAGTTTACACATGGGGAAATGTCAGTGCCGTTGACAGAGAGAGCGGCCTGGTGGTGATCAAACCCAGCGGCGTTGATTATGCCACGATGAAGCCGGAGGATATGGTTGTTGTGGATCTGGACGGAAAGGTAGTAGAAGGCACGCTCCGTCCGTCTTCCGATACCCCGACCCATGTGGAGCTTTATAAGGCATTTCCGGGGATAGGCGGTATCGTGCACACGCATTCTTCCTGGGCCACTTCCTGGGCACAGGCCGGCAGGGGAATCCCCTGTTATGGAACGACTCATGCGGATTATTTTTACGGAGAGATTCCCTGTGCGCGTGTACTGACTAAAGAAGAAGTCGAAAGCGCTTATGAAAAAAATACGGGAAAAGTCATCATTGAGGCCTTTGAAGGAAAAGATCCCTTGTCCACGCCCGGAGTACTCTGTACCAGCCATGGTCCGTTTACTTGGGGAAAGAATGCGGCAGAGGCTGTCCACAATGCGGTCGTGCTTGAAGAAGTGGCTAAAATGGCCACTCGCACGGAGATGCTGAATCCAAAAGCGGAGCCGGCTCTTTCTTATATCCAGGATAAGCATTATTTTCGAAAACACGGTCCTAATGCGACCTATGGCCAGAAGTAGACAGATCCTGCCGTTGCATTAAGATAAAAGATTATCGTATAGAATCTCCTTTCCCTGCGGACAATAAGGGCAGAAGCGCGGAAAGGAGAAGAGTGATGAAAGAAGACGAGAAAGCGAAACAGTCCATATCTTCCAATATTGGGGATAATATGCAGCTGTTCCATGAACTTCTGAGAGTGGATACCAACTTCGATGTGGTTTACCGCACCATGAAAATCGGAGGCCGGCAGGCCTGCTTTTATTTTGTGGATGGATTCGTAAAAGATGCGGTACTGCAGAGAATCATCCAATATATGTGCGGGATATCCGCGGAAGAATTTCCTAAGGAGGCCCACGAGTTTTCCAAAAAACATCTGCCTTATGGAGAGATCGGTATTCTGCGGGATGTAGATGAGATCACGACACAGCTTTTAATGGGTATCACCTGCTTGTTCATTGACGGCTATGACGCCTGTTTGACCATAGACTGCAGGACATATCCGGCCAGAAGCGTGTCAGAGCCGGGAAAAGAAAAAGTGCTGCGCGGTTCAAGGGACGGATTTGTAGAGACCCTGATCTTCAATACCGCCATGATACGGCGCAGGATCCGGGATCCGAAGCTGAGCGTGGAGATCACCCAGGCGGGAAAGAGCTCCCGGACGGACATTGCCATCTGTTATATGGAAGGGCGTGTGGATACGGAACTTTTGAAGAAGATAAAAAAGAGAATTGAAGATATCCAGGTGGACGCTCTGACCATGAGCCAGGAGAGTCTGGCAGAATGTATATATCCATACAAATGGTATAACCCCTTTCCGAAATTCAAATATTCAGAACGTCCTGACACGGCGGCGGCCCAGCTGCTTGAGGGGAATATCATCATTCTGGTGGATACGTCTCCTGCAGCTATGATTCTCCCGTCTTCTGTGTTTGATATCATTGAAGAAGCGGATGATTTTTATTTTCCGCCGGTCACAGGCACTTATCTGAGACTTTCAAGGATGCTGATCACGATTCTCGGAGTGATTCTTACGCCGCTGTGGCTGTTGTTCATGCAGAATCCGGAATGGATTCCCGAGAGTTTTCAGTTTATCGTGATCAAGGATGCGGTGAATATACCGCTGATCTGGCAGCTGCTCATTTTGGAATTCGCCATTGACGGTCTAAGGCTGGCTTCCCTGAACACGCCCAGTATGCTGACGACGCCGCTCAGTGTGATCGCGGCTCTCGTGGTCGGGGAGTTTGCGGCAAATTCCGGTTGGTTCAACTCCGAGACGATGCTCTATATGGCGTTTGTCGCTCTGTCCAACTACACGCAGTCCAGCTTTGAACTGGGATACGCGCTTAAATTCATGCGTCTGATCCTGCTGATCCTGACGTCGATATTCAATCTGTGGGGCTTTATCGCCGGCATGCTGATCTTTATCCTGGCAGTGGTAACGAACAAGACTATTGCTGGAAAGAGCTATATATATCCGATTCTCCCGTTCAGCCTGCGGGAAGTGAAGAGACGATTTCTCCGCGCCCGCCTGACTCCGGGGGAGAAGGACTCCTGATTTCCGGAATTTTGTTGACAAACATTCTCAATTGGCATACAATTCTCATAGAATAGCCCTGGAGGAAGGAATTCCGCACCAGGGCTATCTGTCAGAATGAACGTCACGGAGGGAATGAGGAGCATGACTCTGACTGAAGGAAAAATAGGCTGTGTTTATCAAGTTGAGCGTCTGCAGGTAAAGGAAAATGTGACCAGGCGTCTGGAGGCGCTGGGAGTCAATGAACAGACGAAGATCACGATTTTAAATAGTAAACGGAATGGTTCGACCATCATCCGCGTGCGGGGAACGAGGCTGGCTTTGGGCCGTCTGATCACCGATGGTATTTTCATAAAGGAGGTACAGGGATGAAGGCGGCTTCAGATCAAAAAAGCATTACGGTAGGGTTTGTCGGAAACCCAAACTGCGGAAAAACCACATTGTTTAATGCCCTGACAGGAGCATCCCTTAAAGTGGCCAACTGGCCGGGGGTTACTGTCGAGCGTGTGGAGGGAGAGGCAAAATACAGAGCCCAGAGGATCAAAGTTATCGACCTTCCGGGCATATACAGCCTGACTTCATACAGTATTGAGGAAAAGGTATCCAGACGGTGCGTCATGGGAGAAGAAGTGGATGTCATCATCAACGTGGTGGACGCGTCTTCTTTGGAGCGGAACCTATATTTGACGCTTCAGCTTTTGGAGCTTGGAAAACCCGTGATCCTGGCGCTGAATATGATGGATATCGTGGAGGAGCGGGGACTGGAGATTGATCTTCACCGCTTGCCGGAAATGCTGGGTGGAATTCCCGTGGTTCCGGTGTCCGCGAGGAAAAGGACCGGACTGGAGGTCCTTCTTCACGCTGTGGTGCATCACTCCGAGGAGGGGCCTCACAGCCAGGTGATGTTCTATTCCAAAGGGCTGGAAGCCAGGATCGCAAAGACAGAGGACGCCTTGAAAAAAAAATATGGAGAGCTTTCTGGTGTCAGGTGGCTGGCCATTAAAGAACTGGATTTTGACGAAGAGGTCACGAAAGATTACCCGCTGGATCTGCCCGGAGTGCTGGATGAATCCTACGAAAAGCAGATCATTAATGAGAAATATGACTACATAGAAGAGATTATGGAAGAGTGTATGGTCAATAAGGAGAAAAAAGCGGCCAGCACGGAGCGGATTGACCGGTGGATGACGCACCGTATCTGGGGAGTGCCGATATTCCTGGGAATTCTTGCCCTGGTGTTCTTCCTGACTTTTACCATAGGAGATTTTCTGAAGGGCTATTTTGAAATGGGGCTGGAGTGGTTCTCCGGTCAAATTCTGCTTTTGCTGCAGAATATCGGGGCCGCGGACTGGCTGATATCGCTGATCGTAGACGGTATCATTGCGGGAGTGGGAGGTATTCTGACCTTTCTGCCGAATATATTCATCCTGTTCCTTGCCCTCGCTTTTTTAGAGGATTCCGGGTATATGGCGAGAGTGGCTTATGTGATGGACGATATCATGGGCAGGGTGGGCCTCTCCGGAAAAGCTTTTCTGCCCATGGTCCTGGGTTTTGGCTGCACGGTGCCGGCCGTCATGGCGACCAGGGGTCTGGAGAGTGAAAGGGACAGAAGAAGGACTATCCTTATCACGCCGTTCATGTCCTGTTCGGCGAGGCTTCCGGTCTATGTTCTGTTTGCCAGTGTATTCTTCGGAAATAAAGCCATGTTTGTCGCTTATTCCCTTTATGTCATCGGCGTCCTGATGGCCATCGTTGTCGCCTTGGTGGTCGACCGCCTGTCGCCAAAAAAGCTGGAAAATGCCCTTCTCATTGAGCTGCCCGAATATAAAACGCCCAATGCCAGGACCATTGCCATCTATGTGTGGGAAAAGATCAAGGATTATCTTACCAAAGCGGGAACCACGATTTTTATTGCATCCATTGTACTTTGGTTCGTCCTGAACTTTAATTTTTCCGGAATGGTCACAGAGGTGTCCGACAGCTTCGGGGCTATGCTCGGCCATGCCCTTGTCCCGGTATTGGCTCCCGCAGGCCTGGGTGTCTGGCAGATTGCGGTAGCGCTCATCAGCGGGTTATCCGCAAAAGAGGTGGTAGTATCCAGCTGTTCCGTACTCTTTGGAATCAGCAATATTAATTCGGCTTATGGCATGACCGCCCTTTCAGGTGCCCTGGGCTCCCAGGGATTCGGCCCGCTGAACGCATATGCGTTTATGCTCTTCTGTCTGCTGTATACGCCCTGTGTGGCGGCTATCGGCACCATCAGGAGAGAGACCCATTCTTTGAAGTGGACGGCTGGAATGGTTTTATTTCAGCTGCTTCTGGCGTGGACGGCGGCCGTGCTGGTATATCAGGTAGGAAGCCTTTTTCTTTGAGAAAAAAGGGCTTTCTAATTAAAATAAAATCGTATATAATGGCTGTAGTTTTATAAAGGGGAAGGGTAAACGGGCTGCAGGATGTGGAATTGACAGAGGTGATGATATGGCGTATGAAGTATTGAAGAAGATGATTGATGAAAGCCAGAAGATTATGGTGTTCAGCGGCATGGGTATGATACGGGAATCAGGAATCGCATACTTTCGGGATGAGCCTTATGCGTATCAGATTGAAGCTGAATACGGTGTGTCGCCGGAAGAACTTTTAAGCGCCCAGTTTTACAACAGCCGTCCAGGCTCCTTCTACAACTTTTATAAGAAAGAAGTTCTGAGCAGAGGCGGAGAGCCGAATCCGGCCCATTATGCCCTGGCGCGTCTGGAAGCTCAGAAAAAGAAAGCCGGGGGATATGTGACCGTAGCGACCAGGAGCATATCCGGCATGCATCAGGCGGCCGGAGTGAAAAATGTCATAGAGCTGCACGGAAACTTTCACAACAACAGGTGTACCGGATGCGGAAAGGAATTTTCACCGGAGTACATTTTAAAATCTCATGGAATCCCCCACTGTGACAAGTGCCAGAGCGCGATCAGGCCGGGCATCCTTCTGGCGGGAGAGATGCTTGACAATGGCCTGATCACTAAGGTGGCCAATGAAACGGAGGCGGCCGATATGCTGCTGGTGATAGGCACTCATCTGGATGCTTATCTGACCAAGAGGTTCCGTCTTTATTACACCGGGGACAAGCTGGTGCTGATCAACAACGAGACCCATCCAACGGACCGGGAAGCCGATATGGTAATCTATGAAAAGGTATCGGACGTACTGCCGGAGGTCATTCAATAGGACTATACAATAGGAAGGACAGCTATCATGGAAAGAGTAAGAACAAGGTTTGCGCCGAGCCCTACAGGCAAAATGCATGTGGGGAACCTGCGTACGGCGCTGTATGCTTATTTGATTGCGAAACACGACGGAGGGGATTTTCTTCTGCGCGTGGAGGATACGGATCAAGAACGTTTTGTGGAGGGAGCCCTGGATATTATTTACCGGACGCTTGAGAAGACGGGGCTTGTCCATGATGAGGGACCGGACAAGGACGGCGGCTGCGGCCCCTATGTGCAGAGCGAGAGAAATGCCCGAGGCATCTACCTGAAATACGCGAAAGAACTGGTGGATAAGGGAGAGGCGTATTACTGCTTCTGTGACAAGGAACGGCTGGATTCCCTTAAGACTGAGGTCGCGGGGAAAGAAATCGTGGTATATGACAAGCATTGTCTGCACCTTTCCAAAGAAGAAGTAGAAGAAAAGCTGAAAGCCGGAGCGCCCTATGTGATCCGCCAGAACAATCCCACGGAAGGGACGACGACTTTTTCCGATGAGATTTATGGGGACATCACTGTGGAAAACTCGGAGCTTGACGATATGATCCTGATCAAGTCAGACGGATATCCCACTTATAATTTTGCCAATGTGGTGGACGATCATTTAATGGGAATCACCCATGTGGTAAGAGGCAATGAATATCTTTCCTCCTCGCCGAAGTATACGAGGCTGTACCATGCTTTCGGCTGGAAGGAGCCGGTATATGTCCATTGTCCGCTGATCACCGACGAACAGCATAAAAAACTGAGCAAGCGCTGCGGTCATTCCTCCTTTGAGGATCTGATCTCTCAGGGCTTTGTGACAGAGGCAGTGGTGAATTACGTGGCGCTTTTGGGCTGGTGCCCGGAGGAGAACCGGGAAATCTTTTCCCTGGAGGAACTGGTAAAAGCCTTTGATTACCGTCATATGAGCAAATCACCGGCAGTATTTGACATTCAGAAGCTTAAATGGATGAACGGCGAATATATAAAGGCGATGGATCCGGATTTGTTTTATGCCATGGCGGAGCCTTATCTCAGAGAGGCTATTCAGAAACCTCTGGATTTAAGGAAGATCGCACAGATGGTACAGTCGAGGATTGAAGTGTTTCCGGACATCGCGGGGCTGGTCGATTTTTTTGAAGCCCTTCCGGAATATGATACATCTATGTACGTCCATAAGAAGATGAAGACCACAGAAGAGAGCTCTCTGGCGGTATTAAAAGAGATTCTGCCGGTGCTGGAAGCCCAGGAGCTTTACACCAATGACGCGCTTTATGGTATCCTCCAGAATTACGCGAAGGAAAAGGGCTGCAAGAATGGCTACGTATTGTGGCCGGTCCGTACCGCGGTGTCTGGAAAACAGGTGACGCCTGCCGGGGCTACCGAGATCATGGAGATCATTGGGAAAGAGGAGACGGTTTCCCGCATACAGAAAGGCATTGAAAAGCTAAGCGCATGCTAAAACAGCCATTATCGGAACAATCACAGCTGAATTCTTATCAAAAGATGGCAGTCGGCCATAAAGAGGGTCCCGCTCTTGTATTAGCGGGACCCGGTTCTGGAAAGACTCTAGTTATCACCCACCGGATTCGGATGCTCATAGAGGAATACGGTGTGGCGCCGGAGCATATTCTGGTCATTACGTTTACCAGGGCGGCGGCCACGCAGATGAAGACACGGTTTGAAGACCTGATGGAAGGACGGCATCTTCCTGTAACCTTCGGGACCTTTCATTCCGTGTATTTCCGTGTGCTGAAGCATGCTTACCGCTACGACGCATCCCAGATAATCGGGGAGGAGAAACGGCTCCGCCTCCTTTCCGAAGTGTCGGCACAGGTGGAACCAACCATGGCGGAAGAGGGCATAGAGTCCCTTCAGGAGATGCTCAGTGAAATCAGCGCGGTAAAGAGCGATATGCTGGACATCAGCCACTATTATTCCAGAACCTGCCCGGAGGACACCTTCCGGAAAATTTATAAAGCATATGAGGAGCGGCTGAGAAAAGAGCAGGTGATTGATTTTGACGATATGCTTTCCCTTTGCTTTGAGCTGTTTTCAGCCAGAAAGGATATCCTATCTGGTTGGCAGAGAAAATACCAATATATTCTCTGTGATGAATTTCAGGATATCAACCGGCTTCAGTATGAGATATTAAAGCTTTTGGCGCTGCCGGAGAATAACCTGTTCATCGTGGGAGACGATGATCAGGCCATATACCGGTTCCGGGGAGCCAGGCCGGAGCTGATGCTCGGGTTTGAAAAGGAATATCCGGGAGCGGACCGGTATCTGCTGGCAGTGAATTATCGTTCTTCCGAAAAGATCATCCAGGCGGCGGAAAATCTGATCTCCCATAACAAGGTTCGGTTCCGTAAGGAAATTTCCGGAACAGGAAAGGATGGAGGGCCTGTTATTCTGGGAAATCTTCCGGGAACAGGAGAGGAGTACGAACGGATCCTGTCTCATATCCGCTCTTACCGGGAAGCCGGCAGGGCTTATGAAGAGATCGCTGTGCTCGTGCGGACGAACACGGGCGCCAGGAAGCTTCTTGGAAAGCTCATGGAATATAATATCCCGTTCCAGACGAGGGATACAGTCCCAAGTCTGTATGACCATTGGACCAGCGGTGACATTTTTGCTTATATCCGGGCGGCCATGGGGGATGAGAGCCGGCCTGTCCTCCTGCGAATCATCAATAAGCCCTGCCGTTACATCTCCAGGACTGTTTTTTCCGGGAGTAAGGTATCTCTGGATGAAATAGAAGCGATGTACGAAGAAAAGCAGTGGATGGCGGAACGAATCCGGTCTCTTCGCGAGGACCTTCGCGCAGTGGGGAGACTTTCCCCTTATCAGGCGGTGAAGTATATCCGGAAAACCATCGGATACGACGAGTATTTGAAAGGATACGCAAAGGAACGGCATTTGGAGGAAAACGGTCTTTTGGAGATTTTGGAGGAACTTCAGTCGGACGCGGGAGAATACAAAACCTTTGCCGCCTGGTTCAGCCACATGGCCGAATACCGGGAGGAGATGAAACGGCAGAGAGAGAATCCGGCGGCGGATCGCCGAGGAGTGGTGGTTTCGACCATGCATGGGGCGAAGGGGCTTGAATATCCTGTAGTATTTCTTCCAGATGTCAACGAACAGGTGATTCCCCATGAAAAGGCCGGTCTTTCGGCGGATGTGGAGGAGGAACGGAGGCTGTTCTATGTGGCGATGACCAGAGCAAAAGAAAAGCTGCACATCTATTCTGTCAAGGAACGCTATGGAAAAGCCGCTGTGGTCAGCCGGTTCGTAGATGAGCTTAAAAGCCGGAAGGATGCCGGCGGATCATAAAGATAAAAAAGGAGGCAGTCTCTTTGGACTATATAATAGACGCATTGAAAGACGGACTGTGGGATACCGTGAAAATGCTGCCTTTCCTGTTTGCTGCATTTTTAATTTTGGAGGTTTTAGAGCACTATTCGGAAAAACATAGGAATGGGATGCTCACGCGGATCGGCGGGGCCGGCCCCCTAGTGGGAGCGCTTTTCGGATGTATTCCTCAGTGTGGGTTTTCCGTGGCGGCCGCCAATCTGTATTCCGGCGGAGTGATTACCGTGGGAACGCTGCTGGCAGTGTTTCTTTCCACCTCGGATGAAGCCGTACTTCTGATCCTGGGGAACCCGGGCAACGGAGCGGTGGTAATCCGGCTGCTGGCCACCAAAGTGGTGATAGGAGTTTTATTTGGATACGCGGTGGATGTCTTTCTCAGGAAAAGTCCGATGAAACGGAAACAGTTGGGAAATATCTGTGATCACTGCGGGTGCGAGGAGGAAGGCGGCATCCTGAAAGCGGCTGTCCGCCACACCATACAGATCTTTCTTTATCTGCTGTTGTTTAATTGTGTTCTGAACCTTCTGCTGGAAGCGGTTGGTATTGAGACTTTATCCCGGATGCTGATGAAGGATTCCCTGTTTCAGCCGGTGCTGGCCGGGCTCATAGGATTGATACCGAACTGCGCCGCATCTGTGGCCCTGACGGAGCTTTATCTGAGCGGAGTCTTAAGCTTTGGTTCTGTGATCTCGGGACTTTGCGCCGGTGCGGGGATTGGACTAGCGGTGCTTTTCCGAGTGAACAAAAATGGAAAAGAAAATCTGAAGATTTTGGGAATCTTGTTTTTATGTTCCATAATCGCGGGAATGTTTTTGCAGGCCGTGATGTGACCGGACAGATAAATCGCGCCGGAAAATGCTTCCATTTATGGAATTAAAGAAATAGAAGGGAATATTTAAGGGAAAATTCAGATATTTTAACAGGGGTTTTATGCTATACTTAGGGTGCCGGCGGAAAAGGCGCCCTTTTTGGTGTCTCAGATAAATGGAATTTAAAGTGTATAGAAGGATAGGACAAAGGAGAAAGGCAGGGGTTACGATGAGGGAGGAACGGGTCAGAAAGATTACGATCGCAGCGGGAATCATTCTTGTGATAATATTATTGGCCATGTTTGTAAAATCTGTGGTGTTTTCTGGAAAGAGCACTCAGACGGAGAGCGGAGACGGTCCGGGCATCAAGACTACAGGCAGTCAGGGGACGGCGGGAGATTCCAGCCAGCCGGTTTATATTGACGCCGGAGGAAAACGGGTCATTCAGTGGGAGAAGATAGAAGTTCCGGATTGGATAGAGAGGGACCTTCTTCCGACCAATGAATATTCCAGACCGGGTACGGCGCTGGATGATGTGGATGGCATAGTAGTCCATTACACGGCAAATCCCGGTACCACCGCCAAGCAGAACCGGAATTATTTTGCGGGCCTGGCAGATGGAAGTTCGGGTACTTATGCCAGCAGCCATTTTATCATTGACACGGACGGCACGATTCTCCAATGTGTTCCCATGAGCGAAGTGGCATACGCTTCCAATAACAGGAACAGCAATACCATCTCCATTGAGTGCTGCCATGAAGACGAGAGCGGAAAATTTACGAAGGCTACCTATCAGTCCCTGGTGAAGCTGATCGCATGGCTGGCCGATACCTATCTGATCGATACGGAAGATATCATCCGCCATTACGATATAACGGGAAAGATCTGCCCCAAATATTTTGTGGATAATGAAGACAAATGGGAAAAATTTTTAAAAGAGGTGGACAAGGCCAGATAATATGCTATAATCGGGGAGGAACTGAAAACGCATTGTATCCAGCGGATCCGGAACGTCAGACGGTCCGGGAAGCGGAACAGTAGCAGGAGGAAAAATGAATACTTCGGTAAAAACCCGGAACATGGTCTTGACTGCGGTCATAGCAGCCATTATCATTCTGATGGCCTTCGTACCTTATGTGGGCTATATCAACCTGGTGGTCATAAAGGCCACTCTGATCCATGTACCCGTCATTATCGGATCCGTAGTCTTAGGACCGAAAAAGGGCGCGTTTCTTGGATTCATCTTTGGGCTCACCAGCCTGATCAACAACACCTTCAACCCCAGCCTTTTGTCATTTGCATTCTCGCCTTTTTATTCCGGAGGCAACCTATGGAGCCTTTTGATCTGTTTTGCCCCCCGGATATTAGTAGGGGTGTTTCCCTATTTTGTGTTTAAGGGCATCATGATGCTGGGAAAGGGAAAGAAGTCCATGGAATATGTGGCTTTGCCCGCAGCGGGTGTGGTAGGAGCCTTGACAAATACCCTGCTGGTGATGAACCTGATTTATTTCTGCTTTGTGGAACAGTTCGCTGCCGCAAAGGAAGTCGCGGTCGGCGCGGTGTATCAGGTGATAATTGGAATCGTCATAGCCAACGGAGTGCCGGAAGCCATCGTTGCGCTGGTACTTACCATGGCACTCGGAAAAGTTCTTTTGCATTTTAATTTCAGCCGATAGATAAAACAAATAAAAAGCGCTTTGTCACCGCCGGAGACAAGCGCTTTTTATCTGTTCTTTTTGCCGCGTCACGGCAAAATTCCGCTATTGTATTTTCTGCCTGTTTATGGTAAAATCCCTATGGAATTGTGGACTTTATTGGTTTTTGGCATAGATGATCCAAAGCCCTTTCAAAAGCAGGCTGTCATCATAGATGATTTCGTGCCGGCAGTGGGGGATAATGGTTTTGGACAAGCCGCCGGTAGCGATTACGGCTGGAGGTTCTCCAAGCTCTTCTGCGAACCGGTCGATCATGCCGTCCAGCATGGAAGCGCTGCCGAGGACGATGCCGCTTCTCATGCATTCAATGGTATTTTTGCCGATGATGTGTTTTGGTGTCTCCAGGCTGATGGTATAAAGCTGAGCGGCTTTTTGGGCCAGAGACTCCAGTGAGACACGGATTCCCGGCATGATGGCGCCTCCGATATAGTTGTGATGCCTGTCCACACAGGAGATCGTGGTAGCGGTCCCCATGTCGATCACCACAAAAGGCGCTTTATATTCTTTAATGCCGGCTACTGCCGTCACCACCAGGTCGCTGCCAACGGTGGCGGGATTGTCCATGACGATGTTCAGTCCGGTCTTGATGCCGGGACCCACCAGGAGGCAGGGTTTTCCGATGATCTTTTCCACGGACAGCTTTACCGTGTTCGAAATAGGAGGAACCACGGAGGAAATGATAGCGCCCTCAAGCCCCTTGGGGTTGATGTGGTAAAGCTCCAGTATGTTTTTAATGGTGATGGCATATTCCAATATGGTCAGGTTTACATTGGTGGAGACGCGTTCGACAAAATAAGTCTGCTTTGCGTCAATGCAGCCGACTACGACGTTGGAATTGCCGATATCAATGGCGAGAATCATTTGATATAAATCCTTTCTTGCGGCGTACGCCGTCTTTAGAATAGGGTGCGGCCGGCAGCCGGCCACGGTGCGATTATAGCACAGAACTACGAAAATAACAATCACTGCCAATAGAAGGAGTATAAGATATGCTGCAGGGAAAGACGGTACTTTTAGGTGTCTCCGGAAGCATTGCCGCTTACAAAATCGCCAATCTGGCAAGACTATTGAAGAAGCAGCACTGCCAGGTGCATGTGCTGATGACAAAGAACGCGGCTAATTTTATCACGCCCACGACGTTTGAGACTTTGACCGGGACAAAATGTCTGACGGATACCTTTGACCGGAATTTTGAATTCAGTGTGGAGCATGTGGCTCTGGCAAAAATGGCGGATTTGGTGATGCTTGCGCCGGCCAGTGCCAATGTAATAGGAAAGATTGCAAACGGCATTGCCGACGATATGCTGACCACCACGATCATGGCATGTCCCTGCAAGAAGCTGGTGGCGCCGGCCATGAATACAAATATGTACAATAATCCCATTGTTCAGGAAAACATTAAGAAGCTCAGGGGATACGGATATGAATTTGTAGAGCCGGTGGTGGGGATGCTGGCAAACGGCGATACAGGGAACGGAAAAATGGCCGATGAAGAGACTTTACTGTCCTATATCCTCAGGGAGCTGGCTTTTGAAAAGGATATGGTGGGAAAGCGCGTGCTGGTGACGGCAGGCCCCACCAGAGAATCTCTTGATCCGGTGCGTTTCCTGACTAATCATTCCACGGGAAAGATGGGATATGCCCTGGCGAAAATGGCCATGTACCGGGGGGCCCTCGTCACTCTGGTCACGGGGCCTGTGGAGATCCAGAAGCCGGATTTTGTTGAAACAGTGGAGATCACAACGGCGAAAGAGCTTTTCGAGGCTGTGACGGAGCGGGCGCCGGAACAAGACATCATTATAAAGGCGGCTGCGGTGGCGGACTACCGTCCGGTATCCGTCAGTGAGGAAAAGGTGAAAAAATCCGATGATTTCCTTTCTATCCAGCTGGAAAGGACAGAGGATACCCTGGGTTATCTGGGGAAAAATAAGAGGCCGGGCCAGTTTCTCTGCGGCTTTTCCATGGAAACAGAGAATATGGTGGAGAACTCCAGGAAAAAGCTGGAGAAGAAAAATCTGGATATGATCGTGGCCAACAATGTGAAGGTAGAGGGAGCAGGCTTCGGAACTGACACCAACGTGGTCACCATCCTTACGGCAGAAGGGGAGACAGAGCTTCCCAAAATGAGCAAGGACGCCGCAGCGGGAATCATTTTGGATGAGATATTAAAGAGACTGTAGGGCCTGCGTTACCTGGAGAGAAACCGTTCGCGCGGGAAGAAAAGACAGGAAGGAGAGGACATGAGGCGGATACTTACATTTTTGACCAGCCGAATGGTATGGGTGGCCATGGTGATCATCCTGCAGGTGGCATGGATCGTAGCTTCCGTGCTTCTCTTGGGGAAGTATTACTGGACGATCACTGTCCTTCTGTCCCTGATCGGACTTCTGCTGGTCATCCATATCGTGCGGCAATGGAATAATCCCGCCTATAAGCTGGCCTGGAGCATTCTGATATTAAGTGTGCCCATTGTGGGGACGATACTCTATCTGCTTTTTGGCAGGGCGAATGTGATAGTCGCTCATCGGAAAAGACATCAAAGGATAGATGAGGAGCTGTATCCTTATATGGTCCAGCGGGAAGGGATAGATCAGGAGCTTAAGGCGGCTGATCCGGCCATGGCAAAGCAGTCCCGGTATTTATATGAGACTGCCCATTTCCCGGCTTACCGGAATGGCTCCACCCATTATTTTTCCGGAGGGGAAGAGTATTTTGAAGAGCTGTGTAAAGCTTTGAAGGAAGCGGAGCAATTCATATTTCTGGAATATTTTATTATAGAACAGGGATACATGTGGAAAACGATTCTGGAGATTCTGGAGGAAAAAGCAAAAGAGGGCGTAGAGGTGCGGCTTTTATATGACGATGTGGGCTGTATCTGGCTGCTTCCGAGAAACTATCCGCGCGTTTTAAAGGAGAAAGGTATCCATTGCCGGACTTTTAATCCCTTCCGCCCTGTGATGTCCGCTATTTTTAACAACAGAGACCATAGGAAGATGGCTGTGATAGACGGACGCGTGTCATTTTGCGGAGGGCTTAACCTGGCTGACGAATATATTAATAAGGTAGAACGCTTTGGTCATTGGAAAGACGGAGGGATCCTGGTGAAAGGCGAAGCGGTCTGGAATTATACCTCCATGTTCCTCGGCATGTGGAATTCCATAAAGCATACGGATTTTGACTATGAAGCCTATCGTGTGAAAGAGCATATGGGAGAGAGTGCAGAAAAGGGATATGTCCAGCCTTATGGAGATTCGCCGCTGGACCATGAGTGCACCGGTGAAAACGTGTATCTGAACATCATCCATAATGCCCGGAAATACTTATATATTTATACGCCGTATCTGATCATCGACCATGAGATGATGGTAGCGCTGACTCTGGCGGCAAAGAGCGGTGTGGATGTGAGGATTATGACACCGCATATTCCTGATAAGAAGCTGATCTTCATGCTGACCAGATCCTATTACGCCCAGCTTATAAACGCAGGTGTGAGGATCTTTGAATATCTGCCCGGTTTCCTCCACACGAAAGCATTCGTCGCAGACGATGCTCTGGCGGCCATCGGCAGCATCAATCTGGATTTCCGCAGTCTTTACCTGCATTTTGAGTGCGGAGCCCTGCTTTATAAGACGGAAGCGGTAGATGAGTTAAAACGGGATTTTGAATCAACCATGGAAGAATCCATGGAGATTACCATGGACTTTTGCAGGCGCCGCCCGATATATGAGCAGCTGCTGGTTTCGGCAATGAGTCTGTTTACCCCTCTGTTTTAAATTGGTTTGACGGCGGAACGAAAGGGGAAGGAATTTGAATAACAAAATTAGGAGGAACACATCAAGTGGCTTTTAAGCAGCAGGAATCATGGAAAAACGAGATAGAAAAACGGCGGACGTTCGCGATCATTTCCCATCCCGATGCGGGAAAGACGACATTGACGGAGAAATTCCTTCTCTATGGAGGCGCGATTAACCTGGCTGGCTCCGTGAAAGGAAAAAAGACCGCGAAGCATGCGGTGTCCGATTGGATGGAAATAGAAAAACAGAGGGGCATTTCTGTCACATCGTCGGTTCTTCAGTTCAATTACGGAGGATTTTGCATCAACATCCTGGATACACCGGGACATCAGGATTTCTCTGAGGATACCTACCGGACGCTGATGGCGGCGGATTCCGCGGTCATGGTAATCGATGCCAGCAAGGGTGTGGAGGCTCAGACGATCAAGCTTTTCAAGGTCTGCCTGCTCCGGCAGATCCCTATATTCACTTTTATCAATAAGATGGACCGGGACGCAAACGATCCGTTTGACCTGATGGATGAAATCGAGTCGGTTCTTGGCATCGCCACCTGCCCGGTCAACTGGCCGATAGGTTCAGGGCGGGAGTTCAAAGGAGTATATGAACGGGACAGGAAATGTATCACCACATTCACGGCGGCAATGAACGGACAAAGGGAAGTGGACACAAAAGAAGTGGACTTGAATGACCCTCAGGTGAACTGGCTCATTGGGGAAGGCTATCACAGCCAGCTGCTGGAGGACATCGAGCTTTTAGACGGCGCGGGCCAGGAGCTTGACATGGAGCTGGTGAGACAGGGAAAGCTGTCCCCGGTCTTCTTCGGGTCTGCGCTCACGAATTTTGGGGTGGAGACGTTCTTAAAGCATTTCCTGAAGATGACGACCCCGCCTCTTCCGAGAAGGGCGGATATCGGAATTATAGATCCGGTTAGTTCGGATTTTTCTGCCTTTGTATTTAAAATACAGGCTAATATGAACAAGGCCCACAGAGACAGAATCGCGTTTATGCGGATCTGTTCCGGAAAATTTGAAGCAGGCATGGAGGTAAACCATATCCAGGGCGGCAGAAAGGTGAAGCTGTCCCAGCCTCAGCAGCTGATGGCACAGGAGAGGAAGATCGTGGACGAAGCCTATGCGGGGGATATCATCGGCGTCTTTGACCCGGGGATTTTTTCAATCGGCGATACCCTTACGTCCTCCGGCCAGAAATTTGCCTACGAGGGGATTCCGACTTTTGCCCCGGAGCATTTTGCGAGACTTCGGCAGATGGATACCATGAAGCGGAAGCAGTTCTTAAAGGGCGTGAACCAGATTGCCCAGGAGGGTGCCATCCAGATCTTCCAGGAGTTTAATACCGGCATGGAGGAGATTATTGTGGGAGTGGTAGGCGTCCTGCAGTTTGATGTCCTTTTGTTCCGCCTGAATAACGAGTACAATGTGGAAGTGAAGCTGGATCCGCTTCCCTATGAGCATATACGCTGGATCGCCAACAAGGACGGCCTGGATGTGGAAAAGATCCAGGGCACCTCTGATATGAAGAGGGTGAAAGATTTGAAAGGGAATCCGCTTCTCCTGTTCATCAACAGCTGGAGCATGGGGATGGTGCTCGACCGGAATCCGGGCCTTGTCCTGGAGGAGTTCAGCAGGAACTGACCGGGATATCACCGGCATCAGGCAACAAGTACAGGCCGGACGGCATAAAATAGCCTTAAGGAAGGTATTATGCCGGGAGAGCTTGCCATGAGGATGAGCGATTTAAGAATGAAAGAGGTCATCAATATCTGTGACGGAAAGAGGATGGGATTTATAACCGATGCAGAGTTTGACTGTAAAACGGGCTGCATTCAGAAGTTCATCATACCGGGTCCGGCCCATATCTGCGGTTTTTTGGGCAGGGATTCGGAATACATAATTCCATATGGCTGTGTGGAGCAGATTGGGGAGGACTTTGTACTGGTGAAGGTGATCACGGAGGACTGCCTGAATAAATGCAAATGAGCAGCGGAAAAAGGAGGATATACCATGAAGTGTCCGTTCTGTAATAACGAGAACATCAAGGTGATCGATTCCAGGCCTGCAGAGGACAATAACGCCATCCGGCGGAGGCGTCAGTGCGAGGCCTGCGGACGGAGATTTACCACTTATGAAAAGATCGAGACGATTCCGCTGATGGTGGTCAAAAAGGATGACACCAGACAGGCCTATGACCGTGCGAAAATCGAGGCCGGAGTGCTGCTGGCATGCCATAAAAGGCCGGTATCCACCCAGGATATCAATCGCTTGGTGGACGAAGTGGAGAATGAAATCTTCAATTCGGAAGAAAAAGAGATCACCACCACCAGGATCGGCAACCTGGTCATGGACAAGCTGAAACAGCTGGACGAGGTGGCATATGTCCGTTTTTCCTCTGTATATCGGGAGTTCAAGGATGTGAATACCTTCTTAAAAGAGCTGGAGAAGCTTTATAAAGGCGGGAAAAGAGAGCTATGATGTTTAGACGATTTTATCCGGATGAATATGTGGACTCCTCCTACGGGATCGATTATGAAGCGTTATGGGCCAGAGGGGTCCGGGGCCTTTTGTTTGATATTGACAATACGCTGGTGCCCCATGGAAAGCCGGAGACGGAGGATGCGGTAGCTCTTTTTGCCAGGCTCCATGACATGGGATTTGAGACCTGTTTGATATCCAATAACCAGGAGCCGAGGGTCGCGCCCTTTGGGAAGGCGATGAACAGCCGTTATCTGTACAACGCCCATAAGCCGTCGAGGAAAAATTACAGGCGTGCCATGGAAGAGATGGGAACGGATGTTTCAACAACAGTATTTGTCGGCGACCAGCTGTTTACCGACGTTTATGGAGCCAAGCGCTGCGGGATATACAGTATATTGGTGAAGCCCATCCATCCGAAGGAAGAGATCCAGATTGTGCTCAAACGGTATCTGGAGCGGGTGGTCCTACATTTCTACAAAAAATCCTTGAAAAACTAATTGATATAGTATAGAATTAAACAGATAGACAAGTTGAACTGAAGGAGGAATATCAGAGATGGTATCAGCTGGCGATTTTAGAAACGGTATTACGGTGGAAATCGAAGGGAACGTGTTCCAGGTCATCGAATTCCAGCATGTAAAACCCGGCAAAGGCGCAGCTTTTGTTAGAACGAAATTAAGGAATATTAAGAATGGCGGTGTGATTGAAAAGACCTTCCGTCCCACAGAAAAATTTGAAAATGCTCATATTGACAGGGCTGACATGCAGTATCTTTATTCAGATGGAGAACTGTATTATTTTATGGATGTGAACACGTATGATCAGATTCCTCTCGGTCAGGATATGGTCGGCGATACGCTTAAGTTTGTAAAAGAAAATGAGATGGTAAAGGTATGTTCCCATAAAGGACAGGTATTCTCTATCGAGCCTCCTCTGTTCGTTGAATTGGAGATTACGGAAACGGAACCCGGTTTCAAGGGCGATACGGCTACCGGCGCGACGAAGCCCGCTACGGTTGAAACCGGCGCGGTGGTATATGTGCCTTTGTTCGTGGAGCAGGGGGACAGGATTAAAATTGATACCAGAACGGGCGAATATTTATCCAGAGTATAAATTCAGATTTAGTATAAAGCAACGGCAAAATAACGGCGCAGCGGGGAGCTGCGCCGTTATTTTGCTGTCTTTTGAACTCATATGGAGGCCGGAAGCGCCAATTTTCAGTTTGTAGCATAAATGCTACATGTGATTTTGTTGTTTTACTTGAATGTTAAAATGCGTTGCTTGAAGCAACGGGCGGTTCCGCCTATAATAGAGATAACAACTGAAAGAAAGGTGGTCAGCCCTAATGTTAAGCGAAAATATTAAAACAATCAGGAAGTCAAAAGGACTATCGCAACAAGAACTTGCTATCAAACTGAATGTAGTGCGGCAAACAATATCTAAATGGGAGCAGGGATTGTCGGTTCCCGATTCTGATATGTTGATTTCTATATCGGAGATACTTGAAACACCCGTAAGTACTTTACTTGGAGAAACTATTGTTGACTCGGAAGCCGATGACTTAAAAGTAATCTCTGAAAAATTGGAGATTATAAACTTGCAGCTTGCACAAAGAAAAAACATGAGAAGAAAAATGTTTCAAAGGTTATTTATTTTATTGTGTGCGGTCATAGTAATAGTCTTTGCGGTCTTAGGGGGACTAAATAGTCCTTATCTTGGTTGGAATTATAACGACCCTGAAACTGCTGTTTTAGGAGTGGCTTTTCACGCATTTGAATGGCTGTTTATCAGACTGGCGCCGATTGTCCTTATAGGGGCAATTATAGGAAGCTTCTTGGCGCGTAAGAAAGTATGACGGTTCGCAATGCAGAGGAAACGTTACTGCAATTGATGGCGAAAATATAAGAAATTACATGTAGTTTCACGGTGAACCTGTGAAAAGATATTAAAAATCTATGCTGTTTATTTACTTAAAAAGGACCTGAGACGCCGTCTCCTGAACAGAGACGGCGTCTCAGGTCTTATGCTTGTATCATATTTGGATATGACTGGGTTATTCTCCGCAGATCATTTCCGGCAGATCCATCCTGGGAGCTTCCTGTACGGGAGAGACTACAACGGCCTTGAAGGTACATCCTTCGGCTACCGCTACGAAGTGGCCTTTTCCGGCAGCGATATCCAGCTGAACTCCTGCAGGGATGCGAACCATCTGAGCGGTATCCATGGCGGGCTTTCCGTCAACGATATCAATGAACAGCATCAGTGCAGTTCCTTCAAAGAAATAGAACTGTTCCGCGTCCTCATGAAATTCGATCACGTCGAAGTTGGGAGTATGGTGCCATCCCTGGAGTACGCCGGACATGATGTTTCCGGTCTTGAATCCGGTCACGACGGGAAATGCGGTCCACTCGAAGAAATTTTCCTTATAAGCTTCACAGGTGTCAGTGAAAGCTACATTTACCCCTTTAATAGTTACATCCTTTAAATCCTGAATCTTTACGTTCATATCAATATCCTCCGTTTTATTTTATACCTTTAAACAGTATAACACCCCAGGACAGGATTGAAAAGATAAAATGCTGGATTTTTTAGGGAATACATATTATAATATATCGGATAGGCTGAATGAAAAAAACAGGAAAAATCATTGAAACCGAGGAGGAACCATGAAGAAACTGATTGATTTGATAACAGAGACCGTAGAGCAGGGATTTGAAGCCTGTGGATATGAGGGGTCACTGGGCAAGGTGACGCTGTCCAACCGTCCGGACCTTTGTGAATATCAGTGTAACGGCGCCATGGCCGGTGCAAAGCTCTATAAAAAGGCTCCCATCATGATCGCCGGCGACGTGGTGGAAAAGCTGAAGGACGCTCCGTGCTTCGAGGAGGCTGCCGCGGTATCTCCCGGTTTTATCAATTTAAAGCTTTCCAAAACATTTTTGGCGGATTATCTGGAGGAAATGGATCATTCAGAAAAATTAGGAGTGGTCTATGACGGTGATAAAGAGACCATTGTCATCGACTACGGCGGCCCCAATGTGGCCAAGCCTCTTCATGTGGGGCATCTCCGTTCTGCGATCATAGGTGAGAGTATGAAGCGTCTGGGCCGTTTCCTCGGCCATGAAGTCATAGGGGATGTGCACCTGGGCGACTGGGGGCTCCAGATGGGCCTGATCATCGAAGAGCTGAAGGAAAGAAAACCGGAGCTCCCCTATTTTGATGAGGCGTATACGGAGGCTTATCCGGAGGAAGCGCCGTTTACCATAGGAGAGCTGGAAGAAATCTATCCGGCGGCCAGCGCCAGATCAAAGGCTGACGAGGCTTTTGCGGAGAAAGCCCATGACGCGACCTTTAAGCTGCAGAGCGGGGACCGGGGATATATGGCATTGTGGAATCATATCCTGAATGTATCGGTTTCTGATCTGAAGAAAAATTACGAAAAGCTGAATGTTACCTTTGACATCTGGAAAAAAGAGAGTGATGCACAGCCTTATATCCCGGCCATGGTCCAGGAGATGAAGGAAAAGGGGTTTGCCCATGAGAGCCAGGGGGCTCTGGTGGTAGATGTCAAGGAAGATACGGATACGAAGGACATCCCGCCCTGCATCCTCCTGAAGTCGGATGGAGCAACTCTTTATTCGACGACGGATCTGGCCACGCTGGTGGAAAGAGAGAAGCTGTTTTCTCCGGACCGTGTGCTCTACGTGGTTGACAAGAGACAGGAGCTTCATTTTACACAAGTATTCCGCTGCGCCAAAAAGACCGGGATTGTAAGGCCCGAGGTGAAACTGAATTTCCTAGGCTTTGGCACGATGAACGGAAAAGACGGAAAGCCCTTCAAGACCAGGGACGGCGGAGTGATGAGGCTGGAATATCTGATAAAGGAAATCAGCGATGCGGTATATGAAAAGATTATGGAAAACCGCACGGTTTCAGAGACGGAGGCCAGAAATACGGCTGAAGTCATCGGTCTGGCAGCGCTCAAGTACGGGGATTTGTCCAATCAGGCTTCAAAGGATTATATGTTTGATGTGGATAGGTTTATTTCCTTTGAAGGGGACACAGGCCCATATATTCTGTATACCATTGTCCGGATTAAGTCCATTCAGTCAAAATATGAAGCACTGCCGGAACATGATACGGGAACGGTAAGGTTGCTTCCAGCGGCTTCTGAGAGTGAAAAAGCTCTTCAGATTGAGGTGAGCAAGGTTTCTGACGCTCTGCTGTCTGCATTTTCAGAACAGGCGCCTCATAAGATCTGCCAGTATATATATGACTTATCCAATGCTTTTAACCGATTCTACCATGAAACAAAGATCATGGCGGAGGAAGACAAAGAGAGGCAGGCGGCATATATCCGGCTGCTGGAGCTTGTAAAGCGGGTACTTGAAACCTGTATCGGTCTTCTTGGTTTTGAGGCGCCAGACAGAATGTAGGTGGGAAATGATGGCATTCTCCAGCGATTCAATTCGCAGAAAATCCAAAAGTGCACAGGAATACGAGAAAGGAAGGGAGCTTTTTCAAATGGGAAAGGTCCGCTTTCTTTCCAGCGAGAGCTTTTGGAAAGGGGAAGAGAATATAAAAACATCCGTGACGGACGGGAGCAGGGTTTATCAGGTATCTCTGTTGATCAAGGGCGACTGCATCTATCAGGCGACCTGTCAATGTCCTGCCCATAAAGAATACAAAGGGCTGTGCTGCCATGAGGCGGCGGCAGCCTTTTATGCAATGGAAAAAAGGGGGGCAGAGGCCTCTCCCCATGTATCTACGCCGCCGGAAGTCCGGCGGATGATCCACACGTATACCAGCCGGGAAATGACAAAGCTGATGGCTTCCAAAATGGAAGAAAAAATTCATCTGGAGCCGGTGCTTCGGGAGAAAGGCGGAATGCTCCGCATTTATCTGAAGGTCGGTATAAACAGACTTTATCTGGTAAAGGACATGGCGGCGTTTTCCGAAGCCCTGGAATGCGACGCATATGTGGAGTATGGAAAGCAGCTCGGCTTTTATCACAGCCTGGAAGCCTTTGATGATGACTCTGCCCGGCTGGCTGAGGAGATAAACAGGGCTGTAGGAGAATACCGTTATCTTTATGAAAAGCTGAACCCCATAAGAGGGGGGATGATGCCGGTGCTCCGGGAACTGGAGCTTTCGCCGGGAGCCTGTGACAGCTTTATGAAAGCGCTGATAGGACGAACGGTGGAATTTGAAACGCAGGACGGAACCATAAAAGAGCTCAAGGTAAAAAAGGAGAATCCGAGGCTGCTTGGCGTCATTCGGGCACATGGAAAGGACGGAGCCAGGATTTCCCTGCTGGATGAGATCACGGTATTTTACGGAAAAAGGAGGATGTATTTAATACGGGAGGACGTTCTCTACTGCTGTGACAAGGGCTGTACTGCCATATTAAAGGAATTTCTGCAGGCCATGAGCCCGGGGAAGGGAAGCGGAATCCTGTCTGTGGAAATGAGTGAAAAGGATCTTCCTTCTTTCTGCGACTATGTTCTCTCGAAAATTTCCGGCTACGTCAGCCTGGAATCCATGGGCATAGATCTGGAGCAGTACCATACGGAGCCTCTCAGAACGAAGTTTTACTTTGATAGTCCCTCTGCTGATGAGATTACACTGAAGGCGGAATTCTGGTATGGTTCGGTTAAATTCACCCCTTTTGACAGGACGAGGTATTCGGAAGTGTTTCGTGACCAGGTGGGGGAACTGATAGTTGGAACTCTGATAAAACAGTATTTTACCGGACGCTATGTCGATGACAGCTGCTTTACCGTCAAAGGGGATGAAGAAGCCATGTTCAGCCTGCTGGACGGGGGAATCTCGGAGTTTGAGAAGCATGGAGAAGTATATTTAAGCGGCGCGATGAAGGAACGCAGGATACTTTCCGAGAGCAGGGTCTCGGTGGGCGTCAGCCTGCATGGAGAGTGGCTGGATCTGCAGGTGGATGCAGGCGGGCTGTCTTCTTCAGAGTTGTCGAAGATACTGTCCGCCTATCGTCAGAAACAGACCTATTACCGCCTGAAATCTGGAGATTTTCTGAGGCTGTCCGAAACCGGCTTCGGAACACTGGCTGAGCTGTCAAAGGGGCTGGCCCTGGATGATCGTCAGCCGCTTGAGGGTGAGATTCATGTGCCGAGATACCGGAGCCTCTATCTGGATAAAGTACTGAAGGACGGAAGACATATTGACGTAAACCGGGACAGCGCTTTTAAATCCATTGTCCGGAATATGAATTCCGTGAGAGAAAGCGATTTTGAAGTGCCGCCGTCTCTGGGAGATATCCTCAGAGAATATCAGAAGCACGGATTCTTCTGGTTCCGCACATTGGACGCTTATGGCTTCGGAGGCATCCTGGCGGATGATATGGGCCTGGGCAAGACGATTCAGGTCATAGCCCTTTTGGTGGATGAGGCCAGAAAAAATCCGGATATGAAGGCGCTTATCGTATGCCCGGCTTCACTGATCTACAACTGGGAGAGTGAGCTGCGCCGGTTCGGGCCGGGGCTTACGGTGACCGTCGTGGCCGGCACGGGAGCGGAGAGGGCAGAGCTCCTGTCCGGCGGACGGGAGCCCTCACAGGTATACGTCACCTCTTATGACCTTCTGCGAAGAGATACGGCGCTGTACCGGAGTATGGAGTTTCGTTTTCAGATCATCGATGAAGCTCAGTATATCAAAAACCATGCGACGCAGAATGCGAGAGCGGTAAAACGGATCCGGGCGGTCACCAAATTTGCTCTGACCGGAACGCCCATTGAAAACCGCCTGGGGGATCTGTGGAGTATATTTGATTATCTGATGCCCGGTTTTCTGTACAGCTATCAAAAGTTTAAAAAAGAGTTTGAGCTGCCGGTGCTGCGGGACGGAGATAAGGCCGCTTTGAAGCGCCTGCATCGAATGATCGGCCCATTTCTTCTGAGGCGCTATAAGAAAGATGTCCTAAAGGATCTGCCGGATAAATTGGAAAGCGTGGTGTACTCCCGTCTGGGAAAGAGCCAGAGAAATCTGTATGCAGCCAATGCTATGAAGTTAAAAAAAGAGCTGGAATCTTCAGGAGATGAGCAATATCAAAAGAGGCGTATACAGATTCTGGCGGAGCTTACAAGACTGAGGCAGCTTTGCTGTGACCCGGGCCTTTGCTATGAAGATTATAAAGGCGGTTCGGCCAAACTGGAAACTTGTATGGAGCTGATCTTGGGCGGAGCGGAGTCAGGCCATAAGATTCTGCTGTTCTCTCAGTTTACTTCCATGCTGGATGTCATGGGAGAACGTCTTTCTAAAGAAGGAATCGCATATTATAAGCTGACGGGGCAGACAGGAAAAGAAGAACGGATGGAACTTGTCAATGCGTTTAATCATGACGAGGTGCCGGTATTCCTGATATCTCTCAAAGCGGGCGGAACAGGGCTCAATCTGACTGCGGCAGATGTGGTCATCCACTTTGATCCGTGGTGGAATCTGGCTGCACAGAATCAGGCCACCGACAGAGCTCATCGGATTGGACAGAAAAAGGTGGTATCGGTGTTCCGGCTCATAGCCAAAGATACCATTGAGGAAGGGATCCTGCGGCTTCAGGAAATAAAGAAGGAGCTGACGGATCAGGTAATCGAAAATGAAGCGGCTTCTTTCGGAAGTCTCAGCAGGGAGGCGCTGATCAAATTGTTGGAGGAAGAGGATGCTGGATTATATTGACATGCACTGTGATACGCTTCTGGTATTTGCGGACGAAGGCGGAAGTCTCTACGAAAATCAGATGAAGATTGACATCCGGAGACTGAAGAAGGGGGGATGCCTTGCACAGTTCTTTGCCATCTGGATGCCGGATGAGGATGCGAAAATCCAGGTAAAGGTCCTGCCGGAGAAAGACGAGGACGGAAAATGTCCGGAATCTGAATTGGCTTTATGGGATGAATCCTATATAGAAAAATTGATTTCCGGAATCAAAAGGGAGGTTTCTCTGCATGGAGACGAGATTGCGTTTGCCGGCTCTTATGGGGATTTAAAACAGAATGAAGCGGATAAAAAGATCTCCGCTTTCCTAACTCTGGAGGACGGCAGGGCAGTGCGCGGAAAGCTTGAAAACCTGAGGCGGTTTTATGATATGGGAATCCGGCTGATAACTTTGACATGGAACCATGACAACTGCTTCGGAAAGGCTAACTACAGGGACGCCGCCTATGGGAGCAAAGGCAGCGGCCTTTCTGCTTTCGGTAAAGAGGCGGTGGCCTATATGAATGATTTGGGAATGATCGTAGATGTGTCCCATCTGTCGGATGAGGGCTTCTACGACGTGGCAGAGCTTTGCGCCAGGCCTTTTGTGGCGTCCCACTCCAATGCCAGAGCATTGGCGGACTGTTCCAGGAACATGAGTGACGAAATGATCCGTCTGTTGGCGAAAAAGGGCGGCGTCATGGGGCTGAATTTCGCTCCGGGATTTCTGGATGAGGATTTTTTCAGTGAACACAGCAGTGTCGTCCGAATGGCCGCCCATGCGCGTCATATCCTGGACTGCGGCGGAGAAGGCGTCCTGGCGCTGGGATCCGATCTGGACGGCGTTACAGGAGACCTGGAGATTGATTCTCCGGATAAGATGTATCTTTTATGGGAAGCCCTCAAAAATGCAGGCTTTACGGAACGCCAGCTGGAGCTTGTCATGCACGGAAACGCAGAGCGGGTCATCCGGGATGCCATGGGATAAGTTTTACGGTTTCCGGCAGAGTTTTTCCATGATTGCTATGGAAGAATAAAGGGAACTGTGATAGAATGAATTCATCTTGGATAATAATAAAACGGTAAGGAGAAAGAGAAGGTATGGATAATTTTACATTTTACAGCCCGACATATTTTGTATTCGGAAAAGGAAAAGAGAATGAGACAGGCCATTATGTAAGGCGCTTCGGCGGCAGCAAGGTGCTCATCCATTACGGCGGCGGGAGCGTTGTCCGTTCCGGTCTTTTAGACAGGGTAAAGGCTTCTCTGGACAAGGAAGGGGTTTCCTACATAGAGCTGGGAGGCGTAAAGCCGAATCCCAGGAGCGGCCTTGTATATCAGGGCATCGAGCTGTGCAAAAAAGAAGGGGTGGATTTTGTCCTGGCAGTAGGCGGAGGGAGCACCATTGATTCCTCTAAAGCGATCGCCATGGGAGCTGTTTACGACGGAGATTTCTGGGATTTTTACGCGGGCAGGGCGGCTGCAGAGCGCGCCCTTCCGGTAGCGTCGGTCCTGACCATAGCGGCCGCCGGCAGCGAGGGCAGCGACGGCTCCGTGATCACCAATGAAGACGGCATGTACAAACGGCCTTATGGAAGTGAAGTCATCCGGCCGGTATTTGCCGTCATGAACCCGGAGCTTACGATGACTCTGCCGCCGTATCAGACGGCGAGCGGCTGTACGGATATCATGGCCCATGTATTTGAACGTTATTTTACCAATACGAGAAATGTGGAGATTACGGACCGGTTCTGCGAGGCTGTCTTAAAGACTATCATCAAGGAGCTTCCGAAGGTCCTGGAAGATCCCAATGATTATGAGGCCAGAGCCAATATCATGTGGGCGAGTACCATGGCGCACAATGACATCTGCGGAGTCGGGAGAGAGCAGGACTGGGCGAGCCACAATCTGGAGCATGAGCTTTCCGCGCTCTATGACTGTGCCCACGGAGCGGGTCTGGCTGTGATGTTCCCTGCGTGGATGACGTATGTGATGCCCCATGATGTGAACCGTTTTGCCCAGTTTGCGGTCCGTGTTTGGGGATGTGAGATGGACTTCGAACATCCGGAGGAGACGGCCAGGGAAGGAATCGCCAGGACCAAGGCATTTTTCCATTCCATTGGTATGCCGACCTCTTTCTCGGAGCTGGGAGCAAAGGAAGAGGATATACCGAAGCTTCTCGATACTCTGCAGATTGACGGACGTACAGAGGGATTCTTTGTGAAACTGGGACGAAAAGAATGTGAAGAGGTTTACCGTCTGGCCTGCAGATAAGAGATTTGACAGGAATGATGAAAGCCGGATGAGAAGGGCGGGAGAGAGATGAAAAAACGTTATTTGTGCCCAGTGTGTGAGCATGAGCTGACGGCAAAGAGTTTTTGCCCGGAGTGTAAGCGGCTTCGGAAGGAGCCGATCATATATGAGGGAGATTTCCTGCCCAATGAAAGTGGTTCGGGGGCAGGCGTCCTCGAAACTGCGGCAGTGAAGACGAAGGATACATGGAGCGCGGGGAGCTATGGGAGCGTTCCTCCGCGCACCGGTGCAAAGAAACCTTTGCCGGATGCTTACCAAAACACCAGGTATCCGGACACTTGTGGTGGGAAACATACATACGGAATACCAAATGTCGATCCTCATCGAAGGAAAAATATTTTGGAGGATGAGAAAAAGAAAGACGGCAGCGGCATGAAGATCGTGGGACGGCTGTTTTTCGCGGCGGCTCTGATTCTAGTGATTGTCCTTTGCTGGGAGCCGATCAAGACGACGGCTCTTAAGCTTTGGAAGGACAGCGGCTTGGAGACAGTCTTTAACGGAAAGGATGCCTCAGAAGAGGAGTCAGCCGGGGCGGACAGCTCCCACCAGGAGGTTGACGAGGAAGAGATTTTGGCAGCCGGTGAGCCATGCAGCGGTTATTCCCATTACGATGTGGACGGACAAATCTTTATAGACACGCTGGCCGGTTACTGTAAAGAACTGTGGCAGAGTGAAGATATCCAGGTTTCCAATGCAGTGACCAGCAATTGGATATCCTCCTATGGGGACAGAGACTATACTTATTATGAGAAGAGCGTTTTTGTTGATATCGGCGATGATACGGGGAACTATTTTCGGATTGTTTCCGATACAGTCACCGGAGAGGTGATGCAGGTATCGGTCTCCGCCAGCGGAAAGGATACGGCTCAGAAGCTTCTGCTCTTGGCGGGCTGCAGCCTGGATCCTGCCGCGGACCGGAACCAGCTCTGGCAGGAGGTGCAGGGCTTTTTTTCCGATGCGGAAGCGAATGGCTATCTGTTTACGGAGTGGGAAACGAGTGATCTTTACGTTTCCATCGACGAGGGGAGTTATTACTGTACTCTGGAGTGCCTGGACGAATATGACAAGTATTGACGGCAGAAGGCGTGCAGCTTAGAAGGAGGAGCGAAAAGGGGTAGGCCATGGAGAATTTTGATTTTTATGCGCCGACAAAGATGTTGTTCGGCAAAGGGAAGGCAGCCTGCCTGCCGGAAGAAATGAGATCATGCGGAAACAGGGTGCTCATGGTATACGGCGGCGGGAGTATTAAAAAGAACGGTATTTATGATACTGTATGCAGCATCCTGAAGGAAAACGGCTTTCAGTTCTGGGAGCTTGGGGGAGTGACGCCGAATCCTAAAATTGAGACTGTGCGGGCAGGAATCGCCATGGCGAGGGAGCATCAGGCCGACATGATTCTGGCCGTGGGCGGCGGGAGTACCGTGGACTGCGGAAAAGTAATAGCGGCCGGATATTTCTATGAAGGAGATGCCTGGGACGTAGTGAAAGACCCGTCTCTGATAAACGGCGCTCTTCCAGTATTTACCGTACTCACAATGGCGGCTACCGGATCGGAGATGAATCCAACGGCGGTGATCACCAATCAGGCCGTCCATGAGAAGCAGGGAGTACACAGCAGCCATCTGTATCCCCGGGCTTCTGTTCTGGATCCCACATATCTGTATACACTCCCGGCGATTCAGACAGCAGCCGGCGTGGCGGATATCATGTCCCATATCTTTGAAGGGTATTTTAAAAAGACAGAGGACGCGTATGTCCAGGATAAGTTTTCAGAGGGAATCCTTAAGACCTGCATCAAATGGGGTCCTGTGGCGCTGACAGAGCCGGAGAATTATTCAGCCAGGGCGAATATCATGTGGGCGGCCAGCATGGCTCTGAACGGACTGTGCGGATGCGGCAAGGAAGGAAAATGGTCCTGTCATGCCATACAGCATCAGCTGGGGGCCTATTATGATATTACTCACGGCGTGGGGCTGGCTGTCATCACTCCTGCCTGGATGCGCTATATCTTGTCGGAAAGCACAGTAGGGAAGTTTGTGGACTATGCCATAAATGTATGGGGATTTCCCAGGCAGCCGGATGAATTTGCCCTGGCTAATATGGGAATTGACGCCACGGAGCAGTTTTTCGTTGACTGTGGGCTTCCCGTTACACTTTCCGAGCTGGGAATCGACGATTCCCTGTTTGAGGTTATGGCAAAGGCCGCGGTACCTTACGCACAGCTGGATACGCAGGCCTATGTGCCTCTGCATGAGCAGGATGTGGTAAATATATACCGCGCCTGTCTGTGAAAAAGCAGAATTTAAAAGAGAGGAGATACAACCATTATGGAACATCAGTATAAGCCGGAGACCATCTGCATTCAAAGCGGCTGGACGCCTAAAAAAGGGGAGCCGAGGGTGCTGCCCATTTATCAGAGTACAACGTTTAAATATGATACCAGTGAGCAGATGGCCAGGCTTTTTGATCTGGAGGATGACGGATATTTTTATACAAGGCTGCAGAACCCTACCAACGACGCGGTCGCACAGAAAATCTGCGAGCTGGAGGGCGGTTCTTCCGCGATGCTGACTTCCTCAGGGCAGGCGGCGACCTTTTACGCGATATTCAATATCGCTTCGGCAGGAGACCATATCATAAGCTCTGCCACCATTTACGGCGGCTCCTCCAATTTGTTTACTGTAACGCTTAAAAAGCTGGGCATTGATTTCACTTTGGTGGATCCGGAAATATCTCCGGAGGATTTGGAAAAAGAATTTAAGCCAAATACCAAGGCCGTATTTGGAGAGACGATCTCCAATCCGTCACTGGTAGTTCTGGATATCGAGAAATTTGCTGAGGCGGCGCATAGGCACGGCGTTCCGCTGATCGTGGATAATACCTTTGCGACTCCCATCAACTGCAGGCCTTTTGAGTTCGGCGCGGATATCGTGACTCATTCCACCACGAAATATATGGACGGGCATGCGATGAGCGTAGGCGGCTGTATCGTAGACAGCGGGAATTTCGACTGGATGGCTGTCAAAGAAAAATTCCCCGGGCTTACGACTCCGGATGACTCTTATCACGGACTTGTATACGCGGAAGCTTTTGGGAAAAAGGCGTATATCGTGAAAGCGACGGCCCAGCTGATGAGGGATCTGGGAGCGATCCAGTCCCCCCAGAACGCATTCCTTTTGAACGTGGGACTGGAGACGCTGCACCTGCGGGTTCCCCGCCACTGCGAGAACGCGCAGAAGGTAGCCGAATACCTGGAAGCGAATGAGCAGGTGGCCTGGGTGAATTACCCTGGGTTAAAGAGCAGCCCTTACTATGAGCGGGCTCAGAAATATATGCCGAACGGCACCTGCGGCGTGATTGCTTTCGGTCTTAAAGGCGGGAGAGAGCTTTCCATCCGCTTTATGGACAATCTGAAGCTGGCCTGTATCGTGACCCATGTGGCGGATGCAAGGACGTCGGTGCTTCATCCTGCCAGCCATACCCATCGGCAGCTGAGCGATGAGCAGCTGATCGAAGCGGGCGTAAAGCCGGATCTGATTCGCTTTTCCGTTGGAATCGAGAATGCGGACGACATCATCGCCGATATCGAACAGGCACTTGAATCTATAAAAGAATAAAAGAAACAGACGCACTTCAAGACGCCGGATCAGATTTCGGTATCTTGAAGTGTTTTTTTAAATATAGTACTGAATACTTTTTGAAATCACTTCTGGAGTTCCTGGTTTAATGCTGGCAGAAGTTCCGGACCGTCACGATTTCGGTTCACTGGCGACTCAGGAGCCGCTTTATCCCCGCTCCAGGAGTACCGCTCACATGTCAACAGGAAATCTGGATGATTTCCTGCTTCCGGTTCGCTCAGAAACGGAATCGGTATTTCCGTTTCTGTCTCCATCCGCTTGGGGAACACCGGCCGCTGCCCTGCGGCGCTCACCTTTAGGCCGGTCCGAAATCTTTCTGCCGGCGTCCTGCCTGCCGCACCTTTTTGGATGATTTCCGCTCCCCTGATTCCAGAAAAGAATCGGATATCCACACGGCCCGCGTGCCTTATGGCAGCGGGCTGCGGTGAACCGCCTAATGGCTTTGGAGGCAAACGAGTGCTTATTTCGGTGCGGAAGAAAGAGCAGGAGGAAGGATTCGATTCCATCGTAAGGTAAGCGCCGTCAGGGCGTTAGCAGAATCTTCCCGGCCGCATGGAGGTAAAAACCGAATTTCATGCAGGTTTTTATTGGAATCTGCCATGGAAAAATATCGATTTATCCATGGCAGTTGGAAAGGACCGACTGGAGGCCGTAAAGATTCTGATTACGGCTGCCAGCGAGCCGCCTGGATGGAAGCGGATTTCCTCCTGTATCATCTGGTTATAAAGATACGTTTTTTCAAAGATATTCAAAGGTATACTTCCACATCCTGGATTTAAAATATGGTGCCTGCCGCAGTCACATTGCCTGCCAGATCTTCTCTGTAATTTTCTGCTGTATGATTCAGGCTGCTTATTACGACTCCGTCGTCTCCCATGCGTCCTGTAGAATGGATGTACTGAAGACCGCCGATATAGAGGGCCATGTGTCCCGGAAAGTATAAAAGGTCGCCGGGCTTTACTGCGCATATGGGTATTTCCCTGACGGGATAGCCTTCCTTCAGCTTCGCGTCCCGGTATATGGAGATTCCATGGAGCAGATAGACCATGGAGCAGAGTCCGGAGCAGTCGATTCCCTGAGGTGTTTTGCCTCCCCATCGGTATGGAGTCCGGAGATAAGTGAGCGCAGTGCGGACCAGGCTCTCTCTCAAGACATCCTCTTCCTTTTTCAGAGAATAGTGGGATTCAAGAAGAGGGCGGAGATGACTTTTTCTCATATATGCGCCGCGTCCGTCTACCAGCCGGATCTGATTCCAGCCGGCCTGTCCTGGATTTTCCGTCGCAGCCACCTGGCTCCCCTTTGGAAGACTCAGGAAATACGGATTTTTAAAGCCGGGAACTTCAAAGACATCGGCCAGCGGCACATCCACCACAAGCCGGCGGAATCTCTGCCAGCGTCTGACTGTCCATTCGTGCAGCTCCAGTCCTTCTGCCTTTACATACCCCTGATATCCATAATCGGTTTCAATGGAAACCCAGCCCTTTGGCGCCCGTTCACGGATAAAGACTTCCATGCCATACAGGGCCTCGTCCACCGTCTGGGCCTCATCCAGAGGATGCTCCTTCATCTTGAGCACCGGTATTTTTACAATTCCGCAGTTACTCCACATATATGTTCTCCTTCCCATTGAATGCCTGTACTGTCTTGCTCATGACTTTAAGACATCCTATGAGAAAGAAGATTCGATTATGTATCCAGAATCATTTCCCGTTTCGTTTTAACAGTCCTCAAACATAGGTTCAATATGTTCCCTGATCAGTGCTACTCTGTCCTTGGCCCTGGGAGCGAAAAGAGAAGTGACTGCGGCCACCAGATTTTTCCTTTCGTTGACATAGATCACATTTCCACCGTCTCCGAGGGCGGCGTAGGCATGTTCTTTTTCATCGATGATCCACCATAAATAGCCATAAGATAAGTTTCCCCATTTGCTCTGTACTTCGGTACTCTCTTTTATCCACTCAGCCGGCACGATCTGTCGGCCGTTCCATACGCCCCCGTTTAAGTATAACTGGCCTATTTTCGCCATATCGGAAGGAGCCAGGGTGAGGCCCCATCCTCCTGTGTTCACTCCTGTTGGATCTGATACCCAGCCGCTGATCTCTTTGGAGCTGTTGAAAGCGATCTGTTCCTCTTTGCTTTGAAACACAATGGACTTTTCGACCGTGATTCCCAGCGGTGAAAATAAATATTCCGAGGCAAAGTCAAGTACCGTCTGCCCGGCCGCTCTTGTAAGAATACCAGATAAAATATCCGGTCCGATGACGGGCGTGTATCGGAATTTTCCTATTTGTCCCTTTCCGCCCAATAGATCCAGGGTGAATCTTACTGAGTCATTGCTCTTAAAATATTTAATATAGGGCGCAAAATATTTATATTTATACGGAGCTGTCATAGTCAGTAAATTTCCTAGGGTGATATCCTGTATAGTGTTTTCTCTCTTTTTGACTGTATAATCCGGAAAAAAATCCAACACCTTTTGGCTGCAGTTTTGTAGATATCCTTTATCCATAGCGATTCCGATCAATATGGAAAGAACACTTTTCGTCACAGAATATATGTGGATCCGGCTGTCCTTTGTACAGGAGTTAAAATAGTTTTCGTATTGAAGCTGACCGTTTTTTAATACGATTATACCTGCGACTGTAGCATAATCCTGGTATATTCGCTCTTCCAATTCTGCTGTTTTTATCTGATCCATAGAATACGACCTCCGTTTTTTCTTTCATGCTGCCTCATATGCATCGACACTAAGGATAAGCGAATAAGAAATGATTTTCAACCTTTTTTCTGTAATTGTTTCTGACGATGTTTTTACACAAATGCTGCATAAATATTCTCTGATAGTTTTTTGCATTTATGAACATTGACTGTAATTGCTATATATTATTTTGAATTTGCTTATTATCATGTAAAATATCTTGATTTTGCAGACGGTTATGGTATGATATTGATGAGAGATATATTTCATCTGCCCTTCGACGCCGGATATCATTGATATTAAATACTGTCGGGAGGCAGATATTTATATTGGAGGGATAATATGAAAAAGAAAAGAATCGTGATCGCCCTTGGAGGAAATGCACTGGGCAGTACCCTTTCAGAACAGAGAAAGGCCGTAGGGCATACGGCAAAGGTCATCGTAGATTTGATGGACGAGGGATGCGAGGTGATCGTCACCCACGGGAACGGTCCCCAGGTGGGAATGATCAGCAACGCCATGGCGGCACTGAGCCGGGAACGGTCGGAACAGCCGAATACCCCGCTTTCTGTTTGCGTTGCCATGAGCCAGGCGTATATCGGATATGATCTCGAGAATGCTCTCCGCGAGGAGCTGCGGCTGCGAGGATATGATACGCCGGTTACTACCATGATGACACAAGTGAGGGTCAATGAAGACGATCCCGCGTTTTTGTCACCTTCTAAACCCATCGGTCATTTCATGACGAAGGAGCAGGCGGAGGAGGCCGAGAAACAATACGGATATGTTATGAAAGAGGATGCCGGACGCGGATATCGGAGAGTGGTCGCTTCGCCCCGGCCGGCGGAGATCATTGAGCTGGATGCGATTCGTTCCCTGGTGGATTCCGGGCATCTTGTCATAGCCTGCGGAGGGGGAGGGATTCCTGTCACGAGATGCGGCACCCGGCTTACCGGAGCCAGCGCCGTGATTGACAAGGATTTCGCCAGCTGTCTGCTGGCGGAACAGCTGGATGCGGATTTTCTCATTATTTTGACTGCGGTTGAAAAGGTTGCGATCAATTTTGGAAAATGGAATGAAACATGGCTGGACAGGATGACCGTCAGGGATGCGGAGCATTATATCCGGGAAGGGCAGTTTGCCCCGGGGTCCATGCTTCCGAAGGTGCAGGCCGCCGTCGAGTTTGCTTCCTCCCGCCCCGGCCGGATTGCGCTGATCACACTTTTAGAAAAAGCGCGGGATGGCATCTGCGGAACGACCGGCACCCTAATCTGCCAGTGACTTTCATTTAGTTGAACGGTATTTCAGTCATGGTCATATGATTTAGGTTATGACCCATATAAAAAGATGTATTGGCCCGATTTCCGCCGCCGGTGCTACACTGAGGACAGAGAAGCAATTCAGGCGTACAGAAAAAGGGGGTAAGGATATGTCGGATTGGAATTGTAAGCTGGTATGCACCGGATGCGGTGCGGAGTATGATGCGTCGAAAGCGGCGGTCCGCTGTGATAAGTGCGGGGAGACTCTGGAAATCCCATTTGACGGCCGTGGGGAAATACGGAAGGAGGAGCCCTTCGGCGGAACTCTGTTTGAGCGGTACAGAGAATTTTTTCCTTATTTTGAACGAAACGACGCTTTGAACATGGGAGAAGGATTTACTCCGCTTCTTTCCATGCCGAGGCTTTCAGAGGAAACCGGCGCGGGAGAGATTCTGATCAAGAATGAAAGTGTAAATCCCACTTGGTCTTTTAAGGACAGAGGGTCGTCTGCCGGCATCCGGCGTGCCCTGCAGCTGGGATATCAGAAGGTGGGTACTTTGTCCACCGGGAATATGGCGATTTCCATGGCGGCGTTTGCCAACCGTGCGGGCCTAAAGGCGTTCATTCTGGTGAATGACCATATTGACGAAGAAAAGCTGAATCCAATTGCTGTCTATGATCCCTGCCTCATTAAAGTGGAGGGAGACTATGCCCGGCTTTATGACGAGAGCCTTTCCATTGGAGAACGTCACGGAATTTACTTCGTGAATTCCGATGAGCCGTTCCGGATAGAGGGATACCGGACTCTTTCCTTTGAAGTCTGCGAACAATTAAATTTTGAAGTTCCGGATTACGTTATAGTGCCTACCAGCGCGGGAGGACATTTTCGGGGGATACTGAAAGGTTTCCTGGATTTTAAGAAAGCGGGGCTGATCTCTAAGATTCCCGTTATGGTATGTGCCCAGACAGTCGGGTGTGCTACCATTAACAACGCGTATGAAAAAGGACTTGATAAAATTGTACGCACCCAGAATCCAGATACTATCGCTCATTCCATCGAAAACGCGTTTCCTCCCAGCGGAAACGCTGTGCTGAGATGTCTGAAGGAGTATGGAGGAAAGACTGTGTCGGTGACGGATGAGGAGCTTTTGGAAGCACAGAGGACTTTGTGCCGGAACGGCCTTTTTGTTCAGCCGGGTTCTGCAGCATCCTATGCCGCCGTGCGGAAAATGGGGCGGCAGGGAATGCTTAAAGGAAATGAGCGGATTGTCTGTGTGACCACATCTACGGGCCTCAAATATACCTCTATTTTGTCGCGGCATAAATTAGTGTGTTATAATACGAAATTAGAAGAGCTGGATGATTTTATTGCAGGATTATGATTGATTGGACGGAATTAAAAATTTTAAGAACGCGGCTGCCGCGCGGGGCAGATAACGGTCGTTCTGGTAGGTGAGATAAATCCCCCGTTTTGCAGATGGGTCGAGTAGCTTGAAGAATACAAGGCGATCGGTTTCCGGCACATAGTGCAGGATGGAGTCCCTTATAAAGGTTATGCCCATCTGCGAAGCCGCGCAATGATAAGCGGTCATCATCTGATCCAGATACATGCTGACAGTGGGGGAGATGCCTGCCCGTCCGAACATATCGGAAGCTCTCTGATACATATCATTGCCGCGGCGAAGAAGAATGAAGGACTCATTTTCAAACGCTTTCAGGGAGACGCCGGGGCAATTCTCCGAGAGATGCCTTCCGTTTCGGATATCGGTATGAGAAAGGCTTTTTTCGGCCAGCAGCTCTGCGGATTTGAGACAGGAGGGGACTGCCAGGATTATGGATTCTGAGGCGTAAGTCCGGCAGAGGAACCCGGGCTCCTCACAGGTCAGGTTGTCCAGGGAAAAATCCAGAGAGGAATCCTTTAAAAGTTCCAGGATCTCAGGGGAGGAACCTTCTGTAAGCTGGACCTTCAGGCCGGGATATGAGGCAGAGAAAGAATGGATGACTGGTGGCAGGATGTAGGTACAGAAATAGGTGGCGGCGCCGAGCCGCACTGTGCCTGTCTGGAGGCTTGACAGGTCGTGAAAATAAGCCTCCATATCGGATTCAATGTCCATGATCTTACGGGTGGATTGAATATAGAACTTTCCGGCTTCTGTGAGGCGGATGGGTTTGGCGCTTCGGTCAAACAGCGGCAGCCCGATTTCGTTCTCCAGCTTTTTGACGATGGCGCTCAGGGCAGGCTGAGAAATAAACAGCTTTTCAGCCGCCTTTGAAAAGCTTTTTTCCCGGTATATCTCATAAACATAGTACATTTCTTTTTTCATGGGAGGTTCCTCCTAAAAATCCTTGATAAGATAAGTATAGAGCAGAAATTTCTAAAATAAAAGAAACTTCAAAACACTTTCTGAGATTATTTCCTATGGTCCATTAATATAGGCCCTGCGGACAGATACACGTTGTACGTCAAGACAGAATTCTTAAGAAATCATAAACAGTATTGACTTTCAAAGAATTTGAACTATAATAAATGTTTGTCATTGTTAATAGTTTACATTGTTAATTATATTTGCTTGGACGGCATACAGATAGGAAGTGAGAAATTGGAAAACAATAGGGAAAGGGAGGCCTCAGAACGAAGGGCCGGAGAGGAATCGGTTGCTCAGATGGGAAGAATGTTTTTTGAGCAGATTGAACGCTTTCATCGTTTTTCCTGTTTGCAGGAGATGTCCCTGAAGCTTAAGCCCAGCGAGATGATGATGATGATCCATGTGGACCGTATGGCGGAGGTATCCGCTCATAAAGAGGGAGCGAAGCCCTCTGATCTGACGGGAGGAGGCTTTATCAGCAAGCCGGCTGTTTCCAGGATGCTCGGGAACCTGGAAGAAAAAGGATATCTCGAACGGACAGCATCCAAACATGACCGGCGGGTAGTGTTCGTAAAACTAACAGAGCTGGGAAGAAGGTGCCTGGAGGAGGAGCGGATGTATCGTGATCAGATGGCAGAACAGATTTTTGAGCGGATGGGCCAAGAAAAAATGATGATGCTTCTGAATCTGTCGGAAGAGCTTTTCGATTATGCAGAGGAAGAGGTAGAAAGACGCAAGGCATCTTTTACAGAATAAGACATCAGAAGGAGAATATGTATTATGACTAAAATATTGAAATACCTCAGAAAGTCGGCGGGCTGGGTGCTGTTGATCCTGGCGCTTTTAGGCCTGCAGGCGTTCTGCGATCTGTCGCTGCCGGCGTATACGTCCGATATTGTGGACGTGGGAATACAGCAGGGAGGAATCAGCCATGTGTCGCCGGAGGTCATCCGCCAATCGGAAATGGAAAAACTTCTGCGGTTTATGGATGAAGAAGAACGGGAAGCGGCAGAAGCTTCCTACACTCGCATTTCCAAAGAGAGCCTGACAGAAGAAGGGTTTAACAAATATGCGAAGAAGTATCCGGAGCTTCGCAGTCAGGATCTTCTTTTGAGAAACGAAATGGAAAAGGACGACCTGGAGACTCTGGACAGCATCATGGGAGGGCCGGTTGTCTCACTCTTGATGGCAGAAAAGAACGGAATGGATGTGTCGGCCCTGCCGGAAGAAGCGGTCTCCCAGATAAGAGGTGAGATGGATAAGCAGGTGGCGGTCCTTTCAGATTCTATTATGGATCAGATGGGGATTACTTACGTGAAGGCGGAGTATCAGGCCGTCGGAATAAATATCAACAAGCTTCAGACCGATTATTTATGGTCAGCGGGGCTTCAAATGCTTGGGATTGCCCTGCTGAGCATGGCGGCCAGCGTACTGGTCTGTCTGATCGCTTCAAGAGTAGCCGCTTCAGTCGGCATGAGACTGAGAGGACAGGTGTTTTCGAAGGTGGTTTCCTTTTCCAACGCGGAGATGGATAAATTCTCCACCTCTTCTCTGATCACGAGAAGTACAAACGACATTCAGCAGGTACAGCTGGTGGTAGTGCTGCTTCTGCGAATGGTCCTCTATGCTCCGATCATCGGTATCGGAGGCTTGGTGAGAGTGCTCCGCACTAATACCTCCATGGCGTGGATCATCGCGGTTGCAGTAGCGGCGGTCAGCTGCCTGGTAGCAGTCCTCATGGTCGTGGCAATGCCGAAGTTCCAAAAGATGCAGAAACTGGTTGACCGCCTGAACCTGGTGACCAGAGAAATCTTGACCGGTCTTCCCGTCATCCGGGCGTTCAGCCGTGAGAAGCATGAAGAGAAGCGGTTTGACGATGCCAACCGGAATCTGACCAGGACGATGCTGTTCACCAACCGGTGTATGACATTCATGATGCCGGCTATGATGCTGATCATGAACGGCATCACGGTACTGATTATCTGGACCGGGGCGCACGGCATTGACAGCGGGAACATCCAGGTAGGCGATATGATGGCATTTATTACTTACACCATGCAGATCATCATGGCGTTCCTGATGATCACTATGATATCCATCATGCTGCCGAGGGCCAGTGTTGCGGCGCACAGGATTGACGAGATACTCGTGACAGAGACTTCCATAAAAGAGAAGAAATCCCCTGTGAGCCTGCCAAAGGATAAAAAGGGCGTAGTGGCATTCAAACATGTTTCTTTCCGATATCCGGGAGCAGAAAATGATGTACTCCACGATATTGACTTTGTAGCAAAGCCGGGTGAGACGACGGCGTTCATCGGCAGCACCGGAAGCGGAAAGTCCACTCTGGTGAATCTGCTTCCCCGTCTCTATGACGTGACGGAAGGCGCCATTACCTTGGACGGGGTTGATATCCGGGATCTGTCAGAGAAAGAACTGCGCGGTCAGATTGGATTCGTTCCTCAGAAAGGAGTTTTATTTTCCGGAACCATCGCCTCCAATCTGAGGTTTGGACAGAAGGATGCCACCGACGAAGAGATCCAGAAGGCGGCAGAGATTGCCCAGGCTTCCGATTTTATAGAAGAAAAACCGGATAAATACGACAGTCATATCGCCCAGGGAGGAGCCAATGTGTCCGGCGGACAGAAGCAGCGTCTTTCCATTGCGCGGGCTGTGGCAAAGAAGCCGCCGGTATATGTGTTTGACGACAGCTTTTCCGCACTGGACTTTAAGACGGATACGGCTCTCAGAAGGGCTCTAAAGGAGCAGGTGTCTGACAGCACTATGCTGATCGTAGCCCAGCGTGTCAGCACGATTCTCCATGCGGAGCAGATTATTGTTCTGGACGAGGGGAGAATAGTAGGAAAAGGCACCCATGAAGAGCTGCTTAAGACGAATGAAATATACCGGCAGATCGCCCAGTCCCAGCTGTCAGAGGCAGAGCTTTCGGGAACGGATGGAAGCTCTGGCAGTGAAAACCTGGAAAAGGAGGTTGCAGACAATGAGTAATGAGACAGGAAAGAATCCGGGAAAAATGCGTATGGGCGGCCGTATGGGACGCGGTCCCGTGGGCTCAGGTGAGAAAGCAAAAGACTTTAAAAAGACCATGAAAAAGCTTCTGGCTTACATGGGACGTTATAAATGGGGGATTTTGACGGTGCTCATCTTTGCCGTCGGCAGTACTATATTCACCGTAATCGGGCCGAAGATCTTAGGAAAAGCAACGACGAAGATATTCAATGGCCTAACTGGGAAGCTGAGCGGAGGAGCCGGAATTGACTTCGCCGGCATCGGAAGGATTCTTCTGATCCTGCTTGGATTATATGTGATCAGCGCCTTTTTCAGCTTTATCCAGGGCCTGGTGATGACCTCCATTTCGCAGAAGGTCAGCTTTCGGATGAGGCGGGAGATGTCTGAGAAGATTAATCGCCTGCCCATGAATTATTATGATACAAGGACTCACGGCGAGGTGCTTTCCCGAGTGACGAATGATGTCGATACACTTGGGCAGAGCCTGAACCAGAGTATTACGCAGCTTATCACATCAGTGGCGACTATTATCGGCGTCCTGGTCATGATGCTCAGCATAAGTCCGCTCATGACCATCATCGCACTGCTGATCCTTCCCATTTCCATGCTGCTGATTTCCTTCATTGTGAAGCATTCACAGAAGTTCTTCAGCCAGCAGCAGGAATATTTGGGCCATGTGAACGGGCAGGTGGAAGAAACCTACGGCGGCCATACGGTAGTGAAGGTGTTCAACCGGGAAGAGGCTGTCCTGGAAGAATTTAACGATACCAATGAAACCTTGTACCAATCGGCATGGAAGTCCCAGTTCTTTTCAGGGATGATGCAGCCGATCATGCAGTTTGTGGGGAATCTGGGATACGTGGCCGTGGCTATCGTGGGCGGTTTTCTGACCATCCGCGGGACCATAGAAGTCGGCGATATTCAGTCCTTTATTCAGTATGTGAGGACCTTCACGCAGCCGATCACTCAGATCGCTCAGGTATCCAACCTGCTCCAGTCGACGGCAGCGGCGGCAGAGCGTGTCTTTGAATTTCTTGAAGAGGAGGAAGAGGATCAGATTGTGGAGAATCCCGTATCCATCGAAGGGATTGAGGGAAATGTAACCTTTGACCATGTGAAATTCGGCTATCGTCCCGACAAGATCATCATAGGAGATTTCAGCGCGGAGATATCCGCAGGCAGAAAGATCGCCATCGTCGGACCTACCGGTGCGGGGAAGACAACGCTTGTTAAACTGCTCATGCGTTTTTATGATGTGAGCGGCGGCTCCATAAAGATAGACGGTCATGATATCCGTTCTTTTAACAGAAGCGAGCTCCGGGAGCTTTTCGGAATGGTCCTCCAGGATACCTGGCTGTTTAAAGGCTCCATTATGGAAAATATCCGGTACGGGAATCTGGATGCCACTGACGAAGAGGTCATAGCCGCAGCTAAGGCAGCTCACGCTCATCATTTCATTTCCACACTGCCGGAAGGGTATAATATGGAGCTGAACGAGGAGGCAAACAATGTCTCCCAGGGGCAGAAGCAGCTGCTGACCATAGCGCGGGCCATCCTTGCGGATAATAAGATACTGATCTTAGACGAAGCCACCAGTTCCGTGGATACGAGAACGGAAGAGAGAATTCAGAAAGCCATGGACAATTTGATGAAGGGGCGTACCAGCTTCATCATCGCCCACCGGCTTTCCACCATCCGCGATGCCGATCTGATCCTCGTCATGAAGGACGGGGACATCATCGAGCAGGGTACCCACGAAGAGCTGCTGGCGAAGAAAGGATTCTACGCGGATCTTTACAACAGCCAGTTTGAGAAGACTGCGTAAAGCGCCGCATCTTGTTCGGTCACCGGGGCTGGATCTCCGGTATGGTATCGTCATAGCTAAGGACCATGACGTCTATGGCATCCGGCCCCCAGGTACCGTTAAGTACACACATGGTATACATGTTCCCTGCTTCTATGTCAGTGAGCACGGATACCAGAGGATTTTCCTCATCCTGCGTCGGCGTCAGGTAAAAGCCGTATTCGCCGGGACGCAGAGGCTTGAAGGGGGTGACCTCTTTAAAACCCACGTCGGTGAACATAAGCTTGTTGCCGTAGAGGAAAAAGTCCATGGGCTGGCTGCCGTAAGCCAGGTTTGCGGCGCGGATGCAGCCGAACCTGTCGGGGAACAGCGGGCACATGTAGTCATACATTTGCCGGAGATCCAGTCCATTGACCGTCTGAATGATTGCGATGGTATATTTAATGGACAGGAAAAAAGGCAAAGTCTTTTGTAGATAAACCCGTCTGGTGCGTGTACCGGACAGCGTGATAGTCACGAAGCCGCATTTGACCGGACCGTATCCACTGACGGTACGGAACGGGAGGCTGGGGATAAAAGACGTGTCGTCCACGGAAACCTGAAGGGCTTCTGTGTCTGCAGCAGCGTGAAAAAACCGGATATAACAGGAGGTTTCGTTCAAGGAAAACATCCTTTCAGGAAAATGCTGTTGATTTATGATATGTCGGTTCCGGGGATTGGTGAAACTTATATGGAAAGAAGCATTGACATTTTTTTACAAAATGTGAATGGAAAACCCCTATATTTTGCACATTTTTTTAGTGAAAAAAGAACTGTTAAAATAGAGACTTTATGATATAATAAAAACGAAGCGCGCAGGAAGCGCGGAATCCATAAGGAAAGGAAGAAAAAACAATGCCCTTAGTTACAACAACTGAAATGTTTAAAAAAGCATATGAAGGTGGATACGCCATTGGTGCATTCAACGTAAACAACATGGAAATCGTTCAAGGTATCACAGAAGCCGCAGCGGAGGAGAAATCCCCGATTATCCTGCAGGCGTCTGCCGGTGCAAGAAAATACGCAAACGCTGCATATCTGAAGCATCTTGTGGATGCTGCCCTGGAGATCTATCCGGATCTTCCAATCGCTCTGCATCTGGATCACGGCGCAGATTTTGAGATCTGCAAATCCTGTATTGACGGTGGATTTACATCCGTTATGATCGACGGATCCTCAAAACCCTTTGATGAGAATGTCGCCCTTGCAAAAAAGGTTGCGGAATACGCTCATGAGAGAGGCGTAGTGGTAGAGGCTGAGCTCGGTACTCTGGCCGGCATTGAAGATGATGTAAAGGTTTCCGAAGAGGACTCTTCCTACACAAGGCCGGAAGAGGTTCAGGAATTTGTAGACCGCACCGGCGTTGATTCTCTGGCTATCGCCATCGGTACAAGCCACGGCGCATATAAATTCAAACCCGGTTCAAATCCTCAGCTGAGATTTGATATTCTGGAAGAAGTGGCAAAGAGACTGCCCGGATTCCCCATCGTGCTGCACGGCGCATCCTCTGTTCCTCAGGAGTATGTAAAGATCATCAATGAAAACGGCGGCGCTCTGAAGGATGCCATCGGTGTTCCGGAAGATCAGCTTCGTCAGGCGGCGAGGATGGCGGTATGCAAGATCAATATCGATTCTGACCTGAGACTGGCTCTGACTGCTGGAATCAGAGAGCATATGGCGGCATATCCGGATCACTTTGATCCCAGACAGTATCTGACGCCTGCCAGAGCTAATGTAAAGGCGGTTGTTAAGCATAAAATTACAGAAGTACTCGGTTCTGCTGGAAAGGCTCTGTAACAGCAGGAGTTTTCCTACGAAACGGACAAGCGGTATGGGTTTCCATGCCGCTTTTTCTTATTTTCTTTCGCATGGTGACGGCACAGAAAATCCAATGGTGAGTTCAGCGCCTGCGTTGACAAAGCATGTCGATTTTGTTAAAATATCTGCGGAAGTAAATAGCAGTGGAATGACGGCGGGCTGCTGAGTTTTCAGCGGCCTTTTCTGTGCTGGACCATGGGGAAACGGCGGATGCTTGAAAAATATGTGATAAAACAGAATAAGAAGCTGCGGTGCGGCTATACGACCGGGTCCTGTGCGGCGGCGGCGGCAAAGGCGGCGGCTTTTATGCTGCTGGGCGGCTCAGAGGTCACGAAGGTGGATTTGATGACGCCAAAGGGAATCCTCCTGCAGCTGGACATACAGGATATAAGCAGAGGGGAAGGCTGGGTCAGCTGCGCTGTGGAAAAGGACGGCGGGGACGATCCGGATGCCACCAACGGCCTTCTCATTTACGCCAGAGTAGAGTACAGGGAGAAGGACGAAAGAGAGCGTCTTCTTGTGGACGGAGGCGAAGGCGTGGGACGGGTGACGCTAAAAGGGCTGGAACAGCCTGTGGGAGCAGCCGCCATCAATCAGGTGCCGAGGCAGATGATAAAAGAAGCGGTATTGGAGGCGTGCGAAGCTTATGAATATAGGGGAAATCTGAATATTACAGTTTCCGTGCCGGATGGGAGAAGGATAGGTGAGAAGACCTTCAACCCGCGCCTGGGAATACAGGGCGGGATATCCATTTTGGGGACGACCGGAATTGTGGAGCCTATGAGTGAAGCTGCGCTGATAAAGTCCATAGAAGTGGAAATGAAAGTGCTGATATCAAGCGGATTGGAGTATCTGGTGGTGATTCCGGGGAACTATGGAACTGTGTTTTCCAGAGATGAGTTCCAGATCGATCCTTCCCGTTCCATGAAATGCAGCAATTACGTCGGGGATACCATTGACATTGCCATGGGCTTGGGAGTGAAAGGGATACTGTTTATAGGGCATATTGGAAAATTCATAAAGCTGTCCGGCGGAATCATGAATACCCATTCCCGAAACGCAGACTGCCGGATGGAGCTCCTTACATCGGCGGCGCTTAAGGCCGGGGCGCCTGTGGAAAAACTTCGGGAGCTTCTGGAAGCCCCCACCACCGATGACGGGGTAAGGATATTGAAAGAATGCGGATATTTAAAAGGAACAATGGAGATTGTCATGGACCAGATCAGCTTTTATCTGGACCACAGGTGCCTGGGGGGCATGGAGACAGAGGCAGTCACATTTTCAAATGTATACGGGATTCTGGGGCAGACGTCCGGCGCAGCGGCTATGCTGGAGAGGATTCGGGGATTCTGAGACAGGAGGTGCGGTATGTTGTTCATGGTCATTTGGAGTCTGGTGAGCGCTGTTTTCCTGGGATTGGGAGTCGGCTGTTTTTTTGCGAAGAGACAGATGGGGTTCTGGGCCAATGCAAAAGCTCCGGAGGTGACAGACATCAGGCGGTATAATCGGTCCGTCGGAATCATATGGATCTTATTTTCTGTTTTGCTCTTTGTGCTTGGACTCTTTTCAAGAGGCGGACAGAATTCGCCGGGGGCTATCGTGACGATCCTGGGGACTATGCTTCTGTGTATTGTTATGATGATAGCTTACTCAGTCGTTCTGGAAAAATATCGGAGGAAAAATGATGAATAGTGGAAAACTCTATGGGGTTGGAGTAGGGCCCGGAGATCCGGAGCTCATGACCTTAAAGGCGGTGAGAGTGATTCGGGAGGCTGATGTGATTGCCCTGCCGGCGGTTTCGAAGGAAGAATGCGTGGCATACCGGATCGCGGAGGGGGCCGTGAAAGGGATTGAAAAAAAAGAATTCCTCTGCGTTGATATGCCCATGACAAAGGATAAGGATAAGCTGGCGGAAAGCCATGACGGGGGAGCCGGGCGTATTATAGAGTATCTCAGGGAAGGAAAGCAGGTGGCGTTCCTCACTTTGGGAGACGTGACGGTCTATTCCACCTATCTTTATATCCACAGAAGGGTGGCGGCGGCAGGATATCCTACGGAGATCATAAACGGGATTCCTTCTTTCTGCGCGGCTGCCGCGAGGCTCAATCTGGGACTTGTGGAGACGAAAGAAGAGCTGCATGTGATACCGGCCACTTATGGAGCGGAAGAAGCTCTGAAGCTCCCGGGAACTAAGATCCTGATGAAATCCGGAAAGAAAATGGGCGTGGTCAAGGAGCTTCTGCGCAAGAAGGACTGCGAAGCTTATATGGTGGAGAACTGCGGGATGGAAAATGAAAAGATCTATCGGTCTGTGGAAGAAATTGATGAAAATGCAGGATATTATTCTCTGCTGATCGTAAAGGAGGCACATCATGATTAATTTTGTGGGAGCAGGATCGGGCGCTGCGGATCTCATCACACTCAGAGGAAAAAACCTTTTGGAGCAGGCTGATGTGATCGTCTATGCAGGTTCCTTGGTGAACCCGGCACTTTTGGATTACAAGAAGGATTCCTGTGAGGTATACAACAGTGCGGTCATGACCTTGGAAGAAGTTATAGAAGTGATGAAGAAGGCTGAGAAATCGGGAAAGATGACTGTGCGCCTTCATACGGGGGACCCCTGTCTTTATGGCGCGATCCGTGAGCAGATGGACGAGCTGGAAAGACTTGGGATCCCCTTTGAGTCGTGCCCAGGGGTCAGCTCCTTTTGCGGGGCCGCCGCCGCCCTTCATGCGGAATATACGCTGCCGGATGTATCGCAGACTGTGATCATAACCCGGATGGCCGGAAGGACTCCGGTCCCGGAAAAGGAGGAAATCTCCCTCCTTGCCGCTCACCAGGCTACTATGGTGATCTTTCTGAGCACAGGGATGCTTACGGAGTTGGAAAAGCGGCTTCTTTCCGGCGGATATGAGGGGGATACGGAAGCGGCCATTGTATACAAAGCGACCTGGCCGGATGAGCAGGTGTTCCGCTGTACGGTCTCTACCCTGGCGGAGACGGCGGAAAAGAACGGAATCAAGAAAACGGCTCTTATCGTGGTCGGGAAGGTACTGGGCGATACCTATGACCGTTCAGAGCTTTATAACCCGGCGTTTACCACAGAATTTCGAAAGGCGGTAAAATAGAGTGCTTTAGGAAAAAAGGAGAGTCCATGCGGATAGCGGTCATCAGTTTTACGGAGAAGGGAAGCCAATTGAACCGGAAGCTGTGCGGGAAGCTTCGCGGCCTTGGATATCTGGCAAAAGGATATGAGAAGAGGGCGGAAAAGGAAAAGGCAGAGGACGGGGAGGACCCACAGGAGGCGGATCAGCCGGAAAGCGTGAGAAGCTCTCTGAAGGATTGGGCCGGCCGGGCCTTTTTAGAATACGACGGTCTGATCTTCATCGGGGCATGTGGGATTGCCGTGCGGGCGGTCGCCCCGTTTTTAAAAGATAAGTTCACCGATCCGGCGGTGGTAGTGATGGATGAGCAGGCCGGATTCGCCGTATCTTTGCTGTCGGGTCATGTGGGCGGGGCCAATGAGCTGGCTGCTTTAGCTGCGGGCCTCACCGGCGCTGTCCCGGTGATCTCCACCGCTACCGATGTAAACGGCCGGTTCGCGGTGGATGTGTTTGCTGTGAAAAATGGACTTTTCCTTTTGGACAGGAGTTTGGCGAAGCAGGTGTCCGCTTTTCTGCTGGCCGGGAATACCATTCCCTTTTACAGCAGCCAGCCTGTCGGAGGAGGAAAGATACCGGAAGAATTGTGCTTCTGTGAGACGGTGAAAGCATTTCGGGAACAGAATGGGCTTAAAGTAGCCGTGTCGGAGCGAGTACTGGATTCCGGCAAGGATACTTTATATCTGATTCCCCGTACCGTGACGGTGGGAATGGGCTGCAGAAGAGGCGTTTCCGAGGGAAGCCTGAAAGAAGCCCTTGAAAGACAGCTCTTACTTTCCGGGATATTTAAGGAGGCGCTGGAGCAGATCGCCACCATAGATGTGAAAAAGGAGGAGGAGGGCCTCCTGAAGCTTTCAAAGACCCTGGGGCTTCCTATTTGTTTCTATTCCGGGCAAGAGCTGTCCGGTGTTCCGGGAGTTTATACAGGATCGGATTTTGTGAAGAAAACGGTAGGCGTGGATTCCGTATGCGAACGGGCGGCCGCAGCAGGAAGCGGAAACGGCTGTGTTCTGCTCAGGAAGCAGGCGGGAAACGGTATCACCATAGCGGCTGCAAGGCGAAAAATTGAAATACGGTTTGAAGAGGAGAACGAGGATTGAATACATTATATGTGATAGGAATCGGTCCGGGAGCCTATGAGAAAATGACCATAGAGGCGGCCGAGGCATTGAAAAAAAGCGACCTGATCGTAGGATATACAGTTTATGTGGACTTGATCAAGGAGCATTTTCCAGAAAAAGAATATATGAGCACTCCCATGAAACGGGAGGTGGACCGGTGTGAGCTGGCCTTTGAAGAGGCTATGAAAGGAAAGACTGTCGCGATGATCTGCAGCGGAGACGCCGGCGTCTATGGCATGACGGGGCTGATGTATGAGATAGGCGTCAGATATCCGCTTGTGAAGCTCCGCCTGATCGGAGGTCTGACCGCGGCTACCAGCGGCGCGGCGGTGCTTGGCGCTCCGCTTATTCATGATTTCGCGGTCATCAGCCTGAGCGATCTGCTGACGCCCTGGGAGAAAATTGAGAAAAGGGTCTCGTTGGCGGCAGCCGCAGATTTTGTGATCTGTCTCTATAATCCATCCAGTAAAAAAAGACAGGATTATCTACAGAGAGCATGTGATCTGATTCTGGAGCATCAGAAGCCGGATACTGTCTGTGGCTATGTGAAGAACATTGGCCGCTGCGGCGAGGAAGGCCATGTTCTGACCTTAGGAGAACTGCGGGACACTCAGGTGGATATGTTCACTACTGTATGGATCGGCAATTCTCAGACAAAGAATGTCGAAGGGAAGATGGTGACTCCAAGAGGCTATCGAAACGTCTGAAAACGGTCAGGAGGGTGAAGGAAGATGAAGAAGGTACTGATATTTGCAGGGACGACGGAGGGACGGCGCTTGGCAGAACGTCTTTCCGGCGCGTCGGTCCAGGCGTCGGTCTGTGTGGCGACGGAATACGGAGAAACGCTTCTTCCGAGGGGCGAGACCATCGCGCATTTGACCGGACGCCTGGATGAGAAACAGATGGAATCCTTGATGACGGCAGAGGGCTTTTCCTGTGTAGTCGATGCCACTCATCCTTATGCGGTGGAAGTGTCTGCAAATATCAGAGGAGCGGCGGAGAAGACCGGTCTGCCTTATTTTCGCCTTCTTCGGGAAGAGGCGGCAGGGGAATACGGCGGAAATACGGTCTTTGTGGACAGTGTGAAAGCCGCCGCCGGATATCTTAAGAAAACGGACGGAAACATTCTTGCATCCACGGGGAGCAAGGAGCTTAAAGAATATACGGAAATAGAGGATTACAGGAAGCGGGTATTTGCCAGAGTGCTGTCTACGGAAGAATCTGTCTCTGCCAGCCGGAGGCTGGGATTTGAAGGGAGAAATCTTATCTGCATGCAGGGACCTTTTTCCGAAGAGATGAATTATGCCATCATGAAAGAATATGACATCCGCTATCTTGTGACAAAGTCATCGGGAAAAGCCGGAGGATTCGAGGAGAAGCTCCGTGCGGCGGAACGTGCAGGCGCGGCTGCAGTGATCGTAGGGCGGCCGGAGGAGCGCCAGGGATATTCTTATGAGCAGATTCTCGGCTTTCTGGAGAAAATGGAGATCCTTCCTCCCGGCGCGGCAGAGGAAGATGCGCCGGCTGAACATGGACTTCAAATGAAGCGAAGGGAGGCAGTTCTGGTGTCCATTGGGACCGGGGCGCTTTCTCAGATGACAGAGGCTGCAAAGGAGGCCTTTGATAAATGCGATGCGGTCATAGGGGCAGAACGGATGCTGCAGGCATTGGGGATCTTGCGGAAGCCTTCTTTCGTATCCTATAAAAATGAGGAAATAATCTCCTGGATGGAAGAACATCCGGAGTATCGGAGTATTGCGGTGGCATTTTCCGGCGACCTGGGATTTTACAGCGGCGCCAAAAAACTGCTGCCGCTTTTGGAGGAAAACGGATACCTCGTCCGCTGTATTCCAGGAATGTCCTCACTGATCTATTTTGCGGCAAGGCTGGAAATCTCATGGGATGATGCAAAACTTATGAGCATCCACGGCCGATCTGAGAACCTGATACAGTCCGTGCGGGAAAATAGAAAAGTGTTTGCCCTCCTTGGAGGGAAGGACAGCGTGAGGGAGCTTTGTAAGGAGCTTCTGCACTATGGGTTTTCTGATGTGCGTCTGGCCGTGGGGGAAGATCTCTCCTATGAAGAAGAGCGCATCAGGCGGGGAACTCCAGAGACGCTCCTTCCCGAAGATTTCCGTTCTCTTGCGGTGGTTTTTATTGAAAATCCCATGGCTGCCAGTCATGTGGTGACCCATGGCCTGGAGGATGATGCATTCATACGGGGGAAGGTGCCGATGACCAAGTGCGAGATCAGGGCAGTATCGGTTTCCAGGATGAGGCTGTGCCGGGATTCCGTAATTTATGACATCGGGGCAGGTACCGGATCGGTTTCTGTGGAAGCCGCGCTTCAGGCCGGGGATGGAAGGGTATACGCCATAGAGAAAAATCCGGAGGCGGTCGCTCTCCTTCGGGAGAACAAACGGAAATTTGGCGTTCCCAATTTGGAAATCATAGAAGGAGAAGCGCCGGAAGCGCTGGAGGCGCTGCCGGTTCCGACCCATGCGTTTATCGGAGGTTCTTCCGGAAATCTGAAGCCGATTGTCGAGCTTCTGTTTCAGAAAAATCCGGGAATACGGATTGTCATAAACGCCATTGCCCTGGAAACGGTGGCCGAAGCTGTCTCGCTGATGAAGACGTATGACACAGAAAACGGGGAGATATCCCAGGTGATGGTCTCCCGTGCAAAGAAGCTGGGGGAGCATCAGCTGATGATGGGACAGAATCCGGTCTATATCGTCAGTTTCACCGGAAGGGAAGAGATATGATGACGGGGAAGACTCCGAGGATTCTTTTGGCGGCGGCGAGCAGCGGAAGCGGAAAAACGCTTCTTACCTGCGGCCTGCTGGAAGCGTGGAAGCAGAAGGGCGTCCGGCTGGCTTCTTTTAAGTGCGGGCCGGATTACATCGATCCGATGTTTCACAGGAGCGTTTTGGGAATGGAATCCAGAAACCTGGACAGTTTCTTCACGGAAAAGGAAACACTGCGGTTCTTGCTGGAGAGAGGGGCCGGAGAAGCGGATCTTTCTGTGATAGAGGGCGTCATGGGGTATTTTGACGGTTTAGGCGGCATGTCGTCAAAAGCCAGTACCTACGAAGTGGCCGCTCTGACGGAGACTCCGGTGGTCCTCATTGTAAACTGCAGGGGAATGAGCCTGTCTGCAGTTCCCCTGATAAAAGGATTTCTTGATTACGAGAAGCAAAAGCAGATTCGCGGAATCCTTTTAAACCAAGTCTCTCCGATGATATATGAGAAAATGAAGGCGCTGATCGAAGCGGAGCTTCCAGTAAAGGTTTACGGGTATGTGCCGAAGCTTTCCGAATGTTTTCTGGAAAGCCGCCATCTGGGATTAAAGCGTCCCGATGAGATGGAGGATTTGAAGGAAAAGCTGTCAGGGCTCGCAGAAGTGATCTCAAAGACTGTGGATTTGGAAGGACTGTGTGCGCTGGGAGAAACGGCGCCGCCTCTTTGCGGAAAAGAGCCGGATCTGAGCCGTTTTGCTTCCGGCGGAACGGTCCGGATCGCGGTGGCGAGGGACGAGGCTTTCAACTTCTATTATGCGGACAATCTTCAGCTGCTTGAGGATATGGGAGCAGAGCTGCTTCCTTTCAGTCCCCTTAGGGATGAAACGCTGCCGGACGAAGCGGATGGAATGCTTCTTGGGGGAGGATACCCAGAGCTCTATGCAGGAATGCTTTCAGAAAACACGGCGATGCTTTCGAAGATAAAAAATGCGCTGGAGGAAGGCCTTCCTTGTCTGGCCGAATGCGGCGGCTTTCTGTATCTCCACGAGACACTGGAGGACGAGGAAGGGAAGACATGGCCGATGGCAGGTGTGATAAAGGGACATGCCTACCGTACACAGGGACTTTCCCGGTTTGGCTACATAACGCTGACGGCTAAGGAGGACACCATAGCCGGAAGGGCTGGGGAACGTTTCCCCGCCCATGAGTTCCACTATTGGGACAGCACCTGCAACGGAGATTCCTTTCTGGCAGAGAAGCCTGCGGGGAAGAGAAAGTGGGAATGTATGGTGAATCAGGGCAGCCTGCTGGCCGGCTTCCCACATTTTTATTACTATGGTAATCCGGAATCGGCAGGAAGTTTTTTAAGGAGCTGCAGGGAATTTCGGAGGAAAAAGAGAGGATAAGACGATGGACGGAGAGACGACGATGGAAGAGAAGCTTTCAGCAAGGCTTGACGAGCTGCTTCGCAGCGTGAGTCCTGTGGATGAGGACGCCGCCAGGGATACTCAGGAAAGATGGGACAGCCTCGCAAAACCCTTAAAGAGTCTGGGGCTGCTGGAAAAGAATGTGGCAAAGATCGCAGGAATCAGCGGACGCAGCCGGGTGGATCTTAAAAAGAGGGCGCTTGTGGCCATGTGCGCGGACAATGGCGTGATTGAAGAGGGGGTTACTCAGACGGGAAGCGAAGTGACCGCCATTGTGGCGGAGAATATGGCGGTGGGAAGTACTACGGTGACAGTGATGGCGGAAGCGGCCGGGGCCGACGTATTTCCTGTGGATATTGGAATGGCAACGGAAGGCAGCCTTATAGAAGGGGTTCCGAAGGAAGAGGCAGAGCTTCTTCCCAGGACTCTGCTTCCGCGAAAGGTGAGAAGGGGTACCCGGAACTTTGCGAAGGGGCCGGCTATGACCAGGGAAGAAGCTCTCCGGGCCGTCCTAGTCGGGATCGAGATAGCAGGATGTCTTAAGGCACAGGGATACGATATTTTGGCCACAGGGGAGATGGGTATCGGCAACACTACCACCAGCAGCGCGGTGGCCGCAGCGCTCCTTTCCCAGCCGGTGGAGCGGATGACCGGAAAGGGTGCAGGCCTTTCCGACGAAGGACTGCAAAGAAAAATAAACGTGATCAAAGAGGCTCTTAAAAATCTGAAGCCTGACAGAGAAGATCCTATGGATATCCTGGTAAAAGTGGGAGGCTATGATATCGCCGGCTTGACGGGTATCTTTCTGGGAGGCGCCATTTACCGGATACCGGTCCTGATCGACGGGTTTATTTCTAGTGTGGCCGCTCTTTTGGCGGTGAACCTTGAACCTTTGGCCAGGGATTATATGATCGCGTCCCATGTTTCCAAGGAGCCGGCCGGTCAGCTCATATTGGACGAGCTGGGTCTTAAGCCCATGCTTTGCTGCGAGATGTGCCTGGGTGAAGGGACCGGCGCGATGGCCGCCCTGTCCGTCCTGGATATGGGCCTTACGGTTTACCACAGGATGGCTACCTTTGACGATATGAACGTGGAGCAGTATCAGCCGTTATAAGCATTTCGGAAGTACGGAGGGAAACAGATGTTTGTGGTAGTGACGGGAGGAAGCGGGAGCGGAAAATCGGAATTCAGTGAAAATCTGCTTATGAGGATGGATAACGGAAAGGGAGATAGATTTTATCTTGCGACGATGTTTCCCTTTGGCGAAGAAAGCCGCAGGAGGATTGAACGGCACAGGGAGATGAGGAAGGATAAAGGATTTACCACTATAGAGTGTTATACTGGCCTTAACAGTCTGAGGCTGCCTGCCGTAAAAGGTAAGAAGCCGTCCGTACTCCTGGAATGTATGTCCAACCTGACTGCCAATGAATTCTATCAGGAAGGCGGAGCAGGCGCCAGGACGCCGGAGGCGGTCATGGAAGGAATCCGGAATCTGAGAGCGCAGACGGATAACCTGGTGGTGGTGAGCAACGAAGTGTTTTCCGACGGCGTATCTTATGATGCGTCCACAGAAGCGTACAGGGAAGCCCTGGGGGAGATCAACCGGAGAATGGCGGCAGAATCAGATGCCTTGATAGAGGTCGTGTATTCCATTCCGGTCTGTCACAAAGGAGGACCGTTATGATAAATTCCTTTTTGCTGGCCTTTGCCATGTATTCTAAAATACCGGTGCCGCGGGCCGATTGGTCGGAAGACAAGATGAAATACGTCATGTGTTTTTTTCCTCTGATTGGTGTGGTCATCGGCGCGCTGGCCGTTGGGTTCGGAGCGCTCTGCAGCTGTTTGGATACGCCGGAGCTTCTGCGGGCTTCCGGCCTCACGGTGATACCGCTTTTGGTGACCGGCGGCATCCATATGGACGGTTTCGTGGATACGACAGACGCGCTTTCCTCATACCAAAGCAGGGAGAGAAAGCTGGAGATCCTGAAAGATTCTCATACGGGAGCCTTTGCCATAATCGTCACAGGGATCTATCTGGTCGTCTCTCTGGGCATGTGGAGCGGCATACCGGATGAATATCTGATGGTCATGGCCATCTCTTTCGTATTTTCCAGGGCCCTCAGCGGAATGTCCGTGGTGACCTTTAAAAATGCCAGGACAGATGGTCTTCTGGCTACCTTTTCCACCAACGCGGAAAAGTATGTCACCCGCTTCGTATTGGCTGTCTTTCTTTTATCAGCGGGCGTCGGCATGATCCTTCTGGACTGGAAAGCCGGACTTTTCGCCGTAGCCGCAGGCCTTTTCGTCTTTTGTTATTACCGCTATAAAGCTTATAAAGAATTTGGAGGTATTACCGGCGATTTGGCCGGCTGGTTCACGGAGCTTTGTGAACTGTTCATGGGAATAGCCGTGGTTGCCGCCAGGTATCTGCCGTTTTAGGCAGCATGTAAAGGGCAGCCGGCATTGTACGGGAGAAAGTTCAAAAGGATAACGGACAGACCATGACACAGCTTTTATTTTGTGTTAAAATGATAAGGAGCAGAGTATGGTGTTGATAATCGGAGGGGCTTACCAGGGAAAAACGGAAGCTGCCCTTGAAATAGCCGGAGAAGAACCGGACCGGGTGATGAACAGGGTCCATGAATGGATCAGGGAGCGCATGGAAGCCGGCGCTGATCAAGATGAGATTTGGGATGAGCTGTTTGAGATAACGGAGCGCAGGAGGGATATGATATTTGTGGCAGACGAGATTGGCTGCGGTATCGTGCCGGTGGATGCGTTTGAGAGAAAATACCGGGAGACGGCCGGCAGGATCCTCTGTGGTCTGGCAAAGCAGGCAGACGAGGTTTACCGGGTCGTGGCGGGGATTCCCGGAAAAATCAAAGGATAAGACGTATGAAGATATATTTAATCCGGCATGGAAAGACTTCGGGGAATCTTCTTGGACGTTATATCGGGACTACGGATGAGCCGCTCTGTGCGGAAGGAAAAGAGGCGCTTGCGGCCGGTTTTCCTCTTTCAGATCCGGAGACTGTATATGTGAGCGGCCTGCTCCGAACGAAAGAAACAGCGTCTCTTTTGTTTCCATCGCTGCCCGCTCGGATCAGGACGGGCTTCAATGAATGTGATTTCGGAAGATTTGAGAATAAAAATTATAAAGAGCTTGAGGGCGTACCGGAGTATCAGGCCTGGGTGGACAGCGGCGGCACACTGCCGTTTCCGGGAGGAGAGAGCCGCAGCGTTTTTGCAGAAAGATGCTGCCGGGCTTTTTATCTCGCTGTTGGCGAACTCATGGAAGAAGAAGCCGGTTCGGCAGCTTTTGTAGTCCATGGAGGGACGATCATGTCCATCCTGGAGCGATTCGGCTCTCCGAAACGGAATTTTTATGAATGGCAGGTAAAGAACGGACAGGGGTTTTCCGCATGGCTGTGCGAAGAAGCCTGGAAGTCCGGGGACAATAAACTTACAGATATCAGGGGTGTTCCGTGACATGAAATATTTTGCATTTGCGCTTGGCATAGGGTTTCTTTTGGACATGCTTTTTGGAGATCCCTGCCGGCTGCCGCATCCGGTCTGCCTGATCGGCAGCCTGATCTCTTTCTTAGAAAAAAAGATACGTGATTTTTTTCCGGATACGAAGGGAGATCAGATGGCCGGCGGGGTTTTACTGGTCTTTCTGGTCTTAGTTGTTTCCACTGGCATTCCGTTTCTGCTCCTTTATCTGGCCGGCATGGTGCATCCATATCTGCGGCTGGCCATAGAAAGCTTTATGTGTTATCAGCTTCTCGCGGCGAGGTCCTTGAAAAAGGAGAGTATGAAGGTTTACAGACAGCTGAAAAAAGGAGATTTGGAGCGTTCCAGGAAAGCGGTCGGCCGGATCGTGGGCCGTGATACGGAAAAGCTCTCCGAAGAAGGCGTCATAAAAGCGGCGGTGGAAACGGTAGCGGAAAATACTTCAGACGGTGTGATCGCCCCCATGCTTTACATGGCGTTTGGCGGTGCGGTGCTGGGGTATTTCTATAAAGCTGTCAATACCATGGATTCCATGATCGCATATAAAAATGAAAAGTATCTGTACTTTGGAAGAGCAGCGGCTTGGCTGGATGATATCTGTAATTACATTCCGGCCAGGATCTCCGCGTTCCTGATGATGCTTTCCAGTGTTTTTTTGAAGATGGACTGGCGAAATGCCTGGATGGTGTTCTGGCGTGACCGCCACAATCATGCCAGTCCCAATTCGGCACAGACGGAATCTGTCTGTGCGGGGGCCCTGGGTATCCAGTTGGCGGGGGATGCCTGGTATTTTGGGGTCCTTCACAAAAAGAAGACCATTGGAGATGCGAAACGGCCGGCCGCTGTCGAAGACATACGGAGAGCCAACAGGCTCATGTATATGACGTCAGTTTTCGGACTTCTCCTTTTTATGGGATGTTCTCTTCTTTTGTACCGCGTGATATTTAAACTGGGATGAGGTGGCGCAGGTGAAACATATACATGGCGGCAATATATATCAATACGGAAAGATTCTGGATTTTTCTGCGAACCTGAATCCCCTCGGCATGCCGGAGAGGGTGAAAACGGCGGCCAGGGAAAGCATTGACCGGTCGGAGCATTACCCAGATCCTAATTGTACAGAGCTTCGGGAGGCCATCGGCCGGGCGGAAGGGATCAGTCCGGAACATATTATATGCGGGAATGGAGCCGCTGAGCTTATCTTTCTGCTGGCGGCGGCCAAAAGGCCAGAACAGGCGCTTCTCACAGCTCCGACATTTGCCGAGTATGGGCAGGCGCTGGAAGCTTTTGGCTGCCGGTGCCGGTATTATCCTTTGGAACGGGAGAAAGGGTTTCGGATTGGAGAAGATTATCTGGATGCCCTGACAGAAGAGACGGACATCGCGTTTTTGTGTAATCCCAATAATCCTACAGGCATGCTTACCGGCCGGGACTTTTTAAAGGAGGTACTGTTAAAATGCCGGCGTCTTGGAATCTTTCTAGTTTTGGATGAATGCTTCCTGGAGCTCACGGGAGAAAAGGAGAGCGTTTCCATGGCCGGAAGCATATCGGAGGGCGGGATTTTTCTTCTGAGGGCATTTACAAAGTCCTATGCAATGGCCGGGCTCCGCCTGGGATATGGGATGACGGCGGATACGTTTCTTTTAGAAAGATTGAATGAGCTGCGGCAGCCCTGGAGCGTATCGGTGCCGGCTCAGGCTGCGGGCATCCAGGCGCTGAGGGAAACGGATTTTCTGGAAGCTTCCGTCCATTATATAAGGAATGAGCGTCAGTGGCTTTTGGAACGTATGAGGAATTATCCGCTTACCGTATATGAGGGAAGCGCGAACTATCTGTTTTTTCACGGTGACAAGGCGGATCTGAAGGAAGCTTTGGTCCGCCTCGGTATCCTGATTCGGGACTGCGGCAATTACCAGGGACTCTGCCCCGGGTATTACCGGATAGCGGTGCGTACAAGGCAGGAGAATGAAGCACTCCTGAAAGCCCTGGGACAGATATATAACGCAGCGGATTCAAAAGTCGGAGAATAACAGAACGGAAATCAGGCGGAAAGTGACAGGAGGACAAATACATGGCGAAAGCACTGATGATACAGGGGACCATGTCCAATGCGGGAAAGAGTCTTTTGACAGGCGGTCTGCTGCGTGTCATGAGACAGGACGGATACAAGGCGGCGCCATTCAAATCGCAGAATATGGCGCTCAATTCCTTTATCACCAAAGAGGGGTTGGAGATGGGAAGGGCTCAGGTCATGCAGGCGGAAGCGGCGGGAATTGAGCCCTCGGTGCGGATGAATCCGATTCTGTTAAAACCTACCAATGACACTGGATCTCAGGTGATCGTAAATGGAGAAGTGCGGGGGAACATGGCGGCTCGGGACTATTTCCGCTATAAAAAGGCGTTGGTCCCTGATATTATGAAAGCATACAACTCTTTGGCAGAGGAATATGATATAATTGTCCTGGAAGGGGCGGGAAGCCCCGCAGAGATCAACCTGAAGACGGATGATATCGTGAATATGGGCATGGCAAAGCTGGCAGGCGCTCCTGTGCTTCTGGCCGGAGACATTGACAGAGGCGGGGTATTTGCCCAGCTGGTCGGAACGGTCACTCTTCTGGAGAAAGAGGAGCGTTCCATGATAAAAGGGACGGTCATCAATAAATTCCGGGGAGATAAGACTATACTTGATCCGGGCATACAGATGCTGGAAGAGAGAATCCATATTCCTACTGTGGGAGTCATCCCGTACCTCCATGTGGATATTGATGATGAGGACAGCCTGACGGAGAGATTTGACCGGCATGAGGGCGGAGGCCTTGTGGATATCGCGGTCATCCGAGTGCCCAGAATCTCCAACTTTACGGATTTCAGGCCGCTTGAAGCCATGGAGGGGGTCACGCTCCGATATGTGACGGCTGCGGGACAGCTGGGAAATCCTGACATGATCCTTCTTCCAGGAACGAAAAACACTATGGAAGATCTTTTGTGGATGCGCCAGAACGGACTGGAGGCCGCGGTGATAAAGGCTTCATTTGCGGGAACTATTGTCATGGGTATCTGCGGAGGCTACCAGATGCTGGGGGAGACGCTGTCGGATCCTTCTGGAGTGGAAGCCGGAGGCAGTATCCGGGGAATGGGACTTCTGCCTATGGATACGGTGTTTGAAGAGCATAAGACCAGGACACAGGTGGAAGGTAGCTTTCGGGACGTGTCCGGTATTTTGTCCGGCCTGTCTGGCGTCCGGTTCAGAGGCTATGAAATCCACATGGGAAAAAGCCGTTTAAAGGGGGAGGGACGTCCGCTTACTTGGCTCGACAATTTCGGAAAGGCTGACGGCGCTCAGTGCGGAAGCATTTACGGTACATATGTCCATGGCATCTTTGACGAGGAGGCCGTTCTGAAAGCTGTGATCGGCAGCCTGTATGAGAAGAAGGGATTGGATATTTCAGAAGTTCAGGCTTTTGATATGGAAGCCTATAAGGAAAGGCAGTATGATATTCTGGCCGATGGGATAAGGCAGGGCATGGATATGGATGCGGTATACCGTATTCTGGAAGCCGGTTTATGAGACCTATAAGGGAAAGGACTGCTGTATGAAGGGATTGATACAGATTTACTGCGGCGATGGAAAAGGAAAGACGACGGCGGCCATCGGACAGGCCGTGAGGAGTGCGGGGACAGGGCTCACTGTGGTGTTTTCCAGATTTTTAAAGACGGACGGATCCGGAGAACTGGCGGTACTGCGGGATATTCCCGGAGTCGTGATGATACCTTGTGAGAGGAGCTTTGGGTTTTATTTTCAGATGAGCGAAGAGCAGAAGAAGGAAGCGGCTTTAGTGTATCAGGAAGTATTCCGCCAGGCTGCTGCGGCTGCGGTGACAGCAGCCGGTAAAAAAGATACGGTTTTAATCATGGATGAGATCATAGCGACATACAACCATGGACTGGTCGGCCGGGAAGAACTGCTTGAATTCCTCCGGACGAAGCCGGATAATCTGGAAGTCGTCATGACAGGCCGCGGCCCGGCCCCGGAGCTCATGGAGGCGGCCGACTACGTGTCGGAGATAAAAAAAGTGAAACATCCGTATGACAAAGGAATCGTCGCCAGAAAGGGTATTGAATATTAGGAGGAAACGATGAAAGTAACGTTGGAGAATGTACTGCCCGGCGAGATTGAGGCCCGGAGCTTTGAGATTATCACAGAAGAGCTGGGAGGCCGGAAGCTTGATGAGGATAAGGCGCCGGTGATAAAACGTGTCATCCATACTTCAGCGGATTTTGAATATGCGGACACGCTCTGTTTTTCAGATGGTGTCATCGGAAAGGCGCTGGAGGCCATCCGGGGCGGGGCGTCCATAGTGACGGATACTCAGATGGGACGGTCCGGCATCAATAAAAGATCTCTGGCACGGTATGGGGGGCAGGTATACTGCTTCATGGGAGACGAGGATGTGGCGCGTCGGGCGAGAGAAAACGGCACTACGAGAGCAGTGGCGAGCGTTGACAAGGCGGCTTCCATGGAAGGGCCTCTCATCTTTGCCGTCGGCAACGCGCCCACAGCGCTGGTCCGTCTGTATGAGCTGATCAAAGAGGGAAGGATTCGTCCGGCGCTGGTCATCGGAGTACCGGTAGGATTCGTGAATGTAGTTCAGTCTAAAGAGCTGATCATGGAAACAGAGGTGCCCTACATCGTGGCGCGGGGGCGGAAAGGCGGAAGCAATGTAGCGGCGGCCATCTGTAATGCGCTGCTGTACATGATTGACGAGACGAGGGGACAGTGATATGAAAAAAGACAGCCAGAAAAAGCTGGCGGTCCTGCTGGGAGTCCTGTGTTTCGGTCTGATTCTCATCCTGTCAGCCTGCATGATGGTGTTTGAAAAGCATGAATCCCGTGCGTCCGGACGATGGCGTGAGGCCATTGAGCTGGGCGACATCTATCAGGAGGAAGGAAGCTATGAGGAGGCGGCCGTTTCTTATCGGGAAGCTATTTCTTTGGAGCCCGGAAGAGATGAAGAACCCTATGTAAAGCTGGTGGATATTTATCTTCTGCTGGGAGATTACGAATCGGCACAGAGCGTCATCGAAGAAGGGATGGGGTATCTGGGTACATATCCGGAGCTGGAACGCCAGAGCAGGGTCGCCGAAGCCGGACTTTCTGGTGAGTCACAGATTTCTGTCAGGTCGGAGACCATGGAAGAGTCAGAGACTATCTGGACAGACGCGGGGGATTCTTCCAGCTCGGGTCTGGATTTTGCGGAAGGATATTATCTGGCCGCTCAGGGAGGGCTCATTGCCGCGGTGGCTGAGGGGACAGGTGTAAATATCTATTCACAGGGGCAGATTTTATGGGAGATGTCGGTACCGGGGATATGCTCTCAAATTGCCTTTAACGGAGAAGAGCTCGTCTATGTCAAGGAGACGGAAGAGGATGCCTATGCGATCTATCGGAATGAGTTCGATGGTGCCGGTGAGCAGATAATCGGAATCTGGGAGAATATCCCGGTACCTGTCGGCCGGATCGGAGCAGATTATTATTTTCTGTCTGCCCCCGAGGAAGGGGAGACGAGCAATCTGTACCGGGTAGATCCGGAGGCCAGCCAGCCTGAGCTCATCCTGAGACAGGCAGGACAGGCCCGATGCTGCGGAGGTTATATTTATTGTATGGAGCAGACGGACGGCACTGACGCGGAGGCGGTCTTGTATCAGATTGACGGAGCAGGGAATATCATGGAGATATCCTCGGGCTGCCGTTATATGGAGGTCCGGGACGGAGCCTTGTATTTCGCAGAAGCGGAGGGGACAGGACAGTCATATGAATGGTCAACGCTCATCTTTTACCGGTATGATCCGGCGGAAGAGCTGTATACGGTTCTGGGGGAATCCAAGTCCGAGAACGGTTTTGTAATTTCCATGACTTCGGATTCAGCCGTTTATTGTACGGGGGCTGAAAGAGGGAACCGGTATAGTTGGGTTTATTACGAAGTGGATTTCCTGCAGGGGACAGAATCGTTTTTGACGGAGGAAATATCCTGGATGGATGCATTTGCCGATGATACGGAGATTTATTTGTTTGATTACAACGACAGGATTCTTTACCAGGTCATGGAAAATGCGATTTTGGAGGGTCGGCAGAGTATCCCGGAAAATGCGGCGATAAGAAGTATTTATGATGGATGGATTTATGCAGAGTCAGATGACGGCCAGCATATTGTGGTATATGGTTATGGGCCGGTCTGACTGCATGATGACATAGATGACTTAAGAGTCACAACATGGAAAAGATCAGGGAGGAAAAGAGGAAAAAATGAAAAAAAGAAAGCAATGGATCGGATTGGTATTATGTGTGCTGTTGGCGGCAGCGGCAGCGCTTTCTGGCTGTGGAAAAAAGACCACCGCGGAAAGCCTGATGAAGGAAGTACAGGCAAACGTGGAGAAGATTGGCTCCATGAGTGCGAATATGAAGCTGGATATGGGAATGTCCGTGGAACAGAGCGGCATGAGCGTGGATCTCGATGTGAATATGGATGTTGACATGGATATCATTCAGGAGCCTATGGCGGCCCATATGAAAGGAAATGTTTCCATGAGCCTGATGGGGCTCAGCGTGGATATAGAATCCTATTCGGTAGTTGAGGACGGCAAAGCCGTAACTTACACGAAGAGTATGGACCAGTGGACCAGAACGGAGGCAGAGCTTCCGGAGGAAAATCAAATGGAATCCATTCAGTCTTTATTTGACAGCTCTGTGGCTTATACGCTGAACGATAAGCTGGAGAAGGTGGACGGAAAAGACGTATATGTCCTGAGAGCCAAGGTTTCCGGCGATCTGATGGAAGACATGATGGGAGAGATGTCTGACAGCATGGGAGAGATGTCAGGAGAAATGGACTGGTCGAAATTCAGTGCTGATGTGACCATGAAGATTGATAAAAAGACCATGCTCCCGGTAGAAATGATCATGGACTGCAGTGAAGGCATGTCTGAGCTGATGGAAAGTGCTGCCGGAGGAAGTGGCGTGGCGGCTAAAGTTGACAGCTTTACCCTTACTTTTGTTTATACAGGATTTGACAATGTGAATGAGATCGTAGTACCGGAGGAGGCGAAATCCGCTTCCTCAGACGGAACAGGAGACAATCAGCTGGATGACTTCCTGGGCGGAAACGGAAACGAACCGGGTAGTACGGAAGAAAGCACTCCAGCCGGTGAAAGCGAAAGCGGAGAGAAAGCCGGCGTCACTCCCAACGCAGACGGCAGCTATACGCTCAAAAATTTTTTGGGTGACGGAAGCGTGAATATCGGCGCTCCGGACGGCTATGCACTGAATCCGTATTCGGACGAAACCTATCTTGCTTTTACGGATACCAATGAACAGGATTTCGACGATGTTTATCTGACCTACCGACTGAGCTCCGATTATACGGAAGAGCAGCTGGTCCAGGACTGCAAGGACAATGTGGCATATTACCAGGAGGATGATGACTATACCAACGTGGAGATGCAGGAGCTTAAAAAAGTCCAGGCAGGCGGAAGAGAAGTCAGCTACATTAAGGTGAGCTATACCTTTGACGAAGACAGCAACTATGTGGAATATTATGCATGGACTTTCCTGGACGGGAACCAGGTTTTGGAATGCTCCATTGAGGAGCATGCATACCAGCAGGAATGTGCCCTGATTGATGAAGCGACCATAATGGAAACGCTGTTTTCTAAGATATCACAGTAAATTTATTAAAATAATGACGGGAAAGCCAAATGGCTTTCCCGTTTTGTTTGTTAAAATTCATATTCCGTATCCGGTACTATCTATAAGGGGGCGGCTTCTTTGGCATGTTCCACGAAGATATTCCGGACAGCGGGGTATTCTCCCAGGCCTTTAAGAATACAATCCACATCGTAACCTTCCCTTTGAAACTCATTTTTCCAGGAGTCTTTTTCTTCCCCGGCCATGTCGTTGGCGGCATGGTCGCCGGCCACGATCATCAGTGGGGCCAGAAGGATCCGTTTAGGAGCTTTTTCCCGGACCAAATCTTTGACAAGGGGCAGATCCGGATATCCTTCTACAGTGCCGATATAAACATTGGTATATCCGTCTGCTTTCAGCATATAGTCCAGCGCAGGATAAACAGCATTGGCGTCATGCTCTGTCCCGTGTCCCATGAAAACCAGGAATTCATCGTCTTTTAAACTGGAGAATTCACACATGACCCCGTCGATCAGGGCCCGATAATCATCGGTGGTCGTCAGGAGCGGAGCGCCTACGCGGATAGAATGAAACTTGTCCAGGTAGGAACGCACGGTATCCAGCATGATATCATTTTCAATACCATTGATGATATGGGTCGGCTGAATGACAAGATCGGTAAAACCGTCCGAGGCAAACGACTCCAGGGCTTCTTCCACCGTATCTACATGGAAGCCGTCCCGTTTTTGCAGCTTCCGTATGATCATGCCGCTTGTAAAAGCGCGGCGGAGTTCCCAGTCTGGAAATGCTTTTCCAATACTTTTTTCTATAGCCTGTATATTATTGACCAATGAGTTATGATAGCTGGTCCCAAAACTGACGACCAGGATTCCTGTCTTTTGCATGGATGATAGGCTCCTTTAACATGCTTTTTCCATTTCCTTATTGTTGATCTTCCGCTTCTTTTTCTTTTCTGTGCCGTTCTCTCATGACGCCGAAGAAATAGAAGAAGACGCCGGAACCGATGGCTGCCTGGAGACAGAACAGCAGGGATTCTGTTTCTCCGCCGGGGGGTTCCAGCACGGGGGACGCCCAGACTTCATAATCAGGATCGATTTCCGAGATTGCGTCTTCAGCCGCCCCGTCGGCGCCGCCGAATTCAGAATCTTTGTTTACGGCAAGTGGGATGACTGCGATCAGAACGCAGATTAAAAGCAGGATCAGGACGGTTTTCCATTTGCCCGCAGATGCTTTTGTCTGTTCCATTATGCAAGTCCCCCTTTCTTAAAATATCCAAGATCTGTGAGCTCGCTCTTTGCGTAAGTCTCCAGTCCCATGATTACAATGGCGGTAAGGATACCTTCGATGACTGCCAGGGGAATCTGGGTCACCGCAAATATTCCGAGGAACTCGAGAGAGGAGCCTGCGATGCCGTTCGTTCCAGGATGGGCTATGCCCAGCTGGACAGAAGTCACGCAGTAAGTGAACAGATCGCCCAGGAATGCGGCAAGGAATACCGACACCAATTTCGGGCATTTAAGCTTTGTAGCCAGCTTGAATACGCCATAGGAAACGAATGGACCAGCAATGGCCATGGAAAATGTGTTGGCGCCGAGAGTGGTAAGTCCTCCGTGGGCTAAAAGGATTGCCTGGAAGAGAAGGACGATAACGCCCAATACGCTCATGGCGCAGGGGCCGAATAAGATGGCGCCCAGGCCGGTCCCAGTCGGGTGAGAACTGCTTCCTGTAACGGAAGGAATCTTCAGAGAGGAAAGGACAAATGCATAAGCCCCGACCATGGCCAGGATGGTCAGCGTCCTCCTGTGTTCTGAGACGGTCCTTTTAATGGAAAAGAGTCCTGCCAGCAAAAAGGGGATACAGACAGCGCCCCAGCCGATGGCATGGGAGATAGGAAGATATCCTTCCATGATGTGCATGGCATTGGCAGCGGGCATGATTCCGAACCCCAAAGCAAATGCGCTGGCGGCAATGACCAGCTTCCTTTGTTTCTTAGTCATAGGTATGACCTCCTTATATAGTATAAATAAAAAAGCCTCTTCTGGTCTGGACCGGAAAAGGCATAACGGAAAGAATCTGCTTAATACCGTAACAGATTCCGTCTGCATTACACCGAAACCATCGTCGCAGCTTCTGTGCAAAAATGGTGTCATCAGGCAGGTCTCCTGGCTCGGGTCTCCTCGATGGATTCGCCTTCCCATCCGCAGACAGTGGCATCCGAATCCTCTTTCTTCCCTTACAGTGGCGGGACCGCGTAAGAATCTCACTTACTTCCCTATTCTCCGGAGCTTATGGCTTCGGCACCTGAAGGCACTAGATTTTCATTAAAAGTCTATCATCCCGTGAAACCATTGTCAATAAAAAGCGGACCGTCAAACTGCAATTTTCCCTCATTCAGGGAAAACTTCCAGATACAGCTGTTGGAAAGACCAAGCCGTTCCATACCGGCTGTGATACCGTGGACCGTATCATGCGTCAGCTTTTCTCCGGACAGGGCCTGGAGAGCCAGCATGACATCACCATGGGTGACTACGGCAGCCGGCGCTTTTCCTTCTTCCAGTGACAGGAGCGCCTTTTTGGCACGGGCAGCTACCTGGGCATAGGATTCTCCTTCCGGATGGGGAATGCGGAAAGGATCTGCCTGCCAGGTTTCGTAGGCCGAAGAGTCGGAATCTTTGATCTGTGCCCATGTTTTTCCCTCCCAACGTCCCATGTCGGTCTCTTTCATGGAGGAGAGCGGAAGAGGAGTGAGGCGAAGGACTTTTCCAAGTATCTGAGCTGTTTCCAGCGCCCGGGAAAGAGGGCTGGAATACAACGCTTTTATGGACAGAGACTCAAGGGATTCAGCCAAGGCTTCTGCCTGGCTGCGGCCAGCCGCGTTCAGCGGAATATCAGTTTGGCCCTGCATGATGCCGCGGGCATTCCAATCGGTCTGACCGTGCCGGATAAGGTAAATTTCCAAATCATTTCCTCTTTCTTAAAATGTAATAAAACGTTTTATAATATGGTATCGTATCATATGGACTCTGTTTATGCAATTAACCGGGACGAATAGAGCAGAAAATCCGGCATAAAATGAACTGATGACGGAAAAGCCGGGAAGGTATCCATGAAACGAAAACCTCATTACCAGAAAAAAAGTATCCGGAGAAGATGGGCGGCAGTTCTTTTTTCTTTGGTCATAGCCGTGCTGGCGGCATGCCCGGCAGTTCCCATACTGGCGGAGGAACCGGCTGAACCCGGCTCTTCAAATGGAGAAGAGGCGGTATTTGTACCAGAGGAGCTGAGACAGCTGTACGCCGTTTCTGCCGTGCTTCTGGACGGAGACTCCGGCCGGATCCTTTTTGAGAAAAACGGCCACGAGGTGCGGCCCATGGCCAGTACTACAAAGATCATGACCTGTATTCTAGCCTTGGAAACACTTGAAGAGGATACAGCTGTCACAGTTTCCGAATATGCCGCATCCCAGCCAAAAGTTCATTTGGGTATGCGGGCGGGGGAAGAATACCGCCTTGGGGACCTGCTGTATTCTCTGATGTTGGAATCCCATAACGATTCGGCCGTGGCCGTCGCAGAAGCGGCAGGAGGAAGCGTGGAAGGGTTTGCGGAAATGATGAACAAGAAAGCGAGGGAGATTGGATGCGAGGACACCTGCTTTCTGACGCCTAACGGTCTGGACGCGGAAAAAGACGTGGACGGAGAAAAAAAAGTCCACTCCACGACTGCGGCAGATTTGGCGCGCATCATGCGCTATTGTACCATGGAATCGCCGGCAAAGGAACGGTTCCGGGAGATCACGGGAACAAAAGACTATGCTTTTTCGGCGGCAGGGAGGAGCTTTTCCTGTTATAATCACAATGCTTTTTTGTCCATGATGGAAGGAGCTTTTTCTGGAAAGACTGGTTTTACGGGAGATGCGGGATACTGCTATGTCGGGGCTCTGGAGAAGGATGGAAAAACGTTCATCGTGGCTCTTTTGGCCTGTGGATGGCCAAATAATAAGAGCTATAAATGGAGCGATACCAAAAAACTGATGGGCTATGGATTGGAGAATTATCAATACCGCGAGATTTATAAGGCGCCGGAGCTTAAGCCGGTACCGGTGTTAAATGGAATACCGGAAAGCGGAGAGCTTACGGACACAGCAGAGATTGGACTCGTGGAGGTAAAGGAAGAGGGAAGCAGATGGGAGCTGCTGATGAAAGAGGGAGAAGAAGTAAAAATCGAACAAACACTGGAGGAGAGCCTTGAGGCCCCTGTGACAGCAGGTCAGACCGTGGGAAGGATCGTTTACAGCCTGAACGGTGAAACGGTGGCATCCAGCGAGATCCGCACGGCGGGGCGGGTGGAAGCAGTCGGCTTATCTTGGTGTATTTCTAAAATAATCGATAATTTTTTGATAAATTTCTAAAAACCGTGTCAGTTTTCTCAGGATGTGCTATGATAAAAACAACAAAAGTATGTTGCTATGAAACAGTCGGACGATGATACGAGAGAGGGTGTGCATATGTTCGGATACGTGACGATCAATAAGCCGGAGCTTAAGATCAAGGATTTTAAACGGTATCAGGGATATTACTGCGGACTGTGCAGGAGTCTTCGCATGCGGTACGGATTTACGGGACAGCTGGCTTTAAATTATGACATGGTATTTCTGGCGGCACTTCTCACGGGGCTTTACGAAGGCGGAGAGTTTTTGTCCATGAGAAGATGTGCTCTCCATCCGACGGCAAAGCATATGTCGATCCAGAATCCTTATATTGACTATGCGGCGGATATGACGGTCCTTCTGACTTATCACAATCTGCTGGATGACTGGATGGATGACCGGAATGTGGGTAGTCTGGCGGCGGCCCGAGTCCTGAGAAAAGACTGTGCGTCTTTAAAAGAAAAATATCCGCGTCAGTGGAATTCCATGGTAGAATATCTGAAGAAGCTTCATGCATATGAGGAAAAGAAGGGAAAAAGCCTGGATACTGCGGCGAGGTTCACCGGAGAGATGTTAGGAGAGCTGCTTGTTTTTAAGGAAGATGAATGGGCTGCATCTCTGAGACGGATCGGATTTTATCTGGGTAAATTTATTTATTTGATGGATGCGTATGAGGATCTGGAGGAAGATGAAAAGAAAGACCGGTATAATCCTCTTCGGGAAATGAAAGAAAAGGAAGAGTTTGATGTCTGGTGCGGCCAGGTGCTGACCATGATGATGGCGGAATGCTCCAGGGAGTTTGAGCGCCTGCCTATTTTAAAGGATATTGATATTTTACGGAATATATTGTATGCTGGTGTATGGACAAAGTACGATATCATAAAAAAGAAGAGAGCAGAAAGAACGGGAGAATAGCATGGACCCTTATAAAGTGCTGGGAGTGGATTCCTCGGCATCCGATGAAGAGATAAAAAAAGCATACAGGAATCTGAGCAGGAAATATCACCCGGATTCCAATGTAAACAGCGCCCATCCGGAGATCGCCGAGGCAAAGTTCAAAGAGGTTCAGCAGGCTTATGAGATCATCATGAAGCAGAGGCAGAACGGAGGCAGCGAAAGCTTTGATTCCGGCGGCTATGGCGGAGGCACCTATGGGGGACGGGAATACCAGGATCCCTTCGGCGGCTTTGGCGGTTTCGGAGGTTTTGGCGGCTTCGGAGGTTTCGGAGGCGCTTACGGCGGAAGCAGTCAGCGTCAGAACACTTATCAGAGCGAGACGGACAGCCATCTCCGGGCGGCCGCTAATTATATCAATTCCGCGCACTATAAGGAAGCAATCAACGTATTGTCGGGAATCAGCAATCGGAATGGGACCTGGTATTATTACCATGCCGCTGCCAATTCAGGATTGGGAAATAATATTGAGGCCATGGAGTCGGCGAAAAAAGCGGTGGAGCTGGAGCCGGACAACCAGCAGTTCCGCACATTGCTCAATCAGCTGCAGTCTGGAGGGAGCTGGTATCAGTCCATGGGAGAAGGCTATGGGCGGAGTATGGGCGGCGCGAGCAACTGGTGCTGTCAGATAATCGCGTTGAATGCCATATTGAATCTGTGCTGCTGCCGGCCTTTCTAAACTCATTGATACGAGAGCGGCAGATTCATTTTGTTCATGCCGAAGGGAGGAAAGGTTATGAATCCGATCATTAAAGGAATCCATCATGTGGGCATCAAGCCTGCCAGAAAGGATTTTGAAAAGGTGACGGCGTTTTACACCGGTTTATTGGAGCTTGATCTGGAAAGAAGCTGGACAAAGGAGGGCGCACGGGGGGCGATGGTGTCCGCCGGAGGAAGCAGCTTTATAGAAATTATAGAAGTGGACGATAACGCTGCTTTATCACCGAACCGGTCTGTCCATCTGGCCTTTCATGTGTCTGATACGGACGAGATGATATCCCGGGTACGGAATGCGGGATATGAGATTCTTGTGGAGCCGAAGGATGTCTGTCTTCCGTCTGAGCCTCCTTATTCCATACGGGTAGGATTCTGCAGAGGACCGGCGGGTGAAGAAATTGAGTTTTTCTGTGAGCGGTGACGGCGTCCAGATGGTACGGGCTTTTTGTGAGTTCATACCTTGCCGCACGAAGTGCGCCCGCCCGGAGGGCATGAATTAAGGGATGCCCTTGGGTATGCGATATATAAACTGCTGCGCGGTTTTGCGCTGCGAGAACGGCACAGCTTTGGCTGATGCCGTTTTTTATTTCATACCTTGCCGCACGAAGTGCGCCTGCCCGGAGGGCATGAATTAAGGGATGCCCTTGGGTATACTTTTGAATACCTTTCAAACAAGTTTTCTTAATCTGGCTTACAAGGCAGGAGGAAATCCGATTCCACCCAGGCGGCTCGCTGGCAGCCGTAACCAGAATCTTTTCGGCCTCCAGTCGGTCCTTTCCAACTGACATGGATAAATCGATATTTTTCCATGTCAGATTCCAACAAAAATCCGCATGATATGCGATTTTTGTCTCCCTGCGGCCGGGAAGATTCTGCTAACGCCTTTGCGGCGCTCACCTTACGATGGAATCGGATCCTTCCTCTTGCTCTTTCTTCCGCACCGAAATAAGCGCTCATTTGCCTCGAAAGCCATTGAGGCAGTCCACCGCGGCCCGCTGCCGTAAGGCGCGCGGGCCATGTGGATATCCAATTCTTTTCTGGAATCAATGGAACGGAAATTATCCAGAATGGTGCGGCAGGCAGGGCACCGGCAGAAAGATTCCGGGCCGGCCTAAAGGTGAGCGCCGCAGGGCAGCGGCCGGTGTTCCCCGGCGGAAGGAGGCAGAAACGAAAAATACCGATTCCGTTTCTGAGTGAACAGGAGATGGGAAATCATAAAGATTTTCCGTCGACATGTGAGCGGTACTCCTGGAGCGGGGATAAAGCGGCCCCTGCATCGCCAGCGAACCGAAATCGTGACGGTCCGGAACTTCTGCCGGTGTCTAACTGGGGCTTGGCCGGAGCTTATTAAGAATGATTCCAAAAAGTATTTTGTATCATATCCAAGGGCATCCCTTAATTTGTGCCCTCCGGGCAGTACGCACACGATGTGCGGAGGAACTTTTCAATACTTAAGTTTGTATTCCGGAACATAGAAAGTGTTATTTCTTTGTGATATACTCCTAAATTGTGACAAAACTCTTAAATAATTCTTGATAATTTATTGCCTTTAAGATATAATTAAAATCGGCAGAAAATTGTTTTACTTTTAAATAAATGAAAATGGAGGACTGCAAAATGAGTAATTTATCAACAGGAAAAGCAAGCGAGAGAATCGCTGGCTTACTTGACGCTCAGAGCTTCGTGGAAATCGGCAGTTATGTAACAGCCCGAAGCACTGATTTTAATTTGCCAGAAAAAGAGACGCCGGCAGATGGCGTTATTACCGGCTACGGTACGATCGACGGTAATCTGGTGTATGTGTACAGTCAGGACGCTTCCGTGCTTGGCGGTTCCATGGGTGAGATGCATGCGAAAAAGATTTCCAATGTATACGCTCTGGCTATGAAGATGGGAGCACCGGTCATCGGTCTTGTTGACTGTGCCGGACTCAGGCTTCAGGAAGGAACCGACGCCCTGCAGGCGTTTGGAGAGCTTTATAAAAACCAGACGGATGCTTCCGGCGTGATTCCTCAGATCACGGCTGTTTTCGGAACCTGCGGCGGCGGTATGGGCGTAGTGCCTGCCCTTACGGATTTTACTTTCATGGAGAAAGAAAAAGCCAGGCTGTTTGTAAACGCTCCCAATGCGCTGGATGGAAATATCGTGTCAAAATGTGATACGGCTTCGGCAGCTTATCAGAGCGAATCAATCGGTTCCGTAGATGTTGCAGCGGCGGAGTCTGAAATCTTCGAAGAGATCAGGACCCTTATTTCCGTTTTGCCTGCAAACAATGAGGACGATATGTCCTATGATGAGTGTACAGACGATTTAAACCGCGTATGTGACGGACTTGAAAACTGTGCGGGAGATACCTCCATTGCCCTGTCCATGATTTCAGACGACAATTTCTTCTTTGAGACAAAGAGAGAATACGCAAAGGAAATGGTCACCGGTTTTATCCGCCTGAACGGCACTACAGTAGGTGCGGTAGCAAACCGTTCTGAAATCTGTGATGAAGAGGGAAAAGCCGTTTCGACCTTTGATAATGTGCTGACAAGCGCCGGCTGCAGAAAAGCTGCGGAGTTCGTGGAGTTCTGCGACGCATTCAGCATTCCGGTTCTGACACTTACCAATGTGAAGGGCTATAAAGCCGATATGCATCAGGAGAGAAAGATTGCAAAAGCGGTGGCCGATATGACTTATGCGTTTGCCAATGCTACAGTGGCAAAAGTAAATGTGATCGTAGGGGCTGCCTATGGAAGCGCTTACGTCGCGATGAACAGCAAATCCATCGGCGCGGATGTTGTGTTCGCATGGCCGGAAGCTTCCGTCGGTATGATGGATGCCACCAGCGCTGCAAGGATCATCTATGCGGATGAGATTGAAAAAGCAGACAACGGAGCCGCGCTTTTGGCAGAGAAAGCCAAGGCATACGCAGAGCTCCAGTCCAGCGCGCTGTCTGCGGCGAAGAGAGGCTATGTGGATAATATCATCGATGCTCAGGATACAAGGAAATATGTGATCGGCGCATTTGAGATGCTTTTCACCAAAAGGGAAGAGCGCCCGGCCAAAAAACACGGAACAGTCTAAAAATGAGGTGAGCATATGAGCTTAAGTAATATTTTTGCAGACGCCCTTTCCAATACGCTTCTCGGTATGGGGACAGTGTTCGTCGTACTGATCATCATCATCCTGGTGATCTTGCTGATGAGCAAGTGTGTCCGTTCTTACGAGAACAGAGGAAAAGAGGCCTTGAAAGCACCGAAGGCTGCGGCTCCGGCTCCGGTTATGCCGGCTGCACCTGTGGAAGAGGAAGAAGTTACGGATGATCTGGAATTAGTTGCGGTTATCACTGCAGCTGTGGCAGCATCTGCGGGAACTTCCACCGATGGTTTTGTAGTACGCTCCATCAAGAGAGCACAGCATAGAAATTGGTAAAATAAGAATTCAGGAGGAAATCATAATGAAAAATTATACAATTACAGTAAATGGTGTGGCATATGATGTGACAGTGGAAGAAGCGGGCGCAGGAAGCGCACCGGCAGCGGCTCCTAAGGCGGCTCCGAAAGCAGCTCCCAAGGCAGCACCGGCAGCGGCTCCAAAAGCGGCGCCGGCAGGCGGCGCGGGCAGCATTCAGGTAAAAGCGGGCGCGGCCGGAAAGGTCTTTAAGCTGGAAGCCAGCGTAGGACAGGCGGTAAAAGCAGGAGATCCTGTCGTTGTCATTGAGGCGATGAAGATGGAAATTCCCGTTGTGGCGCCTGAAGACGGTACTGTGGCCAGCATTGACGTTGCAGTCGGCGACGAGATCGCAGCAGGCGCAGTTCTGGCGACCCTGAACTAATCACTCATTTCCATTGTTTCTGGAAACGAATTTATCTTACAATGCGAAATGGGAGGTAGCGCAATGAATATTTTAGATACGTTAGGGAACCTGCTGGGGCAGACTGCGTTCTTAGGCCTCGAATGGGGAAACTACCTGATGATTGTAGTTGCCTGCGTGTTCCTTTATCTGGCGGTCGCGAAAGGGTTTGAACCCCTTCTTCTCGTTCCGATTGCCTTTGGTATGTTGCTCGTTAATATTTATCCGCCGATTATGGAAGAAGGAGGACTTCTGAACTACTTCTTCAAGCTGGATGAGTGGGCGATTCTGCCGTCCCTGATTTTCATGGGGGTAGGCGCGCAGACCGATTTCGGTCCGCTGATCGCGAATCCAAAGAGCTTCCTTTTGGGAGCGGCTGCTCAGTTCGGTATTTATGCGGCGTATATCGGCGCGATGCTTCTTGGCTTTGGCGACAAAGCGGCTGCAGCCATCGCGATCATCGGCGGCGCCGACGGCCCTACGTCCATCTTCCTGGCCAACAAGCTGGGACAGCAGGCGATTCTCGGACCGATTGCAGTAGCGGCGTATTCCTATATGTCGCTGGTGCCGATCATCCAGCCGCCCATCATGAAGCTCCTGACTACGGAGAAAGAGCGGAAGATCAAGATGGAACAGCTTCGGCCGGTATCCAAACTGGAGAAGATCCTGTTCCCGATTATCGTAACTATCGTAGTCTGCATGATCCTGCCTTCTACGGCGCCGCTGGTCGGTATGCTGATGCTCGGCAACCTGTTTAAGGAATCCGGAGTGGTAAGGCAGCTGACAGAGACTGCTTCCAATGCCATGATGTATATCGTAGTCATCCTGCTTGGTACTTCTGTTGGCGCGACCACGAGTGCGTCGGCGTTCCTTAATGTGGCTACTTTAAAGATCGTCCTGCTCGGACTGATCGCGTTTGCGTTCGGTACGGCGTCCGGTGTGCTTCTCGGCAAACTTATGAGTAAGCTCTCCGGCGGCAAGATCAATCCGCTCATCGGCTCTGCCGGCGTATCCGCAGTTCCGATGGCTGCCCGTGTATCCCAGAAGGTTGGCGCTGAAGCAGACCCGACTAACTTCCTGTTAATGCACGCCATGGGCCCCAACGTAGCAGGTGTTATCGGTACGGCAGTGGCTGCCGGTACCTTTATGGCAGTATTCGGTGTGAAATAATAGAGAAGACAGGAGGAAATAACATGTCAGAAGTAGTAAAAAAACCGGTAAAAATTACCGAAACTATATTGCGTGACGCTCATCAGAGCCTGATCGCGACAAGAATGACCACGGAGCAGATGCTTCCCATCGTTGACAAAATGGATAAGATCGGCTATCATGCCGTAGAATGCTGGGGCGGCGCCACCTTTGACGCCAGCCTTCGGTTCCTGAAGGAAGATCCCTGGGAAAGGCTTCGGAAATTAAGAGACGGATTTAAGAATACTAAACTGCAGATGCTGTTCCGCGGACAGAATATCCTGGGATACCGCCATTACGCAGATGATGTAGTAGAATATTTTGTACAGAAATCCATAGCAAACGGTATTGACATCATCCGTATTTTTGACTGCCTGAATGATATCCGCAACTTAGAGTGCGCGGTCAAGGCAGCCGTCAAAGAAAAAGGCCATGCACAGGTAGCCCTTTCCTATACGCTTGGAGAAGCCTATACGCTGGATTACTGGATGGATATCGCAAAGAGAATCGAAGATATGGGCGCACATTCCATCTGTATCAAGGATATGGCCGGCCTTCTGGTACCCGCAAAAGCGACTGAGCTGGTTCAGGCGCTTAAGTCTGCTACCACCTTGCCCATTGACCTGCATACCCATTATACCTCCGGTGTTGCTTCCATGACTTATATGAAAGCGGTAGAAGCCGGCTGTGATATCATCGATACGGCGATGTCACCCCTGGCAATGGGCACGAGCCAGCCTGCGACTGAGGTCATGGTTGAGGCATTTAAGGATACTCCCTATGATACAGGGCTGGACTTGAATAAACTGTCTGAGATTGCAGATTATTTCACGCCGATTCGGGAAGAAGCGCTTAAGAGCGGTCTTCTGAATCCTAAGGTTTTGGGAGTAAATGTAAAGACCCTGATGTATCAGGTGCCCGGCGGCATGCTCAGCAACCTGCTTTCCCAGTTAAAGGATCAGGGAGCGGAGGACAAATACCGGGAAGTTCTGGAGGAAGTTCCGAGAGTGAGGAAGGACTTTGGCGAGCCCCCTCTGGTTACGCCTTCCAGCCAGATCGTAGGTACTCAGGCCGTTCTCAATGTTCTGATGGGAGAGCGCTATAAGGTAGCTACGAAGGAATCCAAGGCTCTGCTTCGCGGCGAATACGGTCAGACTGTTAAGCCGATGAATCCCGACGTGATCAAGAAATGCATTGGTGACGAAAAGAGGATTACCTGCCGCCCTGCCGATCTGATCGAGAATGAGCTGGATAAGATTGAAGCGGAAATGTCTCAGTGGAAGGAGCAGGATGAGGATGTTCTCTCTTACGCTCTGTTCCCTCAGGTTGCCGTTGACTTCTTTAAATACAGAGAAGCACAGAAGAGCAAGGTTGACCCTGCTGTTGCAGATACGGACAATAAGGCATATCCTGTGTAAGTATCAAATAAATTTTGCAAGAAAGGCCTGGCGTGATATACGGCAGGCCTTTTGCTAGTAAAAAGATAGATTTAGGAGAACTGAGATTGATGGAACAATGTATGCTGACGAAAAACGGGATACCGGTCTATTCTTATCCGAATCAGCATCTGCACAGCTTCTGCTTGTGCATGTATGTGAAAGCAGGCTCCATGTACGAAAAAAAGCAGGAAAACGGTATTGCGCATTTTTATGAGCATGTAGTCATCCGCAATATCAACAGCCTGATGAAGGGGCAGTTTTATAAGATTCTGGACAGGCTCGGTCTTTCCTTCAATGGCGCGACCTATAAAGAATTTGTACAATTCAGTATAAGCGGCGCTGCAGAGCATTGGAATGAGGCTGCAGAGATATTTGTGAAGCTGTTTGAACCGCTGGTCTTATCGGAAGAGGAAGTCGCGACAGAGCGTAAGCGGGTCAAGGCGGAGATTCGGGAATGTGAGAAGAAAAAGTCCGCAGAACGGCAGATGGAACGGACCGTTTGGAAGGGGACGTCCCTGACGCAGACCATTGCGGGAAAGAAGAAGAATCTGGAGAGGACAGGAAAGAAAGAGCTGTCTGAGTATCGGAAGCAGTTTTTGTCGGCGGGAAATCTTTTTTTGTATGTGACGGGACGGTGCAGCCAGGAAAATCTGGAGTATCTGCGAAGACTCCTGGAACAGAGCGAATGGTATGAAGCCGGGACAAAACGGATGAATCTGGCTCCGGTTCCGGAAGGATTTTTTCACCGGAGCATAGAGCCCGTTTTGATAAAAGGCGGGGAGACGGAGCTTTCGGTATCCTTTGATGTGGATACGTCCAGGTATACCGATGCGATGCTGTGCCTGTTTTATGATATGCTGTTCGTGGGGGATTACTGCCGTATGTATCAGGAGCTTTCGGAAAAGACCGGATATATATACAGCTATGATGACCGGTTTGAACGCTACAAAAATCTGGGAAGCCTGCAGCTTAGCTATGAGGTTTCTTCCGGAAAGCTTATAAAAGCCTTTCAGAAAACGATGGAGGTCTTTCGGGAGATGAAGCATTCTCCTGGCAGCCTGGAATATGTCAGGGCGATTTACGTGGACAACGGGAACATGGCGCTGGACGATGCCGATGATTTCAACTGGAACCGGGCGTATGACTGCCACATACTGGACGAAGAATATCCGGATATTGAAAGGAAAAAAGAAGCGTTTCAAAGGGTGACAGAGAAGGATATGGCGCGGATGGCTAAAGAAATATTCCGCCCGGAGAACATGGTGACGGTGATAAAAGGGAATAAAAAGAAAATTTCCATAGAAAAGATAAAAGGGCTGATTCAGACCCTGGCTGAATGAGATCAATCATTCAGCCAGTTTTTTTTCAGAAATTCAAGGATCTCGCTGGCCTTTGGAGGACAGCCTTTTAGAGAAAAGCAGAATTTTTCAGTACAGCGGCCGACACCGACAGATCCAGATCGGTTCCGGTAGCCCTGCCCAATGGCAATCGGTGAATCTTTAAGCTGTTTTTTCAGAAGGCCGGCTTCATCCAGCCGGTTCAGGGCGTGAATCAAAGAGCCGTAGCAGGCGCTGCAGGCATTTTCAGGACAGATATATTGGGCCAGAGCTTCTACCCGCCTGGACGGTTTCGGAGAGAAATCAGGTTCAGAGGGCTGATTAAGCATATGGATATCTGCCTTCGAGAGGTCGGAGGAACCGACCCCAAGCTTTTCCGCCATATGGATATAAGGAACTTCTTCTGTGGAAAAACCCATGGCATCGCATACAAAGGCGTCACAGAGCACCGGGTCTGCGAAACCGAGGATTCGTTCCATGGGAACCGGGTTTCCGCCTTCTTCAAAATCCAGATCTCCGCATATATTGTCCACCAGAATAAAGTCGTTTCTGGCAATCGTATTTAAGTGTGCGATTGGTTTATGCAGCCCGAGAGTATGGAAACGCCGCTTTTCACTGTTGGGAATGACTCCCTTATTGTTCTTCAGCGCACAGGTGACCGTGGTCTGGCAGTGTCCTTTCAGGACAGGCATATTGATTACGAAGTCCGAGGAAGCGGCTGTGTCGCACAGCTTAATCTTCATGCCGGCCGCGTCATATTCCTGAAATCCGTCTTTTTGGAGATCAATGAGCGGAATCTGGTGAAGTTTTGAGATCCTGTCATAACCGGCCGCGTGGAATGCCCGTTCTGTACTGTCCCCAACCCAGGAGCCTTCCATGATACGGATATGGGAAAACCCCTGCTCTTTTAAATATTCGATGGTGCCGTCCAGAAGCTCTGCATGAGTGGTGGCTCCTGAAGAGGGAGATTTGGCCACCGCCAGATTGGGCTTGAGGCTGATGATGGCTTCTCTGTTCCCGATCATGCCGGCCAGATCCGCCGCATACAGCAGTGATTTGGTCATCTCCCGGTAATCAGAGCCGTGAATCATGAAAATATCGTTCTTTTTCATGGGGAAGCCTCCTTTTGTATTTCTTTTATTTTAACGGAATCTGAATAGAATTACAAGCGCAGGAAGAACTGTTTGACGGGATCCCTCTTTTGAAATATAATTAATAACATCTGTGTACGGACAGGAGGGCTTTGTATGAAAAGGATCATAGTAGTCGGAGGCGGCGCGGCGGGCATGATGGCAGCCATTGGAGCGGCGGAAAAAAAGAATCAGGTGATTCTTCTGGAGAAAAATGAGAAGCTGGGAAAAAAGCTTTTCATAACCGGGAAAGGGCGCTGTAATGTGACAAATGACTGTGATGTGGAAACTCTTTTGTACCATGTGGTCACGAATTCTAAATTTTTGTACAGCGCTTTTTATGGTTTTTCCAGTCGGGACATGAAGGACTTTCTGGAAACGCGCGGGCTCAGACTGAAGACGGAGCGGGGGAATCGGGTGTTTCCGTTATCTGACCATTCTTCCGATGTGATCTCCTGTCTGGAAAGGGAACTGAAGAGGCTTAAGGTGGAGGTGAGGCTTCGGGAGGCCGTAAAAGAGATTGTCGTGGAAGACGCGGCGGAAGAAGCTGGATCCGGGAATAAGGACCTAAAGAAGATTAAAGGGGTCTTGACAGACGGCGGAGAATTTTGCAGGGCGGACGCGGTGATTTTGGCCACGGGAGGTCTGTCCTATGCCTCTACCGGGTCCACGGGAGACGGATACCGGTTTGCCCGCGCCGCCGGGCATACGATAACGGAACTTTCGCCGGCATTGGTGCCTTTTGAAGCGGGAGAGGAATGGGTCAAAGAACTTCAGGGGCTTTCTCTGAGGAATGTCGGCTTGAAAATCAGCAGCGGGAAAAAGGTGTTGTATGAAGAGTTCGGGGAGATGCTGTTCACTCATTATGGGGTAAGCGGACCGGCTGTCTTGAGCGGAAGCAGTATTGTGACCAGGCAGATCCGGAAAGCTCCTCTTCTTTTGAGCATCGATCTGAAGCCCGCCCTGTCCAGGGAACAGCTTGACCATCGAATTTTGAGGGATTTTGGAGAAGCAAAGAACCGGCAGTTTAAAAATTCTCTGGGAAGCCTCTATCCTTCTAAATTGATTCCTGTTATAATAAAAAGAAGCGGGATTTCCGGAGACAAACGAGTCAATGAGATTTCCAGGGAGGAACGGGAAGAACTTGTCAGTCTTACAAAAGCATTTACCGTTACGCTGACAGGACTTCGCGACTATAAAGAGGCGATCATCACGCAGGGCGGGGTGAAGGTGCGGGAGGTAGAACCTGCCACAATGGAATCCAGGCTCGTCCGAGGACTGTATTTTGCCGGCGAAATGCTGGATCTGGATGCGGTGACCGGCGGTTATAATCTTCAGATAGCCTGGTCAACAGGATATGCGGCGGGACAGAGCGCCGGCGGGCAGGATGCAGGCTGCCAGTCTGAAAGAATAGAGCAGTGAGAAAGGATAGGGCACATGAGTATCAACATTGCCATTGACGGGCCCGCAGGGGCCGGAAAGAGCACCATTGCAAAGCTGGTGGCGAAGAAGCTTGGCTTTGTTTATGTGGATACGGGCGCTATGTACCGCGCCATGGGGATATATTTTGTGAAAAGGGGAATTTCGCCGGACGATGAAGTCTCCATTGGAAAAGCCTGCGGGGATGTGGATATTTCCATTGTATATAAGGATGGAGCCCAGCAGGTATTCTTAAACGGCGAGAATGTGACCGGACTTTTGCGGACAGAAGATGCAGGAAAGATGGCTTCCGCCGTGTCTGGATATCTGCCGGTGAGAGAAAAATTGGTAGAGCTGCAGCAGAAGCTGGCTGCGTCGGAGAATGTGGTGATGGACGGAAGAGATATCGGAACTGTCGTGCTGCCGAAGGCGGATCTGAAGGTTTATCTGACCGCAAGTGTGGAAACAAGAGCAAAAAGAAGATTTCTGGAATTGACAGAAAAGGGGATTCCCTGTAATATAAAAGAAATTGAAAAAGATATAGAAGAAAGAGACTACCGGGATATGCACCGCGAGAACTCTCCTCTCAGGAGGGCGGAAGATGCTGTCTATCTGGATTCTTCTGATATGGACATCAGTCAGGTAGCGGAAGCGATACTGGAAAAACTAAAAAGCAAAGAAGGTTAGGCATTTCATGAAAGTAGTGGTGGCGAAGACCGCGGGATTTTGTTTTGGAGTGAAGCGGGCAGTTGATACCGTTTATGAACAGGCGGCCCGGGCGGAGGAAAACGAAGAAGAGAAGCCTATCTATACATATGGCCCTATCATCCACAATGAAGAGGTGGTCCGCGATCTGGAGGAAAAGGGGATTCGCGTCCTAAACAGTGAAGAAGATATCAGGAAGCTGTCAGGCGGCACCGTGATCATCCGGTCCCATGGGGTCAGCAAGAGGGTGTATGAGCTTCTCGAAGGACAGGGTGTGAATGTGGTTGACGCTACTTGCCCTTTCGTGAAAAAAATCCACAAGATCGTCAAAGAAGAGTCTGAAAAAGGAAAGACGATCGTGATCGTGGGAAGCGGGAACCATCCGGAGGTGGAGGGGATTCGCGGCTGGTGCAGCAAAGAGGCTTTTGTGGTGGAAACGCCGGAAGAGGCGGAAAAGCTTAGATTTCCGGAAGGGACAAAGCTTTGTATCGTGTCACAGACGACATTTAATTACAATAAATTTCAAGTTTTAGTTGAAATAATATTAAAAAAGAGTTATGATAGTATCGTTGTGAATACTATCTGCAGTGCTACCCATGAACGTCAGGCAGAAGCAAGGCAGCTCGCCTCCAAAATTGATGTGATGCTGGTAATCGGCGGAAAGCACAGCTCTAATACCCAGAAGCTATTTGAAATCTGCAGAAAGGAATGCAACAATACTTACTATATTCAGACTATCCGGGATTTGCAGGAGCAATGGCTGGAGGGCAGACGAAGCGTAGGTATTACAGCGGGGGCATCCACCCCGAATCATATCATAGAGGAGGTTCATAGGAATGTCAGAATTAAGTTTTGAACAATTACTGGAAGAATCATTGAAAACAATCAGAACAGGAGAGGTAGTCACTGGCACAGTTATCGGTGTTAAAGAAGATGAGATCATCTTAAATATAGGTTACAAGTCAGACGGCATCATCAGCAAGAATGAATATACGAATGACTCCTCTTTGGATCTTACTAGTGTCGTAAATGTAGGCGACGAAATGGAAGCCAAAGTTCTGAAGGTAAACGACGGCGAGGGGCAGGTGCTCCTGTCATACAAGAGACTGGCCGTTGACCGCGGGAACAAGCGTCTGGAAGAAGCGTTCAACAGCGGAGAAATCCTGACAGCCAAGGTGGTCCAGGTTCTGGACGGCGGGCTCAGCGTGAATGTGGACGGCGCCAGAGTATTTATACCGGCGAGCCTTGTATCCGATTCTTATGAGAAGAATCTGGACAAGTACGCTGACCAGGAGATTGAATTTGTCATTACGGAGTTCAATCCCAGGAAGAGAAGAATCATCGGCAACCGCAAACAGCTGCTCATGGCGAAGAAAGCAGAGATGCAGAAAGAGCTGTTTGAGCGCATTGAGGTTGGACAGACAGTAGAGGGTATTGTGAAGAATATCACGGATTTCGGCGCGTTCATCGATTTGGGCGGAGCTGACGGACTGCTTCACATTTCTGAAATGTCCTGGGGCCGTGTGGAGAACCCGAAGAAGGTCTTCAAGGTCGGCGAAGAGATCAGGGCATTCATTAAAGATATCAATGGTGATAAGATTGCACTCAGTCTTAAGTTCCCTGAGGAAAATCCCTGGGTTCGCGCAGCTGAGAATTATGCAGTGGGCAATATCGTGACAGGCCGTGTGGCCAGGATGACCGATTTCGGCGCATTCGTGGAATTGGAACCCGGTATCGATGCTTTGCTCCACGTATCCCAGATTTCCAGACAGCATGTAGAGAAACCCTCCGATGTACTTGCCATTGGGGAGGAGATTGAAGCTAAGGTTGTGGATTTCAACGGGGAAGACAAAAAGATCAGCCTGAGCATGAAGGTGCTGGAAGCACCTGCAGAACCGGTAGCAGATGAATTCATAGAGGAATCCGGCGAAGAGGCAATGACTGAAGAATAATGATGCGATAGCGACGACGCCTTTGGAAAGATTTTCCAGAGGCGTTTTGTTTCTTACGTAATATAATTGACAAAATAATTGGTTTTTTGTATAATTATTCATTGGGTGCGTGAGCGCCTGTGTTTGGAAAATTTGGGAAAGAGGTGGGATATATGTATGGAATAACTGAGGGAAGCTTCCGCGACGATTTGCCGAGACTTTATGGCGACTGGGGCGTGGATTCTGAGATAGGAAAGCTTCGGGCGGTGCTCATGCGCCGGGCAGGTAAGGAAATAGAAGGAATTGAAGATCCGAAAGCCATGGCGATGAAAGAAAACTGGGATCCGGAGAAGGTTCGCTACCAACAGGATGTGCTCGCGGATATCTACAGAAGCAACGGTGTGACGGTCCATTACATAGAGGAGATGGGAGACGCTTATCCCAACGGGATTTATGCGAGGGATCTGGTCCTTATGACTCCCGAAGGCGCAGTTGTAGCACGTCCGGCGGCAGAATGCCGTGTAGGAGAAGAAGTATATGCGGCGAGACAGCTGTCGAAGCTGGGTGTACCGATCATAAAAACCGTCCATGGAACCGGTATATTTGACGGAGCCTGTCTTTTGTGGATGGATGCGGAAACCTGCATGCTGGGATATGGCCTGCGCTGCAACCAATCCGGCATGGAACAGGTGGAAGCGGAACTGAAAGCCCTGGGAGTGAAGCACGTTATCAAAGTGGAGATTCCCAGAGGAATGGCACATCTGGACAGCTTTATGGCGTTTGTGGATTACAGAACGGCCCTGGTGCTGCGGATGGCGGCGCCGAATACCGTATATACGGAGCTTGAGAAACGGGATTTCAATATCGTCGATATTCCGGATCTGGGAGAGTTTGCAGGATTCTGCCAGAATCTGGTCGCGCTGGAGCCGGGAAAGATCGTGATGCCCACTGGCTGCCCTAAGACAGTGGCTGCCCTGGAGAAAGCCGGGGTGGAAGTGATCCAGACTGATGTCAGTGAGGTGATGAAGGGCAATGGCGCGATCCATTGTATGACGGCCTTCTTAAAACGTGATAGCGTCCCCCTGTATCTGCCCGAATGACCCGGTTTGGGTTGCGGGAAAGAGATGGGAATGTTATAATTAAAAGGAGAGACAAGGAGGATACAGTAATGAGAAAGAAATTGATAAGTGCATTATCACTGCTTCTCGTAGTAGTTATGCTGGCATCCTGTGGCGCCACAGGAAAGACAGATAAAGACGAGACAAAAGCAAAAGAGACAGAAGCAGGCGGTGAAACGAAGGGCACAGAGGCGGTCAATACAGGAACAGGAGTGACGATTCGTATTCCCTTTGCGGCGGAACCTTCTTCCCTGGACCCTGGATTCGGCAACAGCTCTGACAGTATTTGCCCCAGAGGTATCATGTATGAAGGACTTGTCCGTATATATGACAATAAGATCGAGCCGGCTATCGCAGAATCATGGGATATCAGCGACGACGGCCTTACCTATACCTTCCATTTGAGAGACACGAAATGGGCGGACGGCGAGCCTGTGACCGCACAGGATTTCGAATATGGGATTAAGCGCCTTCTGGATCCCAGTGAAGATGCGCCCAACGGAAACTATTCCTGGATGGGATATTATTTCAAGAACGGCGAGGAGTTCAACAATGGAGAATGCTCCGCCGATGAAGTGGGCGTAAAGGCTTTGGATGAAAAGACTTTGGAGATTACAGCGGTGAGGAATATGCCTTATTTCCTCGACCTCATGAAAATGCCCTGCTTCTATCCTGTTCGCCAGGATATCGCGGAGCAGTACGGCAAGGATTATGCTTCTTCTCCTGAGACCGTAGTGTGCAACGGACCTTTCGTATTAAAACAGTGGGATCATGAAAGCAAGCTGGTGTTTGAGAAGAACCCCGGATACTGGAATGCAGATGCCATCAATGTGGATACGATTGAAGCGTACATCATCTCAGATGAGAATACGATCATGGATATGTTTGATAATGGGGAACTGGATACCACCAACACCATTCCCAAGGAGCAGATCCAGAAATATATTGACAACGGTGAGGCTGTAAATATTGTAGGCGCTACCATCTGGTATTCAGCTATCAATGTAAAATCGGACCGCGGCGAAGCTTCCAAGCTCCTTCAGAACAAGAGCTTCCGTCAGGCGTTCTCCTATGCCATTGACAGGGAGGGACTGGTTCAGGCGGCAAGGGGCGACGGTTCCTTTGCGGTGACCAGGATGATGCCTGGATTGATGGCGATCTGTGATTCCACATGGGAAGAAAAGTTCCCGCTTGAGAATCCTCTTCCTACATCTGCTGATACTGATAAAGCGGCTGAGCTTTTTGAACAGGCACTTTCTGAGACAGGATTGAGTAAGGACGCCCTTCCCAAGATGACGATCCTGACCTTTGATGAAGCGGCGGCCAAGACATCCGCTACCATCCTTCAGAATGTGCTGAAGACGAACTTCAATATTGACGCACAGATTGATACTCAGACTTATTCTGCAAGACAGGATAAGGAAAACCAGGGTGATTATGATTTCTGCATCACCAACTGGGCGCCGGATTATAACGATCCCATGACTTTCCTGGAATGCTACAGCAGCGGAAGCAGCTACAATATGTACTTCGGCGGATTTGAAAGTGCTGATTACGATGCGCTGATCAAAGAAGCGAATACCACGGATGATATGGAGAAACGTGCGGAGCTTCTGTTCCAGGCAGAGACACAGGCCCTGGATGAGATGTTCTGTGTACCGCTTTTCCAGACCAGCGGCTACTGGGGTATGAAGAAGACGCTGACAGGCGTTTCGAAATGTGGTTTTGGTGCGAATGACCCTGATTTTGCGAGAGTGAAATATGTAGGAGACGCACAGTAATTTGTTTTCAGTAAGACCTGACCGGTTTTCGGTTGTTTAGTAATTGGCAGTATAAGGATGCCTTCGCGGCCAGCCTTTCGGCGGGGGGCATCCTTATATATTATTCCTTGCTCCCGTCGGGAAAGAGGACACTATATTCAGAAAAAGGTAGAGAGTATGGTTAAATACATAGTTAAAAAGATTTGTGTTGCATTCCTTACAATCTTCATATTGGTCTCTGTGGTCTTTCTGATGATAAGACTTCTTCCCGGCGACCCTTTTAACGATGTGAAGGTGCCCAAGGCCACTCAGGAGAAGATGCGGTCGTATTATGGTCTGGACAAGCCTCTCCATGAGCAGTATCTGACTTATATGAATAATCTGCTCCATGGCAATATGGGATACAGCCTCCGGACACAGAACCGTACTGTTAATGAAATTATTGTAAAAGCGTTTCCCTATTCATTGGATCTGGGAATCCGGGCTCTGATATTTGCGGTGGTTGCCGGACTCGGCCTAGGTATCCTGGCCGCCTTGAAACATAATCAATTCTGGGACCATTTCAGCATGACCATAGCGGTCATCGGGATATCGGTGCCAAGCTTTATCATAGGAAGCCTCATCCAATATGTATTTGCGGTGAAGCTTAAAATACTGCCGGTCGCGCTGTGGGAAACAGAGGCGTCCACGATTCTTCCGACCTTTGCCCTGGGACTCGGTTCCGTGGCCAGTGTGGCGAGGATCATGCGTACCAGCATGCTGGAGATTTCCAATGAGGATTATATTAAGACCGCAAAGGCGAAGGGACTCAGCAATTTTGAGATTACCAGAAAGCATAAGCTGCGAAACTCGCTTCTGCCCATCGTAACGGTCCTTGGCCCCATGGTGGCAGTCCTCCTTACCGGTACCTTTGTAATTGAGAATATTTTTGCGATTCCTGGTCTGGGCAAGCATTATGTGAACAGCATCCAGACTCTGGATTATCCGTTGATTCTGGGCATGACCCTGGTATACAGTGTGTTTTTGATCGTCATGCAGCTGTTTGTGGATATTGTATATGGACTGGTAGACCCCAGGATAAAATTGTATCAATAAGGTGGAGCGGATATGGAAGAAAATAAGGAATTGTTTGAATTTATAGAGCATTCAAATGCGGAAGCAGAAGAGCTGTACGGCCCCAGCGTCACCTATTGGAAGGATGCCTGGCGCCGCCTGAAAAAGAATAAAGTGGCAATGTTCGGTGTTGTGATTCTCATCCTTTTGGCTATCATGGCCATCTTTGGTCCGATGATGGGAAAATATAATCATGCGGACGTGGACCTTATCAATACCAACAAATGGCCGAGCGGAGAGCATTGGTTTGGGACTGATGATGTAGGGCGTGATATCTGGGCCCGTGTATGGATGGGAGCCAGAGTATCGCTGTTCATCGCATTGGTCGCCGCGGTGGTCCAGAGCACCATCGGCGTGATCATCGGCGGTATCAGCGGTTATTTCGGAGGCAAGTTGGATACGTTCATCATGAGGGCTACCGATGTGATCGACTCCATTCCGTTTTTGGTATATGTGATCGTGATCACCATGCTGTTCGGCACGGGTATGCTGCCGATTATCATGGCGTTTGCACTGACAGGCTGGATAAAGATGGCGAGACTTGTCCGCGGGCAGGCCCTGCAGCTGAAGACCCAGGATTACGTGGTGGCGGCCACCGGACTGGGGGCCAGCAAATGGCGGATCATCGTACGCCATATGGTGCCGAATATGTTGGGAGTCATCATCGTGACGCTGACGATGAACATACCGAACGCTATCTTTACGGAGGCTTATCTGAGCTATATCGGTATCGGCCTTCAGCCGCCGCTTACCAGCTGGGGACAGTTGGCCGACGCGGGTTCCAAGGTGATGAAAGCGTTCCCTTATCAGCTGATTATTCCGGCCATTTTCATCAGTGTCACCATGCTGTCTCTGCAGCTTTTGGGAGACGGCCTCAGAGATGCGCTGGACCCGAAACTCAGGAAATAAGGAGGCTGTCCCATGAAGGAAGAACAAGTATTATTACAAGTCGAAGACCTGCAGGTGTCTTTTGACACCTATGCAGGTGAAGTAAAGGCGGTGCGGGGAGTTTCCTTTGAGGTACATGAGGGGGAGACTCTGGCGATCGTAGGCGAGTCCGGTTCAGGAAAGAGCGTAACGGCCCAGGCTGTGATGCGGCTCACGCCAGACGACCAGATTCAGTATAAGAACGGCCGTATTCGGTTTGAAGATATAGAGGTCCTTAAGGTTTCTCAGAAGGAAATGGAAAAGATCCGCGGCGCGAAGATCGGAATGATTCTCCAGGATCCGCTGACCTCTTTGAATCCTACGATGCTCGTAGGCAAGCAGATTGCGGAAGGCCTGATAAAGCATCAGCATCTCGACAAGACCGAGGCCATCAAGCGTTCCGTGGAAATGCTTAAGATGGTCGGGATTCCCAATGCAGAGCAGCGGGCATGTCAATATCCCCATGAATTCTCAGGCGGTATGCGTCAGCGTGTCAGCATTGCCATCGCGCTGGCCTGCAATCCGAAACTCTTGATTGCAGATGAACCGACCACCGCTCTGGATGTGACGATTCAGGCTCAGATTCTGGAGCTGATGAAGGACCTTCAGAAGCGTTTGGGCACATCTATCATATTGATTACTCACGATTTGGGCATTGTTGCCGATATGGCTGAGAATATCGTGATCATGTATGCGGGGCGTCTGGTGGAAAAGGGGAGCTGCAAGGATGTGTTTTACCGCCCGGGGCATCCTTATACCTGGGGACTTTTGGAATCGGTCCCGAAGATTGACCAGGCGAGCAAGGAAGAGCTTGACAGCATTCCCGGGACTCCGCCGGATCTGCATTCGGACATCAAAGGATGTCCGTTTAAAAGCCGCTGTAAATATGCCATGAAGATCTGCTATGAGCAGGCTCCCGAAGCTTTTGAGCTGGGAGAGAAGCACACGGCCAGCTGCTGGCTTTACCATGAGAATGCGCCTGAGGTAAAGAATCCGATTACGAACAGGGAGTGTAAATCCGATGAGTGAAAACATGGTGGAAGTAAAGAACCTGAAGAAATATTTCAATGTGGGCAAGGGGAAAGAGCTGAAGGCTGTGGACGGCGTCAGTCTCTTTATCCGCAAGGGGGAGACACTGGGGCTTGTAGGAGAATCCGGCTGCGGAAAGTCCACCTTGGGAAAGACCATAATGAAATTTTACGAACCTACGGAAGGACAGATCCTGTTTCAGGACAGGGACATCACGAAGCTTTCCAGAAAAGGATATCTGAACTTTACAAAGGAAGCTCAGATGATTTTTCAGGATCCGTATGCTTCTCTGGATTCCAGGATGACGGCGGGAAGTATCATTTCCGAGGGCATGGACATCCATAAAATCTGCTCCAGCAAAAGCGAGAGACAGGAAAGAGTATATGAGCTTTTGAACCTGGTAGGGCTCAACAAGGAGCATGCCAACCGTTTTGCCCACGAGTTCTCCGGCGGACAGAGACAGAGAATCGGAATCGCCAGGGCACTGGCGCTGAATCCGGACTTTATCGTCTGCGACGAGCCGATTTCCGCGCTGGATGTTTCCATTCAGGCTCAGGTGATCAATCTGCTCTTAAAGCTCCAGGGAGAGCTGAATCTGACGTATTTATTCATCGCTCATGATCTGAGCGTGGTAAAGCATATTTCCGACCGGGTGGCGGTGATGTACTTGGGGGCGATTATGGAGGTTTCCGACAGTCACAATTTTTACATGAATCCGCTGCATCCTTATACGGAGGCGCTTCTTTCGGCCATACCGATTCCGAATCCAGATGTGACGCGGGCCAAAAAGCGAATCCTTCTGGAGGGTGACGTTCCCAGCCCTGTGAATCCCAAGCCGGGCTGCAAGTTCGCGTCTCGGTGTAAGCTGGCGAAGCCCTCCTGTTTTGAAAAGGCTCCGGAGCTAAAGGAAGTGGAACCAGGACATTTTGTGGCGTGCCATCTGGTATCGGGAGAATAGAACTTTAAAAGAAATCAAATAATCACGGTAAATAATCACGGATAAGGGGAAAAAGAAGTGAAATGTTTATGCGAGCTCTATACAGAGCAGGGATTATTGGAAAAGAGCTCCGGGCTGCTTATAAACAGGCCGGGCATTTTCTGTTTGGAGGACAGGGAACAGGAGCGGTTGTTTGTCAACCTGGCCGCCCGTATTGGCGTGGAGTGTTCCGGGATGAAGCGGCCCGTCTGCAAAAGTGAGCCGGAGCTTGCCGTCCGCCTGTCACGGAATCAGAAACTGGGAGCCGGAAACGGCCGGATCTCATTGTCCTGCGGAGGTGTGCTGGCAGAGGCGGGGAGCCAGCGGGATCTGGAGAGCCTGACAGAATATCTGGCCTGCCGTTTTCCTGAAGTTCCCGGCGGAAATGTGAGAAGGCTGAGGGAACATTTGGCGGAAGCTTTTTCTGCAGAGATATGTGTGGAGGAAGTACGGATCCATTTTCCGGAGGGCAGGATCACCAGTGTAGTCTATCGGGAGGATGGATTCAGGAAAGAACTGAGCGAAGAATGGCTGAAAAAACTAGCCGCTGATTTCGGCAATTCGAAAGAAGAGGAAGATTTCTGTAAATCCTATGATGCGCTGAAGCCCAGTCTTTCTCAGAATTTAAATAAGCGGATCTGTATGGAGGAGGCTGACCTTCTGGATGCGGACAGTTTATTGTCGTTGGCGCTGTTCATAAGCCTTCGGAATTTTGAAACGGTTTATCCCCTTGCTATAGCCGAATCCGCAGATCACACAGAAGGAATAGAATGCCTCCGTTTCCAGGAGGAGGATACGGCGAGGATTCTCTTTCAGGGAAACGATACCGTGTTTACAGGAAGCAAAAAAACGCTTCCGGAACTGTTGGCTTCCTGGATGGAGAGGTCAGAAGAGCTTCAGGATCAGGAGTGGCTGGAGGATTTGTCAGCCTTGGCCGGGGGAGGAAAGGAAGTAGGGCAGGCCGCTGCGTTTCTGACACGGGAGGGGAAAGCGGAAAAGCAGGCAGAGCTGGTCACAAAGGAGTATACGGCCGGAATTCTGGATGAGGCTTCTTTCGAACGTTATTTGACGGAACGGGCCGGCGTGCCTGTGGATGTGAAGAAATGCCAGACGGGACGGGAAGTGAAGCGGTGGAATTTTACGTCTGTCTGGGAGGGAAAAGAATTTTGGGAGAAATTCAGCCAGAAGGCGCTTCCATTCCTTTCGGAAGGAGACGTGGTGGAGATTTCCGGGCGGCTCAGTGAAGATGCGGATGTTAGAAGGCGTATGGAAAAAAGGCTTTGCGACGCCGTTGAGGCGGCCGGGGCCAGAGCGGACTGTGTTTCCGTCTGCCGTTCCTTTAAATCCGGAAGCTGCTGGATAGAGGAATCAGTCCTTCCTCGTTTGAAGATGCTGGGCGATATAAAGAGAATAGAAATTGATTTTTCTTATTTTGTCAATGAATTGGGCGAAGAAGAATTTGAAGATGAATCCGCTCCCAATTACGGGGAACATCAGGACAAGCCTCATAAATGGTTTGATATTCCGACCAGATGGCTTCAGGAGCTGTTTCCGGTGGATGAGGTCCTGGCGGACGGTCTTTCGATTTCTGCCGATGCCGTTGCCTTCCGCCGCGCCGATGATCTGGGGCATACTTATAGAGTCCGGGCCTACGGCGCGGAGGATGCTGAGGTGTTCACAGATACCTTCGATGTAAAATATATTGAGAAATATTATATGAACCGTTATCCTGTGATTGGGAAGACCCATGTGACGACCGGATGGATAACCGTAAAAAAGAACGGCAGGATCCTCCTGGACGAGCAGGTCGTGACGGATACGGAAAGAATCTGGACAGCCATGGAGGAAACAGTCCTGCCGGATCTGGAAAAGCTTTTGACGGACAAATATACAGTGGGCGGGCTTGTCGGCGCCCAGCCGTTTTTCAACCGGCTTCAGCTGAATGTTTCGATGAGCGAAGTGGACTATGATACGGGAATCCGCGAGGAACGCGTATCGACCGCGGAGAATATGCAGGAGGATATGTATTTCTATCTTCTGGACTGGTTTAAGACCTTCGGAGAGCGGGAGTGCGGCCGCGGTCTGGATAATGTGGGACTGATAATTCCGGAGATAAAAAATGTGAAGGAAGAAGACTCCCGTTTTGAGGTGATTCTCTATGAGGATTATGCGGAAGAACCTTACGGAAGCTTCGACGGAAAGATTTGTCCGATCATGCAGGAAGATGTGAAGGCAAAGCCGGTTTCTCTCCATTTTGAGGGCGGCACTGCGGTTTTACTCATGGAATTCAGAACAGAAAAGGAAGAAGTGCAGAATTCATGTGCCTCATTCGCCATTTCCCGCCTGAGAGTAGCAGGAGAGCTTTTGGAGAAGGGAATCCTGAATTATTGTCCGGATTCTCCGTGGAGGCTGATATACAGAGGCTGCGGGGAAGAGGCAGTCCTGGATATTTTGCCTGCCGGGGAGAAAGCCTCAGCGCTTAAGGAAGAAGAGAAAGACCGGATACTCCGGGAGGACGTCATTGATTATGCGGGATATAAAGAGCTCCTTACTTATTACAGCCGGTATCCGGAACTTAAAATACGCCCCGTGGAGACCACTTATCAGGGACGGAAGATTTACTATATCGAATATATCAAGAAAGACGCAGGTATTCTATATGCCAGGAACAAGCTGATGACCAACCGGCTCATGACCTTGTTCAACGGCCGGCATCACGGAAATGAGGCGTCCAGTGTGAATTCGGCATTCCTGTTGCTTGACCGTCTTCTGAAGGACGAAAGCCTCAGGAACCAGATGAATACTGTGAATGTGCTGACACTGCCCTGGGAGAACATCGATGGCGGAGAGCTCCACTGTACGGTGCAGAAGGAGAATCCGAAGTGGCTTTGCCATCCTGCCAGGTATAACAGTGCTGGTTTTGAATTCCGGAAGGATTATAACAATCCGGATACCATTTACGGAGAATCCCGCGCTGTGGTCAAGCTCTGGAGAAAGTGGCTGTTTGATGTGGTGACGGATAATCATGGATTTGAGGGACACGAACTGGTCCAGCCTTTTTCCGGATATATTTCCCCGTGGTATAAGGGCTTCTGGATTCCCAAGGCTCTCTACTATGGTTATATCTGGTTTGATGAGAGAAATCCCTATACGATTTCTTTTGGAGACCGGGTGAGAAGCAAGGTGGCTGATTATATCAATGGGGATCAGGAAATCTGGGAGCGGAACAAAGTCTGCCAGGAACGGTTTTACAAATATGCGGAGAAATGGTTTCCCACCATGTTCCACACTGAAACTTATAAAGATGTGATTTTCTACTGGATAGAGACCAACAAGCAGAAACGGGCAAACAATTTTAATCTGAGCGATCCGGAGATCACGACGCTTGACTGGACTACGGAGGTAGCCGATGAGACGGTGACGGGGGATGACATGTGGCTGAATGCCAGAGCACATCTTTTGTCGGACCTGGCTCTGTTTGAGGTCCTTGAAGAGACGGATCTGATATCCGAATCCCGTGTATCGGAACAGAATGGACATTATACGTACACAAAGTTTCGCAGACGCCCGCTCATGTGAGCGCCAGGGCAGTATAAAAGGAGGATGAGAATATGGCTGAACAAACGACAAATACTTTCAGGGAGGATTTGCCGAAGCTTTATGGAGATTGGGGTGTGGATTCAGAAATTGGGAAGCTGCGCTCTGTGCTGATGCGCCGCCCGGGAAAGGAAATCGAGAATATCACGAGAGAGGACAGTGAAAGACTGGCCTTTGTCATGACAGACGGAGATGATTATGATCCGGAATTAGTGAGAAAACAGCATGATGAAGTGGCGCGGATCTACCGGGAAAACGGTGTACAGGTGAATTACGTGGAGGAGATGGATGAAAGCTGTCCCAATGCCATGTTCTGCCGGGATCTGGTTCTGGGAACTCCGGAAGGCGTGATTATGGCAAGGCCTGGAATCGCCGTCCGTGTTCCTGAGGTGAAATATGCGGCCCAGGCGGCGGCAAAGCTGGGAGTGCCTATCATCAAGACAGTCAATGGAACGGGGACCTTTGACGGCGCCTGCGTTTTCTGGATTGACCGGGAGACGGTGATCTTCGGAACCGGCACCCGCTGTAACCAGTCCGGATATGATCAGGTGTCTGAGGAACTGTACAATATGGGCGTGAAAAATATTTACACACTGAGCATTCCGAGAAGGCTGAAGCATCTGGACGGTATGCTGTCCATAGCGGACCATGATGTGGCGCTTGCCTTCTCCAGGAGCACTCCTGAAATCGTGTATGAAGCTCTGGAGAAAAGAGGCTTCCGTGTATTGGAAATCCCTACTTTGGAAGAACGGGACAACCTGGCGGCGAATCTGGTGGCTCTTGAGCCGGGCAAGGTCTTAATGCCTGCCGGAAATCCTCTGACGAAAAAGCTTTTAACAGAGGCCGGAGTAGAGTGTATAGAAGTGGACATCAGCGAGATCAAGAAGGGCGGAGGAGCGCTGCACTGCATCACAGCCTTTTTGAAGAGGGATCCTGTCCCTGTGTATCCGGTAAAAGAATGAAGTGGAAAAAATTACCAGCGGTTTCTGCTTGCAAGCCTCCTGAAATAATGATATGCTTTTACCTAGCGATTAATGAGAAAATTGTCGAATTTTAGACATTGCTTTGGGAGTGTTGTTTATGATAGATTCTGCAGCCATTTTAGAACGGCTGATGGAGTATTACTCCAATGATTATGATCTGACCTGTCCTTACCAGCTGGGAGACACAATTTATGATACTTATGCAGCTTACAGCCACTTCAATTGTTTTGAGCACGCGTTCATCCGGGATACGCTCACTTTGTCAAAGGGTGATATTTTTCGTTTTAAGAGCCATCTGACTACGGCCGTAGAGCCGTTTTTGGTGCGCGGAGGAGATGAATTCCCTGCTCCGGGACATATATATACATATGTGACCGGTATTTTTATCAGTGAGCGAAAGGTTCGGGATGATGTACGGCGTATTATCAGACATTTCCGCTATTACAGGGGCTATGGATTTTATAATCGCGGGTACTGTCAGGCACGGATCGCCGCTTTTGATACGGAAACGGGGACTTTAATATGCAGTCCCGCCGCAAAAGAATTGATGCTGGAGTATCGAAGAATATTGGGATAATGAAAGTATTGATCAGCTCCCTTCTGGACTGACAAGCAAAAAAGAAAGCTTGTCACTCAGGAGGGAGTTTTTTTGTTCTTTCATAAAAGGTGCCTTCTGAGAGCCGTAAAAGGAAAACACGGCTGGGTTGGATAAAATATGAATGAAATATTCATACTGAAAACACAGGAGGGATTCATATGAAAGAAATCATCATAACAGAAGGTACGATTGCCTGCTATCAGTCGTATTTGGTCCGTGAAGAAAAAAGTCCGGCCACAATCGAGAAATATACCCGGGATGTCCGCGCATTTTCCTTGTTTCTGTCAGGGCGGGCTGTGAGCAAGGAGCTGACGGTAAGCTATAAACGTAAACTGACAGAAGAAGGATATGCCGTACGTTCCATCAATTCTATGCTGGTATCGATTAACCGCCTGCTGGCATTTTTGGATAGGCCGGACTGTATAGTCAAGACTATCCGGACTCAGCGGCAGACATATTCGGAGGAAGAAAAGGAACTGACTAAGGCAGAGTATTACCGGCTTTTGAGAGCGGCGAAGGGCAGCCCGCGGCTATGTCTTCTGCTTCAGACCATCTGCGGAACTGGTATACGGGTATCAGAACTGCAATATTTTGATCTGGAAATGGTACGCCGGGGCGAAATCACCATTTCCTGCAAAGGAAAGACCAGAAACATCCTTGTTCCGGGAGGACTCAAAAAAAAGCTTCTGGCCTATGCGAAATTGAACGGCATTCAAAGCGGCATAATTTTCCGAACGAGGAACGGAAGGCCTAAGAACAGAAGCAACATCTGGGCGGAGATGAAAAAACTTTGCGAATCGGCCCGTGTAAATCCGAATAAGGTTTTTCCTCATAATTTACGAAAACTCTTTGCCCGAACCTTTTATGGTATTGAGAAAGATATCGCCAAGCTGGCGGACATCCTGGGCCACAGCAGCATTGAGACGACCCGCATTTATATCATGACTTCCAGTACAGAGCACCGAAGGAAAATAGAACGTCTGGGGTTGGTGGTTTAACAGAAAAAATAAAAACCACATAATTTGTATTATGTAGTATCGTCCGATGGGAAACTGATTTAAAAACGTGCATTGATGGAAAACGAAAATAAAAAAAGACACACAAAATACGCCCTCATCTTTTTTTCAAGAAAAAGTACCGGGAGCGATATTGTGCTGTTCAGATTTTTTATAGATTAAAAATGCTGCTGTTTTTTACGTGGGTTTCTTGAAATTTCTTACTATGTATGATAAAACGATTACTAGATATTGGTATTTATATACGAGAATGGAAGACGCTCTGACTACATAATACAAATTATGTTCCTGTGGCTAGGAGAGTACCGCGTCTTCTTGATGGAAGGGAGCATTGTACGATGGATAAAGCTGGGATAAAGGCAGTGCCGGAAAAGAAATTCTGTCAGGATCTCACAGGAAAACGCTTTGGGAAGCTGCTGGTGCTGGAATACGTGAGGCCGGAGAAGGGAACGGGAAAATGGAAGTGCCGGTGTGACTGTGGGAATATCACCTACAAACGTACGGGACATTTGAACGCAGGGACGGCTGTCAGCTGCGGCTGCGCCAGAAAAAATCATACGTTGGATCTGACCAGCAGGAGATTTGGCAGATTGACTGTCTTAAAAAAAACAGAACAGATTGGAGAAGATGGTTCGGCATTATGGGAGTGTCAGTGTGACTGCGGAGGTATTTGTCTCATCTCCACAAATCAGCTCAGAGGAGGGACTGCGAAGAGCTGCGGATGTGCTTGGCGCCGGCCGACGGTCCAGGCCGGCGACCGGTTTGGAAGACTGACAGCAGTCCGCCCCACAGAGAAGCGGAGTTCAAAGGCTGTAGTATGGGAGTGTTTGTGTGACTGCGGCAACACCGTGGAGGTGCGTTCCACTTCTTTGCAGAACGGCCACACCGTCAGCTGTGGATGTGTGAAAGCGGACATCGATGCCGGGAGGGATTTTAAAAAAGTATTGACTTATAAGGATGGCACCTGCATTGAATTTCTGAAAAATATTGACAGGCCCACTAAAAGTACCTCTTCTGACACCGGGGTCCGCGGAGTCCGGCTTTTGAGAAATGGAAAGTATAACGCTTCCATTACGTTTCGTCGGCATCGATACAGTTTGGGCACATACACGAAATTGGAAGATGCCATATCGGCACGAAAGCAGGGAGAGAACATGGTGGTAGAATATTTGGAAGATTATGATACAAGACACTTATTGGAATCGTTTTTAGTAAGCTCTGATTAAACCCTAGCCAGACACTGGCAGAAGTTCCGGGCCGTCACGATTTCGGTTCGCTGGCGATGCAGGAGCCGCTTTATTCCCCCGCTCCGACAGTACCGCTCACAGTCGACAGGAAATCTTGATGATTTCCCATCTCCCGTTTACTCAGAAACGAAATCGGATTTTCCGTTTCTGCCTCTCTCCGCCTGGGGAACACCGGCCGCTGCCCTGCGGCGCTTACCTTTAGGCCGGCCAGGAATCTTTCTGCCGGCGCCCTGCCTGCCGCATCATTCCGAACAAGTGGCATTCTTTTTATTCCAGAAAAGTATTAGATATCCACACGGCCCGCGCGCCTTATGGCAGCGGGCTGCGATAGGCCGCCACAATGACTTTCGGGGCAAATGAACGTTAATTTCGATGCGGAAGAAAGAGCAAGAAGAACAATCCGATTCCATCGTAAGGCGAGCGCCGCAAGGGCGTTAGCAGAATCTTCCCGACCGGAGGACATAAAGATTTTGGTTACGGCTGCCAGCGAGCCGCCTGGATGGGAACGGATTTCCTTTAGCCTCATAAATCAGACAAAGAAAACTTGTTTGAAAGAGCTTCAAAGGCATACCTTGACGCGCGAAGTGCGCCTGCCCGAAGGGCATGAATTAAGGAGTGCCCATGGGTATGATACAAAATAATCAGAACCTCCAGCCGCAGGATGAGATTCGGCTGGAGGTTCTGAATTTTTCTGTTTTTATTTCAGAAAGGAAAGAGAGGAGGAGAGGAACTGCTCTAAAAGCCCATCCTCTAGCCACATATTTTCCTGATATTCTACATAGGAAGGGCGGAATTTATATTTTTCATAAAATAGAGGATGATCTCCGGCGGCGGTTTCCGGAAACGGGATAAAGAGTCCGTCCCGTTTCTGATAGCAGGTCTTGGCCGTGGCCTTTACCCGGTGGTTTTTATCAACATAGGCGGCGACACTTTTGTGAAGGGCTTTGTCTTCCTCGGGAAGATAGTAGTAGCTGCCGTAATCCCGGAAAAAATATTTGAGTGTTCCATTTAAGACCGGAATCCGGAATACAAGGCGGTCTTCCTGACAGGAAAACGTATAGGAATCAGAAGAAAACCGGCAGGGAACAGGTACAGCTTCCGATTCGTTCCTGCAAGTGACAAGAAGTTCCTTGGCTGTTGCTTTCTCATATGTCTGGTAGGTATGGAAGCGCTCCTCTTCAAAGTGAAATGCGCTTCCAAAAAAATCCTGGTAAGACAAAAGAGAAAGCATGGCGGGAAGTCCCTTAACGTCTTCTTCATTGTGCAGAAGGAGTACACGGAAAAGCCTGTCATCCTTTGAGCGGAGGTATTCCTTATAGATTTCTATCAGCTGTCCGCCGTTAAACGGATCTTCTCTTCCAATCCCTAGAAATGCCTCCAGAGTCTTTTGCTTGCAGTCAGGAAGTGAGAGGAGCTTTTTAAGCGGCCGGATCTTCCGGTAGATATCCAGGCTGGCCGGGATCTGTCTGCCGGAGGGCGTCTGAAACCTGGCGGCCCGTTCTCTGAGAAACGGAATATCAAACGTGGTTCCATTGAAGTGGATCAAAGTGGAAAAGCCGGAAGAGAACGTCAGAAAATGAAATAAAAGCTCCCGCTCAGCTTCCGGTGAATCCGCGAACCACTGCTTCAGATGCCAGACTCCATCCTTTACATACACACATCCGATCAGGTAGATCATGTCTCTTTTGGAAGAAAGGCCGGTCGTCTCGATATCGAAGAACAGGAGCTCCTCTGGATTTCCCAGACGTCTTATATCATATGCAGTTTCAAATGAGTATTCTTTCGTAATCGCTATCATGTTCTTATTATAAGTGTCTTATTTTTCGGTGTCAAGAAAAAAGAACACCTGTACGAAAAAACTTGCCATGACCTGGGAACTATGTTAAACTGTTCATGGAATGGAAGAATGAAAGAAGGACAGAAAAATGATTTCATATATCAAGGGAAGACTTCTGGAATTATACGAGGATTCGGTCATAGTGGAAAACGGCGGGATTGGTTATCAGATTCAGGTGCCGGTCTCAGCTCTGACGGAATTTTCCATGGGGGAAGAGGTTCAGATTTATACCTATCTCTATGTGAGAGAGGATGCTTTAAGCCTTTATGGTTTTTCTTCCCGGGATGATTTGGATATATTCAAGCTGCTGATCGGTGTCAATGGAATCGGGCCGAAAGGTGCGCTGGGAGTCCTTTCTGTCATATCGCCGGATGACCTTCGCTTTGCCGTCCTTTCAGAGGACGCCAAGTCCATAGCCAGAGCGCCTGGAGTCGGCCTTAAAACGGCTCAGAAGGTTATATTAGAGCTGAAGGACAAGCTAAGCCTGGAGGACGCATTTGAAAGAAAGAGCGTTCATGAGGCAGTGAAGGGAAAGACATCCGGAGCTTCAGCGGACAACAAAGGAGAAGCAGTCCAGGCTCTGACAGCGCTTGGCTACAGCGCTTCGGAAGCTATGAAAGCCGTCCGCCAGATACCAGGCGCAGAGGAAATGGAAGTGGAAGCGATCTTAAAAGCCGCCCTGAAAACGATGGCGCTGTTTTGACTGAAAAAATAAAGGCGCAACAGGAGCGGTAAGGAGAAAGGAAGTTTCTGCCGATGGAAAAGCGGATCATCAATACGGAATTTACCAGAGAAGAGCAGGGGATAGAAAACCACCTGCGGCCCAGGACTCTGGATGAATACATTGGACAGCAGAAAGCCAAGGATATGCTGCGGGTCTATATCGAGGCGGCAAAGTCGAGGGGAGAATCCCTGGATCATGTTTTATTTTACGGCCCGCCCGGACTTGGAAAGACTACCCTGGCCGGTATATTAGCCAATGAAATGGGGTCAGAACTTAAGATAACCGCAGGGCCTGCCATAGAGAAGCCGGGAGAAATGGCGGCCATTCTCAATAATCTGAATGACGGAGACATCCTCTTTGTGGATGAGATTCACCGGCTGAACCGGCAGGTAGAGGAAGTACTCTATCCGGCTATGGAAGACTACGCCATCGATATTGTCATCGGAAAGGGGGCGTCCGCCCGCTCCATACGGCTGGATCTGCCTCATTTTACGCTGGTGGGAGCAACTACCAGGGCGGGCCTTCTGACGGCTCCCCTCCGGGATCGGTTCGGGGTGGTGCACCATTTGGAATTCTATACGGAAGAGGAGCTTCTGGCCATCATTCTGCGGTCTGCAAAGGTACTTCAGGTGGAGATTGAAGAAGAGGGAGCCAGACAGATTGCCTCCAGATCAAGAGGAACGCCGAGACTGGCCAACCGATTTTTAAAAAGAGTCCGGGATTTTGCCCAGGTGCGGTATGACGGTGTTATCACTGCAGAAGTGGCATCGGATGCCCTGGACCTTCTGGATGTGGATCCTCTTGGCCTGGATTATACGGACAGAAAGGTCCTGCTCACCATGATTGAAAAATTCGGCGGGGGTCCCGTTGGCCTGGATACTCTGGCGGCGGCTTTATGTGAGGATGTGGGTACTCTGGAAGACGTATACGAACCGTATCTCCTTAAAAATGGTTTTATAAACCGTACTCCCAGAGGCAGGACGGTGACGAAACGGGCTTATCATCATTTGGGCCTGCCTTTTCCGGAGGGCACAGAGGCATAAAGCGGGCGATGGATACTATATCTTGTGTCTTTTCTCTAAAGTTGTATATTTCTAGTTGTCTTTTATGGGGAATCCCATTATAATAAAAGGAAAGACTGGCGGGACCAGGGAACGTAAGGAGAAGCAGGATGAGTTCCAGAAATTATACGGATGTGATTATTGCCGGAAAAGTATATACTCTGGGCGGCTACGAGAGTGAAGAATATCTTCAGAAGGTGGCCGGCTATCTGAACGGTAAAAACAGTGAGCTCAGAAAAGTAGACGGTTTTCTGAGACAGACGCCGGATTATCAGAATGTGCTTTTACAGCTCAATGTGGCCGATGACTATTTTAAGGCCGTTGGACAGCTGGAAGAGCTGGAAGCCCAGACAGAGGCGCAGGAAAAGGAAATATACAGCCTGAAGCATCAGCTGGTGACGGCTCAGCTCAGGCTGGAGGAAATGAAACGGGATTTGGAAGAATCACACCGGCATACGGTATCACATGAAGCACAGGAGAAGCGGCTTCAGCAGGAGATACAGGACGAGCCGGAGGAAAAACAATGAATCCGGGCGGATATATGTCTGCAGGGATTGACGGTGAAATGAATTGGGGGCGGCTGATCAGCACGGGCCCCCTGTTTTTCTGCTGAGGGACAAAATATGAGAAAAAAGGGAATGGAAGTGCTGGCGCCGGCCGGCTCCTTTGAAAGCATGCAGGCGGCTGTCAGCGCAGGGGCTGACGCGGTGTATATGGGCGGCACGCGGTTTGGCGCCAGGGCATATGCGGAAAATCCAGAGCAGGATATGCTGCTGGAGGCCATCGATTTTGTACATCTGCACGGAAGAAAGCTGTATCTGACGGTCAACACTTTGCTAAAAGAGAAGGAGCTGAGAGGAGAACTCTATGACTTTTTGCGTCCCTTGTATGAAGCGGGGATAGACGCGCTGATCGTACAGGACATGGGAGTTTGGCAGGCGGTGAGACGATGGTTTCCTGAGCTTCCGATCCATGCCAGCACACAGATGACTATTACAGGCGTAAAAGGAGCTATGGAGGCGGAGCGGCTGGGAGCATCCCGGATTGTGACGGCCAGAGAGTTGTCTGTAAAAGAAATTCGGGAGATTCGCGAACAGACGGATATTGAAATTGAGACCTTCGTCCACGGAGCGCTTTGCTACTGTTATTCCGGCCAATGTCTTTACAGTAGCCTGATTGGCGGCAGGAGCGGAAACAGGGGGCGGTGTGCACAGCCCTGCCGCCTTCCTTATGGCGTATGGGAGAAAGGACGCAGATTGTCCGGAGCGGATCAGGGCTATGTAATGAATTTGAAGGATCTGTGCGGACTGGATTTTCTTCCGGCGCTCATGAGGGCTGGAGTGGATTCCCTGAAAATAGAAGGACGGATGAAAAGCCCCAGATATACGGCTGGAGTGGTGAGCGTTTATCGGAAATATGTCGATATGCTTCTTAACAGAGGTGAACGGGAATACCGGGTGTTACAGGAAGACAAGAAGCTTCTGCTGGAACTTTTTGACAGAGGCGGATTTTCAGATGGATATTTTTGTGACCATAACGGGAAACAGATGGTGGCGCTCTCGGAGAAGCCGGCTTTCCGGGACGTGGAGGCCGGGCTTCTGGCGGATTTGGACCGCCGCTATGTGAACCATGAAATTAAAGAGAAAATAAAGGGAAACTTAACAATTGCTCAAGATTTGCCTGCTAAACTATCTTTAATCCAGGGAGAGGCCAGTGTTTCTGTGGAAGGAGACATGGCGCTTTCGGCGAAGAGCTGTCCGCTGAAAGAAGCAGACCTGAGGAAGCAGATGGAAAAATTGGGAGGGACTCCTTTCGTTCTGGAAGAACTCTCTATTCAAATGGATGCCGGTATATTCCTGCCGGTCAAAGCTCTGAATGGGCTGCGTAGAAAAGCTGTGGATGCTTTAAAGGATACTATATTGGAAAAATACAGAAGGAAAGCGGAAGTGGAAACCATACAGGCAGGAGACGCGGATATAGAACCCCAGGTTCAGGAGGCGTCCACGGAGGCCTCTGCTTTGCTGTCTGTTTATGTGGAGGAGGAAAGACAGTTCTATGCAGCGGTGAGGGAGAAAGCAGTCCGCAGAATCTATTTTTCCGTGAACCGGATTTTATGGGAAAAGATATCCTCATACGCGGGGGAATGTCATGATAGGGGAAAAGAGTTCTATCTGGCACTACCTCAGATTTACAGGAGCCGGGCAGACGAAGAGTTTTCGGCTCAGGAACGTTTTTGGCACATTCGGGATGTCGACGGTTTTTTAATAAGAGTGGTGGATGAGCTGCATTTTATGGAAAAATTGGGAACAGAATACGACTATGCGGCGGATCATTCCTTATATTCCTTTAATAAAGAAGCGAGGGACTGTCTCAGACAGTCTGGAATGTCCATGGATACGGCGCCTTTGGAGCTGAACGAAAAGGACCTCCGGGAAAGAGGATGTGCCGGAAGCGAGATAATCGTGTACGGAAGGCTGCCCATGATGGTAACGGCCCAATGCATCCGAAAAACGGCGGGAGGCTGCGACAGAAAGCCTGGCCTCATGGAGCTGGAGGACAGGAAAAAGAAGCGATTCCCAGTGAAAAATTACTGCAGATTCTGTTATAATATGATTTATAACAGTGATGTGCTTTGGCTGGCGGATGAGATACCGGCGATCATGCGCTTAAAGCCTTCCATGATGCGGCTCCTGTTTACAACGGAGGAGCCCGAAGAGGTTACTCGTGTCCTGAAAGCGTTTGGAAGGGCGCTGAGGGGTGAAGAGCCCGGATATCAACCCGCCGCCCGCACAAAAGGGCATTTCAGACGGGGAGCAGAGTAGGTGGAAAAGTGACGAGTTTAGTGATTCAGGCAACTAAGTATGTGATGATAGTGCTGATTATTTTGTATACATTGTCCACATATCATTATCTTCGAATGAAGACCCATAAGCGCAGGAACCGAGCCTGCGTAATGCAGCTTTTTTGTATGTTCATGCTGCATCTGACCGGATATTTGGCCATCACATTATATACAAATCAGGTGTCCATGGTGACGTTTTATCTGGCTCAGCTGGTTTTCTTCATCTTGTATCTGATGTTTTTCCATATTTTTTATCGGAAAGCGTCCCGACTTCTGATCAACAATACTTGTATGCTGCTGGCCATAGGCTTTATCATGCTCACCAGGCTGAATGTGGACCGGGCCGTGCGGCAGTTTATTATAACAGTGGCGGCCGCTGTAGTGGCTATGGTGGTCCCGGTAATCGTGCGGAAGATGCGGTATCTCTGGAGGTTTGGCTGGATTTACGCGGGAATTGGAATCGCAGCCCTGGCTCTGGTACTGGTCTTCAGTATGACCTCCTATGGAGCGAAGCTTTCCTTTGATATCGGAGGGCTGTTTTCACTGCAGCCTTCGGAATTTGTGAAGATATCCTTTGTGTTTTTTGTGGCCTCCATGTTTCAGACCAGCATCAGCTTTAAGCGGGTCTGTGTTACGACCGTGGTTGCTGCTATGCACGTACTGGTCCTCGTAGCTTCCAAGGATTTGGGAGCCGCGCTCATTTATTTCGTTGCTTATCTCCTGATGCTGTTCGTGGCGACGAAAAGCTACCTATATCTGCTGGGAGGGACCATAGCGGGAAGCGGAGCTTCCGTGCTCGCTTATAAGGTATTTGGCCATGTGCGGACACGTGTACAAGTATGGAAGGATCCCTGGGTGGACGCGACCGGCGACGGCTGGCAGATCATTCAGTCTCTGTTCGCCATCGGAAGCGGCGGCTGGCTGGGAGCAGGGCTCTATCAGGGAATGCCGGAAACTGTGCCGGTCGTCCGGTCTGATTTTATATTCTCCGCGATCTCTGAGGAATTTGGGGCGATTTTTGCTATTGCGCTGATTTTAATTTGCTTAAGCTGCCTTCTGCAGTTTTTGTGGATTTCCGCCTGGATGGACGGAATGTTTTATAAAATCATAGCCTTTGGGCTGGCGGCAGTGTACGGCGTGCAGGTGTTCCTGAATATTGGAGGCGTCATCAAATTCATTCCCTCTACGGGAATCACGCTTCCGTTCGTGAGTTATGGAGGCAGCTCAATCATGAGTACTTTTATCATGTTTGGGATTATTCAAGGGCTTTATATTTTGAAACAGGATGAGGTTGATAGAATTGAACAGGAAGAAGAACAGGAACGAAGACGACAGGCCGTACACGCGCAAAGATATGGAAAAGGTGCGGAAGGCTCTGGAAAGTCAGGTGAAGGAAGAAGAAGAAATCCTTCAGGTAGAGGAAAGAACCAGAAAAGTAAATAGAGAGATCCGCCTTGCGGGAGTCCTTTTCGTGCTGATGTTCATCGCGACCATCGGTTATTTTTCCTATTATGTCACGGCGAAGAGCAAGGATATCATCAACAGCTCTTATAATGCGAGACTTGATACATTTTCGGAAAAGATCGTGAGAGGGGAAATCCGCGGCAGCGGCGGAGAGGTGCTGGCTAAAACGGTGGAGGATGAAGAGGGGAATGAAACGAGGAGTTACCCTTATGAGAACCTGTTTGCCCATGTGGTCGGATATTCTGCGTCCGGAAAGACTGGGCTGGAGTCGTCGGCGAACCAGTATCTTCTCACCTCCCACCTCAATGTTATTGACCAGGTGAACAATGAACTGTCTGAGGTGAAGAGCCCTGCGGATAATGTGGTGACGACTCTTGACCCGTATCTGCAGCAGCTGGCATATGATGCATTAGGGGATTATAAAGGAGCCTGTGTGATCCTGGAGCCCAGTACCGGAAAAATACTGGCAATGGTATCAAAGCCAGACTATGATCCAAATACGATATCCGCGGACTGGGAGTCTCTGATATCGGAAGAAAACCAGGACGCAAACCTTTTGAACCGGGCGACCCAGGGACTTTATCCGCCCGGCTCCACGTTCAAGCTTTTGACTACTCTGGAATATATCCGGGAGTACCCGGATACCTGGGAAAACTATCAGTTTGATTGTGAAGGTACACTTCCTTATGGAGATGCGGTCATGAGCTGTTACGACGGCCATGTACACGGCCATCTGAATCTGCGTCTGTCTTTGGCAAATTCCTGTAACTGTTCCTTTGCTACCGTCGGGCAGCAGCTGAATTTGGACAGTTTCCATGCACTTTGCGACAGCTTTCTGTTCAACACGGAGCTTCCGCTGTCTATGGAGTATAAGGAGAGCTCCTTTGTCATGGACGGCACCTCGGGCCTGGCTGAACGAGTGCAGACCTCCATCGGGCAGGGAAGGACCATGATATCCCCTATTCATAACGCGATGATTACGTCCGCGATCGCCAACGGAGGGACCATGATGTCGCCGTATTTGATCGACCGAGTGGAAAGCTCCGATGGTAAAATTGTCAAGCAGTTCATGCCCTCGTCTTATGGAAAGCTTTTATCTGCCTCAGAGGCAGAGACCCTTACGGATTTTATGGTGGCTGTGGTAAATGAGGGGACCAGTCCTTCACTGCAGTCGGACGGCTATCAGGTAGCCGGAAAGACCGGTTCTGCGGAATTCAATTCCAATAAAGAAGACAGCCATGCCTGGTTTGTCGGTTTTGCTCCTGCGGAAAATCCGGAAATCGTCATCAGTATCATCTATGAGAACGGAGGGTTAGGCGGTTCCGTGGCTACAAAAGGAGCCAAGGCACTTTTTGAAGGATATTTTTCCAGAAAAAACGGACAATGATCACATGACAGCGGCGACCCTTGCACCTGTCTGCAAAATAGGGTATAATCTCGTTAGAGCCAGACACACCAAGACCAGGAGGGATTGCAATGATCGAAGCAACGAGCTGTGGCGGTGTGGTTATATTTCGCGGCAAAATTCTTGTCCTTTATAAGAATTATAAAAATAAATACGAGGGCTGGGTATTGCCGAAGGGAACTGTAGAAGCAGGAGAATCCTATGAGGAGACGGCGCTGCGCGAAGTGAAAGAGGAAACGGGCGTTCAGGCATCCATTGTCAAATATATTGGGAAAAGCCAATATTCGTTCAATATTCCGCAGGATACTGTGGAAAAGGACGTGCATTGGTATCTGATGATGGCGGACAGCTATTACAGTAAACCACAACGGGAGGAATATTTTCTGGATTCCGGATATTATAAATTTTATGAAGCTTATCATCTCTTAAAATTTCAGAATGAAAAGCAAATCATGGAAAAAGCCTATCATGAGTATTTGGATCTGAAGAAAAGGAACCTCTGGAGCAGCAAAAGGAATGTTTAGAAGAAAATAGAACACAATAGAGAAGAGGATGTGGGAGCATCCTCTTCATTCCTTTATGGGAAAAGAGAGCTTTGCGGGCTTGCCCACATTGATTTTTTTATGGATATTCAAAGGAGGGATTTTATGGGAGCAGGAGCATCAGAAGAAAACAAGGGAGATGAGTTTTCCGGATTCTTGGAGAGGTGGAATGCCCTTCAGACCGCCCTCACTCTTTTCGATTGGGACAATGAGACTCTGGCGCCGCCGGAAGCGGCGGACCGGACCGCGAAGGTCGTAGGAACGTTATCCGCCGCTTACCAGGAGCTTCTCGTGAAAGAAGAAACCGGAAAGCTTCTGGAGAAGGAGAAAAAAAAGGAAGGGCTTTCGGAAATCCAGAGGGCTGTTCTGAGACGGCTGGAAAAGGAGCGGGAAAAGCTGTCTGTCATCCCGCCGGACGAATACCGCCGTTTTTCGGAACTTACGGCTGTGTCTGTCAGCAAATGGAGCCAGGCAAAGAAAAGCGGCGATTTTAAAATATTTGCGCCGGTTTTGTCTGAAATCGTGGATACGAGAAAACGGTTTGCGTCGTATCGGAAAAAAGAGGGTGAGAAGCTTTATGACATTCTTCTTTCCGACTATGAAGAAGGATTTACGATGGAAATCCTGGATGGCTTTTTTGATCAGGTGAAAGCAGAGGTCGTGCCGCTTGTGAAGGCCGTAGCGGAAAAAAGCAAAAAGGAGCCTGTGGATTCCGGATTCCTTTTTCAGCCTTATGATATAAAAAAACAGAGGAGCTGGAACAGATGGCTGTCGGCTTATCTGGGGTTTGACTTTTCCAGGGGTGTGTTTGCGGAAAGTGAACACCCGTTTACGACCAGCCTTCATAAAGACGATGTGCGGATTACCACACATTATTATGAAGACAATCTGGAAAGTGCCATTTTTTCCACAATCCATGAGACAGGTCATGCGATATACGAACAGGGAAACGGCGACGAAGTGACGCAGACTCCGGTCATGGGCGGAACGTGCGGCGTACATGAGTCACAGTCCAGATTTTATGAAAACATCCTGGGAAGAAGCAAGGCATTTTGGGAACCAATCTATGGAAGATTACAGGATCAGTTTCCGGAGCAGCTAAAAGACGTATCCTTAAATCAGTTTCTGCGGGCGATAAACCGTGCAGAGCCGGGGCTTATCCGGACTGAGGCCGATGAGCTTACCTATTGTCTCCATATCATCGTCCGGTATGAACTGGAGAAGAAGCTGATAGACGGGAGCCTTTCGGTGGAGCAGCTGCCGGAGGAATGGGAACGGCTTTATGAAGAATATCTGGGGCTGAAGCCGGGCAGCTCTACGGAAGGAGTGCTCCAGGATATCCACTGGGCTATGGGAGAATTCGGCTATTTTCCTTCTTATGCCCTGGGAAATGCCATGGCGTCCCAGATATATCATCAGATGTCGAAGGAATTGGATGTAGAAAGCCTGCTGAAGAGCGGAGGACTGGCACAGATCACCAAATATTTGAATCAACACATCCATAAGTTCGGCGCCGCCAGAAAAATGGACGAAGTGCTGCGGGATATGACAGGCGAGCCGTTCAATCCTCATTACTATATCGCCTATCTGAAGCATAAATATTCGGCACTCTATGGATTAGAACTATAGAACATCGGGCAATCTACGGCCTGCGCGCGAAGCGGCGGGCCGCTGTCTCCGCCCATAGTGAAAGGAGGACTTATATGAAAATTACATATATTCATCACAGCAGCTTCTCCATTGAATTTTCCAACGCTGTCTTTTTGTTCGACTATTATGCAGGAGAGCTGCCGGAATTTTCCAAGGAGAAGGATATTTTCGTGCTGGCAAGCCATAAGCATGACGATCATTTCCGGGTGTCGGTGCTGTCCTTGTCTGAAATCTATCCAAATATCCATTTCCTCTTGTCAAAGGACATCCGGATGAACCGTGCCTATCTGGAGAGGAAAAAGGTTCCGGTTTCAGCGTACGATAAGATTTCTTACATTGGAAAGAACTCTTCGGCGGAATTTATGGCAGGCGGCAGTGTCCTCCAGGTGGAGACGCTGGCCTCCACGGACGAGGGTGTGGCCTTTCTTCTGTCCTATGAGGGAAAAAGCCTGTATCACGCAGGGGATTTGAACTGGTGGACGTGGATTGGAGAGACAGAGGCTGAGTATGAGGATATGACCAGGCGGTTCCAGGCTGAGATTCAGAAAATGGAAGGAAGACATTTTGATGCTGCTTTTGTTCCGCTGGATCCCAGACAAGAAGAACGGTATTGGTGGGGATTTGACTATTTCATGAGGAAGACAGATACGGATGTTGTATTTCCCATGCATTTTCAAATGGATTATACGGTGATGGACCGTCTGCTGGAAGAGACGGCTTCCGAACCATACCGGGATAAGATAAAGAGAATCAGGAAAGAAGGAGAGACGTTTTTGATAGAATAAAATAAAATTCTTCAGTGCAGTCCAAAGCAGAACAAAATAAAGATGTCAAAAAATAGAAATTGTGTTATAATGTTAGGCATGTTAAAAATGAGGTTTTGATAATTACGGTAAAGCCGCAGTATATTTTACAATAAATAAAAAAATATTTACTATATGAGACGGGAAATCCGGTGTGAATCCGGAACAGTCACCTCTACTGTAATGCAGACAAAGGAATCGGTCCATTGGCAGGAATGCTGAGAAGGGATTTCTGAGGAAGAAGCAGAGTCAGGATATCCGTTTAAACTGTTTTCCGGGATGAGGAAATAGATAGGGTCCTTTTCCGAGTTGTACTGGTAAAGGGCTTTTATTTTTTCGAAAAGCATATTCAAAGGGGATACGAAAGATATGCCAAAAAGACAAAGCGTGGCGGTGTTCACAGGTAAAATGGGAAAATGCGCCGGAGAAAAAACACTGGAAATATTGAACTATGATGGTGTAGAAGCGGGCGCTCTTAAAAATAACATACGGTTAAAAAAACTGTTTCTGGGAGAACGGGTGCAGATGATAGGTCGTCAGAGCTTTTTTTGCTGTACTGCCATGAACACGGCGGGGCTTGGACAGGTAAAACGAATCGGATCAGAGGCCTTTATGGGATGTTCAAAGCTAAAACAGATTGTGATACCAGGCACGGTAAAGCAGATGGGAACAGCTGTATTTAAAGAATGTAAGCGGATGGAAGAGGCGGTGTTTGAGAGAGAATCGGAAATTAAAGAGATTAAGACGGATACGTTTAATTATTGCCTTTCCCTAAAGCAGGTGCAGCTTCCACCGTTTTTGAAGGAAATACATACCAGGGCTTTTTGGAGATGCAAAGAGCTGAAGACAGTCTCATTTCCCAGGACATTGGAGATAATAGGAACGGAAGCGTTTTATCAGAACGGTTTTTTGAAGCTGGAATTGCCGTGTAGATTAAAAATAATAGAAGACAGTGCTTTTTTTAAATGCTCCGGGCTGGAGTATGTTCAAATTCCCGAGTCGGTGAAGAAGATTGGGAAATGGGTCTTTCATGGCTGTAACCGGCTGAAAGTGCTGGAGATTGCACATGAACCGGAATATATAGGCGATTGGATCATAAACCGGAGTGCGACTATCCGATGCAGAAAAGGAAGTACGGTGGATTTGTACTGTGATAAATTTGGATTTTCAAAAGAGTATTTATAGATTGACAATTTTTTACCGCTGGGATATAATACAACAAGGATGTTTGAGACGAGCTTATGGTTGATTCATCGACAATTGGATACGAACGAAAACGGTCTGCAGCCGGCGGGATATGCTGGATGCGATAATAGGAAAACCGGTGTGAATCCGGTACAGTACGATTGGTACTGCTGTAACGTGTGAACGGAGTCAGAGCCCTGCCGCAGGATTCCTGTATTTCTGGAAAGAAATGGGCATTTGCAGACTGTTGGATAAGCATATACATAAAGTCATAGCCCCTTGCAGGAAGCACAGGGGATTTTTTATTTCACAGGAAAGGATATCTTGTGAAACAGGATTCTTTGTTCTGCACACAATGGAATTGAATTCCCGTATCGATGAAAACTGAATATGTGAACTGTAGCCGTTTTATTTCGGCAAGGAACCCGGTGCGAGTCCGGGACAGACTATCTCTACTGTGAGGAGGACGAAAAAAGCAGAATGCCACTGGAAATTTCCGGGAAGGCGCTTTGAGTAGGAGGAATCCGAGTCAGGACACAAATTACAGTTACAGAAATCGTAAGCATGGCGATTGAGTGATTCTCATCAGAGACATCCACTATTTGTTTTACCATCTTCCGAAAGGAGGATTTTTTATTGCACAAGTGAGATATTTTGTCTTGTGAGATGAAAAGACTCCTTGCAGGAAAAGTAAAAAAGAGGGAGGAAATCATGTGAAAAGCAGAAAGAAAAACAGATTTTTGAGACAGATGGCAGCCGTTCTCATGGCATTGTCCATGATCTGCCATTTGGGAATCTCCGCTTTTGCAGAAGAAAGCGGCAGTACTACTTATATTTCAGCGGAGGGCAGCTCTGAAACGGTTCAATCTTCAGAAGAAGAGCTTCAGACGGAAAGTCCTTCGGATACATCCACAGAGGATACAAAGAAGGAAGAATCATCCTCTGAAAGTGTTTCGGCGGAAGAAAGTACTGAGGAAGAAAAATCCACTGAAACAGAAAGTTCCGAGCGAGAAAGCAGCACAGAAGCGGAAACATCAGAAGAGGTTTCCACGATCGACCTGTATGCTTCACAAACGCCGGATTTGATCATCAGCAGCGCAGACGATTTTAAAGCGTTCCGTGATGAAGTGAATGCGGGAAATGATTATGCAGGAAAGTGTGTTCAGCTGGCTGCGAACCTGGATCTGGAAGGAAGCGATGAGAATCAGTGGACTCCCATCAGCAGCTTCGCAGGAACTTTTGATGGAAATTATCATGTGATCAAGGGACTTTATATTAACGCCTCCGGAAGTTCCATGGGATTATTTGGAGCGGTTACATCGACAGGCGTTGTGAAGAATCTGACAGTAGACGGAGAAGTTCATAATACGTACAGTACCGGTTCCGCAGCCGGGATCGTGGCGGAGCTATCCGGCGGTATCTTGAACTGCCAGAATTATGCGTCGGTGAGCGGCGGATCTGGGGTGGCAGGCATAGCCGGATATACGTCCGGGACGATTGCCATTGAGGGCTGTGCGAACTTTGGAGACATTTCAGCGGTCACCGGTTATGCGGGAGGCATCATCGGACGAGGTTTTGGAAGTGGAACCGTGAAGGACTGCTACAATCAGGGAGAGACCAGCTGTGGCGCGGCTAACGGCGGTATCGCCGGAATCGACCAGAGAAAGGGACTGTCTTTTGAAAACTGCTATAATGTGGGAACCGTTATCGACAGTAAAGGGAGTAACAACAAAATCGGGGCCCTTTCCGGTCAGGGCGGAACTTTTACCAACAGTTATTATCTGAGCGGGACTTACGCGCTGGCGGTGGGAGGCACCTCAGCCGATGCGGCGGAGACTGTAGTAAAGACCCAGGAGGAAATGAAAGCGGCAGAATTTACGGCCGCATTGAATGGGAGCGGAAGCGCTTTTGAACAGGACAGCACGAGCGTTCCCCTGGGAAATGGGTATCCTGTCCTTATCTGGCAGAAAACGGTGGACTGGACCTTTGCCAAGACGCCAGATCTGATCATCAGTACAATGGATGAATTGGAAGCTTTCCGTGATTCTGTTAACGCGGGAGATACTTATGAAGAGAAGTATGTACAGCTGGCGGCCAATCTGGACCTGGACGGAAAAGAGGCCAAACAATGGACTCCCATTAAAAAATTCGCGGGGACCTTTGACGGAAATGGTCATGTGATAAGTGGACTGTATATCAATGGTTCTTCCAGTGCCCAGGGCCTTTTCGGCGAAGTAACAGGACTCGTTGAAAACCTGACTGTAAAGGGAACGGTGACCGGAAGCAGCGCTGTGGGCGGACTCACGGGTAAACTCACCGGAGGAACTGTCCAGAATTGCCAGTGTTACGTAACGGTAACCGGGAGCAGCAATGTGGGCGGATTAGTCGGCACCATCAGCGTAGGTACCGTAATCTGCAGCGCCAACTTCGGAGATGTCAAAGGGACGACAGGGTATGTGGGCGGAATTGCGGCCCTGACGTCCGGGAATTATACCATTGAAAACTGCTATAATGCGGGAACGATAACGGGACCTGCTTCCGTGGGAGGAATATCCAGCGGTTCCAGAAGCGGAAGCCCGGTACACACAAATTGCTATAACCGCGGCCAGGTCGTAGTGGCTTCAGGCGGAAGCGGAAGCTTGATAGGAGCCATATCCGGAAGTGGAAAAGGGACTCTTACCAATTGTTATTATCTGTCTGGTACGGCTGCAGGAGGCGCGAACAGTGCTGATGCTGCCGGAGCTACGGCAGTGCGGAGCGCCGCGCAGATGACAGACGCATCGTTCCTCACGGAGCTGAATGGATCCGGATTCATGTACGTATCGGATTCTTCCGATACCCCTGTGAACGAAGGATATCCTGTGTTTGCATGGCAGTTGTCTGTGGATACCACTGAACCGGTGAAGCCCGGTTTTGTCGAGGCCTCTGAGTTTTCTGCCCAGCTGTCCGGTTATATTACGCAGCTGATCGACGGAGTCAGAACTCAAAATGGAATTGGAGCGGATCAGAGCCTTTTGGGCAGCGATGCCTGGATCAACAACGGAAGCAGTACCGGCACTGACTGGACTGCAATCTTAATGGGGCAGTACAGTTATTTTGACGAAGAAGGAAACAGGACGTATCTCTATGACGACAACGGAGGATACGCCGCCTTCCTTTCTGCCCTGGAAAGCTATATTACAAATACCTATGCTTCAGGAAATGGAGAGCTGCATTGGGTTAAAGCTACGGAATGGCACAGGGCCTCACTGGCGATTCTGGCGATGGGCGGAGATCCTACGGCATTTGGCACTTATAACGGTGGTTCCATCGACCTGATCGCCGACGGTTCTTATAATTGTGTGACTTCAAAAGGACCCGGCGGCCAGGGGATAAACGGATGGATCTGGGGACTGATCGCCATCAATGCCATGGATTACTCCGTTCCGTCGAACGCGAAATATCCGGTGGATACGTTCATCACGGAAATTCTGAAGCTTCAGATAGCGGATGGAGTGAATGGCAATACTTATGGCGGCTGGGCCATGTCTGGCTCTGTTTCTGATCCGGACATCACGGCGATGGCCATTCAGGCTCTGGCCCCGTATTACAATACGGATATGGAATATACTTATTCCCTTAATGGAGAAACGGTGACTAAAAGTGTCCATCAGGCTCTCAACGAAGCTTTGGACAGACTGTCTTCTCTTCAAAGATCAGAAGGCGATTTCGGATCCTGGGGAACGGTAAATGTAGAGAGCACGGCTCAGGCCCTGGTGGCGCTTCTGGCTCTGAATATCGACCCGGCGACAGATTCCAGGTTCATTACTTCTTCTGGAAAGACGCTTCTGGACGGCATTCTGAAATACCGTCTGTCCGACGGGACGTTTTGCCACACTGCAGGCGGCGGCTTCAATGGCATGGCGACGGATCAGGCGGGATATGCCCTTGTCGCGTACTGGCGTTATGCGAACGGCATGAGGAGCCTGTACGATTACCGCCCTGCCTGGAGCAGCGATGAGAAGGCTGCGATAAACAGTGCTGTGGCAGCCATAGACGCGGTGCCCGCGGCTGGAGAGGCAGGTTATAAAGCGGCCCTTAAATCGGCTCTGACGGCGTGCCGTGCGGTGGAGAGAAGTGAATCTCAATATATTTATAATTATGATGAGCTTTACCGCGCCATCCAGAATATCGGCGGTGAAGGAGAGCTGGACAACGACCAGGCTTATCCGGTAGGGCTGGAGTTGACGACCCTTCCGAATAAGACTGCATATGTGGAAGACGATGCGTTCAGCACAGAGGGAATGGTCGTCAGCCTGAAGTACAGTGACGGCACAAAGACGGAGATCACGGATTATACTTATCTTCCGAACGGAGCTCTTACTCCGGAGGATACCGAAGTGACGATTTACTATCAGGCGTATTCTTTGACGGTAACCATTGAGGTGGAGGAGCGTCCTTTTTGGAAGGGCTCCGGGACCGAGGAGGATCCTTACTTGATCAGCAGGGCACAGGATCTGGTCGCTTTAAAGGATTGGGTCAATGTAAAATCCAAAAGCTGCGCCGGCCTTTACTTCAAAATGACGGACAATATCAACCTGGAAAACTATCCGAACTGGACTCCTATCGGAAATTCCGCTAAAATTTTCAACGGAACCTTTGACGGGGATTATCATGTGATCAAAAATTTGAACATGTCCGGTGGATATTATTATCAAGGACTGTTTGGACAGGCGAGAAACGCTACCATTAAAAATTTGGGAATTGCCAGCGGATCAGTTTCTGGAAACCAGTGGGTCGGAGGCATCGTCGGCTGGGGTGATGCAATCACCATCGTCAACTGTTGGAACAATGCTTCCGTAACGGCAGGAGAATATGCCGGGGGAATAGCAGGGACGGTGAGAGCCGGCGTCTCGACGATTTCTCAGTGCTATAACAGCGGTAATATAACAGTCAGCGGTAACAGTGCGGGAGATGCGGGCGGATTCGTAGGACATCTGTCAGCTTCTGCAGTTGCCACATTGGAAGATTGCTATAATACTGGGACCATCACCGGTCCGGATAACGCCATCGGCGGTATCGCCGGCAGGGTCCAGGATTCCAATTCCTTTGTAAACTGCTATAATGCAGGGACGATATCCGTAGAAGCGGATACCAGCGGCTGGGGTCACGGCGCAATTTCCGGTGTCTTTTCTTCTGGTTCTTCCATGAGCAACTGCTATTATCTGGAAGCTGGAGATCTTCAGGGAACCCCTGACGGTGACGTAAATTCTCAGAAGATGGATGCGGGGTCTATGACAGCTTCCGATTTCCCGGGGATGCTCAGCGCAAATTTCGAAATCGACAGCCGGAATGTGAACAGCGGATATCCGGTGCTCACATGGCAGAAGCTGGTAGATTTGGATACAGAAGCAGAAAATGTGGATCTATACATTGAGAATGAGGAGGGGCTGAAAGCCTTTGCCGCATCTGTAAACGAAGGAAATGATTATGAAGGAAAACAGGTAGTCCTCACTGCAGATATGAATCTGGCCTTTGAAGAATGGACTCCCATAGGGAGCGCCAGCAAAGCTTTCAACGGTACCTTTGACGGAAAAGGACATGGCATTGCCGGACTTAAGGTGACAGAGGCCACGGGAAGCACGAGCGGTTTCTTTGGCCAGATAGGTGAAAAGGCAGTTGTGAAAAATGTCGGCATCTCATCCGGTACGGTGACCTCAACCAGTGTGGCGGCCGGATTGGTTGCGTCGGCAGTTGATGGGTTCCAGATTCTGAACTGTTGGAATCAGGCGGATGTGACGGCTGAAGTTTTTGCAGGAGGTATCCTCGGAAATGTGGATACGGGAAATGTAGATGTGAACAACGATCCTGTTACAAGCCTGATATCCGGATGCTTTAATTCCGGTACGGTCACTGTAAAGAGCAGTACGTCAGGAGGAATTTCTTCCGAAGCAAGGCACACTAAAATAGAAAACTGCTACAATGTGGGCGAGATCACAGGAACCTCTTATTCCGGCGGAATTGCAGGATGGCTGCTGCGCCAGGGTTCCGTCGAGAACTGTTATCAGGCAGGCAAGGTAAAGCATGCGGGAGTAGTTGGAAGCGTTATCGAAGATGACGGGACTAGTATCGTCAATTCTTATTATGTGTCCGACGAATATCCGGTCAACGGTTATGATACATCTGTAGGGAAGACTTCTGAGGAAATGAAGAACGCGGCTTTCGCGGAAGTTATGGGAAATGCGTTTAAGGCAGATGAATCTCTGAATCAGGGATATCCGATCCTTTCCTGGGAAAACGGGAGACATGCAGCTTCCTCTGATACGGAGCTTGTCAGCGCAGCTCTCGATAAATATGAGGGTGAGAAGGTAGACGACGGCGTTTGGCAGATTGCCGTACCGGACGGTGTGGAGCCGATGAATTTCGGATTGTTTATACAGACGAAGGATCCCAACGCACAGGTTACGACGCCCGTTGCCGATGAAAATTACCGCGTATGGACATTTGAGGTGACTTCGGAGAACGGCACGAAACAGAGCTACATGGTATATGTTACGGTCGGCCATAAGTATACGGATGAATTAGCGGCAAAAGCGGTAGATGATCTGATCAGCAGGATTCCATCGACCATCACGCTTCAGAGCAAGACATCCATAGAAGCAGCAAGAAGTGCTTATAACAAACTGACTACCATTCAAAAAGATTTGGTAGAGAAGCTCTCCACCTTGGAGGCGGCAGAAGACATATACGAACGTCTGTCCGGGAATTCGGCCACTGTGACTTATCGGACTCATGTGCAGACCTATGGCTGGCAGGGATGGAAGACCAACGGAATGGAGAGTGGAACGACCGGGCTTTCCAAGCGTTTGGAAGGAATCGAGATTAAAGTCTCCGATCCTTATGTGAGCGGAGGAATCACTTACCGGACTCATGTACAGACCTATGGCTGGCAGGGATGGAAGTCGGATGGGGCCCAAAGTGGAACGACAGGCGAGGAAAAGCGTCTGGAAGCGATCCAGATTAATCTGACCGGCGATATGGCGGAGAAATATGATGTGTATTATCGTGTGCACGCACAGACCTACGGCTGGCTGGATTGGGCAAAGAATGGAGAGTCAGCAGGGACCGCCGGACTCGCAAAACGTTTGGAGTCCATTGAAATAAAGCTTGTATTAAAAGGCGGAGCGGCTCCGGGAAATACGGCCAGGCCGTTCGTAGAACAGAATGATGTAACCTATCGGACCCATGTACAGACCTATGGCTGGCAGGATTATATGTCAAATGGCGTATCGTCGGGTACCGTAGGACTTGCAAAACGTCTGGAAGCAATCCAGATTTCCCTGAAAAATCCCGGAAATATCGGAGGGATCACCTATCGGACTCATGTACAGACTTATGGCTGGCAGAGATGGGTTTCAGATGGGGCAGTCAGCGGAACCAGCGGTGAATCGAAGCGCCTGGAAGCCATCGAGGTCAAGCTGACCGGACAAATGGCGGAAAAATATGATGTGTATTACCGTGTGCACGCACAAACCTACGGTTGGCTCGGATGGGCCAAGAACGGAGCGAGCGCCGGTACTGAAGGACTTTCAAAACGCTTGGAGGCCATTCAGATCGTACTGGTGGAGAAAGGGCAGGCGGCTCCGGGAAGTACGGCCAACGCGTTTGTTAAGAAGTAGTAGAAGCAGAAAAGAAAGATGAAACCACAGCGAGAAGGCAGTGCCGGCAACGGTTTTCTGCCTTCCCGTTTTGGCTGTCTGGGAAAGGAATCTGATATGGGGAAGTTTGCTAAAAAATTGGCAGTTTTTTTGGTTACTATTTTAATAGGAGGCCTGGCATATGGAGGAATCAGGCAGGCCTTGGCATATGCACCGGATAACCCTATGGAGGAGCCGGTCGGAAACTACTCCCCTATAGCAGCGGAAGAAGAAAATAATACCGGGACAGGAACCGGCAAAATCTATTTTGATATTAACAGTGAAGAAAATCCGGAAGAAGAAAAAGAAGAGACAGAAATTTCTCCTGATGATTCCCAGGGGGGAGCGGGAGAAGCTGGCGAAATCGAAAACGGCGGAGACGGAACAGCAGAGGACGGAAGCGGCTCAGCTGCCGGAGGCCATGAAACGATACGGGTAACGGATAAGACGAAGGATGATCCGGAAAACAGCAGGAAAGAAAAGAATTATAACGGATATTTTTCTACTTCCATAGAGGAGGGAGAGACCGTTAGCTCACAGGTATACGAATTTACGATTACCCAGAAGGAGCACGACCTGAAAGTAGAAGAGATACAGGTCAAGATCAACGGGAAAACCGTCAATGGTTTTCAGGGAAAGGTGTATCTGGAAGAGGGAAAGAACACCATATCGATCACCATTACTTATACAGATGAAGAAGAGAACAGGACGTTTGACGTGAGCCGGTCTTATCATGTCAACGTGGTATTGAAAGAAATCGCGATCAACACGAATCTAAAGGACGGGACGGAAGTTTCCGTGGCCTCCTTCGGCTTTACTGCGACTGCAAACGCAGATGGAGAATCGGTTCCTCTTGTTGTGACTCTGAATGGCGCAGAGCTGGAGAACAGCTACAGTGGTTATCACTGTCAGCTGGAGGAAGGAAGCAATGAAATTCGCCTGAAAGCTTCAGCGCCGAATGGAAAAGAAAAGGAAGAAATCTACCGGATCATATACAATAAGCCGCAAAGTGAATATAAGATAGAAACGAATCTGAAGGATCAGGAAGTTCATGAGGCAGAATTTTCTTTTCAGGTTTCTGTTACATATGGCGGAGAATCGACGGACGAATTCAGCGTACGTTTGAATGGACAGGAAATCTTTGGGGAAAATGGGATTTACCGTGGTAATCTGGTGGAGGGAGATAATCCCATTGATATCATAGCCGGAAACGGCGAGGGCCAGTATGTCGAAAGTTATACGGTCAATTACGTTATTATAGAAGACGGCGGAGGGGATGAAGATCCCAGTAAGAGAAAACCGCTTATGAATGTCACGGGCATCGGGGATGGACTGACGGTAAAGGATACCGTTTGGAATTTTGAGATGTCTTCTGTGGACTATAAAGGAAACAGAATTCATGCGGACGGAATTTCCGTGGTCTGCAACGGGGAGCCTGCCCACCTGGTTTATGATGATGACGTCAGGACCAGCTACCGCCTTTCTCTGGTATCGGGAGACAACATCGTTACCATTACCGTTACTGACAGCGCGGGGAATGTTGCGGTGGGGACCTTCCATCTCAACTGCACGGCCGTGGAAGATGGAGCCGTGATCGGCACCGCGGTCTTCAGCCTGGAGGCTACTACGGTTGGGTTGGGCTATCTGATTCCTCCGACACAGGTGGAGATTCATCAGGGAGAAAATGCGGCGTATGTTTTGGTCCGCTGGTTGGAGGCGAATGGCTTTTCTTATACGAATAGCGGGACGTTGGATACGAATTTTTATTTGGCTACGGTCATACGCCCGGGGATAATCACGAATCCTGTGCTTTCGGAAGATCTGGCGGCACAGCTGACGGCACACGGATGCGAATATGATATGTCGCCGAATGGATACGACAATAATCCGGATGACTTGGGTGAATTTGATTTCACCGACAAGTCGGGCTGGATGTACTCCATAAACGGCAGCTATCCCAATTATAGCTTTTCCGATGCGTATCTGACAGACGGAAGCGTGGTCCGTGTCCGCTTTACTACATATCTGGGAAGCGATATAGGAGGCGGATATGCCGCCGGCGGAGATGGAAACTGGGGAGATTGGTAGGAAAATGATAATTAGAGGTCAAGGGAAAAAGAGATTGTATAGATTCTGGGCCGCGGCTTTTTGTTTGATCCAGCTTCTGCTCTTTGCCGGTCCGGGATTCACAGTGAATGCAGACAGTTCCCATCATGATTATACTGCGGAAGAGATCAGGGAAGCGATTGAAGGCGGAATTGCGTGGAAAAAAGAAGACAGTGGAATTTTAAACTCCAACGGTCTTTTGAACGGGCCGTTTTTGAACAGGGCAGGAGATACGACAGGAGACTGGTATGCTATCGTACTTGGACGACTGGGGACAGAGGATAATTTTCACGCATACCAGGCAGTTCTCGCACAAAATGTTGCGGGAAGGTATCAGACGCAGGAAAAGCTGGATAAAAAGAAAGCGACAGAATGGCACAGGATCGCATTGGCTTTTCTCGCGGTTGGCGGGGATCCTACAGCGGTTGGATCTTCGGACGGAGAAACACGGATTGATTTGATCGCAGACGGCACCTATGACCGGGGAAAGACAGAAGCGCTGGGCGCCCAGGGCTTAAATGCCTATATCTGGGGGCTTATTACCTTGGACAGCCTGCATTACAAGGTGCCTGACGGCGCATCCGATACCAGGGCAGACATGGTGACTGCTTTGGTCGAGAGTCAGCTGCCCGACGGCGGTTTTTCCCTGGAAGGGAGATATGGAGCAGAAGGGGATGTGGACATTACGGCGATGACGATACAGGCGCTGGCTCCTTATTATAACAGTAATGAAAAATTTGGAGAAGAATCCTCAGAGTATATTCGGAATGTCGTCGACAGGGCACTTGTTTTTTTGTCTGAAAAGCAGACAGATTCCGGAGGATTCGAAAGCTGGGGGGCAGAAAACCTGGAGAGCACAGCCCAGGTCATCCTGGCACTTTGTTCTCTCGGGAGGGATCCCATAAAGGAAGAAGGATTCGAAAAAAATGGGCGGACACTCTTGGACGGCCTTATGCAGTACCGAAGGGAGGACGGAGGATTCCTTCATTCCTTTGATTATGATGAAAGTAATCCCAGCTCACGTCCGGATGAATCCAATTCCATGGCTACTGAGCAGGCTTTGTGTGCTCTGACGGCACTTTATCGTCACTATGGAAATTTTAGAAATTTCTATGATTTTCGGCCGGAAATGGAAGCGGGACTGAAGGAGCAGATTCAGAAGCTGGAACTGCAGATTGATGAAATTTCAGAAGATACGGAGAAAGGGACGATTGAGCAGCTTTTTGAAAAATACAAAGAAATCCCGTCATCGGAACGTTCCTATGTCTCTAATTATTGGAAATTGTCGGATCATATGAAGAAAAACGGGATTATAGATGATGCGGATCCTTTGTCGGCTGCCATGGAAGAATCAGCCGGCGGATGCGGGTCATTGGTTTCTCTTTTTGAGGAAGGAGAGCAGGTTTCCGCCAATATTTTGTTTACGGAGGAAGACAAAGCTGCCTGTGAATCTTTTCCGGAAGCGCTTACGACGGAAAATTACGGAGAGGTGGTAGCCCTTCTGGACAAGCTTGGAAAAGCCGAAAATCGGGCGGAATATGCAGAGCTGATACCTGAACTGGAAGCTAAAAAAGAGAAGATTGAGTCGATTCAGGAGGAAATCATCGAGATCAATCAGGAGATACTGGAGAAATTGTATCCTTTTGAAACGATATCCATTGGAGATAAGCAGGCGGTGGAGGAAATATCCGAACGGATCGGCGGGCTGAGCGATTATGATAAGGCACAGATACAGGGGGCAGAAGATGTCCTGAGGGCCAGGACTCAGATTGATAACCAGATTCGTATGATAATCATCGGAGCTGCAGTTTTGGTCGTTCTCATATTGCTGTCAATAGTTCTTGTGATTCGCATGAAGAGACGAAAGAAAAGGAAGCTGCAGAAAAAAATGCTTCTTCCCGAACAGGGAGACGAAGAGGAGAGCGATTTCTAGGAGGCTGTTATGAAGAAGGATTTTCTTGTTTTAGGAGCGATCATCCTGCTCCTGGCCATATTGCTTTCCGGTACGAAAATTCAATCGGTAGATGAGTACTATCTGACCCATCTGGATGATATCACGGAAGATTCCGAGACTGTGACCTTGAGCATCAACTGCAGCACGGTTCTGGATCATTGGAATAAACTGTCACCGGCTCTTCGGGATGATAAATATGTTCCTCCGGACGGATGGATATTGCAGGAGACAGAATACGTTCTGCGCCCGGGGGATACAGCGTTTGATATTTTAAGCAGAGCGGTCCGCTATAACAAAATTCAGATGGAATACCAGGGAGCGGATGCCAATGTATATAACAGTGTCTACGTAAAAGGAATTAACTATTTGTATGAGTATTCCTGCGGACCGCTAAGCGGCTGGATGTATCGGGTAAATGAAAAATATCCCAACTATGGGTGTGACAGTTATGAACTGAATGATGGCGACAAAGTGGAATTTATTTATACCTGTGATCTTGGAAGGGATGTAGGAGGATATTTTAAGAAGGGAGAATGAGCGGTGGGAGATTTTGCATCTTTTCATCCTATAGTATTGTTTGTTTATTATATCATCGTGCTGGCATTTTCCATGCTTACTTTACATCCTGTGCCAATCGTGGTCTCGATGACGGGCGCGTTTGTTTTTTACGCCGTTACACATAAGGTGAGGGTTACTTTATCGGAAGCTTTCTTTTATTTAATAGTATTTATCCTTCTGTCCATTACGAATCCTCTTTTTGTGCACAATGGGGAAACGATCCTGTTTTTCATGAATGACCATCCGATCACTTTGGAGGCGGTTTTTTATGGGATGGCAATGGCTGGCATGCTGATTGCTGTTCTCTATTGGTGCAAATGCTATAATCTGGTGTTGACCTCAGATAAATTTTTGTATTTATTTGGTAAAGCGATTCCAAAGCTGTCCTTGGTCCTCTCTATGGCATTGCGTTTTATACCGCTTTTTAAAAAGCACGCCGAGGATATCAAGAGAGTTCAAAAAACGATGGGAATGTATGCGGGCACCGGTTTTGTAGACAAGCTCTTGTATTCACTCAGAATATTTGACGGGCTTGTAGGCTGGTCGCTGGAAAATGCGATCGATACGGCGGATTCCATGAAAGCCAGAGGATATGGATTAAAAGGAAGAAGCAATTTTTCCATCTTTCGGTTTGAGAAAAAGGATGGAATATTGCTGATTCTTATAGGAATCTTTGCCGTGATCGTCCTGTCAGGATTCCTTACAGGTACTTATTTTTTTTATTACTATCCTGTAACTGGGCGGATAATAAATAGTACAGAACTGGTGATTCAGACAGCCGCATTGTCCGGCCTCATGATGATTCCGGCGTTTTTGGAGATAAAGGAGCGGATAAAGTGGAAGTACTTGAAATCAAGCATCTGAGTTTTTCCTATGCGGGAGAAGAGAAGAAAGCAATAGAAGATCTCTCTTTTTCTGTAAAGGAAGGGGATTTTTTGGTGATCTGCGGGGAGTCTGGCTGTGGAAAGACAACGCTTTTGCGTTTGATAAAAAGTGCATTGGCGCCTAGGGGGACGACGGGCGGAAAAATATTTTACAGAAAACATCCCCTGGAAGATTTGGACGAACGGACGTCTGCCTGTGAGATTGGCTTTGTCATGCAGAATCCGGAACAGCAGATTGTTACCGATAAGGTTTGGCATGAGTTAGCCTTTGGACTTGAAAATATTGGTGTTCCTACTCCTGTCATAAGGCAGAAGGTGGGAGAGATGGCGAATTTCTTTGGTATTCACCCATGGTTCCGTAAGAAAACAAGTGAGCTTTCCGGGGGACAGAAGCAGCTTTTGAATTTAGCGGCAATCATGGTAATGCAGCCAAAGCTTCTTTTGCTGGATGAGCCGACTTCCCAGCTGGATCCAATTGCCGCATCAGAATTTATCGGTACACTGAAAAAGCTGAATAAAGAGCTGGGGCTTACTATCATCATGACAGAACACAGACTGGAAGAGGTATTTCCCGTCGCGGATCAGGCAATCGTGATGGAAAGGGGACGAATACTCATCGATGGTACTCCCAGATATGTGGGCAGCACGTTGAGTACTTTACCGGAAGGAAAAAAAATGTCTGTAGGGATGCCGAGCGCCGTGCGGATTTATCAGGAAACCCGCGAGCTTTTGCCGGAGGCCTCGGTAAAATGTCCTTTGACAGTAAGAGAAGGAAGAAAATATATAGAGGATAACTTTGAACATGAGATACATAGTCTGAAAATGAGCCGGAACCAGGAAGGGGCGGAGAAAAAAGAGGAGGAACCGGTGCTTCAGATGAAAGAAGTATGGTTTCGGTATGAAAGGGAACTGCCGGATGTCCTTCAAAGCGCGGGCATAAGTCTGAAAAGAGGAGAGATTCTCAGCGTATTGGGAGGAAACGGTTCTGGTAAAACGACGCTATTAAATGTGATAAGCGGCACCAAGAAGGCGTACAGAGGAAAGCTTCGCATATTCGGCAAACGCATGAAGGATTATAAAAAAAATGAACTTTATAAAAACACTCTGGCTCTTCTGCCGCAAAATCCACAGACTGTTTTTGTGCGGGCGAGTGTGCGTGAGGATTTCAGAGAAATCAGAAAAGTCATGGGCTATGACCAGAAGGATATGGAAGCTCGTATAGAAGAAGTAGCTGCGAAACTGCAGATTACTCATTTGTTGGAACGGCATCCCTATGACCTGAGCGGAGGCGAACAGCAAAAAGCCGCGCTCGGAAAGATGCTTCTTTTAAACCCAAGGATTTTATTATTGGATGAGCCGACGAAGGGAATCGACGCGTGGTCTAAAAAAATATTGGGTGAAATTTTAAAGAATCTGAAAAGACAGGGGATTTCCATTCTCATGGTGACTCATGACGTGGAATTCGCTGCGGAGGTTTCTGATAAATGCGGACTGTTTTTTGACGGACAGATACTCTCCATGGACGCTCCCGCCGAATTCTTTTCCAATAATACCTTCTATACTACGGCAGCCAGCCGAATATCCCGAAGCTGTTATGATAGAGCTGTCACATGCGGGGAAGTCGAAAAATTGTGTTATGAGAACAGCAGGAGGAGAGAGTATGAATGTTCGTAAAAAAAGTCATCTGCTCCTTCTGGCAGTCGGAGTGCCAGTTTTGCTGGCCATGGGCGTAAGCTTATTGAATGACAGAAGGTATCATTTGATATCCGCCGCGATCGTGATACTTGCCTGTCTTCCTTTTTTCCGGCTGTATGAGGCAAAGAAGGCCGACACCAGGATACTGGTCGTCATAGCGATCATGACGGCTCTGTCAGTGGTGGGCAGGTTCATATTCGCACCGATTCCTGGATTTAAACCGGTCACGGCCATGGTTATTTTGTCCGGTATGTATTTGGGCTCGGAAGCAGGTTTTCTGACTGGCGCTTTGTCGGCAGTGATATCAAATATGTTTTTCGGACAGGGTCCCTGGACACCTTTTCAAATGTTTTCATGGGGAATGATAGGTTTGATCGCTGGTCTGCCGCTAATCCGCCGGCTGCTGAGGAGAAAAATCTGGCTGGTAATTTACGCAGTATTTTCCGGAATGTTATATTCTCTGCTCATGGATATCTGGAGTACATTATCCATGGACATGGGGTTTAACTGGGGGCGTTATCTGGTGAAAATGATAAGCGCGCTTCCGTTCACGGCGGTATATGCTCTTTCCAACGTGGTCTTTCTGCTTCTGACACGGCGTCCTTTGGGAGAAAAGCTTGAGCGCCTGCAGGTCAAATATGGAATAGGCTGCCAAACATGAGCAGAATAAAAAAATCGAGTGATAATCGAACATTAGGAGGATAAATAAGTGGAACATGTAGCAGGAATCGTGAACGAGATTAAAAAAGCAGTCATTGGAAAAGATGAGATCATAGAAAAAGTATTAATGGCGATTCTCGCAAGAGGCCATGTACTTTTGGAGGATATACCGGGGGTCGGGAAGACCACCTTGGCTATTGCTTTCAGTAAGGCTTTAGGATTGACTTATAAAAGAATCCAATTTACCCCGGATACGCTTCCGTCGGATGTGACCGGTTTTTCCATGTATGACAAAGGAAGCGATACGTTCGTTTATAAATCGGGGGCCGCGATGACAAATCTGCTTCTGGCGGATGAGATCAATCGTACTTCAAGCAAGACTCAATCATCGCTTTTGGAAATCATGGAAGAAGGAAATGTGACGGTTGACGGGCAAACGTATGAACTTCCAAAGCCTTTTGTGGTGATTTCCACACAGAATCCCATTGGATTCGCCGGCACCCAGATGCTTCCCGAGTCTCAGCTGGATCGCTTTATTGTCCGTTTATCCATGGGATATCCGGATTTCAGAAGCCAGATCGATATACTAAGGGACCGCCAAAAAGAACAGCCTCTGGATTTTGTCAGCCAGGTGACAAATGGGGCGGAAATTTTAACAATGCAGGCTCAGACGGATGATATTTACATTTCTGATGAGATTCTGGAATACATCACGGCGCTGGCGGAGGAAAGCAGGAAACAGGAAATGGTAGCCTTGGGTATCAGTCCAAGAGGCATACTTGCTGTGAGCCGTATGGCAAAAGCGAGCGCTTATCTTGCCGGAAGAGATCACGTCCTTCCGGAAGATGTGATTGATATTTTTTCAGATGTCTGCGGTCACAGGCTCTTATTGAAAGCAAAGAGTAAAATTGCCGGAGTGACAGAGCAGGATATCATCCGGAAAATAATTCAGAATGTGAAAAACCCTGTTTTAGAAAGCTGATTTTAGACAGAGAAAACGGATGTTGACATCCCTAATGACGAAATGGATGGATTTTATGATTGAATCGAGGATTATTTGTTTCCTTTGGGCTTTATTTCTGGTGATCGGAAGTATTCTTTCCGGCTCTTCCTTGGGAATGTTTCTTTTGATATTTTCCGCCTTGTTTGCAGTTGTCTCAGGAGTGCTTTGTGCCATTTCAGCTTCAGGGCTGCATATTGAGATTGAAATGCCGTATCAGACAGAAAAAAAGGAAAAAGCAGAATGTTCGGTGAAACTGATAAACAGCAGCAGGTTCCCTCTTGCATATGGAATCATTCGGATGACTGCATCAAATCTGCTGACTGGTGAAACTACGCAGATTCCCATGTTTTTTTCTGCTGCCGCAAGATCGGACGAGAGTAAGAGTTTATCAATCAGGAGTAAGTATTGTGGAGTCGTGCGGCTGGAAGTTCAACGAGTGGATTGCTATGATATATTTCGAATATTCAGGAAAAAAGCATATCCGGCAGCGGCGGAGAAGTTATTTGTCCTGCCTGCCATGAAAGAAGAAGCTGTACTGGAGCCAGTGCGTGTGCCTAAGGAAAGTGACTCCTATTCTGAATATAAGCAGGGCTTTGACATGAGCGAGACTTTTGAGATTCGGGAATATCAGCCTGGGGATCACCAAAAGAATCTTCATTGGAAACTGACGGCAAAAACGGACCGGATGATGGTTAGGGTAGGAAGTCTTCCAATAGACCGATCGATTCTTGTATTGTATGATACTTTTTATAAAAATCCGGAGTCTTTCTGTCCGGAATCCTTAGATGAACAGGGAGAAGATTTTTTCTGCCTTTCAAAAAATCTTTTGGAGTCTCATATGCCGTTTACGGTCGGGTGGTATGATGTGGAAAAAGAAGCCATGGCCTACTTTGAAGTGAACACGGAAGAAGCCATGTCAGAAATCATGGAAAATATATTATCCATGCCCCACAACCTTTCAGATAAAAATGTATTGATGCGTTACGCAGAGAGTCCGGACAGAGTAGACTTTGGCAGTATTTATTTGGAAACAGTGGAGACTCCAGAGGAGATCCCTTTGGAATTATCAGAGCATGTGCATGTTATAGACAGGGAAAAGGAAACCAGATAATATGAAACGAACAAGGAAAGAGCAGCAATTATCAGGGCTTCGGGTGCGATCAGGAGATGTAGCTGTTCAGACAAACAGCAGGAATCTTGTTTATGACGGAATTGCCGCCTATATATGGTACGCTTTTTTTTGCATGACCTTTTTTCGCAGCGCACATATTATTTTTTTGTTTTCAGGAATTGCGCCGGCGATAATCGCGGTTTTGGGGGCGGAGCGTATTAAGAATAAGAAATTTAAAAACCGCCGAAAATATGTTTTGCTGGTTTTAGTGGGAGTGATTTATGCGGCACTGGTCTTCATTATGTGGGATAAGGGCCTAAAGGACAGCGTTTGTCTGGCCGTCAATGTTTTTTTGGAGACCATGGGAAAAAATAATGGAATTTATTATGGCCAGTTTCCGACAAATTCCGCTGACTACGGCATGGCGGCGGGTTTTGCGGGCATTCTTTTATCGGCATTGTCCGTCTTCATGGTGTTTGGACGCAATCGGGGCGTCTTTGGAGTGTGGAGTATTCTGACGATGATTCTGCTGTTCGCCGGTTTTCATTCATCCATGTTGTTTGGCAGCCTTTTAGGGATAGCAGGAATGTTTTTATTCTTATATTTCCGGGCAGTACGCTCCAGGATGAGCAGCCAATGGAAGCTGCTCTTGAACTTTTCCGGCATATGCCTGCTGTGTGCCGTAATCGTTGCGGGGATTGGAATCCTTGGGCATCAAATGTCAGGAGACTCTTCAAACAGTGCTTTAAACTGGATGAAGTCATTGGCGTGGAAGGAAATTGACCGGATACGTTATGGCTCTTCTGTCTTGCCGGATGGAAACATTCGGGATGAAGGCGCCTTGAACCGTTCTGACAGGACTGCCCTCCAAGTGGTGATGAGCAAATCAGAGTCTTTATATTTCAGAGGCTTTGTCGGGAGCTGTTTTAAAGATGGAGTGTGGACCTCTCTTGGTTCGGAAAATTACTATGAAAGCTATCCGCTTTTTTATTGGCTTCATGAAAAGGGATTTTATGGTACGGGACAGCTGTCTGAAATTTATCGTCTGCTTGATCAGGAGGACAAGGAAGAAGACTTTATTTCTGTGAAAATACAGAACAAACATGCTTCCAGGAAATACTTCTATCTTCCGTATGAATATCAGTCCCAGAAGGACAGAGGTGAAGTCAGCGTAAACTTGGCGGATGAGAGACTGAAAAGTAGCGGATTGTTTGGTATAAGATCTTATGGTTTTAATACGGAAGCGAATTTGGTGAAAAATTATCCTGAGCTCTCGGCAGATTATCTGGAGAAAGCGGAAACAGAAACGTTTTCAGAGTATGCAGAATATGAAACCTATTATAATCAATATATTTATGAGCATTATCTGGAAATCTCCGAAGAAGACAGAGAGGTCCTTTCTGCCTGCCTGGGAGAATATGAGTATAAGAATGCGGAGCACATGGGGTATAATGAGGCGAAAGCTTTAATTGTAACCTGGTTGAATAAAAATCTGGATTACAAAGAAAGTGCCGGTTCCGTTCCCGCCGGAGAAAACACACTTTCCTATTTGCTGCAGGAGAGAAAAACAGGATATGACATTCATTATGCTACAGCAGCAGCTTTAATGTATCGTTATCTGGGAATACCAGCCCGATATGTGGAAGGATATTTGCTGACCGTATCTGCGGCGGAAAATGCCGCTGATTATGAAGCAATCGATATTCCGGAAAGTGATGCTCATGCATGGGTAGAAATATATCAGGACGGAATCGGATGGGTTCCAGTAGAAACAGTAGGGGCATATATGGATCTGATGGAGCAGCCTTCGGATATTATCCTTCGAGGAGGAGGAGAAGGAGGAGCATTCGGAAGCCAAGAGGACACAGAAGAGGTTCAGGAAGAAGATGAGAAAGAACCAGAGAGAAAGAAAAGCAGAGAGGAGCGCACGAAACTATTTGCTACTGTTATTTTATCTGTAATATCTCTTGTTCTGTTTGTTTTTCTTATACTTATTGTTTTGCTATTCTGCAGGCGCAGGAAAAAAATATTGTTTAGGGACAGAAGATTTACACAGAGGGACAGAGGCCTCGCCGTCAGATATTTATTTCAATGGGCAGTTATCCTGCTGCGGACCGAAGGACAGGAGATTAAAGGAGGATCTTTGCATGGACAGTTGGAATGGATAAAAGGGCAATATTCAGATTCCTATATAAATGAATATGAGAAAACTGTGGAAATCGTTCAAACGGCAGTGTTTTCCAAAATAAAAACCGAAGAATCCCAATATCGGAGAGTTTTAAGATTTGTAGAAGAAACGGACCGGAGGATACATAAGAATGCAAAATTGTCAAAACGGTTTATGCTATGGTGGAAATATCCTTCGATAAACATGAAATAATAATAAGAGACTTTTAATTGAAATACGTCAGGTTTCCTGCTATAATAGGTTTCGCGAGGAAAGGCAGGAAGCCTGATGTTTAAATTCATTCGTTCATGGTCAGTTCTGACCAAAGATTCCCATATTTAAAGAAGTATTAATTTTTGACAAAAAACTTAAACGTGAAATCAGTTATGTACATAAGAGAAGTAATAAAAATCAGAGAGGAGGAAAGTCTGCTTTGATTATGCTTCCTGCCGTCCAAGCAGATAAAAAAGAAAGGACGGATTATTTATTTGAAAAAAAATCATGACAAAAAACAAAATATTAAAAAGCATATGCAGAGGGGGATGACGGGGATCATCATTCTGCTCGGATTTATGGCTTTAATGGTATGGAAAAAGACGGCAAAGGCTTCTGTATCCGGGTTTTTAAAAATCCCCTATGAAAAGATGTATCTGGCGATCAACGATACCAGTAATGTGATCCAGGCGTATCAGGACACTTCGGATGGGGCGGTGGCTTACTGTTTAAACAGCAGGCTTCAAAGCCCCGACGGGAACCAGTCCTATGGAGGCGCCGGAGACATCGAACGGATAAGCAGCGAAGGAATATCGGCCATACGGAATGTCATAGCCGACGGTTATCCATTGAATACGAGATATTGGCTGAGTAAAGGGATTCCCGAAGATGCACAGCGGCAGGCGACACAGCTGGCTATATGGTCAGTGCTGGCCTCCATGCACGAGGAAGGCAGCGATTATGACTATTTTGCCTATGAAAAAGCTGCTCCGATAAATTTAGACGGCGTGGATACAGCTTCTATGTACCGAACATTAGCTGAAAATGCTCTTGACGGAATTAGGATCAAGAGAGATCTTTCCATCAGCGTCACAGGCGTTTCTGCGAGCCGGAGTGAAGAAGAGATTGTCGTCAGTTTTTCAGTTTCTGCAAAAAATCTGGATGCCTGCACCATATCGGCAGAGGGCCTGGAAGAAGGGAGTGAGATCAAGCTGGACGGAGAAACCTTGTCCGAAAATTCCTGGAAAGTTGAAACAGAGCTCTCGGACCGGAGGACGTATACTTTGAGCTTTCCCTGGAAAGGAAACGGGAAAAAACAACTGGTCCTGCAGGCAACAGGATATGCGGGGGACGGAAACCAGGTATCTGTATTTGAACCGGCAGACAGTGCTTATCAAACGATGGGGAAAGTAGAAAAGATAGGAATGGCAGAAATAAAGCATGCGGAAAATGGGATCAAACTGCCGGAGGAGCCGGGAAAAATCCAGGTCAAAAAGTATGATGGGGAAACGAAAGAACCGCTGGCCGGCGTTCGCTTCGGTGTGTTTCCCTTGAATGTTCCTTCAGATTCTGACCCTATATGCGAATTTTTCACAGGAAATGATGGAATAGGGATGAGCGGCTATCTAGCCGACGGCAGCTATGAAATAAGGGAGACTGAGGTCCCGGAAGGATACATAAGGACTCAGGAACCGAAGACAGTCACGGTGCGGGCGGGACAGATCGTGGACAGCACCTGGGAAAATCTTCCGGCCAAGGGAGCTCTGTCTCTAAAAAAACGGTCTTCGGAGGAGGGAGCGTTTTCTGGGGACGCTTCACTGGCCGGCGCGGTCTATGAGGTCTATTTTCTTTCTGGACAGGAGGGAAACGGCGAACGGGAACGCATTTTGATGGGACAGATCGTCACCGACGAGGCGGGAGAGGGGGCACTCGGCGGCCTTCCATTTGGAGATTATATGGTGACAGAGGTTACGCCGCCGGAAGGATACTGGAAGAATCCGGAGGAATATGAGGCGGCGCTCCGATATCAGGATGATGCGACGCCTGTCGTAGAGGTTATGGTCGCGGCAGAGGACGAAATGATCAGGCGGCCGGTCATCCTAAAGAAATACGGAGATGCGGGAAAGGAGATTCCTCTTCCTCACGCAGGTTTTTCTTTTTATTTAAAGTCGTCTTTAGTACAAAAGGAAGGGAAATATGACTGGGAGGAGGCAGAGCCGGCCGTGATCGGAGGCCTGGGAGAGACAGTCCTCTATACGGATTCTAATGGAAAACTAGAGACGGCGCCGCTTCCTTATGGTGTGTATCTGGTCCGCGAAACAGACGTTCCGGAAGGATATGAGCCATGTGATGAACTGGAGGTACAGATTGAAGGGGAGTCAAAAGGGGAACTGGTGATCACGGCAATAAATGAAAAGAGACAGGAAGAACCAGAGGAAGAAACGACGACTTGTGCAGAAACCACGGTTCAGGAAAAGACGGAGACATCAGAAGTTCAAAATGAACCGACGACTGAGGAGAAGACAAAAAAAGAGACGGTACAGGCTCCGGCATCTCCGGAAACAGGCGACAGCCAAAATGGAGGTATTTGGTTCTTGATATTGGGGAGTACATTTTCTATAATATTGTTGTTCGTGTGTTTATGGGTGAACAGAAGGAGGGGATAGAAAAGACTGGGATTTATTTAAATAGCAACTTTGGATAAGTCAAAAGGATAAAAAGGTGTTATAATAAAAAAATATGACATGTTTGTAACAAACAGAATAATGAACGGGGAATCCGGTGCGAGTCCGGGACAGTCACCTCTACTGTAACGCAGACGAAAAGGCGGATACCATTGGCAGATTTGCCGAGAAGGGCCTTGGAGGGAGAAGCGAAGTCAGGATATCCGTTTCCAGATATTTCCGGGATGAGGGGATTGGTTATTTTTTAGTGACCTCTTTTGCTCCGGCAAAAGAGGTCCTTTATTGTTTTGTTGCTGTTGCTGGAGGATAAAGAAAAATGGGGTACCCATTTAGTGCACTGGTAGGAAACGAAAAGGCGAAACAGGCGTTGATCTATGCGCTGATCAATCCGGCTGTGGGCGGTGTGATGCTCACAGGTGAAAAGGGGACCGGAAAATCTACCATGGTTCGCGGTCTTGCAGATCTGGACCATGACATGAAATTGTACGAAATCCCTCTTCATACGACGAGAGACAGGCTGTATGGATGCGATGACTGGGAAAGTCTCACAAAAGACGGACATAGAGAGCATATTCCGGGAATACTGGAACAGGCGCGGGGACATCTGTTATACATGGATGAATCCAATCTGCTGCCGGATGAGACGGCGGCCGGAATCTCTGCGGCGGCTGGAAGTATGGTTTTTATTGGAACCATGAATCCGGAAGAGGGGCAAGTCCCCCCTGGATTTTTGGATAAATTCGGTCTTCTTGTATATTTAGAAGGAGAAAAGGAATTAAGAAAGCGGATGCAGATCATTGAGCGCTGCTTGGAATATGAGGAGGACCCTCAAAAGTTCTGCGATAGATTTCGGGATAAAACAGAGATTATAACAAGGAACTTAGACAGGGCTAAAAAACGGCTGCACAAAATAGAAATCACGGAGGGCGCCAAAACATTGGCTTCTGAACTGGTGAAAGAGGCTGAGTGTGAGGGAAACCACGCGGAGCTGTTCTTGATTCAGACTGCCCGGGCCGCAGCGGCCTGGGGGAATGGGACCATGGTGACCGCGGCTCATCTTTTGGAAGCGGCACAGTATGTCTTCCCTCACAGAGGCAGGCACAAATTGTCAGAAGAATGGGCGAAAAAGAATCAGGAGAACGAGGCGGAACGAGAAGAAGAACAAAAAGACAGCAGGAAGGCGGGAGACACTAAAAAAGAGCGAGGGACGGAGGAGGGACGCGCGGAGAGCGGAGCAGCCGGCGGAAATGGGAGAAAACAGGAGCAGGGGCCGGATGAAAACCTTTTAGAGGAGGATTTTCAAGCGCCAAGAGGAGCTTGTCCGGTCAATGATTGGATGAGGCACGGCGAAAAGGTACACTCTGCAAACTACACCGGCCGGAGAATTCGGGCAGACGAAATAAAAGGTCAGGGACACGTCGTGAAAAGCAGGCAGGGAATTCCCATGAGTGCCTCAGATGTCGCGTTTGGGGACACACTGCTTCACGCGGCATTTCATTCTGCCAGAGGAGAAGGGGCAGGGCAACAGAAGATGGCGGTCCGGATAAAACCGGAGGATATCCGCCTGAAGGTGAGAAGCGGAAAGACGGGCTGTTATCTTTTATTTGCGGTGGATGCCAGCGCATCCATGGGAGCGAATGAACGGATGGCGGCCGTAAAAGGAATCGTACTTTCTCTTCTTCAGAGTTCTTATGAAAAGCGTGACAAGATTGCTCTGCTCATTTTTCAGGATAAGGAAGCCCGCCTTTTACTGGAGTTTACAAACAGTGTGGATCTGGCCGCCAGCCGGCTGACGGAATTGAGAACGAGGGGGAAAACGCCTCTTGCAGAGGGGCTTCGTCTTTCTTACGAGATATTGAAGGGAGTCTTGGCCAAGGAAAAAGCGGTGTTTCCGGTACTCATGCTGATCACAGACGGAAGGGCGACGGCCGGTGATAAGGCACCCTATGAGGAGGCTGTCCTCCAGGCGGAACGCTTTGCGAGCGAGGCAATCCGCGGCATAGTGATTGATACAGAGCAGGGATATGTGCGTCTGGGACTGGCAGAGCAGCTGGCAGAAGCCATGAACGGATATCGGATTCCCATGGAGAAGCTGACGGAGAGACCGGATATCTTCCGGGATATCCTGAATGAAATACGATAGAAGAACGGCTGCGGCCGGGAAAGAGGACATTGTGGTGACAGAGTATAATTATCCCTTTTCTGCCATTGTAGGACAGGAAGATATGAAAACGGCGCTTCTTCTGAACGCCATCAATCCCAGATTGGGAGGAGTCCTGATACGGGGAGAAAAAGGGACAGCGAAATCCACCGCGGTCAGGGCGCTTGCGTCTCTGATGCCGGAAATGAAGGTGGTGAATCTGCCGGTAGGTGTCACAGAGGACAGAGTAGTAGGAACGCTTAGTCTGGAAAGTGCCATTCAAGAAGGAAAACGAAGATTTGAGCCGGGGCTTTTGGCAGAAGCGGATCAGAACCTTTTGTACATAGATGAGATCAATCTTCTGGACGATCATATTGTGGATCTGCTCCTGGATGTGGCGGCGATGGGAGTCAACCGGGTAGAACGGGAAAGAATCTCCTACAGTCATCCCTCCCGGTTTGTCCTAGTTGGGACTATGAATCCGGAAGAGGGACAGCTTCGTCCTCAGCTTTTGGACAGGTTTGGCCTGGTAACGGACGTGAAAGGTGAACAAGAGACGGCAGATAGGGTAGAGGTGATATCCAGAAGACTGGACTTTGAGGAAGATCCGGAACCGTTTCTTGAGAGATACCGGAAAGAGGAGGAAAAACTCACAGCGCGGATTTTAAAGGCAAAGAAACTCCTTCACAGAGTTTCTTACTCAAAAGATATTCTGATGCTGGCCGCTCAGATCGGGATTTCCCTGCATGTGGACGGACACAGAGCGGATATCTGTATGGTGAATACCGCCAGGACGCTGGCCGCGTGGGAGGGACGGACGGAAGTGACCCGAGAAGACATCCGAAGGGCCGCTTCTTACGTATTGCCGCATCGGATGCACAAACGTCCTTTTTCCGATGAGGTTCTGGATTGGGAAGAGCTAGACCGGCTGTGTTCCGGAGAAGACGGCGGCCGTTATGAAAAAGAATAAAATGCTTCTGGTCCTGTGGGTGACGGGCAGATGCAATCTTCAATGTATATATTGTTATGCCAGTGCGGGAAGTGAACTGAGCCAATGCCAGGACATGCCGGTGAAAACCGCAATGGCTGCCATAACAAGATTTGCGGACGCGCCGCTGATCATCCAGTTTACCGGCGGAGAACCGCTCCTCGGATGGGAGACGATCTGTGAGGTGGTGCGGAATGTGGAGGAGCAGGGGATAGACGCGGAATTCCGCCTTCAGACGAACGGCACGCTTTTGGAAAGAAAACATGCCGAATTTATCAAAGAACACGCCATATCAATTGGAATCAGCCTGGATGGAGTGCCGGAGGTCAATGAGCTCCTGAGAGGGAAAACGGCGGACGCCATCCGTGGTGTCCGGCTGCTCGCAGAATATGGGATCAGGGTAAATATAAATGCAGTAGTAACAGCCATGAATGTAAGAGAACTTCCCAGACTGGTGGATTTTTGCTGGTATTTGGGATCGGTGAACGGGATTGGCCTGGATCTTTTTCGGTCCGCCGGAAGGGGGCGGTCCGCTTTCAGTAAACTTCGTATTGCTCCGTCTCAGATTGAAGAGGCTCTTCCGGCTATGCAGAACAGATGCGATCAATTGAGAACTTTATCTGGAAGGAGCATAGCGCTTAGGGAAGTGGAAGAGGCCCGAAGGAGAATGACTTTTGGAAAGAAGCTTCCGTACTGTTATGCCGGCTGCGGAAGAGCAGCAGCTCTGCTTCCAGACGGCAGCTGCTATCCTTGCGGCTCCCTGGCGGGAGAAAGAGATTATTTTATGGGGAATATCCTGGAACATGTTTCTCTGAAAAAGCTGGACGGAGAAACAAAACTGGAGAAGCTCCGAAAAAAGGAATGTCTTTTGTGTCAATATAAAAGGTTTTGCCCGGAGGGATGCCCTTCCCGTATGATTTTGAATGGTGAGCCGGAAGTGGACTGCAGCCTCAGAAAGACAGCATTTCAGATTGTGGAGAACTCAGATGTTTAAACTGGTATTGATTCATCAAAGTGATGAGAGGGCTTATCATTTCCTGAAAGCCGAAAGGGAGCTGCCCCCGCCCCTTAAGAGGAAAATAGAATTTCACTCTTTTGATGCCTGGCAGGCAGGGAAAACGGATAAAAAACAGCTCATGAATGCGGTGGAGGAAACCGATTTCCTGGTTCTGCTTCTGCATGGAGGGCTCGCATGGTTTCCTGAATTTTCGGAATTAGAAGAAAAGGTCTATCATAAAAAGCCGTTCTTCTTTCATTCGGAGATGGAAGAGGAGGTCTGCCAGCTGCAGGAGAAAAGCGGCCTGCTTCCGGAAGAGTATCAAAAAATCGCGGAGTATTATGAACTGGGAGGAACCGGAAACTTTCAGAACCTGATTGCTTATCTGCTCCGGGAATTCGGTGATGCTGAGGTTTCTTTTGAAGAACCTGTTCCTGCGTACCGGGAAGGGATATGGAAGGTTCCGGAGTGTGAAGAACAAAGCGTCCTTCGGGAGGCTGATGCGTTTGAGGGTCCTGTGATCGGGATTCTGGTGCACTATCTGAATGCGCTGAATGACGACACGGCCCATGTGGCCATGTTATCGGAGGAGATTAGGAAACGCGGCGGTTTTCCCCTGCCCGTGGTAAGCACGATGCAGCCTACGGAAAGGACAGAGGGCCTTTCCGGGATGATCAGACGGTACCTGAAAAGAGATGACGGAAGTGCAAGAATACAGGGACTCATCGTCACCACAGGTTTTTCCATGACCATGCTCGCTTCTCCCGGAAAAGGAAGAGAGGATGCCGGTGAAAGTGTGTTTACGGGTTTAGGAGCTCCGGTATTTCAAGCGATGACCACTTATTTTTCCTATGAAAAGTGGGAAGAGTCCACACAAGGTATGGATGCTATGACGATGTGTTCCAATATTTATGAGCCGGAATTGGACGGGCAGATTATCACCTCTGTGATCGGGTGTACGGAAGTCCGGGAAACGGAATACGGGAAAATGAATCGTATCGTGCCGGTACCGGACCGGATAGAGCGGCTGGCGGGATCGGCGGTAAACTGGGGGCTTTTAAGCCTTATGAAATCATCTGATAAAAAAGTGGCGGTCCTTTTGCATAACATGCCGCCGAGAATGGATATGCTTGGCTGTGCTTACGGACTTGACACGCCGGAGTCAGTTTTTCAAATGGCAGAAGTGCTTAAAAGAGAAGGACTGACCCTTGACAGGGAGTGGAAAGACGGACAAGAGATCATCCGTGAACTGACAGAAGGGCTGACGAACGAATTTGGATATCTATCGAACGAACAGATAAAGGAGAGAAGTGCGGACCTTATGTCAGAGGAAGAATACGCTGTCTGGTTTGACGGCCTTCCTCCTTCTGTGCGGGAGGAAATGGAGCGGGTATGGGGAAAGGCGCCCGGAGCTTTCATGACTCTGGAGCAGAATATCCTGATTCCTGGAATCCAAAATGGTAATCTGTTCATCGGAATTCAGCCGTCCAGAGAATCGGCGGAAAAGGCGGAGGAAGTGTATCATTCCATGGAGCACCCGTGCCCTCATCAATATCTGGGATATTACCATTGGATAAAAGAGGTGTTTGGCGCGAATCTCATTTACCATGTGGGCGCCCATGGTACTGCGGAATGGCTTCCTGGGAAATCAGTGGGCTTGTCTGCTTCCTGCTACCCGTCCATTGTATTGGATGAGCTTCCCCATGCGTATCCATATATCATGAATCTGCCGGGAGAAGGAACTCAGGCAAAGCGCAGGGGTTCGGCCGTATTGATCAGCCATATGGTTCCCGCCATGAAAGAAAGCGGAATTTACGGTGATATGGAGGTCCTGGAGGATAAGATTGAGCAGTATGAAAATGCGATGGAGTTTGATAAAAGCCAGGGGAGGGGACTACTGGAGGAAATCAGAAAAGTCGCCGGCGGTTCTTTACATCTCCTGTCGGAAGAAGAAACCCGGAGCTTTTTTGATGCACCAGATGTCCTAGTAAATAAACTGCACAGCAGGCTGGAAGAGATACGCCATTCCCAGATAAGAGAGGGACTGCATGTGCTGGGAAAAATCCCGGAAAAAGAACGGCTGGAGCATTTGCTGGATTTTTTGGGGCTGGGCGGGGGAGACCGAAGAGACTTAAAAGAAAAAGTCCTCAGAATCCCGGAAGAGCTGGATGCAGTGGTAAATGCTTTTCACGGTAAATTTATAAAACCCGGTGCGTCCGGGTGTCCGAGCCGCGGGGCTTATGAAGCGCTTCCCACCGGCCGGAATTTCTACGGTGTCCATCCCTTCCAGATACCGACGAGGGAGGCCTGGAAATCAGGAAAGAAGCTGGCCGGACAGCTCCTCTGTAAGACGGCCTCTGATTTGGGAAAAGCGCCGGAAGCAGTTACGATAGTCGTATATTCCGGGGAAACTATGAAGACTTACGGAACTACGATCGCGGAGGTCCTTTATCTTTGCGGGGTACGGCCCAAATGGTTTCCGAAGCATGACAGAGTCTGCGGAGTAGAGATCATCCCTGCAGAAGAGCTGGATCATCCTCGCATTGACGTTACACTACGGGTAAGCGGTCTGTTCCGGGATAATTTTCCGAATTTGATGGAGCTTCTGGATGAAGCGGTAAACCTTGCGGCTTCTGAAGAAGAGCCAGATGAAGTTAATTACATAAGAAAACATATAAACCGCGATATCAGGAAACTTATCAGCCGGGGTATGGAACAGGAGCAGGCGAGAAGGCAGGCATCTGCACGGATTTTCAGCTGCCCTCCCGGACAATATGGAGCTGGCATCAATCTGCTTATCTCCAGTGGTAAGTGGGATGGACGGAAAGAGCTGGGAGACGCTTATCTGGCCTGGAGCGCTTTTGCATATGGACAAGGACGCGAAGGCATACAAATGGCGGATTCTTTTGCCGACCGAATGAAAGACAGTCAGGTGGTCCTTAAGAATCTTTCTTCTGTGGAGGAAGATCTAATGGACAGTGATGACTTTTATAATTATTTTGGCGGCGCTATAGCCGCGGCAGAGGCGGCCGGCGGCAGCGCGGTATCTTATACGGTTTCATCCAGCGACGGAAAAGAGGAGCAGATACGCACCACAAAAGAAGAGCTGGAGCGGCTGGTCAGAACGAAGTTATTAAATCCTTCCTGGATCCAGGGGCTTATGGAGCATGGTTACAGAGGAGCACAGGAAATGTCTGCCATGTTTGATATCGCCTTTGGCTGGGATGCATCGACAGGGAATATCGACAGCTGGGTATACGAAGGACTGGTGCAGACCTACCTGGCGGATGAGACACTGAAAGAATGGATAAAGGAACAGAATCCATGGGCCGTGCACAATATGAGCGGACGCCTTCTGGAGGCATATGGGCGCGGAATGTGGAATGCGGATGAAGAGAGCCTTACGCTTGCCCGGGACATATATCTGGAGATGGAAGGAAGCCTGGAGGATATGGGATAGAAAGGAGGAAAAGCTATGGATACATTTGAAGGATACCATCCGGTCGTGAACTTCGCTTATTTTTTAATGGTGCTTCTGATCACGATGTTCTCCATGCACCCGCTTTTTTTGACCATGACGTTTCTGGTATCTTTTCTTTATTCCTTCATGCTGGAAGGCGGAAAAGCAATAAAACGGAATTTCTGTTTTCTGATACCGATCGTGCTGCTGGCGGTTCTTTTGAACCCTCTTTTTACCCAGAGAGGACAGACTATTCTTTTTTATCTCAATGATGCCGCGGTGACCATGGAAGCAGTTGCCTTCGGAGCGGCGGCGGCCATTATGTTCACCAGTATGATCATCTGGTTTTCCTGTTTCAGCTGTGTCATGAATACGGATAAATTCATATATCTGTTCGGGAGGATCATACCGTCTGTCGGCCTGGTCTTATCCATGTGTTTCCGCTTTATCCCCCTTTTAAAAAGAAGGTTCCGCGAGATCTCCCAGGGGCAAAAGTATCTTGGACGGAATTTTACCGGTCAGAAGCTGTTTCGGAGAGTGAGGCAGTTGGGCAAAGAGATATCCATATTGATCGCCTGGTCTTTGGAGGCGGGGATTGAAACATCTGATTCCATGGAAGCCAGAGGATATGGACTGAAAGGAAGGAGCAGCTATAGTATCTTTCGTTTTGACAGGCGGGATGCGTTCATGCTCACTTCCATAGCCGTTCTTTCTGGAATTATCATCTATGGGTGTTTCCAGAAGGTCAATTCCATCTTATATTATCCAAGAATCGTTTTCCGGGAGGTAACGGCGCTGTCCGCCGTTGTATATATAGCTTATGGTATTTTGCTGCTGCTTCCCATTTACATAGAACTGCAGGGAGAGATAAAATGGAGACATTTGTATTCAAAGATGTGAATTTCTGCTATCCGGGCAGAGAGAAAAAGGCTCTTGATAAAATGAGTTTTTCCATCGGGGAGTCCCAATTCGTTTTAATATGCGGAAAATCAGGATGCGGGAAGAGTACTCTCCTGCGCCATATGAAAAAAAGCCTGATCCCATATGGGGAAGGAGAAGGAGAGATTTATTACTGCGGACAAGATTTTATGCACCTGGATGATCGGACAGACGCGGAAGAAATCGGATTTGTAGGACAAGACCCGGAAAACCAGATCGTCACCGACAAGGTCTGGCATGAGATGGCTTTCGGCCTGGAGAATCTGGGACTGTCCACAAATTCCATCCGCAGAAGGGTCTCTGAAATGGCGTGCTATTTTGGAATCCAATCCTGGTTTCGAAAAAACACAAGCGAACTCTCAGGCGGACAGAAACAGCTTTTAAATCTGGCCTCTGTGATGGCTATGCATCCTAAAGTAATCGTTTTAGACGAGCCGACGGCACAGCTTGACCCGATAGCCGCCTTGGAATTCCTTGAAACCCTGAGAAAGATAAACCGAGATCTTGGCATTACGATCGTGATTTCTGAGCACCGCCTGGAGGAAGTGTTTCCAATGGCGGACAAGGTCATGGTCATGGAAGAAGGAAGGCTTCGCTTTTGGGGGACTCCCAGGGAGACGGGCGCTTATTTAAGCGACCCAAAATGTCGTCATGAAATGTTTCTGGGTCTTCCGGCCCCTATGAAAATATATGCGGATGTGGACGGAGGGGATGATTATCCTCTGACTATCCGAGAGGGAAGATTATGGCTGTCAGAGGTTTTTCCGAAAGTAGTGGTGAAGTCGCTTCCGGAATCGGAAGAAGAGTCCGGCGAAAACAGGGAGAAAGCAGTTACGATAAAGAATGCCTGGTTCCGTTATGAGAGAAATTCGGAAGATGTGGTGAGAGACTTATCTCTTTCCATAGAGGCGGGGGAGTTTTTCTGCCTGCTCGGCGGCAACGGCGCAGGAAAGAGCACAACGCTAGGTATTGTATCCGGAGTGAACAAGCCGTGGAGAGGCGCAATACGGATTTTAGGAAAACCTCTGGAAAAATATAAGGGAAATGAGCTGTTTACAAACTGCCTGGGGGTTCTGCCGCAAAATCCGGCGTCTGTTTTTACAGAAATCACGGCAGAGGAAGAGCTTTATGAAGCGCTCTACTATGACCCTGTGCCCAAAGAAGAAAAACTTTTGCGAATTCAGCAGATGATGCAGAAAATGCAGCTGAGCGGCATGGAACAGGCTCATCCCTACGATCTGTCCGGCGGAGAGAAACAGAGGCTCGCTCTTGGAAAGATACTCCTCAGGGAGCCTAAGATACTGCTCTTAGATGAGCCGACGAAAGGGCTGGACCCTTTTTTCAAAACAATATTAGCAGATATATTGAAGGAACTGAAAAATCAGGGGGTCACGATTTTTATGGTGACCCACGACATTGAGTTCTGCGGGGAATATGCGGACCGGTGTGCGATGTTCTTTGACGGAGGGATATCAGCGATAGATACACCTCATGAATTTTTCGGCGGAAATAATTTTTATACGACAGCGGCAAACCGGATGTCCAGACATCTGTTTGAACGGGCGATCACTTATAGGGAAGTGGTGGAGTTATGTGGCAGAAATATACAGAAAAACAATTCCTGAAATTAAGGCGTAAACGAATCTTTGTCTCAGCGGCTGTGATTTTTGTCCTGATACCGCTCACCATTTTTGTTGGGATCAAATTTCTGGAGGACAGAAGCTTTCTTTTCATCAGTCTGCTAATCATCTTTTATATTATGGCGCCTTTTTTCATGATGTTTGAGGGAAGGAAGCCAAGGGCAAGAGAGATTGTTCTCGTGGCTATGATGACGGCGCTCACCGCCCTCGGAAACATGATATGCTACATCACGATACCATTCCAGGCGGGGACCGCCATGGCGATCGTTTCCGGAATTTCTCTGGGGCCTGAGGCCGGCTTCCTTGTAGGAGCGCTGGCGCGGTTTGTATGCAATTTCTTTCTGGGGCAGGGACCATGGACCCCATGGCAGATGTTCTGCTGGGGGATTCTCGGATTTTTGGCAGGAGTGGTGTTCAATAAAAAAGATCTGGATAAATTGAACAGCCGGAGTTTCCGGGTGATAGCCGGACCGATCACAGGAGTTTTTCTTGCTATTTTGGCGGCCTGGCTCGAATGGCGTATAAGCGGTGACGGTATCTTTATGGGCTGGCGGCTGTATGTTTTCGGCGCGGTTGGATTGATCGCCGGATATTTGATACAGAGGAAGAGGATGCCGGTGGATGACTTGACCTTGTCCGTATATGGATTCCTCACGACCTTTATTATTTACGGCGGCATCATGAATATCTCGGCGCTGGTATTCAATAGCTATGTCTCAGCTTCCGGGCTGGATATAAACTGGGAGTCTTTAAAGATATTATATATTTCCGGAGTCCCGTATGATTTCACCCATGCCCTGGGGAGCGCCTTTTTCTTGTTTGTTTTTGGAGAAAAGGTAATCCGGAAAGTAGAACGTGTAAAGATTAAATATGGGATCTACCGATGAAAGAGAGGAGCAAATATGAAAGAGAATAAAGTCAGGAAAATTATATTGGGCATCTTGTTTATTGTGATCGTGGCCGGGATCGTACTGCATTTTTCTATTAAAGGCCCGGACATTAAGAGCAAGATTTCCAAACAAGTATCCATCGGGCGGGAGCTTGTGAACACGGCTGATAAAGGGAACGATAACGGGCAGTATTCGGAATACGCGGTAAAATCGTTTTCGGTAAAAGTGGAGGAGGCCGTTGCCGTGATGGCGGACAGAAAAGCCTCCGAGGACGACTCCAAAAAAGCGTTGGAACAAATCAAATCCGACATAGAGGATTTTAAAGAGGCGAAAAATGAAAATTCCATTTCCACGGCGGATGTTCAGGCCCTCATGGATGAGGGAGGGATAAAAGAACACACGGAAGAGGTATCCGAGAGCCTTCAGGCAGAATGGAGAATTGAAGGAAACAATCTGGATAAGGCGGCTCCTGTCAACCTGGACGTCAAAGAAGACGGCGTATATACGGCCGATCTGAACCGTCAGGTTTCGGACAGCTATGAGGCGGAGAAAGTTTGTAATTTTTCCCTTCGCCACGATGGAGAGCTTCCGGGAAAAGCGACGCTTGTTCTGAAAGGGGATTTCAGTCAGAAGGAAAATTATCTGGTCTGCAGATATGACGGAGAGGCAAAGGGAATCGAGGAGCTGGAGGTTTCTCTGAAGGACGGATCTCTGGAATTTAGTGTGGAACAAGGCGGAGATTATGTTATTCTCCGGGGTGAAAAAAATGAGCTGGTAAATCACGGAAATACGAATGTAGGTACGAAGGGCGCTGATTCATCAGAAGCTTCAGAAGGGACATCCGGAGAAAGCGGTTCGGATGCGTCGGAAAGTACGTCATCACAGGGAGAGACAAAAGAAGGGGATGTTCCATCCGGCGCGCAGGGCGAAGAAAATACGGTTTCCGGGGAGAATCCCAGTTCCGGCGGCCGAACAGAAAATACGGAAGGGAATACGCCGGGGAATCAGGGCGGAAATTCCCAGCCGACTACTACTCAGCCTGCGCCGACTCAGCCCGCACCCACCCAGCCTGCGACGGAGCCGGAAGAAGTAACTCGTACCTGTATCATAGAGATTCGCTGTGATACCGTTTTGAACAATATGGATCAGCTGACAGAAGGTCTGGAAGGGTATATTCCCGGTAATGGTGTGATTCTATCTGCTTCCGAGGTGGAGCTTTATGAAGGAGAGACCGTATTTGACGTCCTGAAACGGACGACAAGGGAAACCGGGATCAAACTGGAATTCCGGAATGACGGCGTACATGGAGCCGGCTACATTGTAGGCATCAACCACTTGAATGAATTTGACTGCGGAGAGGGCAGCGGATGGATGTATACGGTCAACGGATGGTTCCCCAACTATGGATGTGCAAAATATGTTCTGGAGGACAATGATGTCATTCAGTGGATCTATACCTGTGACCTGGGAAGGGATATCGGCGGACATTACTGGTAAATTCCGGTGAAACCGCAATTCCGGATTAGAAGACCGAAGAAGGTATGTGCTATAGTGAAGAAAGTGCAGGAGGAATAGCAGTGGGATGCACAGATATGATGAAAGAATGCCGGGATTATATTGACAGCCATTTGGAGTCAGAGCTGTCGGCCATGGAGCGGGCAAGGCGGTACCATTATTCTTATTATCATTTCTGCCGGATTTTCCAGATTTCCAACGGTATGTCCGTAGCGTCTTATATACGGGAAAAACGGTTGGAGCTGGCGGCGGAAAAGGTGAAAAAAGGAACTGGTATATTCGAAGCGGCTTTGGAAGTGGGATTTGAAACACCAAGCGGTTTCGTAAAGGCCTTTAAAAAGAAATTTGGATGTACGCCCACGGAATATTTAAAAATGCAGGCCTGCGGTATAGGAGGGGTACAAATGGAAGAACCCAGATTTGTGGCGTTAGGACCGATTCATGTATTGGGACACAACTGTGAGTCCGATAAAAAAGAGCTGGACAGCGCTCAGGACGGGGCATATTGGTTTCGGGAAAAAGGTTCTGAGGAGAAACAGAAGCATCATCATGGACATATGGATGAGAACACGGTGAAGATTGGTTTATGGCTGAAGGAGCCGGATGCCCAGGGTAATTTGTCCTATTTTTTCGGTAAAAAATTGGAAGCGGATCAGACTGTCCCGGAAGGACTGAATATGATCACGATTCCTGCCGCGGAGTATGCGGTATTTACGACAAGACCACTGGACATGACCCTGGAAGAGGGACACAAAGCTTTAGCGGAGAGCATCCGGGAGACTTGGAAATATATATACGAAGATTGGCTTGAAACCAGCGGCTACGACCTGGATGAAGAAGGCTATGATTTTGAGTATTACGATGCCAGATGTAAGGATAAACACGCTTCCTGCATGGATATTTATATACCCGTGAGAAAACATAAATAGAAGCAGAAAATAAAGTTCGCAATGGCGGTTGTTTGTTACATTAATAGGGAACACGGTGAAAAACCGGGACAGCCCCCGATACTGTAAGAGGGATGAACGTCTGCATAAGTCACTGGGAGACCGGGAAGACGCAGACCAGTAAAGAGAACTCGAGTCAGGAGACCTGCCGGCATTGCAATAGGTGACTTTTCGGGTGGGAAGGTCTGGGTTTTTAAAGCTATTTTAAATCCAGATGTACCGGAAGGTCGTCTGGATTTTAATTTCTGCCGAAAGAAGGAGAGAAAGATGAGAAGGATAAGCAAAATCAAAAAACGAGTACTGTCTTTGGTACTGTCGTTTCTTCTCCTGGCCGGCACGGTTCCGATGAATTCGCTGGCTGCCAGTGAAGAAGCGTCATCAACTGTTTCAGGCGATCCGAAAGAAACGGTTGTTTCGACGGGGGAAATCGAAACGACGGCCGGAGAGGAAACAAAGATGGAGGAGACTACGGAGGCCAAGGCGGAGAGTACTTCCGAGGATACCGTTCCGGAAACCTCCGAGGAAACGACTGCGGCTGAAATTCCCGCAACGGAAACGGCACAGGAAGGGATAAGCTTATATTCCGGTGTTTCTTCGGCGCAGCTGACCAGTCTGATGTTTGGCAACAGCATGAGTATCACCGACAGCAACAAACTTCCCCTGGATAAGGAATTTGACAGCAGTGTTTTGGAATACGGCTGCACGGTCTACCGTTATACAAATCGAAACATTTATATCAAGGTCAACGCGGAGAACGCTCAGACCATCGAGGCTTCTTATGTCCCTTACGGCTCTGATACGGCGTCTTCTGTCGCTTTGACAGCCGGAAACAGCCGCGGCGTGGTACTTTCCAACCTGCTGAAGAACGGTTCGAATGTCCTTACGCTGACACTGACGGATGCAGATGGGAATAAAAAGGAGTATAAAGTAACCATAAACTGGAAGCCTTCTTTGAGTGCGCTGAATGTATATACTCAGGATATGAGCACTGCCACTCTGAGTCCCAATTTCAATTACGGCACTACAGAATATGAAGTTGTGGTCCCTTCATCGGACACTTCCATGACGATCGGGGCGATTCAGAGATCTGCGGACGAAGATGTTCAGCAGCTGACAGTAAATGGTGTTCTCAGTGATCCGGATGTGGAAGGCGGGAATGTAACAGTCACTCTGCCGGATGAAGATACGTTCACCATACCTGTTGTTGCAAAGGATACATCTGACGGTGCGGAGACATCGACTGCATATAATCTGAAGGTGACAAAATCTTACGATGTTACCTTCCAGACTGATCCAGTGTTTGCTTCTGTGACCGTGCTAGGTTCTGACGGTGCGGAGATGGCCCCGGTGAACGGTATCTATACTCTTCCAGCCGGCAGCTACACCTATAAGATAACGGCGAGCGGCTATCAGGATCTGGAAAAGAGCTTGAGCGTTGGAAAAGGACAGGCAGTCAATATCCAGGAGAGCCTGACGAAAGCGGCGGATTACAGTGACGTTTCTTATGTGGAGAACATGATTTCCTTTATCGGAGGCGTTACCTTAAGGCTCAGCAAGCCGAAGATCGATGCGGCGAGAGCAGCCTACAACAACCTGGCAGAAGCAGAAAAGCCGAAGGTGAGCAACTATGATGTTCTGGTAGAAGCAGAGCATTATTATAACCAGCTTCTGGCTAAAACGGAAAATCCTTCTCCGGAAGATGCCCTTAACTGGAATCAGTTCCTTGGAAATGAGGATTTAAAGGGCATTTCAGATGCGAAGACGCCTCAGAGCGGCGACGAGCTGACAGAAAAATGGAAAATTCAAGCCACAGGCGGAAATACGATGATGCAGCACGTCAGCGCGCCGGCATATTACAATGACTATGTATACTACACATCGGATGACAAGGTCCGGAAGGTAAACCCGGAAACCGGAGCGATCGAGGCCGAAAACGATGTGCCCAAAAGTATGATGCTTCTCCCTCAGGTAACCTGCGCGGATGGAAAAGTATTTGCAATGAGTACGGATGAAAATAACAAAACTCGTGTGCGTGTATATAACGCGGATACTTTGGAGTTCCTTTATCAGACAGTTGCGCTGAGCGGGGCTCAGATTGAGACACCGATCATGTATCATGACGGATATTTCTATTTTGCATCTTACGGAAAAGGTGATTACTATGCCTTTATCGCAACGGATGAAAAGCTTGACTATGATATCAGTCCGGAATGGTCAGTAGGCGCTCTGCCCACTTCCAACCAGGGCTTTTTATGGGGCGGCGCGGAGTTCGTCGGTGATTACGCGTATTTCGGCGATACAGACGGCAGACTGTTTGCTGTGAACTCCAAAACGGGAGAAGTAGTGGATACTTTGATCCTGGACGGATATCAGGTACAGTCGACTCCAAACTATTATGAGAAGAACCAGCGCCTTTATGTGACGCTTGCCATGAACAGCGGCGCGATTCTTTCCATCAAGATGAATGCGGACGGCACCTTTAACAGAGAATCGGAGAAATGGTTCAAGTCGGATATCGCGGGAGCCGGCATCAAATCTTCGCCGGTCATCTATAATGACAGACTGTATGTATGCGGAGGCGGCGGACACGGCGGCAGCGGAGAACCCTTCCGCGTCATCGATGCCAATACCATGACGGAGATCTACCGGATCGACGAGATTGCGTCAAAGGGGTCGCCGGTACTTTCAACTGCATATGCGACAGAGGCGAACAACCACAAGGTTTATCTTTATGTGGTGCCTTATGCGCCGGAGGGAGCCGTTTCCGACCGGGTTTCCAACATGTATATCATTCAGGATAGTGTAGGACAGACGACCCCAATCTACGAAAAGGTAGAAAACATAGGCGTGGGCCAGTATTGTTCCCAGAGCATGACCATCGGAAGCAACGGCCTTATTTATTACTACAACGATGCCAATTACCTTTATGCGTATGGTCTGGATGACCTGGCGGCCAGGATCATCACCGGTGCGGATGTGGACCAGCAGATTAAACGTCAGCCGGAAGTGAACGAATATAAGTTTTACAATGATGCGGAGATAAGAAGAATCAAATCCCGGTATGACGCGCTGAGTGACAGTGAAAAGGCGATGGTGACACAGTATCAGAAGCTTCTTGACATCATGGCTATTTCCTCTATGGATCCGGCAGAACGGATGAACAACGGGATAGCGGCGATTCCGTCGATCAATGATATTACCTTGAATGACAGGGATATGATCGAGAATCTGTACCAGGGTTACCAATTGATGGAGGAAGCTGACAAAGAGCGGGTCATCGGCTACAGTATTCTGGAAGCGGCCTATGCACAGATTCCGATTCTGGAGCGGAAGGTGATCACCGACGCGATCGTGGCGGATATTGAAAAACTGCCCGTAGAAGCGGATATCCTGACGACGGATAAGGATGGAATCTATTCACTTTTAGAGAGAGTAAGTGCGCTTGGAGATGACACATCTGCCATTACAAACCTTTCCCGACTCACTTCGGCGAAAGCACGTGTGGACCAGGTTATCAAACAGAGAAGCGATGTGGATGCTCTCATAAATGAGACTCTCTCCGGAGTGACCATAACTTTGGAAAACCGCGCGCTCATCGATGCAGTCGACAAAGCGGCAGAAGGACTGAATAAAAAAGACCTGATGAGCCTGGAAAGCTACGAATATTATGTAAGCCCTGCAAAGGTGAAGCTCATCAATGAGCTGATTGAGCAGAATAAACTGGGAAATCAGCTTGAGATCACCAAAGATAACATCGGTACTCTGCAGTCCCTTTTAGATGAGATCAGACGGCTTCATGACGGTGTGCTGGAGGACGACGAGAAATATTTGGAGAATTACAGCACCGTATCCGTTGTTCAGGCGAAGATTGATGCCTTCAAAGAAGAGGAAGACAAAAAGGACGATAACAAGCAGGACGATAATAAACAGGATGGAAACGGAAATGGAACAAACGGAGGCGACTCCAAGAATGACGGAAAAACGCCGGGAGGCGCTACTAAAACAGCCGGTGGAAATACAAAGACGGCAGGAGGAGCGACAAAGACTCTTTCAAACGGCAATGTAAAGACCGGAGATGAATCCAATGCGGCATGGCTGATATTTGTTATGTCTGCTGCGGCGGTAGCTCTTTTAGCGGTCAGCAGGAAAAAGAAGAGTATTTAAAACATAAAGAAGAGGTCATGTCCCTGATGGGACATGACCTCTTCTTAAAAGCACCGTATTTATTTAAAGTTGAGCTCAAACTGCCGGAATTGTTCTTCACGGGTCCGGTTGTATTTCGCAACCAGCTTTTGTATCTTTTCGGTAGGATCGATGATCGTGTTCAGAGACCGGTCATGGTTAATGGTGTTGATGATGGCGGCGGTGAATTTGGACATATCGGCCTCCAAATACCAGTCACGCGCTAAAAGTTCGTCCGGACGGTAGTTCAGATTTGTGGTGACCACATAATCAAAATAGCCGCGGCTGTGGAATTCGTCGAATTTATCAAAACCGTCGGTGAACAGACCGAAGGTACAGCAGATGATCACCTTGTCCGCGTGGCGCTCCTTTAACTCCTTGGCCGTGTCCAGCATGCTTTCACCCGAGGAGATCATATCGTCGATGATGATCACGGTCTTTCCGGCCACGTCAGCCCCCAGGAATTCATGGGCCACGATGGGGTTTCTGCCGTTGATGACCGTAGAATAATCACGGCGCTTATAGAACATCCCCATATTGACGCCCAGGTTGTTGGCAAAATATACGGCGCGCCCCATAGCGCCCTCGTCCGGGCTGATGACCATTAAATGGTCCTTGTCGATGACCAGATCATGGTCTTTTTGAAACACCGCCTTGATGAACTGATAAGGCGGCATAAAATTGTCAAATCCATGCAGCGGGATAGCATTCTGTACTCTGGGGTCGTGGGCATCAAAGGTGATGATATTTGCCACGCCCATATTGGAAAGCTCCTCCAGCGCGCAGGCACAGTCCAGCGACTCCCGTTTGCTGCGTTTATGCTGACGCCCTTCATACAGGAAAGGCATGACCACATTCACCCGGTGGGCGTTGGCGATGGATGCGCCGATGATTCGTTTTAAATCCTGATAGTGGTCGTCCGGAGACATGAAGTTCTGATGTCCGCAGACGGTATAAGTAAGGCTGTAGTTGACCACATCGACCATGATGAAAAGATCGGTGCCTCTCACGGATTCGTGAATGAGGCCCTTCCCTTCCCCGGTGCCGAATCTGGGACAGGAAGCGTTCAGCAGATAAGAATTACAGTCATAGCCGCGGTATTCGATGCTTGCCTGACGGCTCAGCAGCTCTTCCGTATCGTTTTTTCGGAAGGTCACGATATGCCGGTTGACCTTCTCTGCAAAGGAACGGCAGCTTTCCAGAGCGCAGAGCTTAAGCGGTGCTACAGGTATCGTATTTTTAAAAGCGTAATCGTTGGACATGGGAATCCTCCAGTAATGATATATCCTTGTGCAGTGGCAGAACGAAAACCTTCCGCTCATATCCACCCATACAATTTATAACATTTCTTGCGCCTTTTCGCAAGTACAAAAGAAGCAAATCCTTTACAAAGGAGGCAAATATTGTTATGATAGGGAAGGTGCGGTAGGTCCGCCCAGGAGTGTGATTATGAAAAAAGAAGGACATGTCATTACCTGTGTGCGTCCCGATTCCGCAGCGGAAGAGCTGGGGCTTGCCTCCGGAGATGTCCTGTTGGAAATAAACGGGCACAGGATTGAAGATATTTTTGATTACCAATATTATATGGAAGATACGTATGTGGAACTTCTTGTGAGAAAGCCGGATGGAGAGGAATGGCTTTTGGAAATCGAGAAGGACGAGGATGAAGACCTGGGGGCTGAGTTTGAAAACGGCCTGATGGATGAATATCGTTCCTGTAGAAATAAGTGCATGTTCTGTTTCATTGACCAGATGCCCGCCGGGATGCGGGATACGCTGTACTTTAAAGACGATGACAGCCGTCTTTCCTTTCTGCAGGGGAATTATGTCACGCTCACCAATATGAGCGACCACGATATAGACCGGATCATCGCTTATCATCTGGGTCCAATCAATATTTCCATCCATACCATGGAACCGGAGCTTCGCTGCCGGATGCTCCATAACCGGTTCGCCGGGGAGGCTCTTGCGAAGATCGGACGGCTTTCGGATGCGGGTATTGAGATGAACGGACAGATTGTACTTTGCAGAGGAATCAACGACAGGGAGCATTTGGATTATACCATTGAGGCTCTGGAAAAATATCTGCCTCATATGAAAAGCGTATCAGTGGTCCCAGTGGGGCTCACCCGGTACAGGGAATCCCTGTTTCCTTTAGAATCTCTGACAAAAGACGATATGGAGGATACCATCCGCCGCATTGAAGCGTGGCAGAATTATTATTTTGAACGCTGCGGAAGTCATTTTGTCCATGCCAGCGATGAGTTCTACCTGATGACGGGAAGGGAGCTTCCTGAGGAAGCGCGCTATGACGGATATCTGCAGCTGGAAAATGGGGTAGGGATGCTCAGGCTGCTTTTAGAAGAAGTGGAGGAAGCCCTTTCGGCGGCAGCGGAGAGGGAGGCGGAAGTACAGGCAGTGTCCATTGCGACCGGATGCCTGGCCGCTCCTTTTATAGAAAAGCTTGCAGGCCGGGTACGGGCGCGGTGTAAAGGACCGGAAGTCCGTATATACGCCATAGAAAATAGATTTTTTGGAGAACAGATCACCGTATCAGGACTGATCACGGGAACCGACCTGATGGAACAGTTAAAGGGAAAGAACCTGGGAAGCAGGCTCCTCCTTCCGGCGAATATGCTCCGGAGCGGAGAGAACGTTTTTCTGGATGATATTACCGTGGAGCAGGTTGAGACTGCTCTGCAGACGAGAGTAGTTATTGTTAAATCGAGCGGGCAGGAGTTTGTAGATGCCCTGACAGGAGCCTGCGGGACTGGCGAAACGGCCGTCTATCGGGCATATGAATTAAAGGAGAAACCAGATGAGTAAACCGATCGTGGCCATTGTAGGCCGCCCCAACGTGGGAAAATCAACTCTGTTCAATGTACTGGCAGGGGAGATGATCTCCATTGTAAAAGATACGCCGGGAGTCACCCGTGACAGAATTTACGCGGACTGTACCTGGCTGAACAGCCGATTTACCTTGATCGATACAGGAGGCATAGAGCCGGATACCAAGGATATCATATTGTCCCAGATGCGGGAACAGGCGGAAATCGCCATCGCTACGGCCGATGTGATCATCTTTATTACTGATGTCCGCCAGGGGCTGGTAGATTCCGATGCAAAGGTGGCGGATATGCTGCGCCGCTCCGGAAAACCGGTGGTGCTCGTTGTCAACAAGGTGGACAGTTTTGCGAAATTTATGCCCGATGTTTATGAATTTTATAACCTGGGAATTGGGGATCCGGTTCCTGTTTCGGCCGCTTCCAGGCTGGGGATCGGAGATCTCCTGGACGAAGTCGTAAAGCATTTTGACGAACAGGAGGGAGATGACGAGGATGATGACAGGCCCAGGGTCGCCATCGTGGGAAAACCCAATGTGGGGAAATCCTCGATCATCAACAAGCTTTTGGGAGAGAACCGGGTGATCGTATCCGATATCGCGGGGACTACGAGAGACGCCATTGATACGGTCATAAAACGGAACGGGACGGAATATGTGTTCATTGATACGGCAGGCCTCCGAAGGAAGAGCAAAATAAAGGAAGAGCTGGAACGCTACAGTATCATCCGTACCGTCACGGCGGTGGAAAGGGCCGATGTGGTGGTCCTGGTCATCGATGCAACTGAGGGAGTGACGGAACAGGATGCCAAGATCGCCGGCATCGCCCATGAGAGGGGAAAGGGAATCATCATCGCCGTCAATAAATGGGACGCCATAGAGAAAAACAATAAGACGGTCAATGAGTTTTCCGCGAAGATCCGGGAGATTCTTTCTTTTATGCCTTATGCGGATATCATATATATTTCCGCCCTTTCCGGCCAGCGGCTGCCGAAGCTGTTTGATCATATCGATGTAGTCATTGAAAATCAGAACCTGAGAATTTCAACAGGAGTCTTAAATGAGATCTTGATGGAAGCCGTGGCCATGCAGCAGCCTCCGTCAGATAAGGGGCATCGCCTGAAGATTTATTATATGACGCAGGTGGCCGTAAAGCCGCCGACCTTTGTCCTCTTTGTGAACGACAAAGAACTGATGCATTTTTCATATACCAGATATCTGGAAAACAAGATCCGGGAGGCCTTCGGCTTCGGCGGAACGTCCCTCCGGTTCATCACCAGGGAAAGGAAGGACAAGGAGTAATCATGGAACGTCTTATTTGTCTTGCGGCCGGCTACGCTTTTGGCCTAATTCAGACCGGCTATATCTACGGAAAAATCATACACAAGGACATCAGACAGTATGGGAGCGGAAATGCCGGGACTACCAACGCTTTGAGGGTGCTGGGGAAAAAAGCTGGAGCAGTCGTATTTCTGGGCGATTTTCTGAAAGCTATCGTCCTCTGCCTCCTGGTACGCTTCCTTTATGGAAAGACGCAGCCGGAAATGGCGCCTCTTCTGATGCTATATGGAGGACTTGGCGTCGTGCTGGGGCATAATTATCCTTTTTATCTGCACTTTAAAGGTGGAAAGGGAATTGCCGCCACATCGGGCGTGATCATCAGTATGGACTGGAGGATTACTCTGGTTTGTCTCTTAGCATTTATCATCAGTGTGGCGGCGACCAGGATTGTGTCCGTCGGCTCTCTGCTGGTGGTCAGTATTTTCCTGGGCATGTGGATTGGATTCGGACTCTTTGGGCTTCTGCCGCTGACAGGAGCGTATCTGACGGAGTCCTATATCGTTGTTCTAGTGTTCGCCGCTTTGGCTTATTGGCGTCACCGTGCCAATATCAAGCGGCTGTTAAATGGGACGGAAAATAAATTTGGTTCCAAGAAATAAGAATTCAGAAAAGAAGAGGACCAGACGGTTCTGAAGGAGAAGAAATCATGGCGAATATCAGTATAATCGGTTCCGGCACATGGGGGATGGCCTTATCCCTTCTTCTGTATAAGAAGGGGCATACGGTAAAAGTATGGTCAGCGATCAAAGAAGAAGTGGATATGCTCCGTGAAAAACGGGAGCACAAGAATCTTCCGGGTGTCCCGATTCCGGAGGATATGGAGATCACCGGAGATTTGGAAGCTTGTATAAAAGGGGCTGACTTAATGGTTCTTTCCGTCCCCTCTGTATTTACCCGTGCCACAGCGAAAAGGATGGCTCCCTTTGTGGAAAATGGGCAGATTATCGTCAATGTGGCGAAGGGGATTGAAGAGGAGTCTCTGATGACATTGTCAGAGCAGATTGAGGAAGAGATTCCCTGTGCGAATGTGGCGGTCCTTTCCGGCCCCAGCCATGCAGAGGAAGTGGGAAGAGGGATTCCGACCACCTGTGTCGTGGGAGCAAGGGATAAGAAAACGGCGGAATATATTCAGAATATTTTCATGTGCAATGTGTTCCGGGTCTATACAAGCCCTGATATCATGGGAATCGAGCTGGGCGGCTCTCTGAAGAATGTCATAGCCCTTGCAGCCGGCGTCGCGGACGGCTTGGGATACGGTGACAATACAAGGGCGGCTCTGATCACCAGAGGGATGGCGGAGATTACCAGGCTGGCTCTGAAAATGGGAGCCAGGATGGAAACCATGTACGGTCTGAGCGGGGTCGGCGATCTGATCGTGACCTGTGCCAGCATGCACAGCCGGAACAGACGGGCCGGCATCCTCATTGGACAGGGCAAGACCATGGATGAGGCGATGAAGGAAGTACAGATGGTCGTTGAAGGCGTATATTCTGCCAAAGCCGCGGCAAGGCTGGCGGATAAATACGGGGTGCAGATGCCCATTACGAAGGAGATCAACAAGGTGCTCTTTGAAGGGAAGAAAGCCTCCGACGCAGTGGAAGACCTGATGCTTCGGGATAAGGGAATTGAACATCCCAATATTCCCTGGGAACAATAATACCGGACAGACTGAATACAGGAGGGGAATACAGATTATGTACTGTGTGAAGAATATTACAGAAGATTTATACTGGATCGGCGGAAGTGACCGCAGGCTTGCGCTGTTTGAAAATATTTATCCCATACCGAACGGCGTTTCCTATAATGCGTATGTCTTGATGGACGAAAAGACCGTATTGCTGGATACGGTAGATTCTTCCATAAGCGAATTGTTTTTTGAAAACCTCGCCCACGTATTGGGGGAGAGGAATCTGGATTATCTGGTGATCGACCATATGGAGCCGGATCATTGTGCGGCCATTGCCGGCGTGGTGCTCCGCTATCCGGATGTGAAGCTGGTGTGTAATACAAAAACAGCCGCCATGCTGAAACAGTTCTATTCCTTCGATGTGGATGCCAGGATCCTCTTGGTAAAAGAAATGGATACCTTGAATACCGGAAAGCATACTTTGACGTTTGTTATGGCGCCTATGGTACACTGGCCGGAGACGATGGTGACTTATGATTCCGTCACCGGCGCTCTATTTTCCGCAGATGCTTTTGGTACCTTCGGAGCTTTGAGCGGAAATCTCTATGCGGATGAAATGAACTTTGAGAGGGACTGGCTGGACGACGCCAGAAGATATTTGACGAATATCGTAGGGAAGTACGGCGCTCAGGTACAAGCTCTGCTGAAAAAAGCATCCGCTTTGGACATCCGGATGATCTGCCCCCTCCATGGCCCTGTATGGAGAGAGGACCTCGGCTGGTTCATAGACAAATATAAAATATGGAGCAGTTATACGCCGGAGGATTCGGCGGTGATGATTGCATACGGCTCCATTTATGGAAATACGGAAAATGCAGTGAACGTCCTCGCTTCCCGTCTCGCAGATGCCGGAGTGAAGAACATCGCTATGTATGACGTATCGGTGACGGACCCTTCTTATGTGCTCTCTGAGGCTTTCCGGTGCAGTCATCTGATATTTGCGTCGTCCACTTATAACGGAGGAATTTTTACCCCCATGGAGACGCTTCTTTTGGAGCTTAAGGCACATAATCTGCAGAACCGAACGGCGGCGGTGATAGAGAACGGAACCTGGGCTCCGACAGCGGGCAGACAGATGAAGGAAATCTTGTCTTCCATGAAGAATATGACGATTCTCTCCGAGGAGCTGACGATCAAATCTGCCCTCAAAGAAGAACAGCTTCCGCAGCTGGAAGCACTGGTCAAGGCAATCGCACGATCCATGTAAATGTACCTTTGAATACCTTTTAACAAACTTACCTTTATAACCAGATGAGGCAGGAGGAAATCCGCTTCCATCCAGGCAGCTCGCTGGCAGCCGTAACCATGATCTTTGCGGCCTCCGGTCGGTCCTTTCCAACTGACATGGATAAATCGATATTTTTCCATGTCAGATTCCAATAAAAACCTGTATGAGATTCGGTTTTTACCTCCCTGCGGCCGGGAAGATCCTGCTAACGGCTCTGCGGCGCCAGCGAACCGAAATCGTGACGGCCAGGAACTTCTGCCGGTGCCTAACTGGAGCTTAATCGAAATTAAATAAAATAATTCCAAAAAGTATCTAATATTATAAAAAGAAAAACCCGGAAGAGGCAGCACTTGTTATGTGCTGGCCCCTTCCGGGTTTTTGGGTATTCTGGTTCAGACGCTTTCTGGCACAGAATCCGGTATGTTTTTCAATTGTTTTCTGTAAGTCCTGATCAGGAGAACGACGCACAGGGCGGCTGAAACGATCTCCGCGATCGGAAAGGCAAACCAGACGGCATCCAGGCCAATGGAGACCGCGAACAGATAAGCGACCGGCACGATGACAAAAATCTGCCGAATCAGGGAAATCAGCAAGCTGTAAAATCCATTGCCCAGGGCCTGAAATACAGAGGAGATAACGATGGCGGCTCCTGCGAATACAAAGCAGAGACTGATTCTGCGAAGGGCAGGGACTCCCATGGAGATCATATCGGGGGAGCTGTTGAACATCCGAATGAGGGCTTCCGGAAAAATCTGGAACACGGCAAAGCCCACTGCCATGATGCCGACTGCGATAACGACGCTCAGCTTGATGGTATCTATGATCCGTTTTTTCTTTCTCGCTCCGAAATTGTAGGCGACAATGGGAATCATCCCGTTATTCAGGCCGAAGACCGGCATGAAAACAAAGCTCTGAAGCTTAAAATATACTCCGAATACCGATACGGCAGTGGAAGAGAACATCAGGAGGATCCCGTTCATTAAGAGAGTCATCAGAGAGACGACTGCCTGCATGATGATAGAGGGAATCCCGACCTTGTAAATCTGCCGGATGATGAAGCCGCTTGGACGGAATTTTCGGAAATGAAAGTGCAGCTCGTCGTTTTTCTTTAAATTGAAAATAAGAGCCATCACGGCGGCGACACACTGGCCTAAGACCGTAGCCGCAGCGGCTCCCGCCACTTCCATGCGGGGAAAACCGAACAGGCCGAAGATCATGATCGGATCAAAAATAATATTGATGATGGCTCCTGTCCCCTGAGTGATCATGGTATAGATCGTTTTGCCGGTGGACTGCAGGATACGTTCCAGCGTCATCTGCATGAAAAGGCCGATGGACACCATCGTACAGATGGTCAGATAATCTGTTCCGTACCGGACGATCACTTCGTCCTGTATCTGGCTGGCAAAAAAGAACCGGCTTCCGAACAGGCCGAAAACGGCAAAGGCAATATAGCTTAAAAATGCCAGGAAAATCCCGTTGATGGCGGCCGCGTCCGCCTGAGCAAAATTCCTTTCCCCCAGGTTCCTGGAAAGATACGCATTGATACCGACTGCAGTGCCGGTGCCGAAGGCGATCATGAGACTTTGAATGGGAAACGCCATGGATACGGCTGTAAGGGCGGCTTCCGACAGCCGTCCTACGAATACACTGTCTACGATATTATACATTGCCTGTACCAGCATGGAAATCATAATGGGCAGAGACATGCTGACCAACAGCTTATTGACCGGCATGACCCCCATTTTATTTTCCTGAGGCTGTGTCTTTTGGGTTTTTTCTTCTGTCATAAACTCACTCCATTCACTTGATTTCAAACAGCATCAGGAACAAGCATAGCACAATAAAAAAAATGCCGCAATATATTCCTTGTAGAAACAACGAAAATGTGGTATTTTTAGGAATGGAGTGAGTAAAAGACTCACAAAGAAATTAAAATAAGGAAGTCTTAAATTATGGCAAAGGATATGTCTGTGGGAAAACCGTTTCCTACTTTGTTCAAATTTGCAATGCCCATGGTGCTCGGGAATCTGTTTCAGCAGCTTTATAATGTAGTGGATTCCATGGTAGTGGGCAATTTTGTGGGTGAAGATGCTCTGGCGGCGGTCGGGACCACCACGGCGATCACTTTTCTGTTTATCGCCATTGCCATCGGCATGGGTATCGGCTGCTCCGTGGTGATTTCCCAGCTGTTCGGGGCCAAGAATATGGATACGATGAAGCTGGCTATCCACACTGCGCTGATTTCCATGCTCGTGCTCAGTGTGATTCTGTCCATATTCGGTCTGGCGGCCCACGAATGGATTCTGAGATCCATGAAGGTACCGGAAAATATTTTTGCAGATGCCGCCGCTTATTTGCGGATCTACTGCATGGGCCTGGTGTTTTTGTTCATGTACAATATCTTGAATTCTATTTTTAACGCTCTGGGGGAGTCGAGGTTCCCTCTTATCTTTCTGACCATGTCCTCTATCCTCAATGTAATACTGGACTTATATTTTGTGATCGGGCTTCATATGGGAGTCCCGGGTGTGGCATGGGCAACGCTGATAGCCCAGGGGATTTCCGCAGTCCTTTCTTTTCTTGTTCTTATAAGGAGTGTGAGAAGGATTGAAACAAAAGAAAAGCCGGCTCTGTTCAGCGGCCGCCTGCTGGGGCAGATGTTTCGCCTGGCGGTCCCTACCACCATCCAACAGTCCATTGTGTCGCTTGGGCTTGTATTTGTCCAGGGACTTGTGAACAGCTACGGTTCTGTCGTGATTGCGGGATATACGGCAGCTACTAAGATCGATACGATAGCCATTAATCCTATGGTCCAGGTCGGAAACGCGGTATCCACTTTTACAGCTCAGAATATGGGGGCCAAAAAAACGGAGAGGGTCAAGTCGGGGATGTGTTCCGGTCTTATCATAGCTTCTTCGATCTCTGTGTCCCTGGCGGTGATCTTGTATTTCTTCGGAGGAGCTTTCATAGGAGCTTTCATGGACAGCGGAACGAGTGCGGAGGCCATCGGAGTAGGAGTCCATTATATGCGGGTGGTTTCTTCCTTTTACGTTGTGATGGGCACGATGAATGTCTTTAATGGAGTCCTCCGGGGGGCCGGCGATGTCCGGGTATTCATGCTCGCCACTCTGTGCAATTTTTCCGTCCGCGTGGCCGGCGCCCATATTTTGGCCGCTTCCCCCATGGGAGCCAGTGGAATCTGGTGGGCAATCCCCATCGGATGGATTGTGGGAGCCCTGATTTCCGGGAGCAGGTTTGCCAGCGGCAGGTGGAAGACTAAGAAATTGGCAGTTACGGAGGAATAAAATGGCGCGGATAATCTTATTTGACCTGGACGGCACCCTTACGGATCCGAAGGAAGGGATCACCAGATGTGTTCAATATGGAATGGAGGCTTTGGGATATACCGAGCCGGATCAAGGCAGGCTGACGTCGTTCATCGGGCCTCCGCTAAAGGACATGTTCATGGAATACTGCGGTTTTGAACCGAAGCAGGCGGATGAAGCCGTTAAGAAATACCGGGAGCGGTTTTCCGAAAAAGGAATGTATGAAAATGAAATTTATGTGGGTATAGAGGACATGCTCAGAACGCTTAAGGAATCGGGCAGACGTTTAGGGGTTGCGACTTCTAAGCCCTGGGTATTCGCGGAACCGATTCTGAAGCATTTCGAAATCCTGGATTATTTTGAGTTTGTAACGGGGAGTGAACTGAGCGGCGAGCGTGTTCAGAAAAGTGAAGTCATCGAAGAGGCTTTAAGGAAGTTTGGCGCAGGACCGGAAGATAAAGGAGACGTCCTCATGGTGGGAGACAGAAAGCATGATATCCTCGGCGCATTGAAAGCCGGCGTGGATTCTGTAGGCGTCACTTACGGATATGGAGGCTATGAAGAGCTTTCACAGGCAGGCGCTGGCCATATCGTCGATACGGTGAAAGAATTGACAGAGCTTCTCTTAAAACTGTGATTAAAGGAAACGAATACAGAAAAATGCCGGCAAACAAAAAGAGCGCCGGCATTTTTTTGTATTTACTTTTTTTGGTCTCTAAGGTCAGCCGATAAATTTCTGCTTTACAGAAGTTACCTTAGACTGTTCTGCCTGTTCGGTGGGATACCAGCCCTTTGCGGCCATTTTATCGTAGATTGTATCTTGCATGCAGAGTGCATCATTTAAAGCGGAGTTGAATGCCTGGTGAACGTTTGCCGTGGAAGATTCAATCGTTCCATGCATAAACAGATCACACACGCCCTTTTCCAGCAGTAGAATGTTTTCCATCAGGTTTTTGTCGTCCATTACGTTACCTCCTTACAGCAGTTCGTAGAAATTCTGAAAAATCTGCTGATGTTTCTGTGCCATATCTTCTATGCAGTTTTTCAGTTCAGCGTCATGAATCTGATTTGCGGTTTCCTTGCACTTAGTCTGAAAATATTTCTCATGGCCCAGCGCGTCTTCAACATACAGTAATTCTTTGGTCGTCATTTACGATTCACCTCCAATACTTATTTCAGTCTTATGTTCTACCGTTTCTTAGAAAATATTCTAATATATGAAATTAAGGGGTCACCTGTTATCTGCATGATGAATAATGTAAAAGGAAAAGGAGGGACGCCAAATGTCTTGCAGACAACAATTCAGTGATGTTACTAAGAAATATCTGTGCTGTTATTATGAAATACTGGAGGATATGATCTCGGAAATGACAGAAGCTGAGCTGACAGAGAGCCTGTCACATAATTTTATCGTACAGATGATCCCCCATCACCGGGCCGCTATCGAAATGTCGTATAATCTTTTGCAGTATACGACCTCTGTCCCCTTGCAGAACATCGCTCAGAATATCATAAGCGAACAGACGAGAAGCATTGAAAATATGCAGCAGATATTGGCAAACTGCAGCGGACTTTGCAATTCAGAACAGGATCTGTGCCTTTATCAGAGGCATTTCCGGCAGATTACGCAGACCATGTTCTCTCAGATGCAGAATGCCTGCTCCGACAACAATATCAATGCCGATTTCATGAGAGAGATGATTCCCCACCATGAGGGTGCGGTCCGGATGTCAAAGAATGTACTTAACTATTCCATTTGCCGGGAGCTCGTTCCGATTCTCGAAGCGATCATTACGTCACAGGAACGAGGGATACAGGAGATGAAACGGCTGCTTCGGTGTATGGGGCAATAGAGGATACGAACCCTTCTTCACATTGCTTTTTCCGGTGATCTTATGCTATTCTATACTTATATGAGGTTATCCGTTAAACGGGAAAAGAACAGGAGGAAGGAAATATGAATAAAACACCTAAAGAACTGTTTCAGGAAAAGCGCGGCATTACTGTAGTGAAGAATCTGGAAAACCGTCATTTCGAGGCATATTACTGTCCCACAAAGGAAGAAGCCCTTCAAAAGGTATTGGAATTAATACCGGAAGAGTCGTCTGTATCATGGGGAGGCTCTATGACCATCCGGGACATGGGACTTACGGATGCGCTGAATCAAGGGAATTACCGGACGATCGACCGGGATAAGGCAGTAAATGAAGAAGAAAAGAAGAAAGCATACAGGGACGCCATGTCTGCAGAATATTATCTGACCAGCGCCAATGGAATCAGTGAAGACGGCCAGCTGGTAAATGTAGACGGTACGGGAAACCGCGTTGCAGCGATCGTATATGGGCCGGAATATGTCATAGTGGTCGCCGGCATGAATAAAGTGGCGAAGACAGCGGATGATGCGCTGGTTCGGGCGAGGACCATAGCCGCTCCCATAAATCAGCAGCGTTTTCAGAGAAAAACGCCGTGTACGGTTACCGGCGCATGTGGAGACTGCATATCACCCGACTGTATCTGTAATCAGGTCCTGATCACCAGAAACTGCAGTCCTGCCGGCAGGATCAAGGTAGTGCTGGTCGGAGAAGAGCTGGGGTATTGACCGTTTTAGGCATGAACGGCTTCTTCCGTCTGTCTGTCCGCATCGAAACGGCCTCCGAATACAAAAGTCAGGAGGAAAGATGCCGCGAAGCTTATGGCGGCGGCTATCATGGCTTTCATGAGATTGTCTGGTTCACCGGAATCCGCAAACATCAGGAAAGACGGCATTCCCGGAAAGGCGTATACATAGCAGTGGATCGTAACAAGTCCCTGGTAAGCGCCGGCGATGGCGGCTCCGATCATGGATGTGATCAGCGGCCGGCGGTACGGAAGTGATACGCCGTAGATGGGCGGTTCCGTGACACCGGTCAGAAAGACTGTGACGGCGCAGCTCAAAGCCAGCTTTTTCAGGGCCGAAGTTCTGGCCCTGAAAAAAGCGGCCAGACAGGTGCCTGCCTGTGACAGCGTAAGGATGAAAAATCCCACCATGACGCCGTCCTCCATGCCGAACGTGCCAAGCTGACTGAGAGCCACCGCGACGAACACCCAGTGAGTGCCGGTGATGACGAAGAGGGGAGAAAGGCCGGCAAACAGAGCCCAGGCCGCCACAGGCGCATGGGCTTGGAGCCATACCATGATGCCGGACAAAAAGTTTCCGATCAGTGTTCCGATAGGGCCGATCAAGAGGATGCCCAGCAAAGAAGAGAGGAGCAGGATCACCAGGGGAGACAGGATATCGTCCAGAACCTTGGGCATCAGTTTATGTACCAGTTTTTCCACATAGATCATGGCTGCGATCAGCAGAATGATGGGAATGGTGCTGTACGCATAGGTAGCCTTCACCAGGGGAATTCCCGCGAAAGAGAGTTTTCCTGCGGAGGATACCAGCTCCACGAAAGCAGGGCTCATCATCGCTCCGACGGCGCCTATGGCCAGTACTGTGTTCACGTGAAAATGAGCAGAAGCCGTATAGGCTAGGAAAAAAGGCAGGAAATAGAGGGGAGCGTCTCCGATTATGGACAGGACAAGTTCTGTATGGCTGCCCTCTGTCAGTGCTCCCGTCATGGTCAGGATGATGACTAGAAGCTTTACCAGTCCTCCTGCGACAAGTATGGGGATGACCGGCGCCATACAGCTGGAAATGTGGTCAATGACCGCGGCAACGATGTTCTTTTTTTTATTCTGTTCCATTACGCACTCCCGGGAAATGTTTTTAAGATCAATATACGGCAGACAGCTTCTGCCGTCTGTGTCACAAAGCAAGTATAGCATTGCCGGAATGGGTTTTCAAGGAAATTCCGGGCATGAAAGGAAGCGGATATGAAATTATCCTGTAAGGTTTCAATGATTCAAATGAGGGTGATGAAAACGAAAGAAGACAGTCTGTTCGCTGCGGGAAAAATGATCAAAAACGCCGCAAGAGACGGAGCAGATTTCGTCATACTGCCGGAGATGTTCACTTGTCCTTATGAAACAGAGAATTTTCCGGCATACGCTGAGGATGAGAACGGGGAAAGCGTAAGAATACTTTCTTCCGCCGCGGCGGAAAACCATGTATATTTAATCGGAGGCAGCCTTCCGGAACGGGATGACGCCGGGAAGGTCTATAACACTTCATTCGTCTTTGACCGGGAGGGCCGCGTCATCGCAAAGCACCGGAAAGCCCATTTATTTGATATTGATATCAAAGGCGGACAGTCTTTTAAAGAGTCCGATACGCTCACGCCTGGAGATAAGGCGACGGTCTTTCCCACAGAATTTGGAATGATGGGCCTTTGTATCTGTTATGATATCCGTTTTCCGGAGCTATTCCGCAGAATGGTGGAGGATGGGGCAAATATGGTGTTCTGCCCGGCGGCCTTTAACCGGACGACCGGACCGAGACATTGGGAGCTTTTGTTTCGGAGCCGGGCCGTGGACAACCAGATTTTCATGGCGGGTGTTTCTCCTGCCGCAGACGAAAACGCTTCCTATATCGCATACGGACACTCTATCCTAGTATCACCCTGGGGAGAAATTCTATATGAAGCGGGAGAAGATGAGACCGTTCTGACGAAAACCATAGATCTGACGGAAGTGGAACGCGTGAGAGAGCAGCTTCCGCTGCTTAAGCACAGAAGGAAAGAAATTTATTGAGAATCGCTTGAAAACAAGAAAAATGGCTGTCCGCATTTTTGTCCGGACAGCCATTTTCCATTTGGAAACTGTTATATTTCCAGGTCATTCAAGTCAGAGGCATTATTTATTTGCCAGCCATCTGTCTTTCCTGCTCTTCGATCATCTTCTTAACCATATATCCGCCTACGGAACCATTCTGGTAAGAAGTAAGGTCACCGTTGTAACCATTCTTTAACGGTACACCCAGTTCGTTTGCTACTTCCATTTTGAAGCGATCCATTGCTTCTTTTGCTTCAGGTACGTTTACCTGATTGCTGCTTCCTGTGCTCTTAGACATGTGAAGCACCTCCTTTTCGGTTGTTATTTGGTACACGCTTATTATGTGCATGCAATAAAATAATACACTGGCAACTTCTGATTCTTCTGTCAGAATTTGTTAATTCCTCATAAAAATGTAATGATTAAATACTTGATTGAAAAAACAATCCATACTATAATATAACAAGCTAACCAATCCGGCGGAAAATATTTATGATCGGATTAGAATTGAGGAAACAACAATGAGAGTGATAGCTGGGACAGCCAGGCGGCTGCCTTTGAAGACACTGGACGGACTGGATACCAGGCCGACCACAGACAGAATCAAAGAAACCCTTTTTAATATGATTCAGGCAGATGTGAGCGGCAGCCGGTTCCTGGATTTGTTTTCCGGGAGCGGTTCCATCGGAATTGAAGCTTTAAGCCGCGGGGCGTCGGAATGCGTTTTTGTAGAAAAGAACCGGAAAGCTGCTGATTGTATCCGGGAGAATCTTTTTGTCACCCGTCTGGAGGAACGGGCGGTGCTGATGGAATGTGACGTCCTCACCGCACTGCGGAAGCTGGAAGATACGGGAAATGAGGCCTTTGACATCATATATATGGATCCGCCTTATGGAAAGGACCTGGAAAAAGAAGCGCTGACCTGCCTGAGCCATTCCAGACTGGTGGATGAAGTCACGATGATCCTTGTGGAAGCGTCTCTTGATACGGATTTTTCTTATCTGGAGGACACCATATTTACGATAGTACGTGAAAAGAAGTATAAGACCAATAAACATGTGTTTATTTCGATGAAAGAATTATAAGACTTCAGATAAAGGAGAGCAGGTATGAGGATTGCCGTATATCCGGGGAGCTTTGATCCGGTCACACTTGGGCATCTGGACATCATCGAGCGTTCTTCCAAAATGGTGGACGAGCTGGTGGTGGGAGTCCTGAACAACAGTTCAAAAAATCCGTTGTTTTCTGTTGAGGAACGTGTTACTATGTTAAAGGAAGTGACGATACATCTGCAGAATGTGAGGGTCGAGGCTTTCGATGGCCTTCTCGTGGATTTTGCCAGACATTGCGGCTCAAAGATGGTGGTCAGAGGTTTGCGCGCCATCACGGATTTTGAATATGAATTGCAGATGTCACAGACGAACAGGATCATCTGTCCGGAAATGGATACGATCTTCTTGACGACGGATTTGAAATACGCTTATTTAAGCTCCAGTATCGTCCGTGAGATGGCTCGTTATGGCGGAAATATTTCCGCTTTCGTGCCTGCGTCGATTGTGGAACGGGTGCTGAAGAAATTTGAGTGATAAATAATCTTTGGGAGGAAACAGGACATGAGCAGGATTGAACAGTTGATAAGCGAGATTGAGGAATACATAGATGGCTGTAAAGCACAGCCTTTTACCAATAATAAGAAGATCATCGTGGACAAGGATGAAATGGAAGAGCTGTTGGTGGAGCTTCGCCTGCGCACTCCCGATGAGATCAAAAAATATCAGAAGATCATCAGCAATAAGGAGGCTATTTTGAGCTCCACGAAGGAAGAAGCGGATCACATCATTGAAAGTGCGCGCGCCGATGCAGAAAGGATTCTTGCAGAGGCTCAGGCCCAGGCAGAGGGGATCATCGCTGAGACGGAGCAGCATACTGCTGAGATGGTGAGCGAGCATGAGGTAATGCAGCAGGCGTACCAGCAGGCGGGTGAAGTAGTGGATCAGGCCAACGGACAGGCCCAGCAGATCATCAACGATGCGGTGGCGGATTCAGACAACATTCGTGAGGGGGCCATCCGATATACGGATGATATGCTCAAGGGGCTTCAGTCCATCATCAATCTTGCCATCGAACAGACGACCGGGAAATTCAATTCCTTTATTGACTCACTTCAGTCCACCGGCGATATCGTGACGAATAACCGGAATGAACTGCAGGTGCCGCAGGCGGAGGCCGCCCCCACCGCAGAAGACAGAAGGGCAGAGGCAGTACCGGAGGATAACGGCGTTCTGAACGCCGATATGCTGGAATAAGAAAAATGAGGCGGGGATGCCAGCGGCATCCCCGTTTTTATTTCATACCTTTAAATATCTTTATAACAAACTTATCTTTATAGCTAGAAGAAGCAAGAAGAAATCCGATTCCATCCAGGCGGCTCGCTGGCAGCCGTAACCAGAATTTTTACGGCCTCCAGTCGGTCCTTTTCAACTGACATGGATAAATCGATATTTTTCCATGTCAGATTCCAATAAAAACCTGCATGAGATTCGGTTTTTACCTCCCTGCGGCCGGGAAGATCCTGCTAACGCCTTGCGGCACTCGCCTTACGATGGAATCGAATCCTTCTTCTTGCTTTTTCTTCCGCATCGAAATAAGCTCTCATCTGTTGTAAAATCTATTGGGGCGGCCCACCGCAGCTCGCTGCCGTCAGGCGCGCGAGCCGTGTGGATATCCGATTCTTTTCTGGAATCGCTAGAACGGAAATCATCCGAAATGGTGCGGCAGAGAGAGCACCGGCAGAAAGATTCCGGGCCGGCCTAAAGGTGAGCGCCGCAGGGCAGAGGCCGATGTTCCCCAGGCGGAGGGAGGCAGAAACGGAGATACCGTTTCCGTTTCTGAGCAAACCGGAGACAGGAAATCATAAAGATTTCCTGCCGACTGTGAGCGGTACTCCTAGAGCGGGGATAAAGCGGCCCCTGAATCGCCAGCGAACCGAAATCGTGACGGTCCGGAACTTCTGCCGGTGTATTGGTAAGGACCCTTAAGGAATGATTCCAAAAAGTATTTAGTTGTATAGGATGCACACGATGTTCTTCTATAGTAAAGTTCCAGCTCTATGTATTCATGCCTGCAGAAGAGGGAAAAGTAAAAATAGGATAACAAAGGTCATAGCTGCCTGCAGAAGCTTCCAGAAAAGGTAGCTCCGTTTGGACAGCGGCGTGCGGCCTAGGACACTGGCCGTCTGCGCGAGACCGGAAAGTCCTCCGAAGGCCGTATAGGTAAAACAGAGAGAGACTACAAGAGTGCGGGAAAGGCCGGACTGGACTGTGAAGGCGATTCCGGATGTCATTTCCAGGAGCCCCGGTACCAGCGTATTCAATAGCGGTATCGGACATCTGTCCCGGAAAAAATAGGAGAGCATTGTGAAAAACATCAGATAGCCCCCTATTTTGGCTATGACCAGAAATCCGTCCATCATCGCTCCTTCAAATCGGAGGAAAGAGGCCAGGATTCCTTCGCTTCTTTCATTTTCGGACAGAGCATCGGACCGTTCTGTATCCGTCGGCGCATAATGCCGGGATATCTCCGGTTTTCTGTGACGGACTGCCATGGCTGCGCCATAGCAGAGTACTGGCGGCAGATAAATGGCAATCAGGCAGGGAAGTACCTGCAGAATGGGAAGGTGCAGCATACCAGTGCATAAGAATCCGGTGAGGAACATGGGGCTGGGTTCACAGCAGAGGATTAAAAGCAGGTTTCCGTCCTCTCTGGACAGCCGCCCTGTTTTATATAGATCGGCGATTGCTTTAGCCCCCATTGGGTAGCCGCAGAACCATCCGATGACAAATGCAAACGGGCCGGGAGGCAGTTTTTTCACAAGCTCTGTGGAGATCAGATAGCTTGAAAGGACGATACAGGGGAGCAGCGTAGGAAGAACCGTACAGTACCAAAGGGAAAGGCCGGCCGCCGCTCCAGGAATGGCTTCCGCAGGATGAGAGATGCAAAAGAGAAAAAGAAGCAGCATGCATAGAGGAAACCAGAGTTTTTTCACGCAGACTTACCCCTTTCGTTTTTTATAGTCTATGAACAGAGGCCGTTGTCCATGACAAACAACGCGCCGGTCAAGGAGGATTCAGATGGAGTACAAAGAAATTGCAGGAAGAATGCCAGAAAAGGTGTTTGAGTATTTCAAGGCGCTTTCAGATATTCCCAGGGGCTCTGGAAATACGAAAGCCGTCAGTGATTATTGTGCGGATTTCGCCCGGGCGCGCGGGCTTTTTTACCGACAGGACGAAGCGGATAATATCGTGATCGTAAAAGAAGCTTCTGACGGATATGAAACAGCTCCCACCGTCATGCTGCAGGGCCATCTGGATATGGTGTGCGGGAAAGAGGCGGGCGTCCGGCATGACTTTGAACGGGACCCGATCCGCTTAGCGGCAGATGGGGATTATATCTGTGCCGAAGGGACGACGCTGGGAGGGGATGACGGCATAGCGGTCGCTTATGCTCTGGCCATCCTGGATTCCGATGAGATTGCCCATCCGCGCCTGGAATGTGTATTTACTTCCGACGAAGAGATTGGAATGCTGGGAGCGAATGCCCTGGACATGGACGGGCTCCGCGCCAGGTATCTGCTGAACCTGGATTCTGAGGAAGAGGGCAGCTTTCTGGCTGGATGTGCCGGCGGAGTCCGTTATGACGTGGAACTCCCTCTTTTGTGGAAGGTGGCTGGAGGAGTTCCGGTACGAATACAGCTGATCGGTCTCACAGGCGGCCATTCCGGTGTGGACATTCACAGAGGACGTGCCAACGCGAATCTACTGATGGGAAGGCTGCTATGGGAGCTTTCTCAGGAGCTTCCGGATATGCGGCTTCTTTCCGCGAGAGGGGGCTCTCAGGACAACGCAATTCCCAGAAATTCAGAACTTCACCTGCTGGTTAAGCGCCAGGACCTGGACTGCTTAAAATCCAAGGTGAAAGAATGGGAGGATATTTTCTGTTCCGAGTACCGGGTCACAGATCCGGAGCTGCGCCTTCTCCTTGAGGCGGATGAGAAAGAAACTTCTTTGCCGGCAGTTATCCCGGAGGATATGGAGCGAATCTGCTTTTTTCTTCTGAATACGCCGAACGGCGTCCAAGCCATGAGCCAGGAGCTTCCAGAGCTGGTTGAGACTTCTTTGAATCTGGGCATTCTGTCCCTGACGGAGACGGATGGATTCTCCGCTTCCTATTTGGTGCGAAGCTCCTCTTCATCCAGAAAGCGCGCGCTGTGCCAAAGGCTGGAGCTTTTTATAAAATTCTCAGGAGGCTTTTTTCATACTTCTGGGGACTATCCAGAATGGGAGTTCCGGCCGGAATCACCGCTTCGGAGGCTGCTCTGCAGGGTATATAAGGAACAATATGGGAAAGAGGCCAGAGTGGAAACAATCCATGCGGGCGTGGAGTGCGGGCTTTTTTTCGCAGGAATCCCCGGCATTGACGCAGTATCCATGGGACCGGATATCCTGGATATCCATACCCCGAAGGAACGTTTATCCATTTCCTCGGTGGACCGGGTGTGGAAATTTCTGATTGAGGTACTAAAACAGATGAAAGATGCATAGACCTTTATAAAAATGGAACCGGAGCGTGCCGTGAGGAAACGAAACAGCCTGGGATTCCTCGGCTTTGCAGTGCTTCTTCTGGGAATCGTCCTGGTCTGCATGCTGCATTTTTTCTGGGAGAATCCGGTCTATTATCAGCTGAATGAGTATACTTCCGAAGAAGAGTCCTTTCGCGCTATGGCTTTTGGGGAAGGGAACTTGTCCGCCATGTTTTCCATGGCGGAGGAAAAAAAAGAAGATCCCTTTGAAGTCATCGCCGCATTCATGGTTGACAGTGAATATGATCTGACTGAGGGGACAGGAAAATCCCTTTCTTTTGGACGGTGGCAGGACATTAAAAAGGGTGTGAACAGGGTGAAGCCGGTGGAATTTACGAAGCTTTCCCATGCGTATGAAACGCTTTTGACAGACCTTAAATATTTTCCGCTGCCGCAGGGAGACAGCGAAGCCTCCCGAAATTACGGCTATGAAGACTCCTGGGGATATGAACGTACATACGGAGGGGAGCGGCGACATGAGGGGACGGATATCATGGGCGGCGGGAACAGCCGGGGATTCTTTCCGGTGATAAGCGTGAGCGACGGGACCATCGAACATATCGGGTGGCTTGAGCTGGGCGGTTGGCGCATCGGCATCCGCACGCCACACGGCGCATATCTTTATTACGCCCATCTGAGCTCTTATGACCATGAATTTGTACCGGGAGAAGAAATAAAGGCAGGACAGCTTTTGGGATTTATGGGCGATACCGGCTACAGCAAGGTCGAGGGGACCACCGGGAACTTTGCGGTCCATCTGCATTTTGGAATCTATTTTCGGACGGATCATTATGAAGAACTCAGTGTGAATCCGTATTGGATCCTTAAATATCTGGAGGACAAGAAAGTAAAATATTCCTATTAGCTCCCTATTTGGCAGAAAATATGGTATAATAACTGCGAAGAAGCAAAGTAGAAAGGCAGAGCTGCTGCTTTCGCCCATTCCTATTATTTTACAGGAGTACGGTTTTATGAAGATTCAACTATGGAGAGAGTCCCTCGCTCCGTATCATCTGGCGGTGGAGGAGCTTGTAGTGAAGTTCAACCACATCATCAATGAATGCCGTGAATCAGGCGTTTATTCCCCCATTGAGGCGGTTCAGGGCCGGGTGAAAAAGATTTCCAGTATCCTGGAGAAAGCTCAGCGAAAGGGTATTGCGCTCAATGAGTTTACGGAAAAGCTGGATGACATCGCCGGTATCCGTATCATCTGCCAGTTTGTGGAGGATATCGACAAAGTGGTGCAGCTCATACGCAGCCGCAGAGATATGGAAGTCGTCAGTGAGCGGGACTATATCAGTCATACGAAAGAAAGCGGTTACCGCAGCTATCATGTGAATGTCCTCTATGAGGTTTATACCATGAGCGGAAGTCATAATATACAAGTGGAGATACAGATTCGGACGATGGCTATGAATTTCTGGGCTACGATCGAACATTCCCTGCGCTATAAATATCAGGAAGAGATTCCTGAGAAGCTGGCAGGACGTCTGAGTGCCGCTGCAGAAGCGGTATTGGCGCTGGACTGTGAGATGTCGGCCATCCGCGATGAAATCGTGGACGCCCAGCAGCTCTTTCAGGAGAAAGCCTCTGTAGTGGCGGATATCCTGAATAATCTTCAGAATTTATACAGCGGAGAAGAAGAATACGAAGATGCCATGCTGAATATACAAAATGAATTTTACGAAATCTACCACAACGGCTCTCTGGAAGAGCTGGAGGAATTCGGAAGACGGCTGGATAAGCTGGCGGCGGTCAGGAAGGTCCAGGGGCTTCATTCCTTTTGATACATAAAGAAAACGATTGTGCGGTGAATGGATGAATCCAGAGAAAAAGAGTATAAAGCTGCCAGAAAAATACCTGGAAGAGATGAGACGGCTCCTGGGGGAGACGGAATTGAAAGCATATCTGACCTGCATGGAAGAAGAAACCTTCCGCGGCATCCGGCTGAATCCGTTAAAGGTGGCGGAGTGCGACAGAGCTGGGGTCCTTTCTTCTGCAGATGTCCGGACAAAGGATCCGGTACCGTGGTCAGATTCGCTGGGATATTATTATGAAGAAACAGGGACGCCCGCCAGGCACCCATATTATTATGGGGGCCTGTATTACCTGCAGGAGCCCAGCGCCATGGCGCCTGGAGCCATTCTGCCGGTTGAGCCGGGAGATCGGGTAATGGATCTGTGTGCCGCACCGGGAGGAAAAAGCACCCAGCTGGGTGCAAGACTGGCCGGAAGCGGCTTTTTGCTGTCCAATGATATCAGCGCCTCCCGGGCCAACGGACTTTTAAAAAATCTGGAGCGTTTTGGAATCGGAAATATCCTGGTTTCCAGTGAAGAGCCAGAGCGGCTTCTCCGCAGTTTTCCGGAATATTTTGATAAGATCCTGGTGGATGCCCCATGCTCCGGAGAAGGCATGTTCCGGCGGGAACCATCCATGATCAAGAGCTGGATGGAGAAAGGACCGGAGCATTATAGTCCGATTCAAAAAGAACTTCTTCGGTGTGCCTGCGGGATGTTAAAGCCGGGCGGTATGCTGCTGTATTCCACTTGTACCTTTGCGGCGGAAGAAGACGAAGATAATATTGAATGGATTTGTAAGGAAATTCCAGAGCTGGAGCCGGTGCCAATACCGCCGAAATACGGATTTGTCCAGGGGAGCGACGGCGCTTCCGTCCGGCTGTTTCCCTGGAGGCTTTCCGGAGAAGGGCATTTTCTTTCCCTGCTCCGAAAAAAAGGAAGCCTGGAATTTGATTCCCGGGAGACTCGGAAGGTTCGTTCAGACGATATGGAAAAGAACAACCGAGATTTTCTGAGGAAGAGGGAAGAGCTTGCCGGATTCTTGGAGCTCGTTCATCGTCCCATCGAAAAAGAGGGGTATTTCTGGGAGCGGGAGGGGCAGGTCTATCTGCTCCCCATACCAAAGGAGAAACTTCCGCCCATACGTTTTCTCCGCACCGGTCTTCTTTTGGGTACGCTTAAGAAAAAACGCTTTGAGCCATCTCAGGCCTTGGCCATGTATCTGAAAAAAGAAGAGTTTGAAAACGGCGTAGATTTTTCGTCGGAGGATCTGAGGACAGTGAGATACCTGAAAGGTGAGACAGTGGAAGCGGATAATGCAGTTATATGGGGGAAAGACGGATGGTGCCTCGTCTGTACCGACGGATATCCCCTCGGTTTTGCCAAGCGGAGCCGGATGACTCTTAAAAATAAGTATTATCCAGGATGGAGATGGCAATGATTCAGATACCAGATTCTATAAAAGCCGTGATATTTGATTTGGATGGCACCCTTGTGGATTCCATGAATATGTGGAAAGATATTGATGTTGAATTTTTAGGAAGGTTTCATATTCCTCTGCCGGAGGACCTATCGGATGCGGTTGAGGGCATGAGCTTTTCTGAAACAGCGTGTTACTTTAAGGAGCGTTTCCAGATTCCCATGAGCCTTCAGGAGATCAAAGACTGTTGGAATCGGATGGCCCTGTACCAGTACAGCCATGAGGTCCCGTTAAAGCCTGGAGTAAAAGCATTTTTGGAATATTTAAAGACGCGGGGAATCCCCATGGGAATCGCTACCAGTAATTCCAGGGAACTGGTCACTGCCGTCACCGACGCTCTTAATATCTCGGAGTTTTTTTCTGTGATCGCCGTTGGATGTCAAGTAGCGAAAGGAAAGCCGGCCCCGGATATTTATCTCTGTGTGGCGGAAAGCCTCGGAGAGAAGCCGGAGTACTGCCTGGTTTTTGAAGACGTGCCTGCCGGGATCGTGGCGGGCAAGCGGGCTGGTATGACCGTATGGGCGGTAGCAGACGGTTATTCAGAGGCGGTGAGAGAAGAAAAGAAGAGACTGGCCGACGGATTTATTGAAACTTATAGTGAAATAGACCTGAGTGTTTAGAACGCCGTACCGGCGGCATATATACAGGAGATGCGCCATGAAGGATTTTCTTCCCGTCTGCCGGACGGACATGGAAAAAAGAGGTTTTACACAGCTGGATTTTGTTTATATTATCGGAGATGCTTATGTGGACCATCCGTCTTTCGGACCGGCCATCATAAGCCGCGTTCTGGAATCCAGGGGCTATAAGGTAGGAATCATCGCTCAGCCGGATTGGAAGGATGATGAAAGCATCCAGATACTCGGAAAGCCGAGACTTGCCTTTTTAGTGAGCGGCGGAAATATGGATTCTATGGTCAATCATTATTCTGTGTCCAAGCGCCGCCGCAGGACCGATTCCTATACTCCTGGAGGAATGATGGGAAAAAGGCCGGATTACGCGGTGATCGTGTACTGTAATCTGATCCGAAAGGTATTCGGCGGAATACCTGTGATCATCGGAGGGATTGAGGCGAGCCTCCGGCGCCTGTCCCACTATGATTACTGGTCCGATCAAGTAAAACGGTCAATTTTAATGGATTCTCAGGCGGATCTGATCAGTTATGGCATGGGAGAGCGATCCATCGTGGAAATCGCGGAGGCGCTGGAAGCCGGCATCCCGGTATCCGAGATCACATATGTGCCGGGTACCGTATACAGGGCAAAAACTCTGGACTCCGTATACGAAGCCATAACCCTTCCGGACTTTGAACGCGTGAGGCAGGATAAGAAAACTTATGCGGAGAGTTTTCTGATCCAATATAAGAATACCGATCCATTTCACGGGAAAGCTTTGACGGAAGCTTATGGAAACCGGGGATATGTGGTGCAGAATCCTCCTGCCATGCCCCTCAGCCAGACAGAGATGGACGATGTCTATGACCTGCCTTATATGAGGACTTACCATCCCATGTATGAAAAGGAGGGAGGAGTGCCGGCCATCTCTGAGATTAAATTCAGCCTGGTCAGCAACAGGGGCTGCTTCGGGGGCTGCAGCTTTTGTGCTCTGACCTTCCATCAGGGAAGGATCGTACAGGCGCGAAGCCATGCGTCTTTAGAAAAGGAAGCAGAAATCCTCACGAAAGAACCGGATTTTAAAGGCTATATTCATGACGTAGGCGGACCTACCGCAGATTTCCGGATGCCGTCCTGTGAAAAGCAGCTCAAATCCGGCGCCTGTCCCGACCGGCAGTGTCTGTTTCCGGTTCCGTGCAAAAACCTGCAGGTGAGCCACAAAGACTATCTGGCGCTTCTCCGCAAGCTGCGTTCTGTTCCCGGAGTGAAAAAGGTATTTATCCGCTCCGGCATCCGGTTTGACTATGTGATGGCAGACAAGGACAGTGAGTTTTTGAAAGAGTTGTGTGAGCATCATATCAGCGGACAGCTGAAAGTGGCGCCGGAGCATATTTCACCGAATGTGCTCAAATATATGGGAAAGCCGGACAGCCGTGTGTATTTGGATTTTGCGGAGTCATACCGGAAGATGAATGAAAGACTTGGAAAGAAACAATATCTTGTGCCATATCTGATGTCGTCCCACCCAGGCTGTACCATCCGCGATGCGGTGGCCCTGGCAGAATATTTAAGGGATATCCGGCATACGCCGGAGCAGGTGCAGGATTTTTACCCGACTCCGTCCACTCTTTCTACCTGCATGTACTATACGGGATTCGATCCCAGGACGATGGAGCGGGTCTATGTGCCGAGAAGCCCTCACGAAAAGGCCATGCAGCGCGCACTGATTCAGTACCGCCTGCCAAAGAACCGGGAGCTGGTCCTGGAGGCGCTCAGACAGGCGGGCAGGACAGACCTGATCGGATATGGAAGCCGCTGTCTCATACGGCCCGACAAAGAGGAAGTTTCTTCCGGAGGAAAACAGAAGGATAAAAAGAAAACGGCCATCCGAAATGTTCATCCCAAAAAGAGATAATAAGGAGATAATAGTATGGAATTGATATTTTTAGGCGCAGATCACGAAGTGACCGGGAGCTGCCATATGGTAAAGGCTGCCGGTATGAATATGCTGATCGACTGCGGAATGGAGCAGGGAGAGGATGTTTATGAGAACCAGGAGATTCCGGTACATGCGTCGGAAATCGATTGTGTCCTCCTGACCCATGCCCATATTGACCATTCCGGGCTCCTTCCTCTTCTTTACGCGAAAGGCTTCCGGGGTCAGGTGTATGCCACCAGGGCTACCTGTGATCTATGCCAGATCATGCTCCGTGACAGCGCCCATATTCAGGAGTTTGAGGCAGAATGGCGCAACCGGAAGGGGAAACGTGCCGGAAAGCCGGAATTTATCCCCTTATATACGATGGACGACGCCGTGGGGCTTTTGGAACAGCTGGTGGCGTGTGAATACAACGAAATGGTGGACATCGCAGAAGGTGTTCAGGCCCGCTTTTCCGATGTCGGCCATCTGCTCGGTTCGGCCAGCATTGAACTGTGGATTTCTGAGGAAAAGGAAACTAGAAAGCTAGTCTTTTCCGGCGATGTCGGAAACCTGGATCAACCTCTGATCAAGGATCCTCAGTATCTGGACACGGCTGATTACGTCGTGATGGAGTCCACGTATGGGGACCGGATTCATAGTGATGTCCGGGTGGACTATGTAAAAGAGCTGACGGAGGTAATCCAGGAGACCTTTGACCGGGGCGGGAATGTGGTGATTCCTTCTTTTGCCGTTGGGCGTACTCAGGAAATGCTTTATTTTATAAGAAAGATCAAAGAAGACAGGCTGATTCGCGGTCATGAGGGCTTTAAGGTTTATGTGGACAGTCCGCTGGCCATAGAAGCCACAAATATCTTCAACAAATATAAATACAGCTGCTTTGATGAAGAGGCTACAGAGCTTTTGGAAAAGGGAATCGATCCCATTAAATTTCAGGGGCTGACCGTATCGGTGACCAGCGCCGATTCCAAGCTCATAAACTTTGACCAGGAGCCGAAGGTCATCATATCGGCATCCGGAATGTGCGAGGCGGGTCGTATCCGTCATCACCTGAAGCACAACCTGTGGCGCCCGGAATGTACGATTCTGTTTGTAGGATACCAGTCGGGAGGCACTTTAGGGCGGGCCCTGCTGGACGGCATGAGCACCGTGAAGCTTTTTGGCGAGACCATCGAAGTAAAAGCAGAGATCAAGAAGCTGGACGGAATCAGCGGCCACGCGGATAAGATTGGGCTGTTAAAATGGATCGATTCCTTTAATCCGAAACCGAAAAAAGTATTCATAGTCCATGGAGAAGACAGCGTATGCGATCATTTCGTATCCTGCTTAATAGAAGAACATGGGATGGATGCGTCGGCTCCTTACAGCGGAGCGGTCTATGACATGAAAACGGATTCCTGGGTCTCGGAAGGCGTCCGCATCCTGAAGCGGCGTGAAAAATCTTCAGCAAAGAAGGCTAATACCGTATTTGCAAGGCTTCTGGCCGCGGGGGAACGTCTGATGGCGCTCATCCGAAAGAACGAGGGAAGCGCCAACAAGGATTTGGCCAGAATGGCAGATCAGGTCAATATGCTGTGTGATAAATGGGAGAGATGAACAGAACATGGAAAAAGGAACTTACGGTTATGGAAAAAAGAAACTAAAAGCACAGATCTTGAAACTGGCGGCCTGCTGCGCACTGGTATTTGGCGCACTGACCATAGGCCTTATCACCACCGGAAACCGGAAAAATATCTGGACGGTAGGCGCAATCTGCTCCGTACTGCCCGCAGCGACTTTTGCGGTGAACGTCATAGCCAGATGTAAAGGGCTTCCCCTGAAAAGCGAAGACTACGAAAGACTTGCCGAAGTATCGGAGGGACTGGTACTTTCCTGCGATATGATCGTGACGGCCGGTCAGAAGCTGATTCCGGTACAGGCGGCCGTTTTCCATGAAACGGGGATCACCGCCTATACGGCCAGTAAGAAAGTGGAGGTCAAGCAGGCGGAGAAGGATATAAACGGTCTTCTGAAAAGCATCGGAGTCTATTCTAAAATCCAGCTGTATACCGATTACAGCGCATTTTTAAAGAGGGTGGACGGAATCCAGCCTTCTGAATCCGACGAAAAAAAGAAGGAGCTAGAGAAGAAAAAGGGAGAATTCCTAGTTTACTCCATGTAGAGAGGAAGCCGGAAAAAGAGGGAGGAAGCCTATGAGGGAATTGCCGGTGGGAACGGCGGAAGCAGGGCAGAGACTGGATAAATATCTCCAAAAATATATGGCGCTTGCGCCAAAGAGCTTTTTTTATAAAATGTTTCGGAAAAAAAATATCACCATCAATAAAAAGAAATGCAGCGGCGGAGAACAGATAAAGGAAGGGGATACAATTCAGCTTTTCCTTTCCGAAGAAACGATCGAAGGGTTTCGCAGAAAAGCAGAGGCTTCCTATAAACGTCCTGCTGCAAAATTGTCTGTCATCTATGAAGACTCCCAGGTGGTTCTGATTAATAAGCCTGCGGGAATGCTTTCCCAGAAAGCCGGAAAAGAAGATGTATCATTGGTGGAATACCTGCTCTCGTATCTGCTGGAAAAGGGAGAGGTGACGGAAGAAACTCTGAGGAGCTTCCGCCCTTCTGTGTGCAATCGTCTTGACCGGAACACCAGCGGTCTTGTGACCGCGGGAAAGACTCTGAAAGCCCTTCAGGAGCTTTCCATACTTTTTAAGGAGCGGAGTATCCGTAAATACTATCTGTGCCTTGTGGACGGCGCTGCAGTAAAGAAACGCCGCCTGCATGGATGGCTCGTCAAGGATGAAAGAAGTAATCAGGTGAAGATCTATTCGGAACAGAGAGAGGGAAGCAGTGAAATCCACACGGCTTATGAGCCGGTTGCCGCCGGCAGAAGCCAAACTCTGCTGAAGGTGGAACTCATAACCGGACGTTCCCATCAGATCCGGGCGCATCTGGCGGCCGACGGCCATCCGGTGATTGGAGATGAGAAGTATGGAAACCCGTCCGTGAACCGGAGATTTCGGTCTGAATATCACCTGGAGCATCAGCTGCTCCATTCCTGGAAAATGGAATTTCCGGAGCTTTCCGGAGCGCTTAAGGGCCTTTCAGGCCGTTCGGTACAGGCCCGTCTTCCGGAGCTTTTCCGCAAGATTCTGAAAGAGGAAAAGGTCTTGCCGTTTCCCGGCATAACGGATACCTGGAGCAGCCCGGAATAAGACGCCGCCGGCAGACCAAATCCGGCGCATATCATAAACTGGAGAGGAAGCAAAAGCCCATGGCTACCTGGGGGACAAGAGGGCTCCGGGGTTCGACCCTGGAGGATTTGATCAACCATACGAACGAAAAATATAAAGAGAGCGGCCTGGCATTGATTCAAAAGATACCGACGCCCATTAAACCTATCAATATCGATAAAGAAAGCCGCCATATAACGCTGGCTTACTTTGACCAGAAGAGTACGGTGGATTACATCGGAGCCGTCCAGGGGATTCCTGTGTGTTTCGATGCGAAGGAGTGTGTGAGCACGACGTTCCCGCTGCAGAATATCCACGAGCACCAGATGGTATTCATGGAGAAATTTGAAAAGCAGGGAGGCGTTTCGTTTATCATCCTCTATTTTACCGGTCTGGACGAAATGTATTATGTGCCCTTTCGCCGCCTTTTGGAGTATTGGAACCGTGGGAGAGACGGCGGGAGAAAAAGCTTTACTTACGAGGAAATTGACAAAACCTATCAAATACATACAAAACACGGAGCTTATGTCCATTATCTGGAGATGCTGCAAAAAGATTTAGACAGCAGAGATTGACAGATTCCGTCTCATCCAGTATAATTTATTCTGCGTGCTACTATGATAATGAATTATCACGTTAATATATTAAAGTATCAGGAGATCTTTATGAAACAATTACTACATACGCCGGAGGGAGTCCGGGACATTTATAATTCCGAATACGCCGGAAAGCTGGTCATCGAGGACAGGATCCGCAGCACATTAAAGCGGTATGGGTATAACGAGCTTCAGACCCCTACCTTTGAGTTTTTTGATATTTTCAACAAAGAGCGGGGAAGCGTCGCTTCTAAGGAGATGTATAAATTTTTCGACCGGGAAGGAAATACTCTGGTGTTACGTCCGGATATGACGCCTCCTGTGGCCAGATGCGCAGCAAAATATTATACGGACGAGCCGTTTCCCATCCGTCTCAGCTATCTTGCCAATACATTCATCAATCACAGCAGTTATCAGGGACGCCTGAAGGAATCTACCGTGCAGGGGGCTGAACTGATTGGGGACGATTCCAGTGACGCAGATGCGGAAATGATTGCTCTTACCATCGATTGTCTATTAAAAGCAGGCCTCAAAGATTTTCAGGTCGACATCGGACAAGTGGGTTTTTTCAAAGGCCTGGTGGAAGAAGCAGGACTTGACGAAGACACGGAAGAGAGGCTCCGAGCGCTCATAGAAGAAAAGAATTTCTTTGGTGTGGAGGAGCTGATGCAGGAGCAGAACCTTGATGAGAAACTTACGGATATATTCTTAAAGCTTCCGGAGCTTTTCGGGTCCGCTGAGCTCATAGAGACGGCAAAGGCAATGACTGTAAACGCCCGCTCAAAGGCGGCCGTGACACGCCTGGAGAATTTATACCGTATCCTCAGCTATTACGGGCTGTCAGATTATGTGTCCTTTGATCTGGGGATGCTAGGCAAATATAAGTATTATACCGGAATCATTTTCCGGGGAGTTACCTTTGGCATGGGGGAACCGATCGTATCGGGCGGACGCTATGACGGCCTGATGAAACAGTTTGGAAAGGACGCTCCTTCTGTAGGCTTTTCTATTTCCATAGACGGTCTGATGTCGGCACTCTCCAGGCAGAAGATTGGAATCGAGACTCCAAAGGTGGACGTTCTTCTGCTCTACGACAGATCCAGACAGGCATCTGCGATACCGTTGGCTTCTCATTTCAGAAATACCGGGAAGAACCTGCAGCTCATCCGAAAAAAAGAAAAGACTACGCTTGAAGATTATACAGCCTTTGCCAGACGGAACCGCCTGGAGGAGATTTATTATTTATCCGACGGCGGGCGGGACATCCAGGCGGTTCGTCCGGATACGGGAGAAATAAGGCATCTTTCTTTTCCGAAAGAAATCGAATGAAAACAGTACCTGGGATAATGATACAGATAGAAGAGGATAACATATGAGATATTTAACATTTGCCCTGGCAAAGGGACGGATGGCTAAGAAGACCATGGAGCTGTTTGAAGCCATCGGGCTGTCCTGTGAAGAAATGAAGGAGGAAGGGACCCGCAAACTGATCTTTGTGAATGAAGAGCTTAAACTCCGCTTTTTTCTGGCAAAGGCCAATGACGTTCCCACTTATGTGGAGTACGGAGCCGCCGATATCGGGATAGTCGGAAAGGATACTATTCTGGAGGAGGGAAGGAGGCTTTATGAAGTCCTGGATCTGGGGATCGGAAAATGCAGGATGTGCGTCTGCGGGCCGAAGGATGCGGCAGATAAGCTCAGGCATCATGAGCTCATCCGGGTAGCCACCAAATATCCCGGTATCGCTAAGGACTATTTCTATAATAAAAAACATCAGACCGTAGAAATCATCAAGCTAAACGGATCCATTGAGCTTGCTCCCATTGTAGGTCTTTCAGAAGTCATTGTGGATATTGTGGAAACGGGCTCTACTCTAAGGGAAAACGGACTTACGGTCTTAGAGGAGATCGTCGGGCTCTCTGCCAGGATGGTGGTCAATCAGGTCAGCATGAAGATCGAGCATGAACGCATCAGCAGGATCATTACCGATATGAGAGCGCTTATCCAGTCAAGGGAGCGGGACGGACGGTAATATCCGTACTTTTGCCGTCAGGAGACAGGAGGAGACAAAATGAGAATAGTGAAGTTGGATGAGTCATCCAAAAAGGACATACTGGATCAGCTTTTGAAGAGAAGTCCCGGACATTATGGGGCCTATACGGAGACTGTGAATGCCATTGTAGAGGAAGTACGGAAGAACAGGGATTCAGCCCTGTTTGCTTATACGGAAAAGTTTGACGGCTGCAGGCTGGACGCTTCTACTGTCCGTGTCACAGAGGCTGAGATGGAAGAGGCATGCGGCCTGGTGGAAAAAGAGCTTTTGGAAGTCATCCGAAAGGCGCTTGTGAATATCCGGGCCTTTCACGAAAAACAGCGGCGTTACAGCTGGTTTGATTCCAGTGAAAACGGCGTTCTGCTGGGACAGAAGGTCACGCCCCTTAATCGGGTGGGCGTATATGTTCCGGGCGGAAAGGCAGTGTATCCATCCTCTGTACTGATGAACATTGTTCCTGCCAAGGTGGCGGGAGTGAGAGAGATTGTCATGGTCACTCCGCCCGGCAAAGACGGCAGAGTAAATCCGGCTGTCTTGGTGGCCGCAAAAGAAGCCGGCGTGGATAAGGTCTTTAAAGCAGGCGGGGCTCAGGCGATCGCCGCTCTGGCTTTTGGGACGGAATCCATACCGCGGGTTGACAAGATCGTAGGCCCCGGAAACATTTTCGTCGCCTTGGCTAAAAAAGCGGTATTTGGTTTCGTGAGCATCGATTCTATTGCCGGTCCCAGTGAGATTCTTGTATTAGCCGATGAAACGGCAGATCCCCGCTATGTGGCTGCGGATCTTTTGTCCCAGGCGGAGCATGACGAAATGGCCTCCGCCATTCTGGTCACTACCTCTGAACGTCTGGCAGACGCGGTAAACCAGGAAATAGACGGGTTCCTTAAAATTCTCAGCAGAAGGGATATTATTTCTAAATCCCTGGAGAATTATGGTTATATCCTGCTTGCCGATACCCTGGATGAAGCCATAGAAGCTGCCAATGAGATCGCCTCTGAACATCTGGAGATTATGACTAAAGACGCTTTTACCATCATGACGAAGATTCGGAATGCAGGAGCCATTTTTATCGGAGAGCACAGCTGTGAGCCGCTGGGAGACTATTTTGCCGGGCCGAACCATGTGCTTCCCACCAACGGGACGGCCAAATTCTTTTCACCCCTGGGTGTGGATGATTTTGTAAAGAAGTCAAGTATCATATCGTATTCCAGGGAAGCTCTGGAGCCCATCCATGAAGATATCATACGGTTTGCGGATCAGGAGAAGCTGACTGCCCACGGCAATGCCATAAAAGTTCGGTTTGAATAGGAGGGCGCCATGAAACGAATCGGAACAGTTTCAAGAAAAACGAGCGAGACAGACGTATCTGTTACATTAAATTTGGATGGAACGGGTTTGAGTGAGATCCAGACCGGAATAGGTTTTTTTGACCACATGCTTGTGAGCTTTGCGAAGCACGGCCTGTTTGATCTGGACGTACAGGTCAGGGGGGATCTGGAAGTGGATACTCATCATACCATTGAGGATACAGGCATCGCCCTGGGTCAGGCCATTGGAAAAGCGGTGGGAGATAAGTCGGGAATCCGCCGGTATGGCTCTTTCCTGCTTCCCATGGACGAATCCTTAGTTCTCTGTGCCCTGGACTTGTCGGGGCGTCCCTATTTGGTATATGACGCCGTTCTTACGGCGGAGCGTGTCGGCTGCCTTGAAACGGAGATGATCAGGGAATTTTTCTATGCGGTTTCTTATTCGGCGGCTATGAATCTTCACATCAAGGAAATTCACGGCGAGAATACTCATCATGTGATTGAAGCCATGTTCAAGGCGTTTGCCAAGTCCCTGGATATGGCCACCATGACAGACAGCCGGATTCCCGGCCTCTTGTCCACAAAGGGTTCTTTATAACTATAAATCGTGAGGAGAAGACAACATGGCAGAAGAAAAGAAACTGGCAGCTTTGTTTGCCCTTAGAAACGGTCAGGTAGAAATTGAAATCGAACGGGGAGGGTTCCCCGATGGCAGCCCGGAAGAGCTATGCCGTTATTATGATGACAACGGCGCTGATGAATTAATGATCATGGACCTCTCGGAGGATGATGCAGGGCATGACGCCCATATCGGCATGATCAAAAAGATTGCCCGCGCCGTGGATATCCCTGTGATCACGGGCGGACGGGTCAAACGAGTGGAGGATGTGAAAAAATATCTCTATGCCGGAGCCAAAATGGTGTATCTAAAAGCCTCCGAGGAAGAAAGCATTGATATTTTAAAGGAGGTTTCCGACCGTTTCGGTAAAGAGAAAATCGCTGTTTGGCTGGACAGAGAGGATAAGATCTCACGGATGGAGGAATACGCTTCTTTAGGAGCCGGCTGCTTTATTCTGGATATGGGAGCCGCTTTCACATGCCTCCCGGAAGGCAGCGGATATCCTATGCTGCTTCTGACCCAGATGAGGACGGCGTCAGAGCTTAAACCCATTTTGTCGCTTCCTGGAGTAAAGGGAGCCGTTCTTTCATTTGGAAAAGACGATGGCACTGACTGTATGAGCCTTAAACAGCAGCTGAAAAAAGAAGGGCTTTCTATGAATACGTTCGAAAGTCCGGTGAGCTTTTCTAAACTTAAGCTGGGACCGGATGGCCTGGTCCCGGTCATCGTACAGGATTATAAGACCTCTGAAGTCCTCATGATGGCGTATATGAATGAAAAAGCCTTTGAGGACACTCTGGAAACGGGCAAAATGCATTATTACAGCCGGAGCAGAAAAAGCCAGTGGCTGAAGGGGGAGACCTCCGGACACTTCCAATATGTAAAATCCCTCTGTCTGGACTGTGACAATGATACCCTTTTAGCCAAGGTGGCTCAAGTGGGCGCTGCCTGTCACACCGGTTCCCGTTCCTGTTTTTTTAATAAACTGGTGAAAAAGGAGTATGACGATACCAATCCGCTTATGGTATTTGAGGATGTGTATCAGGTGATCCTCGACAGAAAAGCCAATCCCAAAGAAGGCTCTTATACAAATTATCTGTTCGACAAAGGGATAGATAAGATATTAAAGAAGGTAGGAGAAGAGGCGACGGAAATCGTCATTGCCGCCAAAAACCCCAACCCAGAAGAAATCGTTTACGAACTGTCGGATTTCCTCTATCACGCCATGGTCCTGATGGCGGAAAAGGGCGTGACCTGGGAAGATATTACAAAAGAATTGGCAAATCGTTGACTTATTACTTGATTGTCCCTCCGGAATAGGGTAAAATTACATAAAAGAACTGTAAAGGGGGAGCGGCCATGGCATGGAAGGAGAAATGTTTTCGTTCCTTAATGGATGCGAAACTGTTTTTATCAACGGCGCATATGGAGAGGTTCAAGGAATTGTGGAAAGTTCTGAAAAAGCAGCCTTTCTGTACAAAAGGGATGTGTAAATGTCTGTTCATGGCGGCGTGGGATCAGGAGCATTATCAGTTCCTGAAGGACACGGTAGATGAGATGATCGCCAGGAAAGACACAGATACCTCCTATATGCTGGAAAAAGGAAGAGTCGTGCTGGACAATGTCGCCCTCAGCGAACGGGAGCTGTTTAAACTCTCTATCCATTTCCTGGAAGAGGAGGGCAGGACACCGGATGAACGGTTCCTCCTGAAGCTGGCCCATCATTGGGTTCCAATCGCGGATAATACCCTGGAAGCAGGACGTCTTTTGGATGCTTTGGAATAAATGAGACAAATGTGAGGTTTAAACGAAATATGCTGAATCGGGCAGTAAGGGCCTTGTTCAGCATATTTTTTTATCGGTTTATGCCGTTTCCGGATGCCGTTCTTCCCATCTGGACAGAAGATAAATGATAAAAAATCCTGCCGCTGCCCAGAAAATACAGGAAAAGATTTCTATTCCTGCCGACATTCGCGGAATCTCACCCATGATATCTCCGATGGAGCCCATCACAAATCCCAATATGATCATATAAGTGGGATGGGGATATCGTTTCATGGCTGTTTCCAGAAATCTGGTCAGCAGAAGAATACCCAGGATACATCCTGCGCCAAAAGGGAAAAGAGCCAGGAAATTTCTGTCTCCGAGAGCGCCGAAAATAAAATTATAGACTCCCATCATATACAGCATGGAAGAAAAAGAGATTCCAGGCAAAACTAACGCAAGCGCGCCCAGGATACCGGCCAAAAACTGAATGAGAAAACTGAGGAGGCCTCCGTTTCCGGCGTGAAACAGATTTTTCGGAAGCATGGCGATGCTAAATACAAGGGCCAGTCCGGCTGCAAGATAGAGGAAGCTTTTAAAGGACAAGTGTTCCGTCCTCGTTTCTTTATAGATAACCGGAATCCCTCCGATGACAGCTCCGATCACAAAGAATCCCATTTCCTGTGGAAAATGACGGTTCAGGGAAGCCATGGGCCCTGATAAGATCAAGAATGCGGCTCCGGCTCCCAGAACGAATTGGAGCAAAAAGAAAAAACTCTCTTTTTTGTGTTTCATAAAGGAGCTGACCGATGAGATCATACGGTCATATACTTTAAAGATCATGGACATGGTTCCGCCGCTGACCCCGGGGATCAGCATGGAGCCGCCGATGATAAACCCTTTGATTATCGTGGAAATCTCGAACATTCTTCCTTCCTTTCTTTTATTTCTCTCCTAAATTCTGTAAACAAGTTGACGTGAAATTGATACCACTATAACAGACGAGGAGCTGTCTGTCCATAATTCCAGCATGAGCTTGATGCTTTCTTAACATATTTTACATAGTATTTTTGGAATCATTTTGGATGAGTTCCGATCGGCACCATTCAGATTACCGGCAGAAGTTCCGGCCTGTTTATATAACTTTATGCTAATGTTAAAAAAATATCCCCCGGGGTGGCTTCCCGAAGAAGCACGAATTATGTATAATAAACCCGTTGGCTGGAAACGCGCAAAACAGGAGGATGAAAAAGATGAAAAAGGGAATGAAGGCACTCGCAGTGCTTTTATGTATAACCGCTTTGGCTGCAGGCTGCGGCAAATCCGGAGATTCCGGGACATCAACAGACAAGCCGAGCCAGACGACAGGCGGCACAGAAAAGACGGAGAAGGAAGAGACAGAGAAAAATGAAGGGGAACCTGAGGAAGCAAAATCCGAGGTGACTATCGGTTTTTCCAGTGAGGGAGATTCCTTTGACCCCTGTACGGGATTCGGATATACAGGCTCTCCCCTTTATTCTAACCTGGTAAAAGTAAATGGTGACGATAAGCTGGAAAATGATCTGGCTACAGGATATACGGTCAGTGACGACGCGCTGACATGGACCTTTAAAATAAGAGATGATGTGACGTTTACCAACGGCGACCCACTGAAAGCTTCCGATGTGGCTTTCTCGTTCAACACCGCCAAGGAAAAAGCCACTTACATGGATCTGACAATGATGGAGAGCTGTTCCGCAACGGATGATACAACCGTTGAATTCAAACTGTCAAAGCCCTGCGTGACCTTTATCTATACAATCGCTCAGATGGGTATCGTGCCGGAAAATGCCTACGGTGATAAATTTGGTCTGGAGGTAGACCAGATCATCGGCTCCGGTCCTTATAAGATGGTCCAGTGGGATAAAGGCCAACAGTTCATCCTGGAGGCAAACGAAAGCTACTACGGAGAACAGCCTAAGATAAAGAGAGCAGTTGTTCTGATTCAGGAAGAAGACGCCCGTTTTGTAGCCGCACAGGCGGGAGAGGTGGATATCGCTCTCACTTCCGCGACACTGGCCACCACGGAGATCAAAGGAATGCATGTGGAAGAAGTCGAATCTGTGGACAACAGGGGCATTACACTTCCTACAGTTCCCGATGAAGGCAAGACGACGGAGGACGGCTATAAAATTGGAAATAACATCACCTGCGATGTCAATGTGCGAAAAGCGCTTTGTTACGGCATTGACCGGGAGAAGATCATAGAGGAAGCTTTAAATGGCTATGCGGCTCCGGCGTATTCCGAATGTGACGGAATGCTGTGGTGGAACAAAGAAGATGTGATCGAAACAGATATTGAATATGCCAATAAGCTCTTAGATGAATCCGGCTGGAAAGATACGGATGGAGACGGTATCCGGGAAAAAGACGGAGAGAAGCTGTCCTTTAATCTGATGTATTTTGCAGGAGATTCCATGCGTCAGGCAGTGGCAATGTCTGTGGCAAATCAGGCTAAAGAAAATATGGGATTCGATATAAACGTCGAAGGTGTGAGCGCGGACGATACTGTAAAAAGAATGTTCTCGGAACCCATGATTATGGGATGGGGCTCCGACAGTCCGATGACTTCCTATATGCTGTATCACAGCAGCAACGCTGGTAAGACGGATTTTTATAATCCTGAATTTTATACCAGTGAAAAGACAGATGAATATCTGGACACGGCGATGAACTCTCTCACGATTGAGGATTCTTATGAATGGTGGCAGAAAGCACAGTGGGACGGAGAGACGGGTACCTCCATGAGAGGAGAAGCCCCCTGGGCATTCTACGTGAATATGACGCATCTTTATTATGTAAAGGATGGACTGGATATCGGAAATCAGAGGATTCACGCCCATGGACAAGCCTGGCCCCTGATCGCCAATTTGGCGGAGTGGACCTGGGAATAGGGAAAATCATTGATAAAAATACTATTTTGCTCCGGGCAGATTTTGTCCGGAGCGAAATGTGCGTTTATAATAAAAGAAAAATGAGGGTGGACAAATGAAAAAAATGCACGTTCTTAAATTTACGGGCAAATATCTGGTCCGCGTGGTGACACTTCTGATCGCTGTCAGCATAATCAGTTTCATATTGGTCAGCGCGTCTCCTGTGGATCCTGTACAGCAGTATGTGGGTGCGGTCCCAAACGTCAGTGAAGAACAAAGAGAAAAAATAGCAGAATACTGGGGCTTAAATGATCCGCCGCTGGAGAGATTCCTCGCGTGGGGAAATTCCATTCTCCATGGCGACTTCGGTACGTCACTGATATACCGCCGACCGGTTCTGGATATCATCAAAGAAAAATTTGCAGCTTCTTTGGCGCTCATGCTGACGGCCTGGCTCTTTTCGGGCCTGATTGGCTTTGGTATTGGGTGCGCCATGGGGATTTACAATGGAAAGTGGCTGGATAAGATCCTGAAAAAGATTTGTCTCGTCATGTGTTCGATTCCTACGTTTTGGATAGGAATCGTGTTTCTCATGTTCTTTTCTGTGAAGCTGGGCTGGTTCCCCATGGGGATGAGCGTGCCAAAGGGAGTGCCGGCCGATGAGGTCACCATTCTGCAGAGAATTCATCATCTGGTTCTGCCCGCATTGACACTGAGTTTTCTTTCCTTTGCCAATGTGGCGCTTCATACCAGAGAAAAGCTGGTAGACGTACTGGAAAGTGATTATGTTCTGTTTGCCAAGGCGAGAGGAGAATCCCGCTTCAGCATCCTGAAGCGGCACGGGTTCAGAAATATACTGCTTCCCGCTGTTACCATGCAGTTCGGTTCATTCAGTGAATTGTTCGGCGGTTCTGTGCTGGCGGAAAGCGTCTTCTCCTATCCAGGACTGGGCGCGGCAGCAGCCGCCGCCGGTATGGGTTCAGACATCCCTCTACTCTTAGGAATCACTCTGTTCAGCGCCCTGTTTGTCTTTGCCGGAAATATGCTGGCCAATATTATCTATGGAATCGTAGATCCGCAGATTAAGGAGGGATATAAGAATGAGTCATATGGCAGCTAAAGACCCTACTCTGCGGGTTGGAAAAGGCTCCTGTCTTCTGAACAGGAGGACAAAGATCATCGTCTTGGCGGTACTGATGTTTGCCGTGCTTGTTGGGATATATCTGGCAGGGGCTTTATCAAGCAATGATCTGATCACGGCGGATTTCTCCCAGAAAGGTCTGAAACCTTCCTGGGAGCATCCCTTCGGAACAGATATGCTGGGCAGGGACATGCTGGTGAGGACGATAAAGGGATTATCCGTCAGTATTGTAGTAGGGACTGTGGCGTCCTGTGTAAGCGCCGTGATCGCCTTGATCGTGGGCGTCGTAGCGGCTACAGGGGCCTCCTGGCTGGATCACTTTATCAACTGGGTGATAGACCTGGTGATGGGGATTCCTCACACGGTCCTGCTGATCCTGATATCCTTTGCCTGCGGGAAGGGGCTTAAAGGGGTCCTCATAGGCGTGGCGGTCACCCACTGGACAGGGCTGGCCCGTATCATCCGAAGTGAGGTCCTACAGATCCGTTCCCAGCAGTATATCGAGGTGTCCAGAAAGCTTGGTCATTCCAGCTGGTGGATTACCGTCCATCATATTCTGCCTCATATGGTGCCGCAGTTTATCATTGGGCTCATACTGATGTTCCCCCATGCCATCATGCACGAATCCAGCCTTACTTTTCTTGGATTTGGATTGTCACCGGAGCAGCCTGCTATCGGTATCATCCTGTCGGAATCCATGAAATATCTTTCAACGGGAATGTGGTGGCTGGCCTTTTTCCCGGGACTGATGCTGGTGATCATCGTCCTGCTGTTTGACCGTTTGGGAGAGAACCTGAAGAAGATCATAGATCCGTACAGCGCCCATGAATAGGAGAGAGTTATGGAAAAAGAACCAATTTTAACGGTTAAGGATCTGTCAGTATCCTTTCATATGTACGACACCGGACTGGAGCAGTACGATCTTAAAGTAATCTCCAACCTGAATCTGGATGTATGTCCCGGTGAGATCGTGGCGATCGCCGGCTCCAGCGGTTCCGGAAAAAGCCTTCTGGCTCATGCGGTCATGGGGCTTTTGCCGGGGAACGCGGCAGTGAGCGGGGAGATTTCTTATAAAGGCAGCGTATTGTCGCAGAAAGACAAAGAAAAGCTGAGAGGAAAAGAAATAGCGCTGGTTCCCCAGTCAGTCGCTTATCTGGATCCATTGATGAAGGTGGATGCACAGGTGAGAGGCAGCAAGCCGGACCGGGAACGTATAGCCGCCCAGAAGGAAATTTTCAAACGGTTTCATCTGGACGAGAAAACAGAAAAGCTGTATCCTTTTCAGCTTTCCGGCGGCATGGCCAGAAGAGTCCTTGTCTCCACGGCAGTGATCAGCGGTGCGGAACTGATCATCGCCGACGAGCCTACGCCGGGTCTGGACCTGGAGATGGCCCTGGAAGCCCTGAAGGTTTTCCGGGAATTGGCAGATGAGGGTAAGGCCGTGGTATTGATCACTCATGATATAGACTTGGCGTTTCATATAGCGGACCGTATCGCCGTTTTCTATGCGGGAACAACCGTAGAAATAGCGGAAGCGGAGGACTTCAGGAAAGGGCCGGAGGCTCTCCGCCACCCTTATTCTAAGGCGTTGTGGGAGGCTCTTCCGCAGAATGGTTTTAAACCGATCGCTGGTTTTCAGCCTTATGCAAAATATCTCCCGGACGGCTGCCTGTTTTCTCCCAGATGTCCTCATAAAACAAAGGAATGTGAACAAGAGATACCCATGAGAGAAGTGCGTGGGGGATATGTGAGGTGTATTCATGCGGATTGAAGCTAAAAATATCAGCTTTCGGTATGGCGCCAAGTCTCCGTGGATTTTACAGGACGTCAGTCTGAGCGTAGAAGAAGGAGAGCGGGTCGGTCTGGTAGGGCCAAGCGGATATGGGAAGAGTACGCTGATCCGGATCATGGCCGGGTATCTCCGCCCGCAAAAAGGGGAAATCCTGCTGGACGGAAAACCGCTTCCGCGAAAAGGCGTTTCTCCGGTACAGTTAATCTATCAGCATCCGGAAAAAGCCATAAATCCCCGGTGGAAAATGAAAAAAGTATTGCAGGAATCCGGCATGTACCGGGACGAGGTGATGGAAGCGCTCGGGATTGAAAAGGACTGGCTGGAGCGATATCCAAGAGAGCTGTCCGGCGGTGAGCTGCAGCGGTTCTGTGTGGCCCGTTCCCTGTTTCACGGAACTCACTTTCTGTTTGCGGATGAAATGAGCACTATGCTGGATGTGATCACACAGGCACAGATCTGGAATCTGATGTTGAAAGAAGTGGAAGAACGCCGCCTGGGACTTTTGATGGTTACCCATAATAAAGAGCTGGCGAAAAAAATCTGTGACCGGGAAATCCATTTGGAAGAAATCAATCATACAGGTGCATGACGGGAAACAAGGGGCCGAGGCAGGCCCCTTGTTTTTCACAGTGCTTCTTTTCTTTTCATACAATATCCAGAGTTTATATATTGTATCAGAAAAGAGGCGATTCACATATGTTCTCAAACTTATTTGGAAATAATAACTGCCACTGTTCGGACTGCTGCTGCGAACGCGGGCCGACAGGGCCGATGGGACCTGCCGGTGTGACTGGTCCTGCAGGGCCGATCGGACCAAAAGGTATGACCGGGGCCACCGGGCCTGCGGGCGCAGTTGGCCCTGCAGGCAAAACCGGCGCGGAAGGGCCGGCCGGCCCCAAGGGAGATACTGGTAAAACTGGTCCCGCTGGGCCGGCAGGAGCGACAGGTCCCGCAGGTAAAGCTCCCGACAACGTCTTTGCTTCGTTTGCCAGTTACGCGATCCCTCTCACAAATGGAAGCCGGATTCCCTTGGATCCACAGGTTTCTGATCCTACCGGACAGATTTCCTACAATGGGCCGTCCAACATCATCCTGGAGCCGGGATATTATCTGATATCCTATGGAGTCTCTGCTATCCTGCGGACTGCCGGCTATATACAGGTCACACCTTTTTATAATAGCGCCGCACACATCGAGAAAGGCATTTATTTTAAGACTGGATCCGACTCCTCCAGCGCTGCCGGCTCTATCTACTTCATACTTTACGTTCCGTCGCAGACGGTGTTCAATCTGACTTTTAACAGTCCCGTTACTGCTACTGACGGCGAGATTTCTCTGACCGTTCTCCAATTAAGGAGAACCTCATGATAACAATAAGCTTGTGTATGATTGTGAAAAATGAGGAGGCTGTTCTGTCCCGTATCCTGGAATCCATGAAAACAATAGCGGATGAGATCATCATAGTGGATACCGGCTCTGCCGATCTTACAAAGGAAGAGGCCCGTCAATATACCTCTCTTATATTCGACTTTCCCTGGACCGAGGATTTTTCGGCTGCCAGAAATTATGCCTGTTCCAAAGCCACAAAGGATTACTGGATGTGGCTGGACGCAGATGATATGATATCTGTCTCGAATCAGCATAAATTGATGGAGCTTAAGGATACTCTCGATCCTTCTGTTGATATGGTATTTATGAAATACGTGTCCGGCTTTGATGAAAACGGCCGTCCTTCTATTATCTACAGCCGGGAAAGACTTGTGAAAAGCAAACTTGGGTATCAATGGAAGGGAAGGGTTCACGAGGCAATTTCTCCTCATGGAAAACTGTTGTATTCGGATATCGAGATTGAACACAGAAAACTGTGCGCCGGTGATCCTGATCGGAATATCAATATTTATGAAAACATGCTCCAAATGGGAGAGACTTTGGAACCGCGGCATCAATTTTATTATGGCCGGGAACTTTTCTATCACAGAAGATATCAGGAAGCTGTTCAGGTCCTGCTCCATTTTCTGAAAGAACCGGATGGATGGGAGGAAAATAAGATAGATGCATGTCTCCAGCTTTCACACTGCTACGAAAAATTGGGAAAAGACAGAAAAGGACTGACTGTTTTGTTTTACAGCTTCCATTATGATGTACCGCGGGCAGAGGTCTGCTGCGAAATAGGACGGCTCCTGATGAAATCCCACTCTTACAATCAGGCGATACACTGGTTTCAGGAGGCTCTTGCCGCTCCGCTTAACGAGTATTCAGGGGCGTTCATTCAGAAAGACTGCCATGATTATATTCCCTATATTCAGCTCTGTGTCTGCTATGACAGACTCGGAGAATATGATAAGGCCTATGAATTTCATAAACGTTCCATGTCTGTGAAGCCGGAGGCTGAGGCAGTCAAATTCAATCAGGATTATTTTCAGGGCATTATCGGCTCCTTTCCATTAACCACTTGAAGTTCTGATTCAAAATGATATAATACTTGAGACTGTACCATTATCAGAACTTGATAAAGTATTATTTCAGATGCTGAGCAGCGACAGAGAATACAGAGAGCCGCGCCCGGCAGCCGAAAGGAAAAATATGAAAAAACTAGCGTTAAGTGATGAAATACTGTTAAAAGTCGAAAAACCTGCACGCTACATTGGCAATGAGGTGAATTCGGCGCAAAAGGATCCACGTGAGGTGGATATCCGTTTTGTGATGTGCTTCCCGGATGTGTATGAGATTGGAATGTCCCATTTGGGAATACAGATTCTATACGACATGTTCAACAGAAGAGACGACGTCTACTGTGAACGGGTCTATTCTCCGTGGATTGATATGGACAAAATACTAAGGGAAAAGCATATCCCTTTATTCACTCTGGAGAGCCAGCTGCCGGTAAAGGACGCGGATTTTCTCGGAATTACGATCCAGTATGAAATGTGCTATACGAACATCCTTCAGATTCTGGATCTGAGCCAGATTCCTCTTCATGCTGCAGACCGTAAGGAAGACTGCCCCATAGTCATCGGAGGAGGGCCCTGTACCTATAATCCGGAGCCGATTGCGGCGTTTTTCGACATGTTTTATATCGGAGAAGGCGAGACCCGGTATGATGAGCTCATGGACATTTATAAAGAAAATAAAGCTTCCGGCGGAAGCCGTCAGGATTTTCTGGAAAAGGCGGCAGAACTTCCGGGAATTTATGTCCCGTCCTTTTATGATGTTTCATATTTTGAGGACGGTACTCTTAAATCCATGACGCCTAATAATCCCCATGCCCCTATTCGGGTTGTGAAACAGCTGGTCGTGGATATGGAGCAGGCCGGCTATCCGGAAAAGCCTCTGGTTCCATATCTGAAAGCTACTCAGGACAGAGTGGTCCTGGAAATTCAGAGGGGCTGCATCCGGGGATGCCGGTTCTGTCAGGCCGGCATGGTATACCGTCCAGTACGGGAAAGAAACCTGGAGCAGCTGGAACAGTATGCGGTAAATATTCTGGAAAATACCGGTCATGACGAGATCTCACTGAGCTCCTTGAGCTCCAGTGATTACAGCCGGCTAAAGGAGCTGGTCTATTTCCTGATTGAAAAATTCCGGGATAAGGACGTGAATATCTCTCTTCCCTCCTTAAGGATCGACGCATTTTCTCTGGATGTGATGAGCCGTGTTCAAGATGTGAAAAAGAGCAGTCTTACTTTTGCACCGGAGGCCGGAAGCCAGAGAATGCGGAATGTGATCAATAAAGGCCTTACAGAAGAGGACATTCTGAACGGATCGTCTGAAGCATTCCGGGGTGGCTGGAATAAGGTGAAGCTCTATTTTATGCTGGGCCTTCCGACAGAGACAAAAGAAGATATGGAAGGAATCGCGGATTTGGCGAATAAAGTAGCGAAGGAATACTATGAAACTGTCCCGAAGGAGGAGCGGCAGGGACGGGTACAGGTCAACGTAAGTACGTCTTTCTTTATTCCAAAGCCGTTCACTCCGCTTCAATGGGCATCTATGTTCACCAAGGAAGAATATCTGGCAAAGGCCCGTGTGGTCAATGAGGCCATGAAAAGCCAGCTGAATCATAAAAGCCTTAAATACAACTGGCACGAGGCCGATGTCTCCGTACTGGAGGGAGTCCTGGCCAGAGGAGACCGCCGGGTGAGCAAGGTCATATTGGATGCCTACCGCCGGGGATGTATTTATGATTCCTGGTCAGAATGCTTCGATAATGGGAAATGGATGGAAGCGTTCGAGGCCCAGGATTTGGATCCGGCTTTTTATAATCTCAGAGAGAGATCCTTAGATGAGCTGTTGCCCTGGGACTTCATCGATACCGGAGTGACAAAAGATTTTTTGAAGAGAGAATGGGAGCGCGCCATGGAGGGGACTGTCAGTCCCAACTGCCGGGCGCAATGCCAGGGCTGCGGTGTCAGGAAATTCGGCGGAGGTGTATGCTTTGAAGATCAGGATTAAATTTTCCAAGACCGGCATCATGAAATTTATCGGACATCTGGACGTGATGCGCTATTTTCAAAAAGTAAATCGAAGAGCGGGAGTGGATATCGCATATTCCGGAGGATTCAGCCCTCATCAAATCATGTCCTTTGCTTCCCCCCTGGGACTCGGCTTGACCAGCGAAGGGGAATATTTGGACATGGAAGTGAACAGCACGGAAGATTCTTGCACGATGCGGGACCGGATGAATCGTGAAATGGCGGAGGGAATGGAGATTTTAAGCTACCGGAGGCTGCCTGATGCTGCCAAGCCTGCGATGTCCATCGTAGCTGCCGCTGATTATATGGTATCTTCAAAGGAAGGATATGAAGAAGTCTTTTGGGACGGGTGGAAAGCTTCCTTTGCTTCTTTCTGTTCTCAGGAATCCATCCTGATCTGGAAAAAGACGAAAAAAAGTGAAAAACAAGTGGACATACGTCCGATGATATATGAGTGGAGAGTAGAAGAAACAGGCATATTCCTGCAGCTGGCGGCGGGGAGCGTGGATAATCTGAAGCCGGAGCTGCTTCTAGAAGCGTTCTTTCAATATGCCGGAAGGGAATTCTGCCAATACGCTTTTTCTATTCACCGTCTGGAGCTTTATGCAGATAGAGGTAAAGAAAAGGAGCGCTGCTTCATTCCATTGGAGGAAATGGGAGAAGAGATCCTGACTCCTGTTTCCAGAACGGAAGAGGATAAGTCATGAGAAAAACGATCATCACCTCACTGAACAATAGGAGAATATCCGCCGAAGAAGATAACAGCCGGATCACAAGCCTTTTTCTGGAAGATCTGGAAACGTGTTCTCTTATCGGCCGAATCTATGTGGGGCGAGTAAAGCATATCATAAAAAATATCCGGTCTGCTTTTGTGGATATTGGAGAAAATATGGTCTGTTATTACCCTTTGGAAGAATGGGAGCGGTATCCGAGTGCAGGAATGGCAGGCCGTCCTCTGCATGAGGGAGATGAGATCCTTGTCCAAGTGGAAAAAGATGCAGTTAAGACAAAGGCCCCTTCCGTGACTACTAAGCTCACTTTCACCGGACAGTATCTGGTGCTCATGACCGGAAAGACGGGGATATCCTTTTCTGCCAAAATAAAAGACAGAGAGCGGAAGGAAGCGCTTAAGGCTCTGCTTTTCCCGCCGGGCGACGAAGACGCCTTTTTCGGGGTAATTGTCCGGACCAATGGGGAAAATGCGTCGGAACAGGCACTCTTATTGGAAAAAGCGCGTCTGGAAACTCAGATGAATGCTGTTTTGTCCACATGGACCAGCCGTACAGGCGGTTCCCTTCTTTACGAACCGGAGCCGGCGTTCCTTTCTGAAATATTCAACAACCGCCTATCTTCTCTGGATGAAGTGGTCACCGATGATCCGTTGGTCTATGACATCGTGAGAAAAAAGGAAGAATCCATCCGGATGACAGATGAAAACGCCCGCCTCCCTTTTCTCCGCTACTATGAAGATGCTTATCCGCTGACAAAGCTCTACAGTCTGGAAACTGTCCTTGAGCGTGCGCGAAAGGAAAGGGTATGGTTAAAATCGGGCGGCTATTTGGTGATCCAGCCGACGGAAGCTCTGGTATCCATTGACGTGAATACCGGAAAATTTGACGGAAAGAAGAGCCTGGAGGAAACTTTTTTTAAGATCAATCTGGAAGCTGCCGAGGAAATAGCCATTCAGCTCCGGCTCCGGAATCTTTCCGGCATTATCATCGTGGACTTCATCGATATGTCGAAAAAAGAGCATAAAGATGCTCTTCTCAGAGCTTTTGAAGAAGCGCTCCGGAAGGATCCTGTAAAAACGGTTTTGCTTGGCCTCACACGCCTGAATCTTGCAGAGCTCACAAGAAAGAAGGTCCGGAAGCCTCTTCACGAAATATGGCCCGGAGCTTCCGGTGAAAAGTGAAAATCCACTTGTGTTTTGTCTGGATTTATAGTAGATTATTATAGGCGGGCTAAAATTCCGACAGGATTTCAAAGAAACCATCTCGGAATACATAGGGAGTGCCCGAGCCGAATATTGAGACAAATGGAGGATTTGAAATGAAAAAGCGTATTGTGATGCTCATGTTGGTGCTGGCCATGACAGTTATGGCCCTGACAGGCTGCGGCAAGAAAAACAGCGCCCCTGTGGTAGGCGACTGGAAGATGACCACGATTGAAGTCAGCGGGATGACCCTTGATGTAGATCAGTTCCTGGCTATGGCTGGTCAGGATGACGTAAATATGACTCTGACCATCAGCGCCGATGGAAAATTCAGCATGGACGTAGCGGGAGAAAAAGCAGAAGGAACCTGGAAATACAAAGATCCCATCTGCACTCTGACTGCGGACGGAGAAGATGTCGAAGCTGAGTACAAGGATGGAAAACTGGTCATGTCCATGGACGAAGGAACCATGACGTTCGAGAAATAAGTTTCTGTCATTGAATAGGAAACAAAAACAAACATAACAGGGATGGATTGGCTGCAAAAACACATTGACAACCATGGAAATCCCTGTTATATTTATAAAGTATGCCGCACAATGAGGTTGAAAAGGGCCGGAATTCCGGACACCGTAGTTGGCGAGTAATGATAAATAGGAGGTGCCCTATGTACGCGATTATAGCAACAGGTGGAAAGCAGTATAAAGTTGCCGAAGGCGATATCATCAAGGTGGAAAAGCTTGGCGCAGAAGCCGGCGAGACTTACACGTTCGACCAGGTATTGGCCGTAGGCGGTGAAGAGCTTACCATTGGCTGCCCTACTGTGGCAGGTGCAAGCGTTTCTGCTACTGTGATGAATGATGGCAGAGGCAAAAAGGTTATCGTTTACAAGTATAAGAGGAAGACCGGATATCACAAGAAAAACGGTCACAGGCAAGCTTATACCCAGTTAAAGATTGATAAGATCAATGCTTAATTGGCATTTTTGAATGAAAACGATGATTACGGTTAAAGTAAAGATAGATTCGGATGGAAGATACCGCGGTTTTGAGGTAAAAGGCCATGCGGGCTTTGCGCCCGCCGGTGAGGATATCGTGTGCTCTGCAGTCTCTGTACTGACACAGAACACCATAAATGCGATCGAGACCTTTACGAAAGATGATATTTCTTATTCAGCCGATGACGGTTATCTGGAGTGTTCCCTTCCGGGGACGGTCAGTGAAGAATCTAAATTGTTGCTGAACACTCTGATGCTTGGGCTTGAAAGCATTGAGGAGAGTTACAGGACGGACAAAAAAGGAAATCAGTTGATATGTATCCTGACTGAGGAGGTGTAAGACATGTTGAAGATGAATCTTCAGTTATTCGCTCATAAAAAAGGTGTTGGTTCTACTAAGAACGGCAGGGATTCCGAGTCCAAGAGACTTGGTGCGAAAAGGGCGGACGGACAATTTGTGCTGGCCGGCAATATCCTTTACAGACAGCGCGGTACAAAGATCCATCCCGGAGTCAATGTAGGCCGCGGCGGCGACGACACATTGTTTGCTCTGGTAGATGGTGTGGTGCGTTTCGAGAGGAAAGGCAGAGACAAAAAGCAGGTTTCTGTGTACCCTAAGGTTGTAAACGAATAAGCCATGCATAATAGAAGCCGGCGCTGTGAGCGTCGGCTTTTTTACCCCATGGGATAAACAGAAAGGAATGTGGCAGAATGTTTGCAGACAGTGCGAAGATCTTTATAAAATCCGGAAAAGGCGGTGATGGTCACGTGAGCTTCCGCCGGGAACTCTATGTGCCGAACGGAGGACCGGACGGCGGTGACGGCGGCCGTGGAGGAGACATTATATTTGAAGTGGACAAGGGCCTCAATGCGCTGACAGACTTCCGCCATGTACGTAAATATGTGGCGACCAGCGGGGAAGAGGGCGGAAAACGCCGCTGTCACGGAAAAGACGGCCAGGACCTGATCATCAAAGTGCCGGAGGGCACCGTTATCAAGGACTTTGAAAGTGGAAAAGTTATAGCCGATATGTCCGGCGAGAATATGAGAGAAACCATATTAAAAGGCGGAAACGGCGGAAATGGAAACATGCATTATGCCACAGCCACCATGCAGGTGCCGAAATATGCCCAGCCGGGCCAGGACGGCCAAGAGCTTTGGGTTCTTCTGGAGCTGAAAGTGATCGCGGATGTGGGACTGGTAGGATTTCCAAATGTGGGAAAATCCACCCTTCTTTCCAGAGTGAGCAATGCAAGACCTAAAATCGCCAATTATCATTTCACCACGATCAATCCTCACCTGGGAGTCGTCGATCTGGATGATCATAAGAGTTTTGTCATGGCTGATATTCCCGGGCTCATAGAAGGAGCCTCAGAGGGCGTTGGCTTGGGACATGCTTTCTTAAAGCATATCGAACGGACAAAAGTTCTTATTCACATGGTTGACGCCGCATCCACAGAGGGACGCGATCCCATAGAAGATATAAAGGCCATAAACGGGGAGCTTGAGAAATATAACCCGGAGCTGCTTAAACGTCCTCAGGTCATCGCGGCCAATAAAATCGATGCGCTGGGGCCTGACGGACAGGAGACGGCAGAGAAGATCCGCAGCTTCTTTGAAAAGGATGGGGTAAAGGTATTCCCGATCTCAGCAGTCAGCGGACAGGGATTAAAGGAGCTTCTCTATTATGTCTATGGGCTTCTGCAGGAACTGGATGATACCCCTGTCGTCTTTGAACAGGAATTCGACCCGTCAGAAATATTGATCAATGAGAATCTGCCGTATACGGTTGAAAAGCTGAAGGAAGGTTATTATAGTATAGAGGGACCTAAGATAGAAAAAATGCTGGGTTACACCAACATTGATTCGGAAAAAGGGTTTGAATTTTTCCAGAATTTCTTAAAAAAGACCGGTATTCTGGAGGATTTGGAAAAGGCGGGCATACAAGAAGGCGATACCGTAAAAATGTACGGGCTGGAATTTGATTATTATAAATAGGAGGGGTTATGAACAGCAGACAAAGAGCATATTTAAAAAGTCTGGCCATGACAATTGACCCGGTCATGCAGATCGGCAAGTTGAGTCTGACACCAGAGATCACAGAGGCAGTCAGCGAAGCTCTGGAAGCACGGGAATTGGTAAAGGTAAACGTTCTTAAAAACTGTCTGGATGATCCGCGCATGATTGCAGAGGCGCTGGCAGAACGGACACGTTCACAGGTCGTACAGGTCATAGGAAAAAAGATTGTCCTGTACCGGGAATCCAAAACGAAAAAGAAGCTTGAGCTTCCAAAATAATATCCGTTAAAAACGGCTTAGAATAAAACGGACGTGATGAGGAGCAGGAGATGGAACTATCGGACAAATCGACAAGAAAAAAAGTAGGGATAATGGGAGGCACGTTCGATCCCATACACGTCGCCCATTTGATTTTAGCCCAACAGGCGTGTGTCCAGTTTGACCTGGATGAAGTACTTTTCATGCCTTCTTCCCAGCCTCCCCATAAAGATAACAGACAGGTATCCTCTGTGGAGCACAGGCAGGCCATGGTAGAGCTTGCCATTGACGGAAACGATAAGTTTGTCTATTCTGATCTGGAAATACGTAGGGTCGGCACGACCTACACCAGTGATACCTTGAAAGAACTGTGTGTATCTCATCCGGATACTATTTTTTATTTTATCATGGGTGCCGATTCTCTTTTTGCCGTGGGCGGCTGGCATAAACCGGAAGAAATCTTCCAGAAAGCAATCCTTTTGGTAGGAAACCGTATGGATATGGCGGAGGATGAGCTGGAACAGCAGATTCGATATCTGGAAAGCCATTTTGGCGGACGGATCTATCTGATCGATATGCCGGATATCGCCATTTCTTCCCATGAAGTGCGGAACAGAAGGGCCTCTGGGCTTCCCGTCCGATATTATGTTCCGGAATCTGTCTATCAATATATCATGGAAAAACAGTTGTATCAATAGGAAACGAAAACAACTGAAAATGAGAGGGGAATACAGATATGAAACCTGATCGTTTGACCATAAAAGAGAAGCTCCGCCATAAGCTTGGAATCGGGAGATTTGAGCACACTTTAGGTGTGGCGTACACATCTTCCTGTCTTGCCATGCGCTATGGCTGCAATCCGGAGGATGCGGAGCTGGGCGGCCTGCTCCATGACTGTGCCAAGCAGTATGACAATAACACTCTACTGAAAAAGAGTTTGAAATATGAGCTTCCGGTCTCTGAAGCGGAAAGACAAAACCCGTCTCTCCTTCACGCAAAACTGGGGGCTTATTTGGCACAGTACAAATACGACGTACAGAATCCGGAGATTCTGGATGCCATTCGGTATCATACGACCGGCCGGCCAGCGATGACACTGCTGGAAAAGATCATCTATGTAGCCGATTATATAGAACCTCGCCGGTTTAAAGCGCCAAATTTGGAAAAGATACGCCGCCTGGCTTTTGTGGATCTGGATCGGACCGTATATGAGATCATGGCGGATACACTTGATTATCTAAAAGAAATGCCGGACTGTATCGATGAGACGACGCAGGAGGCATGCTCCTATTATCAAGCGCTGTTTGAGAAGAATACTATGAAACAAAAGGAGAACTGCTCATGAATCAATCAAAAAAAATGGCGTCCATCGTTTATAATGCCCTCAGCGACAAGAAAGGGCAGGATGTGACGATCATCGATATCTCAGAGGTGTCCTGCCTGGCTGATTACTTCATTATTGCCAATGGTGAAAACAGCAACCAGGTTCAGGCAATGATAGACAACGTAGAAGAGGAGATGGAAAAGGCCGGCTACCAATGTTCTCAAAGAGAGGGCTATCAGGCCGCGAAATGGATTCTTCTGGACTATAAAGACGTGGTGGTGCATGTGTTTTCAAAAGAAGACCGCCGTTTCTATGATTTGGAACGTATCTGGAGGGATGGAAAGTTTATTACAGAAAAGGAACTGGAGCTTTAAAGCTGTCAGTATATAGTATAAGAAAAAAGAGGCGCGGTCAGATGACTGCGCCTCTTTTTTTAAGAATGACCGTAATTCCATCTAATATCAGGACATCAGGCGGAACAGCCCGATTACTTTTCCGATTACCTTCACTTCTTTTAGAATGATCGGTTCCATGGAATCATTTTCCGGCTGGAGACGATAATATCCTTTTTCTTTATAAAATCTTTTAACCGTTGCGGAGTCTTCTACCAATGCCACGACAATCTCTCCATTGGAAGCAGTTGAAGCCGTCTCACAGAGAATCTGGTCTCCGTCAAAGATACCCACATTCACCATACTGTCACCCTTTACGCGAAGCATATAGGTTTCTTTATTAGGCAGCATTTCCGCCGGAAAGGGAAAGTAGTTCTCAATATTTTCTGTAGCGAGAATCGGCTGGCCGGCAGCTACCGTACCAATGACCGGAACCTGGACCATCTCACGGCGGGTCAGCCCGAACACATCATCTACGATTTCAATGGCTCTGGGCTTCGTCGGATCGCGTCGTATATACCCGTTTTTTTCCAATGTCTCGAGATGGGAATGGACTGATGAAGTTGATTTCAAATGGACAGTCTCACAAATTTCACGGACGGTGGGCGGATACCCTTTCTTCAAAATCTCTTTCTTTATGAATTCTAAAATCTCCATCTGCTTTGCCGTAATCTTACCAGACATAGGGAATCCTCCTCAAAAATTTCTGTTTTAATAGTAACATACGTTCGATTATTATGCAAGTAAAAATCCAAACGTTTGTTTGAAAAATGTCGAAAAATCCATTGACAAACATTTGTTCTTGTAGTATTCTTAATGTACAAAAAAGAACGAATGTTCGCAAACAAATGTTTTGCATCTGGAGTAAAGCGTAAAAGAAGTTTTATTTTTAAGATGATTTTTTAGGTAGGGGAGGAGAGCAGACATGCAAAATAAAACCAGATATTCTCGGATGAAAGTTAGGTTTGCCGTGATACTTGGCGCGATTCTCATGTTTTCCGTTATTTTTTTCAGTGTGCTGGTCAGTGCCAAGAGCAGTACACCAGACACATCCCTGTATAAATATTATACGGCTGTACAAATTGACCGCGGAGACACATTGTGGGATATCGCAAAAGAATATTGTCCCGATTCTGATCAGCTGAAATCCTATGTAAAAGAGCTGAAAAATATTAATCATCTGAAATCCGACGAGATTCATGCCGGCAATTATCTGACGGTTGTATATTATTCAGAAGAATATAAATAAATCCACTGATGTGAAAAGAATAAAACAACTTGCCAAAGAAAAAGAAGAGGAGAGAAGTTCCTCTTCTTTTTCTTTAATTTTTATCCGGTTTCTCCCGCAGGCGTACTGCGTTTCTCGCACTACGCCGCCGTTCCTCCTCCAGTGCGGCATAATGTTTTCTAGTGGTGTTCACGTCGGAATGGCCTAGTACGTCAGCCACAAGATAAATGTCCCCTGTTTCCTTGTAAAGATTTGTACCATAGGTGCTCCGAAGCTTGTGAGGTGTGATCTTTTTCAGCGGAGATACAATCTTTGCGTATTTCTTTACCAGATTCTCCACGCTTTTCACGCTCATTCTCCTGGACTGGAGAGACAGAAAAAGTGCCTGTTCATGTCCGGAAACCGGTATAATCCGTTTCCGCTCTTCTAAATAATCCAGCAGCGCTTCACGCACTTCCTCACCAAAATATACGACGACTTCCTTTCCGCCCTTCCGGTGGATTCGGATTCCGTCATTTCGAAAGTCCACATCATTTATATCCAGGCCAACACATTCGGAAACGCGGATGCCCGTGCCGAGCAGCAAAGTAAGCAGTGCGATGTCCCGTATCTTCGTTTTTTCGTGAAATGCCTGCTGACGTTTCGTAAGCCCTTTCCCATTTTCCACCTGGTCCAAAAGAGTGGCCACTTCATCGATATCCAGGCGGATAATGTCCTTTTCATGGAGCTTTGGAAGCGAGATCAGCGCGGCAGGATTATTCTGAAGCATTTCTTTCTTATAGAAGTAATTGTAAAAAGATTTAAGAGCGGAAATTTTCCGTGTTATGCCCCGTTCCTTGTTGATATGCTCCGTATTTTCATCATTGGAATAATACTTGAGGTATTCCATATATTCTTCCAGATCGAAAGCCCTCACCTTGTCCAGATCGTCAAGCGTAATATCCTTCATTTCTCTGTTCCTATAATAAGGATTCTCTTTCAGCAAAAATTCAAAAAAAACCCGAAGGTCATAAGCATATGCAATTCTGGTTCGGGATGAGGTGTTCTGCTCGATGCCGCGGAAAAATGTGGCGGAAAAGGATGGGAGAGTGGACACCAGCTCCCGGAGTTTTTTCGTATTCTGTATATCGACCTGTTCATAATAAGGTTTTTGTTCCATGGGGCCGGAGCTCCTTTCTTATTTTTTATGTAAATCCATGAAATTTATTCTTTCCCTTTCTTTTCGGGCCAACCGGGAATTCTTCCGTTTATGACAGCTGTAAACATCCGTTCTTTGGCGCCGGGATGCTCTGAATTCAGCTGATGTACCAGATCTTTCGCATATTCCCGCTTTGTATGGCCGTCGGCAGGACAGGGGTTTTTGCAGACTGGAAGCTCATATTGATTTTTAAAGCCGATGATATCCGCCTCCGGTACATATAACAGCGGACGGATGACCGTCAGGTCCATGCGGTCCAGATATGTATAGGGGGAAAAGGAGTGGAAGCGCCCCTCAAATATTAAAGACATTAACATAGTTTCTATAATATCATCTTTGTGGTGGGCGTAGGCCACCTTATTGCATCCCAATTCTTTGGCTTTTTCATTAAAGGCCCCTTTCCTCATTTTGGCGCAAAGTGAGCAAGGGTTGTCCTCCTTACGCTCCTTAAAAACGATTTCTGAGATGTCCGTCGGAACAATAGTATAGGAAACCCCCAGTTCCCCGCAGAGAGCCTTTACCGGATTCAAATCCATCTCTTTAAAAACAGCAATGCTGATCGCTTCAATGGTGAAGGGATTCGGATAAAATCTCTGAAGACCACGAAGCGCGTATAAAAGAGTCAGGCTGTCTTTTCCGCCAGATATCCCTACGGCTATTTTATCGCCGGGTGAAATCATTTGATAATCGTCTACCGCACGGCGGGTGTAACTGAGTAATTTTTGGAGATTCATGTCATCGGTCCTTTATCCTTTATTAAATTCTTACAAGTAAACATTTTATCACAAGATAAGAGCACTTATCAATAGCTTCCGGAGCTATTCGAAAAATGATTCAGAAGTACGAGATAACCCACAGGAATGAGTCGGGAGAATAGTATTCTTTGATAGCTATATTTATTCGCTAAACTCAACTTTAACGAATAAATATAGCAAGATTATATCATAAAGGCACAGAAACCGTCAATCCCTGCCGACTGTCTCTGTGCCTTTGTTTCCACTACGATACTCTTATTTGCAACTGTGTATTTACGGCAGCTTCTTTCCGGCTGCCTGATAGACTTCATACCACTCATCTCTGGTCAGAGAAATCTCAGAACCCTTGCATGCATCCTTCATTCTCTGTATATTTGTGGTGCCCAGGATTACCTGTATATTGGCTGGATGTCTGGTGATCCACGCTACGGCGATCGCTGTATTCGTCACTTCATATTTAGCTGCCAGACGGTCGATCACTTCGTTCAGCTTCCGGTAGTTTTCCAAATCTCCAAGGAATGGCCCGCCGAAAAATCCCTGCTGAAACGGTGACCATGCCTGGATCGTCATATCATGAAGCCTGGAATATTCCAATATGGAGCCGTCTCTGTCACATGCCTGTTCAATATCCATATTCACAGATACGCCGGAATCGATCATCGGACAATGTACAACGCTTAACTGCAGCTGGTTTATTTCCAGCTTATAGGGAAGATATTTCTGCAGAAGCTTGACCTGAAAAGGCTTCTGGTTGGATACCCCGAAGTGACGTACCTTGCCCTGTTTAAATAAGGTTTCAAAAGCCTCTGTTACCTCTGCCGGCTCCATGAGGGTATCCGGACGGTGAAGGAGGAGGAAGTCCAGATAATCTGTGTTTAGCCGGCTTAAAATGCCGTCTGTTGCCTTTAGGATATGCTCCTTGGAAAAATCATAAGCCCCGGTCGCACTTTTCACAATCCCGCATTTGCTTTGGATGATCATTTTCTCCCGGACAGAAGGCTTGGAAAGACCGATCGCCTTGCTGAATATCTCTTCACATTCTCCGCGTTTTCCCGCCCTGCCGTAGACGTCCGCATGGTCAAAGTAATTGATGCCCTCTTCCATGGCTGTTCGAATCAGATTTTCTGCTTCTGCTGGTGTTTTTCCTTTTAACCGCATACAGCCCATGATCAGGTTGGAGGCTTTAACGCCAGATTTTCCTACCTCTATGTATTTCATGATAGTTACTCCTTTCGAATTGGTTTCAGTGACTCGTTTCCATAGTTTATTGTGGAATAGAACCCTCATTTACCATTATAAGGCGTATAACGTCTGTAAACAAGGGGCAAAATTTAAATTCTTCTGCAAATTCTCCACATTTTATGCGTAACTTGACTGGAAAAGGTGAAAATGATATAGTAAGGAAGAGTTATGGGCAGGAGGCCGTGGCGAAAAAACTTCATAGAAAAAAGCGCCATGCCCCTCTGATCTATGAGGGTAACGAGGAGAAGAGATGATCGAAAATTCGGCGGGTACTCTTCCATGCTCCCTGTGCATGCACATATTGGCAAATATGCCGGTGACGGCAAAACAAATTCAATATGATCAGGGACTTTTCATACAAAAATTACATACACTTGGAATTATAAAGGAGACTTATTTATGTGCGGAATTATTGGCTATACGGGGCGCCTGGACGCCCTGACTGTCTTACTGGAGGGGCTAGAGCAGTTAGAATACCGCGGATATGACAGTGCCGGCGTCGCGCTTTTATCCAGTGGGAATGACCGGTTTCTGATGAAAAAAGCCGGGCCCGTAGCTACGTTAAAGGACGCGTGCACCACTGTGGATATTGAATCCCACTGCGGCATCGGCCACACCAGATGGGCTACCCATGGCGGAGTAAATGATGTCAATGCCCATCCCCATATTGCCGGCAGGATCACTTTGATTCATAACGGTATCATAGAAAATTATCACAATCTGATCGATCGTTTCGGCTTTCGGAACTCTCTGGTATCGGAAACCGATACGGAAGTGGCCGCAAAACTCCTCGACCATTATTATGAAGGGGACCCTTACGCCGCTATCCGGAAAACCATCCGGGAGATCACAGGATCCTACGCGTTCTGCATCATGTTTGAGGATATCCATGATCAGATATTCTGTGTCCGGAACATAAGCCCTATGGTGGCCGCCCATATGGAGGACGGTTCATTTGTAGCCTCTGATGTCACGGCCATCATACCCTATACAAACCGCTACTTCGTGATTCCGGAATACCAGATCGTCACTCTTCGTCAGGACGGTATCTCTGTACAGGATCTGGATGGAAACCCGGTGGAACCGGAAATCCTTGAGGTGAGCTGGAACGTGGAGGCGGCCAAAAAGAACGGCTATCCTCATTATATGTTGAAAGAAATCCATGAACAGCCGGAGGCGCTCAGAAATACAATTCTGCCCCGGCTTCGGGATGGAATTCCTGATTTTTCTGAAGATGAGATTCCCGATGAGCTCTTTTCCTTCTGCGACAAAATCGCCATCGTGGCCTGCGGGACCGCGATGTATGCGGGAATGGTTGGGAAAGCGCTGATTGAGCCAATCATCAAGATTCCAGTATCCGTAAACGTCGCTTCTGAATTCCGCTATGAGAATCCCTTGGTGGATGACAGGACTCTGGTGATTGTGATCTCCCAGTCTGGCGAGACCATCGATACCCTTGCGGCTCTTCGCCTTTCCAAAGAACGCGGCGCAAAAATACTGTCCGTGGTCAATGTCAAGGGTTCCACTATCGCGAGGGAAAGCGACTATGTGTTCTACACTCATGCCGGGCCTGAAATCGCTGTGGCGAGTACAAAAGCGTATATGGTACAGCTGGCAAGTCTCTATTTGATTGGCTGCCGCATGTCGATGGTCCGCGGAAAGTTTTCACAAAAGGATGCCGGTGAGTTTGTATCCCGTCTTCTGGATACGATTCCGGCAGTCCAGAAAATCCTGGAAAACAAAGCGAAGCTCAAAACAGCCGCCAGTATCCTGGCGAAGGCAAAGGACGCGTTCTTTGTGGGAAGAGGCCTGGACTATGCGTTTTCCCTGGAAGGTTCCCTGAAGCTAAAGGAAATCTCCTACATCCATGCAGAGGCTTATGCGGCTGGAGAATTAAAGCACGGCACAATCGCCCTGATAGAAGAAAACACCCCTGTCATTGCGGTAGCCACTCAAGACCATATTTACGGAAAAACAATTTCCAACATTAAAGAAGTAAAAGCCAGAGGCGCGTTTGTTATTCTGATCACCAAACAGCATGCGGAAATAACCGATGATATCTGCGACATGCATTTTTCGGTCCCAGTGCCTCATGACCGGTTTACGGTATTTCCGGTTGCCGTGATTTTGCAGCTCCTGGCCTATTATACTTCTGATATGAAAGGCCTCAATGTGGATAAACCGAGGAATCTGGCTAAATCTGTAACGGTAGAATAAAAATGTTACTAAAAGAAAAAATGCTTTTGATACATCAGCTCCCCTGCCCTTCAATCTTGAGGGGCAGGGGAGCTTTTTTTGTATCGTTTATTTACTTCTTTTTCTCTTGAACGCCGCTGTCACAAGGGCGACGGCTGCGAGCATCATGATAACGAGCACCGGTACGATTGCAGTCGCATCGCCGGTCGGTACGCTTCCCTTCCCGTCCGCCGAGCCTACTGTCGGGTTCGAAGGGTTCGAAGGATTAGTAGGTTTGGCCGACTTCGTAGGATCTTTGGGATCCGCCGGCTTTGTCGGATCTGTAGGCTTTGCCGGGTCTGTAGGTTTTGCCGGGTCTGTAGGTTTTGCCGGGTCTGTAGGTTTTGTCGAATCTGTAGGGTCTGTTGGATCCGTAGGCTTTGTTGGATCTGTTGGATCTGTTGTCTTCTCTTCCCTGGTCACAACAATCGTATAGACTGTTTCCCCATCCCAGGACTTTGTAGCCACCGTAATCGTATTCTCACCTGCTGCAAGAGCGATTTCATCAGAAGCTGCGCCATTTGCCGCTGCTTTTCCATTTACTAGAATTTCCACACCTACATCACTCACAGGTGTTACCTGAATCTTTTCCAACGCATTTTCTACCGTCACTTCATATTTCAAAACCTTCGGATCAAACGCAGGTGACAAAGTACCAGAGGAAACGTTTAAATCCTTAAGCCCGGATACACCTGTTACATAAAAATCATTTATGATGGATGTGCTCTTGAAACCGATTACGCCGACATGGCCTCCGGAATAAGTCGCATTTTTCTCTTTCACACCATCAAAGATGGTATGGCCATCCATGATATAGGTCAGTTTCCCGTCCACATAACTCATCTCAATATGATGTTTTTTGCCGATTTCCGGCCGGAAGGTATCATCAAATTTCGCGATCGCGTGATTGCTTGCATCGCCTCTGTAAGGAAACTCAGTCCAGCGGAACTGCTGTCCCATATTATCAGTACCAAAGTCAAAATTCACCATATAAGAGTTGCTGCCCGGATTGTCTCCTGCGTTAAAGATAACACCAAACGCAGTACCATCCAGCACGGTTACGTCAAACTCAAGCTTAAAACCATCTTCAAACGTCTCTTTACCGATTGCAAATACATCGCCTCCGGTGCTGACCCCCTGATAGCCTTCCGGAACCAGAGTCCAGTTTCCGCTCCCTGAAACACTCCAGTCCGTGATATTCGTGCTGAAAGGGTTTTCCATGGCATTCATAGTTACCGATTTTGCCAGGCTTCCGTCTTTCGTCGCCGCCGTCACTATAAAACTGCCGACCGATACTGCCTTAAGGGTAATGGAAACATCATCCTGCGCCACGATCTCCACCGCGCCGCTGGGATCTTTCACTGTCCAGTCCACCGCCTGGGAAGCCGTATCAGGAGCCACTCTGGAATATATTGTGAACTCTTCTCCTGTTGTAATGGTTTTTCCTTCCTCTACGCTGAGATAAACCTCTGCAGGAGTCGTTTCTCCGGAAGCTTCCTCTCTCCAGATACCGGCAAGCGGATAAATAACCAGATCGCCTGTGGTGCTGCCGCCTGTCGAATAAGCTTCCATACCGATTCCTGCATAGTTGGGGAATACAAGCACGGAGCCGTAAACCTGCCCGTGGTTTGGAATCACCTCAATGGAACCCTTATCCACAAAGATACTTAAATCAACAGAACCATCGTCGTTCTTACGAAGATTATAATTATAGATTCCATTAAAGCTTCCTCCTCCGGCAGCCGATGCTTTGCTGCTGTCCAGAGTAAGGACGCCGGTCTGAGGATTATATTTCACGATCATTTCCTGGTTAGTCCCCTGCAACAGTTTAAAGCCGACTTCTGTAACACTGTCTTCCGGCTCCAAATGGGCCGCCAATTCAAACTGGTCGCTGCGGCAGCCTTCCAGAATGTTGGCGCCGTCCGCTTTAATTATAACATCTTTTCCTTCAAAAATAGGCTTTTGTCTTAGCTGCTCGTATTCTTTTACAGGCTCCTGATACAGACGGATACCTTCGGAGGTCGTTTTTAAGGATACATCATAACACAGAGTATAGGTGCCGTTCCATCCTTCTGTAGGCGCGTTGAAAATCCTCCCCCAGCTTGCCATCCAGCCTATCATGACCACACGGCCCTCCGGGCCTTTCTTGAAGCTTACCGCCGCGTAAGAATCCGTTCCGGGAATGGTCAGCCTTCTGCTTCCAGATTCGTCCGGCACGAAGCACCAGCTCATCTTTCCATCCACTTCTCTCTGCTCCAGGTCACCGATGATATACCACTCTCCGGCTCCGGTATAGACCCACTTAATGTTATTTTTATCACCGTCCACCGGCAGAGGGAATAAATCGGGACACTCGGAATGTATTTCCCCTACGCCGGAGGGACGGTACGCTGCATCTCCGCCATAAGCGCTTTCAAAGGTCCAGTCTAAAAGATTATCGGAAGAATAAATACGAAGGGGGCCGCCGGCCACTGTCATCAGGTATTTACCCGCTTGTTCACACCAGAATACATTGGGATCCCGGAAGGCGCCGTCACGGAGCGGATCATCCTTCTCTACCGTTAAAATCGGATTTTTATCATACTTTGTCCAGGTAAGGCCGCCGTCCGCGGAGTACGCAATGCTTTGATTCTGTCCGCCTTTCATATGGGTAAAGAACGCCAGCAGATTATTCGCACTGGGACCCTCAAACAGACCGGATTTGTTTTCCGGATCATCCACGGTACTGCCGGACCAGATGGAACCTAGTTCGTCGGGAGCCAAAGCTACAGGGACCTCTTCCCAGTGCACCAAATCATCGGATACAGCGTGTCCCCAATGTTTCGCGTAGTCATCATGGATTGTCGTTAACGGAATATACTGATAAAACAAATGCCACTGGTTGTTATAATAAATCAGGCCGTTGGGATCGTTGATCCAGCCCTCCAGAGGAGAGAAATGATACTGGTCCCTCCAGGACTCGGTCATAAAGTTTTCAGGACTTTCCTTTCTGTAAATGGACACGGTTACATTAAACTCCGTTCCTTTTACATTATCCACTAGTTTGACAGGGATGATTTGTTTCCCCACCATAAGAGGTACATCCACGTATACACCATTCTCTGCCTCTGTCCCATTGATGGTCAGTGTTACATCTTCGCCTGTAAAGTCGGCGGCGATTCTTGCCACTTCCTGGGTATGATCAACCGCCAGCACACTGTAATCCGTATCCAGCCTGCTGAACTCCGGCGTCAGCCTGCTTCCTTCCACACGTACATCCGTAATTTCCGCTAATTCTTTGGTTTCCGTTTTTGTAACCATTGTGTTCTGGAAATATGCCGTACCGTCGATACGCATCCCCAGGTAACCGCCCTGATATCCTGGCAGATAGAACTGATGGACCAGCTTTCCATCAATATACGCCCAGAAATAGTCATTATTTATTTCTATCTTCAAATGATAATCTTCCTTATTCATCTCAAACAGATCCGTTTCTGTCAAACTGCCGGAATGATCGTCGCTGAAGAAAGTGTCCCCTGCGCCGGTATTATACTTCCAGAATCTGGTATCTTTGTCCCACCAGTTTCCGCCGCCGCCGGTGCGGTTCATATAAAAGACGTAAGCATCATCTTTGGCATCCGGATTCTTTGCTCCAAACATCAGCCCCAGACAGTCTCCGCTCACATACTTTACGTCAGTTTCATAAACAAAGGAATCATCCGGGCCCATGTAAACATCACTCATCAGATAAGATTCTCCGCCGGCATTTACGCGAAGGCCGTACTCATCATAAGTAATGACATTGCCAATGGCTGTCATACCGTCCTTATTCATACTGGTATTCCAGCTCTCAGGACCGCCCTGCTCTGTTTTCAGCTCCAATACATAGGTGTTTTGGAAGGTAACAGTAGAATGTTCCCCTGCGCCGATAGCCAGATACCCGGGATTATACCAATCCTTCAGCGCGCCTGTACACGCCAACTCACCGTCAATATACAGACTGCATAAATTGCCGTCTACTTCAGCTCTCATATGATAACTGTCCTTGCCAAGCTCATACAAAGACTCATTCGTATTTTCGCATACAAGAGACCAGCCATGGCCATAACAAAAAACCTTTGTCTCCCGTGGGTTATTTCGGTCTAATTTGAATACAAAACCATTTTCTAACGAATCCGCGCCGGGCGCGCCGATAATCAGATTTGCCACATTGCCGTCCTGGAAGATAACGTCAGACTCAAATTTAAATCGTTCGCCAGAAAGAGTGGAACTGCCTGCAAAGGCGTCATTTTCTCCCGGAATATTAGCATAGATAAGCTTGTAACCGTCATCGGTGTACTCAAAATCCGCCTTGATGGGAGTGATACCCTCAAGGTTGGTATTCCATAAGACCTCTTTCCCTTCACTGAAATAAGTATTCTGGAGTACAACGCTGCCATATGTACCATTTTCTTCCGAGGTACCTATGCCAAAATGGCCGTCTGCATACCAAGCCGGAAGTTCTCCGGCACAAGCCAGCACATCGTCAACATACCCCATACAGGAATTTTTATTTACATTTACCACCAGCTTAAGGTGATAGCTTTCTTTTCCCAGCTCGAAGCTGCCGCAGTTCGGTGCGAATGTCGGGAATCCATAGCCATAAGCGAACATTTTCGTCTCGGCCGGATTGTTCCGGTTAAATTTGAACAGACAGGAAACCTCCTGCTTGTCAGTATTCTGTGCGCCAAATACCAAGTCCGCTACCTCGCCGTCCTTGAAGAAAACATCAGTCTCATAGACGAAGCTGCCGTTCGACATGGTATCACTGATTATCATAGCGTCTCTCTTGCCATTGTCTTTATCCGGAGTCACCCAGATACCGTCCTCTGTAAAATCAGATTTGGCATCCACGATATGTCTGCCTACCAGGTTTGTTTTCCAGGTATCTTCCTTTTCTCCTTCTGCTTTCTGTTTAAAGTATGTATTCTGGAAAACGGCAGAAGTTCCTTCTGCTGTTGCCACGCCAATATATCCCATTTTGTAGTATTCGGAAATATCGCCGGAAGCAACCAAAACACCATCTACATAACAGGTACATAAGTTGTCCTCTACAACGGCTTTCAGGTGATAAGTATCTTTTGCATATTCAAACGCGTCCCCATTGTTTGCTCCAAGCTCGGGAAATCCCTTTTCAAAACTATAATAAAAGAGCTTTGTCTCATTCTTTCGTTCTTCTCTTCTGTCCAGTTTGAACACGACAGAACTTTCCAGAGGATGCTCTGCACCCAAATCAGTGAGCTCAGAACCAAAAATCAGATTGGCCACATCGCCGCTTCGGAATGTCACATCTGTCTCAAAAATAAAATTCCCTTCTTTTTTAACAGATGTCATTGCCGCCGCGTCACCGCCGCCTTCCACCAAAAGGCCTCCGTCCACATAAGTAAGCTCGGAACCAACCGCCTGAACCCCCTCCAGGTCCGTGTTCCACTGTCCTGCATCCTTTTCGTCAAGCGCCGCCTGAACCGGAAGTGCGAGCAGCAAATTCGCCGCCGCCATCCAAAGAGCCAGAAATATGGCCGCACTCTTCTTAAACCACCGTTTTTTGGATTTCATGCCTTTCCCTCTCTTTCCCATACCCCTGATTTTTTTCATTGATCATACCTTTACATGTAAATAATATTAACAATGAATTACTTGGATTATATAGCTTGCTACTCATTTGCGTCAACTATATCCGGATTTTATTATTATTTTCTACACTTTAACCAAATTTCTCCCCTTAATCTTATTATTTATTTTATAATGAACTAATGACAAAAACTAAGAGCCGGCAGAAACAACTGCCGGCTCTTTTATATCTTAATGCTTGATTTATTTTCTATTTGCTTTTTTTACATCCACAAAGTTCATGATGACATCCACCGCCCCGTCAAATCCTACCGCACTCCTGTTGATGCAGAGGTCGTAGCTCTTCGCGCTCCCCCACTTTTTATTGGCATAATAATTATAATAAGACGCGCGTTTTTTATCAGTCTTTGTGATAAAATCCTTAATCTTGGACGGTTCAATATGATAATGCTCTTTCAGATACTCCACTTTGTCGTCATAAGCCGCCGTGGTAAATACGGAAACCATATTCGGATATTCCGCGAGAGCATAATCGGCACAGCGCCCTACGATCACACAGGATTCCTGCTCTGCCAGTTTCTTGATAGTATCAAACTGAGCAAGAAATACCTTTTGGTTCAAGGGCATATCCACAAAATTGGAAGGATTATAGCTCATGGAATAGGTATCCATGACCAGTGAATATAAAAAGCTGTTGGTGGGCTTTTCATCATGATGTTCAAAGATTTCTTCACACAGCCCGCTGTTCTTTGCGGATAGTGCAAGCAGTTCCTTATCGTAACATCTGACTCCAAGGCGCTCTGCCAGCTTCTGTCCGATGAATCTTCCGCCGCTTCCGCATTCTCTTCCGATGGTAATCACTAGATTTCCATGCATAGCATTCAGCTCCTCTCATCCTTAAGATAGTTATATTATACTATATTTGTCAAAGAAAGTATAGTTATATACGCAATTTCACCAATAATTTTTCAAAATACTCCGGTAATGGAGCCTCAAATTCCAGATATTTCCCTGTCCTCGGGTGAATAAAACCGAGAACTTTTGCGTGAAGTGTCTGGCCCTCAAGAGAAATCGGAGATTTCGAAGGTCCATAGACCGTATCACCCAGCAGAGGATGATGGATGGATGCCATATGGACACGAATCTGATGGGTGCGGCCGGTCTCCAGCCGGCATTCGATATAAGTGTATTTCTTAAGCGGCTCCAATATGTGATAATGAGTAACCGCCTCTTTTCCACTCTTTGAGTTCACCGCCATTTTCATTCGGTCATTGGGATTCCTTCCGATGGGGGCGTCCACTGTGCCGTCTTCTCTGATCTCACCGTGGACTATGGCATGATAACGCCTGTTAATGGAATGGACCCTCAGCTGTTCCGCAATAGCCGCATGGGAAAAATCATTTTTACACACCAGCAAAAGCCCGGTTGTATCCCGGTCGATCCTGTGGACGATGCCGGGGCGGAGCACTCCGTTTATTCCGGACAGATTGCCTCTGCAGTGATTCAAAAGGCCGTTGACCAGTGTGTGCGATTCATGTCCTGCGGCAGGATGTACCACCATGCCTTTCGGCTTATCAACAATGAGCAGGTCATCATCTTCATAGACGATATTCAGTTCCATCGGCTCTGCTTCTACTTCCAGCTCCTTCGGCTCCGGGACGGATACCTCGATTTCATTTCCCGCCCGAACCTTGTAATTGCCCTTTACAGCCTTTTTATCGACTTGGACCCGGGATTCCTCAATCAGCTTCTTTAAATAACTTCTGGAGGGCATTTCCGGCTTTTCAGACAGAAATTTATCCAGCCTTTTTCCTGCGTCCTCTCCTGCCGCTCTGTAAGAGAAAAGGGTCATATCTGTGCATCCCCTCCGCTTTTTTTGTCCGGTGTGTTTTTCTTATTTCCTTTTCCGGGAAGAAAGACGGCAAGTTCTTCGTCTTTATAATAAAACAGAAAAAAGATCACGAAAGCAATTCCCGCAGCCACTACATAACAGTCCGCCACATTGAATACCGGAAAATTGATCAGGGTAAAAGAAAAAAAATCCACCACATATCCCTGTACCAGGCGGTCCGCCAGATTTCCAATGGCTCCGGCAAAGAGCACGGTAAGGATCAGACGCGCCGGCAGATACCTCTTAGTTGAGGGAGCCTTCCAGAAAGCATATGCAATGAGGATGAGGATAAGACCACTCCCTACCAGGAAGATATACCGCTGGCCGGACAAAAGCCCCCATGCCATTCCCCGATTTTCCAGATAGGAGAGTTCAAAGACTCCCTTGATGATCGGATATGCTTCCTGCCCCTTCAGATGCGCCACGGCCAAATTCTTTGTCCATTGATCGAATCCTATGAGCAGAACGGCTCCCAAAAGATAGCAGAACACCGTAAAAAGCCGCTTTTTTGTTTGGTTTGCTTCCATATGTCATTCTCCTCTTGGTTTTGTCAGATAGTCCATGGCTGACTCCATTTCTTCCGCTGAAACGGTTTTGTCAATGTAGGCGTCCCCTATGGACCGAAGCAATATAAACCGGATGACGCCGGAGTCCATTTTTTTATCATGCTTTACTGCATCCAGCACTTTTGACACATTGATATCCTGTACCGAAATGGGAAGCCGGAAGTAGATAAGGAGCTCTTTCAGATCTTTAAATTCCTTTGGCTTCAGCATGCCGCGCCGCTCGGACAGATAAGCCGCGGCCACACATCCTACTCCCACACAAGCACCATGGCTCATCGTAAATCCCTTTTCCTTTTCAATGGCATGTCCGAGGGTATGCCCGAAATTCAGAAGGGCACGGATTCCTTTTTCCGTCGGATCCTCTTCCACGACAGCACGTTTAATGAGACAGCTTCCTTTTACCATTTCTGCCATGAAATCCGTCTTTCTCTGCCGGATTCCCTCCTTGTTGGCTCTCAGCCAATGATAGTATTCTCCGGACCGGATACAGCCATGCTTGATGACCTCGCCCATGCCGGAAGCAAATTGTTCTTCCGGAAGGCTTTTTAACACCGAAACGTTGATATACACCAGCTTGGGCATATAAAAGGCTCCGACCATATTTTTATAGGCGTCGAAATCCACGCCTGTCTTGCCGCCGATGCTGCTGTCCACCTGAGAAAGAAGGGTAGTAGGCACCTGGATGAAATCAATTCCTCTTAAATAAGTGGCGGCCGTGAAACCGGTCAGATCTCCTGTCACTCCGCCGCCCAGCGCCATCAGGATATCATTCCGGTCGAAGGAATGGTGGATCAGATATTCATAAAGGCTTTTTACGGTATCCAAGTTTTTATAGGGTTCTCCCGCCGGAAAAACAAAGTATACGGTCTTCGCAGATATTTTATCGAAAATATCTTTTATTTCTTCCAAATACAGCTTTGCCACCCTGCTGTCTGTAACAATACATACTTTTCTCCCAGAAAGATTAAGCTGTGCCGCTGATTTCAGGAGGCTGTCAAAGGAATCCGTTAAAACAATCGGGTATATGGGCTTTCCATTCTGATGTACCATGATTTCCTCAGGCTCCACTTTATTTTCTGCTGTCATTTCTTATCACCCTTTCATACTTTGTAATCTGAATGCCGCTTCAGTCATATTTTTTCAGCTGAACCATCTGGCGTCCTTTTTTCGTCGAAGTGAGGATCCCGTCAAAAATATATTTTCCCACTCCTCTGATGGAAAGGATGTCCCCTGTTTTTGGCACGGCCGTCTGAGAAACACATAATTTTCCGTTCAAAAACACCCTCTCTTCTGCCAGACATTCAGATGCTCTTGAACGGGAACACTTCATAAGAAGCGCCAGCAGCGCATCCATCCTCAGAGAAGCGATGGATCCAGTGACGGCAGTGAAACTCTGATTTTCTTCCAGGTCCGCAAAAGAAGCTCTGGTGCAGGCCACAGGATTGCGTCTGACGGACTTCAATTCTTCCATCAGGAAATCAGACATATTTTCCGCACAGAGGCAGTACGCGAATCCATCCCCTACGATGAGATCACCGATCTTTCCCCGCTCAATTCCCAGGTTCAGCACGGCTCCCAGATAATCCCGGTGGGTGCTCGGCACTGTAAATTTTCCCGCAGAAGAGGAAATCCGTACCGGAACTATGGGAAGCTGTTTCCTATCCGGTCTTTCTTCAAATCCCCCATAAACAGGAAGAAAGCAAACAATCTTTCTCTCCGCTGTCTCATAGCCGCCGTCCAGATAACAGCGGACATGGGAAAACTCCGGCAGCGCCGACAGAAAAACTGTTTGCTCATGTAAATTCAAAAAATCCGTATAAACGGGAATTCCCCGCTGAAAGCACACATCAGCCAAATCATGGAGACGGTGCAGAAATAATTGTTCTTCTTTATCCATCTTTTTCGTCCCGTCAGTCTGAAAGACCTGAAGAGCTGCCCATTAAATCCTCAAAATCACCGGATAATTCCACAGTCTGAGGAGTCGCGATGAATATGTAATTGGAAATCTTCTGCATATTTCCATTCATGGAATAGCATGCACCAGATGTAAAGTCAATGATTTTCTGCGCGGTTTCCGTGGGGATCCCCTCCATATTGATGACAACTGCACGGCCGCTCAAAAGCGTATCACAGATCTCACGGGCATCCCCCAGACTGCTGGGCTTTACCATGCAGACTTCCATCCCGCCTCTTGTGGCGGCACGCATGGGAACTACATTGCTTGTCCTCGGTTTAGACTTTGCAGCCGCAGGCTTTCTATCCACCATTTCCGGTTCCTCCTCTGCAGTTCGTTTCTCACGATGGAAGAAGCTTTTCTTCGGCTGTTCCTCCTCGTAATCGTCATCTTCCTCCTCATCATACATATAGTCATCTTCGTAGTCGTAATCGTCTTCGTCGTTCAGTTTCATGGAGTCAAGAAATTTATCAATAAACTTACTCATGGGTAAAGACCGCCTTTCAATTTTTTACTCACCTATCATTATCAATGTTTTTGCGAATTGTGTCAACAGATTATGTGTATTTTTTCTAAAAATCAGCGGAGTATATCGTCCTCCTTTACAAGAGATGCGTTCAGCACAATGTGGTCATAGCTTCGAAGACCATATGCCATATTCTTCTTAACGATACAGTATTCACTGTTCTCATCCAGGATCTCCACCTGCTTGAAAATAGCGTATCCCCGGTTTATATTGTATACTCCCTGCAGTGATTCCTTTGCGCCGATTTGATATCGTTCATTGGAATCTGGAAGTATGATATAATCTCCTTCTTTAAAATCATCCATGGAAACATAGTAGTATTCATCAGTGGTACGGTATATGTCGGCTGCAGCAAACTCCATTGTGGAAGTCCCGTCATTGGCATAGACCTCTTTATAGAAGCCTTCTTCGGCGCTGTCTCCTCCTGAGGTGATGAAACTTACGGGGATAACGAAAAAGTCTTTCGTGGTCAGCGCCGTCTTGGGCACTTTCAGCCCTTCTGCCTGGGAATTTTTCACTTCCACTTCCACAAAACGCTCACCCGCAAATTGGATCATATATTTGGTGAAATCGATTTTCCCATAGGATGCTCCGTCTTTTCCGGTGAAAACAGAAAAACCGGCCGTTGCATCCAGATTCTTCTTCGGAAAATGAACAGACACTGAGGTCACGTCGGTGTAATCCGACAGCTCGTCCTCTTCCAGAGGAATCACCACTGACCAAGAGTCATCGGTGATCATCTTATAGGCAGGAGTACCGCTGTTTATCAGCTGTCCGCCTGCATAAGCGGTTTTCTGATATTTTTCCTTAGAAAAAGTATCCGCTGATACCTGATCTGCAGTCAGACCCTCCATTCCGTCCGTTGAATAGACGACGATACCGCTGGCCTGTGCGTAACACCGCTGAAAGGAAATCGCGTTTCCTTCTCCTTCCGCTGCGCTCAGCTCCTGCAGGGCGTTGATATTGATATACTCCATCAGCATGGAATTAAGCGTTGTATTGATATCATATACGTCTGAGAACCGGCTGTCAGAGTAAGATGTGCTGAAATCTGCCAATAATTCCTTCATTTCTTTCAGATTTTCATCAGACAGCCTGCTCTCCTCTCCGGAGGACTGATTCAGATATTCCGTCATGGAGCCATTCTCATCTACCGTGAAGATCAGGTTCCCGACCGCAGCCTTTTGTTTTTCCCGCAGATAGTAGTTTACATATCCGGCATAATCGGAATTCACCACTGTTTCGTTTCGGAGTATCACTCCCGTATAAAAAGAATCGTTGGCAATGTCTCCGTCCAGGACTTCATACATCTTGATCTTAGGTTTGACCATAAACTGAATGAGCACGATAATCAAATATAAAAAAATAACGGCAAATACGGCTATGCCGATATTAATATTTTTCGGTTTTTTATAGCGAATGATCTTTTTACTTGTATTTGCCATGAAAGGCTCCTTTAAAACAAACCTTGGAAATCTTTCCCATAATAATATCCTGAAATAAGAATAAACTAAAAAAAGGAAAGGAGGGAAAAGCTCATGAATTCCAAACCACTTGATTACACCGCTCTCGTCATCACCATCATCGGTGCCGTGAACTGGGGTCTAATCGGATTCTTCAAATTCAACCTGGTCACATTCCTGTTCGGGGACATGACCCTGATTTCCCGCATCATCTACGCTGTTGTGGGCATTTGCGGCCTGTATCTTATCAGTATGTTCGGCCGTGTCGGAAACGGTACTGACTGAAAACGTTCCGTCATATTTTGGGATGCAGATGCGTTCTTCCTGCCTCTGCAATCCGCCAGAGGCTTTATTCTTTGGCAGGGAAACACAATGCATATAGGGTCGGTGTCAAAGAATAAATTCGGGACGTGGGGTTATCACGTCCCGAACCATATTTATCATTCATTATGTAAGTTACTATAAGGAAACAATCACTTTTGACTGTGCATGTTCAGGAAGATCCTGCGCGTCCATAGAAATGCTCAGGATGATGGTAACTCCATATTGTTGTCCAAGCTGTTCTAATTCGATCAAAGCAGCGGAGATGTCCTGGCCTTCCAGGTGCGCCAGCTTTAAGAAACTATCCAGGAATACATATTCCAAATCATAATCCTGTGAAATGATGCCGCACAGGAATCCAATAAAAGCATTATAAGAACGAATCGGATAATCATAGACATTGATAAGACGAACTTTGTTGTCTAATTCGTGCATGTTTTTCGTATTTTTGTCGAGATATACGAGGGACCCCTTACACTCTTTCACTGCCACATTTGCTTTTTCAAGCAGAAACTTCGTCTTTCCCTTCCCCATCTTTCCTGCTATGATCTGCACCATAATGCACTCCTCCTTTAGTCACTAAGTAATAGTTCGGATATTTACAAAACCCTGTTCTAATTATAGTATAAATCACATGAAAGTACAATCCTTATTTCTGAATTTTTGAAAGCAGAGAGGTCATGGTAACGTACAGTGACTCACGGCTGTCGGCTTTCAGGACCACTGAAACATACTGTGCTCCTGCCTCATCCTCCGATGCCAGAGAAAGGCAGAATTTCGCTTCCGGGGTCGTACCGGTCTTTCCTCCAAGAGGAATCACGCCGTCCGGAGCCGTCGCCTGTCCGCAGAAATACCAGATTCCTCTGTTCCACGTATTGGTCACCGGCTGTCCATTGTTGGTATACTGTGCCGTATATTGCTGCGTACCGATGATCTTCATGAACTCCTCATAGTTCATCAGCTCGTTAAAGATCAGGTAGATATCGTACGCTGTTGTGTAATGATCCGGATCATTCAGCCCATGAGCATTGACGAAGTGGCTGTCCGTGGCTCCCAGAGAACGGGCTTCCTGATTCATCAGCTCCACAAACGCTTCTTCACTCCCTGCGACTAGATATGCGATCGCATTGGCCGCGTCATTTCCGGAAGGGAGCATCAGTCCATATAAAAGCTGCTCCAGGTTCAGAGTATCCCCATCCTTTACACGGCATACAGAAGAATCCGGGTCCAGATTTGCGAGCATATCGGCCCTTACAGTGATCTCCTTGGACAGGTCCCCGTACTTCAAAGCTACCAGACAAGTCATAATCTTTGTGACACTGGCGGGATAAAGCCGTTCATAAGCATTTTTGCTGTAGACTACTTCAACGTTGGTTCGGTCAAAGGTCACGCCCGCCTCAGACGTGATATTGGGGTCCGCCTCCGAATCCGCCGTGACTACGCAAAGATTCTCCGCAAACAGGGACGGAGCTTCTCCCAAAACCTCCGGCGCCTCCATAGACAGATCCTCATCCTGTCCTTCATAAGCTGCCAGCATGGAAGTACTGCCTTTTCCTGAAAAAGGGCTTTTAATAAAACATAAGAAGACGATCGTGCAGGCGGCGACCGCCAATATGGCAAGACCGAATTTCAGTGCAATCCGGGTACGTTTTACCTGCTTCGCTGTTGTTGTTCGTGGCATAATCCTGTATCATTTCCTTCTTAAAATTATTTGTAAGCTTCCCGCCATTCCATATCTCCCCGTTCCATCGCTTTCACCAGGAGTTCAGCCGTGGCCAGATTCGTAGCCAGAGGAATATTATGGATGTCGCACAAACGGATGACTTCGAAAACATCCGGCTCGTGTGACTTCGGGTGGAGGGGATCCCGCAGAAAGATCATCAAATCAATCTGATTGTTCTCAATCTGTGCCGCCAGCTGCTGCTCTCCGCCCAGATGGCCCGCCAGAAATTTGTGGATGCTCAGATTCGTCACTTCTTCAATCAGACGCCCCGTTGTACCTGTCGCATAGAGTTCATGCTTACAAAGAATCCCCCGATACGCGATCGTAAAGTTCTGCATCAGCTTTTTCTTTGCATCATGTGCGATAAGTCCCACATTCATACTTAAAACCCTCCTCTATTATCATATTTTCTTTGAAGACCGACATTCAAAACCAATCCCATACCTATAAAAATGCTCAGAAGTGAACTCAGTCCGGCGCTGATAAAAGGAAGCGGCAGTCCGGTGTTTGGAAGGAGCCCGGTCGCCACGCCGACGTTCACAAAGGATTGAAACGCGATCAGGGCCGCCATGCCGCTGCAGATAAGCCTTCCGGTCATGTCCCTCGCTCTTGCGGCCATATAGATGCACTCTGCCGTCAGAAGGGCCAGCAGACTGATGATGATGACACTTCCCACAAAACCGGCCTCTTCTCCGATCACGGCGAAAATAAAATCCGTGTCCTCCTCGGACAGGAAATTCCCGTTTTTCACGGAAGCCAGAGTGGTATTTGCCAGCCCCTTTCCATGAAGCTGTCCGGAACCGATGGCCATGATAGAATTCATCTGCTGCTGAGTATTATCCGCCGGATATTTAGACGGGTTGATCCACGACATGATCCGGTTCACCTGATACGGCTGCAGGAGCTTCTGACCCTCCTGCTGGATATAGTAGACAAACCAGATGCCGGCAGGTACCAGCACGGCGAATACGCCTCCGATCCATTTATAGCTTATTTTCGCCACATACAGCATGACCAGGAATATTACCACCGTCACAAGGGTCGTGGAAAGATTCGGCTGATCAAATATCATATACGCTGGAATGCCAAACAGAATAAGTGACAAGATCACGATTCGTACCGAACTGATCTTTTCGCGGTGCTTATAGAAAAACATGGCAAAAAACAAGATCAGCATGATCTTCGAAAATTCAGACGGCTGTATCTGGCCGACTACCGGAAGGTACAGCCAGCGCTGCGCGCCTCCGCCGGACTGCCCCATGAACTTTGTGGCCAAAAGCATCGCGATATTGACTGCGTAAATAGGCCAGTAAAGCTGCAGAATCCAGTGATAATCGATCAGGGAGACTAGGAGCATGCATGCCACTCCCAGAGCCACGCCGAAAATCTGTTTGTTATAAGTATCTGTTCCGGAATTTATCGTGGCGCTCTTCACAAACAATATGCCGATCACTGCCAGGGACAGTACAAATAATATGAGTCTGATGTTGAAATAACGAAAACGGTACTCTTTAAACTTAAACATATTTCATCCTTTATCTGTTAGGATTCCCATTTTTTATGTCTTTAATTGGAATATTTGCAAAGAGGGCCGGGACCGCGCCGTGGCCGCCTTCTGATTCCGTCTGGGTGATCTGAATGTCCAGCGCTTCTGTATCTACATCCATATATTTGGAAATCACCTTGATGATGTCATTCTTAATGGCCTCCATCATTTCAGGAGAACAATTGGCCCTATCGGATACCAGCAGAAGCTTCAGCCGGTCCTTTGCCACATTCCCCGATTTATTCTTCGAAAAAAAATCAAACAATCCCATGACTTGTCCCCCTTATTTCTTCTTAAAAAGCCCGGCCAACCTGGAAAAGAACCCGTTTTTCACATTCAGGTCCAGCATCGGCACTTCTTCACCGGTGACACGTCTTGCGATATTCATATAGGCTTGTCCCGCCATACAGTCCGATCCTGTCAGCGGCTCGCCCTGATTGCTGGAAATCACGATGTGCTCATCGTCAGGGACAGCGCCGATCAGATGGACAGCCAGGATATCAATGACATCTTCGATTGACATCATATCCCCCCTCTGAACCATATCCATCCGAATCCGGTTCACGATCAGATCGATGCGGCGGATCTCATTGGCCTCCAGGAGCCCGATGATACGGTCGGCGTCCCGGATGGCGGAAACCTCAGGCGTGGTGACCACGATTGCCCGGTCGGCTCCGGCTATGGCATTTTTGAAGCCCTGCTCTATGCCGGCGGGACAGTCCAAAAGGACATAGTCAAACTCTTCCCTCAAAGAATCGATCAGTTTCTTCATCTGCTCCGGTGACACACTGGACTTGTCCCTTGTCTGTGCCGAAGGCAGAAGCTGCAGATTCGGATACCTCTTATCCTTGATCAGCGCCTGGCTCATACGGCAGCTGCCTTCCACCACGTCCACCAGGTTATAAACGATCCTGTTCTCCAGACCCATCACCACATCCAGGTTTCTGAGACCGATATCTGTGTCGATCAAAACTACTTTCTTGTTCAGCATGGCAAGACCGATACCGAGGTTGGCTGATGTAGTGGTTTTTCCAACCCCTCCCTTGCCGGACGTAATTACAATGACTTCACTCATAAACTCATTCCTCCAAGATTCAAATTCCCGCTGTCAGATACCTAACGAAAGCTGACCTCATCGATGACCTCTTTGCAGAGAGACTCTATGTAGATCTTGCCGAAGTCCAGGTACGCGATCTGCGCACCGCCCTCAGAGACGTGACGGCCGCCGGTGCGGGCTGTTACGTCTCCTATCCGGATTTGAATTGGTTCCATCTCCAGGGCCACGACAATGGCATGCTTCTTTCCGCCCAATCCGGCTATTGCCGTACCGCGCAGGGTTCCCAGCACAATAATATTTCCTTTGGCGACAATCCTCGCCCCGGGGTTCACATCTCCTAAAATGACAATGTTCCCCTCTGCTTCCAGGACTTGTCCTGAACGAAGCGTCCCTTTATAGAATTGGCCGCTCCCGACAGGCTTCCCGTCGCCTTCCTCTTCTGCCTCTTCTTCCAGCGTGCGCCGGAAGAAGGCTTCTCGTGCTTTGTCCGTGTCGATGACACAGGAGATATCTATCTCTGAATTTTCACAAATGGTATTTACGATCTGATTCGTTTCTTCTGGTGTAAGAGTCCGTCCTTCAAAGGTAACGGCCATTTTCGCCCCGCGGAAAAATTTCGCGGAATCCCGGAATTTTGCGGTAATGTCCTCAAGGAGCTTGTCCATGGGGATTTCCGGATCCAGGAACACGGAAAGACCATAATTATTGCCTTTGATAATGACTGTCTGCCGCATCTTATCACCTCACCGGTTTTTTATTCTGGTATATAATCGTTAGCATCCGCCGCGTGATTTTCCTCTAAGATTGACTGCAGAGTGATATAACCGTACTGCAGGCGGAGAGCTTTTTCCGCGATGGCTGCCGCATTGCTGGCCCCGTAGCCGTTGGGAATAGAAACAGAAACGGCCACCTCCGGCTCCACATAAGGATCCGTCTCCTGGATCCGCGCCGGGGCATATCCGATAAAGGTACCATGGTTCGCCCGCTGCTTTGCCTGCTCGGCCGTACCGGATTTACCGGCAAACCCAACCTCTGTCTTAATGGGCGAATTTGCAAACGTGGTAAAATACGTGCCGGCCGGGCCTACCACAGCCTCCATGCCGTTGTGCATCGCATCCCATGTAGACTGCGCCAGCTCCACATGCCCTTCCAGCTGAGGCGTATATTCCTGAGTCACTTCTCCGTTATTCTTCTGTATCTTGGAGATCAGGCTGTATTTATACAGATTTCCGCTGCTGGCTACCGCCGTCAGATATCTGGAAAGATGGATGTTCGCGTAGGTATGAGTACCCTGTCCGATGGATGAAGGAATCGGGTTCTGATCCGTTATGTGAGGCTCGCTCTCCGCGATTTCCACGCCGGATTTTGTGCCTAAGCCAAACATTTGAGCATATTTTTGTATGGTGGCAATACCCTTGTCCCCGTCATAATTTCCATTGGACTGGGAGAGCCGGAAGCCTACCTCCGAAAAGTAATAGTTACAGGACTGGGCGATGGCTCCGATCACGCTGAGCTTTCCGTGGCCGCCGGCCTGCCAGCACCGAAGATGCAGACCCTGTTTTTCGAAGACGCCCGTGTCGTCAATTTCCTCTGCCTCCGTTATAACGCCTTCCTCCAGGCCGATGGCCGTGGTCAGAACCTTGAAAATGGAACCCGGCGCCGTCTCCACCTGCGTGGCCCGATTCAGGAAGGGCTGACTTAAATCGTTATACAGCTGGTTGTAATATGCCACATCGATGGAACCGGAAAATTTATTGATATCATATCCTGGATAAGTGACCAGCGCTTTGACCTCACCGGTTTTGACATCGGTTATGATACAGGATGCGGAGCAGGGGTCGAGAGCCATCTGAGCCGGAGTCAGTTCCAAATTGGCTATTTTCTCTTTCAGGAAATTGAACGCCGCCTTCTTTCCTCCTTCTGACAGACTGGCGATGGCGGCCTCGTCATGTTCCAGAACGCCCTGCTCATAAAGGCAGAGACAGAGCTCTCTTCCGGAGATAACGTCATCCTCGATCAAATATTTATAGATTAGCTTATGAAATCCGACATCACTGTCCATGGCGGCGGCAAGCGTATTCACCAGCGACTGGAAGGTATCATCCGTACTGGTGTATTTTTCCTGAGTAGAAAGCTTCGTAGTGTCGATCCAATTGCTCTCCACCGCATGATACAGGAAATCGTGGAAGCTGACCGTCTCATTGACCCAGCCCAGATAGATTTCATCTTCTGAATTCAGGGAACCTTCCAGGAAATAGGAATTGTCCCTCATATAATCAAATACGTAATCCTGATAATCCTGCATGGATTTCTCACACTTATCAAACGCAGGAGCCTCCGCCGAAGACAGCTGGGATAAAAGCTCCGGGATCACGGAAGCCTTTCTGTCCACAAAACGGTCGTGAATGCTCTTTTCCAGATCGCTGGCATCATCCGCCGCAAAATGGCTCATGGACAGAATATTGTTATTGATAAACTGATAATACGCGTTCTTTACAGGAATCTTTATATCGGAAGTATCGGTATCGTCTGTGATCACATAGGATTCATCATCCGTCAGCTTTGCCACCAGGATACCGGCCAGGCTCTGTTCAATCAGGGCATAAATACCCACCTGCAGATCCCGGTCTATGGTCAGGTATACATCGCTTCCGGCCTCCGGGTCCACCGTATCGGTCACTTCCAGGATACGCCCCTCGCTGTCCAGGTACATGGTCTGGCTTCCCTTGATCCCAGTCAGATTGAGCTCCATAGCGGACTCGATTCCGGATTTCCCCACCACATCATTCAGCTCATAACTGTCATTTTGTCCCTGAAGCTCCTCCAGTTCTTCCTGATCCGCCTTTCCGGTATAACCGAGAATATGGGCGAAAGCATAGCTGTCATTATAAACGCGGATAGTTTCTTCTTCTACGTTTACCTCCTGCAGTTCATCCGAATGTTCTTTGATATCCGCCACCGTTTCCAGCTTCACATCCGAAGCCACTGTTACGGCATCATAACGACGGTATGCGTTAAGTGCCATCGCATAGCGGATATTCATGAGCTTGAGCGCCATGGTATCTTCAATCTCGTAGGTGGTCTTGTCCTGATTCGTCCCGATTCCATACCGTTCCTTCAGCGTCTCAAACAGATCGGCTGCGGAAATATTGGAAGGATATCTTCCCTTTTCATCATCCAGACCATCTGTGCTCTTCAAACCGTATACATCCCGAAGGAACCGGCGTCTCTCTTCTTCTGTGCTGGTGGTGTATTGCGGAACACCGTTTTCGTCCAGTGCAATGGACAAAGACGTTATCAGAGTCTCACCATGCTTCTCAAGGATAGGGATAAGACGGAGCAGCATTTCATTTCTCTGATATCCGTTCGCATAAACTCCCGTATCGCCGACGGTGACCGCATAGGCCAGCTTGTTGTAGGCCAGAAGGTTTCCGTTCCGGTCATAAATGTTCCCTCTTGTTCCGGAAACATTGACAGTCTTGAGCGTCTTCTGGACATAATTTTCCTGGTAGTCAGCCCCCTCCACGATCTGCAGCTTGAAAAGACGGAACACCAGACTGGTGAACATAGCGATAAAAATAATACTGACCACGAACAGCCTGGATTTCACCACCCTCTTAACGCCGCTTACGAGAATTTCCCAAATTTCACTAAACAAATTTTGTCGCACTCCTTCGTTCTGTCATTTCCAGTTTATAATTGATAAAAGAAAGCAGCTGATAAATGATACCTGTCAGGACCACCGTATAAATCACTTCCGGCAAGATCACATGAGTCAGATAATATACAAAATCCAGCCGATTCCTCACAAGGAACTGGAAAACATAAAAATACAGGTTGTATAAGATGCTGCTGAATGTGGTGACAATGAGCGGGAACACAATGTAATCCGAATACATCCACTGATGGAAAGCGCCGTTTATATAGCCTACGATAATGTAGATTATCATATGGAATCCCAGCGCGTTCATCGATACAATGTCCGTAAAAAGGCCGCAGAACAGCCCGATTACCATTCCCTGGATCTTTCCCTTCATAAATCCGAAAGACACGGTGATGATCAAAAGGATGTTGGGAACCGTATCAATCAGGGGAACATTTGCAAATATTCCGTACTGGAGGAAAAAGCCGGCGAAAATGACGGCTGCCATCACAAGAATCCGCTTGATTTTCATGACTGATTCTCCTCGCCTGTTACTTTCAGGGTCTTGATGACCAGAACCGTCTGCAGATGGTCAAAATCCACCACCGGCACGAGATACCCGGATTTGGTCACATTATTGCTGTCCGTCTGAATATCCTGGGCATAGCCGATCAGGATGTTCGGCAGATATTTGTCGCTGATATTGGAGGTCACAATCTTGTCGTCATCCCAGATATTGTCATTCTTATCGATATAACTGAGACGGAGCTTCCCTTCACTGTAAAGCTTCAGATCTCCGGAAACGATACAGGTATCGCCGGAATTCAAGGACATGGCGCTCACGTTGCTGTCGTCGTCGATGATGGAACGTACCTTAGCAAAATCTTTCCCCACTTCTGTGACGATTCCTACCAGGCCTCCGCCGGCGATCACATTCATATCCACTTGGATGCCGTCCTCTGTTCCCTTGTCGATCACAAAGGAATGGTACCAGTTCCCCGCGTCCTTTTGTATCACCCGGGCTCCTGTCATCTCATAGTCCGTATACTGTCCCTTCAGTTCGAACAGCTCTTTTAGCTGCTTGAGCTCCGTCTGCCCCTGCTGATAATTTCCGATATCCTCCTTAAGAGAAGCCAGCTCCTCCTTTAACTGCTGATTCTCCGCCCTGGCCTCCTCCAGACTCTGATAGTCATAAGCGGTATCCGCAAAGCCGGTCCCCAGATGATTCAGTCCCTTCTGCATGGGAAGTAGCACAGAGTTCACTGCGTTGGTCACCGGACTTAAGAATCCCGGCTTAAAGTAATTGACGGTCAGAAGCCCGATACAAAACAGTATCAGAAAAAACAACAGGTATCTGGCCGGCAAAGAAGCTTTCTTTTTGTTCTTCATCCTACAATATTCCTCGTTCTTTTAAACTGATAAAACAATTGTCCCCGATTATGATATGGTCGGCCAGGGAAATTCCCAGAAGCCTGCCTGCTTCATACACCCTGCGGGTCACCAGGATATCCTCTTTGCTGGGGTCAGGGTCGCCGCTGGGATGGTTATGTAGCAGAATGATACTGACCGCCTGGTATTTTAACGCTTCCAAAAAGATTTCCCTGGGAGAGACCAGGGAGCTGTTCACCGTGCCCATGGAAATCACCAGGTCATGGAGAAAACGGCTTTTTGTATCCAAAAGCACCACCCGGAGCTCTTCTTTTTCCTTGTGGCGCATTTCTTCCATGAAGTATGCCGCAACGGCTCCAGGAGAAACAAACGCCTTCTCCCTGTCGATGCTTTTTCTGCTCATCCGCTTTGAAAGCTCTCCGATGCAGGAAAGCTGTATGGCCTTAACCTTGCCGATACCAGGTATGGACTGAAACTCCCGGACGTTCAGGTGATGAAGTCCCAAAAGCCCGTCCACAGAAGGATTCAGAGACAGCACATGCCTGGCTGTCTGCAGCGCTCCCTGCCCCTTCGTACCGGTCCGGAGGATCACTGCCAAAAGCTCTGCGTCGGACAGTGCCGCCGGCCCCAAGGCCATACATTTTTCATAAGGACGTTCGGAAGCCGGCAGCTCCCGAATGGTATTTTTCTTTTCTTCCATAGGCTCGTCTCCTTTTTCCTTATGGGATGACAAGCCAGTCAAAAACCGGAGTCTTACCAAAAACCCCCCGTAAAACCAAAATTTTACTAACTAACAGTTTAGCACAATTTTTATCCTCTGTACACCAGAAATATGAATCTTAATGAATTCCTCAGAAAGATATCACATTTTTATCCAGCATTTTCTGCACGGAAAAAAGGATGCCGGTCTTCGCGTGATAGTAAGTCAGCCCTCCCTGAAAAAAGACCGTATAGGGCGGTTTTAAAGGCCCGTCGGCAGAAAGCTCGATGGAAGAACCCTGTACAAACGCTCCGGCCGCCATGATGACATCGGAATCGTATCCCGGCATCGGCCAAGGTTCCGGGGTGACAAAAGAATCCACAGGAGCCGCCGCCTGAATACCCAGGCAGAAAGCTTTCAAAGCTTCGGGAGATCCGAGATCGACCGCCTGGATGATGTCATGACGGGCGGTATCCGAAGACGGATATACGGGAAATCCCAGTCTCTCATACACCGCCGCTGCAAATATGGCTCCTTTTATGGCGCCGGCAGTCACTGTAGGCGCAAGAAAAAATCCTTGATAAAGAGTCTGGTTCAGTCCAAGACTGGCCCCCACTTCTTTTCCAAGACCCGGAGAACTAAGACGATATGCCGCCTGTTCAATACAAGCTTCTTTTCCTACGATATAGCCGCCGCAGGGGGCCAGGCCGCCTCCCGGATTTTTGATAAGAGAACCCACGCACATATCGGCCCCCACCTCTGTTGGTTCCGTCTCTTCTGAAAATTCTCCGTAGCAGTTATCCACCATACAGATGATGTCCGGCTTTTTTTCCTTGAGAAAAGAAATCAATTCTCCAATACGTAAGACCGATAAGGTAGGTCTGGAGGCATATCCTTTAGAACGCTGAATGGCAGCCAGCTTCGTTCTGTCATTCAAGCGCGCCGCAATCGCTTCAAAGTCGAAGGAACCGTCGGGCTTCAGGTCAGCCTGAGCGTATGTGATGCCATATTCCCTCAGAGATCCTTTGGATTCCCGTATTCCGATGACTTCTTCCAGAGTATCATAAGGCTTTCCCACCGGTGAAAGGAGCTCGTCTCCCGGCCGGAGATTCGCAGCCAGCGCAACATTCAGCGCATGAGTGCCACAGGTGATCTGCGGCCGTACTAACGCCGCTTCCGCATGAAAAACATCTGCATACACCGCTTCCAGGGTCTCCCGTCCCAGGTCATTGTATCCGTATCCGGTCGATCCAGAAAAATGTGCCTCCGCCACTCTGTTCTTCTGCATGGCATGAAGCACTTTAAGCTGGTTATATTCAGCGGTCCTGTCAATTTTGTCGAAGCGGCCTCTTAAAGAAGCTTCCACTTCTGTCCCCAGCTCCAGGACCTTTTTGTCTATACCGATGTTCTGATACATCGTCTCCAATGATTCCATATTCTGTCTCCCTTTTTCTTTCTGCTGTTCAACCGTTTGTCCGGCCGGACGTGACCATTCTTTTTCTCATGATGTCCTCAATGTCCAAAAGAATCTCTTCTTCCAATCTGCCGTCCATGGAAACCCAGTCAGTCTGTCTCTCCCGCTTGAACCAGGTCAGCTGTCTTTTCGCAAAATGTCTGGTATCCCGCTTCAGTATCCGGACGGCTTCGGAAAGAGTCGTCTCCCCATCCAGATATGCCAGAAGTTCTTTATAGCCCAGTCCCCGCATGGATACCATATCTCTCGTATAGCCCATTTCCCTCAGATGCCGGACTTCGTCTAAAAGCCCATCTTTCATCATCTTGTCCACACGAAGATCGATGCGCTCATAAAGCTCCGTCCGGTCCCGGAACAGCACCACATAAGCAAACTGATAAGGAGATTCCTTTTCCCGTTCAGCCTGGTTATGCTCCGAAATGGGCTTCCCTGTTTTCTCGTAGAACTCCAAAGCACGGATCACACGTTTTATATTATTTTCATGGATATCTTCTGCGGACCGGGCATCCCTCTCCCTAAGCATCTGATGGAGATATCCCGCGCCCCTTTCCTCCGCCAGTCTTTCCAGCCTTTCTCTGTACCCGGTATCCGCATCATTTTCCGTAAAATCAATGTCATACAACAGGGCTTGAATATAAAAGCCGGTTCCTCCGGTGAGTATCGGCAGATGTCCCCGTTCATAAATTCCATTTATTGCTTCTTTGGCCATACTTTGAAATTTTACCACATGAAAGGGCTCTTCCGGCCGCAGGACGTCAATAAGATGGTGGGAAATCCCCGCCATCTCTTCTTTTGTCACTTTCGCGGATCCAATGTCCATGTATTGGTAGACCTGCATGGAATCCGCGCTGATTATCTCTCCGCCAAAGGCCTTGGCCGCCCGAATGGAAAGCGCTGTCTTCCCGACGGCCGTGGGGCCGGTCAATATCAATAAGGGTTTTTTCATCTTTATGATCCTTTATACGATCCTTTTAAATTTCTTTTCCAATTCCCTGCGGCTCATGGCAATAATGGTAGGCCGTCCATGGGGGCAGGCATAAGGATTCTTAAGCGTGAGGAGCTCATCGATCAGGGCTTCTGCTTCCTTTACAGACAAAGAGTCTCCGCCTTTTACGGCGGCTTTGCAGCTCATGGAAGCCAGCTTCTCCAAGATCACCTGCTCAGACTCCTGCTCCAGTTCTTCCGACAGGCTGTCGAGAAGCTCCATCAAAATCTCTGTCTGGGCAATTCCATAGAGATTGGAGGGAACGCTGTAGACAGCGTACTCTCTGCCTCCAAAAGGCTCAATTTCAAAACCAAGGGCCAGAAATCTTTCTTTATGGCTCTTTAAAACTTCCTCCTCCCGCAGATTCAGCGTCAGTACGATCGGCGGATTGACCATCTGAGCCAGGACCTTCTTTTCCGATAACTGACGCACCATCCGCTCATAAAGGATTTTTTCATGAGCCGCGTGCTGATCGATGATCAAAAATTCATCCCGGTATTGAATCAGCCAATAGGTATCAAACAGCTGTCCAATAAAGCGGTATTCATCCCGTGCCTCTTTCGTCAGCAGCTTTTCCTCAAACAGCTCTAACTGCTTCGGGGCCTCCGCCGCAGGGGACTCAATCTTTACCTCCGGCTGTTTGGCCGGTATTTCCGCATATCCTGTGGATTCCCGCACCTTCTCCTGACTCCAGAGCGGTTCCCGGTCCCTTTCCATTCGCCTTAACTCAAAAGGCTCCGGTGCTCTTTGGACAATATGCTTCTTGGTATCTGTGTTCTCCCTTGCGGCATCCCCGGTGCCGTTTCCCTGAAGTCCTGTATCCAGGGATACTTTGCGGATCAGTTCTTTTCCGGCCAGGGTATCATGTACTGCCCTGCAGACCGAATCATAGATTTCTTCCGGGTTCCGGAATCTAAGCTCCATTTTGGAAGGATGTACGTTTACATCCAGAAATTCCGGTTCGATCTCCAGATTCAGAACCACGAAAGGGTACTTATGCTGCATCATATAGGAATGATAGCCGTCTTCAATGGCTTTATTGATCAAATTGCTTTTAATATAACGCCCGTTTATAAAATAGTTTTCGTAAGTCCTGTTCCCCCGGGAGATAAGCGGCTTCCCCAGATATCCGGAAATTTTCACCGCTTCTTTTATAGATTCCACCGGCAGAAGGTTTCCCGCGATTTCTCTGCCATATATCATGTAGATCAGGTCCTTCAGATTATGGTTTCCCGAAGTATGGATCCGGCTTTGATTGTTCTGGATGAACCGGATGGACACATCTGGCCTGGACAGGGACATGCGCTCTATCAGGCTGCTGATATAAGCTCCTTCCGTCTGTGCTGTTTTTAAAAACTTCTTTCTGGCCGGTGTGTTGTAAAACAGGTTCCTGACCAGAAAAGTGGTGCCGTCCGGCGCCCCGATTTCCTCCAGTGAAATTTCTTTTCCGCCGTGGATCTGATACCGGGAGCCGGTCAGAGCCTCTGCTGTTTTTGTGATCAGCTCCACCTGGGATACCGAAGCGATGCTTGAAAGCGCCTCTCCGCGAAAACCCAGGGAGGATACCGTGAGCAGATCCTCCACGGAGCGGATCTTGCTGGTGGAGTGACGGAGAAATGCCGTCGGAATCTGTTCTTTTTCAATCCCGCAGCCATTATCGGTAATACGGATAAAAGAAATCCCCCCATCCTTGATCTCCACTGTCACGGCTGTCGCACCTGCGTCAATGGCATTTTCCATCAGCTCTTTGACAACGGAGGCCGGACGGTCTATGACCTCGCCTGCGGCGATCTGATTGATTGTATCCTGGTCTAACACTGTGATCTTTGGCATATTACCACCTGTTCTTCAAATTGTTCTGCAGCCGGTATAAGGTATTCAGGGCATCGATCGGAGTCATCGCGGCAAGCTCCAGGGATTCCAGCTCTTTCAGGATATCGTCATCCTTCACCGTATCAAACAGGCTCATCTGTTTTAAATCGACCTCATCCAGCTTCGGGACCGGTTTCTTATGGGACGCCTGCCGGCTGGCATCGGCAATTTCTTTGGAGCGGGCGGAAATATCGGCATCCGATAATTCCTCCACCAGCTCTTTGGCCCTCATGATCACCGGGTCCGGCACTCCGGCGAGCTTGGCTACCTGAATTCCATAGCTTTTATCCGCTCCCCCTTTGACGATCTTCCGGAGGAATACGATGTCGTCTCCCATTTCTTTCACTGCAACACAATAATTATTCACGCCGCTTATGGAGCCCTCCAGCTCTGTCAGCTCATGGTAATGGGTGGCGAACAGCGTCTTCGCCCCCAAAACCTTCGTATTGGATATGTATTCTATGACAGCCCAGGCAATGCTCAGACCGTCAAAGGTACTGGTCCCCCGGCCAATCTCGTCCAGGATCAGAAGACTGTTTTTTGTCGCGTTCCGGAGTATATTTGCCACTTCAGTCATCTCCACCATAAAGGTGCTCTGGCCGCTGGCCAGATCGTCGGAAGCCCCGACTCTTGTAAAGATCCTGTCACAGATACCGATATTGGCAGCCTCCGCCGGAACAAAGCTTCCAATCTGCGCCATGAGGCAAATGAGCGCCGTTTGTCTCATATAAGTGGATTTTCCGGCCATATTCGGTCCGGTGATGATGGAAATCTGATTGCTTCCATTGTCGAGATACGTGTCATTGGCAATGAACAGGTCGTCGCGAAGCATCTGTTCCACCACAGGATGGCGGCCGTTTTTTATATCGATCAGACCCTTTTCATTCATCTTCGGTCTTACGTAACCATTTCTGGTGGACACCACCGAAAGTGAGGTCAATACATCGATCCAGGCAATGCTGTGGGCCGCTTTCTGAATCCGGGCCACTTGCTCGGCTATGGTATTTCTCAGCGAACAGAACAAATCGTATTCCAGATTGAAAAGTTTGTCTTCCGCCCCCATGATGATCTCTTCCAGTTTTTTCAGTTCATCCGTCGTATAGCGCTCCGCGTTGGTGAGGGTCTGCTTTCTGACATAGTCGTCAGGCACTTGGGACAGGAATGAATTCGTCACCTCAAGATAATAGCCGAACACCTTATTGAATTTGACCCGGAGCGTTTTGATCCCCGTTCTCTCCCGCTCTTTCGTCTCTAATTCGGCAAGCCATTTCTTGCCCTCCGTCTTTGCTTTCCGCAGACGGTCGGCCTCTTCGTTGAATCCCTCCTGGATGATGCCGCCCTCCCGCACACCTATGGGAGGATCTTCCACGACTGCGCTGTCGATGAGCTCCGCCAAATCCTCCAGCGTATCCAGCTGTCCGCAGATTTCCTTTGAGAGAGGGGCTGTCAGCTGCTCCATCAGATGTTTGATGTGGGGGAGCATCTGCAGGGAATTCTTAAACGCGATCAGATCTCTCGGATTGGCTGTCTGATAGGAGATCCTTCCGATGAGCCGCTCCAGATCATAGATGGGATTCAGATATTCGATCAGCTCCTCTCGGGTGATATATTCCCCGTTCAGCTCTTCCACCGCATCTTGACGTTTAGTGATCTCCGCCTTTTCTATGAGAGGCTGCTCAATAAAGCTTCTGAGCATTCTGGCGCCCATGGCAGTTCTTGTCTTGTCGAGCACCCATAAAAGAGAACCTCTTTTCTGTTTCTCCCTCAGAGTCTCCAATAGTTCCAGATTCCGTCTGGTGGAAGTGTCGATCACCATATATTTTCCAGACCGGTAAGGCACCAGCTTTGTAATGTGCCCCAATGAATTTTTCTGAGTATCCAAGAGATAAAGAAGTGCGGCTCCGGAAGCGATCAGACCGATCTTATAATCCTCCAGTCCAAGACCCTCGAGGCGTTCCACATGAAAATGCCGTTTCAGAGTATCCTGACAGATATCCTCATCAAAATAATGATTATCCAGAGGAGAGATGATGAAATTCAGGCGGTTCTTCATATCCTCCAGATCGACTCCTGACATATAAAAGGCTTCGTTACATATAATTTCCGACGGCATGTATTTATAAATCTCATCCAAAAGTGCACGGATCGTAGGCACTTCTGTGACCAGGAATTCACCGGTTGTCACGTCGCTTACGGCGATTCCAAAGGATTTTGCCAGATAGACAATGCACATCAGATAATTATTTCTGGTCTCATCAAGGGCCTGACTGCTCAAAATCGTGCCGGGAGTCACGACCCGGATGACCTCCCGCTTGACCAGCCCCTTTGCAAGCCTGGGATCCTCCATTTGTTCTGCAATGGCTACCTTATAGCCTTTTTGAACCAGCCGGTTCAGATACGTATCTACTGCATGATAAGGGACTCCGCACATGGGAGCCCGTTCCGGCAGTCCGCAGTCCTTTCCTGTCAGTGTAATCTCAAGCTCTCTGGAAACCGTCTGCGCGTCTTCAAAAAACATTTCATAAAAATCCCCCAGCCTGTAAAAAAGGATACAGTCAGGATACTGTTTTTTGGTCTCCAGATAATGCTGCATCATTGGTGATAATTGTGCTGCCACGTTTTACCTCTCTATTCTGTTGACTTTCATGTCCCGTTATAATATGCGATCTTGTTGAAATTTGGAAATTCTGCAAAAAAGTCCGCCAGAGTATGTCTCTCCTCAGAGGCTGGGTCATGAATCAAATAATCTTCCGTATTCAGGTTCACACCGTCCCCGCTGTATCCCATGATCAGCACCCAGTGAGGACTTCCGTCATCCCGTTTGCATCCGATCAGAACGGGAATCTTCTGCTGCAGCTTTTCAAGAGCTGCAGAAAGATAATCTTTCTCGGAGATCTTCACATATGCTTTCGGGAAGCTCAAAAGACCGTCATCATTATAAAACAGCCGTTCTTCCATCATATCCGGAGTCGTCACATGGCCCTCCAGATACGAATAAGCCATTGCCAGGCAGGTGGTGGTACAGCCGGCGCTCGCAATCGTCTCATAGCTGCCGCCCAGTGAAACGTTTGCCCACCGTCCGTCATACTGCTTAAAATCAGCGACGCCGAGATAAATGCGCGCATCCTTTGGTTCTGCGTCGGAAAGCTCTTTCCTGGTACAGTATCCTTCTATGAGTTCATCGGAGTGTGCTTTCTCATATAAGACCCTGACATAGCCGGAATCTTCCTTCCAGTACGCCTGCACTTCATCCCCGTAAGCGATCTGGCCAAGCAGCTCTCCTCTCTTTGAGGGAGTGCTCCTAATGTTCAGAAGGCCAAAATAACCAGAATACATAATGTCTCCGCTCTTCATCCGTTCATAAGACAATTTCTGGACAGAGCCGTTCCCTTTAGCGGAAGCCTCCGGTGAACTCCCCGACCGGTCAAGGATCTTAACGCTTTTCCCCGCGGCCGGCGCCACCTTTGCAAACTGAATTTTAAATTCATTCTGCCAGCTTGTCCCATAGGAAGCCAGCGCTCCATAGCAGAAAAAACCCACGGCAAAGGCTGCCAGCAGGACTTTCCACACTCTTTTTTCCTTTTTCAGACAAAAACAAATCCACTTTTTCATACCCATACCTCCATATTTAAGGGAGGCGCGTCCCCATATAATAGAATCCTCTGGATTCTTCAAGCTTCACCGGAATGATCCTTCCGACATCAGAAGCTTTGCCCGGAAAGTGTACCATTATATTATTGCTCAAACGGCCGGTAACCATACCGGGATTATGATCATCCAGCCCTTCCACAAGGGCAGGCATGACTTTCCCCACATCTTTTCCGCTCACTTCGGCGGAAATTCTTTGTACTTCCTTTAAGAGCCGGTCAAACCGGTCCTTCATGGTTTCTTCCGGCACTTGGCTTTCCATGGCTGCCGCGGGTGTGCCTGTCCGCTTAGAATAGAGGAAAGTAAAGGCACTGTCATACCTCACTCTGCGGACTACGTCTAAAGTCTCCTGGAAATCCTCTTCCGTCTCGCCCGGGAACCCTACGATGATGTCCGTAGTCAGAGAAATATCCGGGATTTCTGTCTTTATTTTTTCTGCTAGGGTTAGATACTGCTCTTTCCCATAAACACGGTTCATCTGAGAAAGTATCCTGGAGCTTCCCGACTGGAGAGGAAGATGCAGATGGCGGCAGACCTTCGGACAGTCTCTCATCACCCCGATCAGCTCATCCGACAGATCCTTCGGATGAGACGTCATGAAGCGGATGCGTTCGAGGCCCTCCACTTCGGCTACCATTTTTAAAAGTTCTGCAAAGCTCATAGGCGGATCCAGGGTTTTTCCATAAGAATTGACATTCTGCCCGAGCAGCATCACTTCAACTACGCCGTCTTTTACCAGATTCTTTACTTCTTCCACGATATCTTTTGGATTCCTGCTGCGTTCTCTCCCTCTGACATATGGTACGATACAGTAACTGCAGAAATTATTGCAGCCGTACATAATGTTCACCCCGGATTTAAAGGAATACTTCCGTTCTGCCGGAAGCTTTTCCACAATTTCATCCGTTCCGTCCCATATGTCAACTACCATATGCCGTTCTGTCATCTGCCGGTAAAGAAGCTCTGCCAGTTTGAAAATATTATGGGTGCCAAATATAAGGTCCACAAACCGATAGCTTTTCTTTATTTTTTCCACCACTGACGGTTCCTGCATCATGCAGCCGCAGAGGGCAATGATCATATCCGGATTTTTCTGTTTCAGGCTGTTCAGATAACCCAGTCGTCCATATACGCGCTGGTTGGCGTTGTCTCTGACCGTACAGGTATTATAGATCACGAAATCTGAAGCTTCCTCCTCCGAAGCGGTGAATCCGGCCTCCTCCAAAATACCAAGAAGCTTTTCCGAATCCTTGGCATTCATCTGACACCCGAAGGTCGTAACATTGGCATAGAAAGGCCTTCCCAATTTATCGGATCTCTCCGTTACGATCTCACGGAGCTTCTGCATGAAATAATGCTGCCGCTCCGGCTCACCGGCCGGCGCCTGTTCTATTATATTGACATATTCTGTTTTATCCACGGTCCTTTGTCCCTTCTCTTAATCCTTTCTATTATAGCCGACGCTTTTTAAAAAATCAATAAAAGTCTGCCTGTACGCATATGAGAAAAAAAGAGACAGGTTTTTTCCTGTCTCTTTCGTCCGTTCAGGGACGGACCTGCCCGTTTCCATATATGATATATTTAGTCGTTGTCAGCGCCTTAAGCCCCATCGGGCCTCTGGCATGGAGCTTCTGTGTGCTGATACCGATCTCCGCTCCAAAGCCGAACTCAAATCCGTCGGTAAACCGGGTGGAAGCATTTACATATACGGCGGCGGCATCCACCTCGTCCAGAAACCTCTGGGCATTTGCATAATCTTTTGTGATGATTGCTTCCGAATGCTTCGTGCTATAACGGTTGATGTGAGCAATGGCTTCTCCTACAGAACCGACAGTCTTGGCTGACAGGATATAATCCAGGTATTCGGTTCCCCAATCCTCTTCGGAAGCCCTGACCGCATCCGGGATCAGCCGGCAGATCGTTTCATCGCCGCGGATCTCTACCTGCTTTTCTGAAAGCTTTGCCGCCAGGGCAGGCATCAGCCTGTCTGCAATGCCTTTGTGGATCACCAGGGACTCGCAGGCATTGCACACGCCGATTCTCTGAGTCTTTGCATTGAAGATGATGGAGACCGCCATATCGACATCCGCACTTTCATCCACAAATATATGGCAGTTGCCTGTTCCTGTCTCTATTACAGGGACCGTACTGTTTTCCACCACCGTGCGGATGAGTCCGGCGCCCCCTCTGGGTATCAGGACATCAATGTAGCCGTTCATACGCATAAGCGCCCTGGCAGCCTCCCGGTCTGTGCTCTCCAGAAGCTGGATGGAATCCTCCGGAAGCCCGCAGCCTGCCAGCGCCTCTCTCAGGCAGGACGTGATTGCCTTGTTAGAGTTCAGAGCGTCGCTCCCTCCCTTTAAGATTACAGCGTTTCCTGCTTTAAAACAGAGCCCGAACGCGTCAGCCGTCACATTGGGACGAGATTCGTATATGATTCCGATCACGCCGATGGGCACTCTCTTTTCTCCTATCACAAGTCCATTCGGTCTCTTCTTCATGGAAAGGACTTCTCCTACCGGATCGTCCAGGGATATGATCTGGCGCAGGCCCTCGGCCATGGCTTCTATCCGGGATCCGGTCAGCATAAGCCGGTCCAGGAGTCCCTGATGCATCCCCTTTTTCCTTCCCGCCTCCATGTCTATCTCATTGGCTTTTAATATGGATCCTGCATTGGCAGTTAAAGCGTCAGCCGCCGCAGACAGGCCTCTGTTTTTTTCGGTTATCCCTAAGCTGCTCAACAGAGATGCAGCCGTCCTGGCCCGTTCTCCCATTCCGATCAATTCTTCCATTTTCAATCCTCCTGACTGTAAAACAGCTCTCCTCTCACTTCCTGCTGATTCCTGCCTCCGTCACAAGAACGGTGGGGCAGATATCGAAAGTCTCATGGGGAACCTGATCAAATACCTGACATTCATAGGCTACCGCCACTTTTGTCAGTTTTGGAAACCGCTCCAGATACCGGTCATAGTAACCTCCTCCATATCCCACGCGATGATGATCTCTGTCAAAGGCTACCCCTGGCATCAGAAAAAAAGCTTCCTCCTCTGCCGCCATGGAAAGCCCGGCCTTCGGCTCAAGGATTCCGAGGCATCCCGGCTCCAAATCCTCCCTGGACGTGATATAATAAAAGTCCATAGAGTCCCCGTCCACTCTCGGGACCGCGACCCGTTTACCTTCCGCAATGGCATTTTCCATGATATCCCAGGTCCTGACCTCATGGTTGAAATCCACATAGCAGTACAGGCTGCGTGCCTCTTTATATTCCGGCAGAGACAGGATCTGCTCGCAGATTTTCCTGCTCTTCTCTTCTTCTTCCCCGGGAGGCATGGCTTTTCTATTTTCGTTGGCTATTCGCCTGATCTCTTTTTTTGTCATCATTGTCTTTTCCTGTCTTTCGCTTCCTTGACTTTTTTAAGCTCCGTCACACTGCCGTCCGGCTCCAGAATGCTTACATTATTCAGGGTTCCCTTCAAATTCATGCGGATCGCCTGAATATAAGCTTCACGAAGAGCCGCCTGTTCCCTTTTTTCTTCCGGGGTGAGTCCTTCTTTTTTCGATTTATGATAAAGCTCGTTGATTCTTTGAATTTCTTTTTCCGTCATAAACTCTCCTTATCTGTCCAAATATAAGAGAAGCTCTTCATATCTGGACTCCATCAGATCATAACCGTGCCGGTAGAAGCGTTCCAGTACCTCCGGGTCCTGTTCCGTCCTGGATACGGCAGGCTCAAACGGTCTCAGCACAAAGATATGCCCTTCCTTTTCCAGCCGTTCGATCAGTTCCATCGTGCGGTTATACATTACCGGCCGCCTGCAGATTGTCTTTACCAGCTCCGGATATTCCTTGTAAACAGAATGATAGATCACGGCAGCTTTATGAGACAGTTTTTTACGATAGCCTTCGTTCCTGGTGAGGACTACCACACATTTTTTATAGCCTTCCCTCAGGGCCCTGGCAACAGGCACCGAATCGGACAGGCCGCCGTCCAGATATGGGACTCCGCCGATTTCTACCATCGGAGTGACTACCGGCATGCTGCAGGAAGCACGGCAGATGGTGAACAGACGGTCTTCATCTTCCCTGTCATCCAGATATTCCGTTTTTCCGGTCAGACAGTTGGTCACAGCCATCTCACAGCGCAGGGCTGATTCCTGATAGGTCTTAAAATCAAAGGGAAACAGTTCCTTGGGATACCGGTCAAATATCATATCCATATCAAACAGGCTTTTTGTCTTTAACGCTTTCTTTAAATTCATATAACCGTTTTTTTTATCGCGGGGAATCATACAGTCCCTTGTCCTTCCAATCTGCCGGGACAGATAGTCCACCGCGTTGCAGGCTCCTGCGGAAACGCCGATCACATAGGGGATATATAGTTCTTTTTCCATCAGGAAATCCAGGACTCCGGCGGAAAAAACCCCACGGGTAGCTCCGCCCTCCAGAATAAGACTTGCTTTCTTCATGTTATGTCCACTCCTTCCTATCCGCGCATCAATCCTTGAAATACTCAATATGCCGTCAGATATTCGATCAGATCAAAGTCTCTGTTTTTATGGGCCAGGAACAGTGTGCCGACCTGTTCTCCGTCCAGGACTCGGTATATATTCTCCACATCTTCTCCATTGGTGATCACCATATCGATTCCGGCGTCGGTAGCCATCCGGGCCGCTACGATCTTTGCAGACATTCCGCCGGTTCCCACGGCGCTCCCGGTGGTCTCCTTCCCCATTTCCTGCAGATCGTCGGTAATTTCTTCCACCTCCCGGATAAATTCCGCCTCTGGATCACGCTTCGGGTCATCCTCGTAAAGCCCGTCAATATCGGAAAGAAGTATCAGCAGATCCGCGTGTATCACCGCCGCCACAATAGCAGACAGCCGGTCGTTATCTCCGAATTCAATCTCATGGGTGGCGACTGTGTCATTTTCATTGACGATGGGAATCACTCCCATCTTGAACAGCTCATCAAAGGTATTCCTGGCATTCCTTCTGGAATTGTCATTGAGCATGGTAGTCTTTGTCATCAAAATCTGGGCGACCACCTGATTATACTCCGAAAAGATCTTCTGATAGGTCATCATTAATTTTGCCTGTCCTACCGCGGCCAGCGCCTGCTTGACCGGAAGGTCATCCGGACGCTCCATATATCCCATGGTCTTTCTGCCTACCGCCCCGGCGCCGGAGCTCACCAGCACGACCTCCATCCCCTGATTCCTCAGATCACAAAGCACCCGCGCCAGCTTTTCCACTTTATTTAAATTCAAATATCCCGTATATTTATGAGTGAGTGAGGAAGATCCAATCTTCACGACGATCCGATTCTTTCCTGAAAGCCTTGTTTTTCTGTCCATATGTATCCTCTCTAATCCACTTTTTTTCTTCTTAACACCGCTATTCTAGCAGATTTGACATCCGGAATCAATCCTTTCTGCTCTGCAGAAAACGAGGGGAAAAGCGGGCCGCAATGGCCTCCGCCACCCGTATCCCGTCCATAGCGGCTGATGTGATTCCTCCTGCATATCCCGCGCCTTCTCCACACGGATAGATTCCTGGAACACTCGCTTCCATGGAATCGTTCCGCTCAATCCGTACAGGGGACGACGTCCGGCTTTCTACGCCGGAAAGAACCGCGTCATATCGGCTGAATCCCCGTAATTTCTGCCCGCATTGTTCAATACCCTCTATAAGCGCCCGATTTAAATATTCCGGGAGCAGATGCCGCAGATTGGCAAAATGGTTTTCACCCATCGTATCCGGCAGGACATCTCCCAGAGAACTGCTCATCCTGTTTCCTTTAAAATCTCCATAAAGCTGGACAGGAACTCTTCCTTCGCCCAACTCATAAGCAGCCTTTTCCAGCTCTCTCTGAAATACGATTCCGGAAAGGGGATGCCCGTTTCCAAAATCCTCCGGCGATACCGTTACGATCATGGCGCTGTTTGCGTTCCTGCCGTCCCGGCTTCTGTTGCTCATGCCATTGACAGCCGTCATCCCCGGTTCAGAGGAAGCGTTGACCACATAGCCGCCGGGACACATACAGAAGGAATAGACTCCCCTTCCGTCTTTCGACCTTGCGGTCAGCTTATAAGGAGCGGGGGGAAGAAGCCCTGCAAAGGTTTCTCCATACTGAGAAACCTGTATCATCTGCTGCGGATGCTCAATCCGCAAGCCCACGGCAAAGGATTTGGCTTTCATATCCAGCCCTTTTTCATATAGCAGCTGAAAGGTGTCCCGGGCACTGTGGCCAATGGCCAGTACAAGACAATCTGCAGGAAAGAATTGTTCTCTCTTTTTCTTTGTCTCGGCAACGTGAATTCCGGTCAGCCTGCCTCCCTCTGTGTCCAGTCCGGACACTTTGGAATAGAAGCGGAATTCTCCTCCGGCCTGTTCGATCTCCCTTCTCAGATTTTTTAATACCTGTTTTAATACATCTGTTCCGATATGGGGTTTTTGTTCATATAAAATTTCATCTCCGGCACCCATCTCGGCGAATATTTCCAGGACCCTCCGCCCACGGTGAGCCGGATCCTTTACCAGAGTATTTAATTTTCCGTCGGAAAATGTCCCGGCGCCGCCTTCCCCGAACTGAACATTACATTCCGGATCCAGGATTCCAGTTTTCCAAAATTTTGATACTGCCTCCTCACGTTCATCCACAGGTCCGCCCCGCTCTAAAAGAATCGGGCAGTAACCGGCTTTCGCCAGCATATAGCCGCAGAAGAGTCCGGCAGGTCCTGTACCGGCGATCACAGGCCGGTTCTTAAACGGCTCCGCTCCCGGCTCTGCAAACTGGTAGCTTTCCTCTTTTTTCAACTGAATCTGCGCGTTTTTCAAATGATCTGCTATAGCGCTTTCCTTTTTCTTTATCTCCACATCCACCTGAAAGACAATTTGAATGTCCTCCTTTTTCCTGGCATCAATGGATTTTTTGACGATCTTCCAGGAAAGAATGTCCTCTTCCCGAAGTTTAAGTTTTCTGCAAAGCTTTCTATAGAGTTCAGCCTCATCCTCTCCGGGACGAAGCTTAAGCTGTGTGATCCGAATCATTTCCTGCCCTGCCTTCCGGCCAGCCAGCCGCTGGTCCATGCCCACTGTAAATTATATCCGCCGCAGATACCGTCCACATCCAGAATCTCTCCTGCAAAGTACAGTCCTGGGACAAGCTTTGACTCCATTGACTCAGGCGTCACATCCCGTACATCAACTCCTCCCGCGGTCACCTGGGCCTGGGAAAAAGAATTCGTACCGGAAATCGGCACCGAAAAGTGTGTAACGGTCCGGCAGAGCTTCTCTGCCCGGTTCTCATCCAGCTGTTCCGCCGGAAAATGAAACGGAATACCCGCCTCTTTTAAAAATGCCAGGGCCAGCTTCTCCGGAAACAGACCGCAAAGCACCTCCAGACAGTCATAGCCTTTCTTTTCCAAACGAACCGATTGAAAAAGCTCCTGCTTTGTCTCTATCGATGTATATTCAGGAAGGAAGTCAATTTCAGCCCATACCTGTTTATTCTCCGACAGAGCTTTCGAAGCATAACGGCTGACCTGAAAAACAGGGATTCCGGAGATCCCATAATCTGTCAGCTGAATCTCTCCGGTATCGGCCCCGGCAAATGCCCGTCCGCCGTTTTCCATTATGTAAAGAGAGATCCGCCCGTCCGCCCGTACACCTGCTGCTTTTTGGAGGGCGGATCTGGAAGAACGAAGCTGTACCAATGCCGGCACCGGCTCAATAATTCTGTGCCCCATTTTGGCGGCCAGTTGATACCCACTTCCGTCGGAACCGGTGGACGGAGCCGCCATTCCTCCGCAGGCCAGTATGACGCGGTCAGATGCAAAGGAAGACTCCGATGTTTTCACTGTAAATTCTTTGCCACGCTTTACAATTTCCTGCACATCTGTTTCCATCCTCAAATCTGCCTTCCGGCGTTCAAGTTCACGCAGCAAAGCATTCCGTACGGAAGAGGCCTGGGACGAACGGGGATATACGTATCCATCCTTTTCTTTAAAAAACAGTCCAAGTCCCCGGAAAAAATCAAGCGTTTCTTTATATCCGAACTGCCGGAGTGCTTTTTCTGGAAAATCCGCTTCCGAACAGCGATAAAAAGAAGCGTCCTGATTCCGGTTGGTCAGATTGCACCGGCCGTTTCCCGTGGACAACAGCTTCTTCCCCAGCTGGGGACTGTGTTCCAAAAGAGTGACCGCATCCCCTGCGCCGGCAGAAGCGATGGCTGCCGTCATGCCGGCCGCTCCACCCCCGATTATCACTGTCTTCTTCATGGCCTGTCTCCTTTCTGCGCTAAGTGTACCCCGCAGTTTAGCTACAGCCATTATAATATGAGTACCGTGGGATTGCAAGTTCAGCTGGTGATAGATTCCAGATAGTCGTAGAGCTCTCCCACTCCCTTTATATAATAACCGCTCTTGAGAACCTCCAGCTCGGATTCCGGAAGCTCCTCTTCTGTCAGATAGGTTTCCATATAGACATCCCGCCTGTCACTGTAGTAAATTTTCAGATAGCCTTCCTCCAAGATAAGAAGGAACCGGTAATCATCGGGATTCACTGCCTCCTCACTCCTGACTACCAGGCGCGAGGCAGAAAAGGACACAAGGCTCTTTCCGCTGTCCGACGATTTCATAAGAGAGATCAATTCTTCCCTGGTAAGTCCCAGATAATCCTCCGGCATGGGCAGAATTGTTTCCGTCAGGACTTCCGTCTTCGGGTCGTAATTCTGAGAAATATAGAGCATATCCTTTGTCACCACCGACCCGTCTTTTTTTCCGGCTGCCACAGCATTTTCATCCGTATTCTGTCCTGCTCCGGCGCCGTCCGCGGCCGCGGTCATCGGAACATGAGTCTCCGCTTCCACCGTGTTAAACTGAGATTTGTTCCCCTGCTCTTCCTCTGCCAGCTCCAGCTCCTTTTTCTGTTCCAGATTCCGATAGCTGAAATAATAGACTGTAGAAAATACGAAAAAAAGCAGGCAAAAGCTTAAAAGATACAACCAAATGGTTTTTTTCATAGTGATTCACCCCTATTTTTAAGTTGATAATGCACTTTCCCAAAAATAAAAAAGAAAGAGGATAGTATCATCCTCTTTCTAGTATCTACCACTATGCAGATTTTAAACATGACCATTGGTTACATCAGATGCAGCTTTTTCGCTGCGGACGCCAGCTTACCGCCCATCGGCATACTTCGAAGCTCGCTCTCGCTGACACATCGGAACACGATCAGCATCACAAAATATACGATGACAGCCACGATAACGGCCAGCAGACAGGCTATGGAATTCCGCTTCGTGACCATATTCACCAGATAATAGACCAGATAGGAAGCCCCTCCCATGATGACAGAAGCCATGAACGGAAGCACAAATGTTTTTTTAACCTCCTGTCTGTACCCCAGGAAATTGGCTATGGATACCCCATTCAGGATACACATGGAAAGACCGAACAGCATATTGGCTATGACGACCCCGTAGATTCCTGTCTTCAGCCCGTACAGGAGGGCAATGAGAACACCCACATGAAGGATCAGGGAAATCAGGGCATTTCTCACAGGGACCTTCATTTTATTGATTCCCTGCAGGATGCCGTTGCTCACTGTGGACAGGGAGAAAAAGATCACGGCAAGGGAACCTAAGAACAGAAGATCTCCTCCTAATTGTGTATCCTGTTTAAACAGCATATTCACGATGGGAGAACTCAGGACCGTCAGTCCGACAGCCGCGGGAATCGCCACTATCATAGAAAAACGGATCGTCACATTGATTTTCCGGAGCACCTCTCCCTTCTTTCCTTCCGTCACCGTTCTAGTCAGAGAGGGAAGCATAGAGGAAGATAACGCATTGGAAATGGCAATAGGTACGTTTATCAGCAGATAATACTGACCGGAATATACCCCCCAATTGGCCATGTAATGAGCCGTGCCGCCTGTGGACTTCATATAGAATCCATATATGCTGTTGTCGATCAGATTGCTGATATTGTACACAGTCCCGCTGATGATGACCGGGATGATGGTCGCTATCAGAACTCTGGCGATATTGCCGTAGGATTCCAGCATCACCGTATTGTCCCGCCGCATCTGCTTGTTCAGGACCTGTTTATACATACGGAACACTACGAAGCAGAAGAAAAGGGCCGCCAGGGCTCCGACCGCCGTGCCAATAGTACCGCCGGCAGCGCCGTAGGCATCCGCATAAAAATCCTTCCCCTTCGCAATGTCCATCTTCGCGCCCATATCAAACAAAAGGAACGCGGCTACAACGCTGACCACAGCATTGATGATCTGTTCAAACACCTGGGACACAGCGGTCGGGATCATGGTGCCGAGTCCCTGAAAATATCCTCTCAGAGTTCCCAGGAACGCCATGACGAAAATTGTGGGCGCCAGTACCTTGATCGCATATGCCGCCCCCGGTTCATTTAATAATTTCGCAGCAAAGAAGTCCGCTCCGAAAAATGTGAGCAGACATGCTGCGCCGCCGGATACCAGGGAAAACAGCAGGGAGCTCTGGAATATCCGGTATGCATTTTTATGCTGGCCCAGAGCCACCCTGGCCGAAACCATTTTGGATACGGCAAGGGGCAGGCTGTAAGAAGACAGCAGCAGCATGATATTGTAAATATAAAACGCGGATGAATACATCCCCATAGCTGCGCTGCCTATCTTATTCTGCATGGGGATCCGGTACACAAGTCCTATGATCCGCACCAGAATCCCGGCCCCCGCAAGGATTGTTCCCTGCACAAGGAAGTTATTATTTTTCTTTTTTCTCTTTGGTCTTTGATTTTGGCTACTCATAGATTTCTACGTTCTCTGCCTTTTCTGTTTGAATGATGCAGACCCAGGTCTTTCCCTGGTTCAGCTTGATCTCATTTCCATTTGTATCGTAATACCGGGTGATTCCCCAGTCGCCGTCCTTTTTCCAGGTGACGTCGATGGCTTTCCCGTCAGTGATATACTTCCCGGCGCCTTCTCCCATCACATAGATATAGAGATATTCTGTGTCATAATAATGCTCGTATTCACAGTATTGAAGCAGAATATTCCGGCAGGACAGCTGTTCTCCGGTCGTATCGTCAATCTGTGGTTCCCCGTACTGGGAACGATAATATTCTCCCGATTCAGAGTCATAGGTAAAAAGAGGAGTGTTGGATGAATAACCCGGCTTCACAAAATTCGCCGCTGACGCACCGGTCAGCTCCGGAGCTTCTCCGTCTTTTACAAACTGATAATGTCCCGTATAATCCTCCGCGTACTGCCAGCTGTATCCCATCTTCTCTGCCCCAGCCGTGATTCCCGCGGCGGAGGCATAGGCATTGTGAGGCTTCGGCCGGTCGTCCGTCCGGTAAAAGACGGTCTCTCCGATGCCCAGCACACCATTCAGGTTATCACAATTATCCGTATCCATATAGTCCAAAGCATAATTACATTGGCCATAATGGACAAAAATAGGATCAAATTCATGCTGGAGCAAAACATAATAGGTCCTTGCGCTCCTCATGGAGCCGATCTTGTCCAGACCATCCCAGTCTTCAAAGATTCCCATCAGCCGGACGGTATTTCCCTCCGTAGGAGCTTCGTAAATGACATCGGCTTTTCCGATGCCGCTCTGCGGGACAGCGGCCCGGACGTTGCTCAGCATCACAGCGATCGGACGCCTTCTTCCTATGGCCTCAGACACGACTTTTCCAGTCAGATAGCTTCTGCACATTCCTTCTGGAAGTACTTCTTCCGTTTCTTCTTCTGCCGTCTCATTCTCTTCCTCTGTCGTCTCTTTCACAGCCTCGGTCTCAGAAGATGCCTCTGTGACAGGAAGCGTTTCATCAGCCTGTTTTCCGCAGCCGGAAAGCAGGGCAAGCACTAATGCGAGGACAGCAAAAGCCATCGGCCTCTTTTTCATATATCCATCCTATTCTCTCGGAATGTCCAGAGCTTCCATCAGAAGCCGCTGGCGTTCCTCCATTAAAATTCTGTCTTTTTCCTCTATGTGATCATAACCCATGAGATGAAGCATGCTGTGCGCCGTCAGAAAAGCCAGCTCCCTTGTGAGCGAATGGCCGTATGAGGCCGCCTGCTCCCGGATCTTATCCACAGAAAGAATGATGTCACCCAGCAGAAGCTCGCCGGTCTCCGGATTGAAACAGTCAAACGCGCTCTCTTCCTCCAGGAAGCCAAATTCTGCCGGCGATCCATATTCCGCCATGGGAAAAGACAGCACATCCGTCGTCTTATCAAGCCCCCGGAATTCCCGGTTGATCCTCCGCACCTCTTCGGCGTCAGTAAGCGTCACACTGATCTCGGCCTCATAAGGACAGGACTCCTGTATGAGAGCTGCATCTACCACGCGCCTTACGATATCCTCATAAGGAATCTCAAACGGCTCGCGCGCTTCATAAGAGATATCACAGGTCATCTGTTTCCTCCCGGCTTTCTTGCCTTTCCTCCCGACGGACTTTTGCTTTCGTACGCCTCATAAGCCTGTACGATTTTCTGCACCAGAGGATGTCTCACAATATCCTTGCTGCTCAGGCGTATAAAAGAAATCTCATCAATCTTTCGGAGCACCTTCACCGCCATATCCAATCCGGAAGGCCCGTCCCCCACAAGGTCACGCTGACTCATATCCCCAGTCACAATGACCTTAGAACCGAATCCAATCCTGGTAAGGAACATCTTCATCTGTGCCGGAGTCGTGTTCTGCGCCTCATCCAGGATGATATACGCATTATCCAGAGTCCTGCCTCTCATGTAAGCCAGAGGGGCTACCTCAATGAGTCCCTTTTCCGCGTTGTGCAGATAGCTGTCGGCCCCCATAATCTCATAAAGGGCATCGTAAAGAGGGCGAAGATAGGGGTCTATCTTGCTCTGCAGGTCTCCCGGAAGGAAGCCCAGTTTCTCTCCCGCTTCTATGGCCGGCCGCGTCAGGATGATCCTGCCGACTTCATTGTTTTTAAAAGCCTGGATAGCCATGGCCATGGCCAGATATGTCTTTCCGGTGCCGGCCGGCCCAAGGCCGAATACGATCATTTTTTCCCGTATGGCGTCCACGTATTCTTTTTGTCCGATGGTTTTTGGTTTGACCGGCTTGCCGGACATCGTCCTGCAGATCAAATCCCGGTCGATTTCCAGAATCTTGCCGTCTTTCTCTTCAAACGTAAGGGATAAAGCATAATCCACATTTTGTTCTGTAATGATATTGCCTCGTTTTGAAAGCTCGATCAGATTTCCGAAGACACTGCTGGCCCTTGTCACCATCTGCTCCGGACCGATGACCTTGATGCATCCATCTCTGGACACCATGGTCACGCGAAGAGTCCGCTCGATCTTCTTCAGATAAGCGTCAAACTGGCCGCAGACATTCCGCTCGTGTTCCGCAGGAATGTCGATCATCGTTTCCACAATACCCATGCTTTCTTCTGTCTCCTTCTATTTGCTATTTCTTATTCTAACATTTTTTTCCGTAAATAGAACCCCTTTTCCAAAAAAAGTTATTCCTCTGCAAGTGCGATGGCCTCCGTGGCATGGATCGTGCCGGTCACATCGCAGGTATCTGTCCCCACTGAAGCCTGATAAGAAGCGTCCTCCACCTTGACACCTGCGGCCTCCAGATTTTCACAATATGCCTGAAACCGTTTTTCTGCCTGCTCTTTTGCAGCCGTCTCTGAATAAACTCCTTCGGCATCCCGGTATTCCCTCGCAGTCACAGTTCCCCATCCCAACGGAAGATAAAAGTTTCCCCAAAGATGTACTTGGCTGTAAGTGTCCACTTCATCCGACTTCTCATAAGTATTCTTTCCTCCCGGCACATAATGGCGGCTTCCGAACAGCCACAGATAACGGCGTACCTTTTTCTGCCCCGTATAATACTGTTCGGGATATGTCAGGGAAAAACTATCTTTATAAAGATAAGTCGTGCTGGCAATGACATCGCCGTCAGCCTTTACACCCTCGGTCTTCAAAAGGTTTCCTCCCTCATCCTTGATCTCCACGATTCCGGAGATCAGAATCTGCCCGGGCTCTACCGTGTCCCCCACATGGACGGCTGGAGTCCCGGTCCTGGTGATCATGGAAAGAATGATCCCTCCTCTGCTGGCCGTCACGTCACGGCCCAGAGCCGAGGTATCCGGCACCTCCTGGCCGGTCAGAGACTCTGCCTCTTCCTTTTCTTCCTCTTGTCCGGTATCGGCCGCCGCTTCCAGCACCTGGTTCTCCTTAATCCGGATGATCAGACGGTTTCCGGATATCTCCGCGGACACCCAGGTAATATCGTTATAGTGATTCCGGATATCTTTTTCAATATCCTCACACACAATTCCCGCTTTCTTCATCCCGTGCGAATATCCCTTCGTCTCCAGAAAATGAAGAAGCGTGCTGTCCGTGTATTTGGTATTTCCCTCCATGCGGATGTCCCAGATAAACAACGAAGAAGCGTACAAAAGGCCCGTACAGACAAGGATACCCACATAAAATGCCAGACGCTTCCGGCTTCTCCTCAGAAAAAAAGGAAGTCCTCTTTTTTCTTTTATCAGAAGCTTTACCTGTGCTTTCCTGGAGAGTTTCCTGGCCTCATAAAAGTCGCCGGCAGCTATACAGAACCGGTATCCGTCTCCGTCCCGTTCAATCCTCGTAAGCGGGATTCCATGAAAACCGCATAAATTAAAAAAACGTTCAGGGCTTCCACCTTCCGCTCTGACCGTTAAGCTTCCGTTCCACTGCCCACGTCTATTCATAAATGATCTCACGAATCCTTCCTTCGATTTTCATAGCCTCCCGGTTGAAATAGGAGATCACCAGATCACTTCCGGTAATCTTTATTCTGCACATACCGCTCAAGACCCGTATACACTCGGGCCCGTATTCCAGGATTCCTTTATGGTTCTCGATGGTAAGCTCCCTGCATCCGAGAGCAGTGATGACGGCGGCCCCCAGACATAAGTCCTGCGGAAGCTCCAGGGCCGACACCAATGATTCCATCCCTTTTTTCATCGGCGCCCCTCTTTTCTTTTACATTTCAGTTTATGAAAAAGGGGCAAAAAAAAGAACCATTGAGGTACAATGGCTCTTTTTCGTCTGCACAATTAATTGTATTTACGTTTTCTTGCGGCTTCAGACTTCTTCTTGCGACGAACGCTGGGTTTTTCGTAATGTTCTCTTTTACGAATCTCCTGCTGAATGCCGGCCTTCGCACAGTTTCTTTTGAATCTGCGTAAGGCACTATCTAAACTTTCATTGTCTTTCACAATAACGTTTGACATAGACTCACACCTAACCTCCCTCCAGTTGTGTATTGTGCATAATACAACTGTTTGGGTATATTTTTCGCACTACCTTTAGTATATCATAAATTCCGTTTTCGTCAATACCTATTTTACTTGTTCTGCGATAACTTCCAGTGTTTTTTTCAGCGCTTCCTCTATACCTGCAGGATTCTTTCCGCCGGCTTGAGCCATACCGGGACGTCCGCCGCCGCCACCACCGACACAGGATGCGATCGCTTTTATAAGGTTTCCAGCATGAGCGCCCTTTTTCTGCGCTTCTTCCGTCGCCGTCGCCATCAGGCTGACCTTGCCTGCATTTTCAGAAATGATGACCACCACGCCTTCGCCAATCTTCTCCTTCAGCTGATCGCCCAGACTCCTGAGACCGTTCATATCCACATCTTTTACCTGTGCAGCCAAGACTTTAACACCTTTTATCTCCGTAACCTGGTCCATCGCGTCGCCTACAGCTTCATTGGCCAGCTTGCTTTTGAGTTTTTCATTTTCAGAATGAAGGGTTTTTATTTCCTCCTGAAGGGATTCTATCTTCTTAATGAGCCCTGACGGCTCCGCTTTAGCAGCCTTTGCGGCCGCGTGGAGCTCGGCTTCCAGATCCTTATAATGGCGGAATACCCCTTTTCCCGTAAGAGCCTCAATCCTTCTGACTCCGGCAGCGATGCCCGCCTCGGAAATAATTTTAAACGTGGTGATGGATGCGGTGTTCGCCACATGGGTTCCGCCGCAGAGCTCCTTCGAGAAATCTCCCATGGACACCACCCGGACCGTATCCCCATACTTTTCGCCGAACAATGCCGTCGCTCCGGCCTTCTTGGCGTCTTCAATACTCATGATATCTGTCTGCACAGGAATCGAAGCCAAAATCTCTTCATTTACGATTTCTTCTACCTTCTCAATCTCGTCGGGAGTCATGGCTGAAAAATGAGTGAAGTCGAACCGGAGCCTGTCGGCCGCTACGAAAGAACCGGCCTGTTCCACATGAGAACCAAGTACCATACGCAGAGCTTTTTGAAGGAGATGAGTCGCACTGTGGTTTTTACAGGTCTCTGTACGGTTCTCTCCGTCCACCTTCATGGACACCTGGCTGCCCACCTGGAGCATTCCTTCTGACACATGGCCCACATGGCCCACTTTTCCGCCCTGAAGCTTTATGACGTCTTCCACGATAAATTCGGCATCATCGGTACACAGAATACCGGTATCCGCTTTCTGTCCGCCCATCGTAGCATAAAAGGGAGTCTTGTCCGTGATCACCGTGCCTGCCTGGCCGTCCGTCAGAGCCTGTACGATCTCATCCGCCGTGGTCAGGGCCGTTATCCGTCCGGTATCGCAAAGCGTCTCATAGCCGGTGAATTCTGTGGTGAGCTCCGCGTCAAGACCCTGATAGATATCTTCACGCCCCATATAGTTGCTTTTCTTCCTGGAGCTTCTGGCCATTTCCCGCTGGACCTCCATGGCCTTTTTAAACCCTTCTTCATCCACGGAAAACCCTTTTTCTTCCAGAATCTCTCTGGTCAGGTCCAGAGGGAATCCATAAGTGTCATAGAGGCGGAAGGCATCCTCTCCCTCAAGCACCGTTTTTCCTTCTTCTCTGAGCCTGCTTTCCAGTTCCGCCAAAATGCTCAGGCCCTGGTCGATGGTCTTATCGAATTTGTCCTCTTCTTCCGTAAGGACCTTGAAGATCATCTCTTTCTTTTCATCCAGCTCCGGATAGCCGTCTTTGGACAATTCGATGACTGTTTCGCTCAGTCTGGCCAGGAATTTCCCTTCAATCCCAAGAAGCCTCCCATGGCGGGACGCACGGCGCAGAAGTCTCCTCAGCACGTAACCCCGGCCTTCATTGGAAGGCATGATGCCGTCAGATATCATAAAGGTACAGGAGCGGACGTGATCCGTGATCAGACGGAGCGACACATCCTTTTCCTCATTTTCCATATAAGAAATCCCGGCAAGCTCCGCCACCTTATCCAGCAAAGCCTTGATGGTATCAACGGCAAATATGGAATCCACATCCTGAACCACTACCGCAAGTCGTTCCAGGCCCATCCCGGTATCAATATTCTTATAGTCCAGAGGAGTATAGTTGTTATGGCCGTCATTATTGAACTGGGTGAAAACGTTATTCCAAACCTCCATATACCGGTCACATTCACAGCCTACGGTACATCCCGGCCTGCCGCAGCCATATTTTTCCCCTCTGTCATAATAGATCTCAGAACAGGGACCGCAGGGCCCTGCTCCGTGCTCCCAAAAGTTATCCTCTTTCCCGAATTTAAAGATTCGGTCCGCCGGAATGCCAATTTCCTTATTCCAAATCTCAAAGGCTTCATCATCCTCCAGATATACGGAAGGATACAGGCGGTCAGCGTCCAGTCCTACCACTTTTGTCAAAAATTCCCAGGACCACGCGATGGCTTCATGCTTAAAGTAATCCCCGAAAGAAAAATTTCCCAGCATTTCAAAAAACGTGCCGTGTCGGGCCGTTTTCCCAACATTTTCAATATCTCCTGTACGGATACATTTCTGGCAGGTGGTCACCCGTTTCCTGGGCGGTATCTCCTGTCCTGTAAAATAGGGCTTGAGCGGTGCCATGCCCGAATTGATCAACAGCAGACTGTTGTCATTATGGGGCACCAAAGAAAAGCTCTTCATTATCAAATGCCCTTTGCTTTCGAAAAACTCCAGAAACATCCGCCTGAGCTGATTTACGCCGTACTTTTCCACGATCATTCCTCCATGTGTTTCATTCTGTCTTTATTTTTTTGCCGGGTCTTCGTTCACCTTGGCATCTTTGTGTTTCCTCAGCTTGATCCCGCACATGATACCGCCAAATGCCACCGCGCCCAAAAATATAAATTTTACTGCGGTCTGATACAGTACTGAAAAAAATGCTCCCATGGAAAACCCTCCATTTCTGATCTTGATTTATCCGTTACTCTTCTATTTTAACCTGATGATACGCTTTCTTTCCCTTTTTTATGAGCAGAGCGCCGTCCCTGAGATCGGCACTGGTAAATTTCCGGTCAATGGCCGTCACCTTTTCGCCGTTTACCGTCACTCCGCCTTGAGTAATCAATCTGCGCCCTTCCGACCGGGTGGGCGCCAGCTTCGTATCCACAAGAAGGGTGATCAGATCCTTCCCTTCATCCAAATCCGCTTTCTTGTACACGGTGGTAGGCATGTCCACACTCATACCGCCCCGGGCGAAAAGCTCCTTCGCGGCCTCCTGAGCCTTTTCCGCTTCTTTTTCACCGTGAACGATCTTGGTGATCTCATAGGCCAGCACTTCTTTCGCACGGTTGATCTCCGAACCCTCTAAGGCTCCCAGCCGCCTCACTTCATCCATAGGGAGGAAAGTGAGAAGCCCAAGGCATTCTTCTACCTTTGCGTCCTCAATGTTCCTCCAGTACTGGTAAAATTCGTAAGGAGAGGTCTTGGCCGGATCCAGCCATACGGCCCCCTTCATGGTCTTCCCCATCTTAATGCCCTCACTGGTGGTAAGAAGCTTAAATGTGAGGCCGTATGCCGGCTTGCTCTCCTTTCTGCGGATGAGCTCCACGCCTCCTATGATATTGGACCACTGGTCATTGCCGCCCATCTGCAGCCTGCATCCATGCTTCCGGTTCAACACCAGGAAATCATAGGACTGCATGACCATATAATTGAATTCGAAAAACGTCAGGCCTTTTTCCATTCTCTGCTTATAACACTCCGCTGTCAGCATTTTATTCACGCTGAAATGGGCCCCCACATCCCGGAGAAAATCCACATAGTTCAGATTTAAAAGCCAGTCGGCGTTGTTTTCAATGATCGCGCCGTCATTGTCAAAGCTTATGAAACGGGACAGCTGGTTATAAAAGCATTCGGCATTGTGCGCGATCGTTTCCTTCGTCATGACCTTGCGCATATCTGATTTGCCGCTCGGATCCCCCACCATGGTGGTCCCGCCGCCCAAAAGAGCGATGGGGCGGTGTCCGGCCTTCTGCATATGCATCATGGCCATGATGGTCAGAAAATGTCCGGCCGTCAGACTGTCGGCCGTAGCATCGAAACCGATGTAAAACGTCACCCGTTCCTTCCCAAGCATCTCACGGATCTCATCCGCATTGGTCGCCTGTTCTATGAAACCGCGTTCTACCAGGGTATCGTATACATTTTGAGACATCTATTATCTCCTCCTTGTAAAATCGTCCATATTTTTACTCATTATCATATCGTATCACAGACCGCTTTTTTCTGCAAGAATAAAGTAGAAAAGGACGCTGTCAAGCGCCCTCGTCTATCAAAAGACCGTCTCCGTCCGCAGCGGCCGTCGCCAGACAGTCGCATCTTTCATTTTCCGGATGTCCCGCATGCCCCTTCACCCATCGGAAGGATACCTCATGCGGTTCCTTCGCTTTCAAAAGCCGTTTCCACAGATCCACGTTTTTCACCGGCTCGTTCTTTCCGCGCTTCCACCCCTTCCGGATCCATCCGTCCAGCCAGTGCTCCGTGAATGCCTTTACCACATAAGCCGAATCCGAAACGATTTCCACCTCGCACGGCCTGTTTAAGGCCTCCAGGCCAGCAATGACTCCCATGAGCTCCATCCGGTTATTCGTCGTCTTCTTGTATCCGGCAGACAACTCCTTCTCATGAAGCACACCGCTGCCGTCCACATATTGGAGAACCGCTCCATAGCCCCCAGGCCCGTCGGGATTCCCCCTGGCCGAGCCGTCCGTATATATCGTAACCTTCATAGTCATTCTATTTAAGACTCCATTCCCCGGTTTTTACAAACCGCTCTGCCATAGCCTGAGCATTTTCAATAATCCTGCCGTCGTATCCCATGATGCTCAAAAGCCGGATCGCATTTCTGGTCTCCGCCCTTCCCGGATACAGCTTGTAGGAAAACAGGACGTCATTGTCTTCAATCTGCTCTTCAAAATGATAGTTGGCATATAGATCGCAAAGAAGCTTCGTCAGCTCGATGTCATGGGTGGCGGCAAAGCAGAGTACATTTTTCCCCGCCATACTCTCCAGGATCTTGGTGGACGCGGAAATCCGCTCCACCGTATTGGTGCCGCGCAGGACCTCATCAACAAAACAGAGTACCGGTATCTCATCTCCAATGGTATCCAATATCCGCTTGAGGGATTTTATCTCCACCATATAATAGCTTTCCTTGGTTTCCAGGCTGTCGCTCAAAGCCATGGAAGAATACACCTTGCAAAAATCCGTTTCATAATAGTTTGCTGAAACCGTGTATATGGTCTGGGCTAATATAGCGTTTATTCCGATGGTCTTAAGGAATGTAGACTTACCGGAAGCATTGGAACCGGTCACCAGCACCGGCTTGTCCGTCCTTATGGTATTCGGCACAGCATTTTCCACCAGCGGGTGATAGATTTCCTGACAGCAGAGTGTTCCGGAGGACTTTCTGTGGAAAACCGGTTCACAGAAGGTGTCCAGAAACTCCCGATAGGATCCGATACAGAGTCCCAGCTCCAGGCATCCCATCGTTTCCATAAGGAGCTCCAGCTCCGCTCCTTTATTCTTTACCACTTTTGTGATCTTGTGGAACATCAGAAGATCCAGATGTGTCATCATACACATGTAGTCCATGGCAGCTTCCATGAGGGAACCTCCCACTCCTGATTTGGTGGAGAGAATCCAGGACTGGCTCCTGACCGGCTTAAGACCTGAGCAGGTTTCCCTGAGATTTTTCTGATAAGGCTCCAGAACCTCTGCTTTTACGTCGATCCGGTTCAGTCTGAGGCCGTATTCCACCAGATCCGCCACCTCGGACATACATTGGAAATAGACATCCATGTCCCCTTTGTATTTATAGTAAGTGATGACATTGAATATAATGACACACAGCAGGATCCCGATGCCGTAAGCCGGACGAATCCCAAAGGATCCGATGGCGCCGATCAAAAGCAGTATCGCCAGCACATGGGGCCATGCCGCTGTTTTTGGCATCTCCTTCAGCTTATGGACATAATCTGCAAGCGCGATTCTTTTCTTTCTCCCCATCTGCGCGAAACAGACTGCGTACTGTTCCCGGGCCGTGGTATTGGCGCGGAAATAATCTGCCAGCTCCGAGCGGCGCTTGAGAACCTTTTCATCAAATTCCGGCGTGCGGAGCGCCCTGTACAGGTATTCTTCTCCAATCGCCGATCCAGTCGTATTCAAAAGGAGAAAAATATCATCCATCCCCATATCATTCCATGTGATATCGTCGATGGAAAACCGCTCTCCCTTATGCTGCTCATAGTAGTGGGAGATCTTGTCGAACTCTTCCAGTGTATATTCCCGATCTGAAACCTTTCCCCACTGTTCCTTTACCTTCTGGCATATATTCCGATAGTGCGCCTTTCTGGATACAAAATATTGCACCAGCAGGATTAAAAGCACTCCGGCAATGATGCCGATATAGATCATAGTCTGTTCATCCATTCTGTCATCCTCTTGTGATTCTCTGTCGAAGCTTTGAAAGATGCACATCCCGGCCTGCGGCGGCATTGGAAGCGGCCGGCGCCGCCGGATTTATGCACCCTCATTTCTCTCTGCGGTCATCAGAACCAGTATAAAAGCTTCCCGCCTGAAAGTCAACAATCAGATAATGATACAGATCATGCCGCCATTGCTGTCGTTGATGATCTTCTGGAGGGTTTCCTGAAGCTTCAGCTGACAGGAATCGGTCATCTGAGCGACCTTTGTCTGTATGCCGTCTGTGACGATCTGTTCTATGGACTTTCCAAAAATACTGGTATTCCATACGCCGTCGTCATTTTCCTGACTGTTCTCCCTGATATAAGCGATCAGGTCCTCCGCCTGTTTCTCATCCCCCACGATGGGAGCAATCTCCGTTTCTATGGAAGCTCGGATCAGGTTAATGGAAGGAGCCTGAGCATGGATCTTGACTCCAAATTTATTTCCATGCTTGATGACCTCCGGATCATCCAGAAGAATCTCACTCCGTTCCGGCATGATGACTCCATATCCTTTTTGCCGGACAGCGTCCATGGCATTCTTCATCTTGTCATATTCTCCTTTGGTCTTGGAGAACTGCTTCAAAATCCCCATCAGCTGATATTCCCCGCCGATGGGCACGCCGGTGTAATCGCTCAGTATCTGATAATAAACTCCGTCGTCTACCATCACGTCGAGAGAGACCTTTCCATCGGAAAGATCGGCACGCCGGAGCTGTACCCTCTTTATGGGAGAATCATCTCCCTGGATATATTCCGACAGCAGATCCTTCATATATGTGATGCCGCCCATCATCTCCTTCACGATGCCCAGGATCTTTTCCTTCAGCCAGTGAGTAGCAGGCAGAATCTCCGCCCATTTCGGCATATAGAAATCCAATTCCGATATCGGGAATTCATTCAGCACCTCTTCCAATATCCTGGTAATATCGTCTTTTTTAAGCTGCTCGCAGTTGACCGGGAGCACCTGCACCTGGTATTCCTCCGACAGCTTCTCTGCCAGCCCTTTGGCTTCATCAGAATAGGGCATCATGGTATTGAGAAGCATAACGAAGGGTTTTCCGATCTCCCTCAGCTCATCGATGGTCTGTTTCTCTGCTTCTATGTATCCGGCCCTGGGAATCTCTCCAAAGGAACCGTCGGTGGTGATGACAATACCGATGGTGGAATGTTCCTTAATAACCTTTTCCGTCCCGATGGCCGCCGCCTGGGTAAAGGGGATCTCATAATCGAACCAGGGCGTTTTTACCATCCGCTCTTCTTCGTTCTCTATATGTCCGCTCGCTCCGTCCACCATAAAGCCCACACAGTCGATCAGCCGCACCTTTACATCCACGTCATTTCCCACCTGGATAGCCGCCGCTTCTTTCGGTATAAATTTCGGTTCCGTCGTCATGATGGTCTTTCCGGCCGCTGACTGCGGCAGTTCATCCTGTGCCCTGCTCTTTTCGTGGGCATCCTTGATATTCGGCAGCACTAGAAGATCCATAAATCTTTTAATAAAAGTAGATTTACCCGTCCGTACCGGCCCCACCACTCCCACATAGATCTCTCCGCCCGTTCTTGCCTGGATGTCCTTGTATACATGAAAATTGTCCATAAAAAATCCCTCCTGTATATGCTGATAAAGTATATGCAGAAGGGATTTCCCATTATACCCTTTAATTATGAAATTTGTACTCGTCCGACCCGTTCCGTCCGGACAATACAGACCCAGGTCTTTCCCTGGTTCAGCTTGATCTCGTTGCCCTGTGAATCATAATAATGGGTCACGCCCCATTCTCCGTCCTTTTTCCAGGTGACCGGTATCACTTTTCCGTCGGTGATAAACTGTCCTACGCCTTCTCCCTGTACAAAAATATTCAGATAATCCGTATCAAAATAATGTTCATAGTCACACACCTGGATGATGATATTTTTGCAGGTCAGCTGTTCGTCATTGCCGGCGTCCACATGAGGCCCCTCGAACTGATAGCGGTAATAAAGACCATCCTCGGCATTGTATTCAAACCAAGGCTTATTGGAAATGTATTCCACAGATACCCGGCTGGCAGGCGATGCGTCAGGCATGGACGGCGTCTCTCCATCCGCCGCAAACTGATAATGGCCCGTATAGCTTTCCGGATACTGGTTATCGTATCCCATCCGTTCTATAGCATACTTGATCTCTTCTCCCGACGTAAAATGATGGTGAGGCTTCTCACGCCCCTCCATACTGTGGTAAGCCCATTCGCTGGCTCCTGTCACGCCGTTCACGCAGTCACACTGGCCGCCCTCCAGATAAGGCCTCGCATATTCGCACTGGCCGTAGTGGAAGAAAATGGACTCAAATTCCTTTTGAAAGAACGCATGGTAAGTCCTGGCGCTCCGGATGGAGCCTATCTCCTTCAGATCGTCATACTGCTCAAAAAAGGCCACAAAACGAACGGCGCTGGCCTCTGCGGGCGCTTCGTATATGACATCCGCCGCACTCAATCCATAGCTTGGCTGGGCTGCTTTCACGTTGCTGATCATCACGGCGGCCGGCCGTCTCCGGCCAATTTCCTCCGGCACCCACTGGCCGGTCAGATAGCTCCTGACCATCCCCTCTGGGACCGCTTCTGTTTCCGGTTCCGTCTCTGCCGTTTCCGTGACAGCCGCCGTTTTCGGAACCGTTTCCGCAGCTTTTTCCGTTTCAGTCGCTTTCGTAGTCTCCTCCTGCTTCTTACCGCAGCCCGCCAAAAGCATCAGGATAACAAACAAGGATACTCCCATTTGAAGCTTTCTTTTTCTAAGTTTTTTCATAAACGTTCCTGCCTCCCCCGTACAAAATTCAAATTTTCTTTGTATACCGATTGTATCATATCCAGGACTTTACCGCAATTTTCTTTTCCATGGATTCCCATAAAAATCTCTTGCTTCTTTTCCTATTCTGTGGTATGCTGGGTTGCGGCATCTGACAAGACAGTTGTATTTATTTTTTTTACATAGGTATTGTCTGGGAGAGTAAAACAAAGTATGAGAAAGGCGGTAACACTTATGAAAAAATGGCTGAACCGGCTGTTCATCGACGGCCTCAGCGGCATGGCCACTGGCCTCTTTTCCACATTGATCGTCGGAACCATCATCCAGCAGATCGGAAACTTGATCGGCGGGCCCGTGGGGAACTTTCTGTTCTTCTTCGGCAAAATGGCTGCGGCTCTGACCGGCGCAGGCATCGGCTGCGGCGTAGCATGCAAATTTAAAGAAAGTCCCCTAGTAGTCCTTTCCGCGGCCACCAGCGGTATGGTCGGCGCTTTTGCCAGCCAGATCATCGCAGGAAAGGTTCTTGTTGACGGGAGCATCGTCCTGACCGGCCCCGGAGAACCTCTCGGCGCGTTTATCGCCGCATATGTGGGAATTGAGATCGGGCACCTGATCGCGGGCAAAACGAAGCTGGACATCGTCCTGACTCCGATTGTCTGTATCACTGCCGGCTCCGCCGTCGGCCTTGTCCTCAGCCCTCCAATCTCCGCTTTTATGACCTCTTTAGGAGCGCTGATCAATTGGGGGACCGAGCAGCAGCCTTTCCTTATGGGCATCATTGTGTCTGTCCTGATGGGGATGATCCTCACCCTGCCTATCAGCTCCGCAGCCCTCGGCGTCTCCCTGAGCCTGGCCGGCCTGTCTGCAGGCGCCGCCACGGTCGGATGCTGCGCCAACATGATAGGCTTTGCGGTAGCCAGCTATAAAGAAAACAAAATGGGCGGACTGCTGGCACAAGGCATCGGTACCAGTATGCTTCAGGTTCCCAATATCGTCAGGAAACCGGTCATCTGGCTGCCGGCCATCATCAGCAGCGCCATATTAGGGCCTCTGTCCACCATGGTCTTCCATATGACCAACAATCCAGTCGGCTCAGGAATGGGCACTGCCGGCCTGGTGGGACAGATCATGACTTTCCAGACTATGGCCGCCGCAGAGGGCGCTGCCGTCGTACTTCTTAAGATCGCACTGCTCCATTTCCTTCTGCCCGGTATCCTTGCCTATCTGATATCCTGGTTCATGAGAAAAAAGAATTGGATCAAGGACGGCGATATGAAGCTGGACGTTTGATCATATTTAACACAGCAGAACCGGCCTGCGCTTTATGCACAGGCCGGTTTTTCTGGTTCACAAATGCCTCTTCATATCCATGGCAGCCGCATAAGCCAGGAACCGTTCACTTCTTTTCTCCATGTCCTCCGCGCTGACTCCGAAATACCGGTAAATATCTGCCGCCGCTTTATTCGCTTCCTCCCATTTGCTTTCCGCGGAAAAAGAAACCGACATATGCTGGCGCACCGCCTCTGTTTCCACGTTTAATTCTCCGTATACCTTTCCGTCTTCCTTCAAAGGAATCCGATACCTCTCATATCTCATGGGAAGCGCACTGGAAGGGACCTGCTCCGCCTCCCGGTTCCGCTTCTCCATCTGGCCGATATACGCCTCCAGCTCTGCTTTTCCCGGATGCCTTCCAAGAGGCGCTGGCATCGGAGTCTTTACGAGCTCCGGGCATTCGCAAAGCACCAGGTTTCCCCACATACATCGTCTGGCCATCTCATACGAACGGGAATTCGGATTCTGCTTCTCTGCCCCATATTTCTCGATCAAGTATTTTTCCAGTTCTTCAACGGTATGAGTGCCGGGGTCTGTATCGCGGCAAAGAAGCTCCAGCTGCTTTTCCCACCTCTCCCTCTCTTTTCCTTTATGTCTGCTCTTTCCTGCCAGGAAAACGGCGGTCGGCCCGTCGCTGCCTCCAATAATGGATACCGCCGCACTCTTTTTCTCAGTAAATGCCGTCTTTTTCCGCCCCGTGCTCTCCGGAATGCCGTTTAGCTCCCCTTGGCGGATAATCCGCTCATTCAAAACCTTCATCCAGTTCTTATCCACCTTTTCAGTTTCCCTGTCATAGGTTATCAATCCGTTTATTTCATCTTCAATATCCGAAAGCTGGGTATATACTGTGGCGGAGACTCCTTTTTTTACAGAAGGGATCACGGTTTTTTCCATGAGACGCTCCAAACCGTTCTTAAGTTCCTCCTCCGATTCAAACTGCTTATAACCGTATGCCTTTCCGCCGAGACGATACCCATCGGCCTGCAGAGAGTAACCGCCGAACTCCGTAAGAGCTGCTGCCCGCTTTTCCTTTCGGAACAAGAAGGGCAAAAAATAGGAATGGATACTTTTGATGTCTCCTCCTCCCTGGTCATACCAGCCGCTGGCCTGATCTATGATGCGTGACCCGTCAAGACTCCGAATTTCCTCTGTGATCCCCTCTGCGTCAAACTGCCCCCATCCTTCATTGAACGGAACCCAGCAGACAATACACGGATGGTTGTAAAGAACCTTCACCGTTTCCCTGACTTCCCTGCGAAACTCTGCGCAGCCTTCCTTTTCCCTTCGGGAAAGAAGCCTCCGCCATCGGTCCTTCACAGAAATATGAAGATAGCTGAAAGCAGTCGCCAGATAAGTGACAAACCATTGTCTGTATGAACTCCCTCCGTTGACCATATCCTGCCACACCAGCATTCCCAGCCTGTCACAATGATAATACCATCTCTCCTGTTCTATCTTCACATGTTTTCTCATCATCCGAAATCCCATGTCTTTTGCCAGCTCAATATCATGGACGAACGCCTGGTCACATGGAGCCGTATAAAGGCCGTCAGGCCAATATCCCTGGTCCAGGACGCCTGTCTGAAAATAAGGACGGCCATTCAGAAAAATCCTGGAGATCCCATTTTCATCCTTTTTAACCTCACATTTTCGCATGGCAAAATAACTGAGTACAGAATCCTGTTCCGTTTTTATGAGCACTCCATAAAGAAAGGGATGCTCCGGTGTCCAGCTCTCAAAATCCATGAGGTCAATGGTCCACTCACGGTTCCCGGAAGCCCTGATCCTAACCTTTTCCTCTTCCCATTCTCCCTCAGGCAAAACTCCGTGTTCCGAAAATTCCGTAACAAACGCATCGGAAAAGGGGGTTAAGACCGTTATCTGTACCGGGACCGTTTTCCTGGTCCCCACCTTGATCTTTACCCGTCCCTCCTCATAGTCTGTACGTATCCGAACATACCGGACAGAATCTTCCGGCACGGATTCCAGCCAGACCGGCTGCCAGATACCGCTTTGCGCCGTATAAAACATGCCGCCGCAGTCAATCTTCTGCTTCCCTCTGCTGTGCCATGAGGTATCGCTTACATCCTTCACTTTAAGCAGTAACTCGTTTTCCGCCTCTCTGCTGCAAAAATCCGTGATATCCAATGTGAACGGCAGATATCCGCCCACATGGCTTCCTGCTTCTTTCCCATTGACGTATACCGTACAGGACTGGTCCACCGCTCCAAAGTGCAGAAGCAGCCGGCCGGCATCATACTTTCGCAGCATATCTCCAGCCGAAAAAAAACTCCGGTACCAAAGCCGCTCTTCTGGCATAAGCTGCCGGTTCACACCGGACAGAGGCGCTTCTGGAGAAAAGGGAACAAGAATCTGTCCTTCAAATGCGACCGGCCTATTCTCATCATCTGTAAACTTATATTCCCACAGACCGTTCAGGCTCATCCAGCCGCTTCGCACCAGAGAAGGCCTGGGATACTCCATCCAGACATGATCGGGGGTAACGGAATCGCTCCACCTCGTCTTCAATCCTTCCATTCACTTTCCGCCTCTCTTGTCTCCTGATTCTGCCTCCGCTTCTTTATTCGCAGGGATATGCCACGCCCCACGAAGCTCTGAGCTCATCCATCCATTCCATGATGCGTATAGTCTCAGAATGAGGCATCTGAGGGCATTCGACCGCACCGTTCTTAAGCGCCTCCTGGCAGGCCAGCACTTCATATTCATATCCGTTTATCTGTTCCGGCACCTTATATTCCGCTTTCAGCTTCCGGTCCAGGCCATATATACGGATGTATTCACAGTTGTTGATATTCTGAACCTTTATGTATCCCTTATCACCGTTTATGGTCCCTTCTCTGTCACTCTGGACCGACATTCCGCTGTAAAGATAAGCCATCCTGCCGTCTTCATAGGTCAGAGTAATGCTGTTCTGTTCGTCCACGCCGGCATCTGTCAGCACGGCCGCTGAAGTCATGGCCTTTACATCGTCTCCCAAGACCATGGAGGCAAAATTCAGAGTATAGACACCCACGTCAAGAAGCGCGCCTCCAGCTAAAGCCGGATCCTTTAACCGTGGAACCTGGCGGATGACATAGCACAGATTGGCGCTGAGAGAACGTACCTCCCCGATGGCGCCGTCTGCGATGATCTCGTTGATCATCTTCCGGCTGGGCATATAGCGGGTCCATATCGCCTCTGCCGCCAGAATCCCTTTTTCTTCTGAAAGAGTACAGATTTCCCTGGCCTGTGCGGCATTTACGGTAAACGCTTTTTCACATAAAACCGCTTTCCCATGATTCAGGCACAGCTTCATGTGCTCGAAATGATGGGAATGAGGTGTCGCCACATAGATCAGATCCACCTCTCCGTCGTTTACCAGCTCTTCATATGAGCCATATGCTTCTTTAAAACCGTATTTATCTGCAAATGCCTTTGCCCGCGCATGATCCCTGGATGCCACGGCATATGCCTCCACCTGTTTTCCGCGAAGACCGCAGACGGCTTCCGCCATTTGATTGGCGATATTTCCCGCTCCCAAAATTCCCACTTTCATAGATAGCCTCCTTCCGTGCCATATGATGCACAAGCCCTTCCATTGTTTTAAAACAATGGGGCCAGTATCCGCAGTACCGAATCCAGCAGACCTCCAAAGATTCCGGTCCGGCATTCCCTGAGGGAAACAGGCCGGCTCTTTCCTATGGTCTGGAGAGCGTCCATCTTAAGATCTATCACCGCTTCCGTCCGGTACATGAATGTCCCGCATTCAAAGTGCAGATACAGACTCCTGTAATCCATATTGATGGTTCCTACGACCGCAAATTCATCATCGCATACATAGCTTTTCGCGTGGATAAAGCCCGGTGTGTATTCGTATATCTTCACGCCTGCCCGGAGGAGCGGCGCGTAATTGGAACGGGTGAGCCGGAAGACCAGAGGCTTATCCGGTATCCCCGGAGTCACGATCCGCACATCCACTCCCCGTTTAGCTGCCAGAGAAAGGGCTGTCTTCATTTCATTATCCACGATCAGATACGGTGTGAAAATGTAGCAGTAATGCCTTGCCTGGTTGAGGATCTCAATATAGACATTTTCCGCGACGGTCTCATTATCCAGCGGAGAATCTCCGAAGGGCTGTACATATCCGCTTCCTGCAAAAACATTCGGATGGTGGACATGAGTCTTATACTGTTCCAGACTCCTGTCCTCCTTCCGGTAGGCGTTCCACATTTCCAGGAACATCAGAGTGAAATTCCAGACCGCCTCTCCCTTAAGCCGTACTCCCGTATCCTTCCAATGGCCGAACCGCTGCTTCAGGTTGATATACTCATCCGACAGATTAATCCCTCCGGTAAAAGCCGTATGGCCGTCTATCACCATGATTTTTCTGTGATCCCGATGATTCATGACCATGGAAAGAAATGGAACAAATGGGTTGAACGCCATGCACTTGATCCCTTTTTTCTCCAGGATCTTCGCGTAACTGCCGGGCAGCAGCGCCACACAGCCCATATCGTCATAGATAAGCCGGACATCCACACCCTGTGATACCTTACGCTCCAGGATCTCCAGAATCTTGTTCCACATGACGCCTTCTTCTATAATGAAATATTCCATGAAGATATAATATTCCGCCTTCTCCAAAGCCTCCAGCATGTCCTTGAACATCAGCTCACCCACGGGATAATATTTGGAGTCCGTGTCCTTATATATGGCATAATCGCTGGCATTTTTAAGATATGTACTGACGCCCGAGGCCCGTTCATCCAGCGCCCGTATTTCATCAATGGCCGTATCGTCGCCCTGGAATTCCTTTTCAAGGCGTCTGTGTTCCAATTCCAGGCGCTTGCGCATCTTTTTAGACGGATTTTTATTTCCGAAGCAAAGATAAAGAAGGCCGCCGAATAAGGGCAGACATAAAATCAGAATGATCCAGGCGATTTTATACGCCGAGTTTTCATCTTTACCGATAATATAAAGCACGATCAGAACACTGAGGACAGAAAATGCAATATTGATCCAAACGGAATAATTGCCCAGCTTTAAAAGAAGAAGCGCAATCCATATCACCTGAATGATCAGAAGCAGTCCCGTGATCAGAATTCTGTTGGTAATCAGCTTTTTGTATTTCATAATCACCTCTTTGCCCCCCGACGATATCATTTCTTTTCCCAGCATTTTGTGGTACTATAATGGCAGTCAAGAAAAGGAGGCTTTATAATGCCAAATTGTCTAGTGATCGGCTCTGCCGCAGCCGATGTCATCATACGGATTCCACATCTTCCCTCCACCGGAGAAGATATTCATATCATAAGTCAGGAAATGTCCCTGGGCGGGTGTGCCTGGAATGTCTTTCATATGATCCGGCTGTTCCAGGTCCCGGCGGTCTTATTTTCTCCCATAGGGACAGGAGTCTACGGAGACTTCATACGCGGTGAGCTTGCCGCACGGAATGTCTCCGTTCCCATCCCGCCCCCTGAGGAAAAAAACGGATGCTGCTACTGTTTCGTAGAAGACAGCGGAGAACGGACCTTTCTTTCCCATCACGGCGCCGAATACCGGTTTCGGGAGGAATGGTTCCAGCTTCTCCCAAAAAACTGCCGGGACTATACCTATGTGTGCGGCCTGGAAGTAGAAGAACCCACAGGAGAAGCTATCCTCCGCTATTTGGAAGCCACTCCCGGCCTTAAGATATTTTTCGCCCCGGGCCCCCGGATCTGCCAAATCGGGCCGGACAAAATGAACCGCCTTTTCGCCCTAAGCCCCATCCTTCACCTGAATGAGACAGAAGCGATGACCTATACTGGGAAAGCAGCGGTGGAACAGGCTGCTCAGGCGCTTTACACCCTCACCGGAAACATCGTGATCATCACGCTGGGAGAAAACGGCGCTTACTACGATGACGGAACCTCCCGTGGATATGTCCCCCCGGTACAGACAGATTCCGTGACAGACACCATAGGCGCCGGAGACGCACATATCGGAACCGTCATGGCCTGTCTGGCATCGGGACTTTCCCTGAAAGAATCCATCCGGACTGCCAACCGGATTTCTGCGGCAGTCGTCGGGACAAGAGGGGCCTGTCTCTCCAAAGAGACATTTGACGCTCTCTCTGTCCCGATTCCGCAAAGCTCTCCTATTCCGTAAAGGAAACGGCCGTTTCCAACGCCACCTGCATCATATTGGTGAATCCGACCTGGCGTTCCTGCGCCGGAAGGGATTCTCCCGTCACAATGGAATCGGATACCGTAAAGATCCCCAGCGCCCGGACCCCGGCCCGGTTCGCATTGCAGTAAAGTGCATAGCTTTCCATCTCAATGGACAAAAGCCCCATCTTCGCCCATTCCTTCCATTCGGGAGTTTCCGTGTAAAAGAGATCAGAAGAAAGAATATTTCCTTCCACATGGGAAAATCCGTGTTCGGATGCCGACTGCACGGCTCTTGCGAGCAGCTCATAGGAGGCCGTCGCGGAATAAGTCCCCGGCAGTTTATACTGGTGGGCATAACCTCCGTCGGTACTGGCTCCCATGGCCATCACGATATCTCCCACCCTCACATGCTCCTGAATGCTTCCGCAGGATCCCACCCGGATCAGATTCTTCACACCATAAAAATGAATCAGTTCATAAGAATATATCCCTATGGACGGACAGCCCATGCCCGTCCCCATGACCGATACCCGTTTTCCCTGATAGTTTCCCGTAAATCCCAGCATATTCCGCACGGAGTTGAATTCCTCCACATCCTCCAGAAAATTCTCCGCAATGAATTTCGCTCTCAGCGGATCGCCCGGCAGCAGGATACTTTCCGCTATTTCACCTGTTTTCGCCTGATTGTGAGGAGTCGCCATTTTCCATACCTCCTGTTTTCTGTTTTTACCAGTTTATCACATTTAATAGAAGATTACCAGGAACCATATCGATTATTTCCCTCTCAAAATATCCAGAAGCCAGTCCGGATCCGGAACCGGCAAAGTCTCGCTGACTGCCAGCTGTTCCATGATTCCTTGGACGCTGCACCAAAAAGCCAGTGACAAAGCCATAGCGTCTCCTTTTCGGATACTTCCCTGCATCTGTCCCAGCCGGATCAGCTCAGCTGAAAATTCTATGGTATTTTCATTCCTGGCTAACCTGCGTATTCTCTCCGGAGCACCGTCTCCTCTCTGTGCCTGTGCCGTCAAAACAAATAATTTTGCCGCCTGTGGTCTCTCCTTTACAAGAGAAAAAAGTTTTACTGTATAATTCTGGAAAAAAGCCAGAGGTGAGGAAAAATCCATTTCAAACGGTAAGCTCTTTCCATTCAGCCCCATTTTGATTAGCTCTTCATAAAGATTTTCTTTGGAGTCAAAATAATGAAACAAAAGACCAGAGCTCATCCCCGCAGCATTCGCGATATCCTCGATCTTTGTAGCGGAATACCCTTTAGATGAAAACTGATCAACAGCCGCCCAAATGATTGCTTCTTTTCTCTTTTCCTTCTGTTCGGACCTCAGACCCATTGATTTTCCTCATCTTTTCGTTAAATTATATTTCATTGAATATATATTTAATAAAATAGAATCATATATTTCCCATCTTGTCAATCGGAAATAGGGTCGTCTACAGCCGCAGGCCCTTGATATCCTTGATTCGGGACAGAATCGTATCACAGGTGATATTCAGAATCCCGGGAAGGGTATCCATTTCCTGCCGGATCAGGCGTTCCATCTCCTCCTGCCCTGCCGCGACTGCGTGTACATGAAGCTTGCTCCTGCCTGTCACGCGATAGATCTGTGTGATAGATTCATTTCCGTTCAGACGGTCTATGACTTCCTGGAGACAGGCAGGTTCTGTTTCAATTTCAAAATAACAGGACACGGCTCCGCTTATTTTCTGAGGATTGATGACAGTCGTATATTCTTCTATGATTCCTTTGTCCTCCAGCGCACTAATCCTGGCCTTCACCGCCACACGGGAGATACCAGTCTTCTCTCCAATGTCGGAATAAGAAAGCCTTGCGTTTTCTATCAGAAGCGTCAGAATCTTCTGGTCCAGATCGTCTAATCCACTCAAAAACATATCGCCACCTCGTTTTTCTGTATTTTGTTCTATTTTACTAAACTCTCACCTTTTTAGCAACAAAAAGAAATAATAATATTGACATAAAGTAAAATATATTCTAAAATCAATACGAAACGAAATATATAAATTTCCATTTGTCTCGGAGGAGCTATGAAGAAGGACCTTACACACGGTAATATCACATCAACCATGCTGCGCTTTGCGCTCCCTATGATACTGGGCAATCTTCTGCAGCAGCTTTACAATATTGCAGATACTCTTATTGTAGGACAGTTTCTGGGTTCCAATGCCCTGGCAGCCGTAGGCTCTTCTTATACGCTCATGACCTTCCTCACTTCTATCCTGATGGGACTTTGCATGGGCAGCGGCGTCGTCTTCTCCACCCGCTATGGAGAAAGAGATATGGATCGTCTGAAGTCCAGCCTTTTCGTGTCTTTTATACTGATAGCAGCCTGCACTCTTTTTCTCAATATCGCCGTTTTTATATGGATAGACCCGATCATGCGGCTGCTCCAAATCCCTCCTGAGATCTATCCTCTCATGAGAAGCTATCTATGGATCATCTTCATTGGAATCAGCGCAACATTCCTCTATAATTTTTATGCCTCCCTCCTCCGTTCCATCGGAAATTCCATGGTACCCCTTTTGTTTCTCGGAATTTCCGCAGGACTTAACATCATTTTAGACCTAGTATTTGTCCTCTCCTTCCATTGGGGAGTCGCTGGAGCCGCCATTGCAACAGTCCTGTCGCAGTTTGTCTCCGGCATAGGTATTCTTCTGTATACTTTGATCCGCGTCCCGGAATTCCGGATACAAAAAAAGAACAGGACGTTTAAAAAAGAATATATAACAGAAATCGCACAGTTTTCCTTCCTGACTTGTCTGCAGCAGTCCATTATGAATTTCGGCATCCTCATGGTTCAGGGCTTGATCAACAGCTTTGGTCCTGTTGTGATGGCTGCCTTTGCGGCCGCTGTTAAAATTGATTCTTTTGCATACATGCCGGTACAGGATTTTGGGAATGCCTTCTCCACATTTATCGCGCAGAACTTCGGAGCTCATGAAACAAAGCGGATTCAAAAAGGAATCCGGAGCGCCATGCTGGTATGTCTTCTGTTCTGCCTGGTGATCACGGCTGCTGTCTGCATATTTGCCCGGCCGCTCATGTTGATTTTCGTCCAGCCGCATGAGACAGAAATCCTCGCCATTGGGGTACAGTATCTGAGAATAGAAGGGGCCTTTTACTGCGGCATCGGCTGCCTGTTCTTGCTCTATGGCCTTTACCGGGCTGTTCAGAAGCCGGGCATGTCCGTCATTCTCACTGTCGTATCCCTGGGTACCCGTGTCGCGCTGGCCTATGCTCTCTCCGCCATTCCTTCCATCGGAGTGATTGGAATCTGGGTATCCGTGCCCGCCGGATGGCTCCTGGCAGACGTGATCGGGCTGCTGTATTACCGGATACATAGAAAAACACTGCTCAAGGCAAACGTTCCACAGCGATGATCCCACAAAATACATCAAAATACCAGCCCCCGGTTCATCTATGATCTGCCGTCGGGGCTGGTATTTTTTATTTCTTTATTCTACTGTTCTCATGGCTGCTTCAACCACATGTCCGACCAATACGGAAGTAGTAACTGCTCCTACTCCTCCGGGTACGGGGGTTATCGCGTCTACTACGGGTTCCACCGTGTCATATTTCACGTCACCGCAGAGCTTGCCTTCGTCATTCACATTGATTCCCACATCAATCACTACCTGTCCGGGAGCTACATAAGATTCATTGACAACTCCGGCACGTCCTGCCGCTACGATCACGATATCCGCTTCTCTTGTCACAGAAGGCATATCCTTTGTCCTCGTATGACATATGGTAACGGTAGCATTCTTCTTGATCAGCATCATGGCAGCCGGCTTGCCTACCACAAGGCTTCTGCCTACCACAACGGCTTTTTTTCCGGTACAGTCGATTCCATAGTGATCCAGAATCTCCATACACGCCTGAGGGGTGCAGGGAGGGAAGCCCTGTTTTGTTCCGGCGAATACTCCCACCATGGAGCCGTCTGTGATTCCGTCCACATCCTTTTCCGGCTTCAGCGCCTTAATCACGGCAGCTTCATCCAAATGCTTGGGGAGCGGTCTGAAGATCAATACCCCATGGATATTCTCATCCTCATTTACCTTATCAATGGTAGCCATCAACTCTTCCTGCGTCACGTCCACTGGAAGCAGAAACTTCTCCACCGCCACTCCGAGCGTATCGCACCGTTTCGTCGCGCCTCTTTCATAAGAAAGATCATCCGGTCTTTCCCCTACACGGACAATCCCCAGTGTGGGATTGATTCCTTTTGCTTTTAATCCTTCCACATTCGCTTTGATCTTTTCATTCAAAGCGGCGGCAACCTCTTTGCCGAGCAACTGCTTTGCCATCGCAAAATCCTCCTGTTGTAATTGATTTATTCAAGCCATTAGGCTATTATTTCAATCTTCCCAATACACGTTCAAATACTTCGTCCGCCAGTTTCGTATACTTAGCGAGCATCGCATCCGCTTTCTGATTCAGTTCTTCCGCGTATTCCCTATTTTTCATGGACTTTGTATTGATATATACGTTCAGGCTGGCTCCCTGGAGTGCCGCTTTACAGAACGCCGCGCCTACGCCGGCATCACTGATAGCCAGAGCAGAACCCTTTGCGGCAAATTCCACGATCAGATCGAGTGCATCACAGCATTTTTCCATGATTTCCATGGGAACGGAGCAGGCATCCTTCAGAACAATTTCCATCACACGGGCTTTTTCAGCCTTTTCCTCTTCTGTTTCTCTGGGCATTCCATAGGCCTTTGCCAAAGGCTCAAATACTTCCGCATCTCTTTCAATCAGGTCAAGAAGTTCCTTTTGAAGAGTGTCCGCCTTGGATTTCAGCGCCCACATTTCCTCTTCCACATCCGCGTATTTCTTTTTTCCCACGGTCAGAGAACCCACCATATTTCCAAGAGCCGTACCTACCGCTCCCACCAGAGCGCTGGCGCCGCCGCCGCCCGGTACAGGAGCCTTTGAAGCGAGCACTTCCACAAATTCATTACACTGTACAGTTGAAAATCCCATTTCCTTACCTCCGCTTTTCTGTCAGGAATCTTTCAAAAAAGGGACAGCCTGGAGGACTGTCCCCAAATAAACAAACAAAAAGCTATTCCAGATTTCGCTTCTTAGAACAGGCCGGTGATCTTGCCGCTCTCATCCACATCGATCTTCTCTGCAGCCGGTACCTTCGGCAGTCCGGGCATCGTCATGATCTCTCCCGTCAATGCCACGATGA
>CABJAB010000003.1 GCA_902363445.1 Lachnospiraceae bacterium
GAGCCTCAGTGTCAGTTACAGTCCAGCAGGCCGCCTTCGCCACCGGTGTTCCTCCTAATATCTACGCATTTCACCGCTACACTAGGAATTCCGCCTGCCTCTCCTGCACTCCAGCCTGGCAGTTCCAAAAGCAATCCGCGGGGTTAAGCCCCGGGTTTTCACTTCTGGCTTGCCATGCCACCTACGCTCCCTTTACACCCAGTAAATCCGGATAACATACTTCTTCACCCACGCGGCGTCGCTGCATCAGGGTTTCCCCCATTGTGCAATATTCCCCACTGCTGCCTCCCGTAGGAGTTTGGGCCGTGTCTCAGTCCCAATGTGGCCGGTCACCCTCTCAGGTCGGCTACCGATCGTCGCCTTGGTGGGCCTTTACCTCACCAACTAGCTAATCGGACGCGGGTCCATCTCATACCACCGGAGTTTTTCACACTCGGCCATGCGGCCATGTGCGCTCATGCGGCATTAGCAGCCATTTCTAGCTGTTATTCCCCTGTATGAGGCAGGTTACCCACGCGTTACTCACCCGTCCGCCGCTCAGTCACAGAATGGATCCTCCCGAAAGATTCCCCTCTCTGTGCTTCGCTCGACTTGCATGTGTTAAGCACGCCGCCAGCGTTCATCCTGAGCCAGGATCGAACTCTCATGTTCTGATCTCTTGGTCTTAAGATAAGCTCTAGCTTTTTCTTTATCCCATTTACTTACTTTTAGGTCGATGCTCTCGCATCGGTTCTCTGAAACTTCTTTTTTAAGAATTTTCAGGGGTTGGAATATACTGTTCAGTTATCAAGGTACTCTTGCCAGTTCTCTATCATAATAGGAAACCGAGCGGAGAAGGAGGGATTTGAACCCTCGCGCCGCTATTAACGACCTACTCCCTTTCCAGGGGAGCCCCTTCAGCCTCTTGGGTACTTCTCCATCAGCCTGAATCCATTTATAATCATGAAATTTTTTGTAATTCTATTGCCTGGACTTATGAAAAATCCTGCGCGGAGAGGGTGGGATTCGAACCCACGCGCCCTTGCGGACAAACGGTTTTCAAGACCGCCTCGTTATGACCACTTCGATACCTCTCCAAAAGTGTGCTCAACTACTTTACCACACCAGAAAAGGCTTGTCAATAGAAAGTCTTCGATATTTTTAAAGAATTTCAAGAATTCGTTCATTTCCATTCTCGTACCTACGCAACAGAGTTGATTTTATCATTTATTTTCCAATCTGTCAATCTAAAAAACAAAAGTATTTGAGCATATTAAAGCTGTTTGACAATTCCGCTATCAGATATTAGAATAAATGAAAGTTATCTTGTATCTGCTTACTTTTAGCAATAAATCCCGTCACGGTATCTATATTGAAATAATAAGGAGGCTTAATATGGAAACAAACCAGTATCTAATTGAACACTACAGCAATCATTACGATGAAGACAGCCGTCTTGAGTCAAGGCATGGCTCAGTTGAGTTCCTCACAACGATGCATTATATTTCCAACTATATAAAACCCGGCGACCGTGTGCTGGAAATCGGCGCGGGGACCGGCCGGTATTCCCATGCGCTGGCACGTCAGGGATATAAAGTCGATGCAGTGGAGCTGGTCGAACATAATATAGAAATTTTCCGCCGAAATATTCAGCCGGACGAAGCAATATCTGTCGTGCAGGGGAACGCTTTGGATCTGTCCATTTTTCCGGATGATAAATACGACATTACGCTGCTGTTGGGCCCGCTGTATCATCTGTACAGTAAAGAAGATAAACGTCAGGCTCTTCGTGAAGCAATCCGTGTAACAAAACCAGGAGGCGTGATTTTTGCCGCCTATGTCATATCCGACGGCTGTCTCCTTGATGAGGGATTCAAACGCGGCAATATCAATGTATCGGAATATATTGAAAATGGATTGATCGACCCTCAGACCTTTGCGGCCAAATCCGAGCCAAAGGATCTTTTCGAGCTCGTCCGCAAAGAAGATATTGACGAACTGATGTCTGTCTTCCCTGTATCCCGTCTGCATTACGCCGCGTCAGATGGATGTGCCTTATTTATGCGTGAAGCGGTGGACGCAATGAATAGAGAAGAATTTGAGTTATATTTAAAATATCACCTTGCCACCTGCGAACGCGAAGACCTGCTTGGCGTTACTAGCCACGCGGTGGATATATTCAGAAAATAGATAATTCGAACGATATGCCATCACACAATCAATTATGGATTTCGGAGATAATGAGTATGAATTTTAAAAACACCCCCAGATTGGAAACAGAAAGGCTGATACTGCGAAGATTTGTTGAAGAAGACCTGAATGCTCTATTTGCAATTTACAAAGATGAAAAAGTAAATCAATACCTGCCGTGGTTTCCGCTGAAGACAATGGAAGAAGCCAGTTGTTTTTGGCAGAAACAATACGTCAGTGCTTACAGACTGGACCGCGCTTATAAATATGCGATTTGTTTGAAAGATAATAATATCCCAATCGGATATATACACGTAAGCATGGACGATAGTCATGACCTGGGTTATGGATTATGTGAGGAGTTTTGGCACAAAGGTATCGTGACCGAAGCAGCTAGGACAGTTATTGAACGAGTTAAGGCAGATGGAATCCCCTACATTACCGCCACACATGACAAAAATAATCCCCGAAGCGGAGGTGTGATGATCCAGTCGGGTATGAGCTACCAATATTCATATGAGGAGCAATGGCAGCCCAAAGACATTTTTGTCATCTTTCGTATGTATCAGTTGAATCTGGATCATAAAAAGGACAGGGTATATAAAAAATACTGGGATAATTCTGCTGTCCGTTTTATAGAAAAAGAGGCATGATTTCTTTTATTTGATTCCCCCCTTGTGACCGGAAGGCTTTTCGGGTATACTGTTACTGTCATATAATGTCGTACTATAGTTATAAAATATTTTTATGCGGAGGATACTATGGGAGGTTTTTTTGGTGTCGCTTCCAAAAGCGATTGTGTATTTGACTTATTTTTTGGCACCGATTATCATTCTCATCTTGGAACAAGACGGGCCGGCATGGCAACCTATGATAAAGAAAAGGGATTTGACCGGGCCATCCACAACATAGAGAACACGCCGTTCCGAACTAAGTTCGACCGCGACGCCAACTCCATGCACGGTTGTTATGGCATTGGCTGCATTTCCGATTACGAGCCTCAGCCCCTTGTCATCCATTCCCATCACGGCACATACGCCATCACGACGGTGGGAAAGATCAATAATTCTGAAGCCATCGTGGAAAAGCTCCTTCAGGCGTCCCATTCACACTTTTTTGAAATGCGGGGCGGTCTTATAAACGCCACAGAGCTGGTCGCCGCCATCATAAATCAGAAGGAAAATCTGATTGAAGGAATCCAGTATGCCCAGGAACTGATCGACGGCTCCATGACCATGCTGATCATGACTCCGAAGGGAATCTACGCCGCCAGGGACAAGCTGGGAAGGACGCCTGTCGCCATCGGCAGAAAAGAAGATTCCTACTGCATCTCATTTGAAAGCTTCGCATACTTGAATCTCGGCTATTCCGAATACAAAGAGCTCGGCCCCGGCGAGATCGTCATCGTCACCCCGGAATATGTCAAGACCCTGGTCCAGCCAGGAAAGGACATGAAAATCTGTACATTCTTGTGGGTGTATTACGGATATCCTTCTTCTTCTTATGAGGGAATCAGCGTAGAAGAGATGCGATATCACTGCGGAGCGAAGCTCGCAAAACGGGATGATGTCCACCCGGATATCGTGGCCGGTGTACCGGACTCCGGCATCGCCCATGCCATCGGATACGCAAATGAATCGGGAATCCCGTTTTCCCGCCCCTTTATCAAATACACTCCCACCTGGCCCCGGTCTTTCATGCCCACCATCCAGACCCAGAGAAATCTGATAGCAAAGATGAAGCTGATTCCGGTGCACAACCTGATTCAGGACAGGCGTCTGCTGCTGATCGACGATTCCATCGTCCGAGGAACACAGATGCGGGAGACCACCCAGTTCCTGTACCAGAGCGGCGCAAAGGAAGTCCATATCCGTCCTGCCTGTCCGCCCCTTTTATATGGATGTAAATATCTGAACTTTTCCCGCTCAACATCCAAGATGGATCTGATCACGAGGCAGGTCATCCGTGAAATGGAAGGCAACGACAAATTCGCCCATCTGGATCTGTATTCCAATCCGGAAACCAGCGAACATAAAGAAATGGTAAAGCACATCGGAGAGCGGCTGTCTTTTACTTCACTCCGCTATCACCGCCTGGACGACATGATAGAATCCGTCGGCATTGACCGCGAGAAGCTGTGTACCTATTGCTGGGACGGCAGAGAATAAATGGAAAAAGGATATTTCAGACCATCACCATGGTCTTGAAATATCCTTTTTTGTTAAATCGACGCCGCCATATTCACTAACGTCCACTTTTCACCGTAATAATCAAATTCATCCTTTAAGATCTCCTCTGTCCGAAATCCAGCGCTTTCATAACAGCGCCGAGCGGCCGGATTGTTCTCAAATACTCCCAGCGTGACTCTTTTCATACCCAGGATTTCGCCAGCGTACTTAAGCCCCTGGGACACCATGAGACGCCCGATCCCCTTTCCCCGAAACTCCGGGGAGACCACGATAAAGCCAAAGTGGACGCTGTTTTTTTCATAATCCGCTTTACGCATCATGATATGCCCCGCCAAACGCCCTTTATCATCCAGAGCCGCCATGATCCATCCACGGCTGTCCTTTTCAAAACGCTCATAATAATCCAAAAGCTGCTCCTGCGTCAGTGGATACGTGAATTTACCGGCGCTCCATCTGGAAAACTCCTCCTCGTCCGAAAACCATCCCAAGAGTTCTTTTAATTCTTCTCTTTTCCAAGGCCTGAGCCGAATCATATTCTTACCCCCTTCAGTCTTCCACCTCATTTTGTCATATGCCGGCCGGCATGTTTCCTCTCACGGCCTGTTCCGTCAAAAACGCCTCAGCCGCCGCGATATCCTCCGGAGTCGTCACCTTTATATTCCGATAATCTCCTTCCACCAGCTTCGCTCTCTTTCGGAGAAAGATCTCCGCCAGCATGGTATCATCTGTCACCGGAATGCGGTAGCTGCCCTGTCTGAACCTCCTGTGGGCCTCCAAAATGACCGGATACGAAAATCCCTGGGGCGTATGAATGGTCCAGAGGCTTCCCCGCTCCGGCGTATCCACAGCCATCCCGCTCTCATCTGAAATCTTGATGGTATCCTTCACCGGCATTCCTGTCGTACAGCTTTCATAGGTCATCGCACCGTCCAGAACCCGGGAAATGATCTCCGGCGTCACCATCGGCCTCGCACCGTCATGAATCAGCACATAGCTGCAGTCATCCGCCGCAAGGAGGCCCGCATAAACAGAATCATACCGTTCCTGTCCCCCGGGAATAATCTTGGCCACCTTTTGAAATCCGTACCTTTCCACAATCCGGCGCTGGCAGTATTCCATATCTTGTTCTCCCGCCACTAGGATGATCTCATCCACACAGCTTTCCTCAAAAGCCTTTAAAGAATAATAAAGTACCTCATGCCCTCTGATCCTCAGATACTGTTTCGGCACATCGGTCCCCATCCGTTTTCCCTGCCCCGCGGCCAGAATAACAGCCGTCACCTTTTCGTATCCCATATCCATTGTCCCTTTCGTTTCTCTCTGGCAGCCGGGCTGCCGATACAGTACGTCCCCCGCAGAAGCCGTTTTATCGCTCCCCCAGCTTCAGATTGGGTACCGCGTTCAGATCCCATCCGCTTCTCGTCCCTTTTTGGTACTCATAGTAAGCCGCCGCGCCGATCATCGCCGCATTATCGGTGCAAAGGGCAGGAGACGGATGATAGAAACGGAATCCTTCCTTCTCACATGCCTCTTTCATAGCCGCCCGGAGAGCCGAATTCGAGGCTACGCCGCCGGCAATGACCACATCCCGGATATTAAACTCTCTGGCCGCCAGGATCGTACGGCTCACCAGGGATTCTACTACCGCATTCTGGAAGGAAGCAGCCAGGTCGTTCTGGCTGACCTCTTCTCCCCGCATCTTTTCGTGGTTCAGATAATTGAGTACTGCCGACTTCAAACCGCTGAAGCTGAAGTCATAAGGCGCCCCCTCTATTTTTGCCCGCGGGAATTCCATCGCATGGGGATTTCCTTCCTTTGCGGCCTTGTCTATCTTCGGTCCTCCCGGATACCCGAGCCCGATCGCCCGCGCCACCTTGTCAAAGGCTTCCCCCGCGGCATCGTCCCTGGTCCTTCCGATGATCTCAAATTCTCCATAGTCCTTCATCTTCACCAGATGAGTATGGCCGCCGGAGACGATCAGGCACAAAAAGGGCGGCTCCAGCTCTTTGTTCTCAATAAAGTTGGCGCTGACGTGTCCTTCTATATGATGCACGCCGATAAGCGGCAGCTTCTTCGCATACGCGATCGCCTTTGCAGCGGATACGCCCACCAGCAGGGCGCCCACCAGGCCGGGGCCATAGGTGACCCCCACGGCGGTTATTTCATCCAGTGTCATATCCGCTTCATCCAGGGCTTCCTGAATCACCTGATTGATCTTTTCAATATGCTTCCTGGAAGCGATCTCCGGCACTACGCCCCCGAACAGCGTATGGAGCGCGATCTGCGACGATATCACATTGGACAAAACCTCCCTGCCGTTCTTGACCACCGCCGCCGCTGTTTCGTCGCATGAGCTCTCGATGGCTAAAATATATACATCCTGTTCCTTTTTTTCTGCCGCCATTTTATCATCCATTCCTATCATCCGTTTCCGCCTCTGCCAAAACCGCTAATCGTCTTCTTCAAATTTAAGCTCCGCTGACTGTCCGTCCTTTGCCGCCAAAGCCCTGGGGAAAATCTTCCGCACCTCGTCCATATAGTCCTCCGGCCACATCAGGGACGGGCTGTAATGGGTCAGCCAAAGCTCCGGAACATCCGCGTCTCTGGCCAGTCTCGCCGCCTCATACATGGTCATATGCTTATTCTCCCGCGCCTTAGCCGCTTTTTCCCGGTCTCCGTACATGCCCTCGCAGATAAACAGGTCCGCTGTTTTCGCCTCCTCTGCGATGCCGGGCGTCGGCCGGGTATCCGTGCAGTAGGTCACCTTGATGCCCTTCCGCTCTTCTCCCATCACCATGTCCGGCGTATAAAGCCGGCCGTCAAGCTCCACATTTTCGCCTCTCTGAAGAACACCCCAAAAACGCACCGGAAGGTCAAGCGCCTTTGCCTTCTCCACCTGAAATTTTCCCGCCCGCTTTAAAGAAACGGAATATCCATAGCAGGGAATATTATGGTTTACCCGAAACGCGTGAATCGAATACGGACCCACGGTCAGATCCTGTTCCCGTTCCGACAGCTCATGAAATTCAATGGGAAAGGGCAGCTCCGGAGCTATAGTCCGCAGCGCGGTCACGACACGCTCAAGACCCCTTGGACCGATCATCTTAAGCGGTTCCGTCCGTTCCGCGTTTCCCATGGTCAAAAGCAGGCCGGGAAGGCCGCTGATGTGGTCCGCATGGTAATGGGTAAAGCATATCACATCGATGGGCTTCGCACTCCATCCTTTCTTTTTCAAGGCTATCTGTGTCCCTTCTCCGCAGTCGATGAGCAGATGGCTGCCTCCGCACCGCGTCATAAGAGAGGTCAGCCACCGGTAGGGGAGCGGCATCATTCCTCCTGTTCCCAACAAACATATATCAAGCATGGCAATCCTTCCTTCCGAAATTCATATCCAGTTTCTTCATTCTGTCCTCACATTGCCTTATCATAACATAAACCGCCCCGCTGATACAAGAGTATTCTCTCTCATATCCCGGGGCGGTCTGTATTTTGTTTTCATTTTAAAGAAGCTCAGTCTCTTCCTCTATATCCACAGGCACGGAAAACCCTTTTACAAGCTTGTCATAGCAGTCCTCACAGAGAAAAAAATGGTGCCGTTCTCCGTCCTTCCCGGAAAAATATCCCCAGGTCTTCGTCACGGACAGGCCCTCCCCGTAAGGAGGTATGCCATCTGTCTTAACCGTCTTTCCACATTGGTTGCAGATTCGGAATTCCTGTTTTGTCTCCATGCAATTCTCACAGCCTTTCCAAAAGCTCGTTCTTTTATTGTTATCCTTCTCTATCATTATAAAATCATGAGCCGGAATAAGAAAGCGGTAATCCATGGAATTCCTTCCGTTGTCTTCCTCTAAAGCTCTCTGAGCCAAAAAATCCTCGCATCCTCCGTGGGATTCCGATAATAGTCCTTTCTCCGCCCTTCTTCCCGGAATCCATACTTCTCATACAGAGAAACGGCGGCAGTATTTCCTTGCCGCACCTCCAGGGTGGCAGCCCCTGTCCCCCGCTCTTTCATCCAGGACAGAAATGCTTCCATGAGAAGGCCGGCAATCCCCATTCTGCGAAATTCCGGCAAAACGGCGATCCGATGAAGCTCTCCTTCTCCGTCCACGATCATGGCGAACAGATATCCTGCCAGACGTGTTTCCTTCCATACTCCAATGGCCCCAAAGGACAGCTTCAAGGGTTTTTCAGCCCCAAGCTCCTTCCTTCTGCTATCCGCCGCCTGCCGTATCGTCTCAGTAATAAGCTTCTCCGACCAGGGTGTGCCAAAAGCTCTTTGCTCCAGGGCGGCCGCTTCCAAAGCGTCCTCCGGTTCCAGGTTTCTTATCAGGATCCCGTTCACGATATGATCTCCTTCGCCGGACCCTCCGCCCGTTTTTTCCTCTCCAGCATCTCCCGCTCCGCCTGGGATACACGCAGATACTCCGGCGCATGATCCCCGGCTGTCTCTGTCTTCCCTGCTTTCAGGTACTCTGCTCCCAGAGCCGCTACGGCTCCTGCCCTCTGACGGCATGAAAATGAAGGGGCGAACACGAAGGGAACCCGGGCTCTTTCTTCAATCACCGCTCTCCCCACAGGCACTCCGTCGCCCAAAAAGACGACGGGGCGCTTCTTTTCATTAATCTCGTCCAGCAGCTCTTTAAGATCCATAGCCGCCTGCGGCTTCAGAACCTGGAATTCCGAATGGAACTCATACAGTCCGCAGTACACCTGTCCCCTTCTGGCATCCATGATCGGGCAAATGAGCCGGTCCGTACCAAAATGCTGGTATGCCATGGCGTCCAGAGTCGGCACATGGATGAGCGGCTTATCGAGAGCCAGCCCCAGCCCCTTTGCCGTAGCCGATCCAATCCTTAATCCAGTAAAGGAACCAGGCCCGCCGGACACCGCTATGGCGTCGATCGTCTCCAGATCCGTTTCCGTCATCCTCACGATCTCATCGATCATGGGCAGCAGGGTCTGAGAATGGGTCTTCTTATAGTCCACCGTATATTCTGCCGTCAGCCTATCGTCCTCCCAGACGGCGGCCGAGGCTGTCAAAGAAGCGCTTTCGATTCCTAATATTTTCATTGCCTTTCCCGTCCTATGGTTATTTTCCGGTAATCAAACCCTTTTTCCATATCCTTCTCGATGGTGATCCATTCCGCTGATTCCGGTATCAGCTCCCCGATCAGGGAAGCCCACTCTATGAGACATACCCCGTCCCCGAAAAAGTAATCCTCACATCCGATCTCTTCCATCTCTCCCACATCGCCAATCCGATATACGTCAAAATGATACAGAGGAAGGCGTCCCTCCTCATAGACCTGCACAATGGTAAAGGTAGGGCTGTTCACCGGCTCCGTAATCCCGAGCCCCGCGGCAAATCCCTGAGTAAAAACGGTCTTCCCCACTCCCAGATCGCCGTCCAGACAGAATACCGTGCCCGGTCCCGCGTCCTCTCCCAGATGCTTCCCAAACGAAAACGTCTCTTCCGGGCTGTATGTCTCAACCTGCTCAAGCACTTTTCCGTTTCCTCCGTTTCCTTCTGTGGACAATGACTCTCCTGCCTTTGGCCGACTTCCGGATGAGCTCTACGACATCGTCGGCCTGCTCGGGATTCTGGTCCAGAGGAAGCAGATGCGCCCTCACCTTTCCCATATAAAACAGAACGACATTTTTGAGAATGACAATCTTTGTAATATCCTTCCACTCAACAAGGCCGCCCTTGTCGCCCTGAAAGATCCCGAGGCCGTCCTTCGATATCTCCACGTCAATGGGATGCTGAAAAAGCTCGGTGGTAGCCGCCTGCTTTTTAGACTTATAATACAGATTCAGAGGATTTAAAACAAGTCCCCATATCAGGATAAATATACAGAATATCTTGGCCCATACCGCCATGCTGCCAAAATTCCCGATCAAATCCACCAATGCCATCACAGACAGCAGGACAAGCAGGACTCCGGTCAGCCCGAAATAGGTGTGATATACCTGAAATCGGAATAAATACTTTGGTTTAATCTCCGTTGTGACTCTGATTTTTTCCATTCTATCTTCCTTCCTCCGTCAATTCTCCGGCGGGTCTTAAAGCCTCCGGCACTATTTTATCTTCATGGTCAGCTGGATCCGCTTCCTGTCCAGATCCACGCTTAATACCTGCACCTCCACGATATCCCCCACACTGACCGCCTCCAGCGGATGTTTGATAAAGCGGTCGCTCATCTGGGAGATATGGACCAAGCCGTCCTGATGGACGCCGATATCCACAAATGCCCCGAAATCAATGACATTCCGCACCGTACCCTTAAGGATCATCCCCGGCTTAAGGTCCTTCATATCCAGGACATCGGTCCGTAGGATCGGTTTAGGCATCTCATCCCTCGGATCCCTGGCCGGTTTCTCCAGCTCCTTCAGGATGTCGGACAGCGTGATTTCCCCGATCCCCAGCTCTCCGGCAAGCTCCTTCGGCCTTATCACCTTTCTGCTGATACCGGAAAGGCCTCCTGCGGTTATCTGCGTCTTATCGTATCCCAGTTTATTAAGCAGAGCGTCCACCGCCGGATAGCTCTCCGGATGGACGGCGGTGGCGTCAAGCGGGTTCTTCCCTCCCTGTATCCTCATGAAGCCGGCGCACTGCTCATAGGCCTTCGGTCCCAGCTTTGCCACCTTCAAAAGCTGCCTGCGGTCTGTAAACCTCCCGTTTTCCTCCCGGTAAGCCACAATATTTTTGGAGACCGCCTTGCTGATGCCTGATATATATTCCAGCAGGGAGGCCGAAGCCGTGTTGAGATCCACCCCGACCTTATTCACACAATCCTCTACTACCGCTTTCAAAGCCTCATCCAGGTTCTTCTGGTTCATATCATGCTGATACTGCCCCACTCCGATGGATTTCGGATCGATCTTCACCAGCTCGGCCAGCGGGTCCTGCAGACGTCTCGCAATGGAGACCGCGCTCCTCTGCGCCACGTCAAAATCAGGAAATTCCTCCGTCGCCAGTTTACTGGCAGAATAGACCGATGCTCCGGCCTCGTTTACGATGATATACTGGACCCGTTTTGGAATCTCCTTTAAAAGCTCCACGATCACCTGCTCCGACTCCCGGGATGCGGTCCCGTTTCCTACGGATATCAAGGTCACGTCATATTTCTCAATAAGTTTCTTAAGCACTGCTTTCGCTTCTTTTACCTTATTCTGAGGCGCCGTCGGATAGATGACCACCGTATCCAGCACCTTCCCTGTAGCGTCCACCACGGCAAGCTTACAGCCGGTGCGGAAAGCGGGATCCCAGCCGAGCACCACCTGTCCCACAATGGGAGGCTGCATCAGAAGCTGCTCCAGATTTTTACCAAAGACCTTGATGGCCCCGGCTTCGGCCGTTTCCGTCAGACTGCTCCTCACCTCCCGCTCTATGGCGGGGGCAATCAGCCTTTTATAGCTGTCTGCTATCACATCTTTTAACACCGGAGCTGTATACGGATTATCCCTGACAATGATCTTCCGCTCCAGATACCTCAGAATATCTTCCTCCGGGGCGGCTATCCTTACAGTCAGGAATTTTTCCTTTTCCCCGCGGTTAATCGCCAGAATCCTGTGGCCCGCGGTCTTTTTCACCGGCTCCTCAAAGTCATAATACATTTCATAGACGGATTTCTCGTTTTCGTTTTTGGCCGACGACTGCAAAAGCCCCTTGTCCACCGTCAGGTTCCGGATATAAGTACGGTAATCCGCCTCGTCGGAAATCCTCTCCGCCAGGATGTCTCCGGCGCCTTCCAAAGCCTCCGCCGCCGATTCCACCCCTTTTTCTTCCGACACATACCCGGCCGATTCCGAAAGAGCCGGGACCTTGAGCATCTGCAGCATCAGAATATCTGCCAGGGGCTCAAGACCCTTTTCCTTAGCGATGGTCGCTCTGGTCCGGCGCTTCGGCTTATAAGGGCGGTACAGATCCTCCACCAGCACCAGAGTCTGCGCTTCCAAGATCTGCCTTTCCAGCTCTTTAGTCAGGGCGCCCTGTTCCTTTATGGTCTCCAGCACCTGGGTCTTCCTCTCCTCCAGGTTCCGGAGGTATCTGAGCCTTTCATCCAGGTCCCTCAGCACCTCGTCATTCAGAGAGCCCGTCATCTCCTTCCGGTAGCGGGCGATAAACGGAATGGTATTCCCCTCGTCGATCAGCTGCACGGCGGCCTCTGCCTGACTCCTCTTTATCCCGAGCTCTTCGGAAAGCATCTTTATAATGTCCATTTTTTAAATCATCCTCCAAATCAATCGGTGTATCCGGCCTACAGGGCGGATGCCCATTCTATGAGATTCACGTGCCAGCAGATCCAGGCCAGATTCTTGACGATCACATTTAAGATCAAAAGCACTACTGCTATTTTAATATAAATGTGCCGATAAGTCATCCCCCCTATTTTCCCTTTGGTGAAAATCCTGAGAGTATGGCTTACCATGAAAATACCAAAAACAGCCATCCCGTAGATCACCAGAGGATGGCAGATGATACTTGCTGTTATTTTCCCCTGAAGCAAGAGACGGAAAGCCCTCGTCCCCCCGCACCCCGGGCAGAAAAATCCAGTCAGGGAATATATGGGACAGGCCATGAGCGGACCTCCCAGAGGAATATGAAAATACCAGATGATAAAAGAGGCGGCGGCTACCACAAGGATAGCCGCCAGTCCCAATACGTACAAAGTCCGTTCTGTCTGTCCTCCGCTGCCCGCTCCGCCTTTTTTCTCAGTCATCGCCCAGATCGAACTTGTCATGGATCGCTCTCATGGCGCGCGCGACATCGTTCTCGTCGATCAGTACAGTGATGCGGATCTCGGAAGTGGAGATCATCTGAATGTTGATATCCGCGTTGTAAAGCGCTTCAAACATTTTGGCCGCCACTCCGGGATTGGAAGTCATGCCCGCTCCAATGATGGATACCTTCGCCACGTTTTCATCATACTGGAAAGAACGGGCGGTAAACGTATCCTTATGCTCATCGATAATGGCAAGCGCTTCATGAAGCTCTGTCTTCGGGACCGTAAACGCAATATCCCTTTTTCCGTCCCTCGCCACGGACTGGAGGATGATATCAATGTTGATATTCTTCGCCGCCAGGTAGTTAAACAGCTTAAAAGCGATACCAGGCTCATCATTCACACCGATTACTGAAATTCTTGCCGTATTCAAATCCGAAGCGACACCGCTTACGATCATTTTCTCCATTTTTGTCTCCTCCTTAACAACAGTTCCTTCCGCATAGCTCAAGCTGGAGCGCACCACCAGCTGAACACCGTACCGTTTTGCCATCTCCACCGAACGGTTATGAAGCACCTTGGCGCCCAGGGATGCGAATTCCAGCATCTCATCATAGGTCACCTCGCTCATCTTCCTTGCGTTGGGCACGATTCTGGGGTCCGCGGTATAAACGCCCTCCACATCAGTATAAATCTCACAGGCATCTGCGTGAAGCGCAGCGGCCAGCGCCACCGCTGTCGTGTCGGAGCCGCCCCTTCCCAAAGTCGTGAAATCGTCATGCCGGTTGACCCCCTGGAATCCCGTCACGATCACGATCTTCCTGGCATCCAGTTCATTGCGGATACGCTCTGTGTCAATTCGTTTCAGCCTGGCGTTCATATAAGCAGAGCTGGTATGCATCGCCACCTGGAACGCGTTAAGAGAAACCGCGGGAATATCCATAGACGAAAGTGCCATGGCCATATATGCCACTGACATCTGCTCGCCGGTCGCGAGGAGCATGTCCATTTCTCTTTTGGGCGGGTTGGGATTGATATCATGGGCCTGAGCGATCAGACCGTCTGTCGTCTTGCCCATGGCGGACAAGACCACGACCACATCGTCTCCTTTCTTGTAATCCTCAGCGCAGCGCTTCGCCACATTGAAGATCCTTTCTTTGTCGGCCACCGAGCTGCCGCCGAATTTCTTAACAATTAACATATTATCCTCCTGCTATCCATGCTATAGAACTGCTGCTTTCCGGATTCCGCTTCCTACATATCCATACGGATCATCTGCAGCACGCCGCAAAGCTTCGCCGCTTTCTCCGTATATTCGGATTCCTTCATCTCCTGAGTCACAAACGCGAATTCATCCAGCCCCTCTAATTCAATATATGTCACCCTGCCAAAGGCTGCTTCCACCTCGGCGGCCTTTTCCGACCGTTTTCCGGCCATCCGGACAAAAAACTTCCTGGAATAGGTTCCCATATCAGCCAGCGCAAGCTTCTTCGTGCTCCAGCTGGTCAGCAGCGTCGTATGAAGATTTTTCGCTTCCTCGATCACATCTGCCACTACTGCGCTGGCGGTGGGAAGGCTCCCTGCGCCGCGGCCGTAGAACATCAGCTTATCCACCATGTTGCCCTCGACCATAATGCCGTTGAACACGTCGTTCACCGCGTACAGTGGATGGCTGGAGTCGATCATCACGGGAGCCACCATCGCGTAGAACTGTTCTCCTACCCTCCGGCTGGTGCCGAATAATTTGATCGAAGTCCCCATTTTATTGGCGTATTTAAAATCCGTGTCGGTTATCTTTGTGATTCCTTCCGTATAGATATCCTCATAGTCTACCTGGCTCCCGTATGCCAAAGAAGACAAGATCGCAATTTTCCTGCATGCGTCAAAGCCGTCGATATCGGCAGAAGGATTTTTCTCTGCATATCCTTTTTCCTGGGCTTCCTTAAGGACCGCGTCAAAGGTCATCCCTTCTTTGTCCATCTTTGTCAGCATATAATTGGTAGTTCCGTTTAAGATTCCCGTGATCTCCATGATCTCGTCCGCCGTCAGGCACTGGTTCAGCGGCCGGATAATTGGAATTCCGCCGCCTACGCTTGCTTCAAACAAGAAGCTGACCTGATTCTCTTTTGCCAGATCCAGAAGCTCCGTCCCGCACTTGGCTACCAGCTCTTTATTGGAAGTCGCCACGGATTTTCCAGCGGACAGCGCTTTTTTTACAAAGGTACGGGCAGGTTCCACACCGCCCATAGTCTCGACCACTATGGCCACCTCGGGGTCATTCATGATGACATCCACGTCATGCACGATCTTTTCCTGTATGGGGTTCCCCGGAAACTCTCTCAGATCCAGAACGTATTTCACCTCTAAAGGTTCTCCGACCTTCCTGGAAATGCTCTCCCTATTCTCTTCCACGACCGCCGCAACTCCGGAGCCGATGGTGCCGTATCCCATAATTGCAATCTTCATTGGTTTTCCTCTCACTCTCTGCCTAATATTTTCAAATAATGTATCCCGTCCAGCTTCTCGATCTCAGCCAGCATGGCTGAAGTGTCGCCGGTAGTGGGCAATACGTCCACACTAAGTGTCAGGGAAGCCACACTGTTGATGGGAATCGTCTGATGAATGGTCAGAATATTCCCATTGTAGTCCGCTATGGTCTTTAATACCGCGGACAGAAGCCCTGGCACATCATCCATCTGGAGCACGAAGGTAATGGTCTTTCCCCTGGAATTGTCATGGAACGGAAAGATATCGTCTTTATATTTATAAAAGGAGCTTCTGCTGATGCCGACCCGCTCGGTGGCTTCCTGCACCGTGATCACTTTTTCCGAGTCCAAAAGCCGTTTTGCTTCCACCACTTTGAGGAGCACCTCCGGTACCGCTTTGTTCCTGACCACATAATATTGATTATCTTCTGCCATACATCCTCCGTTTCCTCCAGGCGTCCGCCCATCAGATACAAGTGTTTTCACCACGAAGAATCTTAGCACATTTATACCAAAGATGCAACCACTTTTTTTTGCGAATGTCGATTCCCCGCAATTTTAAGGGATATCCGCTCATAGCAGATACCCCTTTTTCATTTCTTTTATTCCTTGCCCAGCTGAATATACTTCAAATACGCGCTGATGAAGTTGTCCAGGTTCCCGTCCAGGACGCTGGCCACATTTCCGCTCTCCTCATTGGTCCTATGGTCCTTCACCATGGTGTAGGGCTGCATGACATAAGAACGGATCTGGTTCCCCCAGCCGATCTCTTTTACATCCCCGCGGATATCAGAAATCTTTTCCGCATTTTCCTGCTGCTTCAAAAGCAGCAGCTTCGCTTTCAGCATCTGCATGGCTTTGTCCTTATTCATATGCTGAGAACGCTCATTCTGGCACTGTACCACAATCCCAGTGGGTATATGGGTGATCCGGATGGCCGAGGATGTCTTATTGATATGCTGGCCGCCGGCCCCGCTGGAACGGTACGTATCCACTCGCAGATCATCGGGATTGATATCGATATCGATGTCCTCTTCTATATCCGGCATCACATCACAGGATACAAAGGAGGTCTGCCTTTTTCCCGCCGCATTGAAGGGCGAGATGCGGACCAGACGGTGGACTCCCCGCTCCGATTTCAGATATCCAAAGGCATTCAGTCCGTTTATCTGCACAGTCACGGATTTAATCCCCGCTTCTTCACCGTCCAGATAGTCAAGGACCTCTGTCGAAAATCCCTTCCGTTCCGCCCAGCGGGTATACATCCGGTACAGCATTCCGGCCCAGTCACAGGATTCGGTGCCGCCGGCTCCCGCGTGGAGCGTCAGGATGGCGCTGTCGCGGTCATACTCCCCGGACAAAAGCGTGGACAGGCGGAGTTCCTCCAATTTATCCGTAAGCGCGGTCAGGCTCTCTTCGATCTCCGGGATCACGGAAGCGTCATTTTCTTCATATCCCATATCGATGAGAATCTGTATTTCTTCTTTCTTTTCTTCCAGCTCGTGGAATTCTTCCACGGTATCTTTCAGATTTTTAAGTTCCTGCATGATTTTCGTGGAGCGCGCCGTATCATTCCAGAAATCCGGCTCCTCCAGATACTTCTCCAGCTCTGCGATCCGTTCACTTTTCCCAGCCAGGTTAAAGTGAATCCCTCACTTCCACTAAAGGTTTTGCCAGAGCGGCGAGATCGACTTTAAATTGATCAAGTTCTACCAATAGCTTCACCTTCTTTCATTTTTATTTCTCCAGCCTGCCGCAGCACTGCTTATATTTCTTTCCAGAACCGCAGGGGCAGGGATCGTTGGGATAGATTTTCTTATTTTCTCTCTTCTTGGGTGTATTGACAGCCGAATCATCCTTGTTGGTCCCGGTCACTTTGGCGACCTGTTCACGCTCTACCTTCTGCTCCACGCGGACATGGAACAGGAGCTTGACCGTATCCTCCTGGATATTGGCCGTCATAGCGTCAAACATCTCGTAACCGGCCATTTTATATTCCACCAGAGGATCTCTCTGGCCGTAAGCCTGGAGACCGATGCCCTGTCGCAGCTGGTCCATATCATCGATGTGGTCCATCCACTTCCGGTCGATCACCTTTAGGAGAATCACTCGCTCCAGCTCACGGACCTGCTCCGCTTCAGGGAATTGTGCTTCCTTTTCCTCGTAAAGCTTCACGGCTTCTTCCTTCAGCATGTGCTTCAGCTGGCTCTTATTATAGCTCTTATAGTCCTCTTCCTGTATCACGATGGGCTTGATCGGGATAATGGGAGAGATCAGATCATTCAGGCCCACGATATCCCAGTCCTCAGGCGCCTGATCGTCGGAAATAGTGCCGTCCACCGCGTTCTCCACCGTGTCGGTGATCATCTTGTAAATGACATCCCGCATGCTTTCCCCGTCCAGCACGCGGCGGCGCTCATTATAGATCACCTCGCGCTGTTCGTTCATGACCTCATCGTAATCCAGCAGTCTCTTACGGATGCCAAAGTTATTTCCCTCAATCTTTTTCTGGGCTTTTTCAATGGCGCTGGAGAGCATCTTGTGCTCGATCTCCTCTCCGTCCTCCACTCCCAGTGTATTGAATATGGACATCAGACGCTCTGAACCGAAGAGGCGCATCAGATCGTCCTCCAGGCTGATATAGAACCTGGACTCGCCGGGGTCTCCCTGACGGCCGGAACGCCCGCGCAGCTGATTGTCGATACGCCTGGACTCATGCCGCTCCGTGCCGATGATCTTCAGCCCGCCCGCGGCGCGCGCTTCATCGTCCAGCTTAATATCGGTGCCGCGGCCGGCCATGTTGGTTGCGATAGTCACAGCGCCGTGCACACCGGCTTCCGCGACGATCTCCGCTTCCATCTCATGGAACTTAGCGTTCAGCACCTTATGGGGAATCCCCTTTTTCCGAAGCAGATTACTGATCTCCTCTGAGGAATCGATATTAATGGTGCCGACCAGGACAGGCTGGCCCTTCCGGTGCGCTTCCATGACCGCTTCCACAACGGCGGTCAGCTTCTCTCTCTTTGTCTTATATACGCCGTCCTGCCTGTCATCACGGATGACCGGCTTGTTGGTGGGAATTTCTATGACGTCCATCCCATAGATATCGCGGAATTCCTTTTCCTCCGTGAGAGCCGTTCCGGTCATACCTGCTTTCTTGTCAAATTTATTGAAGAAGTTCTGGAATGTGATCGTGGCAAGAGTCTTGCTCTCCCGTTTTACCTTCACATGCTCTTTCGCCTCGATCGCCTGATGCAGACCGTCGGAATAGCGCCGGCCCGGCATGATACGCCCTGTGAACTCATCTACAATGAGCACCTGGTCGTCCTTGACCACATAGTCCTGGTCCCGGAACATCAGATAGTTTGCGCGGAGAGCCAGGATAATATTATGCTGGATCTCGAGATTCTCCGGATCGGCCAGGTTTTCAATATGAAAGAACTGCTCAACCTTTTCCACGCCCTGAGCCGTCAGGTTCACGACCTTTTCCTTTTCATTGACGATGAAATCCCCGGTTTCGGTAATTTCCTCCTTCATGATGGCCGCCATCTTGGTCATCTCTCCGCTTTCTTCTCCCCGCTGGAGCCTCTTCGCAAGGCTGTCACAGATTTCATAAAGCTTCGTGGACTTCCCGCTCTGCCCGGAAATAATAAGAGGGGTCCTGGCCTCGTCGATGAGCACCGAGTCCACCTCGTCGACAATGGCGTAATGGAGCTCCCGGAGCACCAGCTGTTCCTTATAAATGACCATATTGTCCCTGAGGTAGTCAAATCCCAGTTCGTTGTTGGTCACATAGGTAATATCACAATTATAAGCAGTGCGCCGCTCATCACTGTTCATGCTGTTTAACACGACCCCGACGGTCAGCCCGAGAAATTCATGGACCTGCCCCATCCATTCCGCATCACGGTGGGCCAGATAATCATTGACCGTCACGATATGGACGCCTTTTCCCTCCAGAGCATTCAAATAAGCCGGAAGAGTAGCCACCAGGGTCTTTCCTTCACCGGTCTTCATCTCAGCGATACGTCCCTGATGGAGGATGATACCGCCCAGGATCTGTACCGGATAGTGTTCCATGTTAAGAACTCTTCTGGCCGCCTCACGGACCACCGCATAAGCCTCCGGCATGATATCGTCCAGGGTCTCCCCCTTTTCCAGCCTTCCTTTGAATTCCTTGGTCTTTCCTCGGAGCTCCTCGTCGGAAAGCTTCATCATCTCCGGGCGGAGGGCTACCACCTTGTCCGCAGTCGGCTTAATGAGCTTTATCTCGCGCTCACTGTGTGTTCCAAATAATTTTTGTACTAAACCCATATCTGTACGCTCCTGCTTCTTTACTAATCTGGGACCCGGTCCCGTCAAAAGTACACAGCTATCCAATGATAATCTACGATAAATCTTTCTTATTGTATCACCAACCTCTTCTCAGTTCAACTGTTTTTCCGGAACTCTTCCCCCCTCCTCCTCTCTTTTACCTTCCGGAAGCTTTTTTGACACAAATTTAGCTTTTTATACATGTTGCACAATTCGACAAATCGTTTTGCGGCTTTCGACACGTGACATGAGAAGTTATCCACATTATCCACAAAAGTTATACACAATCCTATTCGTTGATTTTACGAGGTTTTATAGTTGTCCACGGACTTATCCACACTATCCACAATTTTACCCCTGTTTTGTGTGGACTACCCCCTTCGCCGAAAAAAAACACTTGTTTTGTGAACTTAACCAATTTTTCATTTTTTCGACCTTTTCTTTCCTTTTTCCCTTGACTTTTTCCGTCACCACGTTCCTACATTTTTTCACATTTTGTTGTCAAACAATTCACCTTCTTTTCATCTTTTGCCTTGTATATTTTTTGCTTTATGATATAATTTCTATATAATCCATCTGAGGTTTTCCGTGGATTTAGGAAGTCTTTTTACAAGACCTCCAAGAATACGCAGAAAAGGAGTTGATGTTATGCAGTACATCATTACAGGAAGAAATATCGACGTTACAGAGGGTCTTAAATCGGCCGTCCATGAAAAGATCGGTAAGCTGGAGCGGTATTTCAGTCCCGCCACCGAAGTCCATGTTACACTCAGCGTTGAAAAGGACCGCCAGAAAATTGAAGTCACCATTCCCGTAAAAGGCTCTATTATCCGTTCCGAGCAGGTCAGCAGCGACATGTATGTGTCCATCGACCTTGTGGAAGAAATTATTGAGCGGCAGTTAAAACGCTATAAAACGAAATTGATCGACCAAAAGCAGAACGCTGCGTCTTTCTCAGAAGCGTATATGGAAGAAGAGGCCGAAGAAGCCGAAACCATAAAAATCGAACGTACCAAACGGTTCGCTGTAAAGCCCATGGACCCGGAGGAGGCCTGCGTACAGATGGAACTTCTGGGACACAGCTTTTTTGTTTTCCGGAACGCAGATACGGATGAAGTCAATGTGGTATATAAAAGGAAGGGCAACACCTACGGTCTCATAGAACCAGATTTCTGATGTCTGCCTGAAAGATAGGAATCTGCAAACAGGAAGGAGGATTTCCAATGGCCAAACGTGTAGTTACCATCAACCGTACCTATGGAAGCAACGGAAGAGTCATCGGCATCCGGCTGGCGGAAGCATTGGGCGTCCATTTCTATGACAAGGAGCTTCTCAAGCTGGCTCAGGAGCAGAAAAACATTCCCTATGAAGAACTGGTGAAGGTGGATGAGCAAAGGCCCAATCCATGGCGTTATCCTGTGGATGATCCCACGTTAATGGAAGGGCAGTACCGGTTCTATCCGATGAATGACGTGCTGTTCCACACCCAGGAGGATATCATCCGGGCGCTTTCTGAAAAGGAAGACTGCCTGATCGTCGGACGCTGTGCCAACCATATTCTTTCCGATGCACCTCATGTACTTCGTGTATGCATCAGCGCGCCTTACGCGTACCGTGTGGACGCTATCATGGAACGGGCCGATATTGACAGGTCCAAGGCCGCGTCCCTGGTGAAAAAAACGGACAAGCAAAGAAGAGAATACTACGAGCATTATACCGGGCAGAATTGGCTGGATCTAAGCCAGTATGACATCTGCTTGGACAGCAGCCGCTTAAGCGAAAAACAGATCGTCGCCACGCTGACGGCGCTGTACGAGACTTTATAAAGTAAGCAAAGAAGGGGCGTTCCGCACATGGGACCGCCCCTTCTTTTTATTTATTCCAGCATGATGCCCTTCACAGAGATCCGCCTTATCTTCGTAGCATAGAGGCCCATAACTGCTTCATATACCAGGACAAAGGAAACGAGCACCGCCGCAAAGCCCATAAAATTGAAACTGGTTTCCGGCACAGCTTTTTCGGTCGAGGCAAAAAACCCGACCATGACCTTGATCAGCATATACTGGTAAGCGGTCCCAACCGCAAAGCCAAGATATGCCGCCGGCCTGTATCCATTCAGGACTGCCCCTCTGCATTCCTGATAGGAATAACCGAACACCTTCATGAGGGAAATACTTTTGGCGTTGGCACTCACAACTGTCGTAACGGCCAGGAGCAGGGTAACAAAGGAAAGGAGAATGCCGATGCCGAAAACGATAGCCGTGAACATGGGACCGGCCAGCTCATCCTTTGTAATACTTACGGACATCTGCATCATCGACGCATAGCAAAAGGAGGAAAACGCGATAAAGAAAACGAGGGCCGGCCGGCTCCTCACAGTACTCCGTCTGAGCTCCCGCAGGAAATGACTCGCTTCCGGCGCCCGGCTCTTTTTTCTTCTCCGCCTTTTGGATGCCTCCGTCCTTTCCCGTATCAAATCCAACGGAGGACATTTCATCTTATAACAGCCATACAGGACGGCCAGTACTCCAAAAAACACCGCGGGCAAAATGGCCAGGCACACTGCCAGTAAAATATGAAAGTGAGGCGTGATATCCGGCAGGATCCCGCCTCCGTTCATCGCGTCATAAAAGACCGGCATCAGCAAATGAGAACCGGCAAAGCCTGAAGCCGTACCGGTGAGGACACTCAGTCCAAAAATCCAGAAGCCTTTCGCGATTTTCCAGTTGGAATACCCCAGCGCCTTTAAGATGCCCAATTCTTTTTTATGGGCGTCTATGTAGTGCTTGATATAAAAGAGCAGCATGACAACGGAAGTCAGCAAAAGGCATCCTCCGCTGACGGAACTGATCACATTCCCCATCAGTGCCTGGGCATCATAAAACGCCATTGCTTCTCCGGAAAGAACGAGAGCCTTTACCCCCGCCATGTCAAGATTGAAATTCAAAAACAGAGTACATACAAATACTGCACAAAAGGCGATGACGGAGATGCCGGCAAGCCTCAGCGCGTCCTTGGTCCTGACGATCATATGGTCACCATCCTATCTCGTAGGCGGTCCTGCGCGCCTGGCCTGTGTATCTTTCCACAATCTTTCCGCTGTTCATCCGGATGACCGTATCCGCCATTTCCGCTATATTGACATTATGCGTGACCATGACGACCGTAAATCCCAGCTGCCGCTGAAGCCGGTCAATATAATCCAGAACAAGCCTTCCTGTTTCTTCATCCAGCGCTCCTGTCGGTTCGTCCAGATACAGCACTTTCGGATTTTTTGCCAGAGCCCTGGCTACGGATACCCGCTGCTGTTCTCCTCCGCTCAGTTCATCCGGATATTTTTCTTCCTTCCCTCCCAATCCAACGGCTTCTATGATCTGTCTGTATTCTTTATTTCCGGCCAGATCGGCGCCCATTTTCACATTCCGGTCCACATTCAGATTCGGCAGCAGATAATACTGCTGAAAAATAAAACCTACGTTTTCTTTCCGAAACTGTGTAAGCTGCTTATCGCCCAAATTGCTGATGTCTGTTTCGTCATAACGGATACTGCCGCTGTCAGGGCGTTCCAGGCCAGAGGCTACGTTCAGCAGCGTAGACTTCCCGGAACCGGAAGGACCCAGTATGACCGTAAAAGTCCCATTCTCAATCTTCAGGGATATGCCGCGAAGCGCCATAAAGGAGTTTTCACCGTTTCCATAAGACTTTTTGACCTGGCTGATCTCAATCATTTTTTCTCCTCCTGACGCCTCCCAGCTTTATCAACATTCCTTCGCATACGTCCGTCAGCATTCCCCCTATCTCGGGTTCTGTGAAACGGCATACTCCATTCGCGCACAAAGTGGCGATTCCATGGGTGAAAATCCACAGGCACTGATAGAGTCTCCGGGAATTCTCCTCGTCCATGCCGTATTCTTCCTTTACAGCTTCCAAGATCCGGCCGCTGTTCTCATCAATCACGGACAGGACATCCGGCAATCTCGGAGAGATTTCTCCTCCTGTCATGAACAACAGTTTAAACAGATTCGGTTCCTCCCTGGCAAAGCGTATGTACTGTATCCCCGTCCCCTCAAAAGCGGCTTCCTTTGACAGCCCCTCCTGAATATATCCATTATAGATATCTTTAACCGCGCTCACCGTCTCCTGATATACTTCTTCCATATTCCGGAATACAGTAAAAACCGGTCTGGATGAGCTGCCCAGTTCCTCCCCCAGGCCCCTGGCCGTCAGACCGTCTCTGCCGTTTCTCCTGATGATCTCCACTGCGGCTGCGATCATCTCTTCTTTCGTATACTTCTGTTTCGGCGGCATAACGTCACTTCCCCTTCTCAATATAAAACATTTGTTTTGCAACATATGTTTTACATTATACCGGTTCTATGCTTCTCTGTCAACCGTATGATACAATCCCGCAAAAGCCCACGGCTCTGGTCACGCCAGCCGGCGTCCCAAAAGGATTCCCATGGCGGAGGCCATCATAAGCCCTCTGGTCCATCCGCTGGAATCGCCCAGGCAGAACAGGTTCTGTACACTGGTTGTGAGCTCTTTATCCATCTTCACCCGGTTGCTGTAGAATTTGATCTCCGGAGAATAAAGCAAAGTCTCGGTGCTGGCAAATCCCGGCACCACCATATCCACGGCCTGAATAAAGTTGATGATATTCGTCATTGCCCGGTACGGCATAGCAGACGTAATATCTCCCGCCACCGCGTCCGGAAGTGTCGGCTTTACGTTGGAGCGGGACAATTCCTTCTGCCAGGTCCGCTTTCCATCCAGGATATCTCCATAACGCTGTACCAGGATATGGCCGTCTCCCAGCATATTGGTGAGCTCTCCCATTTTTCTGGCATAAGCGATGGGCTGGCTGAACGGTTCCGCAAAATTATGAGAACACAGGATGGCCAAATTAGTGTTGCCCGATTTGAGTTCCTTGAAAGAGTGTCCGTTCACCACCGCCAGATTGCCTTCATAGTTTTCCTGGCTGACAAAACCGCCGGGATTCTGGCAGAAGGTACGGACCTTATTCTTAAAAGGCTTCGGATAACCGATCAGCTTGGATTCGTACAGCACATTATTGACATCCTCCATGATCTCATTCCGCACCTCCACCCGAACTCCGATATCCACGGTGCCCGGCTTGTGGGCAATTCCATATTTGAAACAGATTCCCTCCAACCAGTCGGCTCCCCGCCGGCCGGTCGCCAAAACGATACTGTCCGCATCCACATATTCTCCCTTATCCTGCGCCCCGTTCTTTTTAAGCAAGACGCTGCGGCAGACATTGTCTTCTATCCGGATGTCCTCGCACCGGTAACCAAACCATATTTCCACGCCGTGCTCCAGCAGATATTCTTCTATGGACCGATAAAGAGCCTGGGCTTTTTCCGTGCCCAAATGCCGGATTGGACAGTCGACCAGTTTAAGCCCTGCCTGTATTGCTCTTTTCCGTATCCCTTTGATCTTCTCTCCCTGGCCGACCCCCTCGACCTTTTTGTCCGCTCCGAACTCCAGATAAATGCTGTCCGCATAATCTATGGTCTCCTGGGCAAACTCTTCCCCGATGAGCTCCGGCAGATCTCCGCCCACCTCGCAGCTTAAAGAAAGCTTTCCGTCGGAAAAAGCTCCGGCTCCGGAAAATCCCGTTGTGATGCTGCAGGGCTCGCAGCCGATACACCGGCCGGCCTCTCCCTTAGGGCATTTCCGTTTTTCCACCGGCCGTCCCTGCTCCACCATCAGAATCTTCTTACTGCTGCCCTTCCTGAGCATCTCCAAGGCCGTAAAAATCCCGGCCGGCCCTGCGCCAATAATCACTACATCATACTTCATCATTAAAACCCCTTTCTTAAAAGCTTTTGTACATACCTTATCACATGGAATACGCCCGCCCGGAAGGCATGAATTAAGGGATACCCTAGGGTATGCCTTTGAATACCTTTTGAACAAGTTTTCTTTGTCTGATTTACAAGGCAGGAGGAAATCCGATTCCGTTTCTGAGCGAACAGAAGACCGGAAATCATTCAGATTTCCTGCCGACATGTGAGTGGTACCGCCGAAGCGGGAATAAAACGGCCCTAGCATCGCCAGCGAACCGACACTGTGACGACCTGAACTTCTGCCGGTGGCTTTGGGATTGACAATAATGATTCCAAAAGGTATTTTGAAATTAAAAATCAAAAACTGCCGTCCCGAGGCTACAGCTTCTCCTTAGTGAGAACCTATAGTCAACTGAATCGGCAGTTGGTAGAAACATTCATCCATGCTATGAATATATATACGCTCAACGACACCATTTTATTATAAAACGGCTGAATCGTCAAGCAGAACCTATTCTTAAATGGGTGTGCCTGATTACTTGTAGATGGCATCAAATGGCGGTATAATATCCTTATCAGCTTGAATTTGTGACGGAGGTAAAAACATGTTTCACAAAAATAAAATTATTATGTTTTTAGTCGGTATAATCAGTGTTGTTAGCCTGACAGCGTGTTCTAAAACAGATGATGGTCAATCAAGCAGAGTAGGAATCAGAAATACTGGAAAAACGGTTCTTGAAATGGAAATGGACGCAAATTACAGTAATTCCGACCCATTTGAGAATGGGCTCCTGTTTTGTGTGTCCGAAGATATAGAAACTTTAGATGCAGAAGTTTCTTTTCAAATGGACGGCGAAAGCGGCATTGTAGAAATAAAGGACAGAAATGCTGATGAAATTTTATGGAGTAATATATGGAATGAAAACGTTAGTGACGATACTTTTACAATTTTGCTTGAGAATCTGCAAAAAGAAAAAGAGTACGTTGTGCGGTTTACTGGAACCAAAATAAAATATGCGGTTGTAAAAGTATCGTTTGATAATGATTTGGTTCAGGAAAAAACAAGACCTTCAAAATAGAATTTCAATTTGACAGTTTAATCTTTTATATCAAACAAGCTGTTAATCTATTACGATTGACTGCTTGTTTGTTGGTTATAAACTGCTGTTAAACATAGTGTTTATAGGAATGATCGGCAGCTTTCATAAAAACATATGAACTTATATTGGCGAAACGAGATCGTGACGGTCCGGAACTTCTGCCGGTATTTTGCCCGCCGCCCCAGTCCGGATGACTTCCATTTCTTCGATATCTTAAATGTATCGGTATCCGCATGGCTCGCGCGCCTTATGGCAGCGGGCTGCGGTGGGCCGCTCCAACATCTTTCGGAACAAACAGAAGCTTATTTTTGTACGGGAAGAGGAGCAGGAGGAACGATCCGATTCCATCGTAAGGCGAGCGCTGCAAAGGCGTTAGCAGGATCTTCCCGGCCGCAGGGAGGTAAAAACCGAATTTCATGCAGGTTTTTATTGGAATCTGACATGGAAAAATATCGATTTATCCATGTCAGTTGGAAAGGACCGACTGGAAGCCGCAAAGATTCTGGTTACGGCTGCCAGTGAGCCGCCTGGATGGAATCGGATTTCCTCCTGCCTTGTAAATCAGACAAAGAAAACTTGTTCAAAAGGTATTCAAAGGTATACCCAAGGGCATCCCTTAATTCATGCCCTCCGGGCGGGCGCACTTCGTGCGGCAAGGCATCACACCGAGAACTGGCTGTTATACAGCTTCGCATAGAACCCATTTTTCTCCAACAGGCCGGCGTGGTTTCCCTGCTCTACTATATTCCCATCTTTCATCACCAGTATGATATCCGCCTCCCGGATCGTAGAGAGCCTGTGCGCTACGATGAAGCTGGTTCTTCCCTCCATCATCTTGGCAAAGGCCTTCTGTATCCGGATTTCTGTCCTGGTATCTATGGAAGAGGTGGCCTCATCCAGAATCAGCATCGGGGGCAGGCAGAGCATGACTCTGGTAATACAGAGAAGCTGTTTCTGTCCCTGGGACAGGTTATCGCCGTCCTCGGCGATCACGGTATCATAGCCCTGAGGCAGACGCTTGATGAAACTGTGTGCATGAGACGCCCTGGCTGCTTCTATAATCTCTTCTTCCGTGGCGTCCGGCCGTCCCATTGCGATATTTTCCCGAATGGTCCCGTTTCTCAGCCAAGTATCCTGAAGTACCATGCCATAGCTGCCCCGCAGGCTCTTTCTGGTCATGTCCCGAATCTCTGTCCCGTCCACCCGGATTTCTCCGCTGTCCACGTCATAAAAACGCATCAGAAGATTGATCACTGTGGTCTTTCCGCATCCGGTCGGCCCCACGATGGCCACTCTCTGTCCGGGCTTCACCGTCAGATTGAAATTTTCGATCAGCTTCTGCTCTGGGCTATAGGAAAAACGCACATGATCCAATGAGACATTTCCGTCCGCGTGCTTCAGCTCTACGGCGTCTGCTCTATCGGGAACCTGGGGCTCTTCCTCAATCAGCTCAAAGATCCTTGCCGCGCAGGCAATGGCATTTTGAAGCTCCGTCACCACCCCCGATATCTCATTGAAAGGCTTCGTATATTGATTGGCATAGGTCAGGAAGCAAGCCAGCTGCCCGACACTGATTCCCCCGGCTATGGCTGACAGCGCACCCGTAATACCGACTCCGGTGTACACGAGGCTATTCACGAACCGGGTACACGGGTTCACCAGAGAAGAAAAGAAGGTTGCCCGAAGGGAGCATTTTTCCAGGCGGCCGTTGATCTCGTCAAACTGCTTCTGACTCTCTTCCTCATGTCCAAAAGCCTGCACGACCTTCTGATTTCCAATCGCCTCTTCAATGAGAGCCGTCTGCTCTCCTCTCGTCTCTGACTGGAGCTTAAACATGGAATAAGTCCTTTTGGCGATAAAGCTGGCGGCAAACAAGGAAACCGGCGTGATCAGCACCACCACCAGCGTGATTTTCACATTCACCAGCAGCATAAAGCCGAGTGTACCGAAGATCGTCATGACTCCCGTGAACAGCTGGGTAAACCCCATGAGAAGTCCGTCCGCAAACTGGTCCACATCGGCGATCACACGGCTCACGATCTCACCGTAGGAATGGCTGTCAATATATTTTAATGGAAGGATCTCTATTTTAGCAAAGGCGTCTCTCCTGATATCCCGAATCACATGATAAGTGATCCTGTTGTTGCATACGTTCATCACCCACTGGGCCAATGAGGTCAAAATGATCACCACAACGATCGTCTGCAGCACATTCCGCACTCCGTTAAAGTCCACCGCTCCCGGACCCAGGATGCTGTCGATGGCACGGCCGGTCAAAATCGGAATATATAAAGTCAAAGCCACCGTTACCGCCGCAAAAATCAGAGACAGCCCAACAAAAAACCAGTATTTCCGAATGTATTTCAGTATCTTCCGGAAGGTATCCTTTTTGACGGCCTTCTTTTTCCATTTATCATCCATTCTGTCTGTCCTCCTTCGGAAACTGAGAATAATAAATTTCCTGATATACCGGGCAGCTTTCCAATAGACTGCTATGGGTGCCGATGCCGGCCACCTCTCCGTCGTCCAATACCACGATCTGGTCCGCATACTGAATGGAAGAAGCCCTTTGAGATACGATGAACACGGTGAGCCTTTCCTTCATGGCCCGGATGGCTCCCCGCAGCTTCGCGTCTGTGGCAAAATCCAGGGCGGAAGCGCTGTCATCGAGGATCAGGATCTCCGGCTTTTTCACCAAAGCCCTGGCAATCGTCAGGCGCTGCCTCTGGCCGCCTGAAAGATTTTTTCCCCCCTGGGCGATAAGGACGTCCAGCCCATCCTCTTTCTTCTCCACAAATTCCTTTGCCTGGGAGAGCTCCAGCGCTTCCCACATCTCGCTGTCCGTCGCGTCCTTTTTGCCCCATCGCAGATTATCCCGTATACTTCCCCGGAATAATACTGCCTTCTGAGGCACTACTCCGATCTTACTCCTCAGCACTTCAATTGGATATTCCCTCACATCCACGCCGTCCACCAGCACTTCGCCGCCGCTCACATCGTAGAAGCGCGGGATCAAGTTTACCAGAGAAGACTTCCCGGAGCCGGTCCCTCCGATGATTCCGATGGTCTGCCCCCGTTCCGCGCGGAAATGGATGTCAGTCAGCGACTCCGCACCGGCATTTTTATAAGTAAGAGAGGCATGATCGAATTCCACTGTTCCCCGCTCAGAACCGGCTTCTTTCTTTTTTCCGGCGCGAAGCCATTCCTCCAGCCTGGGGCTCTCCATGCTGGATCCCGTATCCAGAACGGCGGAGATCCGGTTGGCGCAGGCCAGAGCCTTCGTAATAGTGATGATCAGGTTTGCAAGCTTGATGAGCTCCACCAGTATCTGAGACATATAATTCACAAGCGCCACGACTTCGCCCTGTGTGATGACCCCGTTGTCCACCTGTATGGCTCCTGTCCAGATGAGTACCACCACCGCGCCATTGATGATCACATATGTGATAGGATTCATGAGAGCCGATATCCGCCCCGCAAAAATCTGCATCTTAGTCAGCGATTCGTTCCGCTCAGAAAAGCGTGCCCGTTCTTCCTCTTCTTTATTAAATGCCCGCAGCACTCGCACGCCGGTCAAATTCTCTCTGGTGGTCCCCAGCACCTTGTCAAGTCCCGCCTGCACCTTGCGGTACAATGGGATCGTAGCCAGCATGATGCCAAACACCACCACCGACAGAAGAGGGATCGTGACCACGAAGACCATGGCCGCTTTCGCATTGATGGTAAATGCCATGAACATGGCTCCAAATACGATGAAGGGAGAGCGAAGGAACAGGCGCAGCGTCATATTGACACCCGACTGGGCCTGATTGACGTCGCTCGTCATCCTAGTGATCATTGTCGATGTCCCGAGCGTATCCATTTCCGTATAAGACAGCCCTTGAATATGGGAAAACAGCGCGCGGCGCACCCCTGTGGCAAATCCCACCGCCGCCTTTGCCGCGAAGTACTGGGCCGTGACCGAACTGGCAAGTCCGACAATCCCCAGCCCGACCATGATGAGGCACATGCGGATCACGTATCCGGAATCCCGGTTGGCGATGCCGGTGTCGATCACTGCAGCCATGACAAGCGGGACCAGCAGCTCAAAGGATGCTTCCAGGAGTTTAAAAAACGGTCCCAGAATGCTTTCCTTTTTATAATCTTTCAGATAAACGAGAAGCTTTTTCATAAGTTCACCTCAGTATTCTTGCATTTTTCTGTTCCCTATACTATCATAAAACTTGATATATGAATATTATTTAATTAATATGGTTTCCATATTTTATACGTATGGTTTATCTGAATGGAGGATTAAATGGATTTTAAACAATTGACTTATTTCATTACCGTGGTCAACGAAGGAACCATCTCCGCCGCAGCCAAAAAGCTTCATATGACTCAGCCGCCTCTCAGCACCCAGCTCCGTCTTCTGGAAGACGAGGTCGGCTGCCTGCTCTTCGAGCGCGGCCCCCGCTCCATCCAGCTGACCGACGCCGGCCGTATGATGTACAGCCGCGCTTCCACTCTGCTCCATATGTCATCCCTGATGAAGGATGAGCTGCAGGAATACAGGCACGGCTCTCACGGTACCCTGCGCCTGGGCGTCGTCTCCTCTGTGGGCAGCACGCTTTTCTGTCAATGGTTCCGTGAATTTCATGAAAGCCATCCTGATATCCGATTTGAAATCTCAGAAGCCGACACGTACCAGCTTCTGGAAAAGCTCCGCGGGGGCCTCATTGAGCTGGCCATTGTAAGGACGCCTTTTCCGGCAGGTGATTTTCATTGCATCCCTCTCAAGGAAGAGCCCATCCTGGCGGCCGGGCACCGCAGTTTTTTCGGACAGATATCCTCCGGCAAGATCACACTGCAGGAATTATCCCGCCTGCCGTTAATCCTCTACCGCCGGTGGGAGGGCATCCTGGAAGAAGCGTTTCACTCCGCCGACCTGGATCTGGCCCCCTTCTGCAAAAATGACGATGCCAGAACTACCGCGTTCTGGACTGACGCCGGATTGGGTGTCGGAATCCTGCCCGCTTCCACCATGACCTTATTCCGCCATGAGGATATCATCTGGAAACAGATCGACGATGAGCGCCTTACCTCCAGTATTTCCGTTATCCGGAGCAAAAATGCCTATTTATCGGCCATCGCCCGGATATTCATCGAATACCTGCAGTCTTGGTCCGAGCAGGAATGATACAAAATGCTTTTTAGAATCATTTTTGGTTAATTCCGATTAAGCTCCAGTTAAGCACCGGCAGAAGTTCCGGACCGTCATGATCTCGGATGATTTCCGTTCCCTTGATTCCAGAAAAGTATCAGGTATCCACACGGCCAGCGAGCCGCCTGGATGGAAGCAGATTTCCTCCTGTCTTTCAATCATATATAGAAAGTTTGCTTGAAAGGTATTCGAAGGTATACCCAAGGGCATCCCTTAATATTAAAATCAAAAAAGCAGGTATGCTCACCGCATACCCGCTTATATATTTCAGCTATTGTCATCCGAGCACGTCCACCGCACAGTACGGTGTCGTGAAATACATGGAGGAAATGCCGATTCCATGCGCTTCATCTATGGCATGGACGATCTTTCCGCCTCCAATATAAATCGCCACATGGTAGATGCTTCCGCCGCTGGCGTAGAAGATCAGATCGCCAGGCTCCACACTGTTGATGGAAACCTGATATCCGTCGCCCGCCTGGGACCTGGAGGTCCTGGAAATAGATACCCCAAAGTGAGCCATGACTCCCTTTGTGAAGCCGGAGCAGTCGGTACCATTCGTCAGACTGGAACCGCCCCATACATAGGGATTGCCGATAAACTGCTTCGCATATGCCACCACGGCGCTTCTGGTAGAAGACTGTGCCTCCGCCGCTTCTGCCTTCTTGGCCGCTTCTTCTGCTGCCTGCGCTTCAGCCGCGCGCTGCTTTTCTTCTTCAATCTTGGCCTTCTCTTCTTCTAAAGAAATGGCCTTGTCAAACTTCACATAGACATCTACATATTGTTCCGACACATATCCGGTGATCGCTTCACCGTTTTCATCGTCTCCCAGGGACAGCTTCACAAAACCGTCCGCCTCTTCCAGAACGGTATAAGTCTCACCGCTGTAAAGCTTGGTGATCACTTCGCTCTCCGTGCTCGGCTCGGTGCGCACCCTCAGGCCGCCTTCCTCCACATATCCGAACATCTTACCGATCTGAATCGCCAACGCTTCCGCTTCATCGCCTGTCACAAAGTAGTCTGCCTTGATATAACCGTCCACAGATCCGGAGTGGATCTTGTACCAGGTTCCGTCTTCCGCCTCTACTGTCTCTTCAATCGTAGCCGCGCTGTTGTTGTAAATCTTCCCTACTATCTCGCCTTCTGTGCCGGCGGCATCGCGGATATTCACATAATCCTCGTCATTCCCCACCTGGGAAACGGCCACATCTGCATAGGGAGAAGGTTCTTCAGCGGGAGCCGTCTCAGGCGCCGCCTCTGTGCCCGGCTGATCCGCTGCGTTCGCCGTGGTCTCCGCCGGCTGGCTCTGAGATGCATCCGATATATTTTTTGTATCCTGAGAATCTTGTCCTTTATCCGCAGAGCCGGCGCTATTACCGGATGTCCCGGTAGCCACACTCACTTTAGAAGCCACGGTCAGCGCCGCCGCTCCGCCGGTAACCGCGCTTGTCTCTTTGATATCCTGTTTCTCTTCCGTTATATTTGAGGGGGCGGCAGCCGTTGTCTTCGGCGTAACCGTTACCAGGCTTGTCGCACCGGGCATCGCATATGCTGTGCTGCCTATAGTCATGGCAGCGCACAGGCACCCCGCCGCGATCAACTTCCTTGTTCTGCTCATTAAATTCCTCCAAACCGATTCTTATATTACATATTTTCTTCATTTGTTACAAATTTATTACAGCTCATGTAACCGATTATAACAATTTGAGGAGGGCTTGTCAACCTTTTCCACATATTTTATAACTGCGGCACATATCCATATAAGTTTTCGGCCAGGATTTTTCTTAACGATTCCGCGTAGGGCGGATACGCAATTCCATATTCTGTAACGATTCCCGTTATCAAATCGTTATCCGTGACATCGAAGCTGGGATTATAGGTTTTGATCCCCTTCGGCGCCATTCTTTCTTTAAACCACATTTCCGTAATTTCTTCGCCGGGTCTTTCTTCTATCACTATGTCGTCCCCAGTCTTCATCTCCATGTCAATGGCGGAGGTCGGCGCGCAAACATAAAAAGGAACCCCGTACCTCTTAGCCGCAAGAGCCGCCATAGATGTGCCGATCTTATTAGCCGTATCCCCATTGGCGGCCACCCGGTCACAGCCTACAAAAACTGCATTGACCCAGCCGCTGCGCATTACCGAGGCCGACATATTATCACAGATCAAAATAACCTCAAGGCCCGACTCATGGAGTTCAAAGGCCGTCAGCCGGGCTCCCTGCAGCAGAGGCCTTGTCTCATCGGCAAAAATCCGGAATCCATATCCGCGTTCGGCTCCCAGGTACATCGGGGCCGTCGCCGTTCCGTACCTGACGGCAGCCAGCTTTCCTGCATTGCAGTGAGTCAGAAGCCCATCCCCCGGCTTCACGAGGCTGAGCCCATATTCCCCAATTTTTCTGCACACGGAAACATCCCTGTCGCGAATCTCTTCCGCTTCTTTAAGAAGCGCTTTCTTTATCTCTTTTACCGGTTTATCCTTATTTCTGTTACAGACAGCTTCCATCCGTTTTAAGGCCCACGAAAGATTTACCGCCGTCGGCCTGGCCGAATCCAGATAATCCTTTGCCTTTTGAAATTCTTTGTAAAAGGCTCCGTAATCCTCACTTTCGATTTCCTTTGCCGCCAGATAAATTCCAAAAGCCGCGGCAACGCCTATGGCCGGCGCTCCCCGTACCTGAAGCAGATAAATGGCGTTCCAAATTTCCCGCTGTGTCTTCAGTCTCAAGATTTCTGTTTTAAACGGCAGTTTTGTCTGATCAATGATGACCAGCTCACTGTTTTCATCGTCCAGCTCCACCGTTTCATACTCCATGATACTATGTCCCTTGTTCATCCCCATCTCCTCCTATCTGAACCGTGAAACGGCTCTTTCTATGGCTTCCAGATAATCCTTTCCGCATTTAAAAGATGACCGGTTTTTTACATAATCCTTCGCCAGCGTAAGTATGATCCGCTCCGCTCTCACCCGTTTTCCCTCGTTTGATATGGCCGTAATATCCTTTACATTAGCCATCCCCACAATCCGCCGGATACTTTCCAAACCGGCCGCCGCCGCCGTATCGGACAGCACGGAATCCAGATAATAATCCAGAAATCCTTCAGTCTTCGCCATGAGATCCGTAACTCTTTTCATAAAAGCTTCTTTGAACTTGACGATAAACTTATCCACGATCTCCCCAATAGTCTGCAGTACCCATCCACAGAATTTCTCCCGTTCCCCTTCACTCTCAATGACGGCGTCACCGTTGCACCAGGCAAAAAACAGATTGGCGATGATATTTCCCACATCGTAGCCCATAGGACCATAAAAGGCGAACTCCGGGTCGAAAACAAAGAGATGCTCCTGGTTGATAAAGACGGAGCCTGTATGCAGATCGCCGTGAATCAGCGCCTGCGCGTGGTTCATGAACTCAAATTTAAGCTTGGCCGCCTCCAGCCGCAGCTCCTTATCTTCATATATTTCTTTTTCAATAAAGTCTGCATTGGGGAGAAAAATATTGTTTCTGTGGTTATAGTCCACATATGGTTCGCTGTAGACTAAGTTCTCACTGATCTCACACAGATCAGGATTGATAAATTCCCTGACTCTTTCCTTTTTTGCCTTATGATCCATCACCACATCTGTGGAATCCAGCAGAGAATTGACAAGGAAATCCGTGATCTGCTCCCCGAACAGGGGATAGATCTCATGATTCATCAGCCCTGTCCTCATCATTGTATGGCCGTCCATATCCTCCATCAGCATCGTGCACATGACTCCGTCATATAGATAAACTGCCGGCACCATTCCCGGGGCACTTTGTGCCTGGAGCCGCAGGATCCTGGACTCTATCCTCCCTCTGTCGGTGGAAAGCTTCATTTCTCTGGAAATTCTCGTTTCTTCCCCGGCCTGTTTGACAATAATGGAGGTACCTGTCCTCGCATCCTTTACACGGAACACATAATTGAGGTTTCCGTCTCCAATCTCCTGACAGCTCAAGACCGCCCCTTTCTGGAAAGAAGGAAGTTTTTCCTTCACATATTCAGCTGCATCCTCTACACTCATTAAAAAATAGCTGTCATACTTTGACATTTCCTTTTCCTCCTCACGTAAGTTCTTTAAGTATCCCATCCCGCACCTCAATGATCCTTTCGCAGCATTTTCTTAAAAATTCCAGATTTTCAGAAAAAATAAGGACCGTCACTCCCTGTTCCCGGATATCCTCTAAGAGCAGTCCGAATTTGTAAAAATTCTGGGTATCATAATGGCTTTCCGGTGAAACAAATATCAGAAGCTTAACCCCATAAAACAGCCACCTCGCCGTCTGAATACGAACGCTCTGCTCTTTTGTCACCTTTCCTTCCGGCAAACGCCTGCTGTCACCGTAACGCTCCAAGAGGTCTCTTCCGTGAATCGCTTTCATCACATTGTCATAGAGAAATTTTGTAACACGCTTTCGGGAACGGAACCCTGCCCGTCTGATGCTGTCCGGCAGCCGCAGAACAACATTTTGGAATAGAGAACAATTATAAAACAGCATATTTCCCCCGTAGGGAATGACCCCCGCCGATAAGTCCGGGATTTTGGACAGCAAAATATCCATAAGCTCCTGTCCGTCGAATACGGATGGATTAAAGATTCCTGCCGTTTCACCTGCCAGCAGGGAAAAACTGAGGTCCTTTATCCGGTATCCCCCCGCCAGATGAGAAACAGAGAACAGCAGCTTCCTCCGCGGTCCCTCTTTTTTTTCCAAGTAAGGGCCTGCTCTCATCACAGGCAAAGGCTGAGATACGCGAAAAGGCCGTTCCGAAAGCTCCATCACCGTCGTTCTGCTCCTCATGACCGTAACGCGGTCCAAAATATCAGGCTTCAATTCCTGCTCTGTATTCAGTGCCAGTAAAACGGCAAACTCCCCTCTCTTTGCCAAGTCCTTTACGACTTTTCCCCAAAGCTCCATTTCCTCCTGGGAATAGATCAGCGTGATATTTTCCATGTATATTGCCCAGGGCTTCTGAACATAGGCCCGCATCAGCTCGACAATGTGCTTCTGGGCCGGAGTAAGCCGGTCAGGATATTCGTGCGGATCCAAGATTTTCTCCACCTCGAACTTCCGGAAGACCGACTCTGCCTTTGTATACAGATCACTTTTTTCCAGCGGACGGAATAAGGGCTGTCTATGATCCACCAGGTACAGATTTTCCGCCAGCGTCAGTGAGGAGATCAGGCTGCTGTCATATCCGATCACATAAATATTCTGACTCAGCAGCTTTTTCACGGCTTTCGCCCCTGCAGCTGTCCCTCCGATATACACAGAGCCGGATCTTAAAAGGACTTTTCCTTTAAACAGATCATAAAAAGGGCTTTTAACCGGAACGCCTGACATTGAAATCCCATGGACTTCCCCCCGGTAAGCGTCCAGATTTATGTTGAAATACTCTCCCGCCTCGCAGGAAAAACACAAATTCCGGAGCTCCAGCGCTTCCCTCTGCGTTTTTTTCATAGCCCGTCACCGAGGAACCGCAAAGACTCCTCCGATGGGACTATGGGCAGCTTGATCTGTACCTCTGTCCCAAGATTTTTCAGGCTGTATACAGTCAATCCGTAGCGGCTTCCGAACATCAGCTGAATCCTTTGGTTGATATTGATCAGGCCGATGGATTTTTCTCCGCTGTCCACCTGGTAATTCTGTATTTCCCCGCTGCTTTCCAAAAGCCTCCGGCTGTACTTAATAAGCTCCTCCTCGTCCATTCCTGTCCCATTATCCCTGATAATGATGACCAAATGGACATCCGTACATCTGGCGGAAAGATAAATACTGTTATTTTCCCTGCTCTTGTCAAACCCATGATAGATCGCGTTTTCCACTATGGGCTGAAAAACCAGCTTTGGTATAATATAGGATCTAATGGCTTCGTCATCCAGGCTTTCATCGATTTCAATGGAAAAAGGGACCTTTAATCTGTATTTCATAATATCCGTATAGTCTTTAAGGTTGTCCAGTTCCTTCTGTACGGTTGAAAAGTTTCCATTCTGACTGATGCTGTACCGCAGCATGGAAGACAGCGCTTCGATCACTGACGTCGTCTGCTGCGCGTTTTCGTCCAGTGCAAGCCCTCTGATGGAATCCAGCGTATTGTAAAGAAAATGGGGACCGATCTGATTTTGCATTGCCGCCAGCTCCGCCTGCTTTTGAAGCAGAGAATAATTCACCTGCTTTTTAGAATTTTCAACAATACGTTCCAAAAGCCCCGTCACCAACGCCGATATAGGAAGACGTTTTTTCGTCTCCGCTCCCATGTCATAGTGGTTGGCCTCTATAAATCCTTTGACAGCTTTTACTGCATGGAGCAGAGCCAGAATCAGGAAAAAAATGCACAGAGTCTCCAGAATCACCAACACAATTAAGCCCTTCATTTTTCTCCCCTGTCAGCGATGGAACTCGCGGTATTCCGACGGAGTGACGCCTACATTTTTCAGGAACTGCCTGCGAAAGCTTTTGATATCCTTATAACCCACCGATGCGGCAATCTCCGCGATGCTGTCATCACTTTGAGAAATCTTCTCCTTTGCTTTTTCAATCCTCACCGTTGCGATAGCGTCCGTTATATTGGTCTTTGTCTCTTTCTTATAAAGGATACCCAGATACGCGCTGCTGAGATGGACATGGCGGGCGATGCTGTCCAGCGATATCTTCAGGGGATAATTGTCATAAATATATTTGTTGATCTCCTGTATCATCTGATTTGCCGGCTTCTGCTTGTTATCCAAATAGCCGCGGACAACTCCGGAAACCTCCTCCAGAAATTTTTCCTCCAATATCTTTAGGGACGGATAATGCCGGATTTCCTGAATATAGGAATATTCTTCCGGCGCTTTCCTCTCAAAATCAGCATGATACCGTTTCATGCAGCTTATAAAAAATGTGAAAAATTCAAAAAACCAGTCTGTGACCTTTTGAGGACATCTTTCAAATCTGGAATAGGCCTCCCGAAACACCGAAATACACGATTCTCTGATTCCGTCCAAATCTAAAATATCAATATAATGAGATAAATTATACTTTTCCGGCTCCAGTCCTATCTTCTCATCCTCCGGAAGTCCCGCTCCCTCGTTGGCCTCCAGTATCCTGTCCGTACCCAGCATGATCCTTCCGGCCGCCAATGCGGTACAGGCGCTGTAAGCCTGTACAAGTCCTTCCACAGAAAAAGTAAGCTCATACTTGGAAATCGTCACGCAGATCTCTCTTCGGCGCTTCGCCATCAGCGCGACCAATTCCCGGAACCGCAAAAGGCGGGACGCGGCCTTGGAACGGTTTGCCCTGGAATAATTTAGCAGGAAAACAAACCGTTCCAAATCCGCGTTTTCCAATACGATTTCCAGATCGCTGCAAATCTCTTCGAATACCCGCCTGAATAATTTTTTAATCTTTTCAAAAGCCGCCTCCGACCTCCCGCAGGCGCGGCTCACGTCGTCCAGCTTGAGGATGCCCAAAAGGAAGCAGGAATCAGAAAAATGATATGCGTATTTTTCATTGACCTCTGTAAGTGTGCAGGTAATAAAATCCTGATTTTTATATGCCAGCTTTAAAAGAAAATACTCCCTTGCGCTTTTGCTGGAGGGAACCTCCTCGATCTGGAGCAGATGGGATCGGATGTCCCGGACCGCCGCTTCCAGACAATGGTTCAGCTCTTCTCTGTTGACCGGCTTCAGCAGATAATCCTTCACACCATATTTGATCGCATTCTGCGCGTATTCAAAACGCTGGTAGCCGCTGATCAGGATACAGCGGATATCCGCATATTGTTCTGATAAAAGCCTGGCCAGCTCCAGCCCGTCTTTTCCGTCCTTATCACCCAGGCGAATGTCTGTGATCACAATATTCGGCATCTGATATTCAATCGCCACCATAGCTTCATCCGCCGACTGACATGGAGTGAGGCAGGCCAGGTTCAGTCTTTCCCATTCAATCAAAGACCGAATCAGCTTACAAATATAAATTTCATCATCTACGATCAGTACCTTCAGTTTGATTTTAATGTCCCTCCCATACATCTGTATATTTCGCATACATTTCATCCCAGAAATCCTTATCATCGCGGGTCAGATCCTTCATCTCGAACGATCTGCCGGAAAGTTCCTTCATCTCATCCTCCGAAGCCGCTTCTCCGGCTGCGTAGATCTGCATCAGTGCGTTTCCGGCGGCAGTGGCATAACGGATGCCTGACTCCAGGGGAAGCCCTGTGCAGGCAGAGATCGTTTCTCCCAGAAGTTCGCACTGGCATCCGCCGTTAAAAAGCCTGATCCTCTCAAATTTTGTCCCAAGGCCGGCCTCCATTTCCTCGACACAGTTTCGGGCCGCAAGCGCATAGCTGTCAATAAGGCAACGATAGACCTCCTCCGGCCGTTCGGGAATATACTGCCCGGTTTCCCGGCAATAGTCCTGTACTCTTCCCATCATGTCAGAGCTCCTGTGATAAAACATCGGATCGTTGGGATTTACGGCGCATTTCGCCGCGGGCAGCCTCCTGGCCATGGCCTCCAGATCGTCGAAGGAATACACATATCCCCTGTCCTGAAAGCCCTTCATACATTGATTCATGATCCAGAAGCCTTGGACATCCCGATAAATGGTGTATTTTCCAAAGGCGCACTTCACCGTTCGGAATCCTCCTTCGAACAGCTTGTCGTTCACCCTGGGCCGTTCTGTCTCAACACCCGCCAGCATCATGGTCCCCATGCTGATGAACATCGTTCTTTCATCCAGGCCTGAAACAGCGGGAAGCGCCGCCGGCGTATCGTGTCCCGTATCCAGCACCACTTTGATGCTTCCGTCGCCTATGTAATCTCCCACACCGGGGGCTACATCCCCTATTATACTTCCCGCCGCTTTAAACTCCCGGAAAATATCTGTCCTGAGCCCTAATTTATAAAGGAGTTCCGTATTATAGGCCGTCGTTTCCAAATTGGTAAATCCCAGGGTGGATGCCATCGTATCGTCCATGACCGGACATCCCGAAAGGAAATAGGTGAGGACTCCGGCTGTTCCCAAGAGAAATTTTGTCTTTTCATAAACCGGAGAAAACCTTTTATCCGCCAGAAGCTGAGAGGAACCGAGCCCCAGAAAATATATGCTCCCGGTCCCGTAATACAGTTCCTTATGAGACAAAAGGGAAAAGAACTCTTTTTTTATTTGGATCGTTCTTTTGTCCCTGTGCTGGAACATGTTGGACAAAAGCTGACCATTCTCTCCGAACAGCCCATAATCTCCGCCCCAGGTCGTCACGCCGATGGATTCGACGGCCCCTTTGCCCTTTTCCAGCACGAATTCCTTAAACCTGCACATCACCTGGTTATAAATGTGCATGATATCCGTATACATACATCCCAAAATTGTCACCGGCTCGTAAGAAAACGGCTTCGATCCCGCAATGCGGATCTTATCGCCGTCGTATGCAATATCCACCATCTTTCCATTGCTGGAGCCGCAGTCTACTGCAATAAAATGTTTTTCTGCCGCCATGCCTGGCCTCCTTATAAGAGCGAAAATAGTGAAGAAGTACAAGACTTCTCCACTATTTTCTTTCATATGTGCCGCGTCTTTAGTTGTGGATCAAGCCTTACTGATAGGTACCGGCCGCCGTATGGATATCGATCCATTTCTGGAGAGTCTTCTGGTCGTCAAGAGTGATGATATCCTTAGGAACCTTCTGAAGCTTATCCGCGGACCGATCCACACCGCTGCAGAGGTCATACGCGAGCTGTAAGGACATATCACAGCCGGCTACGATATCTTTGCCGATGGTCATGGTCAGATTGCCGTCCGCTACGGACTTAACGGCGCCGGCCAGGGCGTCTACAGAAATGACCATGGTACCGTCAAGCCTTCCTTCCTGCTCAAGAACCTGGACAACGCCGAGACTCATCTCATCGTTCGCGCAGATGACGGCGTCAATCTTGTCATATACCTGGCACCAGTTCTCCATGAGAGCGATGGCCTCGTCTCTCTGCCAGTTGGCCGTATTGGTATCCGTTACCGTATAGCCGGCGGCTTCCAGTTTTTCTTTGCAGTATTTTTCGCGGGCATTCGCATGCTGGTTTCCAACCTCTCCCTGCATGAACAGGATCGTAGGATTCTCGATCTTCTTCTCATCCAGCCACTTTACCGCATACTCGCCGAGAAGCTCGCCGTCGTCCTGAGGATCCGACTCCACCTCATACGCCCAGTCGCAGTCAACCGCCAGGTCATTGATAAAGTGGATGCCTTTCGCTTTGCACTCCTCTACAATAGGAAGGATCGCTTCGGGGTCGTCTGTCTGGCAGATGATCGCGTCAACGTCCTGTGCGATGAAGTTTTCAAGGACCTCGATCTGCTTGTTTGTATCAAACTCGCAGTCCACCTGGAGCACTTCAAGCTTTCCCGCCCAGTTCTCCTTAGCCTGTCTCATGTACTCTGAGGCCTCCATGGATGTAAACGCGTCGGAAAGGCCCTTAGCCGCAAAACCAATCTTGAAGGTCTTCCCGGAATCAGCCGCTGTCGTTGTCTCTTTGGATTCCGTCTTTGACTCAGCTGCTTTTGTCGTCTCGGCCGCCTTGGTCGTTTCTGCTGCTTTGGTGGTCCCGCCCGCATCCGCGGCCCCGTCCTTTTTTCCGCCTCCGCAGGCTGCCAGAGACAACACCATGACTGCTGCTAACATCAGTGACAAAAATTTCTTCATACCATTTCCTCCTTTAGGAATTTTTTTATATAAGCGGACAGAGACGTGAGCCCTGCCGCGAATATCCTTCTGCCGCTAAGCCGTTACCTTGGAATTTTTTCCCCTCATATCGATGATAACGGCCACTACGATCAGAACGCCTTTTAAAATTTGATGGTAATAAGACTGCACGGACAAGAGGTTGAAGATATTGTTGATCATACCCACGATCAGAATACCGACCAGGGTACCGAACATCGTGCCTTCGCCTCCGGTGAAGCTTGTGCCGCCAAGGACCGCGCCGGTGATCGCGTCAAACTCGTAGCCTTCTCCCGCCGTAGGCTGTCCCGTGTTCAGACGGCACATCAGAAGGATTCCGGCCAGACCTCCCATCGCGCCCTGAACGATGTAAGAAATCATACGAATCTTATTCACATTGATGCCGGAGGCTACCGCGGCTTCCTCATTGCCGCCGATGGCATATATATACCGGCCGTACATGGTCTTCTTCAGCAGGATCGTGAAGATCACAAACAAGATCAGCATGATCAGTACGGGAATGGGAATTCCGAGGATGGAGCCTTTGCCCAAAACTGCAATATCGCCGATCTGGTAGATCACGTTCCCGCCCGTATATAAGAGAGCGGCGCCGCGGATCGAGGTCATCATTGCCAAAGTCGCCATAAAAGCCGGGACCTTAAATTTTGTGATGATGATCCCGTTTACAAATCCGATGATAATGCCCAGAAGAATCGAATATGCGACTGCCATAAGCCCTGCCAGGACTGGATTCACTCCCATTTTAGTCGTCAGATCCACATATGCAACGATACCGGCGACACCGGTAAAAGCCGCTACGGACCCGGGTGAGAGGTCGGTCACGCCGGAAATGATCAGCATGGTGATGGGAAACGCGATGATCGCGTAGATTGCCGTCTGACGCAGAATATTCACCAGATTGCTGACCTTTAAGAAGGCCGGACTCGCAAAGGAGCTGATGGCAAAAATCGCGATAAACAGAATATAGATCATATATTTTTTAAATATCGTCTGAATAATATGCGTTTTTTTATTACCTTTCATATCGACTGTCTTGTTCATCATATCCTCCTACCTCGCATTTGCCTTCCTCAGTTCCTCCACATTGGCAGATGCAAATTCCATGATATATTCCTGGTTGATTTCCTCTCCGCTCACCTCTCCGGACAGATAGTGCTCACGCATAACGATCACTCTGTCACACATGCCGATGACTTCCGGAAGTTCTGAAGAGATCATGATGATCGCCATCCCCTTGGAGGCCAGCTCCGTCATGATCTTGTAAATCTCATATTTTGCTCCGACATCGATACCCCTGGTCGGTTCATCCAAAATAAACACCTTGGGGTTTGCCAAGATCCATTTTGCCAGCACTACCTTCTGCTGGTTGCCGCCGGACAGCGCGCTGGCCCTTGTGTGCATACTGGGCGCCTTTACACCCAGCTCATCGAATACCTCCTTCTCCTTCTCCCGTTCCCTTTTATCGCTTAAAAGGAATCCGCTTTTCCCAAGGAACTGCTTTAAATTGGGAAGTCCGATGTTCTCACCGATGGTCGCCTTGAGTACCAGCCCGTAACGCTTTCTGTCTTCAGTGGCCATCATGATGCCGTGCTTCATCGCGTCGGAGGTATTTTTAATGGCAATTCTTTTTCCTTCGAGATAGACCTCTCCAGAATGAATGGGATCCAGGCCGAAGAGAGCTCTTGCGATCTCCGTCCTCCCCGCTCCCATTAAACCAGCCAATCCCAAAATCTCTCCGGCGTGAAGCTTAAAGCTTATATTCTCAAACCGCTTATGCCCGGTGAGGTTCTTCACCTCGAGAACCACCTTGTCCGTCACCTTGTGTTTCTTTTCGGGATAAATATTGTTTAACTCACGTCCGACCATCATCTTGATGATATCGCCCCGGGTAACGTCTTTAACGTCCTTTGTGTCTATGTATTGGCCGTCCCGCAGAATTGTCACCTTATCTCCGATCTCAAACATTTCCTCCAGGCGGTGGGATATATAAATAATGCCTACGCCTTCCGCTTTCAGCCTCTTGATACATTGAAAGAGCACCTTTACCTCCGCGTCGGTAATGGCCGAGGTCGGCTCATCCATAATGATGATCCTTGCGTTCTGAGACACAGACTTCGCGATTTCAATCATCTGCATCTGGGATACCGTCAGATTCCGCACCAGCATATGCGGGTCATAAGTGAGCCCCTGGGCTTCTAAGATCGCCTTTGCCTCTTTGTAAATCCTCTTGTCGTCGATCAGCATGTTTCCCCGGCCCAAAGGCTCCCGGCCTAAAAACAGGTTTTCCGCGATCGTCATGGTGGGAACCTGGTTCAGTTCCTGATGGATCGTTGCAATCCCATACTTTAACGCATCATGCGGATCCTTTAGGCTTACCTTTTCGCCCTCTATGACAATTTCGCCTTCATAATCTGTATGAAGTCCGCAAAGGATCTTTATCAAGGTTGATTTTCCCGCGCCGTTTTCACCCACCAGAATATGGACTTCTCCCTTTTCCACTTTCAGATTGACATGATCCAGCGCCCGGACGCCTGGAAAAGATTTAGAAATGTTTTTCATTTCCAATAACGCTGTCCGTTCCATCATTTTGCCTCCCTCCAACCATTTTCTGGTTATTCTTATGTATAACTCAACCATATTTTTTTGAAAATATAAATAGTTTTTGGTCATATTCACTCAACAGCACCCCCAGCATATTGGAATCACCCCCTCCCACGGGAGAACAACGTGGGCAAGCCCATGTGCGGCTGCAAATCAGCCTTCCTCTGCGCATTGTGCGCGCCCTGCCGGGAGGAATAAAAAAGCCGCCGGCTTATGATCGCCAGCGGCTTTGTCTCTATTCTCATTATTCTATTATTTCAGTCTCGCCACGACTGCGTCGGCAGTCTTTTCTACCAGTTTTTCCATCCACGCACAATCAGGATCGAAAGCGTCCAATGAGACTGCCGGTTCCTGGTTGGCAGTCATTTCAGGCGCATTTACCAGTCTTCTGGGATTGATCACCAGATCGTGGGTATCCGCTAAAAGCTTGATCTGTTCCATGGAAATAGGACGGTAATCCGCCTTTACAACGAATTTATGGAGCAGGGCCAGCTTCGCATAGGCCTCCGCATCCTCAAGTATGTACCAGGCTTCAATGGGATTCTTTCCCCAGGAAATAGGGCCATGGTTTGCAAGCATGACCACATTAAAATCCTTGCAGTAGGGTGCGACGGAAGCCGCCAGATCCTCAGAACCGGGATTCTGATAGGGAGCAACGGGAATCCTGCCGGAAATCGCGGCCGTAGCCGGCGTCAGGGACATGTCCAGTTCCATTCCCAGATTTGCGAACAGGTTCAGGAAGGTCGGATGGGCATGCGCCGTGGACATCACCTCATTGTTCTCTTTATAGATTCTCAGATGCATCGGCAGCTCCGAGGTCGCCTTCCAGGTTCCCTCCAGGATGTTGCCGTCAAAATCCACCTTTAAAAGCATATCCGGCTTCAGATCGCCTTTGCTCACGCCCGTCGGCGTCGCAATGACTGTGTTATCGCCCACTCTGATCGTGATGTTGCCGTCATTGGCCGATACAAAACCCCTCTGATACATTTTCTGACCAATGCTGCAGATCATCTCTTTTGCTTCCTGTTCGGAAATATAATTCATAGTTCACACTCCTTTTCTGTATAAAATGCCGTCCCAATACCGCCATCTGTAATTCACCATAATTGTAATATGGCGCCTATGCTTCCACAAGGCGGCGGCCCCAACAGAAAAGGGGTGTGAATCTAACAAAAGCAGGGCTACAGGCTTACTTCCACCTTGTCCAGATGCCAGATCTCATCAATATACTGGCGGACCGTCCTGTCAGAACTGAATTTTCCAGAATTTGCGACATTCAAAATAGCGGCTTTCGCCCACCATGCCTCGTCCCGGTATGCCTTATCTACCTGCCACTGCGCCTCATCATAAGCGCGGAAATCCTTCAGATTAAAGTAGGTATCGGCTTTATCGGTACTCCGGGTATTGAGCAGGGAATTATAGATGTCCCGGAAAAGCTCAGGATTTTCCGGTGCATAGGAGCCATTGATCAGCTGCATCAGCACACGCCGGATATCCTGGTCATTATTGAAAATGTCCATGGGATTGTAATCGCCATTTGTCTCGCAGGCGATGACTTCATCGGCAGACATGCCGAAAATAAAGGCATTTTCCCTTCCGGCTTCTTCCACGATCTCCACGTTGGCGCCGTCCATGGTGCCTATGGTCAGCGCGCCGTTTAACATCAGCTTCATGTTGCTCGTGCCGGAGCCCTCGCGGCTGGCTGTGGAGATCTGCTCGCTCAGATCGGCGGCCGCGTAGATCCATTCTGCGTTGGATACCCGATAGTCCTCAATAAATACCACCTTGATCTTTCCTTTGATGGAAGAATCATTGTTGATGACGTCGGCAACAGAATTGATCAGCTTGATCGTCAGTTTCGCAATCCTGTAGCCGGCCGCGGCTTTCGCACCGAAAATAAAGGTCCTGGGCACCATGTCCAGATCCGGGTCATCCTTCAGCATATTGTACAGATACATGACATGCAGAATATTCAAGAGCTGTCTCTTGTACTCGTGGAGGCGTTTTACCTGCACGTCGAACAGAGAGCGGGGATCCACGTCGATTCCGTTGTTTTCCTTGATATACCGGACAAGGCGCAGTTTATTCTGATATTTGATATTTCTGAATTCTTGCTGGCATTTCTCATCGCCGGCATAAAGGGCCAATTTTTTGATATGGGGCAGGTCGGTGATCCACTCATCGCCGATTTTGCCGGTCACCCAATCCGCGAGAAGCTCATTCCCGTGGAGCAGAAAACGCCTCTGGGTGATTCCGTTTGTCTTATTATTGAATTTCCAGGGCGTCATGCCGTAAAAATCCTTCAATACCCGTTTCTTAAGGATCTCCGTGTGGAGCTCCGCGACGCCGTTTACAGAAAAGCTTCCCACGACCGCCAGATTCGCCATTTTCACCTGCCCGTCATAGATAATGGACATACTCCTCACCTTATCTTCGTCGCCAGGATAAATGCGGCGGACTTCTTCCACGAAGCGCCTGTTGATCTCCTCCACGATCTGGTAGATTCTGGGAAGCAGACGGGAAAACAGTTCAATGGGCCATTTCTCCAGAGCTTCCGCCATGACTGTGTGATTCGTATAGGCGCAGCAATTCGTCACCACAGCCCAGGCATCGTCCCAGGAAAAGCCCTCCTCATCGATCAAAATACGCATGAGCTCTGGAATCGCCACGGTTGGATGGGTGTCGTTGAGCTGGAACACCACCTTTTCCGGCAGCTTACGCAGATCAGAATGTTTTGCCTTATATTTGCCGACCGCCCTCTGAATGCTGGCGGAAATAAAGAAATACTGCTGTTTTAGGCGGAGCTCCTTGCCGGCGTAGTGATTGTCGTTGGGATAAAGCACCTCCACAATGGTCTTTGCCAGATTCTCCTGCTCTACGGCGTTGTAGTATTCCCCTTTGTCAAAGGCATCCAGATTAAACGTATCGACCGGCTCCGCATCCCATACCATCAGCGTATTTACAACGTTGTTGCCATAACCCACGACAGGCAGGTCATATGGCACAGCGCGGACAGACTGATAATTTTCCTGGATGAAATGATTCCTGCCGTCACTGTCGCACTCAATCCGGACGTTTCCGCCGAATTTAATTAGGGCCGCGTATTCTTCTCTGCGTACTTCAAAAGGATTCCCGTCCTTCAGCCAATTATCGGGAACCTCGACCTGATAGCCGTTTTCTATTTTCTGCTTAAATAATCCGTACTTATAGCGGATCCCACAGCCATAGGCAGGATATCCCATGGTAGCCAGAGAGTCCAGGAAACAAGCGGCAAGGCGTCCCAGGCCGCCGTTTCCGAGGGCATAATCCGACTCCTGGTCCTCGATCGCATTGAGGTCAAACCCCAATTCGTCCAGAACCTCACGGATCTCTTTCACAGCACGGATATTAATGATATTGTTGCCAAGAGCGCGGCCCATCAGAAATTCCATGGACAGATAATAAAGCGTCTTTGCGTCCTGCTTTTCGTACTCCCTATGGGTGGCGATCCATTCATCGATGATCACGTCCTTTACCGCATAGGCCACAGCCTGAAAAACCTGTTTGGGCGAGGCCTCCTCGATGGTCCTGCGATAAAGCTTTTTCACATTGCCGGTCACTTCTTGTTTGAACTGTTTTTTGTTGAACTGATAACCAGACATGATTACCTCCTTCTGTTTTGGTTATGATCTCGCAAAAAACATAAAACAGTTGTGTTTTATGTCTCAAATAAATTACAGACGGCGATATTTGAAACACGGCATGTTGATTCATTCTACCATGGAATAAAAAAAGAAACAAGGATACATCTTGTACATCATACCGAAGGCTTTTCTTAAAATAAAAAAGCGGTACAGCTTTTCGCTGTACCGCTCAACTCATCATTTACAGAACTGATACCGCACAATACACTCTGCCGGTGTTCAGGCCGGAGATTCCAATACCATGCTGCTCGTCAATCGCGTGAATAATCTGGCCTCCGCCGATATACATAGCCACGTGATAAATGCTTCCGCCGTTTGCGTAGAAGATTAAATCGCCAGGCTGCAAATCACCAACGGAAATCTGTCTTCCCGCGCCTGCCTGAGAACGAGATGTTCTGGGAAGGCTGATACCGAAGTGAGCATACACACCTCTGGTAAAACCGGAGCAGTCCGTACCGCCTGTCAGGCTGTTTCCGCCATATACATAGGGATTACCGACAAACTGTTTTGCATACGCAACGATTGCGCTTCTGGTAGCATTGGAAACCGCCTCTGTAGGAGCTTCTGTATCGGGAGCTTTTGTCTCCTTCTTAGTCGTCTCTTCCTCGGTCTTCTTCTCTGCTTCCGTTGCTTTCTGGGTATCCTTCTTCTCGGTCTCCCTTTCTGTCTGTGCTTCGGTCTCTGCTTTTTCAAGCGCTTCCTCCGCTTTTCTGGCCTCTTCCGCAAGTCTGGCTTCTTCTTCCAGCTTTGCTTTTTCTTCCTCCAGGGAAATCGCTTTATCAAACTTCACATATGTATCTACATACTGTTTTGCAACATAACCGGTGACATAATTTCCATCGTCATCCTGTCCAAGGGAAAGTTTTACGAAATCCTCTTCCTGATCAATAACGGTATATGTATCGCCCTGCCACAGGGTATCGATCACTTCACTGTCGGTATTCGCCTCCGAACGGAGCCTCAGGCCGCCCTCGGATACTTCGCAGAAGCTCTTGCCAATCTTCATGGCTACCTGCTCTGCCTCATCTCCAGTCACGAAGTAATCTGCTTTTATGTATCCTTCCACACTGCCGGACTGAATCTTATACCAGGTGCCGTCCTCCCGTTCTACCGTCTCTTCAATGGTAGCGGCGCAGTTGTTATAAATCTTTCCTACGATCTCCGCATCGGTATTGGCATCGGTCCTGATATTTACATATCCTTCGTCCGTGCCCACCTGAGATACTGCGATATTCGCATAAGGAGAAACTTCCTTCGGCTGGGCTTCCGTCTCAGGAGCCTCCGTCTCAGCCGCCGCTGTCTGCGGAACTGTCGGGGCGGACGCCGCTTCAACAGGATTTTTCAGATAATCCTTAAGCTCCACCTCCGGATTTGCCGTTCCGGCGTAAAAATTATTCATTGCTACGGAAATGCCTGCCACTGCAGAATCGATTTCTACTTTATTCGCAGCGTTGATGGAAGACGTCCCCGCTATCAACACGGATGCGCACATACAGCCGATTGTGACCACAATCCTGTTTTTTCTCATATACTTAACCTCCAGTGTTTTTCAACTGTCCCATTTGTTACAAATTTGTTACAACTGTAATCATTATAGCTTTCATGCTTGTCCATGTCAACCATATTCCGGAAAAGATATTGCCAAATCTTTCCTGTCCGCCGGCATTTTCAGCATTTTTGTAACATCTTCGTTACATTTTTGTGAAGTTTACAATGCACCTCACATGTCATAGATTATACCAATTTTTATATACCATGTCAATAATTTTGTAATAATTTCTCAGCATATGACATATTTCCCCTTGAAATTTTCTATTATGACATTTTTCGGTATGGAAAATTCAAAAAAGAACTTCCTGTTACATTCGTTACATAAATTTAAAGGATTCTTTGATTCTGACGAAAAGAATGGTCAAACCGCCATAGGTGTGATAAGATGCAGAAAAAGAGGTGACCGATATGAGAGATGCAGAAAAAACGATCGGAAATCTGATCGACAAACAGAGTGTGGCATATATAAGCTCCGTAGATGATGATGGATTTCCAAATACAAAAGCCATGCTCCCGCCCAGGAAACGGGAAAGCATAAGGACCTTTTATTTTACTACCAATACTTCTTCCATGCGTGCGGCACAGTTCCGAAAAAATCCAAAAGCGTGTATTTATTTCTGTGACAAACGATTTTTCAGAGGAATCATGCTGATTGGAAACATGGAGGTCCTGGAAGACAGCAGGAGCAAGGAAATGATATGGAGAGAAGGAGACACGATGTACTATCCAAAGGGAGTTACAGATCCGGATTACTGTGTTCTCCGGTTCACCGCTTCCAAGGGACGCTACTACAGTCACTTCAAATCAGAGACTTTCTCCATTGAGGAATAACATTTTCAGGCCTGCTTTTCCTTAACCCCAATCCATACTTCAACCAGTCCGTCTTTTCCATAATACTCGATATCTGGCGCGCCGGATTTCATCCTGCCCGTCAGATATCCTGAGTTAAGCGGCCGATAGCCGGATCTGGGAAGCCATTTCGTGATCGCCTGGGCTTCTGTTTTACCGATGGTTTCTATTGTACAGGGAAATACAGCCCAGGTCATGGCCGGCACCATATATTCCTCCAAGTCTCCCGTTATCTCTTTGTCACTTGAAACTGCTATAAAATGCGTGAATGCCCGGGAGTCTTCCTCATCCGTATTATATATGCTGATCCCAAAAAGCCCGTACGGCTCCCGGTCCATTAAGGGCAGCAGCGTGTCTTTTTGAACTCCTCCATGGAATTCCGCCCACTGGAGCGGAACCGTTTTTCTTCCTTCTTTTTTTCTGTTGGTAGTCCTTACCGCGTATCCTATCACGCGGAAGCTGTCTCTTTCCTCAATTCTGAATGGTGTTTCCATCCGGCTCCTCCTTTTGCCTGCTGTATTCCGATTCATCTCGATGTTGCATGATCAGCCTCAGTCAGTCCTCCCCTATGATCGGTATCCATATCTGGCTGATGTAGTCCTCACAGTAAGAGGCTCCGTCGCTGTACCATTCCAGTTCGGGACAGGCGGCATGTTTAAACGGATATTGGCAGAGCCACTCCTCCTCCAGGTATTTCCATCCGTTTCGGACCGACTGCGGGACTGCTCCTCTGCAGTCAAAAACAGCCCACGTGTTTTTTGGGAGCACGGTCTCCACAAATCCTTCCGGAACAGCGCGTACCGTATTCACCATTATGGAATACTCTGCCGCTCTCTTCTCTCTCCCGTCGCCGCTGAACAGTCCAAATATACCTTTTGGAGTGCCTGTATCCATGGCAGCCAGGTCCGAAAAAATCCCTTTTCTCTGGCATTCACTCCAAAACTTCAGAATTCTTCTTCCATTTTCTTCACCATCTCCGGAAAGCCGGATCTTCTTCCCGACCAGACGAAGTTCCGGTTTTTGTTCGATCCTCCAGGAATATTTCTGTTTCACTGAAATCCGAAGCTTAGGAAGCACTTGCAGCTCCGCAGATGTGGCCCTGGCCTCCTTTGGTGAAATCCCGTGAAACTGCTGAAAAGCTTTTGTGAACGAGGTAGGAGAATCATACCCATATTTATAACTCAGGTCTATTATTTTCATATTTGTGCTTTTCAGATCATACCCAGCCAAAGTCAGCTTCCGGGATCGGACATATTCGGCAAAGCTGATGCCATTCATATAGGAAAAAACCTTTTGAAAAAAATCGAAGGAACAGCCGGCGATCCGCGCGATTTCTTCCTTATCAACGGATTCTTCTTTCCTCTGAAGATAATGTTCCACATAATCGACGATCATCTGTAGTTTCTCATTCCACTCCATGGCTCAGCTCCTTTCTTCTAGTATGTGCTTATTCTACCATTTAAACATCATACTTTCCTCTCATATTACGTCCTGACAGGATAGGAAAGACAATCATGATACAAAATACTTTTTGGAATCATTCTTTGTAAGCTCCGATTAAGCTCCAGTTAAACGCCGGCAGAAGTTCCGGACCGTCACGATTTCGGTTCGCTGGCGATGCAGGGGCCGTTTTATCCCCGCTCCAGGAGTACCGCTCACATGTCAACGGAAAATCTTGATGATTTCCCGTCTCCTGTTCGCTCAGAAACGGAATCGGTATTTCCGTTTCTGCCTCCCTCCGTCTGAGGAACACCGGCCTCTGCCCTGCGGCGCTCACCTTTAGGCCGGTCCGTAATCTTCTCGCCGGCGTCCTGCATGCCGCATCACATTGGATAAACTTTATTTCTTAGATTCCAGAAAAGGGTTGGACATCCACACAGCCCGCGCGCCTAAAGGCTGCGGGCCGCGGCGGACCGCCCCAATGGCTTTGGAAACAAATGAGCGCTTATTTCGGTGCGGAAGAAAGAACAAGAGGAAGGATCCGATTCCATCGTAAGGTGAGCGCCGCAAAGGCGTTAGCAGGATCTTTCCGGCCGCAGGGAGGTAAAAACCGAATTTCATGCAGGTTTTTATTGGAATCTGACATGGAAAAATATCGATTTATCCATGTCAGTTGGAAAGGACCGACTGGAGGCCGTAAAAATCCTGGTTACGGCTGCCAGCGAGCCGCCTGGATAGAATCGGATTTCTTCTTGTTCCATCTAATTGATTAAGATAAATTTGTTTCAACGATATTCAAAGGTATACTATTCTTATCCGGCCGCGAACCCTACGATCAAATACGCGATCACAGCCAGGGTTCCGCAGATCAGGGAATAAGGCAGCTGTGTCTTCACATGATCCAGATGGTCGGACGCAGAGCCCATGGAAGAAAGGATCGTCGTATCGGAAAGAGGGGAACAGTGGTCCCCAAACACTCCCCCGCCTGCCACGGCTGCGAATACCGCCGCCACAATGGTGTTCAGTTCTCCTCCGGTGATGCTGAAAGCCAGAGGAAGCGCGATCGGCATACAGATCGCAAACGTCCCCCAGGAGGAGCCGGTGGCAAAGGCCATCACAGATGCCACGATGAAGATGATCGCCGGCAGAAGATGAGGCGTCATAAAACCTTCACATAAGGAAATGATATAATTTGCCGTTCCCATCTGTTTGCTCAGGGAATTCACCGAGTAAGCAAGCGCAAGAAGGACGATGGCGGGAAGCGCGCCTTTAATGCCGTTCATAAAGGTATCCATGACCTCTTTAAATGGAATCCCCTGTATCATCATACTGACAGTCATAAAGATGACCACAAACAAAAACGCTTCCATAGTCTTCGCCGATTTAAACGCAATGTAGGTTCCCAAAGCCATGGTGATGATCATCAGGACCGGCAGCAGGAAGTTTAAAAACACCCTGGGTTTAAATCCGGGATACGGCTCCATTTCAGTCAGCTCCTTGCCGATCAGCGGCGTCGCGCCGTCCGCGATGACCTTGCCCTCTTCCATGGCGCGCTTCTCGGCTTTCTTCATAGGGCCGAAGTCCTTGATGATTCCCGAACCGATCAGCCCCACAAATACAACGGCGATCAGCGCGTAAAAATTGAAAGGAATCGCCTTCAGAAACAGCGCCGCACCGTCCGCATCGGTGGCGATACAGCCTACGCCTACTGCCAGTCCGCTCAAATAAGCGGCCCATCCGGTAATAGGCACCAGCACGCTGACCGGTGCGGATGTAGAATCCGCTATGTACGCCAGCTTTTCCCTGGAAACCCGGGCTTTGTCTGTGATGCTCCTCATGGTGCAGCCGACAAACAGCGGGCTGAAGGAATCGCTGAAGTATACGAACATACCCAGCACCCACGCCATCAGTTGAGCGCCGCGCCGGCTCAGATGCTTGTCGTGCACCCACTGGGAAAAGCCTTGTATGGCGCCGGTCTTTTGAAAATAAGCTACCAGGATACCGATGAAGGTATTCAGCAGCATCACCCAGGAAAAACTTGTGGTGCCCAGGCTTTCTTTAAGAAGCGTGGGGAAGCCTAAAATCCCCTGTCCGGCCAGCAGCGTACCGGTGATGCACGCAATGGCAAGGGACACAATGGTATTCCGCGTCACAAAGGACAGTACGATCGCAAGAATGGCCGGGATTATGGATATGAATCCCATGTTAATGATCTCTTCCATCTCTCTCCTCTTTCTCGGAAAACCGGCGGTCCGGTTCTCCCGTCTTTTTTATATTTTTCATCAGCTATACAGAAAGAAAGAGGGAACCCCCTTCCGGCTAAAGCGAGTGCCGCGCGGAAAGGGATTTCCTCCTGAATACGAAACAAAAACAAACGCTGCTGTTACTGCAGCCTGATGTCCTCAATCGGGATAAAATTTTCTGAACGAGTCACCGTCGCAGGCGGCGCTGCATCCAGTTTCTTATCCGCAATCCCAAGAATATCCTCCGGGCGGATCCAGGGACGCTTCTGAAGGGCGCTGGTCTCCTCATGAGTCAGATAGCCTTTATAAGTCGTAAGGCTCCTTCTCAAAAACCCGTCCTTCGCGCAGGCGGCCGCTACTCCTTGGTTCAAGATGCCTCTGAAATGGGGAAGCACGGAAGCAGCGTATGCGACCGAAGTGGAATTGGCGATCGCTCCGGGAATGTTGCTCACGCAGTAATGCACGACCCCTTCTTCTATGTATCTGGGATTTTCGTGAGTTGTCTCATGGAACGACTCAATGGCTCCCTGGTCATCGTTGCTGATGTCCACAATGACAGAACCCTTTTCCATCAGCTTCAGCATGCTTCTGTCGATCAGATAATCCTTGCATCCTTTAGGCCACTTTACGCAGTTTAGCACCATGTCGGTCTCCGGCAGGAGCTTCGCGATGTTCTGCTTTGTGGAAATCATGGTGTTCACCTGCTCATGGTACTGGCGGCTGATGCTTCTCAGTGTCCCGATATTGATGTCCATGATCGTCACCCAGGCTCCAAGGGCATGCAGCACCGAAAGAGCGGCCTGACCCACGATTCCTCCTCCGAGGATCAGGACTCTCATACCAGGCGCTCCGCCCAGTCCGCTGACAAACTTCCCTTTTCCTCCGTTGATGGAAAGCATGGACTCCAGCCCCATAAGAGCCCCCTGTTTGCCGGCGGCCTCACAGTTGGGTGAACCATACCGATGGGAATCCTCCGCAGTAAACGCAATCACCTTTTTGTCTAAAAGAGCCTGTACTTCCTCCGGATGAGCCGCCGGATGAATACATGTAAACACGATCTGATCTTCCCGGAGCAGCCCATACTCACAGGGTTCAAATTCCTTTACCTTCGCCAGCAGATCGCTTCTCGCGTACATCTCTTCCGCCGTATCCACGATCTCCGCTCCGGCCTCCGCATATGCCGCGTCCTCAAAGCCGGCTTTCTCGCCCGCGCCCTTCTGCACCAGCGCAGTATGGCCGTCTGCGACGATTGTCGCGATCTCTGACGGTGTCGCGATCACGCGGTATTCGCCGTTCTTAATGTCCTTCAATACACCAAATACCATTTTTTTATCCTCCACATTAGACCGGCCGTTCCGGCCGCCTGTTCACCGGCGGAAAGGCCCTCCCAAAATACGTATGTATAATTCTACAACACAGACCCCTGAATGTCAATAAAGCCTCCTGGTCTCAGCCGATTCCTTTGTACAGGAAGCCCAGGATCAGGACAATGACTGCCAGCGGCACATAGATATACTTCGCCAGGAAACCGAAAGCTGCCGGCAAAGGCTTCTTTCTTCCTGTATCCATCTCTTCCTTTATTCTTTTATAGCCCAGGATATAATAGACGGATACCGCTCCCAATACTGCGCCGAAGGGCACGATCACGATCGTGACAAAATCCATCCAGGAACCCACGTACGCCTCGTTCTCCAGGAACAGGCCCACCGCCAGGGTGATCGCTCCGCACAGAAGGACCGCGTTCCTCCTTTTCAGGGAAAAACGTGTCTGCCAGCTCTCCACGACAGCCTCAAACATGTTCATCAGCGACGTGATGCCCGCGAAGGATACCGACAAAAAGAATATCACCGCGAACAGGCGTCCCATGGGCATCTGACGGAAAATATTCGGCAGGGTGATGAACATCAGGGACGGGCCCCGTCCCGGCTCTATCCCAAAAGCGAATACCGCCGGCATGATGGCCAGGGCTGCCAGCAGCGCCGCCAGAGTATCAAACACGGCAGTACGTACAGAGGCCTTGGGGATATTCTCTTTCTTACTCAGATAGGATCCATAAACGATCATGCCGGAGCCTGTGATGGACAGGGAGAAAAAGGCCTGTCCCATGGCCATGACCCAGGTGTCCACCTTCGCCAGATATTCCCACTTCGGCACAAATAAAAACTCATATCCCGCCGCGGAACCGTCTAAGAAGGCCACACGTACCGCCAGCACGGCAAACAACAGGAAGAACACCGGCATCAAGACCTTATTGGCCTTTTCAATTCCGGACGCCGCATTCGCCAGCAGGATCACTACGGTTATCACAATGACCAGCACATGCCAGGGAACGCTTCCCAGATGGCCCGTCGCCTGTGCAAAATAAGCCGCCGAATCTGTATTTAAGATGGCGCCACTCAGAGAACCCGCTATGGAACGGAGGACCCAGCCGATGATGATAGAGTAGCCGATGGCAATGCCCAAAGAACCCAGAAGCGGTATCCACCCGAGTACCCTTCCCAGTCTGCCCTTCTTTATCCTCTGCCAGCAATATTCATAAGCTCCCAGAGTCCCCGTCCCGGCTCTCCTGCCTATGGCAAATTCTGCCGACAGCCCCACCAGGCCAAAAAGCACGATGAACAGGAGATAGGGAATCAGAAAGGCTCCTCCGCCGTATTGTCCCAGGCGGTACGGGAACATCCAAATATTTCCCAGGCCTACGGCTGACCCGACACAGGCCAGCACGAAGCCGACAGAGCTGGAAAATCCTCCATTCACATGTTTTTTTTGATTCATAGCTTTACTCCCCCTAATGTAACTTTAATGGTATGTATTTGACAGCATAAAACGGCCGCGGGATGCCCGAACGGGTGTCCTGCGGCCGTTTCATTATAACATATCCTTCTGTATTATCAAAGGAATTTGGTCATTTCTCAAAATCGTACAGATTCAGGCCGATCTCTTCGCTGAAGGTCCTGTCCGCTTTTCCGTCGATCACATGAATCACGGCCTCACAGGTAGCGCTGACGATCGCCTGGTTCAAGTGCCCGCCAAAGACTTTTCCCTCAGCGTCTCCGGCGCTCATGTGCAGATGGGCATAATACTCCCCGTCCATTGTATTGATGGTTCCGAGCAGGGATACGATCTCAAAATCTCCGCTGAAATGATTGGAATAATATTTCTTCTCCCCGGTCTTGAACACGCCCACAGTAAAATCCCCAACGGCTCCCAGCGCGTTCACATCAGCCAGGCGGATTTTTTCCTTTAGGGCGATGGCCTTGATCTGCTCCAGGATATCTTCCCCTTTATCCACTCTTGCAATAATGGTATTATCGAATCTCCTGTAGTCCATCTTACTCTCCTTTGTTCTCCCAGCTGAATTTCGGGTTTTGAACGATGTATTTTCCTCCGGCTATCTCCACATCCACCCCGGTTATGTAGCTGCACGCGTCAGAAGCCAGGAACACGATGGGTTTTGCCAGATCCTCCGGCACGCCCAGTCTCTGAAGCGCCACATTCTGAGTATACAGCCCTCTGTTCTCTTTAATGGATTCCCGGCTGATCTCTGTCTCGATCATTCCCGGGATATACCCTACCACGCGGATGCCATAGGGCGCGAAGTTTGCCGCGAAGGTTTTGGTAAAGCTGGATACTCCGGACTTCGCCGCCGCATATACCGCGCCCTCTGAATGGGGAACCTTTGACGCAAAGGAAGACGCGTTGATGATCACGCCGCCTCTTCCCTGGCTGATCATGTGCCGTCCGGCGATTCTGGAGCCTTCAAAGACTCCGTCCAGGTCGATTCTCATGATGCTGTCGTATTCCTCCTTGGTAAATTCCATCACGGGTCTGTTGATAGCAATACCTGCGTTATTTACCCAGATGTCGATCCCGCCCTGTTTCTCCGCCACGGCATCCGCCATCGCCGCCACGCTCTCTGCATCCGCCACATCTACCTGGTAGATGTCAACGGCGAATCCCATTTCGGCGCAGTCTGCCTGCATCGCTTCCAGCTTTTTCAGGGTACGTCCGCAGACCGACACCAGCGCGCCTTCTCTCACAAATTCAATGGCCGCCGCTTTTCCGATGCCTGTTGCCCCGCCTGTGATGACTACGCTCTTGTTCTTCAGGTTTAAATCCATCTTGTTCCTCCTTTTTTCGCTTGATCGTGCAGCCGGAATTCCGGCTTGTCACTCCGCTATGAGATATCCGCCCTGTCTCATTTTTGAGATGACGAATTTCCGCGCCTCGCCTATCTGCTCCGCCGCTTCTTCCACGGTCTGGCGGTAATTGTTGTCCGCCCACATTTCTACCATAAACCGTCCGGCGTATCCGAGCCCGTGCAGTTTTTTGAACAGCTTTTCAAATTGAACCGTTCCGCTTCCAAACGGAACATTCTTGAACACTCCCGGCTCCGTCTCTTTTACATGGATCGCCACGGTCTCTGTAATCCCCAGCTCCAGTTCACTCTCCGGGTCGCTGCTGAACTGGCTCAGGTTTCCGAGGTCCGGATATATCTTAAAAAACGGCGAAGGAATCTCCCGTAAATAATGGGAAGCCCGCAGGATCGTCCCAACGAACGGCGTATCCATGATCTCCATGGCCAGGATCACTCCTGCTTTGGCCGCCATCTCCACAGAACGTTTCATCCCCTCCAGGAAATAAGCCTTTGTTTCCTCATCGGATTTCTCATAATATACATCATAGGTGGCCAATTGAATACAGCCGATACCCAGTCTCTGCGCCAATAAGAGGCCCTTTTCCATCACCTCAAAGGCCCGCTTTCTCGTCTCCGGGTTCTTGCTCCCGAAAGGAAATCTGCGATGGGCGCTGAGGCACATGCTGGGAAACAGGATTCCTGTTTCGTCCATCAGGCTTCTGAGCTCCCGGATTTCTTCTGTCCCCCAGTCAAGACGGGCCAGCCGCTCATCGGATTCATCCACCGACAGCTCCATAAAATCATAACCGGCCATTTTTGCGGCAGTCATCTTCTCCCGCCAGGAAAAAGCATTGGGAAGAGCTTTTTCATATATGCCTAACGGCGTCTTATTCAGGTCAAACATCGCCTTCTCCTCCCTCCCGCAGGTTCTCCCATACGCCTGACAGAGCGCCTATTATCTGACGGTAGGTCTTAAATTTCTTTTCATAAATCTCTTTATATTCTGTCCGGGGCATCACCTTTTTGGATACATGCACCAGCTTGGCCGCCGCATCGGCATATCCGCCGTATACCCCGGCGCCGATTCCCGCCGCCATGGCCGCGCCCATGATGCCCTGTTCCTGACATTCCACCGTCTCCACAGGTATCTGCAGAGCGTCCGCGAAAATCTGGACCCAGACGTCCGAATTCGCGGCCCCTCCGGCCAGTCGGATGGCCTCCGGCTCCTCCCTGTTGCGCAGAAGCCGTTTCACATGGGTCAGATGAGAGAACACGATTCCCTCATAAACTGCCCTCAGCATGTGCCGCCTGTCATGAAAATCCGTAAGCCCGATGAAGCAGCCCTTTGCGAGCGGGTCCTCATTGGAGCCGTTCAAGAAAGGAAGGAAGACCACGTTGCTGTCCTCCGGGCCTATGGAAGCCGCCATCTCATTGGTCAGATCATAAATACTCTTTCCTTCTTTGGCAAGCTCCTCCTTTTTCTCCGCCATCAGCTGGTCAATGAACCACTGCATATTTCCCGCGGACGTAGGGCTGCTCTCCTCTATCAGATAATAACCCGGTATGCAGAACATGGAATTCAAAGCCACGGTCCCGTTCACCACCGGCTTTTTCGTGATATACTCGTTTATGCTCCAAGTCCCGGCGATCATGCACATGGGCGCCTCGTCATATATGCCGGAGGCGATGCCGCAGGCATCCACATCGAACATCCCGGCCATCACCGGTGTTCCGGGAACCAACCCGGTCTGTTCTGCCGCCTGTTCCGTGACAGTCCCGCACACATCGGCGGAAAATTTAAGAGGCGGAAGCTTATCATATACCATGTCCAGGCCAAAATATCCCATCAGTTCCCGGTCATAGGCAGCCGTATCCAGGTTTATCAGATTGGCTCCGGAAAAATCAGTATATTCCCCGTTCGCTATTCCCGTCAGGCAGTACCGGATATAATCCTTGACTGAAAATATGTATTTGGTATTCTCAAGCACTTCCGGCTCATGATCCCGCAGCCATGCAAGCAGGCTGACCGGCTGGCACGCCAGAATGTCCTGATATGTCTTTTTATACACTTTATCTGCCGTCCCGTCGCTCTTCCACTGTTTTACATATTTCCACGCCCTGGTATCCGTGGACAAAATCCCCTTATAGGAAGGCTTTCCATCCTGCCCTACCAAATACAGGCCCTTTCCATGCCCGGAAAACGATACGCCGGCTATATCCTTCGCGTCTATGCCGCTCTTTTTCACTGCTTCCCCGATCACTTTGGCATTCTGTTTCCAAAGCTCCCCCATATCCCGCTCTGTAAAACCGGGCTTTGGGGTCAGGTTATGGATAGGCTCTCTCGCCACGGCTACCAGCCGCCCGTTTTCATCGGACAGCCCGGCCTTGACGAATGTCCCCCCATTATCAATCCCCATCAAATATTTCAAACCATTACCCTCCTGTCCTTTTTCGCAGATTCATTGCAAAATGAAAAAAACAGGGCGATGTAAATTATACCTTACAGCGCCCTGTCTCATTATTAAACGTTCAATGCGGTTTTCGGAATACGGCCTTCCAAAGCGTCAATCACACACTGCGCGCAGTCCATGCTGACTGCTTCTTTGGACTCCCATGTTTCGGAGGAAGAATGAGGCTGGAATACCACATTCGGGCACTGAAGAATCGGCATATCCTTTTCAGGCGGTTCCTGCTCGTATACGTCAACGCCGGCAGCGCCGACCTTGCCGGATTTCACGGCCTCGTAAACTGCATCCAGGTTCCACGCGGGACCTCTCGCTGTATTCACGATGACAACGCCGTCTTTCATGATGTCCAGCTCCGCTTTATCGATGAAATGGTAGTTTTCAGGAGTGTTGGGAATGTGGAGCGTGATGCAGTCACACTGCTTAAGCACCTCTTCCTTGCTGGCAAAGGTCACATTCAGCTCTTTCGCCGCCTTCTCATTGGGGAAGGGGTCATAAGCCAGAATCTTCACATTAAAGCCCTGGATCGTCCTTGCGAAGCACTGTCCGATCGCACCGAAGCCCATGATGCCAACGGTCTTTCCGTAAAGCTGGTTCCCGGTAAAACGGTCCCATTTATTCTCATGCATTACCTTGTCCATGGGGATGATATTCTTCATGGCCGTAAGCATCAGTGTCAGCGCATACTCTGCCACGCTGTTGGAAAGCATAAAGCTTCTCACGTTGCAGGCGATCACGCCGTGTTTCTTAGCTGCGTCAAGATCTACCGTATCGAAACCAACGCCGAATCTGGCAACTACTTTAAGCTTCGGAGCGGTCTGGAACACCTCTTCACACCAAGGCTCCATACCTGCGATCACGCCGTCGATATCACCGGATATCTGCATCAGTTCTTCTTTTGTATAAGGATCTTCTCTGTCAAGCTCGATCAGTTCATAGCCTTTGTCCAGGAGCATCTGTCTCGCCTTGGGGCAGTTCTTTTCATAATTGCTGACACCCACAAGTATCTTCTTCTTATCCACGTCTTTCAACCTCCTAAATATGCTTTCTTAACTTCTTCGTCTACCAGCAGATCCTTGCAGAAGCCTTCCATGGCAACCTCGCCGACCTGCATTACATAACCTCTATGAGCGGTATTCAGCGCGATCTTGGAGTTCTGTTCAACAAAGAGGACGGTCACGCCTTCACTGTTGATCTCCCGAATTGCCTTGAACACTTCCTTTACAATAACCGGCGCCAGGCCAAGGGAAGGCTCGTCAAGCAGAATCATCTTCGGCTTGTTGATCAGGGCGCGGCCAATGGCCAGCATCTGCTGCTCGCCGCCGGACAGAGTACCGCCCAGCTGTGTGCGCCGTTCTTCCAGTCTGGGGAACCGTTTGTAAATTCCCTTTAAATCTTCTTTGATATTCTTTGTGTCTTTCCTCAGATAAGCTCCTGTAAGAAGGTTCTCCTCTACGGTCAGCTTGGAAAACACATGGCGGCCCTCCAAAACCTGGCACAGGCCAAGGGAAGCGACCTTATGGCCATGGAATCCCTGAATCTCTTTTCCGTTGAAGATGATCTTTCCTCTCACACCCTTGGGGTTCGTCAGACCGGAAATAGTCTGAAGGGTAGTGGTCTTTCCGGCGCCGTTCGCCCCGATAATGGTGACCATCTCTCCTTCATTCACCTGCATGTTAATGCCTTTTACTGTATGGATGTTCCCATAGTAATAATGGAAATCCTGTAATTCCAATAACGGTGCCATTATTCGTCACCTCCTAAGTATGCGGCAATTACATCCGGATGGTTCTGTACCACTTCCGGAACGCCTTCGGCTAAGAGTGTGCCGTGCTCCAGACAGTATACATAATCGCATACGCCCATCACCAGCTTCATATCATGCTCGATCATCAGGATCGTCACATCCAGGTCAAGGATTCTCCGGAGCAGTGCGTCGAATTCTTCCTTTTCCTTAGAGTTCATACCTGCGACCGGCTCATCCAAAAGAATCAGCTTCGGCCCGCTGGCCAGCCCTCTGACGATCTCCAGAAGTCTCTGTTTGCCATAGGACAGGCTTCCGGCCTGCTGGTTCGCCATATCCTGAAGACCTACGAATTCCATCCACTTTTCTGTCTCTTCGCGGACGAACTTCTCTTCTTTTCTTTCGCTGGGAAGATGAAGCATATCACTCCAGAAATTGGATTTCAGCCTGGTATGCATACCTACCATGATATTTTCCTGTACCGTCATCTGACGGAACAAGTTGATCACCTGATAAGTTCTCGCCATGCCGACTTCATTGATCTTATGGGGCTTCATCCCCTCAACATGCTTGCCGTCAAAGATCACGCTGCCTTCCGCCGGTGTATAAACACCGCTTATGCAGTTGAAAAACGTGGTCTTCCCAGCGCCGTTGGGGCCGATCAGACCGGTGATCTGTCCTTTTCGCACATGTATGCTGACTTTATTCACAGCGGTCAGGCCGCCAAACCGGATTGTTACTCCTTCAGTTTTCAGCATATTATTTTACCTCCTTGCCCGCTTGCTTCAGTGCTTTTTTCCTGAGGATGCTCCGCTTGAGATCCCTGAACGCACCTACCAGTCCGCCCGGCATAGCCAGGATTACAAGCAGCAGCATGATACCGTAGATAAGCATCTGATATTCTTCAAACATACGGAGACTTTCCAGGATCACTTCCACTGCTACCGCACCGATGACCGGGCCTACAAGAGAGCCGCTGCCGCCGAACAGCATCATCGTGACGAAAAGCACGGACTGCTTCTGCTGATACATATCGGGATGCAGGTAACCTACCAGGTTCACATACATGCCGCCTGCGAAGGCAACGAAGAAAGCGCTTACCGCAAAAGCGATAACCTTATACTTCCGTACATTTACACCCATGCCTTCAGCCGCCTGCGTATTCTCGCGGATGGCGATCAGGGCACGGCCCGTCCTGGATTTCACAATGAAATTCTTGATGATCAGGAATACCACCACGCACAGGACGCCAAAGAAGTAGAATTTAACGTTTGTATTGATCTGAAGTCCAAAAATATGTAACTTGTCCGTGAAGAATCCATTGAAGTTCCCGGTGATATTTTTCGGAGAATGAGACGCGATCTGATACACGATCTCGCCAAATGCAATCGTCGCCAGGGAAAGGAAATGGAATTTCAGTTTCGAAGCCGGCAGCGCCAGCAGTGCGCCGATACCACATGCGATCACCGATGCGATCAGCATTGCAAGGATCTGAGGCACACCCAGATACTTATATAAGATGCCCGCGCCGTATGCGCCAATCGCATAAAATGCTGCGTGGCCCATGGAAATCTGTCCGCTGTATCCAAACAGGACATCCAGACCGGAAACAGCTACTATGTAAATCGTCGCAAAACATGCAATCAAGCACAAATATTCTGAACCGCCCAGAATCGCCGGAACCAATAAGGCAACCACAACAGCGATCAGGCATTTAATCAAATTGTTTGATCTTACTTTTTCTTTCATATTATCCTCCTGCCCATACCGCTGAATTTATACATCCTGAATTGCTCTTTCATTGAAGATACCGGTAGGCTTCACGAACAGGAATACAATCAGCAAAATGTATGCGAACATGTTCTTGTAAGCCGATGAAATATATCCGGCCACCAGTGTTTCGGAAAGTCCCAGAATCAGACCGCCGACCATTGCGCCGTACATATTTCCGTAACCGCCCATGACTGCACTGGAGAAGCCTTTACGTCCGATTGTTGCGCCGAGTGTTACATATACGCCGTACATCGGCCCGATGAAGATACCTGCGATTGCTGCGATTCCTGCAGCCAGGCCCCAGGTAATGCCTGTATTTAAAGAAACGTTGATTCCACAGGACTCTGCCGCCATAGGGTCCATAGCCGCCGCTCTCATGGAAGTACCGATTTTCGTCTTAGTCATAAAGATATGCAATATTACCATACATACTGCCGCAGCCCCCAGACAGAGGAGTGCCTCCGGCTGTACGCCCGCTCCAAAAATTGTCACAGAATCCACCGGGAAGATGGACGGGAAATACTCGATCTTGGAACTCCAGATCGCCTGTGCGCCATTCTGGAAAATATAAGAAATCGCTATAGTCGCCAATATGATGTAGATCGCCATTACGTTTTTATTAAGCAGCTTCCGGATAACGCCCTTCTCCAGAAGGAAGCCGATACCGAATGCGATCACCATGGTCAAAAGCACAGATACTATGTAGGGCAGCTTTAAGAACCGGTAAAAGGTCAGGCCGACAAACGCACCGATTGTCAGGATATCTCCCTGTACGAATGTCATCAGACCGGAAGCTTTGTAAATTAAGCTGTAGCCCATGGCAATCAAGCTATAGATACTTCCGAGCACCAGGCCCGAAATAATCAATTGTGTTAACATGCTCATACGCCGTTACTCTCCCTTCCAAACAGTTAAAACTATGGGGGCCTTTGTCAGGCCCCCATATTCAGAACAATTGAATTAATATTCTCTTCCGGTCGCTGACTTATATGCGTCGTAATCTTCTGCAAGCCAAGTAGTAAAGTCTTTATTCTTTCCGTCGCCAACGTAGATCCAGTTTTTGGAAGTATGGTATCCTTCACGTGTTCCGTCATCATATGTAAGAGGTCCGCCAAGGCCTTCGATGGAAACTTCAGCCATAGCGTCTTTGATAGCGGTAGAATCGTTGGATCCGGCGATCTTAGTCGCTTCCCACATAACCATCATAGTGTCATACACACGATAGATAACTTCTGTTGTGGGGATCTCGCCGTATACATCCTGGTACATCTGAAGAACTTCTTTGATCTTAGCATCGTCACATGCGTCAATGTTGGGGTAGATTACATAAGGATAAGAAGCAGCAGTGTAGATTGCGTTCTCATTGCCTGCGATGTTCGCATCTCTCATGGACATGATCTCTTTGCTGAAAAGGATGCCTTTGTAGCCGCCCTGACGGAGCTGCTTAACAAATGCGCCGATATCATTTCCGCTGGTGGTCATGTATACACACTGAGGGTCGTTCTTGATCAGCTTAGCGATCTGTGCAGAGTAGTCGGTATCGCCTACATCATACATTTCTCTTGTAAGAACCTCGATTCCCTTCTCGCCGCAGATCTTCTCAAAAGCATCTGCTGTAGATAAGGAAGCGTCATCCTGTCCGTTGAATATGGATACATTCTTGAATCCGGCTTCTACGATCATGTCTACGGTGTTTGTAGCCAGGTTCGCATTGTTTACAGTAGCACGGAATACGTAAGGCCAGTCCTCAGCCATCCAGGTGTTTGCAGTACCAAGGCCCATCATGAAGGTTTTGGAATCATTGATGGTCTTTCCAGCTGCAAGGATCTCACTGGAGTTTACGGAGCCTACGATCGCGTCAACCTTGTCGTTCTGAACCAGCTTGGAAGCGATCTTTACAGCTTCCTCAGGTGAGCCCTGGCTGTCGTAGCAGACAAGTTCGATCTTCTGTCCGTTGAATCCGCCGTTGTCATTGATATAATCGATCATGATCTCAAGGGTGTTCTTTGACTCGATACCAGCAACAGAGTTGTTTCCGGTCAGCTGTAAGAACGCGCCCAGTTTGAAGGTTTCGCCGGATGCCGCTTCGCTTCCGCCTTCTTCTTTTTTGCTTTCCTCTGTCTTCCCTGCTTCAGTGCCTGCAGCCTTTGTGGTGCTGTCTGCGGGCTTGTCGTCTTTTTTCCCACAAGCAGCCAAGCTAAGTGCCATCACTGCCGCCAGAGAAACTGCTACTAATTTTTTCAGTTTCATTTTTTTCATCCTCCTGTTTTACATAATTTTGAAACCCCGTAACGATTGCTACGGTATCATTATAACGTAATCCTCGTACAGACTCATAATATTTGACTACAGAAAACGCCCCCAATTCTTGTGTCGTAAACACAATCTTCTTGAAGGCAAATCATATACAATAGGGATAAACGTTAATTTTATATATGAAATGGAGCATTTCTATATTGAAAGCAAAAGGAGGGTTCTGCATGAAGCTTTTTGATCTGACTGGGAAGAAAGCCATCGTCACCGGCGGCTCCAGGGGACTGGGCATGGGTATGGCAGAAGGGCTGCTGGAAGCCGGCGCCCACACTGTGATCATCGGAAAATCGGAAAGAGCCGTCAAGACGGCTGAACAGTTCCGCAAAGCGGGCCTCAACTGTGACGCGGTACAGGCCGACATCCAGGATCCATCCGCCAGAAAGAGCGCTTTTGTCCACTCCATGGAGATTCTCGGCGATCTGGACATCCTGGTAAACGCGGCAGGCATCACCTTCCGTCATCCCAGCGCGGGGTACCCCCGCGAAAGCTGGGAGGAGATCCTGGAAGTCAATCTCACCGCTCCCTTTGAGCTGTCTCAAATGGCAGCCGAGGTCTTTTTCCAAAAGAATTATGGAAAGATCATCAATGTTTCTTCCATGCTCGCATTCTTCGGAGCCACCGTTGCTCCCGCATACGCCGCTTCCAAAGGAGGCATCACTCAGATGAGCAAATCTCTCTGTAATGAATGGGCTTCCCGCGGCATAAATGTCAACTGTGTCGCTCCCGGTTTCATGGATACCGATATGAACGACGCTCTCACCGATCCGTCCACCCCCAGATACAAAGAAATATCGGGGCGCATACCGGCCGGCCGCTGGGGAACTCCGGAGGATATGAAGGGAATCGCCGTTTTCCTGGCTTCTCCCGCTTCCGATTATCTCAACGGTACCGTTATCCCCATAGACGGCGGTTACTTAGTTCGCTGATAAGAAAACATTTCGTTTTTCTCCTATTATATGAAAAGGAAAAGCCCTCCGGCCGAAGCCGGGGGGCTTTTCTTGGGAGAGCCTCAAGCAGCAACTCCTATTTTCTGGAGTCGGCGTATGCCTGACGCATATTTGATAAGGCTTTCATGGAGCCGTCGATCATATAGGCAGGCTCGCTGCCCACAGATATCATGCTCACGCCTTTATCAATCCACATTTTTACGGATTCATAATCATACGCTCCGATGGACACGCCGATATGACGGCCTGCCTTCTTCACCTTGTCGAACACGTAATCGATCTTCTCCATCACCTCCGGATGTTTGAAATCCGGAAGATGCCCAAACGCTCCTGAGAAATCACAGGGGCCCAGGATGAACATATCCACATCCGTATTCGCCAGCAGATCGTCTATGTTCTCATATGCTGCCTTTGTCTCGATCTGGATCAGTTTCCACACCTTGTCGTTGACCGTGTTCACATACTCATCCACACTGTCGATCCCATAGCGCACCGCTGCCCTCGGGCTGAACCCGCGGATCCCCTTCGGCGGATAGCAGCATGACTGGATCGCCAGCTCCACATCCTCCTTTGTGAAAATCATCGGGAAGATGATCCCCGTGGGGCCCATCTCCAGGATCGGCTTCACCTGGGCCGGATCCAAGATCGGTACCCGGACAAAGGTCGCCAGCTGCGGGCCTACCGCTCTGGCCGCCAAAAGGATATTGCATACATCATGCTTGGTAATCTGAGTATGCTCCATGTCGATCCAGAAATAGTCATAGCCGCAGTGGCCGAGGATCTCTGCATTGTGCATGTCCGCGTTGGTGATATGGGTGCCGAACAGCACCTCTCCGTCGGCAATCTTCTGTTTCCATCTGTCCATAACTTTTAGTCCTCCTCAGGAACGCTCTTCGGCATATCCGGATTGTTGGGTCCGAAATGCTTCAAGATCACAATAGGCTCATATTTGCTCTTGTTTTCGATCACAATCCCTGCTTTCGCAGCCTTTTCCGATACAAAATACTCATCTGCGCTCTGCTGTCCGAATCTCAGCATAGTCGCGGTCTCCGCGTCAAAACAGCCAAACGTTCCATGGCCCTGGACGAAGATGCAGCCATACGCGGCAGGATCTTTAATGGTCACTTTCTGTCCGGGATATACCGTCAGTTCTTTCGCGCAGAAATAATCGTTGGCATAAGAAACCCATTTTTCCACATACTGATCGGTCTCCTTATCCACTACAGGAGGGCGGAAATACGTCTTCCTATAATGAGGATCCGTGTTCTTTTCCCAGTCTAAGAGGCCAAAAATATAATCGATATCGTCTTTTTTGTCTTCCGGGCACTCTTCCACCAGCATATCGCGGGGATAGATCTCGCCGGAAACCACATTTTCCTCAACGGAATTCACATCGGAATTCCACTGGGGCTCATAGGTCAGCCAGGACGCAGGCGCATGGATCACTCCGGCAGGCGTATACCAGCCTGTGCCAAGCTCCACTCTATATGCTCTGGACAGCTCTGTGATCCTGGTGTCCGCAGAATTGTAATTGCGAAGGCGCTCTTTTACATCTTCCGGCTTTGTATCCGGATCAAATCCAAAATAAGTGGCGTTGTTCTCACCGGGATAATTATTCAGCTGCCTGGGGAAATAATAGGATTCCGGCTTTCCCAGCTTGCCTACCCGCGCGGCATCCTCAAAGGTAAGATGCACATGGTGGAAAAGCGGGTTCTCAAAGTCGAAGAACTTGGAATACATCGGCCAGCCGCCGTACTCCTCCATAAGCTTTTTGCCCACTACCTCCTCGCCCAGAAGGTCGATCGCTTCCTTCAAAGTGAATTTCTCATCAGAATCAGGCGACACAGCTACATAGCTCATACCTTCATCCGGTGCGGCCAAAGGTCCGTTGTTCGCCGCTATTGTGGAAGAAAACCAGCGCTCTTTGATGGAGCCTCTCTCGATACCCAGCGCATAATAATCATCCGGATGCAGCTTCAGACGATGTCCGGCTTTTCCGAACCGTCTGGGTACGAAGGTCGGCATCAGACGAAATACTCCCTGGCCTTCCTCAAAGGTTTTTTTGATAAGTTCTTTGTCCGCCATTGTAAAACCCCCTTTTGTTATTTATTCACTACGTTGACAGGCTCTCCGTCCAAAAATGCCTTTACATTATTTACAGCAATATCCATAAGTCTCTGTCTGGACTCCTTGGGCGCCCATGAGATATGAGGCGTGATAATGCAGTTCGGCGCGTTCAGAAGCGGATTGTCGCCGCGGATAGGTTCTGTGGAGACCACATCCAGGCCGGCAGCGTATACCTTGCGGTTTACCAGCGCGTCAGCCAGATCCTGCTCTACGATGAGCGGTCCTCTGGAGTTGTTCAGGATGATCACGCCGTCTTTCATTTTCGCAATGGTGTCTTTATTGATCATTCCTTCTGTGGAAGGGAACAGCGGGCAGTGGAGAGCGATCACATCCGACTGAGAAAGGACCTCGTCCAGCTCTGCATAATGGCAGTTCTCGTTTTCCAAAGCGGGATTCTTGTATGCGTCATATGCCAGGACCTTCATGCCCATAGACTGTGCGATCCTGCCGGTAGTCTGGCCGATCCTTCCGTAGCCCACGATACCCATGGTCTTGCCCGCCAGCTCGATCAGCGGATAATCCCAGAAACACCAGTCCTTGTTGTTTTCCCAGCGTCCCTTATGTACGGCTTCACTGTGATGCCCGATATGGTGGCAGATCTCCAAAAGGAGTGCGATGGCAAACTGTCCTACCGCGTCCGTTCCGTAGGTAGGGATATTGCTGACCACGATCCCCTTTGCTTTTGCCGTATCCGTATCGATCACATTGTAGCCGGTCGCCAGCACGCCGATATAACGGATAGAAGGGCATTTCTCCATGGTATCCGCAGAAACAGGCGTTTTATTGGTGATCACGATTTCTGCGTTTCCAATTCTCTTTACGATTTCTTCCTCAGGGGTCCTGTCATATACCTTTAATTCGCCCAGCGCCTCAAGGCCGCTCCAGCTCAGATCCCCGGGATTCTCTGTATAACCATCTAATACAACAATTTTCATAATCTATTCTCCTTTTCATTTCCCTCTTTAAAACAAAAGAAGCCGGCCGGCCGGAATGATACCGCCCCCGGCCTGCCTCTGCTTTTGTTTATCTAATTCATTATTTCAGTTTATCTGCCGCCGCACGCATAGCCTCGCCGGTCTGTGACCAGTAGGTGGTGACGATCTTCAGCTCGTCGCCGATGCAGAAATGCTTAACGCCCAGGTCAATGTAGTACTGTGCGTCTTCAGCCGTGTAAATCTCACATCTGGGCTGAACGCCATGCTTCAGGGCAACTTCGATCATCTTTCTCTCAGCAGCTTTGCACTCGTCGAGGTGATCCTTCATATTATAGCCGCAGCTCATGGAATAATCGGAAGGTCCGAACTGTACCATGTCAACTCCGGGAATAGAGCAGATCTCTTCGATGTTGTCCATAGCTTCTTTTTTCTCGATCATCAGAGCGATTACCGTATTTTTCACCATGTCCGCATAATCCATCTGTGCATTATGAGGCTGATATCCGATCCAGCGGCTGTTGGGATATCCGAATCTGCCCATATCCTGAGGCCTGTCGGGTTTCAGTACATGCAGAGACTCTCTCACTTCGTCAGGAGTCTTGTGATCTACCAACAGTACAGACTGGAATCCGGAAGCCATTGCCTTCTGTGCCACAAAAGCGCGGTTCTGGAAATCCACTTTGATCATGGATGACATGTTGTAAAGCTCTGTAGCACGGCAGATATTTTCAAAATCGGACAAGTTATAGGGTGCATATTCCGCTACAAACTCGATGTAGTCATATTTTCCTGTGCTTCCTACGATTTCCACGATTGTCGGCCATACGCTCTCCACTCTGGTCGCAACGGACGGAAGATTATTGTCCAACAAATAACGCAGCTTGTTCTCCTTCATTTTTAAAGCCCTCCTGTTTCCTTTTTCCTTAAATTATTAGTTATTTATGTAAAAACATCTGAAACTCACGTTTACAGAGTTTTTCCAATCTTTATCATGCGGAACATCCTGTCCGCGGCATCCTCCAAGAGCTTCCCGGCGTCCGCAATGGCTTGTTCCAGATCCATTACGCCGTTTACGATCACCATGACGGAATTGACGCCGAACTGATATATGGCATCCGCGCCGTCGGTCATGCCTCCCACAAGCGCGACTACCGGCACGCCCCTCGGCTTACAGGCGCTTCCTATTCCGTGAATCACCTTGCCCCGGACGGACTGCGTATCAAGCCTTCCTTCTCCGGTCACCACCAAATCTGCGCCGTCCAGGCTCTTTTCAAATTCGCTTGCCTCCAGCACCACGGAGATTCCAGAACGCAGCTTTGCCCCGGCAAAAGCCACCAATGCGGTACTGATCCCGCCGGCCGCGCCGGCTCCCGGCATCTCATGGAAAGCCATGCCTGACTTTTCTCTGATGACATCTGCGTAATTTATCATCCCGGCCTCCAACACCGCGAGGATTTCCTCTGTCCCGCCCTTTTGAGGGCCATAGACATAAGTCGCCCCATGAGGTCCGATGAGCGGATTGTCCACATCACACATTACCGTGATCTCCGCTTCCGCCAGCTCCGGACAGAGGCCCTCCGTCCGATAATCCGCAATGGATGCCAGATTTCCTCCTGTGGGCTCCAGAACATTTCCTTCTTTATCCAGGAATTCCATCCCCAAAGCAGTCATGGCTCCTATTCCGCCATCATTGGTGGCGCTTCCTCCTACCGCGATGATGATCTTCCGGTACCCTGTCTCCAAAGCCTCCCGGATCACCTGCCCGGTCCCAAAGGACGAAGCCCGGAGCAGATTTCTCTCTTTCTCCGGTATCAAAGGCAGTCCATCGGCGGCGGCCATCTCGATCACAGCCGTATCCTTATGTATGATTCCATACTTTGCTTCTACGGGGCTTCCCAACGGACCCTTTACCGTCACGGAGCGGAACTCTCCCTTTGCCACTCCGACCAGGGCATCCACAGTACCTTCCCCGCCGTCCGCGATGGGAAACTTTACGACCTCACAGCCTGGAAAGTTCCGCATGGCGGCCGCTTCTATCTTTTCTATAACCTGAGCTGACGTCAGGGAACCCTTAAACGAGTCTGGTGCCAGTATTATTTTCATACGCTTCAACGCCCCTTAAACTTAAGATAATTCTTTCAATCAACACCTAGTATAATGGTACAATCAGGCGGATATATATTCACTAGCTAACGTTCCAAATTAAAACGCAGGTTTTGTGTTCAAAACACAAAGCCTGCATTTTTACTATTTTTCCATTATACGAGCTGATGTTCCGGCGCCTCGCCATTTAACATGGCAACTACGGCTTTCGCCGTGGCCACACCGGTCAGAGCATAATTTTCATAGGATTCTGCCGCCGTATGGGGAGTACAGATATAATTATCCAGGCTGAATAAAGGATGGTTCAGATCTACAGGTTCTTTTTCAAACACATCCGTACCGTGTCCGGCGATCTTTCCGGACTTGAGCGCTTCATACAGGTCGTCTTCTCTGACGATAGGGCCGCGGGCCGTATTGATCAGGTAAACGCCGTCCTTCATGCGGGAAATGGTATCCCGGTTGATCAGGCCTCTTGTTTCATCGGTACAGGGCACATGAATGGAGATGATGTCACTCTTCTCGATCACGTCGTCCATGGAACACAAGGTAACGCCCAGTCTTTCCGCTTCTTCATAATTGGGATATGTATCGAACGCGATGATCTCCACGCCAAAGGGCTTCAGCTTCTCAGCAACGCTCCTGGCGATCCCGCCGAATCCGAGGAGGCCCACTGTCTGGCCTTTCAGCTCATGGGTGATGAAACGCGCCCAGGCGCCTTCCCGCGTGCTCTTATTGAGCTGGGGAACATTCCGGACCACGCTCAGCATAAGTGTGACGGCATGCTCCGCCACGGAATTCCGGTTGATCCCCGGTGTGTTGGAAGCATGGATCCCATACTTTTTCATATCCTCCAGATTAAAGTTGTCCACGCCGATTCCAAACCGAGCGACGCCTTTAAGCTTCTTCGCATGTTCAAACACAGCGGCATCCCAGGTATCCACGCCGGCGATCACCGCGTCGATGTCCCCGATGATCTCCTTCAGTTCTTCAAAGGTATAGGGGCGCCCGTTCTGCGTGATGATGAGTTCACAATTGTTGTCTTCCAGTATCTTAACGCCCTCTGTACACCGTTCTTCATAATGGGGTACAGAAATCAATATCTTATTTTTCATTACAGCTGCCTCCCGTCCGGCCTATAAAATCACTTCTCTGAAATTGTTCTTCTCCAATGTCTCAATCAGCTGCTTTGCATATTCATCACTGATTCCCATCAAGGGCTCTTTCATCGCTGTGCAGGAAATGATCCCCATATATTTTAACATCACCTTATAACAGGAAATGTTGTTCTGAGCACAAAGGATATTGTTGAGCATGGTGGTCCTCTTCTGAATCATCCTTGCCTTCTCCATATCCCCGGCCTCAATGGCTTTTCCAAGCGCTACATAATGCTCCGGAATAATCTGTGCGTTCCCGGATACGGTTCCGTCGCCGCCGCCGCACATCAGCACATGATAGAGCTCGTCAGGACCGCAGAGTACAGAGAACGTATTGTTTCTGATGTTGGTCATTTCAAGCATCCTGGACAGATTCGGATAGCTGTACTTGATACCGATCACGTTCGGGCATGTCTCCGCTACTTTTTCTGCCACATATACGTTGATGTCATTCACAGAACACTGAGGAATCCCGTACAGATAAATCGGGAAATCAGCAGGCACGCTCTTGGATACCTTCTGGTAAAAAGCGATCAGCGCGTCATCAGACATCTTAAAATAGGACGGAGTCACAACGCCGATCCCGTCAGCTCCGATGGCAGCCGCATGTTTGGACAGCTCCACCGTATCATCCAGGCTCATCGCGCCGGTCTGTACATAGACTCTGGCTCTGCCTGCAGATTTCTTCACTACGGTTTCTGCTATCAGTTTTCTGTCCTCAACGGAAAACATCAGCATCTCTCCTGTCGTCCCGTTGGGATACAGGCAGGGGATCCCCTTTCCGATCAGAAATTCCGTCAGTTTCTCCAATGATTCCACGTCCACCTTCTGATTCTCATCCAAAGGCGTCACAATGGGAACTACGCACCCATAAAGCTTATTCTCCAGCATTCTTTATCCTCCTTCATAATCTTCCGCAATCTGCGGCTCGTCTCCTGACGGAAACCCGTAGTCTCCACCATTAAGAAAATAGTATCATTCTTCCGCGGAATCGCACATTGTGCCGTCGCACAAAAATGCAGGCTTTTTTTAGTCCTGCATACAATTGTTGGTAATTTTATCTATGCTATGATTAAATAAGTGGTTTTTGTCCCCTTTACTGTTATGTAATAACAGTAAAACATCAAACATTTAGGGAGGTTTTTATGGCACATTCTAATTTAATCTGCAACGTTGAGACTCGCTTGATGCCCATCATCGGGTATCCCATGGACCACAGCAGCGCATCCCAGGTCTACAACAAACTGTTCGAGATCTACAACATCAACCGGGTCATGTTCCCCATCGAGATCCAGCCGGAAGGGCTGGCAGACTATGTGGCGGCAGCCAAGACCCTGAACATCGATACATACAGCCTCACCATGCCGCTCAAGGCAGCTATCATCCCGTATCTGGACGATGTGGATCCCTGCTCCAGAGTCTTCAATTCCGTAAATATCGTAAAAACGGTCGACGGAAAGACCTACGGCGCCGGAATGGACGGAAAAGGCTGCGTAGGCGCGCTTTTGGCAGCCGGCGCATCCATTGAGGGAAAAACAGTTGTTTTAGTGGGAGCCGGGAGCATCAGCGGCGCCATCATCTATGAACTGATCCAGCATAAAGCCGGAAGGATCATCCTGATGAACCGTACTCTGGCCCACGCAGAATCTATCGCAAAGACCATCGAAGACAACTGGAACCATCCTGTGGAGGCTTATGAAGCAACACCGGAGCTGCTGGACAAATACTGCGCCTGCGCCGATATCTTCATCCACAGCTCACCGGTAGGCATGCACGGCTTCCCCGCATCCCATTCCTATCTGGGCTACATCGAGAAAATGCCGAAATCCTGTTTCGTACTGGATGCCATCGTGAATCCAGAATATACGGAGCTTTTGAAAAAAGCCCAGTCCTGCGGTCTGACCGTCATACCTGGCATGCACATGATGATCTCTCAGATGACTGAAATATTCGACTTCTGCTTCGGTGTGCGCCCCGGCGAAAAGGAGAAGGCAGAATGCCGTGAAGTGCTCATCGCTTATTTAGACTCCATGAAATAATACAGACTGCAAAAGGAGGACACGCTTATGACGGAACTTTCCCCCGGCAGAAAGCTGGGCTTCGGCTTCCTGCGGCTGCCCCAGACCGATGAGGAAGACCCCGCCGCTATTGACTATGAGTTGACTGGACAGATGGCAGATTATTTTCTGTCTCAGGGATTCCGCTATTTCGATACTGCTTACAACTACCACAAAGAATTTTCCGAGATCGCCATCCGGGAGGCTGTCGTCAGGCGCCATCCCCGGGAGGCTTTCCTCCTAGCGGATAAGATGCCCACCTTCCTGGTGACAAAGACCGAGGATTTTGAACGGTTCTTCGCTGAGCAGCTCACCCGCTGCGGCGTGGATTTCTTTGACTATTACCTGCTGCACAATCTGGGCAAGGAACGCTACGGAAATATGGAGCGGCTCGGAGCGTTTGAATTCATGAAAAAAGTCAAAGCCGAAGGAAAAGCGAAGGAAATCGGGTTCTCTTTTCACGACACCGCCGACGTGCTGGACCGCATCCTGACAGACCATCCGGAGATGGATTTCGTCCAGCTTCAGTTAAATTACATAGACTGGGAGAGCGAGGTCATCCAGTCACGGAAGTGCTATGAAGTGGCCAGGAAGCACGGTAAACCGGTCACAGTCATGGAACCGGTCAAGGGGGGCGCGCTGGCGCGTCTGGTTCCCGAAGCGGAAAAGATTCTCAAGGACTGCGAGCCGGACTCTTCAAGCGCTTCATGGGCCATACGCTACGCGGCTTCTCTGGACGGAGTCCGTATGGTCTTAAGCGGCATGTCCACTCTGGAACAGGTGAAGGACAATACGGCCTATATGAAGGATTTCCAAAAGCTTGACAAGAACGAACTGGACCAAATAGCCAAAGTGGTGGATATCCTGAAAAAATCTCAGGCTATCCAGTGTACCAACTGCAAATACTGTATGGACGAATGCCCGATGAACATCAATATCCCGGGATATTTCTCTTTTTACAATTCTGCTTCCCAGCAGGATAATTTTATTGATGTCCTGTTCAGGAGAACATCCCACGGCCACGGCTCTCCTTGGGACTGTATCGAATGCAGGTCCTGTGAAAGCCACTGCCCCCAGCATCTTCCCATCACTGACTATCTAAAGACCATTTCTGAATATGTGAAAGAAAAGGTACTGTAGACAAAGGAGGAAACATTACATGAGTAAAATAAAAGAAGCCCTGGAAAAGGGGCACGGCGTATTGCAGCTGATGCCAACCTGGGTGCCCCGCCCTTTTAACGAACCGGGCAGGCGCTTAAAGCTGCATCCCGACGATTATTTCGCGCTGGGAATGGACCGGGGCGGTATCTGTGAGCGCTGGATAGGCTCTGTCGCCCACGCGGACAACGGCCCCCTCACCAAACCGGACGAGGGCATGAGTTATGTGGTCCTGGATAAGTCGACCGGTGAAAAGGCGCTCTTAAAAGAGGTCATCGAAGAACTGGGCGCAGAGATCATTGGTCAGGAATTATACGGAAAATACGGAACCTGGCCCTCCTATTCCAAATTCTTTGATTACGACAAGCCTCTGTTCCATCATCTCCATCTGATGGACAAGGATGCCAGCCTCATTGGGACCAACGGAAAGCCGGAAGCCTATTATTTCCCGCCTCAGTATAACTGCAGCCAGCTCGGCCGCCGTCCTTCCACCTATTTCGGTTTTGACCCTTCTACCACCAAAGAACAGGTAAGACAGTGCCTGGCCGATTACAGTGTCCGGGACACTCATATTCTGGAGCTTTCCAGAGGCTATCAGATACAGCTCGGCACGGGATGGTATACTCCGGCCGGCGTCATCCACGCCCCGGCTTCCGTAGTCACTTATGAACCCCAGTGGAACGCGGACTGCAATGTCATCATGGAAAATGTCACCATGGGGGAAGTGAACTCCTATGACCTCCTGACCGGATGCCAGCCGGAAGAGAAAAAAGGGGACCTGGACGCCCTCATGGACTGCCTGGATTGGGAAGAGTGTATACGGCCCGACTATAAAGAGACTTATTTCCGCGCTCCCAAGGAAAAGGAAAGCCGCCAGACCGGACTTTCGGAAAAATGGATCACTTACGCCAATGACTGGGTGGCCGCCAAGGAAGTCACGATCGCGCCTCAGTCTTCCGTGATCGTAAAAGACGCCGCCTGCTATGACGCTATATTCGTACAGGGACACGGAAAGTTCGGAGTCTACAACTGTGAGGCTCCCGGTCTTCTCCGGTACGGCCAGGTCTCCGGCGATGAGTATTTTGTCAGCGAGTCCGCGGCAAAGAAAGGAATTGTCGTGACAAATGAGAGTGAATATGAGCCCCTCGTATTCCTCCAGCACTTCTCCAATAACAACCCGGAAGTTCCAAACACTGTAAAATAGATATCAATATCATCATAAATATTTAAAATGACTCCATAGATAGATACCAATATCCATGGAGCCATTTTTTTGTAATAACTAACCAATGAAAGACTTATTACTTACTCCAGCAGCATTAGTTCCCCCTGATCCAATCGTACAATTTCATCACATAAAATCTGAATATCTTCCTTTGAATGACTACTAAGTATGACTAGCTTTCCCTCTGCTTTGAAATCCAGCAAAAGTTTTCGAAATTCCTCCACTCCCCTTTCATCCAGGCCGTTAAAAGGTTCATCCAAAATAATAATGTCAGGCTCCTCCATTAAAACTTGTGCCCAGCCCAACCGCTGCTTCATCCCCATGGAATATTTCCCCACCGGCTTGCGGCTATCCGGGTTCAGGCCAACCTTCTTCATCCACATTTTCAATACTTCTTTATCTGCTTTTATTCTCAGACCAGAAAGTAATTTAAGATTTTTAAGACCTGAATATTGGTGCAGAAAACCCGGCTGTTCAATAATAAAGCCTATGTTTTCACTAAAATCAATCTCTTTTCCAATGACTTTTCCATTTACCGAAACATACCCTTCCGAGGGATAGAGCAAACCACATATACACTTTAGTAATACTGTCTTTCCAGATCCGTTTCGGCCTACAAGGCCATAAATCCTGCCGCCTTCGAACCTCAAATTAATATGCTTTAACGCCTGGGTCTCGCGAAAATGCTTTGACAAATCCGTTACAACAATTTCAAATTTCTTTTCCATAGATACCGTCCCCCCTCCCATTTAGCATGAACAACCCCGATTACAACGCAAGCCATACAAGAAAACAGATAAAAAAGCAGCGCATACGTCAAAGTAGGATTTTTTCCTGCACGCTTCCCCAAAGCAGATAACCGCGCTAAGGAAACAGGTGAAAAAAAATAAAATTTATAATTCAACAAATTTGCCGTCAAAAAATCCAAAAGGCTGATAACAAGCATACATACGATTCCCAGCGGATATTTTTGGCTAAAGCTGTTCAAAGTACGTATTAGCATCCCAGCCAGGCTGATACATCCCCACTGTAAAACCATTGCTTTTAATGTGGTGAAAACAGCTTCCGTTCCAACAACCATTGACTGTGTCATTTCAAGCGACAGCCCGGTCTGTCTTCCAAAATCAGTGGCACACAAGGTTCGGATCACGGTTCCCCAGCCGGATGACCACCCTATATGAGGAAGTACACTGATAATACTGAAAATATAAATAGCAATTGTAAATATAAACGCTGAAAAAATAATATAAAAATACTGTCCCACCGTATAGGAAATACGGCCGGCTCTCGAGATTACATATTCTGCATTTCTGTTCCGATATGGAGCTTCTGAAAACAAAAACATAGCCAAAATCACAAATATCAGCTGATGATTCCACCGATTATTCAAAAACGGAAACAGCCAGGGGGCCGCCGGCACCCCCAGGAGAACTGACGTCGCTTTTATTGGTCCAGTCAATATTCTGACATATAAAAATAATAACAAGAAAACAAGAAAGGTTTTGCCAGAAATAAAATTGCTATGGATATGATATGACATACTCCTGCATACCTTCATAGATGCACCTTCTTCCCGCATTCTTTCTTTATTCGATAGAAAAACAAAACACCAAAACAAATAAGCCCTAAAAACATAACTGCCAAAGGAACCAGCAGACTCATCAAAGGACCGCCAAACTTACTCTGTGCATGAAATAGATTATCCAAACGAAATCGTACCGGAATATTCAAGATTTCACCCACACTATTTACCACATATGACAAAACCAGTCCAGATACCATGATAACCTGCACATTAGCAGTAATTGTGGAAAAGCAGAGAACCGCGCCAGCCCAAAAAGCATGTCCAGCTATCATACAGATCATAATTGAAATCAGATACGCTCCAAACTGCTTTCTTGCCAATAATTCACCAAAAGCACCTTGTATCCAGCTGCCGGCATTTACTGCATTAACATTGAAAAATGGTATTTTTAAAAAGGAAAGACAAATCGTAAATAAAAGAAATCCTAAACCGGCAGCTAATCCCGCACCTATTGTTCCTCGAAAAAAAGTGACTGCCGTGTATTTACCATATCCAATTCTTGAAACAGCATATGGATATACTCCATCATTTTTTTCTTCACAATAACCAATCGTAAACGGAACTAAGCTAAGAATCAGATAAACATTTATATAAAGTCCATACCTTAAAATCAGCTGAAAAAAATACACCATATCTATTTGCGCTTCTTGAATCGATGAATTAGAAAAAAGAGAGAGATCTAATCCACAATCTGCAAACAAACAAAAAGCCATCGCGGCCACGCATAAAATAAATCGTTTTATCCAGGGCTTTCTCATACAATATCCCTTTCCTTATAGCAAAATATCTCCATTTTTTATCTGAATAATAGTTTCTTCTTTTATCTTTCTATGAATGCCTTCCCGCTCCTGCTCCATAACAAAAATCCAAACAGGCTCTAGCTTCAAAGTATTACTGGAATCATCCGCCAGCATAATCCAGGAGCATTCAGCCTTTATAATTGATGCTTTTCCCATCAAATAAACGAATTCATATTTATCTTTTAATTCCTGATACGCCTCCTCAAAAGTCAATGGTTTTTTTATCGGCTCCTTTGACAAATTTTCAAATGCTCCGTTTAAATAAAAAGATTCCAGCCCATGTTTATCAATCATTCCGGTAATGCTTGCCCCAACATTATTGGTGTCGTCTAAAAATACAAAATTATCCGAACAAACCGCTATCTCCTCTAGAGAAAAAAACACTTCAAAATAATAATATTCATCTTCTTCCGAATAGGTTTCCTTAAATGAAGATTTTGAATCTCCAGTCCCCTCTTCCCCAAAAAGCCTAACCATTTCCTCTTTAGCAGCTTCCATGACATCTACCGTATAGGCCTCTATCGATATCTGTTCAACTGATAAATCGGGAAAAAATCCCATGGCAATATCACTGACCTGCTCTTTTAGCTTTTCTCGACTTAAAAAAGGAAGTTCATTATTTTTCTGCTGTTCAAACACATCCGTTTTAATCCCATAAGCAGCCCCTAGTTCATTTGATCTATTTGTATTAAAACCAAACGAATTCTCATTTATTGTAATTTGATCTCCGTTCTCATTTTCTGCACGTACAATTAAATCTCCTTCTGCCGATTCTGTATTTTGACTCCACTCCATAGATTTGCCCAATGACAAACCCCTTAATATCTCTTCTAAAGAAAATTCCTTAAAATCCGCTTTAACTGATGAGAGTGAAAACAAATCGACCTTAGGCAACTCTATTTCTACTTCAATACCATTTCCAATTATATCCTGCAGTTTACCGCCATCTTTTACTATCTCCCCTGTATCAGAGGACGAAGCCTCTTTATCTTGTATTGATTCGTCCGCGGACACTGTATTATCTAACTCATTCTCAGACATTTTTACCGGGGCATCTGCATCTGCACAGCTTGATAAAACACATATAATGTTTATAAATAAAATTACTACTATCATTTTACTCAAGAATATTTTCAATTTTACCCCTCCCCTCTATTTTTTCATTATTCATTCTCTTATTAAATCAAGGATACAATATTCTGTCAACTTATTCAATAGATATCATAGTCAATATTCTTCAATTCATTTTTTATAATACAACATCAATCCCCCGATCACAGCCATAAAATCCAGATGATAATTATTTTATCAGCTTATACTCAATCATTTTTACATTCTATCAGCTCATAATTGTATATTAAAAAGCCTTGATATATCAAGGCTTTTTAATATACAACTATAGACAATTTATAGTGTTTAGATAAGTGTCGAAGCTTCTTTAAGCCGCTGTTATTTTATAATTATTTATTCCACTTTATAGATTCCATCTATCTATACTTGATTTTATCCGTCAGGACAGCTGCCTCAGATAATAGTAAAAATAATTGACCAGCTCCCTGTCCCGTGCATTCTGCATGGGGTTCAGGCCCAGCTGGTTTTTTATCTTGTCCAGCCGGAACGCCAGGGTGTTCTTATGGATATACAAACGCTTGCTGCTCTCCTGCATGCTGTAGTTGTTCTCGTACAACGCGCCGATATGCTCCGTGTACATCTTTTTGAATTCATCGGTATAGCGTTCCGCGAACACATCAAACACCTTGTGCAGCTCCATGAACGGCAGCTGGTGCTTTAAATACTCGTCCAAATAGTCATAGAAGAAGATGCTCCTCTTAGGCACGGAAACCGACTTTTCCAGCCACAGGCAATGCTGATAGCCGTATTTATAATGTGCCATACTGGCCTGCAGGGAACCGACACAGATCTTGCATTCTATCTCATTTTCCGCCACATGGCGGAGAAACCGTCCCAGGTATTCCCCAATTACATATTTGTAATTCTCAAAAAACCCTTCGACGGGCTCCGTATAGCTTTTGAATATGAGAATCTTCCCATCCCTGCTGGTAACAAAGATATCCTCCCTGCCGCTTCTCCCGACCCCGCCTTTGATCTTCTCAGACATCTCTTTCAGATTCACACTGTCGCTGAAGGATATCAGGATGGGAACTCTAGTCACATCGGAATATCCCAGGGCCTGGGCCATATTATGGAGCTCCCGTTTATTGATGTCTTCGTAAAGCAGGCAGTTGATAAAATGCTCTTTATCCGTCCTTCTTTTCAGCGCATCTTCCTTCTGAGTCTCATATTCCAGCATGGTCTCCACCATCTTCTTTATGACGATCACCACAGGACGTATCTTTTCAATCTCTCCAGTCAGCCCCAGAACGCCGATGACATTTCGTTTATACTCCAAGGCCATGTTGATCCCGGCCTTTGTCCCGAGGAAAGTATCCTCTGCCTCCACTTCCTTAAAATCCAGCTTTTTATTGATGATCTCAAACGCAACCTCGTGAAACGTCCCCACCCGGCTCTTATCCGTGCTGGCGACAATAATCCCTCTTTCATTCATAATGTTAATGTTATAATCGGTGCACTCTGTCAGCTTTTCTATGATCTTCTCAGCCAATTCCACATCCAGCATCCGCATTAACCTCCCATCTCGTACCCTACGCCGTCAAAAAGCGGCGCCCTCATCCTACGATATTGAACCTCTCCTATTTCCCTCTCTTATACTGCAAATACCATGACTAACGCCGTCATCACCACCAGGCTGATGACAATCGTACACGAATTGCACGCGCTCGCCAATTCCGTATCGCATCCCAGCCTGTCCGTATAGACAAGCGCCAGGGCCGACAGCGGAGAAAAGACGATCAGCACCAGCGTGCGCCTGATCTCCAGAGGCAGCGGCAGAAGAAAATAGATGCATGCCGCCACCAGAATGCTGATCCCGTACCGAAAGATCAGGAGCCTCGCCATCTCCCGAAGCTTGTCCGGCACCAGCCGTATTTCAAACATCATGCCGATCATGAACATGGCTAAAAAAGAATTGGCGCTGCCTATGATCCCCGCCAGAGTGATGGCCGGCGACGGCAGCGACAAATGGAGCAGGGACAGTATCAGCATGACCACATACGTCATCAGCGGCACAGACCGGACCACTTTCATCCCAATATCCTTAAGCTGTCTGCCTACACTGATCTTTATGCCGCCCTTCTGCCTTTTGCTGTCCATCTCAGACACGATGGCATATGTACTTCCGCTGCACATTACGGAATTTCCGGCGTCGAACAAGCATGTCGTCACCACACCTGTTGGCCCCAGAAAGCTCTGGATGAACGGAAGGGTAAAGCAGCCGATGCTGTATCCGGAATAATTTAACATCCGGAACATCTGAATCTTCCAGGACGCTCTTCCGCTGAATACCCTGGCCGCGCCCAGCATGATCAGATTTCCAAGGACTCCCAGAAGCACTGCTGACAACAGATAAGGCGGCACGTCGGTCGACGTGAAATTTACGATAACTGCCGCCGGAAGCGTCACATTCAGAACGATCTTAGAGATCAGACGGTAATCTTCCTTCTTAAAAAAGCCGATCCTTTTCAGAAAATATCCCAATGCAATGATCAAGATAAACGATCCCGCCCGTATAAATATATCCGCCATCTCCAATTCCTCCCATTTTTTGCATACTCATTCATCATACCTCTATTGGGTAAAATTGAAAAGCACTTTTCATTGGTGAAAGGGATTATTTTTTCCGAGCCGACACAATGAGCATCATGGGGCGGCGCATTTCGTCCTTCATTCCTTCCATAGACATCATGCGGGCCGGCGGCTGAGGCTCCACCACATGCAGCAGCTCATATCCGCCCGTCAGCAGAGTTTCCAGATAAGTGGTCAGCGTCTTATGATATTTGGTAACTTCTTCACCGAGGAACCGGGCCTTTCTCTCTCCTTCATAAAAGTAGCGGTCCACAGGAAAATGAAGGATCTCCCCCGCCGCTCCGTAATACCAGTCCTGGGGGCCCTGAGAGGTGAAGATTGGATGTTCCGCCGAAAAAATGAAATCACCGCCGCTCACGAGGCAGGAGCTCACCTTCTCCACGATTTCCGGAAAGGACTTAACATAATGGAATGCCAAAGAGCTCAGGACCACATCAAAGCTGTCCTTTTCAAAATCAATCTCTTCTATGGGCATCTGAATATACCGGACCTGGGAAGAAGCCGTCTTTTTCCTGGCCGCCTCCAGCATCTTTTCCGACAAGTCGATTCCGGTCACCGACGACGCTCCGTGTTCCATGGCATAGATGCAGTGCCATCCATAGCCGCAGCCCAGATCGAGCACGCGCCTGCCGCGGAAATCAGGCAGGAGCGGTTCCAGTGTCTCCCATTCTCCCGCGCCGGCAAGCCCCTGTTTGGAGCGTTCCATTTCACTATATTTTTCAAAAAAAATTTCATTATCATATTTGTTTTCTTTCACGTCCTCTTACTCCTTTTTCATGCGCTTTCAAAGCAGGGAACACTGTCTATAGTCTAATCCCAACCGCCCGAACTGTCAAATCCCTTCTTTTTCCAATAACTCTTTTCAGACAAGGAACCGGAACAGCTGCATGATGAGTCCAACCGCCCACATGGCCGGTTTCTTCCACCAGGGCAGGGATTTTGCCTCTTCCGGCCGCTCTCCTTCATAAGTATCCGCGTCCACTGCCTTCCGGCAGTACTGATGCAGCTCTTCCATATTGGCCGACAGCTGACTCGTAAGCTCTTCGCTTTTGACCGCCACCATCATCTCTGTATCCATATAGGCGCTTCTCAGATCAAAATTGAATGAGCCTACTACGCTGATATCGTCGTCAATGATCACGGATTTTCCGTGGGTGGAGATCCCGCCGTCATATTCCAAGATTTCCATTCCTGTGCCCATTACCTTCTTTTTATTCCACAGATAATCGGCGGAGCCAAAGAAATTATCCCCGTTGTCAACGGAATTTATCATCATCTTCACATCTTCCACAGAGGACGCAACCTTTTCCAGCTCTCCATACATGTATTTATTGCATACTACGTAAGGGGTGTGGATCAGGACCCTCTCCTTCCCGCGCTTCATCAGCTCGCATACCTGCTGGAAGACAAGCGGCTGTTTTTCATAAATTCCGGTCTCCCCCGTCATCAAAAGGACACCCTTGGTAGCGACTGTTTTCTCCTCCAGAAGGCTTCCGTCGAAAGCCTCCGGATAGGCCTCCCGAAGCCCGTCATACCGCTTTGCCAGCTCTTCCCTCTTTTCTTTCACATTCTCCTTATCCGCCAGCTTTTCATTCTCATGGAAATACTTGCAGGCTTTAAGCCCCCACACTCCTTCAAAATATTCCCGCAGCTCGAACAGAGAGCTGTCTTTCGCGCCGGCCTGTTCCCATTCCGTATTGTAGATCAGAATCTCCCGGTCCAGGCTCTTATTGGCCGTATGGTAATCCCCCAGAAAATAGTCAAAGGTATTTCTGCCTCCCATGATGTAGGCCGTATGATCCGCGATCACATATTTATCGTGCATCCTTCCCTGGGTTTTCCAGGGAAGCAGAAGATTCAAAGGGTTATAGGCTTTCAGTTCGATATTGGGATGGGAGGACAGCGCATAGAAGGTTTCTTTTCCCTCCATACGGAGTACGGAGCTGATGCCGTCCACCAGAATCCTGATCTTCACCCCTTCATCGGCTTTATGTAACAGCATGGCGGCCAGATCCTCGGTACTCTCACCCGGCCTCATGTCAAAGGTCGAAAGGATGATCTCCTCTTTTGCTCCCTCCATCAGGCGCAGCCGCTCCGCCAGCGCGGCCCGGTTTGATTCCACGATGGCAGCCCGGTCCGCCGATGTATCCGAATCCATAAACACATCTAGTTTTTCCCTCTGCCCGGCTGAAAGCACCGGCTTCGGATAATGTCCAAAAGGGGCGACCGCCCCAATGACCAGATAAAGAATAATGCATATGATCAGCCACATGATAAGTCTCCGTATCCATTTTCCGCTCATATTGTCATACCACCATTCAGTTTGAACATGTCAATTCTCAGGATCTTCCGCACCACTTTCCAAAAGCCGTTCAGAATCAGATTGCCGCCGGCGCTGAGCGGCACACTTAAAACCCCTAAAAACAGAAGCCCTGCCAGGATCCATACGCTGTATCTCCTGATACGGGCAAAAAACCTTCCGGCTGCCGGCACGAGCTCCGCCAGAACCGTAGAGCCGTCCAGGGGCGGAAGCGGAATCAGGTTGAACAGACCCAGTCCCACGTTGATGACCGCCGAGTAGTAAAAAAGCTGCCGCAGATATCCCAGGATGCCCGGCAGACTGCCCTGCTTAAAGAGCAGGCCGTAAAGAAGCATCGACAGAAAGGCCAGGATAAAATTCATGACCGGCCCCGCCAGAGCCACCAGCACCATATCTCTCCTGGGTTTTTTATAATTTCTCACATTTACCCGTATGGGCTTTGCCCACCCAACATGAAACAGAAGCAGGCAGAGGGTTCCCCACAGGTCCAGGTGCCGGAACGGGTTCAGCGTAAGGCGTCCGTCCCGTTTTGGAGTCGGGTCTCCCAGGCGCACCGACATATAACCGTGGGCGAATTCATGGAATGATATCGCCAATAAAATAGCCGGGGCCGTATACATCAGCACTGTAAGCTGCCGGTACAGATAACTTCCCACCAGCAGATTCCTCAAAAAATACATATTCACTCCATCCCTTCATATGCTGCTTTCAAATTCTTTGATATTTTTTCCTGGCTGTTCATCAGACTTAAAAATTCCTCCGAGGACAAGCCCTCAAACATCACCCGGACAAACTCGGCCTGCACAAGATGTCCCTGTTCCACGACTCTCTGCCCTTCCTTTGTCAGGCGCAGATGGACATTTCTCTTCCGGCCGGGCTGCTTTTCCAAAAACCCTCTCCTGCACAAAGCTTCTATGGCAATGGACACATGGGATTTTGGAAACATGCCAATCTCAGCTATGTCCCGCGCCGTATCATAGCCCGGATAATTGGCCAGGAACATGATGATGTCCATTTCCCTGACCGTAAGTCTGTATTCCCGGCACAGACCGCCCATCATTTTTTCATATACCTTTTTCCGGTAACGGCTGACCGTCAGTATTTCAATTGCAGACTGCATAAGCACCACCTCATGGTTCAAAAAAGAACTATAAGGACATTATACCGATAATAAGGTATTTGTCAACAAGGAAGTTCAGACAACCTTCCTATGGAATAAAAAAGCTTCCGGCACGTTTCCCGCGATGCCAGAAGCCTTCTTTTATTCTATGCCAGATATTCCGTTAATGCCTCAAGGATCACATCCATATCCTCCCGATCCACGCCGGCGTTGGTCACCATCCGGAAAAGTCCTCCGTCCTCCGGATTGGTTTTTATCCCTCTTTGCAGCAGCCACATCGGAAGTCTTTTCCTGATTTCCTCTTCCCTGTCTATCCGGAAAAAGACCATATTGATCTGTACCGCATCCTTTTCACAATCGACGCCCGGGATTTTGCTCAGCCCCTCTGCCAGGTATCTGGCGTTCTCGTGGTCAATATGCAGGCGCTTCGGCATTTCCCGGACTGCGATCAGGCCCGGAGCCGCCAGCACTCCCGCCTGCCGCATGCCTCCGCCCAGAAGCTTCCGGTTTTTTCTGGCTTTTGCAATGAACTCTTTCTTTCCAGCCAGGACACTCCCCACCGGAGCACAGAGACCCTTGGAAAGGCAGCAGGACACAGAATCCACGTACTGCGTGATTTCTTTTACGTCAACCTCCTGCGCCACAGCCGCGTTAAAGCACCGGGCGCCGTCCATGTGGACCGGTATCCCATGGCGTCCAGCCATTTCGTAAATCCGCCTCATATTCTCCACCGGCACCACCCTGCCGTTTGCCAAAGCATTTTCCAGACAGATCAGAGCCGTCTCCGGGCAGTGGATATCCTCTCCGCGGATGGCCCTTTCAATCTGGCCGCAATCTGGGATCCCGTCCTTAAAATGCAGCGTACGCATATTGGCCCCGGAAAGCACCGCTACCGCTCCCACTTCATGTTCATAGATATGCGCCATATCACTGACGATGATCTCATTGCCCCGGTTCGTCCAGCTCATGATCGCCGCCTGATTGCACTGGGTACCGCTGGGAAAAAACAAAGCCGCCTCCTTGCCCAGAATCTCAGCCGCCGTCCGCTCCAAATCATTCACGGTTGGATCGTCGCCATATACATCGTCGCCTACCGGGCACTCCGCCATAGCCTTCCGCATCTCATCGGTCGGCACGGTCACCGTGTCGCTCCTCACATCAATCACTTTCATCTTACTCTCCTCCTGTTTTTTATGAAATCGCGGCTCATTGTCCGCCGCGCATCACTTCATTCAAATACCGGTACACCGACGACTCGGAGATCTGCAGCCACTCGGAAACGACCGTAACGCTTCCTTTCAGCCCAAAACATCCTCTGTCATAAAGCTCTTTTACGAACCTGCGCTTCTCAGCGGCTTTCAGACGCTCCGGCGGAAGTGAGAACAGCTCGCAGACACTCTCATAGGTCTGTGCCAGAAGCGCCTCCCGGGACACGGTGAAATTTTCCGCCGCGCAGGGAACCGAAGCTGCTTCAGGACTCGTTTCCCCTCCCACCATGATCATGGCGTCCAGCGCTTCCCTGGCAGATAAAAACGCCGAGACATCTATATTGATGCAAAGCATCCCAACAATCTCACGGCCCTCCCGGATAAAATAAGTACTGCTCCGGTAGGTGGCCGGGCCTCCTTTCGTCCTGCCCACATAATTGACCGCAAAAGGCCGGTCCACATAGGATTTATTGTGCAGGACCATCAATGCCATATCTGTGATCGCGTCCCCCGCCTTCCGTCCCGTGAGGGTATGGCTGCTCACCGCGACGACCGAATGGTTCAGGTCACTCAGGTCATGCAGAATGACCTCGCAGTTCCTTCCGATGACCTGCGCGATATATTCTACCATCGGTATATATTGTTCCACCGTCTTGTTCATCCTGGCCCTTTCCTCTTCTCATTCATCGTTCCAGTGTCATCCGTGCCCGGCAAGCCGGAATTTACAGTTCTATGTCAACACAATAATTTTCGTCAATCAAAATCGTCTCTCCAATAATTTTTGCGCAAGCACCGTTTTTCCTGTGTGTGACGCACATGCAATTAATCTGTTTATCTCATTCTGCAGGTTCGCCAGAAATCTGCCTGCATGTGCACCATCTTTTAAATAGTATTATAATCTAGTTTATAATACTATAATAACACCGTCAACGGATTTATCCGAAAATTAATAATTTTTTATTGTAAATCAGTAATTTTTTATTGATTTCTTCACCGGCATATGATACATTCAAACCATAAGATATCGGTCTGAATTTCCTCACTGAAAGGAGTTGATTCTCAATGGATCCAAACGTTTCCTTGTCCGCTTTCCGCCTCCAGAGAGCCGTGTCCGTATGCGGTCTTCATTCCCTGGAGCTTCTGGTCGCTTCCCTCCCGGAAAACGTGGAATATCTGTCCGGTTATTTCCCTGTCAGTGTATCCGCGCTGTATTCCGCCGAAGCCTATCTGGTATTTAAGCCGTCCACCGGTGAAAAGGCGCTGATAACCTCCGCGGCGGACGCTCCTACTTTAACAGAGCTCGGTTTTGAGGGGACCTTGTTTCCCGTCGGAAGCTTCTGCTTCCGCTATGAAGATGGGGACACTGTCTCTGATTCTGTCAGGGAACAGCTGAAGATCCGGTACGACTCGGTTTCCGACGCGCTGGCTTCCGCGATCACCGCCCTTGGGTTTTCCGGAGGGCGGATCGCAATGGACGAAAGCCGGATGCCGGTCGGCACCTGGAACCAGGTCAGAAAGGCTTTTCCGGATGCAGATTTTATAGAAGGCGCACCCGTCTTCCGTCAGATCAAATATATCAAGCATCCGGACGAAACCGCGCTGATAAAAAAATCCACCAATATCACGGAGGCTTCCTTTCAAAGTCTTCTGCCGCTCATCCGGCAGGGGATCAGCGAAGAAGAAATGTGCCAGGCCTTTTATAAGGGGGTCATGGACCAGGGGGCCATGCCTTATTTCTGTACGGCCACGGTCGACAAGCGTTCCGCTTTTGTGGATACCTATAACCATCCCCTATCCACGGTGAAAGAAGGCTCTGTCATCCGTTTTGACTTCGGATGTATTTACAAGGGATTCCGTTCCGATATCGCCCGAACAGTCATAGCCGGTGAAAATGAAAAAGCCGCCCGTTATTACTGCGGTATTCTGGAAGGGGAAGAAGCGGCCATTTCTGCCCTTCGCCCGGGCGTCACAGCCGGTGAGATCTTTGATACGGCCGTCGCGGCCGTCCGAAAGACCATCCCCCACTATGACCGGCATCACTGCGGGCACGGCATCGGGCTGGCCTGCTATGATCTGCCTTCTATATGTCCAGGAAGTGACGTTCCGATTGAAAAGGACATGGTGCTGTGCATCGAGACTCCATACTACGAACTCGGCTGGGGCGGCGTCCAGGTGGAAGATACGGTCCTTGTGACGGGACAGGGCGCCGAGTATCTGACAGAATCGTCCCGTGAATTAATCTATGTGGAGGTATAAGAATGACATTTTTTACAAAGAAAACCGTATGTGTAGCCTGCGGGCACGAGGTTTCCGGAGACGAAATCTTCGAGGGCTGCCCCAAATGCAGGGAGCGGGGCATCTCTGCCAATCTCTCCACCAAATATGACTTCAGCGGATACAGCCCGAAGGAGCTAAAGGATATCTACTACAATGCGCCGAAAGCGAAAGGACTATGGACTCACCGCGCGTTCCTCCCCATTGACGACGATATAGAACCCGTCTCCATCGGAGAGGGCAATACGCCTCTTATCCATTGTAAATCCCTCGGAAAAGCACTCGGACTCAAAAACCTGTACATAAAAAATGAATCGCAGAACCCCACCTGGTCTTATAAGGACCGTCTGGCCGCGGTAGGTGTGACCAGAGCAAAGCAGGAAAAAGCCGTGGCCGTCACAGTTTCTTCCACCGGAAATCACGGCGCAGCCACGGCCGCCATGTGTGCCGCCGCGGATATCCCCTGTGTGGTGTTCACCGTCGCCCAGGTCCCCCAGACTATGAAGACTCTGATGCAGTCCTATGGAGCCAGTGTCATCGTCACTCCCACCATGGAGGACCGCTGGATTCTCAGTAAAAAATGCGTGAAAGAGAAGAATTGGTATCCGCTGACCGGATTCCTGAACCCTTCCATCGGCAGCAATCCTTACGGCGTCGACGGCTACAAGACCATAACCTTTGAGATCTTTGACGAACTCGGAGAACTGCCGGACTACATTTCCGTACCGTGCGCCCACTCTGACGGACTATATGGGATTTGGAAAGGCGCCAGAGATCTGGTGGAAGCCGGAATCACGCAAAAACAGACGCGCATGGTCGCCGCGGAGGTCTACGGTTCCCTGAAAAAATCCCTGGAACTCCATTCCGAAGGCACCGTCGCCGTGCCGACGGACGGCTGGAGTGTTTCCTTTTCCATCGGAGGCGGAAAAGCCACCCATCAGGGCTACATGGCGTTAAAAGAATCCAACGGCCTCGCCCATTTCAGCAGCGATCCAGAAACCATGGAAATGCAGCTTCTCCTCGGCAGGCATGAAGGTATTTATGCAGAAGCTTCCTCTGTTACTTCCCTTGTGGTGATAAAAAAACTGGTCGATGAGGGCAAGATCGATCCCGACGCGAAAATCGTCGCCATCATCACCTCCAGCGGCCTAAAGGATCCGGCAGCAACAGCCGGATATCTTCCTGAAGTTCCCGTCATCAAACCAGAAATCGGCTCATTAAAGGAAGCTTTAGAAAAATATTATCATGTGAATCTCCTTTGATCACAAAAACCTGTCCGTGATATATGAATCAGAGCGGCCGCCCCTTCCCGGGCGGCCGTTTGATTTCCTATGTTCATAGCCGGCAGGCGCCTGATGGTCCATACAGCACACGCCGCATATCTTCCGGAAGCGGAGCAGAAAAATCCATCTCCTCTCCGGTGATGGGATGCCTAAAAGCCAAACGGGCCGAATGGAGCGCCTGCCTGCCGATATGTTCCATATCCGGGTTATAAAGATAATCCCCGATCAGCGGAAAACCCAGATACTTCATATGGATCCTGATCTGATGCGTCCTTCCAGTCTCCAGCCGCAGGGAGATCAGGCTGTGCCCGTTCTTCTCCTCCAGCAGCCGGTAGTGGGTGACCGCCGTCTCTCCGTTTTTAAAATCCACTTCACGTTCTATGATGGAACCCGGCTTCCGCGAAAGAGGAGCGTCAATGGTGCCCTCCGGCGGCTCCACACGGCCGCGCGCGACAGCCAGATATTCCCGGTGTATCTCCCGCCGGACAGCCATGGAAGACAGTATGCCCGAGCTGAGCATATGCTTGGCTATTACCGTCAGCCCTGAGGTATCGCGGTCCAGCCGGTTGGTGCACCGAAAAATAAATGGCTTTCCCTGCTCTTTGTAATACCAGGCCAGAGCGTTCGCCAGTGAATTCGTGTAATTATTCATGGAAGGATGAGTGGGCATACCGGCCGGCTTGTTCACCACGAGAATATCCTCGTCTTCGTAGACCAGTTCCACGGGAAGCGGCACCGGCACGATCTTTTCAGAGGATTCCGTCTCACAGATATGAACCGTGAGCTCATCTCCCGGGGCCAGCCGTCTGTTCATATGACAGCAGGACCCATTCAGCATCACTCCGTCCTGTGTTTTTTTCAGCCGAATGAGATTCTGCCTGGAATATCCCCTGCGTCTCAAATATTGTTCTACTTTTAGCTCCGCTTCTTTATCGGCAATCCTGTAAGTCAGAGTACGGTTCATGATCACATTCTCCAGTATTTTCTGTATCCTATCATACATCATTTCCGGAAGTTTTGCAGCATCCATCTGCTCTTTCTCTGTCTACAAGATCTCTCCGCCTGATTCAATGACCTTTTTATACCAGAAGAACGATTTTTTCCGTCTTCTCTCAAGGGTCCCATTTCCCTCGTTATCCCGGTCTACATAGATAAACCCATATCGTTTTTTCATTTCTCCTGTGGTAAAGGAAACACAGTCGATGCAGCCCCATGGGGTATAGCCAATCAAGTCCACGCCGTCCAAAAGGACCGCTTTCTTCATCTCTTCCACATGTGCTTTCAGATATGCGATCCTGTAGTCATCCTCAATGGATCCGTCGTCGTTCACCTCATCGATCGCACCAAACCCATTTTCCACGATGAACAGCGGTTTTTGGTACCGTTCATACAAAAGGTTCAGCGCGTACCGAAGGCCCACAGGATCGATCTGCCATCCCCAGTCGCTTTTCGGCACAAATGGATTGTTCACGCTGCCGGGAAATCCGTCCAAACCATTTCCTTCCTCTGCTTTTCCCGCTTCCACCGCATTTGTCATATAATAGCTGAAGCCGACATAATCCACGGCTCCTTCCTGCAGGATCTTTTCATCCTCTTTTTCCATGTGGATATGGAATCCCTTGCGTTCCCATTCCTTATAGATATATGACGGATACTTTCCCCTGGCCTGCACATCCCCAAACAAATACCGGTCGTGCATGGCTTCTACGGAGTACATCATGTCCTCCGGACGGCAGGAAAAGGGATAAAGCGGAACAAACGCTATCATACAGCCAATCTGAAAATCCGGATTGATCTCGTGTCCCTTTTTCACCGCCAGCGCACTCGCCACCAATTGATGATGGACCACCTGATACATACATTCCTCCGGATTCTTTTCTTCCGTGAAGATCACCCCGGAACAACTGTAGCCGAACAAAGGATAGAGATAATTTTTCTGATTGTTAATCTCATTGAAGGTCATCCAGTATTTCACTTTATCCTTATACCACTCCATGACTGTCGTGGAATACCGGACAAAAAAATCCACCAGCCTCCTGTCCTTCCATCCGCCATACTGTTTGACGAGATAATACGGCATTTCAAAATGAGATAAGGTCACGACCGGCTGGATCCCATATTTTAAGAGTTCATCAAACAGATCGTCATAAAATTGAAGCCCCGCCTCATTCGGTTCCTGTTCATCCCCTTTCGGAAAAATCCTTGTCCAGGCAATCGAGGTGCGGAAGCATTTGAAGCCCATTTCCGCGAACAGCTTGATATCTTCTTTGTAATGATGGTAAAAATCAGATGCCACATGATTGGGATAATAAAATTCTTCCTTCACCTCTTCTGTTATCTTCCGGTCCACGCCATGGGCGCCGGCCGTCAGGACATCCACCACACTGGGACCTTTGCCGTCCTCGTTCCAGGCGCCCTCCACCTGATGGGCGGCCACAGCCCCGCCCCAGAGGAAATCCTCCGGCAGCTTATTTTCAATCTTCATCTGCGCCCTCCAAAAGTGCGGCAGTCATGACTGTTTCCAGCGCTTCTGCCTGTCTGTTGGCCCATATTTCCAGCTTCTTTACATCATCCATATTCGTGATGATAAAGATCACGGTGGAGTCATAGCCGGCTTTTTCTATCTGCCTTCTGTCAAATTCAACTAAAAGGTCCCCTTTTCTCACGGTATCACCCGGCTTCACATAGGCATGGAAACCTTTTCCGTCCAGCTTTACCGTATCGATCCCGATATGGATCAAAGCCTCCAGCCCATTGTCTGCCACCAGTCCCACCGCATGGCCTGTGGGAAACACCGTCTCCGCCCTTCCGTCAAAGGGCGCATATATCTTTCCTTCTTCGGGGAGGATTCCCACGCCCCCGCCCATCGCTCCCGACGCGAATACTTCATCCTTCACTTCTTTTACGGATATCACGCTTCCTTTCGCAGGACTTCCGATTTTGATCCACGATTCTGTTTCCGTCTCTTCCTGAAAAACGGTCCCTGTCTGCGACGGCTCCTCCGCGATTTCCGCGCCGGCGGCAGACACTTCTTCAAAACCCACCACATAGGTGAGGACCGTACTGAGTAAAAATGCGATCACAATAGAAAGCACAAACCCGGCAAACTGCATCATATGACCGGCTTTAAAATACGCGGGCATTGTCGCGATACCCGGCATATTGTAGCTCCAGGAGACGGCATTGAATGCTCCGGCTACTGCCCCGCCCACTGCTCCGGCTATACAGCCGCAGACCATCGGCCTTTTCAGACGCAGGTTCACTCCATAAATGGCCGGTTCCGTGATGCCAAACAGACCGGTGACGGATGCGGAGAGGGCAACTCCCTTCATTTCCTTGTCCTTAGTCTTAAGGAATACTCCGAGAGCCGCGCCTGCCTGAGAGAAAACTGCGGACGCCTGCAAACCTGTAAACGTATCATATCCCAAGCTCGCGTAGTTTCCGACGGTCACCGGAGTGATCCCCCAGTGTACGCCGAATATCACGAGTACCTCCCATAGGCCGCCGACTATGATCCCGGCCACAATGGGGCTCAATCGGTACAGATAATTATATACTCCGCCAATGGCCCCTCCAATAGCATTTCCAATGGGACCGAAAGCGAGAAGGGTCAGGGGCACCATGATCACAATGGTGAACATGGGGGTGAACAGATTTCTCACCACGACCGGCAGGTACCGATCAAAAAATTTCTGTATATAGGAAGCGATCCATATGGACAGAATGATGGGAATCACGGAAGAAGTATAGCTGAGAAGCTGAACTCTCATGCCCAAAAAATAAATTGTCTCTCCCGCATTCACCATGTTTATATAATCCGGTGAAACCAGCGCACAGGCAATCACGACTGCAATAAAGACGTTGACGCCGAATTTCTTCGCAGCCGTGACGGCGATCAGCACCGGCAAAAAGGTAAACGCCGTCCAGGATATGAAATTCAGGACCTGATAAGTCCCGCCGGCCGTATCAATTGCGTTAAGTGCCACAAAGATTCCCAGTATTCCCTGAAGGATACCGCAGGCCGCCAGTGTATATAAAAACGGCGCGAAAATACTGGATATGATATCTATGATCCGGCTGAATATCCCGACCTTCTTGGCTGGTCCATTTCCCTGGTTTTCTTCGACAGAGACCAGTTCCATCACGTATTGATATGCGTCCTTCACATGGTTTCCGATCACCACCTGGAACTGCCCTCCGGCTTCCACAGTCGTGATCACCCCAGGGATCTTCGATATCTTTCCCGCGTCCACGGCGGATTCATCCTTCAAAATAAATCGCAGGCGGGTCGCACAGTGCGTGACGTTCATAATGTTCCCGTCACCGCCCAGCTCCTCTACCAGCGCCTTTGCTGTTTTCCGATAATCAATAGCCATGCCAGCTATCTCCTCCTATTCTAACTGTATTTCATCTCCGATGCTATGGCCGCAGGCTGGGACAAAAGAAATGAATGTACATATTTTGTCCTCTGCTGTTCCTACAAAGTAAGTGTGCCGCCAATATGGGAGTTTTATGTATGCTTCAAATATCTTTACAGATAATAAAATACTCGGAAACCCTAAAGGTCCCGAGTATTTCTAATTATAATACAAAATACTTTTTGGAATCATTCATAATAAGTTCCGATTAAGCTCCAGTTAGACACCGGCAGAAGTTCCGGACCGTCACGATTCCATCATAAGGCGAGCGCCGCAAAGATCGTGGATATCTGAATCACCTTAATTTTACAGCGGCGGTAATTCTTCATCTGTTATTTTTGTAATCTGAAAATTTTCCTCCAGGGAAGTTCCCTGATTTTTCAAGGCCTCTAAAATTTCCTCTTGGTTTTTTCTGGCTATAAGATCAGGCAGCGCGAGTACATAAATATACCCTGCAAAATTAAGCAAAAGACAAATTGCAAAAGAATGGATACTGGTATCATAGCCCTTCGCAAATGCCACATTCTGCATTAAATTTGCCATTATGATATCAATAATTACAGCTGCCGCCAATGCACTTATTATTATAACCATTTTCTACTCCCCCCTTATTTTAACCATACGAATATTTGTCAAAATCTATACTTATCAAAGACGGTCTGATCTCCATCACGGAATTGTTTCCGCAGGATTGGAGTCTTATCGATAAATGGACATTCACATTCCTGAAAATTGATTCAAATCAATCCATAAAGCTGGACGGACTCCTGAGGGTGCTGGAGCATTCTCTCCAGATGTACTAATAACACCATTATAAAAAACAGTAGCGATATTAAAATCGCAGCTTCCTGGAGAGCGCAGCCACCATACAAGAAGGCCATCCGAATATGATGGATATCCTGTCTGCGCATTAGCATAAACTGTTGCTCTAGTCAATCTCTCCTCCTTTGTTAGAAAATATCTTTCTGCCTCATCTATACTTAAACAAAACAGCTTATCTGTCGTATTTCCTCCTCCTTTAGTCCCATATATTTTGTTGTCTGGATTCGTATTAATAACTGATAATATCATTTTCTTTTCATTATCTGCAAAAATAGAATTCATAAAATCTTTATTTAACCACTCACGAAGCGAACTGTCTTCCCAATTTTCCTCGTCATATTCACTATTGAATTCTTTATATTCCAGTATATACTCACTAATAACAAGAATCCTATCGTGATCTCTGTCTAATATTCTCCACTCAATAATCTCCGGCCCATTGTTTAAATCATTATCCTGCTCATAATGACCAAATTGAACATGGCACCCCACCTGTAAAAAATCTTTTCCATACGCAAGTTTTTCGGCGTCTTTATAGGCTCCCAATGACAAAAGGAGCTGCTGTGCTTCCACAAAGTTCCCCTCTCCGCACAAACTCAATGCCTTGTCATAATCCATACCTTTCTGTGCGAGCTCTGCCTCTTCCGCAGAATTTTTATAATCATTTAATTCCAAAAAGATTTCATGAGCTTCTGCATAGTTTCCCGCCTCACTCATTTTTTTAGCATTGTTGTATTTTTCCTCTTTACCCGCAGTTTCTGCTTCCACTGCAGCTCTGGCAGAGTCCTTATAATTTCCCAGTTCAAGAAACGCCTTCCGAGCCTCTATATATTGTCCCTTATCATAAAATGCTTTGGCCCTGTCATATTCTTCTTCAAGCTGACTGATATGTGCATTTTCCGCCTGCTCCTCTGCATCTTTATAGCCATCCAATGCTAAAAACGCCTCCTGAGCTTCTGAATATTTACCCTCCTCCATAAGCATACAGGCTTCTTTATATGCTCTATCATTCTTTATAGAAGGAACCACTACTTTATTAATAATAATCACTGCCGCAATTATAAAACATACTGTTATTGCAGAGACTACTATGACTTTTTTTCTTTTTCTGATCCGAGCTTTTTCAACTGCCGCTTTTTCCTGGGCTGCCTTCTCATCAGCTGCTCTTTTCTCAATTAAAAGCTGTTTTTCCTCTGCCAGCCGAAGTTCCTTTAGCCTTACCAGATTATCAAGATTCAACGCTTTTTGCAGTTCTTCCAAAGAATGGCCACAACGGTGACACATCGGCTCATCCATATAATTATAGGTACCGCAAACACATTGCCATAAATCCTCAAATTCGGCCGGACAAGTAAATCCATCGGTATTTGTCTCCAACCGATACTGTTTGACGAGCTCAATATCCCCCAATTCTTCTATAAGAAGAGAAGGTACAGGAAGTGCTCTCCAATCCTCTTTTGAAGAATTCCAGACACTGTTATCCATAAATGCCACTTCATCAACTGAAGCAGAGAAAGATCTCGCAGATGCCTCGGACAATATGATTGGGGTCTTCTGTCCAAATTCAGTATCACGGCAAACGTCTAAATCAAGATACTGATATACGGCTTCGCCTCCTAAAGGTCTCATGACTACATCAAATGGTATTATTTTTACTTTCACTGCTTTTATTTTTATGGAAACAATGCTCCGCAATTTTAACTGCGCCAATACTCTTCCAGTTTTATTATCCTTCAGCAGTGCTCCCGCGGCTATTATAACTGGAGAACTCTGTACATAAAGATTTTCTGGAAGGCTAAAAAGCCTTGTATAACGTTCACTCATATTTTATTTCCTCACCCAATATTATTAATTAATTTTATATCTCATACATTTTTCTCAAACATCATAAAAAATACGACTATATTAATAATATAATATCACAATAATTATGATATATCCATTCATAAATTCATAGTTGTGTAAATAAAAATTACAAAACAAAAGCCTCGGAAATATGAATTTCCGAGGCTTCAATCTCACATATATAATCTAATAAATCTCAATTACTCAATGATGGTAGCAACACGGCCTGAACCAACGGTACGTCCGCCTTCACGGATAGCGAAGGTAAGACCCTGCTCCATAGCGATGGGATGAATCAGTTCGATGGTCATCTCTACGTTGTCACCAGGCATGCACATCTCAACACCTTCAGGAAGGTTGCAGACGCCGGTCACATCGGTCGTTCTGAAATAGAACTGAGGTCTGTAGTTGTTGAAGAAGGGGGTATGACGGCCGCCTTCATCTTTGGTCAATACGTATACCTGAGCGGTAAATTTCTTGTGGCAGGTTACGGAACCGGGTTTAGCCAATACCTGGCCTCTTTCGATTTCGTTTCTCTGAACACCACGAAGCAGCGCGCCAATGTTGTCACCAGCCTGGCCCTCGTCCAGAAGCTTGTGGAACATCTCAACACCGGTACAAACTACTTTTCTGTTCTCATCCTTCAGACCAACGATTTCTACTTCGTCAGATACATGGATAACACCACGCTCTACTCTGCCGGTAGCAACCGTACCACGGCCTGTGATGGAGAAGATATCCTCTACAGGCATCAGGAAAGGCTTGTCAGTCTCACGCTGAGGATCGGGAATGTAGCTGTCCACTGTCTCCATCAGCTCCATGATCTTGTCGCCCCAAGGCCCCATGGGATCTTCCAGAGCTTTCAGAGCGGAGCCCTTGATGATCGGGCAGTCTGTGAAATCATACTCTTCAAGCTGCTCGGTAACTTCCATTTCAACCAGCTCGATCAGCTCTTCGTCATCTACCATATCGCATTTGTTCAGGAATACGATGATGTAGGGTACGCCTACCTGACGGGACAGAAGGATGTGCTCCTTTGTCTGAGCCATAACGCCGTCGGTTGCAGCTACAACCAGGATAGCGCCATCCATCTGAGCAGCACCGGTGATCATGTTCTTTACATAGTCCGCATGTCCGGGGCAGTCAACGTGTGCATAATGTCTTTTATCTGTCTGATACTCTACATGAGCGGTAGAAATTGTGATACCACGCTCTCTCTCTTCGGGAGCCTTATCAATATTATCAAAATCTACTTTCTCATTACCGGCAACTCTTTCTGCCAGAACCCTTGTGATCGCAGCAGTCAGAGTGGTTTTACCATGGTCAACATGTCCGATTGTACCAATGTTACAATGGGGCTTAGATCTGTCAAATTTTGCTTTAGCCATTTTAAAAGTCCTCCTTAAAATTTGCCCTGGCGGGCCTCTCATTTTATTTCTTATTTCGTTTCAGTGTTTCATAGCTGAATATCATTATATTGCAAAACCATAGGTTTTTCAAGCCTTATTTGCCTCTTTCGGCAAGAACTTTTTCCTGTACGCTCTTCGGAACCTGCTCATATTTTTCAAAGAACATGGAGTAGGCCGCGCGTCCCTGAGTCTTAGAACGGAGGTCCGTAGCGTAGCCGAACATCTCGGCCAGGGGAACAAAGCCTTTGATCAGCTTGGAACCGTTGACATCTTCAAACGCCTCGATACGTCCGCGGCGGGAGTTGATGTCGCCGATCACGTCACCCATATAATCTTCCGGTGTGGTGACCTCTACTCTCATGATAGGCTCGAGGAGTACCGCTCCGCCCTTATGCATCGCATCCTTGAACGCCATGGAACCGGCGATCTTAAACGCCATCTCGGAGGAGTCGACCTCATGATAGGAGCCGTCATATACGGTTGCCTTGATGCCCAGCACTTCAAATCCGCCTAAAATACCGGACTTGGAAGCCTCACGGATACCCGCGTCAACAGCGGGAATATATTCCTTGGGGATCGCTCCGCCGACTACCGCGGAAGCAAACTCATAAGTTTTCTCAGAGTTGGCGTCCATGGGCTCGAAACGAACCTTACAATGGCCGTACTGGCCGCGGCCGCCGGACTGCTTCGCATATTTGCTGTCGACTTCAACGGTCTTGGTAAATCCTTCTTTATAAGCAACCTGAGGTTTTCCTACGTTTGCCTCTACTTTGAATTCACGAAGCAGACGGTCAACGATGATCTCCAGATGCAGCTCGCCCATACCTGCGATGATTGTCTGGCCCGTTTCCTTATTGGTGGAAACGCGGAAGGTGGGATCCTCTTCTGCAAGCTTTGCAAGAGCTTCGCCCATCTTATCCTGGCCGGCTTTCGTCTTGGGTTCAATGGCGATATCGATAACGGGTTCCGGGAATTCCATGGACTCCAGGATGACCGGATGCTGTTCGTCACAGATCGTATCACCTGTAGAAGTCATTTTGAACCCTACCGCCGCCGCGATGTCACCGGAATACACCTTCTCCAGCTCCATCCTCTTATTCGCGTGCATCTGAAGGATACGGCCCACACGCTCTTTTTTGCCTTTGGTGGCATTGAGTACGTAAGAACCGGAATTCATGGTGCCGGAATACACGCGGAAAAAGGCCAGCTTGCCTACAAAGGGATCGGCCATGATCTTAAATGCCAGAGCGGCAAAAGGCTCTTCGTCGGAAGAATGTCTGACGATTTCATTGCCTTCCATGTCGGTTCCCTTGATCGCGGCAATATCTGTAGGCGCGGGCATATATTCTACAACAGCATCCAGAAGCTTCTGTACACCCTTGTTCCTATATGCGGTTCCGCACAGCACGGGGATGATCTCCACAGAGATCGTGGCTTTTCTCAAAGCTTTTTTCAAATCCTCGTTGGACGGCTCTTCGCCCTCCAGGTATTCCATCATCAGGTCGTCGTCTGTCTCACAGATGGCTTCCACCATCGCGGTCCTGTATTCTGCGGCCTTTTCCTTCATATCTTCAGGAATCGCCTCAACCACGACGTCTTCGCCCTTGTCGTCATTATAGATATAAGCCTGCATTTCAAACAGGTCGATAACTCCCTTGAAGTCATCTTCTTTCCCGATGGGAAGCTGAACCGGAACTGCGTTGTGGCCGAGACGGGTCTTGATCATCTCCACCGCATTGTAGAAATTCGCACCCATGATATCCATTTTATTGATGAATGCCATTCGGGGCACGTTATACTTATCAGCCTGACGCCATACAGTTTCTGACTGAGGTTCCACACCGCCCTTTGCACAGAACACGCCTACGGCGCCGTCCAGCACGCGCAGGGAACGCTCTACCTCAACGGTAAAGTCAACATGTCCGGGAGTATCAATGATATTGATACGGTGCTCCAGGGCACCCGGCATCTTATTGTTTTCTTTTTCCAGAGTCCAGTGGCAGGTGGTGGCTGCGGAGGTAATGGTGATACCTCTCTCCTGTTCCTGCTCCATCCAGTCCATGGTAGCTGTGCCCTCGTGGGTATCGCCAATCTTGTAGTTTACGCCTGTATAGTACAGGATACGTTCTGTCAGAGTGGTCTTACCCGCATCGATATGAGCCATGATACCAATGTTCCTGGTCCTCTCCAATGGATATTCTCTTCCAGCCAAGGGATTTTCCTCCTTTTAGAATCTGTAATGCGCAAATGCTTTGTTCGCTTCTGCCATCTTGTGCATGTCTTCTTTTTTCTTTACGGCTGCGCCTGTGTTGTTGGCAGCATCCATAAGCTCATTTGCCAGTCTCTCCATCTGAGTCTTCTCGCCTCTCTTGCGGGAGTAGAGAGTGATCCAGCGCAGAGCCAGCGCCTGGCGTCTTTCCGGCTTAACTTCGATGGGCACCTGATAGGTAGCTCCGCCGATACGCTTTGCCTTCACTTCGAGCACAGGCATAATATTGTTCATTGCCTCTTCAAATATTTCGATCGCAGGCTTGCCGGTCTTTTCGGCAACCTTGTCAAATGCTCCGTATACGATCTTCTGAGCAACACCCTTCTTGCCGTCTAACATCATATTGTTGATTAACTTCGTAACAACCTTGTTGTTGTAAAGCGGGTCTGCTAACACATCTCTTTTTTGGGTATGTCCTTTACGTGGCACGTTACTTCCCTCCTTAATTAATAAATTAAATCCTCGGTACTCACACGTTTTGTATGTCCGCGCTCGGTCTGGATAACTATTTCAAACCCGTCTTACAGGGAAAAATATGCTACATTCCGTGCACTAATACAAATCAATGCTGACTTTGATCACCTTACTTTTTCGGTCTCTTTGCGCCGTATTTGGAACGGGCCTGACGTCTGTTTGCAACGCCTGCCGTATCAAGTGTTCCTCTTACGATATGGTATCTGGTACCGGGTAAATCCTTTACCCTGCCGCCTCTGATGAGCACAACGCTATGCTCCTGAAGGTTGTGGCCTTCTCCGGGGATATAGCTTGTAACTTCGATACCATTGGAAAGACGTACTCTGGCGATCTTTCTCAGTGCTGAGTTAGGCTTCTTGGGGGTAGCCGTCTTAACTGCTGTGCAGACGCCTCTTTTCTGAGGAGCCGCCTCATCAGTCGCTCTCTTCTTTAAAGAGTTATATCCCTTTAACAATGCGGGAGCGGTTGCCTTCTTTGCGGATGTCTGTCTACCCTTTCTTACTAACTGGTTGAATGTGGGCATGTTTTTCACCTCCTGTAATATTGGTAAATTTCTGATTTTCGTACACAAAAACTGCATACGTTTTTATGCACGCCATATTATTATATATAGGGAAGTTCGGATTGTCAAGATAAATATGGGAAATCCCTCGTAAAATCAAGGTGATCCGTGCTCATCGGAGCCTTTCATCCTCATATCGGGCCATGGTCTGAAGGCATTGCCTGAGCTGACGGTACCGCCCTTCCAGCGGCCCCTCCGGTATTTCCACATCGACTGCCAGGGCCAGGCCGTCGATCAGCTCATCGTCCAGCTCCTCCCTCATCGATTCCAGAATCACAGCTTTGGATTCAAAGGTACGCGCCTCCAAAAAATCCAGGAATCTGGGGCTTACGCTCTCCGCTTCGTCCTGATGGCCCGCCGCCTGGGCTACCTCGTCCGTCAGAGATTCCCACAGCTCATCCTCTTCTTTTTCCGCGCGCCCCGCTCTGGGTATCACGACGCTTTCCTGATCTGACAGCAGTTCCGCTTCTCCGTAGTCCTCCAGATCACAGAACCCATCGTCTGGTTCAGTACCGCTGCGGCCTTCCCTGTTCCCGGCTTTCCACGTCTCCAGCCTGGATTCTCTTTCTTTTTCCCTTAAAATCTCCTGCCCCGCATCCCTGCGTCCGCTCTTATCCGTTTCTTCCGGTGAAGTGACCAATTCAAATCTGTACTTCTGGGATACCTTGGGATATTTATCAGAGTCCACTTCGCCGACGAACATATCAAACGGTCTCGCAAATATACGGAAATTTCCGTACAGGGCCTGGTAGACCACCAAAGTCTCTCCCGTTTCAGAGTGTTCCGCGATTGCCACGATCTGATACATCTTATTTTTAAAATGCCTGTATAACTCTCCCGGTCTCGGTATTCTTTCTGCCATATCCGTTCTGTCTCCTCTCCTGACGGCTTCCAGAGCCTGTGCTCCGGAACTTTACCTGCTTTCCCATTTTACTCTAATCCTTCATCTCCGTCAATCAAAAGGTCCGTCCGGGCCTTGCTTGACATCCCGTCCGCCTGTTGCTATAGTGAGTTTGTCCAATCTATAAATTTTTCTGAAAGGAGCTGGCGATGAAGATCATGCGCCTCGACAAATTTCTGGCCGATTCCGGCCTTGGCACCCGCAGCCAGGTAAAACTGCTCATAAAAAAAGGGCTTATTTCTGTAAACGGGGAAGCCGCGGGAAAGCCGGAGCAGAAAATCGATGCAGAGCTTGACAGGATCTTCTGCCGGGACAAGTCTGTATCTTATACGGGTTCCTTCTATTATTATATGTTAAACAAGCCGGCAGGCTATGTCTCTGCCACCGATGACAATACCGAGCCTACCGTCCTATCACTCCTAAAAGACGCTTCCGGCAAAAACCTCTTTCCCGCCGGCCGTCTGGACAAGGATACAACAGGTCTTCTGCTGATCACCAACGACGGTCCTCTGGCCCACCGCCTCCTGTCTCCCAAAAATCATGTGGACAAAACATATTTTGTCCGAGTATCCGGTATCGTCACCTCAAGAGAACTTCAGCTTTTGGAGGCCGGACTGGATATCGGAGAAGAATCTCTCACGCTTCCAGCCAAGGCCCGTCTTATCTCTGTCCTTTCCCCCAGGAAATCAGAGGGTCCTGTCTCGGAGGTGGAACTGACCATCCATGAGGGAAAATTCCATCAGGTAAAGCGTATGTTCCAGGCTATCGATATGCCTGTGCTGTATTTAAAACGTCTTTCCATCGGCAGCCTGAAGCTGGATACTTCTCTGGCGGAGGGAAGCTACCGCCCTCTCACGTCGGAAGAAACAGCGGCATTAAAAGGGGAGTGAACAGACATAAGCCGTTCACTCCCTATTACCCGCCGCTTTATCGGCCTAAATTCATTTTGCAGTTCTCCTTGGATTCTATCCGGATCTCCACCAGACAATCCGCCATGTGCTGATAATCAATCTCCAGCCGGTAGTCAATCTTCACGGAAATACGGTCCTCTTCTTCCCGAATATCCAGCCGATTCGTTTCCAGGCTCACGAACATCTTTCCATACGGCATATCGTAATAGGAAAAATCCTTCTTGTGTTCCTCAAAGACCATATGGACGCTGGAATCTCCGCTTTTAATTATTTCCGTCCCCCCGTCGTAGATCTTGATAATATTTTTTACAGTCTGGCCGCTCTCCTCTGAAATCTCATCATAGATGACGTAATGCTTGCCATTCTTATAAAAATACTGACCGGCAGTGATCACCTCGATCCGGTCCTGTTCCACAGCGCCTCCGGTCTGATCGCTCACCAGAAATATCAATACCTCTCTCTGCATGTACTCTCCCTCCCGGCCGCCCAGGCCGGTCTTCCTCTGTCAGTCAGCTTCATAACATTCTACATTCAGCTGCTGCACCTTTTCAATATCATACGGCAGGATGGAATTGGCAAAATCACAGAACTTTTCCGCCGCGTCGCTGACATAAAATTCATATTTTCTGCCGGCCTGCTCCACATCCTGGCCGCATCGAAGCCCCTTGCTGTCCAGCAGGCTGCTGAGTTCCATAGCCGTCTCATACGCCGGATTCACCAGCGTGACGCCCTCTCCCGCCACTTTCCGAAAAATAGAGCGCAGAAGAGGATAGTGGGTGCATCCCAGGATCAGCGTATCAATGGATTTATATTCCAGATCCTTCATATAACGGCCGACCACTTCCTCGGTCACAGAATCGTGCAGCCAGCCCTCTTCTACCAATGAGACGAGCAGCGGGCAGGCCTTTCCATAAACCTGCACCTGCGGGTTGTACTCTTTCAGCGCTTTCTCATACATTCCGCTCTCGATGGTGCCTGTGGTGCCGATCACCCCAATCCTCCCGTTCCGGCTGACTTCGCTGGCTACCCGCGCCGCCGCGTCTATCACGCCGATGACAGGAATATCCAGTCCATTCTTTATTTCCTCCAGAGCCTGAGCCGTGGCCGTATTACATGCCACCACGATAGCTTTCACCTGTTTAGTCTTCAAAAACCGGATGATCTGTTTGGAATACCGTATTACGGTCTCTTTGGATTTTGTACCATAGGGAAGGCGGGCTGTATCGCCAAAGTAGACCATGCGCTCATCCGGAATCTGGCGCATGATCTCCCTGGCCACCGTGAGCCCGCCCACGCCGGAATCAAACACTCCGATGGGTGCGTTGATACCCATTTATTTCTCCTTTCTGGAAAAAGCCATCTGGATCAGCTTCTCGATCAGCTGGGGCTTTGCGATTCCACGGTTCTCCCAAAGCATGGGATACATACTGATGGACGTAAAGCCCGGAAGCGTATTGAGCTCATTAAACACTACCTCGCCGGTGTCCTTCGTGACAAAGAAATCCACACGGGAAAGACCAAAACCGTCCACCGCCTTGAAAATCGCGACAGCGTCTCTTCTCAGCTCTTCCACGGTTTCAGCCGGCAGTTCCGGATCCATGACAGTCTTCGATTCTGCATTGTGATACTTCGCTTCATAATCATAAAATTCCGCGGCAGCCAAAATCTCTCCCACACCGGAGGCCTTCACTTCATTTCCTCCCAGCACGGCGCATTCTATCTCTCTGCCTACAATAGTCTCTTCCACCAGGATCTTACGGTCATGTTTCACCGCCTCCAAAAGGCCGTCTGTCAGCATCTCCCGGTTCTCCGCTTTGGAGACTCCCCTGGAGGAACCAGCATTGCACGGTTTGATGAACACCGGATAAGGAACTGTCTCTTCTACTCTTTTCACCACTGCGTCCATATCCTGCAGGTCTTCTTTCCTGACAGCCGCATATTTAGCCTGGCGGATGCCCAGCGTATCCACGATGATCTTAGTATAGAGTTTATCCATGGAGACGGACGACGCCAGAACTCCGCAGCCCACATAGGGGATCTGGGACAGCTCGAATATCCCTTGTACGGTTCCATCCTCTCCATAAAGGCCGTGCAGCACGGGGAAGATCACGTCCACCTTCCGACAGGCGGCTTTCCCATTTTCTATCAGAAGGACGCCGCTCATATCCGCGTCGGGCGACAGCACCGCTCTCGTCTTTCCCTTTACCCACGCGCCGGAACGGATTTCCTCCACTGATTCCGTATGGATCCATTTTCCGTCCTGAGTGATGCCGATCAGTATGGTATCATATTTATCCGTATTAATATTCTCAATGACTGTTACCGCGGAAATGCAGGAAATTTCATGCTCGGATGACTGTCCCCCAAAAAGTACCGCCACTGTCTGTTTTGTCATAAGAACTCCCTCTTTTCTTCTATATTCAAAAATGCCTTGGCGTCTTCACAACAAGTCAAGAATCTTTCTTTCTCATTTTACCCTTCTTTTGTCATTTCTTCAACGCCTAATTGTAATAAATCCGGAAAAACGGGCAAGACTCCCAATAGAAGATTCTATTCATTATCTTATATTTTACATAAAGGAGCTGCAAATTATGAAAAAAGAACGACTGGCACTGACCTTTCTCCTGGCGCTTCTCTGCCTGGTATCCTTGGCCCTCTGGCTTTCGGCCTCCCGCTCTGTCCAGACGGTCCATGAAGATCTGTCTTCTCATATCCTCCGCTTTCACGTTTTGGCAAACAGTGATTCCGAGGAAGATCAGGCTCTTAAGCTCAAGGTAAAAGCATCTGTCCTGGAATACTTAGAAGAAACCCTTCCGGAAGACGCCGGCCTGGAGGAGACTAAAACCTTTATCGAGAACCATGAGGGGGAAATCCATAAGATCGCCAGCAGCGTGATCAGCGAAGAGGGATACGACTATCCTGTATCTCTTTATCTGGAGCCCTGGTATTTTCCCACTAAATCTTATGGCGATCTGACCTTTCCCTGCGGCACTTACGAAGCGTTCCGGGTGGTGATCGGAGAAGGGAACGGAAAAAACTGGTGGTGCGTCCTCTATCCTTCCCTATGTTTTGTGGACGCTGCCTATGGCGTCGTGCCGGAGGATTCCAAGCAGGAATTAAAAGATGACCTGCGTCCGGACACCTATGCTTCTCTGGTGGACGAGGACGAAAAAGAAGCCGGAAATGAAAAACCTCAGATTTCCTTCCGTCTGGTGGAATTCTTATCTTCCTTATTTTAAAGGGACAGCAGAAACAACGAAAAGAGTCCGGCTGTCGGGCTCTTTTCGTTGTTTCTGTTGTTCTTTTATAATTCTCTCACCGCGTTTCTGCAGGCGTAGAAGTTTTCAGCCGGGGTTTTCATAGACGCACAGCACCCCGGTGACAAAATCAAGCCTCTCCTTCCTCCCAGCTCCACCGCTTCCTTTATATGTATCTTTATCTCACCTGGCTCCGCTTTCCCCAGCCATGACTCATTGATGCCTCCCATCAGACATTTGTCCGTAATCGTCCTCGCCTGTGCCAGATCCGGCGCCACCCACCGGTCGTGCCAATTCACACAGTTCACAGGATAGGAAGAAAGCAGCTTGAACATCGTATTTTCTCCATGAATATGAATGACATTGAAAAAAGTATCATCTTTTATCGAATTCAGTATCGGTACGTCATATCTGGCTCCAAATTCCCGATACTCTTCTTCCGTCATCAGATCGTAAGAGGAACACTGGCTTGCAAAGAAAAATCCAGAAACCCCCGCGTTTACATTCTCTTTCACGAAATTGATCGATGTTCTCATGATAGCGTCCAGTGCGTGGTGCAGCAGGGCGGGTTCTTCTTTCATATCAGTAAAAATTCTGTCTCCCGCCAGCTTTCTTGCTATTGTAAGGGGACTGAATATTGTCTGAAGAAAAGGAATCTCAAGCCCTTTTTTCTTCTGCTGTTTAGCAATCTGCATAGCAGCCGCCAGTGTCTTCCCATGACAGCCGTAACATCCCGGCAGTTCTTTCAATTCTCCCCATTCTTCCGCACTCTCGATATCATATTTCCGTTCAAAGACAGCCTGAGTCGGTGTGCAGTAATAAGTACAGCTCAGTCCATAGTCGACCGCCTGATAATTGCCGAATGGCATCATCTTGATAAAGTCCAGCCCATAATCCTCAGCCATGTGGATCTGGGTCTCCGCAAGGGCCACCGCATCCTGATCCACATGAGGGAGATGATACCACATCCCGAGCGGTATCCTGTCCACCTCTTCTTTTGCCAAAGCTGCCATGATCCTTTCTTTTCTTGTCATCTTCTCTTACCCCCTGTATAGTTTTAACATTTTTCCTGCATGATGCCGACGATCACCCCGTCCGCCGATACCATGCCTTGTACCGATACCTTTGCCATATTCATAATGGACTGTTCCGGTGAATCCGAAAGAATACCATTGTCCCCCGGTATATGTACCTTGGAAAGTGCCATATTGGAAGCGTCCGCAGCGGCATCCACCGCCACTGCAAGCTTATAGGCACATCCCAGCTTTGCTCCGTCGCAGAGCATCCCCGTCAGACCGGATATCATATTGAGGATAGACGCCTCGATCTGATGGTCTGTCCCCTTTCTGAGGAAAGTAAGCCCTGCCGCACATCCCACTCCGGCTGCAACCCCGCAGCCGCAGATAGGAGAAAGAGCTCCCAAATAAGATTTCACAAATATCGTCACCATATGGCTGAATGCCACAGCCCTTCTGATCTCATCGCCGCCAAATCCCAGTTCTCTGCCAAATACATAAATGGGAATGACCGCTGTCAATCCATGGTTTCCGCTCCCGGCGCTGCTCATGACCGGAAGCGGCCATCCAGCCATCCTGGCTTCCGACGCGGCGGCGGTATAAGCCTTCGCTTTCCCCTCTACCGTCCCGTTTGCCTTGCTGAGTACATAGTGCCCGATGCCTACGCCCACATCATTCTTGATTCCTGCCTCTGCCATGCGCATATTCATATCGATGCCGTCCTGAATGAACGCAAGTTTGTCGGATGGGATAGTTTTCGCCATCCGGATCATCTCCCGGATGGAATATTCTTTAATCTGCTGCTGCAGTGATGGAGCCAAGGGAGTCTCGTTCATACCGGAAATGGCCAGCATCCTGTCGAACAGTACAGTTCCGTCTTTTTCTTCACGGGCAATATTGGTATGATTTCTATAAATCGTAACCTTCGACATGTGAGCGGCGCTCTCTGCTTCAGCCGTGATCTCCAGACAAGTCGCTTCTGGATTGAGCTTCACGGCTACTGTCCCGTCCTGCAGCATCTTCCTCGCAGTTTCAATTGCCGTTTCATTCACATCTTTCAGCACCTCAAGTCCGTATTCCGATTTTCCACATGCCATAGAAAGCGCTGCCGCGAAACCGTTCCCACGCTCTTTTGTCCCCGGAATCCCCACACCCAGACCATTTTTCAGTACATTCTTGTCCACATTCACGGTCACCCTGGCAGCCGGTTCCCCAAGAAGCTCTTTCGCCCGCGCCACAGCCAGCGCAACCGCTCCAGGCTCCGTACAGCCCAGCGCCGGTGTCACCTGATTTTTCAGGATCTCAATAATCTTCTCTGCTTTCTCCATCTCACCTTTTCCCTTTCGCAGCTTTATTCAGACATATAAACCATTTACATTTCTTCCCATATTTTCCAATTTATGTGTATCGGTAAACAAAACGATTAATAAAAAAACGATATACCATCGTTTTTTTATTGCATCCCTCACGCCGTCTTCCGCCTTGAGAGCCGTTTCAGCCCGCCTTCATGCTTCTTTTTTCAGCAATGTGGAAGCACGGACAGATAGGGTGCACGGCACTTCCACTGTTTCCACGGGTTTATCATTATCTTTAATCCTATCCAGCATAAGCCTTGCACACTGGCGCCCCATTTCCTTTGAGTCTATCCGGATCGTCGTCACAGCCGGATACAGAATCCCGGCCCAGCTGACATCTTCTTCCCATCCCCAGTCATCCGGCCCGCAGATCCCCATATCGCCGGGAATTGAAAGGCCCTCTCTCTGCAGACAGTTGAACATGCGGAACGTAGTCATGGTATTGACACATATGATGGCCGGTTTTTCTCCCGGTTTCACTGAGGCCCGGAACTTTCGCAGCTGGGATATTGCTCCCGGCACATCGCTGATATGAATCGTATAGATATCCTCTTTGTTCACATATCCATATACTTTTTCCATGGCCTTAAAATACGCATCTATTTTTTTGAATCGTGAAGAATTGTCGTGCCAATCCTGCGTGAAGATGACCGGACGGGTAAATTCCTGGGACTTCAGATGTTTCACCAGCGCCATCATGGAATCATATGGCTCAAAGGTTGCTATGTCAAGCTTATAATCCCTGATATAACGGTCGCACAGCACGATCGGAAGTCCCTTCACAGCATACTCCATCAAATACTTGCTGTCATACGAAGCAGTGTTTATGATGAGCCCGTCCACTCCTTTAGCGACCAATGTGGCAACTACATCTTTTTCACTCTCTTCTCTGTTGTTGCTGTCCATGAACAGAGCCGTATATCCGTGCCGCTTAAGCTCCGCGCCGCATGAAGATATGATAGAAGAAGACCACGGACTCTCAATATCTGAAATAACCACTCCGATCATTCTGGTCTTATGGCTCTTTAATGCCCTGGCGTATTCACTGGGACTGTAATCGCTGAGCTCGATCACTGTTTTTATCCGCTCGGCTGTCTTTTCGCTCATCAAATCCAATCTGCCGTTTAAATAGCGGGAAACTGTGGTCTTTGACACTCCCACGGCATTCGCAATTTCATTAATCGTCACTTTCGACCCATTTTTCGCCATACCGCCTCCTGTTCCAGGTTGTTCAATGTTGTTTACTGGTTTCATAGTGTCCGACAAGAACACTTTTTCTGCTATTAAAAGAAAATCTATGCAGGTTATCTCTACTTAAAAAGTATCTTAACATATAACCGGCAGAAATTCAACTCTTTTCCAACGGCAATTTCGCACAAAACCGCTCTTATTATCTCGTCATTTTCAACAAATTCAAAATTGTATCCACGATTAATATGGACTTTTTTGATTTTCAATGCTATACTTAAAAAAACAATGCATGGACAAATGCATTATTTTTATAAGGTTTTACGAAATCGGTACACATATGAATTATTAAGGAGGATTTTACATGAATCAGGAAAAAATGGCCGAACTTAAAAAAATTCTTTACTCCGGCATCCTATGTGATGTGCTCGACGGTATGGGATATCGCAACCAGTCCATCGGAATGGAAATCCGGCCTCTCACGGAAGATACTGTGATCTTCGGCCCTGCCTTCACCAGTATAGGCACCGAGGTCTATTCTATGCCGAAAAACCCTTTGATCGCACAGTGTAAAGTGGTCGACCAGATAAAAGAAGGGGAAATCTACATTTTAAAAACACGCGGAGAATATAATTGTGCCGTATTCGGAGAGCTTTTTGCCACCGCCGTTCAAAAAAGAGGAGGGGCCGGCGTCCTCTTGGACGGTCTGGCCCGCGATCTGAAGGAATTGAAAAAGATGCAGTTTCCTCTTTTTTACCGTGGTACGAATCCCAAGACCTCAAAAGGCAGATGTGAAATCAATGAATGCCAAATTCCCATAGAAATAGGAGGTGTAAACATCCGCCCCGGAGATTATATTTTCGGCGATGCAGATGGCATCGTAGTAATACCCGCGGAGGTCTCAGAGGAAGTATTTGAAAAATCCATTGAGACCATTGAAAAAGAAAACATGGTTCGGGACGGACTCATAAACGGCCAGTCTCTAGAACATGTCTATACAGAGATCGGCGCCATCTGACTGCCATTTGCTATATACCTATTTTACCTTTATTCACGGGAAGGGCCGCTGCATTCGCAGCGGCCTTTTTCATTTGCAGATAGTCAGCAGATTGTCTATATTCATTCTCTAAGCAGCTCCACATTCTCTTCTATCCATCTGGTCTCATATACGGCATCGGCGCCGCCGTCCACCCGGATATCAGCCGCAGTGGTAAAACCAAATGCGTCAGAGCAGAGCAGGACGATAGGCGCCCCTACCTCTCTGGCATCTCCCGGCCTCTTGATCAAATATTCCGTGAAAAAGTTTTGAAATGCCTCTGTCCCCTCCTCCGGCACGACGGGCCTGGAAAGCTCTGTGAGCACAAGACCCGGAGAGACTGAATTGACTCGGATATGAAAAGGGGAGAGCTCGGCCGCGAACGCCGTGGTCAGTTTTTCCAACGCCGCTTTTGTACAGCCGTAAAGCGTCCTCCCAGCAGCCACTCTGTGGGCTGCCATGGAGGAAACATTTACAATGGCTCCTCCTCTCCCATTTTTTTTCATATATTGTGCCGCCGCATTGCATCCTATAAAAGCGCTTTTAAAATTGATAGCTACCGCTCCGTCAAATTCCTCCATAGTCACTTTATTTAAGGGCTTTCGAAGACTCCCCCCCGCCACGTTCACCCAATAATCAATGGTGCCAAAACGTTCGGCCGCACAGCGGGCGAACTCTTTTACTGCTTTCTCATCGGTGGCGTCCACAGATTCCATCATGACGTCCGAATAGCCCATCTTTTCCAGCGCCGCCCCTGCCTCCATAAGCTTTCTGGTGTTTCTGGAAAATAGCGCCACCCTGCAGCCTTCCTCAAGAAAACACGCTGCCGCCGCGAATCCAATCCCCGTACTGCCACCAGCCACCACGGCCACCTTATCTTTCATATGCAGATCCATATACTCCCCCTCCGATTCCTCATCCTATCACAGAATTTACCCGTTATGATCAGCGCTGGACCCTGCCGGAGCCGTCTCCCTCTGCAAGTTTCCTGACCTCATCGACGGAAACCATATTAAAATCCCCTTCCACCGTGTGTTTCAGACAAGACGCCGCTGCAGCGAATTCCACAGTGTCCTGCATCCCTTTCCCGTTCAAAAGAGAATAGATCAGACCGGCTCCAAAGCTGTCTCCTCCTCCAACCCGGTCAACAATATGCACCGGATAGCTTTTGGAAAAATAATGACGGCAGCCATCGTACAGCATGGCGGCCCAGATATTGTCACTGGCCGACAAGGATGTCCTGAGGGTGACAGCCACCATATCAAAGCCATATATACCGGCCAGCTGCTCCGCCACCGCTTTATAGCCTTCGTGGTTCAGCTTCCCGCCTTCGATATCCGTCGCAGGTGCCGAGATTCCGAACACATCCTTAGCGTCTTCCTCATTTGCTATACAGATATCGATATATCCGGCCAGTTTTGTCATGGTTTCCCTCGCCTGGTCACGGCTCCAAAGTTTTTTCCGATAATTCAGGTCACAGCTGATCTTCATTCCTTTCCTTTTAGCAGCTTTGCAGGCCTCTTCACAGATGAGCGGAAGCTCCCCTCCCAGGGCAGGCGTGATTCCTGTGAAGTGGAACCACTCCGCTCCGTCAAAAATCGTCTCCCAGTCAAATTCCTCCGCTTTTGCAAGGGACACCGCTGAATTCGACCGGTCATAAATCACCTTCGACGCGCGCTGGGCCGCTCCCTTTTCCAAATAATAGATTCCAACCCGTTCTCCTCCGCGCACGATTCTATCTGTCCCCACTCCAAATTTTCGGAGACTGTTCACTGCTCCCTGTCCGATCTCATGGGCCGGCAGCTTCGTCACATAGTCCACATCCACACCAAAGTTGGCAAGGGACACCGCCACATTGGCTTCCCCTCCCCCATAAAGAGCCTGGTACTGATCACTCTGTAAAAACCGGTAATAACCAAGAGGCTCAAGCCTGAGCATGATCTCACCAAAGGTCACTACTTTTCCCATTTTTTATTCCTCCTTACTTATTCACCAGCTGCAGTACAAAGCCCCCCAGCTGCTCCTTCAGATTCACGGCCTTTAGTTTTCCGGCATCGCTGTATTTTCCGGAAGATTCATCAAATTGGACCCCTCTTTCCGAGAAGTACGCACAAGCCCTGTCAAGGTTATTCACAGCCATACAAATGTGGCCTTTTTCTCCGCATGTCTCTGATTTCATCATTTCAAAGGCTTTCCCGGCAAATACGGACGAATTTCCAACTTTTACTTCCAGCCCGAATAGATCTGCGGCCTTCCGCGCCCTTTGAAGAGCCTGCCCTTCATCAGCGCAGTTGATTCCCACATGCCTCAGTTCAAATCCCAGCATATTCATCACTGTATTTCTCGTCAGCCTCTCGATCTCATCAAAACGGCGTTCCCGGATCAGATCTTCTTTCACCATCCAGGTTCCGCCGCACGCCAGGATTTTGTCATAGGAAAGATATTCATTCATATTTCTGTCATTTACACCTCCCGTGGGCATAAACCGCACATTTGTATAAGGCGCGCAAAGCGACCGGATCATCGGAAGGCCTCCGCTCGGCTCTGCCGGGAAAAATTTGAGATCCGTGATCCCCAGTTCCAGCGCCGCCTCTATGGACGCGGGATCGCTGCACCCAGGAAAAACCGGTATCCTATGCTCCACGCAATATCCGGCAGTCGTCGGATTAAAACCGGGAGTCACTATGAACCTGGCGCCTGCTGCGACCGCCCGTTCAATTTGGTCAACCGTCAGTACAGTCCCCGCACCCACCAGCATATCCTTACATTCCTGGCTTATATTCTGAATCGCTTGTTCCGCGGCATCGGTGCGGAACGTCACCTCGATACATTTGAGGCCCCCGGCCATCAGCGCATTGGCCAGCGGCACTGCCAGACCGGCGTCCTCAAGCTTCACCACCGGCACGATCCCATACTCATAAATTCTCTGAGAAATACTTTTCATTTTGCTTATCCCCCTGGGCAGTCATCTGTCCACTCTTTCTTTTAATTTCGAATAACACTCCAGCGCGTTGTCATACAGAATCATCCTCGCAAACTCATACGCCCGTTTTTCCCTTATGAACCCTTCCTCCACCAGCTGTGTCAGAACCCGCGCCAAAACTTTCCGGAAATAACCGTGCCCGAACCACGCGAGTTCCGGAAACATCACACCGTCGGACCCATACATCAGTTTATTCATCGGAGTTCTTTCCATCAGCGCGCGCAGACGGTTCACCCCGTTGACCGTACATAGGTAAAAGGTCCCGGAGCAGTCCGTATATACATTAGAAAACTGAGCTGTTAGGAAACTGGTATCTTCTTCGTGAGGATGTCCCCCGTGAAGGAGCACGATCTTCGCCCGGTTGAGCACCCTGGGATCCCAGAGAAAATCCGTCAAGCCCACCGGATCAAAGCTTTTAAAATCCAGTGTCCCTCCGCCGGCCCCTGTGTGTATCTGAAGCGGGATGCCATGCTTTACAGCCTCCTCCACCCCCAGCATGAGCGTAAACGTATAAAAGCATTTTTCATCTTTCCCGGTTCCTGTTCCCGACACGATATGTTCGTATGCCTCCGCAGCCTTTTTTTCGTCCGCCAACTGTATATTCAGCCCTCCATAGTAGGCAACTGATGATTTTAGCCCGACTGCAGCCTCCCTTATGATCCTGTCGTCCAGATCTGCCGTCAGTTTTTCCACGAACTCCCGATATGAGAGCTTTTTATCCAGCAGCTCATCCACAGAACGCTCTATTCTGATGATGACGCTGCGTTTTTCCTTTGGAACGGCTTCGTAAAAGTAAGCGGCCTCTTCTCCGGTAAACGCCTTTCCCCGCAGAGGACTCCCCGTTTCAAAGCAGCTCATTGCCACGTTCCCCTCCGAAAACAGTTCCCGCATATATTTCTTTGGCTCTGCCGTATATCTCCGGAAACGTTCTGCCTCCACTTCGGCGTCTGACGCGTCCTCCGACATACCAAAGCGTACGCGAAGGGCTTGAATCACCATCTCAAAGAGAATCGTCTGTCTGGAATTTCTGTCTTGTCCCGGTCCGTTGATATAGCCTCCGGCAATCTTCCCGAACTCCGGTTCCCTGCCCGGATGGACACGATGAACATGAGTATCGATCAAAGGAATACCTTTCAAAGTTTCATACATCTTATTCTCCTTTCCGGTATCCTCAATAATCTCCGAGATATGCCCGCTTTACTTCATCGTTCACAAGCAGCTCTTTTCCGGTACCAGTCAGGGTGATCTTTCCGTTTTCCAAAACGTAGCCCCTGTCGGCGATGGAAAGAGCCATGGACGCATTCTGCTCGATCAGCAGCACGGTCTTTCCGTTGTTCCTTATCCGGCATATCATATTAAAAATCTCTTCCACGATTATAGGCGCAAGGCCGAGAGACGGCTCATCCAGCATGATCATTTTGGGATCCATCATGAGACCTCTGGCGATCGCGAGCATCTGCTGTTCCCCTCCGGACAAGCTGCCGCCCGCCTGATTCTGCCGTTCTTTAAGGCGCGGGAACATTTCATACTGCTGTTCCAGAAGCTCCTTGATCCTTTCCTTTGACAGCTTTGGATTCCCGAGAGTACCTGTCATCAGATTTTCATATACCGTCAGAGAGGGAAAAACCTTCCGCCCTTCCGGCACATGCGCCAATCCAAGTTTTACGATTTTCTCCGGCGCCATTCTTGTAACGTCCTTCCCGTCAAAGAAGACCCTCCCCTCAGCTTTCTCCACAAGGCCGGAGATGGACATCAATGTCGTAGTCTTTCCTGCTCCATTTCCGCCGATCAGCGTGATGATCTCATTCTTTTCAACCTCCATGCTGATGCCGTGCAGAGCCTGGATATATCCATAGTTGACAGATATGTTCGTCAATTCAAGCATGGTTCAGCACCTCCCCGCCAATCATTCCAGAACCAAAATACGCCGCCTGGACCTCCGGATCTTTTTTCACCGTTTCCGGCGTCCCCTCGCAGATCTTCTTCCCAAAATTTAAGACCAGGATATTGTGGCAGCAGTTCATGACAAATTTCATATCATGCTCAATCAGCAATATAGTCTGTCCATTCCGGTTGAGCTCCTGGACAAATTTGCGAAGATCCACCGTTTCCATTGGGTTCATCCCCGCGGCCGGCTCATCTAGAAGCAGGATCTCCGGATCGGTGGCAAGAGCCCTGGCAATCTCCACCCGCCTCTGGATACCATAGGGGAGACTCCCCGCCATCGTATACGCATATTTCGTCAGCCCGGCCTTTTCAATCGTCTCCAGGCTTTTTCTAGTCACATATTCCTCATCCCTCTTATATCTTCTGGTATGGAGGATTGCATCGAATATGCCGGATTTTGTACCTTTGTGGCATCCTATCTTGACATTCTCCAGTACTGTCATGAATTTAAACAGCTGCATGGACTGGAAGGTCCTCGTGATTCCCAGCCGGCTGATTGTTTCCGGCCTCAGATTTGAGATATCCCTGCCGCAAAGATAGACCCTTCCCTTTGTCGGCTTATAAATCCCGGAGCAAACATTAAAGAATGTCGTTTTTCCGGCGCCGTTCGGTCCAATTATCCCGAAGATCTGGCCGGAGTTCACAGTCATGCTCACATTCTCTACTGCTTTAAGGCCCCCGAAATATCTGCAGACTCCCTCTGTCCTTAATACCTCACCCATTACGCACTCTCCTTTGCCGCCTTCTTTGACTTGGATTTCATCTTTATCCTGCCTCCTGCAAGGATGCTGTCGGACGCACCGACAAGTCCCTGGGGCCGGAGCCACATCATTATGATGATCAGTAAGGCATACGTGACAAATCTCCAGGTTCCCACCGGTCTCAGTATCTCAGTCAGGAAATTGACAAGCGTGGATCCGACAATGGGCCCCGCCAGAGTTCCCTGCCCGCCGATGATGACCATTGACAGGATGTTGAAGCCCTCATCCAGACTGAATACTGTGGAATCAATATACTGAAGGTACGGTGCATATGCCGCTCCGCAGATTCCTGCCCAAAATGCTCCATACATAAAATTGCTGGCTTTGTAATAAGAGGTCTGCACGCTGAGAGCCTTCGCCGCCAGCTCATCTTCCCGGATTGACATCCAGGCGCGGCCGGCGCGGGACTTTATGACCCGGGAGCTGATAAACAGAAAGATGACCGCTACGATCAGGAACAAATAATAGAATTTCATCGGAGAATCCACCAGGAATCCTCCTACAGAGGGCCTGGGAATGTCTTTAATGCCAAAGGAGCCTCCTGTCAGGCTTTCCCAGTTCAGCGCCACAATACGGATTACCTCAGACGCCCCCATAGTGATTATAGAGAGATAGATTCCTTTCAGCCGAAGAGTCGGTATGGAAACGATCAGGCCGACAAGCATCGCCATGATCCCGCCAAGAGGGAGCAGGATCCAGAACGAGATACCAAATCTGGTAGACAATATTGCCATAGTGTACGCTCCGATACAGAAAAAGCCAGCTTGTCCGATACAAGTCTGTCCGCTGTATCCGTTTATCATGTTCAGGGAACCGGCCAAAGTACAGTACATCAGGATTCGGCACATGATACGGATCGTTGATTTTTTGAAACCCAAAAACGGCAGTATCAGCAGCAGAACTACAATAACTGCCAGAGAGAGCACTTTGTGTTCTCCATAAAACTTCTTTACAGTGTTGATCAGCGTATTCATCACGGCCTGGCTCCTTTCTTCGCGGAGAATCCATGGGGTCTTATAATCAGTACAAGGATGAGGAAGCAGAATGCAAACGCATCCCGGAAGCTGGCGCTGGAGAAGGTGATTCCAAGATTTTCAATCACACCTATACAGAGCCCGCCCAGCGCCGAAAACCGGACGTCTGTCATCCCGCCCAGTACCGACGACGAAAAAGCCTTCATGCTCATAGTGCTGCCCATTGTGGCATAGCACGTCTGATAATAAATAGCCATCAGCATACCGGCCACTCCCCCAATCCCGCACCCGATACAGTTTCCGATCATGGCCGTCTTCTTAACGCTGATGCCCACCAGATACGCAGCGCTTTTATCCTGGCTGACGGCTCTCAGGGCCATCCCTGCCCGAGTCCTGTTAAAGTAAACGGTCAGCAGCACCGCTAAAGCCAGCACGATTACGACGATCGCCACCTGGATCATACTGATCCGCACCGGGCCGATCTTAAAAACTCTGTTTTCTATAATATTCAAAACCGGCTTTTTATTGGCCCCAAAGCAGATTTGAGCCAGATTCTGTACCAGCATGCTGAAACCCACTGTACAGATCAGGGATATATGCCTCGGCGCATTAAAGAAGTGCTCGTAACAGATCTTATAGACCAGCATACCGAGAACCCAGGACGCGGCAAACGCTCCCAGAAGCCCGAGTACTATATGGCCGCCGGCATACTGAAAAATATAAAAAGATGCAAAAGCCCCGATCATCATCACTTCACCATGAGTAAAAGTCACCATGCCGGTAACGCCGACTACCACCGAGTAACCAATTGCCATTAATGCATAAATAGCGCCTTGGCATACGCCATTGATCAACTGGTTAAGTATGTATTCCATTCTGTTCCTCCCTCCGGGCGAACCCCCTCCAATAAAGGCAATGTCCTGCACAACAGTCATGAAGCGCAAGACATTGCAGATTTATTTATAACATGGGGTTCCCTTTATGTAAGCGCCTCACTCTTCGGCATAGTCATAGCCGCATCTTACCACGTATTCTCCTTCGGAGACTTCACAGATCAGATAAGAGCGGGAGATATCGCCAACCTCGCTGAATTTGATCGGTCCCGTCAAATAAGTATCATCCGTCTTTGCCAGGCTCTCCCGTATGCTGTCGCGTGTAATATCACCATCCAGCCTGGCGATCGCATCCGACAGTACATAGATGCTGTCGTAAGCATATCCTGCCATGACTGTAGGCTGGAATTTCGCACGTTCTGCAAATTCCTGTGCAAACGCCCAGGCTTCAGGGTCTTCTTCAGAATAGAATACGGAAGCCGTCGTCAGGACACCTTCGCTGTTATCCGCACAGAGTTCTATGATTTGCTGCGAAGTACTAGGGCCGACCATGACAATCTGGCAGTCCCAGCCGTAGCCGCGGATCTGGTTGATCAGATTGGAGGTACTCGACTGGTCAATGATCACAACACAATCAGGTTCGGAAGCTTCTGCTTTTGTAATCAGAGAAGAAAAATCGCTCTCTCCTTCCGCATATGTTTCGTCAAATACAATATTCAGCCCTGCGTCCTTGCTCGCTTCCGCAAAATAATCCCGGGTAGAAACGCCCCAGTCTGTATTCATGGAAAAGATGGCGATGTCTTTAGCACCCACATATTTCCCGACGATATATTTTGCGGCGTATATACCTTCACCGTCGGTACGCCCCGCGATCTGGAAGCAGTAATCGCTCATAGGAGCAAAATCCACATTGGATGCAGTGGGAGAAAAAAGCACGATGCCTGCCTCATCGCAGATGGGAGCAGCAGCCATGGCACATCCAGATGAAAAGTCACCGAGGACTGCCGCGTACTTGTCATTCTCGGCAAAGGAAGCCGCCAGGTCAGCCGATTCATTCTGCTCTCCTTTGGAATCCGCAAAATCCAGAACCAGCTCACGGCCGTTTATTCCGCCTGCCGCATTGATTTCTTCCATCGCCATTGTCATGGCGACTTCATATGTTTTGCCGTACTCTGCCATAGTACCAGTCAATGGAGCCAGAACCCCAACGTAAATGGGGTCTCCGGAAGCGGCATCGGCTTCTTTTGCTTCTTTCGTTTCTTTAACAGATGTTTCTTTTGTTTTCTCTTCGCCTCCGTTCTTCGTCTCCGCCTTTCCTCCAGAACAGGCTGTAAGGCTCAACACCATAACCACTGCCAACAATACTGCGATAATTCTTTTCATCTTCTTCCTCCTTTATGTTTTTTATTATTTCAAGGATTTTCCAATCCTTTACTTCCAAATATAATATATGTTACCGTTTTCATTTTTTGGAAAAAAATAGAAGGAAAGCTTTTTTATCTTTTGCTCAAGACTTTATTTCATTACATTCAATATAGCATTTTTAGAAACCGATTTCAATAACAATTTGAGATTCGTACATTACGACAATTTAGCCTTAAGGTTTTTGTACATTTTGCTCATATATCAATAATTTTTCTATGGTTTATAATGTTTTATATCAAATCTTGCACTTGTTGTATATTACTTTTTACTTTTTTACATCCCTAATATAATTTCTCCAAAGAATAATTTGTTTATTTTACGCAACCGTTTTCATTATGATTTTCAAAAACCTTTTTTCTCATATTACCTCAATCCACCACTCCCAATAACTTAAATTTGCCTAATTTCCATATTATGGAAACGATAAACATATGTAGTTTATAGCAATGGTATCTAGGAGCAATCAAAAACGGCGCCGTCCAACGACAGCACCGTCTTTTCTTCCCTTTATGACATCTATTTTTTCTGCTTGTCCAGCATTTCCTGCAGAGCCTCGTCGCTTTCCTCTATCCAAACGTCCTCTTCTTCTGCGTTTAAACCCAGGTATTCCCGCAGCGTCCGCATATCATCGCTGTTGTTCCAGCGGCTGATATATCCGTCTATCTCTTCAAATTCAATTTCCCCGGCCAGATACCGTTCTTTAAATGTCATCTCTCCTGCTCCTTAATACTCCTGGCGACCGTCACTTCCTGCTTGTTTATATGATTCCTGATCGTCCGCCTGGTCAGGTCCACATCCCGGCCGGACAATGCCCGCATGATATCCTGATGCTCCTGGACAAGAATCTTTCTCTGTGACTTGTCCTTTATATGCTCGATCCGGTAACGGTACATCTGTTCTCTCAAATGGTTCACCATCTGCACGAGACGCTCATTATCCGTCGCCTGATAGATCAGAGAATGAAATTCCTCATCCGCCTGGGCGATCACTGTAATGTCATCACTGCTTATCACTGCCGCGAACTTATGGTTGGCCTGCTCCAAAAGCCGAAACTCTTCCTCCGTCATCCTTTCGCAGGCCAGCTCTCCGGCCAGCTCTTCCAAGGCGCGGCGTACCTCTAAGACGTCTCTGAGATTTTTTCCGGAAATATGCGCTACCTCAGCGCCTTTCCTCGGGACCATGACGACCAGCCCTTCCAGCTCCAGCTTCCGAATGGCTTCCCGGACCGGCGTACGGCTGACTCCCATCCTCTCCGCCAGCTGTATCTCCATCAGTCTCTGACCAGGTGTCAGCTCTCCCCTCAGAATCGCGCGCCGCAGCGTGTTGAACACCACATCACGCAGTGGAAGATATTCATTTTCGTTCACTTTCCAACCGTCCATCTGACACCTCCGCCTTTATTCTTTGCTGTTGTAGGGTTTTACTGTATATGCCTGCTTCGCGAGTCCCTCTCTCCGAAGCATCCTGCAGGTTCTGTCCGCCGTTTCCTTTTCATCAAAGATTCCGAATACCGTCGGCCCGCTCCCGCTCATCAGAGCCATCCTGGCACCCGCATCCATCATGATGTCTTTGAGCTTCTGTACCTGGGGGTACGCCGGTATCGTCACCGTCTCCAGCACATTTCCCATACAAGCCGCAACTTCATTCAGATCCTTCTTTTCCAGCGCCTTTATCATACCGTCCAGATTCGGATGAAAGGGGAGGATGTCCGCTTTCAGATTCCCGTAAACAAATCGTGTAGACACACTGACCGGCGGCTTAGCCAGAAGTATAAAGCAATCCGGCATGGGAGGCAGGCGCCGCAGTTTTTCTCCAATCCCCTCTGCCAGAGCAGTCCCTCTCATGACGCAGTAAGGAACGTCTGCTCCAAGATTCACTCCGCGCTCCATAAGAGCCTTTCTGGAAAGTCCCAGATGAAACATCTTATTCACTCCGACCAATACCGCCGCCGCATCGCTGCTACCTCCGCCCATCCCCGCCGCCACAGGTATCCTCTTGTGGAGGCTAATGGACAGCCCCTCTTTCACTCCGAATTCTTTCATTAACATATCCGCGGCCCGATAGACCAGGTTATCTTCCCCCGTAGGGAGAAAATAGAGGTTCGTCGCCACATGGATTCCCGGTTCTTTCTTACGTTCCAGCTTCAGGCCGTCATATAGGCCAACCGTCTGCATGACCATCTTGACCTCATGATATCCGTCAGGCCGTTTTCCCACCACATCGAGCCCCAGGTTGATCTTTCCATACGCCCGAAGACTTATCTGATCGCTCATGATTTTCTCCATCGTATTTTGTATACATAGTATACACAATTTTCTCTAAAAATACAATTCTTCTGTCTTGTCTTTTTTTAAATACGCGCTTTTTCACTGTTTTACGGGCGATTTCGCGGCATTTTCCTTTTCTTTTTCTTTCCTGAGTTTTTGAAACCTTCCTCTCAGGCCATGATCCTGCGGGAGCTGGCGCTCCTTCGGCTTGATGCCCTTCGCCGCCTCGTTTCTTCTGTTCACATATTCCTGAACATAGGCTAAATACACCATCACAGAATTCGTCACAGCTCTTTCATCAATATTGAATTTCTCATGGTGATTAGGATAAGCTCTGCCCATTTCTTCATTTCCCGCGCCGATGAAAGCGAACGCCCCCGGAATCCGCTGCTGGTATACGGAAAAATCCTCCCCCAGCATCATTTTCGGAACCTCAATGAACGCATCTTCCTTGAAGACCTTCTGCGCCCCGGAAAACACGATTTCCGCCACGTCCGGATCGTTGTCCACAGCCGGATGAGCAGACAAAATATATTCCACATCGGCCGTAGCGTGATAGGTGGCCGCCGTCCCCATAGCCACACGCTTCACGGCATTCTCTATCCGTTTTCCCTCTGCCCGGGAAAAGGTGCGGACAGTCCCCTCCATGACGGCGGAACCGGCCACCACGTTCCGCACCGTCCCGCAAACCATATGTCCTATGTTCACAACCGCCGCGTCGATCGGATTCGTCTCTCTGCTGACGATCTGCTGCAGGTTCATGATAGTAGCCGCCGCCGCCACAGTCGCGTCCACGCATTGCTGCGGTTTGCCCGCATGGCCCTGACGTCCTTTGATCGTAATCTTAAAAAGGTCGGACTCCGCCATGCGGGGCCCCGGCTCTATGTTAATATATCCGACCGGAATATCCGCGAACACATGCAGCCCGAAAATCTGCTCCACATGGTCCATATATCCGGCATCCATCATCATCTTTGCGCCCTTGCAGACCTCTTCTCCCGGCTGAAACACCAGCTTGATCGTACAGTTCAGCTCTTCCTCATGAGTCTTAAGGATTCTGGCCGCTCCCAGGAGCGCCGCTGTATGAGCGTCATGCCCGCAGGCATGCATGACTCCCGGTGTACAGGATTTATAGCCGACGTCCGTCTTTTCATCCACCTTGAGAGCGTCCATGTCCGCCCGCAGGGCGATCACCGGCTCTCCATGCCCGAGAATCCCTATCACTCCCGTTCCCGCCGTCTCGATGAAGGGGATGTCCATTTCCTCCAGCTCCGTCTTGATGCGTTTTGATGTTTCCCATTCTTCCAGGGAAAGCTCCGGATTCTGATGGAAATGTTTTCTCAGATTCACAACATAGTTGCGGATCTGTTCCGTTTCCTGCCTGATTTCTATATTCATCCGGCGCCTCCTTCCATATCATTATTTATCGTATACCCAAGGGCACCCCTTAATTCATGCCCTCCGGGCAGGCGCACTCCGTGCGGCAAGGTATATATTACAGTATAAAATTGTATATGAGGAAAAACAATCTTTTTTTGATGGAAATATTGACAATTCAGCATATCAAGCTATAATGTAGTTATACAGAACAAAGGCGTGCTCGTATAAGAGGCATGCTTTATTTTTTTGTATAAAAGCGGCATTGACTGCCAGCATTTTGTTTTCCCTCACATTAAAATATTTTATGACATGGAGAGCCGCTCTGGAATATCCGGAGCGGTTCTTCATGTTTGTTCTTCCATAGGTGATTTCAGGGAATCCCGATGTCTATTCTTCACTTTTCTCCGGTTCCGGATATTCCACGTCAAAGGTTTCCACCGTCACTGTCTTCATCCTCTGGGGTTTGACCGGCCTGTCGCCATAGGAAGTGGCCGTCTCGGCAATGGCGTTTACCACATCCATTCCTTCTATCACTTTTCCAAACGCCGCATACTGTCCGTCGAGATGGGGGGATTTTTTGTGCATGATAAAGAACTGGGAGCCTGCAGAATCCGGATGCATAGCTCTCGCCATGGACAACACGCCAGGCTCATGGGCCAGAGAGTTCTCCACCCCGTTATCGGCAAATTCTCCTTTGATCTGGTAGCCGGGACCGCCGGTCCCCTGTCCCAGAGGGCATCCGCCCTGAATCATAAACCCGCGGATCACTCTGTGAAAAATCAAATCATCATAAAAACCCTTTTTCACAAGGCTGATGAAATTATTGACTGTGTTAGGGGCAATCCCCGGATAAAGCTCCGCCTTTATGACGCCGCCGTCTTCCATTTCAATTGTTACGATCGGATTTTTCTTTTCTTCCATTTTTATTCTCCTTCAATATTCTGTATGGTTTATCATAACACCCTATTCTATGTTCTGTCTACGTCTAAACATTGCAAATCAGAAGCTCCTGCCTCCTCCCCCGTGGCTGTGGCCGCCGCTGCTTGTATGAGAAGAGCTGTATCCTCCCCCGGAAGAATGACTGTCATCATTGCGCGGAATGTGCCTGGTCACCACCGTTGTATGAGTGAAATGATCGCTCCGTTCCCGGAAGCCCAGCTGTCCGTCCTTCAAATAGGTCCCGCTCCCCACACTCATTTTCGTTTTCCGGTTGTGGGCTATGCACAATACGATGATACCTGACAGGACAAAGGCCACCACAAGATGAAGCAGAATCCTGGAAGGTGTGAACACCTTCTGCCACCCGGTGAGTTCTGTGGAGACAAATCGGTCCGAATCCGCATCGTAATAACCGTTCTGTGCCTCGTCTCCTCCGGTCAAGTGCCTTCCGGCATCCTCTATGAAGGTCCGGCACACTCCCATATAATCTTTATCCTTCATCAAAGGTATAAGAGCATCCAGCGTACTGTCTATTTCCGCATCCGTATAATTCTGTATGGCGGTCCCAGCCGTACTGATGTAGACTTCTCTTCCGTCCATGTCTAAAAACAGCAGGACCCCGGATCCATTTTCTTTCTCATATCCAAATCTATGGGTATCATAAAAATCATCTGCATAGCGTCTTGCGCTTTTCCCCTCATTGTCATCTGTCGTTACGATAATGAAGTCCTGTTCCGTCTCCTGGGCTTTTTTCACCAGAAGCTCCTGGAGCTCCGCTTCCTCCTGATCGGATAAAAGTCCGGCTTCATCGTATACCTTTTGTTCTTCGCTGTCAAAGCCGCACAGACTGAAAAATACGAGAAGAAGCAGGATACACAGCATACTTTTTCCAAATAATCTTTTTCTTTTCATCCAAACAGCCCTCCCAGCACCGTAAGCAGCGCAAAAATACCAGCGGTCATCCCTGCCATCCATCCGGCGATCTTTCCTCTGCAGATTGGCAGGACTCCCACAAGCTTTCCGCTCTGCCCATTGAGAGTGAAGGAATAATCCTTTCCATTATACCGGTAGTTCAGCATCCAGACCGGCAGCATGACATATTCCGCCTTCGTCTCGTCAATACGGAGCTTCTGTTCCGTCACACTGACCCCGCTGTAGCCGGTAATGGTATTCCTGGCCGCCTTCAGCGCGTATTCACGGATCCGGTGCTTCCCGCGTCCTTCCATATCTTTATCCGTGTAGGAATAGACCTCCGCCAGATATCCTGACAGATACGGCATCTCAAAAGGCTTGAGCTCCTGATAATTAAAAGGCTCCAACAGATCCATGGTCGAATCATCCATTTTGGCGGACGCATCCAGCGGAAGACGTTCATATCTCGCATCCACATCCCGCGTCACATTGAAATGATCCGTATATATGTACTCTGTGTCCCCGCTCCTGGTGGTCCTAGTCCTGGTACAGTGGGCTCTCAGTTTGACATTGGCATCATAGTCCACCAGCCAGTAGGGCACATAGATTCCCGTGATCTTATCGATCGTGCTCTGGCTGGTAAAGCTCTTAGGAGTGAACAGGCCCTTTTTCGTCCAGGCCTTAAATTTTTCCACAGCCTGCTCTCTGGTGATGCGGAAAGGCAGCACCTCGACAGGCCTTTTGGCGCCGTCCATCCGCTCCTCTATAAGAGCCGGGCTTCCGCAGAAGCTGCATATGGCGGCCGCCGTGGTATCGTCGGTGATCACCTCCGCACCGCAGGAAGAACAGTGATACTTTTTCACATCCATGGTCGGTCCGTCTTCCATAGACACATGGCTGCCCTCTTCCTCTGTCTCCACAGGGCCGGCCGCCTTATGCAGGTTTTTCTCTTCTTCCGTTTCTTCCCTCGTAGACGGCGCGCCATATTTGTCTTCATATTCTTTCACCGTCATCTCCATCTGGCAATGGTCACAGGAAAGCTTCTGGCTTTCCGGATCAAATACCATAGGGGCCCCGCAGCCGGGACATTTATAAGTCACTACCATATCGTTCTCCTTTTAAAATCATTCTACTTTTATTTTAACAAAGCCGTTGTCAGATGTCCATAACTTCCGACCGTTCATATTTTGTTCAAACATCATTCAAAATCTTTTTACATCAGCAACACGATTTCTTCACGATTACCGCATATACTATAACCATAAGAAAAAGATAAAGCAAAACGGTTTACAAAAGACATTTTCTAATATTCGGAGCAAAAGCCAATGCTAATGCCTCAATATTTTTTTCATAACATGAGCTGTCTTCAGCTCTCCTCCCTTTTTACTACTATATAAAAAACCCCTGTTCCTCGTCAAAACAGGGGTTTTTTATTGGAAAAACCGCGGCTGACAGAGCCGCGGTTTTTATCGTCTCATAAATTATCTCATCAGACCTCAAAGGTCAGATCGCCATAGGAAGGAATCGGCCAGATTTCCTTATCCACAATCATCTCCAACTTGTCAAGAGGCGCTCTCAAGGCTGTCATCGCAGGCATCACCTTGTCATGATATGACTTCGCCCGTGCTTCCACGTCCTCGATCGCCGCGGACTCCGCCGTCGCCTCTTTTAACTTTTTAAACGCTTTCTGGGCTTCCGCGAGCAGGGAGGATGTCTCTATCAAAAGCTCCTTCTGAACACTGACATCCGCTTCCGGGCAAGCCTCGGAAACGGCGCTCAAGGAAGCCGCCAGCTCTGTCGTATAGGTGATAACAGCAGGAATCAGCTGCTTTCCGGCCATATCTGCCATGGTCAGCGCCTCGATATTGATCGCCTTCGCATAAGTCTCATAAAGAATCTCCGCCCTGGACTCCAGCTCCGCTTTCGTAAAGATATGGAATTTCTCGAAAAGCTTCACCGACTTGTCTGTAGTCAGGCTCGGTACAGAATCCACCATGGATTTGATATTGGGGAGCCCTCTTCTCTCTGCCTCGGCCACCCATTCTTCCGAATAGCCGTTTCCGTTGAAGATAATCCTCTGATGCTCCGTCAGGTATTCTTTGATCAGATCATGGACCGCCATATCGAAGTCATCCGCTTTCTCCAGAACATCCGCCGCCTCGCAGAATGCCTCCGCCACGATCGCGTTCAGCGTCGTATTGGGGCTCGCGATGGAATCCGACGATCCGACCATACGGAATTCAAATTTGTTGCCGGTAAAAGCAAAGGGAGAAGTCCTGTTCCGGTCGGTGGCGTCCTTCGCGAGATCTGGCAGAGTGCTCACGCCGGTGTATAATCTTCCGCCTTCCTTACAGGAAGCGGCCTCACCTGTTTCAATCAGCTGCTTGACTACATCCTCCAGCTGCTCGCCCAGGAACATGGAAATAATCGCCGGCGGGGCCTCATTGGCGCCCAGCCTGTGATCGTTCCCCACATTGGCCGCGGACTGACGCAGCAGATCTGCGTGGATGTCCACACCCTTAATAATACAGGCCAGCACCAAAAGGAACTGGATATTCTGGTTCGGCGTTTCACCGGGATCCAGCATATTCACGCCGTTGTCCGTGCAGATGGACCAGTTGTCATGCTTGCCGGAACCATTCACGCCGGCAAAGGGCTTCTCATGAAGAAGGCAGGCAAGGCCGTGGCGCTGAGCCACTTTTTTCATGGTTTCCATAACCAGCTGGTTATGATCAACGGCAATATTGGCAGTATTGTAAATAGGAGCCAGCTCGTGCTGCGCGGGAGCCACCTCATTATGCTGTGTCTTGGCGGAAATCCCCAATTTCCACAGTTCTACATTTAAGTCCTTCATAAAGGAACCGATACGCTCTTTGATGACGCCGAAATAATGGTCGTCCATTTCCTGTCCCTTGGGAGCCGGAGCGCCGAACAGCGTCCTTCCCGCATAGATCAGGTCTTTCCTCTGCAGATACAGTCCACGGTCCACCAGGAAATATTCCTGCTCCGGTCCGACCGAAGCGGTCACCTTGGTCGCCTCCGTGTTTCCAAAGAGTCTGGCAATACGAAGCGCCTGTTCGCTGAGCGCCTCCAATGAACGCAGCAGCGGAGTCTTTTTGTCCAGCGCCTCGCCTTTATAGGAACAGAAAGCCGTGGGGATGCAAAGGATCGCTCCCGTCGCGTCTTCCTTTAAAAATGCGGGAGAAGTACAGTCCCACGCCGTATAGCCTCTGGCTTCAAACGTGGCGCGGAGCCCGCCGGAGGGGAAGGAGGAGGCATCCGGCTCGCCTTTGATCAGCTCTTTGCCGGAAAATTCCATCAGCATATGGCCTTCTTCATCTGGATTCATAATAAAAGAATCGTGCTTTTCTGCGGTGATACCGGTCAGCGGCTGAAACCAATGTGTGTAATGGGTCGCTCCATGTTCCACAGCCCAGTCCTTCATGGCCTTTGCCACCACATCAGCCGTCGCCAGAGACATTTCGCCGCCATGATCGATGATATTCTTCACTTCCTCATAAATCTTTTTCGGCAGACGCTCTTTCATCTTGCCAGGAGTGAACACATTTTCACCGAAAATCTTTTCGACGTTCACAAACTTCTCGCACATAGATATTTCCTCCATCCTGCTTTTTCTGTCCTCGGGCCTGACAAAAAAGAAAAGACGCCCTTATGGAACGCCTTCGTTCGATCGTCAAACCATATTACTGGAGTTCTGGCTCCATCTGCATTATACGATACCTCATTTTATTCAGAATTGCAAGCACTTTTTTCAGTACGCGGGGCCCCTTCACTTAAGATTCTAAACGTTTGGCCTGTATGATCAGCCTGTCCTCGTTATGGTTCACACAAGTGGAAAGAGTGATGATCTTGTCCTCCGCGCTCACCGTGACTCCCGTATTGTGAATAGAGCGGCTCTGCATTTTCTGAATATAATTCATAAAATCCGCGTCATCTGCAAAGCCTATGGTATAGGTATCGCTGTCCGGAGAAACCGTGTATACGGAAAATACTTCATAGGTGTAAAGTCCTGACGCCGTGTATACCTGAAAATGCCTGTGACCTTCAAAGAATTCATCCTCCCGGTATTTTTTCAGATTGGCAAACATGGAGCCGTTTTTCATATTGTGTCCATAGACGATGACATTTTTTCCTTCCATCCTGTCCTGAATCCCACTGTCCACAAACAGGGCGCCCGACGCGTTCTCTTCCCGCTCAAAGGTATGGGTCAGGTAATAGTCATTGTCCTCACACTGGACAATGGGATAATTGATATTGGTATCCTCTATGGTTATCCAGCCGATATAGTCTTGATTTTCCTCTATCATGGCATTATAGAGGTCCATCCAGGGACCGGCGGCGTTTTCACTGTTCCCTCCGCTCCCTGCTCCCTCCGTTTCTTCCGCAGAAACCAGGATTTTCTCCGCTTCACCGGCCAGGTTCTTATATTCATCGGATCCTTTTTTATATTCCATATAGATCATAAGCAGCTGGAAAGCCGAAACGGCAAAAACCACCAATGCCGCCGCAAAAATAACGCTCCTTATCAGATTTCCTCTTTTTTTCTTTTTGTCCATGGTTTTATCCTCCGCGGTTCACTATATGTCTCTTCTATTATAGAAGAACCGCCTCCTCTTTGGCAAGCGTCTTAACGAGCTATTTACTTGATATTTTTACCAATATCATCTATGATAGAAGGGGAATTTTTTATCCAGACGGACAAATGCTTTCCCAGAAAGGAATTTTTATGATTATACGAAATATGATATCTTCTGACAAAGACGTATTCCTGGACATGTCCCAGGATTTTTACAATTCAGAGGCTACTTTACACGGCTTTCAAAAAAAGCTTCAGGCGCAGAACCTGGAAGCGTTCCTGGACGGCTCTCCTTACGTGCGCTGTCTGATGCTCGAATCAGAATCACCTTCCGGTGCGGCTCCGGCCGGCTATGCTCTGATCGCCCACTCCTGGAGTACGGAAGCCGGAGGTCCCATGATCATCCTGGAAGAATTATACTTTATCCGGGAGGCCCGGGGAAAAGGCGGCGCCAAGCGTTTTTTCCAGTGGTTCTTTGAGGAATATAAGGACAGGGCGGCAGGCTTCCGTCTGGAGGTCGCTCCGGACAACGCTTATGTCATGGATATTTACCGAAAATACGGCTATGAAGATCTGGACTACATCCAGATGATAAAAATAAACCAGTAAAGAAAGAAGGCGACCTGCGTGTCCGATCGATCCGCTTCGAAAAATAGTCCGCTGGAGACGGCGCCCCTCGGGAAGCTTCTGTTTTCCCTGGCCCTCCCCACCGTGTTCGCCCAGATTGTGAATCTTCTATATAATATGGTAGACCGGATTTTTGTAGGACGGATACCCGGCACCGGTTCTTTGGCCCTGGCAGGCCTGGGCGTCTCCTTCCCCATCATTATCCTGATCTCCGCCTTTGCCGCCCTCATCGGCATGGGCGGCGCTCCCCGGGCCGCTATCATGATGGGACAGAAAAATAAAGAAGGGGCCGAGCGGATCCTGGGAAACTCTGTCTGTTTCCTTCTCATCCTCTCAGCCGCGCTGACCGTGATATTCATGGCCGCCAAGGAACCGATTCTTCTGGCCTTCGGAGCCAGCCAGGACACACTCCCTTACGCGGACCAGTATTTGACCATTTATTTGTGCGGGACCGTCTTTGTACAGTTCGCCCTGGGGCTCAATCAGTTCATCTCCACTCAGGGCTTTGCAAAAACCAGCATGGTCACAGTCCTCATAGGAGCTGTCTTAAATATCATTCTCGACCCGATCTTTATCTATGGCCTCCACATGGGTGTCAGCGGGGCCGCCCTCGCCACCATCATAAGCCAGGGAGTATCCGCAGTCTGGGTCACCGTCTTTCTGATGAGCAGGCATTCTGTATTAAAGATACGTCCGCAGAATCTCCGGCTCCGGGCAAATATCCTTCTGCCGGTCCTCGCCCTCGGCCTGTCTCCTTTTATCATGCAGGCGACGGAATGTCTGGTACAGCTCACATTCAACCGGGGAATGCAGACTTACGGAAACGATAACTATGTAGGAGCGGTGACCATCCTTTTCAGTCTGTGCCAAATGCTGTCTTTTCCATTACACGGACTGACACAGGGCGCACAGCCTATTATCAGCTACAACTTCGGGGCCGGCAACGCGGAACGGGTGAGAAAGACCTTCCGCATGACTTTTATTACCTCGCTTCTCTATTCGCTGATCGGCGCAGGCTCCCTGATGATTTTTCCGGAATTCTTTGTGCGCCTCTTCAGCAACGACCCGGAGATCATTCGCATAGGAAGCTTCGGCCTCCGGATCTATATTGCGGGCATGACCATTTTCGGGGCGCAGACCGCATGTCAGCAGACTTTTTTGGCGTTGGGGCAGGCTAAGATATCTCTGTTCCTGTCGCTGTTAAGAAAAGTGATCCTGCTGATACCCCTGGCCCTCCTTCTGCCGAAGATCGGCGGTCTCGGCACGCTGGGACTGTATCTGGCGGAACCGATTTCCGACGTAATAGCCGTCATCACCACCACTACCTTGTTCCTATTGAATTTTAATAAAATCATGGCACATGCAGGAAAGAAAGAAAAGGAGTAGACAATTTATGAGAAAAACCAAGATCATCTGTACTATGGGGCCTGCCGTGGATACCGACGAGGCTATCCGCTCACTTATAAGCAATGGAATGGACTGCGCGAGGTTCAATTTCTCCCACGGTTCCCATGAAGAACAAAAGACCCGGATGGACCGGGTAAAACGTGTGAGCGCCGAACTGGGCCGACCCGTCGCCCTGCTTCTGGACACCAAGGGACCTGAAATACGGCTTCGGGATTTTGAAGAAGGTTCCGTCGTCCTGCAGCCTGGCCAGGCCTTTACCTTAAGTACCTCTGACGAGCCTGGGACAGAGGAGGGCATCGGTCTTACCTTCTGCGGACTCGCCTCCTGTGTGAGCGTAGGCACAAGGATCCTGATCGATGACGGCAAGATCGCCATGTTTGTCGAAAAAATCGACGGCACCTCTGTCATCTGCCGCGTTATCAACGGCGGCAAAATCAGCAACCACAAAAGCATCAATATCCCGAACCTGGATATTCCGATGCCCTACATCAGCGAAACGGACAGAAGCGACATTCTTTTCGGTATTTCCGAGGATGTGGACTTCGTGGCCGCCTCTTTCACAAGGACCGCGGATGACATCCGGAAGCTTCGGAAGCTTTTGGACGACAACGGAGGAAAACGAATCCAGATCATTGCAAAAATAGAAAATACTCAGGGGATTGAAAATCTGGATGAAATCCTCAAACTCAGCGACGGCGTCATGGTGGCCAGAGGAGACCTGGGCGTGGAAATCCCGTTCCGGGAGCTGCCCGGCATCCAAAAAACCATCATCAAAAAATGTTATCGGGCCGGCAAGCACGTAGTGACCGCCACCCAGATGCTGGAATCCATGACCTACAGCCCGCGTCCCACCAGAGCCGAGGTATCGGATGTGGCCAACGCCATTTACGACGGTACCTCCGCCATCATGCTGTCCGGCGAGACAGCCGCCGGAGATTACCCGACCGAGGCGGTCCGTACCATGGCCGATATCGCGGAAGCAACCGAAAAAGATATCAATTATAAAAAGCGGTTTTCAGAGCTTCATGATTCCTTATGTCTTGAGCGGATTCCTGCGGTGGCAGTCGGCATCTCCGCGATCACGTCCGCAAATTATCTGGATGCCAAGGCCATCGTCGCGGTGACTAGGACAGGCCGCAGCGCCCGCATGATCGCCGATTACCGGCCCGCCGCCCCGATCATCGCTCCGACCGTAGACAAAAAAGCCCTGCGCCAGCTGAGTCTCGCCTGGGGAGTATATCCCTTCCAGGCAGAGGAGCAGTCCAGCGCCGACAGCCTGTTCCGCCACGCTGAGGATATCGCCCTTCGTTCCGGCATCGTAGAGGAAGGAGATACCATCGTGATCTCAGGAGGTCCTCATGAAAAGAACAGCGCCATCGACATGATGAGGATCAGCAAGCTATAAGCTCAGACGCACTTCTACCGGTTTTTCAATGGTCATGCTGTTTTCTGTGACCAGACAATCATAAGCAAGGATATGAACACCCATCCCCGCGGCGGCTCTAAGGGCCTCGCCAAATGCAGGATGGGTGTTCTCATTTGGTTCAAAGAGCCGGACGCCCTTCATCTGGATTACAAAAAGCAGATATGCTTCATACCCTGCTTCCCGGCAGGCCGCCAGCTCTTCCACATGCTTCAGTCCCCGCAGAGTGGGCGCATCGGGAAAACGCGCGATTCCGTTTTCCTCCAGAGTGACCCCCTTTACTTCCATAAAGATTCGTTTTCCGTCCGCCTCTATATAGAGATCAAACCGGGAATTTCCAAACCTTGTCTCCCTCTTCACCAGCGAAACATCTTCAAAAAGGCCGTCCGCCCCATTCTTCACCCACTCCTCGGCCGCCTGGTTAGGAGCTTGTGAATCCAAATTTACCAATATCTTCTTTTCGTTTTCCAGCGTTTTTTCTGTCAGGATCAGGGAATATTGAGTCTTACGGGCCGGATCGTCCCGATGCTGAACCCATATGGGAACACCGGGGTATAAAAGCTCTCTGAGCCGTCCGGTGTTCTTTACATGGCATATTTCTTCTTTTCCCTTTATCTCTGCCTTCGCCACAAATCGGTTGGGGCGGCTTATAAAAATCCCCGGCATCATATTCTCATATTTCATGTTTCCTTCTCTCCTCAAACGGGCGTATCCCGCATATGCAAAAACACCCTTGCGGGAAAATCCCGCAGGGGTGCATATTACGCAATGATTAAAACAGTTCAAAGTCCGAAAACCGTTTGTCCCGATTATTCGTAGTAGTATTTTACCTTGTCTGCATCGTCAAACAGGTTGATCTTATGACGAACAACTTCATTCATAGCGTCGATGCATTTAGGGTAGATAGCCATGGGCTCACGAAGACCTTTGTCCTCCAGAACCTTACGGCATTCCTGATAGAACGCATCTTTGATATCACTGGAGATGTTGATCTTGTTCACACCAAGCTTAACGGATTCGCCAATCTCTTTGTCGGGATTTCCGGATCCGCCGTGAAGTACAAGCGGAATGCTGACATTTGCTTTGATCTCTTTCAGTCTGTCAAGCTTCAGCTCAGGAATCCTGTCCTTCGGATACAGGCCGTGTGCAGTACCAATGGCAATAGCCAGGCAGTCAACGCCGGTTTCCTTCACAAACTTAACAGCATCATCCACTTCTGTGTAAATGATCTTCTTGGAACCTGCCTCACCGTAATCATCAGCAGTACCGATGGTACCAAGCTCAGCTTCTACGGATACTCCCAAAGGACGGGCAACTTCGATGACTTTCTTCGTGATCGCGATATTCTCTTCTAAAGGAAGGCTGGAAGCATCAATCATGACAGAAGTAAAGCCGTCTCTGATCGCACGCAGGATCTGCTCAAACTTTGCGCCGTGATCCAGATGGATACAAACGGGTACGGTCGTCTTATTCGCTTCGTCAATAACAGCCTTTACAAAGCTGTCCTCAACAAACTCCAGCTCGTCGGGATGGATGGCAATAATAACAGGTGCCTGCATCTCTTCACATGTATGCATAACACCCTTCAGGATCATACTGCTGCTTACGTTGAAAGCGGGAACTGCGAAGTTGTGCTTATTAGCTACCGCTAATAAATCAGCCATGTTCATTAACATTGAATACTTCCTCCTAAATTTGCTTTTCTATTGGCTTGTACTAGTTACCTTATGTGTTCATAGTATATCAAATATATCACAGTGTCAAGTATTACTTGTATATTTTAGGAAATTTCTTACGATGCTCTGCGTTTAAATTGTATACATTACACAAGTATAAAAAATATTATTTCATCTGTTCATCAATTCATCAAAATCGAAATCTTTATTTGACAATATTTTTCTTTTTCCCCATGCATTCTTCCTATCCCTGCAATTTTTCATAAGTCCCGACATTTTTTATGCCATGCCTCTCTTCTCCTGTTCCGCACTTCCTGTTATGCACCTTCATATCATGTAATAACATGATTCTTCCGTTCATAAAGGAGACTCACATGTCATCTGACGTTTTCTTAAATCAGCTCAAGCCCGGCGAAGAAGCGGTTCTCATAAAGATATCCGATACCATCTCCACCGCCCGCCGCCTGGCGGAGCTCGGGTTTCTTCCCGGTACAAAAATCACCTGTATTCTGAGTAAAAAAGGCGGAGAGACTTCTGCCTTCGACCTTCGGGGCACCATGATCGCTCTGAGGAAGGAGGATTCCTCCCAGATAGCCATACACCTTCTGGAAGGAGATAACTGCCGCCATGACCATTGACCGTCTGTTTCGCCGTTTCAAGAAAAAATCCTCATCAGTACCTTATACTCCCTTCCCCGGCTGCGAGCTTTCCTGCGCCGACTGTGAAAACACCGACTGCGCCGGCTGCACATGCTGCAGCTGCCGGCCCGCTGTCTGCCGGGCAGCTCTCGCCGGAAACCCCAATGTGGGAAAAAGTACTTTATTCAACGCCCTTACCGGCCTGCACCAGCATGTCGGAAATTGGACCGGAAAAACGGTAGCCTGCGCCACCGGATTCTGCCAGTTCGGAAAGACTTCCTTCGAACTCACGGATCTGCCGGGCACTTATTCCCTGTGCAGTGATTCCCCTGAGGAAGAAGTAGCCAGAGAAGCAGTCTGCCAGGGCTGCTTCCACGTCATCATCGCCATCTGCGACGCCACCAGCCTGGAGAGAAGCCTCGCCCTGGTGTTCCAGATCATGGCCCTGACTCCCCATGTGATCCTCTGCGTGAATCTCTGCGACGAGGCAAAAAAGAAGGGGATCGTCGTAGACTTTCCCCATCTCGAAGAACTCCTCGGCATCCCCGTCGTGCCCATCAGCGCCGCAAAAGGAGAAGGGCTTGATGAACTCCTTAAAGCAGCGGAAAAATACAGCGGTGATTCCCCTGAGGCTTTCCAGTCCTGTGAAGCTCCGCCGGAACATTTCATGCAGAAAGCAGAGGAAGTCTCCCGTCAGGTAACCGTCTATCACCGGCCAGAATACCGGAAGAGAGATTTCCGCATCGACCGCGCCGTGACCGGCCCCGTCACCGGGACCTTGCTGATGCTCGCCCTTTTATTCCTCTTGTTCTGGCTCAGCCTCAGCGGCGCCAATTATCCAAGCCAGCTTCTGAGCAGCGGCTTTGGATGGCTGGAAGATAAGCTCTATCTCCTGGCCGACATGGGCCATGTGCCCGGATGGATACAGGGCATGCTGATATCCGGAGTATACAAAGTCTCCACCTGGGTCATAGCTGTGATGCTGCCCCCCATGGCGATTTTCTTTCCTCTGTTCACTTTGCTCGAGGATCTCGGTTATCTGCCCAGGGTCGCTTTTAACCTGGACCATCAGTTTAAAAAATGCTCTGCGTGCGGAAAGCAGGCCCTGTGCATGTGAAGAGGGCCTGCCCAGCCTGTCTCCCCATGCACACACACAGGGAATAATCCTCCCGGAACGGTACCTCATGAAACCATGACTCTGCCGCCTTCCATACACGGATGCCGTTTTCCTCGGTCAGATTTCCAAAGACCCCGTCAGTATTCCCGTCCTCCGGCAGCACCGATATCTCCCCGAAGCGCCCGTCGATTCCGCTTCCGGTATATTTTACATAGCTTTCTTTCGCCGCCCAGATACGGAAAAACCGATCATAGGAATTCTCCGTCTGCTCCTGTACATATGACGCTTCGTCCGGATGAAAAAACCGCCTCGCCAATTTCCGGTATCTGGAAGCGGCGGCCTCCATAGTCTCATCGTTTTTTTTCGTATGTTCCTGAATGTCTACCCCCACCAGTTCCTCCGCAAAAACGCAGACCCAGTATGACCCGCTGTGGCTGATGGAAAACTGCAGGCCCGGGCAGAGGGGAAAATATGGCTTCCCCTTATCCGTTCTGGCCGTCTTCCATTTATCCGGAGTCTCTGCCTCGTATTCAGCCGGTAATCCGTGCATGTTCTGGAACGCCTCCGCCGCTAAACGGAGTCTGTCCTCCGCGGTCCTTCCGTCATCCAGGCAGAAAACATAGATGCCTGCGTCCGGAATCGTCATATATACACCTCTTTCATACCTCTGTAATCCCCTTTTTCTCCATATATGCAATCACATCCTTTACCTGGCGCATCTGCCACACGTCACGGTTAGGAATCTCCACATCAAAATATTCCTCGAACGCGCCGACTACGTTCATAATATCAAGGGAGTTAAGCCCCAGGTCCTGCACGAAATCCGTGTCGTAGGTAAGAGTGCTTTTCCCGGTCACCTGATATATGATTTTTCGGATAAGTTCTAAAATCTTATCTTCCATGTACATCACTCCTAATTTATTATTTTATAATATGAAATTCCTTTTTGAAATCCTTGAATACCATTTAAACAAGTTTTCTTTGTCAGATTTGCAAAGCAAGAGGAAATCCGATTCCTTCCTCTTACTCTTTCTTCCGCACCGAAATAAGCGCTCATTTGTCTCCAAAGCCATTGGGGCAGTTCACCGAGGCCCGCTGCCGTAAAGCGCGCGGGCCTTGTGGATATCCAATCCTTTTCTGAATCAATGGAACGAAAATTATCCAGTATGGTGCGGCAGGCAGGGCGCCGGCAGAAAGATTCCGGGCCGGCCTAAAGGCAAGCGCCGCAGGGCAGCGGCCGGTGTTCTCCTGGCGGAGGGAGGCAGAAACGGAGACGGAAAATCATCAGAATTTCCGGTCGACATGTGAGCGGTACTTCCGGAGCGGGGATAAAGCGGCCCCTGCATCGCCAGCGAACCGAAATCGTGACGGCCCGGAACTTCTGCCCGTGCTAAGCTTAAGCGGAGCTAACTAAAAATGATTCCAAAATGTTTCGGCCTTCCTACGCCAGATGCCTCTTTATCTTCTGCATGGCCGTCTTTTTGAATTCCTGCTCTCTGATATTTATCATCTGAACCTGCTGATAAAAGGGAAGACCGTCGTTTATCTGATTGATCTCCCTCTGAAGCTCCTCTAATATCTCATATGAAGACATCCCGCCAGTCCGCTCAGGATCAGGATAAATACTGGCTGCCAGCTTCACGTCGTCCGCCGACACCCCGCTGGCGGCCCCATAGACCACCACGTCCTTTACCAGCGGAACCTGCTTTATCTTTTCCTCCAGTTTTTCCGGAGATACCTTTTTCCCATTTTTAAATACTACCAGATTTTTCTTTCTGCCTGTAATATAGAGGAAACCGTCCTTATCTATCTTTCCCACGTCTCCGGTGCGGAACCATCCCCCGCTCATGACCTCCGCCGTAAGCTCCGGCGATCTGTAATAGCCGCTCATGATATTTTTTCCCCTGACCAGAATCTCCTCATCCTCTATCTTCACTTCACAGTGGGGAAGAAGCACGCCTACGGAATCCAGCTTGTTTTCACGATTCCGATTGACCGTTACAAGAGGAGAACATTCCGTGATCCCATAGCCCTGGAGCACTGTCACTCCCAGCAGCCGGAACTCCTCCATGATCTCCTTTCCCATATGGGCTCCTCCGCAGATGATGAGTTCCAGGGTTCCCATACTCTTTTCCCGGACATCGGCCAAAATTTTATTCTGCTTCGTGATCCCGAACTTCCTGCAGATTTTCTGAAGCTTTAAAAGCTTTCTCAATCCCTCTGTCTTTCCGGCCTGCTCCGCCGCAAGCCAGATCTGATCGTGGATCGCTTCCAGCAGCAGAGGAACAGTCAGCATGGTATGAGGCTTGGCAAGACGCATATCCCGCGCCACCGTCCGCAGGTTTCCGTTTATATACAGATGAACCCCTTTTATGAGCATAGCCAGGACCGAACAAGTCATCCCATAGGTATGATAAAAGGGAAGTCCGGTAAACACCCGTTCCCCCACTAATACGCACGCATCGGCATCACTGGCGTTTGTGAGAAGCGCTTCATGGCTCAGCATAACCGGCTTTGACATGCTGGTAGTCCCGGAGGTGAAGACAATGGCCGCCGTCTGCTCGGGAGAGATCGTTTCCGGTTTTTCTGATCTTCCTCTCTTTTTGATCTCCTCTCCCTTTTCCAGAAGCTGCGGTACGTTTGGAACATCAGGGGCCGGCTTCCCATTCAATAACGCCACGGTTTTCAGCCGGCCGCTTTCCTCCGCCGCTCTCCGGCAAATCTCCAGGCAGGCGGAAGACGCAAACACGGCCTCCGCATCCGACATATCCAGCATCTGCCGGATTGTCTCCTCCGACTGCTCTGTATCGATGCAGACTGCCACGGCGCCGCAGGAAGCCGCCGCGAAATAAACCAAAAGCCATTCGTAGCAGTTTTCTCCAAGAATGGCTACATGTCTGCCGGGCAGGCCCATCTCTCTCATCACTTCACGGAGCGCCTCCACATGGCCGCACATCTCCCTGTAGGACACTCCTTTCTCCTCCTGTTTCCTGGTAAACCAGGACACAGCCGGCTTATCCCCGAATTTTTCCCGGATTCCCTCTATAAAACCTGCAAAATCCGTATAATAATCTATGGGATACAGCGGATATTTCTTCATCTTCATGTCCTCCCGATCTTGAATTATAGGCTCTGCTTCTCTGCATGGGAACCGAACCGTTTCATAAATCCCTCTTTTCCTTCCCGTTCCACCAAAGAAAGGAAGCTGTTCACCACACAGCCGTCAAACTGTGTCTCCCGGCCGGCCCTGATCTCTGATATGGCTTTGTCGATTCCAAGCCCGCTCCTGTACTGCCTGTTGGAGATCATCGCATCAAAGGAATCCGCCACCGCTATGATACGGGCTCCCAAAGGGATTTCTTCCCCCCGCAGCCCGTCGGGATATCCCCCGCCGTCCATCCGTTCATGATGTCCGCGGACGATAGGGATCATATCCGAAAACGGGCGGAAGACTGAAAGGATTTTGGCTCCGGCGTCCGGATGCTTCTTAATCTCACCGTACTCACTGTCTGTCAGCTTTCCCGGTTTCAGGAGAATGCCGTCCGGCACCCCCACCTTGCCGATATCATGGAAAAGACCCGCCACGCGTATCCTTTCCACATCTTCTCTTCCCAATCCCATCTCTCCAGCCAATGCCGCCGCCAGACAGGAGACTCGTTCCGAGTGTCCTTTTGTCTCAATATCTCTGGTCTCAACCACAAAGCGGAGGGTATCGATGGTCTGTATATATCCGTCCTCCAAATACTGATAAGCCTGTGTCAGCTCTTCATTCTGTTCATTCACCCGCTGATGGAGCTGGCTGTTATAAATGGCTGCCGATGCCTGTCTTGAAAATATCTTCACGAGCTGGATCTGCTCCTTCTGAGGCTCTGACTTCGGCAGGATCCCAATCCCTCCCACCGCTTTGTGAGTCTCATCGCTGACCGGGAGCAGGAGATAACCGTCCTTTTGGACCGCATTCGCCCCTTCCCATTCCACATCTGAAAACAACCGGTAATAGTCACATTCCGGAAGCTCCCCCCGCATCCTCAAGAAAGGAACACGTTCTCCTTTCTGCTCCGTCTCAAAAGCCAGAAAGCTTCCTTTTGCCGGAAGAAGCTCTTCCACCATCTCCAGGATCCCATCTGATATATGCTCCATACTCTGGAGATTGTAGATTCTCGGCAGCGCGTCCACCACTACCGACAGGCCTTTCTGATAGCCGCGAATGGTCCGCATCTGGCGGATGGATTTAACGCAGGATTCCACCAAAAGCTCCAACTGATCAAACCGGTCGCTCTTTTCGTAATATCCTTGAATGTCCAGCTGCCGAATCGTTTTGATGGGCGGCGCCATACTCTTATGTCCGGTGAGCAGAACGATAAATATCTCCGGGTTGAACTTGCGGATTTCCTCTACAACCTGATCCCCGCAGATGGGACTCATGAGAAAATCCAGAAGAAGGATATCATATCCGTTCTTCCTGACGCGTTCGATAGCGGCATATGGATCGTTCTCCACATCCACCTGATATCCGGAACGCTGAAAATATGCCTGAATAGTTGACGTCATGATGGAGTCATCATCTAAAGTCAATATGGAAATCTGCTTCTGAGCCGTTTCTCTGTTCCTTCTCAATTGGCGCCCCCCTCTTTTTTCTTGACTGCATTGCTGATATGAACCAGATTCCGCGGAATGGAGATACCGAATATGGCTCCCCCCTCCGGATTATCTTCATACCACATGGTTCCTCCGAATTTCCCGCGCACCACGGCGCTGGAGATATACAGCCCCAGGCCGGTCCCCATGGTCCCTTTGCTCGTGACCATGGCTTTAAACAGGCGGTCCTTCACATTGGGGCTGACGCCCGGTCCTCTGTCCTTCACGGATATACGCAGACTTTCTTCGTCGTGATTTATCGTTACTGTTATATCTCCGCCTCCCGCCTGCTTCTGGGCATAGATGGCGTTGGACAGCAAATTGTCCAGCACCTGGATCAGGTTATTGATGTCGCCCCGGAGAGTGATCTCCTTCGTCTGGTCATATTCCGTGACCAAGCGGCATCCTCCGCTCAAAAGCTCATGGCGCATCAGGAGCATACTCCGCTTCAGCATTTCATCTATAGTAAAGGTAGAGTCCTCAAAGGTATTCACATTGGCGGCCTGTCCTTTAATGGCAGTGATGATATCCGACATATAGGCCGAAGATTCCTTCATTTTTTGGAACCAGTCTCTCATCTCGCCGTAAATCTCCCGGTAATCATCTTCGGTCACCCGGCTGTCCGTCAGGCTCTCCTCACATTCGTCCACAAGAGCCTCCACGGCGGAAATACATCCGGAAATGCCCATGATCGGAGTCTTCAGGTTGTGCGCCAGCCCGCCTATCATCTGCCCCAGGAAAGCCAGCCGTTCCTGTTCCATCATCCGTTCCTGGCTGTCCTGCAGCTGCCTCATGCTCTTCTTGAGCTGTGTCACATCCTTAAAAAGCACCACAAAACCGGCGATTTTATCGTTCAGCACCAGCGGCGACACATCGGTGACGTAATAGCTTTTCTGCACTCCGTCTTCTTCCTGGGATGTCACAGCCTGTTCATAGGATATGGTGGAATTCGCTTCCCGGCTCGCTTCTATGGCTGTGATCATATTATAGATCGCTGTCTTTTTAGAGATATCCTCCTCTTTCACGCAATCGCCCAGATACCGGTTTTCCGCAACGCCGTATTCGGAAGCAAACAGAGAAGCAAACCGTTTGTTGTAGCTGATCACAAGCCCCTTATCGCTCACCACCAAATACCCATCCGAAATCCAGTCCAGAATATGGCGGTTCGCTATGGGACGGATATCCAGCAGATGCAGCTGGTAGATTGCGATCCCATTCAGTATCAGCGGTATCATGAAGCTCATGGGCGTCGCCGTGATGGGAATCTCCATCCGGCTGAAGGTAGCGATGATACTCACTATTAGAGGGCAAAGGCCGCTCACCGCCAGCAGAAGGCTCTGCTTCAGGTAGAGAACGCTCCGGTTTTTCAAAGCAAACCGGACTACGACTATGATCGCGGCCATCAGGCATGTATAACTGCAGATGCCCCCCACGATCACATAGGGACCGAAGACAATCTCACTTCTAATCGTGGAAAACACTTGATATTGTAAATGATGCAGCGGATTTGTCCATGAGATCAGTATCGTCAGAACCGGCACAATGAACAGCGCCTTTAATCCCCTCGTCATTTTTTCATATCCGTATATAAAAACTATGGCAATACACAGATAAATGGGCGGTGAGAGCACCCCTCCCGGCTGCATCAGGCAATCCCAGAAAAACATCATGGCTTTATTATCCGGACTTGTGAACCGTATCCCTATCAGCGGGATGATCCAGACGGCATAGCAGACGGCCAGGCATAAATACAGCTTGTGGAGCAGGTGCATCCGCTTAGAACGGACGCTCCAGATCACAAAAGCTATGATCGCCACGAGGGCACATATGAAAATAACCATTGATAGATTTGATACCATGGATTATTCCCCTTTCTCCATCCAAGAATCCTGCAGCGTAAAACCGCTGAGCAGCCGGCCCGGCTCCGGAATCTCAAAGCAGAAACCGGCTTTTTCAAGCTGTTCCTTCGTTTTCTTATTGGAAACCTGAATGACCGGCGGTTCAAGCCGGACGTGATGCCAGAAATCGATGAGCGTGGAAACAAATTCCCGGTAAGGTCCCTTTGCTGTCTCCGCCAGCATATGGGTAAAGGTCTCGTCAGGAACTATGTATATCTCTTCCTCCAGCGCCTTCGCGGCCGCTTCTACCGGAGGAGGATCCGGATTCATGATATGGAAGATGCTGCCTTCACTGTCCTTCAGGGCCAGCACCGCTTCCGCGCAATAATCGATAGGAGTAAGGTCCACTTCCGTCTTTGCCACGGTCCTCGGAATCGCCCCCACCAGATGGAACGCCCGCATCAGCAGATAAAACGCGTTGGTGTCGGGATTTCTCTGAAACACGCCGTCCGACGCCCGTCCCACCAGGCGGCCCAGCCGGAAGATCTTGGCCGGAAGCCCGTGATGGACGGCTTCCAATACCAGTCCTTCCGCCAGGAATTTACTCTTCACATAAATATTGTCCTCCCAGATCTGGCCGATGTCATAATCATTTTCCGTAAAGACAGCCTCTTTCCGTCCGTCCTTCAGATATTCACCGCTCACGCTGCAGGTGGACATATGATAGAATCTGGCTCCGGCTTCTCTGGCAAGGGCCAGCATCTGCTCTGTGCCTCCTACATTCGTTTTAAGGAACGCATCCGCATCCGCCGCATAATGGCGCACGTCTGCCGCCCCATGGAAAATCTCGCCGACTCTTCCCGCCAGTTCCCGGTAATCCCTGTCTGAAAAGCCCAGCCTCTCTTTGGACAAATCTCCCTTTACAACGGAAATCCGCCTGCGCTCCCGCATGATCACTCCTCTTCCAAAATACCAGGAAAGACATTCCAGAAGCCGCTCCTTATCTCCGTCCCGCATCAGGCAGATGATTTCCTCTTCCCCTCTGTCCAGAAGGGCCTTTAAAAGATGTACGCCAAAGAAACCAGTGGCGCCGGTAATAAGCACAGCACGTTTTTCCGGCTCTCGAACAGGGAACACCACCTTTGCGAATTCAGTCTCCCAATCAGATACTTCCGTCTCCGAAGAGAGCTGCGCTCTTTCTTTGCCGCCGTCCGCGCTCCCCCTTAACAATGCGGCCTGCCGGCGCGCTGTGGGATTCGCGTAGAACTCTGCCAGGGACATTTCCAAATGACGGTTAAAATAGCTGCTGAGTACGCTCAAAGCAGCCAGTGAGGTCCCTCCCTGTTCAAAGAAAGACACATCCGGCTCCACTGCTTTTTTGCTCAGCACCTGGTTCCAGATATCCAGCACAAATTCTTCATTGATTTCCGGCGAAAGAGGCGTTTTTTCCCTGCATGTCTCAGAAGCTTTCAGGACATCCGGGACATCCGCCTGTACATGCTCCAGTCCCTCCAAAGCCATTTTCTTAAGAGTCTGCATGTCTATCTTACTGGTGGCGGTCATAGGCATTGTTTCCAGAGGAATCACCCTGGAAGGCACCATATAAGACGGCAGCATACGCCGCAGATATTCCATCAGCGGACCGTAAACTTCCGTTTTCCCTGCAGCCGGACGGTAAAAGGAACAAAGCTCCATGGATCCGTCATCCTTCCGTACCGCGACAGTCGCCGCCTGTACGGCACAGCCGGAATCCAAAAGCGCTCCTGTGATCTCGTCCAGTTCCACCCGCTGTCCGTTAAGCTTCACCTGGGCATCCGCCCTTCCGATGAAATCATAAGAACCGTCCAGACGAAACCGTACAATATCTCCGCTCCGGTACATCCTCTCTCCCGGAAAATACAGATCCGGCAGGAAAGACGCTTCTGTAAGATCCGGCCTGGAAATATATCCTCCCGCAAGACATTCACCGGCAATATATAATTCACCGCACCCGGTGGGAATGACCGGCCGCATATCTTCGTCCAGCACATATACCCTTGTATTGTTAAGAGGACGCCCTACAGTGATAGAATCCCCCGGCCTCACCGCCGTCATGGTAGTGAAAACCGTCGCCTCCGTCGGACCGTACATATTCATGAGGGTTCCTTCACTGACCTCATAAAATTTCGTAAGGAGCCGCTTCGTAAGGACCTCGCCGCCCAGAAGCACAATCCGGAGCCCGGAGGCCGCGCGGCAGAACGCCTCGTTGCCGAGGCACATCTGAAGCCTGGAAGGGGTCATTTCAAATATTTCCACTCCGTTTCTGCTCATCAGCTCTGCCAGTTTCCAAGGAAGCATCATTTCCTCTTCATCGGCAAGAACTACCAGCTTACCCATCGCCAGCGGGAACAGAGTCTCCACAATAAAACAGTCAAAAATAGAATTTGTCGAACACAGCACCGGTCCGTCGATCGGTTCCAGAAGCTCTCTCATCTGACCATACAAATTAGAAACAGAACGGTGCCGGAGCATCACGCCTTTTGGCTTTCCAGTAGAACCGGACGTAAATAGAACATTGACCAGATTCTCGCTGCTCACAGGAGCGTCCGTAAACTGCTCTTCTGTCCTCTCCGAAGCCAACAGCGTCCGGCACGGAAGCTTTCCAGGCAGAAAACGAAGGGTTTCTTTATCGCAGAGTACGCAGACGGCGCCGGAAATCTCCAGCATATAAGACAATCTGGCCTCCGGAAAAGAAGGAAGCAGCGGCACATACGCACATCCCACTTTCAGGATGCCGAACATCGCCGCGATCATATCCGGCGTACGTCCCATACAAAGTCCAATACACTGTCCCGGCTCCGCTCCTTCTTCCCGGAGCATAGCCGCCAGGCCGCAGGCGCGGCGTTCGATCTCCCGCATCGTAACTGTGGTCCCGTGATACAGCACGGCGGGCATATCGGGCATGGTCTTTATTTTGTTTTCTATCATTCGGTGGATCGGCAGGTTCACAAAGGGAGTCGCCAAATAGTTTGGAATCTCCACATATTTCTCATGGTCCTCCGCTGACAGCACCGGAACCTCTCCCAGAAGCAGATCCCGTTCCGAGCAAAATTCCTGCAGGATCCGTTCCAGGCATCGTCCGTAGTACCGGACAGTATCTTCCAGAAACACACTGGAAGCGTAGGAAAACCGGAGGATATAGGCAGCTCCCTTTTTTGACAGCTCCACCACCATGTCCATTTTCACCGCTCCGGTAGAAATGGGCCAAAATTCCATAGGTTCCCCGTCCAGTACAAAGGCGGATTCATCCACGGGACTCTGTGTGAACATCAGCTGATAAAGGGAATTCTGGGCGCCACGGGGCAGGCCGAGCATCGTGATGATTTCTTCCAGAGAAATCCGCTGGTGGTCCAGCATCCCGGCTACCTCTGTCCGTATCTCCTCCAGATAAGCCGATACTGTCTTCTCCTTCTCCGGCCTGAGCCGAAGGGGAAGCGTATTGATAAAAGGTCCGCAGATATCCTGCGTGCCAGGGCGGACCCGGCCTGCCACCGGCGCCCCCAGCATGAAATCTTCACGTCCGGATACCCGCGCCAGCAGCAGCCCATAAGCCGCAAGAAACAGAGCGAACACGGAGATCCCGCGCCGCATGCAATAGTCTTCACAGGCAAGACTGGCTGGCTTCGTCATTTCCATCTGATATTCTCTTCCCCGGAAATCGAACTCACGGGGACGGGTAAAATCAGCAGGCAGCGTGAGCGGCTCCGGCAGGTTTTGCAAATGTTCCTTCCAGTATTCCCGTTCCTCCCGATTTTCTTCTTCCGTTTCGGCCGAAAGAGCATAGGCATAATCGTGATAGCTGAGAGACACTTTCGTTTCTTTCCCGCAATAGGCTTCATTCAGCCGCTGCAGCACAAGCGGTGTGCTCAGTCCATCTCCGATGATATGATGGCTGTCCAAGAGCAGGAACCATTCCTGTTCCTGACTTTTCCAGATGCTGGCCCGAAGAAGAGGAGCGCGGCTCAGGTCAAAAGGCTTTAAGAATTCCCCGCAGGCTCCTTCAAAGCAGAGAGCTTCTATTTCCGTCAGAGAAAAGGGCACTTCTTTTTCTATGCGCGCCTGGACTCCTCCGGCCTCCTGTACGAAGGAGGTACGGAAGACCGCATCCTGCCGGATCAGCTGCCGGAACGCGTTTTCCAGCCGTTCCAGATCCGGTTTCTCCTGCAAGCGGAACGCTCCGGGCATATTATAAGACAAGCCAGTGGGATCCAGATAGGACTGGACATAGATTCCCTGCTGCATCGGGGTCAGCGGATACCATTCCCTGTCCGGCGCTTTTTCAATCCGTTTTCCTCCCGCCGGATGAATATCCCCTTCTTTGCATCCGTCTGCCTTTTTCAGATATGCTGTCAGCCGTCTGGCCGTCCTGCACGCATACAGATCCGCGACACGTATTGCAAATCCACTCTTATCTTCTATGGCGGAAATGGTTTCCATGGCATTTAAGGAATTTCCTCCCGATAAGAAATAATCACTATCAGGCCCCATCTCCTCCCGAGACAGGACATCCCTGAATATATCCACAACATCCCGGAGAAGAGCAGAGGAAACCGGCGTTATAAAGTTCTCCTGCCCTTCCTCCCCCGGAAGCGGCAGCTTTTCTTCCTCCACCTTTCCATTTCCATTCGTGGGTATCTCCTCCAAGCGCATAACATAGGAAGGTATCATATACCTGGGAAGGTACGTCGCGGCGAATGCCAGCAGCTCCGTCTCCGGGATCCGCTCTTCTGAACAATAATATGCAAGCAGCACCATCTGCCCGTTTATCTCGCATACGCGGGCGGCCGCCGTCTTCACCCCGGGATAAGATGCGATACATGCCGCCACTTCCTGCGGCTCGATCCGGAGTCCCCGCAGCTTCACCTGTTTATCCAGCCGCCCGGACAGAACGATCTCCCCGTCTGCCGTCCAGCAGGCCGAATCCCCGGTAAAATACATTTTCTCCCCGTTTTCAAAGGGATTGTCCAAGAAACTCTCTTTTGTCAGCTCCGGCTGATTCCGGTATCCGCGGCCCACGCATATCCCGCCGACATAGAGCTGCCCGTATACTCCCGCGGGAAGAGGGTTCATCCATTTATCCAGCACATATAATTTACAGTTGTCCATCGGACGCCCTGCCGTGATCCGGGCCGCATGGGACAGTTCTTTGATACTCACTCCCACCGTAGTCTCGGAAGGACCATATTGGTTATATATCCTGGCATGGCTGACATTCTTAAGCTTCTTCAACAGGTCCGCGGGAAACGCCTCGCCGCCGCAGACGATGCTTTCCATGCGGCGCATAGCTCCGCAGAACACAGAATCCTTTAAAAGCGCGGAAAGGCGGGACGGAGTCATGGAAAAGAATCCCACTGCATAGCCTGTTATCAGGCCGGCCAGGCGGCGGGGCGACTCCAGCTCCTCTTCCTCCGGAAGCACAATGGTCTTTCCGTTTAACAGCGCTACAATGCTTTCCAGCATAAACGCGTCAAATCCCACATTACATACAGAAAGGACCGCCCCTTTTCCGTAGATATGGCGCATCGCCTGCGAAAGATTCAGCAGGTTCCTCTGAGTGATTTCCACTCCCTTGGGTTCCCCGGTGCTCCCGGAGGTATAAACCACATAAGCCAGCCTGTCCGGTCCTCTCAGTTCTTCTTTAAACGCCGGATCTGGGCAGTTCGCTGTCCCTCTTCCGATATCTTCCACACAGATCACCGGCACGGGACTTTCCGACTGTCCAAAATTCTCCCTGTTTTCTCTGTCTGTCAAAAGGATTCCGGCTCCGCTCCGCTCTAATATGTTCCGGATTCTCCCGGCGGGAAGTTCTGGAGACAATAGCAGATATCCATAGCCGGCTTTTAAAATCGCCGCCATAGACTCCAGAAGAGTGAAGCCTCTCGGCAGCAGGACGGCCGCCAGCTCTCTGCCCTCCCCCATACGGCTCTTCACAGTACAGGCGATATCGGAGGCGCGGCAGAGCAGGGCTTCATAGGTCAGCCGCTCTCCTGCATATATGGCCGCGGCCCTAGATGGATAATCCGACGCAGTTTCCTCCAAAGCCTCGTAGACAGAACGTTCCTCCAAAAGCCGGTCCGTCCTGTTAAATGTATACAATACGCGCTCTCTTTCCTCCACGGTCAGAACCGCCAGCTGGTATATGGGCTTCTCCGGATTGGAAAGAGCCTCCATCAGGATATTGCACAGGCTTTTGTGGAGCCGTGCAATCTCCTCTTCCGCAAAAAACTGTGTCAAATAATCATAGTCCACCGAATAACATTTATTATCCAGAAGATTCGTGAGATGAATGCAGAGCTGTTCCGACTGATAGCCGCTGTAATGCCACCGCCCCGACAGCATTGCCGACGCATCCCTGCTCTCGACTATCTTGCTGTCCTGATAGGATAAAGCGATGTGGAACAGACGGCCTTCCTGTCCTTTGTTCTCTCCCGCCAGCTTTTCAATATGAGAAAAGGGGAAACGCTGGTGGCGGAGCATCTCGAACCAGGCCTCCGCCAGCTCCTCATTGAACTGGTCAAAGGTCCACTCATCATTTATTTTATTATAGAAAGGCAGAGTCGTCACAAACATACCCGTACTCTGCTTAAACAGGAAATTCGTCCGATTGAATATCGGCACGCCGATCGTGAACCGGTCGGCCCCGCCTATCCGCTTGAAATAGATCGCCAGCGCCATATAGAACACGGCAAAAGGAGCCACTCTTTTTTCCAGGCAGTAGGAATAGATCGCATGGTTCAGCACCTGGGGAAGATCGCAGCTGAGCCTCCTGCCAACAGGACTGACCGACGCGCTTTTCACACTCTTTAAAACAGAGGGTTCGCCTGACTTTTCCAGAATGTCTCTCCAATATCTCTCATCTCTGCCATACGCTTTGGAAGCCAGGTAATCCCGTTCCTCCTCCACATGGAGCTCATAGCTCGGCGCCTCTTCAAGGAGCGGCTCCTTACCGGCCAGAAGATCCAGATACGTCTGGCCAATCCGGTTGCAGATGAGGACCTGCGACCACCCGTCTGAGATGATATGGTGAATTTTCACCAGCACACCTCCTGCGTCCTCACCGGCCCGAAACAGTACAAAACGATACAGCGGCCCGCCGGTCAGCGGAATCGTCTCTCTGGTCATAGCGGCTTCCCAGCTCTCTATGCCTTCACTACTGGTGTGGGAAAAGTCAAAGACGGGAAAATCTTCTTCAGAAAAAGGAGCATGGTACTGGACCAGCTCCCCGTCTTCCCGAAGGATCCGAGTCCGAAGGGACGGGTCCGCTTTCAGCACCATGCGAATGCTTTCCTGCAGCATCACAAAATCCATCCGGCCCTGCAGGCGTATCGTCGTACTTATATTATTCACAGAAGTACCGTCAAAGGTACGTTCCAGATCCCAAATATTACGTTGGCTCAGAGACAACGGAAACCGATGTCCCTTACTCTCCATGTTCACAGTCCCTGGCCCCCTTTCACACTTTTGTCCACTTATATTTATACCTTTTTTCGCCAGTAAAAGCAATCATATATTTCATTTTGAAGGCTATATTCTGATTTTATGGGGGATTTTATATGATTTATGAGAGTGGTTTATCAACAACTGGAAATAGATGGAAATTATTAGCAGATAACGACAGAAAAGAGCTGAATAAAGATTATTCTGTCGGATTATATATGCGGCTATCCAAAGATGACGGAGAATCATCAGAGAGCTCCAGCATTACCAATCAGCGTAAGCTTCTTCTTTCGTATGCCAAAAGCCATGGGCTTGCCGTCTTTGATGAATATGTGGACGACGGATTCAGCGGCACAAACTTCAACCGGCCCGCTTTCCGCCGTATGCTTAGAGACATTGAGGCCAGACGGATCAACATGATCCTTGCCAAGGATCTTTCCCGCCTGGGCCGTGACTACATCATGACCGGACAATATACAGAGGTCTATTTCCCCTCCAGGCGGGTGCGTTTCATCGCCGTCAATGACAACTTTGATTCCGATTCTCCCGACTCGGACATCGCACCCTTTAAAAATGTAGTCAATGAAATGTACGCCCGGGACACCAGCCGTAAAATCCGTTCTGCCTTTCTGGTACGGATGCAGGAAGGCAGCTATGTGGGCAGCCTGGCTCCTTATGGGTACCGGAAGGATCCGGAGGATAAGCATCACCTGCTCCCCGACGATGAGGTATCCGATGTGGTAAAGGACATCTTCTCCATGGCGGCCCGCGGTATGCGCCCCGCCTCCATTGCCTCCGATCTGAACCGCCGGGGAATCCTCTCGCCAAAGGCCTACCGTAATTCCGGCAGCGTCAATTCCAAGGAAACTTCTGAAGGCTACCCGCCTGTGAGCTCTTGGTCCGCCAGGACCATAACAAAGCTTCTGCGGAACCCCGTATATTTAGGGCATATGGCCCAGGGGCGCTCTAGGAAGATTTCCTTCAAATCCACCCTCACCGTGAAAAACCCTCCGGAAGCCTGGATACTGGTGGAAAACACCCACCAGGCCCTGGTGTCCTCCGATGTTTTTTTACAGGCAGGCGCCTTCCTGGATTCCAGAAGATCCACCGCCGCCGCTGGACAGGACGGCAGGCCCTCCCCATGTGCATGGGGCTCGGATGCAACGCAGCCGGTGTCACCGGCTGCCGGATCATCCATTCTCCCAGGGAGCGGCTCATTGCCATCCTGACCAACGCCTTCATTCCCTGCAACGGGCGGTTTCCTACCTTGATTGCCCTGATCACCATGTTTTTCGTCGGCACAGGGAACGGGCTTCTTGGCAGCCTCCAGGCCGCGCTCATCCTCACGGGAGTCATCGCGTTTTCCATCCTGATGACCTTCGCCGCGTCCCGGCTGCTGTCTGTTACCATATTAAAAGGGGAACCGTCTTCGTTTATATTGGAAATGCCGCCGTACCGGAAGCCGCAGATCAAAAAAGTGCTCATCCGCTCAGTCCTGGACCGCACCTTATTCGTTCTGGGCCGCGCGGTAATCGTAGCCATTCCGGCAGGTCTGGTCATCTGGCTCATCGCCAATGTCCGCTTGGAGGGTCTGTCCCTGCTTCAGTGGTCCTCCTCCTTCCTGAATCCGCTGGGACTCCTGATGGGTCTGGATGGTGTGATCCTCCTGGCGTTCATTCTGGGCTTTCCCGCAAATGAGATCGTGATTCCCATCATTCTCATGAGCTATCTCTCTGCAGGGACGCTCGTAGAATCCGGAAATCTGGCAGAGCTGCATGCACTCCTAGTCTCCCACGGATGGACCTGGGCCACATCCGTATCCATGATACTGTTTTCCCTGATGCATTGGCCCTGCTCCACCACCTGTTTAACAATTAAAAAAGAAACCGGCAGCATCAAATGGACAGTCACCGCTTTCCTGCTGCCCACCGTATTCGGTGTGCTGGCCTGTATGCTGTTCACCGCCGTTGTCCGGCTGTTTGGCTTCATCTGAGCTCCTCCCGGGCAGTCCTGCCCCGTGATGCCGGCCCAGAATGTTATTGACCTGTCCCCCTTCCAGCATTATAATAACTGTATCATAAAGGCTTTTATAAAAGGCAAGGAGGGGTTTACACTATGGTAAACAGAAGCTATTACGGACACGACACGCAGTTTTATGGTGTAGAAGAACACCGGCTGGCAGGAGGAAAGGGAGACGGTATGCGTCTGTTCCAGGTTCGGAACGGAAGCGGCCTGGAGTTCACGGTTTCCGCAGACCGCGCCGCAGACATCTCCCGAATCTCTTTCAAAGGCGTAAACTTAAATTATATGGGGCCCGCCGGATACGTGGCTCCTGCCTATTACGATGAACCCGGATTCGGTTTCCTGAAATCCTTCACCTGCGGTTTCCTCACCACCTGCGGACTCCAGGCCATTGGAACTCCCAGCGTAGACGGCGATATCCCCTGCCCTCTTCACGGAACCATTTCCAACATTCCGGCTGACCATATTTATTATACGGAAGAAGACGGCAAAATTGAGATCCACGCCAGAGTCAGCGATACAGAAATCTTCAAGCAGAAGCTCATCCTCAACAGGACGATTTCCTGTGAATGCGGCACCAACAAACTTAAGATAACCGACAGTGTGAAAAACGCCGGTTCCGCAGATGAACCTTTCATGCTCCTGTACCACATGAATATGGGATATCCGCTGCTCAGCGAAACTTCCAGGGTAGCCGTATCTTCCAAGAATATCATCCCCCGGGACGATCACGCGGCAAAGGATCTTGATACCTGGGATAAAATGCTCGCGCCCACGCCCAATTTCCAGGAACAGTGCTATTACCATGAATTTGAGGAGAACAAACCCTGCGCGAAAATCTTTAACCCCGATGCCGGCGTTGGTCTGGCCATTCGCTGGGATCAAAAGCAGATTCCTTATATGACAGAATGGAAGATGATGGGCGAGAGAGACTATGTCCTCGGTCTTGAACCCACCATCAGCAAGCTGGAAGGCCGTGCAGAGCTTCGCAAAAACGGCGCCCTGCAGTTCATTAAGCCGGGAGAGGTCCGCTGCTTCAAACTGGAAGTGGAATTCTTTGACAAAGAGGCCGACTGGGAAGCCACAAAGTAAAACTTCTCTAATACAATACCCAAGGGTATTCCTTAATGCATGCCCTCCGGCAGGCCACTTCATGCGGTAAGGTCATACCTTTAAATATCTTTCAAACAGATTTACAAGACAAAAGGAATTCCAATTCATCCAGGCGGCTCGCTGGCAGCCGTCTGTTGTGTAGGCCATTGGGTGATTTAATTACTTGTGGGAAATCAAAATCATCTATAGCAGTCAACTTGGTGCGGTGGAGAATTACCGGCAGAAGGATTCCGGGCCGGCCTAAAGGCGAGCGCCGCAGGACAGCGGCCGGTGTTCCTCAGACGAAGGAAGGCAGAAACGGAAATACCGATTCCGTTTCTGAGCGAACAGGAGACGGGAAATCATCCGGATTTCCCTGTCGACATGTGAGTGGTACTGCCGGAGCGGGGATAAAGCGGCCCCTGAACCGCCAGCGAACCGAAATCGTGACGGCCAAGAACTTCTGCCGGTATTCACTGGAGCCATCCTAATGGCTTGCATAACAAAAAAGACTGTATCCTCCGATTTGTTTGAATCGGTGTACACAGTCTTTTATTTTTATATTTCTATATCAAATTTCTTGAGCCCTTCGACAATCGACTCGTAGCCTGTCACGAGGACGGTATGCAGCCCGAACTGCCTGGCCGTTTCCAGGTTCTGAGGCAGATCATCAAAAAACACTGCCTCCTCCGGACATATCTGGTACCTGGAAATCAAGGTCTCATAAATTTCCGGCTCCGGTTTGACAGACTGTACTTGATAGGAGATCACCTGACCGTCCGCATACTGAAGGAACCCAAAGCGCGACAATCGTTCTTCAAAAAAAGTCTTTCCATAATTGGACAGGATATAAATCCGGTATCCCTGCTCTTTCAGCCCTTTTAAAAGACCTGTCGCGTAGCTGTTCTGCTCCACCGCCGCCGCTGCTCCCGCATACACCCTTCGGACTTGCTCTTCATACCCGGGCACATCCTCACAAATGGAAGCCAGCAGCTCCTCGTCGGGAAGCCTCCCTCTGTCCACCTCTTTCCACTTAGGACTCAGGAAAAGAGCTTCCGTTACAGCCTGGTCCTCTTCCTCCGAAAGGGAAAAACCGTCCAGATAATTCCGCCAGTTGAAATCGGCGAGAACATTTCCAATATCAAAGATCAATGAACGAATCATGATCCGCCTCCTATATGAGAGGTTTTCTCTCGATTACCTCACTCCTGCCGGGTCCATTGGAAACAAGAGTGATCGGTACGCCGATCTCTTTTTCAATCTCGTCTATATAATTCCTGCAGTTCTCCGGCAGCTTCTCATAATCACGGATTCCGCGGATATCGCATTTCCATCCGGGAAGCTTTTTATAGACCGGCTTCGCATGCTCAAGCTTGGCCGTGGTGGGAAATTCTTTTTCCACTTTTCCGTCATATTCATATCCTACGCAGATGGGAATCTCATCTAGATATCCCAGCACATCCAGGACAGTCAGGGCAACTTCAGTGGCTCCCTGTACCCGGCATCCGTAACGGCTGGCCACCGCATCGAACCAACCCATTCTCCTGGGACGGCCTGTGGTCGCACCATACTCACCGCCGTCACCGCCTCTGTTGCGGAGTTCATCTGCCTCATCTCCAAAAATCTCACTGACAAAGGCTCCCGCGCCTACCGCGCTGGAATATGCCTTCACCACCGTGGTGATATTTTTGATCTCATAGGGAGGAATGCCGGCGCCGATGGCTCCATAAGCAGCCAGGGTAGAGGACGAGGTAACCATCGGATAGATTCCGTGGTCAGGATCCTTGAGGGAACCAAGCTGGCCCTCCAGCAGGATATTCTTTCCTTCCTTCAGAGCTTCATGGAGATACGCGGAAGTGTCGCAGACATAGGGAGCGATCATATCCTTATATTCCATCAGGGTCGCGAACACCTCTTCCGGTACCAGCGGCGGCTGATGATATAGGTTCTCCAGAAGCACATTTTTCAAAACACAGACATTCTTTACTTTATCCATCAGCTCATCGGGACAGCCGAACAACTCGCTGACCTGGAAGCCGATCTTCGCATATTTATCGGAATAGAACGGCGCGATGCCGGATTTGGTGGAACCGAAGGATTTACCCGCAAGGCGGGCCTCTTCGCAGGCATCCAGCAGCATATGATAGGGCATCATGATCTGGGCCCTGTCGGAAACCAGAATTTTCGGAGTGGGCACGCCCTTCTCCTCCAACGCCTTGATTTCTTTAAGCAGATAGGGAATATTCAGAGCCACGCCGTTTCCGATGATGCTGGTGGTATGGTCATAGAATACACCGGAAGGAAGCAGGTGCAGCGCAAATTTTCCATAATTATTGATAATGGTATGGCCCGCGTTGCTGCCGCCCTGGAACCGGATGATGATATCCGATTTTTCAGCCAGCATATCTGTTATTTTACCCTTTCCTTCGTCGCCCCAGTTGGCTCCTACAATCGCTCTTACCATTCTTTTGTCCTCCTAAGAACCTGAGATTAGATCACTCTCAAAACAATACTTCCTGACAGCATGAAACAGGCGGCAGACAAAACTGCCGCCTCATACAGTATATATGAAAACCATTGTAAAATCAATAAGAGGTTATCATCTATTTTTAAACGTTGATCTCCGCTTTGACGCCCAGAAGCTCTGTATTTGCATCCAGGATTGGCTTAATAACCTCCTGCAGGAACTCTTCCACCTGCTCCCTGGACCTTCCGACATACCGGGACGGCTCCATGGTGGTTTTCAGTTCCTCAAGCGTCATATTAAAAGCAGGGTCGGCAGCGATCAGTTCCAGAAGGTTATTATCCCCGCCGTTCTCCTTCACGTTTCTGCCGGCCTCCATGGAAAGCGTCCGAATCCTTTCATGAAGCTCCTGTCTGTCCCCTCCGGCCTTTACCGCGTCCATCATGATATTCTCCGTCGCCATGAAAGGAAGCTCGGACATCAGGCGTTTTTCAATCACCTTCGGATATACCACCAGACCATCCACCACATTCAGATACAGATCCAGGATACCGTCCACTGCCAGGAAACCCTCCGGCACGCTCAGCCGCTTATTGGCAGAATCATCCAAAGTACGCTCAAACCACTGGGTAGAAGCCACCAGCATGGGATTCATGGCGTCTGCCATCACATAGTCCGCCAGAGAAGCCATGCGCTCGCTGCGCATGGGATTTCTTTTATATGCCATCGCTGAGGAACCGATCTGGCTCTTTTCAAAGGGCTCCTCCACCTCTTTCAGGTGCTGGAGCAGGCGGATATCATTGGAGAATTTATGCGCGCTCTGGGCGATCCCCGCGAGGACGTTCACCACGCGGCTGTCCACCTTCCTGGAATATGTCTGGCCTGAAACGGCATAACAGCCGGCAAATCCCATTTTCTCCGCTATCCTTTTATCGACCTGCTTCACTTTTTCGTGGTCCCCGTCAAACAGTTCCAGGAAGCTGGCCTGGGTACCCGTAGTCCCTTTGGAGCCAAGAAGCTTCATGGTGCCGATCACATATTCCACATCCTCCAAATCCAAGATCAGATCCTGAAGCCACAGAGTGGCGCGCTTCCCCACAGTTGTAGGCTGCGCCGGCTGGAAATGAGTAAAGGCAAGAGTAGGCTGCGCCTTATACTTATCCGCGAATCCGGCCAGCTCATCTATCACATTGATGAGCTTCCTGCGTACCAGTTTAAGAGCCTCCGTCATGATGATAATATCCGTATTGTCTCCCACATAACAGGAGGTAGCTCCAAGGTGAATGATCCCCTTTGCTTTGGGACACTGTACCCCATACGCATACACATGGGACATTACATCGTGGCGCACTTCCTTTTCTCTCTGCTTTGCCACCTCATAATTAATATCATCCTGGTGCTCTTTCAGCTCTTCTATCTGCTCCTGGGTGATATTAAGTCCCAGCTCACGCTCCGTTTCCGCCAGCGCGATCCACAGCTTCCTCCAGGTCCGGAACTTCTTGTCCGGAGAAAAAATATACTGCATCTCCCTGCTGGCATAACGCTCTGATAAAGGGCTCTGGTATCTATCGTACATATCTGTATTCCTTTCCTAAACCGCTCATTTATCGTATATATTCATCGTATATATTCGCCGCGGATGTCCTCCGCGGGCGGGGCAATGGGATATTTGCCGCTGAAACAAGCTGAGCATATGGGCAGCCCCTCTGCCATCTGCGGCAGCCGCTCCAGTCCCAGGTATCCCAAGCTGTCGGCGCCAATCTCCCTGCAGATTTCCTCTGTCGTCCGGCCATGGGCGATCAGCTGGTCTTCTGAAGGGATATCCGTACCGAAATAGCATGGATGGAGAAAAGGCGGCGCGGAAATCCTCACATGAACTTCTTTTGCCCCAGCTTCTCTCAGCATGCCGACGATTCTGCCGCAGGTAGTGCCGCGGACGATAGAATCGTCTACCATGATAATCCTCTTTCCCGCCACAGACTCTTTCAGGACATTCAGCTTCACCTGTACACTGGACTCCCGGTTTTTCTGCTTGGGCTTTATGAACGTTCGTCCCACATAACTGTTCTTCACAAAGGCCGTCCCATAGGGAATACCGGACTCCTGGGCATATCCCTGAGCCGCCGCGTTTCCTGACTCCGGAACTCCGACTACCAAATCGGCCTCCACCGGATGGTCCTCAGCCAAAAAACGGCCCGCTGCGAGCCTGGCATGGTATACGCTCACGCCGTCGATCCTAGTATCCGGCCTCGCGAAATAAATATATTCAAAAATACATCTTGCTTCTTTATCAGGCGGAAGACAGAGACTCCTGTCAGATTTGATCCCCTCTTTTGTGATCGTCACGATCTCACCGGGCTTCACGTCCCGCACAAACTCGGCTCCCACCGTATCCAGAGCACAGGTTTCCGACGCCAAAATATAAGCATTATCCCGCTTTCCAATACAAAGGGGCTTAAATCCAAAGGGATCGCGGGCTCCGATCAGCTTTCTGGGACTCATCACTACCAGGGAATAAGCGCCCTCGATCTTTTTCATTGCCAGCCTGACAGCCTCTTCCACAGTACCGGACTTCACACGCTCTCTCGCAATGTGATAGGCCACCACTTCGGAATCTATGGTCGTCTGAAAGATCGCGCCGCCGTACTCCAGCTCCCGGCGAAGCTCCGGCGCGTTCACCAGGTTTCCGTTATGAGCCAGCGCCAAAGTGCCCTTAATATAATTCAGCACCAGAGGCTGTGCGTTTTCCCTGGTGCTTCCTCCTGCGGTCGAATAACGGACATGTCCCACGCCGATATCCCCCTGGCGCAGTTCCTCCAGGACATCCGGAGTAAAGACCTCGCCGGCCAGACCCATTCCTTTATAAACCTTTACTTTGCCCTTCGGGCCCTCCGTATCGCTCACTGCGATGCCGCAGCTTTCCTGTCCGCGGTGCTGGAGGGCCAGAAGGCCATAATAAATTGTAGGCGCAACATCGTTTCCGTCAAAATCATAGACCCCAAAGACTCCACATTCCTCATGAAGCCCATCTGAATCATCATATGTCATATATGGCTGCTCCTGCATGAATCCCGTCCTTTCCAATCCAAAACGGCTGTCTGCATATCCGGGATGACCGGGCCGGCTTTACAGACCCAGACGGCGGAATACTTCCTGATAAGCATCCTCTACGCCGCCCATATCTCTTCTGAAGCGATCCTTGTCAAGCTTCGCATGGGTATTGATGTCCCACAGCCTGCAGGTATCGGGAGATACTTCGTCCGCCAAGATGATGTCGCCTTTATATCTGCCGAATTCGATTTTGAAATCAACCAGCTGGATATCGGCTTTTTTGAAGAAATCCACCATGATCTCATTGATCCTGAACGCCATTTTGGTGATCTTTTCAATTTCTTCTTCCGTTGCCAGTTCCAAAGCCAAGGCATAGTATTTATTAATGAAGGGATCTCCCAGATCGTCATTCTTATAACTGAACTCCAGGGTAGGGCAAGCAAGGACACGTCCCTCTTCAATCCCCAGCTTTTTAGAAAAACTTCCTGCGGCCACATTCCTGATGATCACTTCCAGGGGAACGATCTCAACCTTCTTTACTGCTGTCTCCCTATCGCTGAGCTCCTCGATGTAGTGGGTAGGGATACCCTCTTTTTCAAACATCTTGAACACGTGGTTAGTCATGCGGTTATTGATAACGCCTTTTCCTACGATAGTACCCTTTTTCAGACCGTTGAAGGCTGTCGCATCATCTTTATAGTCTACGATCAGGACATCCGGTTCATTGGTAGCGTAAACCTTTTTCGCTTTTCCTTCATACAGTAAATCCAGTTTTTCCATTCTTTGTCTCCTCTTCTAAAGTTTAATCAACAAAAACGCCCACTGTCAAGCAAATTATAATATAACGCTATTAATAACGCAACCGCAAAATTCACCAAAAAAGAAATAAAGAATCCTGATTTCAGGACTCTTTATTTCAATTGCTGTGGTATTTCATTAAATTATTCGGTGGCGCGTGATACGTCACTGCTTGCGTCTGAACTCATGTCATCCAAAGCATCCTTCACATCGTCGCCCACATCGTCCAGAAGTCCTTCTGAGCTTTTTGTTCCGGAGGTAGTTCCGCCCGTGGTGTCCGTACCGTTCGTGCCGCTTGTTTCTGCAGGGCTCGTACCGGTCTTATCTGTACTTCCCTCGCTCGTACCGCTGTTCTTGTCGGAACTGTTCTCCCCGGCGCTTTCGGATCCGTGGGTCTCTGCCCCATTGGTCGTCTCCTTATTATCGTTTTTCTTGGTACCACATCCGACCACTAAAAAGGCGGACAGAAGAACCAGCGCCGTCATCATGAAAAATCGTTTTGTCTTCATAACTATTTCTCCTTTTTACGCATTTTCTATTGTTAATATGCGCATCATGGAGAAAAATACTACGTTAAAAATTTCCAATTTTAAAATCAGTTAAAATAAAATCCGGCCGGTCATCCGATAACGTCGCTCATATCATAGAATCCGGCCGGTTTTCCCGCCAGAAATTTTGCGGCTTCTATGGCCCCTTTCGCAAATACAGCTTTGGAATAGGCCGTGTGCTTAAATTCAACCACCTCGTCGGTACCGGCAAATATCACCTCATGCTCTCCAACAATGTTTCCGCCCCGCACAGCGCTGATCCCGATCTCTTTTTTCGGGCGCTTTGCCCGCTCATTTGAACGGTCATACTTGTAAGCATATTCATTGTCCAAAGCCTCATTTATGGAATCCGCCAGCGCAAGCGCTGTGCCGCTGGGCGCATCCACCTTCTGGTTGTGATGCTTTTCCACGATCTCAATGTCAAAGCCTGCCGGAGCCAGTGTCTGAGCCGCCTCTTTTAAAAGCTTCAGGAGCATATTGACTCCCAGAGACATATTCGCCGATTTAAGAACGGCCACCGACTTGCCCGCCTCCTGGATCTTCTCCATCTGTTCCTCGGATATCCCGGTGGTACAGATCACCACAGGGATCTGCCTTTTTACACTGTAATCCAAAAGACTCTCTATCGCTTTCGCAGAACAGAAATCAATGATGACATCTGCTTCTTCCCGGCACGCTTCCAGAGAAGCATATACAGGATAAGCATTCTGTATATGATCCGACAGATCGACACCGGCAACGATCTGTGCATCCGCATCCGCAGCCAAAAGTCCCGTGATCACTTGTCCCATATGGCCGTTGCAGCCATGCATAATGATTCTTGTCATATTTTCTCTCCTTTATGGACGGATGTGCCGGCATCCCACCATGTCCTTAGGTCTGCCGGCGTTTGCTTTCCCGTCTGCTTTATGCTTTCAGCAAAAGGCCATAATCCGTCATGGCTTTCTTCAGTTTCTCCACATTCTCCGGCTCCATAGGGGATAAAGGTCCGCGGAGCGGCCCGCATTCTTTTCCCATCAGATTCATGGCCGTTTTCACCGGAATCGGATTTACCTCACAGAAAAGCGCGTCGATCAGGGGAAGGGCATCCAGCTGCATTTTCGCGCTCTCCGCCACCCGCCCTTCCAGGAAGTTCATGACAATATCATGAGTCTGCCTGGGAGCGACATTGGCCAGAACTGAGATCACACCGATTCCTCCCAGTGACAAAAGCGGCACGATCTGATCGTCATTTCCCGAATAAATATCCAGACAGCCGTCCGCCAGATGGGCCAGCTTCGCGATCTGGGATATATTTCCGCAGGCTTCTTTGATTCCTACGATGTTCGGCACATACTTCGCCAGGTAAACCGCAGTTTCCGGCAGAATATTGCAGCCGGTACGGCTGGGAACATTATAAAGGATAATCGGAATTTTTACTGCCTCCGCCACTGCGGTGAAATGAGCGATCAGCCCTTTCTGTGTCGCCTTATTATAATAAGGGGTCACCTGCAGAAGGCCGTCTGCTCCCAGCTTCTCGGCTTCCACAGACAGATAGATCGCCGTCTCCGTGCAGTTGGAGCCGGTGCCCGCTACTACCGGTACCCGTCCGTTTACCACCTTTACCGTATGTCCGACTACCTCCAAATGCTCCTCGTGGCTCAGAGTGGATGCCTCGCCTGTCGTCCCGCAGATTATGATACTATCCACGCCGCCCGCGATCTGTTCTTCCAAAAGCTCCGTCAGTTTTTCATAATTCACACTTCCGTCTTCATGAAAAGGGGTTACAATCGCTACACCTGCTCCTTTGAATATTGCCATCTCTTTTCCTCCTTCACATTAATGAATTTCCCCATAGCACAAAACAGAGCTGACCAGAAGGCCAGCTCTAAAGATTCTATGACCAGCACGAAAAATATCCCATGCTGAAATCCTTTAAGTAGCGCTCCATCCGGCTGGATGACAGTCATATAGCTCTTAACCATACGCCCAGGAACTCCTATTCAGGCTATTCGTCCCTTCGGCGTTCTTCCCTTTCTCCCGGCCTCTTCTATGCCTGTACATATCAGCCAGCATACTGATGAAAAACGCAACCTCTACATTTGTTATTCAATTTATTGGTTTCGGTCATCATAACACCAAAATATGGCATTGTCAACCTGTCAGCAGCAGGATTTCTTAATATCCTCTGAATCAATTCTGGAAATGCTGTCCACACAGCCATAAAGCTCATCGGGGAATACAATTCCCGTCATAATGACATCCACATCGTCATCCTTCGCCTCCAGAAGCTTCGCGATATCAGCTGCCTCAATAATACCGTAATCCACCAATCCCAGAATCTCATCCAGGATGAGCACATCACAATCCCTGGTGGAAAGCACCTTCTTGGCAAAGTTCACGCCGTTGCGCATGTTCGTGGCTTCCTCTTTTCTCTCTTCCGAAGAAAGCTCAGAGAAAGGCTTATCGGATTTCTCAAAGGAAAAAACCTTGATCTCCGGTTCCAGGCGCTTACTCATCTCATTTTCCTCGTTCCTGCCTTTCAGAAACTGAATGATCACGATATTCTCATTGCGTCCGGCGGCTTTCACTGCCAGGCCTATGGCGCAGGCGCTTTTTCCGCTTCCTTCTCCGCATAAAACATGAACGATTCCTTTTTTCATGGGTCCCCCTCCAGGTTCCACTCGTCGTATATCTTTTATATTTTACCACCGTTTGCCAGATATTGCAACTTTATTCTACCCATTCCAGCTTGCTGACGGATACTTCATAAGCCACCCTCTTCTCGCTTTCCGTTTCATTGATCCGTTTTACATACTCCCGGCTCTGTACACGGCCCCATACGCAGATCCTGCTTCCCACTTCAAAGCCCGACGCATATCTTGCATTCCGTCCCCAGGCAATGCAGGGAATATAATCGGATTTTCCATACGGACGGTTTACAGCCACCAAAAGGTCTGCTATTTCACGTCCCAAAGGCGTTTTTCGGTAAATCGGCGCCTTACATATGTATCCATCGAGAAAGATTTGATTTGTTTTCGTATAATCGTTGAATTCTTCCAAAAAAGCGATCTCTCTTACAAATACGGATAAGACCAGACGGTTCTTTGTTCCCTCATGTCTGTTATAGGAACGGAACTGCCCGGTGGCCTCCACCAGCATCCCTGCGTAGTCTCCTGTGATGTCGATCAGGCGTTCCGAGATAAGAAGCGGGATGACATCTGTCTGATCGCTCAGACGGTTGATCGAGATCTCCGTCAGGTAAAAGCCTTCGCCAAACACCTCGTGGCTGAAGGTGAACCCTGATATGATTTCTCCGATTACGGTGACTTTGTTGTTCTCCATGATTTTCTCTGGCATTAGTATTTCTCCTTTCAACACTGTTTCGTCCTTTTGATTACCTGTTAATTCAGGCTAATATTATGTGTATTCCTCAACTGGGGATTTTATACATAAATTTTTAAATTTTTCTTCATTTACTTTTATCACTGGGTATACTACAATATATGGTAGCGTTTTGGTAAATTGCAAACTATCTGTTTTAGTTGAGGAGAACTTATGATTTCTGTCGATATCATTGTTCCCTGTTATAACGAAGAAGAGGTATTGGAGACCTTTTACAAAGTCACCGAAGAGACCGTTTCTGCCATGGCAGGGTACCAGTTTACTTATATCTTTGTGGATGACGGCAGCCGGGACACCACGCTGGCCAAAATACACCGTTTGGCAAAGCTACACGCCAATGTCCTCTATCTCTCCTTTTCCAGGAATTTCGGAAAGGAAGCCGCTATGTTCGCCGGTCTTCAGCACTCTTCCGGCAATCTGGTCATCGTCATGGACGCCGACCTGCAGCATCCTCCCGCTATGATCCCAGAAATGATGAAGGGCATCGAGGAGGGGTATGACTGCGCTGCCGCCATGCGTTCCACCAGACAGGGAGAGTCGCGGTTTCGAAGTGTCTTTTCCAATCTCTTCTATAAAATAAGCAACAAGATGTCCGATGTCAAAATGCCTCAGGCTGCCGTGGACTTCCGTATCATGACAAGGCAGATGGTCAATTCCATCCTGAAGCTGTCAGAAGTGGAGCGGTTTTCCAAGGGGATTTTCGCATGGGTCGGCTATGAGACCAAATGGTATCCGTATGAAAATGTGGAACGGACCATGGGTACTACCAAGTGGAGCTTCAAGGGTCTTTTCAAATATGCTATCGACGGAATCACCTCCTTTTCTATTTCCCCTCTCCGCCTGGTATCCGGAACGGGGTTTCTGATTTCCATCGTTGCGTTCGTTTATATCATCGTTACCCTGATTCAAACCCTGATCTTTGGAATTGATGTGCCGGGCTATGTGACGACCTTGTGCGCCGTACTGTTTTTAGGAGGCATTATCGAGTTGTCCATCGGCATTCTGGGCGAATATATCGCCCATATTTATATGGAGGCCAAGGACAGGCCCATATACATCGTCAAACAAAGCAACATAGAAGACAGCAAGGAAAGCGGAGACAGCCAGTGACACCGTTCCTTCCGCATTCTCATAATGAAAGAAAGGCAGTTTCAACATGACAAGACGTAAATCCCGCCAAAAGACCACTATGCTGGAGAAAGCTCCTTTTCTCCTTTCCTTTTTTATTCCTGTTCTGATCATGCTGGGTATTTTCATCCAGAGGCAGATCTTCCCTTTTGGGGACAACAGTTTTCTGCGAACGGATATGTACCATCAGTATGCTCCCTTCATGAATGAATTCATGGAAAAGCTGAAAACGGGCGGCAGCCTGAGCTACTCCTGGAATATCGGCATGGGCTCCAATTTCACGGCCCTTTATGCCTACTACCTGGCCAGTCCCGTCAACTGGCTCGCCATTTTAGTGCCTCAAAGCCTGATGATTGAATTCATGTCCTATATGATTGTTTTGAAGATAGGTCTCTGCGGCTTCACCTTCTGCTATTATCTGAGCAGGCATTTTAAGACAAGAGATCTGGGCATTTCCTTCTTTGCCATTTTTTACGCGCTGTCCGCCTATATGGCCGCCTACAGCTGGAATATTATGTGGCTGGACTGCCTGATACTCGCTCCTCTTATACTCCTGGGGCTGGAGCGTCTGGTAAAAGAAGACAATTGCTTATTGTACTGTATTACGCTGGGGCTGTCTATCATTTCTAACTATTATATTTCAATTATGATGTGCATTTTCATGGTTCTGTATTTCGTCGCCTTGATGATCATGGAGCCGGCGCGTCAGGATGTGAGATGCGTGGCTGCCGACGGCTCTGTGACCATGGTAAAAAAGAGAACGCCCTATCTGAAGAAGTGCGTCAACTTCGGCGTATACTCTCTTCTGGCAGGAGGGCTGGCCGCTTTTCTCCTGATACCGGTCCTGTTCGCTCTGAAGATGACGGCGTCCGGAGATATAAGCATCCCCAAGACACTGACGTCTTATTTCTCCTGCTTTGAAATGATAGCCCGTCATTTTGTCAACGTAAAGGTAGAAATCGGCCTCGACCACTGGCCTAATATATACTGCGGAGTCGCCGTGCTTTTGTTTTTCCCGCTGTACATGATGAACAAAAAAATACCTAAGAAAGAAAAAGCAGTAAAAGGCGTGCTGCTGTTCATCATGCTGATCGGCTTCTCCCTCAACATCCCGAACTTCATATGGCATGGGTTTCATTTCCCCAACAGCCTGCCCGCCCGCCAGTCCTTCCTGTATATCGCCATACTGCTGACGATGTGCTATGAAGGCTACCGGAACATCAAGGCAAATACCTCGGCTCAGTTTTTCGGAAGTTTCTGGGGAGTGGTCATCTTCATTTTCCTCTGCGAAGCCATCATCACAGAAGAAACTTTCTCCTTCAAAGAGTACTATGTGACCTTGTTCTTCATATGCCTTTATGCCTTACTCCTATATTACTACAAAAAAGGCAAAACGTGGGCACCTACTCTCGCTATTTTAGCGGTTGCCGTCATTTCGGTGGAAGCCAGCATGAATACCGCTCTTACCAGCGTCACCACCACAAGCCGGGGCTCTTATCTGGAGAACCAGGATTCTTTCCGGACACTGGCGCAAAAGGCGGAAAAAGAAGATACCAGCCTGTTCCGCATTGAAAAAGACAGCCGGAAGACAAAGAATGATGCCGCGCTGGCGGATTATCATTCGGCCTCCCTGTTTTCTTCCACGGCCAATGCCCATATCAGCGATCTTTATAAGGCCCTTGGTCTGGAGGGAAACACCAACGCATACAGCTATACCGGCGCCACGCCTCTTTCTTCAGCGCTTTTGGGTGTCAAATACACTCTGTCCCTCAAAGAGCTTGACAGCGACTTATATACTCTTCAGGACGAGGACGGAAATGTAAATCTCTATAAAAACCGGTATTCTCTTCCCATCGGCTTTATGCTCCCCTCCGACATGCTGGACCGCTGGGACTACAAGATCCTGAATCCGGTGGAGGTGCAAAATTCCTTTGCCACCGCCGCCACCAGATGCGGCAGCATTTTTGTCTCGGCCCAGGGCGGTTCCTCATCCATCGGACAATATACCCTGACCGTCGAAGAGAGCGGTTTCTATTATATTGACGTGACCAACTCTTCCATTAAAGATGTAAGCGTTACAGTCGGCACGAATACCAAAGACTTTTCCAATGTGGACAGGGGCTATCTGCTGGATCTTGGAAAATGTACGGCAGGAACCACCATCACGCTGACCACAGAACAGGATGAGCAGAATTTCACCGCGGCGGCATACCGTCTGGATGTCAATCAGCTGAATAACTGTATGAATGCGCTGAACAGCCAGCCTTTCATCACCGACCAATACACGGACACCTATCTGTCTGGCCGGGTAACGGCTAAGGAGGACGGTCTCCTGTATACTTCCATCGCATATGAAAAGGGATGGACTGTAAAGGTGGACGGTGTGGAAGTGGAGCCGCAGCTGTTTGCCGATACCATGATCGCGGTACCTCTGACGGAGGGCAATCATTCTCTGGAATTTTCCTATGAGCCGGACGGTCTGACAAAGGGAATCCTGATTTCTCTTGTATCCTTGGTCCTTTTATGTATTTTGACCGTCGGTACCTACGCGGTAAGGAAAAAGCGGGCCGCATCTGCCGCCGTACAAATCCCGGTGAAGCAGGAAATGCCCTGTGCGGCAGCCGAAAAGGCCGCCGGTATTGTGACAGAAACGGAAAATCAAAAGAAAGAAACAAAAGATACGGGAGATACCCCGGAAAAGTAAGAAAGGATGGATTTCACCATGAAGCTATGGGGAGGACGTTTCACGAAAGAAGAAAATGAATTGGTCAATCATTTCAACGCATCTATTTCATTTGACCAAAGATTCTACAGACAGGATATCCGCGGCAGCATCGCTCATGTGACCATGCTGGCTAAACAGAAAATTCTGACGGACGAAGAAAAGGCGCAGATCGTGGAGGGGCTTGAGCGTATCCTCTCCGATGTGGAAAACGGGCTCCTCTCCATCGACCCTGCCGCTGAAGATATTCACAGCTTTGTAGAAGCCACTCTCATTGATAGGATCGGCGATGTGGGGAAAAAACTCCACACCGGCCGAAGCCGCAATGACCAGGTCGCTCTGGACATGAAGCTCTATGTGCGGGACGAAATCGGAGAACTGGACCTCCTGGTAAAGGAGCTTCTTCAAGCCATTCTCAAGATCATGGAGGAGAATCTCACCACCTACATGCCCGGCTTCACCCATCTGCAGAAAGCGCAGCCTGTGACCATAGCCCATCACTTCGGGGCATATTTTGAAATGTTCCTTCGTGACAGAAGCCGTCTTTTCGATATCCGAAAACGGATGAACACCTGCCCCCTCGGCGCCGGAGCCCTGGCAGGCACCACTTATCCTCTGGACCGGGAATACACCGCGGCTCTTCTGGACTTTGACTGCGCCACCAGAAACAGCATGGATTCTGTATCAGACCGGGATTATCTCATTGAGCTGGCCAGCGCCATGGCGACCGTCATGATGCATTTGAGCCGTTTCTCTGAGGAGATTATCCTTTGGAATTCCAATGAATATCAGTTTGTAGAACTGGATGACGCATACAGCACCGGAAGCAGCATAATGCCGCAGAAAAAAAATCCGGACATAGCCGAACTGGTCCGGGGCAAAACGGGCCGCGTGTATGGCGCATTGACATCCATCCTGACCACGATGAAGGGGATTCCCCTCGCTTATAACAAAGACATGCAGGAAGACAAGGAGATGATCTTCGACGCGATCGATACCACAAAGGGTTGTCTCGGCCTTTTCACGGGTATGATCTCCACGATGAAATTCCACAAAGACATCATGAAAAAAAGCGCTGTAAAAGGCTTCACCAACGCCACGGACGCCGCCGACTATCTGGTGAACCATGGGATACCCTTCCGGGATGCCCACGGGATTGTAGGCCGACTGGTCTTATACTGTCTGGATAAAGGAATTTCTCTGGATGATATGAGTCTGGAAGAATACAAGGCAATCAGCCCTGTCTTTGAAAAAGATATTTATGACGCTATCAGCCTGAAGACCTGTGTGGATAAGCGGACCACCTTGGGAGCGCCCGGCCCGTCTGTCATGGAACAGGTCATCAAGAGCTATCAAAAAATGCTTACAGAAAACTAAAGAAATGAGTTATGGCCCGGAGGGCTGCGATGGCGCGCCATCGCGGCCCTCCGAATCACTTTATACATATTTCACCCAATGTCCGGCCGCTTTTTACAATTTAGCCAGCTCCTTATACTGCTCTTTCAGGCATCCATAGAGATTCTTATAGATCCCATGGTACTTTTCATACTGTTCTGTATTTCCGGGAATCGGTTCACAGGACTTGTCCGTATGGATCATTTTCTCGCAGGCCGCTTCCACGCTCTCATAAATGCCTGCCCCTACTCCCGCCAATATGGCGACTCCTAAGGCCGGTCCTTCCTTCGCAGCCACTGTCTTAACGGTACACCCGTACATATCAGCCAGCATTTGTCTCCAAACGGCGCTCTTTCCGCCCCCGCCGCAGGCCATCATATCGTCCACGGTGACTCCCATTTCCCGCAGAATATCATTGCAGTCCTTCATAGAATAGGATACTCCCTCCATCACCGCACGGAGCATATCCTTTCTAGTATGGATGGCCGACAGACCAAAGAACACTCCTCTGCAGTCAGGATCCAGATGAGGGGTCCTCTCACCCATCAGATACGGCAGATATATCAGCCTGTTCGCTCCCAAAGGTACACTTTCAACATCCTGATTGATGTAGTCATAAGCATCACAGCCCTCTTCCTCCGCCTTTTTCATATAGTCCTGGCAGAAATTATTCCGGAACCACTGCAGGGAAAGGCCCGCGCCCTGAGTCACGCCCATTACATGCCAGCAGCCCGGAACGGCACAGCAGAAGGTATGAACTCTGCCCTTTGGATCAATGGTCACATTCTTGCTGTGTGCGAACACTACGCCGCTGGTCCCAATGGTAGTAAATGCCTTCCCATCCTTGACCACTCCTGTTCCTACAGCCGCCGCAGCGTTGTCCCCCGCTCCGCCGACCACGACCGTTTTTTCCGAAAGTCCGGTCATCTCCGCAATTTCGGGCAGAATAGTCCCCGTCACCTCCGGCGACTCATAGACCTTCGCCAGCAGGGCCTTGTCAATTTCCAGTTTTTCCAGGACTTCATCGGACCAGCAGCGATTGGGCACATCCAAAAGCTGCATTCCTGACGCATCGGAAACCTCTGTCGCGTATTCACCGGTAAGAATCAAACGTACATAATCTTTGGGAAGCAGGATATGCCGGCATTTTGCATAATTTTCCGGCTCATGGTTTCTCACCCACAGAATCTTCGAAGCAGTAAAACCGGTCAGCGCAGGATTCGCCGTAATCTCGATCATGCGCTCCGCTCCCACCTTCTGCGTCATTTCTTCGCATTCCTTGGCCGTCCTCTGATCGCACCAGATTATGGACGGACGGATCACCTTGTTGTCCTCATCCAGCATGACCAGGCCGTGCATCTGTCCGGAGATGCCTAATCCCTTAATATCCTCACTGACCACACCGGACTCCTTCACGACCTTTGTGATGGTTTCCAGCGCCGCGTCTTTCCAGTCCTCCGGCTTCTGCTCCGCCCATCCGTTCTGGGGCTGATACATGGGGTACTCCTTCGATGCGGAAGCGATCACATTGCCGTCTTCATCAAACAGCACCGTCTTCGTCGCAGAAGTGCCCAAATCAATTCCAATTAAATAATTCATCACATTTCCTCCAAATTTATGATTCTTTTACCGCAGGCTTCTTACACCTGAATTTAATCTGATTTTATCATAAAAGTCTGGTTTTGACCACATCTTCCGGAGCCTTCCTGCCGCACAGGAAAGGGCTGTCCTTGTCGTATAAAAGAAGTCTCTCCGTCCTTGTCCTTTTTCCGCAGACGGCATAGCAGTACGCACATTGGGACCTACAGGTGTCATAGCATCCAATATCCACACTGGCCGCGCAGCCGCAGGCTTCTCTCTGGTTTTTATCCTTTTTGAGCCGCAGTGGTCTGCCTGCCAGTCGCGACAGCAGCTCCTGATCTATACACGCTCCCTTCTGAATCCCGAACTGCTCCAGTTCAATCTCCTCTGCACATGTCTGAATTTCCATTCCGTTATCCACCGCTATCCGTCCAAACTCTTCTCCTATCCACAGCATTTCCTCCTGCACAGGGACACGCGCATCCAATTCTTTCATTTTCTTTTGGATTCTCCGGTACATATCCATAAAACTGATGACACAGCGGCCCGCAGAGCCGGCCAAGGCGTCTGCCAGAATTTTAAATTTCTCTCTGTGCCACACAGGCGTGTAATCCCGGCTGAAAAGAATCGGATCGTAACGCCAGATCATTCGTTCCGGCCCCAGGCGTTCTGCCAGGGCATGAAAGACGCCGATTCGCTGCCAGATATCCGGAAGCCCGCCTTCCATCTCCTTTCCGTAGCCGTTCAGAGTATACTGAATATAATAGGGATAAGGATCCAGCTCGGACAGTCCTTTAAGCATCGGAGCAGGATATTTGCTCCAGAACACGATTCCATCCACCGATTCCTTGTTTAAAAGCACCCGGCTGACTTGGTGAAGGTTCATTGGATTCCTCACCAGTACCTCCCCCTTTTTCAGCCGTTCCAGAAACCACGGGAAATAATAAGCCGGAATATCCGTCCGGCGGCTGGCGCTGACGATCATATGCTCTCCTCCTGTCCTTTGCCGATTCTTTCTCTTATCATATCAGCGCCTTCCCTTTTTCTCAAGCCTTCTCCTTCTCCGACGGAAAAAGTATGCCATGAACACTGCGCTGGTCCCTGTTCCCGCCAAATATCCCACTATCTGGACCGGACTCCGCCAAAGCTGTATCCACGGGTCAGAAGTCACTAGAAGCTTCCACTCGATTCTTTCTTCTTTCCCTCCGCCTTCCTTGGAGGTCTCCATCCGGTTCCCGGCCTCGTCTTCAGCCGTAATGCTCAAATACTGCCAGTCATCGTCTTCCTTCAGGCATATGGCAAGGATCCCTCCGTTTTTCCTCAGCTCATCCCGCAGGCCGTTCTCCGAATAGATCTTCTTTTCAGCCCCGTTTTGAATCTCCACCTGCTTAAGCGCCATATTGTCCCAGATGGAAAGAAACAGCCGGAGCTCATCCGTCTTATAACGTCCGCCGTCCTCCGCGCCTGACAAAACGGCATCCGGGCCTGTCTTGTCAACGGCAAATGCAATGGAACCCGCCCCGCCCTTTCTTTTCATCAGTACATTCCCCATCTGATTCCCCGCCATGTCCTCAGAGTACAGGACAACCTCATAATTTCCTTCTGCCTCAAAATTTTCCTTTGCTATGGTATACTTATAGACCTGCCACTGACCTCCCAGTTCCTTCCCAAAAGGATTTTCTTTCACGACCCTCGATTCTTCCTTCTCGCATCTTGTATAGTCTTCCTTTTCCAAAAGACTTCTGCCTTCTCCATCGCGGCTTAGGATAACCTGATGGCTTACCACCGGGTCTACATTATATTCCCATACCGTCACAGATTTCTCCTCCTTCAGATACGGATACGCTCCCGACGCCGGATACAGCCAGGCGGCGGTCTCTTCATCCGCAACATAGACTGATCCAAAACGGTTTACAGAAAACCAGATCTGCTTTTCCGCCCTGTTTCCCGCTCCATCTTCACAGGATACCTGTATAGAATATAAGCCGTCATTTTCGGCATCATAAGAAAAATCTTCAAATACAAACCGCCTTTCCCCTGACGCCGTTTCTTCTTCCTTCTTCTCAGCCGCCGCTCTCCTCCTTTCACCCGCCGCCTGTTTTCCCTCCTCCCTCCAAATTTCCACAGATACACTCTCCTGAAGCAGATGAATGTCCCGGACGGTGACAGCCGGAGCCACCGTTCCGCGGTTGGCTGAAGCGTCCTCTACTCCTGTAATCATTATTTCAGGAAACGTCCGGTCTATGGTAAATTCCTCTGAAATCTGGTTTTCTTCTCCGCATTCATTCGCCGCCAGATCTGTGCAGCTCACCTGGAACAAATATTCTCCGTCCTGATCAAACATGCATACCGCGGTATGAACATCGCCGTTATGTACAAACTCGCTTATTCCCGTCATGCTCCGGCTCTCCGCCAGGGAAGCCGTCACACCGCCTCTCACTCCCTCTCTGTAAAAATTGTGCTCCACGACCGTGATCTCCGCTTTTCTCGGACTCTTCCAGAGCTTTCCTTTCCCCGGCTCTGCGTCTTCAAAAGTTACAAATACCTCCGGCGGCGTCCGGTCTATGGTAAATGTCTCAGCTTCACCCCACGCGGCGTTTCCCGCCATGTCTTCACATCCCAGGAGCACCGTATAGTCTCCGTCCTCCGCAAATTCCATGCGGCACCGATGCAGGTCACCATCATGGCTCCATTCGCTGACGGCCGGCATAGGACCCTCCGTATTGTAAATCTGAAATTGTACCCGTTCTGCCGAGAAATTTCTTTCCCGTATGCTCACCAATGCCGTCCGGATCTGGTTATAATAAATTTCATTGGCGGGCTGGACGTCGTTGTACTGTATGGAAATCTCCGGAACCGACGTGTCGACGGCAGTCCAAAGGGATTCCTCGGATCGGTTTCCGGCAAAATCCTCCGCCTGTACAGTCAGATGCACTTTTCTGCCGTCATATTCCTCCGGCAGTATCTCCAGCTCTCCCTGCCACTCTCTCCGCGCAGGGGAATTCCCTGCTGTCTCTTCCATTAACACCCCCTCCAAAAGCTGATCCTCTTCTTCCGGACTTTTTCCCTCCAAGCGGTATGTGATTCTTTTAAGTCCTGAGTAAATACCGCCTTCCGCCGGTTCCTCTGCCGATATACCGACCTTCACGGCCCGCCTGTATATCCCATTTTCCGGTTCCTCTTTGTTTTGGATGTCCAATGCCAGCCGCGGGCTTTTGTTCTCGACGAGCATGCCATCTGAGCTGTAATATTCCGAAAGTCCGGCATAATTGGTCACTTTCAGATAAACGACATTCCTGGAGTCCGGCATCAAGAGGAAGCTGTTGCCCGTTTTCCACACGGCATCGTCTGTCTGCTCCAGGTATTCCTTGGACAGCCCCTCTTCCGCACACAGGTACTGCAGAGGTTCTATCGGGGATATGCTGTCTCTTCCTTCCAAGAGTATCAGTTCTTTCTCATTTGAAAAGAGGCCGAAGGTCACATACTCCATAAATTCTGTCCAGGTCTGTCCCATGGCCGTGATGCTCCCATATTCCGGCGGAGTCGTGTCCACGGTGAAACTTTTCTCTTTCTCACTTTCCTCTGTAAGATTCCTCCCTGAGGGATCCTGGTAGGATGCCTCCACGTGATACAAGGCGTCGCCGGCAAAGAAAAAGGAAGCCTTATACCAATCCGTCCCCTTTTCCGGAGCCTTTGTCCAGCAGCTTCCCATAGTATAGGAAGCCTTTTCGCTCCTCGGCTCTTCATAAACGGTTATCTGCGGCCAGCCTGCTTCCTCTTCCGGATCGAAATTGTGCTCCCTTAAATAGATCCAGACCGTGACAGGACGGCTGTAATATCCTTCATGTCCCACGCTCTCATCCTCCTCCGGAAATACCATCACGAACTCCGGATTCGTTCTGTCGACCGCCACGGCAGCAGCGTTCTCCAGAACCGTCTGGTTTCCCGCCAGGTCTCCGCAGGCAATCCTCCGTATCTCATATTTTCTTTCCGCCTGAAAGCGAAGGCGCATCTCCACCTCCCGATCCTGCGTGTGTTCCGTCCTCCCCTCTTCGCTGTCGTAAAACCAACGTTCCTCTTCTCCTTCCGTCTCATACGGCTCCGCTGCCAGCACCCCGGCACCCAACCCGTCCAGACCGCTCCATTGTTTTCGCCCGGTATCGTATGTAATTTGTGTTTCCCTTCCGGTCTCGTCCTGAACAGTGACGGATACCTGCCCCGGATCAAAATTCCGTTCATGAAACGTTATCACAGCCTCAGCCGTATCCTGATAACAGTTGTTCTGTCCTGCCGCGCCTATGACCGAAACGGTAATCTCAGGCGTCGGTGCTTCCGTTTCCTGCGCCTGTATCAACGTCCCATTGCCAAAAATCCCCGACGTGAGCAGCCCGGCTGTCGTCAGGAACGCTGCCCGCTTCCGTGTTCCTCCCCTTCGTTTTGTCCACCGTTTCGTTTCCTTCCATATCTTTCGAATGGAGAGTCTGCGAAACAAGACCACGGACATTATCATCCCGCATAGAAATACGGTTCCCAGAATCCAGGACCATCTGTGGTACTCCAGAATCTTCTGCTGCCCCTGTTCCATCTTCATTCCCCCTTCCCAAACGTTATCCGCTTTCTCGCTCCTCAGCCGTCCGGTATCATCTGAAATGCCGCTTCCACCGCAGTCTCCGCTGTTATAAGTCCTCCCTCCGCCTCTTCCATGAGCGTCCGCACATACTCCGTCTCTCTGTCTCCGTCCCATCCCCATTCTGTCAGCTTCCGCCTGATCTGTTCCAGCTGTCCCCGCATCTCTTCCCTTCCCACACCTGCCTGACGGAACGTCCCGGCGTGAAAAATAATCTGGGAAATGATCTCCCTATACATGATCAGGGCCGTTACCCGGTTGTCTTCTTCCATACCGCCCTCCATAAGCGCCGTCAGATCTTTCCAATACTCTGCATACGATATTTCCATATCGCCAGTCTTTCTCTGGATATTTAGTTTGTCATAGTACTCCGCGATCCGGCTCAGACATCCGGCGCGTGTGACGGCTCTCTCCGGCAGCTCTTTTCCAGGCTCTGCACCGGCTGCAAGGGACAGCCATATGGCCGACGCTCCCTTTCCGCCGCTTCCCTCATAGTAATAAAAATACGCTTGTCCAATTTCGTACGCGGCCCGTACCTGCTCTCCTTTGTTCCGACCAAGCTGCTCCCGGTTGCTTTTCCCTTCATGGTTCTTCTTGTCTAAAATTCCGCGGAGCAGACGCTCTTCCTCACCAGTAAATTTTCCGTCATCCTCCAGAAATGTCTGCACCAGAAGCAGGTAAGCTTCTGCTCTGTCCGGCTCCAGGTCAACCGCTTTCCGACAGAAGGCCAATTTCCTTTCCTTTTCTACACTTCCCGACGCTTCTTCCAGATATGCTTTATAAGTGCCGGATATGGCCCGGCATTCTGCCCCGCGCAGGAACAGGCTTCCCAATCCGGCAGCTGCCGTAAGCATACAGATTCCTGCAAAAGACCGAAGCCGTCGGTTCCTCTTCTTGATCTCCGCGTCGTCAAGCTCCCGATAACGTCCCAGAGCAAAGGCGAGCTCTCTGCAGGAGCCATACCGTTCTTTCGGATCATTTTTCGTACAGATCAACAGGATTTTTTCTAATCCTCCAGACAGATCCGGCCGGAAATCCCGGACAGGCCGGCAGCCATAAGGAGGCTCTGCCGGGCTGCGGCCCGTCAGCAGATGATACATCACCGCGCCCAACCCGTAAATATCCGTTTCCGGCCCCGTCTGCCCTCTTCCTCCGTACTGCTCCGGCGCGGCATACCCTCTCGTTCCCAGGCATACCGTGTCTTCATCTCCCTCTTCTTTTCTTTCCCTCGCCGTCCCGAAATCTACCAGTACGACGGCTCCGTCTTCCTTCAGCATCACATTGGAGGGCTTCATGTCCCGGTATATGACCGGCGGCGTCCTCGTATGAAGGTATTCCAGAACCCCGCACAGCTGCCTGCCCCAGTCAGCCACCCTCTCCTGAGGCTGGGCCCCTTCTTCTTTCAGAAGCCTGGAAAGGGAACGCCCTTCGACATAGTCCATCACGAGATACAGCATCCCTTTTTCCTTCAGGATATCTCCAATGGCCGGAAGGCCGGGATGGCTCAGCTTCTTCAGCAGCTCCGCCTCCATGACCAGACTGTTCCTTTTCTCCGGGATTTCCTTTACGGCCCAAAGTCTCCCGGTCCTTTCGTGACGCGCCAAATAAACGGCAGCGCTACCGCCTCTCCCGAGCACGTCAAGAATCCGGTATGTTCCGCCCAGAACCGTGCCGGACAAACACGACATACACATGCCTCCTCATATTCTGCTGATCACTTATATGGAAAATTTCCAGGGGATATCCCTGTAAGAATTACCGCCGGAATCGACGGTAACAAGATTGTATAACACTTCTCATCAGATGTCAACTGAAAAATATTTTGTTCAAACCTTGCCCTGTACATCGGCAGCGGATATAATGCAATGTAACGCCGCAGGCTTTTATTCCAACAGACAGGAGGCAGCCATGAGCACTTACAGAACGTCCGAGATTGCCGCCGCCATCGGCATACATCCCAATACGGTGCGGCTCTATGAAGAGTTGGAGCTGATACCCAAACCAGAACGTCTTCCTAACGGATACCGGATATTTACAGAATTTCACCTGGAGCAGTTCCGCCTCGCCCGCCTTGCGTTCCAGATCGAAATTCTCCAAAACGGCCTCAGAAAGAAAATCGTGGAGGTCGTCAAGACCTCAGCCAAAGGGGAATTCGATGCGGCTATAGCTCTTGTAAAAGAATATTCAGCCTGCCTCCAAGAGGAACGTTGCCATGCGGAAGAAGCGATCCGGATCACAAAAGAGGTCCTGTCAGGCAAAGCTCCGGAAAACGCGCATGCCTTTAAGCGCAGAGAAGCTTCAGAATATCTGGGCATATCCATGGATACTCTGCGAAACTGGGAAATGAACGGCCTGATCACAGTAAAGAGAAAACAGAACGGATACCGTGTCTATACGGACGAGGATATCCGCAGGCTGAAGGTCATACGTTCTCTCCGATGCGCCAATTATTCCCTCTCCGCCATTCTCCGCATGTTCAAGCAGCTGGAAAAGGACCCGGAGGCCAATATTAAAAAAGCACTGAATATACCCCGGCCGGATTCGGAAATCATCTCCGTCTGTGACGAGCTGATCGCTTCCTTGTCAGCGGCCGAATACAACGCAGTCAAGATCCTTCGGACATTAAAACATATGAAAACCAAATATTGAAATAATATAAACCCTCCACTTTACCACCAATGTTTAAATTGGTGGTATTCTTTTTAAGAAAAAGAAAGGAGATTTCAAAATGACAGAAGTGATTCAGGTCAGACAGCTGACCAAAGCCTACGGCCCGCTGACCGCAGTTGACCATTTAAGCCTTACTGCGGAAAAGGGAATGGCCTTCGGCCTGCTGGGGGCCAATGGAGCCGGAAAGACCACTGCCCTCGAATGTATACTGGGAACAAAAAAGTTTGACAGCGGGAGCGTGTCAATCCTGGGAATGAATCCCCTTACAGACCGGAAAAAATTGTTTGAAAAAATCGGCGTCCAGTTTCAGGAAGCCAGTTTCCAGGATAAAATAACCGTGTCGGAGCTGTGTGCCGTCACAGCGTCCCTCTACCGCAAAGCGGCCGATTCTCGGGACCTGTTAAGGAGATTTGGAATTTTAGATAAGGTCAAACGTCCGGTCAAAGAGCTGTCAGGCGGAGAAAGACAGCGGCTGTTTATCGTCCTGGCGCTTCTTCCCAATCCGGAAGCAGTCTTCCTGGATGAACTGACTACCGGCCTTGACGCAAAGGCGCGCCGGGACGTTTGGAAGATTCTCTCTGATCTGAAGGCCAGCGGGACAACGATTTTTATGACCAGTCATTTTATGGATGAAGTGGAAGCCCTATGTGACCGCATCTGCATCCTGAAGCATGGAAAAACAGTCTATTATGGCGCGGTCAAAGACGCGGTCAGACAAAGCCCCTTTGATAAGTTTGAAGATGCCTATTTATGGTATACTGGCGAGGAGGAGTCATAAAATGAAAACGTTTAAAACTATGTTCCAAACAGAATTGAAACTTTCCCTCCGGGGAATGGATATGCTCCTGTTCGCTGTCTTCATGCCGCTGACAGTCATGGCCCTGCTGGGCATGGTATACGGCAGCCGTCCCGCATTTGACGGCGCCGGCTATACCTTTCTGGAGCAGTCCTTCGGCGCGCTCACCACCATTTCTATCTGCGCGGGAGGCGTCATGGGACTTCCGCTGGTGGTCTCGGACTACCGTGATAAAAAGATATTAAAACACTTCCAGGTGACTCCCGTGAGTCCGATGATGATCTTGTCCGTGCAGCTCACTGTCTACGCTTTATACTCCCTGGCGTCCCTTATTCTTCTCTATTTGGCGGGGGCCATATTCTTCGGCTGCCAGCTGAAAGGCTCTGTCCTGCTGTTCACCGGCAGTTATCTTCTCGTGATGCTGTCCATGTTCAGCCTCGGGCTCATGGCAGGCGGAATCGCCCCTAATCCCAAGGCTGCTAGTGTCATTGCATGCATCCTGTACTTTCCGATGCTGATATTTTCCGGCGCCACACTGCCATACGAGATCATGCCCGCTGCATTTGCCAGAGCCGCGGACGTTCTGCCGCTCACTCAGGGGATCAAGCTTCTGAAAGCAGCTTCCCTTGGGCTTCCCGTGGATAAAATCATTATGCCTATCATTCTTTTGCTGGCTCTCACCGTGGTCTGCACCGGTATTTCTTTGAAGTTCTTCCGTTGGGAGTGACAGCCTTATTTATCCAGAGCTTTCTTCAGGTCCTCTATGTAAGACGCCTGCTGCTTTTTCAAATACATGCTCACGAATGGCTTCATCACCCATTTTTTAGCTATCACATCTTCCGTGAAGTCAATCGTGGTCACACCGTTCTCGTGGGTAAACAGGCCGGTCCAATGCCCCTTCATGTTACTGTTTTCCATATCAAACTCGTATCGTTCAAAGGGCTGGAAGTCTGTTATGGTAAATGTGGTGGCATATCCTTCCTTTGTATACTCCACAAACCTCTTTCCTTCTTCTGCTACCTCGATTCTGTCCAGGTCGCTGCGCCAGGAAATATCCTTTAGTGAAACCACCAGGTTCCATACCTTCTCCGCATCACAAGAAAACGCCGCTTTTATATTCGAAATTGCCATGATATCCTCCGTTTTGTTTTATTTTCGAATCTTTACAAATACTTCTCTCCCCATTTCGCGATCTCAAAAAAAATCGGAAAAAAAGCTTTTCCCTTTTCCGTCAGAGAATATTCGACATGGGGAGGTATTTCGTTATATTGAACACGTCTCAGAATATTCAATTCCTCGAGATCCCTCAGAGCTGTTGTGAGCATCGTATTGGTAATGGCCGGAAGCGCCTTTTTCAGTTCTCCAAAACGATAACTTGGTTTTTTGCACAATTCATACATGACAGCCAACCGCCACTTTCCATTAAGCAGCTCTAACGTCCTGCAAACCGGACAATCCTTTGACATACCACTCGAATGATGAACAAATTCCATATATTCCTCATAAGTCATTTCTTTGATCAATATCCACACTCCTTCCATTTTAGAATACCCTTTAATATCTTTCAAACAAGTTTTCTTTGTCTGGTTCACAAAGCAAGAGGAAATCCGCTTCCATCCAGGCGGCTCGCCCGCAGCCGTTAGGCGCGCGGGCCGTGTGGATATCCGATTCTTTTCTGGAATCATGAAATGGAAGTCATCCGAAAAGGTGCGGCAGAAAAGACGCCGGCAGAAAGATTCCGGGCCGGCCTAAAGGTGAGCGCCGCAGGGCAGAGGCCGGTGTTCCCCAGGCGGAGGGAGGCAGAAACGGAAATACCGATTCCGTTTCTGAGCGAACCGGAGGCGGGAAATCATCCAGATTTCCTGCCGACATGTGAGCGGTACTCTTGAAGCGGGGATAAAGCGGCCACTGTATCGCCAGCGAACCGAAATCGTGACGGCCCGGAACTTCCGCTGGTGTCAGTCTGGATCCTGGTTGGAGCTAACGAAAAATGATTCCAAAAAGTATTTTGTATCATACTTACGCAGAATATTCTGCGTACTTGTACGCTTTTTTAATCCTAAGTATAATTATTATATCACTAACACATCAAGGAGGGAATATAAATATGGAATTTATGAATGTAATCAAAAACAGACAATCCTGCCGGAGTTTTACAGGAGAAATGGTAACAGAGAAAGAATTAGGCCAAATTATCCAGGCCGGCAACTCAGCTCCTGTGGGATCTGGAAGCTATGGAGACGTACAGCTGACAGTGATACAGAATAAAGAATTATTGGCAGAGCTGGAAGAAAACGCCCATAAATCTTTGCCGGGCATTTCTGAACACCCGTTATACGGACTGTCAACTGTAATCGCTGTCAGCTGTAAAAAAGAGGACAATACTTCTGTCGCTTGGGCAAATGCTTCCTGCATTGCGGAAAATATGCTGTTGGCCGCCACAGACCTCGGACTTGGAAGTATCTATCTCATGGCTGTTCCAGCCGCGGCTCAGTACAGCCATGAGCTCTGCAGAAAGTTAAAATTACAGGACGGATTTGTACCGTATGTAATGGTAGGCGTCGGCAGACCTCAAAATGAATTTGAAGAACGTAAGCTAACAGCTGACCGTATCAATATCGAATATATACGATAAGTGATTCCAACAGCAAAAGCAAGAGCCATCTGCCCTGCAAAGCGGATGGCTCTGTCAATACCGTATAAGTTATCTAGCAGTGTTCCAGGACTACCCCATGGGCTATTCCAGGCACGCTCTGTCCTTCGTTATAGCTGGTGCTGGAAAGGAGCGCGCCTGTCGGCACAAACAGTACCCGCTTCCATTCTCCGGACTGGAGCTTGGGCAGAATGTACCCCGCCAATACCACCGCGGAACACCCGCATCCGCTTCCTCCGGAATGAGTATCCTGAGACTCATTGTCAAAAATCTCCATACCGCAGTCCATATGGAGACCGTTGATATCATATCCGCTGCTCTTCATAAAATCGACCAGGATGGTATGCCCAACCTCACCCAAATCTCCCGTGATAATCTTGTCATACTCCTCCGGCCGCCGGCCGAAATCCTCTAGATGACGGCAGATGGTGTCGCTGGCTGCCGGCGCCATACACGCTCCCATGTTCATGGAATCCTTAAGACCCATATCCACAATCTTGCCCGGTGTAATCCCCGCCACACGGACATTTCCGCCCTTCTTCCCCAGGACGAAAGAGCCGCAGCCCGTGACTGTCCAGGTGGTGGACAGTGGTCTCTGGTTACCATATTCCAACGGAAAACGGAACTGCTTTTCCGCGCTGGCAAAGTGGCTGGAAGCCATGGACATGACATAATCCGCATAACCCGCATCCACCGCCATCGCACCAAGGCAAAGGGCCTCCCCCATAGTAGAGCAGGCTCCGTAAAGCCCAAACAGAGGAATCTCCAGATCTACGGTGCCAAATGAGGTGGCGATCAGCTGCCCAAGCAGATCTCCGGCGAAAAGATACCGGATCTGATTTCTTACAATCCCAGAATGTTCTATGGCCAGATCCGCGGCCTCCTTTTGAAGAGCGCTTTCTGCCTCCTCCCAGTTGTCACATCCCAGCATGGGATCCGGCTCTATCACGTCAAAAAAGGAACCCAGCGGGCCTTCCCCTTCCTTCTGTCCGACTACGGAAGCCGCTCCTACGATCCTAGGCCCTTCTTTAAATTGAATACTGGCTTTTCCTACCTGTTGTCCTCCACTCTGCATCCTGTCATCCATCCTTTCCAATTTCTCACGCCGCGTCTCCATTTATGCCGATGGCAAGCCATTTCTGTACGGCGCCGGTTTTTATTTTCAGTATGTGCATTTTTCTTCCCGGCTATTCTGTAAGAAATCCCAGCATTTAAAAAACGGAAAAAATATTGTTTTTACTCTCCGATCTGAGTGACTGTGCCTGCGAAGGTACAGCCTCCGTCAGCAAGAATATCCACTCCTGTGATATATCCGGCGCCTTTACTGCAAAGGAACGCCACCAGCTTTCCCATTTCATAAGGGTGTCCCCATCTTTGCAGAGGGATGCCCTGAAGATTCCTTCCGGCAGACTCCGGCGCGTTGTCGATCAGCGCCTGGTGCATCGGAGTCAGATAAGAGCCGGGAGATACGGAAAGGATACGGCATCCTTTCTTAGCAAACCGCCATGTATTAGCATAGACAAAATATTTAACAAAATTTTTGGACAGGCAGTACGCAGAACCAGCCCTCGCATTTTCCGGAAGATGCATTACATTCGCCAAAAAGTCCATCAGCAGGGCAGGAAATCCAGGCTCCTCCCATTTTTCATATACTTGCTTGGCAAGCGGGGCCAGAGGAGCCATCTTCTCGTTGGTATCCATCACGTAACCGGCCGTCGATCCGAAGCAGATCGCCACTCCGTCCTCTGCCATGACCGGATAAAATGCCTGCACGATGTTGATAGGCCCAAGAGTATTGATTCTCAAAATATCTTCTGCCTTTGTATTGGCAGGCGAGACTCCGGCCGTATGAATGACATTAACCACATCGCCCAGGCCCGCGGCATATTCCGCGCAGGCCTTTGCCGCCTCTGCCTCTGCGGCGTCCATTTGGAATATATGGACGTCGGCGCCGAAGGTCAGCAATTCGGCCTTCGCTTTTTCAAGTCCCGCCGCCCCGCGGGCACAGAGCAGGACTGATGTTTCGGATGCCAGACATCTGGCCGCCGCGAGGCCGAGCCCACTGCTTCCTCCAGTGATCACTGAAAGCTTTTTCCTCATTTCTTCCCTCTCTTTCTTCATTGTCAGCATACAGACATGCCGCCGTCCACGGAGATCACGGCGCCATTGATCCACTTTGCCTCCTCACTGCACAAAAACAAACACGTATTTGCGATATCCTCAGGATAACCGAACCAGTTGACCGGCATATCCATAATAAGCTTGGACAGAGCTCCCTGAGCCTCGTGATACTTTCCTCCGGAGGTTTCTCCGATATTTGTCCTCGTTCCTCCTGGATGGATGATATTACATCTGATGTTCTGTTTCGCAAAGCTGAACGCCACGCTTTTAGTCAGACCCTCCAGGCCGGCCTTGGCCGCCGTATAGCTGGGCCCGTGGTTCCCCCTAAGAGCCGCGTAAGAGCCAATATTGACGATGCTCCCTCCGCCGCTCTTCACGAGTAGCGGGACCGCGGCCCGGATGATGCGGAAGGGAGCCTTCAGATCCGTCTCCAGGACTCTGTCCCACCGTTCATCGTCCGTCTCCAGCAGGGGATAGCTCAGGTCATTGATCCCTGCGGCATTGCAGACCCCGTCCAGGCGGCCGAAGGCCTTCTCGGCGGAATTAACCATCCTCTCTGCCATTCCGTCCTCTGTGATATCCCCGATCACCTGACACACCCTTGGATCCTTATTCCACTGTTCCATCCGCTTTTCATTTCTGCCCACAGCGACGGCCCTCGCCCCTTCCTCCAGGAACCGGGCCGTCACGGCCTTACCCATACCGCTGCTGGCTCCTGTGATCAAAAATACTTTTCCATCTAATCGTTTTTCCACATAAGCCTCCTAATCCTCTGTCAATTCTTCCTTCGGAAAACGGAATGTAAAGATGGCGATGATCAGCGCCGCTGCCACAAATCCTACCCCTACCAGAAACACCTGATTAAAAGTCGCTCCAAAGTTGATACACGCGCCGCAAATCGCTCCAAAAATGCTGGCTCCTCCGGTACTGCTGAACTGATACATCCCCTGCGCTTTCGGGATTTCATCCGGTTTAAGCTCTGACTGGAAAAACGGAGCGTGGATGGACTGAGTGATCGCCTGGCTGATGCCGCCGATCGCCGTCGCCACATAAATCACCAGCATGGAGGAATCCGGCCTCAGCGTGGAAAGAATCACCAGCGCTATCACGTAAATGCTGAGAGCTAAAAGAGCCATGGGGCGAAACCGTTTTTTAAAGTTCTTCCCGATAATAGTTCCAATGGCCAAGCCAACGATTGCCTGGACAATGGTCTGCGGCATGGTCACAGTCGAACTCTGAAAAGAGGTTCCCTGCATCACAGACGATACGTAACGGACCGCATAAGCCGTTATACAGGTGGAGTAGGCCACCATCAAAGCCTGAACGCTGAACGTAGCCCGGAACCGCTTCTTTTTGAACATTTCCACCGGAACCGAAGGATTTTCCGACCTCAGTTCCTGCTTTATCAAAAGTATAAGAGCTACGACTGCCGCCAGAGGCAGAATGATCCCCGGCACGCTGAGAAGCGTAAAATAAGAGCCCACCATACAAAGCCATAAAATCAGGCAGCATACAAAGACGATCAGAAGGGCAATGCCCGCAAAATCAAACTTCTTTCCGTTTCCAGGCCGTTTCTGGTTTGGATACAACAGGCCCAGAGTGATCAGAGGGACCACTGCGAAAATGCCATAGATTATCAGCCCGGCGTTGGACGACACCGCATCGATGACGGCCCCTGTAAGCCCCGGCCCGACCAGCGAACCGACCGCTGAAGCCGTGGCGATAAAGCCGTAAAATTTCGGCCGTTCTTCCGGAGAGACGATGGTCGCCATCATGGTGTACGGCGCCGATATGTACAATCCTGCCGCCAGCCCCATCATTGCCCAAAGCGCCGTGAAGACCCCTGCATTCGGCGCGAACATCAAGAGGAAGCGGATCGTGAAATGGGAGATCACACCGGCTAAAGTCACTCTTTTCACGCTGAACTTGCTGCAGAGCATCCCCACCAGGGGAAGCGAGATCATCATTCCCATGCCTCCCAGAGTCGCGTACAATGAGTACATTTCTGTAATGTTGAAATAAGCCAGCTTGCTTGGCAGGACCAGATTGTTTCCATAATTGGCCGCCTGAGATGTCACCGTTGTCAGAAGCACGCCAATGATCAGCAGCAATCTTTTCTTTCCGGTAAACCCATTTCCGGAAGCCGCTTTATTCTCCGTCATATTTCCTCCTTTCATACTCAATACCCCCTTCGCCTTCCTTTATTCCTGACGGGGAGGATATTCCGCACATGCCGGCTGGTGAGTTACGATATTCCGCAGCATGCCGCTGTCCGCAACAATACATTCCCCGGTCACGCCGTCTGCCATCTTTGTACAGAAGCCATAGATCACAATTGCCACGCTGTCTGCCGTCGGGACTTCTGCCAAAGTGGCCGCGCGCATTTCAGTCCCTATTTCCTTCTGCTGTTCCGGGGACAAGCCGCGTGCAGGCCCGTTCGTGAGACAGCCGGGCGTCTTCATGCCGCCGGGCGCCACAGTGTTTACCATGATGCCATAGCGCTTCAGTTCCTTTCCCAGCTCCTGGGCCATGGCTATCACACCTCCCTTTGAAGCGGTATAATGGCAGTATCCGCCAAATATAGGCTGGCTCAAATACGCACTGTTGGAAGAAACCAGCACCATCTTTCCCCGGACCTGGTGCTCAATCATATATCTGCTCACATGCTTCGCACAGCGGAATGCGCCGACCAAATTGATATCGATGATCCTCTGGAATTCTTCCTCCGGCATATCATAGACATGAGCAAAGCTCCACACGCCCGCAGATGTGACAAGGATATCCACGCTTCCGTAGGTTTCTGCCGTAAATGCAACCAGACGTTCCACATCTGATTCGTTCCGCACGTCCGTCCTGCAGAATGAGACCTCATATCCCTTGGATCTGAGCAGTTCAACGGCTGTATCGCCCTTTTCCTGTGTGGAACCGGCGATGACCACCTTCGCTCCGCCCTGGCACAGGCGTTGGGCGGCGCAGAATCCGAGTCCGGAGGTGCCGCCTGTTACAATGGCCGCCTGTCCCTTTACAGAAAGCATTTCCTCCAGAGATAATGTATCTTCAAGATAGCTGTTCAGCATAGCGGCTGCCGCCGCTTTTGGATCAAATGCCATATCATTTCCTCCCTCATCTAAATAAACGGTTTTACCGCGATCACACCGTCAAAGCCATGGACGCTCACATGGTCGCCAACTTTCAGCGCTCCCTTTTCCGCCAGAATATAGCCGATATTGATCTCCTTCACGAAGCTGTATGTAAATTTCGAGACGCGCCCAACCTCCGTCCCATTCAAAAGCACAGGGTCGCCGGGGCCGCCGAAGCCTTTATGCTGAATGTGGACATCGGCCTTTTCCACGGTAAATCCCAGCATTTCACGGGACGGGCCCTGTTCCCGAATCCTCTCCAGCGCCTCTCTTCCAATGAAATCTCTATCCCAGCCGATTCCCCGCTCCAGGCCGACCTCGAAAGGATTGGTATACATTAAATCGCGCATATAATAAAAGCCTGCCTCTGTAGGAAGGGAGATCGCCATGATTTGAAAATCTGTCACCTCTTTTGCGTCAAAAGCCTCCCCTTTTTCTCTCAATTTTTTCTCAATGGCCGCGCCCTGCTCCGGGGACACGTAGATTTCATATCCAAGCTTCTCACCGGTAAAGCCGCCGCGATTGATTTTCACAGGAATTCCCTCTATGGAATTATCTGCTATGGAGAAAAATTTCTGCTCATCCACGGGAGTATCCGTCAGGGCATTCACCAGATCTCTGGATCTGGGGCCCTGAACGGCATACATATCCCATTTCTTTGTCACATCCTCATAGGCGGCGTCTTCCTCACCGAGGTGGGCGTCAAACCAGGCCGTCATCTTCTTTATGAACAAAGTGGATACCCAGAATCTATCCTCTTCCAGCCTCAGTACGACTACATCGTCGATGATCTCCGCTTTTTCATTCAGCATGGTAGTATAGCGGTCTCTTCCAACCTTCAAATTGGCAACAGGATTGGCAAACATCCTGTCTAAGAACGCGGCTGTATCTTTTCCCGTCACCTCAAGGAGCTGATGAGTCCAATAATACCAACCGGCAGTCTGCCTCACGGCCATGTGCTCCGACCGCTTCATTTCATCATATTTATATACATTTTGATACATATCCGATTGCTCCTTTCCTATCCTTGACTGCGGGATCAACAGTACTTGTCGATTTTCTTTCTGATCACAATGCGTACCTTGTCATCACCTGCGTCACCCGGCTCTTCCCATAAAAACCATTGTGCGCCTGCCAGTGTTCTGACCTCACCGCCCCACAGAGCCAGATATGCGATGACCAGCCTGGGCATCCTTCTCTGAAGTTTTGCGCGATCGATCAGATAAATGACTTCCTCTTTATTAAACGCTTCAATCTCGTAAGGAACCGTAAGACACTGCATTACCGTTTCCAGGTAAGCTCCCATCAAACGTCCGTCATTTACATCTGCCGGAGCTCCCAGCCAGTTTCGCAGCGCGTCCTTTGTATAAAAATCGCCAAAGGCCGTTTTTCCGGCCGCCTCAAATACGCACCGGATGACATGATCCACAAATTTTTCATCCAATGTACCGTCCTTGATCAAGTCATCAAAGGTGGGAAGCAGATAATCGGTACCTGTCGCAGACGCGCAGCCGGCCAGAGCCGTGCTGGGGTCCTCCTCCATGCAAGTCCCGTTGCAGAATTTATAATTAGTCTCCTCGCGGAAGATCATGGATTCCTTTACGGTGTATTCCTCCGTCGTATCCTTAATCTGATCGGATGTGGCGATGGGACCGAAGCATTCCCATTGTTTATGTTCCGGCATCGGATATTTCTCGCGGCTTTCGGCCACGATACGGCAGTGCCGGTCGCCGCAGCCTCTGGCTTCGACCATGTGAAATTCTACCCTGGGGCCTTCTTTCATATGAACCGCGTATCCGTCGGCCACCCCCTGCAGGGACTGGGTCGTGGCGCGGCAAAGCTCGGAGCCAATGATATCCCAGTCACAGATATCCAGTTCTTTTTCCACACGATAAGTGCCGAAATCCGTCACCCGCCCGCACATGAGATACCGGTCGTCCCCGGAGTCGCCATTTAAGGAGCCTGTAAAATTCCCGCGGCAAAAAGGATGCGCGTTATGCTTATCGATTCCGATCACCGGGCCATACGGGCCGGAAAATACGGGATAAAGTCTCGCATATGCATTTTTGCAGATTGCTTCACAACGCTTCTCATAATCCGGCACCAATATTCTGTACACCTGCATCATACTGGCCGCCACCGTCGCCCCATATCGGGAACAAAAGTGCGCTGCATCGTGATAGGAAATCAGTCTCTCCCAAGGTGTTTTGATGGCCGGATAATCCGGCAGCGCCCCCTTCCCGACTTCCCGCGGAATCCGTTCATCGATTTTTTTGCTCATAATACCCTCTCCTTTCAGAAAACTTCCAATTTTCAAAACTTATTTCTTTTATCTTATCCGAATACTCCTATAATTGTAAATCCGACAAACTGAGTCTATATCCAGGCAGAAAATTCAGCACTTTGTGTGGCATAATTTGCCTTTCAATACCATTCAAACAAGCTTTCTTTATCTGATTTACAAGGCAAAAGGAAATCCGATTCCGTTTCTGAGCGAACCGGAGACGGGAAATCATCCGGATTTTTGGTCGACATGTGAGCAGTACTCCCAGAGCGGGGATAAAGCGGTCCCTGCATCGCCAGCGAACCGAAATCGTGACGGTCCGGAACTTCTGCCGGGATTTGACTGGAGCCTTATCAGAGCAGCTTTATAAATATGATCTCAAAAGTAAAAAACACCGGACTTCTCAGCCCGGTGCTCCCTTTCTATTCTTATTTTTGCATCTCCTCATGCATTTCATACAAATACATACAATACCTGATATACATTCTCTTCTCTGCAGTGGTCAGATCTGCCAGCTGTTCAATCCGCCGCAGCCTGTTTTGAAGCGTCGTCCTGTGGATGAACAGATCTCTGGCCGTCTGTGTGCCGTTCATTTCATTATCCAGGTAGACCTTGAGCGTTTTCCAGCCGTCATACTCACTTTGCCCTTCCTCATTCCGCAATTGCAGCAGGCCCTCCGGCATCATGTATTCCAGAGGAAACTCCCCGACGCTATTATTGAGTCCATAGTACAAGGCATAATCCGAGAACAGATACAGGACCTCTTTCCGCTCCATGCTGTCTGCCGTCTCAAGCGCGGCCACAGCCTGCCGAAAATAAAATCTCGCCTTCCGCATATTTGTGAACCGGCCGCTCACTCCCGCATGACAGAATAATTTCTCCACGGTCTGCTCCAGATTCTCCGGCAGCCCTCCCATAAGAACACCTAAAGGCCTCACCGGAATGAGCACCGCCGCATATGGCTCTGAATGAAGAGCCAGACTTCCGGGAAATGAGGTCTCCACCTGTTCGCAGAGGTATTCGGCCGGAAGGCTTTCCATGATACCCGACGGCCTCGCTGCCAGGCACACCCAGCTGCTCCTCTCCCTGGGAACTGTACTGAGCGCTTTCAAAAGGCGGGAATCACTGACCGGCATGCAGCCTAATAAATCCCGAAAAACCGTTTTCAGCGTGACAAGGCTGCTCTTTCCGCTTTCCGCCTGCTTTCCCACAGCCGCGCTGGCATATTGAAAAAAGAACTTGAAAAGCTCCAGCTGTCCAGGCGTATGGGGAGAATCTGCACTGGCCAATGTAAGAAGACCCTGATAGCTGTCCTGTTTATAAATATTAATACAATAAACATCGCTGCCATCCGAATGATAAATAAACGGCTCTCTCATGGCGATATTCCTGGCATGGGTATCCGAAAAGCTTTTGGCTCTGTCAGCGCTTAAAACCGTGCCAATCATCGAAGAGTTGCCTCCGTCTGGATTCGCCTGCGCCACAATTTCCAAATGTTTGTTGCAAAAAGCAATGGAATCATTCAGAAGCGGCGCTGTGATCCGTATCATCTCTCCGATATCCGCCGTCTTGTCCAAAATCCTTCTCAGATCATCACGCCAGTTTTCATATTTGGCAAACGTATCCTGAAGTACATTGAACACCAAAAGCAGATTTGTCTCTGATGGAATGGAAAACAGACGGCAGCACCGCGGATTCCAGGAAGCGGGCATCCGCCCTCCTACGCAGATCAGCAGGCACCCGGATACCTTCTGCGGCTCCGGCAGTTCCCCGGCCCTCCCCACGCAGATCATTCCGGTACGGTACTCCATTCCCTCCCGAAAAAAGAGCGGAGGCTCCAGAGTCAGGGAATAAATTTCTTTTCCGCAGCATATTACCTCAAAATGTTCGGCCAGACTCTGATAAAGAATATCTGCATTGAGCTTCATGATACCCCTCCCTCTTCCCCTAAGGAATCCTGTATCCGTCAAAGTGATGAACCGCATTACCCCTTTGTCCATCACATTGTACTTATAAAAGTACAATTTTTTATATCATACCATTCTTTGAAAAAAGCGTCAATCCGCACAGCCGCTCTGCGTTTAAAATAAAATCTGATTCTGAATTTTGAAGGTATAAAAACGGAACATTTCAATCATACTATCACCAGATAATGACAGAAAAGGAGCTGATGATATGTGTTGCTCAAAAACAAAGAAATGGATTATAGGACTGCTTCTTCTGGCGGCTGTCGTTGCAGTAATCTGTTATGTAGTTTCCATGAAGGAAGGAAACAGCCAGAACAAAGGAACGCTGGTCCAGTCGGTAAAGGACGGCGGCGAGCTTCTGCAGGAAAAGCTCAAGGACGGGAGCATGTTCCTGTGTGAAAAAATCAGTAAGGCGGCGAGAAAGATATGAGCGAAGTCCTCTATCTGAAATTGAATCAGAACACAGAGGTCCATGAAAGAGATGTATTTCTGGGGCAGCTGGGAAGTATCTGGTGCAGGGACAAGGCGATTGAAAGTAAATGCAAGGCCATCAAGGTAATAAACATCCAGGCGAACAAGAAAGAACGCTATGTTTTGTCTGTCATGGATCTGATCAAACAGATGGAAAAGCTGGACAACCGGGTGGAGATCAATAATATAGGTGAAACAGATTGTATTATCGATTACCAGCCGAATCTCAAACCGAGTCCTGTCTGGGACTGGCTGAAGGCGGCGGCGGTCTGCATCGTGGCGTTTTTCGGAGCGGCTTTTGCCATCATGACCTTTAATAATGACGGAGACGTGACCAATGTATTCGGCCATCTCTATTATCAGGTCATGGGAGTACAGGCCGGCGGGCCGACGATATTGGAATTCACCTATTCCATCGGTCTGCCTCTGGGAATCATCGTATTCTTCAATCATTTTACCAAGGCCGCGCTTTCCAAGGATCCGACTCCCATCGAGGTTCAGATGCGAACTTATGAGACGGATGTAAATACTACCTTGATCCAAAATGCGAGCAGGGAGGAATCAGGCATTGATGTTTCTTAAATATCTGTTTTTAGGCCTGGTGGGCCTGTGTGCCGGCGGAGTGATCGCGGCCGGTATCTTCGCATTTATCGTCACCATAGGCGTGGTGATCCGCCTTATCGGCAAGACGCATACCGGCAAGCATATCCGGCTGATCGAGGACTTTATCGTGGCCGGAGGAACGCTAGGCAATATCGTGAACCTTTATGAAATCGCGGTCCCAGGCGGCTATCCGGTCCTTCTTCTATTCGGCCTTGGGGCCGGCGTGTTCGTGGGATGCCTGATCATGTCCCTGGCGGAAACGCTCAACGCGCTTCCCGTATTAAGCAGGAGGATCCACCTGACCACCGGGTTGCAATATGTGATACTGAGCATCGCAGCCGGAAAAGGGCTCGGAGCGGCCGTCTATTTTATCTTTAATATTCACTGACAGAGAGGAACTGGAATTATGAAAGAAGAACAGGGTGTAAAGAACCAGGGAAATGCGGAAAATGGGGAAATACCCCTGCCCGATGAGACAATGCAGCCAAAGGAATATGAGCAGTATGTGAAAAAGGTGACGCCGACGCACAATACCCCGCTCAATATGTGCAAAGCATTCCTGACCGGCGGTATCATCTGCACGATCGGCCAGTGGTTCACCAACATTTTCCTGAACAATGGACTGGAAAAAGACGCAGCAAGCGCATGGACGCTTCTGATTCTGATCGGAAGCGCAATCATTTTGACCGGACTTAATATTTTCCCCAAGATCGTCACCTTCGGCGGCGCGGGAGCCCTGGTACCAATAACCGGTTTTGCCAACTCCGTAGTTGCGCCTGCAATTGAATATAAAAAAGAAGGACATATTTTCGGTATTGGATGTAAAATATTTACGATCGCAGGGCCTGTAATCCTCTATGGAGTATTTGCCTCCTGGATTGCCGGGATCCTGTATTGGATACTAAACATGGCCGGAGTGTACTGGGCATAAAAGGTCAGGCAGCAGAAACAGAATCAGCAAATCATATACGAAGAAGCGGGAAGGGAGCTGACGATATGGAAAACAAGTGGAATATTGGCGAGGGCGGCGACATGCCCATCGGTTTTGGCCTGTCCCTGGCGGCAAATTCAAAATCCATGGAGGCTTTTGCCAACATGTCAGACGCAGAAAAAGAGAACACCGTTGAAAAGAGCCGTCAAATGCACACTAGGCAGGATATGGAACGTTTTGTGAACAGTCTTGGGGAAGAAAAAGACCGGTTTCGATAAAAGGAAAACTACACCTCCAGAGAAGAGCACACTTCTCGGGGGGTGTTTTTATTAGCTAAGATACCCTTATATTCACAGACGCCTCCTCATGGACTGCAGAATCTTCTTTTCCAGGCGGGACACCTGCACCTGGGATATCCCCAGCTCTTCCGCTACCTGTGTCTGCGTCTTATCCATATAATAACGCATCACAATGAGCCGCTGCTCCTGCGGCGCCAGTTCCTTTAACAGCCTCGTGATCACAATCTTATTTAAGACACCCTCGTCTTCTTCTCTTCCATCCTCCAGCTTGTCTATCAGATATATAGCGTTTCCGTCACCGTGATAAATGGTCTTGTAAAGGGATTCTACCTCAGCGCCGGACTCCATGGCTGCGGCCAGCTCCGTCGGCTCCACTTGAAGCGCAGCCGCCAGCTCGTCCAGCGTAGGTTCCCTTCCCAAGGACACTCCCAGCTTTTCCTTTTCCGCCCTTGCCTTTGTCGCCATTTCTTTCAGTGACCGGCTGATCTTGATCATGCCGTCATCCCGGAGGAAACGCTTGATCTCGCCGGTTATCATCGGTATTGCATAAGTGGAGAACCTGACATCAAACGACATATCGAATTTATCAATGGCCTTTATAAGCCCGATGCTTCCTATCTGAAACAAATCCTCCGGTTCATGGCCGCGGCCCAGAAATCTCCGAACGACACTCCAGATAAGACCCATGTTTTCCGATACCAGCCTGTCTCTCGCCTCTTTATCCCCTGCGTGTGCCGATTGGATCAATTCCATTGTCTCGTCCATACACGCCTCCTTATGTATCACAGCGGAAAAATTGAGCCTATCCGTTTTACCATCCGGACCTCTGTCCCTTTTCCCGGTTCCGATTCCACTGTCACCTCATCCATGAAGGCCTCCATGAATGAAAATCCCATGCCCGAACGCTCCTTAGAAGGCTTTGATGTATAGAGCGGCTCCATTGCCTGCTTCACATTGGCAATACCTACTCCTTCGTCTCTCACAACAATGGTCAGACTCTTGTCCGCTATGGTGAGATCCAGATGCACCATCCCTATCTCCTTCTCATATCCATGAATGATGGCATTGGTCACCGCCTCGGAAACCGCCGTCTTGATATCCTCTATTTCCTCGACCGTGGGATCCAGCCTGGCTGCGAACACCGCCGACACCACTCTGGCAAACTGCTCATTGTGGGAATAGCTTTCAAATTCCAGATGGACGGTCTCACCGCCTCTGTCTTTCTTTTTTGATTCCATATTCATATTTCCTTCTAGTTTTCTGTCCATATCCGGCCCCTCATCCTCCTTCCGGTCTCTTTCCGTTTTCACAGCTTCTGTCCTTTCTGTTTCCACAGCATTCTTCATTTTATCTTCCCCTTTCCTCGTTCTGGCCGTCCCAGCTTTGAATGATGCGGTAAATTCCTGACATCTCCAGAATCTTCTTCACCCTGGGGCTTGCGTCTTTCACAAATACCTCCCCGCCCACAGCCGCCATTTCTTTATAGCGGCCCAGGATCATCCCGATTCCTGAACTGTCCATGAAATCCGTTTTGGAAAAGTCAAAGACCAGTCTTGTGACCTTTCGCTTTCCCCGCGCTTCGGCGATTCCCAATTTCATCTCCTGGCTGCTGTGATGGTCCACCTCCTTCGGCATCAGCGCATAAAGCACCGTACCTCTGACCTTATAGTTTGCCCCATTTTCCACTTTTCTATTCCTCCTGCTCTGCGGATATTTCACTTTGTTTTTACATTTCTCACCGACCGCCGGCGTTTTATGCCGGAATTCCTCGGATTTTCTGCAAAAAAAGGAACACATACAAATCATTTTTCCTTTGTATGTGTTCCTTATACTTTCTATTCGCCGGGCCTGTCCGCCCGCGCGGCAGACAGCATGTCCGCCTTTTTTCTAATAACCTCTCTGCTGAAGCGCCTGAGCGCCCCATGTGGTCCCTGAATACGTGGGATTGTCAATGAGCTGGTTATAATAGCTCACGGCGGTTCCCCAGTCACTGAGGTTCTGGTAGCATACGCCTATATAGAAGATCACCTCCGGATAATCCGGCTGGAGCTCCAGGCACTTCGCAAAATACACCCTGGCCGTCTCCCAGTTCCTGGCATCGTATGCCGTCTTGCCCAGATTAAACAGGTTCTGTACGCCGCTGTCCTTGAACTCCGAGTTCAGGGAATTGTATACGCTCTGGAAAGTCTCGTTGGTCACCAGGCTGGGATCTATGGAAGAAATGGAGTCCATGGCCCCGATATAATCCCCGCTGGCCTTCAGCGTCAGCACGTTCAGAAGCTTATTGTATTCATTGATGATGCCGCCCTCGCCTGTATAAGCGGCCAGCTCATTTTGGAGATTGCTCTTTTCTTCATTCAGGCTGTCAATCTGCCCCTGAAGGCCGGTGATATTCGTATCCCGCTCCGCGATCTTTTCATTGTAGGTCAGAATATTTTCATTGAAGCTGGTATTCAGCGCCTTTTCCTTCACCGGCAGGATCAGGAAATACGTAAACAGCACCCCGACTACAAGACCCGCCGCCAGCAAAAGCACTGTGGCCCAGCTGCCCGTCCCCTCCCGGTAGGTGGGCACGATGGCTTCATCCCGGACCGCATCCTCGAACAGATCCCGCTCCACATTCTTTCTGGCCTGCTTCCTGCTCTTTTCCTTCGCGATCGCCTTTTTATTTTTCGCAATGTCCTTGAGCTCGTCCAAATAAGAAAGTGCCGCCGTATTGTTCACGTCGATGGTCAGAATCGCCCGGATGGTCTTTTCGGCTTTTGCATACTCCTCCTTTTTCAGGTAGAGGAGCCCCAGGAGCTGATACGCTTTCACAAACCTGGGATTCATACTGATGACCTTTTTGGCTTGCAGAAGCGCCAGATCCTCACTGTCGTGGCGGGCATAGTACAAAGCCTGGTTGAACTTCTTCAAGGTCTGGTTCATCTGATTCAGCCTGGACTGCCTGGACTGGAGCTTTCTAAGATACTCTGCAGCCAGATTATCCTCCGGCTGGAGATTCTTGCTGATGACCCATTCTGCCAGCGCATCCACGGTCTCACCCATTTCATAGTAAATGAGTCCCAGGAGGTTTCTGGCATCCGTATTCTTTTTATATAGATCAAGACTTTTTCTGAGATAAACGGCCGCGCCGCTCAAATCCCGCACCTTTGCCTTTTCCAGCCCCACATTATAGTACGTGTTGGAGGCCTTGACTACTTTCCTGTACAGGGACACGTCTCGTCCGCAGACAGGGCAGTATTTTCCGGTGCCCATCTGATGATGGCAATATAAACATTCCATAAAATTCCTACTCTCTGCCGTCCTGTTCGTACTGTTCTTTCAAAAACTCCACCATGATATCCGTCACATCTGTGATGTCCCGGTTCACGATGGTATCCTCCACCTGGTCAATATCCCGGCTGGGCTTGAATTTGGCCAGCTCTTCTTCAAAATTCAGCATACAGACTCATCCTCTCTAAAATCACAGATACAAAAAGTATATCATAGTTTCCATGAATGCACACCTTCAAAATTCTTAAAATTTTCTATATGTGCAAGAAGTATTCTACTACAAATTACCATTTTTTACAATTGAAAAAGGCCGACAGAAATCGCCATACTTTTCAGCTCTCCGGACTTTTCCACGATCATGAACCGGCTTTCTCCCTCAGGAGCTCTTTGATGCTTCCCGCCAAATAGAGGGAACCTGCGATAAAGACAAGATCCTCCTCCGATTTCTTTCCCATGGCAAAACCAAACGCCTCCTGGATATTTCCAAAGCTCCAGACCTGCCTGTCCGTCTTTTTCTGAAATGTCTCCAGGATATTCTTTAACGGCAGAGCCCTGTAGCTGTTAAGCTCCGTCAGGATAAATCCATCAAAGTCCGCGCCCCGGCAGATCTCATCAATCATTGTCTCATAATCCTTATCCGCCACTGCTGAAAAAAGCAGATACTTTTTTCCGGCGCACGGTATTTTCGTCACAGTCTCAATGAACACCCGGATTCCGTCGTCATTATGGGCGCCGTCCATATAAACGCCAGGAAGCACCGGCTCCATCCGTCCGGGCCAGGAGGTATGAAGGAGCGCTTCTTCCAGCCTGTCCGGCTTTTTCCCCTCCAGAATATGAACCGCAGTCAGAGCCAGCGACGCGTTCATCGCCTGATAATCCGCCACAAAAGGCACGCGGAACTCTTTTCCTGCCAGCGCTCCTTCTGTCATCCGGAATTCAATCCCCGCTTTGTCTCTCTTTGTGATCTCAAAATCCGATGGATTTACAGGCCAGGCCGGCGCGTGCTTTTCTGCCGCGGCTTTTCTTATCACATGAGAAGCCTCTTCCCTGCTGTCATCATAGACTACGGGCCTTCCCTCTTTTATGATGCCGGCTTTTTCCCAAGCGATCTGGGAAATCGTATCACCGAGTATCTCCGTATGGTCCAGCCCGATCGACGCGATCACACAGACCAAGGGGGAATCAATCACATTGGTGGCATCCAGCCGCCCGCCGAGCCCCACCTCCAGCACCGTGATATCCACCTTCATTTCCCGGAAGATCAGCATGCCGATCAGAAACAGATATTCAAAATAAGAAGGATGGACAATCTCATCCTTCCTTTCCTCGCACAGATCATAAAGGCGGTGAAAGGCGTCCAGAAACAGCTCTTCGCCGACCTGTTCGCCGTCTATCAGAAATCGCTCTGTGATATCCACCAGATGGGGAGAAGTGAATGTTCCCACCCGGTACTTGTTTTCCCTCAGGATGCTGCTTATGAACGCACAAACGGAACCCTTCCCATTGGTCCCCGCCACATGGATGAACTTCTGTCCTCTTTCCGGGTGCCCGAGAAGCTCCAGGATCCGTCTTTCATTCTCCATCGTGGTCTTCTTAGAAAAGCGGGGGATATCATTCAGATAATCCTCCGCTTCTTTTATATTCATTCTATATCCCATGATCGTTTCCTCTGTCTGCATAGTTTTTCTTTGATTATAATACAGATTTTTCGATATGCAAACATTTTATCAAAGGAAACCGTAAAAATACGCTACAAAACCTTTCTCTTCCATTTCCCCTGCCGGTAGAACAGATAAGAAAGAATCGTGGAGATCGTCCAGCCGATGGGCCAGGACAGCCAGATTCCCGTAGAACGGAAAGGTACGGAAAGAAGGAACGAAAGTATCACCCGGAGCAGGAGATCTGTAAACGTCGCCACCATGAAGTACCGCATCGCCCCGGCCCCCCGCAGCACTCCGTCAGCCATCAGCTTCAGCGAAACCACAAAATAGAAGGGCGAAACAATCTTCAAAAACGTCGTGCCGGTGGAAAGTGCGGTTCCCACATCTGCGCCTGAGGGAAGAAATAAAAGGATCATTTCCTTTCCGAACAGGAAGAATACCGCCGCGAACGGCACCGCAACCAGAAACGCCATGACCGTCCCCGCCCGGAATCCCTGGCTGACCCGCTCTTCCTTCCCGGCTCCCATATTCTGCGCCGTATAGCTGGACAGTCCATTGGCGAGCGTCGTAAAGGACGTAATGGTAAAGGTATTCAGTTTGATCGCCGCCGAATATCCGGCAATGACCGAGGATCCAAACCCGTTTACCCTCCACTGTATAAAAATATTTCCGACGGAAATAAAGCTCTGCTGCAAAATACTGGGTACCGCGATCACTCCGACGCGCTTCAGCATATTGGCAGAGAACATCGCCGGTCTTTTTTCTGTCTTTACTTTCCTGAGGCGGAAGAGCAGGGTGAAAAAGGCCAGGACACAGGCCGCACCCTGGGCTAAAAAGGTCGCCCAGGCCACACCCGCCACTCCCATATGGAATCCGGTCACAAACCAGTAGTCCAGGAAAATATTGCTCAAGGAAGAACCGATCAGAAAGTAAAGCGGCGTCTTGGAATCTCCCAGGGAAGTGAAGATGCCAGTACAGATATTATATAAAAACAAGAACAGAAAACCGCCTATGTAAATCCTCAGATACAAAGCGCCGTCATCAAACACATTCGCCGGTGTGTTGATCATCTTCATCAAAAATCCCGTGCCCCAGAGTCCCAGCGCAGTCAGAACCGCGGACAGGACCACGGAAGCGATCAAAGTCGTATAGACCGCCGTCTTCATCTCTTCAAATTTCTTGGCGCCGAACAGCTGGGATATGACCACAGAACATCCGATGTTGCTGCCCACCGCAATGGCCATAAAGATCATTGTGATGGGATAGGAAGCGCCCACTGCCGCAAGGGCGGCCTCCCCCGCAAATTTTCCCGCTATGGCGCTGTCGGCTATGTTATAAAGCTGCTGGAAAATCACACTGACGAACATCGGAATGGAAAATCTCCACAGCACCGATGACGGTTTTCCTTCTGTCAGGTCTTTTATCATCTCAAACTCCTCTGCTTTCCTCTTGATTTTAAGCCCGCATGGAATTATACTACTTTTACATCCATTTGAATAATTCTATTTTTAACGCTAATCCATAGAAAATTTCTATGGATATCTTATCACTACAGGAGCCGCCATGTCCGTAAATTTTGAATATTACAGAATCTTCTACTTTGTCGCCAAGTACAAAAGCATTACAAGAGCCGCGAGAGCCCTTTTCCTGTCCCAGCCCACTGTCAGCCACTATATCCGCTGCCTGGAAACGGAGCTGGACTGCTCCCTGTTTCTCCGCTCTAAAAAGGGCGTGACTCTGACGCCGGAAGCGGAGCTGCTTTTTAGCCATGTGGAAAAAGCCTGCTGCCAGCTCTGGGAAGCAGAAGAGGCTCTGGCCGCCAGCAAATCCCTCGCTGCCGGCACTGTCCGGATCGGGGCCAGTGAAATGACTCTCCACAATTTCCTGCTGCCTTATCTGGAAAAATTCCGAAATCTCTACCCATCTCTGAAGCTTAAGATTTCCTGCAGCACCACTCCCGGGACACTGGCTTCTCTCCGGGACGGCACTTCCGACTTTGCCATCGTCATTTCTCCTCTGGAAAACGCCGAGGGGCTGGAAATGACCCCTCTGACTTCCTTTCAGGATATCGTGATCGCCGGCAAAAGCTTCCAGGAGCTTAAAGGCCGTGTCCTGAGCATTCATGAACTGGTACAATATCCTTTGATCTGTATCAGCCAGGGGACCGCCACCCGCCGTTTCCTGGAACAGCATTTCCTTAGCTGCGGAGCGGTGCTGGAGCCGGACGTAGAGCCTGCCACCACCGATCTGGTCACGCCGCTGGTCATCCACGATCTCGGCATCGGCATCGTGCCTGAGGGCTTTGCCTCAGAGGCCCTGTCAGATGGTTCCGTCTTTCAGATTCCCATAAAAGAAGAGCTGCCGCCCCGACACATCTGTGTGGTGAGCGACAGCTCCCATCCGGTCTCCCTGGCCGGCATGCAGTTTCTGGAGCTGCTGGCGGAACCGTTATAGGCCCGCCGCGAAGCTCCCCGCTATATTCCTATGACTGCCTCACTGCTTCTTTAGCTGGCGCAGGCGCTCCCGCACCTGTTCCATCATCTGCTCGTATTTCGCCAGCTTCTCTTTTTCCGCCCGAATCTTGGCCTCCGGCGCACGGCTTACGAACTTCTCATTATTCAACATGCCTCTGGAGCGGCTCAACTCCTTGTCAAGCCTCTCTTCCTCCTTCTCAAGGCGTTCCACTTCCTTCGAAATATCCACCAGCTCCGCAAAGGGCATATAAATGACCGCTTTGGCCGTCACCGCCGACACCGCGTCCTCTGCGATCCCCGCCTTATCAGCTCGGACGGACACTTCGCTTGCATATCCCAGCGTTGCAAAGAAGATCCTGCCGTTTTCAAAAATCCCGCGGACAGAAGCGTCCTCTGATACCACGATCACCTTTGCCTTTTTGCTGGGCGGCACATTCATAGAGGTACGGACATTCCGGATACTGCGCACCGCTTCTTTAATGGTCTCCACCGAATTCTCCTCGCCGGCAAAATTCCATTCCGGCTTATATTCCGGCCATTTGGAGATCATGATGGACTCCTCTTCCTCCTGCAGGTTGCAGAAGATCTCCTCTGTGATAAACGGCATATAGGGGTGCAGAAGCTTCAGGGACTGGATCAGCACCGTCTTAAGCGTCCAGATCGCCGCTGCCTTTGTTTCATCTGTATCGCTGTAAAGCCTGGGCTTCACCATCTCGATATACCAGTCGCAGAATTCCTCCCAAATAAAATCGTATACCTTCTGGAGGGCGATCCCCAGCTCATATTTATCCAGGTTCTCCGTCACATCTTTCGTCAGGGTGTTCACCTTAGACAAAATCCATTTATCGGCGCTAGTCAGATTCTTCACCTCAGCCTGCTGGTCCTCCGCTTTTTCCAGGTTCATCATGATAAACCGTGATGCGTTCCAAACCTTGTTGGCAAAGTTTCTGCTGGCCTCCACGCGCTCCCAGTAAAACCTCATATCATTTCCAGGGGCGTTTCCTGTGATCAGCGTCATGCGGAGGGCGTCAGCGCCGAATTTCTCCACAACCTCCAGAGGATCAATGCCGTTTCCAAGGGATTTACTCATCTTCCTTCCCTGGGAATCCCTTACCAGTCCATGGATCAGCACCGTATGGAAGGGTTCCTTCCCGGTCTGCTCGATGCCCGAGAATACCATACGGATCACCCAGAAGAAGATAATATCATAACCGGTGACCAATACGTCCGTAGGATAAAAATAATCCATCTCCGGCGTCTTTTCCGGCCATCCAAGGGTTGAAAAAGGCCACAGGGCTGAGCTGAACCAAGTATCCAGCGTATCCTCATCCTGAACCATATGCGTGCATCCGCATTTCGGACAGGTATGGGGGGCCTCCTTCGCTACAACCATTTCTCCGCATTTCTCACAGTAATACGCGGGAATACGGTGTCCCCACCAAAGCTGTCTGGAAATACACCAGTCCCTGATGTTCTCCAGCCAGTGGAGGTACGTCTTGCCAAAGCTCTCCGGCACAAATTTGAGACGTCCGGATTTAAGCGCTTCGATGGCAGGCTTCGCCATCTCATCCATCTTTACGAACCACTGCTGCTTCACCATTGGCTCAATGGTAGTCTTGCACCGGTCATGCGTCCCCACATTGTGGGAATGATCCGCGACCTTCACAAGAAGACCTAACTCTTCCAGCTCTTTCACAATGGCTTTCCGTGCCTCATAGCGATCCATGCCTTCATATTTTCCGCCGTTTTCATTGATGGTGGCGTCGTCATTCAATATATTGATTTCTTTCAGCCCGCAGCGTTTTCCCACTTCGAAATCGTTGGGGTCATGGGCGGGAGTGATCTTCACACAGCCTGTACCAAATTCCTTGTCTACATAGGAATCGGCCACGACCGGGATCTCCCGGTTCACAATGGGCAGGATCAGCATCTTCCCCACCAGATCCTTGTACCGTTCATCATCGGGATGAACGGCTACGGCAGTGTCTCCCAGCATCGTTTCCGGCCTGGTCGTAGCGATCTCCACAAAACGTCCGGGTTCATCCTTCACCGGATAGTTGATGTGCCAGAAATGGCCTGCCTGCTCCTCATGCACTACCTCTGCATCTGAAATAGAGGTCCGGCATTCGGGGCACCAGTTGATGATTCGGGAACCTTTATAGATATATCCCTTTTCATACAGGCGGATAAAAACTTCCAGAACAGCCTCGGAGCACCCTTCATCCATAGTAAAGCGTTCTCTGTCCCAGTCTGCCGAGGAGCCCAGCTTTTTCAGCTGATTGACAATTCTTCCGCCGTATTCTTCTTTCCATTCCCAGGCATATTTCATGAATTCTTCCCGGGTGAGGTCTTCCTTCTGGATCCCCTCGCCGCGGAGCTTATCGATGACCTTGACTTCCGTGGCGATCGCCGCATGGTCGGTGCCCGGCTGCCACAGGGCCGAATATCCCTGCATTCTCTTATAACGGATCAAAATATCCTGCATGGTATTGTCGAGGGCATGTCCCATATGCAGCTGCCCTGTGATATTGGGCGGCGGCATTACAATGGTAAACGGTTTTTTGCTCTTATCCACCTCCGCGTGGAAATATTTCTTATCCATCCACTTTTCATACAGGCGCTCCTCAATAGATTGGGGATTATAGGTTTTTTCCAGTTCCTTACTCATAGTCGTGATTTTCCTTTCTTATTGTAGAACAAAGTGCGCCCGCCCACGGGGCATTTCGTGCGGCGAGATATGATACAAAATACTTTATGGAATCATTTTTAGTTAGCTTCAATTAAGCTCCAGTTTAGCACCGGCAGAAGTTCCGAGCCGTCACGATCTTGGTTCGCTGGCGATGCAGAGGCCGCTTTATCCCCGCTCCAGGAGTACCGCTCACAGTCAACAGGAAATCTTGATGATTTCCGTTCCATTGATTCCAGAAAAGTATTGGATATCCACACGGCCCGCGCGTCGGCTGGCAGCGAGCCGCCTGGATGGAAGCGAATCTCCTCCTGTCTCACCTGATTTATAAGACTAATTTGTTTAAAAAGTATTCAAAGGTATAAAATCAGAAATGCCCTCCGCCGTCTTCCGACGGCAGAGGGCGAATCATCGCGGTACCACCTCTGGTTGGCTGCGGAAAACTGCCGCAGTCATCTCTGGCCCGGTAACGGGGGCAAACCGCGGCTGCTTACTTTATCCGTCCAATATCGGACGTTTTCAGCGGCCCGGCTCAGAAGCTACCTTCCTCCAATGCGTTCATGGACAGCCTTTCAGCCGGTGAGCCGTCCTCTCTGGATGTGCCGTTGGTGTACTCCTCTTCTTCGCAGCCTGTATCTGCTGTTCATTTAAAGTGTTCTTTTAAAAATCATGCCCAGATTATACTATATCCGGCTTCATTTGTAAAGGGCCAGCCGCCGTTTCCGGACATTTTCCTACATATCGTCTTCTTTTTCCCTGCCGTACTCACCGGAAATATCGCCAAGGGTCTTTTCTTCCGGAGCACAGCCGATGTCACCGAGGGTCTTCGCTCCAAAGCTCCCAGTCACGTCATCATAAGTACATTCTTCCTGTCCTCCGGCTATGTCTCCTACGCATTTCTCCTCCGGGACGTTCTCCACGTCTCCGTATATCCGCCTCCCGGAGCCCTTTCCGGCCTCTTCGTTCCATGCCTCAAGGCCTCCGGCCGCCCTGATCCGTATGATTTTTCTCTGCTTCAGCATCCGGACCGTATACCAAATGAGTTCCAGGCCCATCACCAGGAAGACCGCCACTACAAACCAGGGCCCTATGGGAACACAGGAAGCCGAGCAGACGGTGACATACACAAACATCGCCATCAGGGACGCGTCCAGCCACGCCAGAAAATCCAGGGTAATCCTGACCGCGGCCCGTACATCCTCATCTGTCACAAAATCTTTGAGTTTCTTCGAATAAAGACCTTCCCGGGTCGTGCCGTTCTTACAGATAAGGACTGCGATAAAATGGCATCCGTAGATAAAGAACATGACAAAGACCAGCATGAACAGGACTTCTTTTCCTCCCCATTTATCCACAGCTCCCGCGCCATTGTAGTGGCTGGGAATCTGATCCGGAATCCTGCTCCAGAACACGAACAGAAAAATAGTGGTGAGCCAGACGCTCAGATGAATGAGCCAGGTTGCGATTCTGTAATTGATACTGCGATACGGTTTCATCACAGCTCCTCCCTTTTACTCCCCTTTTTCCGTCCCCTCACGGCTTCCGTCAAAAGGAATTCAATCTGCCCGTTGATGGAACGAAAATCGTCCTCTGCCCACTGAGCCAGCTCATTCCAGAGAGCCGGCGACAGCCGGAGGAGCACTTGTTTTTTATTTTTATCCTTTTCGTTCTTCTGCACGGGCATTTTCTCACCTACCATTCTAACGGAATCCCGCTCTGTTTACAAGAGCCGCCGGTGTTTTCCGGTATTCCTTTATTCTAAGCTTTCGATCCGCCTGATCCCATAGGCCATGACTCCCTTGTACAAAACGAAGGAGATGGCCGCCAGAAGCACACATGCCACAGCGGCATACGCGATCAGAGGAAGGCTGAGGATCTTATACAGCCAGAAAATCAGCATTCCTATGCCGACTCCGGCAATCAGGTTCAGAAGCATCCCGACCATGACGTTCATATTCTGTTTCACGGCCTGCTGTTCACTCTCCCAGGTCAGCTTAGGATGGAACAGATCCATAAACAGCTGGATCAGGCACTGGATCAGATTGGCCAGGACACTCCCTATTAAGGCAAACGGCAGGATCCATACAGGAAGCCCAAAACCTCCCATCAGCACAAGGAGGATGATCAGGCAGTATAAGGTCGTACCGCCGACCCCGATATAAAGGCCTGAGAGCAGCTTCGCCTGAAGCTGTGTACGGAAAGATACGGGAATCGCTTTCATAAACTGGAAGTTCTTTCCCTCTCTGGAAATCGCGGTGCCAGCCACATAATTGAAGAGTCCCGCTCCCAGCGATACGCACAATACGCCAAACAGGACAACAGCGCCGGCTCCTGTGCTTCCCAGATCCAGTGCGGAAAGCAAACCGCCGATATCAATCCCTCCTGACTTGCTGAACTGCAATACAATCGGAATCAGGAAAAAGAGCGGCCATAAAAACACCAGCATCACACAATTCATAAAGTAAATGGGCGTCCGTATCAAAAGTCTCAGCTCCTTTAGCAGATATGCCTGCCTCGGGCTGCGCCGCCTGTTCAGCTTATGGCTTTCTCTGGAAGAAACCGCTTTCCTCCTGGCTGTCGTCTCCCGCATTCCCATGGCTCCTACAAAATACAGCCTTTGGGCTATCAGAAAGAAAACCACCAGCGCAAGAGCCGTAATCCCCAGAAATATCAGCATGGACAGGATGCTTCCCTCCGCCACCCCCTTTTCCAGGAAACGAAGAGACGGAAAGATCCCGTTCATAAGCCCCATCAGGGAATTCCTTCCCTTCATCAGCATATCCATCAGCTGCTGATTTCCCATATTACCCATGCTTGAGGTGAAGCTGCTGATCCCAAACGCAAGGACAAGGCTCAGAATCACGCTGATAATGCTGAGAAAGTCCTTGTTTTTCGCCTTTTTAAACACTCTCATGATAACCATGGAGAGAATGGCGCTGTATACCAGCGGCATAACGGGAAGCAGGATCACAGCTATAACAATGAAGATCCAGAACATCGCCCCGGCTCCTGACGCAATCCCATATCCCACAAGGAACGGACAGAGAAAGTACAAGGATGTCAGGTACGTATACAGAAGCGAAACGGTAAATTTCGCCCCCACTATCTGCCAGGGGTGCAGCGGCAGGTAAAGCAGCTTTTCAATATCTCCGGTCATATAAAATACGGAGATGATCATCGGAAATCCCAACATCAGGTTCATGATCGAGCCTGCGAAGAAAGCCAGCTCCAGCGCCACTCCTTCCTGTCCAATAGGGGCCAGAAGCCCGTACGCGCCTCCTCCTGCCTTATATAACATCCCGATCATGGGAATCAGACAGACGAGAAGGATGAGCCACATAACTCCCTGGCTGAGATTGCGTTTCTTCTTTTTATTTTTTCCGGAAGCAGCGAATCCTCCCAGGCCGGATTTTAACAGCTTCCTTGTCAGTATCAGATATTTACGCATGTTCCGTCACCGCCAGGAATATTTCCTCAAGACTCGTTCCCTCCGGGTAGCCCTGTCTCAGCTGGTCCAGCGTACCCTGGAATACGATCCGGCCCTTATTGATGATCACTACCTTATCACAAAGTTTCTCCGCCACCTCCAGAACATGGGTGGAAAACAGGACTGCACATCCGCTGTCCGCATGCTCCCGCATCATATCCTTCAGCTCAAAAGCCGCCTTAGGATCCAGTCCGGTCAGAGGCTCATCCAATATCCACAGAGACGGGCTGTGGAGCAGAGCGCCCATTACCATGATCTTCTGCCTCATGCCGTGGGAATAGCTGAGGATTTTATCTCCCAGAGCGTCCGCCATCTCAAACCGCTCCGCCATCTCTTTTATCTTCTCACTTCTTCCTTCCGTGGGGACGTCATAGATATCCGCCATGAAATTCAGATACTCCAGCCCCTTGAGCCGCAGGAAGCTGTCCGGATTGTCAGATACGAACCCAATTTTTTTCTTAGCCTCTACCCCATTCCCTTTGATATCGACGCCGTCCAGGGTAATGCTCCCTTCCGTCGCTTCCAGGATCCCCGTGATCATCTTGAGCGTAGTAGTTTTTCCCGCGCCGTTGGGCCCGATAAAACCGGTGATCTTTCCATCCTCTACGGAAAAGGAACAATCGTCCACCGCTTTGTGCATCCCGTTGTAAACCTTCGATACGTGTTCCAGTTGAATCATTGTCTTTCACCTCTTGCTGTCCCGTCCCAGGGCAGTCCTCTCCTAATCTATTTTTAGTAAATACTTCCGCTGTTCACGATTGGCTGGGCATCTTTGTTTCCGCAGAGCACCACCAGGAGATTGCTGACCATGGCCGCCTTTCTCTCTTCGTCCAATTCCACCACATCGTTTTCGTTTAATTTCTCCAGCGCCATCTCGACCATTCCCACAGCGCCTTCTACAATCTTCTGCCGTGCCGCAATGATGGCCACAGCCTGCTGTCTCTGGAGCATGGCCGATGCGATTTCCGGCGCATAGGATAAATGGGTGATCTGTACGTCGCTGACCTCCAGACCGGCATCCTTTACCCTCTCCTGAAGCTCGTAACACATTTTGTCAGCGACCTCCCGGGTACTCCCGCGAAGCGTCTTTTCATCCGCGTCGCTGCTTCCGCTCCCGTCGTCCCCTATATCATAAGGATACAGGCGGGCTACATTCCGGATAACGGAATCACATTGGATAGACAGGAAGGTTTTATAATTATTGACATTGAATACCGCTTTCGTCGGATTTACTACCCTCCAAATGACTACGGCTCCTACGATAACCGGATTTCCCAGCTGGTCATTGACCTTCTGTTTCTCATTATTCAAAGTCATGGTCTTTAAGGAAACCTTTTTGCTGAAGGTAGTACCCAGCTGGATGTTGCCTCCGGCGATCGTGGTCGGAGTGGATTTTACCGACGGATTCACTCCCGTGCAAAATGGATTCACAAGATAAAATCCTTCCTGCCGGATTGTACCGTAGTAAGTACCGAACAGTACCAGCACCAGCGCTTCCTTCGGCGCCACCACTTTGAGTCCTGTCACCGGAAGAGACACCGCGCATACGAGCAGGATACCCACCACGAGCAGAATACCGAATGCCGGCCCTTTCAAGAATAGCGCGCTGCATATGATAGCAGCCGTGCCGCCGGCCAGAAAAAGGAATGCCAGCAGCAGCCCGACCATACCACTCACCGGAGCCAGTTCCTTCTCCTTCGAAAAATCACCCTTCATCATTGCCCTCCTATCCGCGCCCTTTAAGCGCTTTCAAGCCTTTTCGCTCATGAATTGATATCATTTTGATATTAACTAGATACTACCACCCAGATATTGCAAAGTCAATTACAATTCTGTTAACTAAATAATACTTTATGAAATAAGAGACAAGGCTGCCGTGGCGTCCGGCAGCCCTGTTATTCTAAGCAAAAATTTTATAATTCTTTTTTTCCGTATATCCGCAGAGTCACCATACAAGACAGGATCATAAATATCACGGCGCATATTACTATAAGCGGAGTCATCGCTATCAAATCCTGTATGGTAAGGGCCGGCTTCACTCCCGTCTTTTCAATCAGCATAACTGTCATAAAAGGGATCAGGAATATGACCACCAATATGATTCGGCATTTTTCCGCTCCCATTTTAAAGAGGATCGGGATAATAACAGACAGAAAAACAGATGCCACACAAAAAGCCATTATGGATACCCACAGTCCATTTCCCAGCTGTACATGGTTTTTCAGATTCATGACCATCTGAATCAGAGCCCCGCCTCCGGCCGTCACTCCCATGGCGATCAGGGACAGAAAATATTTACTGAGGACCACCTGCGCCCTCGATACAGGCAGTACATTCACATAGCTGGTCCAGCCGCTCTTTTCCTCATAAGAAAAGGAATAAATCACCAGCATGGCGCTGAAAAAGATCGCAAATATCTGAACTCCTGCCATTCCCTTTCCAAATATACCAAGAGCATAGTACAAGATCAGGATTCCGAGATACATCGCAATGGATTTCCGCATGGTCAAAAACTCATTTAATAAAAGTCCTTTCATAATATTATTCCTCCCTGCTGTAATAGAGCATGATGTCTTCCAGGTTCGCCGGGTCCACGTGCATCCCTCCCGGTATTTTTTTTCTTTTTACTAAAGCTTCCACACCAAACGCACCTTCCCGCACGCCTGCTACAGCACTTTTACTCAATTCTTCCAGTTCCCGTCTGGAACAATGCAGTATCCCGTAACTCTCCAGAAGCACATCCTTTTCTTCCGAAAACAGTATTTTTCCTTTGTGTATGAATGTGATATAATCACATATTTTTTCCAGATCACTTATGATATGGGAAGAAATAAAAATGCTGTGCTCCTCATCCTGAATGAAGTCCTGGAAAGTCTCCAGAAGCTCCTCTCTTGCCACCGGATCCAGCCCGCTGGTCGCCTCATCCAGAATCAAGATCCTGGTATCATGGGAGAGCGCCACTGCCATGGACAGCTTCATCTTCATCCCCCTAGAATACTCCTTGACCTTTTTCATCAAATCTATACGGTACTTCCGGAGCAGTTCTTCATATTTTTCCTGATCCCAGCTTGCATAAAACCCTTTCATGATCTTTCCCACATGCTTTGCCGTGAGCTCTTCGGAAAAACAACAGGTGTCCATGACCACGCCTATGGAGTCCTTCAGCGCTCTCGGCATATTCCGGCTTTCCTGGCCGAGTATCTGAATCCTTCCTCCATCCCGTTTGATCAAATCCAGGATCAGCTTGATCGTGGTCGTCTTCCCGGCTCCATTCTCTCCGATGAACCCCATGATACATCCTGAAGGCAGAGTGATGTTCACATCCTCCAGCTTAAAGCCATTATACTGTTTTGATACATGTTCCAACTTCAATGCATCCTGCATAATCATTCTCCTCTTTTCCTGCCTATTCTTCCATCATCAGCCTGAGCATCTCTGCCAGTTCTCTGCCGCTCAGTCCGCAGTCCTTGGATGCCCGTACCGCTTTCTCAAGATATTCTTCCACTTCCCGCAGCTTCTGTTCCTTGATGAATTCTCTGTTCGGCGCAGCCACAAAGCTGCCTTTCCCAGTATAGGACACGATGAATCCTTCCCGCTCCAGCTCCTCATACGCCCGCTTCGTGGTGATCACACTGATACGGAGCTCCTTCGCCAAAAGTCTCATGGAAGGGAGCGGATCTCCTTCCTTCAGCTCTCCGGCTATTATCTGTGCTTTGATCTGCGTCACAATCTGGTTATAGATCGGCTCGCCGCTGGCATTGCTTATGTAAATGTTCATATGATTTCTCCCATGGGCTTACAATATTGTATATATATAATATATACAATATTCACATTATAATGTCAATAGGTTTTTACTAGTATCTTTTGGAAAGTATCATACAAAATACTTTTTGGAATCATTTTTAGTAGATTTCGATTAAGTTCTAGTTTAACACCGGCAGAAGTTCCGGGCCGTCACGATTTCGGTTCGCTGGCGATGCAGAGGCCGCTGCCCTGCGGCGCTCACCTTTAGGCCATCCCGGAATCTTTCTGCCGGTTTTCTTTCTGCCGCATCTTTTCGGATGATTTTCGTTCCCCTGATTCCAGAAAAGGATTGGGCATCCCTTACCACACCCCCTCCGGACAGGCGCACTTCGTGTGCGTCCTGAGCAGAACAAAAAAAGTCCGGCGCATCACCGCCGGACTTCCTCTCTTCTATTCTTCTATACGATTCTCTCTCTTCTGCTTTGGCCCTGCAGCAGCCCTTTCATATATCTGCTGAAACATATATGCGTGACAACGACTGTGATGATGTTGGATACCGGCTCTGCCAGGAATACACCATACGCTCCCATAAAATATGGAAACAAGAGCACCAGCGGGACCATTACGAACACTTTCCTCATCAGAGCAAAGATCAGGGAGAGCTTTGCATTTCCCATGGCCACGAACATATGCTGATTCACCATCTGCATTCCAAGCACAAAGTTAAAGCAGAAGGCAATCCTTATGGACGACGTACAAGTATCAAGCAGGATAGCGTCCGTCGTAAACAGGCCCGCCACCTGTTTCGGAAACAGCATAAAAAACGCCCACATGGCGGTCGCACAGACCATGGAACAGATCCTGGCATAGTGGACCGTTTTCTTCAGTCTGCCGTAATCTCCGGCCCCAAAGCAATAGCCCACGATGGGCTGCGTTCCCTGGGTGATGCCCTTTAAAGGCATAAAGAATATCTGATACATACTGTAAATGATGGTCAGGCATCCAATATACATATCACCTGTGGCAATATCCACACACCATTTTCTCAAAAGCAGGTTCATGAGAATCTGAACCAGGCTGTCATTTGCCAAAAACGCAAAGTTTGATACTCCAAGAGCACAAATCTTTTTCACATTATACCATTTTACCGCCATATCCTGCAGGCGGATGCGAATAATGATCTTCTTAGAAAAAAGGAGCAGGATAAGGACCCAGACTGCTGATACCAACTGCGCGATGACAGTTGCAATCGCCGCTCCCGCGATTCCCATATGAAACGTATAGATGAAGATAGGGTCCAGTATCAGATTGAGGACTGCGCCGATCACCACGGTCAGAGTCCCCAGCGTAGTATATCCCTGGGCATTCAGGAAGGAATTCATCCCCATGCTAATCATGACAGGAATTGTCCCCAGAACATAAATACGCAGGTAGGACGCGGCATAGGGAAGCGCTTCCTCACTGGCTCCGAATATCCGGAGTATCGGATCGCAGAAAAAATAAAATAAGACGGTCAGCAGCACTCCCAGCGCCAGCAGCATGGAAAAGGAATTCCCCTGCAGCACCGCCGCCCCTTCATGATCCTTTTCTCCAAGCCTGATGGAAAGCAAAGGAGCTCCGCCCATCCCGACCAGATAGCTGAATGCCGTAATGATCAATATGATAGGCAGGGTCAGCCCCAGGCCCGTCAAGGCGATGGTTCCAACACCTTCCATATGCCCGATATAGATTCGGTCTACCATGCTGTAAAGTGCATTCACGACTTGCGCGATCGTGCTCGGTATCGCCAATTTAAGAAGCAGCGGCAATATCTTCCCCTTTGCCAGCTGCTCTTCCATTCCTGCTCCCTTCATGCCGCTTCTCCCCTTTTCATCTGTGCGAAGATTCTTAGTCTCTTATCCAATCAGCCTTCATTTATCCAAAAGCTGCTTGTCCATTTTAGCCAAGCTAATCATATCACATATTGTACAGAACGAAAAGAGGAATTTAATTTCTCTATTTAATAGCATAAATCCGTCATATCTAATCATATCAGCATACAAAAGTCAGAATAAAGAAAGGCCCTTACACGGCTCCACTGTCTCTCAAAAACTGCCGTACTATCTTCTCATACACCGCCTCATCAGATTGATAGCTCTTAGCATGTGCCGCGCCGCTGGCAATATATAAACGCTTTTCTGAGGCGCATGCGTGATAAAGCTGATATACCATAGTGACCGGGACCAATTCATCGGCATCGCCATGTATGAACAGCACCGGAATCTCAGATTTCTCCACTTGGGTCACAGGACTGCATTCCTTCAGGCTGTATCCTGCTTTCCATCTGCAATACAGTTCAACTGTATAAAGAATCGGAAAAGCCGGCAGATGATAGCGTTTTCTCAGCTGATGCCGCAGTTCCTCCCAGCCGCTGGCAAAGCTGCAGTCCGATACCGCGCATTTCACCTGGGAAGGCAGCTCCTCTCCCAAAGATGAAAGGACTGTAGCCGCGCCCATGGACACTCCATGAAGGATGATCGTATGTTTCTCTCCGAACCGTTCCGCCAGATACCGGCACCAGCTCTGACAGTCGAGCCTGTCCAGGCATCCAAAGCCCATATAATTTCCTTCACTCTTACCATGACATCTGTCATCCACGAGAAGAACCTGAAAACCAAGTCTCTCGTACATGGGTACAAACGCGCGTCCATCCCGCAGACCGTCTCCTCTGTAGCCGTGGACAAAAACTACCGTTTTGTCCGCTGCCTTCCGTCCGGTCAGAAGTCCGCGGAGTTTTGTCCCGTCAAAAGCACGGATTTCCAACTCCTCCCCAAGACAATCGTCAGTCTGCCCATCGCGGCTGTCATGCGGGCCGCCTGACTTTTGGCTCCCCAAAAGTCCCTGAAAAATAAACCAGGAACTCAAAAAATCCGCCGCCGTCAGAATCCCCGCGGCCCCAGCCAGATATTTCATCCATTTTCCCATAGACGATTCCTCAACTTTCCCATCCATGAAAAAGGGCCGGATTCTCCCCTGGAATCCAGCCCTTTTTTCATAATCCGCACTTGATGCGGTTTTTATTCTTCGTCCAAAGACACTTCCAATTCTTCGTCTTCTTCCACAAAATCATCGAAATCCTCATCATAGCCGCTTTCTTCTTCTGCGTCTATGCCGTCTAAGTCCTCATCATCCGGCTCTTCGGCGAAGGTCATCTCTTCTCCAAAGTCTCCTCCAAAATCTTCGGACAATACAATTTCATCGTTTTCTTCTATATCCGTATTCAGCTTCACGGAACGGTACCGCTTCATACCGGTGCCTGCCGGAATCAGCTTACCAATGATGACGTTTTCCTTCAGGCCGATAAGCGGATCGACCTTACCATTGATGGCCGCCTCTGTCAGCACCTTTGTGGTCTCCTGGAAGGATGCCGCCGACAAGAAGGAATTGGTAGCCAGAGAGGCTTTCGTGATACCCAGCAGGACCTGTTTGCCCTCAGCCGGCTTTTTATCCTCCGCGATCAGCTGTTCATTCATGTCGTCAAAATCCAGAACTTCCATGGAAGCGCCCGGCAGCACATCGCTGTCACCGCTGTTCTCTATCCGCACCTTCTTAAGCATCTGGCGGACGATCACCTCCACGTGCTTGTCATTAATCTCCACACCCTGCAGGCGGTAAACTCTCTGTACTTCCTGGATCATATAATCCTGCACGGCGCGGACGCCTTTGATCTTCAGGATATCATGAGGGTTCACACTGCCTTCTGTAAGCTCGTCGCCTGCTTCCAGTACCTGGCCGTCCTGGATCTTAATCCTGGAACCGTAAGGGATCAGATAGGTTTTGGAATTTCCGGTCTCATTATCCGTAATGATGATCTCACGTTTCTTTTTTGTATCCTTGATCGTGGCAACGCCGCCGAACTCTGCAATGATCGCAAGTCCTTTAGGCTTTCTTGCCTCAAAAAGCTCCTCCACACGGGGAAGACCTTGTGTGATATCGTTTCCTGCCACACCACCGGTATGGAAGGTTCTCATCGTCAGCTGAGTACCAGGTTCTCCGATGGACTGTGCCGCAATGATGCCGACTGCTTCGCCTACCTGCACCGGCTGTCCGGTAGCCATGTTGGCGCCGTAGCACTTCGCACAGATTCCCAGATGGGATTTGCAGGTGAGGATAGTACGGATCTTTACAGAATCCCGTCCCAATTTCTCCAGCACCTTCACAACCGCCGCCGCGCGCTTAGGCGTACAAATATGATTTTCTTTTACTACCACTTCTCCTGTATCCGGATCCGTGATAGTCTCTGCGATATATCTGCCTGTCAAACGCTCCTCCAGGCCCTCGATCACTTCCCGTCCGTCCGTAAATGCGCGGATTTCCATGCAGGGAATCGCTTTGCCTTCACAGCAGTCGATTTCACGAATGATCAGGTCCTGAGATACGTCTACAAGACGCCTCGTCAGATACCCGGAGTCGGCTGTACGGAGTGCCGTATCAGAAAGCCCCTTACGAGCTCCGTGGGCGGAGATGAAATACTCCAAAACGTCCAGTCCCTCACGGAAGTTGGACTTGATGGGCAGCTCGATGGTACGTCCCGTAGTATCCGCCATCAGGCCTCGCATTCCGGCCAGCTGTTTGATCTGCTTATCGGAACCACGGGCTCCGGAATCAGCCATCATATAGATGTTATTATATTTATCCAGGCCGGACAGCAGGTCGTGGGTCAGGATGTCATCGGTGTTCTTCCATGTCTCGATAACCTCTTTATAACGCTCTTCCTCGGTAATCAGACCGCGCCGGAAGTTCATGGCGATCCGGTCTACCGTAGCCTGTGCGTCAGCCACCAGCTTCTTCTTCGTCTCCGGCACGGTCATGTCGGAAATGGATACGGTCATGGCCGCTCTGGTGGAATACCTGTAGCCCATCGCTTTGATGCTGTCCAGAGTCTCCGCCGTCTTGATGGGGCCATGAGTATTGATGACCTTCTCAAGAATCTGCTTCAGCCCCTTCTTGCCCACGTGGAAATCAATTTCCAGGCTCAGCTCATTTTCCGGCACGCTTCTGTCCACAAACCCCAGATCCTGAGGAATGATCTCATTGAAGATAAAACGGCCCACCGTGGATTCCACGATCCCGCTCTTTATGCTTCCATCCCCCATGGTCTTGCTCACGCGTACCTTGACACGGGAATGGAGCGTAACTGCTTTATTCTCATAGGCGAGAATCGCCTCGTTGATATTCTTGAATATCATCCCTTCGCCTGTGGAGCCGGGACGCTCCTGAGTCAGGTAATAAATCCCCAGCACCATATCCTGAGACGGAACTGCCACAGGGCCGCCGTCGGAGGGCTTCAAAAGGTTGTTGGGCGATAAAAGCATGAACCGGCATTCTGCCTGCGCCTCTACGGAAAGAGGAAGATGGACTGCCATCTGGTCTCCGTCGAAATCAGCATTGAACGCCGTACAGACCAGGGGATGAAGCTTGATCGCTTTCCCTTCTACGAGAATCGGCTCAAATGCCTGAATACCCAGTCTGTGCAGAGTAGGAGCACGGTTCAGCATGACCGGATGTTCTTTGATGACATCTTCCAGAACGTCCCAAACCTCCGGCTGAAGTCTTTCCACCATTTTCTTCGCGCTTTTTATATTATGAGTGGTGCCGTTGGCCACCAGCTCCTTCATCACAAAGGGCTTGAAGAGCTCAATCGCCATCTCCTTGGGCAGACCGCACTGATAAATCTTAAGCTCCGGACCTACTACGATAACGGAACGGCCGGAATAGTCAACACGCTTGCCGAGCAGATTCTGGCGAAAACGTCCCTGTTTTCCCTTTAACATGTCGGAAAGAGATTTTAACGGGCGGTTCCCCGGCCCAGTCACAGGACGGCCTCTTCTGCCGTTGTCGATCAAAGCGTCTACCGCCTCCTGGAGCATACGCTTTTCATTACGCACGATGATATCCGGCGCGCCCAGCTCCAGAAGCCTTGCCAGACGATTGTTTCTGTTGATGATCCTTCTGTATAGGTCATTCAGGTCAGACGTGGCGAAACGGCCTCCGTCCAGCTGTACCATGGGACGCAGATCGGGGGGAATCACCGGGATCACATCCATGATCATCCATTCCGGCTTGTTTCCAGATGCACGGAACGCCTCCACAACCTCCAGACGCTTGATGATCCTGGCCCGTTTCTGTCCGCTGGATTCCTTGAGGCCCTTCCGCAGTTCAGCAGAATCCTTCTCCAGATCGATGGAACGAAGAAGCTCCTGTATCGCTTCGGCTCCCATTCCTACCCGGAACGTATTGCCCCATTTATCATAAGCTTCCCGGAATTCTTTTTCCGAAAGCACTTGCTTATACTGTAAATCTGTCTCACCTTTGTCCAGAACGATATAAGATGCGAAATACAGCACCTTCTCCAAAGTACGGGGCGACAGGTCCAAAATCAGTCCCATACGGCTGGGAATCCCTTTAAAATACCAAATATGGGACACCGGGGCCGCCAGGGCGATATGGCCCATACGCTCCCTCCGGACACTGGCTTTTGTCACCTCCACGCCGCATCGGTCGCAGATGACTCCTTTGTATCTGATTTTCTTATATTTACCGCAGTGGCACTCCCAGTCCTTGCTGGGCCCGAAAATACGCTCGCAGAACAGGCCGTCCTTTTCCGGTTTCAGCGTCCTGTAATTGATGGTCTCCGGCTTTTTAACTTCGCCTCTTGACCATTCCAGAATCTTCTCCGGAGATGCCAGGCCGATTTTGATCGCGTCAAAAGTCAACGGCTGATAGGTTTCATTCGTTGTTTCAGGCATGAGTGGTTCTCCCTTCTATCTATATCCATGTCTCGGTATACATCCACGAATTATTCAGGATTTATTCTTCCGATCCTTCGGAAGAAACCTCCGCGGAATCCTCGGCATAATCATCCTTCTCATCCGCTTTCGCTTTTACGCTTACCAGCTCGCCGCCTTCAAACTCCTGCTTCTGATAACCCATGGAGCTATAAGACTCTTCATAGTCATTGAACACCCGGTCGCTGTTGAGCAGTGCGTTGATGTCTGTATTCCCATAATCAGTGCTCTCGGTGATCTCTACCTCCGTATTGTCATCGCGGAGCAGCTTCACGTCAAGCCCCAGGGACTGGAGCTCTTTCAAAAGCACCTTGAAGGATTCCGGTACGCCCGGCTCCGGGATATTCTCCCCTTTTATGATGGCCTCATAGGTCTTCACACGGCCTACCACATCATCGGACTTCACTGTCAGAATTTCCTGCAGCGTATAGGCGGCGCCATACGCCTCCAGCGCCCAAACCTCCATCTCGCCGAAACGCTGGCCGCCGAACTGGGCCTTGCCGCCGAGGGGCTGCTGGGTGACCAGGGAATAGGGGCCGGTGGAACGCGCATGGATTTTATCGTCTACCAGATGATGCAGCTTCAGATAGTGCATATGGCCGATGGTGACAGGGCTGTCGAAAAACTCGCCGGTACGTCCGTCACGCAGTCTCACCTTGCCGTCACGCCGAATCGGAACACCCTTCCACAGTTCTCTGTGGTCCTTGTTCTCTTCCAGGAATTCCATCACGCCCGGATTCAGGTCATCTGTATATTTCTTCTTAAATTCATCCCACTCCATGTTGACGTAATCATTCGCCAGATCCAGAGTGTCCATGATGTCGTCTTCATTGGCGCCGTCAAACACCGGCGTGGAAATATTAAAGCCGAGAGCTTTCGCCGCGAGGGAAAGATGGATCTCCAGCACCTGCCCGATGTTCATACGGGAAGGCACGCCCAGAGGATTCAAAACAATATCCAGGGGACGTCCGTTGGGCAGGAACGGCATATCCTCCACAGGAAGCACACGGGAAACAACACCCTTGTTTCCGTGACGGCCCGCCATCTTATCGCCCACGGAAATCTTTCTCTTCTGGGCAATATAAATACGCACGGTCTGGTTCACGCCCGGAGACAGCTCATCTCCATTTTCTCTGGTAAATACCTTGGCATCCACCACGATCCCATACGCGCCGTGGGGCACCTTGAGGGATGTGTCACGGACTTCTCTGGCTTTCTCACCGAAAATAGCCCGGAGCAGTCTCTCCTCCGCAGTCAGCTCTGTCTCGCCCTTCGGAGTGACTTTGCCCACCAGGATGTCTCCCGCGCGTACCTCCGCGCCGATACGTATGATACCCCTCTCATCCAGATCTTTGAGAGCATCCTCGCCCACGCCGGGGACATCTCTTGTGATTTCCTCCGGTCCGAGCTTGGTGTCTCTGGCCTCTGCCTCATATTCCTCGATATGGACAGAAGTATAGACATCATCCTGTACGAGACGCTCACTGAGGAGTACTGCATCCTCATAATTATAGCCTTCCCAGGTCATGAACCCGATCAGCGGGTTTTTGCCCAGGGCTATTTCTCCGTTGCTGGTGGAAGGACCGTCCGCGATCACTTCCCCGGCTGCAACCTTGTCGCCTTTAAATACGATCGGCTTCTGATTGTAGCAGTTGCTCTGGTTGCTTCTCTTAAATTTCGTCAGATGATAAACATCCCGTCCCCCGTTTTCATTCCGGATGACAATCTCATTGGACGCGGAACGCTCTACCACGCCTGCATTTTTTGCCACCATGCAAACGCCGGAATCGACCGCGGCCTTGCCTTCCATACCGGTTCCCACAGCCGGGGCCTCGGTACTCAAAAGCGGCACGGCCTGTCTCTGCATGTTGGAACCCATCAGGGCGCGGTTGGCATCGTCGTTCTCCAGGAACGGAATCATGGCCGTCGCCACGGAAAACACCATTTTAGGCGAAACGTCCATCAAATCTATTTTTCTCTTTTCAAATTCGGAAGTTTCTTCACGGAAACGTCCGGAAACATTATTACGTACAAAATGACCCTCATCATCAAGGGCTTCATTCGCCTGCGCAACAATATAATTGTCCTCTTCATCGGCGGTCAGATAGACCACGTCATCTGTGACCACAGGATTCTTCGGATTTGTGGTTTTGTCCACCACCCGGTAGGGAGCTTCCACGAAACCGTACTGGTTCACTCTGGCGTAAGTAGCCAGGGAGTTGATCAGACCGATGTTGGGACCTTCTGGAGTCTCGATGGGGCACATTCTTCCATAGTGAGAATAATGTACGTCACGGACTTCAAAGCCGGCGCGGTCTCTGGACAATCCGCCGGGCCCCAGCGCAGACAGACGGCGCTTATGGGTCAGCTCAGCCAGAGGGTTGTTCTGGTCCATGAACTGGGACAGCTGGGAACTTCCGAAGAATTCCTTCACCGCCGCCGTCACGGGCTTGATATTGATCAGGGACTGGGGGGTGATTCCCTCAATATCCTGAGTCGTCATTCTCTCACGCACCACACGTTCCATTCTGGAAAGGCCGATGCGGTATTGATTCTGAAGAAGCTCTCCCACGGCGCGGATCCTTCGGTTGCCCAAATGATCGATATCATCGTCGTTTCCGATGCCTTCTTCCAGATGCATGTTATAATTAATAGAAGCAATGATGTCTTCTTTTGTGATATGCTTGGGAATCAGCTCATGAACATGCTTGTGAAGAGCCTCTTTCAGATCCTCTGCCGGCGCTTCGGCATATTCTTCCAGTATAGGTTTCAGCACGGGGTAGAATACTGATTCTGTAATGCCGGCTTCCCTGGGATCGAAATCCACGTATTTGGAAAGGTCTACCATCAGATTGGAAAGGACCTTCACCTTCCTGGCTTCCGTCTGGATATAGACAGATGAAACCGCGGCGTCCTGAATCTCCACAGCCAGAGTCTTGGATACCTTGACTCCTGCTTCCGCTATGATCTCACCGGTCTCCTGATCCACCACATCCTCCGCCAGGATATGGCCCGCGATCCGATTCTTAAAATGAAGCTTCTTATTAAATTTATAGCGTCCGACCTTCGCCAAATCGTATCTTCTGGGGTCAAAGAACATACTATTAAGCAGGCTTTCCGCACTGTCAACGGACAGCGGTTCACCGGGACGGATTTTTTTGTACAGCTCTAAAAGGCCATCTTCGTAATTGTCTGAAGTGTCCTTCATAATACTCGCTTCTATTTTCGGTTCGTCGCCAAAAAGCTCGCGGATCTCTGCATTGGTCCCGATACCCAGCGCGCGGATGAGGACTGTGACCGGCACCTTTCTTGTTCTGTCAACACGGGCAAAGAACACATCGTTGGAATCCGTCTCATATTCAAGCCATGCGCCTCGGTTGGGGATAACAGTACAGGAGTACAGGGTCTTACCTACTTTATCATGGGCAATTCCGTAATAGATACCAGGGGAACGTACCAGCTGGCTGACAATGACCCGCTCCGCACCGTTTATCACAAAAGAACCGGTGTCGGTCATGAGGGGCAGATCACCCATAAAGATCTCATGCTCACTGATCTCATCAGTTTCTTTATTCATCAATCTGACACGTACCTTCAGCGGGGCCGCATATGTGGCATCCCTTTCCTTACACTCTTCGATGGTATATTTAATGTCGTCCTTACATAAGGTAAAATCGACAAACTCCAAACTCAAGTGTCCGCCGAAGTCTGCGATGGGAGAAATATCCTCAAAGACTTCCTTCAGCCCCTCATCGAGAAACCACTGATAAGAATCCTTCTGGATCTCAATCAGGTTCGGCATCTCAAGGACTTCTTTCTGTCTTGAGTAACTCATTCTTACGCCTTTACCGGCTTTCACCGGGCGTATTCTGCAATTTTCCATTGACGTTTCACCCCTGTTTTCTTTATAATCAACTACAAGTAATCATTTAACCATTCCAATCTCAGGGCACATGAGACCACAATAGTGCACATTCCATCTTAACATCTCGAAGTCAAGCTGTCAATTGCTTTTTTCTTAATAATTGCCATATTTTACATAGTTTATGCGTTTTTCCTGCCTTATTTGCTTGCAACTCGTCCAGATTAATGGTATAATGCAAGGTGCGCGAAAAAATTTCAGGAGGTACCCTTTATGGCTTTGTGGTTAAAGATCGTAATCATCGTTCTGGTGATTGTCGTTGCCGCTCTGGTCGCTCTTTACATCCTGGGAACCAAAATGCAGAAGAAGCAGGCTGAACAGCAGTCCATGATGGAAGCCATGGCCCAGACGGTGTCCATGCTCGTCATTGACAAGAAGCGGCTGAAGATCAAGGATGCCGGATTCCCGAAAATGGTGTATGAACAGACCCCGAAATACTTACGAAGGGCGAAGGTCCCCGTGGTCAAGGCAAAGGTCGGGCCGAAGATCATGACTCTGATGTGCGACGAGCAGGCGTTCGCCGTTCTTCCTATTAAACAGGAAGCCAAAGTAGTCATCAGCGGCATTTACATCACCAGTGTCAAAAGCGTGCGCGGTTCTATCGTAGCGCCGCCCAAGAAGAAAGGCTTGTTTGCTCGTTTCCGGAAAAAGTGAGCCGAAGAACACGAACATAGACAGACTACAACTTACTAAGATCGCTCAAGGGGCTATATATTTTCTTTGTTTTCTGATTCAAAACAAAGGGATATATAGCCTCTTTCTATTTCTTTAAATACAGAAAGGAAAATACCAATGAAATCTTCAGCTACCATCGGGAATACTCCCTCTTCCAATCCACTCGGCAGCGCGAAAATGTTCCCGCTCCTCATCAAGATGGCCGTCCCTCCTATGCTGTCCATGCTCATCCAGTCTCTATACAATATCGTAGACAGCATCTTTGTGGCCCGGCTGAGCAACGATGCCCTCTCCGCCGTCTCCATCATCTACCCCATACAGAATCTTTCCCTGGCTCTGGCCGTTGGGACAGGAGTCGGCATCAACTCCTACATCGCCCGGAATATGGGGGGCGGCCGCACTTCCGCCGCGGAGGACGCCCCTGCCGTCGGCATAGTCCTGACCGGCATCCACTATGTGATCCTGACTCTTCTGGCCTGCCTTCTCATCCGCCCCTTTGTGGGCATGTATACGCAGGATGCTTCCATCCGGTCCATGTGCTATTCCTATGGATATACCGTCATGATCTTTTCTTTTGGCCAGCTGTTCCATATCACTGCAGAAAAAATTCTGCAGTCCACCGGGAACATGACAGCGCCTCTCGTCCTGGTGGGAATCGGCTGCATCATCAATATCATTCTGGATCCGATCATGATCTTCGGCCTTCTGGGCTTTCCTGCCCTCGGAGTGGCCGGCGCCGCCATCGCCACCGTGACCGGTCAGATCGTCTCCGGATTCATCGGCCTTCTCATGGTGGCCAAGGGAAAAGCAGGGCTTCCCCTGCGCCGCCCGCACCGCGGCATGATCACCGGAAACGTCCTGAAGCAAATCTACAGTGTGGCCATTCCCTCCACCATGATCATGGCGCTGCCCTCCGTCTTGGTCGCCGGCCTGAACCGGATCCTTTCCGGCTTTTCTCAGATGGCGGTCACTGTATTCGGTGTCTATTATAAACTGCAGACCTTTGTCTATATGCCGGCCAACGGCCTGGTGCAGGGCATACGCCCGGTCATATCTTTTAATTACGGAGCGGGGAACACCAAACGGGAAACGGACGCCATCCGGATTTCTCTGATGATCTCCGCGGCAGTGATGGCCGCCGGCACTCTCCTCTCACAGGCCATACCGGTCCCCATTCTGCAGATCTTCAACTCGGATAAAAGCATGCTGTCCATGGGGGAAACAGCCCTACGGATCATTAGCATCGGTTTTATCCCCTCGGCCCTCGGAATCATTACTTCAGCGGTGTTTGAATCCGTCGGAAAGGGCCTGCCCAGCCTGAGTGTCACGCTGCTGCGCCAGCTGGTCATCGTTCTTCCTCTGGCCTTCCTTCTTTCCCAGGCATTCGGCCTGGACGGCGTCTGGACCGCCCTTCCTGTATCGGAAGCGATAACCGCCGTATACGCCGGAGTCCTGCTCACAAAAGAGCTGAAAAGGCAGAGAGAAATGTACCCTTAATACTCTATATACTAAAACAGCGCGCCGTCTACCCACGGCACGCTGTTCTTTTTGTTACCTTCTATAATTTATTATCGTTTATTTTCTGCTGATCAGGTAGTAAGGAAGTGCGGTGAATACGATGCCCCCTACCATATTGCCCAGGGTAACGAACAGCAGATTATTCAAAACACCGCCGATGGAGATCGCTACACCGTTGGGATCAAGGAGTCCCACGCTGAAGAATGTCATGTTGGCAACGCTATGCTCACAGCTGCACACCATGAAGATCATAATACACCATACGGTCATGATCAGCTTGCCGGATTCAGACTTCATCTTGATTCCGCACCATACAGCCAGGCATACGCAGATGTTGCAGATGATTCCTTTAAAGAAAAGCACAAGCGCCGGCGCAGAAGCTTTTGCCGCAGCCGCCGTAGCGAAATATGTACCGACATCACCAGTAGGAACTTTAGTGAAATGGAACAAAACGGAAATCAAAACAGAACCCACCAGGTTTCCGATATAGCAGAATATCCAGAGTTTAATGGCTCCGCCCCAGCTGATTTCTTTTTTCATAGCCGCGGAAGACATCACAAAGTTATTGCCGGTAAAAAGCTCAGCGCCGGCCATGATAACAAGACTCAGTGCGGATGCAAACAGGAAGCTGGTGGTGATTTTCACCGCTCCGGTGGCACCCGCTGCCGTCATGATCCCGCCCATGGTAAAGCTGACGAGACCGCCCAGACCGATGAACATACCGGCCACCATAGCAGAGATAAAATAACCGAGCGGGTTATTCTTCATAAAATTCAGCTTATTTTTTCCTGCATTCGCCACTGCTTGAAACTCGTCTTTAAACATAATACTGCTCCTCCTTTAAACGCGCCATCCTGCAGAAACCCCATTTTATACCTTCCGCACATGGCCTGTGTGATGTGGGCAACCCCTTTGTCCCGCCCCCGCCCCTTTGCCTTCGCTCCGGAAACTCCGTCTGCCAAAAGGCCTGCGTATCCCTAAAGGATACAAAAAAGGACAGCATCCGTGATCTACAAATGCTGCCCAGACGGTCGGCTCATATGGGCTTCGACTACACCGTGTTTCTCACGTTTGCCCGTCAGCAATCGAAGCCTTTGTTCTATGTTAATAATATAACACACCTTCCAGGATACGTCAACCTCTTTTACCGATTATTCTGCAACTTCTGATTTTTCCACATTGGCGATCGCAGTCTTCTCCATGGGGATACGGCAGTTCTTATTGCTTCCGAACTCTACGATCACCACATCATCTGTGATATCGATGATAACGCCGTAGAAACCGCTTGTTGTCACCACACTGTCTCCAATCTCCAGGCTGGAAATCAAGGACTGCAGCTTTTTCTGCTGTTTTTTCTGGGGTCTGATCGCAATAAAATACATGAAGCCGATGATGACCACAATATAAATAACCCAAAAACCTACACCGCCCATACCGCTGGCTGTCACAAAATTCATATTCATTCTCCTTTTTCCATTTCAGGACGGCTCATGCGCCCCAGTTTTTCTTTTTTATATTCCGCAAAACGATGCTCTTCTATCGCTTCCCGAATCTCTTTCATCATTGTATTATAAAAATACAGATTATGCAAGACGCAAAAACGCATCCCCAGCATTTCTTTGGCTTTCAAAAGATGTCGGATATAAGCCCTGCTGTACCGCCGGCATACCGGGCAGCCGCATCCTTCCTCTATGGGCCTGTCATCCAGCTCGTATTTGGCGTTGAACAGATTCATCTTTCCATGGTCGGTATAGACGTGGCCGTGACGGCCGTTCCTTGAGGGATATACGCAGTCAAAGAAGTCTACACCTCTATCTACCGCTTCCAGGATATTGGCAGGAGTGCCGACTCCCATTAAATATGTGGGCTTGTCCTCCGGAAGATGAGGCACCGTCACATCCAGAATCCGATACATCTCTTCATGAGTCTCTCCCACAGCCAGTCCGCCTACGGCATACCCGTCCAGGTCCATTTCGGAAATGATATCCGCGTGTCGGATCCGTACGTCCTCCAAAGTTCCTCCCTGATTAATTCCGAATAAAAGCTGATGCCGGTTTATGGTATCCGGCAGGCCGTTCAGCCGCTCCATCTCCGTCTTGCATCTGGCCAGCCATCTGGTAGTCCTCTCCACAGAATTCTGAATATATTCCCTCTCCGCCTTGGCCGGCGCGCACTCGTCGAACGCCATAGCAATGGTAGAAGCCAGATTGGACTGGATCCTCATGCTTTCCTCCGGCCCCATGAAAATCTTCCGTCCGTCCACATGGGAGTTAAAATACACGCCCTCTTCTTTGATCTTCCGGAGTCCCGCCAGGGAAAACACCTGGAATCCGCCGGAGTCCGTCAGGATCGGCTTGTCCCAGGACATGAACTTATGAAGGCCGCCCAGCTTTTTCACCGTCTCATCGCCGGGGCGGACATGCAGATGATAGGTATTGGACAGCTCCACCTGTGTGCCGATCTGCTCCAGATCCGAGGTGGCCACGGCTCCCTTAATGGCAGCCGCAGTCCCAACATTCATAAAGACCGGAGTCTCTATCACACCGTGCACAGTTTCGAACCGGGCTCTTTTTGCCCTTCCGTCCTTCGTCAATATTTTATACATAGATACCGCCTGTTATTTCGTCTCTTTTTTTCTTACCTTAGTCTTCATCAGATACCAGATAGGGCCCGTCAGGAATACGGAAGAATACGCTCCGCACACAATGCCTACGATCAGCGGCAGTGCAAATTCCCGGATTGAGGACACACCCATCAGGAACAGGACAAACACCATGATAAACGTGGTCAGGGAAGTATAAATACTCCTGGTCAGTGTCTGGTTGATGCTCAGATTCACCACCTCGCTCAGTTCAGCCTTAGTACCCATCGCTTTCAGATTCTCGCGGATACGGTCGAAGATCACGATGGTGGCGTTGATGGAATATCCCACAATGGTCAGCATACAAGCGATAAAGGTATTCCCGACACTCCATTTGGTGATGGCATAAAAAGCCAGGACGATCAGCACGTCATGGACAAGTGCCAGGACTGCGCTGGTCGCGAACCGGATATCCTTAAACCGGAACCAGATATAGATCAGCATGAATACAGTAGCAACCACCACAGAGAGAATCGCGTCTCTCTTCATCTCTGAACTTACAGTCGCGCTGATGCTGTCCGCTTTGATGCTTTCCGTATCCACTCCATACGCTTCTTCCAGTTTGCTGTTCAGCTGCTCCCTTTCGTCCACCGACAAAGTCCTGGTCTTTATGATGACCTCATTGGACCCGCTCACCTTCTGCGTCTCAACATTGGCATCGCCGGTCACTTCTTCCACAAGAGGAACTACATCGCTGTGGATGGTCTCCATGGACAAGTCTTCGTTGAAGGTAACATTGGTGGAGGTTCCGCCCTGGAACTCCAGGCTGTAGTTAAGGATGCTTCCCTGTTCTCCTCCCGCGTAAACGCCCATGGCCACAAAACCGGCGGCGATCACCACCAGGGAACAGATGATGCATATATATTTTTTCTTAACAAAATTAATCTTCCTAGGCGCTTTTGCCTTGCCATACAGCTTCTCCGACTGGAAGCCTATATTATACAGGGACCTCAGCGCGAACTTCGTCACGACCAGGGCCGTGAACATCGAAAGTACGATACCGAGCGCCAGCGTTTGGGCAAAGCCTTTTACCGTACCGGAGCCTCTCCACAGAAGCACCGCCGCCGCGATCAGCGTGGTGACATTGCCGTCGATGATAGCAGACAGCGCTTTGGAAAAGCCTTCCTTGATGGCCGCCTGGACTTTACGCCCGGCCGCCAGCTCCTCACGGATTCTGGCAAAGATGATGACATTGGCATCCACCGCCATACCGATGGACAAAATGATACCTGCGATTCCCGGAAGAGTAAGGGTGATATCAAAAGCGCTCAGGAACACGATGACCAGAGCCACATAAAACGCCAGGGCAATGGCTGCCGCCACACCGGGAATCCAATAGAGGAACACCATCAGCGCGGCCACTATGATAAAGCCGATGAGCCCGGCTTTCAGGCTTGTGGAGATCGCTTCTTCTCCCAGCTTCGCTCCAACCACGTTGGAACGAAGTTCTTTAAGCTCCAGAGGGAGTGAACCGATCCGGATGGTGGAGGCCAAATTATTGGCCGCTTCGTAAGAGCTCATCCCGTCAATACTGCATTGTCCTCCCGTGATCTTCTCTTTCACGCTGGGACTGCTCACCGTCTTGCCGTCATATATGATGGAGATCGTCTTGCCGATCATATTTTCCGTAGCGGTCGCAAACTTCTCACTGCCTTCATCGGTCAGCTGAAGGGATACATAATATTGGGTAGCGCCTGTGGTCGAATTTTTCTTGCTCGCCGGCTGGGCCGTCTTCACGTCGTCGCCCGTAAGCACCACATTGCCGTCCGCATCCTGAAAGGACAAAGATCCGGGCTGGCCAAGTTCTTCCAGGATCGCGTTGGCATCGGATACGCCGGGGATGTCCACATTGATCCGGTTGGAGCCTTCCTGGTATACTTCCGCCTCAGGGCTGTAAGCATCCACTCTCAATTTGAGCTTATAAATGGTATCCTTCATGTCCGTATCAGAGGGATTCTCATCCACTGTCTGATATGTGATGCTGACGCCGCCCGCCAGGTCAAGGCCCAGCTTGATGTCGCTCATGCTTCCAGAGCCGTCCTTGCCAAGTCCCATTACCGCCGTATAGATGAATCCCCCGATCACGGCCAGCAGAACGATCAGGCAGGCAATGCCCTTTCCGCGAGTTGAATTTTTCCTTGCATTCTTCATGGTCAATCTCCTTCTAATTCTCATCCGCCAGAGCGGCCTTTATCATGATCGCACATTCAATGCGCTTTTTCTGCATCTCACAGCCGATGTCATAAGCGTCTGTGATGGAGCCGTGAAAATTGTAGGAATTGGCGGCGCAGCCTCCGCTGCAGTAAAATCTGGCAAAACAATTCCTGCACTTCTCTTTTGCATACACATTGCAGAGCTTAAATTCATCCCGGATCTCCCTGTTCACCACTCCGGTATCCACATTTCCCAAGAGGAATTCTTCCTGTCCTACAAACTGGTGGCACGGATATAAGTCTCCCCATGGGGTGACGGCCAGGTATTCTGTCCCTGAGCCGCATCCGGAAAGACGCTTCGCCACACAGGGTCCCTGGCTCAGATCTATCATGAAATGAAAGAAATTGAAGCCTCTCCCATCCTGTTTCCTTTTTATGTATTCCCTGGCCAGCTTATCATATTCAGAAAGTATCTGGGGCAGGTCTTCTTCCCTTATGGAATAATCCGCCTCTGGAGGCGCCACCACCGGTTCCACGGAAATCTGGTCAAACCCCTCGTCGGCAAAATGAAGCACGTCCTCCGAAAAATCCAGATTATGCCTTGTAAAGGTCCCTCTGATATAATAACTTTTGCTGCCGCGGGCTTTGGCAAATTTTTTGAACTTGGGCATGATGATGTCGTAGCTGCTCCCTTTTCCGTTTCTCGTAGGACGCATCCTGTCGTTGACCTCCTTACGCCCGTCGACACTCAGGACCACATTTGCCATTTCCTTATTCAGGAATTCCGTGACTTCGTCGTCGAGAAGCATTCCGTTGGTCGTCATCGTAAAACGGAAGTTCTTATTAAATTCTTTCTCCTTGGAGCGTCCGTATGCCACCAGCCTCTTGACCACTTCCCAGTTCATCAGCGGCTCGCCGCCGAAAAAGTCCACTTCCAGGTTCCTTCGGTTCCCGGAATTCTCTATAAGGAAGTCCAAAGCCTTCCGGCCCACCTCATAGCTCATGATAGCCCGGCGCCCGTGATATTCTCCCTCCTCCGCAAAGCAGTACTTACAGCCCAGATTGCAGTCATGGGCCACATGCAGGCACAGAGCCTTGACCACAGTCTTTCTGCTTTTAAAATCTGTTACATACTGCTCATAGATGTCTTCCGTGAACAGAAGCCCTTCTTCCGAAAGTTCCTCGATCTCACTGACCGCTTCCCGGATATCCTCCTCCGGATACTTCCCCCGCAGCTTTTCCGCCGCAGCCTCCGGATTTTCTTTTTCATAAACGGCAATGGCATCATATACCACGTCATCCACTACATGGACAGCGCCGCTGCACACATCCATGACAATATTGTATCCATTGCTTTTATACTGGTGAATCACTGCCGGATTTCCCCTCTCTGTATACGTCGTGCCGCAAAACAGCCCTCTCGGGCTGCGCTTTCCTGTTGACAGAAGAAAGACACTTCGCATATGCAAAGTGCCCCCTACATGCCGTATTACGATAATGAGGGAGCGCGGCCGCCCCCACCTTAACATTTATTTATGGTTTTCGCAGGACTGGTTCCCCACCGTACAGGATGTCTTACATGCAGACTGGCAGGATGTCTGGCATTCGCCGCAGCCGCCCTTCTTCATGGACTCCTTTAACGTACTGGAAGTTAATGTCTTGATTCTCTTCATTGTCCTATCCTCCTATCTAAACCTGATTTGAGTCATTATAGCACATAATCTTCCATAAGAAAAGGTCTTTTTCCAAATATTCCTTCATATCTTGTCTTAAATCCAACATAAATTCTATCAGAAAGAAGGTAATCCCATGGCTTCCGTTCCCAAGAGCAAACCATTGTCTCTCATCCGTTCCCTATTGTCTTCTTATGTGCTCACAGGAGTCCTTTTACTGCTCCTGTCCTTTCTGCTGTATAAGATGAAGCTTTCCAAAAACCAGATCCACATAGGAATCTACGTCATCTATGTCCTTTCCTGTCTGTTCGGAGGCTTCCTGGCCGGAAAGCAGACAAAGACCAGACGGTTCATGTGGGGCGGCCTGTCCGGCATCCTCTATTTCGCCGTGTTGTTCCTGATCTCTCTGGTTCTTCATCGGGGCATCCAAACAGGTATTCCCGGAATTCTCATCTGTTTCTGCCTCTGCGCCGGCTGCGGCACACTGGGGGGCATGTTCAGCTGACCTGTCTTGACATATGGACGTCCTTAGTGTAAAATCATCCTAACCATCCATAGACTGGGAATATTTTCCCTCTGTGCCTGGTAATACATTATTTATAGAAAATGGAGTGATGATTTTTGGACCCAAGTGACGTCATACAGATTGTCGTTCTTCTCGTGCTGTTGTTTCTGTCTGCATTTTTTTCTTCTTCGGAAACGGCCCTTCTTTCTATGAGCAACGTACGAATCCGTACCCTGGTCGATGAAGGAAATCAGAAGGCAGTGACCTTAGAAAAAGTAGTGCATAACAAAGGCAAGATGCTGAGTGCCATCCTGATCGGCAATAATGTGGTGAATCTGAGCGCTTCTTCCCTGATCACCTCGCTGGTGATCAAAAAATTCGGTAATGCTTATGTCGGTGCTGCCACCGGCGTGATCACCCTGCTGATCCTGATCTTTGGAGAAATATCGCCGAAGACTATGGCTACTTTAAAGGCAGAGAATATCGCGCTTAAATTTGCCGGGATCATTTCTGTATTAATGAAGATCCTGACACCTGTAATCTTTATCGTGAACCTGCTGGCAGGCGGTTTTCTCCGTCTCATGGGCATAGATCCAAATGCCAAATCTGACACCATCACCGAAAATGAGCTGCGCACCATCGTGGATGTAAGCCACGAGGAGGGCGTCATCGAAAGCGAAGAACGGTGGATGATAAACAATGTGGTGGATTTCGGCGATGCTCAGGCCAAGGATATCATGGTACCGCGCATCGACATGGTGTTCGCCAGTGAAGACGCCACTTACCAGGAGCTCCTGGAAATCTTCCGTGAAAATATGTTCACCCGCGTCCCGATCTACCGGGATACTACCGATAATGTGGTCGGCATCATCAACATGAAGGATTTGCTTTTTTATAAAGAAGATACTCCCTTCAACGTACAGGATTACCTGAGGGAAGCCTATTTTACCTATGAATTTAAGAAAACCTCTGAGCTTTTCATTGAAATGCGTCAGAATTCCGTAAGCCTGGCCATTGTCCTGGATGAATACGGCGCCACCGCAGGTCTGGTGACACTGGAAGACCTCCTGGAAGAGATCGTCGGGGAGATTCGTGATGAATACGATGAGGACGAGCTTGAAAGTCTCCAGAAGATCAATGACCTGGAATACCGGGTGGAAGGTTCCATGAAGCTGGACGACATCAACGAGGCCCTGGGGCTTGACTTATCTTCTGAAGACTATGATTCCGTGGGAGGCCTCATCATCGGAGGACTGGATCATGTCCCTGTGGCCGGTGAAAGCATCACCGAGGACGGCATCCGCTTTGTGGTGGAAACCATGGACAAAAACCGAATCGAATGGGTGAAGATGTATCTTCCTGAAAAAACAGAGGATGAAGAAGATCATACAGAATCCGCAGACGATAAAGAAGAATCCTTATGATACGATAAAAGCCCCTGCGCTGACCGTAAGACCGGCGGCGCAGGGGCTTTTTTATCTTTTAATCTGTTTTCACTAAAATTCCGTCTTTATCCAGACCTTCATTCCGCCTGGCTCTCATGATACAGTACACAAAATCCGACACGTAATACAGAAGCGCTGCTACGATCAGGATCTTTCCCAACGCCATGCTGTAGCTGTCCGCCAGACGTACCACAGCCTTGTGGAGGAATGCGAACAGGAACACCGCGTAAAATCCCCACGCGATCGTACTCTCCAGGCAGATGATCCCCTTATAGTTGAAGGGTTTTTCCTTATAGTCCCACCAGACCGCGCCAAACACCTTCAGCATGACATGAGCGGTAATGAACTCCAGAGTCGTCGCCATCAGGGTTCCCAGAAAATATACGGCTACGTAGTTCCCGGATACCGGACTGAGGATAAAGTATGCGGCCAGCGCCCCCACCCCATAGATCGGGCAAATCGGCCCCCGCACAAATCCGCGGTTGGTCGGCTTCCGGTTACAGAGGGACATATAGATGGACTCCACGATCCATCCCAGAACACTGTAGATCAGAAACCAGTTGGCAAAGTGGTAAAAATCAGTTGTCAAAAACGGGGCATCCCACATAAATGAGCTCCTCTCTTTAGACTTTTTTAAGAATCTTTATAGTTTCTTCATTGCATTACCCACTTTACCATACTTCGTTCTGTTTTACCATAGCTTTTCTATGAATATTATTTTAAAATTTCCAAAAGGATCTTATTTACCATGGCCGGATCTGCTTTCCCCTTCATGGCTTTCATCGTCTGTCCCACGAGGAACCCTATGGCTTTTTTCTTGCCGTTCCGATAATCTTCCACGGACTGAGGGTTATTTTTCACAATCTCTTCAATGGTTTCCCTGAGCGCGCCCTCATCCTGTACCATGGACAGCCCTTTTTCTTCCACATAGCCGACAGGATCGATATCTTCCCCAAACATGATCTCAAATACTTCTTTCGCCACAGTGCGGTTGATCTTTCCCTGTTCCACCAGGCCGATAAGATCTGCCAGATGGGACGGGCTGAAACGGATATCCTCGGAATCCGTCTCCGTCTCCTTCAGCAGCCTCATGGTCTCCACCATGAGCCAGTTGGAGACTTCCTTCGGCTTGCAGCCCAGTGCGATGGTCTCCTCAAAGATATCTGCCATTCGTTTGGAGGAGGTCAGGATATCGATATCGTATTCCGGAATTCCATACTCTTCTTTGTAACGTTTCCGTTTTTCGTCCCGAAGCTCCGGCTGCTTTGCCCTTATTTCCGCCAGCCACTCGTCGCTTATGACCACCGGCACCAGATCCGGCTCCGGAAAATACCGGTAGTCCTGGGCGTCCTCCTTGGAGCGCATGGCATAAGAGCATTCTTTGCCGTCGTCCCATCTCCTGGTTTCCTGGATCACTTTGCCCCCGTCCTCCAGTATATCGATCTGGCGGCTTCGTTCTCCTTCTATGGCCCTTGCAATGGCTTTAAATGAATTCAGGTTCTTCATCTCTGTCCTGGTGCCAAATTCCTCTGTTCCCGCCTCACGGACCGACAGGTTTACATCCGCCCTCATGGAACCTTCCTGGAGCTTACAGTCGGAGGCTCCCAGATATTGGATGATCAGCCTCAGTTTATCCAGATATGCGATCACTTCCTCAGCGGAGCGCATATCCGGCTCGGACACGATCTCGATCAGCGGGACTCCGCTTCTGTTGAAATCAACTAAAGTGCAGTCCTCCCACTCGTCATGAATGAGCTTTCCGGCATCCTCTTCCATATGGATCTCATGGATCCGGATGGTTTTCTTTCCTTCCGCTGTCTCAATCTCTATGCCGCCGTCTCTGCATATCGGCAGGTACAGCTGGGAGATCTGGTAGTTCTGGGGATTGTCCGGGTAAAAATAGTTCTTTCGGTCAAATTTACAGTACTGGGTAATGGTGCAGTTGGTCGCCAGCCCTACCGCGGCGGCATATTCCACCACCTGTTTATTCAGAACCGGCAGGGAGCCGGGCATGCCTGTGCATACCGGACACGTATGGGTGTTCGGTTCGCCGCCGAACTCAGTACTGCAGGAGCAGAAAATCTTCGTCTTAGTGGCCAGTTCCACATGGACCTCCAGTCCGATGACTGTTTCGTACTGTTTACTCATCTTTTCCAGCTCCTTTCTGCACCAGCGGGCATCTTTCATAATTCCTCGTACATTCATACGCATATGCCGCCCGGAAAAGCTTCTTCTCCTGGAAGCAGTCTCCGATCAGCTGCATTCCTATAGGCAGTCCATTTTTGTCGGCGCCGCAGGGCACGCTGATGCCGGGCAGGCCCGCCAGATTAACCGATATGGTATAAATATCTCCCAAATACATTTTAATGGGGTCGCTCAGGCTCTCTCCCAGCCGCGGAGCCGCGGTCGGCGCCGCCGGTCCCAGAATCAGATCATATTTCTCAAAAGCCTTATCAAAGGCTTGCTTGATCAGCGCTTTTGTACGGAGCGCTTTCAGATAATACGCATCATAGTATCCGCTGCTCAGGACGAAGGAGCCGAGCATGATCCTCCGCTTCACTTCTTCTCCGAACCCTTCAGAACGGGTCTTTTTGTACATCTGATGGAGCCCCGCATAGTCTTCTGTCCGGTAAGCATACTTTACCCCGTCAAACCGTGCCAGATTGGAACTGGCCTCCGCGGAAGCAATGATATAATAGGCGGGAATCGCGTATTCCACAAGGCTCAGGTCGAACTCCTCCAGGACCGCTCCCTTTGCTTCCAGCGCCTTTGCCGCTTTCAGGACCGCTTCCTTCACTTCGCCGTCCAGTCCTTCTCCAAAATAATCCCTTGGAATACCGATCTTCATTCCTTTCACATCGTCCACCAGGGCTTCCGAGAAATGATAATCCTCCCTCGCCACACTGGTGCTGTCTTTTTTATCGTGGGAAGCGATCGCTTCCAGGATTGCCGCACAATCCGATACGTCCTTCGCTATCGGTCCGATCTGGTCCAAAGATGAACCATAAGCGATCAATCCGTAACGGGAAACCGTACCATAGGTGGGTTTGATCCCGGTCACGCCGCAGAAAGAACTGGGCTGCCGGATGGATCCGCCGGTATCCGACCCCAGCGCATACGGGCATTCTTCTGCCGCCACAGCCGCGCAGGAACCGCCGGAAGAACCGCCGGGTACATGTTCCGTATTCCAGGGATTTCTGGTAACCCCAAAATACGAAGTCTCCGTAGTGCTCCCCATGGCAAACTCGTCCATGTTTGTCTTCCCAATTATCACCGCTCCGGCTTTTTCCAAATTTAAGACTGCTTCCGCCGAATAGGTCGGCTTGAAGCTCCCCAGTATTTTAGAGCTGCAGGTGGTGAGCAGCCCCTCCGTGCACATGTTATCTTTAATGGCGACCGGCACTCCGGCCAAGGGGCCGTCAAGCATACCGCCGTCAATCTGTTTCTGTACCTCATCGGCGCGCTTTAGAACGGCTTCTTTGTCCGCCACAGTCACAAAGCTGTGAATATCCCCTTCCCTCGCCTCAATGGCGGCCAAAGAGGCTTCCGCCGCTTCTCTTACGGTGACTTCCTTCGCCTTTATCTTTTTTCCCAGCTCAACGGCTGTCAGACTCATCAGATTCAAAGTATTTCCTCCTTTATCCCAATCTCACCCGGTGTCTTCATGACACCAGGACATACTTCGTCCCGCCACAGTGTCGGTATACAAGGCCCCAGGCTCATTCTACAGTCTTCGGCACCTTATAGCAGCCGTCTTTTTTGTCGGGCGCATTAGCCAGCATCTGCTCCCTGTTATCGCCGTTCGTGACCATGTCTTCCCGGAATACATTATTGACCGGAAACACATGGGACATCGGCTCTACGCCCTCTGTATCCAGCTCATTCAGCATATCGATATAGTCCAGCATATTCGCCATATCCTTTTTGGCATTTTCCTTTTCCTCTTCGGAAAGCTCCAGCTTGGCCAAAATCCCCACATATTCAATCGTCTCGTCCGTGATCACGTTCTTTGCCATATCATACTCCTTTCTTTCCACTGTCCTGCATGTATTCTCGCTCAAATATCATAAAAGAATCCCGGAACATACGTAATGTATATTCCGGGACGAATTGACTCCGTGGTACCACCCGAATTAAAGCACAGTCTGCATGCTGCCGCTCTCACTCTTCACTTAACGCGTGTCACGGGTAAACCTACTCTGTTCAGAATACCGGCTCCCGGGTGTTCCTCATCCTCATTCCACCTGACGGCGCTCTCAGCCGGCGGCGCTGTCTTCCTGTCATGTTCCAAAGGATAAAGTCCCGTTCCTTGTCTTTCTCTGTCTTCCTATTATATACAGCTTTTCCGGTTCTCGGAAATTGCTCTTATCGTATCACAGTTTTTCTCATATGACAAGGGGGAGTTTCACGATTCTTCCCCTTCTTCTTCCGCCTTTTCTTCATCGGAATCCGCGGCGTCCGCTTCTTCCTCATCTGCGTCTTCATCGTCGGCAGGATTCTGATAAACCGCCGCTTTTGACGCAATGGACATCCTAGGCTGTTCCTGCTGAACGGCCGCGCCAAATAATCCCCTTCTGGGAGCGGGAGCCTCTTCTCCGTTTTCAAGGGCCGCCTTCTCCGCCTCTTCTTTTTCCTTTTCCGCCAGCACCTTATATCCTTTATAAGAAGTAAAGAGCACCCAGATGGCCGTAGCCGCGAATATCACGATACACACGATGCTGATTATCCGATGGACTCCCACCACCACGCCGTCGTAGGTCAATTCTTTTCCAATGGAATACGAAGTATAAAGCAGATAGAAAGCCGCCACGACCCGGAACATGAGGACCATCTTTTCATTTCGTTCCCTTTTCTTTCTGCCGAAGAGTCCTCTCTTCTCCTCTTTTTCTTCTTCCTCCGGGGCTTCTTCTTCCCCGGACAGAGACGCTTGTTCCAGCTCCTCCGTTTCCGCCGTCTCTATTGTTTCTTCTGTTTTCTTTTCTTCTTCCAAATCATACCGCCTTCCCAAATATCCTCCCGGTGAATTCCCGCCGGGGGCACATTTCATATCACTGCATCATAGTTATTTATTTTATCATTAAGTATAGGGAAAAGGCAATCTTTTTATAATATTTTCACAGAAACGTCTAAAATTTTTATTCGTTTTTCTTATTCATCATAATTTACAGGGGTTTTCTTATTGTACTTGAAAACTCATTAGTAATTATTAACAAATTTATTATGTCTTTCATGTGAAAAATGACCGTTTTCTCTTGACAATTTCCGTTCTTACGTGTAATCTATAGTTAGGTTACTGGGAAGTATTGTCATATTGCACAGTAGACCTGTTTTTGTCGGCAATGATTAAACTGATATAAAACTTATTTTAAGGAGGCGTATTGTTTTGTCAAAAGAAATGATCAGAAAAGTATTTGAAGACGGTGAGGGCGTTTTACAGTTAACACCTACCTGGGTGCCGAGGGGATTCAACGAACCCGGCCGCAGATTAAGACTGCATCCCGATGATTATTATGCACTCGGCATGGACCGCGGCGGCATTTGTGAAAGATGGCTGGGTTCCCTGGCTAAAGCTCTGAACGGTCCCAAGACCGGTGAAACAGAGGGTATGAGCTACGTCCTGACGGATAAAGCTTCCAAAGCCACTGAACTTTTCAAGGATTTCGTGGACGAGCTGGGAGCTGATCTGATCGGCGACAGCCTTATGGACAAGTACGGCACATGGCCTACGTTCGCTAAACTGTATGATTATGACAAGCCTTTGTTCCATCATCTGCATCTGACCGAGGAGAAGGCGAATAAGATCGGCATGCACGGCAAGCCCGAGGCATATTATTTCCCGCCTCAGTATAACTGCTCTTATCTTGGAAGATTCCCTCTCACCTACTTCGGTTTCGACCCTTCTACCACAAAGGAAGAGGTCATGGAGTGCCTGAAGAATTATGACGTGAAGGACACAAGGATCACAGAGCTTTCCCGCGCATACCGGATTCAGCTCGGAACTGGCTGGTATACCCCCGCAGGCGTTATTCACGCACCCGCGTCTCTCGTTACATATGAGCCTCAGTGGAACAGCGATGTAAACACCATCATGGAGAATGTCACCATGGGCGAGGTAAATCCTCATAACCTCCTGACCGACTGCGCTCCTGAAGAAGAAAAAGACGATCTGGATGCGATCTTCGCTCAGATCGACTGGGAAGAGAGTACTCGTCCCGACTATAAAGAGACTTATTTCCGCGCGCCTAAGACCAGACATGAATCTGACGAAGCTGTTGAAAAGTGGGTCGCATATGCGAACGAATGGGTCGCTGCCAAAGAAGTCACCGTACTTCCCGGCCAGAGCTATGTGCTGAAAGATGCTGCCTGCTACTGTGCGCTGGTATCCCAGGGCCACGGCACCTTCGGCAAATTCGAATGCCAGGCTCCTGAACTGGTACGTTATGAGGACCTGACCGCAGATGAATTCTTCGTATCCGAATCCGCTGCGAAAAAAGGAATCAAGATCACAAACGGAAGCTCCTATGAGCCCCTTGTGATCCTTCAGAACTTCGCAAACAACAACCCCGAAGTACCGGAAACCGTTTAATCTCAAACTGTGAAAAATGATATTTGGAGGGCAACCAATGTATTTTAAATTTGGCGTAGACAGCTTTATCTGGGCTGAAAGCTTCAGTGAAAAAGATTTATGGATCATCCCCAAAGCAAAAGAGATGGGATTTGAGGTCATCGACTTCGCCATCTCCAACCCTTTTACGTTCCCGACAGAGGCCGTAAAGAAAGAACTTGACAAGGTCGGCATCGACTGCGTATGCACGACGACTCTGACCCCGGAAACCAACCCGATCTCCCCCGATCCGGAAATCCGCAAGGCCTCCGTAGCGGCCATGAAAAAATGCATCGACATCTGCAATTACCTGGGCGCTCCCATCCTTGGCGGCGTGAACTACGCCGGATGGGGATATCTGACTAAGAAACCCCGCACCGAGCAGGAATGGTCATGGGCTGTGGAATGCATGAAAGAAAATGCAGAATACGCTAAAGCTACCGGCAATGTGACCATTTGCGTAGAGTGTGTAAACCGTTTTGAGACTCACTTCCTGAACATCGCGGAAGACGCAGTTAAATTCTGTAAAGATGTGGGAACCGGTAACATGAAGGTCCATCTCGACTGCTTCCATATGATCCGCGAGGAGAAGAGCTTTGCTGGAGCCGTAAAGACCTGCGGCAAGGAATATCTGGGGTATATTCATGTAAATGAAAACGACAGAGGCATTCCCGGAACCGGCCTTGTACCGTTCAAGGAATTCTTCCAGGCCGTACACGAGGTCGGATATGACGGACCGCTGGTCATCGAGTCCTTCGACCCCAGCTTCGAAGAACTGTCCGGCAACTGTGCGATCTGGCGTTCCTTCGCTCCTACAGGCGAGGATCTGGCCCGCGACGGCCTGGCAAATTTAAAGGCCATTGCTGCCGAGCTGTAAACTGAACTAATACCAATATGAAAAAGTAGGGGTTCCTTATATTCCCGATCAAGGTAATATGGCCCGCAGAATGTAACCTGTCCTGCGGGCTATTTTAAAGAAAGAGGTAAATGTTATGAAGATTGCGATTGGTTGTGATGAAGCTGCTTATTCTTTAAAAGTAGCCGTCATGAAACATCTGGACACAAAAGAGGATGTGGAGTATAAAGATTTCGGCGCCGAAGCCGGCGAAGTGATTCTCTATCCCGATGTGGCCCAGAAAGTAGCCGAAGCTGTAGCAAGGGGAGAATTCGACAGAGGCATCCTGGTCTGCGGCACCGGCATCGGAATGTGCATCACTGCAAACAAGGTACCCGGCATTCGTGCCGCTGTCTGCCACGATCCCTTCTCCACCGAGCGTTCCAGAAAAAGCAATAACGCTCAGATCATGTGCATGGGCGAACGTGTCATCGGTGTCGAACTGGCGAAGTACCTGGTGGATATCTGGCTGAAATGCGATTTTTCCGGCGGCGGCTCCACCCCTAAAGTAGAACGCATTATGGAGGTCGAGGCCTCCTATCGTAAATAAATCCCGGCTTCGTCCGGTTTACAACTCACTTAATATTTGAAGGGAGAATCATTCCATGAATAGAATCGTCAATGATCCGAATTACGTAGTAGAGGACATGTTAAAAGGCTATGTAAAGGCCAATTCCGACATCGTCGCAGCAACTGATAATTCCCGTGTGTTAAAATATGTAAACGCACCGGTAGAAGGCAAGGTAGGCATCGTGACCGGCGGAGGCTCAGGCCACAAACCCGCTTTTATCGGCTATATCGGAAAGAATATGTGCGACGCCGTGGCTGCCGGGGAAATCTTCTCCTCACCTACAGCAAAGGCATTTCTGGACGCGATAAGAGCTGCTGATTCCGGAAAAGGCGTTGCCTGCCTTTACGGCAATTACGCCGGCGACAATATGAACGTAAAGATGGCCGTGAGAAGCGCCAAAAAGGAAGGGATCACCGTTAAGACCGTCGTAGCCAACGACGACTGTGCATCCGCGCCTAAAACAGAGCTGGAAAAGCGCCGTGGTGTTGCCGGCGAAGTATTGATGTGGAAAGTCGGCGGCGCAAAGGCTTCCATGGGAGCAGATCTGGACGAGGTCATCGCAGCTGCTCAGAAAGCTATCGATAATACACGTTCCGTGGGCATTGGCACAGCTCCTTGCACCATCCCCGCTGTCGGACATCCCAACTTCACGATTGAAGACGGAACTATGGAAGTCGGCATCGGCCATCACGGTGAACCCGGCATTAAGGTTGAACCCATCAAAACAGCCGATGAAATGGCAGTTGAGATGCTGGATATCATCCTTCCCGACCTTCCTTTCGCTTCCGGAGATGAAGTTGTCGTTCTCCTCTCCGGTCTCGGCGCCACTCCCGTCATGGAGCAGTACATCGTATACAATAAGGTAGAAGAAGTGCTGGCTGAAAAAGGCATCAAGGTACATAAAGCATATGTAGGCAACTACTTTACTTCCCTCGAGATGATGGGAGTTACATTAACTGTTATGAAGCTGGACGATGAACTGAAGGAATGCATTGATATGCCTGCTGACTCCGTAGGCTTAAAGCAGTTATAATCCTTCCGTTAAAATTTCACGATACATTAATAAAAAGGAGAAACCATCATGAATTTCAAAAACAGCGAGGCTGGTTCTGTAGTCCTTGGACTGATCAAAACGATCCAGGACAACAAAGATTTTTTAAGTGAAGTAGACGGCAAAATCGGCGACGGCGATCACGGCATCAATATGAATAAAGGCTTCACGATGACCGGAGAAAAATTGGCCGGCAAAGAGTTTAACATGTCCGAAGGTTTAAGCATATTGGGCGCTACCCTCCTGGAGGATATCGGCGGTTCCATGGGCCCTCTGTACGGCGTATTCTTCGATGAGATGTCCATGGCATGTGAAGATAAAGAAGAGATTGACGCAGATGTGTTCAAGGATATGATCTGCAACGCAGTCGACGGCGTAATGGACATCGGCGGAGCAAAGCCCGGCGATAAATGCCTGTTGGATGCCATGGTCCCCGCAAGAGACGCATTTTGTGCCGCTCTGGACGCCGGCAAAGATTTCAGCGCCGCTCTGGATGATTTGAAAGTGGCCGCAAAAGAAGGATGGCAGTCTACAGAAGGCATGATTGCCAAGATTGGCCGCGCGAGCCGTCTCGGCGAGAGAAGCCGCGGCGTTCTGGATGCCGGAGCTACTAGCTCATACCTGATGCTGACCTCACTGGCGGATTCCATGCAGACCCTGATGAAATAATATTGGCTAAGTTTATCATAGATAAAAGCGCAAAGAGAACGGGTCCCTCATGAATGAGGGACCCGTTCTCTTGTATTATATTCTATGACAAACATGCCTTGATGACTGCCTCTGAATGAAGAAGTCTCTGTGCGGGTATCCTCCAATATAATCTATATAAAAAGGGCATGTGCCGAAGCACATGCCCTAACTTTATGTATTCAGATACCGAACAATCCTCAGGATTATTTCAGGAATTCGTCTACATTGTCTTTGGTTACCAGAACGAAGTCAACCATAACTTCTTTGTTTGCGGGAGCGGTTCCTGCAACCATGTCTGTGATAACCTTAACAGCTGCTGTCATCTGGCCAACGCCGTCCTGAAGAACGGTAGCGCCAAGCTCACCAGCTTTGATCATTTCAAGAGGGGTCTGGTTTCCATCTACACCTACACAGATGATGTCGCTTCTGCCAGCTGCATTGCAAGCAGACTGTGCAGCGGAAGACATATCATCATTGTCGCAGATAACAGCTACCAACTCATCGCCGTATTTAGCAATTGCATTGGTTGCAGCGTTTGCAGCCAGGTCGCCCTTCCACTGTGTATCTTCGTCAGCAACCATCTCGAATTCCGGATGAGGATCCAGAACTTTGTGCATACCTTCTGTACGCTGAATCTGTGCAGAGTTTCCTAAGATACCGTTGCAGTGAATGTACTTGCCGCCTTCGGGGCAGTTATCCAGTACCCACTGTCCAAGCAGAGTACCTGCATATACGTCATCAGAACCGCAGTATGCCATAGCCAGATCGTCGGTGCTCGTGGTCTTGGAGTTTACAACTACTACGTTGATTCCTGCTTCTGCCATCTGAACTACAGCGGGGTCAGAAGCTTCTGCCTCTGCGGGCAGGATGATAACAAAGTCACATTTCTTAGCGATACAGTCCTGTGCACAGTTAATCTGCGTAGGAGCATCAGTATTGCCGTCCAGGATGCCTGTCCACTCATCAATGGTTCCATCTGCTACCAGGCCATCGAAGGTTGTTTTTGCATATTCATTGATGGGGCCATGGAAGGGGTCAGTCAGGTTTTTGGAGATATAACCAACGATGATCTTGCCGTCGCCGTTTACATCTGCTACTGCTTTTCCTTCTGCCGCTTTTGTTGTCTCATCTTTTGCAGCGGTCGTTTTCTCTTCTGCTGCTTTTGTCGTCTCTTCCTTTGCAGCGGTCGTCTTCTCAGCTGCCTTCGTGGTCTCTTCTGTCTTCTTGTCTCCACAAGCCGCCAGGCTGAGTACCATCATTGACGCTAAAAGTACTGCCAACACTTTTTTCATTTCTTTTTCCTCCTTTTTTGTTCGCCTGAACATATCAGGCTCTTTGTTTATATTACCACATTTATCCTATTAAGTCAATGTGGTTTTATAACTTATTACCAATGGATTCCAGACATTTTTCTCGATATTATCAAGAATTTTTCTCAAAACCAGCACAATTACCAATTATTTCGTCATGATCATGCGCAATCCGTCAATTTCGTGTTGTTTTATTTCATGGAATCCTATAATTTCGCCGCGGCAGAAGAAATATCTCCGCCGCGACAAAATCTTCATTTTTCTGCTGCTAAAATAATTTTTATTTACGGTTTCTTCCGTTGATGGCCATATCCAGCATAACCGTGCCGATGATGATAGCGCCTCGGATGATGGACTGCCAGTTCGCGTTGATACCGATCAGGTTGATGCCGTTATAGATAAAGCCTACGATAAAGATACCCATGAGCACGCCGGGCATCGTAGCGATACCGCCTGCGAAGGAGGTGCCGCCGATTACACTGGCGGCAACGGCATCCGTCTCATAACCAACGCCCAGGTTAGACTGGCCGGAACCCGTCTTAGCCGCCATGATCACCGCTGCGATACCAGCCAGGAAACCACTGATAGTATAGCAGATGACTTTGATCCGGAACTCACTGACACCAGAAGCAACAGCCGCGTTGGCATTGCCGCCGACAGCCAGGATATAACGGCCGAGCTTCGTCCAATGGAACATGATATACATGATAACAAAGACTACAAACAGGGCGACGATGGGATAAGGGATCACTCCGAAAAGCTTGCCGTAGTAAAGATTCTTCACGCCGGCGCCGAAGGTGATGGCCTTACCGCCGCTGATGACCTGAGCAGCGCCTCGGATGATCAGCTGCATGGACAAGGTAACAACGAAGGGGAACATATTGAATCTGGCGATCAGGAAGCCGTTGATAAATCCAAACAATGTGGACACCGCAACACCGATCAGAATACCAACCGCGATCGGCAGCCCGTTATTGGTGATCATCTGTCCCATGATAACGCCCACGACCGCCAGCTGTGCGCCTACCGTCAGATCGATACCGCCGGTGGTAATGGCAAGACACATACCGAATGCCAGCATACCGTTAATGGAAATCTGTGTGATAATGTTTACGATATTAGTACCGCTTAAGAATACGGGCCGGTAGATCGCGATCGCGATGATCATGATGACCATGATGACACTGATGCCGTATTTACCCATGAACTGACGGAACGTTTCCCGTTCCATTCCTAAAATCTTCTTTTCGCTTTTTGCAGCCATTTTTCTCTCCTCCTATTTTCCACCAAACTCTTTTGCCAGGATGACTTCCTGAGTTGCCACACCACTCTGAATCTCCTCACGGCTTACTTCACCATTCAGCTTGCCTTCATGGTAAATCAGCACCCTGTCACTCATACCCATGACTTCCGGAAGCTCGGAGGAAATCATGATGATCGCCATTCCCTTTGCCGCGAACTCGCACATTAACGTATGAATTTCCGATTTCGCGCCTACGTCTACGCCTCGGGTGGGTTCATCCAGGATAAGGACCTTCGGATTCGCCATGACCCATTTTGCGATTACGACCTTCTGCTGATTGCCGCCGGAAAGGGAAAACGCGTTATGTTCAATGCTGGCCGCTTTAACCGTCAGTTTCTTCGCGACCTCGGCGCATTCTTTTTTCTCCCGCCTCTGGTTGATCAGAAGACCGCTCTGTTTTTCAGGAAGATTCGGAAGAGAGATATTCTCTCTGATGGAACGGAACAGGCAAAGACCATAGTTCTTTCTGTCTTCATTCACCATACAAATTCCCTTTTTAATCGCAGATCTGGGACTTTTGATGGTGATCTCTTCTCCGTTCAAATATATTTTGCCGCTTTTCAGCTTATCCAGGCCAAAAATCGCCCTCATGGTCTCACTTCGTCCGGAACCTACCAGCCCGGTCAGACCCAGGATCTCTCCCTTATGTACCTCGAAGCTGATGTCCTCAAAGCCATCTCCGCTCAGGCCCTCTACTTTAAATACCGTTTCACCGATCTTACAGTCAACCTTCGGGAATACGTTCTTTACTTCCCGGCCGACCATCATGGAAATCAGCTCATCCTTCGTGACGCCGTCCATGGAACGGTCGCCCACATAAGTGCCGTCTCGGAATACGGCCACGCTGTCGCAGATCTCAAAAATCTCGTCCATACGGTGCGAGATATAAATGATCGCCACGCCTTTTTTCTTCAGATCACGGATCACCCGGAACAGATGGTTGGTCTCCTCACTGTCCAGAGAGGAGGTAGGCTCATCCATGATGATCATGCGCGCATCACAGGAAACGGCTTTAATGATCTCTATCATCTGCATCTGAGCCAAAGTAAGCTTCCCCATTACAGTCGTTGCGGGATAAGGGAAATCAAACTGGTCCAGAATTTCCTGGGCTCTCTTATTCTGCAGCTTCTTATTCAGGAAAATGCCCCCGTGTACGTCCTCCCTGTTCAGGAAGATACTCTCCGCAATGGTCAGATGCGGTTCGGGATTCAGCTCCTGGTGAATCATGGAAATACCTGCGCGCATGGCATCTACGGGCCCTTTCGCCGTATACGGCCTGCCCTCGAAGGTCATGGTCCCGGCATCGGGCTGATGGAGACCGATCACGGCTTTCATCAAGGTAGATTTTCCGGCGCCGTTTTCACCCAGCAGTGCAAGAACCTCGCCTTTCTTGACATGAAGCTGGACGTCTGCCAACGCCTGAGTACCGCCGAATGCTTTATAAATGCCTTCACATTCAAAGATGTACCCTTCTTTGTTATTCATGTTTTCTCCCAACTTTTCTCACCTCTATGCTTTCTTTTTTGGCACGACATCACTGTCTCCGCCCCATCAATGTTACTCGCTGCAAAACATCCCTGCCGGCCTCATAAGTATCCTTATAAAGCTGGTAATACTCTTCGTAAGCCTCATGAGCCGCAGCATTGGGAACTACAAGCATATCCTTGTATTTCACCACTGCTCTGCATCCTTCCTCAATATCCCGGTAGATGCCTGCTCCGACTCCGGCCGCAATGGCGGAGCCAAGCCCTGCCTGCTCTTCCGTATCGGCCACCTTCAGGGGGATGTTGAAAATGTCTGCCTGAATCTGCAGCCATGGACCGCTTCTGGCGCCTCCGCCGGAGGCCACCATATTGTCAGCCTTCAGCCCAAGATTGCCGCAGACCTCAATACACTGATAAAGTGCAAAGGCCACGCCTTCCATAACCGCCCGGGTCATTTCAGGACGCCCCGTATTCAGGTTCACGCCCAAGAACATCCCGCTCAGGTTGGGATTTACGTGAGGTGTTCTCTCACCATTGAGGTATGGAAGAAAAACAACGCCCCCGCTTCCCGGTCTCACTTTTGCAACTTGTTCATTTATCTGGTTGAAATCAGCCGTCTCAAAGAGGCTGTTAAACCACTTAAGGGATAATCCTGCGTTCATGATGGCCCCCATAGTGAACCATCTGCCTTTTTTATATCCGCAGAATGTGTTGGTGCTGAGCGCCGGATTCATGATCGGCACATCGCTCTGAAAAGAAACTTGTCCGCTGGTCCCGATGTTGGATGTCGCGGAGCCCGCCTGGGTGATCCCGTTTCCAATCCCCTGCATCACCTGGTCGCCGCCTCCGGCCACCACTACCGTTGATGTTGAAAGACCCGTTTCTCTGGAAGCTGCTTCACAGACAGTTCCCGCAGCCTCATCAGTCCCGTAGCATCTGGGGAAGATATCCATCGGTACATCCACCGCTCTCAGAATCTCTTCCGACCAGCAGTTTCTCTTTATGTCAAATGCCAGAGTAGCAGAAGCATCGGAATAATCCGAAGAAACCTCTCCTGTCATCCTGAACTTAAGATAATCCTTAGGCAAAAACACATACCGGACTTTTTCATAATTCTCCGGTTCATTATCCCGCACCCACATCAAAGACGGAAGCAGAAATCCCGTATACACCGGATTCATGACGAGCTCCCTGACCTTATCCATGCCGAGAGCCGCCTTGATCTCTTCCACCTGTACGGCAGAGCGGGCGTCACAGTGAAGAATTGCCGGACGGATCACCTGATAGTCCTTATCCAAGAGCACTGCTCCGTGCATCTGGCCGGAGAAGCTCACTCCCTTCACTGAAGAGGCCGGCGTACCACACGCGGCCAGCGCCTCTTTTACTGTTTCGCAGCAGGCCTGCCACCATTCCCTCGGGTCATGCTCCGCATACCCGCCGCAGGGAGAAGCAAACTGATACGGTCTGGCGCTCACTGCCTTTACGTTTCCAGCTTCATCGATGATAATCGTTTTCAGGCTGGAAGTCCCCAGATCAATCCCCATTAAATATGCCATGGCTTTTCCTCACTTTATCTTTTTTTATCATTCAAAGCAAGTATGCACCCCTGCCACAAAAGTATCTCCCAGGCCAATGGTGTATTTCGGATGCTCCAGATATCTGGACGGTACGAGCACCGCCTGCTTTGCAGGCTTCAGTTCCTTTAACCTCTCGTAGAAAGCAAGACCTGTGGGACTGAGTCCAAGGGCCAGGCTCTCACGGCATTCGTCCTGACTGCCATATTTACCGATCCTCGCTCTGGTGCCCGACATCAGATTCCCGATGGTCAGTCCTTTTTCAATATCGATTCCGGCAAGTTCTTCTCCATAGTACAGAGAATAGTCCTTTGTATGAAGCACCATGCCCCTTATGCCGTAGCGTGACAGGAGCGACTCGATTCCACTGATCACCGATTCTATATCCGTGATATCTGTCTCTATTCCATATTTCTCATTCTGCGCGACCAGCTCTTCTTCATTGCTGCCGAAGATATTCGCATACGGAGCCAGACGCCTGAAGATCATCTCCTTTACCTCTGGGTTCATGTAAAACGCCCCCTCAAAGTAGAAGATGAACTCCGGATTCTTTTTCCTCATGATCTCAAAATGCCGGCAGAGCTGATCCAGCCGCTCTTCCATGATCCCCGTGTCGATCACCGCGTCAAAGCCGGCGGCCAGATAAGAAGATATGTCATCCGTATGGGCATTCCAATAATCAAAAAAGCACTGATCGATCGGCACCGTTTTATGTATCTTGTCATAGAACAGGATCAGGCGGTTTGACAGAGGCACCGCATATTCCTTTCCATGGATGATGATCCTGTCATCCTTCGAGAACTGAAGGATCATATGATACACAGGCGGCTCGTCGGATGCGCCTTCCATGATGGGCACCAGGTTTTCGCCCTTCACGACCCTCATATCAGAAGCGTCCATCATCTCACAAACCTCTTTGCATTTATCCGTGAGCTGCGCCACCATGGGAAATCCCAGCGCCGCCAGCGCCGCGGCGCCCTGTGCACAGGTTCCTCCCAGAGCCGGCTCCGATTCAAAATGGCTCTGCAGGTATTCGCAGATCTCCACACTCGTGATATCGAAATTCGCCCCAATCCCTTTCATCAGACAATAGCTGCTGATCCTGGCAAAATCCTCCATGGTATCCATCGTATCGCCTGCTTTGGCGCTGGGTTCATCCTTCAGATATTCTTTCAGGATCTGATTATAAACAGCCACGTCCCATTTAAGGACCACATCATAATTGCTGGTATACCCGAACACATGACGCTTTCCATCCGCCCTGCACTTCTCGATATCGGCCGGAATCTGGTTCAGATACGCTTCGTATTTATCCTGATATGCCATTTTTTCCACCTTTTTATATAAATTTAAAATCTGATAACATTCTTTTTCTGCCCGTTAAAGCTTATATTCCGCGAGCAGCATCTCCAGCCTGTCCACATCCCTCGGCCCTCTTTCCGCATTGGCCACAAAATATAAAAGGGCATCGATGACCGCCATAGCGTACACATGAGATATCGCTCCGAACTCACTGAACAAAGGATCTTCTACGGGAATATTGAGCGTATAATCCGCGATCTGGGAAACCGGACTCCTGGCGGAACCCGTTATCGCGATGCTCTTCATCCCCTTATCCCGCCCCAGCTCTAGAGCCTGTATCACTTGTCTTGAGCTTCCGGAATGGGAAATCGCCACTATGACGTCTTTTTTGCTTCCCAAACTGATATTGCTCAAAAAATATTCCGGCACCAATGCGCTGCTGGTACGAATCCCCAGACGGCCAAGCCGGAATCCCAGGTCAATAGCGACCGGACTTGTATTTCCGACCGCGACCGCATGCACCATCTCGCTCTCCCGGATCATTTTCGCACAGCCGAGTATCACATTCATATCGAGCTTAGAAGCCGTATTCAGAAGATTCCGGGCAATTCCCTGCAGAATGGCTTTCGCCGTGTCAGGATTGTCCTGATCGCCGCAGTAGCCCACCAGCTGATGCTGCCCCAGATCCCTGGCCAGATTCAGCTTCATCTGGTAGAACCCCTGGTATCCCAGATGCTTGCACATACGGATGACCGTAGCGTCGCTGACACCGCTCAGCTCCGCCAATTCAGAGACATTTGCAGAAACTGTCTGCTCCGGATGCTGAAGGATAAAATCGGCCACCTTTTTTTCTGCGGAGAACATCTGCTGGTAGTTTTCTTTAATTGTATCAATTACCAAATCATTCATCCCCATCTCATTTCCCCCAAAGTCATGCCGATAATCTGTTCGTCCTATTGAACAATTTCATTAACTTTATGATACTGATTATAGGATAATTGCACAGCTTTGTCAATCGGATATACATGTAAAATAACCCTCCCATGAAATTTTTTTTAATAATTTTCCGGATTTCCTTGGGTTTTCGTGCTTTATTACCAAATATTGTCGACATTTTTATGGAAATTCACCACTGTCCTGAAAAAACTTTCACACTTTTAATTTATTTTATCTAATAATTACAGCAAATTCCTTTGTACACTTTAAACATTTAACCGAGTAAAGCGTATGTAAAAAACTGTCGAATTCTTACAGAACTAATATAAAAGGCTATACTTAACTTCTCCTCCAGAACCGGAGGAGTCCGTCAAGTACAGCCTCATAACACAAAGCCAACCCGAAATACCGGGTACCCCTTTACAATGCTTTTATTCGTTCAATGGCTTCCGCTGTGTTTTCATAAGTTCCAAATGCAGTCAGCCGGAAGTATCCTTCTCCGCTGGGTCCAAAGCCGGATCCGGGCGTCCCCACCACGTTGGCTCTCTCCAACAAATGATCAAAAAATTCCCATGATGTCATTTTCCCCGGAGTCTTAAGCCAGATATAAGGGGCGTTCACGCCTCCTGATACTGTATAACCGGCGGATTTAAGTCCTTCATAGATGACCTTAGCATTGTTCATGTAATAAGCCACCTGCGCTTTCAGCTGCTTCTTTCCTTCCGCTGAATATACGGCCTCCCCCGCCCTTTGTACAATATAAGGGGCTCCATTATATTTTGTCCCATGACGTCTGGCCCACAGGGCATGAAGGGAAACGTCTCCGCATTTAAGCTCCTTCGGAATCACGGTATACCCAAGGCGGACGCCTGTAAAGCCGGCGTTTTTAGAAAAGCTCTTCAGCTCAATGGCGCAGGTTCTGGCTCCTTCACATTCGTATATGGAATGAGGAACATCATCCTCTGCTATATAAGCTTCATATGCCGCATCGTAAATGATCACGGCGCCGGACCGGTTGGCATAGTCCACCCATTCCTGAAGGCGGTCCTTCGTGATCGTGGAGCCGGTAGGGTTATTGGGAAAACAAAGGTAGATGATGTCCGGGGTCTCGGCGGGCAGATCGGGAGAAAAACCGTTCTCCATCGTGCAGGGCATGTAGATCACATCACTCCACATTCCACTGTCCGAATTATAGGTCCCTGTCCGTCCTGCCATAACATTGGTATCCACATAAACAGGGTATACCGGATCGCAGACCGCGATTTTATTGTCCACGCTGAAAATTTCCTGGATATTCCCGGAATCACATTTTGCGCCGTCGCTGACAAATATCTCATCCGCCGCGATCTCGCATCCTCTGGCTTTATAATCACCTTCCGAAATCGCCTTCCGCAGGAATTCATATCCGAGATCCGGGGCATATCCGTGAAAGCTCTCCTGAACCCCCATCTCATCCACCGCCTTATGCATGGCCTGGATGATGGCAGGCGCGATCGGCTGTGTGACATCGCCGATCCCCAGCCGGATGATCTCTCTGTCCGGATTGGCCTCCGAATACTCTCTGACCTTCTTTCCGATGGTGGAGAAAAGATAGCTCCCCGGCAGCTTCAGATAATTTTCATTGATCTTGTACATAATTCACATCCTCCGTTTATTCTGTCTTAGCTTTTCAAAAAGTCTTTAAGCGAAATCTCTCCGCGGAACACCTCTGCCGCAGGGCCGGTCATGACCATCGGTCCTCCCGGGTTCGCCCAGGTGATATCCAGGTTGCCTCCTGTCAGGTGCATCACGACCTTCCGTTTCACAAGCCCCATGGATATGGCGGCTGCACAGGCCGCACAGGCCCCCGTACCACACGCCATCGTCTCACCCGTACCGCGTTCCCAAACCCTCAGCCTGATATTCTGGGCGTCCAGTACCTGAGCAAATTCCACATTTGTCCGGTCAGGAAACCTCTCATGCCGTTCCAGGAGCGGTCCCAGATCGGTAAGGTCCAAGCTTTCCACATCTGTATAGAAAAGGACTGCATGGGGATTTCCCACGTTCACCGGAGTGAAAGAAAAGTTCCTGCCTCCGGCTTCCAGAACTTCCCGTTTCTCCACCACAGGAATTCCCATTTCCACATCCACCAGATTTACTTTTCCATTTCTGGTCCTGCAGAAAAGCCTCCGTATTCCGCTGTCTGTCTCAATGTTCATGCGGGCAGTCTGTACCTGTCCGCTCTCATACACATATTTTCCCACGCATCGGATCCCATTGCCGCACATCGCGCCTCTGGAACCGTCCGCATTGTACATCACCATCCGGCAGTCGGCCTTTTTCGACGGCTGAATCAAGATCAGTCCGTCGGCCCCGATGCCGAAGTGCCTGTCGCTGACCGCTTTCGCCACCAGAGCAGGCGCCTCAATGCTTTCCTCATAACAGTTTACATATACATAGTCATTGCCAAGACCGTGCATCTTCGTAAACCGCAATCCATACCACCTTTCCAGCCCATCACTGTTTCATAATGCTCAGGATCATCTGAGCGGTCTCCGCCATATTGGTACCGCTGTCCATACTGCATTTTTGTATATAGCGATGCGCTTCCGTTTCTGTCATATTATTACGCTCCATCAGGACCTCTTTTGCTTTCAGGATAGCCTCTTTGTCTTCTGCGCTTCTCTGCCTCGGGCACTCTCTCAGTTTTCTGCGCCTTCTGACCAGCGCTTCTTCCATCATAGTCAGGGTGTCAATGAGATCATGAAGGCGGAGCGGCATACTGACACACACCAAATTGTCAGCCGTACATTCCCCCCAGTACTGCTGAGACGCTACCAAAAGCATTTGAAAGCCGTCCGGGAGATAATCATAAAGCTCTGCATACCTCATGTCCGCAAACCGGTACCCGCATACCACTACCCCGTCATTCAGGCTGTCCGCATAGTTCAGGACCTGAGCGCCCGTGGTACAGACAGCTGTGACGTTGAAACCATTCCGGGTCAGGATATTCCGGATGTTCTTCGCATCCTCCGCCTTGGGAAAGACCACTATAATATTAGCCACGCTGTCACCTCCAAGTCAACTTCCGGGTCAGATCTGATCTAATAACGGTTCAGGTACTCCTTGATCTCCCATTCAGTCACTTGTCTGCGATATGTGTTCCATTCCTGTCTCTTTGCACGGATATACTGTCCTGCGACCGCCTCTCCTATCACTTCTACAATAAACCTGTCATCCTCCAGCGCATTTATCGCATCGCACATGTTTTTAGGAAGCCGTTCAATGTCCAGATTCCTTCTCTCTTCATCCGTCCATGCGGATACGTTGGTGTCCACGCTCGGAGCCAGCAAAAGCTTCTCCTCGATTCCCTGAAGCCCTGCCGCCAGGCAGGCAGCAAACGCCAGATATGGATTGGCGGTCGGGTCGGGAGAGCGCAGCTCCAGCTTTGCATGAGTCCCAATGACTGACGGCACGCGGAGAAGGGCAAAGGTGGTTTCTGCGGACCAGGTGGCATATACCGGCGCTTCAAATCCAGGGGTAAGACGTTTATAGGAGTTGACGAGCGGATTGGTAAGCGCCGTAATGGCGCCGATGTGTCTCAGGATGCCTGCCATGAAACAGCGTGCGGTCTCACTGATTTTATATGCATCATCCTTATCATAAAATACATCATTTCCTTCTTCATCCCAAAGGGACATGTTGATATGCATCCCCGACCCGTCCACATCTGATTTCGGCTTCGGCATGAAGGTGGCGTGAAGGCCGTGCCGCTTTGCTATGGACTTCACCGTCATCTTAAAGGTGAGCAGATTGTCCGCCGTATTCAGGACATCGCTGTATTTAAAGTCCACCTCATGCTGACCGGGCGCTTTCTCATGATGGGAAGATTTCACTTCAAATCCCATCTCTTCCAGATTTAGCACAATATCGCGGCGTACGTTTTCGGCAAAATCCACCGGTCCGACGTCGAAATATCCCGCATGCTCATGGGTGACGGTAGTCGGCATTCCGCCGTCGTCAATGTGGAACAAAAAGAATTCACACTCCGGCTCCACCTTAAAGACGTACCCCATTTTCTTCGCCTTTTCCACGACCCGTTTCAGGACCATGCGGGTATCTGCCGCATAAGGGGTACCGTCGGCATTGTAGACATTACAGATCAGGCGGGCTACCTTCCCCTGCTGAGGACGCCAGGGAAAAATCTCAAACGTGTTCAGATCCGGTGAAAGGAACAGATCTGTTTTTGACAGCTCTCCATATCCGTTGATGGATACGCCGTCAAAGCTGCATTCATTATTCAGGGCCTTCTCCAGCTGGCTGGCCGTGATCGCCATATTTTTCAGCACGCCGAAGATATCCGGAAACTGAAGACGGACAAACTCCACGTCCTCTTCTTCTGCCATGCGGAGGATATCCTCTTTGGTATATCTGTTTTCACTCATATGACACCGCTCCTTTTATTATACTAAAAACGGGCGTACTCCTTCATATAGAAGAAACGCCCTTGTTCTCTTTAAATGATAACAGGGCATTTCCTATTTGTCAACGCTGCAGATAGCTTTCGAGGAAATCAAAAAGTATGTCCATCTGTTCATCCGTACCGATGGTGATCCGCAGATACTGGTCAATCCTCGGCGCGTCAAAATACCTCACATAGATGTCTTCCTTTTTCAGTGCCTCAAATAACTCCCTCGCATCGGCGCCAGGATGTCTGGCAAATATAAAGTTTGCGCTCGGCTCAGGATAGACGAATCCCAGACGGGACAGACGTTTCTTCGACCATTCTCTCGTGGCCCTGATCTTTCCGATAGTCTCCTGAAAATAAGCCTCCGCTTTAACGGCTTCCGCCCCCAGACAAAGAGAAGTCTGGTTCATGGTATAAGAGTTAAAGGAATACTTTACATCATTCAGCGCTTTTATCAGCCTCTTGTTTCCCATGGCGTAGCCAATCCGCATGCCCGCCATGGAACGGGATTTGGAAAAGGTCTGAACAACCAGAAGATTCTCATATTTGGAGAGCAGCCCGAGGGCAGATTCTCCTCCAAAATCTATATATGCCTCATCCACGATCACGACAGCATCCTGGTTGTGGGCAATGATGTCCTCTACGTCCCCGATTCCCATGGCAAGAGACGTAGGAGCATTGGGATTCGGGAAGATCACGCCCCCGTTCTCCTTATAATAATCTTCCTTCCGAATTCGGAATTCTTCATCCAAAGCCAGCCTCTCGTATGGAATTCTGTAAAGATCTGCCCACACCCTGTAAAAGGAATAGGAAATATCGGGAAACAGGATCGGTTTCTCAGAATTAAAAAAAGTAAGAAATGCCATCGCCAGGACGTCGTCGGAACCGACTCCCACAAATACCTGATCTGGATCAAGGCCATACCGCCCCGCCAGGGCATCCGCCAAGACGGCCGCCGAGGGATCCGGATAAAGCCTCAGCTCCCCCGTTTCAAAGCTCCTCGCCGCTTTCCGCACTGCCGGAGCCGGATCATAAGGGTTCTCATTGGTGTTCAGCTTGATCATCCGCTCTTTTTTCGGCTGTTCACCGGGCACATAAGGTACTACTTTTCTGATATTCGCTTCCCAGGGTCTCATGTTATCCTCTTCCTTCTTTCGTTAGATCCTTCCAGTCGATCTGTTCCTGTGTCTTTCTCCGCCGCTTCTCTTTCATCCAGACAGCCAAGAAGAACAGAGCTGCTCCCAGAGCGGCCCCCGCTCCGTCTATCAGCACGTCGCGGACTGCCGGTGTCCGGCCTCCGGAAAACATCTGATGAAATTCATCGGTCGCCGCATACAGGACGGAAAAAAGCCACGCCGCCGCGCCCTGCCTTCGCCTCCCCAGAGATGGAAACGTGGAAAAGAACCCGGACAAAAGAACGGCCAGAACTGCATACTCCGCCATATGAGCCCCTTTTCGTATCAGCCATTCCGGCAGATGAAGGGCCGACGACACGGTAACGCTGATCGTCCCGGAGGCTTCTCCGTCCTGGGCGGAAAACGCAAAAATGACCAGCATCCAAAGTATCGACAGCGCCAGAAAGATCCAGCGCCTGCCGGATACGCTTCTCCTATGCTTCATGTCCCTTTGCCTTTATGACTTCTAGTACATCCGAAACATATTTTTCACACAGTTCATCTGTCTTCGCTTCCACCATGACACGGATCAGCGGCTCTGTCCCGCTCTCCCGGACCAATATCCTTCCGTCGCTTCCAAGAGCATCCGCCACTTTTTCCACCGCTTTTTTTACATCGGCATCTTCTCTCGCCTCCGGCTTGCTCTTTACCCGGATATTTTTAAGGAGCTGAGGATAGATGTCCACCGGTGAGGTCAGTTTTCCAAGCTTCTCCTTTTTTTCCAGCATCACTTCCATTAACTTCAGAGAGGTCAGAATGCCGTCTCCCGTAGAAGCATATTTGCTGAATATGATATGTCCGGACTGCTCGCCGCCCAGGCGGTGCCCGTTGTTCACCATATTTTCGTATACGAACCGGTCGCCCACATTCGTCTTCTCATAACGGATGCCCGCAATATCCAGCGCTTTATAAAGGCCAATATTGGACATGACCGTCGTCACCACCGTATTCGTATCCAGCATTCCCCGTTCCTTCATATACAGGCCGCAGATATAAAGAATCAGGTCTCCGTCCACCACGCGGCCGTTTTCATCTACCGCGATACACCGGTCGGCATCTCCGTCATAGGCGAATCCCACATCCAGCTGGTTCTCCACCACGTACTTCTGCAGGACCTCAATATGAGTGGAACCGCAGTTCAGGTTAATGTTCGTGCCGTCCGGCTCATTGTTTATCACATACGTTTTGGCGCCCAGCGCGTCAAATACGTTCTTAGCTATGGAAAATGCGCTGCCGTTGGAGCAGTCCAGGCCCACCTTCATGCCTTTATAGGAGCGTGTGGCAAGAGAGATCAAATATCCGACATACCGATTTCTTCCTTGAGAATAGTCCGCGGCCCTGCCGATTTCCTCCCGGACGGCAAACGGGATCTCGCCTGTCTCCCCGTCTATATATGCCTCGATCTTGTCGCTCACTTCTTCTTCCAGCTTTTCTCCTCTGCCGTTTAAGACCTTAATCCCGTTGTCATAAAAAGGGTTGTGACTGGCAGAGATCATGATACCGCAGTCGAAGTCCTCGGTCCGCACCACATAAGACACGCTGGGAGTAGTAGTCACATGAAGCAGATAAGCATCGGCTCCCGAGGCAGTCAAACCTGCTACCAGAGAATATTCAAACATATAGCTGCTTCTCCTGGTATCCTTGCCGATCACCACCCGGCATTTTCTGCCGTTTTCCTGACTGTAATACCAGCCCAGGAACCGTCCTACCTTGTATGCGTGTTCCACTGTCAGTACTTTATTGGCCTCTCCGCGGAAGCCGTCTGTGCCAAAATACTTACCCATATCATTCTCCTATCTTCCAGTCATTTGATGCTCCCGGCCTTTAACGGCCGGAGTTTCCGAGTCCGTGGGCCCATCCTCACCGGAAAAGGCCTTTCTTAGAGCAGGAAAAGGTTCCAGGACATCTGTCTCGAAACCTCTTCTCCATATATTCTATGGCCGCCGTCCGGCTTCTCATGCTTATTTTCCGAGAGCCTTCAGGTATCTTTTCAGGGCGTCCTGCCAGGAAGGAAGCCTTTCGAATCCATTTTCCTCCAGTTTATCCTTCGACATCCGGCTGTTCTGAGGCCTTTTCGCCTTTGCCTGAAATTCACTGCTGCTGACCGGGGTCACTTTCACGTCCATGCCTGCCTGCCTGAATATCTCCTGGGCGAACTCATACCAGCTGCAAAGCCCCTCGTTGGTTGCATGATATCTTCCGTATTTCTCTGTCTGCACCATATCTACCAGCAGACGTGCCAGATCATAGGTATAGGTGGGAGAACCAATCTGATCGTCCACCACGCTCACAGCTCCCTTTTCTTCGCCGAGGCGCAGCATGGTCTTTATGAAGTTCTTTCCGTTCACGCCAAATACCCATGCTATGCGGACGATGAAATATTTTGTCAGATGCTTCTCCACCGCCAGCTCACCCTCGTATTTCGCTACGCCGTATGCATTGAGCGGGTTCCGGCTGTCGTCCGGCTCCCAGGGCCTGGTGCCCTGGCCGTCAAACACATAATCGGTGCTGATATATATCATCTTTATATCCAGCTCTCTGCAGACCACGGCAATATTTTCCGTACCTCCGGCATTGATCCTCCGGCAGAGCTCCATATTGTCCTCCGCTGCATCCACAGCCGTATAAGCAGCACAGTGAATCACCGCGTCCACTCCGGCTGCCGTGATGACGCGTCTCACTGCCTCTGCATCGGTAATGTCCATCTCTTCAATGTCCACTCCAACCGCTTCTATATCTCTTTTAGCCAGCTCATTCATCACATCATAGCCCAGCTGACCCTTTACGCCTGTTACCAGAACCTTCATGTCCTTGCCTCCCATATTATCCGCGTTCTCCGCCTTGCAGGCGGCCGCCGTACATTTTTTCAAAATAATTGCTGTATTCTCCGCTCAGGATGTGCTTCCACCAGTCCTGATTGTCCAGATACCACTGAATGGTCATTTCAATTCCCGTATCAAAGGTATACTGAGGCTTCCAGCCGAGCTGCGTTTCAATCTTCGTGGGATCGATGGCATAGCGGCGATCATGGCCGGGCCTGTCCGTCACATATTGAATGAGACTCTCAGGCTTGCCAAGGGCTTTTAAGATGGTCTTCACCACCTCCAGATTCGTGCGCTCATTGTGCCCGCCGATATTATAGATCTCTCCTACCGTCCCTTTCCGGATGATCAGATCGATGGCCGCGCAGTGGTCGGAAACATGAAGCCAGTCGCGGACATTTTCTCCTTTTCCATATACCGGAAGACTTTCATCTGCTAAAGCCCGGCTGATCATCAAGGGAATCAGCTTCTCCGGAAAATGGTAAGGGCCATAGTTATTGGAACATCTCGATACCGTCACCGGCATTCCGAAGGTCCTGTAATACGCAAGGACAAAAAGATCGGCGCTCGCCTTGCTGGCTGAGTAGGGACTGGAGGTGTGTATCGGAGTCTCCTCCGTAAAGAAGAGGTCAGGCCTGTCCAAGGGCAGATCTCCGTATACTTCATCAGTGGATACCTGATGATACCGCTTCACCCCGTATGCCCGGGAAGCATCCAGCAGTACCTGAGTGCCGAGCACATTGGTCTGCACAAAAAGCCCCGGATTCGTAATGGATCGGTCCACATGGCTCTCCGCCGCAAAATTCACCACCACATCAAATTTTTCTTTTTCAAATAAATCCATGATAAAAGGCCTGTCAGCAATGTCGCCCTTGACAAACGTATAATTGGGCTTGTCCTCCACCGGCTTGAGTGTCTCCAGATTTCCGGCGTAAGTCAGAAGGTCCAGATTCACGATCTGATCCTCCGGATATTTATTTACCATATAATGCACAAAATTCCCGCCGATGAAACCGGCTCCGCCAGTCACTAAAATCTTCATGTCATTTCCTCACTTTTTCTATCTTGCTTTCCGCATTGGAAGCTGCCGTCAGTCAAATTTCTTATCAATATATTTCCCATCCATAACATCCTTCAGATAGGCTCCATACTGGTTTTTCTTCAATACCTCATAGGTCTTCATCAGCTCATCCTTGCTGATCCATCCACGCAGATACGCAATTTCCTCCAGACAGGCTATTTTCCGGTGCTGATGAGTCTCCACCGTCTTCACAAAATTTGTGGCATCCACCAGGGATTCATGAGTCCCCGTATCCAGCCAGGTGAAGCCTTGTCCTAAAAGAGTCACCTCCAGCTCGCCGGCCTCCAGATAGATCTTATTCAGATCGGTGATCTCCAGTTCTCCACGGGCGGAGGGCTTCAGGTTCTTTGCAAATTCCACGACCCGGTTGTCGTAAAAATAAAGGCCTGTCACACAATAATTGGATTTGGGATGGACCGGCTTTTCCTCCAGGGAAATCGCTTTCCCGTCCTCGTCAAATTCCACAATACCGAACCGCTCCGGATCGTCCACATAATATCCGAACACAGTCGCTCCCTTATCCTTTGCCGCCGCTTCCTGCAGGCGCTTCGCAAGGCCATGCCCATGAAAAATGTTGTCTCCGAGCACCATGGCGACCGAATCGCTGCCGATGAATTCTTCACCGATGATAAAGGCCTGAGCCAATCCGTCAGGACTGGGCTGTACCGCATAGGACAGCTCGATGCCAAACTGATGCCCGTCTCCTAATAAGGATTCAAAACGCGGCGTATCATCCGGTGTGGAAATGATAAGGATCTCCCGGATCCCGGCATTCATCAGTACAGATAACGGATAATAGATCATCGGTTTATCATAAATGGGCAGCAGCTGTTTCGATGTCACTTTTGTCAGGGGATACAGACGTGTGCCGCTTCCTCCGGCAAGAATAATACCTTTCATGGGAAACCTCCTGAATTGGTAAGATTTGCAAAGATTATATCATTGCACAAGTATCTTTAATATATCATAATCCACTTTCTTTTGCAATGCTGCAATGGACCGTAATACGAAGATATCTTTACTTTTACGGCCGGTGCTGATATGATAAAGCTATCAACGTCCTAATTTTATCATGGACAGAAGGAGAATTCATTATGCAGAAAAAGCCTGTGAAAAAAGCTGTCATCCCGGCCGCCGGCCTGGGCACGCGCTTCCTCCCCGCCACCAAAGCCATCCCCAAGGAAATGCTGCCTATCGTGGACATTCCCACCATTCAGTATATCGTCGAGGAAGCCGTACAGAGCGGAATTGAAGAAATCCTCATCATCACCAATTCCAACAAGCACTGTATGGAAAATCATTTCGATAAAAACTACGAGCTGGAGGCCCGGCTTTTGGAATCCGGCAAGCAGTGTGAGGCTGACCTGATCAACAGCATCGCCGGACTGGCCAATATTTACTATGTCCGTCAAAAGGAGCCCCGAGGGCTGGGACATGCCATTTTATGCGCCAAATCCTTTATTGGTAACGATCCCTTTGCCGTTCTTTTGGGGGACGACGTCGTCATCAACGAAGAGGGCCGTCCAGCGCTCCAGCAGCTGATAGACGCCTATAACCTCATCGGCGCTTCCGTAGTAGGCGTCCAGCAGGTGCCGGACAGCCAGGTCCATAAATACGGCATCGTAGCGCCGTCGGTCCATCAGCCCGCCTGTGATTCCCGCCTCAAAAAGCTTTATGATATGGTAGAAAAGCCTAAGCTGGAGGACGCTCCCAGCAATCTGGCCGTACTGGGACGCTATGTCCTGAAACCGGAAATCTTTGATTATCTGGAGACTCAGGGAGTTGGGGCAGGAGGAGAAATCCAGCTGACCGACGCCATCAAGAGGCTCATGTATACCCAGGCGGTATACGCCTACGATTTTGAGGGACACCGTTATGACGTGGGAGACAAATTCGGCTTCATTCAGGCGACCCTGGATTTCGCTCTGAAAAGGGATGAGCTTCAGGAGCCCGTGGCGGCGTATATCAAAGAGCTGGCCGAAAGATTATAGACCGGCTTTTCATAAGAAAAGGAGGAGCTGTTTATGGTATACCTCATTCTGGCCGCGTTCATCTTCGGCCTGGACCTGTTTCTTAAAAACCGGATCGAGGCCCGGCAGGATGACGATTTCCCCATCCGCCTTGACAACGGAATCATTCTGGAAAAACATCACAACAGAGGCTTCCTCTTAAATAAACTGGAAGACAAGCCGGAGCTGGTGAAGAAGATTTCTGTCCTCACCTTGATCCCGCTCCTTCTGTGGTTCCTCTGGCTCTTTGTTAAAAAGGCGGGGAGCCTTGGTAAGATAGGCGCCGCTTTTCTGCTCGGAGGAGCCGCTTCCAACCTCTATGACCGTCTGTTCCGCGGCTATGTGGTGGATTATATCCGTCTTCCCATAAAAAAAATCCGCCATATCATATTCAATATCGCGGATTTCTTCCTCTTTTTAGGCGCCGCCCTGTCGGCTGTCTATGGTTTATTCTCTAAATGATGTATTTTTCCATTCTGTATTTGTTCATCATTTCTTTAAAGATCTCGCCGTTGGAAGGAGGAGTATAAGTGATCGCGTTGGCGCCCGCGTCGATGGTGCGCCGGATGCTGTCGCTCGTATTGCCTCCCGTGGCGATGATCGGCACATGGGGGAATTCTTCTCTGATCTTCGCTACGATTTCCGGCGTCTTTTCTGCTCCTGACACATTCAGGATAGAAGCGCCGCTCTCCAGACGTTTCGCAATATCCGTCTTTTCCGATACTACAGTTATGACGATCGGAATCTCCACTTTTTTTCTCAGATATTCCAGTGTCTCGTTGGGGGTCGGCGCATTCACTACCACGCCTTGGGCTCCCTGAAATTCCGCATCTTCCGCCAGATTCGTCACACGTTTTCCCGTTGTTGTTCCCCCTCCGACCCCGCAGAGCACCGGCAGATCAGAAGCCGTGATCAATGCGTGGGTGATGATGGGCTGAGGCGTGAACGGATAAACCGCCATGACCGCATTGGCGTTGCAGTTCCGGATGATCGCAATATCCGTGGTAAACACCAGCGACTTGATCAATTTTCCAAAAATCCGTATACCGCTGACCTCTTCCACGATCTCCGGCAGAAGCACCATATGTTTCCTAAGGTTTCCTTCAATAACAGGCACATATTTTTCGTTTCCCATAGGCAAGCCTCCTTATCATAAGATAATTCACAGTGGATTATATATAAATGTTTTTCACAAAGATATCGTTTCAAATACGTGGAACAGATTCAGGCCTCCATAGCCCGTCGCTTTATTGGGATAAGACACATTGGCCGACCGGTCGGCCCCTCTGATCAGCAAGCTCTTAATATCCCTGGTCCTCATCGCCGGATAGTTCCCTTGTATGATTCCCCATTCCAAAAGCAGGGCCGAGGCTCCAGCCCCATGGGCGGCGGCTATGCTGGTGCCGCTCTTCGTCCCGAACCTGCCGCCGGGAAAGGCCCCATATACGTCGACCCCCGGCGCCACCAAATCCGGCTTGACATCTCCTGTCCTGGTGTAGCCACGTCCAGAATGGATGTATAAGCTGTTCAGCCTGTGGTTATATGCCCCAAAGGTTATGGGATACTGCGCCCCCGACGGAACAGTCAGCGTCGTATCAGGATTCGGCCTCAGAAATACAGTATCTTCTTCTACGAACTCCTCCATTGGCAGCCAGATGTGGAACTGGCCGTTGGAAAACTGTTCATTATATACGGCCAGAGTCCAGATACCCGGCGTCGGATCTGCCATCCGGATCCGGATCACGCTGCTGCCTGAGCCCTTCTCGATCAGCTGATAATCCACATAGATCACAGTTCTTTCCATAGTAAACTGGAACACACTGTTCTGGTTGAGCCGTGGTACTACCCGCGCGGTTCCCTCACCCGTGGGAGAAAGAATCTGTATCTCATAGACTTCAGGTGCCTCTGCCCACAGCTCCATGGTTATCCCATTTTCATTCTGGGGCACCCGGATCTCCACAAAATCGTTTCCGCCTCTGGAAGCAATCGTCCCAAAATAGTGATGCGATCTGTTGGTCTCGTTTCCCGCCGCCACCGTCACCGCCGTGCCAAGCTGAACAGCCGCATTATTCAGGGTCTGGCTGAGAGGCGCGTTTCCCGCGTGATCCCCCCAGTTAGTCCCCACTCCAATGAGGATCACAAGAGGCATATCAAGCTCCCGGCTGATTTCCAGCAGATACCGCACCCCCATCATAAGATCTGTTTCCTGATAGGCTTCTGCCGACTCTTTGACCAGATAATACTGCCGGAGATACTCTTTGGCCGGCTTCAGCTTCACCATGGCTATGGATGCTCCGGAAGCGGCTCCTGTGAACTCCTCTTCCCGAAGCTCACTCCCGGCCGCTATGGATGCTAAAAAAGTTCCGTGCCCCTCCTGGTCCACCGAGGGGACAATGGAAAGTGCGTCGCCGGATGCCAAAGCCTCATTGATATCGTCCTCTGTATATTCGGAACCGTACTGAATTCCGGCAGGCAGCTTCCCCGTCTGAATAGTCTGATCCCAAATCCGGAGTATCCTGGTCCTTCCCGCCGCATTCCGGAATACCTGATTCTGATAATCGATCCCGGTGTCGATCAGCCCTACCAGCACCCCTCTCCCCGTCAGGTTCAGGACCGGCTGATTCTTTGTCCGCAGAATCCCCGATGCTTCCATGCTGGTCGTATCCGTAAGCCCATACAGCTTAGGGATCGTCGCGTAGTCATAAAACTGCACCGACAAAGGCGGCAGGTACTTCTTGCTAATATGTAGGATTCCCTGATACTCTGAAGCTCTCTCCACACAAAAGGAACTGCCCAGCTCATCGATGGGATTCCACTGATCCAGAGGATAAATGAAATCTTCGTAATCATCCGACAGTATACGCTCCCGGCACGCCTCAGTGGTGCCATTTAAGGGGCTTTCATCCTCCGGCAGCTCTTGTCCTTCCAATCCAACTATTCGGGTGTCTATCATTCGGCCGTTTTCCATATGGCTGACGCATTCCCATTCTATTCATCATATTATGCTATGCGTGAACTCCCAGTCTCATGACTCCTCTCATGTCGATTATGGGGCCGCCGGTCTTTTCAATATAGGCTCTCGTGATCGTCACGCGGCCGATATTGTCATCTTTCGGTATCTCGTACATGATGTCCAGCATGTACTCCTCCAGGATCGCCCGAAGCGCTCTGGCGCCGGTATGCTTCTCCATCGCCTTTTCCGCAATAGCTTCCAGTGCCTCATCTTCAAACAAAAGCTGTACTTCATCCATCTGAAGGAGCTTTTCATACTGCTTCAGTATGGCGTTCCTCGGCTCCTTCAGGATACGTACCATGAATTCCTTCGTAAGCGCCTCAAGAGATACCAAAACAGGAAGCCGTCCCAAGAATTCCGGGATCATTCCGAATTTTCTCAGATCGTCGATCTCTGCCTTGCAGAGCAAGTTCTCCTCTTTATCGTATTTGTCCTTGAGCTCCGCCTTAAAGCCTATGGAAGATTCTTTCGTCAGGCGCTCCTTGATGATCTCCTCCAGGTCCGGAAACGCTCCTCCGCAGATGAACAGGATGTTCGTCGTATTCACCGTTGTCATCGGAACCATCGCATTCTTGCTGTTGGCCCCCACTGGCACTTCAACTTCGCTTCCCTCCAGCATCTTCAGAAGCTCCTGCTGAACGGATTCTCCGCTGACATCCCTCGTATTGGTGTTGCGTTTTTTAGCGATCTTATCAATCTCATCAATGTAGATGATCCCGCGCTCCGCCTTCTCCACATCGTTTCCGGCCGCCGCCAGGAGCTTGGAGACCACGCTCTCAATATCGTCCCCGATATATCCTGCTTCTGTAAGAGAGGTGGCGTCCGCTATAGCCAGGGGCACATCCAGAAGCCTCGCCAGCGTCTTTACCAGATACGTTTTTCCGCTGCCCGTAGGCCCCAGGAGCAGCATATTTGATTTTTCGATTTCCACGCCGTCGGCATTATCAGAGCCCACCCGCTTATAGTGATTGTACACCGCCACAGATATGGCCTTCTTCGCCTTTTCCTGCCCGACCACATACTCATCCAGCATCTTTTTAATTTTATGGGGCGCTGGAATCACCTGACGGTCAAACTTCGGCTTCTCATCTTTTGCCTTCTTTTTCTTTACCTTCTGGTTCTTGGGAATTTCCTTCTCACCCAGGCCCAGATCCGCCAGATTTATGACGCCCACCCCCGGCATATTGGAAAGGCCGGAAAGGTCGAGACCGCCCTGTCCATTGCCGGGAATATTGACATTTACGCCGTACGGGGAACCATTTTTGTCAAAGGTATCAAAGGCTTTCTGCATGCAGTCAGAACAGATGACGATGCCGCCGGGCATGGTGATCATTTTCCCGGCTTTACTCTCCGGCCTATGGCACATACAGCATATCTTCTCATAATCGTCATCGTCGTCGCTGTCCTGAACGGCTTCCTCTGCCGCCGCCGTGTCAGACACATCCTCTTTTTGAATATCCGTATGGTTCTCTTCCGTAAATTCTGTTTCTATATTATCATTCTTATCGTTTTTATTATATTCTTCTGACATATATATCTCCTCTTTTCTCTTTCTCCATTATATATGAGAACAATGGCACGGACAAGTAAACTTTTTATTAACCAAATATGAATAAATCCTATTATCCTGGACGGTGTCATCATACCGCAGTATAATAAAAAACACAAGAAAATATATTGTAACCGGAGGATATGGCCATGAACATAAACTGGAATGCTGACAAATACACGGAACAGTTCGGATTTGTCCATCACTATGGAGAAGACGTCCTGAAGCTCCTGGATCTGGCTCCCGGGCAGACAGTCCTGGATCTCGGCTGCGGCAACGGCGCTCTTACGGATAAGCTTGCTTTGGCCGGCGCAAAGGTCATCGGAATGGACGCTTCTGCAGAAATGTTAAAGACTGCCAGAACACTTCATCCTGATCTGACCTTCTTACAGGCGGATGCCACTGACTTCTCCCTGGAAGAACCGGCGGATGCAGTCTTCTCCAATGCCGTATTCCATTGGATCGACAATCAGGATGCCCTGCTCTCCTGTATCCGGAAGTCTTTAAAACCCGGGGGACAGCTGGTCTGTGAATTCGGAGGGCATGGGTGCGCCGGGATCATTCATAATGCTCTGGCAAAGGCTTTTTCCCGCCGGGGAATTCCTTATACGAACACCTTTTACTTTCCCACCATCGGAGAATATACGCCAATACTGGAACGCCACGGCCTCCGGGCTGTATATGCTTCTCTTTTTGACCGTTTCACTCCTTTGGAGGGATCGGACGGCGTCGCCGACTGGATACGAATGTTTATAAAAGAACCGTTCCGCGGTCTTTCTCCGGAAACAGCCCGGGATGTTATCGAAGAAGCGTCCGAGGAAACACGGCCTGTCCTATTCCGTAACGGTGTCTGGCACGCAGACTATGTCCGCATTCGCCTGAAGGCAGTGCGCGTTGATTAGCTCTGGCTTCCAAGATTTTTTCAGAAGATAAAAACGCCCCGGGAACCATGCGGAGTTTACTCCGCGCAGTCCCTGGGGCATTGTCTTGTAATCTTATTTTCGTTCCGGCATCTCAAAGCCAGAAAGGGCTTATTTACTGATTCTGCCCTGGTATCTGAATACCCGGCTGCTGTGTATTCGACTGCTGGCTGTTCTGATTCTGATAATCTTTCTTATATCCTAAGGTAACAGAAATTTTCTGTTCCTGATATTCTCCATCCACCAGCCTCTGAACGGTCAGTTCAACAGTGGTTCCTCCAGCATAATAGGTGAGCTGCTCCTTCAGTTCATCCATCGTAGTAACATTGGTTCCTTCAATAGCGGTTATGATATCCTTTTCCTTCAGGCCTGAGACGTAAGCCGGACCATTTTCCACAAGTCCATATACGTATATACCTTCCGGCATATTATAAACTTTAGCATTGGAAGCGTCCATTGCCACTCCCTCGATACCCAGATAAGAAGCGTCGTCTTCTCCCACCGCTGTTCTTGTTTCCTTGGACATCAGGTCGTTAATGATATCCTCTGCCTCGGAAATCGGGATAGCAAAGCCCATTCCTTCCACATCTTCACTGGAATATTTCGCGGAATTGATGCCGATCACTTCACCGTTCATATTCAGAAGAGCGCCTCCGCTGTTGCCGGGATTGATGGCCGCGTCTGTCTGGAGAAGAGTCAGAGTCTTGTTGTCAATCGTCACATCGCGGCTCAGAGCGCTGACATGTCCGTAGGTCAGTGACTGTCCATATCCAAGGGCGTTCCCGATGGCGATCACTTCGTCGCCGACTCTGAGGCTGTTGGAATCTCCCATCTTCGCGATCTTTATCGCATTCAGGGTGTCGCTGCTCAGAGATTCAAGAGGAACTGAAATCACAGCCAGATCATTGCTTTCTGCCGTGCCCTTGACATTGGCATCCACCACGCTGTCATCAATAAAGGTAACTTTAAGGGAGCTGGCCCCATCGATCACATGATAATTCGTCAGTACGAGCAGCTCTTTATCATTCTGCCCGATTATGATACCGGATCCGCTGCCGGTCACTTCCTGGCTGCCGCCCCCGAAGAAATAATTCCAGTCATTGTTCTGATAGGTCTGCGTATTGGTAATAGCAACGATGGAAGGCATGGCGCTTTCCGCCACATCTGCCACCGAACTGGAAGAGCTTTCTCCTCCGTTGTTGGTACTGGTAGGAGTTGTCTCCGCGGTCGCCACCTTAGGGGTATTAGTCTGATTTGCCGCGTCAATGGCTTTTTGCATTTTGTCTTCATAACCGCTCGCTTTCATCACACCGATGAAAGTTCCCGCGCCCGCTCCCCCGAGCATGACTCCGCAGAGGAGAAATACCCCCAGCTTCTTCCAGACGCTTCCGCTCCTTTTCTTTTTCTTCTTTTCCGGTTTCTTTATGGTTTCCGGTTCAATGGGCTCTGTGGGGATATATGTGTAAACAGATGACTGCTGATTCTCGTCTGAGCCGTCTCCATACTGAAAACCGCCGTTTCCATAATATTCACTCATACTATCATTTCCTTTCTTCTTAATTATTTTATCCTGATTCTGTCTTGATTTCTTTTATGACCATAGAATAACAGTTAATTGTGATAAAACTGTGTTATCCCCGTGAAAAAACTTTGTATTTGCCGCAGCATAAAAGCGGCCGCACGCATGCGGCCGCTTTAACATACACCTATATCAATTTTAATCAATCATTTCTGTCACTCAGACCATATCCCGTCTGGGATTCAATCTTATTGCTGATCTGCTTTACCGTTTCCGACGGCGAATAGCTGGTATCTCCAAACAAGTCGCTATGAAGCTGCGTCACATCCTCTGCCAGCCCAAGAGGGACCTTGACCGACGCGCTTCCCACCAGGGCATCGACCTGGTGATAAGGGAACGCGATATTCTGGGTGATCTGGTAGTCGTTGGCACTGCCTGCCAGAGAGATAACCTGTGCCAACGTAAGATTTGTACTTACCTCAGGGAATACTGTCTCACAAATTTTCAACAGCGTAGTAGGTCCGGCCTTCTTTGCCTGTTCCAACATCAGTCCCACTACCTGGCGCTGGCGGTCCGCTCGTCCATCATCGCCGCCATTGTTATGCCGGATTCGGCAGAACGCCACAGCCTGGATACCATCCAAGTGCTGATATCCGGACTCCGTCAAATGATGAGAACCTCGTCCGGTGGATTCCACCGTCTCTGTAATATAACCGTTGATTTCTCCCATCATGCTCTCCGGCACATCAATATCAATGCCGCCCAGATGATCGATAGCTAAGGAAACCGCATACCAGTTCACCGTCACATAATCAGTGATCTGAAGATCCAGGTTTTTATTCAGCGCTTTGAGCGCGTTCTCGGCACCGCCTGTATGATAAGCGTTATTGGCCTTGGCATACTTATTCTCATTACCTGTTGTAGCATCCGGAACATTCCAATATGTGTCACGGAGAACCGATGCCAGCTTTACCTCTTTCGTAGCATTGTTCACGTTGATTATCATGATGACGTCGCTTCGCCCTGTCTCCAGAGTTCTGGTATCTACGCCAAACACGGCAATCGTGGAAAACCCTTCCATACTCTCTATTACATTCTGCGACAAATCATTGACATGGACATCTTTTTTCCCAAAAGAGGCCTTCTGGATCAAGTCCCATTTGGACAATACAAACAGGCATGCCAATACCAAACAGAGCAAAATGCCTTCTACCGCAAACAAAACCTTCCTGGTACGTTTTCTTTTCTTGGTTTTAGCCGAAAGCTGTTTTTTCCCTCTCTTCCCAACCGGCTCTTCCACCGGCCTCTGACGCTTTCGGGCTGACATATCTGAATAATAACCGTCTCCCGCACTCCTATTAGAGGAAGAATAGCTTCTGTCATAAGGATCAACTCCTATGGGTCTGACCGTCCTCGACGGCTGTCTCACACCGGCGGCGGATGCACTCCTCCCTGCGCTGCTTCCCTGGGGAGCACGCCCGGCAGACGAATTCGCCGTCCCAGACGGGCGACGGCTTCCATAAGACTCCGAGCTGCTGTACCCCTGACCAGTCCTCTTCTGGCTGCTTCCATAGGACTGGGAACATCTCCTGGCATAGCTGTCCTGCCCTCCCGCCGAGCGGCTTCCAGCCTGCTGTGAAGAATTTCTCCTTCTCTGGGAGGTCATCTCTGCATCGGGACGGGTCCTTTTCCTCTGTTCCAGCTCCCGTCTGCGTTTTTCATATTCATAATCTTCGTCTCTGTACTTCATCCTTTATTTCCTTTCCGCACGTGTATCCACCCTTAATATGCGTTCTTGTTGACGAACCCTCTAAAAAACGTCAGAAAAATGATCTTAAAATCCAGTCCTAAACTCCAGTTCTCTATATAATATAAATCATATTCAATCCGTTTGGTAATCGACGTGTCGCCCCGGTATCCATTTACCTGCGCCCAGCCGGTCAGACCCGGCCGCACCTGATGCTTGACCATATATCTGGGAATCTCCTCACGGAACTTTTCCACAAAATGAGGGCGCTCCGGCCTCGGTCCCACAAGGCTCATATCTCCTTTGACGATATTCCAGAGCTGCGGCAGCTCGTCAATACTCGTTTTCCTGATGAATCTCCCTATGGAGGTAACACGGGGATCGCCTTTCGTCGTCCAGGCCGTCTTCTCATCCGTAGGCTTTTGTACCTCCATGGAACGGAATTTATACATTTTAAAAGACCGATTATGAAGGCCGACCCGCTCTTGGCTGAAAATGACCGGTCCGGAAGAAGTCAGCTTTACAGCAATCGCTACCACCAACATGACCGGAGAAAATAAAATCAGGGCAAAAGTCCCTCCCAGAATATCCATGGTCCGCTTAAGCGCCGCGTTGAAAGAGTCCGTAAGCGGAACATTTCGGATATTGATCACAGGAAGTCCCAACAAATCTTCTGTATACGGCTTAGTCGGTATAACCTTATTGTAATCCGGAATGAATTTCGTATGCACGCCGGATTTCTCGCAGGCATTCACAATCCGCTCCAATTTATCGTATTCATTGATACTGAGTGTAATCGCTATTTCATCTAAACGGTTCATCGGAAGGATCTCGTCCAGATTCGCGATATGCCCCAGCACGCGGACCCCTTTGTATTCTGTCCCGCGTTCTGCATGATCGTCCAGAATACCGCGGATGATATAGCCCCAGTCGGGATTTGCAAGAACTCTGTCAATATAACCCTGGGCCGCCCGGCTGTAACCGATCAGTAATACATGCTTTTGATTATATCCCTTTCTTCGGAAAGAACGTAAAATGCTTCTCAGTGCCAGACGGAAAACTGCCTCGAAAACAAAATTAAACCCAATAAATAAGAAAACCATCGGCCGCGAAAAGTGCTGAAGCCGTTCTTTTGCCAAATACAGGACCAAAGTGATTGTCAGGAGCCCAACCAAATTCGCTTTTAATACATTAAAAAGCTCAAGGCGTCTGCCCATAACCCGCATCGGTTCATATAAGTGAAAGAACCAATATAACCCCAGACCTCCAGGCACAATAAAGAACAAAGCGCTGAAATAAACCCCCTTGGGAATTCCAGGATACTTTCCCATGTACCCGAATATCAGCCAATATGCTATGAGATAGGAAATAACTATGATAACAGCATCGATTACCACATGAATGCGGTTCAGATGCTTCTGATTGTCTTTAATCAAGGCGCCTCACCTATATGACCTTCCCCGATAATACAGTGTCACCCGCCAAAATCTCCCATAAAATAAAGGAAAAGACATTGGTATTTATCGTTTTATATCATACATTATCTGTCATCAAAGGGCAACAGAAAAATTAAGAACTATTCTTAATGTTTTCTTAACCGGAGACATGTGCCGGTCATTTCCCTGCAGGTTTTATAAGCTTCCTATGGAGAAATTCATAAGCATAAATAAAGGTTCCCGCGATCAGCCTTGCCTGGATACAAAAATAATTCCATAAATGCCTGAAGGAAAACGGCTCTTTTCTGCATTCCTTCCTGGTTGACCAGCCTTCGCGAAGGCCTTCTCTATAGTCTTCTCCAAATCCTCTTTTTTTAAAGAACCGCATTTTTATCAGACAGCCGATAAGGAGTGTCGGAAAATTAAGTATCAGCTGAAAAATCGGCATATTCTTATAATTCAGATACACATTGTTGCGTGCTGCCAGCCTGACCTTAAATTTATTATACTTGGAACCACTGGTCCCGCTCCCCACATGCTCCACTTCAGCATTCGGGCAGTACAGATTCTGCCAGCCATGTATCCTCGCCCTATATCCCACATCCAAATCTTCCAGATACGCAAAATGTTTTTCATCAAAATAACCAATTTTTTCAAATACACTGCGCCGATAGATCGCTGCTCCCGCGCAGGAGGAAAACACTCTCGCCGGTTTCCTGTACCGCTTTGTGGAATGTGCCACTCCGCGCTGAAAGGCCCAGCCCAGAATGGTATATTGATCGCCGGCATCATCTATAAGCTCTGGATGATACATTTGGATCATTCTTGCACTGGCCGAAAAAGCCTCCTGGTGCTCGTCCATCATCCGGACTAAAGCCGCCACATATCCAGGCCTGACCTTTGTATCATTATTCAGCAGAATCACATACGGAGTCTCCGCTGCCCGTATCCCTTCGTTCACCGCCCGGCTGAACCCATAGTTCTTATCCAAAGCAATAACCTCAAGCTGCGGATAGTGTTCCCTGATATACTCCAGGCTTCCATCAGAAGACCCATTATCCACAAGCAGCACCTTAAAGTCCAGATCAGTCTGTCCTTCCAATGCCGCCATACAGCCTTCCATAAACTTTTTTCCATTGTAATTGGGGATGATAATCGTCACTTTTTCCATATTAAACCGCATCTCCATTTCAGTATCAAACGCTTATAGAAAGGACCGTCAATTACGCAGCTTATCCATTATAGCGGAAAAGAGGGAAAAATGCAAGTTCTGCGAATCCTGCCGGCTTTTCCCCTTTCTTTGTTACAATTTGTCGACCATTTAGTCTATACATTTACGGCATTTTCCATTATACTGGGAATGGACCTTTGCATCCAGAATGATAATAAAAATGGGGGTAGTAATACAATGAAAAAGGTTCCCAGGACTGACAAGTCACTGCGGTTAAAGGTATCTACACTGGAAGCAGAAAACGAACAGCTCTATCAGATTATTGAACAGTTGAACACCACGTTGCAAAAGCTTATCACTGTTTACATAAAGCCGAAGCAATAATCAGGGAGGATGTTTCATGAAGCCGTACAACACGAAAGAAGACGCGGAGGCGATTGGCCGGAGAATCCGCGCGGTCCGAAAGTCAGAGGGACTGACACAAGAAAAGCTCAGTGAGATACTGAGCGTTGGGGTGGGGCATATGGGAAAAGCAGAGCGCGGAAAGGAAACTCTTTCCACAAGCGTCCTGATAAAATTTTGTTTAGAATTCCATGTTTCCCTGGATGAGCTCATATTGGGCACCCGGCCCAAATCAGAAGCTCCGGAACAAATACCGCCTATATATAGAAGCGGGATTCCGGAGCTGCTGGATGGGTGCGATGAGGTGGAAAGAGAATATTGTAATAAGTTAACATTACAAACGCTAAAGTATTTAAGGTCACAAAAAATATAAAATTTTATTAACTTAAATTAAAAAGTTTCAATCGACATTGACATTCTTTTATTTGTCCATCATCAGCTCTACCAATAAAGGACTTTCTCTGCTCCATAATAATACGATCGCTCTTTTCCTTCACCTTTAGATATAATTAGCCTGCAAGTAATATCATCATCTTCTTTTAAATTAGAAAATGAAATTTTTGTACTAAATCCTTTACTGTTCCTATTTAACCGATATGTATATTTTTCGTTTTCAGAATTATTGGATACTTCTAAATATAAATATCCTTCTTCATTGTTATCAATACTTCCCTTCATATTAATTAAACCTGTTGTTGCATCTTTCTCAGCTTTAGATAGCTGCCATTCTCCTTTGCGTAAATTTATATCTTCAAAATTACCTGAGAACCCGTAGATTTCTAAGTCCCCCTCTTCTTTAACCAAAGCATAATTTGCTGTTCGGTCATATTTTTCTCTGATATAATTTAATTTCGAATTTATATTATTCTTACCAATCAAATAAACGTTAGGCTTATTAACTAAAGCATTATATTGGCTACCTATTTCATATTCATTCATTGTTTCTTGTAAAACGGGTGAAAAAGTCAGCCAACCACCAAGCAAAGACATATTAGACAACAGCTTAAATTCAGGTGCTTCAAATACCGTGAATCCATTAAAAAGTTCTACCGTCGTAGTATCATCTAAAAAATAAAATTCTTCAGTTGAATGTAAGTTTCTAATAGATGTTCTTAATTCTTTGTCTGGTTCTTGATTTGTAATATTTTTATAAATCGGGGTAAGCGGGCTTATATAATAAGTCATCACAAAAACAACGGATACTACTATATAAAATAATTTCTTTCTCTCGAGATTGCTTTTAATTGCTGGTGAATTCTTTTTTACAAAAGAACAAAGTATTGTGACTAATACACATAAGAAAGGAATGAATGTCACCCTTTGCAAGGGCCTATTAAGTACAAATAATACAAATAATTCTATTGCTCCCAGAAAGATTCCCCAAGCTACTAATACTCTACTTCTTCTTTCAGATATAGATAGATAAAGAATTATAAGTATAATATTACTTATAAGCCAAAAATTTTTCAAATAATTTTCCATAAAGAATTTCACAAATTGTTTTATTGTACTAAATGATACTGAATTACCTTTTGTTTTAAAAGATAAAATATCTTCAAACATTTTTCTATCAAACTGTCCTAAATCTGCAAAACTATAGTTATTAATCATATTATATTCTGCTGATGTAATATTTGCATCTTGATACTGTTCTTGAAACTCTTCATACTCAGGAAAACCAAAATCCATCACTTGACTTCTTACATAATTAAACTCTTTATAATCTTTCCACTCTGTCGTATTGTTATATGAGTACCGATTAAAGACCTCAGCACTTATAATTAATATAAATAATAGAATTAATAACCCAGAATCTATAAAAAATTTTTTTGTATCTTTTTTTAATTTAAATATATCCTTAACTTTCAGAACATAGTCTTTCAAATAATACCCAAAGCCAAAAGCTCCTGCCATTATAAACGATTCAAATCGTATCATACTGCCTAATATGCATAACCCCCCTCCAATCATGCCAAACAGTCTGTAATGAGGATTCAATCTTTTAAGCGAATAAAATAATACAACAAAACCGGCTATAGTTATAAAAGCACTCACGCGGGTAAAATTAACAATCAAAAAAACATCTTTTATAGTTAAGCATAATAATACGGCATAAAATATCCATCCTAAATATCCCTCTATATTTTTAATTATAATGTAGCCCAACGCCGTATAAGCAAGAATAATAGCCACACAATATGTAACTGTCACCCAGTTAACTGTTGGACAAATCGTAAACAAATATGTCAAAACCTTACCATAAATAATATTTCCATATACTATATGAGAAATTCTTTTACCAAAATATCCATTAGCTATGGCTGCTATCGCAAAATCATCATCTGTTTCATAAGATAATTTAAAAAAGCCAAGCAATACAACAAACACACATATATTAATTAAAATTATTTTGAATAGGGGCGAATCCGTTTTCGATTTAATCCGCATTTTGATATCGTTTATACTCATTTTAATACGCTCTCGATCTCCCGTGCCTGTGACTCACATATCTTCTTATTTTCTCTAATTCTAACCGCTGGCTTTCCATCGTACATCCCCCATGCTTCCGTGTCTTTATTCACGTACGAAAATGCCCCACAGCTACACCCCTCAGCCATATCAACTCCAGGCATAACCAATGAATCATAACCAAGCAGACAGTATCTTCCAATATGAACAGGACCGCTTCTTCCTTTTTTTAATCCATCTGGAATACAAGGACAATGTAAAGTCTCTAAGCTATAATCCGATGAATGAGTTATAACAGTACATCTATAGGCACATTCACTATGATCTTCAAATGTCACCCCTTCCTCTGTTCCTCCTATGTGGGTATATAAGGCAAGGTGTACGTACTTACCCAACCTCACCTTTCCAGTAAGAACACAAAAGTCGTCAATTCTGCAGTAATCATCCAACACTGTCTCCTCAGGATTATATATTCTAGCTAATTTGGAGACCATCACATTGTGCCCCAAATACTTAAGATTCATCTTCCTTAATTCTTTTTCTGAATAATATCCCATAGCTTTTCCTCCTATAAACATGTCCACACCCATCTAATAAAATTAATACTGCCAATAATCCGGCGGCTGTAACGTATATTTTGCATGATACTTATTACTGAAAAATTCTCCGTTCAAAAGAACTTTGCTGTCACCGTCTGGCATCAACCAATCCTTATTTTTTACAGCTTCTTTATAAAGAGGAATAGATTTACAATCTATATCAAAATACTTTAATACCGCTAAATCAACCGCCAGTGCATTACCCCCTGCCGCAATCAAACCACAACTTAAGGGAGTCGGTTCCATCGGCCCATTGCCACAGCCACATATAATACCATCAACGACATAAAATACATTTCTATTTACATGATTACTAATCTTCCCATTTCTATCAGCATATAAAAACACCTTATTCAAATCTAATATCATCTTCCAAATTGTGTTATTTCCTGGCCATGCCCCTTGGAACACACCACATCCTGTTATTTTCTCAGAAAACATTTTACCTGGGTTTTTCTGATATTCAGATTCCTGGTCACTCCTGCTTTCATCATCAGTTTTACTAACTCTTCCCAAAAACCTCGATACTAGTTTCCCGACACTTTTCCAATGTCTATATAGTAAATTAAATTTGACAAACTGCATAATCTTGTTAAGGACCCTATGCATCCCATATAAAGCAGGCATTTCGTCTCCACCAGCATTATTAGGCCCCATTATAAAGTGTGGCAAATATGATTTATCGATATTTATACCCACAAGGTTCTTTAAACAACACGTAATTCCAGCTTTTTTATGTGTCTTCATTTTGGGAACAGATATAACTGCATCCGCTTCTAATACAATCTTAGATACCTTATATTCATGAATATCTCTAAAATGATGCCTTTGAGTGGTTCGCACATCATATCCGCCGCCGCAATAACGTACTCGTTCTTGCTTAAATGATTCTGCATAAAATTGACTATCCTCTCCCAAATTAACAATAATACCGTCTTCGTTAGTTGAAGTTTTTTGTTCATCTACCCAAACTCCGTTCTTGATGACAACCTTTATAGCACGAAAGTCTCTGACGGTAACATTCACCCCTCTCTGCTTCAGGATCTGAACCATCTCGAATAAACCATTTCTTTTAATAATCGTATCAAAATCCGCTTCAGCCTGGGGAGCATCCCCAATTATTATTTGTCCGCTGCCTTTTAATGCTTTCCAGCAGTAATCCACAAGCGGTCTTAATACAGAAGCATGAGTAGTAACATTATTTTGAGATTTTTTCAACTTTGTATTCAAAACCAAATTGGGTTTTATCACCACAACCTGACCAGGACTTATAAACTCAGAAAATGGCGACCATTCAGCAGTATCCATTTTTCCATCATCCAATCCAATGTCTTTTAAACAATCTCGAACAGCTGAATATACTTTATTGTTTTGACATGTATTCTCCCAACTATATTCCGGAAATAATACTTCTGGATCAAACGGAGCCTCAAGAGGATATTCATAGCAAACATCCTCACGAAGTGAAACCTTTTTTGCTTTATCTTTGTATAAGGACACTATACCACCCTTTCCTTCTTCAATAATGGCCAAATTTCTTTTCTCTAGGAACCTCCGATATCACAAAGCGGACCTTTCCTCTGGGGGTTCGAGGTATTTGTTCCTCTGTTACATATTCAATATGTATATTTATCTGTGTACCCAAACGCTTACGTAATTCAGTCAACAGTAGTTTCTCTTCTTCTTTTGTATATGCGTCTGACGGTACTATTTTAACAGTAATATTCTCAACATCTTTCTGATAGATACATGATAATTTAATATTATTATTATATTTAAATGCAGCATCCAGGCGACCGACTAAACGCCCCTCTGGTGTCAATATTACATCTTCAATTCGACCTTCAATTTTATTTATTATAGGGAAATTTGAACCACACTTGCATTTCTTTTCTTTAGACCATGAAGCCAAATCCCGAGTATCATATCGAATTAAGGGCATTGCATGATTAAATAACCCTGTACACACCAAACGGCCAACACTGCTATCTTTAATTGGCTTACCTATTTCATCTAGAATTTCATGATATCCATAATCATTTTGTGCATGCAACCTTCCACAGTTACATTCACATATAGAAGCTGTCCTTTCCCAATGCGTAAAATGGTCAATTACCTTACATTCAAAATAATCTTCAATAAACGTTTTTTGAAATGGCAAGAGGCTTTCTGCGCCTGTAAATATATGGGTAAATTTTAACTTTAATTTCTGCTCTTCAAGCAATTTACCAAACAAATATATAGCTGACGGATATCCTCGTAGAAACTTCGGCCTATATTTTATCAAAAGGTCATAAAACTCCTTTACATTTTCAGCGGATAAATAAAACGAAGATAATGCTAATATCCTTGTTTTCCTTTTATATTGATATTTTCCTTCTGCATATCCAGATATCATAGCCTGCCTACAACCAATGTGCCATTTTGAAGCTATATCCCAGGTTCTCCAAAACAAAGCAAATGTTGCCATATTTATTTTCTTATCCAGATAAAAATGCAGAGGAGTACCCGTGGAGCCTGATGTTTCGCATAAAACCGCCCCCAAATTCTTTTCATCTGATTGAAGATCATCAAAATTTTCAATTACAATATTCTTATCTAAAACAGGTATTTTTTCAAAATCCGAATAACAGCTTATATCATCCGGATTCAGATTTATATCTTTAAAAAGTTTCTTATAATATGGAACATGAGCATTTGCATACTTGCATATCTCGCGCAGTCTAACTAAAGTTATATTATCCATTTTTTCCTTAGAATAGAAAGGAGCCTTCTTCATAAAACTATGTATTTTCCACAGTTCAAAAGGAGATGTCAAATAATCTTTAAATCTAAAATCCATTCTCTTTCCTCCTATCGAGATATAATAAAATTGCTGATGCGCTTAACAAATACTAAATAAAATAACGCCAAATAATATAAATATAATACCAAAGACCTTATTTTTGCCTATTTTTTCATACAGAAAAAATTTAGAAAATATTATTACCAGCACAATCCCTAATGAATCGATAGCAGGAGAAATCTTCAAAGGTAAAACTTGGAATGCTTTTGTATTTAACAACGTAGATACCAGTAAAAGTGAGTACCCAAATATCACGCCTAAATTTAAATATTTTTTTACCAAAGTATCTTTTTGATGAACATCTGCCATTTTCTTGAGAAAAATTTGTGATATTGATGCACAAAGCACAGCTGCCAAAGCACATATATAACTAAACATTTTCACTTTGACTTACTCCTATTCCTAACAAGATTAAACATATGCCGGCTATTTGTCCCACGCTCATTCTTTCTTTAAATATCAGCCATGACCAAATCAATACAAATACATATAGCAAGCCTTTATTAAAATAAATAGCCGATAACTCTTTTTTTTCCAACAGCATTTGCCACATTAACGCATAAATGCCCATAAAAAAAAGGGCTAAAGTGTAGTATAAAAAAAAGGCTAAAGTCCCCCATTCAGCTCCCCCAGCCATTTTTATCCACACTGAAGCAAGGCTTTGTATTAATATCGAAAATACGATTCCAATTGTTATTGATCTTCCTTTCAAAGAATCCTCCTAATCTACAGTAAACAATACTTCTTGTTTCACATTATCTAACTTACTTTTTAATTCTTTTATCGTTTTTCCCTTAATAATAACTTGACCAATTCTATCTGTACCATTTTTAAATTGATTGACTTCCTGCCCTAAATCATAATCAAACTGCACTTTCACTCCTTCTATTGTGCAATTATCTCTTTTTCCTTTTAATACTCCTTTTTTGGGGGAAAATAAAAGATAAGACATACAGGGCACATTACTGATCCCATCAAATGTAACCTTTTTTCCCACTGCCGCTTCTATAATTTTTTCATAGTAATCAATTCCATAACATTCTGATATAATCTCTGGTATCCCCGTTGCTCCTGCTCGCCCTCCCATCTCAATTATATATACTTCTTCATTTGATAAAAAAACATCCGCATTTACAGCACAATTATCCAGTCCTAATGCCTGTACGGCCAGCTCAATCTGCTTATAAATCTTATTATAAAGACCTATTTCCCCCTCAAAAGGTACATAATGTCCAATCGGCACGCTTCTACGTCCATCATTAAACATTAGCTTTTTATGAGGCGCTAAGAAAAGAAGTTCACCATTCTGTACAAAAGCATCAACTCCTATTTCCTCTCCCTCAATATATTTTTCTACCAACATATATCCCTTTTGTGTTACGCTTTTTATTTCCCAAAAGTATCGGCAGATATCCTTTTCATTATTTGCCTTGACTATTCCTCTGCTGCCTGATTTATCTACAACCTTTAGCATTACAGGATATCCAATTTCTTTTGACGCAACTAATGCCTCTTCTTCGGAGGCCACCTTCCTGAATGCAGCAGTTTTAACACCAGATTTTAAAAAACATTCTTTCATATAAAACTTATTAGTACATTTCTCAGCGGCATCCCGTGAAACGCCTGACAATTTCAATGAATCGCAAACAATTCCGAGTGTACAAACGGCCACATCTGTACCTGTTGTACATATTCCCACTATATTTTCGTCTTCAGAAATCTTCAAAATCTCTTTAAAATCTGTTGTACTGACGTAATAAGCTTTATCCGCCAAACCAAATCCCGGATAATCGCCTTTAACACTCGCAACTACAGTATAGTACCCCATCTCTTTTGCTTTTCTAATTAATGGTACTTGATAAATACCCGCCCCTAAAATCATCAATCTATTCTTCATTTTTTTTCTCCGGAATTAAATTTATGCTATCCCTAATAATAAATTGAGGGGTCGAATTAAGGCAAAGCAAAACTCGACCCATGTATTCTCCTTGGATACCCAGCATCAGCATAACAATGCCAAAGCCAAATAATACGACGCACATAAGAGAGGGCCATCCAGTTGCGACACCAGAATAAATCAATTTTCTAATAAGAACTATTATCCCGCCTATGAAACCAGCCCCTGAAAACAGACCTCCTAAAATCAGAGATAATCTTAAAGGTAAAACAGAAAAATTTAAAAACCCAGACCATAGCCTTATAAGCTTTTTAAGAGTATAATTAGATTTACCATATACTCTCTTATGATGTATAATGTCAATATTTACTATATTTTTCGTTGTCCTGAGAAACAATCCTTGAAGATGAACATCTGCTCCATGATATTTGATAATCTCTTTAATCACAAACTTTTTGGCTGCCCAAAAGCTGCATGCTTTCAATCCTTTAGGTTTTCCAATCAGTAGCCTGACGGTAAAATCATTAAACCGACTTCCCCAATTTCTAAATTTTGAATGTTTTTTTTCTGGATATTTTCCATATACAATATCATAGCCTTCATTTATCTTCTCAATAAACAGAGGAATCTGAGATGGATCCGTTTGCATATCATCATCCATTCCAATTACAATTTCTCCTTCAGCATAATTTAAGGCAGCCATTAAAGCATTATGCTGCCCAAAATTTCTAGCCAGATTTATACCACGTACATTGGGATATTTTCTCCCTAATTCTATGATCCTGTCATAAGTTCCGTCTACTGATCCATCGTTAACCAGAATTATGTCTGCGCTATATTCCGAGTTATTTTTAAACACGTCAATTATTTTGTCTACAACCCCACTAATACTATTTTCAGAATAGTAACATGGAATGACTATTGATACTGTCATACTAATTTACCCGCTTTCAATATATCATAGTTTTAATACAATTTTTCATTAAAAAAGTTATAAACAGTTTTAATAACAAACTGCTGTTCTTCTTCCCTCAGACCATAATACATCGGAAGCCTAAGTAAACGCTCACTTTCCTTAGTGGTATATCTGTCTTCTCCATGAAACCTCCCATATTCCTTTCCAGCCGGTGCATTATGTAAGGGAATATAATGAAATACTGCATTTACATTATGATCTTTCAAATATTGTATTAAATTAGTACGAATTTCTAGATTTCCCGCTTTTATGTAATACATATGAGCATTATGTTCACACTCACGCGGTACAACTGGCCTTTGTATATATCCCGACTCTTCTAAACCTTTAAACGCATTATGATACTGTTTCCAAATCTCTAACCGGTATTCATTCACCTCATCGGCCATTTCCAGCTGAGCCCATAAGTAAGCAGCATTAATATCACTCGGTAAGTAAGAGGAACCATAATCCATCCATGTATACTTATCTATCTGCCCCCGGTAAAACTGACTCCGGTTCGTTCCTTTTTCTCTGAGAATCTCTGCTCTTTCTACCGCTTCCGATTTATTGATTAAAAGCGCTCCGCCTTCACCCATGCTATAGTTCTTTGTCTCATGAAAGCTGTAACATCCATAATCTCCAAAGGTGCCCAAGGCCTTTCCCTTATAAGTGGCCATGATTCCTTGGGCAGCATCCTCTATGATCATTAAATTATGCCGTTTCGCAATGTCACAAATCACGTCCATCTCGCACCCCACGCCTGCATAGTGTACCGGTACAATCGCACGTGTCCTTTCCGTAATTGCATCTTCTATCAGCGTTTCATCTATATTCATCGTGTCCGGTCTGATATCCACAAACACCGGAACAGCTCCACGCAGTACAAAGGCATTGGCCGTTGATACAAAAGTATAGGACGGCATTATCACTTCATCACCAGGTTTTATATCTGCCAAAAGAGCAGCCAGCTCTGTCGCATGGGTGCAAGAAGTAGTAAGGAGTGCTTTTGCCGTCCCCGTCTTCTTTTCCAACCATTGGTTACAACGTTTTGTAAACTCTCCGTCCCCACAAATTTTATGATTCTGGATTGCTTCCCCAACATATTGACTTTCTTTTCCCACGCAAGGCGGTACGTTAAAGCTTATCATACTCTTTTGTCTCCTTTAAACTACAGCTCTTAATCACATACAAAATAATACTGTATATCATTGCTCATCAATCATCAATTTTTCAGTCTGCATTTTATAAAAATTTCCATCTGCTTCTACCACTATTTCTACTTCCTTCTCACCTATACCTATATCTTCCAAGTTAAGGTCAACATTAAATGCCCCATATCTTCCATAATAATCATCCACGTCCTCAAGAAAATCCGCATAATACTTTGTAGCAATAAACCAGGACTCTTTCTCGGATTTAACGTCCTTCACTTTGATATATACATTTTGCTGAAAGGAACTTCTGGCAAACAAGTATGCATATCCGTTCAAGGATACTTGATTCTCTGACGGATGCACAGTAAAGCCGACAGCTCCCATTTGTTCATCCTCATAATCTATAATCTTTTCATCATCAACACCTATTTCACCATCAATAAATTTATAGACTTTATAGCCAAACATGTCCTTTACACATGACATAACTAAATCCTCAGCATAATGTTCCTTTAGATATCTCCAGATGTTTACGCCACTGCCTTTGCTGATCAAATAAACATTAGGGTTTAGAACCATCGCCTTCCATGAATTTTCAATCTGATAGCGCTTCACCACATAATCAACAGTCGGTAAATTAGTCGTCCATCCCCCCAAAGAAATTCGGTTTATATACAAGCCCTTCGGCACATTTTCAAAAAAACCGTATGGCAGTAAACTCGTCCCTTCTTCCTGCGTATATAACGATTTAGTGTCCTTCACTAACATTTCGTTAAACTCCCGCAACTGTTCATCTGTTTCTTTATTCTTTTCTATACCTGAAATAAAATTATCATAATATGGGTTAAGATTGAACAATACCGCACTTACTATTAGCGCTCCGCATAGCCCTCTTAAATTATCCGGGCTTTCCTCCTTCTCTTTTCCGACATAGCATAACATAGAAGTTGCAAAAAGCCAAATCACAACGTCTACACGATTAATCGACTGATATCTGCCTTTATAATACAAATATCCATACATCAAAAAGACACAGACCATTTCATATAAAAATGCTTTTAGCCCTATTCGTTTTAAAAGCACTCCAGAAAACAAGGCAATTATTGCAAATCCATAAAAACTGTTCATCGTAATAAACTTTAATGGATAAACAGAAAAAAAACCTCCTAATGATATTGCATTATAGCCGCTGGTTTCTCTAAGCTGAATAATCTTTTGAAATACATCTGCTGAAAACACTTCTGAATCGGAAAAATTCCAGCTTTTCAAACACATGATATCATTCTCTGTCAATCCGATCTCTGCATACTCATCCTGATATTCATCCCATTCTGGAATTCCGTAATCCATCACCTGCGATCTCAGGCTATTATATTCTAAAAATTCCTTCCAGCCTTCTTGAGACTGATAAATATAAGTATCAATCCATTTCAATCCAAAACATATCACGCAAAGAACAACGGCAAATGTGAGATATTTTCCAAAAACTATTCCAGCTTTTTTTTTATCTTTAGACCAAAACTGAAAACTGTTAAATACAGCGACACCGCTTAACAAAAGCCCCCCCATCAGCAATGTCTGAAAACGTATCATACTTCCCAGAGCAACCATCAAACCAGCAGTGAGCAGATGCCATATCGACTTTTGCTCTTGTATATAATAAAACCCTAACAAGCAGCCCGCGCATACTGTAAGCCCGGCCGTTTTCGTAAACTGCATGCGTGTATAGCACTCAAACCCTATAAACAATAAAAAAACTGTACTTAGCGCAATCCCCCTTAAACCACTTATTTTTTTCATGAAAACATATGTTATTATAACAAATGACACAAATATTATAAGAGATTCTAAAATAACATACCAATTGAGAGATGGTACGGCTCCGTATAAAAATGTAAGGAATTTTCCCAGTATAACATTAATAAAAACCAAATAACTACTGTACTCCCCATATATACCTGCCGCCAGATTAGACATGATTATGTCATCATTCGTTTCAAAACCAGCTTTTAATATAAAGGTAAAAAAAATCCAGGCAATACTATTTATCAATACAGAACACAAAAAAGGGGCTTTATATACCGCTGTAAAAAAGTCCTTACACTTATTAACTGCTTTATTGATAGTCATACATTTTTCTTTAAACTCCTGCTAAACTTTTCCATTCCCCGTTAACTGCTGCAATAATTATACATAACGATTAACCATATAATCATATTTCCAGCGCAGCATACCCCAACATACAAGTTTCGACATTACGGTTATTTTAGCACACTTCAAAAATTATATCAACTGTTAAGCTTCCCTCCCCCTATAACGGTTCTTTCTCGAAATTTCTCAAAGAAAAATCCGTATTCAGCAATGTCAGATTGGGGTTATAATAAGGATCGCCGTTCTTTAAGATTTCAGGCCATCTCTCTCTGAAGGTCTCCACTTCATGCTCAAACCTAAGAACCTTTTCCGGTGTGTCCTCAATCCCCCTGGATTTCGATTCGTAATGGTACAGTTGAGCGAAAGGATTATATACAACCAACTTTCCAAGCTCACGGACCTTCATACAGTAATCAATATCATTAAAAGCAACTGCCAGCCCCTCATAAAAGCCCTCCGCCTCTTCAAAAACGCTTCTCTTTGTCATCATGCAGGCGGCAGTCACGGCACTGTAATTCTGAGCACAAAACGCCCTTAGGAAATAAGTCTTTTCTCCTTTATGAAATCCGATAAAAGTATGGCCGGCAATACCCCCAAACCCAACGATCACTCCCGCGTGCTGAATCGTATCATCATCATAGAAAAGCTTTGCGCCCACAATTCCAACATCAGTTCTTTGACAAAACCCAAGCAATTCTTCGATACAGTCCTCATTAATGAATTCTGTATCATTGTTCAGAAATAAAAGATATTCCCCTGTTGTATAAGGCAAAGCATAATTATTGATCGCAGAAAAATTAAAACCTTCTTCGCTTTTCCATGTCACTACCTTCAGATTCTCATATTTTGCTTCCAGTTCCTTATAACAAGCAAAAGTTTTTTCTTCTGTACTATTATTTTCTACAATGACCATCTCTACATTCTTGTAGGATGCCTTTTCCAAAACGGATTTCACACATACTTTCAGATCATCTGTATGGTCTTTATTCGGTACTATTACAGAAACTTTTGGTTCCCCCGTCACCGGATAAACAACCCGATATGCTCCAAGGACTTCATTCGGCTTTACTAATACGTCACCCAGGCCGATTCTTTTACAATGAGCTCTTATTGCTCTTGCCCCCGCTTCAAATGCATATAGCTTTTTCTCAGGACTTTCTGCGGTTGACTGTGAATTAACTCTCCAATGATACAGAACCTTGGGAATATGAAAAACTCCCTCCGCCTGTTCTACACAGCGAAAAATAAAATCATAATCCTGTGCCCCATCAAATTCCTGTCTGAAGCCGCCAATTCTATCAGCCAAAGATTTCCGTACCACAAAAAGATGGGAGATATAATTCATGCTCCGCAGCAAATCCGGATTATAGTCCGGTTTGAAATGAGGGTCCAGATAAAATTCTTTTTTGTTTTTATAAGTAAGCTTGTCCTCATCCGAATAAATCACATCCGGCTTCCGCCCCTTGTCCAACTCCGAATTAATACAGCAGACGCATTCGTAAAGCGCCTCCTCCGGCAGTATATCGTCATGGTCCAAAAGAACAATGTAGTCTCCCTCAGCCATGGCAAGAGCAGCATTCGTGTTTCCGGCTATTCCCAGATTTTCAGAAAGCGAAACAAAGCGGATGCGAGTATCTTTCTTTTTATATTCGCTGAGTATTTCTGTTAAATCACTTTCTCTGGTATCTGACGATTCATCTCCGCTTCCATCTGCCATGCACAATTCCCAATTACCATAGGTCTGCTTTTGTACTGACTCGATCATCTCTCGTAAAAATCTCTCCGGTGTCCGGTAAAGCGGTACAATAATGCTGAATCGCGGCATATAGGAAAACTTCTTTTTTCTTTGATCCTCCAACTCTTCTAAAGACGGCAGGACCTGTTTTCTCCAGCCATTATAATCAATTTTATTTCCAGTGACTTTTCTTTTCAGCTTTTTAAAGAAAGCTTTAATCCCATATTGCCTTAGAAATGAAACGCCCCTTTCCAGAGTATCTGCTCGAAAGATCTCCTGAAATTTCAAAATCTTATCCCGTTTATTTTTTTGTTTATCCCCGGGCAGCAGCTTTTCCTTTTTTTTCTTTCCATCTGCTTGGAAAACCATATAGTAGGTTTCCCCAGGCCGACAGGCAATCAAGATACAGAACCCCAGCTTCAGCTTGCTTTCGCCATGAAAGACGTCCTGATTTACATCATATCGTCCAGTATCTGTGCGATTCATCCGCACGGATGCGCCTTTTTGATTATACACTTTAATTTCCACAGGTATTTCTGGAGAAGAACTGGCTGCCCATCCCAGGACTACCATGGTTGAATTTTGAATTTTTATATTGTCGATATAATACTTCATGCCTGTCTGGCCGCCTCCCATTATCCCAAATTATTTATGGCTCCGGTATTCTCTAAGCTACTCTCACTATTATCTTCTCCGGTGCTGTCCTCCACACTCTCTTCCGCGCCAGATTCTGTAATCGATTCCGTCTGTTCTTCTGTGCTCTCCTTAGTATCGTCTGTGCTTTCTTCCGTGCCAGCGCCGCTGCTTCCGTCTAGATTGCCTTCCGCCGTATCTGTTTCAGTTTCTTCTACACTTTCGCGGGTACTCTCTTCAGCACTTTCTGTCGTTTCATCCAGAATCTCCGTATTGTCTGCCGCATCTTCTTCCTCTAATGAAGAATAAAAGGATATTCCTCCGGCAGAAACAGCCGTACCCTTAGGAATAAGTTTAATCTCGATTGCCTCCAGGCGTTTCGCCTGCCCCATCGTTCCGGCAATTTCACCGTTTTTAGCCCAGCCAAGCCAGCCGTATGTCTGTGCATGGACGCGATAATAAACATCATATTTTTCTGCCGCATTTCCGGACAGCTGAACCTGAATAGCCTCCAGGCGTTTTGCCTCTCCGGAAGTCCCGCTCGTCTGTCCATTTTTCACCCACTCCAGCCAGCCATATGTCTGAACATAAGTACGATAACTCACGTCTCCGGAAATACCCAGGTTCCGAAGCTGGATCTGGATGGCCTCCAAACGTTTCGCTTCACCAGAAGTCCCGCTCGTTTGGCCGTTATCTTTTAGCTCCTGCCAGCCATAACTTTGAACATGTGTCTGATAAAAAATACCTTCCGGCTGTCTGAACGCATTCACAGTACTACCGGGAGCTGCCCCTCCCTTCGAAACCAGTCGGATTTCTATGGCCTCTAAGCGTTTTGCATACTCTGCCGTCCCTGCCGGATCACCGTTTTTCGCCCAGCCCATCCAGCCATATGTCTGGGCGTGAACACGGTAATAGATATCATATTTCTCAGCAAGTTCTCCTGTCAAACGGATTTCTATGGCCTCAAGCCGCTTTGCCTGACCAGTCGTCCCACTCACTGCTCCACTTGAAACCCAGTTTTGCCAGCCATATGTCTGTACATGGGTTCGGTATTCCAGACTTCCCGAATAAGCCAGTGTATTCTGAAGTATTATCCGAATTCCTTCCAGCCGTTTCGCCTGGCCCGATGTCCCGCTCACCTGTCCGCTCTCTTTCCAATCCTGCCAGCCGTAGCTCTGAACATGAGTCTGATAAGAAATTGTGGCCGTCTTACGGATACAGGCCGCCCCGCCCAGTTCTCCAGGAACAAAATTCTTCGGCACAAGCTTAACCTGCAGTGCTTCTGCCCGTTTCCCCAGACCGACTGTTCCGGCTTCTTCACCATTCTTTGCCCACCCCAGCCACCCGTATGTCTGCGCGTGGACGCGATAATAAATATCATACTTTTCAGCTATCTGTCCGATTAACTCTATTTTAACTGCTTGGACAGACTTATCCCCACCGGGCAGCCCATTGCCTTCTGCACCGTCCTTAAAACCAAGCCATCCATAGCCTTCCATATGGGTATCGACACGAATCCCCCCATCCATGTTATCAGCTTCAAGCTTCAGCCGTATTCCCTGGAGGCCTTGCTGCTGTCCGGCCGATCCGACTGCCGCTCCACCAGAAACCCAGTTCTCCCAGCCCTTCCCTTCTACGTATCCGCTGTAGGAAAGAGCAGCATTTGTCCATAATTCAGAGGTGTCCTCAAAAATTCCTGACTCGCTGATTATCTCATAACTTCCCGATCCCAGACGAAGTAGAAAATAGCCATTTTCATATGTCGATTCTACAGCCGCCGAATTCACCGTCAAATTGATATTTTCTGGATTATTGGCAGGAAGATATAATGTGGCTTCGGTGTTTCCGGGAATTACCACGTTCGTTTTTAACCGGCCATCTCCCAACATCTCATATGATACAATTATGCTTCCCTTGACAGTCGGCACAGTAATAGAAGCAGACGCGACTCCTCCCGGCTGAAGTTTAATCTGAAAAGTCTCGAATCCCCCCGTCAAAGGTTTTATTCCAAACATACCTCTGACCAACTGGCTTGCCGGGGCGGAACCCCAGGGATGAGAAAAGGTCATATTCGCTTTATCCTCGGGATTCCACGCTTCAGTTGTAATCGTCGCGTTTAGCTCATACATCATGTATGCCCAGCTTTTTACTCCTTCATTCACATTCGGATTGGACATGACCTGCCTTGCCAAATCTCCGTTATTACTCTCATAAAGCCCCTGAAGCAGAAAGAAAGAACCATACACACTCATTTCAACAAATCCGTCTTCTTCAATGGACCCCGCCATTCTATCTGCCATTTCCTGGCTGCTGTAAATATCGTACGCCAGCGGATATGCCGTCGCATGCTGGGCACAGTGTTTCACAATCTGCCCATTCACAGTCAGGCCATCATAAAATCTCCCCGTATCCACATTATAAAGACGAGCTATCATGTTTTCTTTGATGACCTCTGCCCGGCTCCTATAGAATTCCGCATCATCGTCTTTTCCCACGATTTCGGCTATGGATGCCATATCTTTATATGCGCCTGCACAAAGAGCATTAAAAACCGTGTTATAAAAAGAATTATCTGCGTCATATCCATCCCGTTCTGAATGGGGCCAATCAATCAGCAACTCCTTCTTAGGTTTCTTTACCAATCCAATCGATGCATCAAAATAAGAATCATACAGCTTCCCTTTGAGTACTCCATAGTTCTCTTCCAGAAAACTCACGTCACCTGTGTACAGATAGTCCTGCCACGCCCCCATAATACAGAACAGCTGATATTCGGCCGGCCATGTGGGATTGTCACTGACATAGTCTAAAGAATGACGGGCCAAACTGTAGTCATCCTCAAAGGAATATCCCGACAGCATATTCAAAAGCACATCTCCTTCATAGGCCCCGCGTTCCCGTCCCTGGGAATCCACGTATAAGTCCTGATTTGTCGCCTTGATCGTGTACTTTGTCATGCCATATATATCGTTTAAAATATTATTTGAACTGGTAAAAGAAGATTCATTTTCAGAAAACTCCTGCCGGATGGCCATACCCTGAACCATATCTTCAGTTAGGTTCACAGGGCAGTTATCTATTTGGATATACCGGTATGTTTTCATCCCGATATCCTCCAGTACCTGACTTCCGGCTTTCATTGTCCATGTTTCACGATACACGTTTCCGGTCCTCATCTGATACCTGACAGTCCCGTCACTATTCAGCTCCTCTCCATATGAAATCGTAACCTGAGTCTGATACGGAAAAGTGACTGTCAGTTTTAAGCTTCCTACAATTTCTTTTCCCAGATCAATGACATACGAATTGTCGGATATTCTCTTTACTGTTTTCGCTTTCTGAGCATACCGGAACATATTATCCGAGGGATACGGGGAGAGTGTTCCAACAGAATTAAGGGATGCTGCCGCTGCCGCTCCCTCCCAGCTCTGTGCATTATAAGAAACGGTACTCCAGCCATAAGGATACAGCGAGCCATTCATATTCTGATTACTGGCATAATAATAATTTCCCACCCCTATACTGGTTCCGTTATTTCCAAATATTTGATTTCCGTCGAGAGCCTTCCACTGGGTCCTGTCTCTTCCCGAATTCGCCACGACTTCACTGGTCCCATCTGCGTAAAACACAGTAACCTGACACAAAAACGACCGTACTTCTTCTGTATAACAAACAGCACCTATGACATTATTTCCTTGTTTTACATAATCCGTGACATCAAAAGTATTATAGTAAAGCTTTCCATTGTTCAGACGGCTGGGCCCTATCCCGGCCAGATTTCCGTTCATATAGAAGTCAAAAACATATTGGCGGCTTTTTTCTGGAGACGCAGCCGTCACGCTGACAATTGCCTTTTCTATTTCTTTATCCAGGCGAAAAGAATGACGCAAAAAAACAAAGGCATTGTTGGGGCTTCCCCAAATGCCCTGCATGCTCTCCCATTTATCTCCGACGGATGTTGAAAATGCCTGTGGAGCGGAAAATTCTCCTTCCAGAGAATCCCTGTCCCTAGTCTGTACACTCCAATAATATAAGCTGTTGTCTTCAAGATGCCCCGACAGTTCCTGAACGCGGACCCCCGTACTCTGACTCTCTTCTATCCAGCCCGAATCAGCCAGATAAACCCCTTCCTGTATCTTAGAATAGGTTTCGCCTATCACAATACGGTAAGCTGTCTGTTTTTCATTATTATCCTGATCCACAAAAGTCCAAGAAAAACGAATATCTTCCTTCGGAATACCAAATGGCTCCTCTAAAAGATTGATTTTTAAGTTTATAGGCGCCTCAGGGGGATTTTCTGCGGCCTTGGCTCCCAGAGAGCACAAGGCCAGCATTGCAAACACACCCAGCAATATCATTTTTATCTTCATACTTCCTCATTTGACGTATTATTCGTCTGTATTGCACATTAGTACACTTTATAGCACAAATCCAGGTCAACATTACCGGCAATCCCGGCTACTCTCCCGGTACTGCTGAACTGCCAAATTTGAACATTTTTGAGCCCTGTCCAGTTTCCGCCTTCATAACCCGTGTTATATACAAGAGATCTGGTAGCAGAATCACTGAAATCCATGACTTCGTCTCCCCAGCGGTAACGGGCAAGCCACACGTCATAGGCAGAGGAAACCGCGTCATAATCAAATGCTGTCCTCAGCTTACTCGGACTTCCATATACGCTCGTTTTATATCCCGCGCTTTGCATCACCTGGCAAAACGCATTGGCCATTGCCATATTATTTAGTTTCGCCGCGGCAGTCATATGCTCATCTTCTTCTAGATCAAAAGCGATCGGATATGTTATATTATACCCTTTCAATAGGCTCACGGCATATTCCGCCTCAGCTTTTGCTTCCTCAGGAGTTGAAGCGTAAATATATACGTATCCGCCGATCTGAATTCCATTTGCCAGGGCTCCCTGAGCATTTCTTTTAAAGTAAGGATCTTCCATTAAAGTCGCGGACGTCCCTGTTGTATTTTTTTTCGTGATTCGGAGCATAGCAAATTCCACCCCGTCTGCTTTAGCCTTTGCCCAATTGATACTTCCCTGATAAGAAGATACATCAATCCCCCAAAATTCCGGCTTATAAAAAGTATTATCTGTTGACCCGGGCGCCGCTCCGCCTTTTTCTACCAACATCACCTGAATGGCCTCCATACGTTTCGCATATGCTTCACTTCCGGCAGGATCACCATTCTTCGCCCAGCCTGTCCAGCCAAAGGTCTGTATATGTACCCGATAATAAACATCATACTTTTCAGCCATTTCACCTGTCAGAAGTATTTCTATAGCCTCCAGGCGCTTTGCCTGACCGGTAGTTCCTGCCAGCTGTCCCTCCGAAACCCAGTCCATCCAGCCATATGTCTGACAATGTACGCGGTATTGAATGCTGCCTGGTATTAAACTATGACCTTCCAGCCTGACTTTCAGGCTTTCCAGACGTTTCGCCTCCCCTACCGTGCCGCTGCTGCTCCCGTCGGAGACTTCATTGATCCATCCATAACTCTGGACATGCGTTTGGTAAGTAACCTTTAAATTTTCAATATATGGAGCTGCAGTACCTCCCGGCGCTGCTTCTCCTTTCTGTACCAAAACAATCTGAATCGCTTCCAACCTCTTTGTCAGGCCAACTGTACCTGCCCCTTCTCCATTGCAGGCCCAGTCCAGCCACCCGTATGTCTGGCTGTGAACGCGATAATAAATATCATATTTTTCAGCCATTTCCCCTGTTAAACGAATCTGGATAGCTTCCAAACGTTTTGCTTCTCCCACCGTGCCGCTCAAACTTCCATCAGACACCCAATCCATCCATCCATATGTCTGAACGTGGGTACGATACTCCACACCTCCGGAAACTCCCGTTTCTCCAACCTGGATGTTTATACCTTCTAATCTCTTGGTAAGGCCGACCGTTCCAGAAGTCGTTCCATTCTGTACGTAATCCTGCCAGCCAAATGTCTGTACATGGGTACGATATTCTACGGTTGGCGTTCCAGAGCTATATACCTTCAGATTATCATCCTCTTCTGTGATTGATGATTCAGCTTCACTGGTTCCTTCAGTCGTTAAAACAGTTTCCTCACTGCTTGTCTCCTGCGGCGTTGATGTTTCCTCTCCGCTTTCTGTTTCAGGAACTGCAGATTCTGTTTCACTCTCTTCCTGAGTTTGTGTCGAATCAGAAGTATCGTCTGTCCTGGTCGTTGCATCAGCTATACTGCTGTCTGATATATCCAATACTGTCTCTGATGACGTTGCATTCGCTTCTGCAGCAAAACTGAATGCACTGATACTTAATGCCATGCACATTATCAAAGCCGTTATTTTTATGCCGTTTCTTTTCTTCAATGCTTTACCTCCAAGTATTTTCCATTAATCTCTGCGTATCAAAATCGAGTCTTCTGCCGTTTTTATTATATATTCTTTGCGTTCATAAGGCAATCTCAATTGACTCATTTCCCAAAAATTCACAATTTAAAAAAACCGCATCCAGTCATAGCCATGACTGGATACGGTTCTCATTTTACAAAGCAGGATCTGTTGGATCCCATCTTTGGGTTGCCGGAATCGGTGTTAAAACTGGCCTGTCAAAAGGTCCCGGCGTGGAACTGTTATATACGATAACTTTGGTTCCCAGGGCACACCTGGAATAAATCCAATACGCGTTCTTACAAAGCAGCCGGATACAGCCGGCGGAACGAATCACTCCTAAACCATTATATCCTTCTGTCAGCATTGTTCTGTTATTCGTCGTTTCATAAGTAACAGAATGGAACAAAAATCCCTGACCGGCGGTCAGCCTGGTAGCGTACTGAGCATACGTACCATTGAACATCGCTTTCCATCTATACTTTGCCGGAGTATAAAATGTTCCAAGAGGAGTGTCATCTCCAGTAGAACAAAGCATCGCCTTTACAGGAATGATATATCCATTCGCCCCGTCCTGAGCATAGATCGTAACACAATTCGCCTGTTTATTAATCTTAATCACATAATTAGACTGCACACCTATAATGTGATCTACGTCCTGGCACAAGCTGCCGTCTGGATTAAAATAATACTTATACCCTCCAATATACTGCCAGCCCGTCACATCCGCGCCATTTACCATATAGTGGCGCTGACCGCCTGCCGTATACCAGCCAGTCCCTTCTCTTCTAACGCCGTTAGCCGAATAATAGTACGTATGAGCACCGATCTGATAATAACCTGGTCCGGAATATTCGCGGCTTGCCCCTCCCGTCGCAACAGGAACAGCGCCGCTTTTTGCCACTATCATTACCTGGATAGCTTCTACCTTCAATGCCAGTCCACTGGTTCCCGCAATCTCACCGTTCTTTGCCCAGCCAAGCCAGCCATAGCTTTCCACATGGACACGGTAATATACGTCACATACCTTATCTACTTCACCTGTCAGGCGGATCTGAACAGCTTCCAGCCGTTTTCCCAAGCCGCTGGTTCCGCTTTGAGCTCCATCAGATACCCAGTTCTGCCACCCGTAGCTTTGCACATGGCTTCTGTATTCAATACCTCCAGCCAGGTTTGTTTCCCCTGTGAGGTTCATAGTCAGGCATTCCATTCTTTTATCCTGTCCGGTGACGCCGCCCGTAACCCCATCAGCGACCCGATCCATCCAGCCATAGGTCTGAGAATGGCATTGATAAGAAACACCCGGAATCGACGCAGATGGCCTTACGGTAGCGCCAGGAGCGTCCTCCCCTTTCTTCACCAGCATGATCTGAATCGCTTCCAGCCGTTTTGCCAAACCGCTGGTCCCTGATTCCTCCCCGTTCTTGGCCCAGTCCATCCAGCCTAAGGTCTGTGCGTGAACGCGATAATAAATATCATAATTATCAGCCAGTTCTCCAGTCAAACGAATACGGATTGCCTCCAGCCGTTTGGCTTCTCCGCTTGTACCGGACATCTCGCCGTCTGTCACCCATTCTTTCTCCCAGCCATAAGTCTGTATATGGGTCATATATTCGATTCCGCCCTGGAGACTCGTATCCGTCACTTTAAGTTCAATTGCTTCCAAGCGCTTAGCAAGTCCTACTGTCCCGGAGTCCTGACCATTAACCGACCAGTCCTGCCAGCCGTAAGTTTGTACATGGGTCCGATAAGTCACGGAAGGATTCCCTTCTGTCGCTTCATCTGTCGCATCGCTCTCTCCATAAAGCTTTGCAGATTCTTCCTCCGTTCCTGATCCAGACGATTCCTCCGATTTTTTCTGCTCACCGGATGACTCCTCCGTCAGATCACGGCTTTCATCAGTTGAAGATTCTTCGGGTAATGAACTCTCCTCCTCCGCGGAAGACTCATTTGCCGGTGAAGTCTCCGCCGTTGATAAAGTCTCTGCAGTCGTTTCATTACTCTCAAGTTCTGTTTCCGCAAAAGCTGTCAGCGGCATCAATCCTACCAGCACACTGATCAAAAATACAGCCGCCGGTCTCATCCTTCTAAATTTCATATCATTCTCCCTCCTCGCTCTTTTCTATTTTAACCGATATGTCCATATTTTACCATATTTTTTTATAATATTTCCCGCCTTATCGAATAAATGCGGTCCCCTCCTGTTTTGGTGCCTCTCCATTTTTCTGAGCTAGGATGATCTCAACTGCTTCCAGGCGCTTTGCCTGGCCTTCTGTCCCCGCCGGCTCACCATTCTTCGCCCAGCCAAGCCAGCCATAAGTCTGGCTGTGAACTCGATAATAAACATCATATTGACTTGCCATATCTTCTGTCAGCTGTATTTGGATCGCCTCAAGACGCTTCGCCTGGCCAGATGTCCCGGATATCTCCCCGTCCTGCCTCCAGTTTTGCCATCCGTAGCTTTGAACATGGGTCCGATAAACTATATGCCCCTGAGCAGAGGTATTCATCAAATCTATACGAATCGCCTCCAAACGCTTCGCCTGGCCAAATGTCCCGGATACCTCTCCATCCATGCTCCGGCCAAGCCAGCCATAGCTTTGGCAGTGGACCGTATAGCTCACATGCACCGATGCCGGATAAAAGGCATTTTCAACTGATCCGGGGGCACTGTCTCCCCTGGGTACGATAACAATCTGAACCGCTTCCAGGCGCTTTGCCTGGCCTTCCGATCCTGCGGGCGCTCCATTTTTAGCCCACCCCAGCCAGCCATAGCTTTGAGCATGAACGCGGTAATAGATATCATAATCACCTGCTTTTTCACCGGTCAGCTGAATCTGAACCGCTTCCAGCCGTTTCGCTTCACCAGAAGTTCCGGCCATCGCCCCGTCCGAGACCCACTTCATCCATCCATAGCTCTGGCAGTGGACCCGATATTGTACACCTACATCTTCAATTTCCGTTTCCTGAATTCGTATTGCTTCCAGACGTTTCGCTTCACCGGATGTCCCGGATACGTCTCCGCTCATTCTCCACTCCTGCCAGCCGTGGCTTTGAACATGTGTCTGGTAGCGCACCGACGGCACCGGTATCACTTCAGGTTCAGCCTCTTCTTCTGAACACGGCTTCAGAAAATCCTGTCCAATACTCACAATCTGTTCTAGGGGAAACCGAACGGTTCTCTCCACATTCTCCGCCAGACCAGTCAGCACCGCTTCTTTTCCTATAATAACTGCACTTTTCAGATTGCTCATACCGCCCGCGTCCGGCGGAAGCAGATACCACTTGGTCCCGTTTTTCAGAAACACCTGATCATATTCCGGTTCTCTCCAGTAATAATCATCATAGGAATCATCCTTCCCGTTAATACTGCTGTCATTCCATCTGCTATGCCCAGTGGAACGGATTCCCGTATCGCTCAGCATAAAGTTGCGATGCTGTATACTTCCGGCCCCTTGCTGTCCATCGTCCCATGTACAGTCAACATGATAACTAAAATCACCGATACGCACAGAGTTCCAGGCATGGTTCAGAGCATCGCTTGCAACAAATTCGCTTTCTACCCCCTCTCGTTCTGCCAGCAGATTAAAAGCTAAGGCGTATCCCTGGCACACCGCCTTTCCTTCCACCAGAGCACAGTATGCCGTGTAGCATCCACTTCCATTAGCCCAGCTCGTCGTGTTTGAATAATCAATTTTCAGGATCAGGGCTTCATGAATGACCATTGCTTTTTCTATTTCCGTCATTTCAGGACTAATCAATCTTTCTATTGACGCTGACGCTGCCTCCAAATTAGCTTTCATTTGATCTATGACTGTTTTATCATCTTCCGTATAATTCCATTGAATGGATACTGCGATTCCACTTGTTGAATAATAGGATACTCTGTAGGTATTGGAAACATAAAACAGTTCAGGATGGCTGTTTACCACATTGGAAAAAAAACTTTTAACCTGCTCTACGGTAATTTGGTATTCAGAAATATCGAGACTGTCTTCCACCTCGTATAAGCTCTGATACATAGCCTCTAAAATCCCGTCAGTCCCCGCAGAATACTGAGAGACTCCGTGTACTGCCTCCAGGCTGCCAAATTGATACAGTGCGGCAGTCTCGGTCTTTTCCACCAACCCGCCTGACGATACGCTGTCTTGGCTGGCCATGGCCCGAAACGAGCCTGCTGTAAACAAGCACACCAGAACTGCCAGAAGCACATGCTTCCATTTCAGCCGCTTCATTCCCACTCCCCCTTGCTACCCTTGAATAAAAGCTCCCGATGTATTTCCAGGTGCAGAATGACCTTTTTCCACCAAAACGATTTGAACTGCTTCCAATCTCTTCGCTAAGTCTGCCGTTCCCGCGTTCTCTCCATTTTTAGCCCAACCAAGCCATCCATAGGTCTGGCTGTGAACTCGATAATAAATATCGTATTTGTCTGCTATATCTCCGGACAGCTTGATCTGAATCGCCTCCAATCTCTTCGACTGCCCTGTAGTTCCATTCAGCGCCCCATTAGCGCTCCATTCCTGCCATCGGTAAGTCTGCACATAAGTCCTATAAGAAACATCGCCTGATATCCCCATATTCCTTAATTCAATCTCGATAGCCTCTAATCTCTTAGCCGACCCTGTCGTTCCGCTCCATTCTCCGTTTTCTACAAAGCCCCCCCAGCCGCTGCTTTGAATATGCGTTTGGTAGAAAATTCCCGTCGGCTTCTTAAAAGCATTATCCGTAGGACCTGGTGCCGCACCGCCTTTGGAAACCAGCTGTATCTCAATGGCTTCCACTCGCTTCGCGTAGCTCTCAGAGCCTGCCGATTCCCCATTTTTAGCCCACCCGAGCCAGCCAAACGTCTGGCAGTGAATACGGTAATACACATCATACTTTTCTGCCATTTGACCGGTGAGCTTGATTTCTACAGCTTCCATCCGCTTATCGCCATCGGCAATGCCGCTCGCCTGTCCTTCTGAAACCCACGATCCCCATCCATAGGTCTGCATATGGGTCCTGTACGTAATACTTCCCGTATATTCTTTCCCAGGAAGGGAGATCCGAATCGACTGGAGCCTTTTTGCGCTTCCAGTTGTACCGGCCGATATGCCATTGCTCACTTCTTTCTGCCAGCCGCTCCCCTCAACATTTACAGAATAAGACACCCCCGATTCCTTTTTGTATGCCGGCGTTGCATACCCAACAATCAAGCTGCTGTTCAAAGCATATTTTCCTTCCGCCACACTGTCACTGTGATTTCCTTCTATGGTATAAACATAACCGCCAGAGACTCCCGTAACGATTCCTACGTGGTTTACATAATTATTATTCGTGGAATATTTAAAGAAAATAAGATCCCCCTCTTGTGGCGTATAATTCCCCCGGTCATGCCAGCTTCCCGGATTGGCTGAATTTTGATACCACATCGCCATATTGACCGTAGATGCCGTTCGCCGGACAATGGATCCGGAAATTCCGGCCTGATCTGCACACCAGCTGACAAACATCGCGCACCATGGCGCAGATGGATAATAATCCCCTGTTGCACCTATATATGTATTGTACCATAGCCCATACTTTGTGTTCTGACCTTCTGGTACTGCGTATCCCTTTTGAGTCATTGCGGCAGCAATAATATCTTCTGCCATATTTCCAGTATTCACATGTGTGTTTGGGTATCCATTATCTCCCGTACCGTACACGGCAGGACGCGCTGTAGGCCCCGGCGCTGATGCTCCTTTTTTTACCAGGACGGCCTGATATGAAAGCATCTTTTTCTTCATCTCCACGGAACCTGCTGTGGCTCCGTTTTTAGCCCAATCAAGCCATCCGTAGCCTTCTACATTCGCGCGGTAATAAATATCACAAGCGTCGGCAATAGATCCTGTCAGACTGATCTCAATGGCTTCTATCCGTTTCCCGGAATCTGGTTTTCCGCAAACACCTCCATCCGCCTCTGCGCTCAGCCATCCATATGTCTGCATCTGCACTTGATATTTAATCCCGGAGTCTTTATAAATATCCTGATTTAAGCTAAGCCTGACCGCTTCCAGCATATTGCCTGATCCGGCATCCCCGCTGTCCATTCCGCCATTCACATTACTCAGCCATCCCCGGCCGTTCACATAAGTGCCATATGAGATCCATTCCTGTTTAACTGCCGTTTCAAAGTCCACTTCCCCTTTATCTAAGAAAGGGTTGCTCGTAGGGCCCGGGGCTACCGTTCCCTTCTTTTGAATCACAACCTGAATTGCTTCCAGGCTTTTGTTATATGAATGATCGGAGCCTACAATATTATAATTCCACGACCAGTCCAGCCAGCCATATTCATTTACATAAACCCGATAATAGATATCATAGCCAGAAGCTGCTGTCCCGGTCAGCCGCATGCGCAGCGCCTCCACCTGCTTTCCTTCCCCAACAGTTCCTGAAAGCTTCCCGTCAGCACTCTCTTCTGTCCATCCATCTGAATTGAACACCTGATACGCCACACCCAGGCCTTCTACTCCGGCAGCCTTCACCATAATGGCTTCCAACCGTTTCCCTTCATCCGGCTTACCATTTTCCGCACCGTTCAGGCTCCAGTCCAGCCAGCCGTAACTCTGCATATGTACACAATAAGAAACCGCCGCGTCAGCTGCCTCCAAAATCGGAAGCTGCACTTCCGTAACCGCATCAGCTCCAGTGCTGCTTTCCCCATTCTCATTTTCACTGGATTTCGCCGTATCACTCTCTTCATTGGTTCCTTTTTCTTCCGTATTCTCAACCGTCTCATCCGGTGGGATTACCCCCGGGGATGTTTCCTCAGCCGATGTTCCTTCCGAAGATTCTGTACTGTCGTATCCCTCCCCCTCTGAAACAGCTCCAGACTGGTCATGCTTGCTTGTTTCCTCCGCGCTGGCCATAATCCCTGAAAACGAACCGCAAGAGGCAAAAACCACAACCGCAAGCAATATCAGAAAAACTCTCTTCATTAGTTTCATATATACAGCCCTCTTTTCTTATTTCACTGTCCTCCGGCCAATACTGTCGTACAATACCCCAGTATTCTCAAATGTATCCAGAGAATAACAGTTCCTTCCATCAATAACTACGGGTTTCTTCATATGCATTTTAAAATCGTCTGCCTGCAGGAATTTTACTTCTTCCCATTCCGTAAAAATAAGACATAAGTCAGCGCCTTTTAATGCTTCTTCTATCATATCACAATATACAATTTCCACTGGATATATTTTTTGGAAGTTTCTGGATCCCGCAGGGTCCCACACTTTCACTTTTGCCCCATCGTCCAGAAGAATAGGGATGCTGACCAGAGAAGGCGCTTCTCTCAAATCATCCGTCCCGGGTTTAAATGTCAGCCCCAGCACAGCCACTGTTAAACCAGAGAAGCTTTCATAATATTTATGAGCTTTTTTTATGATCTTTAACTTTTGATTTTCATTCGCCTCAATCGCCGCTTTAACTGTTTTAATCTCATAATCATAGTAGTTTCCCAGCCAATGAAGAGCTTTTGTGTCTTTCGGAAAACAAGATCCTCCATAGCCAATTCCGGCATTTAAAAATTTGCTCCCAATTCGGCCGTCATATCCCATTCCTTTTGCCACGTCTTCGATATCCGCCCCGACAATTTCACAAAGGTTTGCTATTTCATTAATATAAGATATTTTCAGCGCTAGAAAATCATTAGAAGCATACTTGATCATTTCTGCGCTCCTACGGTTAGTAAGTAATTTAGGGGCATCAAACTTCTCATACACCCTTTGTATAATTTCTCCGGCTTCCTTTTCTTCCGCGCCTATTACTATCCTCGATGCATGCAGAGTATCATGCACAGCGCTTCCCTGCGCCAGAAACTCCGGATTTGATACAACATTTATTTTGACCGGATGAACCAAATTATCGCGAAGCGCTTTCTCCACTTTGTCATTTGTCCCTATGGGAACTGTAGACTTCACAACTATTACGCAGTCATGCTCCACTGTCTCGGCTATTTGTCTGACAACCTCAAATACATGCGACAAATTAGCAGACCCATCTTTTTTTTCAGGAGTTCCCACCCCAATAAAAATTACCTCAGCATCCCGGTACGCTTCTTTATAATCAGAAGTAAACTCTAAATTATCCGAGCTCTCCGCCATCAGCTCTGTAAGTCCTGGTTCAAATATCGGCGGTATCCCCTGCCGCATTAAGCCGATTTTCTCCGTATCCACATCAACACATGTCACATGATGATGATGGTAAGCCATACACACTCCTGTTACTAATCCTACATATCCGGTTCCGGCTATTGCAATTTTCATCCTAATGCTCCTTATTCTCCTGAATCAACTGTTCCTCTGATAAGCTGCTCTTCTGAAACTCTGATCTATGGATTTCTTTGATCTTTTTTGCTAAGGCTTTACTGTTACCCATTTCAACAAAATGTATCCCCTTTATACTTTCATCATAAAGTTCTCTATTTGCTGGATTATCTCCTAATATCATTGGCTTTTCCATAGCTTTGTATATATATGCTTTGCCTGGAATCGTCCTCCTGGCTTTTAGGATCTCCCCGTTAAAATGCCCTGCCAGACATAAGTCCGCCATTGCGATCTTCTCTGCCAGTTCCTCCTGTGTCAGCCAAGGATAATACCAAACATTATCCGTTTTCGTCTCTGAAAGCTTCTGTTTTATCGGTCCGATCAGTATAAAGTGAATATCTTTCTGTGAACTCAGCTGTCTCACCGCATCCAACACTATTTCCACTCCTTGAAGAGGTAATACGCTGCCAAAATATATAACCAGGAATTTTCCCATTAATTCCGCCGGTCGTCCCACTTCCCTCGGATAATAAATAGACGTATCAGCTTCCAAGTAAAGCACTTGCTGCTGCTTCTCTTTCATGCCAAAAACTTCCCTGAAAAAATCACCATGGGATCTAGTATCCACTACCACATGGTCCGCTGCTTTAATCGTTTTTTTGTCCAAATTCATAAGCAACTTGGCAAACAAACTGTTCTTCTTGATTCTTTTTCTATCATTTACTAAAGTATCATACAGAGAAATAAAAAAATCAATAGTTAGATCACACGATTTCCATTTTCTTTTCCAAAATGGAACAACAAGCTGCGGCGCGAAACCAATAAATACCGCATCATATTTTTGAGTATTAGTCATCAGAAGTTTTCCGCATACTGTGAGCATTCTTCTCAAATAGCCTTTTCTTTCGGATCCGATGATATCCAGGCTGTGTGCCACACTTTTAAGTAAAAAAATCTCCTGATGATTCCTTATATAATCCAGATTTTTCGTGGTGATAAAAAGAACTTTTTTACCTCTAAGATATTCAAATGTCATCTGTCACCACCTTCTTTCCGGACAATAGATAATATATTTTAAAGCCGATAAAAGCTACTATCTCGCCTATTATCGTCCATATCCGCGAGGTCAGAACAATAAGCAATATCAGTTCCTGCGCCTGGCTTTCCCCCAGCAGAATCTTAAGAATTCCTTCCCTTACCCCCATTCCGTTAGGAGATGGGCTTAAAAACCCAGCCACCCAGGATACAGGATACGAAAGCATCAAATAGAGTCCTTGAAGAAATTCTACGCCGTTGAAGGCCGACATTAAAACAATCAGTCCAAATCCTGTCAATAACCAAACGGCTGTATATCGAATCAGCGTCAAATAAATATCTTTTTTGGATAGACGAATCTCCCCAATAGAACGTTTCATGATCTTTGAAAGAATACGGATTCCAAGATTAATCCCAAATGGAAGCAGAAAAAGGATCAGCAGCGTAAGAATCCCGGTTCCCCATGTTTCCAAAATACCAGATTCTGTATGAACCAGTAACGGAATAAATAGAACAAAAAACAGGCCGCTGGATACAATCTGGAAAACATATTCCAAAATAATACTTACAGTTACGGCCTGTTTATCAACTCCTTTTTTATTACATAAAAACGCTTTCCCCACTATACTCCAAATACCGCCGGGAATATACCTAGTCAAAGCACTGACCATATGAATATTGAGATATTCCTTTTTACCCGGTCCCCGATCCATTTTCCACAAGATTTGGGACCAGTTCACGCCGGTCAGTAGAAAGGCGGCAGCATAAATCAATATGGCAAAGGAAAACAAACCTATATTCATATTAGATAAATATGGTTTGATATCCGACCAATTACTGATGAATTCTCTGATCATAAACCAGAGAATCAAAAGTCCAATACATAACCCAACAATTTTTATTATCTGTTTTTTAATATTTTTGTCTTTTTCTTTCATATTATCAGCCGTATTATATCTCCTCTTTCTCCGCACTCTTAACTCCGTCATAATCCATCTTTCTCACATGATGCTGAATATCCTCCAACAGCTTTCTGTTTGCCGCTATAATATCAGCTAAAAGACCAATCATAAAGGTTTGGAATCCTAACAGGAGCAATGTACTGCAAAGAATCAATGACTGAATGTGGCCACCGCCCTGTCCCATTCCCAGAAATACCAGAAAGCGGACTCCCAGCGCCGCTCCGATCAGAAAGACGACACTTCCTATGATCGTGAAAAACTTCATGGGCTTATACATCATGAATGCCCGGAGTATCGTGACCATTGATTTTTTTACATAGCCAAATATGCTGTTAAACAATCTGGACGGCCGAAGTTCGGCATTAGTACGAATCGGCACGGAACTCATAGGTATCTTGCTTCTCCCCGCCTGTACGATAGTTTCGAGAGTATACGTATATTCATTCACAACATTCATCTGCATTGCGGCCTCTCTGCTATAAGCCCGAAATCCACTGGGCGCATCCGGAATGCTGCTTTTCGACGCTTTTCTCACCACAAAGCTTCCAAAATGCTGTAATTTCTTTTTCAGCGGTGAAAAGTGAACTGTAGAATCAATGGGTCTTTCACCAATTACAATATCGCTTTCCCCATTTAAAATTGGCCGGACCAGCTTTTCAATATCGTCCGCACAGTATTGGTTATCCGCATCCGTATTAACGATAATATCTGCTCCGTTCCTCAGGCAGGCATCTAAGCCGGCCATAAAACCTTTGGCCAGACCTTTGTTTTGTTTAAAGTTTACTACATAGTGAACACCCCACTCTTTTGCCACCTGAACAGTCTTATCTTTGCTTCCATCGTTAATTATCAAATATTCAATTTCATCCAGGCCTTCAATATGCTTAGGAAGATCATTGAGCGCTACCGTCAGCGTCTCTTCTTCATTATAACAAGGTATCTGTATGATCAGCTTCATGTTTCATCCTCCGTCTATTTTTTATCCATCCAGAAATATAACAAGCGGCATGCGCTATGGAAATACCCGAAAATATCTGCATCACAGGAAATGCACCGGCCATATAGGTCATTCTCTCATCCGTATTCCAAGCTTCTACATACGTATACGATACTCCTATGATCAATGCAAACATAACAATCAAAGTTCCGGATAGTATCAACGACACTTCGCCAAGATGATAAATCTCCCTGCTCTTTTTGTCTGCAAAAAAACCGACAATAATAATAACAAAACCTGCGACACCAAAAAGCATAAGTATTCTGCCTGTGTTTTGATATACACCAGTCAGACCAGAAAACATACTGAGAATCTGCTCGGACTTTTCTTGTACCAGATCAACAACTGGAGAGACATTCACCTGATCAATATTTATCAAGAAGGAATCTCTGCTGATGATATCATTATAATTACTTTGATTTAATAAATCAAAAGTTCCTTTCAGCTGACCAGATACGTAGACCTGAAGTTCCAGGCTTTCTGATTTCTCTGTTCCAAATTCCAGACTGAATCTGCAGCCTTTCGCATTTTCATAATCTTTACCCATACTTTTAAAATACTGATAAATATCCTCATCTGTCCCTTCAATATTTATCATACGAGCCTCCGAGCCATCGGCGACCACACATAACTGGAGTTCCTCTTCTTGATTCGTTGCAAACGCCCATCCCTGGATGAAAACAGTCTGTGTTTCTCTCTGTACGACAGGAGCTCCATAAATCGCTTCAATTTTTCTCAGTCCATTCTCGTCACCGTCTCCAGCCATATTTTTGAGTTCTATCTTATCATAATCAATCAGCCATTTTGTAGTCTCAAATATTTTTTCTTTTAATAAAGAAGGATAATAGTCTTTCCACTTATTAAATAAAGACGAATTTATCATCCTGTCTTGTTTCTTTAAGCTTCCTGTCTCAAATCCCTGTTGGATCTCCTGCTCCACTTTTTCATAGAACCGACTGGACGAAAGTGCATTTTCATAATAACCGGCCTGTTCTACCGCATCACGTAATGCCCAAAGAAAATACCCTCCTTCAATTTCACCGTCATCCGCGCCGGTCCCCCAAATCTGCCAATCACTATCGTAAACCCATTCTATCTGTTCCTTAATAGACTCCAGCGTCGGGCATACATCATATAATTTATCCACCGTGCTGTGGTTCACTTGAACAAATTCAATTTCTTGATCTTGTTCTATTGAATAAATGGCATTTATCATTTTGCCAAATGAAGAATTGTCGAGTTCACTGATCACTGGTACTCCATAGTAATAATAATTGATTTCTTTCAAGATCCCATTTCCGAAAAAAACACATGCTAACGGAAGGACAGCTAGTACGAGCTTCATTGCCAAAATCTTTCCCTGCTTCCTATGATCAGCTATTAAACCAATAATCAGGAATACACATGCTCCTAAGACAAACGGAAGAATCCATACAGAATCTTCCCGTACATTCCAGAATACCGCAATAAAGATTCCCGCTGCCGCTGCCCATGGAAGCATAATTCGCACATCTTTTTTCCTGCGCAGAAAAAGCCCTGACAGACATGCGACAATAAGAATTACCAAAGGAGGTATGACTGACATACGGTAAGTCCTCTGGGTATATGAAAAATTGTACATAGCAGGGGACAGCAAGAGGAATGTATACAATCCTGCCCTGGCCAGCTTATTTTTCAAAATGTCTCGGAAAGATATAATACAAACGCCTGCCGCCAGAGCATTAAATATTCCCAGGCCAAGCATAACCGGAATTCTAAGATTATAGAAAAGAGCAACAAGTATAGAATACATGGGACGCTTGATCAAGGTCTTATTCCCATAGTCTCCCAGCCAGTTTCCATGAATCAAGTTTACAGTCCAGTCTACAAATAACGTATCATCATGGGGCAGTTTAGTAGTCCCATACTGCGGTATCTGTACATAGCACCAAAGATATACAAGAGTCAGAATACCGCAAAATATCAAAAGGTATTTGTTTTCCCGAATGTTCTCTTTCAGACGTGAACGCCATGTTCTTCCCGAGCAAGTATAAATCCGTGCAGCAAATACTATTATCAGAACAACAAGCACATATATGATCGTGGCTAATGCCAGAAATAATAGTTTTCCTCCCCTGTCAGCTGAAAAGGCTTCTCTGGTACTGTCTAGCAGGCTTTCACCGAATTCCAGCGTGCCGTCCTCTCTGCTCATTAATATAACATTTTCTCCCGCAGGAAGAGAACTGGTATCAACAGTCAGGACCTTTCTTCCAAAGCTGAAGAGTTCGATCTGCTGTACTGGGACCGCACCATATACGGATGACACCTCAATCTTTTCAATGTCTTCATACTCTGAGGTAATCAAGAATTCCGCCCGATTGTCAAGTATCACCGACTTAATTACATTCTCTCCAGAATTCAGCTTCATCTCCGCAGACTCAATCTCACCGGAAGGTATCTCCATATCGACAACAACATATGGACTTTTATAGTCCTGAAAAAATATCAGCGCAGCCAATATCAGATACAGCCCTGCTACCGCCAGTATTCCTTTTTTCTTCATACATGCTCCTCATTAGCTTCTACTCATTAGTTCTTAAAGAACAATCTCCCGTTAAAAGAGACAGATTATGGTTATAATAGGGATCACCATCTTTCAGGATGCCTGCCCATCTCTCCTGCATAAATTCAACTTCTGAATCGAATCTTTTCATCTTTTCTAAAGTATCTTCGCTTCCTCTGCTCTTTGACTCATGATGGTATAGAAGTGCGCGCGGTTCCAGCATGATCAGATAACCGGCCTCCCTGATCCTCAAGCAGAAATCCACATCATTGAACGCGACTTTAAGCTGCTCATCAAGTCCTCCCATCTGGGTAAACACACTTTTAGATATCATCAGGCACGCAGCCGTAACTGCGCTGAAATCCTGCTGAACCTTAGTCCGGGCAAAATATCCTGTTGATTCCCTGGACTGCCCATTGAAAATATGGCCAGCTATCCCGCCCATTCCAATGATCACCCCGCAATGCTGTATCGTGTCATCAGGATACAAAAGTTTGCATCCTACTGCCCCAATATCATCTCTTTGGCAATCCGCCAGCATAACATCCAGCCATTCCGGGGATATCACCTCTGTATCATTGTTCAACAATAAAAAGTAATCTCCTTTAGCCTCTTTGACACCAAAATTGTTAAGTGCAGAATAATTAAAGGAATTTTTCCAATATAAAATCCTAATCTGGGGATTTTTTTCTAATTCTTTATAATACTGGAAGGTTTCTTCTTCCAAACTGTTATTCTCTACTACGATTATCTCAAAATTCCGATAAAGTGTCTTTTGAAAAATAGATTCTATACATCTGCTCAAACACTCCTTTTCGTCTTTATTGGGTATTATTATGGAAACCAAGGGTGTCCCCTTTTTTTCATAATCTACATTATAATATCCCAAGTATTCCTGCATTTCCACCTTCGCAGAAATATGCAGCCTCTCCAAATGTGCTTCAATCGCCCGTTTTCCAGCCTCATAACAATACATCTTACTCTCTGGATTCGCCGCGGTTGACTGTTGATGCATCCTCCAATGATAAAGTACCTTTGGAATATGAACAACCTGCCTTGCTTTCTCTGTACAGCGCAGAATAAAGTCATAATCTTGAGAACCGTCAAATTCCTTTCGAAATCCGCCTACGCAGTCTACTATACTTTTTTTTACTGCAAACAGATGGCAGATATAATTATTGGAGCGAAGCAAGTCCAAATTAAAATCCGTCTTAAAATGAGGATCAAAGTGTCTTTTTAAATCCATAGATATTTTGTCCTCATCTGAATATACTGCGTCAGCCTCATCATTTTTGTTAAATACTTTTACAAATTCATATAATGCCTCTGGTGCCAGAATATCATCATGGTCTAAAAGCATGATGACTTCTCCTGAAGCCATATCCAAAGCAGCGTTAGTATTTCCTGATATTCCCTTGTTTTCCTTTAAATTCTTATAGCAAATTCTTTTATCTTTCAGATATGGCTGAATGGCTTTCTCCACACACTCATCCTCACCGCTTCCATCAGCAACACACAGCTGCCACTTTTTATATGTTTGTTCTTGTACGGAAACAAGCATCTGCTGCAGGAACTTTTCAGGAGTCCGGTATGCCGGTACAATAATACTGATCACAGGTTCATATGAAAAATTGTGAGCTCTTTGTTTCTCCAATGTTCTGGCAGAAGGCTTATGCTTCAAATACCAAATATCATACTCGCTGACCGCCGACGCATAACGGACCTTCCAATCTTCCTTCAGAGCACTGGCCCCTTGTTTCCTGAGCGTTCTCAAATCCCTCTTTAATGTTTTAGCGTTATAGCTTCTTATTATTTCTTTTGCAGGCAAATATGGCATATTCTCTTTTCTCTGTTTCTTACGAGCACCTTTTATGTCAATTGGATAAGAAACTGTCTCAATGCCATTACTCATTGTCAAGATATAATCCTGATTCTGTTCGTACTTGAATTTCGCGCTGAACCCACAATATTCCTTACAGTCTTCACCCAGAACTGCTATGCTCGCATCCCGGCGTCTCGTCTGTCTATATACCGCCTTTACTTCGCTGCCCTTCTTTGTTTTTATCTCATAAGAGAGATCCACCCGTCCAACCTTAGATATCCCCCATCCTGAAATCAGCGCGTACGTATCATCAGCCGTTATCTGATCAATTGAGTATGAAAGGCTTTTCCCTCTCAGATATTTACCAATACCACCTTTTCCTGTCTGCCAGAGCAAATGTGCTTCCTTGCCCCAGATCACCAGGACAGAAATCTTATCAGCAGGATTTATCTGATCAAATCCTATTTCCCACTTCAGATCAAAACCCGGATTTTTCATTTCCGCAAAATCAGGATACGCTTTTTTTACATCCTCCCGTCCGCAAAAATGAACATGAAGATTGCCAGCTTGCTTCCCATTAAATACAACCAGAATCTTATACGATTCACTATTAGAAAAAACAATCCACCCGTTCATCTGGATAAACAGCTTTTGTTCTTTAACTCCTATATGAAGATTATCTATATTGTGCAAAAACTTATTCATATATGCTTCCTTTCTGAACGGACCAAGCCTGCCTGACATTTAACGGCTTCTCCCTTTTCCCTGTCTTTTCAATATTTTCTCTTCCAGCTCGGCACAAGTTTCCGCAATCCCTGCCAATTCGTCCTGCGCATCGTGGAGTTTTTGTATCAATATGATCTTTTCTTCTCTCTCCCTATTCAAATCTTCTATCAATCCTTCTTTTTCTTGAGCCTCAATTGCCAAGGCCTCTTTCAGATCTTCCATATTTTCTTTATAATCTTTCCCGGCCTTTTCAATCAGTCCCAGCCAGTTCTCTAATTCTTCCAGCCCGCAAATTACTACTGTAGCCTCAATCTGTACATTCCCACTCCAGTCTCCATCAAACTCCATCTCCATTTGTGGATCCATAGTAGGAAATACCCAATATTCCTCATGGCAAAATCCATTGAGAGGCTTTACCTGCAAATTGCAGCCATCTGACCAAAACCGGACATTCTTAAAGACACATGCTTCTCCATCCAGTAAATCCACCCGGATTTTTCTACATTTGCCAGTGAGCTCTTCTGGTATATGAAATACTTCTGAAATCCGCCCGTCTGTACATGAATACAGCCGTTCTGTTTTTTCTAAATTATTATACCCACTTCCAGTATTATAATAAAAAGACATTCGTTTTCTGGAAATGGTACTCCCTGATTTCTGCAAAATATAGTCATTGAATATATGCCGACCAGTCAGCACATAATAGTCTTTACATGTAAAATGAAATCTTCCTTCTAAAAGTTCTCTTGTATCTTCTTGATTCAAAAGTTCTCGAAAAGGCTCCATCGCCATAAGCGGATAAGCCTCCATCCCATAAGCCCCCTCAAATAGCTTCAGCTGAATAAACGCCTTTTCGCAGTTCAGCTCCTGCTTTGATCTCGAATTTTGATATACAAAATCCTGCCTGAAGCTTCGGTAAAACAATTCTGACGGCAATTTATCTAAATATCCTTTTAAAAATAATGCCCTCTCATTAAATTCTCTTATCTGATTCACTGGGGAGGCTGAACTGATACTATTATTATTCACCTGTATTCTGCGGTATCTGGTCAAATTCTCTTCCAGTACATGTATCGGATACTCAATCAATATGCGCATCCACAATTCATAGTCCTGCAGCTGCAGTCCGGCATTGTCATACACTCCCGCAGTTTCCAAGGCCTCCCTGCGAATCAGAGAGCTGGGATGACAGAGGCAATTTCCATCGAAGTAGAGTTTATGAATCCACTCTTCCTGTGAGCGGTTTTTTTGTTGAAACAATTCATACAGCCCTTGTTCTTTATCATTGACAATGCGATTCTGCTCATCAATAATATCCGGCCACGTAAAACAAACGCCGCAAAATGGATGCGATTCCATATAAGCGACTTGTTTCTCCAGCTTTTCCGGCATCCAGCAATCATCACTGTCAATTCGTGCTATATATTTCCCTTTGGCTTTGTCAAGTCCTTTATTCAAAGCAATACAGATCTGGCTGTTTTTTTCCAGCTTGTAAATCTGTATCCTAGAGTCTATTTGATACCCCTTCAGGACATCCAAAGAATCATCTGTCGACGCATCATCAACAATGATAAATTCAAATTCACTGTAGGTCTGTGACAAAACACTGTCGATCGTATCTCTTAAGAACCTGCCCCCATTGTAATTGGGCATGACAATACTCACCAATGGACTCATATTAATTCCTCCGCCCCCCTAAATTATAACCCTATATATTTCCTGACTTGTTCACTCATAGTTTCAAACTGTTCTATCAGCTTTACATTATCATAACAACTGTGGTCAGCCTGAATCACTTTTTCTATTAAGCGATCAAGCTCATCAATATTATAGGCATACTCTATATAGGAGAGATTTCGAATCCAATCATAACTGCCTTCTATTTTATGATTATAGCTTCCTATCACGACACAAGGGGTTCTGGTAATCGCACAGAATATCATTCCATGGAGCCGATCCGTCACCACCACTTTAGAAGATGCGATAGTCATTTTGAAATCATCCAGATATTTTTCTCTTTCCGGTATTTCAATATTATAATCTCTTTGCATATCGACCCGGTTGACTTTTCCAAATGCCGACAAAATATCGCAGACCTTATTCTTATCATCTGCTTTTAGAATCGATTCAATATCGTCCCTCAAGCACAAAACAGGAGTCTTCCTCTCAACATTTAAGTCCGAATAGTCACTGAACATAACGATATCCGGTGCAATGCGGACATCACAAGAAAAGTGTTCCTTTGCAAAAATATAAGATTGTTTTTCCCTTGTGTACAAAAGCAGGTTAGGATGAGCGTCATAAATTGCCTGACTGTTTTTAAGCTCTTTATCCCCCTGCTCATTTTCCAGAAAAAATATGGTCTGAGGCATGATAATTACAGGATTATCAGGAAAAGATTGAATAAAACTGCGTCTTATATCCTCTGAAGGCAAATACTGGTTTCCCAAATTCCCGCCGCCGTGTCCCAGGATAATATCTTCCTTTTTGATATATCTTTTAAGGTACGGAAGTTCCTTCCAATATCTGCTGGCCGGTATTTCCCTTATCTCATACGCATCGCCAAATGTACGCTGAGCCCACTCTATTTCTGAAACTGCAATCTGATGATTCCCCAAATTACCATAATCTTCTGTTCCAAGCAGCCAAATGTTATTTTTCACTGCATACGCCTTAAATTTCTCATCTATTAAATCAACGGATGGAATCGCTTCGTCTTCTATATTATATTGACTGCATACTTCCTCTGCGGGTCCAAACATCTTAACCGTATGCTTATCCAGCCAAACGACTCTATCACACATTTCCCGTATTTGGCTCAAATCATGGGAAACAAAGAGCACGGTGGTACCGCCGCTCATCAATTCAAGCATTCTTTTTTTGCTCTTTTTTTGAAAGTTCTCGTCCCCCACTGCCAAAATTTCATCTACGATCAAAATTTCGGGCTGCACCACTGTTGCAATAGAAAATGCCAGCCTTACCATCATTCCAGAAGAGTAATTTCGAATTGGAACATTGATGAACTCTCCCAGCTCAGAAAATTCCAGAATTTCATCATACTTACCATTTAAGAACTCTTCCGAATATCCTAAGATGGCGCCGTTTAAAAAAATATTCTCCCTCCCGGTCAGATCGGGATCGAATCCTGAGCCCAATTCAAGCATAGGAACTATATTTCCTCGGGTAGCCACCTTGCCCTTTGTCGGCTTCAGAATGCCGGAAATAATTTTCAGGATCGTACTTTTTCCAGCACCATTCCGTCCAATGATACCAACGACCTCGCCTTTCTTAACCTCAAAGCTGACATCTTTCAAGGCCCAAAATTCTTTAAACTTTAATTTTCTGCTCAGCAAAGCCGTCACAAATTCTTTAATGCTGGATATCTTATCATTTGCCATTTTAAAACACATCGACACATTGTCTATCTTAATCATTTCCATGAGATTACCTCTTTATATATACAGCACAAACTGATCCTGGGTCTTTTTAAACAGTAAGCCTCCAACCGCCAATGCCACCAGCGCCCATATAATGCAGCTTATATATTCCAGTGGTTCCGGCGAAATACCATCTATCACGATCGTTCTAAAAAATGTTATATAATGATATAAAGGATTTATTTTCTGAAACGGCAGCAGAAAGCTCCCCTTCAATATGTCAATTGGGTAAATGATCGGCGTGGCATACATCCAGATCATAGTAAACACTCCCCATAAGAACTGCATGTCTCTGAAGAAAACCATGGCAGAAGAAAGAAAAAAAGAAATCCCTATGAAAAACAAAATCAGGCAAATGAGCCCGAAGGGCATCAAAAGCAGCGCAAGAGTAGGTTTTACTCCTGTAAATAATGCCACGATCATAAGCGGAATCAGAGAAAACAAAAGATTGATACATGAAGACAGTACTTTGGAAATCGGATAAATATATTTAGGAACATATACTTTCGTAATCAAAGAAGCATTCCCTACAATTGCATTCATCGCCTGGGTCGTAGAATCATTAAATGCGTTGAAAAGCACAACGCCGGTCAGCAAATAGACCGGATAGTGGGGAATCTTAAATTTGAACAACCTGGAAAATACTACATATTGCACCGACATGGTCAGCAGGGGATTTAGAAAACTCCAAAATACTCCCAACACTGAGCGTTTGTATTTTGTTTTAAAATCTCTAGATACTAATTGTTTCATCAAAAACCGGTATTTATGGAATGTATTGAGGAATTTCAGGCCCAGATTCATACGGCCATGGCTTTCGCACCAACACATATATATACAATATCCAATAATCAGCAGCAATAATATCAGCAAAAACGCCGGATATATCCATGCATGAGAAGAATTATTGGTCTGCGTCATTGAAAGACACATGGAACCTTCTACGGGCTCTCCGTTTAGTTTCAGTTCGCCTTCTGAGGCTGCTCCGGCAATTCCGACAGTAATAGAATCACCCTCTTGCAGCTCAAACAACAGATTTATTTCCAACGGTCTTTCATCATATTCTGAAACGTCTATCATATCAGAAAAAGTAAAAGAGTACCAAGAATTATCCTGCAGCTTTGAAAGTTCCGCTTCTGTTTCCGCTAGTGTTGCCTTACTGGAAGCATCCAGAAGCTCCAGAATGACTTTTCCCTGATTCTCTTGTTCATATGTCGCAAAAAAAATATCTATGCTTTTTATATATTCATGCCTGTTGATAAAGCTCTGTGAAATAGTATCACCTGATTCTAATCTGTCAAGATTAGAATCAGCATTTGTCCCCACCGCATAAATGTCATCCGATGTATACTTTATCTGATAATCTGCAATATACAGAAAAAACAATGCGCATACGATATAAACAACAGTAAAAATAAGACAGCCTTTTTTTATGTTCTGCACTCTTGTCACCCTTAAATCCTATTCGTGAAATTGGAAAGTTTCCTTAAATCCGCCCCATCTCTGATCCTTTTCAGAAATAATGAGCTTTATCTCCTCTTCCATGGGCCACTTTACCCCGATGTCCGGATCGTTCCAAGCCAAGCCTCCCTCATCTCCAGGATGATAAAAATCCGTGCATTTGTAAGCAAACTCTGCCACATCACTTAAAACTAAAAATCCATGTGCAAACCCTTTCGGGATATAAAACTGTTTCTTATTTTCATCGGACAGCTCTACTCCAAACCATTTGCCATAAGTTTTAGAATCAGCCCTGAGATCCACAGCCACATCAAATACTTTGCCCCGGACAACACGAACCAATTTCCCCTGAGGATACTGTTTCTGATAATGTAGGCCTCTGAGCACCCCATAGGAAGACATGGACTGATTGTCCTGTACAAATATCATATCCAGGCCTTCTGCTTTAAAATCATTATAATTGTATGTCTCCATAAAGTAGCCCCTCTCGTCTCTAAAGACCTTAGGCTCAATAACACACAAACCTTCAATTTCACATCTCATCACATTTATTTTTCCCATGATCAAAATTCCTTTCTTCAGCCAATCTGCGTACATTGTACGTCAGTCACCTATTATAACACCTAATTCATCATTCAGCAAGAAGGGAGCTTATTATCATTTTCTAAACACAAAATTTTAAATAGAAATTTCCCCATAGCATTGCAAGAAGCAAGCCGCTGGAGCAAGCCAATACTATCATGCTAAAGGTCTTTTGACTTATCTTCAGCGAAATATACTCTCCGTTCATGCACAGGTATACTAACAGAAGCAAAGGAATATAATATCTCCCCTGCACTCCTTCAATGACAGTGCTTCCTGGAACCGTAAAAGCAAGATACATTGACGTCCAGATCAAAACAACCGCCATAGACGCACATATGAACATCCACAGTTTTTTTCCAGCCGTCAGCTGATAGGACACATTCTGAGGCCTGTCTGTCATCGCTATAATTACAGCATAGAAAAAAGTAAAGTATCCAAAGCCTGCCAAACCAATATGCCCCAGTTCCCGAAAAACTGACAAACCAGCAAAATATTCCGGCAAGGTCGCCCAAATATTCTTGATCAAAATCCCTGCGTACGCCAGTGGATTTCCCAAAATAAGGCTCATCTGTTTTGCTACACTTACATCGCCTCCCCTGGTATCTCCTGAAATATCCGGCGAAATAAGTTCCGGCAATACGAAAGTAGACATCAGCGCTAGAAAAAGAAGGACAACGCCAATACGCATCCAATATTTCTGTTTCTTATTCTTAAAACGTTCATCTGGTATCAGGAAAAAAAGAAGCACTATCGGAGCATATACGGCTTTCGGAAGAATACCCCATATAAATACAATCCCTGTCAGTAAATAAGTCTTCCAGGAAATGCTTCCCTCCGTTTTTGCAGTTTCCTTAAATATTAATGCGATTCCTAAACTGACAAACGCGATAACAGTCGGATCGCATGAATAGCATCCCGCCAAAAATATCGTTGTGGGCATTAAACCAATAACCGTTAAAATCCTTTTCCCTATCGGTATTATCCGAATCGCGAAGAACATCACAATACAATATACCAGAAGACCGGCCAATCGGCCCATTTGATATAACGCCGAAAACGAAAGGCCAAAAAATCGGCAGATTTTCATCACAAATGCAGGAAACGCATAGGCCGTAGATGCAAACTCCGCATCTTGTCCCAGTATCAATATGTTCCCGCCTTCATATTTGGCATTTTGATTCATATACTCTGTCTGCTCTGATTTTTCCTCTTTAGACTGCGGGAGATTAAATGGCCAAGTCTCAATACCGCATGTAAAGTACGCATTTGTATTTTCTGATATCCACTCTCCTCCCGGATAAAGAGAAATCTGATATGCCCTTTGAAAATGAGTTTCTTCATCCCATCCGATTTTATTGGCAGGCATCATAATTATCATCAAAGTCCCTATGAGCAGAGATATCCCCAAAAATCCATATTCTATTCTTCTGCCGAGAAATTCATGAAATACAAAAGCACCGATCAATAAAATTCCGATCACCAGCATAAAGCAAATTCTGTACCCATTAATGGGAAGTGAATTGTTTACGTAAAAGCCTGTAATAGTCAAAGGCATTTTCCCCAAATCTAAATATGTGATGCCTTCCTCTAAAAGCAATGGAGTATCCGTATACAACTCAATGGAATCCACTTTTTTTCCTATATTGATTACGGATTGGCGGATAAGCGTACTGTTTTTATCAATAAATTCATATTTTTCTTCCTTTCCTAATTCACTGTGATAATTAATGGTCACTTTCATATCCATAAGACCTTCATAGTCGTAACTATAGGAAAACTTATCCACATATTTTCCCTTCAAATCTATACGAAAAAGTCCGCTCTCTCCGTTGAATTCATATCCCTTCTCTGTTTTATTGAAACTGACCGCCTCAATATTATCCGAGTTCACTGCATGTATGCCTTTATCCTCATTTGAAAGCCGAAAATACGGAAGACAGTTTACCAATTCTACTAAAACGACTAGAAACATGATAAAAGCAAATCCCAAAACCAACTTTTTCCATGTGGAAGCTGCATTCATATTACTAACCGCTGTTTTCAGTTTTCGTCTGACTTTATTTTTCATATCCATATTTATCTCCCAAATCTTCTTCACGCAAATGCGGCATATTAGTTCGGAACTGTATAATAACTCAGGCTAATGATACAGCCACTATCTTCTGAATTACTAAAACATTTAAAAAAACACTAGCAAAAATAATCCATTTATCTATATTCTGTCGAATCACCACTTTCCTATTTCTGACTGCCAGCAAAAAAAGAGGCAGTACAGGCAGAAAATATCTTCCTTGAATCCCCTCTATAAAACCATAGCTGGCGGGTGTCCAGCCCAAAAGCATAGATAATGCGACTAGAAATATAGTCCCTGTGCATAATACGATACACCAACCTCTTTCACCACTATGCATCATATAAACATCATCCTGAGTTTTTAAGCAAGAGAAAAACAAAAGAAAGGAAAACGCAATAATCGGCGCTTCTCCAATACAAATGTTCCTCCAACTAAGTTCATAACCGATCATATGAGAAATATAGAATCCCGTATATTCCCTGATGGTATTAAAAATCAGGAACACGAATCTCGCCGGATCGGAAAGAAGCATTTGTGCGGTATAGCCAGGTTCCCCCGCCCAAGAAATATAATTTTCTCCCGTTCCAATGTATCCGGACAACGCCGCCATATTATTAATCAAAAGAGAGGCAGCGGCAGCTCCCAGGACCATAACAGCAGACATCCAATAGAACCTTTTTGTCTTAAATTTAATTTTGGGAATCAAAAGGCAAAGGCCGCCCAATAAAATATATACAGTTTTACACGGCGCTAACAGCCCCAGCAAAACTGCAAGAACTGCCACTTCTTTTTTCCCAATTGTCTCTTTCACATAGGCATATCTAAAGCATACAGCTGTGAACAAAAGGGACAGTCCCAGGGTCATGGCATCATAAGACATAGAAGAGATCAGCTCCAAGGTCATCGGGAGCATTGAGACAGTAAATAGGATCATTTTACCAAAGGGAATCCATTTGACAGCCAAATAGCCGCATAAAATAAACACCAGCAAATTCATCAGCCGGCCCAAAAACATAGTCATGACCCATCCCAGTCCAAAGGTTCTCCCCAAAGTGATGCCGACCGCCTGAGGAAAGTAAGGAATTGGACTTGTATCCATCAGCTTATAGTCAAAACTGACACTCTCTGATTCCTTACATGTCTTAAACAAATTATCCGTAATCGTCTTATAATTTTCTTTTGTATTCAAATGAGTAAAAGGAGCTTCCGCATCCTCTTTCCTCATATATACATGTCCGTTCTCATCAACAGATTTTTTTCCCATAACCACGTTGGACCATTTATAAGCAGTCGCGTAATGAGCGATCTCGTCGGGAGCCGTAAGAGGCGGCAGCAAGAACATATAGATAAACCCTGCTGCTGTACAACAGATTAAAAACAACTTTTCCAGCTTTATTTTTTCACTTTTTATAAAATATGCTAAAAGGCCAAAGCTAAAAAGCAGAAAAATCAATGTCATACCACAATAAAGAAAAACCAGCCGGCTGCTATAAGACGCCAAAGCTGGATAGATACACGCTTTTATAGCAGTAAACCATAAAGCGAGCGCAAGTAAAAAACCACCGCTCCAAAACAGCCATGTTCTCTTTTCTGTGACCTTGTTCAAAATATTTCGGAATTTTTCCATTTATCTATCTACCTGCCAATCACTTTTTTCTGGCATTCACCTTCAGATATATCTGAATCAATTCATTTCTCGCATGGCGAATCATCATACTGACCCAAAGCTCAAATCGGTTCAGATGGACGGCCCCCAGCGCGTTATGCTTTTTCAGCAGATTTTTATGTTCCAGATTATAGGTCTTCCTGTCATCATTGATCAGATTCCCCGTATTGGAATCGTTCCGGACCCGGAATCCGTTCAGCTCTTCATGAATCACATAAATCTTTCCCAGACAGGCCATCCGAAGCCACATATCAAAGTCCAGGATATAGGGAAATTTAGGATCAAATCCTCCTGCTCTCTCATAGGAACTCCTCGGGAACAGCGTATTGCAGGGAGCGCCAAAGAAGCTCTTGAATATCAGCGCCCGCTTGGCCACCTTCCTGCCCTCTAAGAGTCCTGCCTTCGGATAACGTTTAAAACACCCTGTCCGTACCCCGTTTTCATCAATCAGGGCCGTGTCGCTCATCACCAGCGTCACATCCGGATGCTTCAAAAGCGCTCCAAGCTCTTTTTTAATACTGTCCGCATACAGGATATCATCTGCACAGACCAGCTTGATATAATCTCCCTTCGCTTCCGTCAGACACTTGTTCCAGTTACCGGTCATGCCCAGATTCTTTTCATTCTGGACCAAGCGCATTCTGGGATCTTCGATGTTCTTCACGATTTCCACCGTATCGTCCTTAGAACAATCGTCCACCACGACTAACTCAATATTCTTATAGTTCTGATCCAATATGGATTCAATGGTCTTCTTTATATAAACCGCGCTGTTATAAGCCGGAATACATACGCTCACTAAAGGCATCATTTCTCTGGCTCCTTATCCTGTTCCTTAAGTCTCTTCTCTGATTCATTATCATCCAGCGCAATCTTCTGCACCAGCTCTTTCATCTTGGTCTCCAGCTGGGAAATCCGGATCGACATGGAGAAATTCTTTACCAAAAGCAGGAAGATCATCAGCAGAAAAATGAAATTCGCAGTGGACATGGTCCCCACCAATCCTGACAGCCAATCCGCCGCTTTCGGGAAAACGCTGAAGATCACCAGCAGCACGGCAAAGAACACCCAAAACATAGAATCCTCGATCTGCGCCTTGGCCTGGCGTATTTTTCTCATCATCAGCAGCAAGACAAGAAGGGACATCAAAATCAAGATCACCCGCAGTACCGTCGTCATCGTTCATCTCCTCCATTCTTCCTGCGGTAACGCTTATCCCGCTTTCTGAAATTCTGAATCAGTAAAATGGAAAACAGCATCTTGCTCATATATTTCGCCGCGTTCACCGGATTCAGATAACTTTCTCCGGCGATGCGCTCATCCATTTTCACCTGGACCTCCGCCACCTTGGCACCCTGCTTCAGCAAATATGAAATTGTATCCGGCTCCGGCCCATAATTCAGGCTCAGGGCAAATTCCTCCATCATCCGTCGGCTGAACATCCGCATCCCGGATGTCGGATCTTTTATCCTCACACCGGTCGTCAGCCGAATGGCGGCAGAAATCAGATTGCTCCCCAACATCCTCATGGTCTTTGGTTTCTTTTCCGATACAAACCGGGAACCAATGACGATATCATATCCCTCATCCATCTTATCCCGCATCGTCTGTATGAATTCCGGCCGGTGCTGCCCGTCCCCATCAAACTGGATAGCATACTGATAGTGATTCCGGTAAGCATACTTTAGGCCTGCCTGGAAACCTCCGGCCAGCCCAAGATTCACCGGCAGATCCAGAAGGTGATACCCCCTTTTCCTGCAAATCTCAGCTGTCTTATCCTTTGAGCCGTCGTTGACCACCACATAATCAAACTGGGGATAATGAAAAATCAGGTTGTCCACCACCCGCTCGATATTCTTCTCTTCATTATAGGCCGGTATTACGATCAGGACGTCTGCCATCATTTGTTCCTCCAATAATTCTTATTCATACTGCAGGACAGCACCATTTTAACAGGAAGCTTTTTGTATCGTTTTCCAAGCAGATATCCTGTATATTTGCAGGCTGTAGTTAATATCATTCCGGGAATCAGATAAATCCGCCCGCATCTGGCCAAATATTTCATGGTATTCATCACCAGCGCAAAGCCCTCCCGTTCTGAGCGGATCCCCTGGAATACCTCCGGATGCTCCGCCTGAGATACGGCCAGATCGAAATTCCTCTGAAGCTGTACCTTATTGGACAGATTATGAGAATGGATGACCCGGGCGCCTGCGGCATAAGCCACTGCATATCCCGCCTGTACTGCTCTCCCGGCAAATATCATATCTTCATTGAAAATGGTCTTTTCCGGAAATCCCCCCTGCAATAAAAATAAATCTTTTCGATAAGCGGCGCAGACATTGGACGCAAAAAAAGTCTTTATTCCCAAAGACGGTATGTCTTCTTTTGTTTTAATACGGGACTGCGCCGGATAATTAAAGCTCCTGGTATACCGTTCAACAGGTCTGCAGTCTTTTTCAGGCATCTGGCGTCCGTAACTTAGGATGATCTCTGTTTCTCCCAGGTTCCCCGCTGATGCACCACAGAACTCCCCAAAAAAAGGTTCCGTCAGCATTTCTATCATATGGTCGTCTTCCGGTACGGCATCCTGCGTCATATATACTACGACTTCTCCATCACAATATTCCATCCCTTTGTTTCTGGTGCCGCCGTGATCAAATTCATCCTGCGAAAGAAAATGACACTCCGCCGGTATATCGCTTTCCAATATCCACCGTTCCAGCTGTGCTCCGTGATTTTCTCCTGAAGCATCGCCAGGGTCTGTGATCATCAGGACGATCTTATCTGGTTTTCTGCACTGTCTGTTCAGCATATGAAGCAAATGTCCCAATTTTCCGTCCGGTTTATAAACGGGTATCACCACATCTATCTTCCCTATTTTTTCCTCTGTCATATTTCGCCTCCAGACAGGTTGCTCGCTTTCCGATACTGAAACCAAATATTTCCGAAAAACAGCGCCGCCAGAACCCCCATCACCAGTGTGTAGCAGACTGCTCCGCCCAAGATTCCCAGGCGCTTCACCAGCACAGGCGCCGCAATCACTGCAAGAACAAAGGCAGTTCCATAGCATACCAGAATCTGGGTCTGCCGCCGCATGGTGGTCAATGCATAATAAAGCAGCATGACCGCCGCATTGAATCCTCCGCCGAGAATCAAAATGACCAGCGCGCCCCGATACGGCGTCAGATCATGGCCAAATATCAGAGAAAGCACCGGAATCCCCAGAAGGAACGCGCCCAGACAACATATTGCCGTCAGCGCCAAGATCCCCAAAAGGAGTTTACTCACAATCTGCTTGAATTTTTTCCATTCTCCTGCTTCATAGCTGCTTCCCATGGTCGTCAGGAGCGGCTTGAACATGAAGCCGCTCAAAAGGTTAATGGTCGAGGTAGGCAGGTAGATGTCCGTATAGTATGTGACCGCCTCTTCTGTCATATGGGCGTCAATGGCATATTTGGCTGCGTTGCAGATATAAAGATACAGGAAACTGCCTATAAAAAGAAAAAAGCAGTCTCTCAGCAGATGGTACACCCTGCTCCACGCGTGAGAGAGGCGGAGCGGCTCAAACTCCCGTATCATCACCAAGTCAAAGACCGCAAATGCAAATACCGCGGCAGCTACCGCGGCGGCGCTTGCCGCAACAATATCTTTTGATAGGATCACCACAAGGATGAACACTCCTCCGGAAAAAGCGGTCCGGAAAGCCATGGACTTTCCGGCGATGTCCAGCCGCCCCTGTCTGTGGAATTCTCCTTCAAACACATCTGCGACACCATCTATCAGCTTATAAAAACACATGAGGAGTATCACGGCCGCTTTTACTGCAGAGGGCTTGCTCACAAAGACATAGACAAATCCCGCCGCCGCCATCGCCGCGCTTGTGATCATCCTGGCTGAAAGATATTCGGGAAAAGAATATTGGCGGCTCACATCTGTGACATGAAAAGGGCGCACTTCATAATAGCCGATCGTAAGCAGCATCTGCCCTGTTGTAAAAGCAATAGAAAAAATACCGCCGTAGAATTCTCCCGTGGCTCTCGCCGCCACTGCAAAAAGCAGGATGCTGGACAGCGCGAACAGCAGGCTTCCTGTCATATTCCAAATGACGTTCTTTTTTCCCTGGTTCTTTCCATTCCCCAATATCAGGGCTTTCCATTTACTCATATTATTCTTATTCTCTCCCATATTCTCCGAAATCAAGCTGATACGGATAGTGGTTCTTGCGCTTCTCCACCGGGGGGAGCGTCATAAAATCAGGATGCATCTGGGAAAGCATTTTCTCGATATGATTCGGAAAATTCAATTTTATATCCTCAAAGGGCTCCTGCCTGAGCGGATACAGGTCCTTTTTCTCTATCGTATTCCAGAACCTGTCCGTATCACATAGATAACTCAGCCGTCCCGTCTCTCTATCTTGATACCGGGTCATGGCCGCTTTACACTTCTGATATATCTTTTTCTTAGAAAACCCGAAAACTTTAAGAAACAGATGTGCAGCCCGGCAGACAGCCCTCTCGACCGCCACTTTAAAACCGCTTCCCAATATCACCGGCTTCGGCATACAGCGCAATATGAGGATCTTGCTCCAAAACCACGCGTCTCTTGCCTGCTTCCGGTATTCCTTATCATCATCGGATACGTTGTCAAAGGGATAAATATCCAGGAAGATACCCAGCTCGCAGTCAATATCCCGGAGGGCTTCTTCCCTGAATTTTGTCCCCTTCAGCATCCAGCGTGTGGTGGTCAGGGGATAATTTTCATCATACTCTGCATTCATCACCGTGTATTTTTCTCCGAACTCTTCTTTGGCGGCTTGGATGAATTTCTCATAATCCTTCCGTGGAAGACATACGTCTATGTCGTCGTCCCACGGGATAAATCCCTGATGGCGCAGCGCCCCGATGGCCGTCCCGGCAAAAGAAAAATAGGTCAGCTCATATTTACCGCAAAGGTATAGAAAGTCCTTTAAAATCCCAAGCTCGATCCTTTGAAGAGTTTTAAGTGTCGAATCGTCGTATTCCTTGAACATATCATGTGCTCCGTTCCCTGTCCGGATCTACGCCTTCCTCACCTCGCAGGCCCGGAAAGCTCCGTTTTCAAAGCTTCTAAAAGTTGTTCGTTTTCTTCCGGCCGCTTCACCGCCAGACGTATATACTGCCCGTTCCCAAATCCTCTCTTCGCGGACAGATCCTTGATCAGAAGATTGTATTTTTCCAGAAGGACGGCGGCCAGCCTGCCGCTGTCAAATCCATCCATAAGCTCGCACATCACATAATTGGCCTGGGAGGGGACCGGCCGAATATGAGGAATATCGCTGAGAGCCGCAAGGTATCCGCTCCTCACCTCTTTAAACTGCTCCATCGCCCTGCTGTAATCCCCTTTGTACTTTTCAGCGATCTGCATGTAATACTCCCCAAAGGAATTGATATTCCAAATGGCCGCCTGTTTCTTCATCCTGCCGATAAATGCTGTATCACCGCCCGCGATCACCCCGAGGCGCAGCCCCGGTACTCCGTAGGATTTTGATATGCTCTTTACCACAAAGAGCGCCGGATAATGTTTCAGGACGTCCTGGCACAGCAGGGAGTTTTCTTCCATAGCCCCATCCGCAAAATCCACAAAGGACTCATCCAGGACAAAGCGGATTTTCTTTCTCTCCGCCCATTCTGCCATCCGAAGTACATCCTTCCTGGGAATATAGCTGCCGGAGGGATTGTCCGGATTGATCAGCACCAAAATGGTAATATCCTTTTCCCCAAAATATTCCATAAGTTCATCTGCCGTATATGTGAAATCACGATTGCCGGGTGTGAACACCTCCAGCTCATCTTTTTTTCTGTTTGGATATTCTTCGAAAGTGGGATATACCGTACCAAGCCTTCCGGGCACCATTTCCATTAAGAGCTTTATCAGCTCTGCGGCGCCGTTTCCCACACAGACCTGCTCTTTTTTAAGTCCAAAATATTTTGCCGCTACTAGGCTGTTGACCTCCATGCCGGAAGGATAATTGGTCAAAAGCTCTGTAAAGCTGGCCTTCAGCTCATCCACCAGTTTTTCCCCGGGATAAAACGGATTCACCAGATAACAGAAATCCTTAAGATGCGGATATCTCCAATATCCGCCATAACGGCCAGAAATTTTCTTAAGCTTTTCTTCCCCCCCGGCAAACAGGGACTCTGCGATATCCAGGTCTTGTTCATCGTCGATTTCATACCAAAGCTCTCCGTCCAGACGAAGCCCTTTGATGACAGGCGTGTCGAGGAGCGTGATCACCTTCAGCACCTGCTCATAATATTCGTTGTTTCCCAATGCCTTACAATATGCCTCTAAAAAAGGAACATAGTGGGAATTGGAAAATTCCTTCCCGAATTTATAGATATTTACCGTCTTATAGTACTTGTCCACATCGGAAAAGCGAAAACTTTTCTTTCCGATAAAGTCCAGAATATTGTCTTCTTCGTCCAGCGTCACTACCGTTCCGTCCATCCAGCTCTCGTACTTCGCCACAAGAGCCAGGCTGGGATAGGGGTCATTCACCAGCTTTTCCAAGACGGCTTTTTCAAATATGAGATCTGACTCCAAGAGCAGCGTGTCCTCTTCTGTCAAATAATCCTTTGCCATATATAAGGAATAGATATTATTAGTCTTGTAGTAAATCTGATTGTCGACATATATGATGGGAGTCTTTATGGACAAGGTCCTGATATAATCCATCAATTTTTTTCCTTCATACCCTACTACAATGACAATCCTGGACAAACCAAGTCCGTCCAGCTGAGTCAGCGCCCTCTCGATCAGCGTGACACCGTCGACCTTGACCATACATTTCGTCGCGTCCTTCGTCAGCTCTTTAAGCCTTTTTCCCATACCTGCCGCTAAGATGATTGCCTGCATATATTCCTCCCGTGCCTGGTTTTCCAAGCGCTCTGCATACGTCCTGTCATTGATATCTCAAAGTCAGGCAAGCCTCCCAAATTCCGCCTCTGCTTTCTTCATGGCCGATTCTATGACCTTATCCATATCGTAATATTTGTATTCTGCCAGACGGCCGCCGAACATCACGTTCTTCTCTCCGGCGCCCAGCTCCGCATACTTTTGATAAAGCTCCTGGTTTTTCTCATCGTTGACCGGATAATACGGTTCCATTCCTTCTTCCCAGGTCACTGAGTATTCTCTGGTGACCACTGTCTTCGAGATTTCAGAACAGGGTACGGTACAGTTAAAGTGTTTGTGCTCAATGGTCCTCGTATAAGGCACTTCCCTGGCCGTATGGTTCACCACCGCCACTCCCTGATAGTTGTCCACATCAAAGATATCATCCTCAAACCTAAGGCTCCTGTATTCCAGCTTCCCATAGCGATAATTAAAATACGCATCTATGGTCCCGGTGTAGATGACCCGGTCTCCCATGGCATCGAACGCTTTTTTATCTGCCAGATAATCCGTCTCCAGCATCACATCACAGCCCTCAAACAGTTTCTCCGTTATGCCGTTGTAACCGCCGATTGGAATGCCCTGATACCGATCATTAAAGTAGTTATTGTCATACGTATAGCGGACCGGGAGTCTCTTGATGATAAAGCTGGGCAGTTCCTTACAGGCCCTTCCCCACTGCTTTTCTGTATATCCTTTGATCAGCTTCTCATAAATATCAGTCCCCACAAGGGAAATGGCCTGTTCTTCCAGGTTCGCCGGCTGTCCTGATGTCCCCGCCCTTTGTTCCTCAATCTTAGCCCTGGCCTCTTCCGGTGTGGAGACACCCCACATTTTACTGAATGTATTCATATTAAATGGCATATTATACATTTCACCATGATAATTTGCCACAGGACAGTTGGTATATCGGTTAAATTCCACCAGTCCATTTACAAACTGCCATACATTTTTGTTAGAAGTATGGAAAATATGGGCTCCATACCGATGTACCGGTATCCCTTCTATATCTTCACAGTAAATATTGCCTCCCAGCTGTTTCCGCTTTTCAACTATCAGACAGGTCTTGCCATTTCTTCTCGCGTACCATGCCATGACCCCGCCGAAAAGGCCGCCGCCCACGATCACATAGTCATATTTTTTCATAAAATCACCGCGGATTCCTTTCTGCTCCTATTGTTCTTTATATTCTCAGAGGTCTTTAAAAGCCATTTTTATAATAGTGTCTGGACTATTGCAACGAGCGACACAACTTCGATCCATCCTATAAAAGGATATATATAAGGCTCCCGGCGGCTCCCACGCCGTAAAAACTTCTTGCTCCCAAACATCGTACAAAGCATGATCGCTATTGGTATAAAATATCTCCCCTGTATTCCGTTTATGACATCTTCACCAACGGGCGTCCACTGCACATACAAGCTGGCAAAAATCAAAGCCGTCACAGCCAGACAAATTCCTCCGGCTATATACTTATCTTTTTTATATATGATTATCTCATCTTTTTCCATAGTCACAGATGAAATCAAGATAAGAGCAGCATAGATCACAAGGAATATACTGCTGACTCCCACCTCCAGCCATGCAAGATTACTGCCCAGAAACATCATCAGCCAGTTCAGTCCACTCGCTTTTACCGTCCGATACGTTGTTTGAATAAATGTTATCGGATGTGACAGAACATAAGCTACTTGTTCAGCACTATCTACCCCTTCATTAAATTCTATCAGATAACCCGTTGAAATACTCAACCATATTAAGTTTGCTATTACGGCAATTCCACAGGCAGAACCAAGGATGCCCCAATATTTTTTCGCGGAACCGAACTTTTCTTTCGGTATGATAAAATAAATAGCGCAAATAGGAAGATATACGATCTTACATAGCGCAATTAGTATCACACTCACATAAATAAAAGAGAGATCAAACCTGCTCAGGGCCTTCTTTTCCCCATAAGCCAGATAAAGTGCATATGATATGGCCAGCATGCATAGAGCATTAATAAAGCAATCAGCTGCCATCGATACTGACTCCTGTAAAAACATAGGCGTCATCGCAAGCATGACGATACTGAGTTTTTTCATGGGTATATATTTCACGGAAAAATATACCATGATAACGCTGCATAACATTGCAAATATTTTCCCCATCAAACTTATGCCAAATGTCGTTGCAAATATGAGCTTTCCAATCATCACGCCGATTAGCTGAGGCAGATAAGATACCGGTGCATATAATGATGTGTTCGAAAAACTATACCAACGCTCCTCCCCATAATTAACGGTTTTATCAGACGCACTCCAGATATCACTATACGTTGATTTCTGGGCGTTGACATCCGCATAGTCCATTTTCGGCAAATACTGCCCTCCGGTTCCCTCGTCATTTTTATCCGAAATCATATGTCCTTCCGTAATCTCAAATATCCTAAGGTAATGATTTCCCTCATCTGGTACTTTTGTATAAGGAAGAACAATTAAAAATACACTTCCCACTACTAAAGAAAGAAACAGGTATCTTTTCTCCTGCTTCATACGGATTCGGCCTATTACTATCGCCACAGACATAATAACGGCTGCCGCTAAAATCGTAAGTCCCGCGACCATATTTTTACTAATATATTTGTAAAAAGTCCGCATACAAATGATTTCATCTTCCAGCTCACCGCCGTATACGTCTATCTTTTCTAATTCCTCAGAAGAGACCACCGTCCCCACAAATAGATGTGAAGAAGCATCCTTTGCGTCGGATGTCATTTTTATTCTAAGTGCCTTTCCTGCCATTCCGGAAAGTTTTTCGGGAAGAATAAAGTGTGCAAACTTCTCGGACTTTATTTCATCTCCTCTGAGTCCCCAGTTAACAAGTAAAGTATCTCCGTCATATAACTCCACATTTAATAGAACATCTTCATCCGCATTGTTATTTATTAAATAAATATCTATCCCTGCCATGACGTCCTGTGCACACACAAAATCCTGCTCCAAAACTTGCCCGTCCATCAGTGGAATCTGACTAACTTTATTTGCATTTTTAGTGTATTTACATATATGATCAAATTTTGCGGTACTGACAGTCAGCAAAAACAGTACCACAATAACAGCCATATAAATACACCATGACCAGCTTTTTTTCTTTTCCCGTTCCATATTCATCCCTTTACTTGATTTGATTTAAATTTAGCTCATATAACTGTTTGTGCTTTTTTATCACCACTTGAAGAATTATCCCGCACATCCATAACAAGGTCCCGACAGTCGCTATAAAACCACTTACAATCAACGTAGGGAATTTGGCCACTAAACCAGTGGTGAAATATCCTCTAAAAACAGGAATCAGCATAATGGCCGCAATAATCCATAAAACTGCAGAAACTGAGGTAAAAAAAGCAAACGGTTTATAATCTTTAAAAAGAGTGGAAATGGTCTTAATGACCTTTAATCCATCCGATACTGTATTGAGTTTTGACACACTCCCCTCAGGCCTGTCCCTATATGCCACCTCGACTTCTTGGATTAAAAAGTTTTTATCCAGCGCGTGGATGGTCATCTCTGTTTCAATTTCAAACCCTTTTGACAAAACAGGAAACGATTTCACAAACAGGCGGCTGAACGCCCGATAACCAGTCATGATATCCCTGACATCGCTTTTAAACAGCTTATTTATCAAGCCCCTTACCACGCGGTTTCCTGTGTTATGAAAAGGCCGTTTATTTTCTGCGAAATAAGTAGAAGACAGCCTGTCTCCAATAACCATATCTGCCTTGTGCTGCAGCACCAAATCACACATTTCCCTGGCGGAGTCAGCGGGATATGTGTCATCACCGTCTATCATTAAATAACAGTCTGCCTCAATTTCACGAAACATACTTCTAATAACATTCCCTTTTCCCTGTCGGTACTCATAGCGAACGATTGCCCCGGCCTTTCTTGCCACTTCATCCGTACCATCAACAGAATTATTATCATATACATAAATATCTGCCTCAGGAAGGGCCTCTTTATAATCCATTATGACCTTTTCAATCGTAATACCTTCGTTATAACATGGAATCAGTACTGCTATTTTATTCATATTTACTCTCCTATTAAAGTGTCAGACCAATAATTAAACATATTATAGCTTTTCCACATATTAATGTCAATTTAAGATATTCTTATTGGATTGTTAGGAAATTTTATTTAATTTTCACTTAAGAGTACCTATACTCCTTTTTCTATGTCAGGCAGTTTGCGATCTTATTTGTCAATTTTTTTACAAAGATCAAAAACATGCGCCCCAAAATGCAGATCAATAGTGAAACCAAAAAAACAATAACCGTATATTCCGCCGTAAATGCCAAGTGATCAATGAAATGTCCTTCTTCGCCTTTGTTTATTGCCAATAACCAGTCTCTAAGCCCCAACGCGTTCAGTTTATACATAACCAATAAATGTATCAAATAAACCTCAAAAGTACATTTCCCCACATGCAAAGCTATATTGTCAACCACTTTTCCTTTTACATTTATAGAATATACACCACAAAACAACGAAACGGAACTCAAGAATCCAAAAATCGAATTCCAAAAAAGATAGCGCTCATTTGATATATCAATATTATACAAATATCCTTGTGCAAACATCCTAATTATATTTACGAGAAAAAAAACAGCTAATCCATAAAGCCACATATATCTGACAGATTTAATTTTTTCTTTATGTCGGCTCAATTCATAACCAATGACAACAAACAAGGCATGAGACGCCAACATACTAAAAGAAGCAATTGAAACAGGAAATCTGACTATCAGCTGAAGTTCTGATAATAAGATCAAAATCAATGACATAAAAATCACATAATGACGGGCTCTGTCTGTTGTTTTCGCTTCACTATTACATAAACATTTCAAAAGAGGGTACATAAGTACTACAACACTATAAGTAAACACATACCACAAGTGAATTCCATACGAAAACATTTGAGTATTTTGGCTTAAAAAACCTTTTACAATATTTATTAAATTTATATTGGATATAGATAGGCGAAAATTCGAGAGTCCAGGATCGCTAATCCACGCTTCAATCATTTGCGCAAATACAAGATAAATGACAGTCGGAATAATAATACGTTTCAATAAAGATTTTAATTTATTCGTAAATGAACTGCCTTGAAACATAAAAAATCCTGCTATTAACCAAAAAATAGAAACCCCGTCCGCCAACAGACAACTAATATACAAGCACCCTCTATTTAATTGCCCAGCACTATCGAAATTCCCCAATCTAACGTGAGCGCCCACTACCATTATACAGCCAATGATCCTTATCCACTCAACAGACGTGTCTTTTTTGGATATTTGGTTATTCATGACCTGCTCTCCTCTTTAGTCTCTTTTTCTTCATTTAATCTTTATCTAATTAAATACCCAATAATACGGCGGCGATACACAACATATCACCGCCGCATATTGGGCATTTCTTCAATATTATTTAAACAGCCTGTTCAGTCCGCTGAACAGCGCCCTGTGAGAAGCTCTCGTAATATTCGGGCTCACGCCGACGCCGAAGGTCACCCTTCCGGTATCCACATCCATCACCTGAATGTAAGCCGCGGCCTGTGCATGAGAACCCTCGCCCAACGCGTGCTCCGAATAGTCCAGTACCTTCACGTGAACATTCGCCGTCTGCTCGATGGCATCCCGCACCGCGTCAATGGGTCCGTTCCCGACTCCCTTCGCCGACAGGATTTCTCCATGATACTTGAATGTCAGTCTGGCCTGGGTATCCGTCTCTCCCACATCTGTCGTCTCGCATCGAATAAAGTTGAACGGTTCCTTAGCAGCCAGATATTCGGCCTTAAAAAGCTCCATGATCTGCTCCGGCGCCACTTCTCCGTGGGCCTCCGCCACAGCCTGCACCACATCTGCAAACTCCTTGTGCATTCCCTTCGGCAGCTTAAATCCATAGAAAGTATCCATGACAAATGCTACGCCGCCTTTGCCGGACTGACTGTTGATCCGGACGATGGGCTCGTAATCCCTGCCAAGATCGGAAGGATCCACCGGAAGATACGGGACCTCCCAATACGGATTCTTTCTGGCCTTGAGCGCCCTGACACCCTTGTTGATGGCATCCTGGTGCGATCCTGAAAAAGCGGTGAACACCAATTTGCCCGCATATGGATGCCTGGGGTCAATCTCCATCTTGCAGCATCTTTCATATACTTCAATGATCTCCCGGATATTTTCGATATCCAGCTCCGGGTCGATTCCCTGTGAAAACATATTATAGGCCACGGTCAGGACATCCACATTCCCGGTACGTTCTCCGTTTCCGAATAAGGTGCCTTCCACTCTGTCCGCTCCCGCAAGCAGCGCAAGCTCCGTCGCGGCCACTCCGGTCCCCCGGTCATTATGGGGATGTACGCTCAATACTATGGTCTCCCGGTCTTTAAAATTCCGGTGCATCCATTCAATCTGATCCGCATACACGTTGGGAGTCGTCATTTCCACTGTCGCGGGAAGGTTGATGATGATCGGCTCCTCCCTGGTGGGACCCCACGTTTCCTGTACGGCTGTACATACCTCCAGCGCATAATCCATCTCTGTCCCGGTAAAGCTTTCCGGAGAATATTCCAGCACGATCTCACCGGGAAAATCCTTCGCCCGTTCCTTTACCATCTTCGTACCGTCGACGGCGATCTGTTTAATGTGCTCTTTGTCCATTCCGAACACCACGTCCCTCTGAAGAGTCGAGGTAGAATTATAGATATGGACCACCGCGCGCTTAACACCCTGAAGGGCCTGAAAAGTCCTGTCTATCAGATGCTCTCTGCACTGTACTAATACCTGGATCACCACGTCATCCGGAATCAGATTCCGGTCAATCAGCTGCCGCAAAAAATCGTATTCGATCTGAGACGCCGCCGGGAATCCAACCTCGATCTGCTTGAATCCAAGTTTCATAAGCAGATTGAACATCTCAATCTTTTCTTCCACGACCATAGGCTCAATCAAGGCCTGATTTCCATCCCGCAGGTCAACGCTGCACCAAATCGGAGCTTTTTCTATCTCCTTATTCGGCCACTGTCTTTCCGGATAATCCATCACCGGTACTCGTTTATATCTCTTAAAATTTAACATGATCTATCGTCCTCCCTGGATCTTCTCCATAATAATCATTTTTCCATCTGCTCTGCTCCAGCGTTTCTCTGAGAAAGCTTCATAGTCGATAGATCACACCGTACTTTGCTATAATGTACATTTTGATTTTTGTGCTGCTCTTTCTAGATCCAGCCCCATGAGTCATCAGTCCCATCTTATAAATTCACCGGCAAGGCGACACCGCCTCCGGCGTAGACTAAGTATAGCATACCGCCTCAAAGATTACAATTGTATTTTCCCCGAAACATATTCCTTCTGTCTATGGCCGACATAAACATAAATTATAGCTGTCAGCCCCATCCAGAACCAAGTCGTCGGATTGCTGAACCAGGTGGTAAAGAAAGAAAAGACCAGATACATCGCAATCTGTGCATAAAACAGGCAGGATACAGGATTGCCGCTTTTCTTCTGTGAAAACGCCACTTTCCTGCAGACCATTCCGAGCACCAGCCCAAAAAACGCCACTCCCAAAACTCCGAAATCATAATAGGCATCGTATATCAAGGTGACGGTCGTCAGCTCCGTTTTCGTAACATAGATCGGAAAATTCACCAGGCCGGGCGCCAAAAACTTAAGCCCGGTCAGCGCAAACACAGGAAACAGCTGGCGCAAGCCAAATGTGTGGGCCGGGAGCTCCTTGACGAGGCAATTAAAATTATCATAGTTGTTGGCAACGTACATGTAGGGTTGTGTTATAAAGATCGGAGTTCCTGCATTCTTCATTTCAAATATGCCGTTCAGATACGCCACATCATGATTCCTCGCTACCGTCAGCCCCACGTATACCGGAACAAGCGCCACCAGGACCAATACGATATACCTGAGCTTGATCTGGGGATAAGCCGCCACCGCCACACATATGGAGAGCAGCACTGCCAGCATCAGCTGGAACCGGGACACGCAGAGGACCGGGATGGCCAAAGCGGCACAGCAGCAGACAGCCAATACCGTCCATTCCTTTACGCTCAGCTTGCCCCTGACTTTCATATACAGCACAGACAGCGGCAGAACAAATATACTGCTGACTGTGAAATAATGAACTCCCGACAGATGAAAATAAGAATAGGCGTGGGGCTTATCTGAAAAAAGAGGAATCTCGCGGATGACTGCCGCCTCCAAAAGAAAACAGGCATAAGAAACCAGCAGTACCGCAAGGATACACCGAAAAAGCCTTTTTGCCGTCTCGTCTTTGCCCGGTTTTCCAGTTCTTTCGTCTCCCCAGATTTTCACGCTCAATTTCCTGAACAACCCTCTGCCGCCGCATTCTCTCCTTCCGGCCCACTCATATCCCAGAATGAAGAACACATATGCCAGGATAAAGCTGATCCAGGTCAGATATTCCCAATCCTCCGCCAGGCGGGAGAGCTTCATGGCCGAAAGCCCCATCCCTCCCGTCCAGAACAGAGAAAACACCGCCTCCAGCTGGAACAGATATCCGTGCCTGCGGAAATAAAAGGCATATTCCCCCGCAGCCAGCAGAATTAAAACAAAACCGGAAAATACGTATTCTCCGGTTTTGCTCAATACGCAGGCCAGCACACATCCAAGTATGTAGATTCCCAAGTTCGCCGCTATCACCGCGTTTTTTTTATTTCTCATATCCTTCACTCACCCAAGCCGCTTTTCACTATGTCTACGATCGCTTTCAGCGCCTCTTCCTCATCCGGGCCATCACAGATGAACTCCAGTTCATCTCCCGTCTTAATACACGCTCCCAGAACGCTCAGTACACTCTTCGCATTTGCCGTTATATTTTCAAAACGGAATGTGATGGAGGAAGCAAAATTCATCGCCTCCTTGCACAGCACCCCGGCCGGTCTCAAATGCAGACCGGTGGGATTTTTAACAACCACCTTCTCGCTAACCATAATAATCCCTCCATTCCCTCATACATCTATTCAAGACTCTTATCTTGTCTGCTCACTGCTGCCAGAGGACGCAGACGTACCCGTGGTTTCCGTACTCTCCGTCCCATTTACCGACTCACTCGCTTCACTGCTGGTCTCCGTCTGGCTCTCCTCCGACGATTCCGTATCTGTTGTCAAAGAAGTAACTGTCACCTCCACGCGCGCTGCCGTCACCGTGAAATAAGACTTATACTCATCCGTGATCTCAACCTGAGGTTCCAGCTCATAGGTCCCGGGAGAATCGATCGAACTTACATCCAGAGTTACAAAAAGATCGCTGTTGTTCACCTTTTCCAAATCTTCACTTAAGCCTGTCAGAACCACTGTCACCGCATCTTCATTTCCCAACCGGTATCCGAAGTCAGGAGAAGCCCCAGTCATGCTGAGCTGGTTTTTGCTGATCCGGAAACTCTTTTGTGTCAGCTTCTCGATCTGGAATACGATATTTATGGTGTCAGGCTGTCCGTCGGCCACCTTCAGGCCTTCCGGCAGCAGATCGCTCACCTTGACCGTCTTGACGACATCCTTGTCCGCGCCTGTCAAGTCCACCGTAACCTCCAGTATATTGTCCAGCTCCGCTATCAGGCTTTTGGCTCCAGTCACCGATATCGTCTGGGGATCGCACTTAAAGTTGATATACTTGTAACCTTCCGCCACGTTATTCTGTCCGGTGACTTTTACATCAACGCTTATCTGGTTGGTCTTCACCGCCGTCATGATGACCTCCGCTTTCGAAGCGCTCACAGATATCCGGTCATCCGACATATCAATTTCCTGTCCGTTGGTTTTCAGCAGCCTGATGGTCCCTTCGGCCTGAATATCATCTGCAGCTCCCGCCACGTCCACATTTATCCCGGCATGATCTATACTATCCATTACAGACTTGGGCGCCGTCACCCTCACGGTGCCGGGAGATACGGCGATTTCGCTGAAAGCGTAGCTATCCGCAGGCTCGCCATTTTGAATCACCTGAATCTCGAACTCCTTCGTCTGCATCTCTTCAACATTCACTTTTATGCTTCTGGTGATCTGCGTCCAGGAACGGATCAGGCTTTTATTGTTCACCACCGTGATCTTGACCGCTACAGAACCGGTCGCTCCATATATTTCATTCATATCTATGGTAGCTTCAAAATCATCCGCCGAAATTTTCCTTCTGTCCGTCCTTCTGGCGGTAACCTCCACACTGACAGTCTGGTCCCCCATAAGCTCATACGTCAGATTATTATCCTTAATGGCCGACTGTTCATTCAGTACGGTCACCGGAATGCCCGACACCGTGAAGGTATCCGTAGGATTGTCAATATTTATGACCACCATCCATAATAGAATGGCACCGATGGCGGAGATGATTTTCAGCAGCCAATTATTTGTCAGCTTTTTTTTCATGCTTCTGCCATCCTTTCAAAATCTTCAGCCGGCGTCCCTTTGGCGCCTCATTCTCTTCTATGATCCGCTTAAGCTCCTCTCTAAGAGTATCCGGATCCATACCCCGCCTCAGCCCTCCGTCAAAAGCAACGGAAACCGTCCCTGTTTCTTCCGAAACAATGATCGTCACGCTGTCGCTCACTTCGCTGACTCCGACCCCGGCCCTGTGCCTGGTTCCCAGATCTTTACTGATCGCCATGTTATCAGACAGAGGCAGATAACAGGTAGCCGCCACGATGCGGTTCCCCCTCACTACCACGGCGCCGTCATGAAGCGGCGTATTGTGTTCAAATATGTTCAACAGCAGCTGGCTGGTGACCACGCCGTCTACCAAGATTCCTGTCCTCTCATATTCCGCCAGCGGAGTTTTTCTTTCTATTACAATAAGAGCACCTGTCTTTACCTTGCTCATCTCAAAGGTAGCCTTTACAATTTCATTCATCGTCTTATCGGAAAACTTATCATCCACCATCTTCCCATTATCCGAGACAAGGAACCCAAGCACTTTATTCCGCCCCAGCTGCTCCAGGGCCCTGCGAAGCTCCGGCTGAAAAATGATCACCACCGCGATGATGCCGACATTAATGGTCTTATCGGCCAGCCACAGGATCGTATTCATATGGAACAGATAAGCGACCAGGATGAATCCCAGAAGCACAAGTATTCCCTTCAGGAGCACCCAGGCTCTTGTATTTTTAATCCAGAGCATGACATTATACAAAAGGACCGCGATGATGATCATCTCGACCACATCGGTGACCCTGATATCAGGGATGCTCTGCATAAGATAGGTTTTCATTCCGTCAAACAGTTTCGTCATAATCCGTTTCCCGTGGCTCCTCCGCCTTCTCTAAAGGCCGGGTCTTTCCCGAAAGCACCTGGGTATCCTCCAAATCTTTCTTATTCCCTTCTCTAAATAAATCCTTCGTTTTTTCCAGATCTTTTCCGGCCGTCAATATCTCCGACGTGCTTCCCATATCCTGATGCAGGGTGAAAAGTTCCTCACCGTCTTCTGTCTCTCCCCGGTTCTTGGGATTTATTTTCCTCACTGTCACCTCCGGCTGCGTTACCGCCACCTTAGGCACAGCTTTTACATAATAATAATAATCGTCGTCCTGAAACTGTACATATTCCGTTCTGGAATAATCCAAATGAAACAAGAAAAACTCCAAAAGAAACCCGACCGCCGCCGCCAGAACGGCGCCTACTATGACGGTCACCACAGACAGATCGATATCCGCCAAGAATACGCCTGCAAACAGAAGCAGGATATTCACGAGCGTCCCAGTTACAATGGCAATTTCCCAGGCACGGTTCGCCGACAGCCTCCTGATCATATAGACCACAAGAAGCGTCGCACAAAACGCTCCAACCATGATCCACATCTCCCGGTTCCCTAAAATACCGTTGATCATCTGGGTATATCTCCCCGGCATGGACAGAGAGCCCGTGGAAGCGAGGACCCCCACATTGTCCTTAACAAATTTCAGCATATAATAAATAATTATCCCAAAGCTCATGGGAATAACGCTGAAAACAGATCCCGTCAGCCCAAGAGCAAGAGGTATGATCAAGGGAATCCGGCATACAAACATGAGCGGCATCAGAATAAGCACGATGCTGTCGCCCGGCTGAAAAACATAATAAAGGCAGAAAAACAGCAGAAGGACTGCTGCCGCCACAAAAAACACCTCCAGGGATACCGCATACATATGCACCAGTACGAATATACCTGCCACCACTGCGATCGCTCCATTGGGAAGAAAACCGCATACAGCCGCCAAACCGACCGACAGCCATATATGATTCAGCCTCTCCATATATCCCATGGATCCGTCAACTGCCATAAAGACCGCGAGTGAGATCAAAAATCGGAGCACTCTTATGATATGCACCCCATATCGGGCGTAGAATTTTTTTATCCGCTCCCGCAGAACCAAAAGAGTCATCATACTCTGTATTCCTCCGATTCTCTCCAGACCTTCACCGTCTCCTGCTCATACAGGCGGCTTATCTGCTTAAGAATAGCCTGATAGTCCTTTACCTTCGCTCTAGCTTTCTGATATTTACTCTTAAATACAAAATATGCCGCCACGAGAAAGCACGCCAGCAGGCATATAAGGGCGATACCCGCCTGGACAGCCATCGCTGCCAAATCCTCTATGCGGGTCTGCGTCATGAGAGGCTCCGCAAAATACAGGACCCACATCACTGTCAGCAGCAAATAGGCAAAAATAAATAAAATACCGGAACGAATCATTTCATAGCTGATATAGTCACCTTTATAAAAGTGGTTCAGCCGCAGGGCTTTCCGCTCTTCCTTGACTCTGAATATTTCTGCTTTTGTCATCAGCTTTGTGCGTTCCGCATTTACCATATTGCATACTCCTCATTCAGGCATACTGCTTTATAGTAGTATAACATACCAAGTGAAAAATTTCGAGAAGATATTATTATTTTTCTATAAAGTATCATTCCCATACATGCGGCAAAATAAAACAGCCGCCACGATTCACTGTCTGAACCGGGCGGCTGCTTTTCTTTTTCTTTCAAATAAACCATATATAAATATTACCACTTATCCCGCTGCCGGTCCAGCCTGCTGTTCCTTATATAAAGGATCATGTCGATACTGATAGCGGCCATATTGAAGAAATAAAAGAACCATCCCAAATGAAACAGAAAATCCAGATCTCCTCCATGAGAAAATAAAACAAATTTCCGTATGATGCCGAAAATATACCCTACCCAGATAAAGAATTCAAAAAACAGGCTTTTTCCTTTTACAGTTCTGGAAACCCAGGATTTTCGGATCGAGATGGGCCACGAGAGTCCGAAGCACAAAATCATCAGCGTCTCTAATAGATTAGTCATGAATCTCCCTCCTCCCATAAGCAGCGCTCGTATATTCCGGCGCTTCTAACAGCTTTTTCAAGAGTCTCACCAATCTCATCCGGCAGTTTTGCAACCGCCGCTCCACTCTCCAAAAGAGCGTATACTTTGCCCTCGGCAGTCCCTTTCCCGCCGGATATGATCGCCCCAGCGTGTCCCATCCGCTTGCCGGCTGGCGCCGTTCTTCCGGAAATAAAAGCGGCGACCGGCTTCCGGATATGGCTCTTTATGTAATCCGCGGCCCGTTCTTCCTCATCCCCGCCTATTTCTCCGATCATCACAATTCCAAGAGTCTCCGGATCCTTCTCAAACATCTCCAAAGCCTGGACAAATCCCAGGCCATGCGCCGGATCTCCCCCGATTCCCACAGCGGTGGACTGGCCGATGTTTCTTTGTGAAAGCTGATGAATTGCCTCATAAGTCAGCGTTCCAGAACGGGATATGATTCCAATTCGTCCTTTTTTACAGATATATCCGGGCATAATGCCAATTTTACAAGCTCCCGGCGTAATGATCCCAGGGCAGTTTGGTCCAATCAATACGGTATCTTTCCCCTCCAGGTATTTTTTTACACGGACCATATCAAGTACAGGAATTCCTTCCGTAATGCAGACTATGAGGCGCATCCCGGCATCCGCCGCCTCTAAGATCGCGTCCGCAGCAGCAGCCGGAGGTGCAAAAATGACCGATGTATCTGCTCCCGTCATCTCCGCTGCTTTGGAAACTGTATTGTAAACGGGAATGCCAGATACGCTGCCTCCCCCCTTACCGGGGGTACTTCCCGCCGCGATCCTTGTTCCGTAATTTAACATTTGTTCCGTGTGAAAGCGCCCCTGTTTTCCGGTGATCCCCTGAACGATCACTCTTGTATTCTCATCAATCAAAATACTCAATCCGGCTCACCTCCATATCCACAGCCTTTTTTACCGCATCACTCATATTCTCCGCCGGTATAACAAGGAGGCCAGATTCCCTAAGCAGCCGTCTTCCTTCTTCCGCATCCGTCCCTTCCAAACGGACGATCACAGGTATTTTGACATCTAAGTCTTTTGCGGCGCCAAGAATACCCCTGGCAACAATATCGCAGCGTATGATACCGCCGAAAATATTGACCAGGATCACCCTGACTTGTTCATCCGAAAGGAGGATTTCAAAAGCCTTTTTTATCCGTTCTTCTGTCGCACTCCCGCCTACGTCAAGAAAATTAGCAGGATGGCCGCCATATCCCTCCAGCATATCCATTGTCGCCATCGCGAGACCTGCGCCGTTGACCATACATCCTATCGCCCCAGATAATGAAATATAGTTTAATCCCGCCTCCTTGGCTTTTAACTCTTTTTCATCTTCTTCGAACGGATCCATTAAACTCATCAGCTCCGGATGCCGAAGGCATCCATTATCGTCAAATGTGATCTTGGCGTCTGTTATATGAATCCTGCCGTCTTCTGTTTCGGATAGGGGGTTGATCTCCTCCATAGAGCAATCCTTTTCCAGGAACAATCGGACCATTCCCTTTAAAATTGTCCTCATCTGGCCAAAAAGGCTGCTGCTCATTCCGACATTTTCCATCAGCTGCCGCACATGATAATCGCACAGCCCTATTTGTAACGATACCGGCTGCCTGAAGATAAGATCCGGCTGTTCCTCTGCAATTTGTTCGATTTCCATTCCGCCGCATGCGGAAGCGAGAATAAGCAATCCGCTATTTTCAAAATCTGGCATAAGCCCTAAATAGTACTCCTTTTTTATCCTTTCAGCCGGCGTGAGCAGTAATTTATGTACGGTCCGTCCTTCCGGCCCCGTCTGCCTTGTCACAAGGCGAGTCCCAAATAATTCCCCCGCTGTCTTATTTAGTCCATCTGTACTGTTTACAAGACGCACGCCCCCGGCCTTTCCCCTGCCTCCCGAATGGATCTGGGCTTTTACAACACAAGGAAATCTTATATCATCTGGTATCGTGTCTCTTTCGTTCAGCAAAATGCCCTTGGGGACGGGAACCCCATATTGGGCCAGCAGCTCCTTTGCCTGATATTCATGAATCTTCATTTTGCATACCCTTCCTTTACTTCTTAAGGTCTGAGCCCATCTCTTCTCCCACATGGAGCGCTTTCAAATTCAAGTCTTCTGTTCCTTCCGGAATATGCCGGAGCACCGCCCGTTCCATCGCCTTTCCATCCACAATTCCGAGAAGCTTATTGATCACACCGACCGCTATGATATTGGCTGTGACTGTTTTTCCAATCCGTTCCTCCGCAGCTTTTAAAATCGGGGCGGCTATTGTCTGTTTTTCAGCCCATTCTGGAATCATGAGCCCCGCATCAGCCAAGATCGTACACGTTTCCGGCACTTCCTCTGAAAAATAATCCAGGGCTTCCTGTGTCAAAGCCATCAAAAAGGTGGGATAAATGACCTTCGCAAACCCAATGGGGGCGTCGCTTATGATGACTTCTGCTTTGCACATCCCCCCTCTGGCCTCCGGGCCATATGCCTGCGACTGAGCAGTTTTCCTTCCCGCGATCACCGCGGCCTCCGCAAGGACGATCGTTGCCAAGATGATTCCCTGGCCTCCGGATCCTGTAAGCCGGAGTTCACTTCTGGCCATTTTTCTTTCCTCCCTTCAGTCTGTCTTTGATCTTCTGATATTCGGCTGTAAATTCAGGATAGTTGGTATGTGCCAGTACCCCGATGACCTGCTTATCCTGAAGCTGCTCCGGAGTCATTTTTTCCGCCTGTTCCGCCATGACGCCATGTGTTTTTTGCCACATAAGCATATCGACCGCGTTTCCTTTTTTATTTTTTCTTCCGTAGTAGGTCGGGCAGACACTCGTACAGTCGATAATGGAAAATCCCTTATGCAAAATTCCTTTTTGAATCAAATAAGTAGTCTCTTCTACGTGATAGATGTCCCCGCGCGCCGCATAAGAAGCCCCCGCGCCAAACGCCAGAGCCGCAATGTCAAACGCCCGGTCAATATTTCCGTACACTGCGGTCGTCCCGTACTCCCCTCTCGGTGTGGTCGGCGAATACTGGCCTCCGGTCATACCGTAAATATTATTGTTAAACACCACAACGGTCATGCCGACATTCCGCCTGGCCGCATGGATCAAATGGTTTCCGCCGATTGCAGATACATCTCCATCACCCGTGAGGACTATCACTTCCAGCTCAGGATCCGCCAGTTTAATTCCAGTGGCATAAGGAATCGCCCTGCCATGGGTCGTGTGAATGGTATCAAAATCCATATAACCGGCTGCGCGTGACGAACACCCGATACCGGATACAATCACGACCTTTCCATGATCCAGGCCTAAATTATCAATAGCCGAAGCAACGTCGCGCATCAATATGCCATTTCCACATCCCGGACACCATATATGCGGCAGATGTTCCTCCCTCATATTATTTTTTATCAGCACACTTGGCATAGCGCTCCTCCTCAATCTTAGTAAGCAGCTCCTCCGGTGTTATAACATCTCCGTTTATTTTTCCGATGAAATCCACCGGGACCTTTCCCTGTGCCGACCGCCTCACTTCCAGTAATATCTGTCCGTCATTATGCTCTGCCACAAGGATTCGCCTCGTCTTATCTGCTAAACGGAAAATCTGCTCCTCAGGGAACGGCCATATGGTGATCAGGCGGAACATTCCCACTTTTATGCCTTTTTCTCTGGCTTCATCCACTGCTGAAAGCGCTGCCCGGGCCGTCCCGCCGTAACATACAACCACTTCTTCTGCATCCTCCAGCAAATATTCGTCGTATGTGATGATTTCCTCTTTGTTCTTCTGGATTTTGTCAAACAGTCTTCTGCAGAGCTTATCCGCTTCTTCATGAGAATTCGTTGGAAAACCCGTATCGTCATGAATCAAACCTGTAATATGATAATGCTGGCCCATTCCCAAGGGCATTAAACGGGGAACCCATTCTCCTTCGTTTACCAGGTAGGGAAACGGATTTTTCTCCGCTGCAGGCGGCGTGATGCGGTCCTCTATCTCTAAAGAATCGATATCCGGAAGCTCAACCGCCTCTCTGAGATGTGCGATCATCTCATCCATGAGAAAAATCACCGGCGTCCTGTATTTTTCCGAAAGGTTGAAGCACCGGATGATCAGCTCATAAGTCTCCTTTACGGAAGACGGGGAGACCGCGATGACCGGATGATCGCCGTGGGTCCCCCATCGGGCCTGCATGACATCACCCTGGGAAGGGGAGGTCGGAAGGCCCGTGGACGGGCCTGATCTTTGAACGTCTACCACCACACAGGGGATTTCAGCCAGACAGGCATATCCTATATTTTCCTGCTTTAATGAAAAACCAGGGCCGCTCGTAGCCGTCATTGCTTTTGTCCCGGCCGCAGAAGCTCCGATCACCGCCGCAATGCTGGCGATCTCATCTTCCATCTGGATGAATGTTCCTCCTGCCATCGGGAGCCTGACCGCACAATTTTCTGCGATTTCTGTAGAGGGTGTAATCGGATAGCCGGCAAAAAGGCGCATCCCCGCAGCTAACGCGCCTTCCACGCACGCTTCATTTCCCTGCATCAGTACAGCTTTACCCATAGATTGTCAGCCTCCTCTTCTTCAATATAAACGGCATAGTCCGGACAGCGCTTTTCACACAGCCCGCATAGAATGCATTCCTTCCTATGAACAATCTCAACGCCGTTATTTCCAAGCTCCAAAACATGTTTCGGACAAAAAGCCACACAGATCCCGCAGCTTTTACACCATCCAGGCTGTAATTTCAGTTCTCGTCTATTAACCATTTCCTTCTCCCAAAGATTCACGATCTTCCTCAGAAATTCTGACCCGTAAGTCAAATCAGACATCTGCCTGTCGCAGATGTCCGACTCTTAAACCACACATCCCCGCAGCCATTCTGCTCCGGCGCCCATACAGCGTTCAGGCTCTTCCTCATAAACATACCCGTCGCGGTTTCCCCGCATGTTCAGGGAAAGGATTCCTATGTATCCTGCCGAGTCAAAGCTCGCGAGCATATCCTTCAGATCCAGAGAGCCTTCTCCCGGCGCAAGATGCAGAGAGCCGCTCCTGCAGTCGGCAATATGAGCCATCAGCACTTTATCGGCTCCCAGCTTTTCAATCATCTCCTTTGGCGTCGATCCAAGCTTTGACAAGTGAACCGTATCCGCTGTAAATCCTAAGGAATCCGATTGGACCGTCTGAGCCAGCCTCTCCGCTTTCTCTATGGTGTAGAGCAAAGATGCAGTCCGCGAAAAATTTACGGAAATCGTGATTTTTCTTCCGTAGCTTTCCGCAGCCTCCGTTAAATATGCCAAAGCCTCGGTGCTATGATGCCACGCCTCTTCTTCATCTCCGTCCAGAGTACAGCTCCCTATGCCGAAAGATACAAGAGGCGCTCCAAAGAATTCCGCGTACTGAATTGCCCTGACCAAGTAGTCAATGGTTTTCTTTCTGACTGTAAAATTTGCAGAAGCAAGATTCATAGGGTACTCCATCGTCGGCGCTGTAAGACATGCCATCCGCAGCCCTCGTTCTGCCAGCATTTCCTTTAAAGCTTCCGGCTCCCCCTCCTTTACATCATCAAAATAAAAATGGGGGTCGCAGCAAACAAACTCAATCTTCTCCGCTCCCAGCCTCTGCATGGAATCTAGGGTATACCGGAGCGAACATTTATGATACGGATAATTTGTCAGAACTATTTGGGATTTCTTTAAGCTCATTTTCGTTTCTCCCTTTCTATTAACCCATGGCCGTCTCCTCAGCCTGGAATATGATCGCACATCCACTTATATCCTTTTCTCATGGCCTCTTCCGGCGCCTCATCGGCCCCCTGAAGCTCTAAAGAAAGATATCCGTCATATTTTGCGTCATCCAGCACCTGTAAAATATGATCGAGGGGGAGTCTGCCCTCTCCCGGTACCATATGGAGCGAGGATGTCGCATCTCCCAAACCATCTGTGAAGTGGACATGTCTGAGGTTCTGGATTCCGACATTATTTACGCTGTCCTCAATCGTCTCCGGTATTTTTACCATGACAACGGTATCCGTCATCCCCTTATACCCAGGCGAATCCACCTCGTCAATCAGCTCGCGGAGCGCTTTTGAACTCTGCAGTACAGATTTCCATGTGAACACCGAATACTCCGATGTAATAACAATCCCGTGAGCCGCCGCGTAACCGGCCAGCTCTCTCATGGATTCTGCCGATCTCTTCCATGCTTCCTCATCCGGCTCATCAATCAGGGAATATCCTACATGCATCTGGATAAGCGGAGCATGAAAAGCCTCCGCACAGTCAACAGCCCTTTTGAGGATACCAATGCTGCGTCTTCTGCACATCTCGTTGGAAGAAGCAAGATTAACAGGATAATTCATGACATCCGGAGTGACGCAGATACATTTCAAATGATGATCTGTAATTTTTTTTGCTGCAACGCGAATATCCGCTTCGCTCACATCCTCCAGGCTTAAAAGCGGCTCCACCGCCTGAAATTCAAAATGCTCACATCCGATACGTTCCAAAGAATCCAACGTATAATCCAGCGAATAACGGCAGTAGGGAAATGTCGACGTTGCGATTTGTGACTGCTTCAAATGAGTGAGACTCATATCGTGAAAACTCCTTTCCTGGTATGAAATTTATCCATTATAAGATTTTTTCTTCCTTATTGCCGCGCCAATCTCAGCAATATATTTACTGCTTAAGTAAATGTCAGGATCCACCCATTTATCGTTCAGATAAACATCCTTTCTGCCCTCCGCCCGCTGCCTTTCATAAGCTTTAACGACCGCCTCGGCTTCCTCAATTTCCTGAGCGCTGGGGGATAATATCTCATTGATCATATCCACATGCTCCAGCATTCCTACCGATCTCCCGGTAAAGCCCATCTCCTTGTCCAGCTCCGTATCTGCACGTACAAACTCCATAACGGCTTCCGGGCCAAAGTCTTTGCTGCAGCCGACAACCGTATCCGCCACTCCTATCCCTGCCGCCTTGGCATCCAGCACCATTTTCTGTTTGGCATATACCAGCTGCATATTTCCCATTCTCATGGAGCGCCTTACGTGCATACAGGTGGTCAGATCACCCGCGCCCAGCCCGACTCCCGTCACTCTGCCGCAGCAGGTATCCAGCCGATATCCGTTATTGATTCCGATCGGCGTTTCCAACAGAAGCAGAATTTCAATGGTATTATGCGGCAGTCCATTCCTCTCTTCAAATTCCGTGATGATCTGATCAACCTTCAGAATCGTCTCAACACGCTCTGTTTTCGGAATTCGAACAGCATCCGGCATACAGGGCAGGACTGCCGTCAGATCATCAATTCCCAATTGAGTATCCGGATGATTGATGCGGACCACCTTTTCTTTCCCCTTAAAATCCACTTCCTTTAAAATTCTGCAGAGATTATCTCGCGCCCGTATCTTGTCGGGCCCGTTCACATGCTGCTCCAAATCAAGCTGGATTGCGTCTGTATTGCTGTTGATGACTTCCTCCAGATTCGTAAAATCCGGTCCGTTTACCCAAAACATCGTTCTTCTAAGCCGCATCCGTTTTATTCACCCTCCCATTTCGTTATAGTAAAAGATATTTATTCCAACGTTATTCAAGGTTCGCATGCAATGCAAATGCTGCTGTCCGCATAAACCCGAGATTCTCATTATGCTTGGCGATCATGGCATCCAGCAGGATCAGCATACTGAGTTCATAAAGGCAGCCCGGCATACGCGGATCCTTCCATTCTTCCGGCACAGGGAAATATACCGCCTCACATTCAGGATAATTATCAGGTGGTTTTTCCTCCGATAACAGGAAAACACGTGCGCCGGCCGCAGTCGCATAAGCCGCCATGTATTTTGCCATCGGATGCTTTCCATCCCGGTCCGAAAGAATAAATACGTCTCCCGGCCGGATCTCCGGACATACTGTATCATCCCAGACAAAAGCTCTGATTCCCATATGCATCAGTCTCATAAGATAGCATCTCAAAAGATTTCTTGGCCGGGATGAAGGAGCCCATACAAACACCCTGTTGTCCGATGACAGAGTTTTTTCAACAGCCCGCAGTACAGAATCTGCCGCTTCTTCCTTTACTCCTTCTTCTATCCGCCGTATTCTTTCTGCCAGCTCTACAGCGGCGGGAAGAATCTCTCTTTCTTTGACCGGGGAGCAAATTTCCTGCTCTGCTCTGTAGCGGATTACGACCGCCTCTAAAAAGAGAAGAAGGCTTTGTTCATATTTTCCGCCGCCCGGCTGAATGGATCGTCCGATTCCTCCGCATGCGGCTGTCCTTCCCGGAATGATCACCGCATAATCAGAAGCATTTCGGCAAAGAGATTCTGGAACGATGGTAAGCAGGGCTGCCCTTGCTCCATATCCCCGCGCGCGCTCTGCTATGCCGGCCACGCCGATATTGTGGCCGGCGCCGCTGGCGGCGATCAGCAGATCCCCTTTCCCGATGGCGGGAGTGACGGTGTCGCCGACCATATATGCTATTTTCCCCGCCTGAGACAGGTGTGTGACAAAGCATCGGAGCATTGCCTGGCATCGGCCCGGCGCCCATGCGAAAACTCTTTCTGCTCCCAGGATATCCGAATAAAGCCGGTTCACCTCTTCCTCATTCATTCCATTCAGGCACTCGGTCAGCTCTTCTGTGATCGCACATGCAAATTCTTTTAAATTTCCCATCGGCATTTTACGACCTCCGCTGTGACAGGATGGCAAGAAGCAGCACCAGCCCTGTGATCAGGTTCTGCCAATACAGCGACAGCCCCGCCATTGACAATATGTTGCTGAGAAGACCATAGATCAGCACGCCTACAATAATGCCCCGCAGGTCGCCCAAGCCTCCCCGCATCCTGGTCCCGCCGATCACAACAGTAGCCATCAAAGTGAATCCCCACTGGCTGCAGCTTGCGGGATCGCCCACTCCTGTGCGCGCCACTAAGAACAGTCCCGCGATACACGCTAAAATACTGCAGATCATATGTGTAATAAGTTGTGTTTTCATTACATTCACGCCCATCATCGCCGCGCTTTCCTGATCTCCTCCGATCGCATAGATCACCCGCCCCAGCTTTGTCTTTGACGCCATGATCCAGAACCCGAATACACAGACTAAAAATACGGCAAACGGCGTTGGCAGGAAACCGAATAGATTGCTTCTGCTGATGCCGTAAAACAGTTCAATATTCTTTGTACTTCCTGCGATATAAATGGTGGCATCATTATTGATGATAAGTCCCAGGGAACAGAATATCCACCCGGTGGACAAAGTTGCGATCATTGCCCTGACATGCAGCTTTGCGATAATAAAACCGTTGATAAGCCCCACCACGGGGCCGACGCACAGGCTGAGAAACAGTGCCAGCCAAAGATTCATCCCGGCCTTTGTGATGCACCACGAAAAAACCATGCCGGTAAGCATTGCCGTATATCCGACCGACACGTCACGGCCGCCGCTGATAATGCACAGGTTCACGCCGATGGCGGCAATTCCGAACCAGCTGATCTGTCTCATCACATTGGATAAATTGCTCCAGGACAGAAACGTGTTTCCGAATAATATGCTTGATAATACGATCATTAAAATAAGAACGGCTATGGTTCCCTTCCCCCGCAGAAAATTAAGGAGCTCCGATAACGGTATTTTTCTTTCCGAACTTTTTTCCATCTTTCCCTCCATTATGACCGATCTATCGAGTGCAGCGCCAGTGCGAATACAATCACAACACCCTTTAAAATATTCGCCATCTGATAGGTAATATTGGAGAAATTCACAGTCATGGTGATAAGCGTCATAAGCAGAGCGCCTGCAATAGACCCATAGATTTTTGCCTTGCCTCCACGCATGCTGGTTCCGCCAATCGTTACAGCCGCTATGGCGCTCATTTCATAGTCAAGGCCGATCGTGTTCGCGTCCGTCGCGCCGCTGCGGAACAGTTCAATCAGTCCTCCGCAGCCTGCCAGAACAGAAGAAAACAGATACACCGCAACAATCGTTCCCGCCACAGAGATGCCGCATAGATATGCCGTCCTTTGATTGTTCCCGACAGCTTCTACATGTTTTCCAAAGCTCGTCTTCTTCGCAATAAACCAAGTCAGCAGGATCACAAGGATCATGGGGAAGACAATCACCGGCAGCCTAAAAGTAAACAGGCGCTTCTGGGCGATGAAAGCTCCAACTGAGCTGCTCACATTCCGCGCGATCCCGGAGGTATATATCTGCGCGGCCGCCCGATATACCATCCTCGCTACCAGCATGGCGACCAGAGGCTGCAGCTTATATCTTGCCACCAGAGTACCATTTATCAGACCGCATACTAAACTTATTCCCAATGCTAAGAATATGGCGGCTGCCTGGTTCCCGCCCGATACCATATATTCTCCGCATACAGAAGAAGAAATCGCCATGACCGCGCCAACGGAAAGGTCTGTGCAGCCCGCTGAGATAACCAGGGTCATGCCCATTGTCACAAACATAAGAGAGGTCGTCTGCGCGATCAGATTCCATAAGGAATTGATCTGTACAAAGTTTCTGGTAAAAAGGGCATTGTAGAGGATCAGCACCACGCACATAAGGGCGGCGGCATTGTTGATCGCAAAATGTCCCGCTGAACCAGCCTTTGAAGTCAGCGTTTTTTTCTGCATCCCTTACACCCCTTTCTCTTCCTGCAGTTTTTCCGCATCACGTACGGTTCTTCCGCCCTCCGCGATCGCATTGGTTATCGATTCATTGGATATATCCATGCCCGTCAATTCGCTGACGACATGGCCTTCGTATAACACGATCACGCGGTCACAGCCTCTGACCAATTCTTCAAATTCAGAAGAAATATAGAGTACCGCCAGCCCCTGCTCCGCCAGCTCCTGGATAAGCTTTTCAATTTCTGCCTTCGCGCCGACATCGATGCCTCTCGTGGGCTCATCAAAGATAATGAGCTTAGTATCCATGCACAGCCATCGGGCAACCAACGCTTTTTGCTGATTTCCTCCCGACAGTTTTCGGATCTCCATGGAGGAAGACGGTGTCTTAACGGCTAAACGGCCGATATACTCCTTGACCACCGCGTTTTTCTTTTTTCTCTCAATCACTCCGAAGCGCACATAGGAATCCATGGACGGCATGATAATATTGTCATCCACTCCCATCAGGGCAAATATCCCTTCGCTGCGTCGCTCTTCCGTGCAGTAAGCGATTCCGTTTTTGATCGATGCCGCCGGAGTTTTCAAATTTACCTGTTCACCTTTGAAGTACCGCTCGCCGGTAAAGTCCTGGTCATCGCCAAACATAATCCTTGCCAGTTCCGTTCTTCCCGATCCGAGCAGCCCAGCTAATCCTACGATCTCACCGCTCTTGATATCCAGATCGACATTGTAGAGCCGGTTCTTTTTGTTTATATTCCGCAGGCTATAGAGAACCGGGGCATTCCCTAATTCCGGATTCTCTTTCTTTCGCACAACGACCTCCCTGCCCTTCGCATCCCCGATCATGCTGCTTATCAGCCGGCTCATATCGATCGCCGCGGACTCATAAACTCCTATAAGGTGACCGTTCCGCAATACGGTGATCCGATCGCTGATGGTAAACACTTCGTTCATACGATGTGTGATATAAATGATTCCGATCCCCTTTGTCTTTAATCTCCGAATCTCCGTAAACAGCACCTCTACTTCATCCGCATCCAGAGAGGAGGTCGCTTCATCCAAGATCAATACCTTCGCGTTTACCGCGACCGCCCGTGCTATGGCTACCATCTGCTGAACTGCCGCTGTAAGATCCTTAAGAGGTTTTTTTACATCTATGTATATGGACATTTCTTCCAAGATCCGCTTTGCTTCCTCATTTGTCTTTTTCCAATCGATCAATCCCCGCTTGTTTCTGATCTCATGTCCTATAAACAGGTTTTCCGCCACGCTCAGAAACGGGCTCAGATTCAATTCCTGAAATACGCTCTGAATGCCCATCTGCTGCGATTCCAGCACTGATCTTGCTCTTATCTCTTTTCCTTCCAGCAAAACCTGACCGGAATCCTTTGTATACAATCCAGTGATAATCTTGATCAAAGTAGATTTACCGGCTCCATTTTCTCCCATCAGGGCCATGACCTCTCCTCTGCGAAGATTAAAATCGACATTCGTAAGTGCAGGCACTGTAGAAAAGGATTTATAGATATTGCGGGCTTCCAGAAGATATCCCTGCTGCTCTGCCTTCTGATTCTCCAAGCTATCACCTCGCTTTTAAAACAACTAAGAGTTTACCTGACTTTAAAAAATTCAATCAGTTCCCCATTGGGGCCGTACACAAAAGCGATCCGGATTGGAAGCGGCGGCGCCGACTGGATCACCGTATCAAACGGAGCATCCCTGCTGACCGCTCCCGCTTTTATTGCCGACTTATACGCTTCATCCGTGTCTTCTACTCCGATGGCTAAATGAAAAAAACAGCCGCTTTTCCTCTCAAAGTCCTCAGGAAGACTCTCCTTTCCCCCTTCATAGACCTCTATAAAGTCCCCTCCGCCGATATCCACCATACAGCATCGGCCAGCGTCTCCCTGCCATTCATAAGTCAATTGATAGCCCATCCCGCCGCAGTAGAATGCAAGCGTATTCTCATAGTCAGCCGCGCGTAAAGCAATATGATGAAATGAACTGTTCTTTTCCATAATCTCCGCCTCTTATCTTTCTTACAAATTCGGTGGGCGGCAACATGTTCTGCCTGCCGCCCATTAAATTTGATCCTCTGCAGTTTCTTAGTCTTACTGTCCCTCATATCCGATCAGTTCATCGTACTTGGAGAAATTATCGTACCATTCCTGCGCGTTGGCGGCGTCAAAGACAGTCGTTTTAATTTCATAATAAGAATCGAGAGTCTCTCCCTGGAAATATTTCTGGATCAAATCCAGCTGCTGCTCCGCATAGAAGCAGGGAGACTCAACCGCAATATAGAGCTCATCATCGAGGATGCTCTGCAAGTCTTCCTTCACACCGTCAACGACGACGACATAGATATCTTTATTCGGAGTATATCCCATATTCTTAATGGCAGCGACCGCGCCAATCGCGCAGTTATGCGTCATACAGACGATGACATTAACGCCTTTTTCCGTCTCCGGCCCGCCGCTGCTCATAATATAATTCTCTACAATGGACTGCGCGTCTGCCGCCTTGTTATAAGCCGTCTGTGTTCCGATCGTAACGATGGAATCATTGGCAAAATCCACTTCATTGTAGCCGTTTAAGCGGTCAGTAGCGCTCTGCATACCCGGCGTGCCAAACACGACGACACAATATGCGGTCTGCCCGTTCAGCTTCTCATCGACAATACGGAGTACCGCATTTCCAGCGTTTTCCCCCTGTAATTTCATATCTGACTGTAGTAACGTAACATAGTCTTCTCCGGCAGTATAAACATCGGAATTCAGAGCATTTCCCATAACAAATACAGGTATCTTGGCAGCCTTGCAGTCTGCAAGCGCACTGTCATATCCTTCTGACTGGCAGGGATCGAGAATGATCACATCGCATTTCTGCTCGATCAGGCTTTCCACATCTGCAATCTGCTGTTCCACACTGTTGTTGCAGACCGCGTAGGAAACTGTACATCCTGCTCCCTCAAATGTATAAACCAGGTAATCCAACTGACGAATTGCCGACGCGCTGGCATATGCATAAAAAGAAATACCCACCTTCAGTTCTGACAGTTCTTTGGTTTCAGGACCAGCCTCCGTTTCCGTGGTCGTGGTGTCTTCTGTGCCAGTTTTGGCTTCGGTCGTCTTGGCAGCTGTTTCGGGCGCCTTCGTTTCTGTTTTCTCGCTTTCTCCGGTCGGCACTGAACCGCATCCGGCGAGAAGTGTAAGCATTAAGCAAAGGATCATAACACAGGATATTAACTTTTTCATCTCATTTCTCTCCTTTTCCTTTTATCGGGGTGCCTCGGACCCCATTTGTATGTACATTTTAGCGCCGATCTTCTCCTCTGTACATCGAGTTATTGTTGTTCTTTCACAACCGGGCATTGTATTATTTTACTTTTTAACGTCATCTTCACAACCCTTAAATTGATTTCAGGACATTTTATTTGTCAGCTTTTCGTAAAACGAGATCACCTGACGGGCCTTTTCGACTACGGGCGCGTCCAGAAAATGCCCCTCCACAAATATATCCGCGATCTGGCCGGCCACCAGCGCGGCATTGTATCCTTCAACCAGACGGCAGGAAAGTTCATATTCCTCTCTTGTGGGAGCATAAACGCGGTTAATGATGGGGACATGCGGCAGCATGGAAACAGATCGGCCCGTAAAGCCCATCTCCTTATCCTTACGAGTATCCTTTTCAATAAAATCATCCAAAGAGACCCCCGGAGGCGTGATCACAGTTGTGTCAAACACCTGTACGCCGGCCGCTTTTGCAGCGAGCACCATTTTTTGCTTAACGTACAAAAGCTGAACCGTGTCAGGATCCAGACTTCGGTCAATGCCCATGGCGCTGGTCAGGTCTCCCGCTCCAAGGCCAATTCCGGTAACCCGCTTGGTGCAGGCGGCCATTTCAAAACAGTTGAGGATCCCCAGAGGAGACTCCAGGGTTAATATGAGTTCAATGCTGTTTTGCGGCAGGCCCTGTTCCCTCTCAACTTCAGCAAGTCTGCGGTCGATATAAAGCACATACTCCACCGTTTCACATTTCGGCAGCCGGATCGCATCCGGCGCCAGCGGAAAGATCGCTTCTATATCCTTTTTTCCCCATTCGCTGTCCGGATGGTTGATTCTCACAATCCGCTCTTTTCCCCGAAAATCAACATTCTTCAAAGCATAAGCTGCGCCTTTTCTCGCTTCCTCCTTCTGGGTCGGAGGAACCAGATCCTCCAGCTCCAGAACAATGCAGTCCGCTTCGCTTTGCAATGCTTCCTGCAGCCGATCCGGCTGGTTTCCATTTACCCAGAGCAATGTCCTCCTTAGCTTCAAAATACACACCCCTTTCCTTTCTTCTGACGCCCCTATGCCATGGTCCGAACATGGCGGGGTATTTTCTCTATCAATAGTATAATTCCAACAAAAAAGGAAAGTAAAACAGCAATTAATTGTGAGAATATAACAAAAGGTTGTGGTACTTTCTAGATCCTCATATTTGAATGGCCCCAGACGGGCTTTAAAAGCTGCCTTTTAATACAAAAAAACCGCTGTGTAAAACAGCGGTCTTTTCTGGCAAAATGATTACAGAAAATATTATTTATCGATGGTCGGAAAAACATTCGGTTTCTCTGCGGCGTCAGCCGGCAGCAAATATATATGATTTGATACGGTTTCCTGCAGCAATTCAATAAAATGCTGCTGGTAAATGGGAAGCTGCCTGTTTTTCCTATACATGATCGTAATCGTATTACATTCCTCCATTCCGCTGAGCGGAAAAATATTAATGGGATTATTCGGCCAGCGCCGATTGTACTCCCTTACTTGAGGAAGTAAAAACTGCAGGCAAAAACACCCCAGGACATCACACAAATTGATATTTAATTCATTACTCCCTGTAAGAACCATAAAAGATAAGTGGATGTTCCTTTGTGTCAAATATCGTGTTACATATTGATTAATATGCGTCGACGTCGGATTAAAGCAAAACGGGATATGCTCAAACTCATGGAGATCCACCCCTCCTCGAAACCGATATTTACAGCTTGGAAATGTGTCGGGAAAATACCGTTTTAGTATGTTATCCGTCATACAGAGATAGATGCTCTCCTTTGCCACCTCGATGGTCTCCAATTCTGGTGAAGACTCCGGAGATACCCCCAGTGCGATATCCATTTTCCCTTTTATGATCTCATCCCGAAAAAAAGAAGTATTTCCCATATCTACGATAACTTTAATCTTAGAATACATCTGGCGAAACGAAGCCAAGAGCGGAGGGACAATGTCAAAGGATCTTCCGTAGGAAATTCCAAAACAGAGCTGACCCTGAAGCCCGCTCTGTACGCTGTCCAGTTCTGCAGAAAGAGTATTGGCTAATTGGCGCATCTGTTTTGCTCTTTTATACAGGATCTCCCCCGCCGGTGTCAGACGAAATTCCGGCTTGCGCTGAAACAGCTGCACACCATACCGGTCTTCGAGTGTTTTGATATATTTACTCAGAGCTTGCTGCGATATGTATGCACGTTGTGCGGCCCTTGTAATATTTAGCTCCTCCGCCACAAGAAGAAAATAGTCAAATTCACGCGGCAGCATTGAATTATTCATAATCACAACCTCCGGATTGCGGGTGACTGACATATGACCAGAAGATACCTATAATTATATACAGAAAGTTGTCACAGTGCAAGCTGTAGGCTTCAGATTATATCTTCCATATATTCCCAATAGTGAGCTCAGTGACCGGCGAAGCTTAGGGTATACCTTGACGCACGAAGTGCGCCTGCCCGGAGGGCATGAATTAAGGGGTGCCCTTGGGTATAATACAAAATACTTTTTGGAATCATTTTTAATATGCTCTGATTAAGTACCATACTTGACAAATTTCATTTCTTAGATTCCAGAAAAGTATTGGATATCCACACGGCCCGCGCGCCTTATGGCAGCGAGCCGCGGTGGGCCGCCCTAATGGCTTTTACAACAACTGAGCGCTTATTTCGGTGCGGCAAGAGGAGAGGGAGGAATGATCCGATTCCATCGTAAGGCGAGTGCCGCAAAGGCGTTAACAGAATTTTCCCGGCCGCAGGGAGGCAAAAATCGCATATCATGCGGATTTTTGTTGGAATCTGACATGGAAAAATATCGATTTATTCATGTCAGTTGGAAAGGACCGACTGGAGGCCGTAAAGATGCTGGTTACGGCTGCCAGCGAGCCGCCTGGATGGAAGCGAATCTCCTCCTGTCTCACTTGATTTATAAGACTAATTTGTTTAAAAAGTATTCAAAGGTATTCATACAAACGCTCCCCACAGTGTAGTCCCGAAGTTTGCTTCGAGTGTCTACTCTATGGGGAGCATATCAAAATCTGCTTACATATAAAATTTCATAAATTCCTAGTACAGCTTCGCGCCCGCCGGGATATGATCATCGACCATCACCAGATTCAGTCTTTCTTCCCCTTCCTCCGTATGGATCGCAGAAAGAAGCATCCCACTGGATTCAAATCCCATCATGGATCTCGGCGGCAGGTTGGTGATCGCAATCAGCGTCCTTCCGACCAGCTCCTCCGGTTCATAGTAGGAATGGATCCCGCTTAAGATCGTGCGGTTTTCACCGGTTCCATCATCCAAGGTGAACTTTAAAAGCTTCTTAGACTTCTTCACGGGCTCGCATTCCAGAACCTTTACAGCCCGGAAATCAGACTTGCTGAATGTCTCGAAATCGACCTCATCCTTAAACAATGGCTCAATTTCCACCTTAGAAAAATCTATGACTTCTTTTACCGTTTCTGCTGCTTCCGCAGCCGGCTTATCCCCCGCCTTCTCGGCCTTTTTCGCATCTGCTCCGCCAAGGCTCTTCATCGTCGGGAACAGAAGCACGTCCCGGATAGCCGGGCTGTTCGTCAGGAGCATCACCAGACGATCGATTCCATAGCCGATCCCGCCTGTGGGCGGCATCCCGATCTCCAATGCGTTCAGGAAATCCTCGTCCATGCTGTTAGCTTCCTCGTCTCCCTGGGCCAGCAGCTCCTCCTGAGCTTTAAACCGTTCTCTCTGGTCAATGGGATCGTTTAACTCAGAGTAGGCATTCGCCATTTCACGTCCCGTAATAAACAGCTCAAAACGTTCCACATGGTCCGGCTTGTCCGGCTTCCTTTTTGTGAGCGGGGATATCTCCACCGGATGGTCGATGATAAAGGTAGGCTGCCTCAGGTGCTCCTCCACATAGGTTTCAAAGAAGAGGCTCAATATATCGCCCTTCTTATGTCTGTCTTCATATTCGATATGGTGCTTGTCCGCCATGGCCTTTGCCGCTTCCGTATCCGGTATCTCATCAAAATCAACTCCCGAATACTGCTTCACCGCATCCACCATCGTGAGTCTCGCAAAAGGCTTCCCCAGGTCAATCTGCTCGTCGCCATATGTCACCATGGTGTCTCCGAGGACCTCCTTCGCCACATGGCGGTACATGTTCTCCGTCAGATCCATCATGCCGTGATAATCCGTATATGCCTGGTAAAGCTCCATCAGTGTGAATTCCGGATTATGCCTGGTATCCACACCCTCATTCCGGAACACACGGCCAATCTCATATACACGCTCCATGCCGCCCACGATCAGGCGCTTCAGATAAAGCTCCAAAGAAATCCTGAGCTTCACATCCTCATCCAGCGCATTATAATGTGTTTCAAAGGGACGGGCCGCGGCGCCTCCCGCATTGGATACAAGAATAGGAGTCTCCACCTCCATGAATCCCTGTCCGTCCAGATAATCCCGGATGGATTTGATGATCCTGGAACGCATAACAAAGGTCTTTCTTACATCCGGGTTTACGATCAGATCCACATACCTCTGGCGATAGCGGATATCCGTATTGGTCAAACCGTGGAATTTTTCAGGCAAAATCTGAAGACTCTTAGACAAAAGAGTGATCTCAGACACATGGATGGAAATTTCTTCCGTCTTCGTCTTGAATACAGTGCCCTTGATCCCGACGATATCACCGATATCATACTTTTTAAACTCCTTATATGCTTCTTCTCCTACACTGTCTCTTGCAACATATGCCTGGATCGTACCGGGCAGATCCTGGATATGGCAAAAAGAGGCTTTCCCCATCACACGCTTAGACATCATCCTGCCTGCGACGGATACCTCTTTTCCTTCCAGCTGACTGTATCCGGCCTTAATCTCTTCACTGTGATGCGTTACCTCATATTTTGTAATCTGAAATGGATCCTTTCCCTCTTCCTGAAGTCCCGCCAGCTTTTCGCGGCGCACTTTCAGAAGCTGATTTATATCCTGTTCCTGGATTCTGTTCTGCTCTGCCAATTTTTTTCCCTCTTTTGCTGTTATTCTAAGAAACGCGTTTGATATCAAGGACTTTGTATTCAATCTCTCCAGCCTGGGTCTCCACCACTACAGTCTCTCCCACTCGTTTGCCGATCAGAGCCTTTCCCACCGGCGACTCGTTGGATATTTTATTCTGAAGGCTGTTCGCTTCCGTGGATCCCACAATCCGGAAATCCATTTCTTCCTCGTATTCCACGTCATATACCTTTACTTCACAGCCGACGCTGATCTTATCCAGCTCCACTTCATCTTCGACGACTACTTCCGCATTTTTAAGGAGCTTTTCCAGCTCCTCGATCCGCAGCTCGATATCCCTCTGCTCGTCCTTTGCCGCATCATATTCCGCATTTTCAGACAAGTCGCCCTGCTCTCTTGCCTCTTTGATCTTCTGTGCGACCTCTTTCCGTTTTACCAGCTTCAGTTCCGCCAGCTCATCCTCATATCTCTTTAAGCCGGCATAAGTAAGAATGTTCTTTTTTGTGTCTGCCATACTGCTATCTTTCCCTTCCTAGATCCTTTTTCTATTTTTCCGCCCGGCGCTTCCCCTGTACATCTCGCTTCGTACAAAGGCGCCAGATACCGTTCAAAACTCCCGGCTCCAGCCGGCACGTTATATTATATGACATCCGCGCCAATACATGCGGTCCTGTGCGTTTTTACATTCAAGGTATTATATCCCAAAGCTACCTCATTGTCAACATTTCTGGAGCTTTGCGGACGGTTTTTCCACAAATATCACAGTTCCAGACGCTCTTTTACAAGTGTCTCCAGCTCTGCGAGTGTCTCCACATGGTTCACAGCCTCCCTCAAGGATGCGGAATGAGGGCAGCCTGCAGTATACCACGCAACATGCTTCCTCATCTCCCGGACTCCCATGCTCTCTCCTTTAAGTTCAGCCTGCATCCTGGAGTGTCTGAGGATCATGTCCCGTATCTCCAAACCATCCGGCCTTTCCCGTTTATTCCCAGTCAGCAGAAACTCCTTTATCTCTCGGAAAATCCACGGGTTTCCTCTGGCCCCTCTGGCGACCATGACTCCGTCGCAGCCCGTCTGCTCCATCATAGAAGCCGCGTCCGCAGCAGTAAAGATGTCCCCGTTCCCGATAACCGGGACCGATACCGCTTCTTTCACTTTCCGTATGATTTCCCAGTCCGCTTTTCCGGAATAATACTGCTCCCTCGTCCTCCCATGCACCGCAATGGCTGCCACGCCGGCATCCTCTGCAATCTTCGCGATCTCCACGGCGTTGACGGAATCCTCTGTAAACCCTTTTCTGATCTTTACAGTCACCGGCTTCTTCACTGCTTTTACCATCGCCTTCAAGATTCGGCCTGCCAGCTCCGGCTCTTTCATCAGAGCCGAGCCTTCATGATTGTTTACTACCTTCGGGACCGGACATCCCATATTAAAATCAATGATGTCATACGGGCCAGGCTCCAAGAGAGCCGCAATCTCCGCCAGAAGCTCCGGTTCCGATCCAAAGAGCTGCAGGGAGACCGGGCGCTCCTCATCTCTCACGGAAAGAAGCATGGCGCTGTTCTTGTTCTTATAATGGACTGCTTTGGCGCTGACCATCTCCGTACATACCAGTCCGCACCCCTGTTCCTTACAAAGCACACGAAATGGCAGGTCTGTCACGCCTGCCATCGGCGCCAGCACTACCGGAGCGTCCAATTCTACGCCGCCGATCGCCAGCTTTTTTTTCTGATTCATCTATGCTCCTGTCTCAACGAATACTCTTTCTCAGTTCAAATAGAAGGTCCTGTAAAACAGCTCCAAGGACTCTAAAAGCTCGCCTTTTTCCCTCTGGATCTGCTTAATTTTCAGTACGCTGCCAATCTCATCAAAAAGATAATCGGTTTCCTCATTCTCCACCCGCAGTTCCAGGTTCCCTTCCCCGTCAAACTCCAGGGCCAGGATACCGCCCACATCCTCCACATAGAGCACGCAGAGAATCTTAAGCTCCTCCCGGATGTTTTCCGGCAGCATGGAAAATTCATCATTAAAATAATATTTCTGTGTGTAGGAATTCGCCCCGCACAGCACTTTTTTCTCATCCATATCACACATACCCGTAGACGCCTCGAACAGAAACCTCACCAGAATCCACCGCTTTCAGGCCTTCGCCCCCGCTTCCTGTTTGTTCGATCAAAAGCCGTCCGTTTCTGTCGATCCCTCTCGCGATGCCCCGCCACTCTCCTTTGGGATCCAGCACGCACACTTCCTTTCCCCTGTTAAGAAGATGTGCTTCATACTCCTCCCTGAGAGAAGACAGGTCCGCATTCTCCAAGAACTTGTCATAATATGTTTCAAAGGCTTTCCAGACCTCGGCGATCACCGCCGCCCGGCTGACTTTTTTCCCCAGCTCGAGATATAAAGAGGTCGCTTTTTCCCTGATATCCGGCGGAAATTCCTCCATATTCGCATTGATCCCGATTCCCACTACCACATGATTGATATAATCCGGTTCCGCGCTCATCTCTGTCAGGATTCCGCAGATTTTCTTTCCATTCACCACGATATCGTTCGGCCACTTGATCCCTGCCTCTAAGCCGGTGACAGAACGCACGCCCTCCGCCACGGCCATAGCCGCCACCAATGTGAGCATCGATGCCTGGGAAGGAGGGAATCCCGGCTTCATGATCAGCGTCATCCAGATCCCTCTCTTTTCCGGCGAGGACCAGGAACGCCCTCTGCGCCCTTTTCCCGCCTCCTGATTCTCCGCAACGACCAAGGTCCCATGAGACGCGCCGGCTTCTGCCATACGCTTTGCTTCGTTGTTGGTAGAATCTGTTCTTTCCAGAAATACGGTTGGATGTCCCGCCCAGCCGGTATGGAGACGCGATGCCACTTCTCCCTCTGTGACCAGATCCGGCACTTCTAAAAGGCGGTAGCCTTTATTCTGCACCGCCTCGATGATATATCCTTCTTCCTTCAGCTGTCCGATGACCTTCCAGACAGCGGTGCGGGAGACGGAGAGCTTCCGGCAGATGTCCTGTCCGGATACATAGCCCTCCTGCTCCCGCAAAAGCTGCAATATTCTAGCTTTCAAATCCCTACCTCCAAAGACAAATGGCGCTTACCACTGCAAATATCAGCAGGATGCCGGCCGCCGCGCACAGGCATATGCCAACTGCCTTCCGTTTTCCGCTTTTCTTTCCATATCCTCCTGCCAGCCGCGGAATGGCACATAAAATCTGAAAAACCGCCGCCAGCAGAAAAACAGCAGGAAACATCTGTGCATATTCTTCCGGATTGAGGAATACGAACACTCCCAGTCCAATGACAGCAAGTCCTGATACCACGGATAATATATCAAAGACGGTCTGCTTTGTATATGGATTTTTTTTCGTCCTGTTTACATACATGAAACTCAGTCTCCCAAAGTCGCCACCATCACAGCTTTAATGGTGTGCATACGGTTCTCTGCTTCGTCAAATACTACGGATCTCTCCGATTCAAACACTTCCTCCGTCACTTCATTTCCCTTTACCGCAGGCAGACAATGCATAAATACCGTACTGTCTTTTCCTGTGCTCTCCATCAGAGCCTTGTTGACCTGATAGGGCTTCAGAAGAGCCATGCGTTCCGCGGCTTTGTCCTCTTCGCCCATGGAGCACCACACGTCTGTATATATCACATCGGCACCCTTTACAGCCGCCGCATCGTCTGTGACTGTCAGTGTGCTGCCGGCTTCCGTAGCATATCCCCTGCAGATCTCAACCAACTCTTCCTCCGGCCACAGAGCCTTAGGAGCGATAATCGTACAGTTGACGCCCATTTTTCCGCACCCGACCATCAGGCTGTTGGACATATTGTTCCTGCCGTCACCGATAAACACAAAATTCAGGCCTTTCAGATGGCCGAAACATTCCTGCATCGTCAAAAAATCCGCCAGGATCTGAGTAGGATGATAATCGTCTGTCAGGCCGTTCCATACCACGACGCCTGAATACTTTGCCAGTGCTTCCACGTTGGAATGCAGAAAGCCGCGGAACTCAATTCCGTCGAACATCCGGCCGAGCACACGGGCCGTGTCTTCCACACTTTCCTTCTTTCCCAACTGGATATCGCCTTTTCCCAGGTATTCAGGAAATCCGCCCTCATCGTTGCAGGCAACGGTAAACGCACACCGGGTCCTGGTGGAAGGTTTCTCAAAAATCAGGGCTATGTTCTTCCCTTTCAGGCTGCTGCCCGTGATTCCCCGTTTTTTCTTCGCTTTCAAATCGGCCGCCAAGTCCAGGAAATTCTGGATTTCCTCCGGCGTAAAATCCTTCAGTGTCAGAAAGTTCCTTCCCTTCAGGCTGTCCATAATCTTCATCGTACCATCCTCCGCATATTATGTATTTTCTAAAGCATCCGGCATATCTTCGGATGCAGAGAGCCCGGCAAGCCGGACTCTCTATCATTTCACAAAATGTTAATCCTTCACTACCTCTACGAGGCTCTTCAGGCCGCCGGCAATTCCCTGAATCTCGGAAGGGATGATGATCTTCGTTGCCTGGCCGTCCGCCGCCTTTGCGAAGGCTTCCAGACTCTTAAGCTGGAGCACCGCATTGTCCGCGCCCGCATCTTTGATCAGACGGATACCGTCTGCAGTAGCCTCCTGTACTTTGATGATAGCCTGCGCCTGGCCTTCTGCTTCCCGGATCGTAGCTTCCTTTTTGGCTTCCGCTCTCAGGATAGCCGCCTGCTTTTCGGCCTCTGCATCCAGGATCGCCGACTCTTTCTTTCCTTCTGCGACCAAAATCGTAGACTTCTTTTCGCCTTCTGCCTGCAGAATCTTTTCACGGCGCTCACGCTCCGCTTTCATCTGCTTCTCCATGGAATCCTGAATCTCCCTGGGAGGAATGATGTTCTTAAGCTCCACACGGTTCACCTTGATTCCCCAAGGATCGGTGGCCACGTCCAGCTGTGTGCGCATCTTGGTATTGATGAGCTCTCTGGAAGTGAGCGTCTGGTCTAATTCCAGATCGCCGATGATATTACGCAGAGTGGTGGCGGTCAGATTCTCGATCGCCATAAGCGGATTCTCCACCCCGTATGCGTAAAGCTTCGGATCTGTGATCTGAAAAAATACCACTGTATCTATCTGCATGGTCACGTTATCTTTGGTGATCACGGGCTGAGGCTTAAAATCAATGACCTGTTCCTTCAGGTTCACGCGCTTCGCGACCCGGTCTATAAACGGCGCTTTCAAATGGAGCCCTACGGACCAAGTGGTCTTATATCCGCCCAGACGTTCCAGGACCACAGCCCTGGCCTGGGGCACGATCTTAATACAGGACGAAAGAATCAATAAAATCAAGACCGCCAGTATGGCGACAGCTATCACCGCGCTCACATTAATGCTTCCCATCAAAAAATTCACACTCATATTCTCATATCCTCCGTTCCATCAGCTCTGCTTTCTCACAATCAGCTTCACTCCTCTGACTGCCTCTACCACTGCCATATCTCCCGGTTCCAGGATCTGGCCGTCATCCGAGGACCGCGCCGACCACGGCTGGCCTGACAGTACGGCTTCCCCCGTTCCTTCTTTGTTGTCGATCCGTTCGGTAACGCGGGCTTCTTTGCCGATAAGCCCTTCTACATTTGTCTTTTCCGTTCCTTTGTTGATGTACCGCTTGGCAAACGGCCTGGTAACAAAAAGAAGTATCAGGGAAACTACAACAAATAGAATCGCCTGAATCTCCAGCCCAGCTCCCGCCACACACGCGATGAATGCCACCAGGGCACCGCCGGCGAACCAGATAGTCGTAAGCCCCATGGTAAGCGCTTCGATCACCAACAGGACAACAATGCCGATAAGCCAATATATCGCCGTCATATCATGCACCCCTTTCTTTTAAATTCCTTTCAGACGCCGTTCCGCATCTTTTATCATTCTACCCCATTTTCCCATTTATTACAAGGCAGTGGGAGCAATTTCCTGCATAAGATGGGGCAAAAAGGCCGGTGCAAAAGCACCGGCCTTTTTCAGTAACTGTCTCTTTATTCAGTTTTATCGTTTTACCCACACCTGTCTGTAGCGCACGCCCCAGCTTCCTGCGTGGGAATGCTCTGATACGAACAAGTCAATCTGATAAGGGTTGCTGTTGGCAAAGCCGCCTGTATCCTCGGCCACATAAACGCCGTCCAGTCCTTCAATCCTGACCTGGGTCCCATAAGGGATGATCCAGGGAGCTACGGCAATGGTACGCCCTTCCGAAGGCGAAGCTCCGGATGCGGTGGTTCCTGCCCATTTTCCGTTGCAGCACGCGCCGCCGCAGTACGCGGTGATCTTAAATTCACCCATCGCGACCCATCCGGAATCAGACTGAGCCGGAGCCGCCGCTTCTTCCTTCTTGGACGCTGTTTTCTCGGCCGCCCTGGCTTCTTTTGCCGCCTCGGCTTCTGCCGCTGCCTTGGCTTCTTCTGCCGCCTTAGCCTCTGCCGCCGCTTTGGCTTCTTCTTCCGCCCGAATCTCTTCCATGGATTTAGCCTGGCCCAGATCAAACGCAGTCGTCACATAGTCCGCGCAGACATATCCTTCTTCGCCGTCCCCGTAGAGGATCTTGACCCACTTAAGTTCAGGGGCTTCCTGCTGCGAAGCGGCATTTTCATTGTCCGCATCTGCAGAATTCTGAAGCTGAGTCTCTTCCGGCTGTCCGGCTGTCTCTGCCGTTTCAGGCTGCTCTGCTGCGCCCGCATTCTCTGTATCTGCATTTTCTTCTGTTGTATTTGCTTCTTCCGGCACCACCTGATAAGTCTCATTGGCGTTCACCACGCCGATCCAGGTAGAATCCACAGAAGCTCCCGCTCTGACGCGCACTCCCTCTTCCGTCACAGTGGCCAGCTGTTCCAGCGCCTCCTGTGCAAAGCTCTGCGCCGCTTCGCCGGATACCACAAATTCATTGTGTACCCATCCTTCTACACCGCCGGATGAAATCCTGGTCCATTCGCCGTTGTTTTCCAGCACATCCCCGGCGCTTCCTTCGTAAAGGCGTCCGACGATCTCACTCTCCTCAGAGGGCTCCTGTCTGATATTCAGATAGGTATCCACCGTTGTGACCACTTTGTTCTCCAGCTCCGGGGCTATGACTGAAGCTGCATCCCCGGTCTGCGCCGCTGCCGCCTGTGTATTCCCGGCGGCTGACTGTGCTCCATCCGCTGAATTTTCCTGCGGCTGGACTGCTGGCTGCCCAAAAGCTTTCACGGTCTGTTCACTCTGGACTGCCGTCTCATAATCAGCAGCACCGCTTTTCACAGATACGCCGGCGATTCTGACCACCGCCGTCTCCGGCGCAGTGTCAGAGGTGCCCTTCTCTGTACTCTTTATCGCTGTCTTTACAATTTCTCTAGTATGCTCTTCTTTTGAGGTGTTCCTGATGTCTTGCTTCCCGTTTCCGGAATTCTGGCTTACCTCTGCCGCTGCCACAGTCAAAGTTTCTTTCGCGGCCGTACTGCCTCTGTCTCCGGGAGAAGTCAGAGTACAAAGCAATGCACCGATAACAAAGCATGAAACGATGCTTTTCTTCTTGGTTAACATTGTATACCTCCTTGTTTCCTGCTGCAGCAATCCGAAATTCATCTTCTCAATTATTAAGCCGATGTTCCAATTGTTACAACTTTGTTACACCGTCATGATATCACTGTCTTTCTGTTTTGTCAACCATTTCCCACTTTATGCTCTTTTCGTGTCCATTCAGGGGTACCCTCCACCACTTTACTCCCATTTCCATTTAGTTCTTAATTTTCGACAAGAATTCCTTCATGAAAATGTAAAGAAATTATTACGTTATCACCTATATGTAGAAAGCCGTATCGGCCTGCTCCACATCATATTGTGTTTGCAGGCCGGTACGGCTCATATGGATTTTTTCGTATTATTTCTCTATATCCCGACTGATTCTGCGCGCCTTTGGCGGGCTGTTTCATACATAAAAATAGATGCGGCGACTGCTGCATTTAATGATTCCACAGAGCCCTTCATGGGAATTCTCACCAGAAAATCCGCGGCGGCAGAAATACGATCGCTGAGGCCGGCGGCTTCATTCCCGATCAGAAATGCAGTGGGTTTTCGGAAATCCGCAGCCTCATAATTTATGCTGCCCTCGAGATGCGCCGCGTAAGAAAAGATTCCGTGCTCCCGGCAGCCCTCCAGGACGGTCCCCAGATCTTCTGCTGTTACAAAGGGAACTCGGTATATGGAGCCCATGGTAGAGCGGATTACTTTTGGATTATAAATATCCACCGTCTCACGGCTCATGATCACGCCGCTCACTCCCGCCCCCTCCCCCGCGCGGAGGATGGTTCCAAGATTTCCCGGATCCTGGAGATTCTCCAGCACCAGAAGAAGAGCATCCTTTTCCGTATAAAATGCTTCCTCCTGCCAGTCCAAAGTTTTTACCACGGCCAGCACCCCCTGGGGAGTCTGTGTATCTGCCATGGCCCGGAACGCCTGATCGGACACCTCCGTGAAAGAAATTCCGTCCAGTTTTTCCAGACCGCCCTGTTTTAAGAAAGAATCTGATGCGTAGACTGTCTCAAGACGTTCTTCAGGAGCCTCCAGCACCATTCGGATGCCTTCTACCACAAAGCTGCCCTGCTCTTTCCGATACTTCGCTTTTTTCTGGAGCGCAGCCACATGTTTTATCTGTCCGTTGGAGCTGCTCTCTATCCTCATAGCAGTTCCCGTTCCAGATCTTTATTACTTCCGATTATGATAAACGTTTCATGTCCCTGGAGGATTCTGTCTGGATCCACAATGAGGACAATGTCCTCCATTTCACCCTTTCTTGCAATGATATTGATTCCCCGGTTCCGGAGGTCCAGCTGCCGGAGAGTTTTGCCGACCCAGCTTTGCGGCACTTCAATTTCCACCATACTGAATTTTTTGGACAGCTCAATGGTGTCAATGAAATTCCCAGACGCCAGATTCCGGCCCAAGCGAATGCCCATGGCCTTTTCCGGAAAGATCACCTGATCGGCTCCAACCTTCTTGAGCACCGTGGCGTGAATATCACTGTTGGCCTTCGCCAGCACGTACGGCACGCCGCACTCCTTAGCGCTGATGGTTGCCATGATACTGGACTCCATATCCTCGCCGATTCCAACTATGACTCCGTCCATATTCTGGACTCCCAAAGATTTGACCACTGCCTGATCTGCCACATTGGCACAAGCCGCATGGGTGACAAATTCTGAGATTTCCTGTACTCTTGCCTCATTGCTGTCGATCGCCATCACCTGACAGCCGTTTTCTTCCAAAGCTATGGCAATGCTGCTCCCAAATTCCCCAAGTCCAAAGACTGCGAACTCTTTTTTCGCCATGATCTACTCCTTTTACCCGTCGATTTTACTGTATTATGTTCAAAAAACCGTTAAAAGAAACGAATTCGTTTACTTTTCCTCATTATTATTTCTTCGTAATACTATCCGATAAGGATTCTTTCTTCCGGCAGCATCCGGTTCTGCTGTTTTCCCTTGCGTTTTAACGCCAGCGCCAGCGCCAAAGTAACAGGGCCGATACGGCCAATATACATGACGCACACCAGGATCAGCTTTCCCGCTCCGGTAAGACTGCTTGTAATCCCTCGGGTCAGACCCACGGTGCCCATGGCTGAAGCCACCTCAAACAGAGTATCCTGGAACCCCAGCCCATCGGTGGCAAACAGCAGCACCGAAGCACTGAGCACCACAGTCAGCGCCAGCACCGTCACCGTCAGCGCCGTCCTGCCCGCGTCTGCAGAAATCCTGCGGTCCATAAATTCCGTATCCTTTTTTCCTTGGATTGTTGACAATACCATCAGGATCAGGATGCCGACCGTCGTGGTCTTGATTCCTCCGGCCGTTCCTGCAGGAGAGCCGCCTATTATCATCAAAATGATGGTAAGAAGTGTGGAGCCCTCCGTGAGTCCCGCCTGCGGGACCGTCTCAAAGCCGGCCGTCCTGGTCGTCACCGACTGGAACAAAGAAGCCATGGCCTTTTCACCGAAGTTCATATTTCCAATGGTATCCGGATTGTTGTATTCAAACAAAAAGAAAAATAAAGCCCCGCCGAATATCAGGATGGCCGTCATAAGCAGCACCAGCTTAGAATGAAGACTCAGGCCCGCTGCAAATCCCCTTTTCTTTTCCTTCCGCTCCTTCCATGCCTTGAGGACATTCCACCAGACCACAAAGCCAAGGCCTCCGAAAATGATCAAAAGCATTGTGGTAAAATTAATGATGGGATTTCCCGCATAGGCCCGCAGGCTGGTATCTCCCACGATGTCCATGCCCGCGTTGCAGAAAGCGGATACGGCGTTAAATACGGACTTCCACAGCCCCTGAAAGAAACCGAACTCCGGAATAAAAACAGTCGCATACAGAACGGCCCCAATCCCTTCCAGGAGAAAGGTCCCTTTCGCGATCCGAATGATCAGCTTCACCAGGCCGGACAAAGTGTCCATATTATAGGTCTCCTGAATCAGCATCCTGTCTTTCAGAGTAATCTTCTTTCCGATTATCACGAGCACACACATCGCCACAGTGATGACTCCCAAACCGCCGAGCTGCGCCAGAAGCATGATGATAAACTGTCCTAGAATACTCCAGTGGCTGGCCGTCACCACTGTAACCAGGCCTGTCACGCAGATACTGGTAGTCGCCGTGAACAGCGCGTCGATCGGATTTGTCCAGGTCCCGTCAGCCGATGCAAAGGGAAACATCAAAAGCACTGCTCCCACCAGAATGGCCGCCGCAAATCCCAGGGCGATGATCCTGGTAGTCGTCAGGCCCCGCTTCTCTTTGGGATGAATCTCTTGTTCTACCATAGCTTCACCACATTATTTTCCTTCATAGCAGATGACGCTCTCCACATTGTAGCCTTTCAGTTTTTGCCGCCCGTTTAGGCCGGCCAGCTCCATGAGGAAGCTGATCTTTACTACCTCGCCCCCCAGCTGCTCCACCAGCTTTATGATAGCCCCGATGGTCCCGCCTGTGGCGATCAGATCGTCTATGATCACTACCTTCTGGCCGGGCCTGACCGCGTCCTTGTGCATTTCTATCACAGCGCTGCCATATTCCAGATCGTATTCAAGCTCAACCGTCTCACAAGGTAGCTTTCCCTTTTTGCGTACAGGGACGAATGCTTTGTGAAGGTTGTATGCGATCGGCACTCCGAAAATAAATCCTCTGGATTCCGGCCCTATGACCACGTCAAAATCCAGTCCCTCCAAGGTCCTCTGAAGTTCATCAATGGCCAGGTGAAGACCGTCTGCATCCTGCAGGATCGAAGTGACATCCCGGAAGATGATCCCCTCTTCCGGAAAATCCGGAATGCTCCTCACATACTCTTCTATTTTTTTCATATTTACCCTCCGTTCTTTTTACGCGCAGCGATAATTCGCCTCTTTTAAGGCTTCCTTCTTTAACCGCGCATAACCACATTATAGTCTTCCGCTTCCATATTCGCAACTGGTAAAGCCGTAAATTTTCCGTTCAGAATCCGTCCGGCTCATTCATCCGTCCGATAACTTTGAACGACCATCTGAAGGCTCCGTTTCCCCATGTATTCATTAATGTCCGGATAATAGGCTGCAGATATCACAGCCCCCTCCCGGATCTCCCTGTCCGCCTCCTCCGCTTCCCGGAAAAGAATTGCTTCAATGGGGCGGCCGGCCTCGTCGGCCAGCTGAAGCTTCAGAACATTCTTATTCCTGCCTATGAGATTCTTTTTTCTGACAGTCAGGCCCTTCTGAGCAAACAAAGGCTTTTCATTCCCATTTCCGAAAGGCTCCAGAAGCCGGAATTCCTTTAAAAGCCCCTCCGTCACATAAGAAAACGGCATCGGCACATCGATCCATATCTGTTTTTCAAAGTCCCTTTCTGCCAATCCGCTGCCGCGGTTCAGGGCCTCTCGGAAAGGTTCCAGATTTTCCTCTGGAAGGGACAGCCCCGCTGCCATGGGATGACCGCCGAACGCGTTTAAAAACTTCCCGCACTCTGTCAGCCGTTCATACATGGAATATGCCGGGATGCTCCGTCCAGAGCCTTTAAGCCCCCCGGCGCCTTTTGTTATCACAAATACCGGATGCTGATACTTTTCCCTGATCTTCCCGGCCACAATCCCAGCGAGGCTTTCATGACAGTCCGGCAAATAGACCACATAGACGTCTTCTTTTTCCATTCCGCTTTCTTCTATCAGTCGGACAGCTGCTTCCACACTCCTGACCGTCATGTCCTTCCGCCTGTCGTTCAGCTCCTTCAGCTCCCAGGCCATCTTCATGGCCTGATCCTCCTCTTCCTCCAGCAACAGCCTCAGGGATTTTTTTGCCGTATCCAGCCTTCCGCCGGCATTCAGGCACGGACCGATGACAAACCCCAGGTGGTAACTGCCCAGCTCCGCCGGCTGCAGTCCATTGACCTCCATCAGGGCGCGGAGCCCGGTTATCTGACTGTGGGCCATCCTTTTCAGCCCTTCCTTCACCAAGATCCTGTTTTCTCCCTGAAGCGTCATCACATCACCTACCGTGGCTAAAGCCGCCGCCTCCACAAAAGGGGACAGTTCCTCGGACGGGATATCCCAGGTTTCATAAAGGGCCTGGGCCAATTTATAGGCTATTGCCGCCCCGCATAGATTCTGAAAGGGATATCCGCAGGATGACTGATGAGGGTTCACCACCGCGTCTGCCGGAGGCACAACCTCCAGGCGATGCGCCGCCGAAGTACAGGAATCTCCTCCGCCGCTGTCTTCTGTCTCCTCGAAAGGTACTTCATGGTGGTCCGTGATCAGCACAGTCATTCCCAGGGACTTCGCATACGCGGTCTGCGTCCATGCCGCTATCCCATTGTCACAGGTGAGGAGTGTATCGATCCCGTCGTCATTTGCCAGCTCTATCATGTTTACATTAATGCCATATCCGTCCTTGATCCTGTCCGGAATGTCATAGTCCGCCTTCGCCCCGAGGCGTTTCAATGCTCTCACAAGGATAAAAGTAGCGCAGATCCCGTCAATATCATAGTCCCCAATGACACGGATCTTTTCTCCGTCATGAATCTTTTTCCCCAGAATATCTACGGTCTCTTCCATATCCTTCATGAGAAAGGGAGACGGACATCCGGACAGCGTACCATAAAGGTAATCCTGAATTTCATCCTCACCCTTCACGTTCCGGTTCCGAATGATGCGGGCCGTCACCTGGTCAATGCCAAACTTTTCGGAGATTCCCTTAAAGTCCGCTTTTTTTGCATATACCATCCACTGTTCTTTCATTTGTCACCTCATTTGCAGCGCGCAAGTCCATGACTCCCGGTAAACTGCAAAGGTCCCCCTGCGTCCTGCAGGGGGCCTTTTTATTTTTCTGTACGAGTTTCTTCTATATATATAGTGTTCAGCTCAATTTGTGGATAAAGATACCGCTTCTGAGCTTCGGCTCAAACCAAGTGGATTTTGGCGGCATCAGCCTCGATGCATCCGCCACCTGAAACAGCTCGGAGATGGATGTCGGATACATGGAAAAAGCCACCTTCATATCCGCGTGGCACCGCCTCTCCAATTCAGAGAGCCCACGGATACCTCCGATGAAGTCGATTCTCTTATCGGTTCTTGGATCCCCGATGCCAAGGACCGGCTCAAGAAGCGTATTTTGTAGAACGGATACATCCAGATCTTCCACCGGATCCCCGCTCGGGGCACGCTTCGTGGTCAGGCAGTACCAGACGTCATTCAGGAACATGCCAAATTCCCCCTTCCCAGAAGGGCGATACGGCTCCTTTCCCACCTCGCGGACTTCATAGCGATCCTTCACCTTCACCATGAATTCCTGTTCGCTCAGTCCGTTAAGGTCTTTGACCACCCGGTTGTAGTCCATGATCATCAGCTGTTCATCGGGAAACAGCACGGAAAGAAAGTAATTATATGGTTCATCTCCCCGATATCCGGGATTTTCTTCCCTTCTCTTCAGACCGACCTTTACCGCAGAGGCCGCTCTGTGATGTCCGTCCGCTATATATGTATTGGGGACCTTCGAGAATCCCTCCTCCAGCGCTTTCACCCGGTCTGTCTCACCGATTCTCCAAACCGTATGGCGCACGCCGTCGGGAGCCGCGAAGTCATAAAGAGGCTTCTCCGCTTTCACTTCCTTCACCACTGCATTGATATCGGCTCTAGCCCGATAGGCCAAAAATATGGGGCCGGTCTGAGCGTCACAAGTATCCACATGGCGGATTCTGTCCACTTCTTTGTCCGCTCTGGTGTTCTCGTGTTTCTTGATGACGCCGCCCGCATAATCGTCTATGGAGGAACAGGCCACGATTCCCGTCTGCGCCCTGCCATTCATGGTCAGCTCATAGATATAATAGCAGGGACTTTCTTCTTTCACAAACGTGCCGTCAGCTATCATTCCATCCAGAAGCTCCCTTGCCTTTTCATACACGCAGTCCGCATAGGTATCCACTTCATCGGAAAACTGTGTCTCTGCCCGGTCAACTTTCAAAAATGACAATGGCTCTCTGGCCACCTCAGCTTTTGCTTCAGCCCGATCGTATACGTCATAGGGAAGCGCCGCGACTCTGGAGGCCACAGAGGCCTCCGGTCTGATACATAAAAACGGTTTAACTGCTGCCATCGTTATCTCCTTATTCTGCTTTCATCACGCGGACTTTATAAACTCCGTCGATCTCCATCAAACGGTCAATCACTCTCTGGGGGACTTCCTGATCCGCGTCCATGATGGTGTACGCGACCTCTCCCTTGCTCTTATTCTGCATATCCGGAATGTTGATGCCTTCCTCTGCCAGCACGGACGCAAACTGCCCGATCATATTCGGCTTATTGATGTTAAAGACACAGAGTCTGCAGATTCCCCGGCAGGGCGGCATTTCGCAGCTGGGATAATTTACGGAATTCCGGATGGAACCGGTTTCCAGATAGGTCATCAGCTCCTTCACCGCCATCTCCGCGCAGTTTTCTTCCGACTCCACCGTCGAAGCGCCCAGATGAGGGGTCGCAATAACACCGGGCATATGAGTGACCTTAGGATTGGGGAAGTCAGTCATGTAACGATGCACCTTTCCGCTCTCCAGCGCTTCCAGCATGTCGTCATCGTCCACCAGTAGGTCGCGGGCATAGTTCAAAATCACCACGCCGTCCTTCATCTTCTCCAGAGCCTCTTTGTTGATCATCGCCCTCGTGCTGTCCAGAAGCGGGACATGAAGGGTAATATAATCGCATTTTTCAAAAATCTTGTTCAGGTCTGTCACATGCTTTACGAAGCAGGACAGCTGCCATGCGCCGTTTACGGAAATAAAAGGATCATAGCCATATACCTTCATCCCAAGGCCGGCCGCCGCGTTAGCCACCTCGACGCCGATGGCTCCGAGGCCGATGACGCCAAGGCGTTTGCCCTGGATCTCCGTACCAGCAAACTTTTTCTTGCTCTTCTCCATATCCTTGCAGATATTTTCGTCTTCCTTATTTTCCCTCACCCAATCAATTCCGCCACGGATATCACGGGCAGCCATGAGCATACCTGCGATCACCAGCTCTTTTACCCCGTTGGCATTGGCTCCCGGTGTATTGAATACGACTATTCCCTTCTCCGTACATTTGTCCAGAGGGATGTTGTTTACGCCGGCGCCGGCCCTTGCAATTGCTTCCAGGTTCTCCGGCAGCTCCATCTCATGCATACTGGCGCTCCTCACCAGAACCGCAGCCGCATCTTCTATTTTATCAGTCAGCTCATAATCCTCTGTCAAAAGCTTAAGACCATGCTCCGAGATCGGATTCAGGCAGTGAATCTTTGTAGTCATGTTTTTTTCCTCCACTATTTGCTGTGTCTTTCTTCAAATTCCTTCATGAACTTCACAAGCGCCTCTACTCCTTCAACGCTCATGGCATTATAGATGCTGGCTCTCATACCGCCCACGCTTCTGTGCCCTTTAAGGCCCGCCAGGCCCGCCGCTTCTGCTTCTTTCACGAACTCGGCATCCAGCTCCTTGTCTCCAGTCACAAAATCCACATTCATGTAGGAACGGGAATCCTTTTCAGCCGTACCCTTAAACAGGCTGCTCCCATCCAGGAAATTGTAAAGCAGCGACGCCTTTTTCTCGTTCCGCTCTTTGATGGCAGACAGGCCTCCCATTTTCTTTAACCATTTGAACACCTTACCGCAGATATATATGCCATATGCCGGCGGTGTATTATACAGAGATTCCTTATCTGCATGAGTCTTATACTGCAGCATGGTAGGAGTGTTCGGATATACGTCCTCTGTGATCAGATCCTCGCGGATAATTGCGATCACCACTCCGGCCGGTCCGATATTCTTCTGCACGCCGCCGTACAGCATTCCGTACTTCTCCACTTCCACCGGCTCAGACAAGAAGCAGGAGGACACATCCGCTACCAGAGTTTTACCCTTCGTATTGGGAAGCGTGTGGAACTGAGTCCCATAAATCGTATTGTTCTGGCATATGTAAACATAGTCGGCATCATCATCAATGGGAAGATCGGAACAGTCCGGAATGTAGCTGAAGTTTCTGTCCTCGCTGGATGCCACGCAGTTGGCCTTTCCGAACTTAGAAGCTTCTTTCCAGGCCCGTTTCGCCCAGTTTCCGGTCACAATGTAATCTGCTACTCCATTCTTCATGAAGTTCATCGGAACCATGGCAAACTGCAGATGCGCCCCTCCCTGAAGGAAAAGCACCTTATAATTATTCGGGATCCCCATCAGGTCCCGCAGATCCTGCTCCGCGTCCTTTATGATCTTATCAAACGCCTTGGAGCGGTGGCTCATCTCCATCACCGACATTCCGGTGCCCTGGAAATCCAGCATCTCATCCGCCGCCTCTTTCAGTACCTCTTCCGGCAGTGTCGCCGGTCCCGCCGAAAAATTGTAAACTCTTTTCATCAAAATCCTCCTCGCAGCCTCTGCCGCATATAATATCTTTTATCTGCCCTGAGGCAGTTTAACCTTACGCAGCCATATTTTATGCCTGACTTTAAGTATAATACAGAAACCGGGAAGCTGTAAAGCCGCCCGGTTCATTTTTTGTTAAATTCTTGCTTTATTTACCCTCTTTCTTGTCCAGATCTTCCTGATTAAAGGCTTCTGCAATGGCTCCGCCAGGCGCGACCATCGGAAATACCTTATCGTCACAGTCAATCTGTACGTCGATTACCACAGGACCTCCGGCCGCCATCGCTTCTTTTATGGCCGGCTCCACCTCTTCCTTCTTTGTCACCCGGATACCCTTGGCTCCCATGGCCTCCGCCACTTTCACGAAGTCTACCTTATCCTGAATGATCGTGGAGGAATAGCGTTTCCCGTAAAACAGCGTCTGCCACTGGCGTACCATTCCCAGCACATGGTTGTTGATGACAATCTCAATCACAGGGATGTTATAGCGGGCCGCCGTTGCGACCTCATTCATATTCATCCGGAAGCAGCCGTCACCAGCGATATTGAATACCGGGACATCGGGGCATCCCGTCTTAGCGCCCATCGCGGCTCCCAGGCCATACCCCATAGTTCCAAGGCCTCCCGACGTGATAAACGTCCTGGGCTTCTTATATTTATAGAACTGAGCCGCCCACATCTGATGCTGGCCCACGTCAGTCGTCACGATCGCGTCGCCGCCGGTCAGTTTATAAAGCGTCTCCACCACATAAGGACCGGTGAGGAGCTCACGATCATAGGTCAGAGGATGCTTCTCCTTCATCTCCTCAATCTCAGCCACCCATTCATGATGGTCTTGCTTCGTAAGACGGTCGTTGAGGATCTTAAGAACGGCTTTGGCGTCCCCTATGACGGAAGCCTCTGTCTTTACATTCTTGTTGATCTCCGCGGCGTCCACATCAATATGAAGTATCTTCGCGTCTCTGGCAAAGCGCTCGGTGTTTCCGGTGACCCGGTCGCTGAACCGCGCTCCGATGGTGATCAGCAGATCACTTTTCGTGATCCCAAGGTTGGAGGTCTTAGTCCCGTGCATGCCTACCATGCCAGTATATCTCGCATCCTCTCCCGGATACGCGCCCTTTCCCATCAGGGTATCGGCCACAGGAGCATCCACTTTTTCAACAAATTCCCGCAGCTCCTCAGAAGCGCCTGAAATGACCACCCCGCCTCCCACAAAAATAAAGGGACGTTTGGAGCTCTCAATGAGCTTCACCGCTTTTTCGATATCAGCTTCCTTTATCGTATTCACCTTTGGAAGCACCGGCACCGGTTTCTGAGGCGTATATTCCGTCTCCGCTGCCGTCACGTCCTTGGTGATATCCACCAGTACAGGTCCCGGCCTTCCTTCAATGGCAATGCGGAACGCTCTGCGGAGCGTATCGGCCAGCTGCGTCACATCCTTTACGATGAAGCTGTGCTTGGTGATCGGCATCACCACCCCGGCAATGTCCACCTCCTGGAACGTATCTCTACCCAGCAGGTCCACCGCCACATTGGCTGTGATCGCCACCATCGGCACCGAATCCATCTGCGCCGTGGCGATCCCGGTCACCAGATTGGTCGCGCCGGGGCCGGAAGTGGCCAGACAGACTCCTACCTTTCCCGTAGCCCTGGCATATCCGTCAGCCGCATGGGAGGCTCCCTGTTCGTGGGATGTCAGGATATGGTGGATTTCATCGGAATGTTTGTATAACGCATCATATATATTCAGTATCGTGCCGCCGGGGTAGCCGAAAACGGTATCCACGCCCTGCTCCTTCAGGCACTCAACTACAATCTCCGCACCTGTCAATTTCATAATCCGTCCTCCTCTCCAAAAACTTCCGTCTATTTCTTGATCTCCAGAATCGCTCCTCTGTTTCCGGATGTCACGAGGCTTGCGTATCTGGCCAGATAGCCGCTTGTGATCTTCGGCTCCCTGGGCTGCCATTTCGCCCGCCTGGCCGCCAGCTCCTCATCCGATACCTTTACGTTCAGAGAATTGGCGTCAATATCTATCTGAATAACATCTCCTTCTTCGATAAGAGCGATGGGGCCGCCCACAGCCGCCTCCGGAGATACATGGCCGATGGAAGCCCCTCTGGAAGCGCCGGAGAACCGGCCGTCCGTGATCAGCGCGACACTGGAGCCCAAGCCCATGCCGGCAATGGCAGAAGTGGGATTCAGCATCTCTCTCATGCCCGGTCCGCCCTTCGGGCCTTCATAACGGATGACAACCACATCTCCAGATACGATCTTTCCTTCTTTGATGGCCGCGATAGCGTCCTCCTCGCAGTCGAAGACTCTGGCGGGCCCTTCATGCTGCATCATCTCCGGGACTACCGCCGAACGCTTCACCACCGCAGAATCAGGAGCGATATTTCCCTTCAGGATAGCAAGGCCGCCTGTCTGACTGTAGGGATTGTCAAGAGGACGAATCACTTCCTTATCCCGGATCTCGCATCCGGAAATATTCTCTCCTACGGTTTTTCCTGTGACCGTGATCAGATCCGTATACAGAAGATTTTTCTTTGTCAGCTCATTCATCACGGCATATACGCCGCCGGCTTCGTTCAGATCTTCCATATAAGTGGGGCCGGCCGGCGCCAGATGGCACAGGTTCGGGGTCCGCGCGCTGACCTCGTTGGCAATATCCACATTCAAGTCCACGCCTGCCTCATGGGCAATGGCCGGAAGATGGAGCATGCTGTTGGTGCTGCATCCCAGCGCCATGTCAATCGTAAGGGCATTGAGAAACGCCTTTTCCGTCATGATATCCTTAGGCTTGATATCTCTCTTTAAGAGCTCCATGACCTGCATGCCTGCGTGCTTTGCCAGCTTGATCCTGTCAGAATAAACGGCTGGGATCGTACCGTTTCCGGGAAGTCCCATACCCAGCGCCTCGGTCAGACAGTTCATACTGTTGGCCGTATACATGCCGGAGCAGGAACCGCAGGTGGGGCACACTCTACGCTCGTACTCCCTCACCTCATCTTCAGACATGGTACCGGCACTGTAAGAACCGACTGCTTCAAACATGCTGGAAAGGCTTCTCTTCTTTCCGTGTACCCGTCCGGCCATCATAGGGCCGCCGCTTACAAATATAGTCGGAATATTCAGTCTGGCCGCCGCCATCAGAAGCCCCGGAACATTTTTATCACAGTTGGGCACCATTACCAGCGCGTCAAACTGATGGGCCAGCGCCATACATTCTGTAGAATCCGCGATGAGGTCCCTGGTCACCAGAGAATATTTCATCCCCACATGTCCCATGGCGATTCCGTCACACACGGCGATCGCAGGAAACACGATAGGTGTGCCGCCTGCCATAGCGACTCCCATTTTTACAGCTTCCACGATCTTATCCAGGTTCATATGTCCGGGAACGATCTCGTTGTGGGAGCTGACTATGCCGACCAGCGGCCTCTCAAGCTCTTCTTCTGTATAACCCAATGCATTGAACAACGATCTGTGGGGCGCCTGCTGCATCCCTTTTTTAACTGCATCACTTCTCATCTGTTTCACCATACCCTTTCTGAATGTCAAACTGGCTTCGTCTCTATTTATGAATTCTGTCCGCGATCAGGCTGCCCATTTCTCTGGTTCCCACCCTCCTGCATCCTTCCGAATAAATATCTCCTGTACGGAACCCTTCGGTCAATACTGTCTGTACCGCGGCCTCCACCGCATCCGCCTCTTCATCCAGATCGAACGAATAACGGAGCATCATGGCCGCCGACAGTATGGTCGCGATGGGGTTTGCAATATCTTTGCCCGCAATGTCCGGCGCAGATCCATGGCTGGGCTCGTAGAGTCCCAGTTTTGTCTCTCCCAGACTGGCAGAAGGCAGCATACCGATGGATCCCGTGATCTCACTGGCCTCGTCCGACAGGATATCGCCAAACATATTCTCCGTCAGCACCACGTCAAACTGTCCGGGATTCAGCACCAGCTGCATGGCACAATTGTCCACCAGCATATGGCTGACCGCCACGTCCGGGTACTCCGCTGCCGTCTCTTCTACCACGGCTCTCCAGAGCCTGGAGGAATCCAGTACGTTCGCCTTATCGACACTGATCAGTTTTTTGGAACGCTTCCCTGCGATCTCAAACGCTTTCACAGCGATCCTTCGAATCTCATTTTCGTCGTAGACCAGTGTATCCGTCGCTCTTCGGACTCCGTTCTCCACTCTTGTGTGACGCTCCCCAAAGTACAGGCCGCCGGTCAGCTCGCGCATGATGACCATATCAAAGCCGTCGCCCACTATCTCCTTTTTAAGGGGGCAGGCGTCCGCAAGCTCCTTATAAAGCCACGCAGGGCGGATATTTGCAAATAATTCAAGGCCCTTGCGGATACCCAGCAAACCCGCCTCAGGCCTTGTCTCCGGCGCTCCGTCGTACCATCTGGAATTTCCTACATTTCCTCCCACCGCTCCCAAAAGAACGGAATCGCTGTTCTTCGCCTCTGCCAGAGTCTCCTCTGTAAGAGGTACGCCGTGGACATCAATGGATGCCCCTCCCATCAAAAGCTTCTTATATGTAAATGTATGGCCATATACGGCTCCGACCCTGTCCAGAACCTTCATAGCCTCGGTAACGATTTCCGGCCCGATGCCGTCGCCGGGTATCACTGCGATCCGAAAATTCATGTTATATTCCTCTCCTTCTATATTCAGTTATCCTTTATAGTATCCTATTTCCCTTTGTTTTTCAAGCAGTACAAAAGATTTTCCAGGGATTCACCCATACGAGTATGGAATTTCAGGCATAACATTCTGTTATAGAATTGTTTTTTTTAATACATACAAATTATAGTCATGTCACCTGTAAACTTATATGTGCCGCTTGTGGAATCTTTTTTTCATGTTATAATGTAGCTAATGGGTCTTTTAACAGACTTTGCGGCCCGATTGAAAGGAGACACTATGAGCGATCGAAACCTGACGCTGATGACAGACCTATATGAACTGACTATGATGCAGGGGTATTTCAAGGAGAAGACCAACCAGACGGCAGTCTTCGACGTCTTTTACCGGACCAATCCCTGCGGCAACGGCTACGCCGTCATGGCCGGTCTGGAACAGGTTATCGACTATATCAAAAACCTGCGTTTTGGAGAGAAGGAAATCGACTACCTGAGAAGCACCGGATTGTTTGAGGAAGACTTCCTCGGCTACCTGAGGGATTTCCAATTCACCGGAGATATTTTCGCCATTCCGGAAGGCACTGTGATCTTTCCCAGGGAACCCCTTGTAAAAGTGGTCGCCCCTATCATGGAGGCACAGCTGGTCGAAACTTCTATATTAAATATCATCAACCACCAATGCCTGATCGCGACTAAGACGGCCAGGGTGGTCCATGCCGCCAGAGGAGACGGCATCATGGAATTCGGTCTCCGCCGCGCCCAGGGCCCCGATGCCGGCATATACGGTGCCCGCGCCGCCATGATTGGCGGATGTATCGGCACCTCCAACGTTTTAGCCGGTCAGATGTTTGACGTTCCGGTCAAGGGCACTCATGCCCACAGCTGGATCATGAGCTTTCCCGATGAACTGACCGCGTTCCGCACCTATGCGAAGCTGTATCCCACCGCTTGTATTCTTCTGGTGGATACTTATGACACTCTCCGTTCCGGCGTCCCCAACGCCATTACGGTATTCAATGAAATGAAAGCGGCCGGGATTCCCTTAAAGGGCTACGGAATTCGCCTGGACAGCGGCGATCTGGCGTATCTTTCTAAAAAAGCAAAAGAGATGCTGGACGAAGCCGGATTCAGTGACGCTGTCATTTCCGCTTCCAGCGATCTGGACGAGGATCTGATCAACAGCCTGAAAACACAGGGCGCCGCCATCAATTCCTGGGGCGTCGGCACAAATATGATCACCAGCAGCGGCTGCCCCGCCTTCGGAGGCGTGTACAAGCTGGTAGCATTAAAGGATAAGGACAGCGGAGAATTTATCCCGAAGATCAAGCTGTCTGAAAACACCGAAAAGGTGACCAACCCGGGCAACAAGACCGTATACCGGATTTACGGCGCGGATACCGGCAAGATGATCGCGGACCTGATCGCTCTGGTGGACGAGTCCTACTCCTCCGACCAGCCGCTTCTTTTATTCGATCCCATCGATACTTGGAAAAAGACGCATCTGGCCCCGGGCACTTATACCATCCGTGAACTGCCCGCCCAGATCTTCAAGCAGGGCAAATGTGTTTATGAATCTCCTTCTGTCATGGATATCCGTTCCTACTGCATGCAGGAGCTGGGCACCCTGTGGGATGAAGCCAAGCGTCTGATCAACCCCCATCGGGCACATATCGATCTTTCCGCCAAGCTACATGCCATGAAAAACAGCCTTCTGGAATCCGTGGACAATATGACTCACCATCAAGGCAGATAACGGACACATAAGGAGACTTCTATGATACGTATAGTTTTGATTGGTATTTTCCTGTTTTTTTTCCTGGTCCTATTCAGTCCCGCCCTCGTGGTGGAATGGATCATCGGGAAATTCAATCCGGAGAAAAAATCCAAAAGCTCACTTTGGCTGGTGCAGCGCGCGTTTGACGTCATTCTCTGGCTGGCCGGCACCAAGATTGAAGTCATCGGAAGGGAAAACATTCCCGACGACAGGCCGGTGCTGTATGTCGGCAACCACAGAAGCTTCTTTGATATCGTCATCGGCTACCGGCTGATCAAGGGAGAAGCAGGCTTTGTCGCAAAAAAAGAAATGGAAAAAATCTGGTTTCTTTCCAACTGGATGAAAAATCTTCACTGCCTGTTCTTAGACCGTGATAACATCAAAGAAGGTTTGAAGACCATTCTCACCGGCATCGACTATGTGAAAAAAGGAATCAGTATTTGGATCTTTCCGGAGGGCACCCGAAACAAGGGAAAGGGCGTGCTGGAATTTAAAGAAGGCAGCATGAAGATCGCTGAAAAGGCCGGATGCCCGATCATACCGGTCGCCATGACCGGTACGGCAGAAATCTTTGAAGATCATTTCCCCTGGGTAAAAAAATCTCATGTAACCGTCACCTTCGGGGAGCCTATAGAAATCAAAAATCTTGAAAAAGAACAGAAGAAATTTCTGGGAGCCTATACCAGACAGATAATCCTGAGCATGCTCCCGGACGATTATAAAGAATAGTGAGACAAGGACCGTTCGGACATTTCATGTCCCCGGTTCTTGTTTTTCTATAAAATATAAAAAGGAGGCGGCACGACATGATTCATGATGATAAGATCGACGGCGGTAAAGGCTTTGACTGGGGGAAGGCTTCTGAGGACTATGCCAGGTTCCGGGACATCTATCCGCCGGAATTCTACCAAAAGCTTTTGGATGCCGGAATTTGTACAAAAGGACAGAAGATTCTGGATCTCGGAACCGGAACCGGCGTCCTTCCCCGTAACTTATATGGCTGCGGCGCGCTTTTCACCGGCGCCGATATTTCAGAGGAACAGATCGGTCAGGCCAGGCAGCTCTGTGCGGAAGCTGACATGGATATTCCCTTCCTATGCTGCCCTGCCGAAGAGCTTCCGTTTCCCGACGACAGCTTCGACGCTGTAACTGCCTGTCAGTGTTTCTTCTATTTTAACCATGAGACCCTGGCTCCGAAGCTTTATCACATGATAAAACCCGGCGGCCTTATAGCGGCATTGTATCTGGCATGGCTTCCCGGAGAAGATGCAATCGCCGGCGCCAGCGAGGAGCTGGTGCTGCGCTATAACCCCTCCTGGTCCGGCTGTGGAGAATACCGCCATCCCATTGAGATTCCTGACGTCTACTCTCCCTATTTCCAACTGGAATCCAGCGAGGTTTTTGACCTGCAGATCCCATTTACAAAAGAGAGCTGGAACGGCAGGATGAAAGCCTGCCGCGGAATCGGCGCTTCCCTCAGCCCGGAAAAAACGGCTGACTTTGAAAAGGAGCACCTGGCCCTTCTCGATAAAATAGCGCCTGAGAAATTTTCTGTCCTGCACTATGCGGCTGTGGCAGTCCTGAAATCCAAAAAAACAACCGCTTTTTAATATGTATTTTATGTTTACTTCTCCAATGTTTGGAGCACCCTAATACCGGGGTGATTACTATGGACTCAATCTGGACAAAGACAAAAGAACTTCCGGAGCGTCAAACGCTTACGGAGGATTTAAAAACGGACGCGGCCGTCATCGGCGGCGGCATGGCTGGAATCCTGACCGCCTATCTTTTAGAGGAGGCCGGAATCCGGACTGTGGTTTTGGAGGCTTCCAGAATCGGCAGCGGCCAGACCAAAAATACGACGGCAAAGATCACGTCTCAGCACGGGCTGATCTATGATAAGCTCCTCACTTCCTTTGGAGAAGAAAAGACATCTCAATACGCCCAAATCAATGAAAACGCCATCGATGAATACAGGCGGATCATTGCGAACCAAAATATATCCTGTCATTTTAAGGACACATCTGCTTACCTATATTCCTTAAAAGAATCGGAAACGCTTAAGAAGGAAGCGGAGGCTGCCAAAAGAGCCGGAATAGACGCCTGCTTTACAACCGAAACGGAGCTGCCCTTTAAAGTAGAAGGAGCCGTGTGTTTTAAAAATCAGGCGAAGTTCCATCCACTGGAATTCCTGGGGGCGGCAGCTGAAAAACTGACCGTCTTTGAAAACAGCCGGGTGCTGGATGTGGACGAATATCAGGTGCGGACAGCGAATGGTTCCGTAACGGCAGAGAATATCATATTTACGACTCATTACCCTTTCTTAAACGTTCCAGGATATTACTTCATGCGTATGCATCAGGAGCGAAGCTATGTTCTGGCGCTGGAAGGGGCGTCTCTCCCTGAAGGGATGTATCTGGGAACAGACAAAAACGGGCTTTCCTTGAGAAGCGAAGAGAATCTCCTCTTGTTTGGCGGAGCGGGGCACCGGACAGGAGAAAACCGCAGGGGAAAGCAGTACGATCTGCTCCGTAAACAGGCCAGGGCACTTTGGCCGGAGTGCAGAGAAAAGGCACATTGGTCTGCCCAGGACTGCATGACATTGGACGGACTTCCTTACATCGGGACCTTTTCATCAGAAACACCGAGCTGGTACGCAGCCACCGGTTTCGGCAAATGGGGCATGACCTTCTCCATGGTTTCTGCCATGATCATACGGGATAAGATCCTCGGCCGCCGGGGCCCGGCTTCCGATCTTTTTTCACCGCAGAGGTTTACTCCCTCCGCATCGGCGCGGACTTTTCTGGACGACGGCCTGCACGCAGTCCGGGATCTGTCCCGCCAGCTCTTTTCACCTCCCAGGGATAAAACGGACGCTTTGCCGGAGGGGCATGGCGGAATCGTGGAATACGACGGAAAAAAGGCCGGCGTCTACAAAGATGAGGGCGGACAGCTTCATGTGGTTTCTCCCAAATGCCCTCATCTTGGCTGCCAGCTGGAATGGAATCCTGACGAAAAAAGCTGGGACTGCCCCTGCCACGGCTCCCGGTTCGATTATAAAGGGCATTTGATCGATAATCCCGCCCAGGAAGGACTGAAGCATGTTTAAATTTCACGGTGAAAAGAAAAAACGTTCCTACTTTGAGGGCTGGTACTTCAAACAGCAGGGAAAAAACGGCACCCTCGCGATGATTCCCGCTTATCATGCAGACAAAAAAGGAAAACGTTTCGCCACTCTTCAGGCGGTCACGGATAAGGAAACCGAGCTCATTGAATATCCAGCCGAAGAATTCCGGGTATTTGAGGCCCCCTTCTCCCTATACCTGGGGAACAGCCGCTTTTCCGAATCCGGATGTTCTCTGGATTTTCGTGGAAAACATCTGGAAATTAAAGGAGAGCTGCATTATGGACCTCTTGCTCCGCCAGATTATGATGTAATGGGTCCTTTCAACGCGGTGCCTTTTCTCCCCTGCCGCCACAGCGTATTCAGTCTGGCCCATCGGGTAGACGGCTGTCTCCATGTAAACGGAACGCCATTCGTATTCCAGAACAGTTTCGGATATATTGAAGGCGATCGGGGACATTCGTTTCCAAATCAATATCTGTGGACACAATGCTCAGGAAAAAATTTCAGTATCATGCTGTCGGTGGCTGAAATCCCCATTCTCACAAAGCAGATGCCCGGATGTATTGGAATCATATTCTATAAAGGAAAAGAATACCGACTCGCTACGTATCTGGGAGCGCGAGTCATTTATGTGGACCGGGATTACGCGGCCGTAGAACAAAATGGATTTCTGCTGGAAGTACGTTATCTGGGAAAAGGCTCATCTGGTCAGCCGCTTTACGCGCCAAAAGCCGGAAATATGGACCGAATCATAATAGAATCCCCTTCTTGCCCCGTGGAATATCGGCTGTCCAAAAACGGGGACCCTTTATTTTCTCTCGTTTCACAAAAAGCCGGATTTGAAAGCACATGGGAAAACACATGTGAGGAAGAGGAAGCGGAATGAACCACCTGAAAACAGAAAACTCACCTTATCTGCTGCAGCATGCCGAAAATCCCGTGGACTGGTATCCCTGGGGAAAAGAAGCATTTCAAAAAGCCTCCGAAGAAGAAAAGCCCGTCTTCCTCAGCATTGGATATTCCACCTGCCACTGGTGCCATGTGATGGCACATGAATCCTTTGAAGATGAAGAAGTAGCCGCAGTTTTGAACCGTGTTTTTATCTCCATAAAAGTGGACCGCGAGGAAAGGCCGGACGTGGATGCCGTTTATATGGAATTCTGCCAGGCCCTGACCGGCTCCGGCGGCTGGCCGCTCACCATATTGATGTCGCCGGATCAGCAGCCCTTTTACGCGGACACCTATCTTCCAAAGAATTCTCATTATGGAAAAATGGGCCTCTTAGCGCTTTTGGAAGCTGTAGAAAACAGATGGAAAAATGACAGGTCCCGTCTTCTGAAGGCCGGTGACCAGATCACCGCATTTTTAAGGGACAACTCTGAAAGCAAGTCTGACGGGGCTTTGTCTAAGCCCGATCATCCGGAAAGGCTTACTGCCCAGGCCGCGGCGGAGCTTCATACGGCCTATGACCCAAAATGGGGCGGCTTTGGGGAAGCGCCTAAGTTTCCCATCCCCCACAATCTTTTGTTTTTGATGCGTTATTCCAAACGTGTGAAAAATGACTGGTTTATGGAAATGGCAGAGAACACTCTCAGCAAAATGGTCCAGGGCGGACTCTTTGACCATATTGGAGGAGGCTTTTCCCGCTATTCCACAGACAGACAGTGGCTGGTACCTCATTTTGAAAAAATGCTGTACGACAACGCCCTCTTAGCCTTCAGTTATCTGGAAGCTTATTCCTTCACTCAAAAGACAAGATACGAAACAGCCGTCCGCTGGATCTTCCGTTATATTTTTAGAGAGCTTACCGGCAGTCAGGGGGAATTTTTCTGCGGACAAGACGCGGACAGCGACGGAGTAGAGGGAAAATACTATGTCCTCACTCCTGATGAAGTTAATAAGGTACTTGGAGCGAAAAGCGGAGAAGCGTTCTGCTATAAGTACCATATATCGGACTCCGGAAACTTTGAGGGAAAAAGCATTCCCAATCTTACAGGAAACTCCGATTGGGAAGCTCAGCTCTCTCAGGACACCGAAGAAAAAGAAGCGTTGTATCAATACCGAAGGATCCGCTGCTGTCTCCATCTCGATGACAAGGTACTTACTGCATGGAATGGGCTCATGATCTTGGCATTAGTAAAAGGCTACTCCGTATTAGGAGATTCCTCCTATCTCCAGGCAGCCATTCAAGCAAAGAATTTTATAGAAAACAATCTGACCAATCGCTCCGGAGGTCTCTTTCTATCCTGGAGAAATGGAACAGCCTCTGTTCCCGGACAGCTGGGAGATTATGCGTGTTATCTATGCGGTCTGCTAGATTTATATGAAGCGACCTTCGAAACAGAGCTTCTGCTGCGCGCCGAGGAACTGGCAGAAATCATGCAAAAACTCTTTGAAGATACCCGGAAAGGCGGCTATTATCTGTATGGGCATGACAGCGAGACACTTGTCCTCCGTCCCAAGGAAACTTACGACGGCGCCCTGCCTTCTGGAAATTCCATGGCCGCTGTCGCCCTTAAGAAGCTGGCTCATTTAAGCGGAAAGGAAACCTTCCGAGCATCGGCCGAAAGGCAAATGCTCTTCATGCGGGCCCAGGCGAAAGAGCGCCCCTCCGGACACAGCATGTTTTTGCTGGCCCAGCTGGCGGAGGAGGGGACCGAGGCGGATGTGATATGCGTCACAGCCGGCGCGGAAACCGGACATGCAGCAAAAGTACTTCGTGATTATAGAAACCGGCATCCGGAGCAAAATATCCATATACTCCTCAAAACACCGGAAAATGCAGAAAAACTGGCCGCCGCCGCTCCTTTTACTTCTGAATACCCGCTTCCATCGACGGGAACCTTATATTATATCTGTCAGAATGGTATATGTTCGGCGCCGGTACGTTCTCTGGAAGAAACAGAAAACAGAAATTATTGAGGAAATATCTTGTAAACAGGGCAAAAAGAATTGTATAATAGGCAGTATATACAGGTGACAAGGCAGTATGTTAAAAAAGGGAAGAAAGGAAGAAACAGGATGGATGGAAAACAGCGAAGACAGGAAATCCTTAAATGGATGAAGAATAGTGATGGGCCGGTTTCCGGAGAAAAGCTGGCAAAAGCCCTCGGTGTCAGCAGACAGGTAATCGTCCAGGACATCGCCCTCCTCCGGGCTGCTGACTACGATATCCTGGCCACAAACCGCGGATATCTCTGCACCAGCCTCACAGAATACAGCAGAGTCTTTCACGTAAACCATAAAAACGAAGATATACTGGAAGAGCTGAACATCATCGTGGATTTCGGCGCGACCATCGTAGATGTATTTGTGGAGCACGAGCCCTACGGAGAGCTCCGTGCTCCACTGGACATACATACCAGGAGAGAAGCCCTGGAATTTGTAGGCAATATAAACAGTGGTAATTCAAGTCCTTTGATGACCATTACCTGCGGCGACCACTACCACACGGTCAAAGCAGATTCTGAAGTGACTTTAAATGAAATTGAAGCGGAATTACATAAGCATGGTTTTCTGAAAACTTGACTCTGGCCCAGACCGGCCCGTCTCTTTCAGACGACATTTTCCATCTCCCGGAATATCATGGAGCTCTCCGGCGGCATATCTACCGAAAGCATCCCGTCTTTCACCGGTATGGCCAGCCGGCCGCTGTTGTAGTTATTATAAGCAGTCTGCATAATCCTGACCATAAATGTTTCCGGAGCTACGCCGATCTCCCAGACCGGAATCTGTACCTGCTGTTCTTTTTCACTGTTGTTCAGCACGACTACCAACCGGTTATCTCCTTTAAACCGTCCATAGCATATCAGGTCCCTGCCGGCCAGAAGCGGCTTTATGGAACCCGTCTTAAGAGCCGGATTGCTCTTTCGTATCCTTGTCAGGTATTTGTGAAATTCAATCAGCTCCAAATCTTCCCGGCCCCAGGGATAGCCCCGTCGGTTATCCGGGTCGGTCCATCCGCAGAGCCCCGCTTCATCCCCATAATAGATCGTAGGAGCGCCCGGCCAGGTCATCTGAACCACCACGGCCATTCGGAGGACGCCTTTTTTTATGCCCGCTTCCGCTGCCTCCGGCCCCAGCGTCCCTGTGCGGCCTGCCGTTCGGTTGGTCCTCGTCAGAAATCGGGAGTGATCGTGGTTGGAAAGCTCATTCATCGCCACCTGAAGAGACTGCACATGGAAACGGCTCATCTGGCGGAGCATAATCTGGAAAAAGAGCTCTCCGTCTCCATAATACTCGTCATGGCGCTCGTCACTGTGCTTCTCCATCCCGGTCAGAAACCAGGTCAGAGGCTCCATAAACGCATCATAATTCATCACCGTGTCCCACTGATCTCCGTCCAGCCAGCTGCTGGGATCTCCATAATGTTCCGCCAGAATAAGCGCATCCGGCTTTGCATCCTTGACCGCTTTTCTGAAATCTCTCCAGAACTGATGGTTGAACGCTTCGCTGTGGCCCAGGTCGGCCGCCACATCCAGCCGCCAGCCGTCCACGTTATAAGGAGGCGAAACCCACTTTCGTCCAATCTCCATGATATATTCATACAATTCTCTGGACTCTTCATAATTCAGCTTCGGGAGCGTTTCATATCCCCACCAGCCGTCATAGTGGTTATTATACGGCCACTGTCCGCCGGTGAACTTAAAGAACTCCCGATACGGACTGTCATAAGAAATATAGGCCCCCTTTTGATAGCCTTCCTGGTTTTCATAGATCCGCTCCCTGTCCATCCACTTATTATAAGATCCGCAGTGATTGAACACGCCGTCCAGGATAACCTTCATTCCCTTCTCATGGGCCGCCTTAACCAGCTCCGCAAAAAACGCATTGCTCGCCTCCAGATTCACTTTATCCGTCACCCTGGTAATGTACCGCTCTGCTTCTCTGTTCTCTCCGCCAGCGCTTACGGACTTATCCGTATCGTTTACGATCATTCCAAAGTGAGGGTCTATATAATCGTAATCCTGTATGTCATATTTATGATTCGAGGGCGACACAAACAAAGGGTTAAAGTAAATCGCCTCTACTCCCAGCCCTTTAATATAATCCAGCTTCTCCAGGACACCCTGCAGGTCTCCCCCATAAAAGCTATTCACATCCAGAGACTCCGGATACTGGTACCAATTCTCCACATGATGGACCGGCTGGTCATTCACATAAACATACTCTCCGTCCCTGGTATCATTTTTACTGCTTCCATTCCGGAACCTGTCCACGAATATCTGATACATAATGGCTCCCTTGGCCCAGTCAGGAGTAGAAAAACCCGGAGCGACCCGGAAAGCGAATTCCCATCCCGGCGCATCCGATACTCCGGTCTTATTATACCAGCAGGTTTCTGTATCCTTTACAACACGGAAGCAATAAGCAAAATGAGCTTCTGACAATCGTATCCGTGTTTCATAATAGTCAAATACTTCATCTCTCTCAGCAAGAATCAGTTTGATCTCATTCAGGCTCTCCGCCTCCAGCAGACAGACAGAATCTACGTCCCCTGCCGCCGTCCTGAACCGTATAAACACTTCATCTCCGGCCTCCGGTTCCATCGGACATCGGTATTCCGCCGTTTCATCACTAAAAAGAGCCTGTTTGTTTATCCCATCAGTACGGTGCATACAAACACTCCTTATCTCCCTGATTTCAAACGCAAACAGGTGGATAAAAGTCCACCTTAATATCATTCTATACCAAAATACCTTTTTACACAACCTGACATTTCCGATAAACCGGCCATTTTCCACAAATTGCCAATAGACGGTAAAAAGGACAGCCTTTTAAGTGCTGTCCTTTTTAGGAGAAGGTATTTCTTTCTTATGGGGTGTAGCAAAACTATATAAAAATGTATTGGGGGGGGGTTTTACGTTTTTTATTATAGCATCGTGCAACGATTAAGTGTGCACAAAGTTTCCATGATTTGAAAAATAGTTTTAGCAATTTTAACGGCGTATGATTTTAGTCTTTCGCCGTCTGCTATCAAATTTCATAAAAGCCCTGCGATTTTCCCCTCATTTTTTATGATACCGATTTCACATCCCTGATTTTCTATGCGAACAAAGCCTCAAACTCTTCACGTCCAATCTTTTCCTTGGTCAGCAAAAGCTCTGCGCTCTTGTGGAGAATATCCTCATGCTCTTTCAAAAGGCTCCTTGCCCTGGCGTAGGAATGGTCCACGATCCGTTTCACTTCCTCATCGATCGTGGAAGCAATCTCTTCTCCGTAGCTCCTCGTGTGGGCTAGATCCCGTCCAATAAATACCTGGTCATCGTCGCTTCCGTAACAGATCATACCGATTCTCTCAGACATACCATATTTTGTGACCATATCCCGGGCAATCTCCGTGGCCCGCTTGATATCCTGAGAAGCGCCGGTGGTGATATCATCGAAGATCAATTCCTCCGCAATCCTGCCACCCAGACTGACTTCGATCTCCTGGAACATCCTGCCTCTGGTATTGAACATCTCATCCTGCTCCGGAAGAGGCATTGTATAACCGGCAGCGCCGACGCCGGTGGGGATGATGGATACCGTATGAACAGGTCCCACATCCGGAAGCAGATGGAACAAAATGGCATGGCCGCTCTCGTGATAGGCCGTTATCCTCCTGTCCTTCTCGGATATCACCTTGCTCTTTTTCTCCGCTCCAATCCCTACTTTTACAAAGGAACGTTCGATATCCCTCTGGTTCAGGTACTCTCTGTTTTCCTTCGCCGCCAGTATGGCAGCTTCATTCATCAGATTCTCCAGATCCGCTCCGGTAAATCCAGCCGTCGTCTGGGCGACCTTCTTAAGATCCACATCTTCCGATAACGGCTTTTCTTTGGCATGGACCTGCAGAATCTCTTCACGGCCTTTCACATCAGGCCTTCCCACCGCAACTTTTCTGTCAAAACGGCCGGGACGCAGGATGGCGGGGTCCAGGATGTCCACCCGGTTGGTAGCCGCCATCACAATAATCCCTTCATTGACGCCGAAGCCGTCCATCTCCACAAGCAGCTGGTTCAGGGTCTGCTCTCTCTCATCATGGCCGCCGCCCATACCGGTTCCTCTCCGCCTGGCCACCGCATCAATCTCATCAATAAATACGATACAGGGAGCGCTTCTCTTCGCGTCCTCAAACAGATCACGGACACGGGACGCGCCAACGCCCACGAACATCTCAACGAAATCCGAGCCGGAAATACTGAAAAACGGGACGCCCGCCTCTCCTGCCACTGCCTTTGCCAGCAGAGTCTTGCCGGTTCCTGGAGGTCCCACCAAGATCACGCCCTTCGGGATCCTGGCTCCTACCTTCATATATTTTCCAGGACTTTTCAAAAAATCCACGATCTCCGCCAGATCCTCTTTTTCTTCATCAAGGCCGGCCACCTTTTTAAAATTGATGCCCTGGCCGTCCCTGGCCACCTTCGCCCGGCTCTTGCCGAAATTCATCATCTTCTGGTTGCCGCCCCCGGACATGGAGCGGTTCAGAATCATCATGACCAGCATCGCCACGATCAGCATCCCGATGATGATCGGCAGTACGATCGTGAAAAAGGTATCTTCCTCCGGCATGCTGTCCATCAGGACTTCGATATCACCGTCCAGGAGAAGCTCCTTGACCTCTTTGATATCCTCCACATTCCAGGTCCTCGGCGAGCTGCCGTTATTAAAGAACAGCTTGACCGATCCCGTAGGCACTTCCTTGTTGGGATAAATCTCCGCCTTTGTCACATTTCCAATCTCTACCTGCTCTACAAACTCCTGATAGGACCACACGTCCCCTTTGAGCAAATCTTTGCGAATCCACATGAATGCCAGGATGATCACGGCCACTACCGCCAGATAGAACCCCAGCCCGCTTTTCTGCTTCTGCAATCCAAAAGCCTCCTTCTATAACTCTACCACTCCAATGTATGGCAGATTTCTGTATTTCTGGTCATGATCCAGCCCATATCCGACTACAAATTCATCGGGGATGCTGAAACAGGTATAGTCTACCTGGACCTCCTTCTTCACCCGCCTGGAGGGCTTGTCAAGAAGGGTACAAATTCTGATATCCGCAGGGTTCCTCTGCTTCAGTATCTCGATCAGATAGCTGAGAGTCCTGCCGGAATCAATGATATCCTCCACGATCAGTACATGTTTCCCGGCCAAGGGCTCATCCAAATCCTTGACAATCTTCACCACGCCGCTGGATTCGGTACCTGAGCCATAGCTGGAGACCGACATAAAATCAAGAGATACCGGAACTGAGATCCGTTTGGCCAGCTCACATGTGAAAAACACCCCGCCCTTCAGCACACATATGAGGTGGACGGACTTTCCCGCATAATCCTCGCTGATCCTTTTTCCGATCTCTTTTACCTTCTCATCCACTTCCTGTTCAGGAATCAATACCCTGATTTTATCTTCCATATCGAGTATCCTCTTTTCTTTTGAATTTTAATCCATTTCTTTCCTATTTTTTCTGACGGTCACCACAAGTATCTGTTTTGTCTCCTCTGTCACTTTATAAGCCTCGCTGATGCGCCCGCCTATGATCCAGAGCACATGGCTTCCATCCGCCAGAATCGGGATCCTCCCCCGTTTGCCGGAAGGAATCTTTTCATTTATCATATACGCCTTTACTGTCTGTCTTCCGCCGTCCGGAAAAGCCTGAAAATAGTCTCCCGGACATCTGCCTCTCAGACAAAGACTGTCTCTTATTTTATCATAATCAAACCATTTCGTATACCTATTTTCCGGAATTTTTTCGTCCCCCTCCCGGGGAAATTTCCAATAATGTACGTAGAATCCAAACAATTCACAGAACTGCTCTTTTTCAGCCGGTCTTAAAAAAAATCCTCGCCCAGAGCTCCTCTCCGGCCCGTCCTCATTCTCTCCCGCCGTTTCCTGCTTGCTCCGACGTCCTATCCACAGTTCGTCATACCTTTTCTCCGCTGTAAAGCCTCCCGGCAGATGCACATACCGCCCGGACTGTTTCTCCAGCAGTTCTAATATGCTGTCCGTATGCCGCTTCGTGATGTCTTTAAGGCTTCCCGCCAGGCTCTCCATGACCTGCCTCAGCACATAACCGGCCTGAACAGGCTCCAGCCCTTTGAGCTCCGCGGAGGGTATCCGAATATAGACACCGTTTCCCGCCCGGCCCATATCAAGATCATGCCGGCAGTACTTTTGGATCCATTCTCTGGCTATATTTGTCATCCATTTATCCAGCTCTCCTATCATGCCGGCCGCCTGAACGATATGGAGCACCGCTTCCTGATTCACCAGCTCCGCCTGAGGGAGAATCTGGCGCCGTATGCGGTTCCTGCTGTAATCCTCCGACATATTGGTGCTGTCCTGGCAGTATGCAATCTGTTTCGTTTCCAGGTAGCCCTCTATTTCCCTCCGTGAAACGAAAAGAAGCGGACGCACCAGTACCTCCCGGCCTCCCCCATCGTCTCCCGGCATCGGTCCTTTAACGGCCACTCCGGCCAGGCCTTTGAACCCGCTCCCGCGGAACAAATGGAACAGTACAGTCTCTGCGTTGTCATTCCTATTGTGCGCCACGGCCATCCGGTCCCCGTTCCATTCTTTAAGCGCCTCCGCGAAACATTCATATCGGATCAGCCTGCCCGCCTCTTCCAACGAGAGCCCCTTTTCTTTGGCGGCTGCCGGCACATCCCGGTAAAAGACCCTGCACGGAATCTCTCTTTCTCTGCAGAAAAGACGGACATATTCCGCATCTCTTTCCGCTTCTTCTCCGCGGATCCCATGATGAACGTGAACGGCTGCCAGCCGGATACCCAGCTGCTCCCTAAGCTCCGAAAGCACAGAAAGAAGGCAGATGGAGTCTGCCCCGCCGGAAACACCGGCCACGACCAGCTCACCTGCCCGCATCAAATCTTCTGTTTTTATGACGCCCAATACTTCCTGAAGCATCTTAAGTCCTCATAATCCTACCGACGGAACCCCGTTCCTTCGTATCCCGCTCCAAACGATCCGTTTCCCAATTCCTGTTAATTAATACTATACTGGAATTCGGAGGCGAAATCAAGTGTATGCCTATACCTTTAAATACCTTTCAAACAAACTTTCTTAATCTGGTTTATAAAGCAAGAGGAAATCCGATCCTTCCTCTCGCTCTTTCTTCCGCAACGAAATAAGCGCTCATTTGTTTTGAAAGTCATTGGGACGGTCCAGAACTTCTGCCGGTGACTAACTGGAGCTTAATCGGAACTAATTAAAAATGATTCCAAAAAGTATTTTGTATCATGCTTTCCAGATCCCAATCGTAAGCACCGTCATATCATCCCGGCAGTCCGCGCCGGAGACCATGGCATAATGGAGGATCTCATCTGCCACATCCTGAAGATTTTCCCCGGATGTGCAGGACAGGATCTCTCTCATGGTCTCCTCTTTATCCTCTCCCTCCAGGGCGTCCAGAACGCCGTCCGTCACCATAACGATCTTATCACCGTCACGCAGCTGTTTTTCCAGCCTCTCCGGCTCGGCCCGGCTGATGACTCCCGCCGGCAGTCCGTCCGCTTTTATGGTCTCAATTTCCCTTCCCCGCTTCAAAAAAGTCGTCACCCCGCCGGCTTTTACAAATTCGCAGACTCCGGAATACAAATCTGCCACCGCCAGATCGACGGTGATCGGACGCTGTTCCTGGTCCTTGAGCAGCAGAACCGCATTCATCAGGCGAATGGCCCTTTCCAGGCTGAAGCCGCTGGATAAAAGCTGCTCGGCAAGCTCCATCACCACTTCGCTGTCCCGAAACGCTCTCCTGCCGGATCCCATGCCATCGGCGACACCGAACAGAAGACGTCCGTCCGGAATGGAACAGAAGGTGAAGTTATCCCCCGACAGCTCTTCTCCTTCTCTGGACGCCCTGGCTATACCATGGAGCATCATGTACCCCGGCGCTTTTATCAGCCTTACCGTGCAGGGCTCCTTTGTCACGATTCTTCTGCTGTCCAGGGACGGAAGAAATTTTTCCTCCACTGTCCGGCTGACGGTTTCCGCCAGCTCCCTGACTGTCATACAGCGGTTTCCCGACGCCTGGACGGTGAGAAACGCTTCTCGCTTTTCATTCTCCTTTTCCAGAATCATGATATTCTCTACTTTTATCCGTCTGAGCCGCAGTTCTCTGCGAATCTTGTCCTTATATTGATCTGAGATATCCTCCGTCGCTTCGATGTCCTCGGAAAGTTCAGAAAGGATCCGTTCCATCTCTTTAAAGCCTTCCGCCACGGCTTCCCTGCATTCCTCATAACGGCCTTTCCAGACCAAATTCTCCAGCGACAGGGCCATCTCTCCTCCCGATATCGACGGAATCCCCTCCTCGACTACAAATTCATCCGGTTCCATGGAAGAGCTTGTCCCGCCGCACTGGGAAAATGTACTTGCCAGTTTTTCCATGGAATCCGATACAGACTGCACCCGCTGTGCCGCCGTCCGTTCCCTTCCCGGCATATAAAATGGAAATGGCCTTACTGCCGCCTGCTTTACTTCTGTCTTCCGGCACAGGCTTCGCGGTATCAGCAGAAAAACCGCCGCTGCAATAAAGAACTCCACGATTCCCTGATCGATCTCCTGAGGAAGATAGACGATTCCGGCCGCAGCCGCTCCCGCCAGGAATCCCAAGGTACTGCCGGCGCGGCCGAGACTTCGGAAAACTCCCGCCAGCACGCCCGTCAGACAAAGCATTCCCATCACCGACAGATCTCCCTGCCAGATGGTTTCTATGATCCCACAGCCTGTCCCCGCTACCGCGCCGATTCCGGCTCCAAATTTATATCCAACAAACAATACGCTGAAATACATGCCGGTCCTCACGATCGAGGCCAGCGTCTTCCCCTGGGCCAGAAACGCTGTCAGCATAAAGCCAAAGGCCAAAGCCAGGACCGCCCGCACAAAAGTCTCCTTTTTCATTACAATACCTCCCTGAGAGAATATTATAACGTTTTGTCCGTGGGAAGGCTGTCGAAAGGGGACAGCCCCTGCACAAAAGTTTTCGACAGAAAAAGACCCCGGCTCCTTCCATGACCCAGGGTCTTTCATTAATCGTTATTTTTCGGCTTTAACAGCGTCTCTCCGGGCATCACCAGCCCCAGTTTTGTCTTTGCGATCTCCTCTATGTATTTCTTCGTCTTCACGTAAATTTCCTGTTCTTCCAGCTCCGAGGCTTTCTGCTCCTCGCTTTCGATCTGACTCTTTATATTCTCTTCCCTGGCCGCATACCGGTCATCCTTGGCCTGCAATGTCTTTGTCTTATACATCACCGCGCCGCCTAATAGAGCCACCACCAGGAGGATTCCCAGAATGACCTTTTTGCTTTGTCTTTTGTAACGCTTTTTCCTTCTGCTTCCTGCCATGTTTTTCACCGCGGTCCTTCTCATTTAAAGCGCTGTCTTCCTTTTTCTTCTGCGCCTGTTCTCTCCGGGCTTTCTTCTCCTGCAGCCTCTGCTTTCGCTTTTTCCAAACTGCATTCATTTTTATTGTAAGGCATTTCGTCCACTTTTTCAATAGCCGCCCCGCAGTTTTTGCCGGAAAGGCCAGCCCTTTCAGGATATATTGGAATATTGTTCCAAATATCTTCACTAAAATCGGACTCAGTGATATATGATACAGCCACATGCCGGATGCCGCGCCCGCCAGCGCATACCACCGGACATTTCCGTCGTTCATAGTAAACAGAAGATAGAACAGTGCAAAGCCTGCAAAGACCCAGTAAATAAAATCTTCAATGGCAACCGCCCAGGAAGCATGTCTCACCGCCGTTCTTGCGATGCGAAAGCAGTCATACGCAACCGTAAGGCCGGCCCCCCAAAGAACCGACACCAGAAGGAAGTCCGCCTCTTCCCGAATCATCCCGCTCATAGGCTATTTAAACAGACGCCCTAGGAAGGACTCTCCCTGCGCCTTTCTTCCGCGGCTCTCCGAATAAACAAAGCTGTCCATCCGGCCCCCGATATCCACTTCACCCTGCTCTACGGTAAGGCGGCTCACCTTCAGATCCTCTCCCTTTATGGTCAAAGTCCCCTGTTCTGTCTCCAGGATCACTTCCTTTTCATCAAAGGATACCACTTCCTGGACACCGCTTATCATTGCGTGGGCTCGTTTGTCAAGCATCACCTTGTGGGGTTTCGCCCTCTGCCTCTGTTCCTCCATCCAATCTCTCCCTTCTGCATTGTCCTATTGGGATTCTATGCAGAAGGATAAGCCCCTATGACTACAGGTAGCGATACATTTCCCCCGCGTCCTCTTTTTTTGTGCTCTCCTGGACCTTAAGAACCTCCGCCTTTACGGAGCGGTTTCCAAACTGTACTTCTATGATGTCTCCTTCCTTTACGTTCAGAGACGCCTTGGCCGGCCTGTCGTTGACCAGGACACGGCCGCCGTCACAGGCCTCATTGGCCACGGTACGCCGCTTGATGATGCGGGATACCTTCAAAAATTTATCTAATCTCATGAGATCCTCCTATTAGAACAAAGTGGGCAAACCCACTTCAAACTCCCCTTCCTCTGCACATTGTGTGCATCCTGCCCAGAGGGCTTTTTATTTCATAGGACGCACTTTCCTATGAAATAAAGAAACTGCCGCAGTCCCTGCGGCAGTTCTGAATCACTGTTAAGAGTAATTATGCGTTTACCATATCCTTCAATGCTTTACCAGCTTTGAACTTCGGAACTTTAGAAGCCGGGATTGTCATCGTCTCGCCGCTCTTGGGATTTCTTCCCTCTCTGGCTGCTCTTTCGGATACTTCAAAGGTACCGAATCCTACCAACTGTACTTTTCCGCCATTGGCCATTTCATCAGCAATAACATCTGTAAAAGCCTTGATAACCTTCTCTGCATCTTTTTTAGACAGCTCTGTCTTCTCAGCAACCGCTGCAATTAACTCTGTTTTGTTCATAATAATAGTTCCTCCTAAGGTTTTGTTTCGTAGAAATCGATACTCTTCTTCATTATTTATAAACTGATATAATGGATTTGTCAAGAAATTTCCTTGATTCCTACAATTTTATCCCTTTTCTCCTGGCTTCTTTTTCCATATTTTTGATCTCATCCCAGCTGGCCTTGCTTTCCTCAGACGCTCCGTCTTTTCCGCTGCCAAAAACGTGAGGATGCCGCCGTATCATTTTCCGGCAGAGCATTGAAATCACATCTTCAACGGTAAAGTCTCCGCCCTCCTCTGCGATCTGGCTGTGAAGCATCACTTGAAATAGGATATCGCCCAGCTCCTCGCACAGATTATCCATGTCCTTATTCTCTATGGCCTGAAGTACCTCATCGCACTCATCCTGGAGGCATTTTTTCATGCTTTCATGGGTCTGCGCTCTGTCCCAGGGGCATCCATGCTCTGAACGGAGTTCCGCAATAACTTCCTTCAGTTCCTCAAACGTATAACGTTCCTTTTTTTCCATTGTAATCTCCTCCTGTTATGCAGACGACAGGCAGGCACCGGATGGCATCTGCTGTATTAAGCATATCACATTCAGAGTTAACTTTCCATCTGTCTTCCAAGAAATCCTGCTGCAGTCAGTGCGAGCTTCTGCTCCAGGGTACCCATCTTATACTTCGGGTCTTTACTCAGAATGATAACGGATCCGATCGCATCTCCTTCGCAGAGGATCACAGCCGTCACCTCGCCAGAGTATTCCTCCGTGTCCTCGGTCGTAACGGGAATAAACTGGCCGTCATCCTTGCCCGCGATCACGTTGGTCCTGTTCAGGATCATCTGCTCCAGGGGCTTACTGATACTCTTCTGCAAAAGTTCCTTTTTAACGGTCCCTGCCACCGCGATCACCTGATCTCTGTCGGTGACGCAGACGGCCAGACCCGTTGCCTGCGCCAAGGCCTCTGCATACTGCTTAGCAAAGCTTCCCAGTTCCGCCATAGGTGAATATTTCTTCAGGATGATCTCACCTTCTCTGTCGGTGAAAATCTCCAGGGGAGTTCCCTCTCTCAGACGCAGGGTCCGCCGGATTTCTTTCGGAATTACCACACGTCCCAAATCGTCGATTCTTCTAACAATGCCTGTTGCTTTCATAAAGAATTCCTCCATCTTACTCTTTTTACATTTATCTGCTGGATTACATCTAAATGTATTGTCTGTAAAATGAAGGAATTTATGCGGACATTGTAAGAAATATCCTTTTGTTTTTATTTTAGATGCTTGTCAAGCAATTCCATTAATTGGTTCACATCAAAGGGTTTTGCCAAATGTCCGTTCATTCCGGCCTCTCTGGCCCGCTGGACATCTTCGGAAAACGCATCCGCCGTCATCGCGAGGATGACCACGCTTTCGGAATCCCGGCGCTCCATGCCGCGAATCTTTGCCGCGGCCTCATATCCGTTCATCACGGGCATCTGGATGTCCATGAGGACCGCGTCATAATACCCTTCCGGATGAGAAGCAAAACACTGAACCCCCGCCTCGCCATTTTCCGCCTTATCCACTTCCGCCCCCGCCAGGCTCAGGAATTCTCCGGCGATCTCCGCATTCAGTTCATTGTCCTCTACCAGGAGTACCCGCTTTCCGATGAGCATTCCCTTCCAAATCGCACCTGTTCCCGGGTTTTCATTCCCCGGATTCAGGAAGCCGCGGAACAGCTTCAGCAGCTTGGAAGGAAACAGAGGCTTACCTACAAAAGCATCCGCGCCGGCCCTTCTGGCCTTTTTCTCTTCTGCCTCCGACCAGCTATACGCAGCCAGCACCATGTGCGGTCCATTCTCGTACCGAAATCTGGACAGCTCCCGAATCACCTGCTCCCAGGGAAGATCCTCCGCATCCCAGTCCACCAAAACCGCAAAATAGCCGTTCTCAGTTTCACGTGCCAGCCTTGTCTTTTCTGCCGCCTCTTCGAGGGAAAGAGCCTGTTCCCCCTTCATACCCAAACTCTCTGCCATTTGGCAGATCATATCTCCCGCAGATTCCGGATTTCCCACACATAGTACGGATAAACCTCTTAAATCCTCCGCTTTTTCTTCTCCCGCTTCCTGCAGCGGAAAATTCAAAAGCACCGTGAAGCAGGAGCCTTCTCCCTCCCGAGTGTTCACACGAATCTCTCCGCCCATCATATGGACGATATTCTGCGCTATGGCCATCCCCAGCCCGGTCCCCTGAATATTGCTGGTCCGGGAGTCGTCGGCCCTGCTGAAAGGTTCAAAGATACGTTTTATGAACGCCTCAGACATACCGATCCCATTGTCCTCAATGATGAACCGATACCGGCCGCACTGAGAGGCCTGACAGTCCAGCTCTTCCAAAGTGACTCTGATTTCTCCGCCTTCCGGCGTATATTTGCTGGCATTGGACAATATATTTCCGATTACTTGCTGCAGCCTCAGTTCATCCCCCACGACTTTTTCATGGATTACATTTTTTATCAGGACCCGGAGCGCCTGTTTTTTCTCATCAACAGAAGGCCGGAGCATGGTCAGCGCATCCTGAAGAAAATCAGGCAGGCTGAAAGCATTTGTATCAAGCTCCAGTTTCCCGCTCTCAATCTTACTCATATCCAGCACTTCATTGAGGAGCCCCAAAAGATGGCGGCCGGATACCTCGATCTTTGCCAGGCAGTCCCGCACCTTTTCTTCATTCCCCATATAGGTTTCCGCCAAGGTTACCATGCCCATGATGCCGTTCATGGGCGTTCGGATATCGTGGGACATTCTGGAAAGAAAATCACTTTTCGCCGCGTTGGCGCTTTCCGCGTGCCGCAGCGCATCCTCCAGAAGTCTTTTCCTTTCCAGCTCCTGCTGAATGCTCTCGTCTACATTCCGGACAGCCAGAGCCACCTGATAGGGTTTCCCTTCCTTCATCTCACCTAAGATAAGCTTAGCCTGCATCCACTCATAGCGATTGTCTGTCCTCTTTCGGTAAGTCATAGAAATCTCACGGTTCTTCTCTGTCAAACACTTCTGTAAGTGTCCCTGTGAGAAAAACTTCCGCATTTCTTTCTGCTCGTCCGGATGCACACACCTCTCCACATACCGGTCTATGGATTTCCGGAACCCGTCGGCAGGTGCGACTCCAATCGCATTCTTCTCTTTCTCGTCCATCCTCAATGCTTTCAGGGTATCCTGCTCCAAGTTAATATAATACAGCGCATAATATTCCTGTCCCAGAGCATGGATGATGTCGGCCTGCTGCTTTCTGTCCGATATATCCGTCTGTGCCAGGATTGCGGTATCGCCCATGAAATTTTCATCATTTAAGTAAACGGTATTGGCTACCCAGCAGTACTCTCCATTCCGAATACGCCGGTATTCTCCCTCAAAGGAATGGACTCCTTCCGCCTTTATCCTGCGGAGGTTCTCCAAGGAAAGGCCTCTGCAGAGCCGCTCTCTGTCACTGGGATGATAATAGACAGAAAGCGCGTCCACCCAGGAGTCCAGCTCCAGCTCATTTTCTTGGAAATCCCAGCTCTCCTCCGGACGGCGGATGACATGTACCGTCCCTGTTTCCAGATTCAGGCGGTAGACTCCGAAAAACAAGTTATTAAGAGAAGTCATGATCTCCTGATTCAAGGCAGAGATTCTGGTATTTTCCGTCTCCGTCTGTTTCTGCTGTGTGATATCCTGCGCAAGTCCCACGGCCCTCACCGGCTTTCCCTGCCCGTCATAATCCACATTGGACATGGCGATCCGTCTCCAGCAGCCGTCCATTTCACATATCTCTGAAGAAGCCGTTCTCTCCCCGCATTGGATACGCCGAAACATCTCCAAATAGGCCTCTTTGCTCTCCTCCGCGACCCGTTCTTCCGCAAAACTGAAAGGCATGTTCTCATACCGCGGCCTGCAGCATAATACGCTGCAGGTCCGTTCAGGCATTACCGCCGTCTGCTCCTGGGGATAATAAAAAAACTCACAGATCGTAGTGCCTTCCAAAGCCATTCTCAGCAGCTCACTGCTGGCCTTGTTCTCCTTCTGCAGTTCCAGATTCTCATGCTGCATTCTCTTACGCAGGCTGATATCCATAAAAGCACTCTGTATCAGAGTCTCGCCGTCATCATCGATGATCATCTCCGCCGTCCCGATGATCCAGCAGGAAGAACCGTCTTTTTTCCGAAGGCGGTATTCGAATTCTCCCTTCTGCCCTATCTCAGAAATGCTATAAGCTTCCGCCAGTACGCGGTCCCGGTCCTCTAAAGCAATGAGCTCCGGCAGACGCCAATCATCCTTCGCCCAGAATTCCTCCGGCGTATATCCGAAAATACGGATAGCCTCCTGATTGGCATTTTTATACTCGACCCTGCCGTCAGGAAAAAGTCGGTACTGAACGATCCCGCAGACCACGCTTTCAAACAGCGCATCGTACTTCTTTTCCTGGCGCCTGGTCTCCATATCTTTTGTGATATCCCGGATCGTGCTGATGCAGATTTTACGGCCGTCCTCATCCACTGTTTTCCGTCCGATATCATTCACCCATATATAGCTTCCGTTCTTCTTCTTCATACGGTAACGAATCTCATAATCGCCGCTTTTCGAAAAGGCATCCTCAACCTGCCTTTCCACCCGTTCCCGGTCATCGGGATGCATACAGTTGATCACGAGGCCATCTATATCGCGGCAGAATTCCTCGTAGGTATAACCGAGATGCCTCAGCATATAATCATTGACACAATACAGAGGAAAATCCTTTTCCAGATATCCGCCCATGATGCCGCCCGGAATATTCCTGTTCAAAAGCTCCACTAAATTGCTTCTGGACTTCTCAGACAATTCTCCGCTGCGTTTTTTCGCAAATCGAAGAGAATACGCCTCTTTTCCCTTATCGGTCATATGATTTCCTTCCATTCCCATATAAATATCCCTTCTTCTTGGGTGCTGTTTTTCCTGTATTCAGTGTAACACTCTTTTCCGCCGTACACAAGAGAAGAACAAGGCAGAGGAAGTTCCCGCCTTTGCACAGAAAAGAACAAGAGGAACAGCGCCGGCAGAAGTTCCGGACCGTCACGATTTCGGTTCGCTGGCGATGCAGTGTCCGCTCCAATGGTTTTCAAAACAAGCGGAAGTTTATCTCGGTGCGGCAGGAAGAGCAGGAGGAACGATCCGATTCCATCGTAAGGCGAGCACTGCAAAGGCGTTAGCAGGATTTTCCCCGACGCAGGGAGGCAAAAATCGCATATCATGCGGATTTTTGTTGGAATCTGACATGGAAAAATATCGATTTATCCATGTCAGTTGGAAAGGGCCGACTGGAGGCCGTAAAAATTCTGGTTACGGCTGCCAGCGAACCGCCTGGATAGAATCGGATTTCCTCCTGTCTCATCTGATTCATAAGACTGTTTTAAAAGTATTCAAAGGTATACCCAAGGGCATCCCTTAATTTATGCCCTGCGGGCAGGCGCACTTCGTGCGGCAAGGTATATAACAAAAAACCGGCGGAGTTCTTCTCCGCCGGTTTTTTATATCCATTCGATTCTGCCCTATTCAGCTGCTGTCGTAGTCTCCTCCTGGGCCGACGTGGATTCCGACGTCTCTGCCGTGGTCGTCTCTTCGCCGGCGGCTGAGGTGGTCTCTTCCTCACCGGACGTCGTCTCCGGTACTACAAACAGAGTTTTATCAAAGGTGATCGCTGACCATACGTCCTCGTCAACCTTGAATTTAGGCATGTCCTTCAGCCATTCCGCATAGGCGCTCTGGAAAAGTTCCCCTTTCCTCTGCTCTACGATGACGGGCTTTTCTTTCTCGGTCGCTTCCTGATCAAAATCAGAATCACAATATACTATATACCATCCGTAACCTTCGTCATATACGCTTCCAAACTCTCCGGTCGCCAAAGTACGGCCAAAATTACCGAGGGTATTGTCATAATCTCCAGCCCCGTACGTGGCCTGGGAATACGTGCAGTTATCATGCTCATCAGCCAGGGCGGACATATCCTCTCCCGCCTCTGCCTTGCCCTTCAGTTCTTCGGCAAGTGTCTCCGCTGCCGCCGCGTCGTCTCCGTCCTTCACCAGAATATAACTGATCTTACGCTGAGCCGCTTCTTCATCGCTGACTTCCGTATCCACATCCTTCACCGCATATTCATACGCTTTCATGGCAAGTGCATTATTGGTCAGGATCTCCGTAAGCCGCTCTTCTGTGATGGCTGTGGCCTCCTTGAGCGCTTCATCCATATTCTCCATGGTGCTCTTCACAGTTTCCGCTACCTTTGCGGTCTCCTCTTCATCCAGCGCAAGCCCCAGCTCTTCCGCTTTCGCTTTCAGAACATAGGTCTGATAAATGGCAGACATCACATTCTTTTTTGTATAATCTTCCAGCGTACTGCCAGTCCCGATGTCCGTTTCCCACATATCCGACAAATCGTATCCATACATGTTATAATACAATTCACTCGTATATTGATTATACCTGGCCTGATAGTTGGCTTCATCCAGATAGATCTTAGTATCACCCAGCGTCGCGACCACCGTAGTGGGGTAATTTTCCAAAGTCACCTTAGTGCGTCCGCAGCCTGCCAATGTACCGGCTGTGAGCAAGACCGCCAGCAGAAGTACCAGCTTTCTCGTAAATTTGTTCATAGTAACGGTATCCTCCCTAGATTGTTTCCTCTTAGATCCTGTACACACAGGCACTTGTTATTATAGTACCAAACGGTCAAACTAGCAACTCTTTTATGGCATTTAACAGGATTTTCACCTTTTCCAGCATCTGTTTTCCGTCCCTGTTTTCCCGTTTCCGATCCATATAAGTGAAGTATGGCTGCTCCGCCGCCGTGAACCGAAGAGCTCCTCCATACTGCTTCACCAGCTCCGGGATCTTCTCCACATGGAACGGCGCTTTCTCATACATCACAAGCCGCACCTCCTGGCGGTTCCCGGTTATCTCCGTCACAAACACCTTATGAGCCATGGCTTTCAGAAGGGAGATCTCCAGCAGATTCTCAACAGGACGAGGCAGATCGCCGAACCGGTCGGTGAGCTCATCCCGCATATCCATGGCTTCCTCTTCATCCTCGATTCCAGAAATCCGTTTGTATATCTCAAGCTTTTGGACCTCATTCTTGATATAAGAAGGAGGAATATAAGCGTCGATGTTGAAGTCGACCGCCGTTTCAAAGGATTCTTCTTCCCCTTCTCCTTTCAGAGCCTTTACCGCTTCGTTCAAAAGCTTGCAGTAAAGGTCATAGCCGATGGCCTCCATGTGGCCGTGCTGCTCTGCGCCGAGAAGGTTTCCTGCCCCGCGGATCTCCAGATCTCTCATGGCGATCTTGATGCCGGAACCAAGTTCCGTGAACTCCCGGATAGCGGCCAGACGTTTTTCCGCCTCTTCTTTCAGGAGCTTGTTCCTTCTGTACATAAGGAATGCGTACGCGGTGCGGTTGGAACGCCCGACTCTCCCCCGCAGCTGGTAAAGCTGGGACAGCCCAAACCGGTCCGCATCATGAATGATCATGGTATTGACATTGGAGATATCCAAGCCTGTTTCAATAATCGTGGTAGAGACAAGCACATCGATCTCCCCATTAATGAAATCCAGCATGATCTTTTCCAGCTGCCTTTCCCTCATCTGCCCATGAGCGTAGACTACCACGGCATCCGGAACCAGTTCCGCAATCTTGGACGTGATGTCCTCTATATCCTGAACCCTGTTATACACATAATAGACCTGTCCTCCCCTGGCCCGCTCCCTTTCAATGGCTTCCCGCACCATTTCTTCATTATATTCCATGACGTAAGTCTGAATGGGGACTCTGTCCATAGGCGGTTCTTCCAGGACACTCATGTCCCGGATGCCGACCAGGCTCATATGAAGCGTTCTGGGAATCGGAGTGGCAGTCAGCGTCAGTACATCCACATTTTCTCTCATCTTTTTGATCTTTTCCTTATGGGTCACTCCAAAACGCTGCTCTTCATCGATGATCAGAAGTCCCAGATCCTTGAACACCACGTCGTTGGAAAGCACCCGGTGGGTGCCGATCAAAATATCCACCAGCCCTTTTTTCAGATCCGCCAAGGTCTTTTTCTGCTCTGCGGCGCTCCTGAAACGGGACAGCATATCCACACGGACTGGAAAATCCATCATTCTCTGGACAAATGTATTATAATGCTGCTGCGCCAGAATGGTCGTAGGCACCAGGTATACGACCTGTTTTCCCTCCTGGACCGCTTTAAAGGAAGCGCGGATGGCAATTTCTGTCTTACCATAGCCCACATCCCCACATATCAGCCGGTCCATGATCTTTTTGCTCTCCATGTCCCGTTTGGTCGCCTCAATGGCCAGCTCCTGATCTTCCGTCGCCTCATAGGGAAACAGCTCCTCAAACTCCTTCTGCCAAATGGTATCCGGCCCGTACTGAAATCCGTCCGTATGCTGTCTCGCCGCATATAGCTGCACAAGATCCCTGGCGATTTCCTTTACAGCCCCCTTTACCCGGGACTTCGTCCTGCCCCATTCTTGTCCTCCCAGTTTATTGAGCTTAGGCTTTTTCGCACCCGCCCCCGCATATTTCTGGATTATATCCAGCTGGGTCACCGGCAGGTAAAGGCTTCCATTACCGGCATATTCAATCTTTATATAATCCTTTATGATCTTGTCTACTTCAATTTTCTCAATCCCCCGGTAAATACCGAGTCCATGATTTTCATGGACCACGTAATCGCCGGCCGACAGTTCAGAAAAGCTCTGAATCTTCTTGCCCTCATAGGCAGTCCGTTTTCTGCGCTTCTTCTTTTCCGTTCCGAACATATCACTTTCCGGAATCACCACGAATTTTATCATCGGGTACTCAAATCCCCGATGGAGACTCCCGTACAGCACACAGATCTCACCGGGAAGGATTTCTTTGTCCTCCTCCTCGGAATAATAAGCCCTCAGATCATACTGCTCCTGCAGATCCTTTGCCAGCCTGGCTCCTCTCGTACGGGAAGCGCATAAAAGCGCCACTCTCCAGCCTTCTTTTTTCCACTTCTTTAAATCGCTCACCAGAAGCTCAAAGCCGTTATGGTAAGAATTTCCGTTTTTGACCGTCATGCTGTACCGCTTCTTGACCGGTATTGTCTTCTGCTCAAGGGCAGAAAAAAGAACACTGTGGTCTCTCGCCAGTGCCGCCGACACTTCTCTCACAGAATAAAGGATATCCGTCTGGCCGGGGAGCAGATAGCCTTTTTCCAGTCTCTGCGTCATACTCTCCCGGAATTCGGCCTCCACCACATTGGCTCGTTCAATGATCCTGGCCGGTTCATCCAGAAAAAACGGAATCCCCTCCTTAAAATAATCCAGAAAAGATACGGTCTCCGGGCAGAAGTACCGGACACATCCTTCCAACGCTCCCAGAAAACATCCCTCCCGAAGCTCCTCCGCCATTTCCCCCACGATGGTATCGATCCGATGAGCCTCCTCGATCCGTTTCTGTTCCTTCAGCTGCTTTCGGTATGTTTCTTTTTCCTTTATCAGGCGTTCTGTTCCTGCTTCCAGCCTGTCTTTGTCAAGGACCAGCTCTCTCGCCGGATACAGGCGCACCTGCTCCAGACGCTCAATGGAGCGCTGGCTTTCCACATCAAAAGAACGGATGGAGTCGATCTCATCTCCCCACAGTTCCGCACGGACCGGATTTTCTTCTGTGAGGGGAAAAATGTCCAGGATACCGCCGCGGACACAAAACTGGCCGCCCCGCTCCACTTGCGCGCATCTGTCATATCCCATGTATATAAGGCGCTCGCGAAGCTCCTCCAGGTCAAGTTCCTGTCCTTCCTTCAACAAGACGACGCTCTCCGAAAAGGCGGACAGAGGCATCAGATGGTCCATGCACCCGTCCACTGTGGTGATGATCGTCCCCTCTCCTTCCTCCAAAAGCTGTTTCAATACCATCAGACGCTTCTGAGCGAGCAGGCTGCCCTGGATATCCGCATTATAGAACAGTAAATCCCTGGCCGGGTATAAAAAGACATTCCGATCAAAATTCCTGTAATCTTCATATATATCCTTTGCCCTTGCGTCATTGTAAGTTATAACTAACTTCAGTGGGAACATCCGTCCCAGCTCCGCCATCTGGTGAACCTTTTGAGAATCGGTGCCGCCACTGACAGAAACAGGACCTCTGCCTTTGCAAAGGTCCTCTTTTGTATCTAAATATTCTTTCAGTTCAGGCAGCGGACTGCGAAAAGAGCCTGCCATTCAATCACCTCTGTCTGTTATTGGTGGTTCTAAATCCTATCATTTCTTTTTTCCATTGAACTTATTCATGGCCGCCGCCATATCGCCCGCTGCGATCATGACCGCCGCCTCAGCCGCGTGAACGAGGCTTTCCCGGACTTCCGGCAGTTCCTCCGACGAAAAATGTCCCAGCACATAGTCTGCCAGATCCATTCGGGGCGGTTTGCTTCCTACCCCCACACGGATCCTGGAGAAAACGTCGGTCCCCAAATGGGAGATGATGCTCTTCATCCCGTTATGTCCGCCGGCGCTCCCCTTTTCACGGATACGGAGCTGTCCAGGATCAAGATTGATATCATCATAGATCACCAGAAGCTCTTCCGGTGTCAGCTTATAATAATCCAGGACCTCTCTGATACTTTCCCCGCTTAAGTTCATATATGTCTGGGGCTTCAGCAGGATTACCTTTTGCCCCTCTATATTTCCTTTTCCAATGAGTCCTTTGTGTTTCTTCGTATCCACTCCGATGCGGTAAGAATCCGCCAGCTCATCGATGGCGCCGAATCCCACGTTATGCCTGGTCCCGGCATAGGTAAGGCCCGGATTCCCAAGACCTGCGATCACAAACATATCTGCTCCTCATTCCTGACATATGGCTGCCCAAATCTAGCATGACTTCTTCCAGGCGGACGGCACGAATAAAATCAACATGGGAAACAGTTCCAGTCTTCCCGCCAGCATGCAGAAGGACAGCACGACCTTGCTGAGCTGCGAAAATCCGGCGAAATTCCCCATGGGGCCCACCGCCCCCAGGCCCGGCCCGATATTCCCCAGCGCAGAAAGCACCGCGGTGATGGTCGTTTCAATGTCATATCCATCCACCGATATCACAAGCATGGCCACTATGGCAATCATAATATAGGTGAAGAAAAAAATCAAGATTCCTTTGATGATGCCCTTTTCGATCACCTTTCCGTCCATTCTCGGCGAGCTGATCATCCTGGGGTGGATGAGGTGACGGATTTCCTGCTTGATGGACTTAAACAGCACCAGGACCCGGCTCACTTTTACACCGCCTCCGGTAGACCCCGCACAGGCCCCGACTATCATCAGGGTCACGATGATCATTTTGCTCAATGTCGGCCAGAGATTGAAATCCGTAGTGCTGTATCCTGTGGTGGTCATAATGGAGGACACCTGGAAAAAGGCGGAGCGTATGGCGTCGCTCCACGAACCGTCATAATATTTCTGGGCGATGTTAAGAGTTATAAATACCACCGAGCCTATGATGATTCCCAGGTAGAGCCTGAGCTCCCCATTTTTAAACACATCTTTCACCTGTTTTTTCAACAGCAGATAATAGACGCTGAAATTAATGCCGAACAACATCATGAATATGGCGATTATCCATTCGGCCGCCGGATTGTGATATGCGCCGACACTGGCGTTCATATTGGAAAATCCACCCGTACCGGCGCTTCCCATGGCATGGATCACAGAATCATAAAACGGCATTTTCGCCGCCACCAGGCAGAGGATATGGGCAATCGTCAGTCCAAAATAGATCAGATACAGGATCCGCGCCGTCTCCTTCAGCCGTGGAACCATCTTACCCGGCGTCGGGCCGGGGCTCTCCGCTTTTAAAAGCTGGACATTGGATCCGTCCATATTCGGAAGGAATGCGAGGACAAATACAAGAATCCCCATGCCGCCTATCCAATGAGTAAAGCTCCTCCAGAACATGAGGCCTCCGTTATGAAGTCCCTCTATATCCGTAAGAATCGTCGCCCCCGTGGTGGTAAAACCGGACACTGTCTCAAAAAAGCAGTCCACGTATCCGTTAAAATACCCGCTGAAATAAAAGGGAAGCGCTCCAAAGGCCGCCAAAAATATCCACGCAAATGCTACCGCGGCCAGCCCGTCCCTTGTCTGCATCTTTGTCACCTTCGGCTTCCTGCTGCGGAGCAGAAGTCCGGTAAACAAAAGCGGGACAATCGTATAAGCAAAGTATATCCAGTCATTCACCCCGGTCAAAAGAGCTACGCCGATGGGCAGAAGCATCAGGACCGCCTCATAGCACAGCACATGTCCGACCACGTATAAAACAAGTGTAATATTCACGCTCTATGCCTCCCGACTCCTACACTTCAAATACATCATTCAGATCGTTCACATTGGAAGACCTGGAAATGACGATGACATTGTCTTTGGCCCTAATACAATCGTTTCCTGTGGGAATGATGATATTTCCGTTCCGGACTATCGCCGCTACCAGGAAATTTTTCTTGAATCTGATATCTTTAAACGGTACTCCCAGATTCCAGGTGCTCTCCCTGGCGACAAATTCCAGAGCCTCCGCCCTGCCGTCGGCAATCTTATGTAAAGTCTCCACGTTGCTCCCAATGGTATTCCTGAGCGACCTCACATACCGGATGATCTGTGCCGCCGTAACGTTTTTCGGGCTTATAATGGAATCCACTCCCATCTCCTTGATGATGCCTTCATAATTCCCCCGGTTGATCTTGGCAATCACCTTGGGAACGCGAAGCCGGCTCGCATACAAGGCTGTGAGCAGATTCTCTTCATCCCGTCCCGTAAGCGTCACGACAGCTCCCGCCGCTTCCAGATGTTCTTCTTCCAAAATCTGCTCGTCCGTCCCGTCTCCATGAATGATGATGCAGTCCGGAAGCAGTTCATCCAGTTCCTGGCACCGCTTCTTATTCTGTTCAATAATCTTGATCTTCATACCAAGGCGGCTCATCCCGAGCCCCAGATAATAAGCAATGCGGCCTCCTCCCACGATGACCGCGGTCTTTACCTGCTTTTGGTATTTGCCTTCATATTTAAAAAAGTCCGTTATGGCGGAGGGCTTGCCCGCAATATACATCAAGTCTCCTTCCGCGGGGACGAAGTTCCCGTCCGGGATGATCACTTCTTCTCCCCGAACGGCCGTACAGAACAGAACCGGAAATTTGATATCGCTCATGATACCCGCCAAATTCTTCCCGACGATCTTATCACCTTTTACCACGCGGAAAGCGACAAGCTCCACCTTCCTCGCGGCAAATGTCTCCACGTTGATGGCCGTCGGAAAGCGGAGGACTCTTCCGATCTCATTGGCCGCCTCCAGCTCCGGATTAATGATCATATTAAGCCCCAGCTCCTGCTTCAGAACAGACACCTCGTGGGCATACTCCGGGTCACGGATCCTGGCCACCGTATGTTTGGCCCCGAGCCGCTTTGCTGTCAGACAGCACAGCATGTTGATCTCGTCGCTGGGCGTAGTGGCAATGATCAGGTCCGTCTCCCTCACTCCTGCGTCAAGAAGGGCTCTGGTACTCAGGCCGCTCCCCCTCAGACACATGATATCGAGACTGTCCCCGCCCTTGTCCGCGGCCTCCTGAGACTTGTCTATCACGGCTACATCATTTCCTTCGGCAGACAGATGCTTCGCCAATGTGTATCCGACTTTACCGATTCCTACAATTATAATCTTCATGTTCTATCCTTCTCCATCATCTGTGTATGGGCAGTGCCCATAGATAATTTCATTATATAAGTGATATAAGGAATAAGCAACCTGTTTCCCGGTTCTTTTACAACATCTTTAGACCATTTTTTACCTTTGAGACGAAAAAAGGCAGGCACCCTTCGGCACCTGCCTGGTTTACTCAACGACTGTTTATTCCTCTTCTTCTGCTTCCAGCAGAGTCGACTCATACTTTGCAAGGATGATGCCCTGGATCTTGTCCCTAGTCTCTGAATTGATCGGATGTGCGATATCCCGATATTCGCCGTCAGTAGCTTTGCGGCTGGGCATGGCAATGAACATTCCTTTTTCGCCCTCAATCACCTTAATATCATGAACCACGAATTCGTTGTCCAGAGTAATAGACACAATTGCTTTCATTTTCCCCTCTTTTGATACCTTCCTGACCCTCACATCTGTAATCTGCATTTTTACATAGTCCCCTTCCTTCATCTCTTACTAGTATATTAAAGTACGAATCTCTCGTTCTTTTCGATGACGATCTTGATATTATCCGGTTCTCCAATGTACGTCATATTGGCCCGGATCGTATCTCTGCTCTCCACGATGCAGTTCTCGATCCTGGTATTGTCTCCAATATAAACATCATTGAGAATAATGGAATTCTTGATCACACAGTTGTTTCCGATATATGCCTTTTTAAACAGAACTGAGTTTTCCACCTCCCCATTGATGATACATCCGCTGGAAATCAGGCTGTTTCTCACATTGGCCCCTATATTGTACTTAGCCGGCGGATTGTCGTCCACCTTCGAATATACATCCGGATACGTATTGAAAAAATAATTCCTTACTTCCGGTTTCAGGAACTCCATATTCGTCTTATAATACGCATCTACGCAGGAAATATTGTTCCAATAAGACTCCAGTTTGTAAGCGTAGATCCGTTTCATATTCTTATACCGGATCAGGATATCCTGTACGAAATCGTAGCGGTCTTCTTCCGCGCACTTTTCGATCAGCTCGATCAGCTGACGCCGCCGGATCACATAGATACCGCATGATACGGTATGGGAGGTAGCCACCATGGGCTTTTCCTCGAATTCAATGACGCGGCCGTCCGAGTTCGTCTTCACCAGTCCAAAACGGCTCACATCCGCTTCAGCCGGCATATCCTTGCATACCACGGTGATATCGGCCTGTTTGGAGATATGATATTCCAGTACCTTATTATAGTCAAGCTTATAGATACCATCGCCGGAAGCAAGCACCACATAGGGTTCATGACTGCTCTTCAGGTAGTTTATATTCTGCCAGAGCGCATCAGCCGTCCCCCTGTACCAGTTGCTGTTGACTGTTGTAAGAGTGGGGGTGAATACAAAAAGCCCTCCCTGCTTTCTTCCAAAATCCCACCATTTCGATGAACTCAGATGCTCATTTAACGATGTGGAATTATACTGGGTGAACACCGCCACCTTTTTAATATGGGAATTGGACATGTTGCTCAATGAGAAATCTATGGCCCGATAGCTGCCCGCAACGGGCATCGCGGCAACTGCGCGTTTCTCTGACAATTCCCTCATCCTCTTGTTATTTCCGCCTGCCAGAATGATCCCTATCGCTCTCATTGTGCCTCACCTGCCTTTATAATAAAGTCTCCGCTGCCCAGCTCTCCGTCAGGGTAATCCGATGCGGCTGTCACACCGGAAATGGCCGTATTCCTTCCCACCGTCACACCGTCAGGGATATAGGAATCCTCCCCTACGGTCACCAGGTCAAACGCATATACTCTGGGATCAAGCTTGCTGGGAGCAAAGTCTCCTGCGCCCAGCCGTACATTGGCTCCCACCTCTGTGTTGTCCGCTACGATCGCCTTGTCGACAACCGTGCCGTCGCCGACCACCACATCCTGCATCAGGATAGAATCCCGTATCACAGCTCCTTTTCCAATCTTCACGCCGGCGCCTATTACCGAGTTATATACCTCCCCGTATACTTCCGCCCCCTCTGCGACGATGCTCCGCTCAATGACAGAATCCGAAGATATGTATTGAGGCGGAAGAATATCGCTCTTTGTATAAATTTTCCAGAACTCTTCATAGAGATTGAACACAGGAATGATATCCACCAGTTCCATGTTCGCTTCCCAGTAGGAACCCAACGTTCCAACATCCTTCCAGTAGCCGTTGTACTCATACGCGAAAATCCGGTCCCCGCGGCTGTGGCAGTACGGAATCACATGCTTGCCGAAATCACAACCCGGCTCATCGGACATTGTGATAAGGGCCTCTTTCAATACCTTCCAGCTGAAGATATAGATACCCATGGAAGCCAAATTGCTTCTGGGCTTGGCCGGTTTTTCCTCAAACTCCGTTATCCGGTTGTTTTCATCCGTGATGAGGACGCCGAAACGGCTTGCCTCCTCGATGGGCACGGGCAGCGCCGCGATGGTGATATCCGCGTTGTTCGCCTTGTGATAATCGAGCATCACTTCATAATCCATCTTATAGATATGGTCTCCGGATAAGATCAGGACATATTCCGGATTATACGCCTCCATATATTCCAGATTTTGATAAATAGCATTGGCAGTTCCAGTGTACCACTCACTGTTTGTACTCTTTTCGTATGGCGGCAGCACCGTCACCCCGCCCACGTTACGGTCCAGATCCCACGGGATGCCGATCCCGATGTGCGCGTTCAGCCTAAGCGGCCGATACTGTGTCAAGACCCCCACCGTATCTATGCCTGAATTGATACAGTTGCTCAGCGGAAAATCAATTATCCGGTATTTACCGCCGAACGCTGTCGCCGGCTTGGCCACCTTTGACGTCAATACGCCCAGCCTGCTGCCCTGGCCACCTGCCAGAAGCATCGCAATCATCTCTTTTTTAACCACGCTATCACCTCTTGCTGTTATATTTTGTACCACTAGTGTAACACATTTTTTGGAATAAGTGAACAATTATTTTTAGAAAATAGCCCAAATTTTATGCAATTTATGAGATACATTTTTTTGAATCTCCCTTTTTTATATGATATAATGTACACGTTAAGCAGATTATTTTTGACAAGATGACGAATAGAAAGGAGCTGCTTCTTATGAAATTCATTCATACCGCAGACATCCATCTGGGCTGTCAGCCCGACCGGGGATTTCCCTGGTCCAGAGAGCGTTCATTCGATATCCTGACCGCTTTCCGGGATCTGATCTCCGCCTGCCGGAAGGAGCGCCCGGACCTCCTGCTCATCGCAGGGGATCTGTTTCACCGCCAGCCTGCGCTGGCCGAGCTCAAGGAGGCAGACGCCCTCTTTGCCAATATACCCGAAATTCCGGTGGTCATGATTGCCGGGAACCATGACTGTGTCCGCCCGGGTTCCGCCCTGTCGGAGTTTTCCTGGTCCCCCAACGTGACCTTCTTGTCCGGAAGCGGGCTTTCCCAGGTTTCCTTTCCCAAACTGGGGACCGTCGTCCATGGATTCAGCTATCACACCAGAGAGATCAAAGAAGCTCTGTATGATGATCTGAAAGCCCCTGAGGACGGAAATCTCCATATTCTCCTGGCCCATGGGGGAGACGCGGACCACATTCCCCTGGACAGGAAAAAGCTGGCCGCTTCCGGCTATTCTTACATCGCCCTCGGTCATATCCACAAGCCGGAGATCGATGCGGAAAACCGCCTGGCTTATGCCGGATCCCTCTCTCCCATCGAGCTGACCGAGACCGGGCATCACGGATATATCCAGGGTGAGCTACTTCCGGAAAAAGACTCCGGAAGCCTGAAGCTCCAGTTCATCCCACTGGCTTCCCGCTCCTACATCCCATGCCGGGTGAAAGTAAGCCCCAAAACGACCAATCAGTCGCTTTACCAGACCATAACCAGATTCATGGAACAGTACGGGCCTTCCAATATATATAAGCTGGCCCTGACTGGGAAACGGGATCCGGACATCGCCTTTGACGAAGCCTACCTGCGGACAGCGGGAAGGGTTGTCTCCTATCGGGATGATACGATTCCTTCCTATGACATCCATGCGCTTATGGAAAACCACCGGCACGACCTGATCGGAGATTATATCGGCGCTTTCCTCACGGACGGTACCGAAGCTTCTCTCACGGACCCGGTCAAAAACCAGGCTTTTTATTATGGCCTGGACGCGCTTCTGGCTAACTTTGATTCAGAAACAGGAGAACCACAATGATATTAAAGGATATCCATATTTCCAGCTTCGGAAAGTACACCCACCAGGACATGTCCTTCGATGAGGGCATCAATGTCATATACGGCGACAACGGATCCGGCAAGTCTACTCTCCACGCATATTTAAAGAGTATGCTCTTCGGCATGGAGCGGGGCCGCGGCAAGGCAGCATGGACCGATGCCTATTCCCATTACTATCCCTGGAACAGCCAGGCTCCGTACGGCGGCTCTCTGAGCTTTTCCTCCGGGGACGGCGAGTACCTCATTGAGCGGTGCCTGGATACCAAGAACCGCTCCTTGTCCTTAAAACACCTGGACAGCGGCCGTGTCATCGGCACCGAACAGTCCGATGTCGACGCTTTATTGGGGCACATCACCGAAGAAACCTACCGGAACACCATCAGTATTGAACAGCTGAAGGCCGCCACCGACGGGACCCTCAGCGCCCAGCTCAAAAACCACTTGTCCAGCATTGCTCTGTCCGGCACCTCTACTCTGGACGTGACCAAGACTCTGGCTTCCCTCAAAGAGAAGAAGCGGATCCTGAAGCAGCAGCTCGATCCAAGCGCCTCCTCTCATTATCAGGCTCTTTTCCAAGAGATCTGCGAAGCCGAGGACAAGTTAAAGGCCATGGACGGCCAGCCTGAGGAGCTGGAGAATCAGATCAAGGACCTGGAAGCAAAGCTTGCCGAAGAAAAGCAAAGGCAGGCGGAGCTTAACAAAAGTATGGAAGAAAAACGAAACGCGGTGGAATCCCACAGCCTGGCCCATATAAAAGACCCCGATATCTATCAGGAGCGAATCCAGGATGCCTATGCCGCATACCGGCTGGCCGCGGAAGAAACAGCAAAGCATGCCAGACGCTCCCTGCGTCTTCGGGATATCATCTCCGGCACGGTTTCCTTCTTCATCTTCCTGCTCCTGGGCCTCGGCACCTTGTTTTATGAGGACCTGCCCTTCACGGGAACTCCATTCCCGTTCCCCAAGCTGCCTTTCCTGATCTTATTTTTTGCCGCTACGGGTATTTCTTTCCTGCTTACCATCATCCTATTCGTCCGATCTAAAAAAGATGATTCGGACTCAGAGGCCATGGCGGCGGAAACGGAACAGTTCCTGAGGAATGAATTCACCTCGCATCTTCATACTTCCGATATTTCGGAAGAAAACATGAAAGCCATGGAAGAAAAAATGGCGGAATATACTGCGATCCAGAAATCTCTTTCCGAGGAACATGTTCAGTCGGAGGAATCCCTTAAGGCCACTGTTGCCTTACAGGAAAAGCTTCAAAACGTCCACGGCGAAATGGCCCGGTGCCAGAAGGAGGCTTGGGAATTTGAACAGGCCTGCAAGCATCTGACCGAACTGGAGGAGCAGAAGACTGCCCTCGAAAAGACCATTCAAAAGAATAAGGAGGTCCAGGAAAAGATAGAAGCCATCGGCCTAGCCGAAGAAACCATCTCCTCTCTTTCCTCGAAAATCCATGAGTCCTTCAGCCCCGTTCTGAACTCGAAAGTTTCAGAAATCCTCCGCGCCATTACAGACGGCGTCTACGAACGGCTCTACATCGACGAAAACTTGTCCGTTACTCTCCGGAGCGGCGGCCGGACCATCCCGCTGGAATCCTTAAGCCGCGGGACCATAGAACAGGTCTATCTGGCTTTGCGGATCAGCGCTGTGGAGATCCTGTATCCGGATCTTTCCCTGCCGGTCCTCCTGGACGATACCTTCGCCTATTATGATGATTCCCGCCTGCACAATACTCTTAAATGGCTGGCGGAAAATTATCCAGGCCAGGTGCTTCTCTTCACCTGCCACAAACGGGAGGCCGCTTATTTATCCAGGCTGAACGTCCCGTACCATCTGCTGGCTTTGAGCTGAAACAATAAAAGGATGTCCAGACAGCCTCGTCTGTGACATCCTTTTTCTTCGGTAAAATCCTCTCAGCCTCTGTACCTTTCCAGCAGGCTGTTGATCCTGGTGGTGGGATTCAGAAGCTGGTTGATGGAGACATCGTGATTCATATAATCGACCAGCATAGCGATATACTTGCTCATATCTACATCGATATAATACGGCTTCGCCAGAAGCTCCGGCGTCTGATAAATCAGATTTGTCGTCAGCATCCGGTCGATGAGTCCGTTTTCAAAATATTCATCGAACTTCTGCAGGCCGCCTGTGAACAGCCCGAAGGTCGCACAGATGAACACCTTTCTGGCTTTCCTGCGCTTAAGCTCCTTCGCCACATCCAGCATGCTTTCCCCGGAGGAGATCATGTCATCAATGATGATCACATCCTTGCCCTCCACAGAAGCGCCCAGGAACTCATGGGCCACTATGGGGTTTCTTCCGTTTACCACCTTTGTATAGTCCCGGCGTTTATAGAACATCCCCACATCCAGCCCCAGTACATTTGCAAAATAAATGGCTCGGCCCATACCGCCTTCATCAGGACTGATCACCATCATATGCTCACTGTCGATCTTTAGCTCTCTCTCATGTTTCAGGAGATGCTTGATAAACTGATAAATGGGCTGTACCGTTTCAAAACCCTTCAGCGGGATCGCATTCTGCACCCGCGAGTCGTGGGCGTCAAAGGTGATGATATGATCCACTCCCATGTGCACCAGCTCCTGAAGGGCCAGCGCGCAGTCCAGGGACTCTCTCCCGTTGCGTTTATGCTGCCTGCTCTCATACAGGAACGGCATCACGACCGTGATACGCCTGGCTTTTCCGCCCACAGCGGCGATGATACGCTTCAGATTCTGAAAGTGATCGTCGGGAGACATATGGTTCACGCGCCCGCAAAGGGAATATGTCAGACTATAGTTGCAGACGTCCACCATGATAAACAGGTCATCGCCTCTGACCGATTTATCGATCACCCCTTTTGCCTCTCCGGTTCCAAATCGAGGGACGTGGCTTTCAATGATATAGCTGTCCTTTTCATATTCTGAAAAGACGACGGAAGTTTTATGCTCGTTCTGGCGTTCTTTTCTCCATTCCACCAAATAGGCGTCCACCTTCCGGCCCAGCTCCTGACAGCCATCGATCGGTATCAGTCCCAGAGGACCCACCGGTATGGTATTCAAATCATGCTCGTCCTGCATTCTTTTATCCCTCCTGTGTTCGTCTGCATACTCTCGGTACAGCTTAGTATTACTCTTTCGTACTTTTAGAGGGTATCATCGACACCGCGGAAAGTCAAGATGTTTTCCCGCTCAATCTTTTTTTTATCCGGATATCCGCCCCAAACAGCGGAATCACGCGGTAGCTGCTGATGATCCTGGAAAAAATTCTCTCAGAATAAATATCCCGCAGCTCATTCATGGTCAGATTCGTGGAGATGATCGTCGCCCTCCCCCTCAGCTGCCTTGCGTTAATGCAGTAAAAGAGCTCCGAATTGGTAAAACTGTTGGTGAGCTCTGTTCCCAGATCGTCAATGATCAGCAGGCTGCATTCCAGGATGCCCTTATACTTTTCTTCCCGCTCTTCACCGCCATGGTCAAACCTCTTGTCGGAAATCAGCTGAAATAAATCGGAAGAAGTCAGATACAGCACCGCCTCAGCCCGGTCCAAAAGCGCCTTGGCAATGCAGTTGGTGAGGAATGTCTTTCCCGTTCCGGCCGGGCCGGTGAACAGGAGATTCCCCCCGCGCTCACGAAATCCCGATGCATAACTCCGGCATTCCTCCACCACAGCCCGCATATATTCATGCTGGCTAATTCCCTTCTCTTCATTCACAATAAACGCCTTGTCATAGTATTCAAAACTGAGGCAGTCAAAATTCTCAGCCTGCAGAACCCGCTCCAGGTTGGACTGCCCATATAAAAGCGCAATTTCGGCCTGCTTCAGGCATTTACATTTCCTGCCGCCCGCATAGCCGGTATCCCTGCACTCCGGGCATGTATATACCGGTTCCATATAATTGGGAGCAAACCCTCCCATGGCGAGCAAGGTTTCTTTGCTTTCCCGCAGCTCCTTCAGTTTGAATCTGAGGCGCTCAAGCGCCCCCTCCTCTCCGTCCAGCAGCCGTCTGGCCTGCTCCACGGATATGGCGCTGATCTCCCTGTCGAATTCTTCCATCTGGGGCAGCGCGCGGTACACCTCGTCAATCCGTTCGTCCTGCTTTCGTTTACTGTCCAGCTGTCTCTTCTGATATACCCGCATCAGCGCGTCATACTGGGAATTATTCAGTGCCACATCCATCCTCCCTGCTTTCTCTCCCGGCTTGTCCATGCAGCACAGCCGGTCCTACATCAGTCCGTTGATCTTCTTCATCAATTCATCACAGTCATAATCTCTCTCTGTGAAATTATGAAACTTATTGGATTTCTTCGTATCCTCTTTTTTTCCGGCCGCCTTCCTGCTGTCGCCGCCTTTCGCAGCCGGTTTCTCATCCAGCCTGGCAATATCGTCCCGTTCCCGGATTCCTTTTTCCTTCCAGTCCCGCAGGATCCTGTCCGCATACTCGAAGCTTGGCTGATGGATCGCCCGCATCGTCCTGTCGCAGGCTTCCACCACCACTTCCACCGGAAATCCGTAATCCCGAAACCACTGGTCGATCATCGCCCGTTCACCAGCGGCGGGATTCCGTCCGCCCAAGCCGAAGGCTTTCAGCACCGCATAGGTGTTCCGCCCTCCCATCACCGCTTCACCTTTGGCCTGCTCCACCGTCCTGATTCCGCGCTCATGCCAGTTGAGGGCAACCGTCTCTATGTATCTCATGCTTTTATGTCCGCCGGAAACGCAGTATTCGATCAGATACTCCAAAAGCTCCGCCGACATGCCGACAGAACCGTATAAGTTCGCCAGCACATCACAGTCCCTGGGCGTCAGGTTCCTGGCCGTATATCTTCCCGCAAGATAAAGAAGCTGGCAGAATTCCTCGTCTGTCTGAAGCGCCTGCAGATCCGCAGGCTTTCTCTCAGGCTCCCGTGCGGCTTCCGTTTTTTTTCCGGCCGGAACGGCTTCCTCCGCCGTAACAGCCGCTTCCGCGCAGTCCTCTCCCAACAGGACAATGCCCTGCAGCTTTTTATCTTCTCCGTATTCTAATCTCAGGAGATTCATCCTCTCCCAATATTTCAGCGCGCGCAGTACATCCTTTTCCGTATTATCAAGTCCGTCAGCCATGTGGGAAACAGAAAGCTCTCCTCCCTCGGAGACCTGCCGCAAGAGCAGCAGATAAACCTTCACAAACTCACCGCTCGCCTCCGGAAGGAACCGGTCGATGAACTGGTTCGATACCACCGTCACGCCATGCTTCTGCCGGTTTGTCACAAATAGCCCTGCCATGCTCCTCACCTCTCTCATCCGCCTCCCATTATAACACAGGCCCGGAAAAAAGAGAACCCGTTTTTCCCCCGCAGAGACGGCCCCACGTTCTCATATATCCACATTGTGGATACTGTGTATATTGTGGATAACTGTCCCCCAACTTCGACATTTCTCCCTCTTATTCCTCAAAAATGTCGAATATACGGGATAGTTACAAATATATCAATCCCACCGTTGGACAAAAAAATCCACATGCCGTTCAACCCCAAATTGTTGATAAGCATGTGGATATTGTGGATAACTATAGCCCTAACAGGTTTTCCCCAATCTTTACAACGTCTCCTGCCCCCATAGTTATCAACAATTCTCCGGGGACACAATTTTCCAGCAGAAAATTTTCTATTTCATCAAAGGATTCAAAATAGTGGGCTTTTTTTCCCAGTTTCTCCAATTCGACAGCAAGATTCGCAGAACTGATCCCGAGCGTATCTGTCTCTCTGGCCGGATAAATTTTCGCCAGCACCACCTCATCTGCCAGAGAAAGCGCATCCGCGAATTGCGAGAGCAGCGCTTTTGTCCTGGTATAAGTATGGGGCTGGAACACACACCATACTTTTTTCTTCTTTAACTTTTTGGCCGTCAGAAGGGTCGCCCGGATCTCATCGGGATGATGAGCGTAATCATCTACTACTGTCACGCCTCCCAGTACTCCTTTAGTCTCAAACCGGCGTTCCGTCCCTGTGTAGCCGTCCAGCCCTCTTTCAATCGCCTCCTCCGGCACATGCAGGGCTCTCGCCACGGCAACTGCAGCCAGAGCGTTCGCCGCATTGTGCTCTCCCGGCACCTCCAGCGCGATATGGGCGATCTTTGTTCCGCGGAAAAGTACGTCAAAGGATGCGTGGCCCGCTTCATCATAACAAATGTCGGCGGCCCTGTAATCCGCTTCTGCATTCTCCAGGGCAAAAGTCACCACAGGACAGGACAGGTCGCCCGTCAGCTTCTGATAATCCGGAATATCCCCGCTGATGATCAGCACTCCGTCCTTCGGCAGCAGCTTCGCAAAGGTATGAAAAGACTCTCTGATCTCATCCAGATCCTTAAAGAAATCCAGATGATCCTCCCGGATATTCAGAATCACTTCTATGGTAGGAAAAAAGGAATGGAAACTGTTGGTATACTCGCAGGCCTCCGTCACAAAACACCCAGAATTTCCGATGCGTATATTCCCGCCTATGCTGTGAAGGATGCCTCCCACGGAAATAGTCGGATCCGCGTCGGCCGCCAGCAGGATCTCTGTCACCATGGAAGTGGTGGTGGTCTTGCCATGGGTGCCAGAAATGGCGACAGCATCTTGATAATTCCTCATCATCTGTCCGAGAAGCTCTGCTCTTGAAACGATAGGCAGGCCCCGCCTCACCGCCTCCGCATACTCCGGATTATCCGGATGTACTGCCGCCGTATAGACTACCAGGTCAATATCATCCGTGATATTGGACGCCCTCTGCCCCCGGCATACTGCCGCACCGTCCTGCTCCAGATGTTCCGTCAGCGGCGTCACAGCAGAATCCGATCCGCTCACCTTAAATCCCCTGGCCAGCAAAACCTCCGCCAGACCGCTCATGCTGATTCCGCCTATGCCTATGAAATGCACAGAAATGGGTTTCTGAAAATCTATCTGATACATACTGTTTCCTTTCTCTATTTCCCTCAGTTTCATCTCTCATTCATATGGATGCCGGCGCTTTCCGGCTCCGTCTCATCAGACATATCTGATTCACTATTCCTTTGAATACCGTTTAAACAAGTTTTCTTTGTCAGGTTTACAAGGCAAGAGGAAATCCGATTCCATCCAGGCGGCTTGCTGGCAGCCGTAACCAGCATCTTTGCGGCCTTCAGTCGGTCCTTTCCAACTGACATGGATAAATCGATATTTTTCCATGTCAGATTCCAATAAAAACCTGCATGAGATTCGGTTTTTACCTCCCTGCGGCCGGGAAGATCCTGCTAACGCCCTGCGGCGCTCACCTTACGATGGAATCGGATTCTTCCTCCTGCGCTTCTTCCCGCACCGAAATAAGCTCTCATTCGTTTTAAAAGCCATTGGGGCGGTCCACCGCGGCCCGCTGCCGCAAGGCGCGCGGGCCGTGTGGATATCCGATCCTTTCCTGGAATCAATGGAACGGAAATCATCCAGAATGGTGCGGCAGGCAGAAACGGAAATACAGATTCCGTTTCTGAGCGAACCGGGGACGGAAAATCATCAGGATTTTCCGTCGACATGTAAGCGGTACTCCTGGAGCGGGGATAAAGCGGCCCCTGCATCGCCAGCGAACCGAAATCGTGACGGCCCGGAACTTCTCCGGTGCTAAACTTAAGCTTAAGCGGAGCTAACTAAAAATGATTCCAAAATGTATTTTATATCATAACACAAAAGACAGTACCTTCCAATACTGTCTTTTTCCTGCTCCGCCAAAATGCACACCATAGTGCCCGCGCCGGCATCGTGTTTCTCATTCGTCATGCGGCATTTGTCCGAAAAATCACGCCCCTGTATTTCTCCAGAGCCAAAAGAAGTATGTTCCCCAGCCCTCCGATGGCAAGCACTTCACCAATGCCTACCGTAAGCATTAGATAAGGAATCATCTCCGGAGCGCCATATGCATACCGCAGCACCCACGGAATGATCAGCACATTGGATAATATGGGCGGGACGCACACCAAAAACTTATGTCTCCTCAAAAGATAGGAAAGCACCGCGCCTATCAAGGTAGCAAGGCTTCCGAAAACAATATCCAGCATCATGCCGCTTCCCAGTATGTTTGACAGCAGACAGCCCACAAAAACGCCGGGCACTGCCGCCGGGGTAAAATAGGGAAGGATCACCAGCGCTTCTGAAATCCGGAACTGAACCGGCCCAAAGGCCACCGGCGCGAACGCCAGAGTCAGCACCACATAAATCGCCGCGATCAGCGCTCCCTGTACCGTGAATAAAGCCGCCTTGGATGACATTCTTTTCTTTTTCATATTCTGTTCTCTCCTTTAGTTTTGTTTTAGGTGAGGAAGGTCTCGAACTCACCAGTATATTTCTGCCATTTCCCGTCTGCAGCGGAAATCAGCTTCCATACTATAGCATAAATAAGCAGGAATTGCAAGCGGCAAAGCGGCCGGTTCCCATCAGTTCCACTCCACCAGCATTCTCAGCTCATCCACGATCTGGCCGCTGGTCTTCTCCGTCTCGTCAATGGTCACATCTGCATACCTTTCATATAAAGGCACTCGCTCCTGATACAGATCAAAAAGCGTCATTCCGTCCTTGAGCGCCACTCCTCTGTCGTGGAGGTTTCCCAGTCTTTTCTCCAGATCCTCATAGCTGATCTTCAGATAGACCACCGTCCCGATCTCTTTCAGATGCTCCATGGCCTGCGCTCCGTAGATCACACTCCCGCCCGGGGCGATCACCGTCTTATCCGCAGCGATATCCCGGTTCACCTGGTTTTCAATGGCCAGAAACCCGTCCAGTCCCTCCTCTTCTATGATTTCTTTTAAGAGTTTTTCCTCCTGCTCCTGGATCAGCAGGTCCGAATCGATGAATTTATACCCCAGCCGTTTGGCCAAGAGAACCCCTATCGTACTCTTTCCAGAAGCCGGCATCCCCACCAGCGTGATATTTCTCCAATTATATCTCATCTTTTCTCTCCTTTTTCCGCCATCTGTCTTATCCCTGGAGGACCAGCATCATGGCCGGGACGAACTGTTTTTTTCTGGAAACCACTCCCGGCAGGACTACCGCCTGGTTCTGAGGCCTGCAGCCGGGAAAGGCCTGCTCCAAAAGCTGCTCTCCGTTGAAGCTGTCACAGAGCACCTCGGTGGATTCATCCAGAATACTGGTCAGCATAAAGAACAGCATATCCACATTATGCTTGTTCTTCATCTTCTCCAGAAACGGAACCATCCTCTCCTTCAGATTCTGGAGCTCCTCTTCGTCCATGGAACTGATCTGGGCGATCCCAACTGTCGTCCCCTCCATGTTGAAAACTTTATAATCCTGATAAAAAATCTCTTTCTCGGACTTCTGCCCGAGATCGCTGCCCGCGGCGAACATTTCCCTCGCCAGCTTTTTCGTATCAACGCCCGCTATGCCTGCCAGAATTTCCGCTGCCTGCCGGTCAATTTCTGTGCAGGTGGGGGATCGGTACAAAAGCGTATCGGATACAATAGCGCTGCACAGCAGGCCCGCCACCTCCGGACAGATCTCCGCCCCCGCCTCTTTATACATCTGGTATACGATCGTAGCCGTGCAGCCCAAAGGCTGGTTCCGGAAAAATACCGGTGAAATGGTCTCCAGGCTACCAAGCCTGTGGTGGTCGATGATCTCCAGGATATCGGCGCCCTCTATACCCTCTACCGCCTGGGATCTTTCATTGTGATCCACTAAGATCACCTGCTTGCGCTTCATCCCCAGCAGGTTCCGCCTGGAGATCATGCCTTTATAGTGACCGTCCTTATCTAAGATCGGGAAATCCCTGTGGCGCTTGCTCGCCATGATGTCTTTGATATCATCCGTATAATCCTCAATATCAAAGCTGATGATATGATTCGTCTTCATAAAATATCCGATCGGCATACTCTGGTTTATCAGCCTGGAGGCTGTGAACGTGTCAAAGGGGGTGGAAATCACCGTACATTGCCTTTCTTCCGCCAGCTTTCGGATGGTCATAGAGACCGGCGCTCCGTCACACACGACGATGCAGCCCGCGTTCATCTCGATGGCGCAGAACTGGGACTCATAACGATTTCCCAAGATCACCAGATCATGCTCCTCGATATAGGATTCCATCAGGTCAGGATTGGCTGCCGCCACCAGCACCTTGCCTTTGTCAAAATAATCCTGTTCATCACCGACGACTACGATTCCTTCTAAGGTTTCTTTGATGTTCACGTATTGGGTACAGGCCGCAGACAGGATCGCGCTGTCATATACATTCATATAAGAATTGGCAATGTCGCCAATGGTTATGAGCCCCTCCAGGTGGTTGTCTCTTGTTATGGGAAGTGTGACGACACCCAAGTCTTTCATCAGAGACCATGCCTTTTTTAGAGATATATTAGAGCGTACCCCTTTGGTCTTCCTTATCTCAATATCTTTTATCTGTGTCCGGACGTCTTCTCTCAGCTCCGGCACCGGAATATTGAATTTCTCCAGGACATATTGTGTTTCCGGGTTTATCATCCCCGCCCTGCAGGGAATATGCTCTTCCCCCGTCAATGCCTGTTTGAGCCTTGCATAGGCTATGGCCGAACAGATGGAATCCGTATCCGGATTTCTGTGCCCGATGACAATGACCTTTCTTCCTGCCTCTTGTATCATAGAACTGTCTCCCTCCTTCATATCAGCAAATGTGGATCTCCTAATATTAACGTTTTATTTATATTTCATTCATATTTTGTTCACATCTTATTGTTATGCTATTTGTATAAAAATTAAAAGTTTTAATAAGGTTTTTCGTCAAAATGCATATAGATTTTTCATAATTATCCCGGAGCTTATGCTCCGGGAACTCCTCGTTTCAGAGGCTTTTTTAATATCATGAAAGAACAAAAGAGGGTGCATCTCTACACCCTCTGTTTTTATTCGTCAATTCTGAGCCGTCGTTTCAGCCGCTGTCGTGGCAGCCTCGGTCGTTCCGGCTTCTGTCTCTTCTGATCCGCCAGTCTCCTGAGCCGTCGTCTCATCGTCTGCCCCTTCTCCGGCCTCCGTTGTCTCTTCTGCCAAAATACCGGCCATATCCTGTACGATCATAGAACTGCTGGAATAATCAGGCTTGGATTTCTGCGCCTTGACATACTGATTCCGGATGGTGATCCCAACGCCAGTGCCGACGCCTGCAAGAACCAAGACCAGGACCAGGATGGACACAACCTTCATGAGCTTGCGATGCTTCCGTTCCTTTTCGACCAGCTCTTTCCTTTTTGCTTTCTGCTCTTTATACTTATCTACTTTTTCCTGACTCATAACAACAGTTCCTTTCTCCGCATCTATCCGGCTTACCGTTCTGTTCCCTAGTCAGCCAGTCCTTCGTCATCATATCATAAATCCGGGGATTATTCAAGAACTTCATGCCTGAGTTTCCGCAGTTTTCCCTGCCGTTTCGCCTCTGAAAAAAGTTCCGAGAACCGTCGATTGCAGGGACCCATCTCTACTCCGGCATCGATCACCGTCTCGCAGGATCCTATCAAAGACAGCGCCCTGGAAAACGCCTCGTCTCCGATTTCCCGGAAAGGCTCCTCCGAAACCACCTCCGAAGCCAGGAGCCTTGCAAGCCTGTAATCAATGTCGTTTTTATAAAGAATGGCCGCTGCAAAGGGAATCTGCTCCTTCTGCAGGCGTCTGTAAACGGCAATCCCCGTTCCGCAGGCCGAGAGCACCAGTACCTTTGGCGTCCCTTTCGGCCCAGGAAGCTCAATGCTGCCAAAACAGGGGTCAAAATACCCGTTGTCAATATCGTAGAGCTCCCGTATGGTTTCCTCTTTAAAGATTTCGTCCGGCCTGCCAAAATGAGAGATCCACTCTCCCTTGACGCAAAGGATCTTGTCGGAGATCTTTTGGGCCAGGTCAATCTCATGGAGAGACATGATCACCGTGATCTGCTTCAGCTTTGCCATGTTTCTCAAAATGGACAAAAGCTCCAGCTTATGACGGATATCCAGAAATGAGGTGGGTTCATCCAGTATGATGATCTCCGGGTCCTGACAGATCGCACGGGCCAGAAGCACCCGCTGGCGCTGTCCATCACTGATGTTATTGAAATCTCTGGCGCCCAGATCCTCCGCATGGACGGCGCGCATGGCCTCCTCTACCTTTTCCTCGTCCTCACGGTTCAGGATTCCGAGGCGCCCTGTATAGGGATAACGCCCAGTTGCGACGATATCATGGCAGGTCATGAGCTCTGGCTTCATGCGTTCTGTCAATACCACAGACATTCTGGTGGACAGAGCTTTGTAGGACATCTCCCCTATGCTTTCCCTGTCAAAGACCACCGTTCCGGCAATCAGCTTCAGCTGCCTTGTGATACTTTTCAAAATAGTGGATTTTCCGGATCCATTCGGTCCGATCAAAGTTACGATCTCTCCCTTGGAGATCCCGATATTGATATCCCGGATCAGCGGTTTTCCGTTATAGCCGACGGAAAGGTTGTTCATTTTCAGATGATAATCCGCCATCACTGCCTCCCTTTCTGCCGTTTCAGCATCATAAAAATGACTATGGGCGCTCCGAAGATGGACGTAACCGTGCTGATGTTCAGCTCCAGCGGCGCGAAGGCCGTCCTGGCGATCAAATCGCACAGCATACAGAACACCCCTCCGCCCAGGAAAGTTCCCGGAATCACCACCAGCGGCCGCGATGTATTCAGACACCTTTTAATCAGATAAGGGACTGCGATTCCCACAAAGGAAATAGGCCCCGCGAAGGCCGTCACGCAGGCGGAGAGAATGCTGGAGAGCAGGATCAAAGCCACTCGGAAAGCCTTGATGTTCACTCCCATGCTCTGGGCATAGGCCTCTCCCAGCTGATAAGCCCCGATGGGTTTTGAAAGAAAGAAGGTAATCAAAAGAGTGACCGCCACCACCGCCGATGCCACCGCCACATTGCTCCAGCTCATGCCGGAAAAGCTTCCCTGGGACCAGCCATGGAGATTGACGATGTCAGAATCCTCGGCAAAAGTGATGACAAAGTCCGTCACCGCCGAGCATATATAACCTACCATGATCCCGGCGACCAAAAGCGTCGCCATGTGATGAAGACGCCTGGAAAACAGCAGGATGAACCCGATGGTAAGCAAGGCCCCCAAAAAGGCGGCTACGATCAGGGTATATGACGAAACAGACCGGGATCTCCCCAGGAAATAGATCATCGTCAGGGCGACCACCATTTTCGCGCCGGAAGAAATCCCCAGCACAAACGGTCCTGCAATTGGGTTCTCAAAAAAGGTCTGCAGCAGAAAACCTGAGAGGGACAAAGCCCCTCCCAGGATTGCTGCCATCAAAATCCTCGGCAGACGAATTTTCCAGATAATATTGTACTCTGTCGCGCCCCCTGTCCTGCGAAATAGAATACGCAGGATCTCCGGGACGGAAATATCCACATTTCCGGTATTGATATTCAAAACGGTGATAGCCAGGAAGGCCGCCAGTAGCACGGCGAATACCAGGATATACCTGGAACGCCGTTTAAAATTTTCCATATGAAAGTCCTGCTGCATATCCTGTCCTCGTCTACTCCACTTTTGTTAAAAACGTCATCTGGGACGCGTCACCGCCGGTCAGCATAAGGTTCAGATCCCGAATCAGCTCCCCGACTATGTCCGTTGCCTGGTACAGCGATTTTCCTGTTGTCCAGACGTTTCCTTCCTTCACCGCTTTGAAATCCGCAAACATCTCGCTCTTGGCTAGTAGATCCTCCACACCGGTCAGCGGCGCGTCAATGGACGCGTTATAGACCAGATAGTCCGCATCCACGGCAGTCGCGTAAAATTCTTCCATGGTCAGAGGAATCGAGGTCTTTCCGGACTCATCCTGAAGATTGGAAAACGCATAGCGCCCGCCTCCGATCTCAATCATCTTCGGAATATAATCCGCAGGCTTCCTTACCACCACGGAACCGTCTGTACTGACATAAAAATACGCCACGGTCTTTTCTGTGTTCTTAAAATCTTTCAGATCGCTGATCACCTTGGCCTGCTGGTCGAAGAATGCTTTCGCTTCGTCTTCCTTATCCACCATGACACTGTAGGCCTTGATCCATTCCGTTCTTCCCAGAGGATGGCTCTCATAGCTGGAGCGGTCGATGAACACCGGGATATCTAGCATTTCGATCATCTCCTGCACCTTCGGGGAATGAAGGATCATGGTCGACTCAATGGCCAGATCGCATTGTTCATTCACCAGAAGTTCATAATCCGGTTCGCTGTATTTTCCGGCAAAGAGGATATCTCCACTTTCCATGGCCTTCACAGCATCGTCTATATACCAGCCGGAGGCCTGGGTACCGCTCAAACGAATGGCGTCCAGCGCATTCATGGAGGCAAAAAGGGCCATGGCTGAGGTCGCCGCCAGATAAATCTGATCCAGCGGCTGCTGCAGCACAATGACGTCCTCATCCAGGCTGTCCGGAACCGGCTTGCCTTCCGGGACCACCAGATATCTGGCGCTGTCATGGACGTCGATCAGTCCATAACCGCCTTCATAATAATAGACGTCGAAGCCCTCGGCATAGGTGAGCTCCATGGCGGATTCATAGGTAAGTCCGGCAATTTCCGGCGCGTCGCCGCTCTTTCTGGCCGCTGTCGTTTCCTCTTTCTCTGCCTGGCGGCTTTCCGTCCCGGCCGTCGTCTTCGTTTCTGTGGAAGTCTCTTGTGTGTCCTGGACCGTCTGCTTTTCTGTTTCCTTCTCCGCTTTCTGGCCGCAGCCCCCCAAAAGGAGGACTGCAGCCAGTATCAGCGCAGTAACCTGATATAATTTTTTCTTCATCATCTGTTCTCCTGCTGCGCTGCTTTTTCCACAGCCGCCTCAAAAAGCTGGTCCGCTTTTTCCTCACAGCCGAAAAGTACGCCGTATACTTTGATCCATTCGTACTTGGCCAGCTCGGTCTCTTCATCGGCAGAACGGTCGATGATCACCGGGATATTGAACATGGCAAGATTCCCGGTAAGCTCCTCGAAGCGTTCCGTCTGTTCTTCTGCCGTAAGCTCTTCAGCCTCCGCTCCGCTTGTAGCCTCTCCGCTGTTTTGCTCCGCGGCCTTTTCCCGGCCGTCCGCTTCTTCTTCCTCATTTTCCCTGGGAAGCAGTTCACCGGGCAGAACAGCCAGATTAGTTTCTTTTTTGATCAGAGCCTTATAATCGGGCAGATCATACTGTCCGCCAAAAATCACATCAGCTTCTTTTTCTCCATCCTTCACGGTCATTCTTTCCGTGACAGAATCGATTTCGCAATCCTTTTGCTCACAGCCGACCGCTGCCAGATTGTCGAGGATACCAAGCGTCTCCATCGTCTCCAGAATCTCATCGGAAGCGGCATAGGTTTTGTCCACAGGCATCCTCACGATGATCATATCCTGCTCCAGGCCGACCGGAATCTCGGTGTCCTCCGGGACAAGAAGATATTTCACTACATTTCCTTTATAAAGCTCTGCGGCAATCTCGCCTTCGCTGGGGACAAGTTCCTCCCCATCCTCAGTGACAGTCTCCGTTTCCGCGGATGCTTTTGTTTTTTCCTGACCGTCATTTTTCACAGTCTCCGCTTGTCCGCCGTCCTTTTCTTCCGCCAGCTTTTCCGGATCTCTCGCCGTATCCTTCGTCAAGTCGATCTCCAAAAGAACAATATCCTGATCATAGTGATAAATCTTAAAATATTCCGCGTAATCCAGCTTTGTCTCAGACTGATACTCCAGTCCGATGATCTGGGGGGCCGTCTCATCCAGCTTCTCATTGCTGTTCTCTCCGGCTGCTTCTCCGTTTGCCGCCGCTGCAAGATAAACGAAAATAGTATATTCAATCTCGTGAGTCGCCGACATTTTCGTCGTCATACCAAGAATCTTGTTATTCTTATTCAGCGCTATAGGAATGACGACAGTGGCCGTACCGCCGCTCTTAGTAGTATAGTAAGTGTTTCCGTTGGCTTTCACATACTGATAGGAGTCACTGCTGAATACCAGCGTGGCATAGGCCTGCCCGTTCTTTACGGTAATCTTGTTGCAGGATATCCTTACCCTTCCCGTGCCGCCGGACCATGAAAACTTATCCGGCTTATAGACGCCGTCCGCCAGAGTCGTCGCACTGTCCACCCGTCCGGTGGAACCGCTGGTATCAGACTCATATTTGGATTCATTGTCGGCCTTTCCGTCATTGTCGGGGATTACATCCGGCTGGTTTCCGTCGTCTTTGCCGTCATCGGGATCCACAGGCGTTACCGGCTCATCCCCTCCTCCGGAGATATCGCCAATCTTTTTCATCGTCTCTGACCGGAAAGTCAAGGTCCTGTCATACCACCTGTCATTCTTGATGGAATGAGCCGCAACCGAAATTCCCTGATCCAACGCCGCAACCGGAATCGTATAGGTATACTTGCCATTGGCGTCCTTCACAAAAGGAGCCCAGGAGGACTTATCCGCGTTCTCCGCCTCAGCCGAGGTTCCCACATACAGATAATCGTAGCCGGTTCCGCTCAGGGTGAGCACCGCGCTCATCTTTCCGTTCTTTACGGTCAGGACACAGCCCACTACCCGGAACATAGCCGCGCTGGAATCTGCCTCGATGGTATAAACGCCGTCTGCTATGGCCGGCGTGATCGCTTCCATGCCCTCTGACCGGAAAGTCAGAGTCCTGTCATACCATTTGTCATTCTTGATGGAATGTGCCGCAACTGCGATTCCCTTATCCAGGGCCTCCACGGGAATCATATAGGTGTATTTCCCGCCGGTATCCTTCACAAAAGGAGCCCAGGAGGACTTATCCGCCTTTTCCGCGTCAGCCGCGGTCCCCACATACAGATAATCATAGCCGGTTCCGCTCAGAGTGAGCACCGCGCTCATCTTTCCGTTCTTTACGGTCAGGACACAGTCCACCACCCGGAACATGGCCGCGCTGGAATCCACAGTTACTTTGTAAGTTCCGTCAGACGGAACCGTAGGATCTACGGGTTCCGGGTCCGGATCCGGCAAATCTCCCGTTTTATTCAAAATGCCATTTATAAAGAAGCTTCCCGACTTTTCTGACCAAGCGTTGCTTTTTTCCACATGCACCACATAGCTGATCTCTTTTCCCAGATCAGCCGCCGGTATAGTAAAAGTAAAGCTCTTATAGGTATCGCCGATATCCGTCCTGGGAACTGCATCCACGGCTTTTGCATCCTTCACGGAGTCCGCGTCACTGGCCAGGCCAATATAAAGCTTATCATAATCCCTCGCCTGGGTGATCAAAGTCACCGTGGCCACACTGCCGTTGATCGTGAGGCTGCTCCCCCGCTCAAAGCTGAGGCTTGTATAATTGGATACCGGATAGGCAGAGCCATATAAGTCATAAGTACCGTCCTCCGTTGTATTTGCGTTCCCCGCCAGATTCGGCACATTGATGAATAAATCCCTGGCATAGCTGAACCAGCCGCCGGCATTCCCGGGGGTAATGGGAATATTCATTCCCTGCTTTTTCGCCGGAACCTGAAAGGTGAAGGCCGTCCTGTCGGTGTCTCCATCATAGGAGCCTGTACAAGTCACTGTTTTATTGGCATCAGACTGAACGCCCTGATACAGCTTCGTCCATGTATTTCCTTTTACATACAGTGTGAGAATCACCGTATCCCCCTTCAGCACTGCCTTGGAGGAAACAACTGCAAAATTATTATAAGAAGCTCCGGTACCGCCCGCAATGGCCTTGATCGTATCGGTTTCTGTGGGAAGCTCCTCAATCCCTTCATCCGGAATATAGATCCAGAGGTATTGATTCGTATACCAGTCCTTAGCGCTGCCTTCCGGATATCCCAGAGAAACCGGGAGCACCTTGCCCTTATCAGCCGCCGGGACGCGGAAGTTAAAGGTCCAGCCGCCGGAAGCAAGCTTTGTCCCTGCAATTACCGGTGTCTTGGAAGCATCATCCTTAAAACCCAAATAGATCTTGTCAAAAGACGTATTTGCTGTGGAGATTGTAATCTCCAGCTCTTCTCCCTCGGCTGTCACGGTGGATTCGCCGACCTTAAACATTGCAAACTCGGCTCCATTGTCCTTTACGACTTTAACCGTGCTCCCTGTGACCACAGGAGCCGACGGCACTCTGACAGCGGCTGTAGAAGATGTGGCTGTTGTACCGTTCCCATCGGTGATCACGCAGCGATACTGCCCCGCCAGATCTTCCGACATAATAAAACGATATTCTGGAGTTTTGGCGCTGTCGCCGGTACAATCCGTCCATTCGTTTCCGTCCGCGCTGTACTGCCACTGGTAAGACAGGACTGCTCCGGCTTCACCTGACGCCTCCACCGAAAGAATAACCTCGGCTCCTGCGCCAATCACAGTTTCGCTCGCGGGCTGGCTGGTAATGGTGATCTCCGAGGGCTTCTTAAAGCTGTCCAGCGCAGGAATCTGAAATGCCAGAGAGCTGCTGGTGCTCCACGTTCCTTTGGAAGCACTCCTCGGTACAAAATGAACCTCTCCGCCCATCACACTGGACGAAACGGTAAATTGGAATTTCTGGAGATTCTTATCTGCATCCGTTTCTCCAAGAACGACCGGCTCCTTGGGATCGTCGTCTTTCATACCGATATAAATCGCGTCATAAGAGAATTTTCCGCTGGACGCCGGACTCACCCAAATCGTGACGTCAATTCCGTCGCCTTTGACCACGGCCTTTGACGCCGCGATTTTAAACATGGTGTAGGCCTGTCCGGGCTTTTTGGCGTCGTCGCTTCCATATACGGCGGTAATCCCGTCATTGGCAAGATATCCTTCCTGCTCGCTGGCCGCGCTGACCTTCACCGCATCTGTAACGGCTTCGGCTCCCGCGCTGTCTTTTACCATACAGCGATACTGTCCTGCCAATGCCGCCTCCATGGTAAAGCTGTAAGCAGCAGCTTGTGCGCTGTCTCCCGTACAGTCTGTCCATCCGCTCCCATCGGAGCTGTACTGCCACTGATATGTCACTCCTTCCCCGTCGGCTTCCGCTTTAAGAGTCACCGTCTCCCCGGCCTTTTTGCTGACCGCTTCCGGCTGTTTTGTGATCACCAGCACCTTGGGAATACTCATCCACAGGTAATTTTCCGACCAGGTTCCCTGATCGGAACGGCCCACTGAAACTGGAATCCAGCTGTTTCCGGAAGACAGGGGAACCTGGATGGTAAACTCACAGGTCTCTCCAGTCTTGACCCCGGTAAAATATCCCGGTTTACTCCCGTCGGACTGATACCCCAGATAGAGCCAGTCAAATGTCTTTTTGGCGCCGGTCTGGAAGGAAATCTCTATCATGTTTCCTTTTACAGTGCAAGTTGGATTTGTGATTGGAAACATTCCATATGTGCCGCCGTCGTTTTTTACTACCGTCACGCCGCTTATGGCGGCCGTCGGCTTCACCGGCTGCTCATCTCCACCGGCTGCCAATAAAGCCGTCTGGGCCGTATCAATATTCTTTTCACCGGCGTCAGCCGCAGACGTGGGCTCCGCACCGCTCTCGGCCGCGGACTGTGTCTCCGCCGCGCAGCTTTCCTTTGCCGCTGTACTGCTCTCCTCCGCACTGGCGGTCCCGGCAGCTTCCTTAGTCCCGCCGGTCTCCGTCGAGGACTCCGCTGCGGTACTCTCCGCCTTGCTTTCCTTTTCGGCTTCCGTACTTTCTGCTGCCTCCGGCTCTTTCTTGTCTTCTGAAGCCGTACTGCTTTCCTTCGCCGCCGGTTCTTTTTTCTCTTCTGAAGCCGCGCTGCTCTCTTCCGCCGCCGGCTCTTTCTTCTCCTCTGATAATGCTGCGCTGCTCTCCTCCGCCAACTCAGACGCTGCCGCATCTGCTTTGATACTTGACAGTGGAGACAACAGCATTGAAAAAACCAGCAGTAAAGCCAGCAGGCTCATGCTTTTTCGTTTCATCTTAGTAATCCCCTTTCCGCATGCCGCGTTATTCTTCCTTTGCAGGCCGCCCGGTCTGATCGGACGTCCGCCTTTTCCTGATCTGATACTTTTTCCTTCCTGATCCATTCCTCCTGTTTCTCTGCATTTCGCACGGTTCCGGCCCTGGGAGGCGGCCTTTTGCCTGTCGGCGGTCCATCATACGGATTTTATCAAGATGAACACATCTGTAAAATATCTGCACTTTCCTAATAGAATAAAAAAAGCCTGCCCTTCTCCGAAGTGCAGACACTAAAATAAGTCCATTTCTGAATGAATATCATGCTTTCTTCGGAAGCAATTCACCAACATTTTCAGCAGGTTTCCTGACTCACAGATCATCGTTCTTCCGCGCCTTCTCAATACCTTGCGGTACAATGGCTTTTTGCGGCTTCGCTCCCTGTTCACAGTGGCCGGACCGTCCGGGATTTACACCCGGTTCCCTTTTACCCCTGTGCCTGACGGCACAGGGCACTGAAAATCCCATGTTTATTTTCCTGATTATAACAGATTGTTTGTTCTTTGACAAGTGGAAAGAGTCAAGAAACCTGGCCTGCTGAGAACTGCATCCTGTAAAACTTCGCATAGACTCCGTCTAATTCCATCAATTCCTGATGATTTCCCTGCTCAGAGATCCCGTCGTCAGTCAACACCAATATTTTCTCCGCGTTCCGAATCGTCGACAGCCTATGGGCAATCACAAACGTGGTCCTTCCTCTGGCCAGTTTCTCCAGCGCCTCCTGTACGACCCGCTCACTTTCATTATCCAGGGCAGAAGTGGCTTCGTCAAAGATCAGGACCGGCGGGTTCTTGAGAAATACCCTTGCCAGAGACAGTCTCTGCTTCTGACCCCCTGAAAGCTTCACCCCCCGCTGTCCGATGTCCGTATCATAGCCGTCCGGAAGTTCCATGATGAATTCATGGGCATTGGCAGCTTTGGCGGCTTCTATGACCTCTTCTCTGCCGGCATTCTGTTTTCCATAACAGATATTCTCATATACCGTCCCCGCAAACAGATAAACATCCTGCTGGACGATTCCTATATTCTTTCTCAAGCTTTTGAGCTTTATCTTCCGAATGTCCCTTCCGTCCAGAGTCACCCTTCCCCCGCTGACCTCATAAAAGCGTGGAATCAGACTGCAAAGCGTGGATTTCCCCACACCAGAGGAACCGACCAGCGCGATATACTCTCCCGGTTTCACCGTCATATTCAGATCATGAAGAACATCATCTTTAGAAGAAGCGTAACGGAAGCTCACATCCTCAAAGCAGATCTCTCCCTTTACTTCTTTAATATCCGCCGCATCCGGTTCATCTTCAATATCCGGCTGTACGCTCAGTATTTCACGGAACCGTCCATAGCCGGACATTCCATTCTGAAACTGTTCTGTAAAGCTGACAAGCCGTTTGATCGGGTCGGTGAAGTTAGCCGCCATCAAAAGAAACGCCACCAGATCCGCCGCATCCAGCCTGTCCTTAGCCAGCAGCACGGCGCCGACGGAAATCACCACGATCGTCATTAACGTGGTAAACGCTCCCAGTCCGGCATTATAAACTCCCATATACCGGTAGCTGTCCCGTTTGCTCTCCAGGAACCGCTGGTTGCCCTCGTCAAATTTGCACATTTCCGTGTCTTCATTCCCAAAGGACTTGACTACTCGGATGCCGGAAAGGCTGTCTTCGATCTGGGCGTTAACATCCGCGATCTTCTCCCGGTTCCTTTTATATGCCCGCTTCATCTTTTTATTCAGGACGATCGCATAAAGCAGCATGAACGGAAGCAGCGCCGCGGCAGAAAGAGCCAGCGGTACGTTGATAAACAGCAGGATTATCAAAGAACCGATTATCCGGATAACAGAGATCACAAGATCTTCCGGCCCATGGTGGCACAGCTCACTGATGTCAAACAGATCGTTGGTCACCCTCGACATCAGCTGTCCTACTTTCTGGTCATCGTAAAAGGTAAAGGACAGCTTCTGATAATGCCCGAACAGCTCATGGCGCATGTCCCGCTCCATTTTCGCTCCCATCATGTGGCCAAAATACCCTATATAGAAATTACAGAAAAACTCTATTGCAACCATAACAAGCATCAGGGCCGCCAGCCTGAAAATCATGGATACCGCGGCATCCGTCTCAAATCCGATCACGGTTCCGGTAATATACCGGATAATGAGCGGAATCACCAAAGTTATCGCCGCGCCCAGACACGCAAAAAACATATCGCTGAGAAACAATCCCAGATACGGTTTATAATAAGACATAAAACTTTTCTTTTTCATTTTTCTCTCTCGTCGATCACCATTTTGGCCGCCCCATAGATTCCGGCGTCATTCCCCAGCCTGGCCAAAGCCAGCTTTGCTTTCCCACGGGTCAGCTTGATCAGGGGATCGTAATGTTTCTTTATCAGATCCAAAAGATACTGTCCTGCTTTGGATACGCCGCCGCCGATCACAAAAATCTCCGGATCTACCACCTGCGATACATAAGCCATGGCCCTGGCCAGATACATCATGCAGTAGTCCGCTACATCCTCCGCCAGCCCGTCGCCGGCCTTGGCCGCGTCAAACACATCCCTGGCCGTCACCCGCTGCAGATTGCGGAGCACAGAAGGCCTGTCGTTCTCCCTCATAAAAATCCTGGCATGGCGGGCTATGCCGGTAGCCGATGCGATCTGCTCCAGGCAGCCGCGGTTCCCGCAGTTGCAGACCTCCGGTTCCTTCCAGTCCCAATCCATGACCATGTGGCCGATCTCTCCGCCCATTCCTTTGCTTCCGGCCACAATGTGCCCGTCGAGGATGACTCCTCCGCCCACACCAGTCCCCAGTGTCACTGCTACCACATCTCTGTAGCCTTTCCCGCCGCCCTGCCACATTTCACCCAGGGCTGCCACATTTGCGTCATTTCCCCCTTTTACCGGAATGCCGCCCAAAAGACCGCTCAAATCCTTCACCGGATTCATGTCCCGCATTCCTGGGCCGATATTCACGCAGACCTCCAGGTATCCGTCCTGGCGGATGGGTCCCGGCACTCCCAGCCCCGCTCCCGCAAGCTCTGAGAAACGGATTCCCTCTTCCTCTATATTCTTTTTAATGGAGGCGGCGATGTCCGGAATGACCTGCTTTCCTCCATCGTCTTTTCTCGTGGGTATCTCCCATTTCCTTATCAAAGATGCTTCATCCGTCAAAAGACCCAGCTTCGCCGTCGTACCTCCCAGATCTACACCTGCATATATATTGCTCATAACTGCCTCCATCCTGTGCCTCCGCCGCCTGCCGAACGATGCTCCTGCACAGTTCCTGACCCGGATAGTTTTAAATTCTTATTTCTTATTTTACCCGATAATCGCAGTTTTGCAAGAACTTATCTGCCAAGGATATAATAATGACCGGGTCCCGATTCCATCGGCCGGGCCCGGTCATGCGGAAATATCCATTGAATCTCTTCCTGGCAGTATGTCAGGTCATCCCTGCAGGTAACGTTTCAGCTCATCCACTTTATCCAGGCGTTCCCAGGACAGATCCAGATCGTCACGCCCAAAATGACCGTAAGCCGCCGTCTGTTTATAAACCGGCTTCCGCAGATCCAGCATTTTGATGATGCCGGCCGGCCGGAGATCAAAATTCTCACGGACAATCTCCATCAAGCGCTCGTCCGGCAGTTTTCCGGTGCCGAAGGTGTCCACCATGACAGAAGTAGGCTGCGCCACTCCAATGGCATAGGACAGCTGAATTTCGCACTTATCCGCCAAACCGGCCGCAACCAGATTCTTGGCCGCATAGCGGGCCGCATACGCGGCAGAGCGGTCCACCTTTGTGCAGTCCTTGCCGGAAAACGCTCCGCCGCCATGCCTTGCATAGCCGCCATAGGTGTCCACGATTATCTTCCTTCCGGTCAGGCCGCTGTCTCCATGAGGCCCGCCGATTACGAAACGCCCCGTAGGATTGATAAAATATTTTGTCTCGTCATCCACCAGCTTCTCCGGCAGTACCGGTGCAAATACATATTTTTTAATATCTTCGTGTATCTGTTCCTGGCTCACATCCGGATCATGCTGTGTGGACAGGACCACCGCGTCCAAATGGATCGGTCTTCCGTTTTCATCATATTCCACTGTCACCTGGCTCTTTCCGTCCGGCCGGAGATAGGGAAGCGTGCCGTCCTTTCTTACCTTCGCCAGCTGTCTCACGAGCTTATGTGCCAGTGCGATGGGATAAGGCATATATTCCTCTGTCTCATTCGTAGCATATCCAAACATCATCCCCTGGTCGCCGGCTCCAATCGCTTCGATTTCTTCGTCGGACATTAAACGCTCCCTGGCCTCCAGGGCCTTGTCCACCCCCATCGCTATATCCGGCGACTGCTCATCCAGCGCCACCATCACAGCGCAGGTGTTTCCGTCAAAGCCGTATTCTGACTTGTTATAACCAATCTCCAGCACCGTATCCCGTACGATTTTCTGGATATCTGCATACGCATTGGTGGTGATCTCTCCCATGACCATGACAAACCCTGTGTTGCAGCATGTCTCACATGCCACACGGCTCATGGGGTCTTGCTCCAGCAGTGAATCCAGAATAGCGTCGGAAATCGCGTCGCACATTTTATCCGGATGGCCTTCCGTTACGGATTCCGATGTAAATAAGTATTTTTCCATTGTTTCTCCTTTCTCTTTCGCTCTGCCGCTTATTCCAGGACCTGCGGTCCTGTCATTCTCCGGCTCTCCGCAGGTTTGCTCGCCCTGCTGCTCCTGCCGCTTATTCCAGGTCCTGCGGTCCTGTCATTCTCCGGCTCTCCGCAGGTTTACTCGCCCTGCTGCTCCTGCCGCTTATTCCAGGTCCTGCGGTCCTGTCATTCTCCGGCTCTCCGCAGGTTTACTCGCCCTGCTGCGCCTGTCGCTTATTCCAGGACCTGCGGTCCTGTCATTCTCCGGCTCTCCGCAGGTTTACTCGCCCTGCTGCGCCTGTCGCTTATTCCAGGTCCTGCGGTCCTGTCATTCTCCGGCTCTCCGCAGGTTTGCTCGCCCTGCTGCGCCTGCCGCTTATTCCAGGACCTGCGGTCCTGTCATTCTCCGGCTCTCCGCAGGTTTACTCGCCCTGCTGCGCCTGTCGCTTATTCCAGGTCCTGCGGTCCTGTCATTCGCGGACAGTCGCCCAATACCGTCATATCCAGGGAAACTAGCCGTGTAAACACGCTGTTCCCCTGGATATGTCGGTGCAGGGCTCGTTGTTTAACGTAAAATGAGCCCGCATAAGCGGACTCGATATTAGTTGTATCAAATCCTCTTATTGTTCGATGAATCTAACTCGCTCAGGTTGGCACCTTCCACTTCGGGGGTTGCTGTGGCTTCACAGGTCCTCTGTACCTCCACCACTCTGAATAAGGGAATTGCGGGACTTCATATGAAATTGTAGACTACGGCAGATGCCGCGGCCAAGTGCTCTCGCACGAATACCTACTTGTATAAAATAGCGCAGTTTCCAAACTGTGTCAAGCAGTTTATAAAATCACACCGCTTCCAGTTTTAACCTCGCCACATCCTTATCATCCTCCGCCTTCTCGATCATGGCTCCCAGGGAACGGAGCTTTTCATCAAAACGCTCATACCCACGGAGAATATACTTCGTCTCATCCACGACCGTATGGCCTTCCGCCGCCAGTCCGGCCAGCACCAGCGCCGCTCCCGCTCTCAAATCCGGAGCGCTCACATCCGCCCCGCTCAGGCAGTCCACACCGTTGATCACGGCCACATTGCTCTCTACTTTTATATTGGCCCCCATTCTGGCCAACTCATCCACATATTTAAAACGGTTTTCGAAGATGCTCTCCGTCACCATGCTGGTCCCTTCCGCCAAAGACAGCGCCACAGAGATCTGCGGCTGCATATCCGTCGGAAATCCCGGATACGGCAGGGTTTTCACATGCGTATATTTCAGTCTGGATTTACAGACTACTCTCACAGCATCATCAAACTCGCTGATCTCACAGCCCATCTCAATGAGCTTTGCGGAAATCGCCTCCAGATGCTTAGGAATCACATTTTTCACAGTCACATCACCCTTTGTCACCGCAGCCGCGAACATAAATGTGCCTGCCTCAATCTGGTCGGGAATGATGGAATACGTGGTGCCATGGAGCTTCGGCACTCCTTTGATCCGGATGATATCCGTTCCGGCTCCTTTAATGTTGGCCCCCATGCTGTTCAGCATATTTGCCACATCTACGATATGAGGTTCTTTTGCCGCATTTTCCAGAATCGTGTTTCCCTCTGACAGCACCGCCGCCAGCATAATATTGATCGTAGCCCCCACAGAAACCACATCCAGGTATATGTGGCCGCCGCTCAAATGAGCCGCTTCAGCCACCACCATGCCGTGATCTACCTCCGCCCTGGCTCCCAGGCCGCGGAAGCCTTTCAAATGCTGGTCTATGGGACGGCTCCCGATGTTGCAGCCGCCGGGCAGCGATACTTCCGCCCTCTTGTACTTTCCAAGAAGTGCTCCTAACAGATAATAAGACGCACGGATCCTCTTTATAAAATCATCATTTACCCGAATCGTATTGATGGCAGAACCATTGATACGGACCGTGTGGGCATCCATATGAAATACTTTTGCGCCAATTCCTTCAATTGCCTCCAAAAGCACATTGATGTCCCGCACATCAGGAAGGTTTTCTATGATTACATCTTCATCAGACATGATTGCAGCCGCTAAAATACCCAGAGCCGCGTTCTTCGCGCCCCCAATCACGACGTCGCCCACAAGAGGGTTCCCGCCTTTAATCACATATTGCATGATGACACCTCATCTATATTCTTCATTTTTATTTAGAACAACGGATGTTCTTTATCCTGTGTTGTCGTGTATCCTTAGTTTGTACCACTGTCTATTGGTCTATTATAACAATCTCTTTCTATTTTGTAAAATCTTTTTTATTTTTTGTAAGATTCCCTTAAGAATTAAACGGTTTCTCACTTTATCCAGCTGACAAACGGATATCCATAAGATGCATAGTAAGCTTCCGCATCGTCCTGGGAGATTTTATAAGTTCCTCCCGTCAGGGAATCATAAATGATCAGATTTTTATACACATCGTAACCGATGATCAGCTCCGCTTTATCGTTTTCCGTCAGCGCCAATACTGGATATCCGCAGTCTACATAATAAAGCACCTGGTTCAGTATACACCCGTGGAGATCCAGGGCCCTGCCGGAAAATGCCTCATTGAGTATCTCATAGGCCGTTCTCCCGGAAGCCAGCTCTCCAGCCACATCCATCGTGATATTTTCCTGCTTCAGCATAATGGAAAGGCAGGCCGCCAGCCTTTCATTTTCCGCGGACGCCGTCACACTGTTCACATTTATCAAAGCCTCTGCAGCTCTGTTGGCTCTGGTCCAGATATAGTTTTCACCACTGTCCACCACGACTCCCATTTTATCGTACACAAGGCCAATGGCCTCACGCACAGAATAACAGATACCCTGGAGCCTCCCGCTGGCATAGGCATAATACCTTTTATCCGCTTTTCCCAGGTCCGCCGTGGATATCAGACTCAGCTCTCTCGTATCTGTGCCTGCCACTTCCTTCGGAGTGGCAATGCTCAATACCTTTTCTTTATTGTCCGAGGAAGACAGATTTAACGAATAAGTCGTTTTCTTAATATCTGAGATCCGGCTGGAAACAACAGATTTTTCTTCCTCACCGGCCTGATTCTGAATCAGGGCGTCGTCGGGAGCCGCGGCCCACGCACCGTCCGCGCCCTTTGTCTCCCTTGTTATCTGTATCTTTCCTTCTTCCACCTGGATATCGCTTATATAAATCCCATCTCTTTGGTAAGTGGTCTGTATCTGCTGCTGCCGGTCAATTATCTCCAGCGCATACATCGGATAATTGACGATCAGGCTCCCCTTTTCTATATCGGATTCTCTCGCCTTGCCGTAGATAAAATCTCCGTCAATGAATCCCAGCGCGCGAATCGTCTCTTCCCCGGAAGCATGGATCGTGAAATTCGTCCCGTCATCCATATAGAATACCTGGATGTTCTTTCCTCCGTAGATGTCTTCCTCTTCCTGCCACGCCACAGCGCTGGAATCCTCACTGATAACAAAAGAATCCTCTTCCATACCGCTGATGATCTCCACGTACTCTTCACCGGAAAAATCAATGGCATAAATGCTGTTTCCAAACATAAGATAAAAAAGCTGGTTGTTTCCTACATAAGAAAGTGTGCCGATCTCTTCCTTCAGAATCTGATACGGCTTGGTGGACGGAATAAAAAACACTTCGTGAATGGCATTCTCCGCCCGGCTGTACTGATAAAATACCAACCCGCACTCACCTTCGTGGCTTCCCCGGTTCATATACCCATAGACGGTAAAAGCCACATCGCCCTCTTCGCCCACGCTGATTATCCGGAATTTATGCTGGTCATAAAGAGTCCGGACTCCGTCATCATTTTTTTCTTTAAAGGAAAAGAGCTTCGACGCCTCATTTTCTTTTTTATTATAGCTCCATAATTCTCCGTCCGCCACAAATGCCGTATAATCCCCGGCGCTGGCCGTCTCAATGGGAAGATTCCCCGGGCTCACGATACCGAGTTCTATCTTTCCATTCTGTATGGTAATATCAGACGCTTCAAAGGACTGATCCATGGTGCGCTCATAAGCGATCAGCCACAGTTTCCCATCCACATAACGGACGCTGAAAAATTCCTTCACATTATAGGATTCCACCTTGCCAGAATCCCCTTCAGCCGTAACGCCATACGAGAGTTCAATGGAACCCACCATCTTATTCATTTCTTTAATATCGACTCTGATCTCTCCTGAACGCTGAGGCGAGAGATCTCCCCAGGTCACATGACGGTAACTGGATTTAATATCCGCATAGCCCAGAGAGCTGTTGTCCGCGTCGCTGCTGCTCTCCAGCTGAACCGTCAGTTCCTCCGAGGCGTTTTTCGAAAACGCCAGTTCACTGAAGTTCTGCGCAAACGCAATCTGTTCCCCGATATGAGTATCCCCATAATAACGGACCCGCGTATAATAATATATGCTATCCCATTTATCGGTCTTTATTTTCAATATCAAAACATATTCTGTCTCCGCATTCAGCAGATCCTGAAGAACGATCTCACCGCGCACCGTTTCACTGTCCCCGGAATACGAATCGCAGGACTTTGTCTCTATTAAATTCCCTCCGTCCAGGCTGCGTATCTCAAATTCGATGCCCTTTACGGTGTTTCCATACGTATCGACCTGAAAAGACAGCTTCCTGTCCTGCGGTATGGGAGTGATGGTGTCCCTCATGTACGGAGCCTCCATGGCATCGGTATAGCCATGAAGAGTGTTGACCGCGCTTCCTTCAAACTCCATGGTCACTACCGGAAGGCTCGCGCTGTCCATGACCGCATACACTACTTCCTGTTTCTTTTTTCTTGTAAAAAACAGAACTGCCGCCACTGCGGCCACAAATACTATGACCAGGACGAGCAGACGCTTTAATATCTTCTTCATGGGTGTACTCCCTCATTTATCCATATCCTAAGACCTATCATCACCCGCCGCGCTTTGCGCACCGACGTAACGCCGCAAAGCAGACTTCCTCCGCAGGATAAATATAGCCATGGCAATTTTACCATGACTATATTGTAAGGTCAAACAAAAGAAACCTCAACCGCTTTTTTATTAACTTTTTCTTAGTATTCCTACCAGTATTTTTTTCTGCTGCTGCTCCTGCGGATCCTTCTTCTGCACACCTCGTGATATAAAAGGACCTCTATAGCATCTTTCAGCCATTCTGCCTCAACATCACCGGCTTCTTCCGGGAGCTCCTTCTGATAGACCTCATCGCAGAGCCTGCGAAGCCCTACCCGGTCCGGGTATTCATCATATAAGATACTGCCTTCATAATCAATGGTATCGCACAGATCATTAATGCTTCCCTGGATTTTTTTCATCTTCTCAGGATACATCGCCTGGAAATATTCCATATCCCGCCCGATATCCTGGCCATCCGCCATACTGCTGTTCATCTGAGCAGTCTGGCTGTTCCCATACTCCAGGTCCGCGGCCCTCATCCAGGAGACCGGACGCATCAGACCGCCGGGATATGTCCGCCGGAATGGGCGGCCTCCATAATAATCCCAAATAAAATCACTGTATCGTTCTGCCATCTAGCTGCCACCTTATATCCATAATATAATACAGCATATGCAGCCTCTGCTGGATTTGTTACTCATTTAAAATGCCTGGACGCCGCACGTATTCGTTAATAATCTGCACGTATTATGGGACATCCCAGATGAAATATGGTCTTGTTCTCCTGTTCGTCATAGGATACGGCCAAATTCAGGTTCACGTTCCTTCCTGCAATGCTTTTTGCTTCTCCGGCGCCTTTGGCGTACGCGTATACCGTGTAAAGCTCTTCTTCGTTCATCTCTTCAACCTGCACCGCGTTCATTTCATCCAGAAGGGACTCGACGATGATCTCCTGCTCTTCTCTTGAAAGGCGGCCCTCATAGCTCCCTTCCATTTCGACATAGACCTGTTCTTCCAGCCCGCAGCCCGAGGTCGCTTCATCCAGGCGTTTCTGCTCCTTCAAAGCCTTTTCCGCACTGATCTGCCCCTGCAGATAGATATCCGCCCGCAGATAATTTTCCTGCCGGAGTTCATATGGGCTTATCTCCTCTTCTCTTGTCAGGAAAGAGAGTTTCAGGCCAGAGCTTCCATCGGACGCCGACTGCTCCAGGGTGATGCTGTTTCCATCTTCCAGATGCTCCTGGCTGATGCGTCCGCCCTCCGTTTCTCCAGCGACGTCATCTGTGCCGTCCGTGTTCAATTTATCCGTCAGGTTCTCTAAAAATGTCTTTTTTTCTTCTATTAAATAGTATGCGTCATCCAAATAACCTTCGCGATAGATATGACAGCTGCTGTCAGAAAAATTCGCTTTTTCAAAAGCTGTCAGCACCGTTTCCCTCACATCTGCATCCGGCCCCCTGAACACCAAGGCCCCTACAGCAAACAGGAGTATTCCCAAAAGGAACAGCCTCCATTTCCCGGCCGCTTTCCGAAACCCTTTTCCCATACTGCGTTCCCCTTCCTTTCTCATTCTTCTATTACTATAAGAATTTCCAGATGCAGGGAATTTTATACAGAAAAAGGACTTGCTGCTATACTACAAAAAACTTTTGGAATCATTTTTAGAAGTCTCCACTCAGATACCGGCAGAAGTTCTGAGCCGTCACGATTTCGGCTCGCTGGCGATGCAGGGGCCGCTTTATCCCCGCTCCGGCAGTACCGCTCACATGTCGGCGGGAAATCCTGATGATTTCCCGTCTCCTGTTCGCTCAGAAACGGAATCGGTATTTCCGTTTCTGTCTCCCTCCGTCTGGGGTACATCGGCCGCTGCCCTGCGGCGCTCACCTTTAGGCCGGCCCGGAATCTTTCTGCCGGTACTCCGCATGCCGCACCATACTGGATAAATTCTATCTCTCTGATTTCATAAAAGTATCAGGGAACCACGCGGCCCGCGCGCCTAAAGGCAGCGGGCTTCCGTGTCCGCCTCAATGGCTTTCAAGGCAAGCTGACGCTTATCTCGGTGCGGTAAGAAGAGCGGGAGGAACAATCCGCTTCCATCGTAAGGTGAGTGCCGCAGAGGCGTTGGCAGGATCTTCCCGGCCGCAGGGAGGCAAAAATTGCATATCATGCAGATTTTTGTTGGAACCTGACATGGAAAAATATCGATTTATCCATGTCAGTTGGAAAGGACCGACCGAAGGCCGTAAAGATCCTGGTTACGGCTGCCAGCGAGCCGCCTGGATGAAATCGGATTTCCTCCTGTCTCCTCCAGTTAATGATAAGCTTGTTTGAAAGGTTTTCAAAGGTATACCCTAGGGCATCCCTTAATTTATACCCTACAGGCGGGCGCACTCCGTGCGTCAAGGTATAAAAAAGAGACGCCATACGGCGCCTCCTAAAATTTGTTACTCCATTGTATAGGGCATTAAAGCAATATGTCTTGCTCTCTTGATGGCAACAGTCAGCGCACGCTGATGCTTCGCGCAGTTGCCGGTGATTCTTCTGGGAAGAATCTTTCCTCTCTCAGACACGTATCTCTTTAACTTTGCAACGTCCTTATAATCAATAACGCCGTTTTTATCGCCGCAGAATACGCAAACCTTTTTCCTTCTGCGTCCGCCTCTTCTCTTCATCGGAGAATCCGCTCTATCACCTCTTGTGTAAGCCATGGTTAAAACCTCCTTATTCCGAATATGATCTAATTAAACGGGAGACCCTCATCTTCTACTCCATCGGGAATATTCATGAAACCATCATCCACCGCGCTGCTGGGCTGAGGTCTGGCTTCCTGGCGGAAGGAGCTTCCGGCATTCTGAGCGGATGCGCTTTTGCTCTCCGCGAACTCCTGGTCCTCCACCACTACATCTGTGGTATACACCTTCTGACCGTCCCGGTTCGTATAGCTACCAGTCTGGATCCTGCCGGTTGCAACGATCCTGGTTCCCTGATGCAGATATTTTTCCGCGAATTCCGCGCTTCTTCCAAAAGCAACACAGGATATAAAATCCGCCGTCTGGTCATTGCCGTCGCCGCCGCTGCGGCTGAACCTTCTGTCAACTGCAAGCGTATACCGTGCAATAGCCATGGCCTTTTCACCCTGCGAATAACGAATGTCGGGGTCTCTGGTCAATCTTCCCATGAGTATTACTTTATTCATGCAATCTCCTCTTTTCTCTTCTTACGCGTCCTGTCTTACGCATAAATATCTGATTACAGGCTCCATGATACGAATGTGGCTTTCCACTTCGTTCGGGCAATTAGAATCAGATTCGAACTGGATGAAATAATAAAATCCCTCTTTCATCTTCTGGATCTCGTAAGCAAGTCTTTTCTTGCCCCACTCGTCCACATTTGTGATGGTACCGCCGAAACGGGTGATGTAAGACTGCACTTTTTCTAAAGCGGCCGCCTTCTCTTCCTCTTCCAGCTTTGCACTCAGCACAAGCGCTAATTCGTATTTGTTCATGCTGTCTACCTCCTTTTGGTCTCTGGCCCCCTGCTTATTTCATCGGGGAGCAAGGAAATGTATAACTACTGTCACAAATAAAGATTCTACCATGTTTTAACAAGGTTGGCAAGGAGTTTTTAATCTCAGTCCTGATCTTCCGGTCTGCGGAGTCCCCGGCAGTTCTTCTCCACTAATTTACGCGGCACCATGATCAGGTGCCCGCAGCCCATGCACTTTAATTTAAAGTCCATCCCCACCCGGGTGATCTCCCACTCGCTGCTTCCGCAGGGATGAGGCTTCTTAAGCTTGACGATATCGCCGATTTGAAATTCCATCGTGTCCTCCTTTAGGGATTTGTTTAATCATACCTTTTCATACCTTTCAAACAAGCTTTCTTTGTCTAATCTACAAGGCAAGAGGAAATCCGCTTCCATCCAGGCGGCTCGCTGGTAGCCGTAACCAGCATCTTTGCGGCCTCCAGTCGGTCCTTTCCAACTGACATGGATAAATCGATATTTATCCATGTCAGATTCCAATAAAAACCCGCATGAGATTCGGTTTTTACCTCCCTGCGGCCAGGAAGATTCTGCTAACGCCTTTGCGGCGCTCGCCTTACGATGGAATCGGATCCTTCCTCTTACTCCTTCTTCCGCACCGAAAAAAGCGCTCATTTGCCTCGAAAGCCATTGGAGCGGCCACCTCAGCCCGCTGCCATAAGGCGCGCGGGCCGTGCGGATACCTGACACCTTTATGAAATCTAAGGAATGGAAGTCATCCGAAACGGTGCGGCAGAAATGGCACCGGCAGAATGATTCCGGGCCGGCCTAAAGGTGAGCGCCGCAGGGCAGAGGCCGGTGTTCCCCAGGCGGAGGGAGGCAGAAACGGAAATACCGATTCCGTTTCTGAGCGAACGGGAGACGGGAAATCATAAAGATTTCCCGTCGACATGTGAGCGGTACTCCTAGAGCGGGGATAAAACAGCCCCTGCATCGCCAGCGAGCCGAAATCGCGACGGTCCGGAACTTTTGCCGGTGTTTAACTGAAATTTACCAAGAGCTTACTAAAGATGATTTCAAAAAGTCTTTTGTATCATACCCAAGGGCATCCCTTAATGCCTGCCCTCCGGGCAGGCGTACTTCGTGCGGCAAGGTATCACTCCAGGAACATTCCCAATACTTCCCCGATCGGCGCTGCGATCACCAGGTCCGCCCTTCTGTCCATGGGCGTAATCCCCTTATTGATGAGAACGAGCTTCTTGCCGCGGTAATAATCAATGAGACCGGCCGCAGGGTATACGGTCAGCGATGTGCCTCCGATGATCAGCACATCCGCAGCCGCTATGTAAGAAATGGCTTTCTGCATGATCCCATAATCCAGTCCCTCCTCATACAGCACTACGTCCGGCTTGATAACGCCTCCGCATTCACAGAGCGGGATCTCCTTCGCCTCCAAAATATAATCCGCATCGTAGAATTTCCCGCATCTGGTGCAGAAATTCCTGTGTACAGAACCGTGAAGCTCCAGCACCTCTCTGCTCCCGGCCGTCTGATGCAGGCCGTCTATATTCTGGGTGACGACCGCTTTCAGTTTCCCCTCCTGCTCCAGCTTTGCCAGCGCCAGATGGGCCGGGTTCGGCTTTGCCTCCTTGAAAATCATTTTCTTTTTGTAAAACCGGTAAAATTCCTTTGTGTTCTTCCGATAGAAGCTATGGCTTAAAATGGTTTCGGGAGGATAGTCATATTCCTGGTTATATAATCCGTCCACACTTCTGAAGTCCGGAATATTACTCTCCGTAGATACGCCTGCTCCGCCGAAAAACACAATGTTGTCACTGTTCACGACCCACTCCCGCAGTTGTTCTCTCTCTTCCATATTTATCCTCCTTCATCCATTCATAGCAGAAAAACGGCAATGCCGCCCGTCTCTCAGACGATCTCGTTGATAAAAGGCGCCCGGCAGACGCGGACAGCGTTGAGATCGGCCTCCCATTTTTCCATTTCGTCCTTCGCCCCGACCGTCTCGCCGCCGCTCCATACGGCCTCCGCCGCCTGAAGCTCTCTTTCCGCCTTCTCATGAGGCCCTCCGAACCGTATGGCCTGTTCTTCAAGAAGTTCCGGCAATTCCCTGGCTCCTGACAGCCATTCAAAAAGCCCCTGGATCTCACATCGCATCCAGTGTTTTCCGATGCTCAGATCCGCTCTCTTTGTCCTCCGTACCCGGCTTCCGCCCGGTGAAAGCTTCCATATATAATATCCTTCATTAGCAGAGATCAAAGAATCCGTCACCAGCATATGCAGTTCCAACGGATACTCCGATGTAAAAAGCTTCAGAAAGCTCTCCACATTCGTGATCCGGCCCATGATGACCGGCTTTTTCTCATTCATAAGAAACGAAGAACCGTTTACTGTGACCGCTCCGTTAAAATATCCTCGCAGCGTTTCCAAGACGAGGGAACCGTCTTCCTGGCGGCAAAGGATTTCCCGGACCTCCACAGGCTCCTTTCCCCAGAAGGGGACGCAGGCTTTCATTTCCCCGGTCTTTTCCTCCAATAATAAGATCCCGCCTCCTTCGCTCTCCGTCTCCGCCAGCAGAGTCTGATAATATGGATCGTCCCTCTCCGGGTAACAATCAAAGCCCTCAGCCAGGATCCCAGAAGAAAAGCCGGCCATCGACGGGATATCTCTTCTGTCCGCCCTTCGGACGGACAAGCCGTCCACGCCTTTTCCGCTGCCTTCTCCGCAGATTCTGCCCGCATTCATCCTGTAAAAGTACCGGAAATCAAAGGGACGGTAGATCGCCTCGCTGGCAGGCATTAAAAAAGCGAATGGAAGCCCTTTATTATACATGTCCTTCAGGCTTTTCACGAGGAGGCGTCTCATCAGGCCCTTATGGCGATGTTCCGGCCTGGTCGCCACCGCTATCACATAGCGGCTCATGGCGGTAAATCCGTTCACATACATCTTGTATGGATTCAGCTGCAGCATGGAGGCCAGCTCTCCCTCCCGGTCATATATCCCATAGCACTCGTTTCCCAACGCCTTATGTGCATCATAATAGTCCAGAAATCCAGCAGAATCCTCTGTAAAAACAACCTCCCAAAGCTTTCTGCAGGCTCTCCGTTCCTGCTTTCCCAATATGCGGGCTTCCCATTTCTCTTCCACGGATCACAGCTCCCTGATCTGAAACTTCTTTGCAAAACCAATCGGATTATAAGACTGCTTGGCCTTCCGAAGCCCGGGCAGACCAACATCATCCTCCCGGTTGACCAGCGTCACATCCGGAAACTCATGTACCAGAAACTGTTGATTGATGAACGCATACAGACCGCGGATGTCCGGATTTGCTTTTTCTATATGAATGATGGCCATATCCTCCACCTGGTTATAGCTTCCCATTGTGAAGGCTTCCATCTGTCCGTCCACATAGACGCCGCCCATGCGGACTCCCAGATCGCTGCAGTGATTCAGGATACTGTGGATTCCTTCCACCTCCGGATCCAGGGTGCCCTCCAGCTGAGTGCCTTTCATGCTCCTCCACCGGTCCAGAAACTTCCACATGTCATTCCTGTCTGAGCAGCAGAGCGTGCGGTATTCATATCTGCCTTCATATTCTTTTCGGAATCCATTCACATGATTTTTCTTCTTATGATACTTTTTCCCGGCGAGAGTCCGCATCGACTCCCCATCATAAAGATAATCGGCGGCATCCACCTGTTCCGTCACTGAAAATTCCGCAGGATCCAGATCCAGGATCCGGACGGCCTCTTCATCCGCCAGGTAGATGGCCAGCTTCTGCCCCAGGACCTCATTAAAATACTTTTTCGTGTCAAAAAAGTAATAGCGCAGGTCCTCCTCTTTACAGAGGGGGATGGCCGCAAACTGCTCATTCTTTACGGTCATCTTCCACTCCACAGCCTTATCGTCGCAAACACAGTATTCCACATGATAGTAATCCTTCCATAAAAAACTGTCGAGGAACACACTGTCGCACGTCTTATTGGACCTTAGATTAAAAAATCGCGGCAGAATCTCCACATCCTCCGCTGTTATCTGTTTAAACTCCCATCTCATGGTATCTTATTACCTTTCTTGTTTTATAAGTTTTCCTTTGGTCGTATACCTTGTCGCACGAAATACGCCTGCCCAGAGGGAATGGATTAAGGGATGCCCTTGGGTATACTTCCATATACAAAAGGCACTTTCGCAATAACACGGTCATTACAAAAAGTGCCTCTTCCATTCAATTAAAAGGCAGAATCTGCACCTGTGTGGGCTTCTGCTGCTTGTCTTCATTATATTACGGGTAAAAAATTCTGTCAAGGCAGACTCCTGCTATCTTGTACCGTACATAATATCCTGCAGTGCCTGACGGTTTGCCGGGAAATCGATGCCGATCACCGCTCTCTTATCGATCCTCATATCCTTATACGTCCCTTCCACCGGAATTCTGTCAGATTCCAGATCGTACTTTAGGAGCTTGGAGGACTCCAGTACAAGGGAAATCATCTCTCCTTCCGGAATATTAGTCGTAAGATCCGGGAGCAGTGCGTTCAGCAGGTCATTGAGCTCTGACAGACTGCAGGATTTCGCCTTTTGAAAGACGATTCCGAGCACATCTCTCTGACGTCTCGTCCGCTCATATTCTCCGCCCTTCAGATATCGGATCCTGCAATAGGCCAAAGCCTGCTTGCCGGTCAGGTGCCGTGTTCCCGCATCGGAGATATCCAGCTTCTCCACATCCCGGTCATTGCCCGTAATCCTGTTCAGCTCTTCAATATATCTGTTCATGATGGTGATCTCATCCGCGCTGATATCCAGATCTATACCGCCCAGTATGTCTATCACGTCCATAAAGGCAAAGAAATTCACCTGCACATAACGGTCAATATGGACGCCCAGATTTTCCTCGATGGTCTGCAGCAGCAGAGAAGGGCCTCCAAATGCGTAGGAAGCATTCAACCGATTATTTCCCACTCCCGGTATGGATACATAAATGTCTCTCATCAAGGATGTCATGGTAATCCTGTTTTCCTTTCTGTTGATGGAAATCAGAATCATGGAGTCCGAACGCCCTTTCGCGTTATCGTCTCTTGAATCGGTCCCAAAGAGAAGTACATTATAGACATCATGGTCGTACTCCAGTTCCTGACTGCCGGCTGCCAGGTTCTCTTTCAGCTGCTCTTCCAGATTCTTTACCTCTTCTTCAGGTGAATCCGTCCCCTCCTCTGTCTCATCCTCCGGAATGCTTCCCTGTATCTCCGGTGTTTCGGAAAGAGTTTCGTGGTTCATCATTCCATAATAATGTTTGAACAACGCATACACTGTGATAACCCCGATGAGCACCACGGCCAGCACAACCACAAGAGTTATCAGAATGGCTTTTTTCTTCTTCATTATTGTATCTCCTTTTCTGCTTTTTAAAAAAAAGCTGTCCCCTTCTATGTCTTATTCTGTCAGTCTCTTGAAATATTCTGGGGTATAAAGTAAAATAGGTTCAATTACATAATGCCGGATGAGATGAGGATATTCTGGCTGTTGGTACATATGTACCGACAGTCGGGTATCCTTTTTTTATTTCTTTTCTGTCTTAATATGTCCGCGCCCACTCATCCCGTTTTTTCTGCCATATGATAATTGCAGCAATCTGATTCGGGAGTGTTACTTATGCAAAAAGTCTACGAACTCACCAAACAATTAGGTGTCAAAATAACGAATGAACGCGCGACATATCTTGCCCTCGCTACTTGCCTTGTCATTCAGGATCCCTCATACATGCGCCATATGGGCAAGCGCCTCTATTCAGATATCGCAGCACTTCTCGGCAAAACTCCACTCAGTGTTTCCCGCGGCATCTCCCGGGCCGTCTGTGAATGCTGGGATTATGGCAACCACCGGTTTCTAAACCAGGTGGCTGGCTGCCGTGTCCTGGAAAAGCCCTCTCCTGCGGAAATGATCTCTTTTATGGCAGATTATCTGGTAAAACAGGAGCCTAAGCATATCTTCCGCTACCATCATTTATTAAATTCCTCATGGCAAGAAGCCGCACTCACCGATATTGAAGAAGTAATGGCCAACGCCCCGAACAAACGGCGTCAGACCTATACGGTCTGCATTGAACAGCTTGTACCGGAAAACCATCCGGTAAGGCTTATGGACGGACTCACCGTCTGGAACAAGGTCAACGCAGTATTTTCAGAATCATGTTCTGTCGCTCCCAAGTCAGATTCCGATTACGTTTCACCAATTCATTTTCTTCGTTTACTTTTATTGTGCTCCTATCAGAAAATAAGACATATTGAACATCTGCTCCAGGAATTAGAGGTCAACATGGCTTATCGCTGGTTCCTGGAAATGGATTTAATGGACCCGCCTCTTACCAAAGAATCTTTGGCTAAATGTTATACCGTTTATTTCAGTGACAACCAATTGCTCGGCAGATTGATCTATGGTATTTTAGACAGCTGCCGTAAGAAAAAACTTATAAGAGTTGTCGACATAGGAGAAGAAGCTAAAAGATTGGAGAAGCTGGCAGAGGAGATAGGAAAAGGGTAAAAAAGATGGCAGGTATACTGATGATAACTATTCTATAAGTACATTAACCCACAAATTCTATCGAGCAATGTACCAATAAAAAGAATCAACCTCTTCATCACTTTTCCCATTTCTATATTCCCCGGGAACATCACTAATTTTAATATAGCCATTTTTATCGTAAAATTTCACTGCACGTTTATTCTGTGGCGACACATACCAATATATCTGTTTGAGTCCAATATCTTCAAGACCCATTCTGACGATTTCATGAATACCATATTTTGAATATCCTTTTCCCATGGCGTCTTTGCCAATTATAATTGCAAGTTCTGCACATAAATTAATTTTATCAATATTTTTTAGGCTTACCGTTCCCATATATTCATCATCGTCATTTACAATTGCCAAGTGGAGATGATTACTATCGTTCTGACTCGCTTCAATAAAGGACCTGCAGTCTGAAATAGACTTATTTGTAAAATCTATTCCCATAAAATGAACAACTGAATCGTCATACATCCATTCAAGCATCTTTTTAGCATCTTTTAGCTCTAATTTTCTAAGCTTCATCGTAAGCTCTCTCCATTCTCTTCAGCATCTTTCCATTTAGGTATTTAGATAACGGTTTCTCGACAAGTTCGTGGAGAAGCACACTAAGGAACAGACAGATTGCAAAAGATACAACCATTTTTACAATCGGCCCGCAAACTTTAATCCCCCCAAAGAAACTAAAGATAGCTCTACAAAGAGGCCAGGTAAAGAACTGAGCCAAGAAAAACACGTAACTAATCTCAACTCCATATTTGAGAATCCAAAACATACCTCTTTTCTTCTTAAGAAAAGCAAAATCTAAGCCCGCAAGCGTCATTATCATGGCGGTGAATACGGGAATGCCAATCCAACTGTACAACATGTACATTCCATTTGGAATCTTTAGATATCCAGCAAGAGAAACCGCAAACATCAAAAACAACACTTCAATAGCAGCTAATTTATATCTCATAAACCATTTTTTATACCATTCTTTATCTTTGACACTTATCCAGATACTGCACAACATTCCTCCTATTAAAAATTCGCAAATACGAAATAGAACGTTACTGTAAATATTATCTAAATCAAGTAATTCTACAACTATTGGTGAATAAAGAAGAATCCCCATCAAAACTGCAATTCCGATCATTCGTCCTCTCAAAGTTAATTGCCTGACAATCCATACCGCAAATGGAAACACTATATAACAAAAGATAAGGCATGAGACAAACCATGTTCCATCATTGTGAGACAAATCAAATACTGAGCAAAATACTGATTGAATTCCAAGTAGTTCAACAGGAAACAGAATAATATTGATTAGAATACTATCCCCTCTTACTATTATCAGATATACTGTATATATAAAGCTTACAACCCAATATACTGGAATAATTCCAATAAACTTCTTCGCATAAAAAATTTTTAAATCATACAGATTCCCAATCTCTTTCTTATAATTCGTGAGATACAGAACAAATCCTGATAACATAAAGAATGCCGTCATCATCATTGCACCCGCTCCAATAAACACCCGAAAAATGCCATAGGAACATCCTATGTGTGCTGTATGAAAAAGGAAAACAACAAATACAGCAAACAGCCTAAACAAATCAAGTCCTATTAATCGCTCTGCTCTGCTCTGCTCTGCTCTGCTCTGCTCTGCTCTGCTCTGCTCTGCTCTGCTCTGCTCTGCTCTGCTCTGCTCTGCTCTGCTCTGCTCTGCTCTGCTCTGCTCTGCTCTGCTAACAAAGTATTGCCATTTATCATTTCTTTGTCAAGCGTTTTCTTCATTTCTCTTTCCTTTCAGCAATGATTTCAAGTCAAGTCTGTAAAGCCATACAAATATAAGTACACTAAGCCCAGCAAGCCCAGTACTAATAAGTACATCATCCATTGTTACAAAACGCCATATAAGAATAAATACTAGCATTACAAACACAGCAAGAACAAATCTCAAGCTCAATATATGCAATTTCATTTTGCACAGAATAAAGATACAGATAACATCGGCAACAGCGTATCCAATCAAAGTAGCAATAGCTGCTCCTTCAATTCCAACTTTAGGAATGAGCCACAAGTTCAAGAATACATTAATTATAGCTCCGCTTGAAAGAATAAACATATTTGGCCATGTTTTCTTAATTACTAAAAATTGATTACATGCCACTTGGAACAACATCTGTAACAGCGGCGCCAGGAATAAATATGGTGCAATAATAAATCCAGATACATACTCTCCCTCAAACAACATTCCATAAATCGTATGAGCCCATGCAAATACAAATGTCGTACATGCAAATGATATAATACCCAAGTACTCGAAAATCAAAGAATTGCTTTTCACCTGATCCTTTTCTTTCATTGTAGAGAATGCAAAGAACTGCCATCCTCCCGCAAAGGCAGTATATATCAACTGACTAGCATGTCCTAGCTTGGAACCAACAGAATAAATGCCAGATGCACCAGCATTTATTAAGTTTACAATCATAAGCTTATCACATGAATTAAATATCCAGTATATAAGAAAATTTGGAAGCAGTGGTATCGCTATCATAAGAAGTGGTTTCAGATACTCCTTATGGAAACGCCCTACACTAAACCACTTTCTGTTAAGAATATAAAACACACATTCCGAGGATATCCCTGCAATTACTGCTGCCAAAGGCAATGCAATAATATAGTGACCAGATAAAAGTAACGGAATTGCAATAGAGTATGAAAGCACAGGACTTACGGTGTTCATAACAAGGAAGACTTTCCTTTTATTCTGCATTCTTGTCGGCGCGGAAACAATACTGTTTGTGGCCCCTACCAAGGTAGCAATTGCAGTAATATAAACAAGATAATCGTAATTTCTACTTCCGAATGCATACTGTGATATAGTTCCTTTAATCAAAAGCATAACTACAAATATAATTAATGATGTGCCTATAGTAAATAGCAATGCTGTAGAACAAATGTCTTTCTTATATTCTTCATCCTCTCTTTCAAAGAACATTCTGTACATAGCATCATACATGCCCATGATTGCTAATGCACTTCCAAATTGAATCACAGTATTCGACAAATCGCTTATTCCGTAACTAGAACTATCCGGCATCAATCTTGTAACAATAGGCACCATGATAAGTGGTATTATTTTGCTTATTATTCCACCAAAACCATATACAAGAAAATTTTCAATAAATAATTTGAATTTCGACTTTTCCAACCTGTAATCACCGCCTCACACACTACTTTTTAGAAGCTATTTAATTTGTCCACCACATAGCTTATTTCCTCATCTGTCATTCCATAATACAATGGAAGGCTTAATTCAGTAGCACTAATCTCTTCAGCGATTGGAAGTGCTCCCTGCTGAACATGCAGATCTTTATATGCCCCTTGTAAATGCATAGGAATCGGATAATGCATATTTGTACCGATACCTGCAGTTTTTAAGTATTCAACTAATTTATCTCTATTCTTACACCGAATGGCAAATATATGCCAAACCGGATTCGTACCATCCAGAACATATGGTAATACGAATTTGGGATTTATAATTTCATCCATATAGCGTTTCGCAATTTTGCGCCTTTCTTCGTTCATATGATCAAGATGAGGCAGCTTAACTGCGAGAAAAGCAGCTTGCAGTTCATCCAATCGAGAATTATTGCCTCGGTAAATATGGTGATACTTATAATCAGAACCATAATTACCCAGAGCACGAATCTTGTCCGCAAGTTTTTTACTATTAGTAACCGTTGCCCCCGCATCACCAAGGGCTCCCAGATTTTTACCCGGATAGAAACTGAAACCTGCGGCATCACCAAAGCTTCCAACTACTTGCCCATGAAAGGTCGCTCCATGAGCCTGAGCGCAATCCTCCAATATATAAAGATTATACATCTTAGCAATCTCCATAATTGGTTTCATATTACAAGGTTGTCCATATAGATGTACCGGCATAATCACCTTGGTCCTCGATGTAATAGCAGCCTCAATTTTATTTGAATCAATATTATAGGTCCGAATATCTGGCTCAACAAATACCGGTTTTGCTCCAACATATGTAATTGCCAGTGCAGAAGCAATGTAAGTATTAGAAGGAACAATTACCTCATCTCCTGCTTCAACCTCTAACGCCTTCAGTGCAAGCATTAAAGCATCAAGACCGTTACCGCACCCAATGCAGTACTTTGTATTACAATACTCAGCAAAAGCATTTTCAAAAGCTTCATCTTCTTTGCCTTCAATGTACCAACTGTTGCCATAAACTCGCTCAAAAGCAGCACGAAGCTCCGTATCAAGCTCCTTTTCCATAGGTTTAAAAGTTACAAAGGGAATATACATATGCTTTATCCTCTTTCTTTAAAAATCTTTCTTAGTAAATTATAGTCCTAGTTCCATTATCTCCCGGGTTATCTTTGATAAACTGTAAATACTCATCATAATTTCTTATGTAATCGCTCTCATCATAAAGTTCGGATGCGAGGACCATTAAAACGGCATCTGGAGTAAAGTCAAACATTTCTCTCCACATCGCATTAGATACGTACAGCCCTTCGTATGGCTTCTCCAACAGTACAACCTTCTTCTCCATACCATTATCTAAACGAATCTTACAACTTCCATGAATACAGATTAAAATCTGCTGTAGTGACTTATGTGCATGATACCCACGAGTAACCCCCTCTGCTGTATCATACATATAGTAAACACGTTTTATTGTAAACGGAATGTCCTTAAATTCTTCCAATGCCACCAACTGCCCTCGGGCATCGCCGTGGGGTTGGAACATATACTTGATCACCTGCATATATACACCTCTTTCAGTTATAAACCTTTTCATAGAACTGATTTGCACTCTCTATTATTTTATCAGTATATGCTTTTGCTAATTGTTCTTCTTCACTAATCTTTGAAACAAAAGCATCAAGTCTTGCCTTATTCAGGCTAAACAGCACTTTACGTCTAAGCCAATAAATATAAGTGAGCACATTTAGGCCTTTTGGCAACCCTTTCCTACTAACCATAATATTTTTTGTTATATTTATTAATTCATCATCAAACTCCGTTTTCTTTATATGCTTTTTATTTAACGATATCCCGGAATCTACTCTGTAAAGGATAAGAGGCTGTGTAGAAAAATACAATCTTGTCACTTCCTGATTAATTAAGTAATTCCACACCGGTATATCCTCAATCCAATGATATTTCGACAGTTCCTGAAATAGCTCATCTGTAATCAATTCGCTTGACCAAAATACACCTGGAGTTTCAATAGGCATCTGGAATTTAATTCTATTTTTAATCAGCTTTTTCCATTTGTGTTCCGGTGTACATAATAATTCCTTATAAAAATACCAAATATCCTTATGCAAGATATTTTCTCCATCAAATTTTAAAGTTGGAGTAAGTAGCACGTTTTGCTTACCACCAATCTCAAAGATATTTCTAAAAGAATAAAGATCATCACCAGCTAATAGCTTAAAGGTACTTGTTTTTACTTTTTTTAAGGCAAACATATAGTTTGCCACTGTTCCCAGATTTTTTTTATGATGATATATTTTAATGCTGGAAAATAGATATTTATTAGCTTCTGTCCATCTTGTAACACTTTCTACTGTTCTATCTCTCGATGAATCATCACATACTAATAAATCAATTTTATAATCCTGTCCAAATTTTCGCACTTGATACTTAATACTTTCAAGCTGGTCAAGCACAAGTCTCTCCTGGTTAAATGTAATTATCGCAAATGTGAATTCTTTCATTATCAAATCAACTCCCAATCAATAATTCCTCTATTAATGAAAATCAAATTAGTATAGCAATAATTTCATTGCCTCAAACAAATAATACCTTTTTGAATTGCACACCCAAATTAAAAATCTATCCAAATGTCCAAGTTTACGTACATCTCCATATTCTAATGATGAAATAAAAAAGTCTGAATTACGGATTTTTTCAAATTGCTCATACCTCAGTTTTCGGTCATTACACATCTTAATAATTTCCTTTATAGTGCGAGAACATGTGATAAGGTTACGTTGATACACCTTTGTAACTAATAGATTATCCCCTTTATCCCAACGTTTTGCAAAATATCTTAATCTAGTGCCGACAACTGAGACTGAATCATAAAAGTCTTTCTGGAAATTATTTGTTATACTACTTCCGTTATCGCGATAATAATAAAGTACTTTATCGAGATATACTGGTTTTGTTATATTATCAATTACACATAGCGACTGAATTAAATCTTCACCATTTCTTATTTTTGAATATTTTGTAAAATACTCTCTTCCGGCATAGCATTCTCTCTTAAAAGCCTTTAAAGCCATATTATTTAATTTAGTTCCAACACAAGTTAATTCATAAACATCATAAAGATTCAATACCACATTACTCTGGATAGGAATATCATTCCATTTATCAGAAAAGTCTTTCTTTCTTGATGCACAAAACATAATCATATCCGCATTATATTCCTTAATCACATTTTTTATAGACTCTAATGCATCATACCGTAATGCATCATCTGAATCCAAAGATATGATATATTGCCCTGAGGCTTTTTCAATTCCATATGCTCTGGTCAACAACAACCCTTCGTTTTCCTTATGAAATACTTTAACAAAAGTAGAATATAAAGAATGATATTTATCACAAATTTCAGGACTAGCATCTTTAGACCCATCATCAACCAAAATCAGCTCATAATCCGAACACGTCTGGCCAATTACTGATTCTATACAATTATCCAAATAGTTTTCTTCATTATACACAGGAACAACAATAGAAAATAACTTTGGATTATTATCAGCCATTTTGCTCAATCCTTTCTACAAATATTAAATGATCGACTCAGAGCTTCTTCCCTCATTTTCTTTATATATGCTAGGACTATAAAGCACAAATAGACTCCAGCACTATTTAACTGCGAAGATGAGATACATGAAACTAATATTGAAAAGCAAATCGTCCTGATAAAATAAACGTCTTTAGTACAATCTAATTTTTTATCAAGAGATGATAAGAAAACGAGCAGTGCTATCGTGCCTATCACCCCAACTTCAAACAACCAGCCAAGTAGTTGATTATGAGGAGGCCAGTCTACACCATACATTGATATGAAGCTTCCATTATTAACTATGCCATGTCCAAAAATAAATCCTGCTTTCGTATCAAAAATATTTTCCAATGCCAACCCCCAAATCATTGTCCTGTTAGTAAGGGAAACACTTCTTTTTAGTAAATTAACGATGATCCAACTAAACCAATTCGAAGCATTTAAAAAAACAAACGCTATATTCAAAAGACCTGTCACTATAATTGCAAATTTAAGAGTCACAAATTTTGACAATCTTTTTCTGAAAGTCAATAAAATCACGATGACTATCATACAAGCTATAGCAGTCGAAACATCAAATTTTAAAATGTTATACAAGCTCAGCGCAACAATAATAATAAATTTTCGCCAGCTCCCATAGTAGATATATTGAAGATATGCAATGGCGACAAAAGGAAATACAAATTTTAAAAAAGCAACTCTTGTCCCTAAAAAATAAAACTCTCCAAATAGTGACGAAAATACTCCCTTAGGAAATATACAAATGGTTATTGTATTAATTAATAAATACAAAGCTCCTACCGATGATATAGCCGAAATCAAATCATTAGATTTATTTTGATAGCAGTACTTTTCAAATATTAAAATCACATCGGCCACTAAAATTGTTAGTCTTCCCCACTGATCAAAATCTTTAACATTACCTGAAATCACCATAATTAATAATAAATAACCTCTGATGACAAACCACCAAAATAATGACTTTGGAATTTTTCTCTTATTAAGCGATATAAAATATATAGCAAATATCAGAAGATCGAAAACTGCAAACAACAGCGCAGTAATTCGAAACTGTGTAAAGATATCAGGTTGAATTATGATTAAAAAAACAATAAATGCCGACCACCAACCTTTATTCTTTTTTATTATTAGTTTCATTACCAGTTTCTTCCTCTCAATTTCTATTTTGTAATCGCTCAAATTAAAAAAATAGTCTAGTCACACCATCCAGCACATTTATGCTGGTACAAAAGGTTGCTGCTTATTATCAAGATTAAGCAATTTACCTACCTTATAATCCCACTCTATAGGCATAAAGGGTATAAAACCGCCACATGGAGAAAAAGTAATTTCAGAGAAGTAAACCTTTCCTTTAATTGAATATAAATCAATACGTGAAAACGCATTATTAATATTTCCTGCACATTTTCTAGCTATATCCAACATCTCGCTAAAATTACCAGGGAGAGAATAGTCTTTCAAAAAAGGGGCATAGTCCTCACGGGCGAAAGGTAACCTTTTTCCATTAAAATCAAAGAATGAAATAGCGGCAGTACTATGATTATCTAGTCCTTCTGATATATATAAAAATTGAGGAACATTATTAAAACAAAAAAACTTAAAATCTGTCAATGATGTATGTCCATCTTCATTCATATATATTTCAGCTATAATTCGTGGTTTTACATCTTTATATGGCCATTCCCTTCCCGCCCAATAATAATTTCGTTTCATAGAACTTTTTATTTTTTTCTTTGCAGCATTCACGTCGAACGTTGTCTTATCCTTGCATATAATTAATCCACCACTGTCATGAGTACACTTTAATACAAACTGATTTGGCAGTGTCATGAAATTTATATCATCAAAGGATTCCCATACTCCCAATGTAGGTATTACATATTCTTTACCTATCAAATCGGCCACATATTTTTTGACTTCATACTTGTCTACCAATTTTGTATAAAGTGGATTTCGATCATTTAATTTCATCCATTGCAGCTTTTCATTAAATGTTTCAGGATTTGATAAATTTATTTTTTTACGAAATCTACATCTATACATCATACGTATATATGCCTCATCTCCCAAGAACCTGAACCCCCCACGAATCCCTACTGTGAATAGAAGTTCCAATGGATTATCTAAATACTTTTGTATCTTCATATCATTTACCTTTCAAACAAGCAATCACTTTACTCATATGCCTTTCTTCACAGTAATCTGAATCGCACTTCATTCGCGCTTGTCTGCCCAAGCGTTCCACTGTTCCAGTATATTTCATCAGAATTCTTAATTTATCTGCCATATCTTTCGAATTTTTCATTTCAAACAGCAAACCTGTCTTGTTATCTTCTACAATCTCCACTAGACTACCGATCCTAGAAGCAATTACCGGCTTTCCATGTGCATATGCTTCAACTACAGCATTTGGCATATTCTCATACCAAATGGCCGGACACACAATACAAGCAGCTCTAGCAATCAGATTCTCCAGCTCCTGTCCTTGTTTAAATCCAGTGAATATTACCTTCTCTTCAAGTCCATTTTTCTGAATATACTTCCATATCTGCTGATCCTCATTCGAATCGGAAATTGTCCCTGTTATCTTAAGCACAAATTCAGTATCTTTAAGGTATTTCATTGCCTTAATTGCATAAATGGGACCCTTCTGATGAGCCATTCTCCCAAGGAAAAGAAAGTATTTATCAAACTCATAAGAAGGTGTAATTGAACTAGTATCAATAAAAGTGGGGATGCAGGTGACCTTATCTGCTGGAATACCACCTTTGATTAGAATGCCCTTGCTGAATTCACAGGTACAAATATACTGGTCAACATCATCAAAAACTTTTATTTTCCAGTAAAGCTTCATAGCCAGCACGCGTAGCAACGTTCCAACTTTTGAGCCCTTTACACAACGATGCTTAATGGCTTTGCTATAGTCTCTATAAAGACAGGCCTCACAAATGTCATCATCACAAAGAAAATCATATTTGGGACAGAACATGAAAAAATCGGAAATACGGTGAACTACGCGTACTCCTTCTTTTTTCGCCGCTCGAATAATAGATGGGGATAAATGATTCACCTCATGTAAGATATATATTGCATCCGGCTTAGTATCCTTAATCAACTTACGAAGTCGATGTTCTGCGTCATAATTCCAAATGGTTGCTCGAACCATACCAACAATATTGGACAATGACTTTTTCGTATCTGTAAACATAAGTTGATTAGACCGAGGTTTTGCAAAATATTTGCTATAAGGTGTATCAAAATTCTGAGGATTATTTACTGAAAACGGAATCACCTCTATTCCTCTTTTTTCAGCTGCTTCTATAAATTTAAATAGATACTTTTCCGGACCACCAGCTATGAAATAGCGGTAGTTAGCTACGATTATCCTCATAATGTCACAATCCTTTTATCCTGTTAATTATTATTCGATAAATATTCAGCATTATTAGTAAAACTCCAATGATCATAACATATATGGACACAATCCCTAGAATATCTTTAGGATAAATATCGTGCCATACTATGTTAATAATCTTCTGCATCATACGAAAAACAAGCATATGAGATAAACACATTTCCATGCTGATACCGCTTATATATGTAGTAATCTTATTGCTCATAATCCAATTTTTATCGTTGAGTGCCAGAAAAAACCAAAGTGAAAACATTTCTATCGTCTTCATAACAACTGCGCCAACACCATATACCGCGCCAGGAACAAGATAATAAGCTATAGTTAAAAGTAAACATACTAAAATCAAGATACATTTATATCTGTCAGCAAATTCCGAGAGATTCCCTCGATACAAATAGGACAACTCACCAGCAATGAAAAAACGGCACACAGTATAGAAAAAAATGTCTATTTATAAAATTACCGATCACAAACGAATCTGATATAAAATAAATTTGACACATAAGTGCAACTAAAATAGAAACTGCAAATGAAACCCCCGCCCGTTTTCTGTTGTACAGCAGAAATGCAAAATACGAGAATACAATATAGAATACAAATACCACCCACAAAGCCCAGATAACTCCTATAACATTCAAATTATTATTTAGCAAAAGGCCAAAAATTCTTAGGCCATCTATATTCCTGCATTTTCTGTTTACCATCTCTCCTGACATTTAAGTTCACGCTTTTTAATTACTTAACATTATAAATCTCTAATCTCTATGAAAAACATCTCTTGTGTAAACCTTATCCTTAACATCATCAAGACACGAATTATATCTGTTAGCTATAATTGCATCACAGCGTTTCTTAAACTTATTAAGGTCATTAACGACCAGGCTTTCAAAAAATCGCTCTCCATCAGCTAATGTAGGTTCATAAATAATTACTGTCGCACCTTTAGCTTTGACCCGCTTCATTACCCCTTGAATAGAACTATGACGGAAGTTATCAGAATTGCTCTTCATAACTAATCGGTAAACACCAACAACAACTTCTTTCTCTATGCAGCTGCCCCACTCGGCATCGTTCTCACAGACACCAGCAATCTCAAGTACACGCTTAGCAATAAAGTTTTTTCTCGTCCTATTACTCTCAACAATTGCTGTCATCATATTCTGGGGAATGTCTTCATAGTTGGCAAGAATCTGCTTCGTATCTTTCGGCAAGCAGTATCCGCCGTAACCAAAAGATGGATTATTGTAATAAGATCCAATACGAGGATCAAGACAAACACCGTCAATAATTGCCCCTGTATCCAATCCCTTCATTTCTGCATAAGTATCAAGCTCGTTGAAATAGCTGATACGCAAAGCCAAATAAGTATTCGCAAACAACTTGACCGCTTCCGCCTCGGTAAATCCCATAAACAACGTATCAATATCTTCCTTAATCGCCCCTTCCTGCAAAAGATTCGCAAAAGTATGTGCAGTTTCAACAAGTCGTTCATCGTTCATATCCGTGCCTATAATGATTCGAGACGGATATAGATTATCATACAGAGCCTTTGACTCTCTTAAAAACTCAGGACAAAAAATAATATTTTCATTTCCCGTCTTATTCCTGATGGTTTCCGTAAATCCGACAGGACTCGTGGATTTAATAACCATAATGGCATTCGGATTACATCGGGTTACTGACTTGATAACTTCTTCAACAGCAGATGTATCAAAATAATTCTTTCTACAATCATAATTTGTAGGCGCTGCAATAACGACAAAATCCGCATTCTTATAAGCGGCTTCGGCATCCAAGGTCGCAGTTAAATCCAGCTTTTTCTCCATAAAATATTTTTCTATATATTCATCCTGAATCGGAGATCTTTTTTTATTAATCAAATCAACCTTCTCTAGAATTATATCTACAGCAACAACATGATTTTTCTGTGCTAACAACGTAGCAATCGATAAGCCAACATAGCCAATTCCGGCTACCGCGATATTCTGATTCATAATCATTCTCCAATCAATTTCCAGTAGTGTTATCCACCCAAAGCGCTTACTATTCAGAACTATCTACTCGCTCATATAAAAAGCCTTATACCATTCGGAGAATTTTCTCAGTCCCTCTCTGAGACTTGTTCTTGGCTTAAAACCAAAATCACGCTCAAATTCAGTGATATCAGCATATGTAGCAGGTACATCTCCCGGCTGCATAGGAACAAGTTCTTTGTGCGCTTCAAAGTCATAGTCCTCCGGCAACACTCCCGCACGAATCAATTCTTCCTCCAAGATATTCGCAAAATCCAGCAGATTCTCTGGTTTATTGTTTCCGATGTTATAAACTGCATACGGCGGAACCGGGAGACCATCTTCGCCACTTTTCTTATCTGGTGCTTTTTGCATAACCCTCAATACACCCTCAACGATATCGTCAACATAGGTAAAGTCACGCTCACAGTTTCCATAATTGAAAATTTGTATCATCTTACCCTCCTTCAATTTGTTCGTAAAACCAAAGTAGGCCATGTCAGGCCTTCCGGCTGGACCGTAAACTGTAAAGAAGCGAAGCCCCGTAGAGGGAATGTTATACAGTTTAGAATAAGCATGAGCCATTAGCTCATTACTTTTTTTTGTTGCTGCGTAGAGACTAACTGGGTTATCCACCTTGTCATCAATACTATATGGAACTTTTTTGTTGGTTCCGTAAACAGAAGAGCTCGATGCATATACCAGATGCTCCACCGGTGTATGTCCTTTATCATAAGAATGGCGGCACCCCTCCAGAATATTAAAAAAGCCTATCAGATTAGATTCCACATAAGCGCCAGGATTTGTAATGGAATAGCGTACTCCAGCCTGTGCACCTAAGTTGACAACAACCTCCGGCCTATATTTTTCAAAGACAGAAGTAATAAGAGCCATGTCAGCCAGATTACCTTTAATAAATGCGAAATTATTGTAGGAAAATAGCTCGTCGAGCCTATACTCCTTAAGCCTTACGTCATAGTAGTCATTCATATTATCTAAGCCAATAATTTTTACGGACGACTCATCCTGTAATAAACGCTTTGCAATATTGGATCCAATAAATCCTGCCACGCCCGTGATAAAAATTGTTTTATTACTCAATTCGACTTTGCTCATTACAAGCACCTCACCTTACCATTATGTCCATACCTACCCAACGGCCCAAACCAAACATTCCAAATAATTCTTATATTCCAAGAAAAACTTTCTCATACTCGTTAACAATGAACTGCCAGGAATAGGCATCCACAATTCTCCTCTTTGCCTTAACACTCAATTCTTTAATTTCTTCTTCGCTCATCTGATCACATCTATTAACTATTCTCGCCAAATTCCCCTCGTCCTTTGTCCAATAGAGGGCATTTTCCTCTGCCACTTCTCGGTTAAATCCTACATCCAGCAATAGATTCAGCTCCGTGCTTCCCAGAGCCTCCAAAAGACTCGGGTTTGTTCCACCAACTTCATGTCCGTGTAAATAACCGTAAGCATTTTCTCTTATCTTTTTTAGCAGTTCCTGGTCATATACTGTCCCCACAAACTTGATTCGCCTGTCAGCCTTATAATGCAGCTTTGATTCCAGCTCTTCTAAAAACTTATCGTTAACATTCGTGATGATTGCAAAGTCATATGTGGATTTAGATTTCATGAACTCCCTAATCATCGTCTCGTAATTGTTTTCCGGAACAAACCGCCCAACTACAAGATAGTACCCATGTGTTTTCAATCCTTTACCCCGAAGCCAATCTGTAAATTCTGGCGCGTCATCATTCAAAACACTTTTTTGTTCATCAGCACCATAGGCAATAAATATTGTCTTAGGGTCAACTCTGCCAATACCTTTGCCGTCATAGCATTTATGGATATACTTTTCAATGTTTACAGAATCGCAAATTACCAGATCACAGTATTTGACCATCATTTGTTCCGAAATCTTCCAGTACTTCCGAATAGGCGCTGACCATTTTGCCCGCATCCACTCGTGACCATCCGGATTAAGATACACATTTCCACCCAGTCTATGAATTTTCTTATAATAATGTCTCATGAATGGTCCAATTCGGCAGGCCAAGACGTAGACAATAGGATGTTCAATATGATTTTTTTTAATATATTTGCAGCAATATTTCAATGCCGCCACATCATAGTAAATCGCCACAGCCGGTCCGATGTTTGGCACTGGAATTTTAAAACAATGCGCGTTGTGAAGTTCAAACTCCAGATTATTGATTTTGGCAGCTCCCGCTGCCTTTGTCTCATCCATGCATCCATCGCCGTTTGCCTTACAAGCTACATGGTATTTAATTTTCTCATTATTCTGATGATACTCTGTCAGCTTATAAACAAAGGTCTCATAACCTCCGTAGGCTCCAAGAGACTTAGAACCGATTATAAATACATGTTGCATTTCTGGTTCATCCCCTTTGTTTTTTCTTCCACCACAAGCAGCGATATCATATAGTCCCTATTTCTCTATCAAAATGCAATCCTACTGTCACTTCACTATTCCCCGTATCCAAAAATCTTGTTAATATTTCCAGCTTCTCTCACATGGATCCTTCTTTCTTAAACACCACCGCCACTGTCTTAAACAAAATCCGGAAATCCAGTCCCATGCTCCACTCATTTATGTACTTCGTATCCAGCTTGACGACTTCCTCAAAATCTGTGACATTGCTCCGCCCGCTGACCTGCCACATCCCTGTCATTCCCGGCTTCGCCGCCAGTCTGGCGCGATGACGGAGTTCGTATTTCTCCCATTCGTCAACGGTCGGAGGGCGTGTCCCAACGAGGCTCATATCCCCTTTTAGTACGTTGAAAAACTGTGGGAATTCATCCAGGCTCCAGTCTCTGATATGATTGCCGATTCCCTTTTTAAATCTGCCATTCGGCAAAATTCTGCTCCCGATGATCCTCGGGTCCCATTGGACCTTAAACATCATGCCGCCTTGGACACGGTTTTGATCCGCCAGCTCTTTTTTCCGTTCCTCCGCATCCACATACATGCTTCGGAATTTGTACAGTTTAAACTTCTTTCCATTTTTTCCGACCCTCGTCTGGGAAAAAAATATCGGGCCGGGAGAATAAACATAAATGATTGGAGCCAAAAAAAGAAAAAGGATACCAGTGATCGCACATCCTGCCAGACCGCCTGCGATATCAAGCGCACGTTTGATAAAAAGCTGTCCTGGCGTTGCATAATTAAGGCTCGTCGTTAATACTGTATATCTTCCGATGCGCTCCACAAACTGCTTTTTACCTAACAATTCACTTGGCTTAGTCAGATTAATATGTACCACAGTACCCATTTCCGTAAATTGATTTATCAGTTCCGTCGGATACGGCTCCTTTTCCGGAAGGCAGACGAATATCTCATCTACCCATTCCCTGCAGACATAGTCCACCACATTATCGCGGCTTGCCACTATGAACACGCCCGCAATGTATGTCCCTTCCAGATCCCGGTCAAGTATTACCGCTCCCGCGAGGTGAAATTTTTCGTAATTGTTGTCCCGGATATTATCTATGACTGCTTCCGCCATTTTCCCGACCGTCACAATGAGGAGTGAACGTTTCCCCGCCTCCTTCATTCTCTTTTTCAGAACCTTTTTCCACGCCAGTCTCATAAAATAGCTGAGAACCGAATAAATTCCTCCCATGAGATACAGCGACACTCTCGAGTATTGCTCGCCTTCCTGGGCGGCGAACAAATAGAAGGTGGCGATAAGCATTACCAAGCATACGTGCCTGACCGTCATCACAAATTCTCTGTAATAGCCCCTTTTCAGGACATTTTTCAGAGACTCAAAAAATATCATGACAACAATTTCAATTAGTGTCAGCACCACCGCCATATTCCGGTATATATAATTTCCATACGGATTATGAAACCCATGGCGTATGAAATAACCCAACAAAAAAGATATATGCAGGCACAAAATATCCAGCAGCATAAAATCCAGATGCTTCAGCCAGCCTTGTGATTCTTTTCTATACATACCTCATCTCCCCCTAACTGTCACCACATAGCGCTGCTTTTAAATTAGGGTTTGGGGCTTGATCCTTTTATCCATAGTATCCCTCCTGATATCAAGGTACCTTCAGGTTTCATCACGCGCCGGCCGCTTTCGGCCGCTGCCGCACTGTAAGTTTCAGAACCAATGTATTTGACCGGTTACCATCCGTTATGCTGCCCATGTAACTCATATAACGAAAAGCTTCTTCCTGGCCTATCGTCAGCTTATGCATAGTTAATTCCAGAACAGGGGCCTCTGGGTTTATAGAGGACGGCATCACGCTTTGTTCTGCATTCATCTTTAAAAGACTCAAATCCCCGGCCTTCTCCTCTAAAGGCATCTCGGAAATCCTGTCCTATGTACCAGACGCGCCGCGGCTGTCAGCAGTATGACTGGCCATTTCTTTTTCATTCTGACTCAGTCCCTTATTAATCTCCGTAATATTGACCATAATACTGGCCGTAATATCCATGCTCTTTCATATCTACTTTATTTAAAACAGTACCCAATATTTTACACTCCGTCTTATCCAACTGAGCCTTCACGCTTTGTGCCAGACGGTAACTGACCGTATTAGCCGCAATGACCAGAATCACGCCGTCGCACTCTTTAGCAATGATTGCCGCATCGATCACGCTGCCCACCGGCGGCGCATCCAGAAAAATATAGTCAAATTGTTCCTCAAGTCTCGCAAGGCCAAGCCGGAACATCTCTCCCGATAAAAGCTCTGCCGGGTTCGGCGGAAACGGTCCGGTGAAAACAAGACTCATATTTTCTATTGTCTCGCTGGGACATACAATTTCCGAAAGAGCCGCCTGCCCAGACAGAAAATGGCTGAGGCCCTTTGTTTTCCTGGTGGTCTGGTGAAGCCTTTTCCTGAGAACAGATTTCCTTAAATCCGCATCTATAAAAAGCACCTTTTTTCCCAACTCGGCAAACGCGGCCGCCGTCATATAGGAAACGTGGCTCTTCCCCTCATTTGGTATACAGCTGGTAAAAACGATCGTCCGAAATTCAGAACCACAGAATTGTATGTTGCTGCGCAGCGTCTTAAATGCCTCCTGCGTCCTGAAATCCCCATGTGTCTTCCCTGTCTGAAAAGACATATTCCTGGATTCCACAACAGAATTTAAACTTTTTGGCGCCATAGGTTTCACCTCCTATCTCTTTTTTCTCTTTTCCTTTTTTCCTTTATTCTTCTCAGTGCCTATTTCATCGCTGACCGGAATAATTCCGATATTAGTCAGGCCCAAATACCGTTCCACATCTTCCGCGTTGCGGATCTTATCATTAAAAAGATAAACCGCCAGGATCACCATACAGGAAAACACCAGTCCTGCAGCCCCGGCAATGACCGCATTTTTCTTTAGGCTGGGTTTAGACGGATATTCCGGTATATTGGCGCTGTCCACAATGCTCATTTTTTCAACGCCCATCTTCTCTTCCACATTCGAAGCGCTGATATCCACCACGGCATCCGCAATATCCCTCGCCATATAAGAATCCGAATGGCTCACTCGTATCGTCAAGATACGCGTATTATTATCATTGCTGACCGATACAATACCGGCCAGTGCTTCTGCCGTCATATCCAAGTTCAGTTTCTCGATTACCTGCTCCATGACCTCTCTGGAGGTAATGACCACCTTCGCATCATTCGTCAGCTGGGTAGCCGCGGATAAATCCTGATTTGTAGCCACACTGTCCTGGTTCTGCCTGCTGATCACATATACCTTAGCACTGGAAACATAAATCGGTGTAATAAAGAGCTTTGTCACCAATACCGCTCCGAGTACAAAGACAAATGTAACTAAAAGTATAATTCCCTTTTTATGAAAAAGAACAAAAAACAACTCTCTCAAATCAATTTCCCGTTCTTCTGTATCTATGTGTTCTTGTCTGTCCATTTCTTTCTCCTGTTAATCAATATATCGGTTCTGCAGAAGCAGGCGCTGATTCCCACCGGTAATCTGCCTTATGTATGTTTCACGGCACCATTTTCTCAGTCTTTTTTCACAGCCTTCCAATACCGGCGCCCGTTCATCCTCGTCATGAGCGTCGGTCGCGATAAAGTGAACCAATTCCCCTTTTAACAGCTGTTTAACAAAACTCGTTTTGAACAGCCGGCCTGCGTCTTCTACCGCATGGGCATTCACTTGAATTAAGGCTCCTAGGTCCACCAGCTCCTCAATTCTTTCCATATTCTTATTCAAGCTCCTGTATCGTTCCACATGAGCGAGAATCGGACGATAACCCTCGTTCGTGAGCAGTTCCACCGCACCTTTTATGTAGCTGTAATGCTGAACTGTTGAAAATTCAATCAAGACATAGTCCGTACCCGCCAGAGTTCGGCAGGCCCCTGATTCCAGTTCCTCTATCACATCCTGGAAAAAATAGATCTCGTTTCCTTCATATATTTTCAAATCCAGCGATTCGCCAACCGCCCGGCGGAGGGCCTGAAGGGCGTTCCGATACTCTTTCCGGTTTTCCCTATACCTGTCCGGTCTGTAATGAGGCGTGACTATAATCTCCGTGATGCCTTGGCTCGCTGCAATCCTGAGCATAGAAAGAGCCTGGTTCATAGATTTCGCACCATCATCCAAACCAGGTAAAGTATGATTATGGATATCTATAAAACTATTCATGGCTTACCAACCGACTTCCATTTTATCTATTTCCACTCCGTTTAAATTAAAAAAATATCTGAAATCGACAAAATTCATTATCACCCTCATAATACCCTTCCCCACATGTGTTTGTCAACTGCCAATATCCGGTCGGTTTTATTTGGTCGATAAAATTATTATTTTCTTTATTTTATAATAATACAGGTGATTTTTCATTTTTCTGCACGAATATATAAAATAATTTTAACAGAATCACTTTATAATCCGCAAGAATAGATAAATACGTTTTTTATACGCTCAAATACCCCCCCCCCGTATATTTTTCTGTTTTAATAAATTTGATGAATAACCATTTTCATTTTTCTTTGTTTCTTCCGCATTTATTACACATAATCTACAATCTCAATGATCAGAATTCTATTTTTGTCTCTCAGCATTTGCATCAGTTCTAATAATTCTTCTGATCTTCTTTTCTATAGTAAGTCCGCGTATCCTATATATTAGAAGAGTGCTTATCTTCATACTGGCAATTTGCACAAAAAATTTCTACATTTTCATCCGGTCCCCACTTCACATATTTTTCATGATTTATCCTATTGAAATTTTAGATATTTGTCTTAAAATAGAGCTGTACCTAAAAATCTGCTGAATTTTATCTATAAGTGAGGTAAAGAATTTGAAACACCCCTTATCATCTGATTCTATACATAAGGAAATGAAGCGAATTCTGCACTTTTCCTGCCCTAACTGGCTGAATTGGCTGGCCGCAGCCCTCGCGCCTGTTCTGTCCTATTATCTGATGGAACTGATCACTCATGATCCATTTGAAATACCGATTCAGTTTCAGCTTCTCGGATGGATATTTTCCTATTTATTGAGCGGCCTGCTGTTCTTTCTTTCCGGCAGGATGAACGTCGCTCTCGTACTGCCTCAAATTTTTATGGCCGTATTGGGGACCGCGAATTATTTTGTGCTTTCCTTTCGTGAATCTCCCATTCTCCCCTGGGATATCGCCTCTGCCGGAACTGCTCTGTCCGTGGCGGATCATTTTTCTTTTTCTTTTTCTCCCCGCCTGACCGCGATTCTCCTGGCCTACCTTCTGCTTATCCTCTTCTGCCTTAAAATACGTATTCGTCTGGCAGGCGGATGGAGAAAACGGCTGATTGGAACCGGAGCTGCCGCGGCCATGTCGGCCCTCTATGTTCTATGCCTACAGAACGATGCTCTGATGAACGCCCTGGACATCTACGAAATGCCTTTCACCCAGGACTACGCGTATGAACAGAACGGATTTTTCGTGAGCTTCCTGGTAAACACTAAATACCTTAAGGTTCATGAGCCAAACGGTTACTCCCCAGAGACGGCAGACGAGCTTCTGGAGCTGGCTTCCTCTGAGCACACAGCCAGTCGGTCCGCGCAGGATTTTTCCGAGAGCTTAAACCAGTCATCCTCATTTGGATATACGGGGGGGGGTATTTATTCCTCTGAAACCCCCGCATCTTCTGATGAAAAATCCGGCAGTGAGAACCAAAATCATCCCAATATCATCGTCATCATGAATGAAGCATTTTCAGACTTGTCCGTGATAGGAGATTTTGAAGTATCAGAGGACTACATGCCCTATTTCCGTTCGCTTTATGGGACTGAAAATACGATTTCCGGCAGTGTATACGTCTCTGTCCTGGGCGGAAATACGGCCAATACGGAATTCGAATTCCTTACCGGTGGCACCATGGCGTTTCTGCCTACAGGAAGCATCCCCTATCAGCAGTTCATTTCCGATGAATTTCCGGCTTTGCCCTCAATCCTGCAGAGCTATGGATACCAGACGATTGCTCTCCACCCCTACCTTTCCAGCGGATGGCGCAGGAATCAGGTTTATCCCTTACTCGGTTTTGAAAACAGTCTTTTCACCTCGGACTTCCTATATAAAGAACGGCTCCGGGATTATGTGACAGACGATTCCGCTTTTAAACAGATCATCCTGGAATACGAAAATAAAAAAGAGGATACTCCATTTTTTTCTTTTACTGTGACAATGCAGAATCATGGAGGCTATGCCCAGGAATGGGAGGATTTCGAACGGAATATCACAGCGGAAGGAACAGAGGAATCCGATTTATCCCGAATAAATGCCTACTTGTCTCTGATCAAAAAAACGGATGATGCTTTTAAGGATCTCATCTCCTATTTTGAAGACTGCGGCGAGGAAACCATTATTCTCATGTTCGGGGACCACCAGCCCAATGTAGAGACCAGCTTTCTTGAAAACCTGTATGGAAAAAGCTATGAGGAACTGACGGAGGAAGAGCTTGCCCTCCGCTACCAGACGCCCTTTGTACTTTGGGCCAACTACGATATTGAAGAGGAAGAGGAGCTGGAACTCAGCGTCAATTATCTGAGCAGCCTGCTCATGGATACCGCGGGCCTGGAAAAGACCGCTTATCAGAAGTATCTGAGCTCCCTCCAAAAAGAGCTTCCCGTGATTACAGCCAACTTCGTTATCGATAAAGAGGGAAATTTCTACAGCGCCGGTGAATTTGACCAGCTGGACGAATTATTGAACGGGTATGAGATTATTCAATATAACCATCTGTTTGACAGTAAGAATCGAAATGACAGCGGTTATCTGCCTGATTAAGAAAAAAGCCTGTGCATCTTATAATAGGATACACAGGCTTTTATGTTTCAAATATCAACCATTATACTTATCAGCAGCTAATGACGGATCATTCTGCGGCGGTGGAAGTTGTTTCCTCCGTAGAACCGGTATTTTCAACCTCTACCACATTCTGCTCCAGGAAATCCTGGATCCGGCTCTCCAAAAGGATATCCATCAAAAGCTTTTCTGAATAGCTCGACTGGAGGGTTTCAAGGGTATACCCGTTCTCTTCCGCAAGCTTCTCACAGCCTTCCTGATATTCTTCGTCAGTGAGCTCCATATTTTCCTTTTCAACTACAGCGCGGACCAAAATCTGAGATTTCGCGCTGCTCTCGGCAGCCTTCTGGAGTTCAGACATAAATTCTTCTTCCGTCTTTTCCATGCTGCTCAGATATGTTTCCAGTTCCATTCCGTACATGGCCAGGCTGTTCTTAAACTGGGCCAACTGGCTGTCGTGGATGTAAGTAATGAGTTCTTCCGCGTCCTTTTTGAACGTGGCATTGTTCATGACCTTTTCCCAAGCTTCGTTGATCTTATTGTTTCTCGCTTCTGTCTTTCTGTTGCTTTCCAGATCGGATTTCACATAAGCCCGGTATTCCTCAACTGTTTTGTATTCGTCGGAAATTCTCTGAACAAATTCATCATTCAGCTCCTGAGGGATTTCCTCTCCCTGAACATAATTGATCGTTACAGTGAAAACGACGGCTTTGCCGTTCAGGTCCGAGTTCTGCTTGTAATCCTCCGGAAAAGTCAGGTTCAGTTCGACAGTCTCTCCAATATTCTTTCCCACCAGGCCGGATTCAAAGCCTTCGATAAACTGACCGGATCCAATGGTAAGGTTAGTTCCGGTACCGCTGCCTCCGTCGAAAGCCACGCCGTCGATCTTCCCTACGAAGTCAATGTTCACTACATCGCCGTCCTTCACGGTGCCTTCTTTGATTTCTTCATAGAGCGGCGTCGCGTTCTCTACCTGAGACTGAAGCTCCGCTTCTACCTCTTCATCTGTCACCTCTGTGTTCTGGGCCGCCACTTCGATTCCTTTGTATTCGCCCAGTTCCACATATTCAGAAATATCTCCGAGGTCAAAAGCGCTGACGTATTCCGGCATTTCTGTCGTAGCAGCCGTAGTCTCTTCGGAACCTCCGGAATTTTCACCGGCCGTAGTCTCTTCACCGGCCGCGGTCGTTTTCTCTTCCGATTTTTTATTGCCGCAGGCAGCCACTGATAAAACCATGACTGCGCAGAGCAGCACTGCAATTCCTTTTTTCATGTTTGATTCCTTTCTCCCTTTCCTTGTTGTCTATTTTACATCCACCCTCCCGTTATACCATAATCGTCTTTAAAAATAAAGAACTTTGTACCAGTTCATACTTTTTTCATATAAATACACGAAAAAAAATATCTGAATGTTTATAAAAAAATACTTGAAATTCCTGGAAAGCCTGCTATAATGTAATTGTATTCACAGATTTAAAGTATTCACATATTATTAGAGATTATGTTTACTAGGTGATCTGTAATAATATGTGAATTTTTTTTGTGGAAACATTGTAACTCTAGAAATCTATATAATATAATGGAGGTACCTTAAATGAATAACGGTACAGTAAAGTGGTTTAACTCTGAAAAAGGCTATGGCTTCATCACTGCTGAGAGCGGCGAAGATGTATTCGTACATTTCTCTGCTATCACAGGCGACGGTTTCAAGACTCTGGACGAAGGTCAGTCTGTGACTTTTGACATTGTTGAAGGCCCCCGCGGCAAGCAGGCTGCTAACGTAGCTAAGATGTAATTAAACCAATCAGAAAAGAGAGCGTGATACGCTCTCTTTTTTTGTTCCCATCCGAATGTCAAACGCCGCCTATCTGCCCACCTTAAGAGCCAGCTTTAAAAACTCAAATATACTCTCTGTATCCGACTCCCTGTACAGGATCTCCCTGGCCAGCACCGGCCTGTCTGTGATGATGTTATCCACCTGGAGGCGCTTCATACGGCTGAGCTCCGATTTCGTATTGACCGTCCAGGCGTGGACCTCTTTACCAAAGTCATGGGCGCTCTTTACCAGGCTGGAGGTCACAAAGCTGGAACGGATGCTGAAAAAGTCTATATTCTCGTCCTCAAAGTAATTTCCATATGCCGCCGTCAGGATGTACCCTGTGCGGATATCCGGATTCTGTTCCTTTACCTCCTTGAGATACCGATAGCTTGTGGAGCTGAGCACCACCTGTGCTTCCATACCATGGTCTTCAATAAGCTGCAGGGTTTTTTCCACAAGCGTATCGCTCAGACGGTTGGCCTTCAGCTCGATATTCATGTTAATGCGCCCTTTGCACGCTTCCAGGGCCTGCTCCAGAGTCGGAATCTGAGTCCCTGTAAACTCGTCAGAAAACCACGATCCGAAATCCAAAAGCAGCAGATCTCCATACGTATAATCCCAAAGCCGCCCTTCTGTCCCCGTCGTCCGTTTCAGGCTGGCATCGTGATGGACCACGATAATTCCATCCTTTGTCTCCTGAACATCGATTTCCACATAGTCCGACATGGTGTCAATAGCCCCTTCAATAGCCGGCAGGGTATTTTCCGGGGCCTCGAAAGAATTTCCCCTGTGGGAAGTGATCTTCGCTTCAGAAATGATCGCGCTGGCTTTTACGGCGCCCGTATATACGCTGTCATACGCATACAGCGCCCCGGCCGCGGCCAGGCAGGAAATCACGATCACGGTGAATACCCGGCGTATCCCCGCGGACAGATGATAATGATAGGGAGGAATCTCCCATTCATATTTTTTATTTTGATACCGGTACAGTAAAAAGGTCAGGCTGCCAAGGTTCAGATACAGGCCTGCTATGGACGCCAGAATCAGAGCAGCGATATCTATATCATTGCTGATGGTCAGAATCAGCGCCAGTTCTGTGGATCTGTCCGCAAAGAGGACCACTGCCAGGGCCGCCAGGACCTTCAGGACAAACTGTCCCACGTAATAGAGGAGATAGGCAAAAAGATTGGAGCCGGCCAGCAGCCCGATGGTAGGCAGCCAATGCCTCCGGAATATTTTTCTGCTCTTTTCCGATGATTCCCGAAACCGCACATCACGCAGGATGGAGATGGCCGGCACATACACATATATTAGACTGACGCAGGCCATGACTGCCATCAGGGCCCATGCCAATATCTTCACCAGCCGGAAGCCGGCCAGCTCCGTGACTATATAGCTGAGCGGTCTTATATGCTTCACAAGGCGCAGCAGGATCCAACTGCCGGTCAGCAGATAAAAATTAGCATTGACAAGCAGAATCCTGGCATTTTTTGTCTGGAACAGCTCCACCAAATTCTTCATGCCGAAGATCAGCATCTTTATGGGACTCATTTCTTCTTTGACCACTCCCGCCTGAAACGCCGTATACAAGACGCACATTTCCAAGCACACAAAAAACAGGCAGAGCAGCAAAAAGCCCGCCAGAACCAAAATGGTCACTGGCGAACAAAAAAACTTCAGGGCGTTTCTGGCTGTCAGATAACTGAACCCCGCTTTTTTAAGGGCAAAGGAAATTCCACGGCTGGCGGCCTCAATGAGGACAAATACCGTGAAAATCCGGTATAATATTTCAAATATGAGGATACTGCCCCGGTTTGTCCGGAGCATCCCCCTCATATCATGTATCATTCTGCGCATTCCCATCCACTCCAGATCACTGGTCTTTTTCCCGGCTCATTTTCAGAGCGCGGCTTAATTTAATGGGATTTCCGTACATCAGCGTACCCATGCGGTATATCTTCGCGCCACCAATGGCGGCCACAGCGATCGAGCCCAGCAGAAGGACCAAAGAAACGGCTATCTCCCACACGGCGACATTGCCCATGGCGACCCTCGCGAACATGGCGTTCGGCGAAGTGAACGGAATGAAGGAAAGAATCTTCATCAAGGTACCGTCACTGTTTGGAAGGTTAAAGATCGTCAGCAAAAAGCTCATGATAAACACAAACATCAGCGGCCCGGCCGTACGGCTCACATCCTCGGTCTTGGACACCAGGGCTCCCAGCACTCCATAACAGAACGCGTAAAGCACATAGCCCAGGATACCGAATACTGCAAAAGCCAGGAGCACCTGAGCCGGAATCTGGAACACAAAATCCAGCATGCCGTTCCATGCTTCTCTGCTGGCCCCATAGGATGCCAGCGCCGCGCCGATGATCACGCCCACCTGCAGGAAGCTGGCCACCGTCCCCGCCAGCACCTTGCCAAAGATCAGGCTGTTGCTGCTGGTACTGGTCACCAATACCTCCATGGCCCGGTTGCTCTTTTCCTGGGCAACCGACGTGGCTACGGAATTTCCATATATCAACACCATAAAATATACCACAAAAATCAGCAAATAGGTATATAAATAATTTTTTACGCTGTCTTTCCCCAGTACAACAGTCTCCGATGTCATGGGAGTATTGTAGATTTCCTCAATTTCGCCCGCATCCGCTCCGATTTCCTGCAGCCGGCCCTGACGGTACATCACGCCCATGGCATAATCAAATACCTCATTCACAGAATCACTGAAGCTCCTGTTTTTTACATAGTAACGGTAATCTGTCGGAGACTCCACCACAAAGCCGCACCGTTTTCCGTCCGCGCTCTCGGAATCTTCTGTCTGCCCGCCATTCTCCACGAGCCCTTTGACCGCCTCTTCCGAATCGGCTTTTTCGACCCTGGCAGAAGGGAACAGCTGTGCTACCAGCTCCTCCATCTGTCCGCCCTTATCGTATAAATATATGGTACCGTCGTATTCGCTGAGTGCTGTCTCTGATTCTGTCTTGGTGCTGCTCCCCTCGTTTCCTTTAAGCCCCGGAATGATTCCCGATAAGTCTATAAACGAAGGAAGGCTCAGCAAGATCGCAAACAGCAGCGCGAAGCCGACCGTTATCCCGATGTAAGATTTACTTTTCACATATCCCTGAAGTTCATGTCTCCATACAATCCCAAACTGTTTCATGCCTCGTCACCTGCTTTCATTACAAAGATATCGTTAAGGGACGGCTCATAATTTCCCGTCTGCTCCAGATCAATATCGGACGCGGCCAGCATTTCCAGCAGTTTCTTCTTAGCCTCTTTGCAGACCCCTTCCAATATGAGATAGTCCTTTTTCTTCTTTACCACCTTCACCACATCGCTGAATTCCTTTTCAAGCTTCTCTTCCAGGGCATCCGGCGGATAATTAGATGCGGAAATGGTCAGCCTGTTTTCCCCATAGGAGCGTTTGATCTCCCTCAGGTTCCCATTCAGAACGATCTGGCCATGATTGATTATGGCAATCTCCTCACAGAATTCCTCTACATAATTCATCTGGTGGCTGGAAAAAATCACCAGTCTGCCCAGAGCGATCTGTTCCTTGACTACGTTCTTAAGTATTTGTGAGTTCACCGGATCAAGACCGGAAAACGGTTCATCCAGGATAATGATATCCGGATTGCATATCAAGGTCTGCGCCAGCTGTACCTTCTGCTGGTTGCCTTTGGAAAGCGTCTCCAGCTTCCGGTCCGCGTACTCGCCGATGCCCAAGCGTTCCAGCCATGCTTTACCGCTCTCTTTCGCTTCTCGCTGGCCCATCCCCCTCAGATTGGCAAGATAGACCATCTGCTCCATAACCTTCTTTTTCGGATACAGGCCGCGCTCCTCAGGCAGGTAACCGATCTTATACTCTCTTGGAATGAACATTCGCCCATCCATAAGAATTTCCCCGGAATTCGCCCGAAACACATCCATCAGGACGCGGATCGTCGTCGTCTTTCCCGCTCCGTTCCTTCCGAGAAGCCCCAGCGCTTTTCCATTCTCCACTTCAAAGGAGATGCCATGGAGGATCTCTTTATCGCCAAAGCTTTTCCTAATCTCTCTCACTTCCAGTTTCATCTCAATATTCCTTTCTTATTGATTTGTCAGATTTTTCTGTCTCAACGCTATTACATAAGGGCGCCTACGATGCCTCCAATGACAGCGCCGATCAGCCCGCATACCACCATGAACACTGCCATGCCTCCAAAAGCGGAGGTAATGCGGATTCCTTTTTTATACCGTTCATCATTGAGCAGGACCGCTCCGGATCCAACCTCGGCGCGATACAGGATATTCCGGCTCTCCACAGCGCCCACAAACTCCCATCCTGCGGCCTCAGCCTCCCGGAGACTCTGCACCTGCCAGTCATTGTTGCAGCCCTCCCAGTCCTTTCCATCCTTGAAAACTCCCGCTCCTGCCTTCTTCCTCCGTTTATTAGTCAGATATCTGGTATCCATCATATAAGAATACCGGCCCGGCTCGCCTTTGGAAAAGAAATAGCGGAATATCCTCATATCCTTGACATGATATCCTTCCTGTGCTTTTTTCTCCAGGAACCGCTCCAGACCGCCGATCGTCAGAACCACTTTTCTGACTGTCACCATATCGTTTCTTCCATACAATGCGGTCCATTCTTCCAGAGACAGCCGGAGCTCTTTTGCATACAGATTTCCCCATCTCAGGAAAATAATACATAGTATCAGGCAGACTGCCACATATATCATAGAAAATGCCGAAAACCAGGCAACCTCCTCTGTCCCCGGACTGTAGTAAAAGCAAATGCCCATGAGCAGAATAAAGATATCGATCCAGATGAACAATTGGACCTTCATCATGAAAAAGCTTCTGTACCGTTCCGCCCTCCTGGCTCTGTCCTCCGGGCTGTCATAGAGCTCATTGACCTCCCCTTCTGCATACGGCTTCGCCAGATAGTAATTCTGTCCCTCGTCGTGGCATACGGTCTTCCATCCCATCTCTGCGGCCATGTCCATCAGGTCGGTCTTTTCCTCGATTTCTCGCTTTGTCGGGTTCTTTGATAAGTCAAACCGTTCCACATCATAGACCATATGGACAGGCTCGCTTTTATCAAATGTATAGAACACCCCCATCGTGACATCTCTGAGCAGCCATCCCTTTTTGGACTGTTCTTCCAACCAGAGGCGTTCTTTCATGAGGCTGATATACCACTTAAAAACCTTTTTAGTGTCATTCTTGTCCTGTCCCATCTTTAGGCTCCCCCTTTCCCAGAATCTCCAGGCCATTGCCCAGCTGGTATTCCAGACGTTCTGTCTCCAGCCTCAGCACTTCTCTTCCCGTCTCGGTGATCTGATAGGTCTTTTTCCCATTCTGCTGTGAAACAATATCGATAAGCCCGTCTTCCATCAAACGGCCGGTCATTGTATAGAGGGTCCCTGTCCCCAGCCGTATCCGTCCCTCCGTAAGGCGGCTGACAAACTGCATGACGGCATAGCCGTGTCGGGGCTCAGTAACAGCCAGGAGCGTGTAATAGGTAGTCTCTGTCATCGGCCTGTATTTTTTTAATAGCGCCTCTGTCACCAATGCTCCTCCTCCTTTCAGAGTCTCGATCTCCTATCGCGCCTCGACATGTCGTCATCCAACATGTCGACCATCGACATATTCTCTGTGCATATAATAGCATAACAAAAGAAGCCCTGTCAAGAGCTTCCTTAATTATCCATCACACCAATATACAAGAGATACCACAGCCGGCTCAGACCAAAAGCCTTTTTACAGAATTTCTCCGTTTCAGCTCGATCTCCATCACCACACGTTTCCGCCCGATTTCTTCCTTCCTCAGCTGCTGTACCAAAAGCTTTGCCCCCTCTCTTCCCATTTCAATGGTCGGCCTGACGATGACCGTGATCCCAGGCACAGAATATCTGGCCAGAAGGTGGTCGTCAAACCCCACAAGAGAAATATCCTGCCCGATGACGGCTCCCCGCTCCGACAGCGCTTCCATACAGCCGATACAGGTGAGATTATTGACCGCAACGATCCCGGTAGGCCGCAGTCTGTCCGGCAGATCCCAAAGCTTTTTCATCCCTCTGTAGCCCGTATCCTCAAAATGCTGCCCTCTCATCATGAGCCGTTTATCAGCCGGGACGCCATACTCCTTCATGGCTCTCTCAAAGCCTGCGATGCGCTGGCCTCCCAGGGACGCCCCGGGAATCCCCCCGACCAGGCCGATGCGCGTATGTCCATTTAACAGAAGCTCTCTGGCCAGAAGATATCCCCCCTTCGCATTATCGATCTCAACGGTATAATAGTCCTGCCCCGGACGATAGCAGTCTATCAGGACCAGCGGTTTTTCCCACCGCCCGTAATCCATATCATCGGGATTTGCCGGTACCACCAGGACGCCGTCTACCAGCTTGGAAAAACGGCGGTACAGATTCTCGAAGTCTTCCTCTTTAAAGTCCTTCGTGGAAAATATCAGCATCGTATACCCCTGTTCCTTCAGATATTCTTCCGCCCCCTGGATGACCGCTCCATTAAAATCATTGGTGAAATCCGGAACTACCATCATGATGGTCCTGGTCTGTCCGGTGACCATGGAAACTGCCAGGCCGTTCTGGACATATCCCAGCTCTTCCACCGCTTCCTTTACTTTCTTTTCTGTCTTCGGGCTGACCTTGTCCAGACCGTTTAACACCCTGGACACCGTCGAGATCGCGACTCCAGCCCGCTTCGCCACATCCTTGATCGTCACATCTCTGCTGCCTCTGTCCCTGTCCATTTTATACCTCATCTCTTATAACGATTGACCATTTTTCCAATCTGTGATAAAATTAATGCAGAAAAATAAAAACGTTTTTATTTTTAAATTTATTATAATATGGGAAGGAGTATTTTACAATGGCAAAACCCAAAATTCTTGTGGTAGGCAGTTTCGTTATGGATCAGATCGCCACAACCGAAGTGTTCCCCAGAGAAGGACAGACTGTTTTAGGCGGTACCTTTTCCAAAGCCCCCGGCGGCAAGGGCGCAAATCAGGCCGTCCAGATGGCCCGCCTGGGCGCCGACGTGACAATGGTAGGGAAGCTCGGCCATGACAGCAACGGCGAGGACATGGTAAAGACCTGTAAAGAGGCCGGCATTCATACGGAATATATCCTGTATGATGACAAGCTGCCCTCTGGCTGCAGCGTCATCATCCTGGAGGAGGCCCCCGGAAAGCAGACCGTGAACCGGATCATCGTTCTGTCAGGCTCCAACATGAGCATCACTCCCGATGACATCGCGTTCTTAAAGGAACAGATCGCAGAATACGACCTGGTAGTCCTTCAGCTGGAGATCCCCATGGAGATCAATGAGCTGGTAGCCTCTTATGCCCATGCAAAGGGAGTGCCTGTCATGCTGAATTCCGCTCCCAGCGCGCCTTTATCCGATGAGCTATTTTCTCATCTGACCTATATCTCACCCAATGAGCATGAGGCCTGCGATATGATCGGCATTCAGATCAGCCACTCCGGCAAAGACGTGAACATGGAAGAAGCCAAAGCTGCTACTGCCGCTTTGAAAGCCAAAGGTGTGAAAAACGTGCTGATCACCCTCGGAGAATCGGGTGCCGTGCTTGACACTGAAAAAGACGGGTTCTTTTACAGCCCCTGTGTATCCGGCATCATGGCAGTAGACCCCACCGCAGCCGGCGATTCCTTTGTAGGCGCTCTATCCGTTGGGCTCTGCTGCGGCTGGGGCTATGAAGAGACACTTAAATTTGCCAACCACACGGCGGCTCTCACCGTATCGGGCATGGGCGCGATGCCTTCTCTGCCCACGCTGGACAAGGTGGAAGATTTCATGCGTGAAAAAGCCGGCTCCGCCCCGGATACATCCGTATTGAAATAGATCATCCCATATGACAGGAGGAATTATATATGGAAGCAAAATGCAAAGAATCTTATGACTTTTTCCTGGATACCGTAAAAACGGATCTGAGCGACTTCATTGACCACATGGATTACTCAGAGATCGAGGCCGCCGCCGATCTGATCGTTGAAGCTCAGAAAAACGGCAGCCGGGTCCATGTATCCGGTATCGGCAAGCCCGGACATATTTCCGGGTATATCGCATCCCTGATGTCCTCTACCGGAAATCCCACCTACTTTCTGCACGGCACCGAGGCCGTCCACGGCTCCTGCGGTCAGCTGGTACCCGGCGATGTGGTGATTTTTATTTCCAACAGCGGCGAGACTGCGGAAATGCGCTCCACTGTCCTGGCAGTTAAAAATAATGGCTGCAAGGTCATAGGCGTCAGCGGCAATTCTGAATCCTGGCTCGCCAGAGAAAGTGCCGTCCATCTGTTTGCCGGCATCAAAAAAGAAGGCGGTCCGATGGGACGCGCTCCCCGTATGTCCATCCTGGCGGAAACTCTAGTGCTTCAGGCACTGAGCGTAGCACTCCAGGCTCAAAAGGACGTGGCTCCCCAGCAGTATGTGAAGTGGCATCCCGGCGGAGCGCTGGGCAAGCTTCGCGACAATGAGAAATAATTTTACATTTTAAAGAGGAGGGTTTTTATGCTTACAACAAAATGTATTCATCCCGGTATCATGAAGGCGCTGTCCCTGTGCGGCCATGGAAGCAAGGTGCTCATTGCCGACGGTAATTATCCCCTGGCTGAGAAAAGCGGGAACGCGGAAAAGATTTATCTGGGCCTGACCCCCGGACTCCCCACCGTGACCGATGTACTGAAGGCTGTCCACTCCGTCGTGGAAATTGAAAAAGCAGAAGTGATGATTCCCGGCGACGGCACTGTCCCCGAGATTTTTGACGAATTCAAACAGGAGCTTGGCCTCGAGCTGAGCGGCGTAGGACGTTTTGAATTCTATGATGTCAGCTGCGAGCCTGATGTGGTATTGGCAATCTCTACAGGAGAAAAAAGAGTATTTGCCAACATCCTGCTGACCATCGGCTGCGCTTGATCTGCTTGTTATTCATTCGGCATACTTTTCTGTCAACCGGCAAAAAGTATGCCGTTTTTTTCCATTATTTAGTTGACAACCGCAAAACGGTATGGTATATTAAACACAGTAATAATTACTATTATTGTAAATTCAAACTTTAGAGGAGGTAGTTACATGTCCAAGTACGCAGGAACAAAAACAGAGAAAAACTTGATGGAAGCTTTCGCAGGAGAATCTCAGGCCAGAAATAAATATACATTCTACGCATCCGCTGCTAAAAAGGCCGGCTATGAGCAGATGGCCGCCCTGTTCCAGGAAACCGCAGACCAGGAAAAAGAACACGCTAAAATTTGGTTTAAGGAATTCCACGGAATCGGAAATCCTGAAGAAAACCTGGTAGATGCCGCCGCTGGTGAGCATGACGAGTGGACTGACATGTATAAACGCATGGCAAAGGAAGCAAGAGAAGAAGGTTTTGAAGAACTGGCTTTCAAATTTGACAAGATCGCCAGCGTTGAAGCCGCCCATGAAGCGCGCTATAACAAGCTTTTGGAAAGCCTGAAAGCTGACAAGACCTTTAAGGGTGATGCTCCTAAGGGCTGGAAGTGCCGCAATTGCGGGTATATCCATTACGGTGAGGAAGCTCCCGATGTGTGTCCTGCCTGCGCGCATCCCAAGGCTTACTTTGAACGAAAAGTAGAAAACTATTAATGGAGACCGGCTCCGCCGGGAAACTTAAATACAGCGCTGAACCGTCAACCGACGTTCAGCGCTGTATTACTGTTTCCCGGTCCGGATTTATTTTTTGAAAAAGAAAGAGGTATATTTATGTCTTGGTATTTTATGGTGGACACTTATATTGAAACAGAACGTCTGGAACTCATCCCTTTAACGGCGCCTCTGTTAAAGCTGTGGGTGGAAGATCTTTCTGGGCTTGAAGCTGAACTTGATTGTTCCTATGAGGCGGAGCCGATGGAGGGATTCTTCCTGGATATCGTAAAGGGGCAGTTAGAAATCACACAAAATGATCCGGACAATTATTTATGGCACAGCTTCTGGTTTCTGATCCGGAAAACCGACAGAATCGTTGTCGGGGCCGCTGATTTCAAGGATATTCCCAATGAAAATAAAGAAGTAGAGATTGGTTACGGCCTTGGAAAAGCATTTGAGCATAACGGCTATATGACAGAAGCTGTACGGGCAATGTGTGACTGGGCGCTTAAGCAGAAGGAAATATCACATGTGACCGCCGAAACAGACCTGGACGGCTTTGCTTCTCAACAGATTCTGCAAAGATGTGGTTTTGTAGAAATAAAACGAGGAGAAACAGTCTGGTGGAAATTATGATAAATATATTTTTATTTTAAACCAGACACAGAGTTGTCATGGTTTATGTTTTATTATAATAGTGTCAATGAACGGAGGATTCCCATGAAAATAGACCGACTGATCGGCATCATCACTCTGCTCCTGCAAAAAGGCCAGATGACCGCCCCTGAGCTGGCGGAACGATTCGAAGTCTCCCGAAGGACCATCAGCCGGGATATCGAGTCCCTTTGCAAAGCAGGCATCCCTCTCTCCACATCCCAGGGGCGGGGCGGCGGCATCTTCATTATGGATGGCTATTCCATAGACAGGACTTATCTCACCTCCAGAGAGCTGCAGGCCATCTTCGCAGGGCTTCGCGGCCTGGATAATGCCGCGGGTACGGACCAGTACCGGCAGCTGATCGAGAAGCTGTCCCTAAAAGACAGTTCTTTACTGGCAGATACCAATCATATTTTAATCGACCTATCCTCCTCCGGCAGCTCCGCTCTGGGCTCCAAGATTCAGCTGATTCAGGACGCCATTGACAGGCACTGCCCCATCGCATTTGAATACTTCGCTCCTGCCGGTGACAGCTCCCGCCGGATCGAACCCTATTTCCTGATGTTTCAGTGGGCCTCCTGGTACGTTTGGGGATACTGCAGGGATAAAAAGGATTTCCGGATGTTCAAGCTGAACCGCCTCTCTGACCTGCACGTGCTGAACGAGCCCTTTGCTCCGAGAAAAACTCCTCCTCTCCATTCTTTATCCACATCTTTCCCGCATGAGGAGATCCCTGTATCAGCCATAATCGAGCCGGAGATGAAATGGCGTCTGATGGAGGATTTCGGAGCAGAGAGCTTTGTCATCCGTCCCGACGGGAAACTTTTGTTCCAGTTTGATTTTCCCGGCGAGGAAGCGGTGGTTGGGTGGATACTTTCTTTCGGCGATAAGGCCGAGCTGGTAAAGCCGGCCGGCATCCGGAGAAAAATCAGAACGCTTCTCGAAAATATCTGTGCCAAATATGCCGACCACTGAACTCCGGAATTATATAATACATAATACTTTTGGAATCATCTTGGGGTAGCTCATATTGTGTTCCAGTTTGACACCGGCAGAAGTTCCGGACCGTCACGATTTCGGTTTGCTGGCGATGCAGGGGCCGGTATCATTCTGCCGGTGTCCTGCCTGCCGCACCACATTAGATAAATTTCATTTCTTAGATTCCAGAAAAGAATCGGATATCCACACGGCCCGCGCGCCTGAAGGCTGCGGGCTGCGGTGGGCCGCCCCAATAACTTTTACAACAAATAAACGCTTATTTCGGTGCGGGAAAAAAGCAGGAGGAACAATCCGATTCCATCGTAAGGCGAGCGCCGCAAAACCGTTAGCAGAATCTTCCCGGCCGCAGGGAGGTAAAAACCGAATTTCATGTAGGTTTTTATTGGAATCTGGCATGGAAAAATATCGATTTATCCATGTCAGTTGGAAAGGACCGACTGAAGGCCGCAAAGATTCTGGTTACGGCTGCCAGCGAGCCGCCTGGATGGAATCGGATTTCCTCCTGCCTTGTAAATCAGACAAAGAAAATTATTCAAAAGGTACTCAAAGGTATACCCAAGGACATCCCCACAGCAATGGCAGACATACTTCTGCCGGAAAGGATTCAATGTGGATAAAACCGATTACAAAAAAATTTGCAAGGAACTGTATATGCCGGGACGTTCTCCAGTCCTGGTGAATGTACCGCCCATCTCCTTTATTATGATAGACGGCCAAGGGAATCCCAACGACACGGATGGGGAATACGCTCAGGCAGTGTCTCTCCTATATGCCTTGTCCTACGCTATCAAGATGAACAAGACAGGGGACTCCGTTCCGAAAGGCTACTTTGAATATGTCATACCTCCACTGGAAGGCTTATGGAGTTTCCGCAGTACAAAAGAAGCTTTCTCCGGAGATAAATCGGATTTCATGTGGACTTCCATGATACGCCAGCCGGATTTTGTCACCCCATCTGTATTCTCTCAGGCCTGCAGGACCGTCCAGTCAAAAAAAGGGATGGATATCTCAAAAGCCCGGCTCTGTACCTGGGAAGAGGGACTCTGCGTACAGTGCATGCACCTCGGCCCGTATGACGACGAACCTGCCACGCTGCAGAAGATCACCGATTTCCTGAATAGTAACGGCCTGCTGTCTGACATAAGCGAAGAGCGGAAGCATCACGAGCTTTATCTTTCTGATCCTCGGAAGACGGCGCCGGAAAGAATGAAAACCGTGCTCCGGCTGCCGGTAAGGGAAACATCCGAACAGTCTGATGCGCTCTGACCTTTCACCTGTACCGTCCTCTCTCCCGGAATCTGCCTTGCGGTTTTTTTCTTCTTGTTGTATAATCGGGAACAGGATAAGAAGGAAGTGATTTATATGGCAGCTTTAACAGCTCCCATTTACAAGGCAATATTCAGCGAGGTGGACGGCGCTCTTCTGTCCTCCTCTCATAAGGTAGGCTCCTTGACAAGGGAGGCCATTATTCAGCTCCAGCTGCATGGCGTCCCTTTTATTTTTGTATCCGGGCGTTCTCCCCGGACACTGGAAAGCGTGGATGCTTCCATCGGTCTTACTGCGCCATATATCTGCTATAATGGCGCGCTTATCCTGGATCAGAATAAGCGCGTCCTCAAAAGCTTCGGATTTCTGCCGAAAAGAGCCATTTCCATTAAAAACTATATCAAACGCTGTTTTCCCGATATCAGCTGCTTCGCATGCAGCTACGACGCATGGATCACAGATGACCCAAACAACGAATGGATCCGCCAGGAAGCCGACATCATTCAGGTACCCCCTATTATAAAACCTCTGTCCTACTATCTTCAGAAGGGGCAGCATGTTCACAAGCTCCTCTGTATGGGAGAGCTTTCTCTTCTTGATGTTTTGGAAGACGACCTGCGCGTCTGTTTTCCGGAACTTCTCATCTTTAAAACGAAAAAGCACTATCTGGAAATCATGTCCCCGGAAGCCAGCGCCTCCAACGCTATCCGTCTGGTATGCGGCCTATATGGTATTGACCCGTCGGAAGCCATAGCCTTTGGCTACAATTCCCGGGATATGGAAATGTTCCGGACCGTGGGACTCAGTATCGCCATGGGCAATGCCTCCGAGCTGATCAAATCAGCAGCTGACTGCGTCACTCTGGACAATGACCACGACGGCATTTATCACAGTCTGAAAAAAATCTTTCCAATCATCCATTGAATTTTTTAAAACCTATTGACTCCTTTGCATATATGTTGTATTATCGACGTATACTTTATGTAGTATCGAAAACTACTTGTTGCATCAGGAGGTGTTTTTCATGAAGAATTTAAGACCAAAAGACCCGGGAAGCGCCATTACCCATTTTATCGGCTGGCTTATGGCTGTATTTGCCGCTCTGCCCCTTTTGATCCGGGCCGCCCAGGCCCCGGACAGAGTCCATATTTTATGCCTGTCCGTCTATGTCATCAGCATGATACTGCTCTATGGAGCCAGTACCATATATCACACTTTGGATATATCTCCGAAAGTGAATAAAGTGCTTCGGAAGTTTGACCACATGATGATCTTTATCCTGATAGCCGGAACTTATACACCGATCTGCGTCATCGTCGTAGGCGGAAGTCTCGGCATGTTCCTTCTGGCTCTCATCTGGTCCATCGCCCTGGCCGGCATCCTGATCAAAGCATTCTGGATCACCTGCCCCAAATGGTTCTCTTCCGTCCTTTATATCGGCATGGGCTGGGTATGCGTTTTAGCTTTTACCCAGATCTTAAACAACCTGCCTCACGCCGCGTTTGGATGGCTTCTGGCCGGCGGCATCATCTACACCATAGGCGGTATCATTTATGCCTTGAAGCTTCCTATTTTCAACTCCAGGCATAAAAGTTTCGGCTCTCATGAAATCTTTCACTTGTTCGTGATGGGCGGCAGCCTCTGCCATTTTATCCTTATGTATCAGTTTGTAGCTTCCATGCCGCTGCTTCCTTAAGACAGCCCCTTACCTGACGCTATCAGGCGGAGCTTGTCCTTGCGGCTCATCCGCTTGATGGCGTATTCACGGCCCATGGCTTCCTCCTTCGTCCCGAAGGTCTCATAGTATACCAGCTCCACAGGCCCGCGGCCTCTGGTATACTTGGCGCCATGGCCGGACTGATGGGCGGCGACGCGCTCTTCCAGATGGTTTGTCCATCCTGTATAAAGACTCCCGTCTCCGCATTTCAGGATATACGTATAATTTTCACTCATTTTTTTCTCCATATGTACTGCTATGTAAGCGTGCGGAATCCGCACGCTGTCTATTTATATAAAGCATCAGACAATGCCGCCGGACATGCCGGCAGCCGGTATTCTTAAAAGCCATACAGCATTGTTGCATTGTACCTCGGTTAAATCTGTGTCTGACGCCAGTATTTCATACACATCATAGTTTCCCGTATGGCTGTCTTTGATACATCCAATTTTCTACATGGATTCCAGCTCTTCGCTTTTTCCAGCTATAATTTATCATATGCACCATCTGCTTTTTTGTCTATATCTTTTTCTATTCTTTCAATGTCCGTTTTTCTGAAAGCAGAAGGGGACACCTATACGGTGTCCCGGCTTTCAGGCACTTCTTCTTTTAAAAAATCTCTTCCACCTGTTTGATTACCATTAGACGCTTACCCGGAGCCAGCGGTTCCTCATTCAGGTTATTGGCAGAGCGGAGGGAATCCACCGTTGCATGGAATCTTTTAGCGATTTTCCACAAGGTATCCTCCGGCTGCACCACATAAACCACAATCCCCGGCAGCTTCTGCACAGCCTCCAGATCCACGGGCTGTTCTGTGATCCCGGTGATCATCTGCTCATTCATTTTCTTTCTGACCAGCAGGTCAAATAAGATCACAGCCTTTACTTCGATCTCCCCGCCGCCCATCATGACTGCGCTCAGCTGTTCCAATCCGGTGTTCAGCTGATAAATGCACTGCTCATTTATGCCTTTTGCCTCCACCTTATATTGGAAAGGCACTACTCCCTTCATAGACTGAAGAGGATGGCTATCGCTGTCAGTCATATAGAGTATCTTCAGGCAGAGTGCGCCCTCCAATTGCAGGCCGCCTTCCACCACTCTCATATCATCCAGTTTTATGGAGCCGTCTACATGGCAAATCTGGAGAATATTGTCGCCGGTGCCGCTCTTGACCTTATCCGACAGGCGAGTCTTAGAGCTGTTCTTTACCAGGATTTCCTCCACCTCCGCGGGCAGGTACTCCGGTTCAAGCTCCTTCGCCGGTGAATAGACATCCGTAACTATCTGGATGCTTTCCTCCTCGTAGAGCTTGATATCCAGTTCCAAAACTGCATCCAGGGCAATGCTACGGTTTTCCCCGTCGAAATCCGGCTGTTCCTCCAGCTGGCAGTGGGCCAGCCGCACTGATATCTCCGGGTACATATCCTCGGTGGCATCCGGGATATCCATGGTGCCCGCAAAGGGCAGCTCCCGTTCCACCCATTGGGGCGGAATATGTGCCTCTGGCCCGCGGTACACACAGAAAACAGCCAGAGTGCCTTGAATACTGAGCTTGCCGTCCAGCGGCTTCGTCTGTACGTTCCGGATCCGGCACTGGCTCCACAGCAGCTCTTCAATATCCGGCTGGCTGCTTCCAATCTCCAGCTCTTCCTTTACCCGGTATGTATCCTTCTGGCAGACAGCGGCCTGAGCGGCTCTGATGGCCCGCATCAGCATCTCAACAGGCTCCTCATCCTCTACCTCCGTAACTGCCATCTGCTCGTCAAGGCCTTCTACGGTCAGACGGAAGGTGACAATGGCCTTCACATTGATTTTTCGGGAATGGATGAGCTCTATGGTCAGGTCTTCTATCTCCGCGTCTGCCTGAAGATAGTCCTTGTCTTCCAGTTCCGGTACGTTCACGTATTCGTCAAAAGGTATGGTCCCTTTCATCGCCTGGATCTGCCCGCCCTCTCCCGGATGGTACAGAAGCCGGTAGGACAGCTTTCCCCGAAGCTCTACCTTTTCCGTAAGCCGTTTTATCTCTTCAATCTCCACATCCCCGTCATCCAGGATGATCTTTTCGATATCCGGTTTCACATCCGGGACGATAAAGTCATCATCCATGGTAATCTGGGACACTGTCTTTTTCTTCAGTCTGCACATACGGATGCTTTTCTTTTTCAGTTCCATGATTTCCTCCTACAAAAATACCACCGGTTCTTCCCGGTACTGAAGTTTCAGAACGATATACGGATAAGACGGCGTTTTTGAGACTTCCTCTCCCTGAGACGGTCCCATGGATTCCGTCTCCAGGCAGACCGATCCATCTTGCAGATACAAGTCCTTTACGGATATACTGTATCCTCCCGTCGCCTGCTTTCCAATACCGACCACCAGATACAGAGCGCCGTCACAAGTATAGGTCAGTTTGAATTCCGCTTCCTTTTTTTCTTCAATGATGGATTTCAGTTCCTCCGGTATCTCCGCTTCTTCTACCACCGTAAAATCCAGCTTTTCCTTCTCGGCGCTTCCGTTTCCCTTCCCGCAGCCAGCCAGAAGAAAAACAAAAAGAAGGCAGAGAAGCAGCACCTCCGGCCATCGCGTCCCCTTCCGCTTCATTGGATATTTCTTCATCGCACGTTGTCCTCCTTGGCAATTCTCTTTCTAATGTATGCGGGAAAAACCTCCTTTAGAAGAAAAACAAAGTGGGCGAGCCTGCCCGAAGAAAAAACCCCGGAAGCCGGGACCTCGCGGTCCCGCTTCCGGGGCTATGGAATCTTTATCTGTTTTCTTTAAAGCATCCTGTGAATCATCTCCAGCACTTCCTTGCCGAACTTTTCAGACTCCTCTTTTGCTTCATCAAATGAGCTTCCTTTCACGCCATAATAGAACTTCACCTTCGGCTCTGTCCCAGAAGGCCTCACGCACAGCCAGGCGTCATCGCTCAGATCATAATAAAGCACGTTGGAAGCCGGCAGCCCCGTGGATCGTACCGCTCCGGTAGCCAGATCCACCACCGTGTCCTTCTGGTAGTCTCTGGCAGAAAGCACTTTGTGTCCGGCCACTTCCTCCGGCGTGTTGTTCCGAAGCGTTTCCAGAATCTCCCTGATCTTCTCCAGCCCTTCCATGCCGGCCAGAGTAATGGACTGAACATCGTCTCTGTAATAGCCGTACCGCTCATACATATCGATCATGGCATCCCACAGCGTCTTGCCCTTCGTCTTATAATAAGCCGCCGCCTCGCAGAGCGCCATCGTGGCTACGATCGCGTCCTTGTCCCTTGCGTGGGTCCCGATCAGGCATCCATAGCTCTCCTCGAAGCCAAACAGATACGTTCCCCTGCCGGTATTCTCAAAACCCAAGATCTGCTGCCCGATATATTTGAATCCGGTGAGCACCTCAATCAGTCTCACACCGTAATACTTCGCTATGGCATCCGCAAGATTGGAGGTGACGATCGTCTTGATCAAAGCTCCGTCTTCCGGAAGCCCTTCCAGCTCTTTCATCTGGCCAATCTCATAATCTGCCAAAAGGCAGCCGGACATATTTCCCGTCAAAGTAATATATTCGCCGGACTTATTGTCCTTCACATAGACCCCAAGCCTGTCCGCATCCGGATCGGTAGCCAGGACCAAATCCGCATCCTTTTCCTTCGCAAGCTTGAGAGCCAGCTCAAACGCTTCCGCGGCCTCCGGATTCGGATAGCTCACAGTCGGGAAATCCCCGTCGGGAAGCTCCTGCTCCGGCACCACATAAACATTTTCGAACCCCAGCTCTCTGAGTACACGGCGAGCCGGAATATTTCCGGTGCCATGGAGAGGAGTATAGACTATTTTCAGATTCTTCCCTTCCGCGGCTATGCTGTCCCAATGCTTGACCTGCTTTTTAAGTTCTGCTATATAGGCGTCGTCAATCGCTTGTCCGATCGTCTCATAAAGGCCGGCTTCTGCCGCCTTTTCCTTTTCCATGGTCTTCATCGCGGCAAAATCCGTCACCGCTTTTACTTCCGTCATAATACCGGTATCATGCGGAGGCGTGATCTGCGCACCGTCCTCCCAGTATACCTTATATCCATTGTACTCAGGCGGATTGTGGCTCGCCGTGATATTGATCCCGGCAATACAGCCAAGCGTCCGTACCGCATAGGACAGCTCAGGAGTGGGCCGGAGAGATACAAATACATATGCTTTAATACCGTTGGCTGCCAGGCAGAGCGCAGCCTCATCCGCAAACTCCGGGGACATCCTCCTGGAGTCATAAGCAATGGCCACGCCTCTTTTCTCTCCGCCGGCTTTTTTGATATAATTTGCCAGTCCCTGCGTGGCCTTCCTAACCGTATAGATATTCATACGATTGATGCCGGCGCCGATAATGCCCCGAAGCCCTGCCGTTCCAAAAGAAAGCTCCGTATAAAAGCGTTCCCTGATCTCGTTCTCGTCGTCCTTTATCGCCTGTAATTCTGCCTTCGTTTTGTCATCAATGTAAGGGTTGTTCAGCCATTCCTCGTATGTTTTGCGGTAGTCCATGCATTTTCCTCCCTGGGACGGATATTTCCCGGCTCATAAAGAGCCGGATTTCCAAATTCCGCCATGTCTGTATTTATTATAATATATCCCCCCGTAAAATACAAGAAAACTCCGCGCTTCCTGCCAGATTCAAAGCCGTTCTCTGAGCTCCTCCAGAAACTGTTCCCTCGGCTCGAACTGATTTTCCAAAACCTTCAGTTTATCGACATTCCTGGCCGGTATCCATGCTTTATTGGAGTTCACATAATAGTTGATCTGTTTCCAATATTTTTCCGGATACAGGAACAAGATGTAGAGATACTGCCATTCCTCATGGCTTAAAGGCAGGCTTTCGGCATAAACGTCAAGTATCTGACGTCCCAGATTCAGATTCCATCTGTGCTTCTCCAATATCTTCCTGGTAAAATAGTAAAGGTCCGAGACCTGAATATCCCTGCGCATCCTGGAAAAATCCGTGACCGCCCGGGTCCTTCCCCCCAGAAGCACATGGTGATGGCTGTATTCTCCATGACACCACCAAATATCCGGCATGGCCTCCAGCTGCTCAGATAGCGCCGCTGCCTCTTCCGCCTGACGGTAAAACTTTTCAAACCCGCCTATGACGACCAGTTCGAAATCTGTCTTTCTTTTTCTGCCCTTCACATACGCTCTGGTCCGGCGCAGCTCCCGATTATGTCTTCCCAGCAGCTCCGACAGACACTCAGGAGACTGGCAAGATGTATCAGACGGCAGTTCAGCCTCCTCCGGTTCTTCAGAAAACTCATAAAGGCTGGCGGCCTTCGCCTCGGCTCCCGCGTCAATGCCTGCTTCAGCTTCCGCCGCTTCGGCTTCTTCCCGCATCCTATCGGCCATCCTCTTCCTTTTTTCCCGCTCCTCCAGAATCGACTCTTCTCTTTTTCTGTCCAGGACATGCTCCAGCTCCAGCTTTCTTAAGCCCCGGTGCAGCCTTGCCAGAAGTTCCGCCGCGGTCAGGATCTCACCCACTTCTCTGGTGTTGCATTCCCGTCCCTCATACCAGTTTCGAAGTACGTATCTGGACTGGTCTTCATCCACGGAAACCAGATTTCCTTCCAGGTTCTTCATACAACAGTCCACCTGGAGGCCGGTCTCCTCCCCCAGCGCCGACAGCACTTCATATTCCAGCTGAATCCGTTTGTCCGACCCCGTCCACTCCTTCAGGAGCTTAAGGCCCTGGCTGGTCTCACACAGCACCGCTCCTCTTGTGCGGCAGGTCCTTTGCACATCCAGCCCGTACTGTTCTAAAACGCCGGTTCCTCGTTCATTCACGTCCACCCCTCCAAAATCTCTCTGAAATCAATCTATGGGAATCTTAAAAGTATCCTGATAAAAAAGTATCCTGATAAGAATCTCTTGAAAATTGGCTACTTCTATCCTATGAATCCGACCTCGGAAACATGACAGGAGGGGGTATAAAAGAAAATAGAACTATCGGATTATCTGCTGCCCGCTCGCAGCATAGATCTCATACCACTCGTAATGTTCAAGCTGGACATCCAGAGCTTTTACCGCCCGGTCCAGGCGTTCCGGCTTATTGCTCCCGCTGATTGGCAGCGCCCCTGCGGGGTGGTATAGGATCCAGGCATATACGATGGTCTCCGGTTCCACGCCATGGCGGGCCGCAATCTCACGAATTTTCGAAAGGGCTTTTACATATGCCGGTTCCTTGGAGGTGAACAGGCGGCCTCCCGCCAGAGGAGACCATATCATCGGATGAATCTTCTCTTTCGTCAGCATATCCATCATCCCGGAATTGAAATGTTCAAAGCAGACCGGGTTCCATTCAATCTGGTTTGTGAGCAGAGTGCCATCCATGGCATGATTCAGCGCGTCAAGCTTGAACGGATCAAAATTGGACACTCCGGCTTCCTTTATAAGTCCCTGTTTCTTCATATCCTTAAGAGCTCTGGCGGTTTCGTAAGGATCCATGCAAGGATCTTCCCTGTGGATCAGATACAGATCCAGATATTCACAGTGCAGCCTCCGAAGAGCTTCTTTACAGGACTGCATCAACCGGTCATAGGCCGTATTGTAATATCCGAAGGTTTTATCCCCGATCTGAGCCTTATAGATCCCGGTCTTGGATACCAGCTGGATCCTTTCCCGGATATCCGGCCGCTCCCGGAAGGCTTTCCCCAATTGGCTTTCACATTCCGTATCGCCATAGACCTCGGCCGTGTCAAAGGTGGTGACCCCTCTCTCCAGACAACCCTCCATAAAAGCGATCAGCCGGTCCGTGGTGAACCCCCAGTCAGTAAGCCTCCAGAATCCCTGTACAATACGAGAAAATTCCATCGTCTCATTTAATTTAATATAGTCCATATTGTCTCCTTTCTATTCATCTAATTTAGACTCATTTAGGTAAACTTGTATCTTTGTTCCTACGTAGTTATAAAAAGAGTAAAATTCTGCTTTATTCTAAGGTGCCAAAGAAACAACAACGATTTCGGTTGTTTTTATAGAGGTTCCAATATATAATGAATACGAAAAATAAATAATGTACGTACAACATATCAAAGGAGAGTATCATGATTTTTGCAAATTATAATCTGGACCGTTCCACTCCAATCCCTCTGTATTACCAGCTGAAGGGCTTCCTTCTCCAGGAAATACAAAACGGGACCTATCCCGTGGGGAGCTGTATCCCTACGGAACTGGAGCTGCGGGACCGCTTTCATATCAGCCGCACTACCATACGCCAGGCCATTACCGAGCTTGTACAGGAGGGCTGGCTGGAGCGCCGGACCAGCAAAGGGACTTTTGTCACAAATCCCCGGGAAAAACAGGTCCCCGGCTATATCAGATCCTTTGAGCCTTTTTACCAGCAGGTGAAAAAAACCGGAAAGACCGCGAGGACAGAACTTCTGGACATGAAGATCATAGCCTCCACCGAAGAACAGGCCTCTTGGCTTAACCTGGAGCCCGGTGAAAAGCTGATCTATCTTTCCCGCCGCCGTTTTGCCGATCTGACTCCGCTGGTCACCATCCAGAATTACATGCCGTATTCCCTATGTGGGTTCATACTCAGCCATGACTTTGAAAAAGAATCTTTATATGAGATCCTCTCCCAAAGGCCTGAAACCACCCCTTATCTTGTGAGGAACATCATCTCTGCAGATAAAGCCACTCCTGAAGATGAGAAGCTCCTGAACCTCGCCTGCGGGAGCCCCGTCCTCGGCTTCCAGACCATTTCCCGTACACAGGGCGACGTGCTGATCGACTATGCGTTTTCACGTTATCATGGAGGGCTGAATAAATATGAGGTCGAAGTCCGCCAAGAGCCCATCTGAATTCCAGCACATAAGCAGGCCGCCGTATGTATAGCGGCGGCCTCACCTATTACTGAATATAATTATCCACGTTGTCCTTCGTGATCAGCACAAAATCGATCATGTAACTTTTTTCCACAGATTTTCCAGAAAGGATATCCGGTATCAGCTCAATGGCCTTTCCCACCTGTCCTGCGCCGTCCTGATAGATCGTCGCCCGCATTTCGCCCTTTTGGATCATATCCAGGGCCGCCGCTTCCCCATTTACCCCAATGCAGACCATGTCGGTCCTTCCCTTGGCGTTCATGGATGTCTGCACGGCCGCTGAAGATCCGTCATCCTCGCAGATGATACAGGTCAGGTCGCTGCCCCATCGTCCCAGCCAGTCCTCCGCGAATTTCACGGCTTTTTCTGCCTGCCACTCCCCGGACTGCTCATCCAGCATTTCCCATTTACTATCCGCATCCAGAATATTATGGATACCTTCACTTCTTTGTATCTGAGCAGAATTTCCGATCACACCCTGCACATGCCCGTATTTCCCTCCTTCGGGATAGACCGACTGTACGAATTCCGCCATCATTTCGCCTGCCTGTACATCGTCGGAGCCTACAAACGCCGTTGCCAGTTCCTCTGTATTGTCTGTCATAGAATTCACCACCAGACAGGGCACTCCCTCTTCCTTGCAGCGTTCCAGGATCGGTGCAGAACCGGCCGCCTCGGCAGGGAGCAGAATGATCAGGTCCGCGCCCATATTGAGCGCATCCTCCAAAAGATTGCATTGGATGATAGGGTCGGACTGGCCGTCCAGCATCTTCCATTCATCAATGGTCCCCTCATCCACTAGGGCGTCCAGCTTTGACTCCGCCGTTTTATTCAGCGTAGCGTGGAAAGCGTCCACCGTATTCTTGGCAATATAGCCCACGATGATCTTTCCATCTCCGTTGACGTCCCCGGCGCTTCCCGCTTTCGTCTCTTCCTTCGCCGCAGTTGTATCCGCGGCCTTTGTCTCTTCCTTCTCCGTCCCCTTTGTCTCCGGCGCCTTTGTTGTCTCATCCACTTTCTTGCTGCCGCAGGCCGCAAGGCTGAGAATCATCACCGCTGCCAAAACCAAAGCCATCCATTTCTTCATGTTCCATTTCCTCCTTTTTATATAGTTTCATACCGGCCTTGACCGGCCAGGTTTCTTTCACCCCCATAAAGGTCTTCTACCCCCGCTTATTGGTGAACATATCGAGCATTACAGCTCCGATGATCAGAAGCCCTTTCGTGATCGTCTGCCAATAAGAATTGATGCCCAGAAGGTTCATACCGTTATATATAAGGCCAATTATGATAATGCCGATCATGGTTCCGGGTATGGTGGCGATGCCCCCTGAAAATGAGGTGCCTCCGATCACACAGGCCGCAATGGCATCCGTTTCATATCCTACGCCGATGTTGGGCTGCGCCGCTGAGATCCGGCTTGTCATGATGATTCCGGCTACTCCGCTGCAGAAGCCGCTGATGACGAAGGATTTTGTCCTTGTCCAGAATACATCTACACCTGACGCCTGCGCCGCGTTGATATTTCCGCCCACCGCATAGATATACCGGCCGAATTTCGTCCAGTGCATCAGTAAGTAAGCCAGAACGGCAACCGTCAGCCAGATGAATACCGGATAAGGGATGCCGGCCAGCTTTCCCGCCCCGATCAGCTTGAAGTCCGCATTCGCCAGGGAGGCCGAGTAACCTCCTGAGAGTACATAACCCGCCCCGCGGATCACCAGCTGCATGGCCAGTGTCACCACAAAAGGGAACATATTGAATTTCGCGATCAGCGCCCCATTTACAAATCCGAGAGCCGTAGTGACGATCACAGAGATTACACATGCAAGAAAAATACTCCCCGTAGAATTCAGCACAATGCCGACGATCACACTAGTCAGGGCCAGCATAGCGCCGATAGAAAGGTCGATGCCTCCAGCAGTGATCACAAATACCATCCCCAGCGCAAGAATCCCATTTATGGATACCTGGAGCGCGATGCTCACCACATTCCCCGCGGTCCGGAACGTAGGCGAGACGATCGCCAGAAGAATGATCATAACTATCATGATCGCCGCTATTCCATAACGCTTCCTGAATAAGTTGAACTCATCCTGAGTCATCCCCAATATCTTTTTTTCTTTTTTGTCCGCCACTTGAAATCCTCCTCTACTTTCCGCCGAACTCCTTTGCCAAGATCACCTCCTGAGTGATGCCGCCTCCCAGGATCTCTTCCCTGGACACCTCGCCATTCAGTCTTCCTTCGTGATAGATCAGTATCCGGTCGCTCATACCCATTACCTCCGGAAGCTCCGAGGAGATCATGATGATCGCAAGACCCTGGGCGGCAAACCGGCACATCAGGGTATGGATCTCCGATTTTGCTCCCACATCCACGCCCCTGGTAGGTTCGTCCAGTATCAGTACCTTAGGATCGGCCATGAGCCATTTGGATAAAACCACCTTCTGCTGATTTCCTCCGGACAAAGAGTAGGCGTCCGCCTCAATACCCGAAGTTTTCACCGTCAGCTGCTTTGACACCTCCTGACACTCTTTCTTCTCCCTTTTTTGATTGATAAACAGCCTCTTCTGACGTTTTGGAAGATTGGGAAGAGAGATGTTCTCTCTCAATGAGCGGAATAAGCAGAGTCCATATGTTTTCCTGTCCTCGTTTACCATCGCGATACCCTTTGCGATGGCATCCTTCGGGCCCTTAATGGTAATCTCTTTCCCTTCCAGATAAATCTTCCCTTCTTTCAGAGGGTCCAGTCCGAATATGGCCCGCATGGTCTCGCTCCGTCCGGAGCCGACCAGACCGGAAATTCCCAAGATTTCTCCTGCTCTCACCTCAAAAGAGATATCCCGAAATCCCTTTCCCGATAAGCCCTCCACCTGGAATACAATATCTCCGATGGAACATTCCGTCTTTGGAAATATATTTTCCACCGTCCTGCCCACCATCATAGATATCAGCTCCTTGGCGGTCACTCCTTCCATGAATCGGCTCCCCACGAATTGGCCGTCCCGGAACACCGACACCTCATCACAGATCTGAAAGATCTCTTCCATCCGGTGAGATATGTAAATGACAGCGACGCCCTTTTCCTTCAGCTCTCGGATCGTACGGAACAAGTGCTCCGTCTCTTCGCTGTCCAGTGAAGAGGTCGGCTCATCCATGATGATGACCCGCGCATCACAGGAGACTGCTTTGATGATCTCCACCATCTGCACCTGTGCCAGGGTCAGATCCTCCATCATGGTCTTAGCACCCTTCGGAAATCCAAACTGCGCCAGGATCTCTTCCGCTTTTCTGTTGGTCCCCTTCTTATCCAAGAGGGGAAGACCTTTCCTCGTATCCTCTCTGTTTAAATAAATGCTTTCTGCGATCGTCAGATATGGCTCAGGATTAAGCTCCTGATGGATCATGGATATCCCCGCCGCTATAGCCTCCGCCGGACCGTGGACAGAATAGGGCTTTCCTTCAAATGTTATCTGTCCGCTGTCCGCCTTATAAAGGCCGATGATAATCTTCATCAAGGTGGATTTCCCCGCGCCGTTTTCCCCCAGAAGTGCATGGACCTCGCCCTTCCGGATATGGAGCTGTACATCGGAAAGGGCCTGCGTGCCTCCAAACGCCTTTGAAACCCCAACACATTCTAATATGTAATTGCTTTCCAAACTCTCACCTCAAAACTTTCTTTCGCCTGCGTCCTGCATCTGCGACAGCAATGTTCAATCCGGCGGGCAGAAGTTAGGATTTGAGGTGCCTTCCACCACATCCACCTCAAACCTCATGAAATCTCCCCGATAACGGATCAGGTTATAGGATACCACCTTTCCTATGCTGTTCCGGTCAAAGCATCGGAAGCTTAAGATCGGCTTCATGCTGTCCATATGAAAAAGCTTCATATCCTCCGGTGACGGCACCTGCGCCTCCACCACCTGGCGCACTCCAAAGGTCTTTGTCTCCTCCCGGCCCGAAAGCACCTCATACAAAGACTCTTCCGTAAAATCATGGTCCAGGATAAAGCTGCATGTCTCATAATACAGATAGCTTCGTATGGTCATCACGGCCACTTCATCGGCAAATCTCCTGCGGAACATGGATATCATCTTATCCCCCTTCCGGATTCCGAAATATCCCGCCAGTTCCTCGTCCGCAGGAACGATCTGAAGCTCCAGCACCTCCGTTCTGGGCACCTGGCCCGCCCGGATGATCTGCCTGTTAAAGGGCTCCATGGACCGGACACTGGCGCTTCTTTGTTTTGGTACGGTGACGACAGTTCCCCGCGTCCCGTTTCGGGTGAGCCATCCCGCCTGTACCAGCTTGTTCACTGCCTGGCGCACGGTGGTCCTGCTCACCTGAAACATTTCCTTAAGCTGATTCTCCGGCGGAATGCTTTGACCGACGGAATATGTCCCTTTCTTTATTTCACTGAGTATCCAGTTCTCCAGCTGGAAATACAAAGGAATCGGAATACTCCTGTCAAGCCCCGCCGTCATTGTCTCTCTCATGGTATCCCGTCCTTCCATCCGTACACGCAGTCTTTACTGCAGCAAAAAGGCTTTCATCTTGTCGGCGATCTCATCCTTAACAGCCTGATAGACTGGAAGAAACAGATTGGCAGTGGAATATCGGAAGCCCTCTTCCGACTGGGTCTTTATGTACTGCTGTCCCATGGCAATCACAATATCCGTACAGATGTTGATCTTCCGGATACCATTCCGGATGGCTTCCTGGACCTGTTCCATGGGGGTGCCGGAACCTCCGTGCAGCACAAGGGGAACCTTTACCGTTTCCTCAATCTTTTTCAGCCGCTCTATGTTTAACTTCGGTTCAAACCGATACTGCCCATGCTGCGTCCCGATACTGACTGCCAGCACATCGATCCCGGTCCGCTCCACGAACTCTTCAGCCTCCCCCGGGTCTGTCTGAGCAGCCTCCGGTCCCTTCACAGCCACAGCCCCTTCTTCTCCTACTAGTCGGCCCAGCTCTCCTTCCACAGTCACGCCGGCCGCATGAGCCCTTTCCACGACCTTTCTGGTCTCTTTTATATTCTCCTCAAAAGGCAGTGCTGATTTGTCTATCATGACAGAAGAAAATCCTGCATTGATGGCTTTGTTGCAAGCCTCAAAGCTAAGCGCATGGTCCAGATGAAGGGCGACCGGCACGGAAGCGTCCCTGCACGCGGCTTTCGCGGTCGCCGCCGTTCCCTCAAAGCCTCCCATCATGTCGATCTCTCCCTGTCCGCACATGAGGATCAAGGGCACATTCAGCGCAGAAGCCGCCTCAGAAGCCGCTTTTGCCACTTCATAGGACCAGAATACATATCCTCCGTAAGCCACTTTCTTTTCCTGTGCCAGCTCAAGAATCTCTTTCATAGGTACAAATTCCATCTTTCTTCCTCCCATTCTTTTTAGTTGTTTTTTATTTTCTTGCCCTGTTTCTGCAGATACTCCATTACAGTCCGGAAATCCGGGACGCCGCCCGTAGCGCCTTTCGCCGCAACATTGTGAGCGGCAACCGCTGACGCAAATATGGCACATTCCTCTATATCCCATCCCCGGAGATATCCGTACAAGAATCCTCCCACAAAGGAGTCCCCCGCTCCGGTGGTATCCACCGCCTGAAAACCTGAAAAGCATGGTATCTCATATTCCCGGCGCAAATCCGTCACATAACAGCCCTTGTCTCCCAGCTTGATTCCGCAGATCTTTACTCCCAAAGCTTTAAAAAACTCTGCCATTTCATGCGGCTCTCTATGTCCCGAAAGAAAAGACGCCTCTTTGCTGCTGGGCAAAAATAAGTCCGTCTCTTTAAAAACAGGGCGCAGCTTCTCCAGCAGTCTTTCTCTGCTTTCCATATCATCGTTCATCGCCGTATCCATGGCGGTGATCTTTCCGTAGCGGTGCGCCCTCTGAAACAGCTCCAGAATCCCGCCGTCATCCATTTGTTTCATCTGGAATGCGCTCCCAAAGTAAACAATATCTGCCTCCTGAATGGCTCTTTCCGGCACATCCGCATTACTGAGTGCATGATAGATGCGGGTATTGGAAAGGGCATGCTTTTCTCCCTCCTCATCCAGCAGCAAATACGACACCGCGGTTTTATGGCCGGTGTCCCAGATGATGTAAGCGGTATCCACTCCATGTCCCTCTGCCTGTCTCATGACCTCCCGTCCATTCTCGTCTCTTCCCAGACGTCCGGCGATCGAAACCTCTGCACCCAGTTTAGCCAGTGTGACAGCCACGTTCAGGGCGTCTCCCCCTGTCGTAGCCTGAGGCTCGTCGATCTCCGCCTTTTCCATCCGGAAGATGGACCTTGGCACCGGAGCCAAAGGTATGTCGCATACCATCATTCCAACCGTTAATACCTTCATGACTTTTCCCTTTTTCCGTATCCTCTCCACACGAATATGTTTGTACGTACATATCTACGTTGTTACGTAGTTTAATTTATCATATTTGTTTTTCTCTGTCAACTACAATTTAAACTTTATTTTGTGAAAAAATTTTTAGGTAATTTGCGAAAATAATCTTTGACATTTTTGTTTTCATCGCTTATCATGAATTCAAGTGACCATTTCCCATTAACTTTACTATTTATCACAATTTCATTTTTCAGCGCAGAATCTGCTCCCTATATGTTTGTCATGTATATGTCTTGTTGTACGTACACTTTGTTTTCCATAGAGCGGCATATCATAACACAAAAAGCTATGGAATTTATGGAAAAACTGCAGTATCCTATAAAGTAGAGCTTTTAAAATAGATAAAATCATCAGCCATTAGGAAAGGTGGATATAGACAATGAAACCGTTCAACTGGGGAATTTTAGGACTGGGCAACATCGCTCATGAATTTGCGGACAATATGACAAAGCTTCATCCGCTTTATGCCGTAGCTTCCAGGTCTCTGGACACCGCGATGGATTTTCAGAAAAAGTATGGAGCCGCTCGGGCATACGGTTCTTATGAAGAGCTTCTGGACGACCCCGGCGTGGATATCGTTTACATAGCTACCGTCAACAGTCAGCATTACAAATGTATACTGGCATGTCTGGAACACGGCAAACATGTCCTCTGTGAAAAAGCCATCTGGGGTAACTTCGGGGAAATGAAAACCGCTTATCTCATAGCCGAGGAAAAGGGACTCCTGCTCTGTGAAGCCATGACCATCTATCATATGCCCATCTTCAAGGAAATTAAGAACATGATAGCGTCCGGTAAATTGGGCAAGATTAAATTTGTGGAAGCAGAGCTGGGAAGCCTGAAAGAGGATGATCCCAGAAACCGCTTTTTCAATCCGGACCTGGGCGGAGGCGCCATGCTGGACATCGGAACATATGGACTCTCTTTCGTGACTTATTTCCTGTCCGGGGAATTGACAGACCTCACTCATTTAATGGGCCGCTATCCCACCGGCGTAGATGAAATGTGGAGCATCTCAATGAAGACCAGCGCCCAGGAAATCGGCAGCGTCAACCTGACCTTCCGGGCGAAGCTGCCAAAGCGTGGAATCATCGCCGGGGAAAAAGCCTACATAACCGTCATGAACTACGTGCGCGCCGATAAAGCGACTCTGGTATATCCGGACGGTTCTGAAGAGCTTCTGGAAATTGGAGAAACTTCCAAAGCCCTGCAGTACGAAATACAGGATATAGAGAGGGCATTGTCTACCGATGATTTTTCTTCCGCGTTTATGGACTGCACCATGAAGGTCGTGGAACTGATGGACCGTCTTATGAAAACAGAAGATCTATAAGCATCAAAAAAGGAGACCCGCCGCACAGGCAGATCTCCTTTTTAATACGCTTATTTTCTATTCTGCTTCCGCTCTAATAAAGACCGCCGCATTTTGACAGCGCCGCCGAATCCGCGATCACGGTCACATCCGGATGAAACTGCAGGACAGAAGCCGGCAGCCAGGGTGTCACCCGGTCCTTAAGCACACCGGCAAGAGCCTCAGCTTTTTTCGCGCCATATGCGGCCAGTATGATTTTTCTGGCCCTTAGAATAGTGCGGATTCCCATGGTGATCGCCTGCTCCGGCACACTGTCCGAAGAGTCAAAGAACCTCGCGTTCACCTCCCGCGTCTCCTCAGTCAAACGTACCGCATGGGTATCGCAAATAAACTCGCTTCCAGGTTCATTGAACCCAATATGTCCGTTTTCTCCCATCCCCAATATCTGTATATCGATACCGCCGAATTCCTCTATACGCTTCTCATACCGAAGACATTCCTGTTCCACATCATCACATTTACCATTGGGAACTTCCGTAAATTCTTTCCGGATATCCACCTTATTAAAAAGATGTTCATTCATAAAATAGCGGTAGGACTGCTCATTGTGCCCGTCCATACCAATATATTCATCCAGGTTTACAGTACGTACCTTTGAAAAGCTCAGATTCCTGTTCTGATATTCTTCCGCAAGATACCGATAAATCCCCACAGGAGTTTCTCCCGTCGCCAGCCCAAGAACACTGTCGCTCTTCGCTTCCAGCTGCCTGAATATCATTTCTCCTGCAATCTTTCCCAGATCTTCGTAATTATCTGCCTGAATAACCTTCATCATTTCTCCTCTTCTATTTGAAAGAACTTGTCGATAATTCCATCAATACGAATCATCATAAATCATAATAATACTTAAATTCTGCCGGGCTGGGGATCTGCTCGATCTCCTTTAACTCCGCCCGTTTTTTCTCCAGCCAGATCTCTATCAGACGCTCCGGGAACACTCCGCCGGCAGTCAGATAATCATGGTCCGCCAAAAGAGCATCCAGCGCCTCACCCAGGGATCTGGGAAGTCCCTTGATCTTTTTCTGCTCCTTGGCAGAAAGATGATAGAGGTTAAAATCATAAGGCCCCCATCCGTTGGCCTCCGGGTCTATTTTATTCCGTATGCCGTCCAGGCCTGCCATCAGGATTGCCGCATACGCATAATAAGGATTCGCCGTGGCATCAGGGTTACGCAGTTCAAACCGTTTCGTCTCCGGCGCCTTGGCATAGGCGGGAATCCGGATGACCGCGCTCCGGTTTGAGGTGGCATATCCAATGGTGACGGGAGCTTCATAGCCCGGCACCAGCCTTTTAAAGGAGTTGGTAGAAGGATTGGTAAAGGCGCACAGAGAAGCGATATGCTTTAAAAGGCCCCCGATGAAGTAATGGGCCTCCCTGCTGAGCCCAGAATAGCCGTTCTCGTCATAGAATACCGGCTTTCCGTCTTTGAAAAGCAGCATATGGACATGAAGGCCGTTTCCCGCCTCTTTATAAATAGGCTTGGGCATAAAAGTCGCAGTCTTTCCTTCGGCCGCGGCCATGTTTTTGATGATATATTTTATGATCATGGTATTGTCGGCCATCTCTGCCATATCGCCGAGCTCCACTTCTATTTCCATCTGGCCGGGACCGCCCACCTCGTGATGATGGTATTTGACCTTGATTCCCCAATCTTCCATGGCGAGACACATTCTACTCCTCAGATCGTATCCCACATCCTGGGGCGCAGAAGCGTGATAGCCGCCTTTATAAGTCACTTCATAGCCATTGTTCCCGGGAACGGACAAGTTGCAGTTCCATTCTGCCTGGCGGGTATCCACCTGATAGCCGCTGAATTCCGGCGACACCTGATAGCGTACTTTATCCAGTACATAAAATTCAAATTCCGGCCCGATGACCATCCGGTCCGCAATCCCGGTTTCTTTCATATATTCCAGAGCCCTCAGACTGACATTTTTTGGATACTGATCAAAGGGTGTATTTTCCTCTTTCCCTATGGTGCATACGTTGCCGCACATGGTAAGCGTGGGAACTCCGGCAAACGGGTCGACGGCCGCGCTGTCAGGATCCGGAATAAATACCATATCGCTTTTTTCAATCGGCGCGTATCCATAATTAGATCCGTCAAAGCCAACGCCGTATCTGAATATATCGTCGTCAAATCTCTCTCTGGGAATGGTGATATGGCGCCATCTGCCGTCAATATCCGTCATCTTAAAATCAATCATTTGAATTTGAAATTCCTCGCACATCCTTTGGATATCCGCGCTCGTCTTCATGAAAAATCCTCCGTTCCAGCCATGCGTCATTCACAGCCTGTATAGTATGTTTTGAGTATAGCATGTTCCAAATAAATGACAATAAGAGAAACATTATTCCGAATAATCATAAGTAATTTAATTAATTTCTTTATTCGTGAAATTCTGGTCCCGGCGTCCTTTTTCATCCCATATCTGCGCGGCAAAATCCAGCAAATACTCCTTCGTGTTCCGTTCAGGACATTCCAGAACTGATTCCAGGCATCTCTGGAGACATTCACCCAGCTTCTTTCCCGGCTTCATGCCAGCGCCGATCAGATCCCCGCCTTTTATGGCCAGTTCGCTGAGAGTCACACAATCTCCGGCCTCGAGAATCTCCTTATAATATTCCTGCACCTGCAGGAGCTTCGGCAGATACATCTCCCTCGCGTATTCGTTCTTCCCCATGCTGTCGGCAGTACATACCTCCAGCAGCAGAGGAAACAGGTTCCTTCCCACACGGTTCAGCGCTTTCCTGACACCTTCTTTGGAAATGGGAAACGGAAAATCATGATATGTGACTAGGGTAGTCACCGCCTCCAAAGTAGCGTTATCAAACTTGAGGCCCCGGATAATCTTCCTCGCTATTTCCGCGCCGGCCTCCGCATGATGGTAAAAATGGATGTTCCCCTGTTCATCCTCCGATTTCACCTGAGGCTTTCCCAGGTCATGAAGGAGCATCGTCCACCGCAGGATATGATCCGCCCTTATGTTTTCCAGCGTCCTCAGCGTATGCTCGCCCACCGACAGCTGGTGATAGAGGTTTCTCTGAGGCGTCTCCATGGCCCGGTCAAATTCCGGAATCACCATGGCGGTAATTCCCAGCTCGTACGCCTGGCGGAAATATTCCGGATGAGGAGAACACAAAAGTTTATCCAGCTCCACTTGTATTCTCTCCCGGCTGATCAGCTCCAAGCGGGGGGCCATTCTCTGTATCGCCCTCTTCGTTTCCTCTTCTATGGAAAATCCCAGCTGGGCAGAAAACCGTATCGCCCTCAAGATACGCAGCGCGTCTTCCGTGAACCTCTCTCCTGCGCTTCCCACACAGCGGATGATCCCGGATTTCAGATCATCCATTCCGTGGAATTCATCAATAATTCCGGATTTATCGCTGTAGGCCATGGCATTGATGGTAAAATCCCGCCGCCTGAGATCCTCTTTAAGGCTCGCCGTAAAGGTGACGTCCTTCGGATGTCTCCCATCCTCGTATTCTCCATCCAGACGGTATGTGGTCACCTCATATCCGCATTTCCCCATGAGAACCGTGACAGTTCCATGCTGGATACCCGTATCCACAGTTCTCCGAAAGAGCCGTTTCACCTGCTCCGGCCTGGCCGACGTGGTAATATCCCAGTCCTCCGGCACCCGACCCAGAAGCGTGTCCCTGACGCAGCCTCCCACGGCATAGGCCTCATATCCAGCCTCCTCCAGGATACCGATAATAGAAGCCACATGAGGCGGAATCTCAATCTTCATAACAAGGCCCCTCTCTTTCCTCCGCCGCGGCTGTAAACGTCCGCGGCCCGGATCTCTGTCATATCATGCTATGACAAGTCGTGGATATATCATACCACATTTTAAACTCGAAGGGCAAGAAAAAAGGCCATGCACCCCACTGTACATGGCCTTTCCCTATTGCTTAAAACCTTCTCCCTTGTAACCCCGCCCGTCAGACAACGGGCGCAAATCTATGAAAGAGAAATAATCAGTAATGTTATGCCGGATTAGAACAGGCCGGTGATCTTGCCGCTCTCATCCACATCGATCTTCTCTGCAGCCGGTACCTTCGGCAGTCCGGGCATCGTCATGATCTCTCCCGTCAATGCCACGATGA
>CABJAB010000004.1 GCA_902363445.1 Lachnospiraceae bacterium
CCGTACTGCTCCAGGTATTTCTCCTCGATCCCTGCTTTTGCCGCGATCTCCGTTACCGGAGCCATTGTGCACTCCTGTGCGATCTCAATGTCACTTTTGAATCCCATAATAAAAGCTCTCCTTTCTCGCACGGACCCGACGGTCCGCCTGTACATACGTTTTAAGTATCCGTTCCTTCTCCAAAAACCGGATCTGTTATATATACAGTAGCGAACGCGGTATTGTAACGCAGGTGCTTTTTCATCAGACCAGATCGTGACCCTGCACCTTTCGTTCACCTTCAACATTCCATCCAGTGACACTTAACGCACAATACCTACTCTACCCTATAACCATTGCTGCCGGACACGTTCCCGGCTTTATATGCTTTTGGCTAAAGTTTTCAGCGTACCGATGGAGATATCCCCAACGGCCGCCATATCTTCCGCCTGAAAAGCGGAAGAAAAATTATCGGAGAATAAAATCTGAGCGGACGGGGGAAATTCCTCGTCACCCTCCCACATAACAAACTGTAATCGTAAATCATCCAGAAATGCAAACTCATAGCCCGCGTCTCCCACCGGAATCTTCTTCCCTCCCACAGACTCCATGACCCTGCAGAATTTATCCATCTGAAATCCGAAGGTAAACGCCAGGCGTTTCACACATCTTCCCTGAAAGACCTGATTATAATGGTTCCCCCAAGGCATATCGGCATAGGCATAAAAACTGCCTTTAAACGCTGCTTTTCTGCTCTCCAGAAGATACCGGATGATCAGGATCTTTGTCTCGATATCCACCAGCAAAGGCGCATAAGTACCGTCCTCGTCCAAACACTCCACAGCGAAATCCGGATGATGGACAGAATACCTTTTATCCATCAGCGTTACCATGAATAAGCCGGTTTCCTCTTCGTAAGGAACACCGCTCACAGAAGACAGGAACGCAGCATCTGCTTCGGCAAACATCTTCTTGTACATCTCAAAAGGAACCCTGTCCTTCTGATTCTTCTCATAAGGAATATTCATAGGACCACCTGTGTCACAGACGGGAACAAAGACGTATCCGTATGGGGAATAAAGCATGCCGCTACGAATTCATCCATATATCCTGGAGTCGTTGACAATTCCATATAAGTCATATTCTGAGCCAGGTCATAGACCTTCCGTTCCGCTTCACCGGACAGCAGCATCGCATAGGCCCCGGCTAAGGAAGAATTTCCGATATAGTGGAATTTATCCAGAGGGATATCCGGGAACATACCAATGCCCACGGCATTCTTCATGTTGATGCCGCTGCCGATTCCTCCGGCCACATATACGTCGTCCACCATGGAAATATCAAAGTCCAGAGAAGAGAGCATGGTCAGGATCGCGGAGAAGATCGCGCCCTTCGCACGGATAAAATTATCAATATCCACTTCTGTGATCTCCACATCCTTGACGGAATCCGCATCTTCTTTAAAAGCCAGAACATAGCTTCCCATTCCATACTTATCATGACGGATACGCGTTCCCTCGCGGATAAATTTCCCTTTGGGACTTATCATATTGCAGCGGAACAGTTCACTGATCACATCAATGATACCGGATCCGCAGATACCCACCGCTTTCTGTCCCTTCTCTCCTATGATGGAAAAGGAAGGTTCCATGCTTTCCGAATCTATAGTACAGGCTTCGATCGCGCCGTCCGTGGCACGCATGCCGCAGCTGATATCCCCGCCTTCAAAAGCAGGTCCGGCCGAGCAGGCACAGCTCATAAGAAAATCTGAATTGCCGAACACGATCTCTCCATTCGTTCCCAAATCAATAAAGATAGAGAACTCCGGTCTGTTCCAGATCTGGCTGACCAGTGTACCGGCTGTAATATCTCCGCCCACATAGCTTCCCGTATTCGGCGCTATGATGATATGGGCGTCCGGATTAATATCAATATCCAGGTCATTGGCAAAAAAAGCATTTGATTTAAAGAATGCAGGAATATAGGGCTCCATCCGGAGAGGGTCCGCATTAATACCCGCGAATAAATGATTCATCGTGGTATTTGCAGCTACGCACATCCGATAGATCTGGACGGGTTCCAGCCCGCAGAATTCACACATCGTATGGATCAGCGGATTGATCGTCTCCTTAATAACGGCATCCTGAAGCTTCTTCTGGCCACCTTCTTTTCTGGATTCTATAATACGGTTGATGACATCGGCTCCAAAACGAATCTGGCCGTTTCCGGCTGTCGCCTTTGCCAGTATTTCCCCGTTCAGCATATTGATGATCAGTGCAGACACCGTAGTCGTACCGATATCCACTACCAGACCTCCCGCCCTGACGTCTGCATCCATGCTGTATACATCATAGACAAACACATCCTTCGGCGTCCTTCTTATGACGCACTGTACTCGGAAATCTGCTTCCCGCAGCTTGTCCGGCAGTGTCCGGAGCACCGAATAGGGAACTCTCACCTTAGAAATGCCTGTGGCTGCCGCCACCGCCCGTTCCAAGCGTTCCACATCAGGCATGGTATCATCCAGGCTTGGAACATCCATTTCAACCGATACGACTTCCAGGCTGTTTTTTAAAGCTATCCCCGATTCTTCCATACGGTTTTTGACTTCTTCAAAAATTCTAAGCTCTTCATCGGAGCTCAGGTCTGCCGCTTTCATCCGGCTCTTATAAGCCGAAGCAATGTCCGGAACCAGGACTTCCACATCTGCGATCACTTTGCTGACACAGGCCAGCCTCCATCCGTCCGCATATTCCTCATCGGAAATATGGCGCGTCTTCGGGGACTCCAACTGGCCGCCCATCAGTTTCACCCGGCATTTTCCGCACGCGGCATTGCCGGAACAGGGCGCATCGATAGCTACATTTGTTTTTCTCGCTACCTCAAGAAGGTTTTCACCGGAAGCAGCGAAGACAATAATATCTTCGCCGCTCTCAAACTTAAATGTCACTTTAAACATGATGTCTCACCTTAAATGCCTGTTAAATCTCAAGATAAGAATCCGCATACAAAGTATTGTTTTTAAATACGTCGCAGGATTTGATCGTCTCCATCAGCCTTACATCACAAGGGTTCACGATGGCGGAGGTCAGGCCCTGCATCATAGCCATGGCTACCAGTGTGGCATCCATGATCGGCCGGATATGCTTCGGCATACCGTTGGAATTGTTGGACAGACCGCCGGTAGTATTGAGGCCCATCTCACTGAACATCTTAATTGCCTCTAACACATCCATCTGCTTATCCTGCATTCCTTTCACTACCAGGAATAACGGATCAAACCACAGATCTTCCGCTTCCATTCCCAGTGTCAGGCCTCTTTCCAGCATGTTCTGACAATGCATCATACGTTCATCATTGTCAGCCGCGATTCCTTCTGCAGAACAAAGGGCGATCACGATCGCGTCGTTCGCGGCAGCCAGATCAATATTTTCAATTCTTCCGCCAGCATCGGCAGAGTTCACGATGGGTTTTCCTTTGGAACGGTTGTATACGGAAATACCGGCTTCGATGGCTTTCTTGTTGGCAGTATCCAGAGCCAGGGGCACATTATCGCACTCAGACTGAATCAGCTGTACGGCCCATTTCATCAGTTCTTCACCATCATTCTCAGCAGGCCCGATATTCACATCCAAATAAGTAGCGCCGGCGGCCAGCTGCTCTTTCGCTCTCTTTAAAATCGGCTCGGGATCTCTCTCTGCCATAGCCTTACGGATAGAAGGGGAAATGCAGTGGATTCTTTCACCAATCGTTACAAATTTTGCCATTATCTTGTTCTCCTTTTCTTGTTTTTGTGTTCATCTGATGCCCGATGCAGAGCAGATGAACACGTCAAAGATTTCATTATTGCATGTCTTTCAGGAATTTTACCAATTGTACAGCCTCAGTGGGGCCAACGACCACATTCCAGCCGGGAAGCTTGGCTTCGACATCGCCCTTCAGTACGGCAACCTTACCGGGCAGTACCAGAGTCCTGTTCTTGATCTTGTCTTCGATTCCCTCTTCCTGAATGAATTTCGCAATGGAGGTGGAGGACAGCTTGCCTGCGGCCCAGGCAGTAAGTACGGAAAGCCCGCCTGCATCACTGATCAGCAGGTTGCAGGGAACGCCGGAGCGCTCCAGCTCACCGGATACCACAAAGTAGGTCAGCGCAAAGTCAACTGTCGTCAGGCAGATAGAATTCTCATCTCCGCCATTGATCGGATAAACGCCGGGTGCCACCTTCATAGGCTTCTGAGGATCTGTAAATACATTCTGTCTCAAACCGTACAGAGGCAGGGCCTGTGCATAGCTCATGCCTTCCATAACGATGATGGAACCATATTTTACTGTGAACAGAGAAGCTAAAGCGGCCTGCAGATGAGAGTCACCGGAAGCCATCGCGCCCACGTTCACCAGAGAAGGATAACCAAAGGTCCTGTCCTGATCCTTCAGAGCAGCCCTTCTCATCTGTACTGCAGTTGCAAACGCATCCTTGATGGAGCTTGTTCCGACATCCAAAACCAGGTTCTTGTTTCCAAGCTTTTCAATTTTAGCTACAGTATCGTAAAGCTCATCGATGCTGCTTCCGCTAACTCCAAGAACAACACCAGCCTCAGAGGCCAGCTTGCTCATAGCCTCAAAGTTGGAAGCATCTGCGCCGTTGAGGATGGGCTTTGCGTCCTTGCAGACATCCAGAGCAGCCTTTGCGGCAGCCTCATCCTTCACATTCAGGATCAAAGTCCTTCCAAGAGCGGCGGCTTTTTTCACAACCTCCACGTACTTGTCGACACCGGCGGATTCGCCATAGCTTACGGACACAAATTCCACATACATCCTCTCACCGATACGCACATAGTCAACGGCAGGAATGGAAGCCAGGATCTCATCGATCTTTGCGTCCTCCATGCAGCTGCATACGGATACTGCATACCTTGTCTTGCTCACATATGTTTTTTCATGTCTGTACAGTACGGTTTCTCCGCCCAATGTCTGCTCTGCATCTCCAGCTCCGACTTTGATCGTCTTCATGGGCGGCGCTGTCGCCTCGGACAAAGACGCGATCGCATCCTCGCTCATATAAGGACACTGTTCAATTTTCATAGCGCCGCTGGCCACCTTCATGGAAAAAGCCATGCAGGTAGGGCAGCCGCACTCCTTACAGTTTTTTTTGGGTGATAATTTGAAAATATCAAGACCTTTAAGTGCCATTGTTATTTCTCCTCCTGTTCTTCCTTAAATCAATTCTTTAATCATCTTGGAAATTGTTGCAATAGATACAGGATGTTTTAAAATAACTGCATTGGAGCCGGACGCCAGGCAAGCGGCAGCAGTTTCAACCTCCATATCAATGCCTCTGTCCTCAGCAGGTCCCCATTCCGGGATATCTTCTTCTGAAGCTGCTGATTCTTTAACATTCCATACTTCATCGCCTACCGGAGTCACGATGGGCATCTGAAGCATAGCGTCTCCCTGGGACAGGGCTGCAGCCTTTACACGGTCCATGGTTGAAACCACATATTCAAAGCCATAGCCGGCAGCGGCGGCGCCTACGTTCATGCAGATACGCTCAGGCTTTACGCCAAGCTGTGTCAGCAGCACGTTAAGCTGTTTTGCAAGGTTGATATCTACGGCAGATTCTGCGCCGACGACCTGGTCATAAGCCAGACCCGCAGCGGCACCTACGTTCTTGTAATTCTCTTCTTTTGCAGCCAGCAGAAGGACATTCTTGCCCTGAGTCGCCTCCGCCACCTTTGCCAAGAGCTCTGCATCTTTCTCCACATTTTTGGAGCCTTCCACTACGAGCGGCTTGTCTACGGCATCTGCGACCTGTTTTACCAGTTCTACCAGTTCTTCTGTGGGCTTATTCACACCATTGGGATCCCCGCCTTCCAGTCTCAGGCAGACGAAATCTGCGCCTTCTACTGCGGCAGCCTTTTTTGCAATATCCACGACTGTCTCGCATCCGGCATAAAATTCCTTCATGCATGCAGGCTCGTTTTCTAAGCCCATATCGGATACTTCGATTCCAATCTTCGGTGCATTCTCAATGGGAGCGTCAAATGTATAAAAAGGAAATACATTTTCACCTCCGAGTGTGATTTTGTTGTCGCCTGTTCCAATCTCTACTGTCCGAATGGCAGCGTTGAATTTCTGTGCTTTTTTTGTGAACGGCATTTCCTACTCGCCTCCTTGAAATATTACTTTTGTTATATTGATACAACCGTCTGCCCATTCCCCACATATTTGGCAGGACAGACTTACTATCAGTGGGAAGCAGGAGCTGTCCTCCCTATCAGGACCCTCCTGCGCCACTGCTGTAAGTGAAATAAAGATACTCAATACATGATTGGAAATCTTACATCATAGGTTCCATTGCGAGAGCCGGATGGTTTTTCTCTGTCAGGAACTCAAGTAAGGTTTCAGGATCTTCTGCTATCGTCTCATCACCGACCATATCGGTAAAATTATCGATTCCGTACAGTTCTTTTGCAGTCGCGTTCAGTCTGTCCGCCACCTGCTCCTTCAGATCCTTAGGCATCCATACGATTCTCTCGATTCCGCCCTCTGCCTTCATGAATTTCTTGGAAGCGATAAAATGCTTGCCATGGCCCATGAAGCCGGGGGTCTGAACACCGCCGCCGGTCATGGAGGCCAGCTCGGGGAAGGTCATTCCAAGAGGAGTCATGCCCGCATACTCACGGTTTGCGATGATAACGCCATTGGAGAAGGGCTCAATGCCGCAGATACACTCGAAGCATCCGCAGGAAGTCATCGGCTTCTCCATGATTGAATACAGAGATACATCTTCCAGCGCGCCCTGGGAGAACTTGCGGACGGCTTCATTCACGTCCTCATATTCACCGATTCTCTCATCGATGGGACGTTCTTTCGTGATGACCTGGCAGGGTCCATTGGGCTCCAGCTCATTGGTAGCCTTAGCATCCAGCCATGAAACGGCTCCGCAGAGGCCAAGACGCTCCGGAGTTACCACACATACATGGCTCGGAGAGAATGCCTGGCAGAGGATACAGCTGTAATATACGTCAACCGATTCATCGGTCAGGGATTTCAGTCTGTCATCACGTTTATCAAATGCCGGAATCGCCAGATTATGACGAAGCTCTGCAACCTTATCCGCATCTGTGATGATCTTTACCTGGCATTTGTCAACGACTGCGTCAAAGTCATTCTTGATCTTTGCATACAGCACTTCGCCGATATGCTTTGCACGGAAGCCTGCCTGGAACGCTGTATCGCTGATACGTACACGGATCATGTCACGCTGTCCGGTATGCATCACACCTTCGATACAGTTGATATAGCTATGGAATTTACGCTCGAATACGGACTCAAAGTCAGACTGCATGCTCTTGCCGGCAACTTCTACGATATAAGCGATGCTGTGCTTGCTGCCAAACTCGAATTCGTCAAAATCAGGCCCGATCACTTCAATCTTATGATCTTCGATCTCAGAAGCGTCTTTTGTCTGAACCAGTTCAAAGCAGTCCACTCTGGAACCGTCAAACTCAACCTGCATGTTCTTTCTGCGGATGATCTCACCCTCAAAAGCAGATGCAAATGCCACGGGAATATCAATATTCGTGATCTTAATCTTGATATCGCGTGCTTCCAGGGAGGTCGCATTAAACTTGGATACGTCTTCCTGAACGATCAGACTCTTCGGTACACGGAAGATATTTTCCGTCTCATTGGTGATAACGGGGAAACCGAGAGCGATCGCGCCGGCGCCGCAGGCGACCACGACATCATCAAGAGGAGCGAAAGCATTGACAAATGCCGGTACACGCTCAAAGGTATATTTCATAAGGGCACCCGCATCTCCAGGCGCCACATTGCCGAAGATAAGGGCCGCACGGATGGCAACAGATACTACATGGATCACAGCCGTTACGTCCTTGCCGAGAGGAATCACACGGACACCCGCGCCCATGTTCACGCCCTTTTCCGCACACTGGTCAATCACATCGCCTACCAGCGTCACCAAAATACCCTGTGCCTGATAGCTCTTTACAAGAGCTGCGGCATCATCCGCTGTAGGTGCTTTTCCAAGGATAACAGCCACGCCGGGGATGTCGCCGGTTACCAGCGGCACGCCCAACTCACGGATAATGGCATCGGCCAGATGGCCATAGCAAGGCTCGCTGTAGGGCTCCGCCCCGTCAATATATTTCAGTACTTCAATAAATTCTGCGCATAATGCGGTAGCAACGCCGGACATAAACGCATCATTCAGTCTCTTCTCACGGGTCATAAGGCTCTTGGCCACGCCCAAAGCATCCTTTAATTCCCCCAGATTGGTGACTTTTGTGCCTGTCACACCGTAATAGCAGGGTAAGCTGTATGCGGTATTAGGAAAGGATACTTCCTTATCCGCGCCGTGTTTCTCGATCGCTGCGTTGATCGCGCCTTCTGTAAGGCCATACACCGCATCCGAACCATTAAATACTCTATCAAATAGTGTCACTGTTCTACCTCCTAACAATTTGCCTCTTCATCAATTTTTTCTTTGATCTTCTGAATCTCCGCCTTGACGGCAGGGCTGAAATCATATGGAGATTTCCCCTGTCTGTCTGCGTCGATCACCTCAGAATTATAGTGGATGAAGCCCAAGAGGTCTTCGGCAGGAATCTTGCTTTTTATAAACTCCTCATCTTCCGCCCCGCGGACCTTATTGGCCACGACCTTCACCTGCTTCACGCCAAGGTCATCAGCCAGGCGCTTAACATTTCGATAGGTCTGTACGCTTCTGGCACCAGGCTCGATCACTACGACGAACTGATCCATCCCTTCCGTTGTTCCCCTGCCCAGATGCTCCAGGCCGGCTTCCATATCCAGGATCACCACATCGTCGCTTCTGAGGACCAGATGGTTGATGATTCGTTTTAACATCACATGCTCCGGGCATACACAGCCGCTGCCGCCTGTCTCCACAGTGCCCAGTACCAGCAGCTTAACGCCGTTGCAGCTTTTTGCGTACAGTGCAGGGATATCATCCACCTTAGGATTTATCCGAAAAAACTTATTCGTCTCATCGGCACCGGTTCTTTCCTGGATGAGCTTTCGCATCTTGGTTATGGGAACGATACTGTCCAATTCTTCATCGGAAAAGCCGAGCGCCAATCCCAGATTTGCATCCGGGTCCACATCTGCAGCCAGTACATTCTTCCCTTCTTCAGAGTAAAGCCTTGCCAGTGTAGCCGCAAACGTAGTCTTCCCTACGCCGCCCTTTCCTGTCACAGCAATTTTCATGTCTTATTCACCTCTAGTTTTTATCATCGAAAGCCTTGCATCAAATGCCGATCGCAGCTCTCTTCTCTTCAATTCGATCAATCATGGAATCAACCAGCTTATCAATATCTTTTTCTACCGTATAAGCTGCCTCGACCCACTCTCTGACGCCATTTGTCAGAAGATCGGCAACCTCAGAAGATCCAGATACATAAGGGTCAACGCCTAAGAAGGTATCAATACCAGTAGCCACAACATAGTTACCGATCGAAACGGCCTTTTCTGACATCCACTCAGGAGCACAGCCCACTACCGGCAGCTGAGAAATCTTAAGTCCGGAATCCTTAGCCAAAGTCGCAGCCAGGATCATCATACGGCTGATATCCACACAGGAGCCCATATGAAGCACGGGAGGGATGTCTGCCAGCTCACACACTCTCTTTAAGCCGGCGCCGCAAAGATCTTTTGCCTGCTTATCCATAAGTCCCGCTTTCGCAGCGGCCTGTGCGGCGCAGCCGGAAGCGATGACTATAATATCATTTGCGATCAGCTTTTTCATCAGCTCGATATGAGCATGGTCGGGACGAATCTTAGGGTTATTGCAGCCTACCATCGCAACCGCACCGCGGATTACGCCGGAAGTGATGCACTCCAGGAGAGGCTTGGTAGTGCCGGTCTCATCCACCTGAGAGTTTGTGACACCGTCCAGAACCTTTACGATCGCTTCTACAGAATAACCGACAGTAGCTTTCTGCTTCATATCGGGAATGTATACCAGATCCTTATTTCTGTTTACAAAATTTTCGCAGGCAAGCTTAACGATCGCCTTTGCATTCTCTCCTGCATTCTCTGCATGGAACTCGATGAATTCAGAGTCAGGCATCTGAGCGATCGGAGATGTGGTGATGAATTTTGTATGGAAGCATTTGCTCAGCGGCCCGAGCGCCGGGAAAATACACTGAACGTCAACGACAATCGCCTCACATGCGCCGGTCAGAACTACGTTCTCCTGCTGAAGGAAGTTTCCGGCCATGGGAATCCCGCGGCGCATCGCTACTTCATTGGAGGTACAGCAGACGCCGGATACGGTAATGCCCTTTGCGCCAAAAGATTTTGCATATGCGATCATCTCAGGATCATCCGCATATTCACAGATCATTTCTGACAGGCTCGGATCGTGGCCGTGTACGATAATATTTACATTTTCCGCGTTCATGACGCCCAAGTTCGCTTCCGTATCGACAGGCTTAGGTGTGCCAAACAGAACGTCTGAAAATTCCGTGCCGCACATGGAACCGCCCCAGCCGTCTGCAAGACCTGCCCGCAGAGACTGACGAATCAGAGCTTCCGGCTTGGAGGAACATCCCATATGGCTCATATGTAAAGAAGTAGAAACTTCACGGTCGATCGCCCGGGGAGCGATTCCTTCTCTTTCCCAGATATCCTGGGTGGTCTGAGGAGCTCTCTTCAGCCATCTCTGATTGCCAAAGGGCTTGCCGTATTCCAGCAGAGCCAGCTCGGCCATCTCATGAGCCAGATCGTAAATATCTTTTCCTTCTGTTTCCACACCCCACTCTTTTGCGATTCTTTTCAGCTTCTCAGGGTCTTTTACTTTATAATTTCCGTCTTCTGCGGACAAATACAAAGTATGACAGATCTCACGTCCATGATCTGAGTGAGTAGCCGCTCCGCCGGCGGTAAATTTCAGGTAGTTACGCCCTACGATACCGTGCACGTCACATCCGCAGATGCCTCTGGGCGCTTTGGGTGTGATACGGCAGGGTCCCATAGCACAGATACGGCAGCAGACGCCGGTCTCACCGAATTTACAGTGAGGCGACTGATTCTTCACCCTCATCTGCCAGGAATCAGCGCCAACCTTCGCGCCTGTTTCCAGGAGTCTGGCTGTAGCTGCCTCAAATTCATCAACGCTTGTTAACTTAAAGTCTCCCATTATTAACCTCCTTCAGTTTCAGCCCGCCTGATCTGGCGGGCCATTCAATTCAATTAAGAATGTAACAGTTTTTCCACTGCTTCAATCAAGGCCTTTCTCACAGGGGAATCCTGGGGCAGGTTCACTGCCGTGGGCTTCCCCTCACAGTCAAACTCATACACCGCTTCACTGTGGGGAACTACGCCTATCAGATTCAGCCCCTGATTATTGATCTCCTCCCGGATACCTTCGTTCAGGCTGCCTTCCGGCGCCCTATTCACGATAAGCCCCATTGCTCCGGGATTCAATTTGCATTCCTTCACCAGCTCCGCAATCCTGCCAACCGCCTGAATCCCTCTCCTGGAGCAGTCACTTACCAGAATCACTGCATCCACATGGGGAAGAATTCCCCGGCTGACATGTTCCATACCAGCTTCATTGTCTACGACAATATATTCATATTGGCCGGAGAGTCTGGCGACTTGGGCCGTCAAAAGGCCATTCACATAGCAGTAGCAGCCTGAGCCCTGGGTTCTCCCCATCACCAGCAAATCATAGTCGTCTTCTTCAACCAGTGCGGAATTGAACCGGAACGCCGCGTAGTCCTGCTTCGACATGCCTGCCGGAATCGGACTGGGATCCATCATTTCCGCCCGGGCTATCTCCTCCCGGATATCTCCCAGAGTCGCTTCCACTTCCACGCCGAGAACTTCGTTCAGATTGGAATTGGCATCCGCATCCACGGCCAGGATTGGCCCTTTTTCTTTTTCGCACAAATATTGAATCAGCAGACCGCAAAGGGTTGTCTTGCCAACGCCGCCCTTGCCTGCCACCGCAATCGTATAGGCCATTTCAGTGCCCTCCTTCATGTCTCATGTTTATGTGATCAAACAATCGTACGCAGTCCTGAACGGTTGATGATTTCCGATACATCCTTCCATTTGTTAAGAGCATACATATGGATACCGTCAACGCCGCACGCACGGTACTCATCCATCTGTCTGATCGTATATTCAATGCCGGCTTCCTTAAAGGCAGCTTTCTTTTCATCAACTGCGGCATCAAAAGGCTCTTTGTCAAACGGATTCGGGAAGATCCAGTTCTTTGAGATGATCTCGCAAAGCTTACGGTCCATCACACAGGCGTTGCGGGAAAGTGCCATATTAATAGTAGCAGCCATATCCAAGATTGGCATGATACCTACGTCTACAGGCATGGTGATGCCGGCTTTGCGGATCGCATCCAGCCAGCGCTTGAACTGTTCCATATCCCAGCAAAGCTGAGTCATGATATAATCGGCGCCATTGTCCTGTTTTTGTTTCAGAACAGCGATGTCGGCTTCCAGGCTGCGGCAGGAAATATGTCCTTCGGGAGAACCTGCGACAGCAATCTCGATCTTATCGCCGAATTCCTTCCGTACAAAAGCTACCAGGTCCGTAGCATAGGCGAAATCTCCGCCCGTTCCGGTCCATCCAAAAGGAAGGTCGCCGCGGAGCGCCAGCATGTTACTAACGCCGTGGTCCAGGTAATCCTGCAGCTGTTCTTTGATGCCCTCACGGGTATTGCCGATACAAGTGAAATGAGTTACCGGCGTTGTTCCTGCTTTCTGGATCATCCCGCAGACATCCATGTTCTTTCCTACGTTCGTTCCGCCGGCGCCATAGGTTACAGAAATATAATCCGGTTTAAATTCACAGAGATGCTCAATGGTCCCCGGAAGGTTCTCCATTCCTTTGTCGGTCTTCGGCGGAAAAAGCTCGAAGGAAAAAGCTGTCCTCTCCTTCATGATCGCGGTTAACTGTTTCATAATACATACCTCCTAAGTATATTTCATTTTGTTTTGAACCCATTATTAATTATGTGATTTTTTATGTAACATTCTTAAACTCAGTAAATACTGCCTCCTGATGCTTTATCCGAGGCAGTATTCCATTCACTCTAAAGACTTCAGTCGGTACAGCGGACCTTTACAATGCTGCCCGCCAGGTCAACCTCTGTCAAAGCTCCCTTTATTTTCATTTCCTTGCCGATGATGTCATACATGGTGATCACATCTCCATCAATGAGAATCTTGCTGACGTTCTTAAGAAGGAGCGTCTCATCCTCTTCCGGCCGTTTACCGTAAACTGCTGCAAGACACATTCCCTTTCACCTCCTACTTATCTGCTTTCAGTAAGGAAAGTGCCACTTCCAGGCGTACATTGCCGCTCTCGAATTCAGAAACACCCTTTTCAATTTGGTCTGCCGCTTCTCCTTTTCCCATGGAACGAAGCTTTTTCGCCATTTCATCCAATTCCATCGCATGATGCTTGTTATGCTGAAGCATATAGCTAACCAGCGCCAGAGTCTCATCCTCCGCTTCCGCACAACTGTCACAGGCGCCGGCACATGCGTGGCTGTGAGCATGGCCGCACTCTTCGCCGTCATGGCTGTGAGTATGGTTTCCGCCATGTTCATGATCGTGCTCATTTTCATGGCCTTCCTCATGAACATGTTCATGGGTGTGTTCAATCAAATGGGTGTGGGGATGCGCATGATGGCTGTGGACAATATTTCCGTTTTCATCCGTAATTACGTGCATTCCACAATCTCCTTTCTGTACTTATTTTCAATAAAAATCATTGTGTTAAATTTTTAATTATTCTTAGTCATTATACCTTGTCTGGTAATATTAATCAAGGCTATTTCCTTTTTTTTGGGGTATTTTTGACAATGTTCACAAAAAAATACAAAATATGACCATCTCGATATATGGTGTCTGTCATTATCTTCCACAGCAGTATTTATATTTTTTTCCGCTTCCGCAGGGACATGGATCATTTCTCCCCACTTTCTTTCCTTTCACGACTGTCGTGGAAGATTTCTGCTCTTTATAGAGCTCCTTCTGCCGCTCTTCCGTGAAAATATCATTCCACTGAGGGAGTCCGTAAAGCCAGTCCGCCTTTGCCCCGACCATGTTCTTATACAAGAGCTCTTTGTCAAACTCCAGGCTGACGGGGGTATCCTCTTCCATACTGTCTATAGGATTGCCTTTTTTCAGGCTGTCATTGATGCCGTCCAGAAAACCGACCATGGTCATCAAATCCACATCATATTTCTCCGCCAGTTCTTTTACCGTACCGGTTACGGCTTCCTCCGGAGCGGAAAGAAGCTTCTCGTAAATTCCTTTTTCCAGGTTAAAATAATTCCCCCAGAAATAATTGTTCTGCTGTTCGCTCATCTGGCTCTCATAAGCCATTTTTCTCCATTGTTCCAAAAGTGTCATTCCCTGTACCATCCTTCTATTGATTAAAAATAATACTTCTCTAGTGTCCATTATACCCGAAGCGGACAGGTTATGGCAATAGCAAATTCAGGATTCTATCACTCCTTTCCAGCAATGTTGCCGCAAAAAAACAAGTGTGATATACTATACCTTGCCGCATGAAGTGCGCCTGCCCGGAGGGCATGAATTAAGGGATGCCCTTGGGTATAATACAAAATACATTTTGGAATCATTTTCGTTAATTCCAATCGAGCCCCAGTTAGACACCGGCAGAAGTTCCGGACCGTCACGATTTCGGTTCGCTGGCGATGCAGGGGCCGCTTTATCCCCGCTTCGAGAGTACCGCTCACATGTCGACGGAAAATCTTAATGATTTCCCGTCTCCTGTTCGCTCAGAAACGGAATCGGATTTTCCGTTTCTGTCTCCCTCCGCCTGGGGAACACCGGCCGCTGCCCTGCGGCGCTCGCCTTTAGGCCGATCCGGAATCTTTCCGCCGGCGCCCTGCCTGCCGCACCACATTGGACAAATTTCATTTCCTGGATTCCAGAAAAGGATTGGATATCCACACGGCCCGCGCGCCTTATGGCAGCGGGCCGCGGTGGGCTGCCCCAATGACTTGCAAGGCAAATGAGAGCTTATTTCGGTGCGGGAAAAAGAGCAGGAGGAATAATCCGATTTCATCGTAAGACGAGCGCCGCAAAGACGTTAGCAGGATCTTCCCGGCCGCAGGAAGGCAAAAATCGCATATCATGCGGATTTTTGTTGGAATCTGACATGGAAAAATATCGATTTATCCATGTCAGTTGGAAATGACCGACCGGAGGCCGTAAAGATCCTGGTTACGGCTGCCAGCGAGCCGCCTGGATGGAATCGGATTTCCTCTTGCTTTGTAAATCTGAAAAAGAGAACTTGTTTAAAAGGTATTCAAAGGTATACACAATAGGCCATATTTTCATATATCATCAGGAAAGGATCTTCTTCTATGAACTTAAGTACAGACTTATCTATAGATCTTCATATCCACTCCACTTATTCTGACGGCTCCTTCACTCCGGAAGAGCTGGCTGTCCTTGCAAAGGAAAAAGAGCTGGCCGCCATCTCCCTGACCGACCATGATACCGCCGCAGGAATACCAGAGCTGCTGGAAGCCTGTGACCGTCTGAGCATCCAGGCAATCCCGGGAATCGAACTGTCCTGTACCTGGCAGGGAAAAAGCGTTCATATCCTGGGATACGGGATGGATTGGCAGGCTCCCGGGTTTCGGGAACAGCTGGCGCGCTGGCAGGCAGACCGAGAAATCCGGAATCAAAAAATCGTGGAGAAACTTCAAAATGGGGGATTCGATATATCCATGGAAGCTCTTCACCGATATTTTAAGGGAGCCGTACTCACCAGAGCCAACATAGCCGTATACCTGGCTGAAAAAGGGCAAATTGCAGATAAAGATACTGCTTTTTCCAAACTGATCGGAAAAGGCTGTCCCTATTTTGTTCCAAGAAAACCGGTAGCCCCGGAAGAAGCCATTTCATTTCTCCTGTCCTACGGCGGGATGCCGGTATTCGCTCATCCAATCTTATGTCATATGTGTGAAATACAATTGGATTCTTTCACCGGCCATCTGAAAGCTCTCGGTCTTCGTGGGATAGAGAGCTATTACTCCGGATATACTTCATCTGACGAGGCATCGATCGCCAGGATAGCCAAAAAACACGGTCTTTTTCTCACCGGCGGTTCCGACTTCCACGGCACCGCCAAGCCTTCTATCTCCCTGGGTACAGGGAAAGGGAACCTTCACGTTCCGTATTCCTGCTTTTTAAATCTTGTCTCCTAAGTATCTCTGGATGGCTTTTTATAATGATTTAAGCAAATTACAAACGCCCGTACAGCTTTGTGCCGTACGGGCGTTTGTCAATTCTGCCTCACAGAAAAAAAGGTGACAGGCATCTCATTCCAAATTCAGCCTATGCTTTAAAATGCAGTAAGAACCAATATATCCTCCCGCTGCTACCGCGGTCTTAAACAATATGGAGGCAAGATTCGTCACAGTGAAATACAAGGTAGAGCCGTAGGAACCGTCAAGAAGACTGATAAAGATTGTACTGCCAAGCGCCGAGATCATCCCCAGCACAATATTCGTTCCTATATAGATGCCGATGGCCGCCAGGACTCTGTGTTTTGATACCAGCTGGCCGACACAGATGGAAAAATATATCATCAATACCATCTGAATGACAGAAACCAGTCCGTTCAGGACATACAAGATTGCGACAAATGGATTATAGAGCTTGACCGCCTCAAACAGCCGCTCTGCAAAACTCACCATGGGATATCCCCACATATCGGTTCCCGCAGTCAGGATCACTCCGGATAAAGCCAGGATCACAAAGCTGACAATCAGCAGGGTCACACCGCTGATGATTTTTGAGATCAGATGGGAATGATAGGACACCGGCAGGGTAAAGGAAAGATATCCCTCGTTTCCCATCAGATTTTTGTAAAAGCGCATGGCGATCATAAGATACGTCAGCACCATCAGAGCGCCGCAGCCAATGAAATACATGACGACGGACCCCATTACGGTCATCATAGAAAGAACGTCATTGTCAAAGGCCGGGTAATCAATATCCACCATGGCAATGGAAATACGCGCCAAGAAAGTGATGCCGATAAAGACCGCATACATGAGCAGAAAATAATATAGATTAGATTTATAATCATATTTTAACAGTTTGCCTAACATCTGAACACCTCCCGGAACATGGCATCAATGGAGCAGCCCTTCGTTTTTCTCAAATTCTCAGCCTGGGCGGCCATCACCACATTTCCATCCTTTAAAAATATCACATCATCGAGAATCTGCTCCACATCCGCAATCAGATGGGTGGAGATCAGAATCGTCGCTTCCGGATTATAATTGGATACGATGGTACTCAGAATATAGTCCCTGGCAGCCGGGTCCACTCCGCCGATTGGCTCATCAAGCACATACAGGCTGGCATTTCTGCTCATGACCATAATAAGCTGAACCTTTTCCTTGGTCCCTTTCGACATAGTCTTCATCCTGTCCTGCGGATCGATGTTCAATCTTTTCAGCATTTCATAAGCCCGCGTAGTATCAAAATCATCATAAAAATCACGAAAATAATCGATGATCTGATGAATCCTCATGGATTTATTCAGATACGTCACTTCCGGCAGATACGATATGATACGTTTTGTTTCCTCTCCTACCGGATAACCGCCGATATAAAGCTCGCCTTTTTCCGGGGTCAGCAGTCCGTTGATCAGTTTGATAAATGTCGTCTTACCGCTTCCGTTCGGACCCAGAAGCCCAATGATTCTTCCCTTTCCCAGAGATAAGCTCACCCCTTTTAAGGCCTTTGTCCTTCCGCCGTCATAAGACTTTTCCAGATTCCTGCATTCAAGTATAGAAGCCACTTTTATCATCTCCTTATTCATCTCGTCATTTTTCTATATACGGTGTTCTAATCTCTCCGGGAGAAGCCCCTCCCTTCGGGACAAGTTTGATCTGAATACCTTCTAAACGCTTCGCATACCCCGCCGTGCCGGCCGGTGCTCCATTTTTTGCCCATCCTAACCATCCAAAGCTTTGAGCGTGAACCCGGTAATAAATATCATACATACCCGACAAGCCGCCTGTCAATTGGATTTTTATTGCTTCCAGCCTCTTCGCCTGACCACTCGTGCCAGACATGGCGCCATCTCTGACATCCCCCTGCCAGCCATAGCTCTGTACATGCGTTGAATAAGAGATTCCCCCAGAGATCCCGGAAGAATTTGAAATTATTATCCGGATTCCCTCCAGCCTCTTAGCTTCTCCTGTCGTTCCTGACAGTTCCCCGTTTTGCACAAATCCCTGCCAGCCATAGCTCTGTACATGAGTCTGATACGAAACATCCGCGGTCTTCTCGATAAAAGAGTTTTCCGTGTTTCCCGGAGAGCGTTCTCCTTTGCGAACTATACAGATCTCAATGGCCTCCAGTCTTTTACCGTAGCCGGCAGTACCCGATGAAGCTCCGTTTTTCGCCCAGCCCAGCCAGCCATAGCTCTGAGCATGGACCCGGTAATAGACGTCAAAATCGTCAGCATTCTTTCCGGTCAGCTGAATCTGAATGGCTTCCAGCCTTTTCGCTTCTCCGGAAGTCCCGGAAATCTGTCCATCCGATACCCAATCCAGCCAGCCATAGGTCTGAACATGCGTCTTATAACGAACTCCTACATCGGCATTTCCGGACAGCCTTATCTGGACAGCTTCCATTCTCTTGGATTCGCCTGATGTCCCCGACATCTGCCCGTTCGATGCCCAGTTCAGCCAACCATAGCTTTGCACATGCGTTTTATAGGACACTGTCGGAAGCTTCGGCTTATCCTCTTCAGTCGGCTTTGTTTCCGGCGGTACCAAAGGCTGCGTTGGCTTTGTTTCCGGCTGTGTGCCAGATGGTTCAGTCGGCTTTGTTTCCGGCGCCGTCGTTTCCTCCTCGGAACTGGACGGCTGGGACGTTTCCTCCACCTTTCCTCCATTCGGAGCCAGACTGTGGTATTTGTGCTCTGTCAGGCTGCCGCCATTTCCGCTCCCATAGGAGAATACAAGTTTTATATACTCTTCGTCTGAGTACAGAAACGCAAACTCAGGCGCTTCATTGCCTGCATAATATCCCAACTGACTCCACACGCCATCGGACGATCTGTAAAACACAGCTGTTTTCCCATCGGTCCCGCTCTGTCCATCGCTTCTCACAGCTGCATAGGGCACGCCGTCCCGAATCAAAAGCGACATGTCTGAGACAGATTTTCCAATTGGAAAAGAATCCAGCCCCTTCCAGGATGAATCGTCATATTGGAACAGAGCCGCCTCTGCTTTCCCTTTCTGGCGGGCCAGAATGTAAAGATGACCATTGTCCGATCTGGCCATGGTCAAATCTTCGCAGGCAAATCCTGAACTGCTTTTTAAAACCGTTCCGTCTTTATTTATCTTGACGGACTTCAAAAGCTCCCCGTCTCCAAATGCCCGGTAGCCCAGGTAAAATGCTCCTTCTCCCGGCATCAAATGTACCTGAACGGGATTTTCAGAGGATGGAATGAGATTTTTCATATATTCCTTTAAAGATCCCGTTTCTGCCTGATAACAATATACCGTAAGCGCATTGTCACTTCCCGTCACCACAGAGAACAAACCAAAATCCGTCCCCACTATGCTGGCTTTATTCCAAAAGTCCGGCGCAGACAAAGACACTTCCTTCCAGCTTCCATTCTGGTATATAAATAGAGACTGTTTTTTGTAAGCAGAGTCCATTAGAGATACAGCAGGACACCCTTCATATAGAGTGATACAAGGCTCATTTCCATCTTTCAGAATGTCTCCGACCTGTTCCCATACTCCATTTTTCAGAGAAGATACCCGGTAAGCATTTCCCGATTTATATAACATATAAATGGTTCCGTCCGGTGCCTGAACCATATCCATCATGGCGCTGCTGCATTCTGGAACGGAAGCTGCATCCTTTTTCCATAAATCCAGAGATTCTGTGTCTCCATAATGAACATCAAAGGAAACGGTTCCGTCTTCATTGGTCACAATACCGTCAATGGTAATGCCTGAATTGCTGCCGTCAGAATAAACGATCGCACCCGCCGATGCACCCTTGGTCATATCGCCGTTTCCGATCGTATCTCCATCCACGAACACAGAATGCTCCAGATTATTTAACTGCACCTGACTAAAGCTTCCGTCATCATACCGATGAACGTATACGCCATACTCACCGGTAATATTACTCAGCCGTTCTACCCGTGTGTTGATACGATACACAATGAGCCCCGTGCCGGGAACACGCAGATCGTAAGACGCATCAATCGGATTTCCTTTTACCCGGTATTCTACCACAAAAAATTCCAGCTCTGACTGGTCAGTTTTAAGAATATAGGCCTGGCTGCCGTTGGAAGCCGTGGCAGGAGCAAGCGTGACATTTCCGCTTTCCTTCAGCGTATCGATGGTCAGCCATCCGGAAACCGCCGAGCGCATATAAGCGAGCGGGAACCTGAGAGGCGCCATACTGGATGCCATGATATCCCATCCTCCGACGGGCCGTTCCGTATTCGCATCATCTCCCACATACAGATCCGGGTATCCAATGGAATGAAGGAACTCATGGCAGATTGTTCCTGCATCGTCAAAAGCTGTATTCACATTCAGCACATTGTAGGCCCTTATGTAGCGTCCGTTCAGAGTCTGGGAGCCGTCAAAATTTGCTTTATGAGGGTAAGCAATACCATCTTTGTCCGATACTGTCCGCCCGGTGGTATCCATAACGACCGTCAGGTTGTCCACACAGCCGTCTCCGTTATAATCCAGGATCACTCCGGAGTCTATAGACAAACTTCCGCTCTCCAGCAGTTCCGCGACGATCTCATATTCACCCAGGCTGCTGTTATTCTGGTATTCCGAAAATCCCTTCGATAATGTGTAAGGAATAATCTTCGTGCCGTCATCCTGGGGAAGTATGCTTTTCACATGGAACTGGCCATAGGAAACGGCTTCCAGATAAGAAGGAAGAGAACCGGCATAAGAAGTATTCTGAAAAAATTTCCGCGCTCTCTCTGTCCTCGTCCCATATCCATACATATCCGTAAGGTTGTCTTTATCCTCCAGAAAATTCTCAGTAGGACTGTCGGCAAACCGGACAAAAACCACAACATTGGCAAAGCTTTCATCCTTGCCGTCCTTCTGTCCGCTGGACTCGACCGGCATAAGAACAGACAATATAATCCCCAGAAACAGCACTGCCGCTGCACAGGCAGTTCCGCGAAGCTTTTTTTTCATATCTGAACCCTCCCCTTCATCATTGCCTTATTATAACATTCTTTCATACGGCTGTATATTCTTCTTTTTCAATCTTAAGAATCCTTCGACGATATTCATTTATAAAGACAACGCGCTGTCTGCCCTCCTCATCAGCTGAAGTTCGATCTTCTGGCGAAGCACCCGGTATTTCTCCGAGGAAAGATTCGGGTCTTCCGACAAGACAGTCTCCGCCGCTTCCGACGTCTCTTTGAGAATGTCCGCATCCGTAAAGACATCTCCGATGGAAAATTCCATCAGGCCGCTTTGACGGATTCCGAAGATATCGCCGGGCCCTCTCATCTTCAGATCCTCTGAGGCAATATAAAATCCGTCGTTGGATTTATTCAGAATCTCCAGGCGCCTGTTCTTTTCTTCATCCTCTGAGCCGTTTACAAAAATGCAGTAGGACTGAAAACTCCCGCGCCCCACGCGTCCCCGGAGCTGGTGGAGCTGGGCCAGTCCAAACCGTTCCGCGTTCTCCACCAGCATCACTGTAGCGTTAGGCACATCGATTCCCACCTCGATCACGGTGGTGGATACCAGTACCTGGGTCCGGTTTTCTGCAAAGGCTTCCATTATCTCCTCTTTTTCGGCGCCGCTCATCCTGCCGTGGAGGTATTCCACTTTGATGGACGGAGGGAAAATGCCCCGGAGCTTTCTGGCATAATCTATGACATTTTCTCCATCCATCTGTTCACTTTCCTCAACCATCGGACATATGACATAGGCCTGATGCCCTTTCTTAACTTCTTCCTCTATGAATTGATAGGCTTTTTTCCTGTACGGAACTCCGACGACACAGTTTTTAATGGGGAGCCTCCGCGCCGGAAGCTCATCTATGACGGAAATATCCAGATCACCATAGAGAATGATCGCCAGAGTTCTGGGAATCGGCGTAGCGCTCATGACAAGAACGTGAGGCTCGCCTCCTTTTTCGGAAAACAGTTTCCGCTGGCGGACGCCAAACCGGTGCTGTTCATCTGTGATCACCAGACCAAGGCTGTCATATACCACTTTTTCCTGTATCAGGGCATGGGTTCCTACGATGATATCCGCTTCATGGGAAGCGATCTTTTCATATACCTCCCGTTTTTCCCGGACAGACATGGAACCGGTCAGCAGTACAATATTCTTTTCGATGCCATGATTGGAAAAAAGCGCGGTGATCGATTCATAATGCTGTTTCGCCAGCACCTCCGTCGGCGCCATCATGGCTCCCTGGTAACCGTTCTCCACTACGGCGAGCAGCGCAAGAACTGCCACTATGGTCTTGCCGGAGCCCACATCTCCCTGTACCAGACGGCTCATCAGGCTCTTTCCTTTCATATCCCGAAAGATATCCCGCAGCGTTTCCTTCTGTCCGCCGGTGAGCGCATATGGAAGTTCCCTTTCCAGCCTCTCCGCCTCTTCTGCAGTATTGACCGGGAATCCGTTCTCTTTCCGTTCGCTGCTCCCACGCAAAAGTCTGAGAGCAAGAATGAACAGAAAAAATTCATCAAAGACAAGCCGTTTCCTCGCAAATAGAAGCTCTTGTTCGTCTTTCGGAAAATGAATCGTCCTCAGAGCAAAATTATATTCTGCCAGTTCTTCCTTTTTCCTTATCCAGTCGGGCAAATAATCCTTTTGTACCGGAAGCGCTTCTAAAGCCTGGCATACTGCCTTCATCATGGCTTTATTGGTAAGCCCCGCGGTGAGATTGTAAACCGGCTGCCTGGTATGCAGAAGTTTTCCATATTCGTCATATCCCAGAACAGCCGCCTGCTCCATACACAGACCATATTGATTCCGCACTACTCTGCCACGAAAGATATAGCGTCCGCCCGGCTTAAGGGCACTGGCCAGATAAGGCATATTAAACCAGACAGCCTTTAGGGATCCACTGCTGTCCTGCAGGACGGCCGCCGTTACCTTTATCCTGGCCGCCTGCTTCACCTCCGGCCGTCTGGCGACTGTGGCATCCACCGCGTAGACACCGGGAGCGGAGATATTCCCGGCAGCTACGGCAGGCTCATAACGGTCATAATCCCTGGGATAGGCATGGATCAGATCCTCAATGTTTCGTATTCCCAGCTTCTCCATAAGCCTGGCTGTTTTTTCCCCGACTCCCTTTATGACTGTCACCGAATCCGTAAGCTTCATTTCATCTTCCTCCAAAACATCCATAAGACTTTCCCATTGTATAAAAGAGGATTGCCGCCCCACGGCAATCCTCTTCTTTCTCTAAAGACTCTGATGTTCTGCTCCCTGCAGATCACTCTACGGAAATCACATAATAATAAATCGGCTGGCCGCCGAAATGCAGCTCAATATCCACATCGGGATGCCGTTCTTCAGCTCTTGCCCGGAATGCGTCTGCCGCCTCCGGCTCCACATCCGCTCCGTAATATATGCTCACAAGCTCCGTATCTTCATCCAGCATGGCATCCAAAAGCGCCAGAGAGGTTTCCGCGATATCTTTACCCTCTGCAAGAATCGCTTTGTCGCCGATACCCATGATGTCGCCTTCTTTAATTTCAAAACCGTCCAGAAAAGTATCCCTCACCGCATAAGTCACCTGTCCGGTCTTGACCCTGGACATCTCTTCTGTCATCGCCGCCTTATTTTCCTCAACGGAAAGTTCCGGAATATAATTGATGATCGCCGTGATGCCCTGCGGCACCGTTTTGGACGGAATCACGACTATTTTCTTGTCCTCTGTCAAATGCATGGCCTGTTCCGCCGCCAGAATGATGTTTTTATTGTTGGGAAAGATGTAAACCGTATCGGCGTTTACGTGATCGATGGCATTCAGCATATCCTCCGTGCTGGGATTCATCGTCTGCCCGCCTTCAATCAAATAATCCACGTTCAGGCCCTTGAATATCTCATTGAGACCTTCTCCGACCGAAACCGCGATAAAGCCCACCGCTTTTCTGGGCTCCTGCTTCTTTGCCGCCATCTTCGCCTCTTTCAGGGCTTTCTGCTCCTCCGCCAGCTTTGCGGCATCCTTGATCAGCTTCTCCTGATGCTCTTCTCTCATATTGTCAATCTTCATTTTGGAAAGGGATCCGTACATAAGCGCCCTCTGGATAGCCAGTCCCGGGTCATTGGTATGTACGTGTACCTTTACCAGATCGTCGTCAGAAACCAGCACGATAGAATCTCCGATGGATTCCAGAAACCCTTTGAATTCTATCTCCGTATTCTCATCATACTCCTTTTCCAGATTGATGATAAACTCCGTACAATAACCATATTTGATTTCAAAATCATCCACAGCAGGCTTTGCTGCGCCTGAAGAAACAGAAGGCTCTCCCGCGTCCAAGGAAATCTCTTTTCCCAAAAATCCGTCGAGCGCGCCCTTCATGACCTGCATCAGGCCCTGTCCGCCGGAATCCACGACACCCGCCTGTTTTAATACCGGAAGCATCTCCGGAGTCTGGCTGAGCACCAGGTCCCCATGCTCGATAATCTCTCTCAGAAAGACCTCCATGTCCTCCGTTTCATCGGCCAGTTCCATGGCTTTGTCCGCAATTCCCTTCGCCACTGTCAGGATCGTACCCTCCTTGGGCTTCATCACCGCTTTATAAGCCGTCTCCGTAGCCCTCTGGAACGCCCTGGCTAGCACCTGGGCCGTGATGATATCGACCGTCTTTATCTCCTTTGTCAGTCCTCTGAAAAGCTGGGACAAAATAACGCCCGAATTCCCCCTCGCCCCTCTTAAAGAACCGGAAGAAATCGCTTTGGCCAGATTTTCCATGGTCGGCGTTTCGATTGCCTGTACTTCTTTCGCCGCAGACATGATCGTAAGAGTCATATTAGTCCCTGTATCTCCGTCTGGAACGGGAAATACGTTCAGTTCATTTATCCATTCTTTTTTGCTCTCCAGACCCTGTGCTCCTGCCAGAAACATGGTTTTCAAAAGAGCCGCATCAATTGCATTTACAGCCACAACAGTGTTCCTCCTTGATTAACAGTCTATTACCCGGACGCCCTCTACGAAGATATTGACCTTCTCGACTTCTATGCCCGTGAACTTCTCAACTTTGTATTTCACATTTTCTATGAGATTGTCCGCCACGGCTGAAATAGATACACCATAAGATACAATCACATGGAAACTCAGATGAAGCTTGTTTTCCATTACCTCCACGTTAATTCCATGGGTCAGGCTGTCCTTTCTCAGGAGCTTTACCAGGCCATCTTTCATACTGACCGCCGCCATGCCAACGATACCGAAGCATTCTACCGCCACGCTGCCCGCGTATTTCGCAATGACATCTGTATCGATCAAGATTTCGCCCATCATGTTATTGATCCGACATTTCATAAGCTGACCTCCATTATTTTCCTCATGCAGTACAGAAACCCGTAAATTACCGCACTGCACCTATCTTAGAGTATTATACCCTTTTCCTGGCAAAAATGAAATATAAATTTTTTAAAATTTTAAAGTGAATTTACTTGCTTTTTTCCCCGATATCTGATATTATGTTTAATGTTATGGGTCTGGCATGGACGGAAGCCGGCCAAATCTGTATAAGGAGGTGCTATCATGGCGAAATGTGCAATCTGTGAGAAAGGCGCTCACTTCGGAAATAAGGTGAGTCATTCCAATAGAAAATCCAACAAGATGTGGAGATCCAACGTAAAGTCCGTAAAAGTCAAGGTAAACGGCGGCACAAGAAAAATGTACGTATGTACATCTTGTTTAAAATCCGGCCTGGTAGAAAGAGCTTAATCTGAAAGTATTAAAAAAGGACAATCCTGCGGGATTGTCCTTTTAAGTTTTATTCTTTTTCTTTGCGGCCTCAGCAGCCGCAGAACAGATAATACCCTCCGGCAATGGATCCCGCCATCAGGCAGATGCTGAAGAAATTATTAGGCAAAATCAGATAAAGCAACATGCCGATTCCCATCCAGAATAGGCAGAGGCCAATCAGTCTTTTCATATCCTCCCCCCTGCCGCAGCTTTTTCTATCTGCTATCATCCTATGCAGGGGACAGGCCTGATATGCAAGGTCCGTTTTTATTCTGCAGAATCAAAGGCATCATCCGGGATGTCCACGTCCATATCCTTTTCCTTTTTATCCGATTTTGTGAATTTATTGATGAAATCAGGCACCATATCCAATATCTTTGTCACACTGTCCTGGTTCTTCACGTTGACCAGCTTGGAATGTCCATTCTGAATGACGAGTACCGCGCTGGGAGTGATCTTTCCGGTCATGCCGCCTGCACTGTTATTCTTGCTGTCGCCGGCAAAAGCCCCCGCGCCGACGCCAAAGGACACGTCTACCAGGGGAAGGATGATCGTATCGTCCAAATGGATGGCGTCACCCACCACCGTTTTTGTGGTGATAAAGCCGTCCATTCCCTTGAACAGATTTTCCACGGTATTTCCAAATGTATTCTTTTCTTTATCTGCTGACATAAATATTCCTCCTTATTCCGATCTGTACCGTCTGCCGGTCAGCTCAGATTCTTCCTGAGCTTCTGTCCCCGTTTCATGAAAGCCCTGAATTTTTTGTTGAACCACACTCTCATTGCTATTATGAGCAGAGAAAAGGCTCTTATTCTGCCTTTAAAATAAAGCTCCCCCGACACATGATTCCTGTTTTCAAAAAGCGGCGTCACCCGAATCCGGTCCTTTAAAAGCGGATACAAGAATCCCAGTCCCATCAGGACTCTTCCAGTCGCCGCAGGGTCCTCCAGGCTGAAGGCCACATTACCGGAAAGCTTTCTGGGAAAAATGTGCTTCAGCGCCTTTTTTCCCTTCGCCCAGAGAAAATGAAACATTTCCTTATTTTCTTCATCTTCAAGAAAATCCCGGACCAGGTGGAACTTCTCTCCCGTCTTTTTTATCTTATCACGGAATTTTCCATAAGTATATTGAATCCCACGGAAAAAATCCTTAATTTTTTCAGCCAGCTTCCGGAAAAAACAAATCACCCTGACGGCGAGTCTTCGGAAAAATCCTCTTTCCTCTTTTTCCCCAAGTAACCGGTCCGGCTCCTCTTCCCTCATCTCATTTCCCAGGGACTGCGCCGTCAGCGGTTCCTCCAGTTCTTCTGAATTTCCGTACTGGCGCCGCCCGGCAGTTTCGTCCGGCATGGACACATGTATGGAATCCCCTCCGGATTTTTCGCCGGTTGTTTCCTTTTTTTCGCTGCTCCGTATCGGAATGCCAAACAGCTTGATTTTGTACTTGACACCTTTTTCATCTGCCCGGACTCTCACTGTCATGATCCGTAAAAGCCACGACACCCGAAACCTGGCGCAATATGCCGTCCCGCCTTCCAGATCTCCGTCATTCGTTTCTCCTGCGGTAAACCGGCCCGCGGTCCTTCCCTCATATCGGAGGGGCACAAATAAGACGATCAGAATCAAGGCGAGCAATATACCCAGGACAGCCAGAATCACTATCCCGATGATTTTCAGAATGCCCCATATGATAGAAAGCACCGCATCACATCCTCACTCACCATTCTCTGTACCACTCTCTTCCATCAAATCCCTCTTCAGGAACGGAACCAAAATCGTCTCCCAGATACGCTTTTACATCTGTTGATCCGGTAGCTCGATAAGCATCCATAACGATTGTTGCAGATAGCTCCATGGCTTCCTGTTTGCTGCACGCGATTCCCACCACGGACACCCCGTATTTTTTGTAATGCTCCTGGAGGAGCACCGGCTGAGGCAGGATATCCAGCAGATTCTCCCTGTTGGAAGGCAGCGCTATCACATACAATCTAGGATGAATCCCTCCATCCTTAAACTTCTTTATCACTGTTTTTCTCTGTTCCCTGGCCTTCTCACTCAGATACAGCTGCCGGTACCACTTCATATTTATCTCTCCGAACAGGCGGAATTCCCAGACGCCTGCCTTTACCCCGCCAGTCTATTTTTCACTCTTATAATTTTCGATGATACACCTGCGGAGCAAGTCCAAAGCCTGCACGACCGCCTGCTCCCGAATCTTCATCCGGTTTCCCGTAAAATGAAATTCCTTCACAAAAACCTTATCTTTAATATAGCAGGAAATATAAACCAGGCCCTTCGGTTCCTCCTCCGTATTCTCAGGGCCGGCAAAACCAGTCACTGCCACACAGATATCAGAATCCGTGGCAAAAACGCCTCCTTTTGCCATTTCCTTTGCCGTCTGTTCACTGACTGCGCCATATTTTTTCAAAGTCGCCTTGCTCACATCCAGCGTCTTTTTCTTCGCTTTGTTGGAATAAGTGATAAAGCCTTCCTTAAAACATTCCGACGCCCCGGCCACGTTGATGATCCTTCCCGCCAGCATTCCTCCGGTCATGGATTCCGCCGTGGTCACAGTCAGCCCGTGTTTTTTCATGAGCTTTACTGCCACATCCTCCAGGTTCTCATCCTCATTCGTTGTATAGACATTTATATCAAAGCGTTTCTTCAATTCCTTTACTACAGGCTTCAAAAGCTTCTTAGCCTGTTCCTCATTCTCCGCTTTCGCCGTCACCCGAAGATGTACTTCTCCTGTCTTTGCATAGGTGGCGATGGTCGGATTCGTCTGGGCGTCGATCATATCCAGCACCATCGTCTCCGCTCTGCTCTCACCGATGCCGCATACCTTCACGATCTGAGAACATATGGTCTCCGGCTGGATACTCCGCAGGTATGGCGCCACCTGCTCTGCGAACAGAGGCTTCAGTTCGTTGGGCGGTCCCGGAAGAAGTATCGCGGTCTTCCCCTCCGCTTCCAGGATGAGCCCGGGGGCCGTGCCGTTATGATTGTCCAGGACCTTGGCTCCCTGAGGCACAACCGCCTGCTTCCAGTTATTTTCCGTCACATTCTTTCTTCCGGAGGCTTTGAAGTATTCTGTAATCCTCTTCTTCGTGTGTGCATCTTCTACAAGCTCAAATCCCATCACCTTAGAACAGACCTCTTTTGTGATATCGTCTTCCGTGGGCCCGAGTCCGCCGGTCAGAATAATGATATCAGAACGTTTCATTGCGCGCTTGATGGCATCCGTCATCCGTTTCTCATTATCACCCACAACCGTGTGATGATATACAGACAATCCCAGGGTCGCACACTTCTGCGACAGGTACTGGGCGTTGGTATTTGCAATATTCCCCAGCAAAAGCTCTGTTCCGACAGCAAGAATCTCTACAACCATGTTCAGGCTCCTCCTTCTTTCAGTACGTTAATATTTTTCCGGATATAATCCACAAGAGAAATAATGGTCAGCACAAGCGCAAGATATATGAATATCTGAGTCAGGATATACAGGCTCTTTATATTCAGTATAATCAGTATGATCATGATCATCTGGGACACTGTCTTAAACTTGCCCCACATGTTGGCGGCGATCACCACGCCGTTATCCGACGCGACCAAACGAAATCCGCTGATGATGAATTCCCTCGCCATGATTATGATGACGATCCAGGCGGCCAGCTCCCCTCTTTCCACGAAACAGATGAGGGCAGAACAGACAAGAAGCTTGTCAGCCAGGGGATCCATGAACTTTCCAAAATTCGATACCAGATGATATTTTCTGGCTATAAAGCCGTCCAGGAAATCGGTAAAGCTGGCCCCGCAGAATAAAACGAGAGCAATGATCCTACCCGGATATCCGAGAAAATCTGCCAGCATGAAAAACACAAAGAATGGAATCATCAGCACGCGGAGTATCGTCAGCTTATTCGGTAAATTCATCTTCATCTATCAACTCTCCTATCAGATCATAGTCCACAGCTCCGGTCACCTTCACGCGGACGAACATCCCGCTCATCAGCTCCAAATCCGTGTTCACAAATATATATCCGTCAACTCCCGGCGCATCCATATAAGTCCTTCCCACATAAGCACTTTCGTCTGCCACCTTCCCTTCAATGAATGCTTCCAGCACTCTGCCGACCATATCTTCTCCGTGGGCAAAGGCAATTTCCTGCTGAAGCTCCATAACCTGATCCCGGCGCTCGTTTTTTTCTTCCTCCGGCACCTGTCCGTCCATGGCGGCGGCCGGCGTATCTTCCTCCTGGGAATAAGGGAATACACCGAGACGGTCAAATTCCATCTCATCTACGAAATCCAGAAGTTCTTCCATATCCTCTGCGTTCTCACCGGGAAATCCGGTGATCATCGTGGTCCGTATGGCAATATCCGGTATCTCTTCCCTCAGACGGCAGATGCGCTTCGTGATCTCCTGCCTGTCAGTCTTTCTGCCCATCCGCTTCAATATCCGGTCACTGGCATGCTGAATGGGAATGTCCATGTAATGGCATATCTTCTCTTCCTTTTTTACCACTTCTATCAGTTCCTCGGTAATCTCCTCGGGATAGCAGTAAAGGAGGCGTATCCAATGGATACCGGATATTAAAGCCAGCTTTTTCAGCAGCTCCGGCAGCATCTTCCTTCCATACAGATCCACACCATATAAAGTCGTCTCCTGAGCAACCAAAATCAGCTCCCGGACGCCTCCTTCCGACAATTGTTCCGCTTCTTTTACCAGCTCATCAAGCGGAACACTCCTGTATCTGCCCCGGACGCTGGGAATCACACAATAGGTACAGTGTTTATCACAGCCCTCCGCAATCTTAAGATAAGCATAATGCCCTCCTGTTGTGACGACACGCCCCTGCTCCTCCGGCCTCTGCCTGTCAAAGCTTTCGAACTCTTCGCTCTTCTTCCCTTTCAGGGTTTCCTCCACCACTTCCGTGATCTTATCGCAGGATGCCGTACCTAAGATTCCGTCCACCTCCGGAATTTCTTCCAGGACCTCGCGCTTATAGCGCTGCGCCAAACAGCCGGCAGCAATCAGCACCTTGCAGCGGCCTGTCTCCTTCTGCTTTGCCATCTCTAAAAGCGTGTTGATGCTCTCCTCTTTCGCGTCGCCGATAAAACAGCAAGTATTCACCACAATGATATCCGCCTCCGACTCGTCGTCGGTAAACTGATATCCGGCTCTGCCAAGAAGGCCCAGCATCACTTCAGAATCCACCAGGTTTTTATCGCACCCCAGGGATACAAACAGTATTTTCATATTGACTTCATTCCTTTTCTTCGTTTCCTTCCCCTAAAAGCATCCCGATTGGGAAAGCAAATCAAGCAGGCATGGACTGCCTGCCTGCGTCTGTCATTCCTCGATCTCATCCTCAGGAATATCGTCTTCACCGACGATTTTGACCTTGGTCTGGTGCAGCTCCTCGACCGCGATGGACAACGGCTTGTGGGACGTAGTCTCCACGAGGGGCTCTTCTCCTGCGATCAGCTGTCTCGCCCTTTTTGCCGTGGCGATCACAATGGAATAACGGCTTTGGATGATCGGATGCTCGCCCGGCTCCACCTCACTGTTTACTACATTTATTAAATCTGAATATGACGGATGTAACATTTATCTTTCTCCTTTCACAAATCTTTTCAGGTCGTCCCTGATACAATCGATGAGTTCCTGGTTAAGTCCGGCCTTCCGATGCTCGCAGTTCATGATTTGATGAAGCTCCTCCACGCAAGTTTCCAAATTGTCATTGACGAGCAGATAATCGTACTGCTCCATCCCTTCTGATTCTTCCACCGCGCGTTTCAGGCGCTCCTCTATCACCGGAAGCGTCTCCGTGCCCCGTCCGACCAAACGTCTTTTAAGCGTAGCCGCGTCGGGAGGAATCACAAACACCAGCACGGCGTCGGGATACTGACGTTTGACATTCAGAGCTCCCTGGATCTCTATCTCCAGAATGATATCCACTCCTGCCTCCAGACGTCTTTTTACGTACTCCCTGGGAGTGCCGTAATGATGGCCTACATATCCTGCGTATTCAATCAGCTGTCCGCTTTCCGCCATCGCGGAGAATTCGTCCTCACTCACAAAAAAGTATTCTTTTCCGTTCGTCTCACCCTCCCGGGGCGCCCTGGTCGTAGCCGAGACAGACAGCGCGTAATTATCGTATTTCTCTAAAAGACGCTTCACTACAGTGCCCTTTCCGACACCCGAGAAGCCGGAAACCACGAGAATAAGCCCTTCTTTACTCACAGTCTCCCTCCTTATCTGAAATTCTGTCCGGAATTCCGGATTCGTTGAACCGGCCGGCAATCGTCTCCGGCAGCAGCGCCGACAGCACCACATATCCGTTGTCCATCACAATGAGACCTTTGGTCTTTCGTCCCTGTGTGGCGTCGATGCTCCGCCCTTCATCCCTGGCGGCCTGGATCAGACGCTTCCCCGGCGCAGAGTCCGGGCTGACCACAGCCAGCACCTTTTCTGTGTGGACCACATTGCCGTATCCGATATTAATCAGCTTTCCCACTGTAATCACCATGTCTACTCAATATTTTGAATTTGTTCCCTTACTTTTTCTATTTCTGTCTTTAAATCTATGGCCGTCCCGGAAATCTCCATATCATTTGCCTTGGAAAGAATCGTATTTGCTTCCCGGTTCATCTCCTGGGCAATGAAGTCCAGCTTCCTTCCTACAGCCCCGCCCTTTATGAGAGAGTCCTTCATGGTCTTAATATGACTCATAAGGCGTACCGTCTCTTCATCCACACAGATTTTATCCGCAAACAAAGTGACCTCCGCGGCGATTCGGTTCTCGTCGATGCCGCTGCCATCAAGAAGCTCTTTTACTTTGTCTTCTAACTTTTTCCTGTATTCCCGGATGATCTGAGGAGAGCGCTTTTCAATCTCTCCGACCCATCCGGCCATGGTATCCAGCTTCTCACAGAGGTCTTCCCTAAGATGTCCGCCTTCCTTCGTCCGCTGCTCCACAAACTTTTCCAGAGCCCCTAAAAGCGCTTCCTTTAAAAGCAGCCAAAGCTCCTCTTCATCCTCCTCCGACTGTTCCGCGGTGATGACCTCCGGGAAACGGGAAAGAGAGGATACCCTCACATCATTCTCGATGGAGAACTGATCGCTCATCTTGGAAAAAATGTCCATGTATTCTCTGGCCAGCGCCTCATTGTAATTGAGTTTCACGGCTTTATCCGAGAATGTCTCACAAGAGACATAGATATCCACCTTGCCTCTTTGGATGCCGCTTTTCAAAAGGCTTCTGATATCCGCCTCAAAGGCTCCGAATTTCTTCGGCATCTTAATGCCCAAATCCAGATAACGGTGATTGACCGATTTCATCTCCACCGAAATCTTATAATCTTCATTGGACGCCTCGCATCTGCCGAAGCCTGTCATGCTCTTTACCATTGTCTCTTTGTCCTTCCAATTACCAGGGCCGTCTTCCGCCCCGATTATTTGATGTCCTGCATTTGCACATAATCTAGTTTATTATAATTCATTCCCTGATACAAGTCAATGAGAAATGGCCTCTAAAGGCCCTGGCCTCCGGGTGCCGGACCTTCTGGAAATTTTCTCTGGCCCCCTAACTCCACTTGTGTTAGAATAAGGGGTATCATTATGTGGAGGTATGACTCATATGGCATTGGACGGAATCGTAATCGCCTGTATGGCAAAAGAAATAAAGGAACGCGTCACGGGAGGACGGATTGCAAAAATCGCCCAGCCGGAGGCAGACGCCCTGATGCTCACAATAAAGAACCAAAAAGACACCTGGAAGCTCTTCCTTTCGGCGGGAGCCAGCCTTCCCCTCGTCTATTTCACCGAGCAGAACAAGCAGAATCCCATGACGGCCCCCAATTTCTGCATGCTTCTCCGCAAGCATATCGGAGGGGGGCGCATCATCTCTGTGACACAGCCTGGACTGGAACGGATTCTGGTGCTGGAAATCGAACATCTGGATGAAATGGGAGACTTGTGCCGGAAAAGGCTGGTCGCGGAATTCATGGGAAAACACAGTAATCTAATTTTCTGCGACAGCAGTGATACCATCATTGACAGCATAAAGCATATTCCGCTTTCCGTAAGCTCCGTTCGGGAGGTGCTCCCCGGCCGGCCTTATTTTATCCCCGACACCATGAAAAAAGAGAATCCCCTGTCGCTTTCCGAAGAGGACTTTTTCTCCGGCGCCGCCGTAAAACCTATGCCGCTCTCAAAGGCTCTTTATACCGGGTATACCGGACTGAGTCCCGTAATGGCGGAGGAGATCTGCTACGCCGCCTCTCTGGACAGTTCTCGGCCTATCAATACTTTATCCAATCTGGAGCTGACCCATCTGTTCGGAATCTTCCAATCCTTTATGGAGGATGTGAAAAGCGGGCGCTTCACCCCCTGCATCGCATATGACGGCAGGCTCCCTGTGGAATTTTCAGCCCTTCCGCTCACACATCTGGCGGCTTATGAACAGAAAACCTTCGATTCCATCAGCGAGGTCCTGGAATCTTATTACGCTTCCCGCGAAACAGTGACCCGTATCCGGCAGAAATCTGTGGACCTGCGCCGTATCGTCCAGACAGCCCTGGAGCGGAACCGAAAAAAATATGATCTGCAGCTCCGCCAGCTGAAGGACACGGAAAAGCGGGACAAGTTCCGTATTTACGGTGAACTCATCAATACTTACGGCTATGAACTGGAATCCGGCGCAAAAGCCCTGGAGGCCCTCAATTATTATTCCGGCGAAATGGTCAAGATCCCCTTGGACGATACCATGACCCCTCAGGAGAATGCCAAACGCTATTTTGACAAATACGGTAAACTAAAACGCACCTTTGAAGCTCTCACGGAACTCACAAAGGAGACAAAAGAAGAAATCGATTATCTCGAATCTGTCTCCTCTGCACTGGATATCGCCAGGACAGAAGAAGATCTCACCCAAATTAAGGAAGAGCTCCGGGAATCCGGATATATCCGCAAACGGGGTCCGAAGGATAAAAAGACAAAGATCACCAGTATTCCGTTTCATTATCTCTCTTCAGACGGCTACCATATCTATGTCGGAAAAAACAATCTGCAGAACGAGGAGCTGACCTTTCATTTCGCGGCTGGGAGCGACTGGTGGTTTCATGCCAAAGGCATACCCGGTTCCCACGTCATCGTCAAAGCCGAAGGAAAAGCCAGGGAGGAGCTTCCCGATCGTCTGTATGAGGAAGCCGCCCGCCTGGCTGCATATTATTCCAAAGGCCGTGAGAATGACAAGGTGGAAATCGACTACGTGGAAAAAAAGCAGGTGAAAAAGGTAAGCGGCGCAAAGCCGGGCTTTGTCATTTACCACACCAATTACTCCATGATAGCCGATCCGGACATCTCAGGTCTTACGGAAGTCAAATAGTCTTAACCCTGATTCATGAATATTTCTGCTATGGGAGAATCCTTGGGAAGTATCAGCGTATTATTTCCTCCGGTCAATGAGGCCTTTGCCGCATCCAGAGAACGTACGTAGGCATAAAAATCTGCTTTGTTCTCATCGGAATAAGCGTCTGCCAGTATCTTCATGTACTCGGATTCTCCCTCTGCGATGATCCCTGCCGCCTGTGCTTTTGCATCTGACAGCATGATCTCCACTTCTTTATCCGTGGTATTCCGGATTTTCTGCGCTTCTGAATCGCCTTCCGCCTGATAAGTTGCCGCGATCTTTCCCCGTTCAGAAATCATCCTTTCGTAAACCGCCTCTTTATTGTCCTCCGGTAGGTCCAGCTGCTTTAACTCGATGGTCTGAAGCTCTATACCATAGGAGTCCATAGATTCTCCCATTCCCGCCTGAATCGCATCCTGAAGCTCACCGTCCCTGGCCGCGATCACATCGTTCTGCGTCATATTGCTGATGACGTTCTTGGTGGAATTATATACCGCCGCGTCAATCCTCTGCTCCGCGCTGGTCTGAGACGAATTCAGTGTCTTCGCAAACTTCAGTGGGTCTGTCACTCTCCAGAGGACATAGCTGTCTGCGATCATAGTTTTTTTATCCATGGTGATCACATCCGATTCCGGCAGATCATACAAAAGCAGCTGATTGGGAATCTTATCCGCAGATTCTAAAAAGGGAATCTTGAATGTTATCCCGGCGTCCGCTATAATCCTGTCCACTTTTCCAAAACGGCGTATCAGACTGTATTCATTCTCCTTCGTTATCACGATGGATAACGCCAAAAGGACCACCGCAAAAATCCCGAGAACAACCGCTATTATTTTTTTCTTCATGATTCTGTCCTCCTAATCCTTTCCCAATCAATTCGCCGTGCCGGCATCTGTGCCCGAGGTGCCCGCGTCAGTTCCAGAAGAGCCTGTACCGTTCCCTGCCGCGCTTCCTGCCGCAGCGGCCTGGTTCCCCGCCGCCCCGCCGGACAGCTGATCCATCAGCATGGTACTGGTGCTGTCAGTGCCGTCGATAATGACCTTCAGGTTGGGAAGCACCGCTTCCATCGTTTCATAAAACATTCTCTGTTTCGTGACCAGCGGATTCTTTACATATTCCTCATATTGGGCGTTGAACATCGATACATCCGCGTGAGCTTCATTGATGCGTTTCGTCTTGGTGGATTCGGCTTCCTGCAGAATCTGATCCACATCCGCCTCTGCCTTGGGAAGCTTTTCATTCCTGTACTTATTGGCGTTGTTAATGGAGGTTTCCTTCCCCTGCTTCGCAGTCTCCACGTCTTTAAACGCCTCCAATACCTCAAGCGTAGGAGGTTCGGAATCCTGTATGGTGATGTTCACCAGTTGTAGGCCGATATCTTTCTGCTCCAGCTGTTCCAGCAGCAGCTCTTTTATCTTAGACTGAATCTCATTTTTTCCTGTCGTCAGCACGCTGTCCACATCATAATTACTCACCACGCTCCTGATGCAGCTCTGGGCCAGATTTCTAAGGACCTCCACCGGCTTTTCAGAAGCGAACACGGCTTTCACCGGATCCGACACACGGTACTCCACATAGAAGTCTATATCCACAAAATTGAAGTCGGACGTGATCATCACCGCCTCTTCGGTCACCGCCTGCCCTTCACTGTCAAATCCTACGGAAAATCCCTGAATAGTGGTGTCCACTTTCTTCACCTGCTGTACGAACGGGACCTTAAAATGCAATCCGGATTCTTTTACGGATTTGGCGACTCCAAAAGTTGTGACCACCGCCTGTTCCTGTTCGTTGATGGTATAAGTAGAATTAAAAGCCAGCAGGATCACCACCACTGCGGCCAGCAGGATGACCGATACCCGTTTTCCATGCTTCAGGACCTTTTTCCCTTTTCCTGATTTTTTCGGACCGTCGGAATCTGGCTCTACCACCTTCGGTCCTTTGTTAAAATAAGTTTCAAAAAAGCTTCTCATACTTAACCTCCTGTATGTATGATGATAACCTCCGAGTTACTTCCGGAGCCCGCTGCGGAGCTTCCAAGGCCTTTCTCCGGATTTCCTGTCATATAAAAGAAAAAGACCTTTACCGCAGCCGTCCGGCTGCAATAAAAGTCTTGCTATTAAGCTATCTGCGGGTTAGTCCCTAACCGTCGTGACGCAGGATAGAACATCTTCTCTTCGATGTTAGCTACTCCCTCTTATTGAGAAATAGTATACACAGAAGCGGCAGCTTTGTCAACGATAAATGGATTTCATATTTATTAACAATTCGTTACAGCGTCCATCCGCTCAAGCTCGTTTTTTCTGTCATGAGCCCTGGAAAATCCCCTTCTGTTTTACTACCTTCGGGCGGTATCCCTTTTCCTCCAGAGCATTTACGATCTGATGCTTATGCTCAGTTCCAAAAGCCTCCAGCGTGATCCGAAGCTCCACGGCGTCATTCCTGTTAATGCTCACGAACTGATTATGCTCCAGCTTGATTACATTTCCCTGCATTCCGGCGATCACAGAGGAAACATTCACCAATTCGCCCGGCTTATCCGGAAGCAGTACGGATACGGTAAAGATCCGGTCCCTCTGGATCAGCCCGTGCTGTACGATGGAAGACATGGTGATCACATCCATGTTTCCGCCGCTGATAATGGAAACTACTTTTTTATTTTTTACATCCAGGTGCTTAAGAGCAGCTACTGTTAAAAGCCCGGAATTTTCCGCCACCATTTTGTGATTCTCCACCATATCCAAAAACGCCACGATAAGCTCCGTATCCTCCACGGTTATGATATCGTCCACATTCTCCTGGATATAAGGCAGTAGAAGATCACCCGGCGTCTTCACAGCGGTGCCGTCCGCGATGGTATTTATCTTAGGCAGAGTGACCACCTGCCCCTGGCGCAGGGATTCCTGCATGCAGTTGGCTCCGGCCGGTTCCACACCGATGACCTTAATGCTGGGATTCAAAAGCTTTGCAAGCGTGGAAACGCCAGTACAGAGTCCGCCCCCGCCGATGGGTACCAGGATATAGTCCACCGTAGGAAGTTCCTTGACGATCTCCATGGCAATGGTTCCCTGTCCGGTCGCCACGGTGAGGTCATTGAAGGGATGGATAAAAGTGTACCCGTTTTCCTCTGCCAGCTGATAGGCATATTCACATGCCTCATCGTATACGTCCCCATAAAGAACGACCTCGGCGCCATAGCTTTTAGTCCTGTTCACCTTCATAAGAGGCGTCGTGGTAGGCATCACTACGACCGCTTTTGCTCCGAACTTCTTTGCAGCATAAGCCACTCCCTGCGCATGGTTTCCGGCGGATGCGGTGATCAGGCCCTTTGACCGCTCCTCTTCTGTCATCGTGCTGATTTTATAATAAGCCCCCCGTACCTTATAGGCTCCCGTATACTGCAGATTTTCCGGCTTAAAATATACCTTATTTCCGGTCTGTGCGCTGAAATACTCACTAAATACCAGCTTTGTCTCCAGTGTTACATTGCTGACGGCCTCCGCCGCCTCTTCAAATTTCTCAAGTGTCAGCATTTTCCCTTTCCCTCACTTTGTATATCGTCTCTTATGACTGGCCCACATGGAATAGAGCATTGACAAACTCATCCGGATCAAATTTCTGCAGATCGTCCATCTGTTCGCCGATGCCGATGTATTTTACCGGAATGCCAAGCTCTGCCTGTATCGCCACGGCGATTCCTCCTTTTGCAGTACCGTCCAGCTTCGTCAGAATGATGCCGGTGATATCCGCCACCTCCCGGAACTGTCTTGCCTGCTCAAGGGCGTTCTGCCCTGTAGTCCCGTCCAGGACCACCAGCGTCTCTTTATACGCCTCCGGATATTCCTTATCTATGATCCTGTGAATCTTCCGAAGCTCCTCCATCAAATTTTTTTTATTGTGAAGACGGCCAGCGGTATCACATATCAGCACATCTGCGTTTCTGGCTTTGGCCGCCGAGACCGCGTCGTAGACTACAGCCGCCGGATCAGACCCTTCCTGCTGCGCGATGATATCCACTCCTGCCCGTACCGCCCATTCCGTCAGCTGCTCGATCGCCGCGGCGCGGAACGTATCGGCCGCTGCCACCAGGACCTTCTTTTTCTCTTCCTTCAGCTGTCCGGCCAGCTTTCCCACCGAAGTAGTCTTTCCCACTCCGTTGACTCCAATCACCAGCACCACCGATTTCCTGTTCTCGAATTCATAGGCATTCTCCCCCAGGTCCATCTGCTTTTTGATGGTATCGATCAGCAGCGCCTTGCATTCGGACGGCTCTTTGATCTTCCGTTCCTTTACCTGAGCCTTCAGATCCTGGATGATAGATTCCGTCGTGTGGATTCCAATGTCGCCCATGATCAGGGTCTCTTCAATCTCTTCATAAAAATCGTCGTCAATGGCGGAAAAACCGCTGAAGATGGAATCAATCCCCGCGACGATATTATCCCTGGTCTTACTTAGGCCGGCAACTAAGCGGCTGAAAAATCCTCTTTTCTCCTGGCTCATATATGCGCCTCCTCCGTTATACTAAATGTACACCTGTTTCTGCTATTCTGTCAAATAACTATAGACTAAGCCTAATATATCTACAGGTTATGCCGGCTGCTCCGTAAGGTCTACTGAAACCAGCGTCGACACGCCTTTTTCCTGCATGGTAATGCCATACAGCCGGTCAGCAATCAGCATAGTCCCTCTTCTATGGGTTATCACAATAAACTGAGTATGCTTCTTAAGCTTCTCCAGATAGGCTGCGTATCGCCCCACATTACTGTCGTCCAAGGCCGCCTCAATCTCGTCCAGAAGACAGAACGGGGACGGCTTCAGGTTCTGGATGGCGAACAGCAGGCTGATCGCCGTCAGCGCCTTTTCTCCGCCGCTCAGCTGCATCATATTCTGGAGCTTCTTGCCGGGAGGCTGTGCGATGATCTGAATTCCGGCCTCCAGAAGGTCTTCTCCTTCCACCAGCTCCAAAGCGCCCTGGCCTCCGCCGAAAAGCTCCCTGAACACTCTGTCGAATTCCAATCTGATATCCCGGAATTTCTCCTCAAACTGCCGCCGCATGCCGCCGTCCAGCTCTTCAATGATCTGAATCAGGCTTTCCTCTGCTTTTTTCAGATCATCGTGCTGTCCCTTCATAAAGAAATATCTCTCAGATATTTCTTTATAGTCCTCAATGGCGTTTACGTTGACCGGGCCAAGCTCCTTAATCGCCTGTCTGAGCGCCGCCACTTGTCTTCGTATGGCAGTCAGGCTGAGCTCCTCCTCAAATGACATGGCAGAAACGGCGGAAGGCGTGAGCTCATATTCCTCCCAGAGATATTGAATCTGCTGTTCGATCAATTCCTCACATTTTTCCTTCTGGCTTTCCAGACGGTAGACCTCCTTGTCCAGCCGGCTGATCTCGTTGGAAAGAGCCTCTCTCTTTTCAAAGAAGCTTCTCTGCTCCTTCGCATACCGCTCTTTTTCAGCCGAATATTCAGAAATGGAAGCCTCCAGACGAACCGACTCTGATGTCTTTTCCTCTATCTGGCCGCGGATTGATATAATCTGCGCCCGTTTTTCCTCCACATTTTTTCTGCAGCTCTCCATACTTTCCCGAAGGGAAGCTTCTTCCTCCTTCAAGCGTCCTGCTTCCCCTGTAATCCGGAGAATGTTCTCCAAAATAAAGCTGTCCTTCTGGGACATGGAGGAAAATTCCAGCTGGGCCTTGGAAAATTCTGCTCTGTGGGCTTCCCGCTTTTCCCGTTCCTTTTCGGCCTTCGCCTCTAATTTCTTTATTTCTCTTTCATATTCTTTATTTTTCGATTCCAGGTCTTTGCTTTCTGCTTTTAATTCTGCTTTTCCAGCTTCGATCTCCGCAAGCTGAGCCGCAAGCTGTCTTCCTTCCGCGGAAATGCTTTCATATCCTGCGGCAATTTCTTCCGCTTTCTTTCCAGCGCCGGATAAGTTTGCCTCGAGAGAGGACAATGACACCTGCGCTTTCTGAAGAGCATTTCTGTTTGCCTCAATGATTTCCTGAAGGTTCTTCATTTCCTTCGAGACTGCGGTGACTCTCTCCTGCACCTTGTCATACTGTGCAAGCACTTGATTCATGGAGCGCTCCAGCTCCTCCAGCTCTCTTTTTCTGCCAAGAAGATTGCTGCTGTTGCGGAATGCGCCTCCGGTCATGGAACCGCCTGCATTCAAAAGCTCTCCTTCTAAAGTAACAATTCGAAGCGAATACTTGAATTTTTTCGCGAGGGCAATGGCGTGATCAATGTTGTCGACCACCAGGATCCGGCCCAGCAGGTATTCAGCCAGTTTGTCATATCCACCTTTTACACTGACCAGATCATGGGCAAGGCCTATGACTCCCGGCTCCTCAAGCGCTTCTTTCTTCTGAAAGCCGCCCCGGGCCGTGATACTCGTTAAGGGCAGAAAAGTCGCCCGGCCAAATTTATTTTTCTTCAGATACTGGATCAAATTCTTCGCCGTCGACTCAGAATCCGTCACCACATTCTGAATGGAACCGCCCAGAGCCGTCTCTATGGCCGTTTCATATTCCTTCGGCGTCTCCAAAAGATCCGCCACAACACCGATGATTCCCGGTGTAGAGGTCTTTACCTCCATGACCTTCCGGATGCTGTTTCCGTATCCTTCATACCGTTCCGCCAGATTCCTGAGAGATTCCAGTCTCGTCCGAAGTGTATGATATTCCTGCTGCTTCTGATTCAGGATCTTATTCTCATGATAAAAATTTTCCTGAGCATCCTTATATGCCAGGTTTTTTTCCTCATTCTCACGGCTGAGTCCGTCTATTTCTTCATTCGTTTCCTTAATCTGGGCCTTGATCCGGTCTATGACCTGTTTCTGCGCCTCTTCTTCGCTCTTTACCCTGAGGAGTCTCTGGCTCAGCTCGCTTTTTCTAACCTGATTCTGCTCCAGCAGGGTCACAAACCGCTGATTTTTTGCTCCCAGGGACGCTTTATCATTCAATGTGTCTAAAATGCCGTTTTTCTTGGCGCTGATTTCAAATTCCAGCGCATGAATCCTATCTTCATCCTCTTCAAGCTTTTCGCGGAGCAGCCCCTGCCTGTCGTCCAGGGCATCCAGAATCTCGTTGATTTCTCCTTTTTGCCTGGTGAAATCTGTTTTTTGCTCCATTTTATCTGAAAGCTCTCTGGAAATAGCCGACATACGGGCTTTCACATGCTCTTCACTGGCCTCTTCTGTATGGATCTGCTCCTCCAGCACCTTTATGCGGCCTTCCATGGATTCTGACGCCAGATGGCTGTTCCCCAGCGCCGTTCGGCTGCTCTCCAGTCTCTCATCCACCTGGGAAATAGTTTCCGCCAGTTCATCATACCGGCCCTTCAATTCCTCTGAACGTCTCCGGCTCTCATTAAGATTGGCAGATACAACCGCCAGATTATCCTCTATGCTCTTTTTTTTCTCTTTTTGAGCCTGGCTTTCCAGAAAGAAGCTGTGCATGTCCAGATTCTTCAGTTCTTCCTTCAGCCTGAGATATTCCTTCGCTTTTCCAGATTGTTCTTCCAAAGGACCCACCTGCTTTTCCAGCTCGGTCAGGATGTCGGTCACTCTGACCAGGTTCTGCTGTTCATCCAAAAGCTTCTTTTGGGCAATATTCTTTCTTTTTTTGAATTTTACGATTCCGGCTGCTTCGTCAAAAAGCTCTCTCCGGTCCTCAGGCTTTCCGCTCAGAATTTTATCGATCTGCCCCTGTCCGATGATGGAATAGCCTTCTTTCCCAATACCGGTGTCATAAAACATTTCATTGATATCCCGCAGACGGCACGCTGCTCCATTAAGCAGATATTCACTTTCTCCGGAACGGTAAACCCGCCTGGATACGGTAACTTCATCGTAGTCAATGGGAAGAGAATGATCGGAATTGTCGAGGGTGATCGCCACATAAGCATAGCCCTGGGGCTTCCGGTTTTGCGTTCCGGAGAATATGACGTCCTGCATGCTGGCTCCTCTGAGCTGTTTCGCACTCTGTTCACCCAGCACCCAGCGGACTGCGTCAGCCACGTTGCTCTTTCCGCTTCCATTCGGCCCCACGATTCCAGTGATGCCGTCATTGAATTCAAATAGGATTTTATTGGCAAAGGATTTAAATCCCTGCACCTCGATACTCTTTAGAAACATAAATTCTTATTCCTTTTCCCTCAGCATCAGGATGGTCTTATATGCCGCCATCTGTTCCGCCGCCTTTTTCGTCCGTCCCTCTCCTTCTCCGGCCGCATTTCCGGCGATCACTGCCTGAACGCGGAACACCTTGCAGTGATCGGGTCCTTTCTCTTCAAGAAGCTCGTAAGACAGGCCTTCCTCGTACCGGCTCTGTACCATTTCCTGCAGGATAGTCTTGCTATCGTAAAAAAGCTTCTTATGCTCCAGATCATTCATGATAAAACGGAAGATAAACTCCTTTGCATTAGCAAAACCACCGTCTAGATAGATTGCGCCGATCAGCGCTTCCAAAGCGTCCGAAAGAATCGAATCTCTCTGTCTGCCCCCCTCGGCGTCCTCTCCTTTTCCCAGAAACAGATACTGCCCCAGTTCGATTGTTCTCGCGCAGTATGCCAAAGTGGGTTCACATACGACGCTGGCGCGCAGCTTCGTCATCTCTCCCTCGGGCTTGTCCGGAAATTCCCGGTACAGATAATCACTGCTGGACAGCTCAAGGACCGCATCCCCCAAAAACTCCAGACGTTCATTATTCTCGGAACGCTTCATACGGTGCTCATTGGTATAGGAGCTGTGTATCATGGCATGGTATAAAAGCGCCTTGTCACGGAACACATAGCCGACTGTATCTTCCAGCAATTTTAATTTTTCATATTCCTGATTCATGATTCTTTCCCCTTACTTATTCCTAAAAGCAAAGCCCCATCCGAAATCCGGCCAGGGCTTTTTCCGAATCTGTTATTTAATTGCAGGCGTTCTTGATCTGCTCCACCGCGTCTCCCACCGTGACAATCTGCTCCGCCGCCTCGTTGGGAATCTCGATGTCAAATTCTTCCTCGATCCCCATGATAATCTGGAATATATCCAGCGAATCCGCCCCCAGATCATCCACAAACGTGGTATCCATCGTTATCTCATCTGTCTCTACGTTCAATACCTCTGCAATAATCCCCTGTAGTTTTTCAAATTCCATAGAAATTCACCCTTTCCTATTCATTCTCCTCTTTTTTTATAAAACACGCTTTTATTTTCTCATTGATTTTCTGCTCTTTAAACGTCACACACTGGAAGATCGTGTTCTTCACTTCTTTTGCGCCGGCGTTCCCATGAGTTTTCACTACCAATCCGTTAAGCCCCAGCATCGGCGCTCCGCCGTACTCTGTGGCATCAAAGGTCTTGAGCGTCTCCTTCAGAGCCGGCTTCACCAAAAGAGCTCCCATTTTAGAACGGAAGGTAGACATCATACCTTTCTTTATTTCTCCGATGAGGGCAGATCCAAGCCCCTCATACAGCTTAAGGATCACATTACCGGAGAAGCCCTCTGCCACGATCACGTCCGCGCCGCCGTGAGGTATCTCCCTCGCCTCTATGCTTCCTGTGAAATGGATATCGCCGCATTCCTTGAGAAGCGGAAATGTCTCCTTTACCAAAGCATTTCCTTTTTCTTCCTCCACGCCCACATTGACTATGGCGACCCTCGGTTTTTTAATGCCTATGACATGCTCCATGTAAATAGAACCCATTTTCGCAAACTGTACCAGGTGGCTGGCACGGGCGTCCACGTTCGCTCCGCTGTCCACCAGAAGGGACACGCCCTTTGTCGTGGGAATCAGTGTCGCCAGAGGCGGCCTTTCCACTCCCCGGATCCTGCCTACCACAAGCTGTCCTCCTACTAGAATGGCCCCGGTGCTTCCGGCGGAAACAAAGGCATCCGCCTCCCCCTTCTTCACCATGGTCTGAGCCACTACGATAGAAGAGTCCTTTTTTCTTCGGATGGCCGTGACAGGCGCTTCCTCTGTGGTGATCACCTCAGATGCGCTGCGAATCTCAATTCTGTCCTTTGGATAGGTGTGCTTGGAAAGCTCCGCTTTTATCGCTTCTTCTTTTCCCACCAGGATGACCTGGATATTTTCTTTCGCATTCACCGCATCCACCGCGCCTTTTACCATCTCACCGGGAGCATTGTCGCCGCCCATGGCATCCAGCGCAATTCTTACTGTTTCCTGCATCTTCTTTCCTCCATATTACGAAGAACCTGATATCTTCCGGTACCTTTCCCTTATGCAGAGAAAAGCGGCCGCAACTTTCAAAAGTGCCCTGCCATGTCCGAAGGATTCTAAGAAATAATATACACAATATCAATCTATAAATCAATGATTTTTCCAATTTTCTATATTTGAGTATACCTTGCCGCACGAAGTGCGCCCGCCCACAGGGCATGAATTAAGGGATGCCCTTGGATATGATACAAAATACTTTTTGGAATCATTCTTAGTAAGCTCCGGCCAAGCCTCAGTTAGACACCGGCAGAAGTTCCGGACCGTCACGATTTCAGTTCGCTGGCGATGCAGGGGCCGCTTTATCCCCGCTCTAGGAGTACCGCTCACATGTCGACGGAAAATCTGGATGATTTTTCGTCTCCTGTTCGCTCAGAAACGGAATCGGTATTTCCGTTTCTGCCTCCCTCCGCCTGGGGAACACCGGCCTCTGCCCTGCGGCGCTCACCTTTAGGCCGGCTCGGAATCTTTCTGCCGGTTTTCTTTCTGCCGCACCGTTAAGGATGGTCGCTATGTCCCTGATTCTAGAAAAAGATCGGATATCCACACGGCCCGCGCGCCTTACGGCAGCGGGCCGCGATGGACTGCCCCAATGGCCTTTAAAACGAATGAGAGCTTATTTCGGTGCGAGAGGAAGAGCAGGAGGAACAATCCGATTCCATCGTAAGGCGAGCGCCGCAAAGGCGTTAGCAGAATCTTCCCGGCCGCAGGGAGGTAAAAACCGAATCTCATGCAGGTTTTTATTGGAATCTGACATGGAAAAATATCGATTTATCCATGTCAGTTGGAAAGGACCGACTGGAGGCCGCAAAGATCCTGGTTACGGCTGCCAGCGAGCCGCCTAGATGGAATCGGATTTCCTCCTGCTTTGTAAACCAGATTAAGAAAACTTGTTTGATAAGGTATTCAAAGGTATACCCAAGGGCATCCCTTAATTCATGCCCTGTGGGCGGGCGCACTTCGTGCGGCAAGGTATAATGAAAAAGACGGGCTTCCTTTCAGGAAAGCCCGTCTCAAGCAGATCCATCAATCTACGTTGATGATTTCTTTCTTATTATAGCAGCCGCAAGCCTTGCAAACTCTGTGAGGCATCGTCAAAGCACCGCATTTGCTGCACTTCACTAAATTCACTGCGCTCATCTTCCAGTTTGCCCTGTGGCTGTCTCTTCTCGCCTTTGAATGCTTATTCTTGGGACAGATAGACATGGTCACACACCTCCTTAACCGATAAATTTCATTTCATGCATTACTGATTCGCGTCTCTGAAAATATCACGGATAACCGCCATCCTGGGGTCCTGTTCCGTGACCTCGCAGCCGCAAACCCCATGATTGAGATTTGCACCACATCTATTACAGATTCCTTTGCAGTCTTCCCTGCACAGAACTTTCATAGGCATATGCACGAACAGCTCATCGCGTACCAACGCATCCACATCCAGGGTATATCCTTCGATATACGGTTGCTCCTCCGGCTCCTCTGATTCCTCTTTTCCCTCACGAAAATCGGCCAAACGGCTGATCGGGAAAGAAAAAGGAACGGTCACAGCTTCCAGACAACGGTCACAAGGCATCACGAGAGCAAACGACACGTCTGCCTCAATGAGCAGCTTTTTATCTCCGGTATTGGTCACCCGCAGATTCACAGGCTTCTTATCTATAACCGGATAATCGGCTACCCCGTTCTCAAACACGTCAAATTCCAACTCTGCCGTGTAATCTTTTGTCTCCTGTTCATGGGTCAGGGAGTCTGATAAATGAATGTGCATAGTATTCTCCTAATACACACCTGTACTATTATACATAGGTGCATTCAATTTGTCAACAATTATCGCGCAGATTGCCGACGATCAAAGGTTCTTTTTACTGGGCCTGAGCCTGTACTGCGGTAATGGCGACCACGCCCACAATATCAGAAGCGCTGCAGCCTCTGGAAAGATCGTTTACCGGAGCCGCAATGCCCTGGGTCATGGGACCGTAAGCTTCTGCTTTTCCGAGTCTCTGTACCAGCTTATAGCCGATGTTTCCCGCATCCAGGTCAGGGAAGATCAGTACGTTGGCCTGTCCCGCCACTTCACTGCCGGGAGCCTTGGAAGCGCCTACGCTGGGAACGATCGCCGCGTCCAACTGCATCTCGCCGTCCAGCTTGAGATCCGGATAGGTTTCCTTCGCGATCTTTGTAGCCTCTACTACCTTATCCACATCCGCATGCTTTGCACTGCCCATGGTAGAATGGGAAAGCATCGCGACCTTCGGCTCTTTGCCCACCAGAAGACGGAAGGACTCTGCCGAAGAGCCTGCGATGGCGGCCAGTTCCTCCGGATTCGGATTCTGGTTCAGGCCGCAGTCAGAAAATACAAACGTCCCTTCCTCGCCGAACTCACAGTCCGGGACTACCATCAGGAAAAACGCGGATACCAGCTTTGTACCGGGCTTAGTCTTTACGATCTGCAGACAGGGACGAAGGGTGTTTGCCGTGGAATGGCATGCGCCGGATACCATACCGTCTGCATGTCCGGATTTGATCATCAGGCATCCGTAGTAAGCATAATCATTGAAAATAGTCTCCTTTGCCTTCTCCGGAGTCATGCCTTTTGCTTTCCGGAGTTCGACAAACAGGTCAATGTACTCCTGAGTCTTCTCGTATGTATGAGGATCGATGATGGTCGCTTTTGAAATATCCAGTCCTTTGCTGTTTTCCGCTATCTCCTCGGGAGTCCCGATGATAATGAGGTCCGCAAAATCCTCCTCCAGAATCTGAGCTGCCGCCTCAAAGGTTCTTCTGTCCATGGATTCGGGCAGAATGATCGTCTTTTTGTTGCTCTTTGCTTTCGCTTTAACCGTGTCAATAAACGCCATGATGATAAGGCTCCTTTCGTGGTTCGTTAAATTCTAATCTAATATCATATTATAACGCATCTGGATTCACTTCACAAGGGAATTTCTGTACTTTATTTCACACATTCCTCTCTTTATCCTTACATTTACAGACAATTGTATCTTGTCTTTTTCCCCCTTCTGTTTTAAAATAAAATTAAATACAGAAGAAAGGAGCGTGGGCTTATGAGGGTTGTCGGTCTGATCACAGAATACAATCCGTTCCACAACGGACACAGCTATCATATCCAGCAGGCAAAAAAGGTGACCGGCTCCGATTACTGCGTTGCAGTTATGAGTGGAAATTATGTTCAGCGCGGTGAACCAGCCTGTATGGACAAGTATTTAAGGACTCATATCGCACTGCGGTCCGGAGCAGATCTGGTCCTTGAACTGCCAGTGCCTTTCGCCATAGGAAGCGCCGAATATTTTGCCGCCGGCGCAGTCTCCATCCTGGATAAGCTGGGAATTGTCGACTCGCTCTGTTTTGGAAGCGAAAGCGGCGATCTGGCCCTGCTCTCTTCCGTCGCGTCCATCCTGTCCGATGAACCGAAGGAATTTTCCCGGCTCATCAAAGATCTGCTGAAAAAAGGGCTGAGCTATCCGGCCGCCAGAAATCAGGCGCTTCTCTCTTATCTTTCTTTGAGCGCGCTGCCGGCCGGTCCTGAGAATCATCTTACGGATCAGGTAAACGCACTTCTTTCCACGCCCAACAACATTCTGGGCATTGAATACTTAAAAGCTCTGTACAGAAGGCATTCTTCCATTAAGCCCGCCACTATCCTGCGGACTTCGGATTATCTTTCTAAAGCTCTTTCTGCTCCGTTTTGTTCTTCTTCTGCTATCCGTCATGTCTTTCATTCAAGAATCACCGGTCTGGCTTCCGGCCCTATGCCTCAAACCATGAAAACAGTCCGTTCTTATGTGCCGGAAGAAGCATATTCCCTGATTGCAGAAAACTTTAACAAGCGTCTGCCAATCTTTGTGGATGATTTTTCTTCCGTTCTCTTATATAAGCTTCTTTCCGCACGGAACGCGGATTTAACAGACTATTCCGACCTTTCCCCTGAGCTGGAAAATAGGATCAAGAACTGTCTGACCGATGTTTCTACATTCTCGGATTTTATTGATTCGGTGAAATGCAAACAATACACCAGGACGAGAATCAGCCGTGCTTTGCTTCATATCCTTCTGGATATCCGGGTGGAGGATATCGCCCGGTATAAAAGCAACGACTTTGTTCCCTATGCCAGAGTCCTCGGCTTCAAAAAGTCCTCCGGCCCTTTGCTAAAGAGCATAAAGAAGAACAGCTCTATCCCGCTCCTCACCAAAATGGCTGACGCGGAAAACCGGCTGGCGCCCATGGGCTTCGATATGCTGAACCAGGAAGTTTTCGCCTCCAATCTGTATCAATCCGTAGTATATCACAAATTCGGCTACCGGACGAAAAACGAGTATACTCAGGGTGTGATCATTGAACCGTAATCACAGCATGGTCTTTTGTTCCATGGAACATCTTTTCTCAATATATTTAAAAAACGCATTTCCCGGCTCTGTCCAGGAGATGCGTTTTTCTTTATGAAAACGATACGTTTTCATCCCTCCCAGGGTTTTTCCCACGGAAGCTCCGTATCCTCTACACTGTTTTTCCCGCCGTCCACATTCACCACAGTGCCGGTCATATAGCCAAAGCGGCTGCTCGCCATACAGACTATCACATCACCGATCTCCTCCGGCCGGCCGGCCCGGTGAAGAGGTATCATGGACATTGTATAGTCTCTCTGCTCATAGATCGCTTTTGCGGAAAGCACTGTATCAATAACTCCCGGTGATACCGCGTTGACGCGGATTCCATAGGGCGCCAGCTCCGACGCCGCGCCAACCGTCAGCATATTGACCCCCGCTTTCGCGGCCCCATAGGTCACCCGGTAATCCACCGGTATTCTGGAGGAGAGAGAAGACAGATTGATGATCACTCCGCTCTTTTGCGGCATCATATGCTTTGCCGCCGTCTGAATGCCCAGAAAAGCGCTGGTCAAATTCAAATCCATGATATAGCGGAAGGTCTCCTCCGGCAGTGAATGGAGGGGGCCGTGTTTATTTCCTCCTGCACAGTTCACCCAGATATCGATTCCTCCAAACCGCTTTACAACATCATCCGCAAACGCCTGTACCTGGGAAAGCTCTGTCACGTCCACCTGTTCCGCCAGGATATCTTCGTATCCGGAGTCTTTCGCCTGCTGTTCAAACGCCTCAACTTTCGATGATGAATGACTGCAGACAGCAACCTTGCAGCCCTCCTCCGCAAATCGCAGCGCAGCGGCGGCGCCGATTCCGGTCGTTCCTCCGCAGATGACCGCCACTTGTCCCTTTAAGCCCAAATCCATGATGTTCCTCCCGTCTTTTATCCGTCTGTGATCAGTTTTTAAAGCTGTGAATGGGAGCAGGGATCCTGCCTCCCCTGTTGACAAATTTTGTACAGGAATAAGGGTTCACCGGCATCACCGGCGCGTATCCCAAAAGCCCTCCAAATTCAACCGTGTCGCCGGCCTTTTTCCCAATGGCGGGAATCAGACGGACCGCCGTGGTCTTCTGGTTTATCATTCCAATGGCGGCTTCGTCAGCAATGATACCGGACAGGGTATCCGGAGTGGTGTCTCCCGGAATCGCTATCATGTCCAGCCCGACAGAGCATACGCATGTCATAGCCTCCAGCTTTTCGATGCTCAAGGCTCCTCTGTTCACAGCGTCGATCATTCCCTGATCCTCGCTCACGGGAATAAATGCGCCGCTCAGGCCTCCCACATAAGAGGACGCCATCACGCCTCCCTTTTTCACCTGATCATTCAGAAGGGCAAGAGCGGCTGTCGTCCCCGGAGCTCCTACACTTTCCAGGCCGATCTCTTCCAGGATCTCAGCGACACTGTCTCCCACAGCCGGCGTCGGCGCCAGCGACAAATCCACGATTCCAAAAGGCACCCCCAGCTTCTGGGAAGCTTCCTGTGCCACCAGCTGACCCACCCGCGTCACCTTGAAGGCTGTTTTTTTAATGGTCTCGCAAAGCACCTCAAAATTCTGTCCGCGCACTTCTTCCAGGGCAGTCTTCACCACTCCCGGCCCGCTGACTCCGACATTGATGATGGCATCGGCCTCCGTCACGCCGTGAAAGGCTCCGGCCATGAACGGATTGTCATCGGGAGCATTGCAGAACACTACCAGCTTCGCGCATCCCAGGGAATCCCGCTCCCTGGTGGCAAGCGCCGTTTCCCTGATCACCTCTCCCATCAGCTTTACCGCGTCCATATTGATGCCGGTCTTGGTAGATCCCACATTCACGGAGCTGCAGACTCTGTCCGTACAGGCGAGGGCCTGAGGGATTGAGCGGATCAGGAGCTCTTCGGCCTGAGTCATCCCTTTGCTGACCAGAGCAGAATATCCTCCTATAAAATTCACTTTTACTTCCTTTGCCGCCCGGTCAAGGGTCTTCGCCAGTGTCACGAAATCTTCCGCTGTTTTGCAGGCCGCGCTTCCCACCAGCGCAATGGGGGTAACGGAAATTCTCTTATTTACGATCGGGATACCGTATTTCACTTCAATTTCATGCCCTACTTCAACCAGGTCTTTCGCATAAGAAGTGATCTTTTTATAAACCTTTTCGTTTACCTTATCCAGCTGAGAATCGATACAGTCCAATAAACTGATACCCATGGTGATCGTCCGGACATCCAGCTTCTCCTGCTCGATCATTTTATTCGTCTCATCTACTTCAAATCTGTTTATCATGACCGTCCCTCTTAAATTCTGTGCATTTTGTTGAAGATATCCTCGTGCTGGCAGCGGATTTTCACGCCGATCTCTTCTCCGATCTGGTCCAGCTCCTCGACCACATCGCCAAAGGGCTTGGTGGACTGGCTGGCGTCCACGATCATCATCATGTTGAAATATCCCTGCAAGATGGTCTGGGAAATATCCTCAATGTTGATGCGGTTATTGGCCAGGTATGTACATACCTTCGCAATGATGCCTACCGTATCTTTTCCTACGACTGTGATAATAGTTTTTTTCATCTTCATTCTCCTCGTCCTATATGTGAAATAGCCTGCGGTTTTAAACCAGATCATAGACCGTCAAAGATACACGATCTCCGACATCCTGCTCCTGTCCGCAACTGCAATATCAAAATCAGTGCCCCGGTAAGCGTTCTCCCCCATGGTCACTTCCAGACGGACCGTCTCATAGGCCAGATCCGCATAATTATTCTCTTTAGAAAGATGTCCCAGCAGCGCCTTCTTAAACTTATCGTGGAGGACCTCACCCAGCAGCCGCCCTGCCGAATCGTTGGAAAGATGCCCTCTGTTCCCCATGATCCGCTTTTTCAGATAATAAGGATACGGTCCCGCTTCCAGCATATGTACGTCATGGTTCGCTTCCAGAAGAACGGCGTCCAAGCCCTGCAGATGATTGATGGTATATTGACTGTAGTTGCCGAGGTCTGTCACCACAGCGGCTGAGCTTCCGCCGGAACCCACTCGGAACGCACAAGGATTCGCTGCGTCATGGTCAATAGAAAACGGCGATATCCTCATATCTCCTATGGAAAAATCCACATCCGGGAAAATCTCTCTGTGAAGTCCCTCCGGCAGCTCTCCCACTGTCTTTGCCGACTGTATGCCTTCATAGGTTTCCCGGGTAGTATATATGGGCACCTCATTTTTTCTGGAAAAGACTCCCAGTCCCCCGATATGGTCAGAGTGCTCATGGGTGATCAGGATACCGGAAAGCTCTGAGCCTTTGAGCCCCAGCTCACACAGCCCGCATTCAATCCGTTTGGCGGATATCCCTGCATCGATCAGGAGATGGGTGTGCTCCGTACCCACATAGATACAGTTTCCACTGCTGCCGCTGGCTATACTGACGAGGCGCATCATGTCATATTCCTCACTTTATCTCTACATTATTGTTTATTTTGTCTACAGACACCATGTGTTATTTTATCATAAGGACAGGGAAGATGCAATCTGCTCTTTCGTATCCTCCCTGCTCCCGCTGTTGTCGATGACTGCGTCAGACCGCTTCCGGAATTCGTTGTCCAGCATCTGGTTTGCCATGATCTCCCGGCATTTGTCCCTTCCATAGCCTCTGCCTTCCATAAGCCTTTGAATCCTTGTCTCCTCGTCGGCATAGACATACCAGACCACATCGCAGATATCCTCGTACCCGGCTTCAAACAAAATGGCCGTCTCGATCACGGCAATATCCGTTCCGGATGTCTCAAGGTCCTGAAGCCGCTTTTCCGTCTCTTTCCGGACCGCCGGATGGATGATACCGTTCAGCCGTTTTAATGCCGTCTGATCCTGAAACACCACCGACGCAATCTTTCTCCGGTCCAGAGTCCCATCCTGTTTTATGACGCCTTCACCAAAGGCGTCTCTCACCTGTGCGAAGCAGGCGCCTCCCGGCTCCATGAGTTCTCTCCCGATCTCATCTGCCATCAGGATTCCGGCGCCGTATTCTTCCCTTAAGATTTCCAGCACCGTGCTCTTTCCCGCTCCCACTCCGCCGGTCACTCCGATTATCTTCATTTTTTCTCTCCGAAAGCCCTATTTCGTTTCAAACCAGCTGTATCCTGTGTTCAAATCCACTTCAAGGGGCACCGACAGCTCGGCCGCGCCGTCCATCTCTTCCTTCAGTATTCGTTCAACCTGCTCGACTTCATCCTCCGCCGCCTCTACCAGAAGCTCGTCATGAATCTGGAGAATCAGCCTGGACCTGAGCTTCTCCCTGCGAAGCCTCCTGTCCACACCGATCATCGCGATCTTCATGATATCGGCCGCCGTCCCCTGAATAGGACTGTTCATGGCGACCCTCTCTCCGAAATTTCTCTGCATAAAGTTGGAGGAAGACAGCTCCGGCACGGGACGTCTGCGGCCGAATAAGGTCGTCACAAATCCCTTCTCCTTGCCTGAATCCACCAGGCCGTCCAAAAAGGCCTTGACTCCCGGATAAGTTTCAAAATACTGCTTGATATAATCAAGCGCTTCCTGCCTGGTTATGCTTAGGCCTTCACTGAGTCCAAAGGCACTGATGCCGTATACGATCCCAAAATTGACTGCTTTGGCGTTCCCTCTCTGAAGAGGCGTCACCTCGTCAAAGGGCACATGGAACACCTGTGACGCCGTCATCCTGTGGATATCCTCCGCCTGATGATATGCTTCGATGAGCCGGCTGTCCCCCGACATGTGAGCCAGAATCCGCAGCTCGATCTGGGAATAATCCGCGTCTACAAATACACAGCCTTCCTTCGGTACGAATACCTTGCGGATTTCCCGTCCTAAAGCCATCCTGACCGGGATGTTCTGGAGGTTTGGCTCCGTGCTGCTGATACGGCCGGTAGCCGTAATGGTCTGGTTAAACTTTCCGTGGATTCTTCCGTCCTCTCCGATATATACAGCCAGGCCGTCGGCATAGGTGGATTTCAGTTTCGTAAGCTGCCTGTACTCCAGGATCTTTGCCACCAGGGGCTGTTCAGGCGCCAGTTTTTCCAGAATGTCGGCGGACGTGGAATATCCCGTCTTTGTCTTTTTTCCATAGGGCAGCTTCAGCTTCTCGAACAGGATCACTCCCAGCTGCTTGGGAGAATTGATATTGAAGGTTTCTCCGGAAAGCTCATATATTTCTATCTCCAGGCGTTCGATCTGGACCCTCAGCGTTTCTCCGTAAACCCGGAGCGCCTCTTTTTCCACCTGGATGCCCTCTTTCTCCATGTGGTAAAGGCTGTAGATCAAAGGCATCTCAATATTTCGAAACAGCGGCTCCATGCCGGTTTCCCGAAGCTTTGTGAGCAGGATTTCTCCCGACGCCATGGCCGTGTATGCCGAATAGCAGAAACACGTGATACAGCTCTCTTTTTTATCCTGAAGGGCCGTCCGGAAAGGAACCTTCCCGAGCAGGTCCGTCCTGGAAGGGACCGTCAGCTCCAGATATTCTCTGGCCAGATCATCATACACATACGCGCTTTTCAGAGGATTGAGCAGATACCCCGCCACACCGGCGTCATATACTCCTTCTGTTTCTTCTATGTCCAGATAGGGAAGCGCCTCCTTTAAATCCAGCATCCATGTATCTTTCCCGCGAAGGCACAGCTGCCCGGCCTTTCCGGCCAGGTACTCTCCGGTCAGAAAACCGGACGCCTCCAGGAAATAGATATCTTCTTCCCCAAAAGCCAGAGACAGACCGAGAAGCTCTCCATCTTCCACCACCAGCTGCATTCCGATCCGCTCTGCTTCCATGGCTTTCTCGAACGCCAGCTCCGCGCCCTCCAGATCATCGAGGAATAAAAAAGCCCGCTCCACCGAATTCTGAGTCTGGCATCCCGCTTCAAACCGTTTCAGCAGGCTTCTCAGCTCCAGACGCTTCATGATCTCATAAGCCTCCGGAGTGAACAGCTTGCCTATCCTGGACTGCTCCAGAGAAAATTCCACAGGACATTCTCTGTCGATCCTTGCCAGCGTCTGGGACAGCTCCGCCATTTCCCTGCCCGCCGCCAGCGCTTTCTGCGCCCTGGCCGGCTTTACATTGTCCACATCCGCATAAATGGCTTCCAGACTGTGATATTTCTGGATCAAGGCAAACGCTGTCTTTTCCCCAATGCCAGGGACACCTGGAATATTATCGGAGGAATCTCCCATAAGCGCCTTTACGTCCACAAACTCCGACGGGGTCACTCCAAGCTTTTCTATTACGTCCTTTTCCAAATAATCCTCAACGGCAGTCGTCCCGCCCTTCGTTTTTGGTATCCGGATCTTTGTCCTGCCGCTCGCCAGCTGCAGCATGTCCCTGTCTCCGGAAACCAGAACAACGTCCAGCCCCTCTTTCTCACATCGGGCCGACAGCGTCCCTAGAATATCATCTGCCTCGTAGCCGGGAAGCTCCGCCGCCTGGATTCCCATCGCCTTAAGCACATCCTTCGTCAGAGGCACCTGCTCGTGCAGCTCCTCCGGCATTCCCTTCCGTGTCCCTTTATACGCTTCATACATTTCATGGCGGAAGGTCGGGGCTTTTACATCAAAAGCCACAGTTATATACTGCGGCTGTTCTTCGTCGATAATCTTCAGTAAAATGTTCAAAAAACCGTATACGGCGTTGGTATGGAGCCCCTCAAAATTGGTCATACCCATGTTGACGCCATAATAAGCCCTATTCAAAATGCTGTGTCCGTCAATCAATACGATTTTTTCTCTCATATCCGATTCCTTTTTCTTCCTTGATCTTTTATAATATTCCCATATCGGCGAACAAGCGCAGCTGCAAAAAAACAGCCAGCATGATACACCAGAAAGCCACCGTATACACCACGTAACGGAACCCCTGGAAAAAATGGCGTTTTTTTATCAGAAGCTCCGACTGGTACAATTCCTCCTCCAAGGCCCCGTCCAGGTCATACAGCTCATTGATTTCCTGATCGTCATGTTCCAGTTGTGAAAGCCCCACATATATCGTATAATAAATATTCAGTTCTTCCCTGCATTCCTCACATTCGTTTATATGGGAAACAAAGGCCTCCAGCTCCTCCGTGGGGAGCTTTCCGTCAATATAGTCCGTGATCTGGGCCTGGACTTCCATGCATCTGGTCATATAATGCCCTCTTTCTATGTGATTCTTTCGCTATTATATCATGTCTTCTTATATTTTTATAGAGGATATCCTTAAGAAAAAGGAGCCCTTCCTTTTCTTGCTATAATTCAAATAATCTTGTAAAAAGATGAAAACCAAAAAGCTGTCCTATTCTCTGTCATAATTTGGCTAAATCTGTCGAATTCATGGTAATAATTTCCTTTATTTCTTATATTTCTCTTATATAAAGAATTAGGAGGAGATATGATATGAAAAAGATGTACGAATTATTACAGACAGTCGGGGTATCCAAAAGCTACCAAGGCTATCCCTACTTTGTACTGGCAGTAGAGATGGTGATGGAAGATGAATCAAGACTATGCAACATCCGCAAAGATGTGTACTTCCCGATTGCCATTCGATATAAAGAGGATGTTCAGAATATTGAACGGGATATCAGGACCATACGGGACGTGATCATGAGAAACGGAGGGGAAGACTTTCTCACGGAACTTTCCGGAGGAAAATTCAGCCATACCAAGAGTCCATATCCCAGGGAAATTATCGAAATATTTGCGGAATATCTGAAAAATCAAACTTAATAACGGAACAGAAAGGACTACGACGCAGTGTTCAAAATCGGTGAATTCTCCAAGCTGACGCAAGTATCCATCCGGATGCTGCGCTACTATGACGAAACAGGACTGTTAAAACCAGCACAGACAGATCCATACACGGGATACCGCATGTATTCTGCCGATCAGATACCGGTCCTCAATAAAATCCTGTTCTTAAGGGACAGCGGTTTTAATGTGGCGGAAATCTCCGAGGCCCTGAAACACAGCTCTTCCGATTTCATCCTCCGGCAGTTTGAAAAAAAACAGGCAGAAATAAAAGATAACATTTTGTCTGAACAGGCGAAGCTGGAAAAAATTGCATTGGCTCAAAAAAATATCCTGTCTGATAAAAATGAGATGCATTATCAGGTTTCCCTTAAGTCAGTCCCCGGCCATCATGTCCTTTCACTGAGGAAAATCATACCAGATTATTATGCTGAAAGCAAGCTGTGGCAGGAAATGTCCCGGTTCGTGACAGAGCATAAGATATCTGTTTCCCGGGATACCTTTTCCATCTATCACGACCCGGACTATCGGGAAAAGGACGTCGATGTAGAATTATGCGCTCTGACGGAAACAACAGGAGACGATTGTGAAGGGTTCGTCTACCGGGAAACGGAACCGGTGCCTGTCATGGCCTGTTCCATGGTATACGGCCCTTTCGAAAATATTGCCGGCGCCTATCTCTCAATGGCGGACTGGCTTCAAAAGCACAGCCTCTACCGCATGACCGGACAGAGCAGGCAGATCGTGCACCGGGGCCCCTGGAATGAAGACAGCTCCCGGAACTATCTGACAGAAATCCAGATACCTCTGGAAGAAACCACTTGACTCTCCCACCGTGTCATGGTTTACACTCCATTCAGAAGCAGACAAGAAATGGAGGAATTTATGATGAAACAATTTTTGGTAAACCCGATCGGCCGGATCCATGTCCGTGATGAAGCCATGTCCCTGGAACTGGACAAACAGTTCATCCCCGCTTTAACAGCCTTAGATGGATTCTCCCATTTAAACGTCCTGTGGTGGTTCAGTGACTTTGATACAAAAGAAGCCAGGCAGACTCTCCAGGCATCAAAACCTTATAAAAGATCACCCGAAATAATGGGAATCTTCGCCACCAGAGCGCCTGCGCGCCCGAATCCGATCGCGTTGTCCACCGCGGGAATTCTTCACATTGACCATGAAAAGGGCATTATCTTACTGGATTATATCGATGCTTTTGACAACACGCCTCTTCTGGACATCAAACCATATACTCCGAGCCTTGACCGCGTAGACGCACCCGGGCTGCCGGATTGGTGCCGCCATTGGCCGCACAGCGTCGAACAGTCAGGTGAATTTGACTGGGAAAAAGAATTCAATTTTTAAATACATCCGCAGCTTCAAACGGCTGCGGATGTCCTGTTTCCTCCTCGCGAATAGTTATCGCCCTTTCGATAAATACTAACAAAGAAAATAGAATAAACCGTTTGTCTAAATATCGTTCCGAATAAAAATTCAACAGGAGGAAAACGCATATGACTGTAAAATATCAGGAGGCAGAAAGCCTTCCCATGAATGCCCTCAGCGAAATCCCCACGCCTAACGCCGATGCCAAAAAGATCACGGGTCTGGTAAAACACAGCGGTAAGATTTCAGGATACCAGCTGTCCGACGGACGGATCGTGAACAAAGCGGAAGGAGTAGAGCTCGCAAAGCAGGGAGAAATCCAGGGAGTCGGAATTTCTTCACGAAACGGCAATGAGTATCTGAAATCTCTTCCCGACGATACAGAAAGCAACAATCTGGGAAATCTCCCCACCGTGACCAATTAAAATTTACAGTCAAAAGAGCTGCTCTTTCTTTAACGATTGAAAATCATAAAGGCGGCAGCTCTTCTTGATGCATTGCCCATATCAACGAAAACTGATATAATAAAGCAGTAATAGTTGGAACTACAGATTGGGCGGAGGTGTCAGAGCATGCTGAATTTTTTTACGTTAGAACCGAAAGAGTTTGCAGAATTATCCAGAGATATTTTACAGAAAATAGTCAAAAAAACTCTTTATCTGACGGATGGTCCCTATGATGAAGGTATTGATTTTACAGATAATCCTCAAAATCCCAGAATCATTGGCCAGGCTAAGAATTTTATTATCACCCCCATAGATAAATTGATGCGTGAATTGGAAGAGGAAAAAGAACGTGTGAGCAAGCTGCGGCCAGAAGCCTATTATTTGTTCTTGCCAAAAAATCTCACTCGGAAGCGTCTGGAAAAAATCGTAAACTTATTTAATCCAGTCACAAGGTTTGATTTTGAACATATTTTTACTCTTGGTAAAATGGATGAACTGCTTCAAAAAAAGGAATATAGAGATATCCTTGAGAAACACCCGAAACTTTGGAACTTTTCCATGGATATCCTCAGCAGAGCGCTACATAAAAATATTGATTTTGACACACGGGAAATGCTCTTGAATATCCAATCATTCAGTGAATTTGTGCCTACGGAGAGTTATTGCGCGTGCATTGAACTGCTGGAGCAGGATCACGCTATCCTTCTGCAGGGTGCGCCGGGTACAGGAAAAACTGTGATCTCGCGTCGGATTGCTTTGGAACTGGCACAGCAGGGGTATCAGGTCCGCTATACGACAGACGGAAACTTGCGTGATATAAAGGGCATCCTCTCGCAGGATGACACGCCGGAACTGATCCTGCTGGACGATTTTCTGGGACAAATGTACGTAACACTTGATCCAGGCAAAGCCGGTGAGCTTGAGACACTGCTGCATTTTGTCCAGCGCAGCAAACATAAGCGGATTCTCCTAAACTCACGTATTACGGTTCTGCAGGAAGCTGAACGGAGCATACCTCTCTTCACCCGGATTTTTTCCAATCTCAAAAAAATCAAAGTTGACGAACTGACAGAATATGAAAAAGCCCGCATACTCCACAACACTCTAAAAAAGCAGTGTGGTGACTGCCCAAAGGTCTATCGTTACATTGCCTCCGAGGGACGATACTGGAATATTATTCATCACCGCAACTTTAATCCACGGATCATCGGTATGATAGCCGCCATGACAGCAAGCCTGTCCGATCCAAAAGACTTATATGACCGCCTGCTGGAACTGCTCAATGATCCGGCAAATATCTGGGCGCAGGAATTTGAGCAAAATCTCCGCCCAGAGGACCGGCTCCTATTGACGACCCTATATTCTCTGACAAATACGAACGTGGATTTCGCTCTATTGGAAGCATGTTACGCCGCACGAATCAGAACCATGCCGGGAATCGATAAAACGGTCAACCAGGCAGAAAACGCACTGAAGCGTCTGAATCGTTCCATGCTTCGACAGACCTGGGATGAGACGCGGAAAATATCCGTGCTGAATCCTTCTGTCAATGACTTTCTGTCCCAATACATACGGCGGCACCCGCTGGAGCAGGAAGCTATTATCGCCTCAGCAGTCTATTTCGAACAGATATATAAGATCATGCATGGAAATTCCATACAAAATATTCTAAACTCTCCGGCACTGCTTGCACTGGTAGAACAAAAGTTTGAAGATCATTCACTCCTCGATCTGCGTTTCCAGGATGATACATATTTGGGCAATATTCTGGCTTATCAGTGTATTGTACGGCAGCCCTTGCTGGATGACGTGTACCGCGACAAATTAATCAGCCTTCTCCGACAGGGAGCTGTCGATAACTATCGCCCGTTTTTACTGAACGGCTGTCTGTCCTATATTCTGCCGCTGTTTTCAAAACCGCTGTTTTCCTACTATCAAATGGAGCGTAATTTGTCGGACAACGTTTTTGTAGATAGTTTGATGCAAAGCGCTCAAGATTCTAACGAACTGCTCCAGGTGCTGTCTCTCATCTGGTCTGTGTTCTCTGATCCGGTACAAAAATATGACTATGATCTTTCGTACTTCCGGCAAAAAGCTGCGGAGTATACAGAAAACCAATTGCTGGACGAGGTTGGTGATTTTAATACGTTTTGTATACAAAAATACGACCAATCGAAATTTGACCATTTGGTGCGGGAGATTCCCGCGGATATGCCCATAGAAGATGTCATTGATTATTTTGAATATGAATTGAGTACATTTCTGGAAGACGATCTGACTGATCAATTTGTAGAGTGCGTGATTCGCAGCATTCAAGATGTACTGGAAGCACAGCCATGGTTTGATGGAAAAATCAGTATTGACCGGGATATTGTACTGATTGATCAAGATATCTGGGGTAGAGCAGAAATTATGATCGATAATGCGTTATACGACTATTTACCACGGGAGACATACGACACTTATACTGTCCAACGACGAGAAGCCAGCGATAATCTGCGCCTGGAGCGCAGCAGCATGGAATATTGGAATAATACAGAAAAGGAAAACCAAGATCTCCAGATCTGCTCTCTGTTTACAGAGTAAAAACCAGATCAAAACAAAAACACTATGTTCAGATCATAGAGGAATAATATGAAAATCGACCGTTTGATCGGCATCATTACAATCTTGCTGCAGCAGGATAAAATAACAGCGCCGGAGCTGGCCGAAAGGTTTGAAGTTTCCAGGCGGACCATAAACAGAGATATCGAAGACATCTGTAAGGCGGGAATTCCTCTCATTACCACCCAGGGATATGGAGGAGGCATCTCCATTGACGACAGATACAAAATAGACAGATCCTTCTTTACAGATGAGGAACTGCAGACAATTTTCGCCGGATTAAAAGGAATCGACAGCGTATCAAAAACCTCATATTTGAAAACACTCCTTGAAAAGCTCTCAGACAAAGAAAACCGCGTGATATCAGAGGACATCATAATCCTCGACCTGGCATCCCACTATCAGAAACCGCTCACAAGGAAAATAGAACTCATAAAATATGCGATCCGGGAACGGCGTCTCCTTTCTTTCCATTACTATTATTCAAAGGGTGAACAGCTAAAAAGAATCGAGCCCTATCATCTGATCTTCAAATGGTCCTCCTGGTATGTCTTTGGCTACTGTCCGGACAGACAAGGCTACCGTCTCTTTAAACTGAACCGGCTTTGGGAGCTTCAAGTCATGGAAGAAACCTATTTGGTCAGAACCATACCGGAAACAGAACTGGAGCTTGATGACTATTTCACCTCTGGTTCCATACATTTAAAAGCCCTGTTCGCCCCCAGTGAAAAGTACCGGCTGATTGAAGAATACGGCATCGGCTGCTTTTCTTCCATCGAAAGCGGCGAGCTGCTTCTTGAGCGCGATTTTACAAACTATGAAAATATGCGCGAATGGATATTCAGCTTCGGCGACAAGGTACGTATCGTGGAGCCCGACGAGCTGAAAACCGACCGAAAAAAGCAGGCCGAGCAGATATTGAAAATGGATTAAATGACATTAAGCGCCTTTTCCCGGCCGGATATACTTCTGCAAAAGCTGAATCACCAGCGTGGTATCGATCGGTTTGATCACATGGCCGTTCATTCCACAGGCGGCACTCTTTTGAATGTCTTCTGAAAAAGCATCCGCCGTCATTGCGATGATCGGGATGTCGGAATCCGCGCGGCCTGATGCCCGGATTGCCTTTGCCGCCTCATAACCGTCCATTATCGGCATGCGGATATCCATTAAGACCGCATCATAAAAGCCCGGCTCCGACTGTTCATACTTTTGAAGGCATATCTGTCCATTTTCCGCCCGTTCAATCTCCAAGCCATACTCGGAAAGAAGCGTATCGGCAATCTCCCAGTTGAGATCATTGTCCTCCGCCAGCAGGATCCGCTTTCCGCCAAGGTCGGGCTTATATAGTTCTTCTCCCTTAATGACATCTGACGAAATCCCCATGTAGTGATTCAGAGTGTGGAACAGCGTCGATTTAAACAGCGGCTTCGCAATAAAACCGCTGATACCCGCAGCATCCGCTTCTTCTTCAATATCTCCCCATTCATAAGCGGAAACGAGCAGAATCGGAATCTTTCCTCCAATCCTCCGGCGCAGCTGTCTTGCGGTCTGCAGGCCGTCCAACCCCGGCATCTTCCAGTCCAAAAGGATGATCTGGAATTCATCCCCGGCTTCTTGACGCGCCTGGACCATCCGCAGAGCACTCTCCCCATCGGAAACCCATTCTGAAACAGCTCCCAGCTCTTTCAGGGCTGAAACGGTACTCCGGCAGAGCTGCTCGTCATCGTCTGCCACAAGGATATTCCATCTGGGAAGGACCATGTCTTTTTCCCGCGTCTGAACCTTCTCCACATCGATCGTAACACGGAATTCACTTCCGGCTCCCGGCTCGCTGTCCACCTCAATGGTTCCTTCCATGGCATCGACTATGTATTTAGTGATTGCCATTCCAAGCCCGGTCCCCTCTGTTCTGTTCACCTGGCTGCCGCCCTCCCGTTCAAAAGCCTCAAACAGACGTTCTTGGAATTCCTTCGACATTCCAATCCCCGTATCTTTCACGCAGAAATGAATCCGGACAAAAGTGTCCTTCTTCGGAGAAAGCTCCTCCCGCACGGTCAAATGAATGGTCCCTCCTTCCGGCGTGAACTTGACCGAATTGGACAGCAGGTTCAAAAGTACCTGATTCAGCCGTATTCCGTCACAGAGCACTTCCTCTATACGAACATCCTGAAGAAACACATCAAACTGTTGGTTTTTCGCCTTTATCTGCGGCTGAACAATATTAACAATGCTCTCTATGGTCTCCCGCAATGAGATCTGTTCCAAATTAAGCGTCAGCTTCCCGCTTTCAATCTTGGACATATCCAGCACGTCGTTGATAAGCCCCAGCAAGTGCTTGCTGGAAAAGGTGATCTTCTGCAGGCAGTCCCTTACCTGTTCCGTCCTTTCCAGATTTGCGGAAGCAATAGCTGTCATGCCAACAATTGCATTCATCGGTGTGCGGATATCATGGCTCATGTTTGACAAAAACTCGCTCTTGGCGTGATTTGCGTTGTCCGCCTTTTTTCTGGCCTCCTGAAGCGCCGTCAGCTGCCGTTGTGACATCCGGAAATACAGAAAAAAAATGATCAGTAACGTGATCATGATCAGACCGCTTCCAGCGAGGGTGGTGGCTATCCGCTGTCTTCCAAGGGTAAGTATGGGTTCCTCCAAGGTCCCGTATGGCATTACCGATACCATATACCAGTCAGAATGAGGCAGAGGAGTAAAATAGGTATTTCGGCGTTCCCCATCGATCTCCACTACAACCGAATAATCCTCTTCCCCCGCGATTGCCTCTTTCATAGCTTGTACCATTTCTTGCGGCGTTTTGCCGCCGCTCCCTTTTTGGGACAATATCCGGTCAAAATAAGATTCCTCTCCGGCATCTGCATTCCGCAGGATAAAGCGGCCGTCTTTCCGGATAAAATGGGAATAGACCAGCGTCTCTCCGATATCCAGGGAAAGCCTCTCCCCAACGTATTCCATGGGGAGTCCGGCTACCAAAGCCAGGGAGGATGTACCGCCTTCCATAGAATAGGCGGCCGGCACTCCCAGTAAAAGCAGCGTCTCTCCGGACTCTGTGACTCCAGCCGCCACCTTTTTCTCGCCATGGTTCAGGGAATCGATAAAGTCCGCTTCATCAATGATTTCAATCGTTTCTCCCCGCAGCACATCGTTCTTTCCATCCGCGGCATAAAGGCTCAAATACGTAAAGCTATTATTTTCACCGCCGGCATCTAATTTCACTCGTGTGCCGCCGGAGCTGTCTGAGGGCCCGGAAGAAATCTGCTCGACAATCCCTTCTGCCTCAGACAAATGCAGATCGATCAGCAAATTAAAATGCAGCTTGAGCTGCGTGCTCATCTGAGACATATATATTGTCCCTACCTTATGGAGCGCCTCACTGCTCTGACGCATCATATATGTGGTGATCCATACAAATACACCGACACAGAGAGTAAGGGCGCTGATAAGGCTGATCCATAAAAAACGCAGAGTGCTTTTTTTCATGGGGGAGTTCTCCTTAGTATTAAATTTTATCGTATAAGATGGCCCCACCGGCTATAAATCGCCTGCGTGCGGCCATTGTACGAGTCTTCTAACCTATATCTGGTACTACTATACCACAATCTCCGCCGGCTTCGCAACCGATATCGTCCCGGGTATCCACAGAAAGCAAATTGACAAGGCGGGCATATTACTCTACACTGTTTATAACAGCATTCAATCGTATTAGGCGAATAGGACAGACAATGGGAGTAACATATATATCATGGATGAAATAATGAAATTTGCCAACAGAGAAGAATTCAGGAAATGGCTGCGAGATAATTGCCTGTCTGACACTGGTATTTGGCTATTATTTGGCAAAGCAGGAGGACCGAAAACGATAAAGGCCGGCGAAGCGCTCGAAGAAGCCCTTTGCTTCGGATGGATAGACGGACAAATGCAGAGCATAGATGACAAAACTTATAAAAAATATTTTTCCCTGCGCAGAAAAAACAGTAAATGGTCGGAGAAAAACAAAGCATTGGTTAAAAGCCTGGAAGACCGAGGGATCATGACTGACTATGGCAGAAAGAAAATAGAAGAAGCCAAAAGAAACGGCCAGTGGGATGCTCCAAAATCTCCACCTGTCTCAGAGGAACAGATAGCCGTTTTATCTGCCTTGCTAAAAGAGCATGAGCCTGCTCATACAAATTTTCTGGCTATGCCTTTGTCTGTAAAGAAAACCTACACGAGAGCATATTTTGACGCAAAAACAGATGCCGGACGTGAAAAACGGTTTTTTTGGATGATCGACAGGCTCAATAAAAACCTAAAACCCATGTGAAGGTTTAAAAAAACAGCTCTCCCTAATGGGAAAGCTGTTCTTTTCCTTTAAAATGCGGATGGTGGGACTTGAACCCACACGAGGTCGCCCCCGTCAGATTTTGAGTCTGATGCGTCTGCCATTCCGCCACATCCGCGTGACTTTACAAGCCGAGATTTATTGTAGCATATCCCCATTTATTATGCAAGTATTTTTTCCGAGTTTCCCCGTTGACGACTGGGATTTTCATTGTTAAAATGGATGATAGAATCCGGAAAAACAGAAAGGAACCCTCTATGAATCCCACAGAAACGGTACTCTTATATAATTTTTCCGGCAGCGATGCCGGACAAAAGCTCAAATCTGTCCTCTTACAGATGCATGTCCGTATCAAACTCGTGGAGCCGGACCAATATCTGGAGCCCATTGGCTGGCTGGCCGGAATCAAAGCCATCCCTCCTGCAGGAGAAGTCTATAAAGGCAGCGGCTTCCCGGAACAGATGCTGATCATGCGCGGTTTCACCGGAAATAGGATCGATGAGCTTTTACAGCTCCTCCGCCGGTACGGAATCCCCCCTATTCCTCTGAAGGCTGTGGTCACCGAACACAATCAATACTGGAATTCTCTCGAACTCCATGAAGAACTACAAAAGGAACACGCGGCTATGCAGGCCCGTTCCGGACAATCTGATGGAAAATAAATGGTGATCGACGGCTTCAAAGTCCTGTTTGGAAAGACTAAACGGCAGCCGTAAATCGCAGTATAGAAAAAAAGTGTCTCCGCGGAATCGTTCCCGGCGACACTTTTTTTAATAACATGTCTAATCATGCCTTTGAATACCCTTCAAACAAGTTTTCTTTGTCAAATTTACAAGACAAGAGGAAATCCGCTTCCATTCAGGCGGCTCGCTGGCAATCGGATTGTTCCTCTTGCTCTTTCTTCCGCGCCGAAATAAGCTCTCATTCGTTTTAAAAGCCAAAGGGGCGGTCCACCGCGGCCCGCAGCCTTTAGGCGCGCGGGCCGTGTGGATATCCGATTCTTTTCTGGAATCAAGGGAGCGGAAATCATCCAAAAAGGTGCGGCAGGCAGGGCGCCGGCAGAAAGATTTCGGACCGGCCTAAAGGTGAGCGCTGCAGGGCAGCGGCCGGTGTTCCCCAGTCGGAGGGAGACAGAAACGGAAATTCCGATTCCGTTTCTGAGCGAACAGGAGACGAAAAATCATCAGGATTTCCCGCCGACATGTGAGCGATACTTCCGGAGCGGGGATAAAGCGGTTCCTACATCGCCAGCGAACCGAAATCGTGACGGCCAGGAACTTCTGCCGGTGTTTAACTGGAGTTCAATCTGAGCTTATAAAAAATGATTCCCAAAAGTTTTTTGTACTATAATTTTTTCGCTTTTAAGAATACATAACAGTCTTCCTCCGACATTTCTCTGCAGAAATGATAGCCCAGACCGTCAAATCTCATCATTTCCTCTGGTCTCTCCACCTGATTTTCCGCAAGAAATCGGACCATTTCTCCTCTGGCCATTTTCACCTGTGTTCCAGTTTCCATTACCTTATCCCCGCGTCTTTCCCCAAACCGGCAGGTGAGAACGCGGATTTTTCCAAACCGGCCGAAAGTCTGGCTTCCCTCCGCCAGATATTCCGTAATACAGCGGCTGTATTCCCGCGAGGCCAAATTCAGAATCAGATTGGTCTCTTTAGAAACCTCTTCAAAAAGCTTTCTGCCCCAAAACTCATAGAGGTTCTTTTTTCCCAAAACCTCTGCTCTTGCCTGCATTTCTAGACGGTAGGGCACTACGCCGTCCAAAGGCTTCAGAACTCCGTAAAATCCGGAAAGAATCCGGAGACGCTCCTGGATGTATTTCCATCCCTCCGATTCAAAAACGACAGGCGCCATATACTGATACTGGATTCCCTCATATGCAAGGAGCGCCGGTGTCAAGCGTCGTTTTAAGTCCATAGTCTGAAACCGCCCGTAATTGAGCTCAGCGATTTTGTCATTACAGCGCCAAAGCTTTTTTGCCTCCTCAAGAGGCAGCGATCTCATATACCGACGGAGTATATCCGCCTCTTCCAGAAATACCGGACAGCTGCAAACCTCCAGACTCTCCATATCTTCTTTCATTTTTTTAGCAGGTGAAATAATAATCTTCATATTGTCATTCCAGGCAAAGAAACGCCGCCAGATTTCCCCGTCTGCCCCCGGACGCCCTGTGGGAAAATAAAAGCTCCGGATTACAGCAGGTACATATATCCGTTACGGCAAGATGCTCTGGTAAAATGCCGGAATCCAGCAGAATCAGACGATTCGCCTCCCACAAATCCAGCTGGAATTTGCCGTCCGGCTTTTCATCCAGCAGCCGTTCATCCGCCAGCTCTCCGAAAGCCCTCCGGAACTCCTCCGCCACATCCAGGCTCACTTCATAGCAGCTGCGGCAGATACTGGGCCCTATACAGGCCAGTACCTCCTCCGGCCGGCTGCCGAAAGCTTCCCGCATCTTCTCCAGAGTATGGCGGCCCATCCTGTCTTTTGTCCCCCTCCAGCCGGAATGAGAAAGACCGATAACCCTGTTGACCGGATCGACAAAGTATAAAGGCACACAGTCCGCATAAAAAGTGACCAGCGGAAGTCCGCGCACGTTCGTTATCAGCCCATCCACATCCGAATAGGGTAGCGGACGGATAATGCCGTTTCCCGCATCGGCCTCTGTCGCCACCCTGACATTCGTCGTATGAGTCTGCTGAGACAAAACCATCCGCTCCATGGGCATTTCCAGGGCTTCCGCCACACGCCGGTAATTCTCCATTACCTTCTGTCTGGCCTCTCCCCGGAGAAATCCCAGGTTCATAAATGAACATGCCCCCTCACTGACTCCTCCCAAACGGGTGGAAAAGCCGTGTTTCACAAGCCCTGATTCTTCCAGCAAGGGAAAGCTTAAAAACGGAATTCCATTCCGTACATGGCACCGAATTTCCTGTTCCTTCTCTCCTGCCTTCCTGTTCCACAATATCGTCTGTTCTGAAGATGTTCCGCACATCATCCCGCACTCCTTTCCTAAAATGTCCAAAAGGCGTCTTCAATGATTCGGATCTGTTCCCCTTCCATGGATACCACATCGAACCGGCAGGGGACCGACAGTCCGTACCCATGGCTCTTCATATAAAATTCCGCCGTTTTTCTTATGACCGTCTGTTTCCTTACGTCCACGGCCTCTTCCGGATATCCCGTCCCTGCGTCTTTTCTGTACTTGACCTCAATGAACACCAGATAGCCCTTGTGCCTGGCTATGATATCAATTTCTCCCAGCCGGCAGCGAAAATTCCTTTCCAATATCCGATAACCGGAACTGCACAATATCCTGGCCGCCAGTTCCTCATACCTGGCTCCGATCTGCCGACGGTTCAAATGCTCACTCCTTTACGGTATCCTTATCTCCGGCGCCGATCACAGCAGATTCTTCAAGAAGCTCCTCCTGTGTATGGGCGTCATTCCATATTTCCGGACGGCGGCGATATGCTCCGCCGAACCGTAGCCCTTGTGACCGGCAAAACCATATTCCGGATAAAGCTTGTCATATTCCCGCATCATCCTGTCCCTGCTCACCTTTGCGATGATGCTGGCGGCTGCTATGGACAGGCTCTTTGCGTCTCCCTTGATGATCGGCACCTGCCGCACAGACCCGGGAAGGCCGGGAATCGTGACCGCATCGTTAAGGCTCACATCCGGACAGGGCGAGAGCTCCGAGACCGCCTCCCGCATCGCTTCATAAGTCGCTTGAAGTATGTTGATCTCATCGATCCTTCCCGGCCCTACTATCCCAATTCCCACGCTTACGGCCTGATCCATAATCTCATCATACAGCATCTCCCTTTTCTTTTCGGAGAGCTTCTTCGAATCGTTGACATAAAGAATCTTACAGTCCTCCGGAAGGATCACCGCCGCAGCCGCCACCGGCCCCGCCAGCGGTCCCCGTCCGGCTTCGTCGATCCCGCAGATGACTCCAAACCTCCGGTACTTCCGTTCATAAGACAGCATGGAATCCAGCCGGTCGTATTCTGCCCGCAAGAGCATCTGCTTTTTTTCTGCGGACTCCGCCAGCTTCCTGACCCCGGCTCTCTCATCCTTCTTATAAAACGCAAGCAATGCGGGTAAATCCGCATTGCCTGCCTGTTCAATCTGTATCTTTATCTCCTGTATGGTCATATCGTTCTCCTAATGTATATCATGCTACCGATGGCTGATAAATCCAATCTTATTAAGAGGCCAGATACGCAGCCACGCCTTGCCCACGATCTGGCTCCGCTTCACATTGGCCACCGCAGGATCCCTGCTGTCTGAGCTGTCGTTCCGGTTGTCGCCCATGACAAAATATTCATCTTCTCCGAGGGTGATGGGCTGTGCCGCTCTTTTCGCGTCCTGGATGGGCTCCAGGCCGTAATCCTCTTCCAGTATCTCACCATTGATATAAATATCGCTGCCGATGATCTGCACCGTCTCGCCGGGCAGGCCGATCACACGTTTGATATAAAAGGTGTCCTTTTTATGAGTGAACCGAAAAACCACAATGTCAAATCTCTCCGGCTCGTGAAACCGGTAGCTGAGTTTCTCAAGGATCAGATTGTCGCCGTCACTCAGCGTATCATACATAGAATTGCCTGATACCCTCGTCCGCTGCCCGACAAAAGTAATAATCAAAAAAGTGATGCCGAAAACGATAGCCGCGTAGATCAGCAGATTTATGATATCCCGCAGCACATTCTTTTCTTCCTTCTTCGCCTTCCGCTTTTCTTCTCTTTCTTTTTCCTGGTCAAGGGCTTTCAGGGTCTCTTCAAGCTTCTCGTCTTCCCAGTCCTGTCTGTTCTCTTCCATAATGGATACCTGCCTAATCTGGAAGCTCGAGGGTAATCCTGCCCAGTCTTCCGCTTCTGAAATCTTCGATTACCATCCTGGCCGCTTTCCCATAGTCCAGCCCGCTGCCTTTAAGAAGACAGTTCCGCAGCCTTGCCACTTCTGCCAGGATCTCCGCCGGTCCTTTCCCGTATACTTCCTCCGGAAGCTGATAACGTTCCTTAAGCGCCTCCGGATACCGCGCGCTCAAATAATCCAGAAGCCTCATGGAGAGCTCATCGGTATTCAAGATATCATCTTTAATGGATCCCAGCATCGCCAGCTTGATCCCAACCTCCTGGTCTTCAAATTTCGGCCACAGGATACCCGGCGTATCCAGGAGCTCCACATCCTTGCTGAGGCGAATCCACTGGTTTCCTCTTGTGACTCCCGGTTTATTTCCGGTCTTGGCACAGGCCCGCCCCGCGTATGAATTGATGAACGTGGACTTACCCACATTGGGGATTCCCACCACCATGGCCCTGACCGGACGATTCTTAATGCCTCTGCGCCGGTCTCTCTCTATCTTTTCCCTGCACGCGGAAAGAATGGTTGCCTGAATGGGCTTCATATCCGCCCGTCTTCTGGCATCCAACTGAACCACAGCACACCCCTTATCCTCAAAATATTTCTCCCACGCCTTATTGGCGCGGGCATCCGCCAAATCCGCCTTATTCAGGATGATCAGACGGGCTTTCTGACGCCCCAGCACATCGATATCCGGATTCCGGCTGGATAAGGGGGCCCTCGCGTCCAAAAGCTCAATCACCAAGTCCACAAGCTTTATATCTTCCTGCATGGCGCGCCTGGCCTTTGTCATATGTCCTGGATACCACTGAACCTGCATATTATTTCCTCTGTCCTATCTGTTTATTTCCGGCGGTCTTCCTTCAAAATTTTCATTTTATGAATCCAAACCGGCTGAACGGAGACATCCTGAGCCAGAGCTTTCCTTTGATCTGACTGATATGGACATTCCCCACATTTGCAAAACGGCTGTCCTCGCTGGTTTCCGGATTGTCTCCCAGGACAAAATACTCGTCCTTCTTAAGCTCTACGGCTGTCTCAGCCAGTCCCGGCAGCGCGATGGTTCCCACCTTTTCTCCCAGATCCGCCTCTTTTCCATTGACATACAGCTTTCCGCCCTGAATCTGCACGGTCTCTCCCGGAAGCCCTACAATCCGCTTGATATAGGTCTTCGTGTCATCCCCCATGTTCTGAAAAGCCACCACGTCCATCCGCTTCGGCTTTGTGAAATTATACCACAGTTTATCCAGTAAAACAACATCTCCGGTCTGCAGGGTCGGCTCCATAGAGCGTCCGGACATGGTGATCTTCGTCCCGAACATCATCACGACAAATAAAGCCAGTGTGATCACTGCCACGATGTCCACGCCCCAGCTCAAAAGCGTTTTCAGCCTGCCCTGCCCCGCTCCATTATCCTGATAGTACGAACGCAATGCAAAATCCCTCCGTGCGTTTTTCTGCAAAACTCCCATGAGAAATAATTTTTCCGAAAAAGCAGGAAAAGGGACAAGATACGAAAGTATTTGTCCCCTCAAAGTCCCATGATGATATTATTTCCAATCAGCGAACCAGCTCTTTAACCTTGGCTGCCTTACCTACTCTGTCTCTTAAGTAGAACAGCTTAGCCCTTCTTACTTTACCTCTTCTGATAACTTCAATCTTCTCTACGAAGGGAGAATGTACCGGCCACGTTTTCTCTACGCCGATACCGTTGGAATTCTTTCTCACGGTAAAGGTTTCTTTTGAACCGCCGTTCTGCCTCTTGATCACGGTTCCCTCAAAAACCTGGATTCTCTCGCGGGCGCCCTCTTTGATCTTATTGTATACCTTTACGGTATCGCCTACGCGAAAAGCATCTACAGACTCTTTCATCTGGCCTGCCTCAATGGATCTGATAATGTCGTTCATTTGCGACCTCCTTATGATTGTTGGATGTTCTTAATACGCGTCGGTAACAGAGGACCATCTCTTATCTTTCACAACTGTTGCATTTTATCATATTTTCGCCTGAAAATCAAGCGTTTTCAGCAGCTCTTTTTCTTTTTCACTCAAATCCGCGAAAGGCAGCAAATCCGGGCGGAATTTCGCCGTGCGGACTACGGACTGCTCTCTGCGCCATTTGTCTACGTTTCCGTGATGGCCGGAAAGCAGCACTTCCGGCACTCTCTTTTCCATGAACACCTCCGGCCTGGTATACTGGGGATATTCCAGAAGACTGTCGTGAAACGTCTCAAATTCCGCCGATACATCGTTGCTCAGAACCCCGGGCACCAGCCTGGAAATGCAGTCGATCATGACCATGGCAGGCAGCTCTCCTCCCGTCAGCACATAATCTCCAATGGAGACGTAATCGGTGACAATAAGCTCCAGCACCCGTTCGTCTATGCCTTCATAATGGCCGCATAAGAACACCAGGTCCTCTTCCTTCGCATATTCCTCCGCCAGGGACTGGCTGAATACCCGCCCCTGGGGCGTAAGATAGATAACCCTCGGCCGCTTCCCCAGCCTGTCCGAAAGAGCCTGATAGGCCCCATACACCGGGCCCGGCTGCATCACCATGCCGGCTCCGCCTCCATAGGGATAATCATCCACCCGCATATGCTTATTTTCCGCATAATCCCGGATATCAATGGCCTCAATATGGAGAAGTCCCTTTTCCTCAGCCCTCCCGATGATGCTGGTATGCAGACCATTAAGGACCATCTGGGGAAACAGTGTCAATACGTGATAATTCATGGTATTTCTCCTACATCTCTAACTAATCCTAAGGGTATACCTTGTAATACCTTTCAAATAAGTTTTTTCTGTCTGAATTACAAGGCAAGAGGAAATCCGATTCCATCCAGGCGGCTCGCTGGCAGCCATAACCCGCAGCCTTTAGGCGCGCGGGCTGTGTGGATATCCAATCCTTTTATGGAATCAAAGGAAGGGAAGTCATCCAGAATGGTGCGGTAGGGAGGGGACCGGCAGAAAGATTCCGGGCTGGCCTAAAGGTGAGCGCCGCAGGGCAGCGGCCGGTGTTCCCTAAACGGAGGGAGACAGAAACGGAAATACCGATTCCGTTTCTGAGCGAACAGGAGACGAAAAATCATCCGGATTTTCCGTTGACATGTGAGCGGTACTCCTGGAGCGGGGATAAAACGGCCCCTGCATCGCCAGCGAACCGAAATCGTGACGGTCCGGAACTTCTGCCGATGTCAGTCTGGAGCCTGATCGGAGCTTACTAAAAATGATTCCAAAAAGTATTTTGTATCATACCCAAGGGTATCCCTTAATTTATGCCCTCCGGGCGGGCGCACTTCGTGCGGCAAGGTATGACTTATAAATCCAGAAGTCCGTCCATCACATGGACTAGGATCTCGCCTTTTTCCAGATTCACATTGAGGACACACTCATCGATCACGGGAAGCAGCAGTTCCTTTCCGGTTTCCATCGTCACCTCATAGACGTCATTGGCTCCCGTCTGCAGCACATCCTTAAGAACTCCCAGCGTACCGCCTTCGTCGGTCACCACTGGCAGGCCGATGAGATCAGCGATAAAGTATTCCCCTTCCTGCAGGGGAACCGCGTTCTCCCTTGTCACCCAAAGCTCCGCGCCTTTATATTTTTCCACATCATTGATATCGTCGATCCCCTTGAATTTAAGGAGCACGAACTGCTTGAAAAATTTAACGTGCTCTATCTCCAGTTCCCTGGTCTCCCGCTTTGCCTCCAGAATCACCTGCTTTAACACCAGAAAACGTGACACATCATCCGTCGTAGGAAACACCTTCACCTCGCCGCGGATTCCGTGGGTGGATGAAATCACTCCTACCCGAAACCTTGATACCATAAATCCCTCCTGAATAACGGACAGCAGACACAGCGCAGGACGCCTTAAACTTGAAAATACCAGCGGCCGCCTCAGAATAATCTGCGGCAGCCGCTTCTGTCTGCTTCTTTACTGAATTTCCAGAACTGCTTTTTTGTCTTCTCTGGAGGCCGCCGCTTTCACTACACAGCGAATCGCTTTTGCGATTCTGCCCTGCTTGCCGATCACCTTGCCCATATCAGACGGGTCAACGGTCAGCTCAAGTACGGTTTCCTTGCCGTCTTCCTTTTCCGTAACGGAAACGGAGTCCGGATTATCCACCAGAGCTTTCGCAATCACTTCTACTAATTCTTTCATCGCCATACCTCCAGTACGGATTATTTCTCAATACCGGCGATCTTCAGAAGCTTTGCAACGGTATCAGTAGGCTGCGCGCCTGTGGATAACCACTTCTTTGCTAACTCCTCGTCGATTTTGATTACGCTGGGGTCCTTAGTAGGGTCATAGTATCCGATTTCCTCAATAAATCTGCCATCTCTGGGAGATCTGGAATCTGCAACGATCACTCTATAAAAAGGTGCCTTTTTCTGACCCATTCTCTTTAATCTCATCTTTACTGCCATGTGAATTCACCTCCTTGGAATAGTATTAATTTATTAAAAAGGAAGTTTAAACCTGCCTTTTTTTCCTGCTTTACCCATCATGCCGGACATCTGCTTCATCATCTTCCTGCTCTGTTCATGCTGCTTCATGAGCCGGTTGACTTCCGCGATATCCACGCCCGCCCCGGCCGCAATCCTTTTTTTTCTGGAAGGATTTATGATGTCCGGATTGGAGCGCTCCGCCAGCGTCATGGAATAGATGATGGATTTCGTCCTGTCCATGGCCAATTCGTCGATGTCCACATTCTTCATCTTGCTTCCCATGCCGGGAAGCATGTTCAGCATATCGCCGATGCCGCCCATCTTCTTGATCTGATCCAGCTGCTCCAGATAATCGTTGAAGTCAAACTCCGCCTTCTTCATCTTCTGTTCCAGCTTTTTCGCCTGGCTTTCATCAAACTGGGCCTCTGCCTTCTCGATCAGGGTCAGCACATCTCCCATGCCGAGAATCCTGGAAGCCATGCGGTCCGGATAAAACTGCTCCAGATCCGAAAGCTTTTCTCCCATGCCCACAAACAAAATCGGCTTGCCGGTCACTGCCCGGATGGAAAGGGCTGCCCCGCCTCTGGTATCGCCGTCCAGCTTTGTAATGATAACGCCGTCAATGCCGACTTTATCCTGGAACATGCTGGCCGCATTCACCGCATCCTGTCCGGTCATGGCGTCTACCACTAGGACCGTCTGGTCCACCTGGACGCTTCCCTTTATCTCCTGAAGCTCCGCCATCATGTCTTCATCTATGTGAAGACGCCCGGCTGTATCCAAAATCACTATATTGTTATTGTTCTTCTCTGCGTGCTCAATGGCCGCCCTTGCGATATTGACGGGGTTATGCCTGTCGCCCATGGAAAACACGGGCACGCCCTGCTTTTCCCCATTCACCTGGAGCTGCTTCACCGCCGCCGGACGGTAAACGTCACACGCCACCAAAAGCGGTCTCTTGCCTTTTTCCTTCATCTTTCCGGCAATCTTCGCCGAGGTTGTGGTTTTGCCCGCGCCCTGAAGCCCCACCATCATGATGACCGTCATGGCGCTCCCGGCATTCAGCTTGAGCTCCGTAGTTTCAGAGCCCATAAGGGATACCATTTCCTCATTTACGATCTTGATCACCATCTGGCCCGGGGTCAAACTGTTAAGCACATCCTGCCCGACCGCCCTGGCCTCTACGGATTTGATGAACTGTTTTACTACCTTAAAGCTGACATCGGCCTCCAAAAGGGCCATCTTGACCTCTTTAAGAGCCGCCTTGACATCGGCCTCGCTCAAACGCCCCTTGCCGCGCAGCTTCTTGAATACATTCTGCAATTTGTCGGATAAGCTTTCAAAAGCCATTCGTTCCCTCCGCTGCTGTCCAATCCCATCTATGTTCTGACTTCACAGCCGGCTGATCTCCTCTGATATCTCTTCTATCTTAAAAATCAGCTCTCTGTCCTCTGTCTTTCGGTATTCCTGGGCCAGACCGTGAATCTCTTTTACCTTTTCCCGGGTTTTCAGAAATTTTTCCACCAGTCCCAGCTTCTCTTCATATTCTTGTAAAATGCGGTTGCATCGTTTGATCAAATCATGGACGCCCTGTCTGGATATCCCCCGCTCTTCTGCCGCCTCGCTGTACGACAGATCATTGAACACGACATCTTCATAGACCCGTTTCTGGTGCTCTGTCAGGAGCTCTCCGTAAAAATCATATAAAAGCGTCTGCTCTACAATCTTTTCCATGATTTCCCTCGTCCGGCAGCCAAATATTCACGCGGATTCACATTACCCATCCAGAATCCGTCACCTTGTCTATCATACAAGAAGCGCTCCGTTCTGTCAAGTGTTTCTTCTTGACAAAAGAAAATTAGTTAATAGGATACATCTTTAACCAGAATTTTTCTATTGTATCTTGACAAAAGCAGGCAGGGAGATTATATATGATATCATCTCCCTGCCCGCTTCATTCTTCTGCGCTTCTTCTTACATTAAGATATAAAAGGCGCTGGTCATTCATTTGTGATACAATCCGCCAAAGCTTCAATCAGCTCACGAGGATATATGAAAAACTCATGTTTCCCTCCCAAATGCTTTTCCAGCATCTTGATCCCTCCGCGCATTTGAAAAACGTCTCGAACCGTTCTCAAATTTTTCTCCAGTTTCTGGAGCTTTATCCCTTGTTCTTCTGCTACCGGAAGATATACTCTCTTCCTGATCTCACATAATCTCGTTTCGTCTTCCACTACTCGCTTGACACAAGAAACGAGACACGGATAACCCTTGTAGCTTTTCAAATAATGGACTTCCATCAATACCTCTTCCAAAGTCATTATGTCCATCCCCCTTGTAAATAAAACATTCTCTTATCTTATGTAGGTCACTAATTCCATAAATCTTTAAATCTATTTCATATGAAAACAAAAGGTAGTATTGTTTTAGTATTTAGTCATTTTTCTTGAAAGAAAAAGCGGTCAACCGCCTTTTCCCATAAAAACATTATTCTACCGCATACATTAATTGTACTGTAATTTCGGAGCTGGCTCGATTTTCCACAAACACAGCATATCCACCAGTATAGTTCACCTCAAAAGTATGACCCAATGCACTCATACCCGAAACCTGTCTTCTTGTACCGTCTGGTTCAACTATCCCCATATTGATAAACTTATTGGTAGGAGATACAAGAGCAGTTACCGCAATCTTCTGACCTTTGGTCACCCAGAATGCTCCTGTTTTGTATTTCGTATCTCCTGGGATATTCCACTCCATATAGGTCCGGGCCCTGTTCGGCATCTCTATCTCCGGAATTCCATCATCTGTTCCTGGCGGGATGACGGTCTCTCCTTCACCTGACACTCCTGTCTCTGCAAGTATATTTTCCGTCGTATCCGTCAAAGCTTCATAACCATTCATCACACCCTCACCCGCAGCAAATGCGGTCACAGAGCTGACGCCGACAAAGCAAACGGTTAGTAACGCCACCACCACCTTTCTCAATTCCTTTGATGCGTGATAATGTCTCATTCTCACCATCCTCCTTTTGATTCCCTTTTTGTTTTCATATAAATGCATGGTAAACAATAACTTCTCATTGGACTTCACCCTGGCGTTTTCCAGGATTGTATCGAAATACTCTTCATACGTGCAAATGGACATCTCTCCATAACAGGCGTCCCGGTCACAGTAGGTTTCATTCCAGCCGTTGATATCATCTGTAAGGCATTTAAACGAATAATTAAACCAATGGACCTTGGATATCCAGTACAAAAAGTGTTTCCAGAATAAATCCCGATGCTTCACATGCATCAGCTCATGCTCCAGGATTATCCTCAGCTTCTTTTGGTCGTACTCCTGTTCCGGCAAAAGAATCACCGGTTTCCGTACTCCCATGACCACAGGAACAATGCACTGATAATTGAGCCGAACCGCTACGCTTTGTTTCAGCGCTAGTCTCTTCTCAATCTCATCCTTTATCCGATTTATCTGCAAATCCGCAGGCACAGAACAACTCACAAATAATTTTAAATTCCGCTTCTGTATGAAATATCTAAAAATTCCAAAGCAAAAACCCACAAACCAAAGGAAAAATGCAATACCTGCGCCATATAACAAAATAGGTGAAACAAAACCCATTCTAACATATGTATTTTTATCTACATGTAATTCTGAAAAATAAATATACAGATATATGACCGGAACCAAGTAAAAGATTATCACCAGCTTTCCGGAAAACACAATCCAGCGAAACTGTTTCTTTCTCTCCATGACAAACTCCAGCAGCTTCCAGAAAAAATAGGAAACAGTCCCAGTCAGGGAAGTCAGAAACACGCCGAAAAACCAACTACTTAGAATCGTCCACGCCATTCAAAAAGTCCTTTAATTCCTGAATATCTTCATCTGTCAAAGCTTCATCGTGCAATGATGTAACAAAGTTTTTCAGAAAACCCTTTCCCCAAAAGTTAGAAAACTTGTTCATCACCTGCTTCTGATACACCCCTTCCTTTATCAACGGCGTATAGATGTACGTCTTTCCGCCTGTCCGGGTCATCTCCAGATACCCTTTCTGCACCAGTATCTTCAAATAAGTAGATACCGTTGTCCTGGCCCATTCCCGTCCGTATCTCTCCGCCGCGGCCTTTGTGACCTCCGGCGCCTGGACAGGCCGGCCAGCGTCCCAGATTATTTTCATAATAATCAGTTCCGCATCTGATAGCTCATTAAAATTCATGTTCCCCTCATCTCATCGTCTATTTTCTTAGTTGTTCATATACCATATTTTACTATATTCAGCTGTTAAATGCAAGATATTTCAACTGAAAAGTTGAAAAAAGTCTTTTATTTTACAGCTACTATTATACAGTATAATCCTACTAATAATAAGAAAAAAATTATTAATAATGTGTTCAAGAATTTCTTATTCTTAAATAAACTATAAATAAAGAGTTTCCAATTGCTACCAAGAAAGGATTTAGTGCATTGTCTCAGCCAAAGTCTCCTAAAATCTGCAATTACAGCTATTACCGTACTCTATCCCTGAATTTGAAATATTATCGGAACCGCCTGGAGCTTACGCAGGAACAAACTGCCGCAAAAGCAGAAATCTCTGTCAAATATCTGTCTCAAATCGAATCCTCATCTTTCAACTATCCCCCCACCCTTGAGGTTCTCTTTGATCTGGCAAATGCGCTGGAAGTACAACCCTTCCAGTTATTCAGAGAATTATAAAAGAACCATTATAAAAAATAAAATCATTACATAAACAGGGTAAGGTCACATGTGGACCTTACCCTGTTACGTGTCACTTGACTTAATTCAAATTACAATTATACAGCATCCAAACCATTTATCCTAGTTTTCTGCGATTCATCTCCTCCGATAAATGCTTTAAAAAGAACTGATTGTTTACTGTCTCCTGGAGCGGAAGCTTTATTATAATCTCGTCTGTATAGATGTATACTGTATTTCCTTTCTTCTTTGTTTCAATCACCTCTTGATATGAAAATGAATATTTCTTCCACAGACAGGAACGATATTCAAATCCATCGTTATCAAACTGTATGTACCAGCCGTCATACATAAAAATCGCAATTACGCCTCCAATACAGAAGAAGGGAATCATGATAACCCCCAAAATTTCTCCTATCCCTTTTATTACTACATTTTTATCCAGAAGCAAACAAACCGCAGCTACCGTTCCGCCGCAAAATCCAAACCACCCGGCAACTTGTATGGTATTTGACAATGTCACCTTGTTTTTTCCGGCCGTCTTTAAATGTTGGCCTTTATAAATTATGCCTAAAAAAGCAGCCAATACAATGAAGCCTAATATTCGAATCAGCATCTCTTTTCCTTTCTGGAATAACCACAGACAAATGTACTCCATACGAGTATATATGCAAACAGGGAGCTGCAGCATCGCCTGCTGATATAAATAAAAAATTATTTTTATTTCAGTATTTTGTTATATGCTCATATATTCGCTCTGACAAATCTTTCTTTTGTTTCGAATGTAGTTTGTTTTCTTTAATATACTTCTGTATCTTTTTATCGTTATCCCAATAATGTGTAATTTCAATATCCGGATTCGCTTTCTTCACCCTGTTAATAAACTCAGAGGTATTGGTCATAACCATATATGAGATATCTATTCTCGCACCCGGAAAATAAATTTTCATTCCTGCTTCTACTTCTTTCATTTTTATTGCCTGATCATATCGAAAATGATATTTCCTTCTCCAAAAGGAACGATAAAGAAAACCATTCTCCCCTAAGTCTATTCTTATGTTCATACTGTAAAAGTAGAAAATAAAAACAAAAGGAAATAGAACACCTAAAAACACATACATTATCCATTTATCATCCATTGGTTCAAATAAAAACACACACAATAAAAATATAAAACCCACTGCCATAAACAGGCTTATATTTCTCATAGGCTTATTGGGCATAATCAATTTTTTATATGTATTCTTCTCCAGTTGATTGGATATCTGTATGGAAGAAAACAATGCAGCAACTATCATAAATATAACCACATTATAATAGTTCATTTCATTCATCCCCTCCTCACTTTATATTCTATCCGTACAAGACCAGCGCAATATTTTATCAGATTATTCTATTTTATTATAATTTATAATCAGATTTTTGTCAATTTCCCTCTAATAAATAATTCTTTATTTTTCCTTTGTTTTTAAGTAACAATAATTTTGCAGTTTTTCTCCGTTAATATTTTTTTAGCAATTTGTTTTATGTCATGCAAGGATACTTTTCTGTAATTCTCCTCCTGCATCTCTATATCGAATCCCTCCCAATCATCGCATACAAATGAAATACCCACTTTTTGATTTAGAGAATAGGAATCATTATACCACCTATTTTGTACTTCAGTATAGAATAAGCGAACTTCCTCTAAATCCTGCTCTGTTAAATTCTCCTCCATATGAATACTTGTTTTCCGCACAATATCCAAAGCATCATTTAAATATCTTCTTTTAACCAAAAAACAAATTTGAATACACAAGGTCTCGTCTTCTGTAAAAATTCCTGTTTCCACTTCATCTGTATATGCAAATGATTCCCTCAGCTGCATATTCAGCCAGGAGCCGTCTCCCTCCCCCAGTATACTGCTGAGAAGAACCGCAGAATATATCTCTTTTCGTTCACAGATTGAGGCAAATTCAACCCTCACTGACAATTGTTCTTCCGGATTATTGCTCAGTGTTTTTATATCATCGTTCTGTTTATCAGACTCCATATATGCTTTTTCTGGTTTTCCTATTTTTAGGGCACTTCTGTTGGTTGGTTCTTCTTCCTTTCCATATACGGAAACCATTTTTAAGCTCTCTATCCGCTCTTTTATGTTCTGCTCCTCTGTTTCCATAAAATTCCCCGTGAGTACAAAAAACAGGCCCCCATCGTTACTGCCGGCCCTTACCATACCACCCGTCAGCTCTTGGTACTTATTATAAACTCGCTTTTCTTTTTCTTCCGCTTCTTTTGTATTCTGGCAGTTCTCCAGGGATATTAAAATCGGTTCCCATATGCTGATTCCGCTGTCAGCCAAAGATGATAACATAAAGTATCCGTATTCCCCTGATAAATAATCTGTGAAGACCATATTGTACGGCAATGCACAAAGATTGATTTTACGCGCCATGAGTCTGTGCCAGCAAAAATCATTAAAGGGATTTATATAATACAGTCCAAAATCCACAGTATTAGAATGTTCCAGTCTAACGGTATAAAAATGAATATTTTTTTTAATCTTATACCCAAGGACGTTCCTCGATTCATGTTCTGCGTTCAGGCACTCTTCGTGTGTCAAAGTATATAGATTCTTCATAAATCTCCCCTCATACGTTCCAACATGGAGCAAACTGATTTTTTACTTATCCGTTGGCTATTGCAGGTAATGCAAACTGACATATTGGCACTTTGGAAAACGCCCTGAATGATTTCCTGGTAATCTGAAATTTTGCCCTCAGTTATTTTTTCCTCCTTAACAAATTCTGATTTTGCAATCCTAAAATTCAGCTCTCTTGGAATACCATCTGTATAATGTCTGTAATAATCGGACTGTCCCAAAAGCTTTTCATAATCTTTTCTCTTAAATTCTGCAATAAGATTCTTAAAATTGATAAGCCCCTTCTCCACATCCTCACATAACACAGAAAACTCAATCTGAAATTGACCGTACTTTTCATATGAAAAGTAATTGCATACCACTTCATCAGTAAGCACTTTTTCTTCAACTAAGCCTTCCGAAAGATACGAATGATTTTTCAAACCCATACATCTGCAGACTTCTACTACTTCTTCTTCCGCAAATTTATTCTTATCAATGTCAAAAACAACGGATATATCGGAACTCTCTTCTTCCGCAGATAAAACAATATCATCTCTTTCAGAGCGCATCCCGAAATTCTTTGGCAGTTGTTCCTTACATTTTGGCATTTTGTTCTTTCGCAGGCATATCTGCTCTGCTGCATTTAGTGTCCGATTTAAATCATCTTCAGAAAAACTCCCCGTCAAAACGCAGCAGACATTGTTGGAGCTGAACACTTTATTCTTCCACTGATATAAGTCATCCAAAGTAATCTTTTCTACTGATTCCAGCGTTCCCATTCTCGAAAGCTCGTGTCTGCTTCCTACATTGGAATAAAGTCTGGCGTATTCTCCAAATTCTATTTCATACTGCCTCTCAATTTGTCTTATAACGACTGATTTTTCGCTTTCAAATTCTTCCCGGCTCCATTCGAAATCTTGAAACAATTGCATGAGTATCAGAAAACTGTTCCAATATCCATTTGGCAGACATTCTATGTCCCACCGAATGAAATCGTCATACGTTTCGCCTCGAAATGTGGTTCCAAGAGTGTTAAATTTCTTATACAACTCTTTCTGCGATAACGTGCCTAAACGCCGGAAGAACATATGCTCCAGCAAATGGCTGACACCAAGAATTCTCTTAGGTTCGTACAATATACCCGCTCTCACATATACTCCAAAGTTTATCATATGGGAATACTCTTGTCTGGAATTATAAAAATATAGGTTATTCGTTGTGACCATTTTCTCCTCTTCTTTATCCGTAACAGAAAAAGATACCCTCGCCGGATCATACCCAAGGGTACCCCTTAATACACACCCTCCGGGCAGGCACACATCGTGCGTCAAAGTATAAGTTTCACTCGTTTTGGGAATCCCTTCTTTCACTCTGTAGAATTTTATCTGCTGTCCGACCTCAAAATATGTAGTCTCCTTCACTGTCACAGTGAATTCGTCTGGCTTTTTAAAGTCACAGCCCGGCTTCCCAGTTGAAAAGATAGGCTATCCTAACAAGATTCAGTCTTTACTTTCCTCGTAATCAACACTTTCACAAATAATTAACAACATATCACCTGAATTAATCAGCATTTCTATAGATAGATATGAGATACCTTCATCTAATTCAGTTAAATCATATTCTTTTTCGTCATGTATCTTTTTAAGTATCTTTAATTCCGTCTCTTCTTCCTCTAAAGCAATATACATTATGCTGTCTCCTCCATGCCAGAAGGTACAGCTTTGCATTTTGGTGAAAATCACATTATTAAACAAAAAACTGTGTTTTAAGTTAAGAAAGTTCCCCTCACATTGTAGGCTAATCTGTCTTTTATCATAGTCATAACTATATCCAGTAAATTCGCAATCATGAACATATATTTTATTTATTTCATTTCTGTTGTTCCAATCAATTTTCATATTATCGTCCTCCAAATGTAAAACCGCATTCTGCTTGAACCAGCGGGTTCATTGATTACAAAAACAATGTTTAAATCCGGCAATTTTATTATTTCATCACAGCACTTCTTAAACGGCTGATGTAAAAAATTCTTTCTCCCCCATGCAATTACCTATCGAGCGCCAGCGAAGTTTCAGCGCACAGATCACCGTCCCATCATAAGTATCCAAATCCCCTATAGACATTCCCTCGCAATCAAACCAATAAATGAAACCGTCTTTTAATATCATTGTCGAATCCAGTATTTCACAAGAATAGTTATCATCACAGGGTGACAATCGAAATAATTTTAAACCTTCAAATTCCATTTCAATCATAGGATTGTCTTGAAATTGACGTTGTATAATGACCTTTAATATCCTGCGATCGTTTATCGGATACATCGACAATTCCTCATTTACGTATGCTCCGCTCAAATATTTCATTTCTTTAATACAGCTGTCGTGAAAAGAGCAGAGCATATCCATAAAATTTATAAGATCATCATTGTTATTAATTTCATACCACATAAACAAACCCTCCCTTCACATAATTAAATATGATCGCTGCACAAATTTTTCTATCAATAAGTCCATCAGGCGCCGGACTATACCTAAGGGCGCCCATTAATACACGCCCTCCGGGCAGGCACACATTGTGCGTCAAAGTTTAGGTTTCACTCGTTTTGGGAATCCCTTCTTTCGTTCTGTAGAATTTTATCTGCTGCCCGACCTCAAAATATGTAGTCTCCTTCACTGTCGCAGTGAATTCGTCTGGCTTTTTAAAGTCACCAATCCAGTGTTCATACTGCCATTCAGGATAAATGTCTTGACTTTCAATTGCTTGTTCAGAAAATAAATCCATTTCTTTTCCCGGACCAATACCTACATAAACAGAAATCTTTTCTCCGTTAATTTCCATGTATCCAGCACCTGCGCCCTCTGGTTGATCACATGGTCGCTTACCAAAATAATATTTATAATAGCAGCCAGAATATATAACACTAAGAAAAAAGCACACAATCAATAACTTGCTTCGTCTCATAGTTTCACTCCCCCTGTATAGCCACATAATTATTACCATTCTTCTACATCCCGTAATCCAATAAAAATTATTATCGATGGCTCCATTATAGCAAAAGTTTCCGATAAAATCATTATTTTCTCGACAATCCATTAATAAATATATAAAAATCTGTAATTTTCAGGGTGATAAGATATCATTATTGACAAAAGCCAAAAATTTTATTTATAATTTAAAACAGGATGAGGTACCGCACTGGTCTCACCCTGTTTTACATCACTTCATTAACTTCCGAATGATAAAACAATTACTCGTCTTATCCGACTCAACCTTTACTTTCTTCATAATCAATGCTTTCACAGATGATCGTCAACATATCTCCCGAATTAATCGACATTTCTACAGATAGATATGAGATACCTTCATCTAATTTAGTAAAATCATATTCTTTTTCGTCATGTATCTTTTTAAGTGTCTTTAATTCCGTCTCTTCTTCCTCCAGAGCAATATACATTATGCTGTCTCCTCCATGCCAGAAGGTACAACTCTGCATTTTGCTGAAAATCACATTGTGAAATACTACATTGAATTCCATTCCTATGTAACCAACGCCACAATGAAAACTAATCTGTCTTTTATCATAGTCATAACTATATCCTGTAAAACTGCAATCGTGAAGATTTAAATTTGTCATTTCATTTCTGTTGCTCCAATCAATTCTCATAATTTACTGTCCTCCAAAATACATAGAATTCCAGGGCTCAGGCACCGGGGTTCCAGAACGATAATGCGTTTTATTGTTATGCTTATTATCCCATTCCGCTTTCAATACATGGTAATGAGGACCATTTTTATAATCCTCATTCCATTCAAAAATTGCAATATGTGTACCAGGTATTTCCCATTTTAAAACTCCTCCATTACTTCCCGTTCCCGGTAATACATGTGGATCTAATATTAGTCCTGCCGGTTTGAAATCATATGGGTTCTCTGTAAAATATGCCTGTCTCTTCTTCTTCAAAAGAATCTCTGCGCCAACTGCTTTAATCGTTTCTTGTCTCGTTTTAACATTATATTTTATTTTCTTGGCAACAGAAATTCCCACTGAAACTGCGGCAGCATGATATAACTTTGTAACACTTTTCTTAACGTTTGAATAGCTATTACTTATTTTCTTTGCAATGCTTGTCTGTTTACGGCGTATCGCATTTGCGCCGTTAACTGCGGCAATTCCTAATGCTAGACCCACTATCGTGATAAATATATCATCGATTCCCGCAATTTCTCCGGAAGAATCTTTTAACATTACCGGATTATTCAGGCAATAAAGAAACATATTGCTTCCCAATAATCCCTGTCCTGTTGAGATATATCCATCCGCATTCACGAACCGTCCCACAACAGGATCATAATACCGGCTGTTCAGATAATACAGTCCGCTTTCCGCGTCGTAATAGTATCCTCTGTAGCGGAAGGGGTTCTTTTCCCCAATCGTATTCGCCATGGTGCCGGTGCAGGTCAGCTGTTTTCCCCAGGGGTCATAGGTATAGGAGACTACCAGTGTCCCTCCTCCGTCCAGGATTCCTGTGACATCGCCCTGCAGGTTTTTGGTATAGTAGTATTTCGTGCCGTTATCCTTGAAGCCAAGCAGCTGATCGTTATCGTCGTACAGGAAATCCATCCGGTCATTCCCTGTTTTCTGGGTTAGGATCAGATCTCCGTTCAGGTAATAATCCGTAACCGTATTTCCATGCTGTTTTTTCACCCGGTATCCATCTTCGTCGTAGCTGTAGGAATAGGTGGAACCACCCTTTGCAAAGGTTTTCATTTCCCGGCCGTGCTGCCAGGTGAAGCTTATTCCATCCCGCCAGGTAAGAGGATTCCCAATAGCGTCATAAGTCAGGCTCTGTCCGTTGTATCCGGTCAGCTTGTCCTTCCAATTGGCATCTCCATAGGCATATGCAACAGTAGATACTGCCTCACCCAGGTCTCCTGCTGTATACGCATAGTCAGAACGTGAAGTCAGGTTTCCGCCCGCGTCATAAGCATATGTGTACGTCTTTCCCTCGTAAGCATCATCCGCACGAATCAGCTGATCCAGATCATCATACGTATAGCGGAGCTTTTCCGTATCTCCTTCGGATACACTGGTGATGTTCCCCCGCGCGTCATATGTATAGTTCAGAGTCTTATTTCCATCTGTCACGCTGGATACCAATGTGGTATCTCCTCCTGCCGCGTTCTGAAGAAACGTATAAGAAGTCAGATAAGGGGCTGTGAGATTAAGTTTTCTTGTCGCTGTCCTGCATAACTTATCATAAGTATAAGTCAGCATCTGGCTTCCGTCAATCTTTACTCCATAGGCCATATCCGGCATCTGTCCGGAAGCTGCGTTCCCATAGAGATATTCTGTGGTCGTATTCACTCCGTCAATTCCACAGACGACCTTATCGGCCCGGTTTTTATTGTCATAACTAATCTGCAGCTCCTGTCCGTGAGTCGTCCGCATGATCACTGGGCGGCCTAAAGAATCGTATTTAAAGAAGTATTTCACATTGTTCAGTAAATCATCGTGTTGGATATCATTACCATAGTTATCATATTTATACCGGAAGGCCGCTGTTCCATCATATTTTATTTCTGTCACTTGTTCCTGCTTATCATAAGCATAGCTCACCTTCTGCCCGTTTCCATATGTCTTTTCAGAGACTGGACCATTATGAGGCAGCAGAGCCTGAGAAGACAGCATCTGGTTTCCCACCTTTACAGATGATGTATTGCCCCACTGATCATACACAAAGGAATATGTAAATCCATTGTGACTGATACCATGAAGTTTGTCATTTGTATAGGTATAGCCGTTGCTTATAGACTGTCCGTTCAAAGGACGTGACACCCCCGTCAGACGGTCATTGTTGTCATAAGTATAGCTGGTGGTGATGCCAGAAGGATCTGTAGTACTGGTCATCATCCTCCCTTTGCTGTCGTAACCATAATTGACCGTATTCCCTCTGGCGTCCGTCGCGGAAGTCACTTGTCGCCCATTCGCCGTATATGTTTGTGACGTATGTATCCCATTTCCGGATTCCACTGGTTCCAGATACCAACTCTGATCACTGTGCGTCCCATTGATCGTACGAATCGTGATTGGAACAGAGTTTTCCATACTGGCATTGAAATTTGTCAGGCATTTTGTATCGTTGCTGCATTTCGCTATGATTTGATAACTTCCATCACTGTTTCTCTTGAATTTAAACCGCTGTGCCACCCCTCCGTCCGCTGTAAAGATATGTGTGACCGCTCCTTCTGTATTGGCTCCTCCCTTTACCGCCAGGACCCGCCCGGAAGCGCTGCACATGGACACCAGTTTCCAGTATCCGTCTCCCCACTCTACTAGTTTCCATTGCTGATTCGTACCGCTGCCGGCCGTGAACTGTTCTACCGCGGTGCCGTTGGCGTCGGTACCAGCATGTACATCAAGGGCTTTTCCCGATGTCTTTTGAATAATACGGTATACCTTGCCTGATACAAGTTCCTGATTCGTACCTTCTCCAGTGATTTTAGACGAAGTAGGATTGCCAAATGCGTCATAGGTAAATTGATAAGACAACCCGTCTGAGTTTCTTGCCCAGGTCATATTTTGTTTTTCATCATATCCATAGCTGAAGGAAGACCCGGTAATAGACGTCATATTTCGTAAATTTCCATACTGATCCATCTTGAAACTGTCTTTCTCTACAGCATCTTTGGCTGACACAAGATTCCCATCCTTGTCGTATACATAGGTTTCCCCGTCGTCTTTTGTCAACTGAATACCGTCAAACCACGCCGTATTGCATTGACTGCCGTAAAACGCATGGATTATGATAGAGGTATAAGTAAGGTTCGTGCTGCTGTTATTGTCATCGGTACTAAACATTCCTCCCGTAAACTGCCAATCTGTAAGGTATGGATCAAATTCAAAATAGCGCCAGCCTTTGCTTCCATCACTATAGCGAATTTCTGCCCCCAATCGAAATTCTTTTCCAGGAACCGCATTCGCTTTTGCCCATCCGGACAGATTATAGACATCGCCCTCACCTCCGTTTACATTAACTACCTGCCGATAATATCTTCTTGTATCAGGATCCCCAGTCACGCGGGCAGAGTGTCCATTGAATTTTACGTTTACCGTAGAATTACCGTCATCTGTAAGCATATTGTGTCTCGTCCATACGTTAAAACCGTAACCACCCTGATAATTATATTCAAATCCGGCATTATTAACTAAATTGTACCCTTCGGCAACAGCGCCCTTTTCCAACTGGAAACTGTCATAATATACAGTTCCCATCGCATTATTCAGTCCTCCGAATATACGGACGTTCGTTCCGTTTTGAGTCACTGTAAAACTGGTAGACATTCTCTGCCATCCGTTATCAATGGCTGTATTTGTTACTCCTGTTCTCGCTTCCTGGCAGATTTCCGTCGTGTTCGCTTTATTCCCAGTCAAGAAAGTCACACCCAGAACTGCTCCATCCGCATTCCCGGACTGTGCAGATACTCCCGCTGCCTTTACGTATGCGGAAAGTGTATAAGTCCCGGAACTAAGTCCTGTCACATCGTGCGCCACTGCCGCCAATCCCGCATCCAGGTTTCCTTTCGTGACACGTATAGAGGTATTGCCTGTATACCCCACATCCGTCATCCGGTTCACACCATAGCCGAAATCCCCTCCTGAGCGGTAAGCATACCAGCTGTCGCCTTCCAGAGAATCTCCCGTATCAAACCCAGGATTCGATAAATAATTAAAAATCGAGGAGCGAAGCGCACCGTTTTCCTTCAGTTTATTGTTTTTCCTCCCGTCACTATAATAAGTATAATTATTAGCGCTTCCCTCATCATCATATATTGTCAGCGGCCTCCCCAGGTTATCAAAGTCGTAATGGAAAACTGGATTATCCGCTTTGGCAGTCGTATCTCCATCCAGACCTGGATATTGAAATGTAGTTGTATTTCCGTTTCTATAAGACGTTTCAACAGACCTTCCGATTGTATTTCCAGTTCCCCTCTCCCGGAACATTTTGACCCTTGGAACATTAAAATCCATCAGATACAGATACTCTATGGCATAACCGTCAGGTGCTTTTGCCTGTGTCAATTTCTTGTTGTCATAGGTATATGTGCTTTTCTTTCCATCTGGATAAGTAATGGAAATCAAGTTCCCGGCAGTATCATACTGGTAACTGGTGGTGCGTCCGGTAGTCCGGTCTGTCATAGAAACAAGGTGCTTAAAATCGGCACTATAAGCAAAGTCTATAAAAGCGCCTGTAGGATCAGAAATATTTCCAAGATAATTTCCATCTGCTCTGGGTCCATAATTATATCGAATGACGTTTCCATTGGTATCGATGCTCCTTCGCAGATATCCCCATATATCAAATACAAGTTTTGATTTATCTTTACACGTGATCGTACGGTATTCATCATTGTCTGAGGAAGACTCCTGTGTGATTGTAAGGCCAAGGCCGTCTTCATCCTTCAATTTATTTCCGTCTTCTGAATCTTTATAAAAATAATGTTTGGTCCCATCCGCATCTGTGTAGACATAGGGGAACAATGACATTCCGGTGGTTTCCAGACGCTGCATGATATTCAGCCTCCATCCGTTTCCAAATCTGGAAGACTGATCCGCCTCGCAGAGATTATACACATGACTTACGGATACTGGAAGTCTGTTTCCTGTAGTCGCCGCATCTGCATGAGTAAATACGACGTTGCCATTGAAATCGTTGGTATATCCATATCCTGCCCGCCCGGCATCCTGTTCATGATAACTCCAATAGCTCTCCAGTCCGGCAGTGTTTTTATAATAGAAGGTTCCACTGGGATATGCAGCCGGTACAAAAGCCGAATTGTTTGACGTAATAAAATATGCTTCTGCCCGAAGCGCTTCATCCACAGAGCGAAGCTCAATACCGTAATTTATTCCTGTGTTATACCAGGAACGCACCAAGGAAGTAATATCAAACTGTTTCAGATGCGGCTGGAACTTATCTGCCACAGGCTCTACTGTCTGATAATCCAGGACTGTCGTATCGCATCCCGGCTGGGTACTCCAGGTTACGGTGGTCGGCCAATCACTGGTGGGTTTATGGGCCGTAACTCTGAAATTTGCCGCCGCGCTGGCATCATATTTATATTGGTAAACATTAAACACCGCTTTATAGATCAAATCGCCTTTTTCTAATACTGGAAGGTTGTTGAATTTGACGAGCGAACGGCATATACCATAAGATGGAACATATCCAACTGCAAAAGAACCCCATCCGCTGGCAGCTTCCCCAGGCTGCTTTTGCCGTACAAATGCGTCCACAATGGATTTTGTTTCCTTTTGTGTCTCAGTCACCGGATCTATGGTCACCGGGTATTCACGATCATCTGCCATCAGCCATTCTCGGTCTGGCAGAATCGTCAGTACTGTCGTATCTTCTCCTTCTGAAGTCAGTTGATAAGTCACATCAGTGCTGGTGTTTCCCTGACTGTCATACATATATGGCCGCATGAAGGTGTAAGGAGTGACTTCCTCCTGAGCCTTTTTAATCGTGACACTGCCGTCCTCTTCCAGTGTCATCTTCATGCCCGGATGATGAACACGGAATTTAAGTACCTGCTCTGCAGATGTCTTTGACTTTAATATAACATTTTCCTTTAAATTTACAGACTCAAGTACATATTGAATGTCCACTCCTGGGAGGATATCTGTGTAAACGCCCCCGGATGTCAGATTCGGTACTGCCATCTGTTCTGCATTATATTCCGCAGCAGAGACATCTCCTCTTGTATTGGATGTTTCCAGAAACATTGGCTCTGAAGGAAGTGGTTCACTTCCCGGTGGAAGAACCGCTGCCGTCAGTTCATTTTTTTGTCCTGTTCGTACAGTTGAATCTGCAGACATTTCAGCCTGATCAGCAGAATTCGTTCCGCCTTCAGTTCTTCCCATATCCTGAAGTACGAATTCGCTCAATAGCCTGCTGTTCCTTCTTGGAACCGCATTTTCACCGCTTCTCTGCTGTTCTTTGGAAAGAATGGATTCTTCTTCGCAAAGTCCCCAGGATATGGAACCATCCTCCGACTGAATAGACACCAAACTATCTGATGACGCATACCGCGCAATCTCTATGTCCACATCTGATGCCCGATTTTCATATCGCTGCTCTGTATTTCCGCCCTCTCCTTCACTCGACAGTTGCAGCGTATTATCAATCTCTTCCCATTTCTCGTTCTCTAAGTAATGAACGGGGTCTTCATATACCGCCGCCATGTAATTTCCTGATTCTGTCAGAAAATGCTTGGTGAAACGGTCCCTCTTCTCCGGATCCTCACCTATTATATAACTGTCCTCTTCTGACACACCGCTGTAATCCACTCCTCCGTTTCCTGTTTCTTCCATTTCGGATGAATTGCCCTCTGAAAAATAAAACAGAAAAGACGGCCGGATACTATCATCATCAAACGCGTCAAAACCATAGACGCCCGTTACCAGCTCAGATTCCATGCTCTTCAAAAGCATCCCGTGTTCCTGATCTTCCTTGTCTTTGAAGGCTTCTGTTACATCCAGGAATCTGATATCCTCCTCGTCACCGGCCTGATATGTGACAGAATCCATCGGATAGTCTTTAAAGCTTTCCTGTTCCTTCCATCCATAAGCCCCCAGCTTAAGTGTTTTTCGCTGGATTCCTTCTATATCTTTTCTGCACAGTATCAAATCTGCAGCCTTAAGGCTCTTTCCTTCCGGAGCCTCTGGAAGATTCGGGCCAGATATAACCGTTTGAACCGTTTCCAAAGTATTTCCCACTACCGTTTCATAACCATTATAATTCTTTTCAGTTCCCTGTATTTCGTGTAAATATTCAGGTTTGCCTTCCTCCTGCTGCAAATGAATAATAAGTGTGATGGGACATGTTCTGTCCAAATCTTCCATCCATTCTTCATCTGGAATTACGGATAAAGACGTACTGCCGTCTTCCCGTTCCGACAGACGATATTCCGCTCCTCCGGAGAGCCTGTCTCCATCATATAATACAGGGGCTTTCAGTACCGCAAATATCCCGGCTCCGGCTTCACTTTCGGAACTTTTTATCAAGAGACAGTCCTCTTCCTGTTCCAAATTAATGCCTTCCAGATCCAGCAGAAAATCAATTCCCTGCTTTGCCCTAAATGAATTTTCGAAAACAACTGAAAGTTTGATATTTCCCGGCCATTGCTCAACGCCAAGGTTCACGCCTTCTTGAATTTTTTCAAACTGACCATAGCTCCGAACATGTGAAAGAGCCAGCAGATCATCTTCTGCCTCTAAACCTGCCTCTGTCTCTTTATCCGCCGTATCATATTTGCTTACATCATTATCTGGAACCGTAATTTCAGAGGTGTCTTCCTGGACCTCTTCCTGATTGTCCAAGCTCTCCTCAGTCTGTTCCAGAGTATTTTCTTCGGTTATGGTTTCTTCCGAATTTTCTTCCGTCTCCTCTGTGGAAACAGTCTCCTCTTCCGTACCGGATGTCGCTGGCTCGGTCTCCTCGTCCATAAAACCATCTTCAATGGAAAATTCACAAAGCTCCGCTGACTCTCCCGCATGCAGCGGAAGTTCCCATTTCATGGAGCTGCCAGTGTCCCCGTATCCAACAGTCAAAAATTTTCCGTCATAATAATATCGGCTGACTGCCGTCTGCATGCTTCCGTCCTTTACCCGATATTCGTTTTCCGTCTCATTGGAGACCAGCTCCAGCCCATAATCATAAGGTGCCCACTGTCCGTCGGTCTGATAATATACTGGATATTCATACAGCGCGACGACTTCAGTTCCATCTTCCGTAAGAAATACCCTGCTGTTCTTTCCCCTCTTTTCTGTCTGTTCTGACCATGCAAATTCAAGCTCCGTCTCTTTTTCCGGCTCCTGTAACCCGGTTTCCGGCATGGCAAAGGCTTCCGTTATCCCTGCTTCCAAAAGCAAAGTAAGGGCCAACGCTCCCGCGACTGATTTCTTAAAAAGCTTTCTCATCCTGCTCATAGAAAATCTCCCTCTCATGGTTTAAACTGGATGGTCTCCAATATTTTCTTCCATTGTACGAGTTTGATTTTCTTTTTACCGAATTCGACTTATTATGCAATCTTTCCACTTAGAACTACTTTTATATTTTTAAATATTCAGATTAATATGTGGTTTTATATTTAATTTTAAGCGTTTGAACCCATTTAAGACACAAAAGCGGCGGTCCGTTTCCAGACCGCCGCTTCCCTATTGCTTTTCCATTCATTGACTTTCTGATTTTCTATTCCTCCGTCACACTTTCATATACCCTGACATGATGCAGATACCCTCCGCTCCTGTCTCCGCGACGGCAGAAAGTTTTGTTCTGTCCATTCCGCCAATCCCATAAACAGGGCACCTCCGGTCCACCGTCTTCACCACATCTGCTAAAAAAGAAGGGCCTCTGGGCGGCACTCCTTTTTTACAGTCTGTGGAAAATACATGACCGGCCATCAGATAATCCGCCCCCAGGCAGACCGCCCGCTCCGCTTCCGATACGCTGTGGACAGAAACGCCCGTCTTGTCAAACATCTCTCTGATCCCGGACCATTCCCCCGACTCTTGCATCCTTTCGAGTGACGAAAGAGAGAGATGTATCTTCCCGTGCCCCAGTCTCTCCGACACATGGGGATAAGTATGAAGGATGCACTCAGTCTGATACTCACGGCACAGAAGAATTACCTGTCCGGCCAGAGCCTCATACTCCGCTTCCAAAAGATCCTTTTCCCGGAGGATCACCATATCCGGTTTCGGAAGAGCTGCTTCATCCGGCAGATTTAAAATCCGTTCCAGCTGAGTGATAAGAGATCCTCTGCACAGGCTCCGATCAGTGACCGCAATAAATTTCATCTCAGGACCTCCTTTTTGTATGTGATCCGTTGCTCGACTGATATACCCCGCCGCACGAAGTGCGCTTGCCTGGAAGGTATGATACAAAACACTTTTTGTAATCATTCTTAGTAAGTTCCGGCCAAGCCCCAGTTTGACACCGGCAGAAGTTCCTGGCCGTCACGATTTCGGTTCGCTGGCGATGCAGGGGCCGCTTTATCCCCGCTCTGGAAGTACCGCTCACATGTCGGCAGGAAATCTTTATGATTTCCCGTCTCCCGTTCGCTCAGAAACGGAATCGGATTTTCCGTTTCTGCCTCCCTCCGCCTGAGGAACACCGGCCGCTGCCCTGCGGCGCTCACCTTTAGGCCACCCCGGAATCTTCCTGCCGGTATCCTGCCCGCCGCACCTTTTCGGATAATCTCGGTTCCCTTGATTCCAGAAAAGGATCGGATATCCACACGGCCCGCGCGCGTACCGCAGCGGGCTACGATAGACCGCCCAAATAACTTTCAAGGCGAACAAAAGCTTGTTTCGGTGCGGAAAGAAAGAGCGAGAGGAACGATCCAATTCCATCGTAAGGCGAGCGCCGCAAAGGCGTTAGCAGAATCTTCCCGGCCGCAGGGAGGCAAAAATCGCATATCATGCGGATTTTTGTTGGAATCTGACATGGAAAAATATCGATTTATCCATGCCAGTTGGAAAGGACCGACTGGAGGCCGCAAAGATTCTGGTTACGGCTGCCAGCGAGACGCCTGGATGGAATCGGATTTCCTCTTGCTTTGTAAACCAGATTGAGAAAACTTGTTTGAAAGGTACTTAAAGGTATACCTTGCCGCACGAAGTGCGCCCGCCCGTAGGGCATGTATTAAGGGGTGCCCTTGGGTATACCCTGTAAATCAAAGGTATACATAATCATTCATCACCGGCTCCAGCCCCTGTTCCCGGATCGCTGAGCATACCTCTTCCACATTTCTGATATCCGCGATCTCAAACTGGTCATCTCCCTGTTCCTCTTCCTCCCCATGGCTGCCTACGCCAGTGCTGACTCCTGCCGAAATCTTTGTCGCCGCTAAGCCTATCACATGGTCACGGAAGCCTGCCCGTTCTCTGGTGGAGATTGTCATGCCCGCGTAAGGCATGAACAGGCGGTACGCACACATCACCTGCAGAAGCTGCGGCTCGTGGACATCCTTCGGATTGATCCTATCGTTGTTGATGATAGGCCGAAGTCTGGGACAGGAGAAGGAGATTTCCGCGTGGGGATATTTTCTCTGGAGCAGCCATGCATGAATGCCGGTAGCGAAGGCGTCCTTTCTGAAATCATCCAGGCCGAGAAGCGCCGCAAAAGCTACTCCCCGCATTCCTCCCTTCAGCGCCCGCTCCTGGGCATTGATCCGATATGGAAATACCCGTTTATGTCCGGAAATATGCAAAGTCTCATATTTATCGGAATTATATGTTTCCTGGAACACAGTCACATAATCCACGCCGCATTCGTGGAGATAAGCGTATTCATCGGAATTCATCGGATATACCTCGATCCCGACCATCTTAAAATACTTTTTAGCCAGCCGGCATGCTTCCCCGATATAACGGACATCGGACATATGACGGCTCTCCCCTGTCAGGATCAGGATCTCCTCCAATCCCGTTTCTGCGATCGCCTTGAGCTCCTTTTCTATGCCGGCCTCGTCCAGCTTCGCCCTGCGAATTTTATTATGGCAGTTGAAACCACAGTAAATACAGAAATTTTCGCAATAATTGGCTATGTAAAGAGGAGTAAACAAATATACGGAGCTTCCAAAATGCTTTCTGGTTTCTGCCTGAGCTTTGACCGCCATCTGTTCCAGGAAAGAGCCGGCCGCCGGGGATAGAAGCGCCCCGAAATCCTCAGGGCTCAGATTATCCTTCTCCAGCGCCCACTTCACATCCTGCTCTGTATAGGAATCATAATCATAAGCGTTCATCCTGCTTATGACCTCATCCATCACCCCCGGAGAGATCTGCTCCATGCCTTCCATATATTCCATATGATTCGTCCGTTCCATATTCAGATAACGCTCCAATTTATCCTCCGGAATAAATTGATTGTTTTCCTCCGCGTTATCCTGAGCCGTGCCGGCCACCTTTTCTGCTTCTTTCTCCATGTTTCTTCAGCCTCCCGTCTTCAGTCTCTCAAAAATCCGGTAAGAGGCGAGGAGGCGGCTCCGCCCCTTCCCAGGATTCTGCCCGGTCCCGCCAAATACGCTTCTCTGCCTGCCTCAATGGCCTTCTTAAAGGCTCCTGCCATGATCTTTATGTCTCCGGCCGTCGCCACCGCCGTATTCGCCATGACTGCGGCTACTCCCATCTCCATCGCTTCACATGCCTGGGAAGGACGTCCGATTCCTGCGTCCACGATAATAGGAAGCTCTATCTCATCCACGAGTATTTGGATAAAATCCTTCGTACAAAGTCCCTTATTGGAACCGATCGGCGCGGCCAAGGGCATGATGGAAGCGGCTCCGGCGTCCTTAAGCGCTCTCGCTGCATTCAGATCCGGATACATATAAGGCATCACGACAAAGCCTTCCGCCGCCAGAATTTCCGTCGCTTTGATCGTCTCTTGATTATCGGGGAGCAGATATTTGGAATCGTGGATCACCTCGATCTTTATAAAATCTCCGCACCCCAATTCTCTGGCCAGGCGGGCGATCCGGACAGCCTCCTCCGCGTTCCTCGCTCCGGAAGTATTTGGCAGAAGCGTCACCCCTTTCGGAATATAATTCAGTATACTGGCGGTCTCGCTGTTCGCCCGGCGGACAGCCAATGTGATAATCTCCGCCCCGGCACACTCCACAGCCGCTTTAACCAAATCCAGATTATATTTTCCGGAACCCAGGATAAACCTGGACGAAAACTCATGCCCGCCAATTATTAATTTGTCCTCTTTCATGTTTCTCTCCTTTTCCTGCTGTACTATATATCGTCTTTATCGTTTACGGCATCTGTTCCCCGAGAATCAGACGGACCGCCATATTCGCCTGCTGGCCCGCGCAGATGTTCACCCTGGGAGCCATAAGTCCGATTCCGTCCGCAATATCCGTCTTTCCGTCTCCGCACAGATACAGGCGTCTCATTACCTTTTTTGCCCGAATTTCATTTCCACTTCCGTAACCTGCCATGCCGGATCCAGATATCACCACCGTGTCCGGACACTTCTCTAACAGTGTATTTACAAGCATGGCCTTCTCTTCCGGACGGTCAAAGGCCTCACAGACGATCGGGCATGCATCAAATAATATTCCGGCATTTTTTCTGTCCACGCGCACCGTATGGATCTTTACATCCAGATAAGGGTTGATGCCTTTTATGATCTGAGAAAGAGCCTCCGTTTTTTCCATGCCCAAGTGTGATATCCCATAGGCCTGCCGGTTCAAATTGCTCACATCCACACGGTCGAAATCCACTAAGCGAAGATGTCCCACGAAACTCCTTGCCAGCATAACGGCAATATGGGAACCGAGACCGCCGAGACCGGCGATGCCGACTGTGGCCTCCCTGAGCCTGTTCCTCACATTTTCAGGAAACCGGCTGTCCACGGCCGCCGCGATTTCTTCTCTCGTCAGCTTTTCTTCTTCTTCTGCATCGTCCATGTACGGGACCTCCTCCCTTTCCAATATCTCATTTGTGATTTTTAAACTCCATCACTCACACTTTTTTCAGCCCCCGCCCACAAAACTGACTATCTCCACCTCATCGTTGTCTCTCAGGACCGTATCGTCATACTCCGATTTAGGTACGATCTTCCCATTCCGTTCCACTGCCACCATTTCCCGTTTATAGCCAGATTCAGAAAGGTAGGCCGAAAGAGACTTCCCTTCTGCGTGGTCCATAGGCTCGCCGTTTATCTTGATCACACCATATTCCTCCTATAGAATAAAAAAATAGACGCACGAAAGACTACACCCGTGGTGGTGTACCCCTTCGTGCGCCCGCCCTGCGTTCACACTCTATGAATGATTATACTGATTTTTTGGTATCTGTCAAGTCTCTCATCCGATACCGGTTTTCCTATTCTTCTCTGACCAGTACCGCTGCTTTATTGATCCTCTCCCGGATGAACTTTTCCACTTTGTCCGGTGTGAGATGCAGAGGAATACTGATCTCTCCATACAGATTATCTTCCGCCAGCTTCATATACTTTTCATCTATATAAGTGATCTTTTTTCCTTCCAGCCGCCTGCTCTTTTTTCGCAGATAAATAGTCTTGATAATCTTTACCCATTCTCTGCATTCATATCTCCTGGCAACCTCTCTGTATTCTTCTTCCCTCTTCTTTTCATTGGAAATCCATATCGTCTCTATGGAAGGAATTTCGTCAAGCAGCGCTTCCACCTCTTCCGCTGATGATATCCTCCTCAACACCAGCTTGTCGCTGTCCACCGGGACAAAAATCCGGCTGCCTTTGGAATAAACCGGCTCCAGCTGATAATACAGAACGTCTTTTTTCAGCTCCGGCATTTCGGCAATGCCCAATACCTTGCACACTCCATTATGGTCACAGACAATACATTCTCCCACTTGAAACATTCGACAGCCTCCCTTTCCAAGAATTTCCAACTGATTTAATATTATTATACCACCAGATGACATTCTTCGTAAGGGAAATCAAAAAAATACAGAGAATTTTGTGAAATATGCAGACATTGCCACGACCGACTGTTGTGCAAAATTCTGGTAGCTTTGCAGGCCTATACGTGTACTGCCCGCAGCACCGCCTGCTTCACCCTGCCGTACATTTCACTGACCCCGCAGAATTTATCCGCGTAGACGATCACTATACCCTCCCGGCTTTTTGGCGGCACCGGGGTCAGAGGCCACATATGTCTCAATATGATGTTCTGCTCATGGGGAGTGATATCAAAATACTTTTTCGCGTTTTCCATCGCCACCCTGGGATGGGTAAAGCCATGGATATGGTTTTTTTCCGTGTGCCAGTCATAGAGGAACAGGTCGTGAAGAAGGCCTGCCCTGGCCGCCGCTACATAATCCCAGGAATATCTCCTGCAGATGCGGTAACTCAAATAAGAAACCTGGATACAGTGTGCCTTTGTCGTAGTATTCCCATGCTGAATATACCGGTCCATGGACTGAAATACCGGAGAGGCCATGATATCCGACACACATTCCATGTAGTCATCATCCCACTCGTACGCTTCCTTTTCCAGCCATGAAGTATCTTGCACCCACTCTCTGGCAAGCTCCTTGTCTTCTCCCCGGAGCACAAAAGACTGGGGATTTTCTGATTTTTTATAAGACACTGTATAACTCCTCATATTTTTTGGCGGAACTGGTCCAGGAAAAATCTTTCGCCATCCCTCTGTCAATGATCTTATTCCATTCTCTTTTTTTATTATAATAAGTGTTTTTCGCGTACATGATACTGCCCAGCATCTCGTGGGCATTATAATTCGCAAAGGAAAAGCCCGTGCCGGTGCTGTCATATTCATTGTAGGGCTCCACCGTATCCTTGAGCCCGCCAGTCTCCCTGACGATGGGCACCGTTCCGTAGCGCAGGCTGATGATCTGGCTCAGGCCGCATGGTTCAAATAAACTCGGCATCAAAAAAGCGTCACATGCCGCATATACCTTATGGGACATCGTCTCCGAATAATAAATATTTGCGGATACGCTGTCATGATATTTCCAGTCATAATGGCGGAACATATTCTCATATTTCTCATCGCCGGTCCCCAGGATGACAAACTGCAGATCTTCCGTACAGATTTGATCCATCACGGCCTGTACCAGGTCCAGACCTTTCTGGTCCGTAAGTCTGGAAACAATGCCGATCATAAACTTTTTCGGGTTCACTTCCATGCCCAGCTCCCGCTGGAGTCCTGTCTTATTCTTTCCTTTTTCCTTGCGGAATGTCCTCGCGTCATAATTCTGATAGATGAGAGAATCCGCTGCCGGATCGTATTCTTCGTAATCAATTCCGTTCAGGATACCCCACAGATCATGGGAACGCGCCCGCATCAGCCCATCCAAGCCTTCACCATAAAAAGGCATCTTCACTTCCTGTGCATAGGTGTTGCTGACCGTCGTGACCTTGTCGGCATAGACAATGCCGCCCTTCAGCATGTTGCCGTTGCTGTAGGATTCCAGCTTATCCGGCGTAAAATAATAGTCAGAAAGCTCTGAAATCCGCTGTATCACATCCACGCTCCACACTCCCTGGAATTTCAGGTTATGAATGGTCATCACAGACTTAATATCTCTGTAAAATGGATTGGCGCGGAATTTATCCTTCAGGTGTACCGGTATCAGACCGGTCTGCCAGTCGTGACAGTGAATCACATCCGGCTTAAAATCCAGCACAGGAAGTGCCGACAGCACCGCTTTGCTGTAAAAAGCGAATTTCTCCAGATCAAAATACTGATCGGTGTAAGGCTTGTCACCGCTGAAATACCATTCATTGTCCACGAAATAAAAGATGATTCCCTCATGCTCTATCTTAAAAAGCCCCACATATCTGTCCTGCCACATATAGTCCATGTAAAAATTAGTCAAATATTCTGCCTGCTCCTTAAACCGTGCAGGAATGCACTCGTAATAGGGGAGCATCACCCGGACATCATATTTCTCTTTGTCAAAATATTTGGGCAGAGAGCCTACAACGTCCGCCAAACCGCCCGTTTTGATAAAAGGCACACCTTCCGATGCAACGAATAATATTTTCTTCACTCTGCTACCTCCAGAATATCACTTTCCCCAACAATCAAATCCTGTATTTCATTATACTAGATTCCACAGGATTTTGGAAGCAGTATTTCTGAATTACGCCGACATAAGCCGGCCGGAAATTCAAAGACCCTCCTGACAGAGGGCCTTTACTCATTTGTTCTTATATTCCAGACGGATCTTATCGGCGATCAGGGCCACAAATTCGGAATTTGTCGGTTTTCCCTTTCCCGTATTGATGGTGTAGCCGAAAAGAGAATCGATGGTATCCATCTTGCCTCTGTTCCATGCTACTTCGATGGCATGCCGGATGGCGCGTTCTACTCTGCTGGGCGTCGTCTGATGCATCTTTGCGATCGTGGGATAAAGCATCTTGGTAATGGAATTCAGCATGTCCATGTCGGAGACCGACAAAATGATGGCGTCTCTTAAATAACTATATCCTTTGATATGTGCCGGAACCCCGATCTCGTGTATCAGATTTGTCACATCGGTTTCCAGATTTCTTTCAATGTACTGTTCCTGACTTTCATACGGTACGATCTTCCTGGTCTCCGCGCCTCTGCGGCGTCCCATCCCGATATGCTTCATCCGGTTCAATACCATGTCCGAATCAAAGGGTTTCATAATATAATAAGATGCCCCCAGCTGAAAGGCATCTTCCGTAATTCTCTCCTGCCCAATGGCAGTGATCACGATGAATTCCGGCCTTTTCTTCAGAGACGGGTCTTTACCGACCTTTTCCATTACGGATAAACCGTCGAGCTTCGGCATGATAATGTCGAGCAGCATGATATCCGGTTCTTTCTCCTTGATCAGTTCATAAGCTTCTTCTCCGTTGTTCGCTTTTCCTATCACTTCAAATTCATCATCACGACTGATGATGTTGTCTAAAAGTTGTAAGATTCTTTCGTTGTCGTCAGCAATTGCCACCTGTAGTTTTGCCATTTTTCATCCTCCTTTTCCGTCTGCCCCCGCAGCCTGACAGCAAGTCCTGCTTTCCGTCGTAATCCTGTTATTTTTTTCCTTTACAGGGGTACTTTCCCATTATAAAAGAGAAGAAGGTAGAATAGCAACGGAAAAGAGACGCTTTAATCGACATATTACTGTCGTATTTTGTCGAAAAAGAGGAACCTTGCAGATCATATTAAAACTTCTTTATTTCTTTACTGTCTCTTCCTGCTTTTCCAGCATGGTTTCCAGAAAAATCCCGTATCCTTTTGTAGAATCCTGAACAAATACATGGGTCACTGCCCCCACAACTTTTCCGTCTTGTATGATAGGGCTGCCGCTCATGCCCTGAACAATCCCTCCGGTCAGCTCCAAAAGCTCCGGATCCGTCACTTGTACCACCATCCCCTTGTTGCTGTCTGTAGTAATATCCGCTTTTATAATCTCAATGTCATATTCCTTGACTTCTCCATTGGCAGAACATCGAATGGACGCAGGCCCCAGCTTCACATCCTGCTTAAAGCCTACAGGAAGCGCGTCTGCCGCTTTCTTATCCCAGTTGGCCAGCTCTGTATGACCGAACACGCCAGCTTCCGTATTGCCGAAAACATCGCCCCAATGGCTGTCGCTGTAGACAATCGTTCCGAGAAGAGAGCCCGGTGTACCAGACTGGCCCTTTATCACGTCCTGGATCTGAGCTTTCTGAAGATCGCCTTCGGAAGCCTCCAGCTGCTGTCCTGTATCCGTATCGCTCATGGCGTGTCCCAGAGCGCCGAAATATCCATTTTCATCTACGTAAGTGAGGGTGCCGATACCTTGGGCATCGTCTCTTACCCATATACCGGCCTTGCAGCTCCCGTCACTGGTCAGGACCGTGTCCACCTTTGCTTCTATGATCTCACCGTCTCTGCGTATTTTAAAAACACAAGGCGCCTCACCGTTGGAAGATATCGCGGCAATCAGCGCTTCTTTATCTGTCACCGGCTGTCCATTTGCCTCCAGGATATAATCTCCTGATTTCACGATGCCGTAAGCCGGTTCCACAATGCTTCCTTCTTTATCTGTCAGTTCGCTCGTACCGACCACCATGACGCCGTCCATTTCCAGATAGAGGCCTATGGATTCGCCTCCTGGAATCACTGACCGGGATTCCACCACATCAACCTGAATGTTGCGAAGCGGCAGCCAGCCAAACAGCTTGATATCCATGTCATAGCTGCCAAGGGAGGTTCCTTCCACGGTAAATGCCCGGTCTGTATTGATCCGGACGGCGCCCTCCGGTATGTTCGAAATACTTCCTAAAAGCACCTCTTCATTTTCCGTTTCCAGGGTGCTTCCCCAGGGAAGAGAAAACTGAAAAGTACCTTCTTCTCCCACTACGACACGAATTTTCCCGGGAATCATATGCCGAATATAATAATATGAGAACAAACAGGTAAAAATAATCATAATCCAGATCAGCCGTATAAGAAACTGCCTGTATTTTTGTTTCCGTGTCATGGCGCGCCTCCGTATTTCAAAGAATTTTCTTTTTCAATCGCTCCCCTTTAGTATGGAGCAAAAAATAAAACGCCATGCAAAAGAGCCTCATTCAATCTGAGGTAATTTTTCCCTCGATCGAACAAGGCCCTTAGTTACTAGTGTTTTCAGGCTTTCTTCCTTTTACGGATGCAGTTTTACCGTTTGTAAGTCATTGCCAGCTCTTTCATCTCCCTCGCATTCTCCGCCACCGCATCAGTGATGGCTGCGCCGCCCAAAAGACGGCAGAGCTCTTCTATTTCTTCTTTATCAGAAAGCTTTGTGACCACTGTCACAGTCCTTCCATTTTTAACATTTTTTTCAATCTTATAATGGCAGTCGGCCATCGCCGCTATCTGCGGCAGATGGGTGATGCAGATCACCTGATGGCTCCTGCCGATATCGTTCAGCTTTTCCGATACCTTCTGCGCTGTCCTGCCGCTGATCCCCGCGTCGATCTCATCAAAAATCAAGGTTTCGATATCATCCGTATCCGCCAACACAGCCTTGATCGCCAGCATGATCCTGGAGAGCTCGCCTCCGGACGCCACCTGGGACAAGGGCCTGAGCTCTTCACCGGGATTGGTGGAAATGAGGAACTCCATCTCATCAAATCCATCCGGCCCCGCCTGCCCCTTTTTCGTAAATTCCATGGAAAACTGAACATCCAAAAAGTTCAGGTCTGCCAGCGCGGAGCGGATGGATTCCGTAAGATGAAACGCCTCTACCTTCCGGATCTTCGACAGCTCTCCGGCAAACAAAAACACACTCTTTTCTGCTTGTTCAAAAGCAGCCTTTGCAGCCTGCTTTCTTTCATCAAATGCCGCCAGCTTTTCAAGTCGACTTCTCCTGGTTTCCAGGGATTCCATCATGTCCTCATAGGACTCCCCATATTTGATCTGAAGACTGTGAAGAAAATCCAGACGCTTTTCCATCTGGTTCATCTCCCTTTCATCAAACTCCAGTTCCTTTCCATATTCAAACAGCGCACGGTTCAGGCTGCTGACGATATCTTCCGCCTCTTCCGCCTGTGAAAGAAGGCCTGCCAGCGCTTCATCATAATTTGCCGCTTCAAAGAGGGCGCGAACCGCCCGGCCGAGAAGCTCTCCGGCTCCGTCCTCGTCTCCCGTAAACTCCTGAGCTTTCGAAAGACTCTCTGTAATCCGCTGCCCGTTCATCATACGTTTATAGCGGAGCTCCAGCTCCTCTATCTCGCCCTCTTTCAGACCGGCATTTTCCAGCTCCCGAATCTCATAAGAAAGAAAATCCAGCTCCCGGATTCTATCTTCCTCCCCTATCTCATAGGTCTCAAGCTCTTTTTTGGCTGCCGCATAGACGGAATAAGCCTCTGCCAGACGTTCCTTTACCGTTTTTTCCTGATGCTTCGCATACGCGTCCAGAATCTCCAGGTGCTTGGACTTATGTAAAAGCGACTGGTGCTCATGCTGACCGTGGATATCGATCAAAAGGCCGGTCACTGCCCGCAGCCTGGATACGGTCACCGTTTCATCGTTGATCTTGCATATGCTTTTCCCCTGGGACAGCTTTCTGGCAATCAAAACAGAGCCGTCCTCCTCCGGAACGACCCCAATCTTTTCCAGCGCCTCCTTCTTCTCTCGTCCGGAAACACTGAACAGAAGCTCCACGCTGGCAGGTTTATCCTCATTCCGAAACAGGCCTCTCGCGGTCTTTGCCCCCAGGGCCAGATTCACCGCGTCGATCAGGATGGATTTTCCGGCGCCGGTCTCGCCTGTCAAAATATTGAGGCCGTCTCCAAGGCTCACATCCGCTTCTTCAATGAGGGCGACATTTTTCACATGCAGATTCAGTAACATGGCATAACTCCTCTCACTGGGATGACATCACCCGGCGAAGCTTCTCCATAACGATGATGGTATCGTCAACACTCCTGACCGCGCACATGATGGCGTCGTCTCCCGCGATACAACCCACGATCTCATGGAACCGAAGCGCGTCAAGCGCCGCCGCCACTGCCATAGCCATACCGGGCACGGTCTTCACCACCAGGATATTCTGGGCCATATCCATGGATACAAATCCGTCCCGGAGGATTCTGATATACTTATCGTTCAGATTGCTGTCGGCTTTGTGGAGCACCACATATTTCTGTCCTCCTCCGTCCACGGCCACCTTTGTCAGCTTCAGTTCTCTGATATCCCTGGACACGGTAGCCTGAGTCACCCGGAATCCGGCTTCATTCAGCTTCTCCGCCAGCTCTTCCTGTGTCTCAATGTCATACTTTCCAATCAATTCCACAATCTTACTGTGGCGCTCAATTTTCATGTCCATTTCCTCCTCTATGTCATTCCGCCGACATTTTATGGCGGAGCGTTTCCAAAAATCCAATCCGGTTCAGTTTCAGGATCTTCGTCGTCCTCATGGCTTTCTGTATCTCTATATAGTCCCCCGCCTGGAACGGATATTGATTATCACTGTCAAAGCCAACCGTGGCCTCCACCTCCGCGCGTCCCGGAGGAACTACCAGTTCCAGCTTTATCTGGCTTTTAGCAGAAAGCACGATACTCCTGTTTATCATCGTATGGGGCGCTATGGGAGTCAGGACGATCAAAGAAGCCGTCGGCTCCACGATCGGACCGCCTGCCGACAGATTGTACGCCGTGGAGCCCGTGGGCGTAGCCACGATCATGCCGTCCGCCGCATAAGCATTCAGGAATTCTCCATCCACGTAAACCTTGAACCGAATCACCTTAAAGCCGGATTTTCGTCCGATCAGGATATCATTGAGGGCGATGTCTTCACAGACCATCTTTCCGTCATGATATACAGAACCTTTTAACATCATTCGCTCTTCCACCACGGAGGGTCCGCTTTCCAGCAGCTCTTTCAGGCCGCCGAGGGCCGAATGGATGTCCAGCTCCGCCAGATACCCCAGGGTCCCCAAATTCACGCCAAGAAGCGGGACATCCTTCCACACCAGGTTCCTGGCCGCCTGAAGGAGAGTCCCGTCGCCGCCTAGGACAAGGACACAGTCCGTATCCTCAGGTATCGGCGCGTCTCCATTCAGCACGCAGACTTTTCCCTGGCTTTCCAGAAATCTCTTGATCTTTCCGGTCACGGTAAGCTCCGGGTCTTTCTCTCTGTTCGTAATGATATAAAATCGGTTCATCTCAATTCCTCATGGGCTTTCGCAACGATGTCTTCTGGGTTGATGGTTTCCGCGTCCTCTCCTCCTTTAATCAGAAAGAGCAGGTATTCAATATTTCCCTCCGGGCCTTTGATTGGGGAAAACTCCAGAGCCTTTCTGCCAAATCCGATGCTTTCCGCATAATCCATCACCTTATGAATGACCTCTAGATGGATCTCCGGCTCTCTTACTACTCCTTTTTTGCCGACTTTTTCCCGTCCAGCTTCAAACTGAGGCTTGATCAGGCATACCACGCCTCCTCCGTCCTTCAGGATCTCCCGCACGGGAAGGAGTACTTTTGTAAGGGATATAAAAGAGACGTCAATGGAAGAAAAATCCACCGGTTCACCGATGTCCTCCGGCGTCACATAACGGATGTTCGTCTTTTCCATACAAACGACCCGTTCATCCTGCCGAAGTTTCCAGGCCAGCTGCCCGCGTCCCACGTCGACAGAATATACCCGTACTGCGCCGTTTTGCAGCATGCAGTCGGTAAATCCTCCCGTGGAAGCTCCCACGTCCATGCAGATCTTCCCATCCAGAGAAACTCCGAAATGGCTCATGGCTTTTTCCAGCTTAAGACCTCCCCGGCTCACATATCTAAGGGTCTGCCCACGGACCTCGATAGGCGCCTCCGGCTGAAACGCCGCCCCCGCCTTATCTTCACGCTGCCCGTTTACAAAGACGATTCCCTCCATGATCATGGTTTTTGCCTTTTCCCTGGATTCAGCGAACCCCCTGGAAACCAGCAGCACATCGAGACGTTCCTTCATTTTAGCTTTCCTTCCGTATATATTCGTTCTTGATTCTCTGGAAAATGGAGTCCGCATCCAGCCCCAGATCCCTTTTAAGGATATCTGCTGGTCCATGCTCCACAAAAGTATCCGGAACCGCGGCTTTCAGCACCATGGCCTCATAGCCCCGTTCATGGATATAAGAGGAGACCGCCTCTCCGTATCCTCCGCAAATTACATTCTCCTCCATGGTCACAAGACATCCGTGAGTCTTTGCCAGATCATCCAGCAGCTCTTTATCCATGGGCTTTACAAACCGCACATTTATAAGCGTAGCGGATATGCCCGATTCCTTCAGCTTCTCATGGACCTGTACTGCCGTCTCCATCATGCTGCCGACAGAAAGAAGCGCAATCTCTCCGCCTCTGTATATCACTTCACTCTTTCCTAGCTCTATAGGATCCTGATACTCCTTAAGTCCGGAATACGCGGTCCCTCTTGGATACCGGACGGCAAACGGCACTCCCGCCTGTATTCCGAATTCCAGGCCGTTCCTGAGTTCATACTTATTCATGGGTGCAAAAACCGCCATCCCCGGCATGCTTCTCAAATAAGAAAGATCAAAAATCCCCTGATGAGTCTCTCCGTCACAGCCTACAAGACCGGCCCGGTCGATGGCAAACACAACCGGAAGCTTCTGGAGACAGACATCATGAAGCATCTGGTCATATGCCCTCTGCAAGAACGAGGAGTAGACCGCCACCACGGGCTTCAGTCCTCCCGCCGCCATGCCGGCCGCAAATGTGACCGCGTGTTCCTCGGCGATTCCCACGTCAAACAACCGATCCGGATAGAGAGCGGCGAATTTTTTAAGCCCGGTGCCCTCCGGCATGGCCGCCGTGACCGCTACGATCTTATCATCCTTTTCTGCCAGCCGGCAGATTGTATGAGAAAAGGCCTCCGTATAGCTGATGCCCTTTTTCTCCTCCACAGACTTGCCTGTCTCAATGCAGAAAGGGCCTACTCCGTGAAATTTGGCGGGATACCGTTCGGCGGGGATATATCCTTTCCCCTTCTTTGTCTTCACATGGATGAGGATCGGCCGTTCAAACTTCTTTGCTTCCTCCAGAATACGAACCATTTCAGGAATGTTATGACCGTCCATGGGGCCCACATAAGTGATATCCAGATTTTCAAAGAACATACCCGGAACCATGAACTGCTTCAGCGCCATTTTGGCGCGCACAATGTTCTCCACCAGAGGTTCGCCCACTCCCGGAACCTTGGACAGCCCCCGGCTCACATCCCGTTTCAGATTGTTGTACCCGCTTCCTACCCGGATTTTAGACAAGTACTTCGAAAACCCTCCGGTGCTCTCCGAGATAGACATATGATTATCATTGAGAATGATGATAAAATTGCTCTTCAGCCGGGACGCATTGTTCAAGGCTTCATATGCCATTCCTCCTGACAGAGCGCCGTCGCCGATGACAGACACCACTGTATAGTCCTCGTGTAAACGGTCGCGCGCTTCTACCAGGCCCAGCCCTGCCGAGATCGACGTGGAGCTGTGTCCCGTATCAAAGCTGTCAAATTCAGACTCTCTCCGTTTGGGAAAGCCGCTCATTCCCCCATATTCCCTCAGGCTCTCAAAATCTTCTCTCCTGCCGGAAAGAAGCTTGTGGGTATAGGACTGATGCCCCACATCCCAAACAATCTTGTCCTCCGGCAGATTGAAGGCCAGGTGAAGAGCCATGGTCAGCTCGACTACTCCCAGGTTGGAAGCCAGATGGCCGCCGTGTTCGCTCACTTTCTCTATTAAAAACTGGCGGATTTCCTCTGCCAGCGCCGGAAACTGTGCAGGGTCCAGGGCCTTTAAATCCTCAGGGCTTCTGATTTCCTCTAACATGATCTCATCCTCTTATTTTTCTCTCGTGATCAGCGTAAGGATCAGCTGATTCAAAAATTCATTTTTTTTGGACAGGCCATTTAAGGTATCCACCGCCCGCTTGGAATAAAATTCCACCTGTTCCCTGGCTTTATCAAGCCCTTCCAGTGTCACATAAGTAGTCTTGTTGTTCTTTTCATCACTCAGCACCGGTTTGCCGAGAACTTCTTTCGAACTGGTAACATCCAGGATATCATCCTGGATCTGAAACGCAAGACCCACATCGGAGGCCACCTGCTCTATCTGTTTCACCTCTTCTAAAGAGGCCCCGCCCAGTACAGCCCCTATCATCATAGATGCTTCTAAAAGCGCCCCAGTCTTCAGCCGGTATATGAAATCCAGCTTGTCTGCCGGAACCGGCTCGCCTGTCATCTCCACATCCACCGTCTGGCCGCCGATCATGCCGTATATCCCGGTTTTTTCTGCCAAAATGCCGATACACCTTCCCGCCAGATCCGGCCTGTCCGTCTGCCCAAAGGCTTTTGAAGCGGTCTCAAAAGCATAGATCATCAGAGCGTCCCCCGCCAGGATCGCCATGTCTTCTCCGTATACGACCCAGGTGGTCTTTCTGCCTCTGCGATATTCATCGGCATCCATTGCCGGAAGATCATCATGGACGAGGGAAGAGGTATGGATCATTTCAATGGCCGCCATGAATGGAGCAATCTCATCTCCTTTTCTGCCGAACAGGCGGAAGCTCTCCTGCATGAGAAGCGGACGAAGTCTTTTGCCGCCCGCCAGCACACTGTAATTCATCGCTTCCAGGATCGTCTTCTGAAATCCCTTTTCCTCCGGAAGATACGCCCGGATCATCCGTTCAATATCTTCCACCTTTTTATTCATTTCCTCTTTAAAGTTCATGCTGTTCCCCACTTTCTTCCAATACCAGCACTTTTTTCTCCACTTCATCTATACTTCCGCGGCATTTCTTTACCAAAGCGAGGCCTTCCGCATAAGCCGCAAAGGACTCCTCCATGGAAAGTTCCTCCCCCTCCAGTCGTCCGATTATTTCATCTAATCTTTCAAAGGTCTGTTCTATACTCAAAGTTTCCGCCATGTCCCGTTCCTTTCTATTCATCTGCCGGATCCGCTCCAATGACCTCAGTCTCTACGACACCATCGGACAGCTGTAAGGACAGCCTTTCTCCAGGCAGCGCCTGAGATGCCGACAGCAGACGGCTTCCATCCTTTTTGGTCACAAAGGCATATCCCCTCGTGATCCGGTCAAGCGGAGAACAGCCTTTCAGCCGCTCCGCATAAACAGCCAGCTTATGATCCGCTGATTTGAGCTTGTCCCTCATGACCGAAGAAAGCTTGTCCTGATACTGGTCGAGCAGCTGTCTTTTTTCCGCCACCTGATGATCCGGCCGGAATCTGCCCAGCCGGAGCTCTTTCGCTTTCAGCATCTGCTCAAGCCTGGCCGTCCGGCGTATCATAGCTTCCGACATCCTCCGTCCCGCTTCGTCAAGCTGAGATAAAAAAAGACGGTAGTCATAAACAGCCAGTTCAGCCGCAGCCGAAGGAGTCGGCGCGCGAAGATCCGACACAAAATCAGCAATCGTAAAATCTGTCTCATGACCGACTGCGGATATCACCGGCACAGAACAGTCAAATATCGCCTGCGCCGTCTTTTCTTCATTAAAAGCCCATAGGTCTTCAATGGAACCGCCGCCTCTGCCTACGATCATACAGTCGACGCCAAACCGTTCCAGAGCCTCAATTCCCGTCGCTATGGTATCGGCGGCTCCTTCTCCCTGTACCTTTGCCGGATACAGCACCAGGCGGACGTGGGGATTTCTCCTTCCCGCAATATTTATGATATCACGGACTGCCGCGCCGGTACTGGCCGTAACAATCCCGAGAGTCTTAATATAGCGGGGGATCGGCTGTTTATATTCTGATGCAAAAAGTCCTCTCTCTTCTAGTTCCCGCTTAAGCGCTTCAAACTGTTCATAGAGGCTCCCAATCCCGTCCAGGGTGATCTCCCTGGCGTAGAGCTGATATTTCCCGTCTCTTTCAAAAACATTTACGGCTCCTGATACGATGACCCGCTGGCCCTCTTTCATGGTGAAGGGAAGTCCTCCGCGGTTTCCGGCGAACATCACAGCCTGCAGCACCGCCCCCTTGTCCTTCAGGGTAAAGTAAATATGGCCTGAGGAATGATATTTACAATTGGATACCTCACCTTTTACAGATATGGCCCCCAGCAGATAATCCTGGGTAAACATATTTTTAATGTAGGCGTTTACCTGCCCCACCGTATAGACGCTTCGTCCCATCTGTCTCAGCTCTCCGTGACAAGCTTGGCTAAAATCCCATTGACAAAAGACGGAGAATCATCTCCGCCGTATTTTCTGGCTATTTCCACCGCTTCATTAATGGCTACCTTCTCCGGCACCGATTCCTCGTACAGCATCTCGTAAAGCGCCAGGCGCAGGACCGTCAGGTCTACCTTTCCCATGCGGCGGGTCTTCCAGCCTTTCGCCACTTCATTTATCCGATCGTCCAGTTCTTTGACGTGTCCGTAGATATCCTCTACTTTTTCGGACATATAGCTTTCATCTTTTTCTTCCAGGGGCTCCAGCTCTTCCAGGTATCTTTTTACCTGTTCGCTGAATTCCGCCTCAGATTCATAGAATTCTTTGCGGAACAGCATGCGGAACACATGCTCCCTCAGTTCTCTTCTGCTCATGTGCATCCTCCAAATCACTTCAGTCTTTCCAAAGGCCGTGCCCGCGGAAAAACCCGTATGGTCCTTTCGGACATAAGGAAAAAGGGTGCTTTTTATGGGCACCCTTTTCAGTTCTTTCTATCTGGTCTTGTCAATATTCACACCGGCGATCTTTACATTCACATCAATCACCGAAAGTCCCGTCATATTCTCAATTGCCGACTTCACACGCTCCTGAACCTGCGCGCATACATCGGGGATACTGTAGCCGTATTCCATATTGAGAGATAAATCCACCGATACGGAAGTATCCAGCACATCTACCTTCACGCCCTTGGAGAGATTTTTCATCCCCAGCTTTCCGACCAGCTCATTGGTAATATTTCCCGCCATGGATGCGACTCCCTCGATTTCCGTAGCCGCCAGCCCGGCAATGATCGCCACCACCTCATCTGCGATCTGGACTTCACCAACGGTCTCTTTGTCGTGACGCAGGGTATGAGTATTTCTATTTTCATGTTCCACCGCCGCTACCTCCTGTACCTAAAATTCATACTTTGTCTTTCATTATACCAAAAAGATGAATATTTATCAACCAAATATGTAAAATCTTTACTGGTCCAGGTCCATAAGGGTGATGACTACATTCGCCGCGTCTACCTCGGTCTTTCTCTTGACGATATCCTCTATCTGTGCTCTTTCCGCGTCGGTAAGTTCCGTTTTTCCGACTACCACGTCCACGGTCCCGTCATTGATGCAGACTACAGAATCCGTAAAACCCTTGGCCCCGAGGAGAGTCTCTGCCGCGTTTTCTTTCTCCGCGACTGCGGTGAGGGCGATCATCTGATCCACTGCCGCCTGCTTCTGGTCATCTGCGATCGCCGCATTGTTGATGACCTCCATGAGGGTCTCTTTATTCTTGCTGCGTACCTGCTCCCGGTTCAGCTGCATCTGTGATACATAATTGCTGACCGTGATCCCGTTCGTAAGAACGGCTTCGCCGGGTACGGTGGCCCCTGCCTCCGCAGCTGTAGAAGATTCCTCTGCGGCCGCCACGGATTCTCCATTCTGAGCGTCAGTCGCTGCCGCCGCCTGTGTTTCATCACCGTCTTCTGCCGGTGTGTAAACATCCGTCAGACTTTCTCCGTTCGCCTTGGAAAGTGCCTGGTTCTCTGCCAGGACATCTTCATCGGAAATGTCCAAAAGTCCTGCGGCAACAGTCTCTTCTGCAGCATTTCCATCGGCCTGAGCCTTTTTCTCTCCGCCGAGGAAATTAAATTTCCCGGCGTAGCTTAAGTAGCCTGCCACGGCAATCATCACTGCCAGCAGGGTCAGGACAATCTGGTTTTTCTTCACAATTCGTTTCACAGTACCGCTCCTTTTTAAGATTCTTGTTTGACTCTCTTTAATACTTTAATTTTATGTGCGGGAAGGTCAAATAATGCTTCCATTGCCTCAGAGATTTCAGCTTTTACAGTAGCTTCGCCTCCGCCCTCCGCCGTAATGACGATTCCTGTCACCTTTGGACAAAGCTCTTTTGTCACGTAGGGGCTGTCTTCACTTCCAGTCAGAACCGTCTGGCTGGACTGGTTCTTCTCCTCCACAGATCGGGAACCTCCCTCGCTGTCCGTCTCCTTTGTACTGCTCTGCTCCAGGGAAGCGTCTGTCTGGAGGATGGTCTCGCCGCCCGATTCCAGAGTCACCATAACTTCCGCCTTTCCCACTCCGTCTATGGTGGACAGAATCTCCGCCACCCTTTTTTCCATTTTCTTTGCATAATCACTGACATCCGATGTACCACTCCCACTTCCGTTTTCACGGCTGACTTCCTGTTGCCCGCTGCTTTTTTCTGTATTCTCCCCATTCTTTTTCGTAGGGAGAGCGACCACGAGCAGGAGAACGCCTGCGAGAAGAAGCAGAATCCAGGTTTCCGTCTTGATCTGTTTTAATCTCCGGAAATTAAAATTCCATTTTTTCATGAAAGCTCCACTCCCTTCCTCTGGCATCCCCGTGCCGCGGCCTGATCCTCATCTCCGGATTCGGATGCTGTCCCCTGCCACGGAAAATTTTTCCGACAGCAGTTTCCGTACCGTCTCATCTTCCGCCTCTTCTCTATAATTCCTGTTATTTTCTCCCTGTTCTTTCTCCGTTTCCTCTCCCGCTCCGGCCTCATCCCCCGCTTCTCCGCCATCCTCATCCAGAATCTTTACCTTCCTCTTCTCAATGACAACCGGATTGATACCTCCGGCCTCTCCTGCCTCTTTTGACGCACGTTCACTCATGGTAAAATCCACTTCTATGGACAGTACCTGGCCGAATGTTTCGCTCTCATTCACAGTATCCAGATTTACCCTGACAGCCGCGCTCCCGCATCCGGCAGCAGCGAGAGACTCCGATGCCTGAGAAGCCAGCTCTTCTTCATACTGGGAAATCACCGAGGAAGAATACTCTTCTCCTTTGAGTTCCAGCTCCTCCCGGAATTCCTCCTCTCTTCCCTGGCTTTCAAGCTCCGTCTCAAACTGGGAAAATACATCCTCCAGGCGGAAGAGCTTTCCCACCGGGGCCAGTACGATAAGAACCAGCACCATTCCCATGAAGTATTTGATATACTTGACGTTTTTTCCCTCCGGAAGGAGCTTTAGGACCAGCGACATAAAAATGAGATATGCCGCTATATTCTTCACCCACTGATAAAATCCCGCCAGCATCTGCTGCCTCCTTCCTGTTTTCGTTTTAGATCTGCACCGATGTAAACGCACATAAGATTCCTATCGTCAGAAGAAACATCCCGGCAGAAGCAGTCGTTACCTTTAAAAGAAGGCGGGTGCCGGAGGCCACCCCCGACAGACATTCCGTGACCCGTTCATCCGCCACGGGCTGCACCATCGCCGCCGCCCCGTGGTAGAGTATCGTGATGACGGCCAGCTTAAGGACTGGGACCGCGCATATGAGCAGCAGAGCAATCAAGGCTGCCGCCCCTATCCCATTCTTTATCAGGCTGGCCGTGCCGGTAATGAGGCTTGCGGCCGCTCCTGCCCCTCCCCCGATGCCGGGAATCGCACTGAGCGCCTTTGTCACCACACCTGTCTTCATGGAATCAGCCAGCGGAAGCACCATACTCTGTATGGCCCCATATCCAACCACCAGCCCAATGACAGTCTTAAGCCCCCAGCTTAAAACCAGCTCCAAAAGCTCTGTCATCTTCGTCAGGATCTCTTCTTTTGATATATGATTCACCAGGCTCAGCACCACATAGATTTGGATCCCCGGAAGAAACAGTACCTGAAACAGCCATTCCACGATACTGACCGCTCCCATGATAAACTCATAGGAAAAAACAGAAGTCATGGTTTTCCCAGTAGCGGCTACCGCCAAAGTGAATGCCGGAAGCAGCGCTCCCATGAATTCCATCACATGAGTCACTGTATCCTTGGCCACCTCGGCCGCTTCAAAAAACGCGGTCAGTAGCAGAGAAAGGAGCAGCAAATATGTCACATAAAATCCGGTCTCTCCCGCCTGTTTGTCCTGAAAGGAGGAAGCAAGACCGGAAAAAATCGTCCCAAAAGCCGCTATGAGAAGGACATGTCCCAGACTTTTCCTGTTTATGGAGATTTCCGACAACAGGCTGTTCTTCAGATATACCGGCACCTTCTTTACCGTTTCCCCGATTTTTCCTGAGACAAGGGCGTTCACCATGCCGGAAAAAGTCGGAGCCGATTCCTCCAGAGCATCGTCCATTACCTCCTGAGCGCCGCTGTAATCGTAGTCATCAGCCTGTTCTTCCAGGGATTCTGCCCGGACACTCATGGGAAAGAAGAGCCAAAAAAGCAGAAAGAACGCGATTCCCATGCGGCTGAGCATTTTACGCCGCCTCATGTGAGCAGCTGTCCCAAGGTCTTAAGAAGGGACAGTACCACCGGCATACTGATCAGCAGGATGGATAATTTTCCAAACAGTTCGATCTGACCGGCCACAGAATTATATCCGCTGTCCTTGCACAGAGAGGCGGCAAACTCAGAAACATAGCTGATACCCAGCATTTTAAGCAGAATCTGCAGATACTTTTCTTCAATGGTCACATATTTCCCCAGCTGTCCCATCGCCTCCACGATTCCTTCCAGCTTGGTAAATGCATAAAAAAAGATGAGAATGCCGGCGCCAAATACCACATACATACCAAACTGCGGCTTCACCTCCCGAAGCTGCATGGCCATCAGGATGGCAGCTACCCCTACTACTGCTATTTTAATCAATCCAATTCCCTCTTTCTTTTTCTGCCGCTGAAAGGCTCATAAGGAAAACAACTCTTTGATGGACTCAAACAGATCATATATATAAGGGACCAGCCAGTATAATACCAGAAGAAGCCCCGCCAGGCTGGTAAGAAAGGCATGTTCCTCTCTCCCGCTGTGCTTCAGCACCTGGCAGATGACGGAAACCAGGACTCCCACAGCGGCAATTTTAAAAATCAAACTAACTGTCATGTCTTCCTCCCTATATTCCCGATACCGGCTGTCAGATCAGCAGAATCGTGAGGAATACCCCCGCCAGTATCCCGAGATAATTGTAAAGCTTCATCTTTTTCGGCAATTCTATGTACAGGCTCTTCCGCACGTCTTCCAGCTGTTCCCCTGCCAATGCCAATGTTTTAAGCTGTGTTTCCTTATCCAGGCAGCCCATATCATTTCCCACATGCAGAAGGATCTCCCTGTCTCCCTTAGAAAGGCGCGCCGGTTTCAGCTTCGTCTCCAGACCGGATCTCCAAATCTCCGCCAGGGTCACACTGCTGCGTTTCTGCATCTCCTCCGACAGATATGAAAAGAAACCGTCATAGGGCGGCCCGCTTCTCTCTGCCACAGTCTGAAACGCCTCTTCCAATGTGCTGCTTCCGAACTTGATCTCACCGCTCAGAAGATACAGGATCTTTTTCAGTTCTGTCAGTTCCCGATACCGTCCGTGCACTCGATAGCTTAAGCTGAACCCGATTGCCGTACAAGAGATGATGATACAGACGGCTCCAATGATTTTCAGTGTCATTTCAATTCCCCATTTCCATATTCTTGCCTTTCGGTTTCACACAGGATATTCCATAGGCTGTCCGTTCCTGTCATATACGGCCCGGACATGTCCCACTTCCCACCCGGTATCCTTCTTTTTCTTCCCCAGGAGAATGTACCGGTCAAAAAGTCCCTCCTCCATGATCCTGGCAAAGGCAGGCTTTCCGCGTATTTCCTCCAAAGTTGCGCCATGAGCTGTCGCGAGCACGCTGCAGCCGCAGTTTCCGGCATACCGGACCGCGTCCAGATCCTCATATCCACCGATCTCATCAGCCGCCACCACTCTCGGAGACATGGTACGTATCAGCATCATAAGCCCCTGAGCTTTCGGACAGTTGTCCAGCACATCTGTGCGGATTCCCAGATCATTCTGAGGAACTCCCTGATAACAGGCCGCAAGCTCCGACCGTTCATCGGCCACCCCTATGCTCATTCCGGCATGTCCGTTTTCTCCGTTGGAGATCAGACGGACCATATCCCGTAAAAGAGTGGTCTTTCCGCAGCCCGGAGGGGAGATCAAAAGCGTATTGCAGACGCTGTCCTCTTCATAGAGATAAGGAAGCAGACGTCTGGCACAGCCGAGTATCTGATGGGCAAGCCGGATATTTAAAAAGGATATGTGACGGACAGTGCGGATATTTCCGTTCTCCAGGACCGCTTTCCCGGCCAGTCCGATCCGGTGGCCTCCGCGAATGGTCAAAAATCCCTGCCGCAGCTCTTCCTCATAAGCATAAAGAGAATAACTGCTCAAATACTCCAGGGTTTCTTTGACTTCCTTCCGGCTCACGACATGGGGGGCTCCACCTCCTGCATGTCCAGCCTGAAATGATGCTGCCGGAACCATACGCCCGCTCTCCAGGAACCCATATTCTTTCCCGTCGTATTGGCATAAAAACGGAAGTCCCGCCCTCAGCCTCAATTCCTGCAGATACTCAAATTTTAGGGCCGCCTGTTCCAGCAGCCGTCTGAGCCCTCCGGCCATTACTTTAAGGATTTCTTCTCCGCCTTCCATATCTGTCACCTGCCTTCTTACCCTAATCTATGAAACCTGTCCATTGAATATTCCAAACTTCGGACAGGTACCTTGGACGTATTTTCCTATGAAATAAAAAGACCTGCGGCCCTGATCTCTCAGTCGGCCGCAGGTCTTCTCTGCATATCTGCTATTCACCTTCAGACAAATTTTTATAAAACTCCTCATCAGAAACCATTTCATATACTTTATAGGTTTCTTCTCTTTTGGCAGCCAGCTGGCTGTCATCCATTACGCCCCGAATCCGGTAAAGCTCCGTTCCCGTCTCAAGCCTCGACGCTTCAAAATCACATGCTTCCCGCTTATCCTCCGGGGATTTCTCCCGAATCTCCCCCAGCTCCTCCGCCACGTCCATTTTCCGGCACTCTTTTTCTTCATACAGGTAATAGGAACCATTGTATTTTATGAAATCCGGCCAAAAAATCCGGTTTCCATCCTCGTTTGCCGTTCCCGTGCCCTTTCCCACAGCCGGAGACATGCGCCTTTGAAAAATCAGCAGCGCGGTCGGAACCAGAAGCGCAAAAGAAATGATCAGAATCCAAATCTCATATTTCATCTGCCCCACAACACCTCTCCATTAGACCGCCGGACCCCCATCCGGCGATATCAGATAATATCCGTTCTCCTTCACTATTGATTTCAATTTAGCACATGCCCGGCATTCAGGCAATACAATTCACAGAATCCTATTATAATCTTACCATCTTCGTAATAAATACAGCAAAGTTTCTAACTTTTGTAACATTCTTTTCATCTCAAAAGAATCAAACTAAACCACGTCACAACATTTCCCCCGTTCATAAATTCTATCCCATATTTTTCCGCCAGCGCTGTCACCAGGATTCCATAGCTCTCCACACAGGGGAACATCTTTTCCGGATGCCGGCAGGGACCATTCGGATACGTACAGGTTTTACAGATGGCACAGGATTCTGTGGAAAGAGCCATGACATCTTCTCCCTCGTCCTTAAAAAATCCGCAGATTTTCCTGGTTATCTCCTCATGGCTTCCTCTCGTCGCCAGTGTTTGTTCAATGTCCTGGATATCCGGCACTTCAGACAGCGTCGTAAATACAAATCCCTCACGGTATTGAAAACATCTTTTTTTACATTCCTCCACCGTTCCGACCGCCGGCGGGCAGGCCCAGGATCTCCCATACTGAGAGCACTCTGTTTCACATATATAGCGAACTCTGTCCTCAAATTCCAGATCCCGGATCTCTATGAACGCGTACTGCATGACCGGCAGTTCCGCCAGGCGGGCCTCTATCCTGTCACGCATGGCGGCCTCCCGTTCAGACGCCCTCATCTCTCCGTCCGCTTTTTTTTCCTCTGTTCCTTTCATCTCTCCGCTCCTAAAGGTCTTGCTTCCCATTTAAATGAAGCAGTCTCATTCCACAATCTCTATCTGATTTCCCTCCGGGTCCAGCACACAGCTTTCATAATATCCGTCTCCGGTCACTCTTGGCCCGCTGACAATATGATATCCCGCTTCTGCAAGCTCCGCAGTCCGTTCATCCACTTGTTTTCTGCTCCCCACACAAAAAGCCAGATGGGCATATCCGCATATCAATGGTTCCGTGTCTTTTCCTTTCAACCCGGGCCGTGTCATCAGTTCCAGTCTGGATTCCCCATCCCAGGATAAAAAATAAGTCATAAGACCAGTCTTTACATTATGGTACCGCTCGCCAGATACTCCGCCGAAATATTTCTGATAAAATCCCCTCATTTTCTCCAAGTCTTTCACATATACCGCCATATGATCGATTCTCATCTCTTGGGCTCCCTCCTTTTTATCCGCCTAGTTCCGTCCTTCGTTCAGTTTACTACACCTTTTATCTTCATTCAAGCGGCATATCTTCAAAAAGAAGCCTTCCTTCTCACAGTACAAAAACATGGAGAAGAGAACTGTTTTCCAGTCCGTTTCGGATCCGAAAGGCGCAGTCATGACAGAGGGGGCGGAAATAATCCATCATTCCGTCGTTTCCGGCCGCCTTTGCTGCCTGTCTTACAATCACAGCCCCTTCTTCTTCGATTTCTTCCAGACTGTATTCTGAGAAATATTCTCTGGCGGCTTCATAATCCACAGGATCCAAAATCAAATCCGCTCCGGGCCTGCCGGACGCGGTCCGCCCCATCGCATTCAGCAGGACTAATTCACAGAGATTCCCCATATAAGGCGTCTGATATCGTTCTTCTTCTCTTTTTAACAGCCCCCAAACCGACGCTTCACAAAACTGAGAAAGCAAATCCGACTCCATGGCTGCATTCTGCAGATATCGATAGATCCTGTCCGCCCCGCAAAGCCCGCCGCAGTCGCGGACAAGCAGATAATCAAGGGTAAGGATATGATCCTGAGGCTTGAACCTGGCGTCATAGTATAAGAAAAACGACGGCATCCCGGCCCGAATCGTATCGCTATAGTTCCGGCAGCCGTAATCCTTAAATCTGCTCAGCAGGTCATCGTATACCGCTTTCGCCCTAAAAACCTTTTCCACGACTCGTTTATATCCAATCCGCCAGGCCGTCCCGGCATCTACAGCCGGCCGGACAACTCCCTCTCACCGTCCGGCATTTCAAACTCCTGAATACAGTAAAGTACGGCTTCCATCAGCATCTGGGCAGTCTCATAAGACACCGAACTGCTCTCTCCCATGGTGTACTTATCCGCCAAAGACGCTGCCAGAGGTAATAGCTCTTCCATCTGGTATTCCACTGAAACTCCTCCTTCCTGGAATCTCTCACCAAAAGAGCTCCTTTAAAACCTCCTGATACAAATTCTTATCCCATCTCACTTCTTCGCTGATTTTTTCATACTCGCCCCTTCCCTCAGAAGCTTTGTATCCGCCGTATCCGGCCCGCACCGCGGCGGCAAACCGCTCCAGGCACGTATCTTCCAGATAATCCAAATCCCCTGTGCACACCGTTTCAAATTGTTCTTTCATAAAATTCAGCAGTTCGTCGTCGCTCAGACGATCCTCAGCAGCCCGTTTGAATTCATAGAACATCTCCTGCAGGCGTATCAGAGCCTCCAGATAATTCTCCTGAAAGATATAATCCGAATCGCAGAATTGATAGATAATCTTATCGAGAATCCCCTTTCCGAATTCCACTCTTCCATACTTTTTCAGGCTCTCATCCCGTTCCTCTGCCAGCTCTCCGGCTTCCCCCCTGGTGAGTGACAGTCCAAACTGTCCCGTTATCTGGTTGCAGGAAACGAGAACCGTCAGCTCTTCCTCCCGTTTTTTAATACTCCATATCCCATTTTCCATTTTCACCATGCTTCCCCCCTTCTGTCGGTGATAGCCTATTATAGGAGGACCGCCCAGATATTACAAGTCTTGAAATAAAGGCAGTTTTGTGGTATTATAGAACCAGAAAAGAGATAGAGTCAAAAGGCCCTATCTCTTTTTTCGTCATCTCAGCACCGCATAACGCACTCTTAACCGATTTCTTTTCTCTCCTGCTTCCGTATGCTCAAAATGATGCCTCCGACGGCGAACAGCGCTGCCATGCCGGAAAATGCCAGGATAATGACAAGATTGATGTTTCCGCTCTGATACTCAAAGCTCCAATCGGAAAGCTTGATCGGCGGCAGGGAAAACGCTTTATGATCAAGCACCACTTCCATGACGCTGTTGAGAAAGAATTCATATACCCCCGTAAGGAACAGGCAAATTGATGTTTTAAACAAACCATTGATCTTTGTATACCGTATCACGAGCATCATGATCCAGAACGGAGCCACGCCGATAATTATGGCCGGCATGCCTTTCTGGAAAAACAGGCTGCGGCTGCCCGTGTAGATAAGAGCCGACGCGACCAGTAAGATCAGCAGGAGCGTATCCACAGCGAAGCAAATCAACACCTTATGTCCATAAGCCCTTTCCGGAAGCGGGAGATCCCGGATGAAAAACGGAAGAAATACCACTGCAGCGCCAAAAAGCAGAGAAATAAAGGTAATTCCAAACCAATTTCCTCCCGTATAAATACAGCAGACTAAAAGCAGCAGGTTCAGAGACAGGAAAAAGGCCGCAAAGGTCAGAACACCCCGGTTCTCCTTCTTCAAAAGGACCGGCATAACAGTCAGTGAAAATGCCAGAAGCTCTGCCGACAGTACAATGAAAAACCAGGTCAGCGCGTGATTCACCGCCAGATTCACGATGAAACAGCTTATCAGGCCCGCCCCATACAGTACATAAAATACAATAGAATAAGTCTTTATCAGACTCCTGAAATTTTTTGCCTGGCGTTCCATTTCCTTCTGCCCGGTATCTTCACTGGATGTGATCAGTTCATGCTCCGTGATCTCCAGTACTTCGCATAAGGAAGATACCAAGGATATATCCGGATAGGAAATTCCGGTTTCCCTTAGTTAAAGATATTGTTTGGTAAAAAAGAAAGGTCATTCGATTTTGCCGATGAAGCGATAGTAGATTTCTACTTCCTGCTCACGGCTTCCGTCCTCGCCTTTGACAGCTTCATGGACGGTTATCTTTTCAATTAAAGTGTTCAGAAGTTCGGCGGTCAGCTCCACAGGATTGACATACTGCTTCATCAGGGCAATCCACTTTTCAGCGTCCTCTACGGTCTGTACGGCGGCTTCCATTGTTCCGTGAAGCTGCCGGATTTTTGTTTCAAGCTCCATTTGCTCGTTCTGGTACTTCTCGGACAGCATATTGAAGTTATACTCGGTTATGCGTCCGGCAGACCAGTCCTCATACATCTTAGCAAACAGTCCGTCAACCTCGGCTTTGCGCTTCTCCGCTTTTTTTAGCTCCGAAGCCTGCTTTTTCTTCGTAGAGGTTCGTTCTTTGTCGCTGGCATTGAGCAGCCGTTTCAGCAGCTTGTCCTCGTCTTTCTGTGCCAGCACAGACCAGTATTGCAGTCTCGCAAGCATATAGGCATACAGCACATCATAGCGGATATAGTGCATGGAACACTGGCGTAATCCCTGTCCGTTCTTGCTGCAATGGTAGTAACCGTATGGATTTTTGTTCTGCCTGTTTTCTCCATAGGCTAAAGACCATCCGCAGTCTGCACATTTTATCAATCCTGCAAAAATCTGTGTCGTACCGTTTCTGCGTTTCCTGCGTCTGCTTGCAATCAGCTCCTGAACTTTTTGGAACACTTCTTCGGAAATGATGGCTTCATGGGTATTTTCCACACGATACCATTCTTCCTGCGGCTTCCGCACCTTTTTCTTGTTTTTGAATGAAATGTTACTCTGCTTGTTGTGAACGCTGTGACCGATGTAGGTTTCCTCTTTCAAAATGCTCTTGACCTGTGCAATCGTCCACGCATAGGCTTTTTCTGCGGACGCACCAGCGTAGATATTGGCGAAAGTCCCGTATCGCTCATAGTTCAGCCAGCCGGGGGTAGGTACTTTTCCCTCCACCAGAATCCGTGTAATGCTGGCGGCTCCCCTCCCGTGTATGGCAAGGTCAAAAATCTTCTCTATAATCCAGCGTGTTTCCGGGTCAATCAGAAGATGACCTTTTTTGTCCGGGTCTTTTACATAGCCCAGCGGTGCATAGGCTCCATAGTGTGCGCCATTGGCAAACCTTGTGTGCATGGCAGCCTTGACCTTTTTGCTGGTTTGTCGGGCGTGCATTTCATTCAGGATGTTTAAGAACGGGGCAAGCTCACTTTCTCCGTTGATGGTGTCCACATTGTCATTGATGGCAATGTAGCGTACCCCCTTGCTGGGGAAATAGATTTCCGTGTACTGACCGGTCAGGATATAGTTTCTTCCCAGACGGGATAAGTCCTTTGTGACAACGCAGTTGATTTTCCCGTCCTCGATGTCATCAATCATCCTTTGGAAACTTGGACGCTCGAAATTCGTCCCGCTCCATCCATCGTCAATGTACTCGTCTACAACGGTCAGCCCATGCTCTGCGGCATACTGCCTAAGCATCATGCGCTGTGTCTGAATGCTGCCGCTTTCTCCCTGTAATTCATCGTCACGGCTCAATCTCAAATAAAGTGCTGTGTTATAAATCGTTGTATTGTATGGTTGCTTCACGGTTAAAAATCCTCCTTCTAAAAGAAACAACCCACGCTTATACAATACTCGCTGGTGCAAGTATATCATAAGCGTGGGCTGATTGACAGTCACTAATCCGTATTTCTTCAGGAAGCGGCGGCAGCGTGCTGAATCACATCTTCCAGCAGGCTGTCAAGCGGCCTCCCATCCTGTGCGAAATGCTCCGATACCTTGATTCGTACGTTCCCCATGACAAAATACTGGGTGCCGTCTTTATCGGTAAGCAGTGTGCCGCTGTTTTCGTGGTTGCTCTCGTTTTTGCTTTTTACCATAGGCAGTTACCTCCATAAATTAGTTTATCCGGCGGGAACAGCCCTGCCGGAATGGAAAAATCGTTGTGTATTCGGTTCAAGTGGCGAAGTGGCAATACTGTCAATCTATAAAAATCCTGCTACTTGGATTTTTTTTGCCACTTCATTCTGTTTTCAGTGACAGCAGCCATTGTGTGCCGCTGCGCTCGTAAATCAGCTTATTCCCTAAACTCTGCTTTGCTGTTCGGACTGTCCGGGTTGGTCTGATTTGCCCGGTCTATCTGGTCCTGCGAATAATACAAAATCGTCTCACCTCCAAAATCATAATTCCATATCGAGTTTCTTTCTCTGTATGCCCTTTGGCTGTTCCCTGTGGCGCAGTGCGGTGTCTACGGCATTTTGCACCTGCCGGAGCCGTATGACTTCCTCCCGGAGCGGCTTGTGCTGCGGGGACAACTCGGCGTACTCTGTTTTTAATTGTGCATATTCCTGTTTCCATGCTTTCAGGGCAATGGGTTCTCCGTCCAGCTTTTCTTTCAGAATGCGGCGGGCGGTATAAAACAGCCGCAAGTCTGCGCCGTGGGCTTCTTCAAAGTTCTCCCTCTGTTTCTTCCACTTGATATTGTTCAGTTCCGTATGAACAGGCTTTAACCGCTGGTAATTCTCGCCATGCTTTATCAGTTCCTGCAACTCTTTCATCCGGGCAGACTTCTCTTTCATGGAGCCACTCAGCGTTTCAAATTCCCCACTGACAGAGGAAAGTCGTTCCTGTAAATCTTCCAGCGTGAACAGCTTGTTTTCTGTCAGATAATTGACCGCTTCCGCAAACTGTTTTAAGTTGCCGGTTCTGGCTTTATTGCTCCATGCCCCGGCATTTCGTTCATCGTAGTAAGCGATCAGCAGGTCAGCAAGGCTGGGTGTCTGGGGTTTGGAAAGTTCCTCTTTTACCTCTGCCATCCAGCCGAACAGGGCTTTGATTTTTTTCCTCACATCCTGCATGAGACGGTTGGTGGCTTTAATCCAGCGGTTCAGTTCCCCTTTCTCGGTGCGGATACCCTTTGCTTCCATCTGCCGGACGTTGGCTCCCTCATGGACAGTGGGTATCAGGTCAAGCCCCTGCCGCACATAGGAACGGTGGTCGATACGCACATCCAGCCCCTTTTCTTCAAATTTCCCATTGCATAACACGCTCCATGCTTCACGCCAGTGTTCCAGCGTTTCCGGCTCGTGCCAGTCGGTAGTATGGACAGCGTTAAACACATAATCGCCGTTCTTATCCCGTACACGGTTTCCATCTTCATCAAGGATATATTCCCGCCGCTGTTTCTGTCCCCATGTACCATCAGGATTCAAAGGGCGCATGGTTGTCATTACATGAAAATGCGGGTTGGGGATGCCGCCCTCCTCCTTGTCCGGGGTGTGAAAGGCAAGGTCGGCAATCATACCTTTTGCCACAAACTGCTCCTGCACAAATTTCCTTGCCAGCTCCATATTTTCTTCCAGCGTCAATTCATTCTGCATGGCAATGTCAAAGGAATAGGCAAGCTGGGCTTTGGGGTGCTTCTCGCATTTTTCCACGGCATTCCAGAGGGCTGACCGGTCAAGATATGCTTCCGGGGCATGGGGCGGCAGCATGATTTCAGAAGCAATCACACCGCCTTTTCTCGTATAGTCGCTGACCTCGCCATAATAACTGCTGAAAAGACGTTCTCCGGCTCGATAGGCAGCGCTGGCAATGGCGCTCTGACCGGCACTTCGTTTTATCTGTGCGATTGAAAAATGATAAAGTGCTATCCTTAGTCACCGCCTTTCTCCTGCGGGCGGTGGCTCGCCATAGCGGACTGAATAAAAGATGCAGCCTGCGGCAGATTCAAAATGCTTTCCATCAGAGAATAAAATTCCGTTTCGGTCAGCTCTTTTGTTTGCGGTACAATGCTCTCAATGGCTGCACCGTGGGTAATCAGCCGGTGTGTCCGCTGTTTTCGGGAGCCGCTTTCCAGATACGCCTGCCGGTTTTTCAAACGCAGCATTTTCCGTTTTTCCTGTTCCAGCAGGACGGTGGTTTTTTCATATTCCTTTTTCATCTGTTCCAGAGATTTTTCCATGTTCTCACATCCTTTGCTTATAAGATAAAGAAAGACCATCCGCAGACAGTCTGTGTGTCAGTGCGTCTATAAAACCCGATGGAAAGGGAAACCCGCAGAGCGGATTTCTCTTTCCATCGGGTACACAGGGGATAGCCGCTTTAGCGGCGCAAGGTGGTACAGCCACCTTGTCGGAGCGAAGCGAACGCAGACCTCGGATTGCTGATTTTATCAGCGGCATAGGTAAGCTCCGCAGGACGCACGATACGGGTCTGAAAGACCTGTATAGAAGTGCGCCCTTAGTTCCTAAGGGATTTTGCCGTTTCCGGCAGCCGTGTCCTTTTTCCTGGAACGCTTGGAAAGATACTTTGGGCAGTCAACCACAACCGCTCGGAAGCTCTGTTTACATTCATGCTGGCATTTCCGGCACAGTTCGTTGTAAGTGATACGGCTGCGGTCATTTAAAAAGAAAGACCATTCCCGCCGCCGCTTGTTGCTCATTCTTGCCATAACCGACTCCTTTCTCCGTTTCTATCCGCTGTATGCAGATGGGCGGTTTTCGTGTAGCGTTTCGGTATCATTTTCAAGGTTTTTCCCCTCTGTATGCGCCTTTGGAAAGGGCGGCAGTATTGCAGACAGGGAATGATACTTTCCATCTATTTGTTGTTTCCCGGTACGGTTTCGGAGCCTTTTGCCATCCATTCAAAGAAAGCAATCTTGCTGACCTTGATAAGCCTGCCCCTGCGGAACGCCGGAAAGCCAGGTGTATGTACCAGCTCATAGGCGCTCACTCTTGAAATTCCCATAATTCGCTGGATGTCTGCCACATCCAGAACCAGCGGTAAATCGTCGTAGCTGTTCCATCTCTTTTTATCGTTCATTCTGTTCCTCCCATAAATCAAATAGGTTAAAATGCTTCCTGTTGCCGTTCTCCCCAAAAACCGTTATCCTATAAGCTACATTCCTGTAACTGCCCCATTCCTGCGGCGTTTCCCGGCATTGGTGCGCTGAATGCGTCACTTCTCCTGCCGGTCATATCCCTTTTGGACGGTCATTCACTTGTCAAGGTACTGTGTGGCACGAAATTACCAACTGCAATCATCATAGCGGACTATCCTTGACAAAACAATGCTTCTGCGATACCATGAGTGTAACGGATATAACTAAATTATATAATTACCATAAGCAAAGACAGGGGATAGGAATGGAGAATCAGTTTATACGGCATGAGCCATGTTTTGAGAGGATTTTGTTTGTCCTGACGCTGGACAGGAAGAAAATGAAAGAGAGGATTTTGATTGGGGAAGAACAGCAGATCCGCTTCCAGCTGGACGGGAGCCAAAGCGCAGAAGTGCTTTGTGATATGACACGCCCGCTGGGAACTTTTTTGATAAACTTTGAACAGGACACGGACAGAGATTGGAACTTATGCGGGCTTTCTCCACTGCGGCAAGCCCTCCATTCCAACCGATGGAAACAGCCAGAGCTGGAGCAGGCGGCAAGGGAATTTCTCTGGGGGAAATATCTTAGTAATGACCCTCTGAAAATGTATGTGGCGTTCCGTATCTGGAACAGCTATCTGCTTGCCAGAGAACCCCGTGACCGTAACGCTGCCTGTGACCGCTTCATGGATAAAATGCGCAGTCTGACAGGAGTATTCCATAACGAAACCATGAGCTTTGACAGAGAGACTGGAAAACTGAAACGCTTTCAAGCTGGCAGCCTTTATTTCAAAGGCGCACCGTCAGAAGATACCCGGCTTGACCTCTGGTTTCCGGACAACCGGCGCACAGAAGAATGCGTGTCTGCCTATGCGTCCCTCTACCCGCTGATTACCTATTATCTGAACAGGCTGAATGACTGGGGGCTTTGCTTCCAGCAGTGCAAGGTCTGCGGAAGATATTTTTGGGCAAAGAGCCAGCGGTATGAACTGTGCAGCGACAAGTGCCGCAAGGCACAGGCACTTCAAAACAAGCGGGAATTCGACGAGAGGGCAAGGGAAAATAACTATGACCTGCTTTATAAGAACGAATGCCAGAACTGGCGCAATAAAATCAACCGGGTAAAGAATACCACTGGCTTTCCGGCTGACCGTCTGGACAAAATACAGGCTGCTTTTTCTGACTTCAAGAAAGAAGCCTTGCAGAGAAAAAGGGCTGTAAAAACAGGAACAGCCAGCCCGAAAGAATTTACGGACTGGCTGTATCAGCAGAGTAATGTAATTGTAGAGCTGACGGACTATTGAAAAATGTTCGTCAGCTTTATGGCAGTGCAAATTTATATCCGATGCCGTAAACGCTTTTCACATAGTCTGGCAGGCTGGGGGCAATCTTTAACTTCTTCCGCAGATTGCTTACATGATTGTTGACCGCTTTACGGGAATAGTAAGTATAATCTTCATGCCAGACCAAATCCATGAACATTTCATAAGTAAATACCCGTTTGGGATTCATAATGAGAAGGGCGAAGATGTCAAATTCTTTGACAGTAAGAGCAATTTCCTGCCCACGAACAGTTACAAGCCGCTGCTCCAGGCAAAAGTATAAATCTCCTTCTCGTATTTCTGTTAGGGGCTGTCCTTCCTGCTTAGACATAGAACGCTGGTTGCCAAAGACAGAGTAGCATGAGGTATCCGCAGAATCTATACTGCTTGTTTTGCTTTCAAGAACAAACTGTGTCAGCTCTTTTTGCTGATCGTCGCAGAGTAAGACAAACAGTTTTTCTCCAATCTGCCTGCCGGTTTCCGCTAAATCAAATACTGCTAATTTCCCATGTAATCACCTCTCATCTTATGCTTGTTTACTAAATTGTTGAAAAAAACAGATTTAATCGCTGCATATTTTCAGCCGTCCATCCACCATTCCAAGTAACCCGGCCTTGTTCCATAAATACAAAGTAGTTACAGCATTCAAATATCAACTCCGGGTCGTGAGTAATAATAAAAAGTGTCTTTCCGAGTGCACGAATACCATTTAGATTTTCTGCAACCTCTACCATGTGGTGATAGTCAAGCCCGCTTGTTGGTTCATCAAAAACCAATAAATCTCTATATGATGATATTGCGCTGGCAACAGCAACACGCTGTTTTTGACCTCCGGAAAGTGATAGCGGATGTAAATCTTTTAATTGTAACAAATCCATGCTTCCCAAGATATTCTCTGCCTCTAATCGGTTATCATCTTCCTTTCCGGGCATCCCAATTAGAATTTCTTCCTCAACACTTTCAGTAAAAAGCTGGTGGTTTACATCCTGCATTACAAGATAGCTGTTCTTTAGCCTCTTTTTTCTATTCAACGTATTTTCTGCTGTCCTTAATTGTCCCGACGCTTTTTTCTCCAAACCACAGAGACAGCGTGCAAAAGTGGTTTTGCCCGCGCCATTGTTTCCAATTATCCCTACAATAGCTCCTTGTGGGATATTCAGGGAATGGATTTCCAGGTTAGGTGTATCTGAGTAGGAAAAACGAAAATTTTGTAATTCTAAATAAGCGGTATCTGTAAGTGCTTTTTTTTGCTTCCGGAAATCAACTGGCTCAAGGGAGCGTAAACCCCGCCGTCTTATTTCTGCAGAGGGCATTTTCCAAAAGTAGTTGGCTGGAACATCCTCCGCAATTTGACCGCTTTCCATATAGATTACCCGGTCAGCAACCTGTCTTAAATAGTTTAGCCGGTGCTCTGCTATGACCACTGTTTTTCCTTCCCGTTTCCAAATACTGATAATATCCGCTAACATCCGGATTGATTTACAGTCTAAATTAGAAGCCGGCTCGTCCAATACAAGCACGTCCGGATTGACCATAGTTACCGCAGCACAGGCAATTTTCTGCTTTTCTCCGCCAGAGAGATGGAACAGGTTTCTTCCCAATAAATTTTCCACGTTGAAATCATGAGCGATTAGCGAAAGCCGTTGCTGAATATCTGCTAATGACCATCCCATATTCTCACATCCAAAAACAATTTCACTGGTGGCATCCACGTTAAAAAATTGAGAACGTGGATTCTGGAAAACAGAACCAACTAATTTTGCCGTTTCATAAATTGGCTGTTGCGAAACAGACTTACCGTCTACCGTAACATCGCCTTTCATTTCACCATCATAATAGTGAGGTATCAATCCGTTTATAAATCTTGTAATTGTTGTTTTTCCGCAGCCTGATTTACCACACAAAAGAACAACTTCCCCTTTTTTAATATGAAAGCTAATATTGTGCAGACTATTGGCCTGCTCACTGTCTTTATAGCAAAAAGATACGTTCTTAAACTCAATCATGGCATTTCTCCTAAAAAATAAGATACACAGCAAATATTCCGGTCATCACGAGCAAAAACAGTCCATCCCATAAACCAAAACCAATTCTACAATAATTCGTTCTTTTGTTATTGCCGCCTAGTCCTCTGGTAACAGAAGCGGCAGACAGTTCATCTCCAATTTTCACAAGTGATACAATGAGCGGTACTACACGATATTCTACCATTGCAGTTGGTCCTTTTTTCAAACCAATTCCCCGCAAGCGCATAGCATCTTGAATCGAATGATATTCTTCACTCACAGTAGGAAAGAAGCGGAACATGACTGCAATGGGTATTATCAGTTTTTGACTGATATGTACACGCTCCATAGAAGCTACAAATTCGCTTACCTTTGTTGTGGAAAGCAAATAATATGCAAACATGACACCTGGTACAATCCGGGTGATCATGTGTGTAAAAAAACGGATCAAAAATCCAATCATACTTATGCCGGATACAAATTGCAGAAAAAAATCGGCATGATATGAGATCATGTATAGTGCAAGATAAATGAACGCCAATTTCGGTTTTCTTGCGTTTAACAGGAAGAGAAACGCGAGAAATGCCAGAATCGGTTTTAGGAATACTGCAATCCCTTCAGTAATAGAAGTCAGCATAATGATGTTAAAAATTAACAGTGCAATCATTTTTGTTCTTGGATCAAGCTGTATAACTGCATTTTCTTTAGATTGGTAAAGAGCGCTGTCCATTACACAATTCCCGCACGTTTAAAATGCTTTTTTAACATGGCACGGCCAATATAGGCTCCAATCAACGCTCCGACAAATACTAAAACAATAACGACTGGTATCATGTAATTGTTTACTATTGATGACACCGCATCAGCATAAGCATCCCCCTGACTTGCTCGGTAATTATCAATATAAGCGTCTTTCATAATAAACATGATAAATTGGGAGCCTACCACCCACTCACTGAACACACAATAACCAATCAGCATATGTTTCCAACTTTTATAATTTCCTGCTCTCATAATCAGGTCGGCGGCCAGCCCGCATACAATGCTCGTGATCAGAGCATAAGGGCCATATCCCATAATGAATGTGACCAACCCCATTAGAACGCACAGAATGGTAATAAGTCCAAATTTATCGGTCTTAGTAAAGAATAAGATACAGGGTATTCCACCCAGAACAGCCAATATAACAGGGTAAAACACTGTCATAATGGGAATAAAACCAGTCATACCAGCAATAAAAAATGCAATGAAGTAAATGACCGCGAAAATACCTGTGTTTACCAAATCTTTGACACCAATCTTTCTTTTTTCCATCTTATATTTTCTCCTTTACGTTTATATTTTTATAATTTCCATCCGACAGCCTGCTTCCGGAGGTTGATAAAATCTGCATAAATACCTTTTTTCTTCACAAGTTCATCGTGAGTTCCCTTTTGCACGATCTGCCCCTGATCTAAGACAACGATTTGATCGGCATTTCTGACAGTTTTCAACCGATGCGCAATCATAATAATGGTTTTGTCTTTCGTCAATGCTTCGATTGCCGCCTGAAGACGGTCTTCATTTTCGGGATCAATGTTTGCGGTCGCTTCGTCAAATATGACGATAGGAGCATCCTTCAGCATCGCACGAGCAATAGATAACCGTTGTTTTTCACCACCGGAAAGAGACGCTCCGCCTTCTCCAATCATTGTATTATATCCGTTTGGCAGAGCCTCAATAAACTCGTCGCAGCAGGCTTTATGGGCAGCCTGGACAACTTCCGCATGAGTAGCGTCCGGCTTACCAAATTTAATGTTGTTCTCTATCGTGTCATCAAAAAGATAAACATTTTGAAACACCATACTGACATTTTGCATTAAACTGTCCAGTGTATAATTTTTCACATCATGGCCCCCAATCGTAACACTTCCCTCTTTCACATCCCAAAAGCGGGCAATCAGATTGCAAAGGGTCGTTTTGCCGGAACCGGAGGGGCCAACAATGGCGGTTAGGCTCTTATCCGGAATGGTAAGGGATACGGATTTCAAAACCGGCTTCTTTTCATAACTAAAGTTCACACGATCAAAGTGTATATCATGGGTTGCGGGTGTGATATTTTGGCCTCTTTCGTCCATTACAGGAACATCATCAATTTCATTGGCTCTGTTAATGGAGTTTTCCGTAATGCGCAGGTTAGCCATGCTGCTGCCTGCTATTTTCAACTGCTCAAATACCATAAACGAAGCAATCATCATCATGAGACAATAAACTAATGTAAGACTTCCATTGAGGTATAAAACAATAGAAACAAAAATGATCAGCACGCTGAACAAATACAAGATGATTTGCTGTATCGCTACATAGGGATTCATGGCCTTTTCCAGTACCATATTTTTACGACAACTCTCATCAATGGCATGATCCACCTTTTTTCCTTTGTTAAAATCTAAATTAAAAGCTTTTACCACACTCATACCCTGTATTGTCTCCAGGATTGTTTCTACAAGAGTCGCCTGTGCCGCCTGCCGCTTTGGAACATCTAACCGTGATTTCTTTTCCATAAGTGAAACAACACAAAGGAAAAGTAACATTCCGGCAAATACAATCAGTCCAATTCGCCAGTCGAAAATCAAGAGAGCAACACCGAATACAGCGCTATTGAGAAAGCCTCCCAAAGAAGTAACCAGAACAACAGGAGCCGCATTTTCCACATCGCTTAAAATTGTCGTAGCTACTGCCGTAATATTACCCAAACTGTTTTGGTTGAAGTAACCCATTGGTACAACTTTCAGCTTATCGCCAATGTAAACACGTTTTTGGGCGACCATAAAATATCCTGCATGGGTTCTTTGAAGCTGTGATATGTATTGCGTTACAATTTTGCCGCCAATACTCAAAAGCATCACACCAAAAGCGATCCAGGCTGTGGCAGTATCTGTGGTATTTGCTACCAATGCGTTTAGTACAATAAATAGTGCACCAAGCTGTGCAGCATGAAAGACTGCGTTGATAAGTCCCCATACAATGGAATCACGGATATTTTTTTGTTCTGCGCCGGCAAAATCCCAAATTCTTTTAAATACACCTATCATCGTTATTCACCATCCTTTGCTCCAATATGTGCGCTCCACATCTCTTGATACACGGAAGACCCGGAGAGCAATTCTTCCTGTTTACCCATAGCGTCAATCATTCCATCTTTAATCACTACAATCTGGTCTGAATTTGTAATAGTGGACAAGCGGTGTGCGATGACTATTAATGTCTTCCCTGCAACTAATTTTGCAATGGCTGTTTGAAGAACTGCCTCGTTTTCTGGATCAAGGTATGCTGTTGCCTCATCCAGTATAACAACAGGAGCGTCTTTTAACATGGCGCGTGCAATCGCAATCCGCTGCCGTTCACCGCCGGAGAGATGTCCGCCGGCACTGCCAACGCGGGTATCATATCCATTTTCAAGGCTGCGGATAAATGCATCGCATCCTGCATCTCTTGCTGCCAGTTCTACTTCGGCATCCGTGGCTCCCTTACGACCCATCCGAATATTCTCACGCACCGTATCATCAAATAGATAATTGTCCTGTGAAACATAAGCGATTTTTTCTGCAAGCTGACGCTGGGGAATGTTTTTTAAATCAAAACCGCCAAGTGTAATATCTCCTTCACTCACATCCCAAAATCCGGCAATCAGTTTTGCTATGGTACTTTTTCCTCCGCCAGAAGGACCAACCAGCGCAGTGACGGTACCTGGTTTAATTTCAAGATTGATTCCATGCAAAATTTCTTCATTGTTAAGTTGGTAAGAGAATTTCACCTGGTTAAGCCGAATCGTCAAGTCTGCTAAATCTACTTTCTCCATTGGACGTATAAGTTCTTTTGCATCTAAAATTTCACTTATTTCTCCAACCACTGTTCCAAGAGCCGCCACACTGTCTACATAGTTGCTTGCTGCCAGGATAGGTCCTATGATACCCAAAGAAATAATAATAACTGTGATAAAATCCGTTACTGCAAGGCTTCCGCCGGCATAAAACAGAAATCCAAGGGGGAGAACCGTCAGCAAGGTTGCCGGACAAATCGCAGTATAGGCTGCCATAGGCAGCTGGCAGCTTTTCATCCAGTTGTAGAAATAGGACGCATCATAGTTGACCGCATCCGCATATTTCTTGTAAGATTTTGCGCTCTGATTAAACGCTTTGATGACCTCAATACCGCCCACATACTCTACAACTGCATTATTCATCTGTCGGCTTGCCTGAATAGAACCTTCATATTTCGCCGGATAGGTACGAAACATAATCATGACAAATAACATCCCAAGCGGCAGGGTAATAAGTGTAATCAGCGCCATGCGCCAGTCCAAAACGAAAAGGTAAATGAAAAGGATAACAGGAATAAGCATATTTGCAGTGATTTCTGGTATCATATGGGCTAACGTAGTTTCAAGCCCTTCCACACGATCTACAATCGTATTTTTTAGCCGCCCCGAAGGAGTATCCAAAATGACCCCCATAGGCAGGCGAGACAACTTTGATACAAGCTTTTTACGAATTTCTTTCAAAACTTCAAAAGTTGCGGTGTGGGAAACCGTAGTAGACCAAATGGAAAATAGTACCTTCAGTAAATAACCTGCCGCTGCAATAAGACACCATTCCCCATAGAAAGCAAGCTCCCTGCTCCCGTCAAGCAATGCCACCAACATATGGGCTACGGCAAAATAGGGAACAATTCCTGCACCTACCCCTAAAATTGCCAAAACAATAGACGATACATACTTTTTCTTTTGTTTGCCAGCCAATTCCATTAAGCGTGACATTGGATTTTCTGACTTCTTTTTTTGCATGATAAACCTCCTTATGTAGTTAGTATTTGCTAACCTCGTATCAAAAGAAAAGCCGATAATTTGAAGATTGATTCCTCCAAATTATCGGCTCGGCGTCAAAGCGTCTGGCTCGGATGATAATTTCACGTCCATATTTTCAATTTCAACAAGGCTTTCATGATTACATTTCCGACAATATAACGGCCACCGATGGGCTATTGTGTCCGGATGAATTTTAGTCCGGGTTTTCGCTCCACAGACGGGGCAGTAAACCCAACCAACTTCATCTGTCCATTTTTCAATTTCACTCAATGCACGCACCTACTTTCTTTTACTTAATATCATTGTTGTCAAAAATATCTTTCCAGCCACACACGAAAAAGCGGCGAAGTTTTTTCACATGAATATGTGCATCTTCTCTGGACATATTGTGCATTACTGTTTCAAAAATACCAGCATATAAGGCACTGGACAGTATATGCAGTAATTCCGGCGTAATGCGCCCGGAAGAAATCACATCGCTTCCGGTTGTCTGAATGAATTTTACGGTATATTTAACATCTGTATCCACGAAGTCATTGATAAAAGACGAGTATTTAGTGCCTTCTGATTTTAAAGTCAATAATTGAAAGATTGATATATGGTCGTAAATATAATCCAAAAACCAGTAGATCTTATCGTCCGAATAAACAAACATATCCCGCACCTGAATATTAGCATTTGTCTGATGAAACTCCTCTTGCTTGCCTGTGTACCAAGAGTTTAGTTCATCTATAACAGGCGAAACAACTGCTTCAAAAAGTCCGGCCTTATCACCGAAACGTGTATAAATGGAACTTGTGCTGACCTTACAATATTTAGCAATATCCCGCAAGGACGCATCCATAAATCCTTTTTCCATAAACTCCTTTTCGGCATATGATAAAATTTGTTCAGCTACACCCTCTATCTGTCGCTTCATGTAGTTTTCCCTTTCTCTCGTTAAAACCGTGTTATTGTAACGAGGTTATTGTAATTGCGTTTTTAATATATCACTTTCTTTTTTAAATGTCAAGCTAGTAATCAACATGCAATAAAAAATGCTGAAACACGCAAAAACATAACGTTTATGCGCTTTTCAGCATTTTCCAATCCCTCAGCCGACTTAACATACCAAATTCATCAGCATCTCATAGGTGAATACCCGTTTGGGATTCAGAATAAGCAGAGAGGCGATTTCAAATTCCTTGACGGTTAGTTCGGCTACTTGCCTGCATAGTACAAATCTGTCACTATCCGGCAATTTTCCGTCCATCGAAACAAAATCTATGTCCTGCACCTTGAAAATTTCCAACGCAAAAGAAACGGTAATAGCTGATAAAGTATAAGCGTGGTGTTGTTATGTCTAGTATGGTATCTTTAACTATAGGAAACTCCGGTTTCCCATTTTGATACAGCCGATTCTGTCACGAACAGCCTTTCTGCCAGTTCCTTCTGCGTCAGGTTTTTTTCCTTCCGCTTCCTCATCACAAATTTTCCAAACGTTATTTTTTCTTCCATGAACGGTTCCTCCTCAAAGTGTTAAAGCAGTTATACTCATTCGTTGTCGGATTGTCAACAAATCCGGAGGAAATCCCCGCTCGACTGTCAAGCCAGCCTGTATTTACAGGCTTATTTGATGATCAGCCCCATCCGCTTCGCCAGCTCGGCGGCCTGAAAAACGTCCACTATGGCTCCGCGCAGCTCTGAATTGTCTTCCGACAGCACTAGGCCGTTTATGACGCTGTCCGTAAAATCCATTCCCCTCAAAGACGTCTTGAAAAAACTCGCGTTGACCAGCTCCGCCCGTTTCCATGTCACCTGTCTGCATTTGCACTGAGTCAAATTGCTGCTGTTAAGCCTGGTATCCTCGATCATGATTTTTTCCAGACGCGCCGCGTCAAAGTTCACATAGTCCAGATTGCAGTCTTTCACTGCGACATTTTTCATCGTAACGCCGGAAAATTTCGCGCCGACTCCTTTGCAGGCAATGAATTGAACCCGTTCAAAATATCCTCCGTTCCAGTCGCATCCAGAAAAATCACAGGACTGAAATATGACGTCCGTGAACCCTCCCCTTTCAAAGGAGCTCTCCCAGAAACGGCAATTCTCAAATTTCACCGCAGAAACGAGAAGACGAAGAAACATTCCTCCGTCTGCTGCCGCATCTCTGATCATCTTGTCCTGAATCCGCTCTTCCTCTTCTGCCGCTTTTGAAAGAAATTCAGCGCCGTCCAGTATGAGGTCAAGTTCCTCCGGCATGACCGGTCCTATCTGTTTCATATACTTTTTTCCTTCCTGAACTCGTTCCTGTGTGCTTCAAAAAACTCATAATAAGCTTTTACATTTTTAAGTTCTGTCCACCGCTTCACTTTCACTGGCTTTTCATCCAGATCATATATCTTCGCCCCGCGCATGGACAGCAAAAACGGAGAATGAGTAGACAGGATGAACTGGCACTGAAAAAAACGCGCGGAATCTTCCAGAAATTCCATCAGTTCCATCTGCCTCTCCGGAGAAAGGCTGTTTTCCGGCTCATCCAGAATATAAAGCCCTCCCTTCCCTATCTTCTCCGTGAAATACCGAAAAGCGCTTTCCCCGTTGGAATATTCCCGGACATTGTCCATAAGCTGTTTTCGGACAAATATCGACTGGGATCTGCTCCTTGACAAATTCACTTTTCTCAGCTTCTCATAGTCCTCCAGTGAATGGAACTGGAAATCCGAATATTTTGATTCCAGATACTCTTTAAATAAGTCCTCCCGCTTTTGGTGAATCCCCTCATTCAGATTCCTGATGTTCAGCATATAATCAAACACGTCGTCGCTGGTGATTATCCTTAAGTTTTCCGGCGGTTCTGAGATCCGTTCCATTTCACACAATTTTATGTAATCCGGATAAAAATTTGATTTATTATAAGCTGCTTCCCGTACCGCCCCCACTTTGTCCGCGATAATATTAAGAGCAGTCGATTTTCCGGAACCGTTTCCTCCGTACAGAATCGTGACCGGTTCAAACTCTATTTTTTCCAACCCCCGCTGTGACAAAACCTGAAACGGATAAAAAGAATCGTAGCAGGTTCTCTGAATGCCCATGAAAAACCTCCATTCCATGCCTTCATTGGGAAACTGGAACGATTTTAAATAGGTAATGCTCATATCGCGTCATCCTTTTCTCTGGTATTTTCGGTATATCCTGCCAAGCAGTTTTTGTTCACGCTTTAATCGCCCATCTCATTTTCGTTGAATGAGCCCTGCTGTTTCTCAGGCATTCCTCTGCAGACGGCCGTATGACTTGATCAGAGACTTCACGGTAAACCCCCTTCTTCTGAAAAACTTTAAAGGATTTTTTCACAAGCCGGTCCTCACCTGAATGAAAGGTCAATATGGCGGCCCGTCCGCCTGGCGCCAGCGCATCCGGCAGCTTTTCCAGAAATTCATAAAGCACTTCATATTCATGGTTCACGTCAATCCGAAGAGCCTGGAAGGTCCTCTGGCAGGATTTTTTTACTGCCTCTTTCCTCTTTTCCCCTGGTAGGAATGCCAACGCCTCTTCAATAATCTGACGAAGCTCCGTAGTCGTGGAAATTTCCAACCCGGTCCTTCTCTTTTCCCAAACCGCTTTCGCTATTTCCTCCGCATAGGGCTCATCGGCATTTTCAATCAGCATGCCTTCCAGTTCCTCTTGGGAAATTTTCTTCAGCCTTTCCGCGGCAGTGACGCCCTTCTCCGGATTCAGTCTCAGATCCAGAGGGCCTTCATATTTATAAGAAAACCCTCTGTCCGGGTTGTCTATCTGCATGGAAGAAACCCCCAGATCTGCCAATATAAAATCAAAAGGCCCTGACTCTGCGGAAATTTCATCCAGCCTGGCAAAATTCATATTCCGAATGGTCAGGATATCCGGTCCGTAGCCCAGGCGTTCCAGACGTTTCCTGGTCTTTTCCGATTCGCCCTTGTCTATATCCAGAGCATACAGATGCCCTTTCGTCTCCAGGCACTTCAGCATCTCCTGTGCATGTCCTCCATACCCCAGCGTAGCGTCCAGTCCGGTCTGTCCCGGCCTGATCTGCAGGAATTCCAATATCTCCTTAACACATATGGAAATGTGCATACCGGCCGGCGTACTCCCTTTTTGAATCACCCTTGCTACTGTATCTGCATATTTTTCTGGCTGAAGCTCTTTATATTTCTCTTTATAGGTTCTTGGATGGGTCCCCCGATACCGGGGACGCCTTACGTGTTTTCCCGTCTGGTCTTCCATACTTTTTTACCTCTCGTTTTGTCATGTCTTTTGTATACGCCATTTCGTCTATTTCCAGAGAATATCTGCTTTTCTTCTCGGAGCAGTCCTCCTGTACCGGACATCCGGATATCCAAGCAGCATACAGCAGGCCACAGGCATTCCTTCAATGCCGAGCCAGTCCCTTAAAGCTTCTCCCGCTTCCAGCACGCGCATCATGTAGCCGCTGTACAGCGCCCCGGCCCCTTCCGCGGCAGCCATGTTCTCAATATTCGCGGCAGCCAATCCGCCGTCCAGAGGATTGGGAGAGGCAATGACGAGAAAAGAGGTCGCATTAAAAAAGAAGGTATCCTCGGCGGGATTCCTCTGATACTTCCGGTAGAACAACCCAAACGCCCGGGCATAATCGGGAGCAGTTTCTTTGAGTTTCCCTATGATATCCGGCATTTCTTTCCATACAAGCTCCTTAAACTCCGGCAGACGTTCCTGAACGAACACAAAACGGCAGGCCTGCTGATTCTTCGCCGTAGCCGTATAGCGTCCGGCATTCAGGATCCTCTGAACCTTATCCTTTTCCAGCGGAATATCTTTATAATTCCGGATGCTCCTCCGGAATTTCACTGCATGAAGGTACTGCACAGGATCTACGGCAAAAGTACTTCTCTCATATGCTTCTACTTCTTCCATATCATACTCCGGTATCGCAACTGCGTTCACCGGACATATGGCCACGCAATGACCGCATTGGATACAGGGCCGGACGACCTCTGCTTTTTCGTCCGTCAGCTTCAGCGCGCTTCCCGGACAATCCCTGACACATGCTCCGCAGCCGATACAAATTTCTTTCTTTATCTCAACCATATGTGTTCTCCTCTGATCAGGCCTCTTCGTATTCCTTCAAAAATCTCTTAAGTGCATCTTTCCAGCTGGGCAGCCTCTCAAAACCATTTTCTGACAGCTTGCTCTTATCCAGCCTGCTGTTCAAAGGCCTTTTCGCCTTTGCTCCGTATTCTTCACTGGTAACGGGGATGACCTTTATCTCTTTTCCCAGCTGTTTAAACACTTCACACGCAAATTCATACCAGGAGCAATACCCTTCATTCGCCACATGATACGTTCCATACTTTTCTGTCTGTATGATTTCAGCCATACTCTTGGCTATATCCGCAGTATATGTGGGCGTCCCTATCTGATCCGAGACAACCTTAATTTCAGAATTTGTTTCCGCCAGCCTTAATATCGCTTTGATGAAATTCCTCCCGTTCATACCGTATATCCAGGATATCCTCACGATAAAATACCTGGAAAGAGCCTTTTCTACTTCCAGCTCACCCAGATATTTGCTTCTTCCATAGACACTGACCGGACACCGTTCATCATCTGTTTTCCAGGGAGATACACCGCCTCCCTCAAAGACATAATCAGTGCTTACATACAGCAGCTTAATATCCTTTTTTTTACAGACTGATACGATATTCCTCGTACCATCCACATTTATGGCGCTGCACCTGTCCGTCTCCGTTTCCGCTTTATCGACTGCCGTGTAGCCGGCACAATGTATAACGGCGTCCGGCTTCTCGGCCCGAACCGTCTCTTCTACTTCTTCCAGGTCCGTTATGTCACAGTCCGCCGACCCTACTCCCTTTGCCTCAATCTTCTGTCTTTCCAGCTCTTTCATGATATCATGGCCCAATTGGCCGGTAGCCCCAGTAACCAATACTTTCATTTGATGTCTCCTCGCGCTATAATCATAAAACTCCCGGAACTCATTTCGTCCCTTTATCCCTATTATAACTCAACAGAGCCAGAAAGCTATAATTTTATGGAGACGAACGTACCGTCTGCCGCCTCCACATGGATGATCTCCAGCCTTTTATTCTCCTTCAGGATACCCAGGCATTCCCGCGATATCATGACAATATTCTCTTTCGTGAGCAGGCTGTTATAAGGCTCGGGCGTATTCGCCCTCATTTCCTCAAACACTTTGGCGGGAATCAGCCTTATGACAAACCCGATCATGGAGACAGGCACCGGCAGAAAAAAACGCATATCCTTCGTCCTGATTTTCACTCTCATAATTTTCCCCTACTTGTCGACAAATACCCTCACCGTTGTTCCGTCTGCCGCTTCCACGTTGACAAAATCTCCTTCGATCTCGTCGTCCAGACACTCCGAAATGGCGTCCATCATACTGGAGAGGTCAACACCCTGCAGATCCTTTTCCGGTATGGGGAGCTTTCCCGTCACTTTCAGGATCTTTTTGATGGCGCCTACCGGGAACTGCACCCTCACCTTATCCCCGGAAGTACTGTCTACGATCACCCGGAACATTTTTTTGTCATAGCCGCTCTTTATGATCTGATTCTGCTGTACTGGCAAATCTGCGTTCATGGCAGACAAAAGCTCTGCTCCCTGTTCCGCTGTTATCGTTCCTTCTTCAACCATTTTTAAAATCCTCAATGTCTCATCCATGATCATTCTCCTTTTTCCTATTATTTAAGCTGCGCGATGGCCTGCTCCGCCGTTATCTCTCCGTTTTCCAAGGCTTTCAGGATTTCCTCTTTTTTTGCTGCCTGTGCCTCCCCCCCTGTCTCATAGCCGAGCTTCTTGATCACGGCATCCAGTTTTGACCGGACCGTCGGATAAGATATCCCAAGCTCCTTCTCCACCTCTTTGATATTTCCCCTGCACCGGATAAACGTCTCTGTAAAATACAATTCCTCGTCTGAAAGATAATCAAATTTGCTGAGGCGAAAACTGTTTTCGATCACCGTGTCGCAGGAATCACACTTAAGCCTCGCCACTGTAAGTTCACTGCTGCATACTGGGCAGCGGCTGATGACTTTCTTCATGCCATCCTTCCTTTCTGTTTGGTTTTGATACAACAAATATAATACTATTATTCATAAATGTCAATATGTATATTAATATTTTTAATTTTAATATTGATTTATTTAATTCCCGATTTAAAGTTTAGTACAATATTCCCCTTTCAAAAAAAGGTGTACCTTTACATGTCGACCTTTGTCATTTCAGTAGACTCTGCATTGGAGCGGCGGTATAATACTTTTATATATTACAACGTTAATTTGGAGGTGCGACTATGAAGGAGATTTATAAGTTGATGCGGTCCGCAGGGATATCTCGCTCATACCGGGGATATCAATATTTTGCAGCCGCAGTTAAAATGATATCAGAGGATGAGACAAAGCTGTCTAATATCCGAAAAGAAGTATATCTTCCCATCGCCATTCGGTATAAGGAGAATATACAAAACGTGGAACGGGATATCCGCACCATTCGTGATGTCATTGTGCGGGACAATAAACCTTTTCTTAAAGAGCTCGCCCCGGGTGAGCCGTATAATATCAAGGCTCCTTATCCCAGAGAGATCATAGAGGCATTCGCCGAATATGTCCTGTCAAACGGCCCATTAAAGAAAGCCAGGGAATAAAATCCCTGACTTTCTTTTTTCATAAGTACATCTTTCTTTTAATCAGAAAAATCCTTATATCTGCCTGATTTTCCGGTCCACCGCTTCATTCCGGACATTATGACTCTGGTTTTGATTCTCCGGCTTCACCTTCTGCGTGATACTATTGAATTCTTCCTCGTTTTTTCTGCGGTTTTGTTCTTCCTGTTTATCCTTGTCCATATTATCACCTCTTTCGTTAGTATGAGCAATTTGACATCTTCTTATTACATGATATGATGGTAACGTCATAGCACTGGGAAAACACTGCCTAAACCAATGGTCGAGTCCAGTATTCGACCATTAATCGGTTGTTGTTATCCTGATTCTGCTTTATGATATTGCCAAACGAAGGAATAGAAAGAGGTACATCCATGGGAAACAATCAAAGTGAAAAAACCGGAAAATTCATCTATGAGATGAGAAAAGCTCAAAATCTGACGCAAAAAGATCTGGCCGAAAAATTAGACGTAACAGACAAAGCAATATCTAAATGGGAACGAGGGCTGAGCTGTCCTGATATCTCTCTTCTGATACCTCTGTCTAAAATATTAGATGTGACGACGAGCGAACTCTTGAACGGAGAAAAAAAAACCGCCCCCCAGCAGGAACTGACAGAAGCCACGGTAGAAGAGGCTCTTCAGTATTCCAGCCGAAGCACCAGGCAGAAAATGGAACAGATAAAAAAGAATACGCTTGTCATCTTATCCGCGTCCTTCCTGATTGCCGCCATCATTTGCCTGATCTGTGATTTCGGCATAACTGAATCCCTGACTTGGTCGCCTCTTGTCCTTGTCTCTTTGGTATTCAGCTGGATGGTTCTGCTGCCCTTCTTTCAGTCCAAAAAGAAAATCATCAAGAAAACTTTTCTAGTCCTCAGCATCTTAATCATTCCTTATCTGGCGGCTTTAGCATGGCTTTTAAAGGAATCCCTGATATTCAGGCTGGGAGCATGCGTTTCCATCATCTCCATAGCTGCGCTATGGTGTATATACGGTGTTTTTACAAAACTTCGGAACCGAAAGCTGCGTGCTCTGGGAATCACCCTTCTGCTTGCTGTTCCCACGAGTCTGGGAATTAATTATACGGTCGCATATTTGATCAGCCAGCCGAAAAAAAACATTGCGGAGGATGTCGTAAATGTCCTCTCTTTGCTCATATCTGCCATAATCTGTTTTGGAATCGACTATCTCATGGCACAGCGAAAAAAATAAATCTATCCGCTTCACAACAATATTTTTCCGCTCTCTTGATAAAGCGACATATATGTCGCATAATAGTAAGCGACACAAATGTCGCAAACAAGGAGCATATATGGGGATAAAAGGAGAACAAACGAAGCAGCTGATCTGCTCGAAAGCATACAGACTATTTGCTGAAAAAGGATATAAAGAAACGACTATGCAGGATATCTGCGAAAGAACGAATCTCAGCCGCGGCGGTCTCTACCGCCACTATGGAAGCACTGAACAGATTTTTTTGGAAATTTTATCTGCTCTTATGAAAGACCAGCAGAATGAATTTTCCGGAAAGATACAATGCGGCGAACCTGCCGCAAAGATATTGGATGACACTCTGACAAGATATGAACAAGAAATGCTCGATTCCGAGAACTCCCTAAGCGTCGCCATATATGAATTTTTCAGCAGCCCTCATATATCCAAAAGCGATAATTCCATCTCTTATCAATATCTGGCCTCTAAAAAAATGTGGACGGAATTGATAGAGTACGGGGTTCAGACAGGAGAATTCCAAAATGTGGACCCGGAAGCCGTTTTTGACCTGATCATATTTTCCTACCAGGGAGTCCGGATGTACAGCCGTCTTATGAATATAGACAAAAAGCTGCCGCATAACATAACCGGCCAGATCAAACGTTTATTGCTTTTCAAAAAGGAGGATATAAAATGAATACTGTATTTTACAAGGAACAGCAGTCTCCCGTGTCTTTCATAAACCCGACGGATTTCACAAAACCGGCCGAAGATTTTCCGGAAATTTGTATATCCACCTTCTCCAAACAGATTATTGATAAATTTGCCGGCCTGGACGGCGTAGAGGTCATCGCGCATCTGTATACCGCCAACGGAGAAAATCCAATCTATAAAATCTCGTATGGCGGAAAAGAAATCGCTTTTTATCTTTCTTTAGTGGGAGCGCCGGCCAGTGTTTGCGGCCTGGAAGAGGTGATCGCCCTGGGCGCCCGGAAATTTGTATTTTTCGGATGCTGCGGAATTCTGGACGACAGCGCCGTCAGTGGCCGTCTCATCATTCCCGCCGCCGCCATAAGAGAAGAAGGGACCAGCTATCACTATCTAACTCCGAGTGATGAAATCGAATCTGACCCGGAAATAACCCGGATCTTAGAAAACTGCCTGAAAAAGTGCGGATACCCTTACGTCACAGGAAAAATATGGACTACCGACGCCATATACCGGGAAACGCCGGATGCAATCCAAACCTATAAAAATCTGGGATGTGTGGGCGTCGACATGGAATATTCCGCGCTGCTGGCGGTCTCTAAATACCGCGGCATCCGGTTTGCCCAGTTCTTTTACGGCGCGGACAATCTGGACGGCGAAGAATGGCAGCCGCGGGATCTGACGGACTACGGGCTGCATCATTCAGAAAAATATCTGGCTTTGGCGCTGGAATGCGGACTGGCACTTTAAACGCACATAGGAGCCGGCTGGTTTCCACTTTCAGCCGACGCTCTTCCAACTCCATCGGACCATGGACTCGTCGTATTCCAGCTCGTATTTCACCTTTCCCTCTCCGTCATATGCACAACCGGCCGCATAATCCAAGGAAGAGGAATCATTGTTTTCAAAAGCCAAAACAGACAGCGCGCCGGGAGAGACATCCGCAGATCTTGTTTCTCCAAAGGCTGTGATGGCAATCTTTACAATATCCGGATCATCGGAAAGTACCGGAAACAGAAGAATGCCTTTCTCATGTACCCAGAAATTTATTCCACTCGTCACAAGGACCTTTCCTTCATCGCCCGGATATTTGGGCCAGACAAAATAATTGTCGTCCGATTTCCAGCCGTTCCAGTGTCTGCATGATACGATCGTATCATAATTGGCGGCGCTTTCATAAAAGAAAAACCGGACCTTTCCCCAATCATATGTGCCGAGCAGCTCAGACGTGGAGTTGAGCTTTCCAGACTGAGACGCCGCTTTTTCTGCAGAAAACCGATATCCCAATGCATAATTTCCCAGAAGCAAAAATACTATGCCGACGATAAGACATACGGTGAACCTGCGTCTCATATTCCGTTTCCGGATTCTCCTCGCCAAAGCCGCGTATCCCGAAGGAAAGGCATCCGCTTGTCCTGTGCAAAGCTCCACGCCATGAATCAGTTCCTCATAATATTTCTCACAGTCCCTGCATTCCGCCATATGCTCGGAAATCGCTTTTTTGCTGCTGTCAGACGCAGAATCATCTGCACACAAAGGCATCAGATCCCGGATCATATCACATTTATACTTCATAGCCGAACTTCTCCTTTAACTGAGTTTGAATAACCACCCTCGTCCTGTAAAAAATCACCTTCGCCGTCGTTTCTTTCATATCCAGTATACTGGCAATCTCCTTAAATTTAAGTCCGGCGAACATCCGATACTGGACAATTTCCCTCGCTCTTTTGTCACATTCTCTTAAAATAGACCGTATACAGAAAAGCAATTCTTTATTTTCAATATCCTCTGAAAAATCTTCAATCTTTTCTGCCCTTTCAAGCTTGCTGAAAAGGCGCCTTTTTCTTATCTCCGACCGGACATATCCCGAATATGTATTTTTGGCGATCTGACAAAGCCAGGTCTTTATTTCACATAACCCCTTAAAATTGCCAAACGATACAAATGCCCGAAAAAAAGTTTCAGACAAAAGTTCTTCTGATAAGGCAGAATCATAGCCCGTCAGTTTATAGATAAACCGATAGATATCGTCTTTATACGCAATATATATTTCTTCAAATACATCCACACTCTTCTGCCTTTCCTGTCTATTTATAACATTAGTGACATTCAGTGATAAAAAGTTACAAGAAACAGTAAATATATGTATATTGCATACTTTATACTTTTGGGTTAAAATACTTTTAATAAGAAAGAATTATGTAAAGACAGTTTCGGGGGACAGGGTACAATGGAAAAGAACAAAAAACAGCATCATTCTTACTGGTACGCAGGTATATTCGTAGTCATCAATCTATTGGCTTTTTTTATCATTGGCAAAAATGAAAAGAACTATATCCAGACTGCCTTAACCGGACACGCAGAAAATTTCCGGCTTAAGGCTGAAGAAGTGATGGAAAACTATATCCACTCCTTCCAGTTATTCACCCATATGATGTCCCAAGAGCTTGACAGCGATCCTCAGCCTGACTCCGTCTGGGAATATCTGAAGAATATCAATGATCCTATGCTTGACATTGAAGGGGACACCTTTGACGGATTGTATATGTATTATCAGGGACGGTACCTGTACAGCTGGGATACCCCCTACTCCGAATACGAAAGCACCGGTTATGACGCCACAGAACGCCCATGGTATAGAAATGCGGTCGCCGGCAAAGGTAAGATTGTATTTACACCTCCGTATATGAGCTATGCGAATCATTATATCCTTTCCACGATCTCTCAGCTTCAGCCAGACGGTGAAACCGTGTTCGCCTACGATATTAAAATGGGGGACATTCAGGACCTGGCCCTGTCACTGAAAGAATATGACAAGGAGCAAATGATAATCTTCGACAGCGAGGGTACGGTGATCGGCAGTTCCGACGAAGACTTTTTGGGAGGAAGTCTTTTTTCCACGCCTGAAGATGCCGAGAATAAACTGGAAGCAGCCAAAAAGGCCCTGTCGGAAGCCGATGCATCTTCCGGCGTGACATTCGAAAAGCTGAAAGAAGAGGTGAACTCAGCCGATGCCTTTTATACCTTCCGGAAAAGCTTTGACGCTGGTCTGAACAAGCTTTCCTCCTTTCCCCAAAAAACAGTTTCTGTTAAACTGAACGGTACTGTATACTGCGGCTATCTGCTTCCCGGGGAAGAATACAGCTTCCTGATCCTCGTACCGCTCTTGTCCATGCTGAAATCAAGCGTACAGGTCTGGATCCTGCCTCTTCTCATACTAGAGCTTCTGCTCATCTATGTGATAGCCAGAGTCAATAAAGAACTGAATAACCGGGAACTAAAAGCTGCCTATGTGGAATTGGGGCAGACGCAAAGACGTCTGGAAATCGCGCTGTCGGCTGCACAGAAAGCCGCGGCTGTGGACGATCTGACCGGCATCATGAATTCCAAATCCTTTCGGAAAAGCGTCGCTGATCTGTTGGAAAATATGGAGCCGGATGAACGGAGCATCCTGATCATGATAGACGGAGACCATTTTAAATCCATAAACGATAACTATGGACACACCGTCGGCGATGAAGTCATCAAGCTTGCGGCCCAGATGATAGTGGGACGTCTCCGGACCATTGACCTCGCTTCTCGTCTGCACGGAGATGAATTTGCCATATTTGTCTCCAAGGTTGACGATTATTCCATAGGAAAGCGGATAATGTCCGACATCAATCATACATTGGCGGAAGAATCCAAGCGGCGCAACATGCCTTCCATTACCCTTTCAGCCGGCGCGGTCCTGGCCAAGCACGGCGACAACTATACAGAACTGGCCAAGATTGCTGACACCGCTCTATATGACGCTAAAAAAACTCATGATGGAAAATATGTTAACGCATCTCAGGAATAAGCGGCTGCGTTCTACTGAAATTCCTTCCGCAGAACTTCCTTCGGAGCTTCGATTTCGTTCGCGAGCGTATGTTCTGTCAGTTCTGACAGTAATTTGATTTTTTTATTAATGACCGGCCTCATACAGTTTGGAACGTGTTCCTGGTGTGCCCGATGGATCACGACACATTCTTTGCAGTTTCCATGATATCGACAGGCTTTCTTACATGGACAGTGATCTTTATTCTTATACTCTTCCCGAAAAGAAGCCGCAAATTCTTCCTGCAACCGCAGTCCCTCCTGCCGGTTGCCTGCATGAAACTGTTTCATCGCATCTAATTCTTTTTGGTTTCCTTCAATCTTCATCTATGATTCTCCTAAAATACTCTTGTAAAATCCTTATAATATCCGTTCGTCAAAAACTTTTGTTCTGTAATCGCCTCCCATTACTTATGGTACGGCTCTCTGTGCATAATTCGGAATCCCCGGTATATCTGCTCCAGCAGTATCACCCTCATAAGCTGATGGGGAAATGTCATCCTGGAAAAGCTAAGGGATTCGTCGGCTCTCGCCATGACCGCTTCAGATAATCCCAAAGAGCCTCCGATGACAAAAGCCAGGTTGCTGTCACCCCGGATTCCCAGCTCCGCCAGCCTGTCCGCCAGTTCCTCCGAGCTCCTCTGTTTTCCCTCTATGGCCAGAGCAATGACATACATCCCTTCTTTGATGTGGGACAGGAGCCGCTCCCCTTCCTTCTCCTTAATCTTCCGATTAACGGTATCACTGGCTCCGTCTGGCGTCTTCTCATCTGCTACTTCTATCACATCCAGCTTGCAATATTTGCCCAAACGTTTGATATATTCGGCGGCCGCCTGTGAATAGAACTTTTCCTTCACCTTTCCTACCGCAAGTATTGTTATCTTCATGTGGGAATCCTTTCTGTATTCGAAACTGTCTTTTCCGTTTATCATCATACCACATTCTCTCTCTGTTACGGTATTTTTCCGACAGGAATTAACGGAATCCGTTTCTTTTTGAAGTAATCGGTTGCCAGCGCCAGGCACTTATACTATAATAAAAAGAAAGAATCATCTGCCACATCAATAAATAGAAAAGGAACGAAACTTCATGACTTCTATACAAACAGATCCTACAGAGGAAGCGATGAGCATCCTCATCTCTGATGAATCAGAGCGAATCTCCAGAATCCTCGAATTTTTGACATATTCAGGCATTGATGCCAAAAGTGTCTTTGACGAGGAATCCGATATCTTTCAGCTGGCGGTCCCCGACAGCCAGTACAGTAAAGCCGCTTCTCTGCTGAAAATTTATATGGAACAGGAACCAGAAGAAGAGCTTCCGGAGGAAGAACCCGCAGAACAGGGGATTCGTACCTTTGTCGGCAGTGAGGAAAAATATAAAGAAAATTCCTCTTCTGCCATGTCATTCCTAGTCGTTGGCGCGCTGGTTATCATTGTCCTTGTTCTGGCCTCGCTGGATGTTCTGCCTCTCCCTATCACCTGGGGAGAACAGCCCATCATGTTCTTGGTGCTTTGCTGTATTTCTGTCGCTTTCCTGATCATCGGAGTCGTCTCCCTTAAAAAAGCAAACGTCTACAAAGCCAAAATGAATGAAGAGACTACCATGGAGACCGACATCATCAAATGGTTTGTGGATACTTACACCGGCGCACAGCTGGACCATACCATTGAAGCAGAAGAAGGCTCGATACCAAAAGAAGAGATTCTCTGTCTGAAACGGCTGGCCCTGATCCGGGATTATCTGCTGAGGGAATACCCTTCCCTGGAAGAAAACCATGCCGACAGCCTGGGAGAAACAATCTATCAGAAATTATATGAATCCTGAACCATACAACAACTAAAGACCGCCGCCTCTTAATCATTAAAAAGGCGTCGGTCTTTTTCTGCTTCCATTTATTTTTACTACATATTTTCTGCCAGGCAGGTCTTATAACATTCCACCGCTTTTTTTATTATAAATGCTTCTGAAAATTTCCTGCGATATGGCATCCTTCCTGCAGCACTATAAAAGCATGAGGATCTTTTTCCTTCACCATCCGCCTCAAGATCGTAGCCTCGTATTTGGAAAGGACAGAATAGACGATCACCGTATCTTTCTCCGTATAACCTCCCACGCCTTTCCAGAACGTCGCACTTCGGTTAAATTCCTGGATGATAATATTACATATGGCTTCCCCATCGGTCCTGGTGAATATCATCACCTCCACATTGATGCTCTGTGTGTGTACTTTATCCACTATCATCGCCGCAAAGGTCGCGTATATGATACAATAGATTGCCACCGATACATCGAACAGCAGGATACAGATTCCGTATATGACGCCATTAATGATCAAAGACAAGCGCCCAACGCTGAACTCCTTGTTCTTTTTCGCCAGATAAATCCCGAGAATGTCCAAACCGCCTCCGCTTCCTCCGGCCTGAAGCGCGATTCCTGATCCAACCCCGCAGATGATACCTCCTATGATGGCGCAGGTCAGCCGCTCTTCCATGATCGGAATCCGCGGAACCGGCAGAACACTCATAAAAAACGTGACACAGACCACATTGATCCCGGTCTTTAAAAGAAACTGTTTTCCAATCTGACGCACAGCCAGAAAGAAAAGAGGCAGGTTCATCAGAAAATAGATCGTCCCGGTGAGATTAAAACCGCCCAGGTTGATGTGGGCTTTTTCCACCAGAAGTGTCTCTATGATCTGGCTGACTCCCATGACGCCGCTGGCATATAGCCGCACCGGCACCACAAACGTGTTCATGCCAAAGGAATAAATCAAAGCCCCTATCACACAGAGCATATATTTTGTCCACTGTTTTCTCTCCAAATACACTTCTACACTTTTCATATTTTCCCCTCATTAAAAAACCGCAGGACCAAGCCTCTCCTATTGAATTGTATCACTTGTATCTCAAATAGAGCTTTTTGTCAAGCCTTTTTTTAAAATAAGAAGAAAAATATTCATCCTGTTATATGAACACCGCCACCAACGGAACTGTGAAAAGTGTCAGTACCGTCGTAATGGTAACTCCTCTGGAACAGACGGCAGAATCCATACCTGCGGTCTCCGCCGCCATGGCCGCCATATTCCCCACCGGCATCGCGAGCATCACCGCTGTCACACCACGTATGGTCCGGTCCACCGGAATCAGCCTCATAAAAAGAATACAGATTATAGGGACTGCCAAAAGCTTAAGGACAGAAAACAGATAAATCCTCCAGTCCAGGAATATAGTCCTCCAGTCATTCTGCGCCAAGGACACCCCGATGGCCAGGAGAGCCATCGGCACACAGGCATCTCCCAGATAACCGATGGGACCGCTTATAAAGAACGGGACAGGGAAACGGAAGACCGTAAGCAATAATGTGATAACGCAGGCTGCTATGCCGGAATTCAAAAGGCTTTTCGGAGAAAAGCCTCTTCCTTCCCTTCCGGAAGCCCGGTCTACCAGCATCATTCCATAGGTATAGAAAAAACAATTATACTCCAGAACAAAAATCGATACGTAGATCACCGCAGCTTCTCCGTAAATCGCTTGTGTGACCGGAATTCCAATGAAACCTAAATTTGAAAAGACCGTCATCAAATTATATAGTCCCTTTTCTTCCCGGTCTCTTCCAAACACAGCTCCCAAAACCCATCCAAGGGCGATCAGCACCACGAACATGAAAAAAGCGAACACTCCCACTAGGAGCAATTCCTTTCCCGTCACATTGCCCCGGTCTCCCATGGCGCTGGTAAGCATGATGGCCGGATTCAGTACCTTCACGATAAGTCCTGAAATCTGCTTTCCTGTATCTTTTCCCAGGATACCCAATTTATAAGTCAGATACCCCGCTAATATCAGAATCAAGAGTACCAGCATTTTCTGGAACACAATTCCTGCATCCATCTTTTTTCCTCCCAGCCCCAGTCACTGCTTTCGGCCCTTATACCATGGCGGCCACCATGGGAACCGTGACCAATGTCATGATAGTCGAGACCATGATCCCTCTGGCGCAGACACTGCCGTCCATCCCCACGCTCTCCGCCGCTATGACTGCCATATTTCCCACCGGCATAGCCAGCATTACTGCCGTCACGCCCAATATCGTCTCGTCTATCGGCAGAAATCTCAGCAAAAAGACACAGGCTACGGGAATCACCACCAGCTTCAATATGGAATAGACATACACTTTCCAGTCCAAAAAAATCGATTTCCAGTCATTCTGTGCCAGTGAAACGCCGACGGTCAGCAGCGCTATCGGAACGCTGGCACTCCCCAAATACTCTACCGGCCCGCTGATAAAAAACGGCAGCCGAAACTTTGTGACCGTCAGAAGGAGAGTCAAAACGCAAGAAACCACCCCGGGATTCCAAAGACTTTTCAGAGAAAACCCTTTATCTCTCACTCCCGCCGCCTTATCGACCAGCATCATCCCATATGTATAAAAGCAGCAGCTATATCCCAGATTGAATACAGACGCATAGATCACCGCCTTATCTCCATAAAGCGCCTTGACCACCGGAATGCCGATAAAGGCCAAATTGGAAAACACGGTCATCATATTGTACATGAGTTTCTCTTCTTTTGTCTTTCCGAACAAGGCCCCAAACGGGATTCCAAGGACAATCAAAAACGCAAACATCAAGACGGTGAAAGCCGCTACGATCAGCAGTTCTTTCCCCGTTACGTTCCCCTTATCTCCCATGGCGCTGGAAAGCAGAAGCGCCGGATTCAAGACCTTGATCATGAGGCTGGATATCTGCCGGCTCGTCTCCTTTCCGATAATTCCCAGCCTGTATACCAGGCACCCGGCAAATATCATGATCAACAAAACAAGCATTTTCTGAAATACGATTCCTGCATCCATCCCTTTTACCCCTTTTATTACAGATTCCGGCGGCTGCCAAAATCCGGCAGCCGCCAACTCTATTTTATCACCCTGAGGATGACCCTATTTGTAAGGATACAACTACTTTTTCCTATTCTCTTGTGTCCCCGTCACAAACTGTCCCAATGTGAAACCGAGTATAGCCGCCCTTTCCGTATTATGGTATAATATGTATAATATAATGCTGTGTAAACTAAGAAATACAGAACAGGAGGAACTCTTATGAAATCAATCAGTCCAGAGGAACTAACCAGAAACCCTTTCCAGATGATAGGAAAGGACTGGCTTCTTTTGACAGCGAAAAAGGGGGACAAGGTAAACACCATGACTGCTTCCTGGGGCGGCGTCGGCATCATGTGGGGAAAGCCCGTAGCCTTCATTTTTATTCGGCCCACCCGTTATACGAAAGAATTCGTAGATGCCGGGAACAAGCTCTCCATCTCCGTGTTGGACGCCTCTCACAGAAAGACACTTTCCTACTTCGGCACGGTATCCGGGCGGGATGAAGACAAGATTGCCAAATCCGGTCTGAAATTGGAAGAGGAGGACGGCGTCCCTTACTTTGCTGACGCAGACATTGCCTTTATCTGTGAAAAGCTCTATTCCCAGCCCATGGACGCCAAATACATGACAGCCGGCTGGATAGATGAAAAATGGTATCCGTCCAAAGACTACCATGCCATGTATGTAGTCGAAATAGAAAAAGCCATGATAAAATAAAATATAGGACCGGACGATCAAGTCCGGCCCTTCGCATATCTCAACCTAACAGGATAAGCCCGTCTTCCGTTTTATCCAGATACTCATACCCATCTTTTGTGACAGCCAGGGTATGCTCCAGCTGTACGCCTCCCCACCCCAGCTCATAGTAGGGGGTCTCGACACAGAACGTCATCTGCTCTTCGACCACATCCTCACTTCCCGGAGCAATAGAATACAAATCATACATCTCAAGGCCGATCCCATGTCCACAGTGATGCCTGCGGTAATGAGGAATCCCGGCGCTTCTTACCATTTCCACCGCCGTCTCAAAAATATCACCGCACAAAGCCCCAGGTCTCATCTTTTCCGCGGCCGCCAAACAGCCTTCCCGCACCGCCCGGTAATAAAGGGCTGTTTTTTCATCCGGTTCTCCTACATAGGCCGTACGGGCCAAATCCGAACAATAACCATCCAGAAAACAGCCAAAATCAAACCGTACCATTTCTCCCGGCAAAATCTTCCTCGTCCTGTCGCTCACGGTATCCGAATAAGCCGCCCTTTTTCCGGCGGTTATCACTCCATAACAGGGGATTGCCCCTCTCTTTGTAAGCTCCAGATTATAATCTCTGTACATCTCATATTCTGTCATACCCGGACGGAACCGGGACAGCATCTCCATCAAAGCTTCCGACGCAGTCACCGCCGCTTTCCGGATTCCCATGATCTCATCCGGATGCTTAATGCGCCTGGCCTCCTTGAATATGGCATTTCCTCCGGCAAAACGATATTCCGGCAGTTCCCTTTTCACGGCATCCAGAAGGCTTGGAAATATACGCCCTTCATCCACGGCGACCACCGCTCCCGGTTTCCTATGGGCCTTCACGGCCGCCGCCCACGCTTCAGCCGTCGTATCATATGCCTGATTCTGATAAGTCATGACACTTTCTGCAAAACCATCCTTACAAGCCTCATCCTTTTCAAAGCAAAACCGCCCGCCGGTCACATAAACCTCTGCCGATAGCCCGGCAAATTCAAAGACCGTCGGAAGCTCCGAATATCCGACCACGTAAAATAACGCATCCTCTTCCGGCACATATCCGACCGCACATTCCGCATGCTGGATGGCCGACTGCATGACACTCACATAGCCTCCCGTCAAGTAAGACAAGTTCGACGGCATCGTCGCCACGAGAATATCCGCTCCGGCATCCTCCATGGATTTTTTGATTCGTTTCATCCGGAAATCCTGTAATCCATCCATATACCGTCTCCTCCCTATGGATATACAAAGGAAGAAGGGGCAGATGCCCCTCCTATCCATGTTGATATTTTTGTTTTTTTCTCCTAACGGAACTCAAAAATCCTCGGCTTCAGAAAGTTGATCAAGGTGCTGGCTGCCAGCCGGGTGGTCGATCCTGTCGTATCACAGGGCGGAGATACCTCCACCATGTCAACTCCTCCTATTATGGGAGTTCTGCCAAGGATAGAACCAATCTCCAGTAGCTCTACGGAAGTGATTCCGCCGAACACATAACATCCTGTGCCGCAGCCAAAAGCATTGTCGAGCACATCGATGTCAATAGTCACATAGACTGTGTCACAGCCCTTTGACGCGATGGAGATGGCCCTCTCCATGATGTCAGCGATTCCTTCCCTTCGGATATCATCAATCGTGTAAAGGGTGGCTCCGCCGTTCACAGCGTAGTCATAGCCTTCCACACCAGTAGTCCCGTTCAGGCCTACAAACACCATATTCTTGAGGTCCACACTCTCAAATTCACTGATCCTTCTCGCGGGAGAACCCTGATAATATTTCCCCCAGGTATCGTTCTCATCATACATATCCATATGAGAATCCACATGGATATAACCGATCTTCACGGGACGGCCCATCCGTTTCTTAAAGCCGTCTTCAAATCCCTTTACCACAGGATACGCCACATAATGATCGCCGCCCAGGGTCACAGGCGTAGCCCCCTTCTCCACGATCTTGCTGATCGTGGAAGCCACACTGTCGGTGGTCTTGCAGACATCTGTAGGATATACCCGGATATCTCCGATATCTTTCACGACCTCTTTCGGAGGAGCCAGCATCCTTTTTTTCGTACATACATCGATCACTTCTCCGTCTATGGCGCAGAGATGATAGATAAAATGCTTCGTCTCTTCCCTGATAGCATTCGGCGCGTACCTCGGACCAGGCCTGGTGCCGATGGTCACATCATACGGAACGCCGGAAACCACATAATCCCCTTCTTTTATTTCATCCAGCTTTACATACGGAGCTCGAAGGAACGTATTGATGCCGCAAAAAGACGGGTATAAAATTCTTTCATCCATTGGTCATTATCCCCCTGTTCAGATAGGACGATCGTTATGAAACGCCCAGATAAGTCTTCTGGATGGTGTCATCCTTCAGAAGATCAGCCGAATTCGCGGACATCTGGATATTCCCGGTTTCAATTACATAAGCCCTGTTGGAAATTTCCAGAGCCAGGTTTGCATTCTGCTCCACCAGCAGAATCGGAATGCCAAGCTTTGCGATATCCAAAACGGTATCGCCGATCACGTCTACGATCTGAGGCGCAAGTCCAAGAGAAGGTTCATCCAGCAGCAAAAGCTTAGGGGAAGCCATCATGGCACGTCCTACCGCCAGCATCTGCTGCTCGCCGCCTGACAAGGTGCCGCCGTACTGATTGATCCTCTCCTTCAGCTTGGGGAACACCTGCATTACCCTCTCCAGGTTTTCCGCCACCTCTGTCTTACTCTTTATAGAAAACGACCCCATCAGAAGATTCTCTTTTACGGTCAGCTTCGTAAATATCTTTCTTCCTTCCGGCACATGGATAAGGCCCATCTGCACAATCTTATGAACGGGCTTTCCCACAATGGATTCGCCCTGGAAAAGGATATCGCCCTTGGCCGGCTTCTGAAGCCCGGAAATACTGCGGAGAGTCGTCGTCTTTCCGGCGCCGTTATTCCCAACGAGAGCAACTACCTCATTCTTCCTTACCTCCAGGCTGATACCATGAAGGGCTGTAATATTTCCATATCGTACTGTCAGGTCTTTAATCTCCAACATGATAGCCCACCGCCTTTCTCTTGGTTCCCAGATATGCCTCGATGACCTTGGGATTCGCCTGGATTTCTTCCGGAGTACCGGCAGCCAGCCATTCGCCCTGAGCTAAAACCGTGATGGTATCACTCAGCTTCATTACGAAACGCATATCGTGCTCAATTAACATGACGGTTTTTTTAAGTTTCTTGTTGATGTCCAGGATCAGCTCAGACAACTGGGCTTTCTCCGCCGTATTCATGCCGGCGCAGGGCTCGTCGAAAAGCAGCATCTCCGCACCGGTGGCCAGAGTTCTCGCAATCTCCAGCTTCCTCTGATGTCCATAAGGGAGATTTTTCGCCTTTTCGCCCACCATGTCTCCCAGCCCTACAAATTCCAGGGCTTCCATGGAACGTTCCTGACTTTCTTTTTCTTCCCTTCTGCAGCGGGGAGAACTGAAAAGCTCATCAAAAATATTCTGTTTCATATTGTGATGACAGCCCAGCTGCACATTCTCCAGCACCGTCATTTCCTGAAGAAGTCGGATATTCTGGAAGGTCCTGGAAAGGCCTTTTTCAACAAATTTGTATGAGGGCAGCCCCTGGATCTCCTCGCCGCGGAAAAGCACCTTGCCCGCCGTAGGGACCAGAAAACCGGTCATTACATTGAAAAGTGTCGTCTTGCCTGCGCCGTTGGGGCCGATCAAAGCGGAAATCTTTCCTTCCTCAGCCTGCAGGGATACATCATTCAGAGCCTTAAGGCCGCCGAAAAACATGTTGATATGTTGCGCCTCTAACAATGCCATTACGCCTTACCTCCCTCTTCTGATGTCTGCTTCTTGTGGAACAGCCCCCTTATCTTTGAAGTAATCATGGGAACCCATCCGCGTTCGTTGGCAATTACACCGATTACCATGACTGCACCGATGAAGATCATACGGTAGGTTTGGGCAAAACGGAAGATTTCCGGCGCTATGGTCAGGATAAAGGCGCCGATGACCGGGCCTAAAAGGGAACCGGCACCGCCGAGGATGACCATACAGAGCACGGTGGTGGAGTCTGCCACGGTAAAGGTATCTGGGCTGATAAAGGATACATAATGGGCGAAAATACTTCCGGCCATACCTGCCATACATGCGGAAAGTACATATGCCCCTACTTTATAAAATGTGATGTTTACACCGAGAGAACGGGCTACTGTCTCATCATATTTAATGGCAAAAAGCGCACGCCCCACTCTAGTACCCATAAGACGCTTGCTCATATACATACAGAGAATGAGGAGCGCCAGGCCATAATAAATATAAGAAACGGTTGAGAAGCTGTAGCTTCCGACCTCTGCCGCGTCAATGCCGCTGATTCCCATAGGCCCGTTGGTAAGGGACACCCAGTTAAGCTCTACGATTCTGATCACCTGCCCGAATCCGGTGGTGACAAGCGCGAGGAACACACCCTTCAGTCTCAGAGTCGGAGCGCCAAGGATGAATCCAAATACCATCGCCACAAGACCTCCGGCAAAAAACGTCAGATAAAAAGGAAGACCATATCTTGTATTTAAAATGGCTGCTGCATATGCACCGATACCGAAGAAGGTCGCATGTGCCAGGTTGGATAACCCGGTCATACCTACTGCAATATTAAGGCTGGATGCCAGGACGCCATACATCATGCACATTAAGATGATATGTACGTGATACGTATTGGTGATCACCAAAGGTGCCAGGATTCCAAGGACGGCTACAACAATAATGGAATGTTTTTTTAAGAAATCATATACCTTTTTCAATCCTTGACGACCTCCTTTCCTAAAATGCCGGAAGGCTTAAAGATAAGGATAAGAATCATCACGACAAACGCCACGCCCTCTCTGACCTGAGTGTTCAGTACAGTGCCGGCGATGCTTTCAATGAGCCCCATCATGATGCCGCCCAGCATGGCGCCGGGTATACTTCCGGAACCGCCCAAAACAGCGGCGGCAAAGGCTTTGTTACCGATGGAAGTACCCATCATCGGATAAACCTGCGCGTAATACATGCCCATCAGGATTGAGGAAACCGCACCGAGAGCAGAACCAATGGCAAAGGTCAGGGAAATCGTCGCGTTGACATTGATTCCCATAAGGCCCGCCGTATCCTGATCCATGGAAATGGCACGGATACTTCTGCCGCTCTTGGTATAGTGAATGAACAGCTGGAGGGAGACCATCAGGACGATGGATACGATCAATACCAAAATATGGATAGAATTGATAGTGATCCCTGCGAAACTCCAGGAAGTTACGTCCATAACCTTGAATTCATGAGGCTGCGTTCCGAATATCAGCTGGATCGCAGTTTGGACAATATAAGAAAACCCTACTGATACTGTGATCATCGCCAGCTTCGGAGCCGTACGGATCGGCTTGTAGCCGACTCTCTCCATCACGACGCCGACAACAGAAGTGATGACAACGCCAAATATACAGGCAGGAATCACTCCAAGACCCATTCTGGCTATGGCGAACCAGGCCAGATAGGCACCCAGCAGGGATACTTCACCGTGGGCGAAGTTGATAAAGGAAAGTGTCCCGAATATCAGAGTATAGCCGAGGGCCAGCAGTGCATACAGTACGCCCAGGGTTAAACCGTTAATCAATTGTTGTGCTATCAAAGTTTCTGCCTCCTTTGACCGTAAGATACAGGGCAGGCAGGGGATGCACCCCTGCCCGTCCTCTTAGCGGATGCTTTACGTCTTTCTTTTATTTGTACGCTGCAAATGCACCATCCTTAATCTGTACTGCTACCAACGGAATCTTCACATCGCCGTTCTCATCAAAGGAAAGGGAACCGACTACGGTCTCGAAATCCTTCAAGTTCGCCAGATATTTCTGGATGTCTTCGCGGGTTTCCGCACCGTCTTCAATGGCTGCCTTCAGCATATAGATAGCCGCATATGCACAAGGGGACGTAGGATCTTCTGTCCTCACACCATTGGCAGAATATTTATCATTGTATTTGTCAAAAAATTCTTTCGCTTTTTCGGGTACATTGTCGGGATCGAAATAAGAATCACCCACCATACCTTCTACCGCGTCGCCGCCGAGGCTGATAACAGAGGGATTATATGTACCGGTTGCGGAGATGAACGGAGTATAGCCCTGCTGTACGCACTGTTTTGCAAAGGCTGCCAGCTCTGTCTCATCTGCGATGGCGAATACGGCTTCACATCCGGTATCTACCATTTTTGTAATTACAGTATTAAAGTCGATGGTCTCGCCCAGCAGATAGCCTTCTGCTACGAGGGGTTCAATGCCTTCTTCCTTCAGGCGTTCTTTCGCGACCTCCAGAGCGCCCTGGCCGAAGTCGTCGTTCTGATAGATGATGCCGATCTTCTTATAGCCTGCGTCGATGATGACATCCAAATCGAAGGTAGCGCGGTAAACGTCAGAGTTCCATACACGGAAGGTATAGTCGCCGGCTGTACTCACCTTGGGAGAACTAGAACCGACTGCAATATGTACCAGGCCCGCCTTGTTGTAAATGGGAGCTCCTGATAAAGTACATGAGCTGTTATAACCGGCGATACATGCCACGATATCTTTATCGGCTACGAACAGCTTCGCTACGTTGGCGGCTTCCTTGGGGTCAGCCTTGTCATCCATGGATACCAGCTCGATCTTCTTGCCTTTTACACCGCCGGCCTCATTGATCTCGTTCACTGCCAGCTCCGCGCCGTTGAATACACGTCCGCCAAGCTCTGCCGAGCCGCCGGTCATGGGCACGCCCACGCCGATCTTGATAGTTTCGCTGTTGCTGATAGAAGTTTCGGCTTCCTTCTTCTTCCCGCATCCGGCAAACAGTCCTGCAACTACCACCACTGTCATAACACATGCAACAAACCGTTTTTTCATGTTTCTCCCTCCATTTTCTTTTTTACTTTTATATGTTTGAACATCATACCGTAATACCATTTTGTGGATTGTAGGTTGTCTACAATCTACTTCCTTTAAAAAAACAGCCACTTTAGAATAATTTTGACGAATCCTAAGATGACTGTTTTCTTTCATTTAAGCATATTAACGATGATATTCAAAAACACATTTACTTTTTATAGTGAAATCATACAATATTTTCCACTCGATGTCAATCTTTTCTGAACAAAAAGCCCCAAAAAATATTAATCAAAACAAAAAGTATAATTATGAATTTCTAGCCTATCATCTCACAGCAGATCCGTCTAAAATTAAACTATTCATTTGTCTTCTAAAATATGTCTCTTCATTACCCATCATCGCAAAAAATATGTTTCATCTCACCCCTCCTTCCCAAATAAACCCGGACGATTCCTTCTATTGTTTTAGACTTTCCTTATTATAAAAAAGAGACGCCGCTGAATTCGCTCAACGACGTCTCTGTCTTTTCTCTGTCAATTAATATCATATTATTGATAAATATAGTGTATCAATAGCAGAGGTATTTGTCAAATGCTTATTGTCTATAAGCTTATGTCTTTAAAGTTATATCTGATAATTCAAATGATTCTCCCAATTCTTCTGTATAATCAATACTATGCCGAAAAAGAAAAGTCTATTCCTTTTATATCAGTCTATCACTAAAAGCTCACGTTTTGTATTTCCCAGGACCTTGCACCCCGTCTCTGTCACCAGCACGGTTTCACTGAATCCCACACCGTAGGCATCCAGTTCCCGGAGCGCCGGAGGCATATGGAATACCATGCCCGGCTGAAGAAGACGCTTATCTCCTTTTTGGAGGCTCATGATATGACCCTCGCCCCAGTCGGGAGCAAATGCGATGCCCAGGGAATAACCGGTACGTTTCCGGTAATTTTCGTATAATCCGGCCTTTTCGATGACGCCGCAGCAGGCGGCATCCACGTATTCGGAAGTCACGCCGGGCCTGATCGCGTCAATCGCCGCATTCAGCGCTTCGATACATACTTTCGTCCATTCTGCGATGAGTGGAGACGGTTTTCCAAGATGAACGGTTCTCATCAGAGCTCCGTTATACCGGTTCACCGTGGCCGCCAGCTCCAAAAGCACCGATTCGCCGTTCTGAATGACTCTCTCTCCCCAGGATGAGTGCATCGCGCCTGCTCTGGGTCCGGAAGCCACATAAGGCTCCGTGCCGTAATACTCGCTGCCCTGCAGACACATTTCTGAGAAAAATGCCGCGGCCACTTCTTTTTCCTTATTGCCGGGGCGTACCTTTTCCATCCCCTTTGCCATCGCCATATCTGCAATGCGGCAGCATTCCTCTATGTATTCGATCTCCTTCGTGGATTTGATCATCCTCGCCGCTTCCACCGTTCCAGAAGCATCTGTGATCTGCGCCCCTTCAAGCTTTTCCTTAAGCCCCAGGAAGTTTTTTGTCGTGAGGAACCAGGAAGTGAACTCCACGCCGACGCGTCCTCCTTTAAACCCCTTTTCGAGTATGACGTCCACCGTCTTCTGAAGCGGATCGTCTGTATCGTCATAAGCGACTAAGCCGTCGCCCTCCAGCCAGGAATAGACACTCGCGTTTCCAACCTCGCCTCTGCGGAGAACCAGTGTCATCTCCCCTTCCGCGGGAAGTACCAGACACATATACATATAATAGCCCGGCGACTTATGTCCCGTTAAATAGAAAATATTTTCCGGAGTGTTCACTAGGAGCATATCCAATCCCTGCTCTGCCATCGATGCCTTTACTTTCTGAACTCTGGCCTGAAACTCATTCATTGAAAATCCGATTTCTTTCTGACTCATATCGCGCCTCCTTAAAGACATTTGTATATATTATTTAATTGCTGCTTGAACTTCCTCTATTTCCGGTGCTGGCCATGACCATAATATTCCTTGGTCAGTTCTCTTACCTCCTTGGAAAGTGCCAGTACCACCGGTACATTGATCAGGATGACAAGAGCCAAGAACAGATCCGATAAACCCCAGATTTCTTCCAGCCCTCCCACAGCCCCGAATATGGCTCCAAACAGACTTAACGTGCCGCAGACTAAAATGACGATCTTCCGCTTTACATTTTTGAAGACATACCCCATGGCATTCTGGAACAGGAAATTATTATTGATGGATGTCGTATAGCCAAACATCACCACGCCAAAGCACACGATAGCGTGACCAAGCCATTTTCCCGGAAGGCCGGTGGAAAACGCGAGACTCGTAAGAGACAGCCCCTTTTCACCGCTTCCATACACGCCTGTAAACATAATGACAAGCGCAGTCGCCGTACATACAACACAAGTATCAATAAACACTTCGAAAATGCCCCACATTCCCTGCTTTGCCGGATGTGTTGTGATCGCCTGACCGTGGATGACCGCTCCCAGACCTACGCCGCCGTCATTGGAATAAATACCGCGGGCAAATCCCTGACGCATGGAGAGCACGATTGTGGATCCCGCAAATCCTCCCAGTGCGGCGCTTCCGGTAAACGCGCTGGATATGATAGTTCCAAAAACGCCCGGCAGTTTATTGATATTCATAAAAATAATCACAAGAGAAGCCAGGAAATACACAATAGTCATGAAAGGGACCAGAACATCGGCTACCTTCACAAGCCTTTTCAGTCCGCCATAGACCACAAGGCTCATCAGAACCGCCAGCGCGATACCCGTGATCAAAGGCTTTACGTTCAGCATTGTACTCATGGCCGCCGCGATGGTATTGGACTGTACAAAAGCCATGACAAAATATCCCAGTCCGAAAAGCAGCGCATAAGTCACGGCCAGCCAGCCCCATTTGCTTCCCAATCCCTTCAGGATGTAGTACATCGGCCCCGAATTATATTCACCTGTCTCTTTATTGAGTTCCCGGTATTTTACACCTAAGACGATCTCGCTGTATTTTGTTACCATGGAAAACAATGCCACGATCCACATCCAGAATACCGCTCCCGGACCTCCGATGCCGATTGCCAAGCCCACGCCGGCGATGTTTCCCGTGCCGATGGTGCCGCTCATGGCCGCCATAGCCAGCTTAAACGGCTTCATGACGCCTTCGCCTTCTTCTTCTTTCTTAAAAATACTGCCAAAGGTAGTCCGGAGCATATATCCAAATCTGCGAAACTGAATCGCTCCTGTCCGTACGGTCAGCACTACGGCTGTCAGAAGTATGATGATGATCAATGGCCATCCCCATAAAAAGTCACTTATCTTGATAAAAATCCCCATATCCTTCTCCTTCTGAAATCCCGATTTTATTTCATTCCTTCTCTGGCCAATTCCACAAACCGTTCAAACAGCTTCCGATGCTCCTCTCGTTCCTTGAAGAGACATTCAGGATGCCACTGCACGCCAATCCGTTTTCCGGATTCATCTTCAATGGCCTCTATGACTCCGTCCCGGCTCCTCGCGGCCACTATATAGCCCTCGCCCGGCCTTTCGATGGCCATATGGTGAAAGCTGTTGACATTCACCGGCTCCTTCGTTCCATAGACCAGTGCCAGCTGTGTATTCTCTTCTATCCAGACCTGATGGAGGATATAATCCGTCGAAACGACCGGAGAACTGTGCACCACACTTTCATCCAGAATATCCGGCAGATGTTTGATCATGCTCCCGCCGGCGGCCGCGTTCATGAGCTGCATTCCCCTGCAAAGCCCCAATATCGGTTTATCCAGCGCTTTCATCGCCTTTATGTAATAAATATCGCTTCTGTCCTTTTTCACACAGAAGACTCCGCTGTGCCCGTTCACCGGAACCCCGCTGGCTTCCGGCGAAAGATCCTGCCCTACCGGCACCACGAGCCCGTCTATTCTTCTGCACACTTCCATAGCCTGCTCTTCCCCGCAGACGAGCGGCAGCCCTACGGCCATCCCGCCTCCCGCCCTGATCCCATCTATGGTCTCCATCGGAGTATCCGCTATCATCATGTCGGGAAGCCCTCCCGACATGATGCAGTCGATATCATGAATCAGATCCATGGGAACACCAATCATAGGCTTCATAAATCATTACCTCCTTCTTTGTTCTTCCAGATCAGAGATCCAACTATACAGACAAGGATGCAGCTTCCGAAGGAAAATACTGTCCCTCCTGCCGGAATACCGGACAGAGCCGGAACCTTAAGGGTGATAAACCCTACTACTGCTCCGAGGATCATCCCGGCCGCCAGACACTTCGCGTTGGCCTTCTTCTTCATCAAAGCTGCCGTCATGACCGCTCCGGCCAAAGGACCCGCACCTAATGTATAGCTCATGCCAAAAAGCGCGATCATCCAGGAACCGCCGGTCGCCCAGTAGAGCGCCAGTATACCAAAAATCCCGGATACGATGATTCCCACTCTGAGCACCTTTTTATCATCCGCTTTCGGATTGATGAATTTCGAATACAGGTCATGGGTGATCGTGAGGGAAATGGAATTCAGCATGGAATCTGCCGTGGACATGGTAGCCATCATGATACACACCGTATAGATCAAAGCCACCCACTGGGGCATGTAATTATTGAGGAACCAAGGCCATACCTTATCATTGATCAGATCGTCCGGCGCCCCCAGCCTGAGGACCGCCATACCTACAAATGCAGTCAAAACAGCAAAGAAGATCGTCGCAATACCAGTCACGACCAGGCCCTGTTTTGCCACCCGGTCTGTCTTGGCCGAATAAATCCTCTGATAACTGGATTGAAGCCCCATGCCGGACACCAAGCCGGATACGATCCAAAGGGGGATCGTATACCCCGGCATCCCCTGCACCGTCATAGGATTCATCATATGGGCCTCCACACCGGAAGTGATACCGCCAAAGCCTCCGGCATAATAAATGGCAAAAGGAACCGTACCGGCAAAAATCAGAAGCAGCAGAATCCACTGCAGGGTATCTGTATACGCCACGGCCAGATATCCGCCCACTGTGGAATAGAGGATGACGACGCCTCCGATCACCAGCACTCCCACCAGATACGGAACTCCGATCGTCTCCAGCATACGGGCCGCCGCCGTCGTCTGGGCAGTCACCCAGGTAATCGGCACGATCAGACAGACAAGAGCAGATACGATGCTCAGGAATTTATTGTGATACAAACTGTCAAACCAATCCGGCAGAGAGATAAAGCTGTTTCCTCTTCTCATGGCTTTTACCATGACGACCGCCATAAAGAAAAAACCCAGTGCCTGCGGCGCACCGTACCAAGCCGCGCCCACGCCATACCGGTACCCCATCCCGATCCATCCGAGTGTCATACCTCCGCCTACGAAGGTAGCGCACTGCGTGCTGATGGTGACGAGAGGGCCGAGGCTTCTTCCGCCAACATAGTAATCATCTGAAGTCTTTATCCGTTTCGACGCCCACAGCCCGACTGTCAGCATCACCGCGCCCATACACAGTACCAGAATCAATCCTAATGTCATACCCTTTCCCTCCTGTTATAATTTTCTTAACCTCCATTGTCTTCCGTTACATCTCTCTTAAATCACTGAGAATACTTTCTTGAGCATTTCTTCTCTGACCGTCACCCCGAGGCCGGGACCGTCCGGCACTTCCACCACGCTTCCGTGCACTACGAGGCCGCTCGTGGCATCTTCTTTGATTCTCACATGTCCGTGTACCTCAAACAGCTCCGTATCCGCTACGGCTCCGCATTGGACGGCGGCAGCCACCGCCATCATTCCCTCATCCATCCCTCCTATCATGAACTCGATTTCATGGGCTTTAGCCAGATTCACAAGCCGGACCGCATTGTAAATGCCTCCGCATTTGATCAGCTTGATATGGATACCGTCCACCGCCCCCATCTCAATATAGCGCGCCAAGTCTTCTACCGTAGCCACACACTCGTCTCCGAAAAGCTTCATCGGACAGTTTTCCTTTAATTCTTTCAGACGGATTGGTGAATTATAACGCACCGGCTGTTCCGCGATGGTGACGCCGTATTCTGCCAAACGGTTCAGATTTCGAATGGCTTCTCTCGTGTTCCAGGCCTGGTTCGCGTCCACACTGTAGACCACCTCATCCTGTACCCCTTTGCTCCGTATCACATTCCAGACCGCGCTCACCCGTTCTTCATCACAGCGGAAATGCTTTTCTCCGACCCGTACCTTGATAAAACGGCAGCCGCCGTCAATGATCTCCTCAGCTCTTTTTTCCGCCTCTTCAACCGTCATGAAAGGAATGTTCTCTTCTGACGGCAGTCTGTCGTGAAGTTTTCCCCCCAGCAATTCATATACCGGCTTACCGGCCAGTTTTCCGGCCAGATCATATGCCGCACAGTCACAGGCTGCTTTTGCGGCAGTATTGCCTGCCAGGCTTCCTTCTATGACCTGATGAAGTACATTCAGATTTTCTGCTTCCTGTCCGGCCATTTTCGGCGCGATGGCTGAACAGATCGTAGATACCACCGCTCCCGTAGTATCTCCGGTAAAATAAGAGCAGTTTCCTCTGACTTCTCCAAATCCCACGGTCCCGTCTTCTGCCTCCAGTTTTACATAGACTCCCTCCAGGTTTGTCACCAGCCCCGAAGACGCATGACAAAAGGGTATCTTTAACGGCTGAAGACAGGTATATACAGAAACATTCTTGATTTTCATGCCGTTTTCCTCCTTCAGCCCAAAAGCGCCCGAATCACCTGTTCATCCACCCTGCATGCCGTCTCCAGCTCCTTATATTCCACATATTCGTTCGGCTTATGACAGTAATTGATATTACCCGGACCGATTATGACAGTGGGAATCCCCTTTCTCATCAGATGATTCATATCCGTATTGCAGATCACTCCATAAGGCGTCTGCTTCACTCCAGTCACCTTTTCACACGCTTCATAAGCGATTTGTGCAATCTCACTGTCAGGCTTTACCTCGGAAGCCGGTCCCGTGGTCACCAGATAGCGGTCGATTTCCACCCTCGCCCCAGGGAATTCGGCTTCCGCATCGGAACAGATTTTTTCAATCGTCTTTATGATTTCCTTTTCCTCTTCTCCCGGTATCATCCTGCGGTCTATGACAAGTTCACACCAATCCGGCAGCATGTTCTCCTTCGTTCCCGCCTTCAGCAGTGTGATGGAAATAGAAGGCTTTCCAGTGGAGGGATGCGTGATCTCATGAAGCTCTGCCTGAATCTCGTCTACCAGCTTAGATATATATGCCGCCACTCTGACAGAGCTGACCCCGAGCTCCGGCGCGGAAGAATGAGCCGTCCGTCCATGGATTACCAGCACTGGCCGTATACTTCCGTTATGTCCCAGTCCGATCCGGCAGTTAGTAGGCTCTCCCACAATTCCGAAATCGGCCGGCAGCTCCGTATGGTCCACCAGATACCTGGCCCCCTTGCTATAGGTCTCCTCGTCCACCACAGCTGTGACTATGATGTTTCCGCTTGTACTGCCCGGATTTTCCAGTATATGCTTTGTGGCGATCAAAAGTGCGGTCAGGCAGCCTTTTGCATCAGTCGCCCCTCTGCCGAAAGCGCGGTCTTCTCCTCTCGTCAGCCGATAGGGCTCCGTATCCCAGCCGTCCGCTGCAGGAACCACATCCATGTGAGAATTCAGCACAACTGTCTTTCCTCCCTTTCCGATACTGGCTTTGGCAATGACGTTAAATCTCCCTTTTTCCACCTCTTGTTTCTCCACTGACATGCCCAGGCTTTCTGCATATCGGGCCACCAGTTCCCCCATTTTTTCTTCCTGCCCTTCCGTGCTGGGGATTTCGACCATTTGTCCTAAAAGTTCCAGTGCCTCCTCTAATATTTCCATAATTCCAGCCCCTCCCTCTTGTTTTTTGTATTTATGATTATTTTGACATTTTTATTACAATATTTATGATTTCATTTTATAAAACCAGCGGTAAAACATATTGTAAAAAAAGGACCAAAATACTTTATTTTTTTAAGAAGCGGCCAAAAAACTTGTACAAAGTTAAAAATACAGTAATTAAAGCAAAAAAAGCCGCCGCATGGCTTCTATTCAGCCATGCGGCGGCTCTTTTCTTGTTACTTCTTTTACAAAACCCTATACAAAGGACCAATCCTCTTTATCGTAGGACTTGGGAGTCAGCAGTGTATACCTTTTGAATTCACGGATGAAATGAGACTGATCATAGTAGCCCAGGTTTTCATAGATGAAATCCCTGTCTTTCATTTCTATTCCATAAATCGCCTGCTGGATTCTCACGATACCGGAATACTGTTTAATGGGCATACCGAGATTACGGCGGAAAACCTGGTTGGTATAGTGCTGGCTGTATCCCAGCATATCGGCCAACTCCGAAACCGTCAGATTCCCCATCTTCTCCGCCACATCCTCCACAATAAATTTGGTAATGGAATTTACCCGGTTCTTCCCGAATACGGAATCACGTTCCAGAAAATAAATCAGCTTCTGTTCGAAGGTTTCCATTGTTTCCACTTCTTTTTCCATAAATGAGATGTCTTTATATTTATTCACCGGACAATTATTATTGATGATATGGCCGATGTCGTTCAAGAACACCTCCGGCACGACTCCTGCGTTGAACTTTATGCCAAAGCACTGTTCATGGTTGCTCACAAGAGACGGCTTTCCCATCAGTGCGCTTCCGATCAGTCTTGCCTGGCATTTCCCGTCCTTCCATAAAAACCAAATATTCACACAGCCGTCGGGGATAGATAATATCTTTTCCTGCAGCGGATTCCTGATTTCATAAAACTTATTTATCAGTTCATGCTCCAGCCGTACTTCCCGGTACGTTGTGCGCGTACCGGTGCAAAAGGTCTTAAACTCCACTGTGCCACCTCCTGCCATCCATAAGCTGTCTGCGGAATTACTGCAGCTTGCCGTCCTTGATCACATAATGGCCGTCTACCATGCAGGTGGGATCTTTCATGATCAGATCGATATGTACCGGCGTATCACAGGTTCCGCCATAGGATAAGTTGTTTCCGATACCGATATGCATGGTGCCCAGAACGCCTTCATCCTCCAGCATGCGCCCGCTCAAAGTACCGGCAGGATTCAGGCCAAAGCCTACCTCTGCCGCCAAATATACCCGCTCGTCATGGAAGCCCGCCAGGGTATCACGAAGGATATCTGCTTCTTTTCCGCCTTCAATGGAGGTGATGTATCCCTTTTCCACCTTAATCGTGATCGGCTCTTTGATGACTCCCAATCCGGGAAGAGGAATACTTCCGTCTATCACCAAAACTCCTTCGGCTGAATCGTCCGCAGGTCCTACAGCACACTCTGCGTCAGGCGGGGAAGAAGCCTCGCCCTTATCTCTGGACACACCGTATCCCACATCTGCATGTCTTCCCACGATGGAAGTCCGGAAATCGGTGCCGGCCGGCGTCGTGATGGACAGTTCTTTTCCTACAATCTTCGTCTTCGTCTCATCCACAAGCTTGCGGACTTCTTCCCAATCCGTAAACAGGCAGCCTTCCTCCAGCATTCCCATGGAGTAATCCGCCATATTCACAAAACGAGATCCGGCTTCACAGGCCTCGATTCTCGCCGAACTGTTATACAGCGAAAATGTAGTCGCAGAAAACATCACGTCAGATTCCTTCATAGCCGCCGCGATCGCGTCAGTAGGAGCTTCCCCGTGTGTAGAACGGTCAGGCATGCATACCATCGTAGTATCCGTAAATGCGGACGCACACTTATACATGGCCTCGCCAATCTCTTTACTGGTATCGTCGGTGATCACAAGAACTCTTTCTCCCTTTTTCACTGCCCCACAGGTATGGAGCAGGATCTCACAGCCCTTCATTGCCTTCTCGCTCATCTCTACCTCCTAAAATATTCTTTTATTGTATTTACTACAAACGCCATTTCTTCTTCTCCGTAACGCTGGTCACATTGAAGCATGACGTTGTGGTCCGATAAATATTTTGCATCTTCCCCCGGAACATAATACTCCTCCGGAAGAATCCACTGGATCTCTCCGATGATTCCGTTGTCCGCCAGATATCGATAGAATTCCTGCCGTTTCTCTACCAGCACGACAAACCCGAAAGGAACATACTTTCCTTCTGTATCCAAAGGCTCTCCGGCCAGCTCCAGGCCATCCACATCCTTCAGCTGATGATAAAGATATGTATAATTTTCCCTGCGCTTCCTCATGGATTCTTCGTGATCCATATTGAACAGAATACGGCTGGTGAGCTCTGTCATCCCCCTCGGTGTAAAATCCAGATAACGGGCTTTGTTAGCTTCCTTTTCCAGCTGCAGATAATAAGAAATATCTTTGTCTGGATGGTTATCATAATAATCCCGCATGATGGAGATCAGCAGCTGTTTATATACCGCCTCATCATAAGCGTTCTCAAGCGGCGCCATGGGACATTCAACTCCGTCCTTTACCGCCAGGATCCCGCCGTCCGTAACCGGCATCCATTTCCTCGTGCTGGCCACCAGGTAATCACCGAACCCAATCCTGCCCGCTTCCTTTGTATAAAGCGTCTGGGTCAGATCCTCTACGATCACCAAATGATTCTCTTCGCTGATGCGGAGCATCTCATCCACAGCCGCTTTTGGCTGCGGCACACCGAAATAATGGATCACATACAGAACCTTTACCTTGTCATCCACCTTACTCCGCAAGTCCTCCATGTCCACCGTCAGATCCTTCTTCACCCGGTAAAAACGAAACTGCGCCTTACACACTTCCAGAGAATTGATGACAGATACGCAAAGATAATCCGGCAGAAGGATCACATCCTCTTCTGTAAGATGCAGGGCGTTCAAAAATATATAAGAAGATGCCGTGCGCCCGTTTCCCGTATAGATCTTTCTGTTATATTTCCCTTCCGTATCACACCGGAGCTCCAGATCCTCCTTCTCCGGATCTTTTTGTAAAAGCTCCGGATCCACGTGGTAAAATCCACCGATCAACATGGTCTCCCTCCTTACTTTCCAAAGCACAGGAGGGGAAGCCGGCCGGCTTCCCCGTATGTACCTGCGACTTTATTTTTCTGCCAACACGTTGTAATTTACCAGCGCATAAACCTGCGCGGCCTCTCTTACTTCATCCAGAATCACATATTCATCGGGCATATGTGCTTTCAGGCCCGTACCCGGTCCATAAAGCACCGTAGGAATACCGGAATAGTTAGTCATGAAATCGGCGTCATCATGCTGAGGGGTCCCATAGAACGGACATTCTTTTCCCAGCATCTCGTGAGCCTTTACTACAGCCTGCACAACCTCGGCATCTTCGGAAACCTCAGAAGGATTGCTGTCATAGGTCAGCTCCGCCACCGCATTAAAGGCCGGATCCTCTGCCTTAAGCTTGGCGATGATATCATTTATCTGCCCAAGGAACATGGCGCCTGTCTCACCGGGTACCGTAAACCTGGAAACCTTCATCTCGCACCGGTCAGGCACAACGCTGGATCGCTCTCCGCCCGAGATCACACCGGGATTTATGGAACCTTTTACATATTTATTCTCTCCGGGGACAATCTTCATGATCTCATCATAGATTCTGCACATCATGCCAATCGCATTCACACCCTTAAACGCGGTAGCGCCATGGGCGCCCACGCCCATCGTGGTGATCTTAACTTCCAGCATGCCCTCGCACACCAGACAGCAATGGAGGTCAACATCTTCTCCATTGATACACATATCCGCGGTGAATCCGTCTTTCAGCATCTTCAGAGTGCCTTTGCGGCTTATATCCTGTACTTCCTCATCAACCGCATACATCAGGGCTATTTCGCCGGAGAATTCAATACCGGATTCCACCAGCGCTCTGGCCGCCGTAATCTGAGCTGCCATCCCGCATTTGCAGTCCGTAGAACCGCGTCCGAACATTTTTCCGTCTATGATCTCCGCACCGAAAGGGTCCTTCGTCCAGCCTTCTCCTACCGGAACTGTATCCAGATGGTTATTGTAAGCAATCCTCTTTCCAGGTTTGCCGCCCTTCACCAGGACCAGTACGTTGCCGTGGCGGTCGATTTCACTTTCAAATCCAAGCCTGCCGCAGTAGTCGGTTATGAATTTTGCCAGCTCCGCTTCGTTCCCGCTCACACTGGGTATCTTGACCAGCTGGGCGAGCAGATCGATCATCTCGTCCTCGTGAGATTTCACAATGTCCAAAATCTTCTGATACATATATATCTCCCTTCACATCAATTCATTCTTCAATTTCCGTTTCATCCAAGTCTCTAAATGCAGCGCGCAGTCATCAGAACATCGCTATCACTTTTTGTATTACACTGTAAAGCGCGTTGATCGCAAACAATAAGGTCAGCGCTGTCACAATGCCCATGATGATGTTCTGTCTCAGGTTATTCACAAAATCACCGAGCAGCGATTTCTTATTGCACAATATCCAGCTGATGATACACACCATAGGAAGGGCGATACCGTTCAGCGCCTGAGCGGCGATGATCAGCTGTACCGGGGAAGAACCGAAGATCACAATCAGGATAATAGGAATCAGCACTACCAGACAGGTGATGATGACATTATGTTTTGCCTTCGGGTTCTCATCCAGCTCAAATGCGGGCGGGAACAGCATATTGTGGATTGAAATCTGATAGAGCACGGAAGAGATAGCGGCTGCCCACAGGCCTAATGAGAAGAAGATGCCCGCGAATCTTCCGAGCAGCGGAGTCAGCTGCTGTGCCATATCGGCTGCAGAAGAAATCTGAATTCCCTTGGGATGAAGCAAGGTTCCGGCACAAACGATGATCGCACCGGTGATCAGAAACGTAACAAACATATTAAGGCCTAAGTCAGCCTTAGCCAGTTTGATATCATTTTTCGGTGATTTGGAATCAGGATATTTCTTTCTCAGGAAAGAGGAATATCCGAGTACCAGGTTCGGGGTAACCGTGGTAGCCAGCAGAGACACCGCCAGTATCGCATTGCCGCCGGGAATCTTAAAGGAAAAGCCTTCTGTGACCATATCTCCAATATTCGGACCGGAGGTACATGCGGTGAGCACAAAAGCCAGGACCATCAGAATGATCAGGACCTGATTTACGCCCTCGATAATCTTGTAACGGTTCAAAAGCACAATCAGCAAAGCCAAGGCTGACATGATAATCGCCCAGAGCAGATTGGTCGTTCCGGGGAAGAAATACGTAAGGGCCATGGAAGCGCCGCTCAAGTTTCCTGCCTGGAAAGCAATACTGCCTACGAAAAGCACGATCCAAAGGAATTTTGCCACTCCAGGGCTTATGTACTCTCTCACACCTACCATTACGGACTCTTTACACCCGATGGAGATTCTTGTTGCGGGTTCCTGGAAAAAATAAGCGATGAGGCAGGCTAACAGCAAGATCCATAGTGCCGTATAGCCATAATTTGCACCCTGAGTGGACGCGGTCGTCACTGTGCCCGGGCCAATGATGGCGGCAGACATGATCGCGCCGGGCCCCAGGGCTTTTGCATAGTCCTTGAACGTCAGTTTCTTTTCATTCATACTACTTCCTCCTTGATTTTGGCATACTTACCAGTCTGACCGTTTTCTCAGCTTCCCATTACTGATTTCCCCAAATATCTGCGCCGGATAAAATCAGGTTGTATATTGAAGATTGTATACAATTCTCCTCATTTATAAAAAAAGCCATTACAAATCAACATACTCCGCTCGACTGATTTGCGAATGGCTCCTTTACCATGCATATATTTAGTTGTAAAAACCGGACCTACTGATATTACAGTTATTTTAAGACAATTCACAGAATTTGTCAAGTATATCCAGAGGAATTCTGCCTTATTTTTCCAGTGATCCTGTCTCTCCTCACCTAGTTTCTGTAGTTTACATACTTTGCACCGAGCAGCCGTTCTGCGCTGTTCTCCACGTGCTTCTGCACCGTACGGTATACCAAGTCCTCATCCCGTTTCTCAAAGGCATAGATGATACCCAAGTGCTCTCTGGTAGCGTCCTCCACTATGGACTCCTGGGTCTCCTCATTATCATATTCCGCCGCCCAGCGAAGTCTGAGAGAATGGGCTTTCATATTCTGCAGGATACTCTTTAAAAACCGATTAGACAGGTAGTCCACCATCATCTCATGCACTTCCAAATCCGAATTCACATACTGAGCCAAGTCGTCCGGATGGTCCATGACCTTGAAAAGGCTCCGTTTTGCCTCCGCGATCTTCTCTTCCGGAATATCCATCGTGGAGATTTTAGCGGCATATGGTTCCAAAAGAGCTCTCATCTCCCAAATATACAGGATATCCTCCTTCATCACCTCCGCCACGATCGCTCCTTTCCTTGGCACGATCGTAGTAAAGCCATCCCGTTCCAGCATATTCAGTGCCTCCCGGATGGGAGCGCGGCTGATGTTCATTTCCGCTGACAGATCCTCTTCCCTCAGACGGGTTCCCGGCCTCAGATCTCCATTTATGATGCGCTCCTTTAAATTATCATAGACTAACTGTTTTAAAGACGGATTGGAGCCAAAATCAGATGCAGCCATATGTTCAACCTCCAGTTTGAATTTTGCAATGCGGCCGGAGCTGCTGCATATAGCTATGCAGCAGCTGACTTCCTGTCATGTGACTTTTTTACCATACTTTTAGGAGCTTGTCAAATAGCCCAAACATCCATTCCTTCGTATCCTACCCGTTATCCTATTTCTCCAGTCTCGCCGCCTTTACTTTTTTCTTTTTTCTCCGAATAGTTTTGTCGGATAAATTATCCCATTGTGCAGAAAGCATCTTCTTAATTTCCTTCGGTTTTTTCCCAAACAGGGAAATAATCCCATCCGGCAAAAACGCCAGGGTCAGAATTACGATCACACCATAGAGTATCATCCTGAGCTGGTCAGTCGAACGCAGCAGCTCAGGAAGGAAAGTGAGGAGCACCGCTCCGATGATCCCACCCTCCAAACTTGTCAGGCCGCCCACGATGGCCATAGACACCAATATCAGGGATGGCTGCCAGCGGAACTGTTCCGGGCTCAGATATCCGATAAACGGCCCATACAATACTCCCGCCAGCCCGGCGATGGAAGTTGCGATCACAAAAGCGACCATCTTATACTTTCTTGTATTGATTCCAATAGACTGCGCCGCCTCTTCAGACTCCCGGATAGAAATGAAAAACCTTCCGAATTTCACTTTCACGATCCTTTTTAACGCCAGATACACGATGACCAAAAATGCCAGACACAAGAAAAAATAAGGCTGAAGCTTTACAAAATTTATCGGTCCTACCTTCGGCGCTTTGATGCCGGTGATTCCAAAAGGTCCATTGGTGAGCCAGGTCATATTCAGCAGCAATACATAGATAATCTCGCCAAAGGTCTGAGTCACCAGCGCGAGATATGACCCGCCCTTAAGCTTAAGTGTCGGAATCGATAAAATCCATCCGAACAGCCCCGCGAGGACCATCGACACGGGAATCGTCAGCCAGAATGATATCCCGCATTTCGTCATCAGGATCGCCGAAGTATAAGCGCCAATGCCGAGAAAAGCCGATTGGCCAAGATGCAGCTGCTTGGCATACCCGGAAATGATCACAATTCCCATAACCGCGATCGCATTTATCAGAGAGTTGATACCCACAAATACAAAATAACTGTTAAAGGATAAGTATACCACCAGGGCCAGCAGAATGACCATTATGATCTGCTTTCTAAATTTTTTAATTACGTTCATATCGTTCTCCCTCCCTGCTCAATGCTTTGTCTTCACGCGGCGGAAAATGCCATAAGGGAAGAATGCCAATATGACGATGCCTGCGACATATACGATCATGTCCTTGTACGCTGAGGAAATATAGGTTGAAGCCAGGGATTCCGTCACACCTACCAGCACGCCTCCCGCCACGGCGCCCACAAAATTGCCGAGTCCGCCGACTACCGCTGCGATAAATGTCTTAAGGGCCAAGGAAGAACCCAGCTCTATGGTGACCGAATAAAGGGGAGAGACCAGCATGCCGGCTACACCGCCCAGGGCTGCCGTAATCGCAAAAGTCGCCGCCCTGGTATTCAATACCTTGATTCCCATCAGGCTGGCCGTAGAGGGGTCCTCTGAAGCCAGGCGGAGAGAAAGTCCAAACTTGGTCTTCGAAAAAAACAACTGCAGAAGAACCAGGAATAAGACGGAAATCACAAAGATACAAACGTTATTAAAGGGTATGGATACTCCCCCTAATGACAACTTTATGTTCGGAAAAACATTGGTCAGAGCTCTGGGCTGAGGTCCGAATATCAGCAGACAGACATTGCTTACCACGGTCGACAGGGAGATGGAGACCAGCATAAAGGTCAGTGCTGATGCCTTCCGGAACCGTTTAAAAATCAGCTTTTCCAATACAAACCCATAGAACAGCATAAACAAGATCACAATGGGCATCGCAGCTAAAAACGGAATGTTGCAGCTGAAAACGACTGTATAAATCACAAACGCGCCGATTGTAATGGTGTTAGAGTGTGAAAAATTCAAATATCCCAGGGCCTTAAATACCATCGTGAACCCCAAGGCAGCCAAACCATAAATCATGCCGATGGTAATTCCATTGACAATCTGTAAACCTAAAAGTCCCATTCTCTCACCTCGTTCATTTTCTGAAACTACAAACCCTGACCAACGTGATACTTACAGGGGTTTTACAAGCTCACCGTATAAATCCGGTCTCCTGTCCCTGAACACCGGCATCTGAGCGCGTTCCGTAAGCAGCATAGAACGCTCCAGTGTCGCATAGAGGATGGTCTCTTCCTCTCCGGCAGACGCCATCAGCTCGCCAAGAGGATTGGCGATCGCGCTGTGCCCAAAAAATTCAATCCCGCCGTTTTCTCCGATACGGTTACAGGAAACTGCATAAAACCGGTTTTCAAAAGCTCTCGTAGATGTCAGACGGTGCAGCATTTCCGGCTGGTTGGAAAATCTGGGCATGTTCCACAGCATTACCAGGATTTCCGCCCCTTTAAGGGCGAAAGTCCGTGTCAGCTCCGCAAACTGGTTGTCATAACAGATGCCGATGCCGATGGTCCCAATCTCCGTATGGAACACATCATTGGTATTTGCAGGGATAAAATAGTGCTTTTCGTATCCCGGGATATGTACTTTCCTATGTACTCCCGCCACGGAGCCTTTAGGATCGATCAGAACTGCCGAATTATATAAAGTCGCCGGGATCTGGGGATGCGCTTCTGTCATACCGGAGATGATGTAAACATCATATTTTTTTGCGATCTCACCCAGGGCTTCTGTGAATTCTCCGGGGATTTTATCCGCCCCCATCACATAATTGTGCCCGAATTCCTTATTCCGTTCGCGGATATACCCGATGCTGCACAGCTCCGGAAATACGACCAGATCCGCGTTTTGCTCTTCCTTCGCTTTTTTTACCGCGTTTTCTATATAGCTTATATTAGCCGCCGTATCAAACAAGACTACGTCCATCTGTACTGCCGCCACCACTACCTTTTCTTTCATTGATTTCTTTCCCTCCCGTTTGTTCATAACCGCCGCTTTAATTGGTAGACGCAGAATCCAGGTATTCCCAGGTGTTGCCGTCTGCCGCCTTAACGATCATAACGTCGCCGATGTACTCACCAGTCTCGGGATCAATTGAGATATTCCCCTGCATGCCTTCATAGTCTTTGGTGTTCCGGACTGCCTCCTGAATCTTATCCGCATCCGTGGAACCTGCAGTTTTGATCGCATTCAGCATGATCATCATGGCATCATATGCACGAGCCGAGTTCTGAGAAGGAACCTCTCCAAATTTTTCTTTATAGCGCTTCACAAAATCCTGTACCTTAGGATCCGTGCTGGCAGAAGTAAACGGTACGGAATTGATGCAGCCGACATATGCGCCGTCAGACAGTGAGAACGTATCCTCATGAATCGTGCCTGTACCGCTGTAGAACTGAACATCCCAGTCAAGCGCCCTCGCCTGTTTCATGATCAAAGCGCCGGGAGTATACTGGCACCAGATGAACAAGCAGTCGATATTTTCATTTTTCAGCTTGCTGAGCTGTGTGGTCATATCCTTATCCTCATTGGCAAAAGACTCGGAAACCACTTCAAGCCCCTTGGCCTCCGCCGCGGCAGACAAGGATTTAAGGCCGCCCTGGCCAAAGTCGTCATTGGAATAGATCACACCGATTTTTTTCGGTTCTCCGGTAGTCACTATGTAATTGATCAGAGCAGAACACTGCAGGCCGTCTCCGGGGAAAGACCTGGAAATCCATTCACAGCCGGAAGTAAGCACAGTTTCCGCAGAAGAGCCGGGCGTAATCATAGGAATCTCATATTTGTTGATCACTTCCAGGTCAGCCAGTGTACAGGCGCTGTTATGTGCCCCTACGATCGCCACAACCTTGTCCTGGTTGATCAGCTTCGTAACTGCCGACGCAGACTGGGACGCAGAAGAAGCATCGTCCTCAGAATAAAGCTCCACCATCTTTCCATCGACTCCGCCCGCCGCGTTAAAATCTTCAACGGCCAGCTGTTTACCCTCCAGTTCATCGGTGCCGCCATTGGAACTGTCGCCCGTCAGCGGACCTACTGCGCCGATTCTGATCTTATCGTCCTTTTTGGAGCCGCATCCAATCACAGAAACCCCTAAAACCAACGCCAGTGCCAAACAACCCATTTTCTTTAACGTCTTCATACGCGTTCCTCCTAATCTTTGAATTCCTACTTGTTTTTCTATAACATGCCCAGACCTTTCCGGGCCGATAGACTTACGCGCCCAGGTACTTCTTCTGCACCTCATCGCTCTCCAGAAGCTCTTTTCCGGTACCTTCCATGGTCAGATGCCCTACCTCCAGCACATACGCATAATCCGCGATGCTTAACGCCATTTCTGAATTCTGCTCCACGATAATGGACGGAAGGGCTTTCTCCTTATAGATTTTCACCACCGTATCAAATACAAAATCTATCAGGTTGGGGGCCAGCCCCATGGAAGGCTCATCCAAAAGAAGCAGCTTCGGGTTTGACATCAGCGCCCTGCCGATAGCCAGCATCTGCTGCTCCCCGCCGGAAAGTGTCCCCGCCAGCTGTTTTCGCCGCTCTGACAGCCTGGGAAAAAATTCGTATACCATTTCCACGTTTTCCTGAATCACCTTTTTATCCTTCAGCACATAAGCGCCGGCCAAAAGGTTTTCATAAACGGAAACGCTTTTGAAAATCTTTCTTCCCTCTGGACATACAGAGATGCCGGTCTTTATGATCTCATGCGGCTGCAGATCGGTAATTTCCGTCCCCTCAAATACAATACGTCCCGACGATGCCGGAACCAGGCCCGACAGCACATTTATCAGAGAGGATTTCCCCGCGCCGTTGGCTCCGATAATGGCATAGATCCCTTTATTATCAATGTTGATAGATACATCATGCAGAGCCTGTATCACGCCGTAATGGCAGCTGAGATTCTCGATGTTCAGCATGTTATTTCCCCCTTTTTTTACCAAGATAGATACTGATGACGTCTTCGTTGTTCTGTATATCCGAGGGTATCCCCTCGGCAATTACTTTGCCATAGTTCAGCACAGTCAGTTTATCACAGAGGGACATGACAAACTTCATGTGATGTTCGATCAGGAGTATTGTCTTTCCATTCTCTCTCAGCTTATGTACCAGTTTGGCCGCCTCATCGCTTTCCTGCTCATTCATGCCGGCCACCGGCTCATCTAAAAGCAGGAGTTTCGGTTCTGTAGCAAGTGCCCTTGCTATCTCCAAAAGCCTTTGCTGCCCATAAGGAAGGTTGGTCGCCTTGATATCTTCTTTTCCTCCAAGGCCTACAAATTCCAGCAGCTCTCTGCCCTTGTCATAGCTTTCTTTTTCCTGGACCTTCAGTGCCTTTGTCTGAAAGATCGCAGAGCACAGGTTTGTGGTCTGGTGGGTGCTCGCCGCTGTCACCACGTTTTCCAGAGCCGTCATCTCAGAAAACAGGTTGATATTCTGGAAAGTCCGACACAGTCCCGCTTTCGCCACTGCATTTGGCGTCTTGCCAGAAATCACCTGTCCGTCCATTTCCACTGTACCCTTAGTTGGTGAATAGAATCCTGTAATCACGTTGATCATCGTCGTTTTGCCGGAGCCGTTCGGTCCGATCAGTCCCCTGATCTCCCCATCCTTCACCGTCATATTGACGCCGTCCAGAGCTACCAGCCCTCCAAAATGCATGGATACATTATTTACAGCTAACATTCCGATACCTCCCTGTTCTCCTGATTCTCCCGGCCATTATTGTATACCGTAAATTGTCTACAATCTGCCATTTACAAAAAAAGATACTATAACCCCTTTGGTTTCTAGCATCTTCGTCTGGCGTCTTATGTTGTCTTGTATTACCGTCAATTTTAATATAAACAATATAGACTTGTCAATATATTTATTAGATTTAGACAAATAAAATATTTATTTTTAATTTATACATTATTTTATTGCTTTCACCAATCCTCTTTGCAATCTCCGAATCCAAAAGACGCTATCTCCCTTCGGGAAATAGCGTCCTCGCTAAATTATTCTTGATGTCCTGCCATATCAGATCCAAGTTTGTTTTTTGTCAACTCTTCCTGGCACTATATGCCAAGATCAGGCGTTCTGCCAGTTCCCCGGAACGAATCAGTTCCTGAACGTTGGCTTTCTCATCCAGAGAATGGGCATTGGCGTTGCCCATGCCAAAGCTGATGCAGGGAATCCCGTGGGCACAATAAATATTTCCGTCGCAGCCTTCCATAGTCAGAGACAGCTTCGGCTCTATTTCCATGGCTTTCAGCTCGCCGACAGCAATCCGGACGATCTCATCCTCCTCGGTATAGCAATAGTTTCCATGCTGAATCTCATACCGGAATTTAAGCTCCGCTCCGCTCCCCTTGATGTGCTCTTTACAGTAGTCCTCGAAATACGCAAGATAATCCATAAGCTTCTGTTTCTGGACGCTTCTGGCCTCGCACCGTACCTGGACATAGTTACAGACAGTCCCCGGCTCCTTAGGGCCCCCGTGAAATACGCCCAGGTTAGATGTAGATTCCTCATCCAGGCGGCCCTCCCGGATACCGGCAAGCATACTGCACGCTGCCTTAATGGCATTGATACCCTTTTCCGGGCTTCCGCCGTGGGAACGCTTCCCTATGACCTCAATATCGATCATAGCCTTGTAAGGACGTTTCGTATCAACCTGTCCGAGGGGACCGGTACTGTCAAAGATAAAGCACATATCAGACCTCAAAAGTGAAGGATCCAATAACCGCGCGCCCAAGATTCCGTCTTCCTCACAAATGGATAATACGATTTCCAGCTCCGAATGTTTTTTTCCACTGTTTTTAAGCCTTCTCAGGGCATCCAAGATGACTACTAAGCCGGAGACATTATCGGCCCCCAGAATCGTCGTGCCATCCGAGACGATCTCTCCCTCTTCTGTTATGGACGGTTTTACATGATATCCATTACTCACACGGTCCATATGGGCCGACAACATCAGACACCCGGGCAACTCCCCGGGCAGGCGGGCAATCAGATTGCCCGTATTGCCTCCCGCTTTTTCTCCGGCATTGTCTTCATATACGGAGCAGCCAAGCTCTTGGAGCTTCTCTGTCATATAATCAGCCACAGCCCTCTCGTCCCGCGACGCGCCGCCCAATTTTACCAGCTCTAAAAATTCCTCTATTATCCGTTCCATGCAGAATTCCTTTCTTTCTGTATGACAGATCAGTTCAGTTCCTTCAAAGCTTTTTCCAGCCTGTCAAGGCCTTCCTGAATCTTAGGCATAGAATTGGTGTACGCGATCCTCACGCAGTTGGGCGCGTTGAAAGCGCCTCCGGGCACGATGGCTACATGGGCTTTCTCCAGGATATAGCTGCAGAAATCAAAAGAATCCTTGATCTCTTTGCCGTCATATTTCTTTCCGAAGTAATAGCTCACATCGGGAAGGAGATAGAAAGCGCCGTCCACATTTGCACAGGAAATCCCTTCCATGCCGGTCAGCCTGCCATAGGTATAGTCCTTCCTCTTAGCGTATTCTCCCACCATTTCCTTGATGGTTCCGTCATTCTTTTCCAAAGCTTCCAGAGAGGCCCACTGTACGAAGGTGGTGCTGTTGGAGGTCGTATGGCCCTGGATCGCGCTGATGCCCGCCGCGATATCTGCAGGCGCCGCCGTGTATCCACATCTCCACCCAGTCATCGCAAACGCCTTGGACATGCCGTTGATAAGTACCGTATGATTGTATGCGCCTTCTGAGAAGGAAGCCACGCACTCATGCTTTTTCCCGTTATAGATAAGCTTCTCGTAAACCTCATCGGAAACGATATAGAAATCGTGCTTAATGGCCAATTCCGCCAGCTTCTCCAGGCTCTCTCTCGTATAGACAGCGCCTGTGGGATTGTTCGGCGTATTGATCATGATAGCTGCTGTTTTGGGGGTGATTGCTTTTTCAATTGCATCTAAATCCAGCTGGAAATCTTCCTTTGTGTCTACACACACAGGAACCGCTCCAACCAGTTTCACGATTTCTACATAGCTTACCCATCCGGGCATGGGAATGATGACTTCGTCACCTGCGTTCACCACGGCCATAATGGCATTATTAAGCGCTTGTTTCGCACCTGTGGATACGCAAATCTGGGCGGGGGTGTACTCAACGCCATTGTCTCTTTTTAATTTCTCACAAATCGCCTTTCTAAGGGCAGGGATACCAGGTACGTTGATATATCTCGTCTTTCCTTCGTCCAGCGCCTTTTTGCAGGCATCCCGGATATTCTCGGGAGTATCAAAATCCGGCTCTCCGGCATTCAGTCCGATGACGTCGACGCCTGCCGCCTTCATATCGGATACAACGCCCTCCAGCTCACAGGTTGCGGACGGGGTGATATTCTGAGCAATTTTACTTAACATGACAATCCTCCTCATATTCCAGATTCTTAATATCCTATCTCTTCTTTTACCTTCGCCCCGGTGAAGCGCACCGCCGCCGCCGCCAGGACAAGGGTAGGATCAATGTTGGGCTTCTCGATATGGAACAGGTCAAAGGCCACCGGAAGCTCCGTACAGCCCAGGACAAGCACTTCCGCACCGCTTTCAAACAACGCTTCCATGGCTCCGTAAAAACCTGTCAGATCAATGGACATGTTCCCGGCTTTTACGCCCTTATAGATCACATCCATAACATGCTTCTGATTTTCGGGTGAAGGCAGCAGCATCCGGATCCCCTCGGCGTCAAACGCCCTTTTGTAAACTCCCGACTGAACGGTGCCGTCGGTAGCCAGAAGGCCTACCGTCCGGATCCCCCGCCTCTTGATCTCTCTGGCAGTCTCCTCCAGCATATTGAGAAACGGTACGTCCACATAAGGCGTGATCTGATCGTAAAAATAATGGGCCGTATTGCAGGGCATGATGAGCACATCCGCTCCCATTCCCTGAAGCCTGACGGAACTTTTCACCATTTCCGGCACAGGATTCTTTCCGCCGCTCAATATAGCCGCCGTCCTGTCAGAAATTTCTGTATTGCTGTCAATACAGACACGTACATGCTCCTGGTCGCTGCCCGCGTCGGTAATTTCCACGATTTTTCGAAACAGGTCACATGTGGCCAAAGGGCCCATGCCGCCTACAATGCCAATGGTCTTCTTCATACCGGCTGCCTTCCTTCCCAAATAACATCTTTGTTTATTTTAATCTCTTTACTACGATTATTTCTCATCCTTTTCAATATGGATGACGAAATCCGGACAGGACGTTTCGCACTGGCCGCACTGGATACATGCCTCTTCTCTGGCAGCCTCCACGTAGTTGTATCCCTTTTTGTTCACATGATGCGTGATCTCAAACACATCTTTGGGACAGATATTTATGCAGATCTTGCAGCTTTTGCAAAGCTCCTTGTCAATATATACCGCCATGGTAATTCCTCTCTTTCTTTTAGAATCCTGTACAGCCGCATCACATACGTTCTGTATCCATCAATGAGCGAATGGTCTCCACCATTTCCACAGGGTTTTTCACCACATGAACGCCGGCATCTTCCAAAGCCGCAATCTTTGTCTTCGCCGTACCAACGTTCCCGCTGACAATAGCGCCGGCATGGCCAAGGCTCTTGCCCTGAGGTGCGTTCCGTCCCACGATCAGAGATACTACAGGCTTCTTCACGTTCGCTTTGATATATGCGGCCGCATCCTCTTCAGAACCGCCGCCGATCTCGCCTAAGAGCACGATCACATCCGTATCCGGATCCTTGTCATACAGCGCCACGGCATCCGCCTGCGTGAATCCCCAGATCGGGCCGCCGCCGATGGCGACTACGCTGGACTGACCGATACCCGCATCCGTAAGAGTCTTTCCAATCTCATAAGATAAAGCGCCGCTCTTGGATACTACGCCGACATGTCCTTTCTTAAAGAAGCGAATGGGATGAGCTCCTACTTTACATACGCCGGGAGCGATCACACCGGCGCAGCCGGGTCCCACCAGGATGGTATCATGGGCTTTTGCATAGGCGATGATCTCCACCACATCATGGAGAGCAATCTCCTCTGTGGTCAGAACCAGCACCTTTATGCCTGCGTCAATGGCCTCAAAACAGGAATCCTTTGCAAATGCAGGAGGAACAAAGCTGATGACCGTATCAAAATCATGCTCTGCCTTCGCTTCCGCTATGTAATCGTATACGGGAACGCCATATACCTCCTGTCCGCTCTTTCCGGGAGTAACGCCGGCCACAATATTCGTACCGGCCTCCAGCATGACCTTGGTCTGCAGGGAACCGGATTTCCCCGTAATTGCCTGTACCAGGACTTTTGAATCCTTATTGATCAATATAGACATTCCCTACACCCCCTCTACTTCATGCACAAATTCTTTAACGGTGTCAGTCAGAATATTATAAGTAGGCATACCTTCCTGCTTCATGGTTTCAAGGCCCACCTCTTCCATCGTTCCGCACATTCTCGTATAAATGGGAATCTTCACATCATGCTCTTTCACATATTTCGTGATTCCGAGGGCCATATTGTCCATACGGTTGAACCCGCCGATCAGGACAATGATCACACCTTTGATCTCCGGATGTCCGGTCAGAGTCAAATCCATAGCGCGGTACATAACTTCTTCGGTGGTCATGCCGCCCAGTTCACAGAAGCTGGCCACATGCCCGCCTGCGTCGTTCAGAAGATCCAGGGTCAGCATGCCTGTGCCTGCTCCGTCGGAAATCAAGCCCAAATCTCCGTCAAGAGGAACATACGTGATCGTAGTCTCCTCCTTAAAAGGAGTCTCATACGCATGGAGTTCCTGTCTTGCCGCTTCCAGTTCATCCATCTTTGCCTGCATATGGCGCGCATGGCCGTCAATGACAAACTTAGAATCCATCGCTACCAGTTTACCGTCCACCAGGCCCAGAGGATTGATCTCCACCAGCATCGCGCCGGCCTTGAAAAAAGCATCCTGAACCTTGGACACCATGGCGAACAAATCTTTTTTGTCCTCCACCTGAAGCTTCTTTGCCAGATATTTGAGCTGATAGCCCTTAAGCCCCGTGAAAGGGTCAATCTCCATCTTCACGATCTCCTCAGGATTATCCCTGGAGACCGCCTCAATATCCATTCCGCCCATACGGCTGGCGATCAGCGTAGGCTTCGCTACACCCTGAAGGGTAATGGAAAGATAAAGCTCCTTCTCGGCTTTCATCATCTGTTCCGCCAAAAGGCCGTGCACCTTATGTCCTTTAATCTCCATATTCAGGATATCATGGGCATATTTTTTATAATCCGCTTCGTTCTCGCAGACTTTTACGCCGCCGGCCTTGCCTCTGCCGCCAGTCATGACCTGAGCCTTCAGTACGAAAGGATAAGCCATGGGAGCAGGTGCATCCTCTGCGGTAATCAGGTGGCTTTCCGGCACGGGAATCCCGTATTCCCGCATCATCTGCTTGCCTTCATATTCGAATAAATTCATGGCCGCTCCTTATTTATGGTAAAGATCGTGCTCCTTAGCATAAGCGATGCCCGCTTCTACTGCCTTGAAGTTGAGCTCTACAAACCTGGGGTTTACAGTATCTTTCACAACATCCAGGAGGTCTTCCCTCTTGATGATGCCCAGGGACTCACTCAGGAATCCCAGCATGACCATGTTCGCCGCCATACGGTTGCCTAAATCTACTGCGATCTGCGTAGCGGGAACTTCAAATGTAGTCTTGATGGGGCGTGTGATCTTCGTCACCAGGCCGGGATCGATCACGAGGACGCCGTTGTCCTCCAGCGTAGGAATATATTTCTCATAAGCGGTCTGGAACATGGCGACCAGAAGGTTCTTCTTTTCTGCGACGGGAGAATTGATGGCCTTCTTGTCGATGATCAGCTCAGACTGGCACTGGCCGCCACGGGCCTCAGAACCATAAGACTGAGTCTGCACTGCATATAAATCGCCCTTTGTCACGGCGGTCGTCCCTAAAATAACTGCGGACAAAATAATTCCCTGTCCGCCAAAGCCACATAAGGTAATTCTCTGCGGATATGTAACCATTTCTTCTCCTCCTTACATTAATTCGTTGGTGCCTTCATAGATAGGCTTCTCAACGCAGATATATTGGCCGCAGCGAAGCTTGCCTTCCAGTTCCTCCGGAGACATCTTCTTTGCCTGCGCATCAGTATAGGTATGCTCTTTGATCCAGGCGATCACAGCATTGGGGTCGCCGGTCTTCAGTGCGTAGCGGCCGAAGTGGGTCGGGCACTGGGAAACGATCTCAATCAAGGAGAAGCCCTTGTGCTGCAGTGCGCGCTCCATCGCTTTTTTACACTGGGCAGGCTGTGCCGTCGTCCAGCGTTCCACATGGGTAGCGCCTGCTGCCTGGGCAAGTGCGCATACGTCAAATCTGGGTTCTGCGCTGCCATAAGGAGTCGTCATGGTACGTGCCTTTTCCGGGGTGGTAGGAGCTACCTGGCCGCCGGTCATGGCAAAGTTCATGTTATTGACCATCACTACGGTCACATCCAGATTTCTTCTGGCCGCATGGATCAGATGGTTGCCGCCGATGGACGCAATATCACCGTCGCCTGCGAAAATGACTACAGGAGTGTCCGGCTGCATCATCTTCACGCCCGTTGCCCACGCAAGGGTTCTTCCATGAACGCCATGGAACATATCCGTCTTAATATATACGGGTACTCTGGCCGTACAGCCTACGCCTGCTATATGTATCATGTACCGGGGGTCCATATCCAGCTCTTCCAGAGCCTGCATATAATAATTCAGCGCCTGGCCGCAGCCGCAGCCGGAGCAGAAAAAGTGCGGAAGCTTTTCCGGCCTTAAATATTTTCTTCTGGGATTGATCTTCAGCTCACTCATCTTATTTAACCCCCTTCTTAATATCTTCGAGAATCTCGTATCCGGTATGTACCAAGCCCAAATTCTTGGTAACGGGAATCACTTCACAGCGGCCTGCTGCAACCCGTGCGATCTCATTGACATACTTGCCCATGTTCATTTCAACCGCAAAGATCTTGGATACATTCTTTGACACCTCTGCGATAGCCTTTTCCGGAACCGGCCATACATTGCAGAGTTTAAGGACGCCGACCTTGATGCCGCTCTCTCTTGCCATTTCGGCAGCCTCGATAGAAGGACGTACTTCACTGCCATATGCAACGATCGCATATTCTGCGTCGTCCATCATGAAGCTCTCAGTACGGCAGATCTTATCAGCGTTCTCACGGACCTTGCCGCAGATTCTCTTATACAGCTTATCGAATACATCGGGATCCCAGTCGATGCTCCCCTTTTCATCATGAGGGTTCAGGGAATAGATGGTCTGATATCCTTTTCCTAAAGGCGCAGCATCAGGGCACCCAAATTCAGGAGCCGCAAAAGGCTGATATTCTTCCGGAGAAAGAGTCGTGTAGTTTCTATTAAATAAGTCAATCTGAGAAGCCTCGGGAATATCGAGACGTTCTCTCATCAGGGCGATCGTCGTTTCGGACATCACTACGACCGGATTGCGATACTCCTCCGCCAGGTTAAAAGCCCAGATTGTATAATCATAAAGCTCCTGAACGGAAGAAGGACATACTACGATGGCTTCATAGTCGCCGCTGGCGCCGTATCTCATCTGATATACGTCCGCCTGGCTGGCATAGTTCTCACCACGGCACCTCTGAACATCTGCAATAACCAGAGGAGCTTCTATGGTATAAGCATAGCCAAGTCCCTCCTGCATGTAGTTGAAGCCTGCGCTTGCGGTAGCGGTCATGACCTTGCCGCCCGCCAGAGAAGCACCTGTACACGCAAAGATAGAGAAAAGCTCATCTTCACCTTGTACAAACTTACCTCCTACTTCCGGCAGCCTCTGTGACATCCTCTCAGAGATTTCATTAGCAGGTGTGATGGGATACCCGCCAAAGAAATTACATCCGGCACTGATGGCGCCTTCCACAAGTGCGTAATTCCCCAGCATGAAATGCACGCCGGTTTTTACACGATCCTTTGATGCTTTTACGATTGGCATATTTGTTCTCCTTTCTACGCTATCGGGTACGTTCCCCTTCGATAGCTCCCTTTTTGTCCATTATATATTGTCGACAAAGCGTCGTCAAGCACTTTACCATATCTTTTAAAAAAAGTCTTACAAAACCCTCTCTCCCCTCTCAATATTATGCACATTCACCGAATATCGGCTTGTTGCGCAACCGGAACCAATGGAATATTTCACAAAAACAGCTTTTTCTACTTAATGATATTCCTGCAGACCACTTCTTAGTACATGCCGCTGAGAATTTTAAAAGCAAGAGCTCCCTGCACCGCCTTTGTCCAATATAAAAAGGCACAGCTTTTATAAAAGCTGCGCCTTTACTCTCTTTACATCTACAAATATATCATTTCTTTTCCCATTTGACAAGCAAAAACAACCCCAAAAATCTTCACTTCTCTTCTGTTTTCTTGCTCTTAGTATCCGGCAGTGCTTCCCCGCCCGTTTCTTTTTTTCTGCCTGGTATCGCTCCTGCCAGGAACAAGCTGGCTTTCGCACAGGCCGGCCCGGTCAGTTCATAAAGAATACTGGAGGATAAAATAATCGTAGATAACAGCATCCCAAGCTTTTCCGGCAGCATACGTTCCGCCAGAACAGAAAGTCCAATGGACACCCCGGCCTGCGGGATCAAGGCAAGCCCCAGATAACGCCGGATCTCCGCTCCTGCCCCTGTGAACCGCGCTCCCAGATACGCTCCTATGTACTTTCCAACTATCCGGATGAAAAAGTAGCTGACCCCTATGATCCCAGCCGTCTTTAACATCGGCACATTCAGCCGCATTCCTGAATTCACAAAGAACAAAAGAAATACCGCGGGAGTGAAATGGTTCAGCTGAGTAAAAGTCTTTTTTGAACCGCCCACATTGATGTATACCGTTCCCATTACCATGCAGGACAAAAGCGGCGATATATCAAAGGAAGAACAGAAGCCGGTCAGTATAAGCACCAGGCCGATGAGCAGGATGATCCTCCGCTCCCGATTCCTCTCTTTGTCCACCAGCCAATGAAGGACCAGACCAAAAAACGCTCCCAGGACCAAAGCCCCGATATTGAGCAGGATAGGTTTCAGTACAAACCATACGCCTGCTCCATTTCCTTCCGATGCACTCACAACGGCCGTACATGCGCTGAACGCTAAAAGGGCCACCGCATCATCCAGCGCTACTACCTGGAGGATCGTATTCACAAATTCTCCTTTTGCCTTATACTGCCGTATGGTCATGATCGTAGACGCAGGAGCCGTGGCCGATCCGATCGCCCCCAAGAGCAGCGAAAAAGGAAGGGACAGATGAAAAATATAGAGCATGGCGAGCGTAATGACAAGACCCGCCATCAGCGCTTCCATCGCAGTGATTATTACCACTTTTTTTCCGTTCTTCTTCAACACCGACCACTTAAAATACCGTCCCACTCCAAATGCGATGAATGCCAGAGCCACATCTGCGACAAATCCCATATGATCTGTAATCCCATCTGGTATCAGATGGAGCGCATATGGCCCGATCGCCACTCCTGCCAGAATGTAGCCGGTCACATCTGGCAAATGAATCCTTCTTGTAACGGCTGTGAATATCAACCCCGCAGATACCATAATCGCCAAAGAAAGAATCACGCGCACAGAATCATTTTCAATCATGCTGAGCAACATCATTGCAACCACCCCCGTTATTTTTTATTTATTTTATTCAGGCCCTCCGTTTCAGTCTATAAAATATTTTTATGATATATTGATTATAAAATAGCACTTTGCTATAATCAAATTATATTTTCCTTGTAATTCATAAATTTTATTTATAACTTGTAATCGGGGGAGGTAACTGCATGTTAGATTCTAAAGTATATACCCTTTTAAAAGTAGCGGAAACCGGAAGTTTCACGGCCGCCGCCAGGGAATTATCCCTGACTCAGCCGGCTGTCAGCCATCATATCCGAACACTGGAGAAGGACTATACCGTCACCATTTTCAAGAAAGACAAAAAGTCCCTGATCATGACCGCGGAGGGAGAAATCCTTCTGAAATATGCCAAACGCATGGCAGCCATCGATCAGGATGTGCGCCGTTCCATCGAAGACAGCTGGAAGCAGAGCACCCATCTTACTATCGGCATCACCCAGACCGCCGGAGAGAATATGATGCCCCGGGTAATAGCCCGGTATTGTGACGACCATCCGGAAACACATATAAAAATTCATACAGACACTATAAATAATCTTTATCGTAAAATGGCCCTCTACGAACTGGATCTCGCTTTTGTGGAAGGTATTCTGCCCAACAACCGCTTTCCTTCTGTCCTTCTGGACACCGATTATCTGTGCCTGGCCGTGTCCCTGGAGCATCCGTTTGCCAAGCGCCAGGAGGTCCGTTTGGAAGAGATTAAGGATGAGAAACTGATCCTCCGTCCCCAGACTGCCGGGACCAGGATGCTTTTTGAAAACTTTCTCTGGAGTCAGAGGGAGTCCATCCAGAATTTTAACATCGTCATGGAGCTGGACAATCTGGCCATGACCAAAGAACTGGTGGCCCAGAATTTTGGCGTATCCATCATCGCCCGGTCCGCCTGCCGCGAAGATATCCGTCAGGGCCGCCTGGCAGTCCTGCCCATTGAAAACGGCAGCATGGTCCGTGAGATCCATATGATCTACCAGCCTGACTTTTCTCATATGCAGATTCTGGAGGATTTTCAGCGTATCTACAACACCTTATACTAAACCGGCCAATCATTTAAAAGCTTTATAATGCAAGAACGCCGTCTGCAGCCACATGGCTGCAGACGGCGTTTCTTACACATTTCACTCAAAATGAGATATTATTTAATTAGTTAAGCTCGCTGACTACCTTTTTCAGAGCTTCCAGAGCTTCTTCAGGAAGTGCGTCGTATCCGCCCTTCTCTGTAGCGAATGCAGAAACTTCATTTACACGATCCTGCATACGTGCTTTCAGCTGTGCCAGATAATCCGCATCATTCAGATCCGGAACAAAGCCTTCCCAATCCATGATCTCAATGTCAGAGAAAGGTCCCCATTTCTTGAACTCAGCTTTGCCTTCTACAATCTTCTCCAGAATGCCGATCGTATCTTTGGGCTGTACTTTCTTGCCCATGAAATCACCGGTATTGATAATGTAGCAGTCTACATTCTTCTCCTCAACCAGCTTCTTGAATTTCTCATAGTCATTTGCCAGAGGATAGGTCCTGAAGGGGTTTGCATAAGGAACTACGACCAGCTTGTTGGGATCTACGCCGGGAGCCAGTCTCTCTGCAGAAGATCTCTTTGTAGCCAAAGTTGCGCCCATTACGGAAGCCAGAGCAGAACCTTTCAGTTTAACTACAGGCGGAATAGTGGGATCTTTCATAATCCAGAAGATGGAATTCACAGGAGAATTCACCTTGTCCACACGGTTCGGGGACCACAGTTTGGACTTGATGGCGCGTCCGTTACCGTTACGGATATCTTCTGTAACCAGCTGAATCTTGCCGTCCTCATCCAGAGTTGCGGAGCAGTTCTGAACCGTCAGCAGATATTTATTGTCAGGGCAACCGGTAGGATAATCGGCAGTCTTGTCAAAATAAGCGGGCTCCAGAGCTACGGATGCACAGGTATCGGTATTGATGATAAACGCATCGTCATGAAGCACGGTAACACCGTATTTTCCGTCATGCTTTGCATGAGTCAGAGTGGACTTTCCAGAACCTGACAGGCCGAATACGGAAGCTACATACTTGCTGCCGTCCGCCAGTGTATATTCCTTCTGTCCGCCGTGGCAGGAAGCGTAGCCATTGCGGTTCGCGATCGCCCATGCCATGGTCAGAGTACCCTTCTTGTGCTCACCGAAGTATCTCATACCCAGGATGCATGCACAGTTGGTATCTGTATTGAAGTAGCAAAGAGTCTTCTTTGCAGGGTCGCTCAAGCAGTCGAAGTTTACGCCGGGATGGTCCACGGGACTCCACTGAGGATCGGAGAAGATATAGATGTCAGCTTCTTTTCCGTCTCCTACTGCCTTGGAGTTTTTATACATCTTTACGTACTCATCTGACATGTACTGGAAGTTTAACATCCAGGAATACATGATGTTCTCTTCTCCTTCTGGAAGAAGAAGATGTGCTTTTACCATGTACTCAGGATCAAGTCCTACGTATACCTCTGCATGATACATCTTTTTCCAGCGGGAATCGTAGACAGCGTCCATCGCTACTTTATCAAGTGCTTCACAGTCCACACCGGGCTCGCCTGCGATCCGGCGTGCCGCTGCGTAACGACCTGTGATCGCGCCATCGTTGAATAAAAGAACTTTGGCGTCACTGTCAAGGCCGATTTCTTCTGCTCTATATACCGGCATGTCCGTCACAATGGTTCCAGGTGAATTCTTAGCCAGCTTGTAAGCCTCTTTCAGGGTATTTACCTTTACTACGTTGTTGCCGTAAAACGCGGCTTCAACAATAGAACGGGTTTTGGAAAAACCAACTTTACCCTTGCCAATTTCAGAAATAGGATAATATGCTTTTGTTGCCATTCCTTGTTCCTCCTTTATAAAATTAAGTAAAATCGAAATCTGCTTTATTATCTCATTTTATCTGACAAAAGTCAATGAAATTTCTGTTGATTATTTATCAATTTATTCTTTCCTGTTTATAAAGAATTTTTATAGTACCGTTTAATCGTTGTCGGTCACATCGCCGCGGCGATTCCCCCATACGGAACAGGTCACAGAATTTTCCATCACTTAGCCACGATATTGATAATTCTTCCGGGTACATATATTTCTTTTACGATGCTTCCTGTCAGCTTGTTCCCCAGGGCTTTCCGCCCTGCTTCCAGAGCCGCTTCCTTTTCCATATCTACCGGCAGGGTGATGACGCATCTTGTCTTGCCGTTCAGCTGCACAGCAATCTCCTTTTCGTCATCCGCCATCTTACCTTCATCGTATTCCGGCCAGGTATTGCTGCCGTCAAAGACGCTGGTCTCATGTCCCAGCCGGCTCCAAAGCTCTTCGCAGATATGGGGGGCGAAGGGGGCCAAAAGCGTGACAGCCGTTTCCAGAGTCTCTTTATCCATGCCGCCGTTCTTCTTGGCCATCTCGATCATCTTATTGTTATATTCCATGAAGCCGCTGATGACCGTATTAAGGCTGAAGCTTTCCAGACGGCTGGTGATGTCATATATCATCTTGTGGCGGAGCTTTTCTGTCTCCCTCGTAGACGCCATGCCTGAATCTTTGCTGTCCATGACCATGTTCCAGAAACGGTTGAGGAAGCGGTTCACTCCGTCGATTCCTCTCTCATCCCATTCCGAATCCAGTTCCGGAGGCCCCACGAACAGCTCATACATTCTCAGGGAATCACATCCATAGTCGCGCACCAGGTCATCCGGCGATACCACATTACCCTTGGACTTGCTCATCTTGATGCCGTTCTTTCCGGTGATCATGCCCTGGTTGAAAAGCTTTTTAAAAGGCTCGTCAAAGTCCACCACGCCGATATCATGGAGAAACTTCGTATAAAATCTGGAGTACAGAAGGTGGAGCACCGCGTGCTCTACGCCGCCGATATACATATCGACCGGAAGATACTTATCCGCTTTCTCTCTGGAGACAAGCTCCTCGCTGTTCTTGTTGTCCACGTAACGGAGGAAATACCAGGATGACCCCGCCCACTGAGGCATCGTATTGGTTTCTCTCTTAGCGGGCCGTCCGCAGACAGGACAGGTAGTGTTCACCCATTCGTCAATTGCCGCCAGAGGAGATTCTCCCGTACCGGTCGGCTGATAAGACTCCACCTCCGGCAGAAGCAGAGGAAGCTCCTCTTCCGGCACAGGAACGCATCCGCAGTGGTCACAGTGGATGATGGGAATCGGCTCTCCCCAGTAACGCTGTCTGGAGAATACCCAGTCACGCAGCTTGTACTGAGTGGTCTTTTTACCCAGTCCCCTCTCCTCCATGATGTCCGGAACCTTCGCTTTGGCCTCTTCTGAGCTCATCCCGTTGAACTCTCCGGAATTGATCATGACGCCGGGGTTCACATATGCCTCCTTAAGATCCGGATTTTCCTTTCCGTCCGGTGAGATCACCTGGATGATCGGTATATCAAATTTCTTCGCGAACTCAAAGTCTCTGTCATCATGGGCGGGCACGCACATGATCGCGCCGGTCCCGTAATCTGCCAGTACATAATCAGACAGCCAAATGGGAACCTTTGCTCCATTGATCGGGTTCACCGCATAGCTTCCCGTAAACACACCGGTCTTTTCCTTATCCTGGAGACGGTCCACATTGGATTTCATAGAAGCCTGGTATATATAGTCCTCCACCTCTTTTTTCATCTCAGGAGAAGCGAGCCCCGCTGCCATGGCATGCTCCGGCGCCAGCACCATGAAGGTAGCTCCGTATAACGTATCCGGACGGGTGGTATACACCTTGATGCTCTCTTCTTTGCCGTCCACCTGAAAATCAATCTCAGCGCCGTAGGATTTTCCGATCCAGTCTGTCTGCATCTTCTTGACCTTTTCCGGCCAGTCCAGCTTGTCAAGATCGTCCAACAGCCTGTCCGCATAAGCCGTGATCTTGAGCATCCACTGCTTCAGATTTTTCTTGGTGACCGGAGCGCCGCACCGTTCGCAGCATCCGTTCACTACCTCCTCGTTGGCGAGACCGGTCTTACAGGACGGGCACCAATTGATCGGCATCTCTTTTTCATATGCGAGCCCCGCCTTGAACATCTTGACGAATATCCACTGGGTCCATTTATAGAAGGAAGGATCCGTGGTATTTACTTCCATATCCCAGTCATAGACTGCAGCGATCTGCTTGATCTGTTCCCTGATGTGATCAATATTGTCAGCCGTGGATTTTGCCGGATGCTCTCCCATCTTGATCGCATAGTTCTCAGCCGGAAGCCCGAACGCGTCCCATCCCATGGGATGGATGATATAATATCCTTTCAGCATCTTATATCGGCTCCAGACATCGGAGATCACATAGCCTCTCCAATGCCCCACATGAAGTCCGTTCCCAGAAGGATACGGGAACATATCCAGGCAGTAATATTTCGGTTTCTTCCCGTCATTTACATTGACCGGGTCCTCCGCCCATTTTTTGGTCCATTTCTTTTCAATTTCCTTATGATTATAAGGGACAGCCATGATATGATACATCCTTTCTCAGTTTTAGTAATAATTAAAAAGCCCCTCGTCTCTATAGAGACGAAGGGCCTGTTCGCGGTACCACTCTACTTCACAGCCAGACTGCTGTGCACTCATCACTTCTGTAACGGGAAGGCCCGCCGCCGCTTACTTGCATCATCCCGCAACGGGATAAGTGTTCTGCCGCGGAACTCCGAGACCAGTTCGGGCACACCAGGCACCGCCTCACACCATCCGGCAGCTCTCTGAAGCCTTATGAAGCCTTACTCTTTCTCTTCTACGTTCTTTTCTATATCACCGGATATTATACCCGCCAGAAAGGCTTTTGTCAAGCTCCCACATCCCTGTCCGAGCCATACATTTTACAGTCCTTTTCCTATAATACCCGAATGCCTCCATATGGCCGCACCTTCAGAACATGGCAGGAGCCCTCGCCAAAAATTCCGTTCATGACCTCCCTGTATCGATTTACAAGATCATCCGATACAAAAGCCTGGATAGTTCCAGCGAAACCGCCTCCATGCACCCTGCTGACGCCGCGGGAGCCCAGGATGTCCTCACTGACCGCCAAACCTATGGACAGCCCCTGTTCCCACGGGCTTTTACACGTATAGATATTCTGAAGATATTTAAAAGAAGAATTTCCAGATTCTTTCACCAACTTCAGGAAATCTGCAAACCGCCCTTCCGAAAGAGCCTCTGCCTCCGCTCCCGCGCGCTCATTTTCCCCAAAGAAATGGATAGCCCGAAGGACCGCCCTGTCCCCGGCTGCTTTCCGCATCTCTGGAAGCCTTCTGAAAAATTCCCCTTTATCAGCCTCTCTCAGCACTTTTTTTCCCATGTATTCGGCAACCGTTTTCATTTCTGCAGGAATCATGGCATATTCCTCCGTCAGATTGGAATGAGAGCCTTTCGTATCCACAATACACATACTATAGTGATACGCTTCAAAGTTCCCATGTACTTTTCTCACTTCCGGCGACACCGGATCTTTAAAATCAATCTGGATTAATCCGCCTTCTGAACAGGCCATCTGATCCATCAGGCCGCAGGGTTTTCCAAAATAAGTGTTCTCCGCATATTGAGCGGCTCTGGCGATTTCCAAAGGACTCATCTTTCCGTCGTAGAACAGACCGGAAATGATCGTACCGACCATCACTTCAAAGGCCGCTGAAGATGACAGACCGGCTCCAATCGGAATATCGCTTGTCACATATGCGTCAAATCCCTGTTCCAGCTGGAACCCTCCTGATCTGAACCCTGCCGCTACTCCTCGGATCAGGCCGGCCGGCGTCCCTTCTTCTTCCTGTTTTTTGGACAGGTCCGATAAATCTACCATGATTTCGCCATAACCCTCTGAAATGATCCGAAGTCTTCTGTCACAGCTTCGTCCCGCCACAGCTATGATGTCCAGATTGACAGAGGCCGCCAGTACGACTCCGCACTGATGGTCCGTATGATTTCCGCCCACTTCACTTCTGCCCGGTACACTGTAGACTGCTGCCTGTTCCCCGTTAAACAGTTCTTGATAATTTCTCAGTGCTTTTATATACCGCTCTCTTTGATATATAAGTGCAGAGTCATCCATGTAGGTTTCCTTCAGGCGCCTGTCATACAGACCCTTTCGCAATTCCTCCATAAGTGTTTCAATTTGTATCATGGCCACCCTCCCGTGCATGTGCAAGCAGCGGCAGAAATCGATATCCGCTGTCATTATTTTACTAAATCCTTCTCTGAAATGCATCCATTATTTTCCGTTTTGGAGAAATCAATTCAATTACAGCGGGGATAATTGTTTAGAATCTGTGTAAAATAATTCAATTACTCAAAAAATATAAGAAATAATATTTTGACGAAAATGGTAGTTGACAAGCCGTAACTTCTATAGTATATTATTCATGTTGCCGCTTAGAAAAGCGGAAAAGTGCTGACGTGGCACAGGCGGTAGCGCACCTCATTGGTAATGAGGAGGTCGGCGGTTCGAGTCCGCTCGTCAGCTTAAAAGAACCTGATATTTATCAGGTTCTTTTTTTGGAATAAAGCAGATCCGGGCGTTTAAGCGCCCAGGCCTCCTGCTTCTTCGCCCGGCGGAAGAAGAGTCACTGTCGTATCACAGATCCTGTGATTCACCACAGTATGTACCTCTATCTTCATCCTGTCATACTGGCACGTAAACGTTTCTCCGTCGCCTGGGACGCGGCCGATCACCCCGAACAGAAATCCATTGTAGGTATCATATACATCTGTAGGCAGCCGGACGCCGAGCGTCTCTGCCACTTCATCCAGATCCGCGCATCCTTGTATCTGCCACTGTCCCTCTCCGATATTCTGAATATCCTCCGGCTGTTCCGGCTCTTCCAGCTCATAAAGATCACCGACCAATGCCTCCATCAGATCATGGAGTGTGATGATTCCCGCCATGCCTCCGTACTCATCAATAATCACGGCAAAGTAAGTCCTCGTCTTTTTCATATTGCGGAACAGGACATTTGCTTTCATTGCCTCCGGAATAAAATACGCCCCGTCGACGGCCTTCTCCATCACAGCTTCCTTCGTTCTTTTTGGAAGGCGGAAATAATCTTTTGTATCCAAAACTCCCAAAATATCATCCCGGCTTTCTCCGCAGACTGGATAATGGGTATGACGGCTCTCATGGATGACCCGTTCCCATTCTTCCATACTGTCCGCAAGCAGCAAAGAAGTCACCTCCACACGATGAGTACAGATCTGACCCACGGTGATATCATCAAACTTAAATACGTTCTGAATGATCTCATTTTCATCCGCGTCAATCGTACCCTGTTCATTCCCGGCCATCAAAAGCATCCGGATCTCCTCTTCTGTCACCTTCTCGTCGTCTTCGTCCGGATTAATACCCATGAGACGGAGGATTCCGTTGGTGGAGGCTGTCAAAAGAAACACCAGTGGGGCAAAGACCTTGGATACGAAGCTGAGAGTCCCTGCCATGCCAAGAGCGGTCTCCTCTGATTTCTTCATTGCGATGCGCTTAGGGACCAGCTCTCCGAATACCAGATTAAAGTACGCCAGAACGAGAGTGATCAAAAAGACGGACACGGATTTGAGAACATTCTCCGGTACCGTGACCCCCACATCCATTAAAACCGCCACCAGAGGTCCCGCGAAATTTTCCGCCGCAAAAGCGCTGCCCAAAAGACCCGCCAGAGTGATCGCCACCTGTATCGTAGCCAGAAAGCGGGCCGGCTGTTCCGTCAGCGCCGCCAGCTTTCCCGCCCGTTTATTTCCTTCATCTGCCAGCTTTTTAAGCTTTGTCTCATTCATAGAGATAACGGCTATCTCCGCGCTGGCAAAGGTCGCGTTTAAAAATATCAAAACAACTTGTAAAAGAATCGGTCCTATCATAGCAATCTCCTTTTCCTATAATTTCGGGCCACGGCCCCGCAGTTTTCAGAACACAAAAAGGCACAGCCCATATCCTCTGTTTCGGATACGGACCACGCCCTCATCATATCATCTCACTGCATGGAACCGCTATTCTCTGCTTACAGGATTCACTGTCGCTGTCATCACTGTCGTCCACGCAATTCTTCACATCCTTTCTCTGCTATACTATATTCCTATCATATTTTGCCGTACCTGTCAATCGGATGATGCCCTTTCTATTTCTTTAAGCGCTGCCGTACTACCTCATAGGCCAGTACCCCCGCCGCCACAGAAGCGTTCAGGGAATCGATATCCCCTTTCATCGGGATGGACGCGGTCATATCACACCGTTCCTTTAACAGGCGGCCGACGCCTTCTCCCTCATTTCCAATGATGATCCCCATAGGACCGGTCAGATCCAGATCATACATGACGGTTCCGTCCATATCAGCACAGACGAACCACATTCCTTTTGCTTTCAGCTCTTCCATCACCGCCGTCAGGTTCGTCACCTTGGCCACGGGCGTATAATTTAAAGCTCCGGCTGATGTCTTCGCCACTACGGCAGTCAGCCCTGCCGCGCGCCGTTTGGGAACGATGACTCCATGTGCGCCGGCCAGATTCGCAGTCCGGATGATCGCCCCCAGATTATGAGGATCCTCAATTCCATCCAGCAGGAACAGAAAAGGCGGCTCTCCCTTTTCCTCCGCCAGTGCGAGCATATCCTCCACACTGGCATATTCATAAGCCGCCGCATAGGCCAGAACTCCCTGGTGCTTCCCTGTGGAGGATAACTGGTCCAGACGCTCCTTCGGCACGTATTGTACAAGCGTATCCTGTTTTCTCGCCTCTCTTGCGATACTGAGCACCGGTCCGTCCTGGCACCCTTTCAGAAGAAAGACTTTATCTATGGTCTTTCCTGAACGGAAAGCCTCCAATACCGCGTTGCGGCCCTCTATGGTAAATTCTTCGTATCTCATGCATTCCCTTTCCGGCTCCGCCAGATGATCCGCCGTCCTGTCACGGAGCAGAAGTTTCCGTATCAGGCGGCACATCGGCTTCTTTTTCCGCCTCATGATAAGCCAGGCATTTCTCCACCAGTTCTGTCATCCTCTCCCCCTGTCCGGTCAGATACAGATGGCCGAACAAGGCCTCCAGACCGGTCGCATGGCGGTATTCCGACATCGTGGCATTCTTGGCGCGGCTGCCCGCCTGGACATTCCTGCCTCTTCTGTACACGCTCTTTTCTTCATCGGTCAGCGCGTCAAAAATACCGTGTATCATATGAGACTGGGCACTGGCTTTCACCAGTTCACTGCAGCGTTCATGAAGCCTGCCCGGCGCCATATTCCCCTGTCCCACAACTATGGTGCGTATATAAAGACTGAATACCGCATCCCCGATAAAAGCCAGCGTCAGCGGTGAGTACGTCCGAATATCCGGACCGTCCTCACCGACCAGCAGTTGTTCCTGAGATATCATCTCAGGAATACAGTCTTTTACGCTCTCGTCCATTTCACACCCTCTCTGGTGTCCTTTAAAAGGATTCCTTTGTCTGCCAAAGTGTCACGTATCTCATCGGCACGGGCAAAATCCTTATTTTTTCTCGCCTGCTGCCGCTCCTCGATCAATGCCTCTATCTCTCCGTCGAGAAGCTCCTCTTTCTTTTCTGTGATGATGCCCAGAACCCCGCAGAGGGTTTCAATGGTCTGCTTTGTGTATTCCGCCAGAGCCCTTGTACTGGCTCCCGTCACAGAAGTATTTGCCAGTTTCACAAGCTCAAATACAGAAGAAATAGCATCCGCCGTATTAAAATCGTCATCCATAGCGGTTTCATATTTGGCAACCAATTCTTTGATCTGAGCCTCAACGGCTTTTTCTTCCTCCGTCATGGACTCACCGGACGCAGAAGCCAGAAACTCATTCAAACGCTCCACCGCAGTCAAAATCCTCATAAGACCGTTTTTTGACGCTTCCATGAGATCGGCGCTGAAATTCAGCGGGCTCCTGTAATGGGCGCTCAGCATAAAGAAGCGGAGCACCTGCAGGTCGTATTTTTCACTGATCTCCCTTACGGTAAAAAAGTTCCCCAAAGATTTGGACATTTTCCGGTTGTCAATGTTAAGGAACGCATTGTGCATCCAATATTTTGCAAACTCCTTGCCGTTGGCGGCTTCGCTCTGGGCAATCTCGTTTTCATGGTGAGGGAAAATCAGGTCCTCCCCGCCGGCGTGAATATCGATCTGATCTCCCAAATAATGCTTTGACATAACAGAGCACTCGATATGCCATCCGGGACGGCCGTTGCACCAGGGAGCTTCCCAATAAGGTTCTCCATCCTTTTTAGGCTTCCACAGCACAAAATCCAACTCGTCTTCCTTTTCGCCCACCACCTTGATCTCTCTGTGCCCGGCCTGCAGATCCTCCAGGTTTTTATGGGACAGCTTTCCATAGTCTTTGAACTTCTTTGTCCTGTAATACACTGTGCCGTCAGCCGCCCGGTAAGCAAAGCCCTTTTCTATCAAGGTCTCGATCATGGAGATCATGCCGCAGATTTCCTGTGTGGCCAGCGGATGAGTGGTGGCAGGCTTCACATTCATGCCTTCCATGTCTTTTTTACATTCCGCGATATAACGTTCGGAGATGACAGAAGCCTCTACCCCCTCCTCAATGGCCTTATTGATGATCTTATCGTCCACATCCGTAAAATTAGAAACATAATTCACATCATAGCCTTTATACTCAAAATACCGCCGGACCGTATCAAATACGATCATAGGCCTCGCATTACCGATATGGATAAAATTATATACCGTCGGGCCGCAGACATATATTTTTACCTTTCCAGGCTCCAGCGGTACAAATTCCTCTTTTTTCTTTGACAGCGTGTTAAAAATCTTCATCGGTTTCTCCCTTCTGCTTTCTGCTCCGTTATTGAATCGTTTCTGTTCTGCTCTCCAGCTCCTCTTCCAAAGGAAAATCAGGCGCTGCAGACTCTTCCTGCGCTTCGGGCTTTACCGGCTCTGTCTTGACAAACCTGCACCCGGAGCAGTTCCTTTAACCTTTCCAGCTCTTTTTTAATCTCCTGATTTTCTTCCTTTAACTGCCGGATATCCGCCAGCACCGGATCCGGCAGCGTCACCTGATCCATATCCATCCTTGGCAGGCGCACGTTATTTCTCTTTACGCTTCTTCCGGGCACGCCGACTACTGTAGAATTTGGCTCCACCGGCCCCAGGACCACGCTGCCCGCGCCTATCTTAGAATTTTCTCCTATGGTAAAAGAGCCCAATACTTTAGCTCCTGCACTGATCATCACATTATCCTCGATGGTCGGATGCCGCTTTCCCTTTTCCTTCCCATTTCCACCCAGGGTCACCCCCTGGAACAGTGTCACATTGTCACCGACTATCGCGGTCTCCCCAATGATCACTCCATGGCCGTGATCTATGAACAGCCCTTTTCCAATGGTGGCGCCGGGATGAATCTCAATTCCCGTTTTCCTGGCTGCCCGCTGGGATACCCATCTGGCCCAAAAATAATGCTTCCGGAGAAACAGCCAATGTGATACCCGATAGCTCAGAATCGCCTTGAAACTCGGATACAGAAAAACCTCCATCGGTGTCTTGATAGCCGGGTCTCTCTCTCGGATAATCGCAATTTCTTCTTTAATATATCGAATGAATCCCATAATATCCTCTCCTTTTCTTTCCTTATAGAATATTATCCGTTTTAAAATCATTTCAATGGTCCTTGCAGAGCGTTTTTGTTTCATAAGACTCAGTTTCCTATGATATAAAAAAACTCCGTCTCAAAAGAGACGAAGTTCACTCCGCGGTTCCACTCTTCATAAGACACACCTCTATGGGCGTCTCTCACTCGAGGTCTGTAACGTAAACCACACGTACAGGACTACTGCCGATGCCATCGCCCTGTCAGCTCCGGAATGCACTTCATACCCGCTTTCCTAAGGTCTGCTTTCAGCCGGTGACAGACCCTCTCTGCTATTCACGCCGGTACTACTCTTTCCTTCAAAGCCTTTTCCTTTTTATGAACAGGAAAAATCCTTGCTTCTTTATCTAGTCTATGCAGTTTTGAAAGATTTGTCAACCCCTTTTCAGCCATTTCCCCGGCAGCCCCGGCAGCCCGCACAGCTTCCGCCCGCTCCAGCCGGCATGCCGCCCCTTCCTGTTTCCATGGGGTCATAACCGTAGCTGTAATTCCCGACAGTCTCAAGCAGGACTACTGCCTGAGAGGATATCCCCTCCCCGGCGCCGGTAAATCCAAGACCCTCTTCCGTAGTCGCCTTTACATTTACCTGGTTTACCGATATATGGAGCGCATCCGCAATATTTTGTCGCATTTCCTCTCGGTAGGGAGCCAGCTTGGGCCTCTGGGCAATCACAGAAGCGTCTATATTTCCTATAAAATATAGATTTTCTTCCAAAAGCTTTCCCACCTTCTCCAGAAGCTTAAGGCTTGAAATCCCTCGGTATGCTTCATCAGTATCAGGAAAATGCTTTCCTATGTCCCCGAGCGCGGCCGCTCCTAAAAGCGCATCCATAATGGCATGCAGGAGAACATCGGCATCTGAATGACCGAAAAGCCCCTTCTCAAAAGGAATCTTCACGCCTCCTATTATCAAGTCCCGTCCTTCTGTCAGACGGTGGACATCATAACCCATTCCAATTCTCATAGCTCCTCCTAGTCATATTTTCAGCATATCCAGCATATACTGTAAGTATACCCCTCTTCTGTCCAATAGACAAGCCGGTACTTCTCTGCAAGTTATCCGGCGCCTATGCGGATAAAATATCCAAGAACTTAACAAACTCTTAAATTTTTATGAAATTCCTTATTTTTTATTTAAACTTCATATAAAATCATGTATAATAAAATAATTAACAAACAATTATTCATCCTTATCCTTCTAAATCTTTTCTGTATCAGGGAAAGCAATCTGTCATCCTCTTAAAACACCGTCTAACAAAGCCATATGAAACATCTGTCTTTTCCGGCCCGTAAATTATACAGAGCTTTTGTCTGTCATTACCATTTAATCCGTTTCACAAGGCTTGCCATACATAACAGGAGGTATCATGTATATATGATAGAATTTCAAAACGTTTCAAAAACCTTTCAGGGGAATACTGTAATTGACAACATCAGTTTTACGATTGACGACGGAGAATTTGTGGTCCTCCTGGGTGAAAGCGGATGCGGTAAGACCACAACGCTCAGGATGATCAATAAATTGATTCTCCCTTCTTCCGGCACCATAAAAATCAACGGCAGCAATATCGCGCAGCTGGAAACAATCCCTCTTCGACGGCGGATGGGCTATGTCATCCAGCAGACCGGTCTTTTTCCCCACATGACCATCCGGGAAAATATCGAGATCATTGCCCGGCTCAATTCCAAAGATACGGCAAAAATTGAAAAGGACGCAAAAGACCTGATGGATATGGTAAATCTGGATCCGGACGTTTACCTGGACGTCTACCCCTCAGAAATGTCCGGCGGGCAGCAGCAAAGGGCAGGAGTCGTCCGGGCTTTTATGTCCGACCCGGAGATCATACTCATGGATGAGCCTTTTTCCGCCCTGGACCCGCTCACGAGGACACAGCTCCAGAACTCTCTTATGGAAATGCAGGGAGCGTTAAAGCGTACCATTGTATTTGTAACACATGATATGGATGAAGCGGTGAGATTGGCAGACCGAATCTGCATCATGGAAGACGGAAAGATCACTCAGTTTGACAACCCGGAAATGATCATGAAACATCCCGCCAATGATTTTGTCCGGGAATTTGTGGGGCCGAACCGGATATGGATGTCGCCGGAGCTTATAAAGACTCAGGATATCATGATTCGGGAGCCTGTCTGCTGCCTTCCCTGGATGCCAGTCTTCAAATGTATCGAACTGATGAGCCAGAAAAAAGTGGACACGCTCATGGTGACGGATCCGAAAAAGCATCTGCTCGGCGTACTGTTCGCGGAGTCTCTGATCGGAACTCACGATACCAAACGTCCTGCTCAGGATCTGATGGAAAAATCCTTTACTTCCGCCAGCCCGGACAGCTCCATCGTAGATTTGCTGAATCTGTTCAATGAAAGGAAGCTCTCCACTTTGCCGGTAATCAATGAGCAGGGCATCATTGAAGGCCTGATCACCAGAAGTACACTGGTCACCACCCTCAGCCGCCAGTTCATTTCAGAGGAAGAGGAGGAAAGAGCATGACAGAATTCATTCAATATATTATTTCCGCGAGGTCTGAGATCCTGTCTTTATTCCTGGAACATATACAGCTCACCACCCTGGCCCTGGCTGCCGCCATACTCATCGGAGTTCCCCTGGGCATTTTGATTTCTTATCTAAAGCCCGCGAGCAAGCCTATTCTGGCCTTTGCCAATCTGGTGCAGGCAATCCCCAGCATGGCTCTCCTGGGGCTGACTATCCCGGTCCTGGGAATCGGCATGAAGCCGGCAATCTTCCTGGTGGTCATCTATTCCCTGCTGCCCATCATAAAAAACACCTATGCCGGCCTGATGAACATAAACGCCCAGACACTGGAAGCCGCGAGGGGCATCGGGCTCACAAAATGGCAGATACTGTTCAAAATCCGTTTCCCCTTAGCCATGCCTGTCATCATGACCGGTGTGCGTATTTCTGCCGTATCGGCAGTAGGCCTGATGACACTGGCGGCTTTTGTCGGCGGCGGCGGTCTCGGGTTTTTGGTCTTTTCCGGAATTCGTACCGTCAACAACTATAAGATTCTGGCAGGCGCGATTCCTGCCTGTATCCTGGCGCTGTTGGTTGACCGGATATTCTCTGCCGTCGAAACTCTCGTCACTCCCATCAGCCTCATGGCCGGTGATAATAAGGAAAAGAAAAAGAAACATAAAAAAAAGGAACGCGTTGTCGCCATCACTGCGGCGGTGCTGCTCGCAGCCTTGTTCATCGGAAATGTATTCCGTCCTACTGAGGAGACGTCCATCCGTATCGGGAGCATGGATTTTTCAGAAAATGAGATCCTTGCATACATGCTCTCGGAGGCTGCCGAAACAAAGCTCGGCATATCCGTGGAGACCACTCCCGATCTGGGAGGCTCCTCCATCTGCCTCACCTCTATCCAAAGCGGTGACATCGACGGCTACGTAGAATACACCGGGACCATCTATGTGAGCATCCTTGGAAAACAGGCTATTTCCGACGTACAGGAGGTCTATGACACCTCCAGGCAGGGAATGAAGGACAAATATGACCTGGAGCTCCTCTCTTCCTTAAATGTGAACAATACGTATACCCTTTCCACAACCAAGGAAATCGCAGAAAAATATCATCTGGAAAGCATCAGCGACCTCGCCAAGGTCAACGGCCAGCTCCGCGTGATCTCTACTCTCACCTTTTTAAACCGTGCCGACGGACTGGAGGGTGTAAAAAAACTGTATGGATTAAAATTTGCTTCGGAGATCGGTGTGGACGGAGCGCCTCGCTATACTGCGCTCTTGAACGGCGAGGGAGAAATCATAGACGCATATTCCACAGACGGTCTGATAAAGAAATTTGATCTTAAAATATTGGAAGACGACAAGGGCGCGTTCCCGCCCTATTATGCAGTTCCCGTATTCCGCAGTGAAACTCTGGAGAAATATCCTGAACTGGCAGAAATCACCGATACGCTGGCCGGCGCATTATCCACGGACATCATGGCCGGTCTCAACTATCTGGTAGATGAAGAGGACCGCCCTGCACAGGATGTGGCCCACGAGTTTTTGAAAGAAAACCTCCCGGAGCTCGCCAGCCAGGATTAAAACGGAAAGAATGGAGCACACAGGAAATTTTATGTTTCAGCGCTTGACTATTTAAGCCATACCCGGTATAATATTCTTGCGTGCGGATGTAGTTCATTGGTAGAACACCAGCTTCCCAAGCTGGATAGGCGGGTTCGATTCCCGTCATCCGCTCTTGAAAACCCTTGCAGATCAAGGGTTTTTTTGATTGCCTACACCAATAAGCATACAAGTCCATCTAATAAAATAGTCTGTAAAGCTGCTGTATAAAAAGGCGAGCCTTCAATGTGTCTGAAGACCCGTCTTAATTTTGTTGCTGTTTAAGATTTTTTTCTCAAAGAAATGATCAATTTATTGATTACAATAATTTCGTCATTGCCCGCATCTACCCAACACTCACTGATTTTTCCGTCACTTGAATGGAAAATCAAGCTCTTGTTATCTACATATTCCATCAGGTCAAAATCCAAGTTATCATAATACGCTAATTCCTCATCAGGACAAATTATACTCCCGATCAGTTCTTCTTGGATTTTTTCTACGAGCGGTTTATCCAAAATATCAGTTTCATAATTTCGAGTCCCTACATATTTATGGTCTTGGTACGCCGGGTCATCATCTGAAAATGGATTAAAAACGGTAAAGGTATCACCATCCAATGAATAGGTTTTAGATTTCTCTATCTTCCATTTTTCTTCCAGCATTGGAGTCGGCACATAAAATTTACAAGGACGTATCCATTTTTTAGTGTGATATTCACCGTACCAATCATCAAATTCTTTGTTTTCTTCTGACATAGAATTACTTGCTGTTTCCGTTATATTATTTTTTAATGTACAACCGCTGAGCAATAATACCAGAAGAACCAAACCGCTGATTACGATTCTCCTGTATACAATAATATAATAATGGTTCACCTTTAGCTCCTTAAACAAAAACTCTGATTATTTAGCTGCTAATAACAAACCTTACAGCCTCTGCTTTTGCCACTTTCTGAAATGGTTCCTTCGTATATCGTCTTTGACCGCTTTAGCGTGGAGCAATTCGGTGTAGAATGATACACTTTTCCTCCCGGCGTCCAATATACGATTGCTCCTCTAGGGGTGTCGTCCTCCTCTTGTGAAGAAGTATTGGAACCGGAGCTGCGCCCTGAGGTCTGAGACGCCTCTAAACTGCTTATTTGTTCTCTTAACTCGGCATTCTCTTGCTGCAGGGACTCTGCCCGACCATTCAGTTCATCAATCTCGCTTTGCTGATTCTCTAAAACGGATAATTCGTCTATTCTGGCTTCCGCGGATTCCAGCTCCTTCTGTTTCTTATCTAAAGTGTCCTGCGCGGTGCTGAAACTCTGAGCTATGTCGTCGTTGACGGACTCTAGTTCTGCTGCCCGTGACTCTAACGGTTGAATATTTGAAACATATTTGTCAACGTCCTTTTGCAATGATTCAATCGTTTCTTGTAAAGAACTAATCTCATCATCAAGAAAATCAGAATTGTTTTCCAGGCGATATACAGAATATCCCAGGATTGAACTAACTAATATTATAATAATGATTGCCGGAAGCAAAACTGGCAAATGCAGTTTTACAAATGAGGTGATTTTATTTTTCATGCGTTCCTTTTCCTGCCTTATCGTTTGTTATTTATCCATTGTCTATTTGCTGTCAGCCTTCAGCTCATAAGCTGCTATAACAGCGCGAAATGAGGGCTCTCGATCACTGGCTTCATCTGGCACAAACAGAATGGGTGTCCTGCCGGGTCGAACATAACCCTCCATCCATCGGAAAATTGTTCATCTGCGATTACCGCCCCGCAATGGACCGCGTATTGGACTGCCCTTTCCAGATCGCTGACCGCAAAATCCAGATGCGCCATCTGCTGCTGAGCCTTTGAATCTCCCGGCCATACAGGCGGGATATAATCCGGATTCCGCTGAAACGTGATGCCGGGATAAGCGCCCTGAGCTGTGCCTGGAGCGCATATACACGCATATTCTTCATCGTAAAATGGCATCTCCCACTTGAGCAATTCCGCATAGAATTTTGCCAGCTCGATCGGCTCCCGGCAGTCCATCGTAAACGAATACATTTTAATCTTTAATTCATCGTCCATAATACAATTACCTCCCGTCTCACTCAAGAAATGAATGGCTCATAATATAAAATTCTTCCTGACTCGGCAAATGCTTCTTCTCCATTTTTTCCAGAGTATCATCATATTTCTGTGCTTCTTCCTCGGTAATCGCCATCACAGGACTGTCATGATAAAACCATTTTTTTCCGTTCAGAACGCCGGGTACAAGCTCTTTTACCATCATCGCCGCCGGATATTTTCCATTCTCCATACAGACATTGTATTTTTTGCAGCTCACAAATCCACGGCTTACATAATTTGCCGGACTTCCAAGTATGACAATCACATCATAGCCCAGCGACACCGCCTGTTTAAACGAATATTCCATGAGGATCTTCCCGTAGCCCTTTCTCTGATGCTCCGGGACAACACAAACAGGGCCAAAGGTGAGAATTTCCTTTTCCACTCCGGACTCATCTGTCAGCTTGGCTTTTGTATACATGATATTTCCGATCACCTGACCGTCAAGTTCCATCACAAAATCCAGCTCTGGTATGAAATCCTCATGTCCGCGCATGATATGGACCAGATAATGCTCTACACATCCCGGGACATAAAGATTATAAAATGCTTTCCTTGTAATTCCCTCTACAATATTGTAATCCTCTTCTTTTTCATTTCTTATGGTTATCATCCTATATACTCCTATAAACTTTATATCTGTCAAATACCTCTCACCGCCCGAAAACGAATCAGCACCGTTAAGTATTCTTTCATTTTAATCTCTCATCGTACAAATGTCAAACAGACCGTTTAGTCCTTGAATATTTTCAAGACTAACTTGACTTATGAATCAGATGAGACAGGAGAAAATCCGGTTCCATCCAGGCGGCTCGCTGGCAGCCGTAACCAGAATTTTTACGGTCCGGAACTTCTGCCGGTGTCTAACTTGGGCTTGATCAGAGCTTACTAATAATGATTCCCAAAAGTGTTTTTATCATGCCCTTAAGCATAGCTCTAATATTTCTATTCACAGGTCCATAACAATCAAGGCTTTTCCGTTCAACCGGCAAAATGAAAATGACTACTGCCGCAAAGTGGGAATATAATATAATAACTTTTTAGTCAGGGGCTATTATGCAGACCATAGAACAAAGGACCCTAAAGGATACCATGTATCTTGGACAGATTCCCGTATTCGTTTATCAGATTCATTACCCTTCTTTTGTTACCACATGTAATGAAACTGCTGCTCAGGCCGTAAATGAATACTACACACAAGCCGCAAAAAAAGCAGAAGAACACTGCCGGACTGTTCTTTATAAACAGGCGGCCGAAAATGCAAAATACATTCCCTCCAACTCACCGCCTTTTAACAGTTATACCTTCGATGTCACCTATAAGATCACTTTTAATACCGGCTGTCTGACCAGCCTTTATATGGACACCTATCTTTTCATGGGCGGAGCACATGGAGAAACGACCAGGACATCGGACACATGGAACTTTAATACCGGCATGCAGATGAGACTGAACGATTTTTATCCTTTGAGTTTTTTTTCTCTGTACAGTCTGCAGAAAAACCTGGAGAAGCAGGTCGAAGAACGCTTAAAAATCGCCCCCAGCTCTTATTTTGACAATTACAGCTCCCTTATTCAGAATACGTTTAATCCAAACAGCTTTTATCTGCAGCCAGGCGGCCTCGTAATCTATTTTCAGCAGTATGACATAGCCCCTTATTCTACTGGTATCCCGGAGTTTTCCGTTCCCTCCGGCATCTGATGTCCTGGACTGTTTTCTTATCAGTCCGCTGCATGTTTTAATCTGTCCGGCGGCTTTCACTTTTTCACACAGGCCGCATAGTATAGAACAAATCAATTGTAATGGAAAAACATATGAATGACGATCCTCGTGGAGCCATAGTCCAGCAGGGAAACATTATGCGTATAGATAACGCTTTAGTTGAAGATACTTCTTGCCTCGATAATTCCAGCGGCAGCATCGAGGTTTCCTACTCTGTGCCAGAAGCAAACAATATGACTTCTATCCAGACTATCAGGCTGAACCTCACAGGCAATACCGTCATCCTGGACTCGTTCGGCCAAAACATGTGCATATGCTGCATACAGCCGGGAATGTGGGTGAGCGCCATATTTTCAGCCCGTATGACCAGAAGCATACCGCCCCAGTCAAACGCCTTTTTGATCATTGTTCAGGGAATGCCTCAGGCTCCCTCGGTCACCACGACCGACCGAGTCATTTTCGTCGATGTCCGCAACAATATGCTTTTAACGGGAAACCCCTGGAATATCAACAGTCAGACCAGATTCGTGGTGCCGGACTCCACTCCCATAACCAACCGCGCCGGCCGGCCGGTCCAGCTCAGCGCTCTTCGCCCCGGCCAGCTGGTCAGAATTACCCACGCTAATTTCCAGACTGCGAGTATTCCCCCGCAGACCACGGCATACAGCATACAAATTCTTTAAAACCTGGACGGAACACCCCAACAGAACAGTCAATGACCATACGGAAAAAGCCTGCGGAAGTACCGCAGGCTTTTTCTAATATTTCCAAACAAAAGAGTGTACATAAAATAAAAAACCCTTGATCTCACAAGGGTTTTATAGTAGCGGAAGGGAGATTTGAACTCTCGACACCACGGGTATGAACCGTGTGCTCTAGCCAACTGAGCTATTCCGCCATAATGGGACCTATAGGGCTCGAACCTATGACCCTCTGCTTGTAAGGCAGATGCTCTCCCAGCTGAGCTAAGATCCCCGACCGCAGTAAAAAACCATACTCTTCATTTTTGACTGCCTAGGTAGTATACCTTTTATTGTCCAAATTGTCAAGACTTTTTCCACACTTTTTATTTATAAAATTTTTCTTTGTATCCTCTCTGCTCCTTATGTTATAATGAATGTAATTTCGGAAGGCAGCCCGGAACAGCCGGACTCCAGGAGGATCGTTATGTACTATTTTATCGTAAATCCCAACGCCCGCTCCGGCAGGGGGCTGAGTATTTGGAATAAGCTGAAGGAACGGCTGGAAAAAGAAAAAATCCCTTACGAGGCTTATCTGACTGAGCATACGGGACACGCGACAGAATTGGCGGCGAAACTTACATCGTCAAGGCATCAGGATCCCTCACCTAAAACCATTGTCGCCCTGGGCGGTGACGGTACCTTAAACGAAGTACTGAACGGCATTTCCCTCTCCTCTCCGGTGACTCTGGGATATATCCCCTCCGGATCAGGAAACGATTTTTCCAGAGGCATGCGGCTCTCAAGAAACCCGGAAAAAGCCATGGATCAGCTTCTAAAATCCGAAAACTGCCGCTATCTCGACTATGGCATCTTATCCTATATGTCCGATCATCCCTCACACAGGCGTTTCATCGTGAGCAGCGGCATCGGCTATGATGCAGATGTCTGTCAGAATCTGTTTACTACTAAACTAAAGAAAACATTCAACCAGCTTCATATGGGGAAGCTTATCTACTTATTCATCGGGATCAAGCGTATCGTCCTCTGCAAAAGCACCAATGGTTATCTGCTTCTCGACGGGGTAAAAAAAATAAATCTGAAGAAGATCCGTTTTATTTCTTCCCACATTCAGAAGTTTGAAGGCGGCGGTTTCCGCTTCGCTCCCAAGGCCGATCCCTGTGACGGTTATCTGGATCTCTGTGTCGTATCCGGCGTTTCTCGTCTGCGGCTGACACTTCTGCTGCTCGCTTCTCTGGCCGGCCGGCATGTCTGCTGCAATGGTGTGCGGACCTACGCGTGCCGGGAAGCGGCCATTCATACGGAAGAGCCTCTGTTAGTCCATGCCGACGGAGAATCTTGTTACGGTCAGACGGATATATCTGTCCGCTGTGTTGAAAGGAAAATACGATTTTTGTGCTAATTTGCGGCAATTATTCAGAATTGTTCTTAAAGATTTTATGAATTCACTTGCCATCCCCGGCAAACCGTGTTATAATCACATGAAAATTATTGAAGGCTAGCAGTATGCCCTGCAAGGGGGGAAGGAAGGCGATTCGTGTGAAAACAATCAAGAATTTCTTCAGCAAATATCGTCAGTCCTGGGTTCTCCTTTACGTATTTATCTATTTCCCATGGTTTTTCTGGCTTGAAAAGCATGTGACCGTAGGGACCCAGTTCACCAATATTCATATAGCATTTGATGACCTTATTCCGTTTAATGAGTATTTCATCATACCATATTTATTCTGGTTCATTTTCGTGGCAGGTTCTGTGACCTATTTCCTGCTGAAACGTCCGAAAAAAGAATTCTACCGGATGACCGCTTTTCTCTTCATTGGAATGACTGTCTGTCTCGCCATCTGTACTCTATTTCCCAACGGCCAGACTATGCGTCCTCCAGTAAATCCGGAAAAAAACCTGTTTTCGAAACTGATTGTCATGCTCTACAAAACAGATACATCAACCAATGTATTTCCAAGCATCCATGTATTCGCCTCACTCGGCATCAATCTGGCATGGTGGAACAGTCCCGTTTCTCAAAAACACAAGTGGATTCGTCCTGTGACCACCCTGATCACCATTTCCATTTGTTTGTCCACCGTTTTCCTGAAACAGCACTCTGTGCTGGACGGACTTGGAGCGATCGTACTTGCCATCATCCTTTATTTTTTCGTATATCAGCCAGAGATGACGAGAGCTTCCGCGAGGGCGGCGAAGGAGAAAACCAAATCAAAGAAGCTGTACAGCTATAAAAATAAGCTTTGATCACAATTGAAAGGCGTCTGCAAAATGCAGGCGCCTTTTTTCTAACCTAATATTCTATTCCTGTCCCGTTTCTCCGTTGTCTCCTGCTGCCGTATTCTCTGAACCTTTTACAGCAATTTCCTCAGAATGGACATGGCGTTCTATCAAGTATACCATCAGGATCAGCACCAAACAAGAAATAACGGTGCCTCCCCAAAACTTCCCTGCCGACCGGTACATATTGTCGAGAAATCCCAACTCCGACACGGCCACTGAAAAAAGGTTGGCCGCCATGTGGAACAGAATCGGAGCCAGCATGGTATGAAAACGCTCATACGTGTAGATGAACAAAAGTCCCAGGCAGAACGCATACACGCCCTGTACCAGATTCCCGTGGTAAAACGCAAATATCAGAGAACAGAGGACCGCCGCCGGGCCGATATTCAGATACTCTCTCAAACGTCTGTATATGAGCCCACGGAAAATCAGTTCTTCCACGATGGGAATGATGATTCCAAGCCCGATGAATTCCAGGGCCAGCTTTCCCCCATACATAATCTCAGATATCGCGTCATACGTATCTGAGACATTATAAAGGCCGCTGGCAGTTATCAGATTATTCCCCGCCAGACAGGTGGCCACTCCCAAAACGACGATCAGAAGGTACTGCCAGGACGGCACTGCCGTAAAGCGGCGGACGCTTCCTTTCTTCAAGTCGGCTTTTCTGTCCATCCGATAATAAAGCATGAGGACCGGAAGCGATATGGCCGCGGCCAGCACCTGCAGTTCTAACGCAATGGACAGCGTCCTGTTCATCATCTCGTTGATGATCTCCATCTGGTTGTTCAAATTATTGGGATTGTATCCCGGAAGCGTCGTCATGGCAATGAACACCGCCGCGATCGCCTCCACGATGAAACAGATGCCAAAATACGTCAGTCCCGGATAAATAAGCCTCCAGACTCTTCTCCCCCAGCTCTCTTGTCCCATTCGCTATTCTCCTGTCCTGTTCTTCACGGTTGCAATATCAATCAGGGTAAGCCCTTCCTCCCGGTTTTCCAGGCTGGCCACCAGAGCCTTGGCCGTATCAATGGCAGTCAATACGTTCACCCCGGTCTCAATGGCGTTCCTCCGGATAATGAATCCGTCATGGCTCTTGGCCGCTCCCTGATTGGGCGTATCAATGACCAAATCGATATCATGCTCCAGGATCAGATCCAGCAGATTCGGAGATTCCTGCTCCAGCTTATTGATTTTAATCGCTTTCACGCCATTCTCATTGAGAATCTTCGCCGTACTTCTGGTGGCGTAGATCTTATACCCCAGAGCCGCAAATCTTCTGCCGATATCCACAGCCTCCAGTTTATCCGCATCCTTGACGGTCATGATCATTTTCTTCGTCCTGGGGAGATTGATCCCTGCCCCAAGGAATGCCTTGTACAGCGCCTCATTAAAGGTTTTCGCTATACCCAGACATTCACCGGTAGATTTCATTTCCGGCCCAAGGCCGATGTCCGCGCCGCGAATCTTCTCAAATGAAAACACCGGCATCTTGATGGCAATATAATCGGCCTCCGGCTGAAGACCCGGCTCATAGCCCAGCTCCCGGATCGTGCTGCCGATGATAACCTGGGTAGCCAGCTTCACGATAGGTATGCCGGTGACCTTGCTGATATAAGGCACCGTACGGCTGGAACGAGGATTCACTTCAATGACATATACTTCGTCATTGCTCACGATAAACTGAATATTGATCAGCCCGCGGACATGGAGCGCTTTCGCAAGCCTCCTGGTATACTCTTCTATCACACGTTTTGTCTTATCGGAGATACTCTGCGCCGGATATACGGAGATACTGTCGCCAGAATGGATACCCGCCCGCTCAATATGTTCCATAATTCCAGGGATCAGAACCTCTTCCCCGTCACATACGGCATCCACTTCAATTTCTTTGCCCAAAAGATATTTATCCACGAGAATCGGATGCTCCTGGGCAATCCGGTTGATGACTCCAATGAACTCAACGATATCCTGGTCGCTTATGGCGATCTGCATGCCCTGGCCGCCCAGCACATAGGAAGGGCGCACCAGAACCGGATATCCCAGGTTCTCCGCCGCTTGAATCGCTTCCTCACAGGTAAAGACCGTATGACCAGCGGGCCTGGGAATACAGCAGTCTTCCAGAATCCGGTCAAACAGCTCCCTGTCCTCCGCGGCATCCACATCCGCCGCCGAAGTGCCGAGAATCGGAACTCCCATTTTCATAAGGGCTTCTGTCAGCTTGATGGCCGTCTGGCCTCCGAACTGCACCACGGCGCCGTCCGGCTTCTCCAGCTCCACTACATTTTCCACATCCTCCGGAGTCAGAGGTTCAAAATAGAGCTTATCGGCAATATCAAAATCCGTGCTGACTGTCTCTGGGTTATTGTTTATGATGATAGTCTCATAGCCTGCCTCGCTGAAGGCCCAGGTACTGTGTACCGAACAGAAATCAAATTCGATTCCCTGCCCGATCCGGATGGGGCCGGATCCGAGTACCAGCACCTTCTTCTTTCTTCTCGCACCGTCCGCTTCATTTTCACTTCCGAAGCAGGAATAATAATAAGGCGTTGCGGCAGCAAATTCTGCGGCGCAGGTATCCACCATTTTAAACGCGGCCCGGATACCGTATTCATTTCGAAGGCTCTTGACCTCCCTCTCGGTCTTTCCGGAAAGGCGTCCGATCACTGTGTCGGGAAACTCAATCCGTTTTGCCTCTGCAAGGAGCTCTTTCGTAAGCGGCTCCGTCTTCAGACGGTTCTCCATCTCCACCAGGATTGCGATTTTATCTATAAACCAGTTATCGATCTTTGTGATATCATGGATGACGTCATAAGAAATCCCCCTGCGGATAGCCTCCGCAATCACATAAATCCTTCTGTCATCCACCCGGTAGAGGTATTCAATGATTTCTTCCTCGGACGCCTTGGTAAAATCTTCACTCATCAGACAATCCACATGCTGCTCCAGAGAGCGTATGGCTTTCATCAGAGCCCCTTCAAAGTTCGTGCAGATGCTCATGACCTCTCCTGTCGCTTTCATCTGCGTAGTGAGGGTCCTTTTCGCACTGATGAACTTATCAAATGGCAGGCGGGGCAGCTTTACCACACAGTAATCCAGCATGGGCTCAAAGCTGGCATAAGTCTTTCCGGTTATGGCGTTGGGAATCTCATCTAGGGTATAGCCTAGCGCGATCTTTGCAGCCACCTTGGCAATAGGGTAGCCGGTGGCCTTTGATGCCAGCGCCGATGAACGGCTTACTCGGGGATTCACTTCGATCACACAGTATTCAAAACTCTCCGGATGAAGAGCAAACTGCACGTTGCAGCCTCCTGTAATCTTCAGCTCGTCTATGATGTTGAGGGAGGCGCTCCGAAGCATCTGGTATTCCTTATCTCCCAGGGTCTGGGAAGGAGCCACCACGATGCTGTCCCCCGTATGGACGCCCACCGGGTCAATGTTTTCCATATTACATACTGTGATCACATTGCCGTTTCCGTCCCGCATCACTTCATATTCAATTTCTTTCCAGCCTGCGATACAGCGTTCTACCAGCACTTCACCCACGCGGCTCAGCCGAAGGCCGTTGGACAGGATCTCCACCAGCTCCTCCTCGTCGGAGGCGATGCCGCCGCCGCTTCCGCCCAGTGTATAGGCCGGGCGCAGGACTACGGGATATCCGATCTGATCAGCGAAAGCAATTCCGGCTTCCACGTCATGCACCACTGTCGAAGGGGCGCAGGGCTCGCCGATCTTTTCCATGGTATCCTTGAATTCCTGTCGGTCTTCCGCCTTTTTGATGGTCTCCGGCGTGGTGCCGATCAATTTCACATTATGACTTTTTAAAAAGCCTGCTTCATCCAGCTCCATGGCCAGATTGAGCGCCGCCTGGCCGCCCAGGGTCGGAAGCACACTGTCAGGCTTTTCTTTTTCTATCAATTGTTCCAGGACCTCCACGGTCAGAGGCTCTATATACACTTTATCCGCAATATCCTTGTCTGTCATGATGGTAGCCGGATTTGAATTCACCAGCACTACTTCGATGCCTTCTTCCTTTAAAGAACGGCATGCCTGGGTGCCGGCATAGTCAAACTCTGCCGCCTGGCCGATGACAATAGGTCCGGAACCAATCACCAATACTTTTTTTATCTCAGGATTTTTAGGCATTATCTGGCTACCTCCATCATCTTAAGGAATCTGTCGAACAGGTACGCGGAATCTCTTGGTCCGGGGCACGCCTCCGGATGGAACTGTACGGTAAATATATTTTTTCCGGTATAGGCAAGCCCTTCATTTGTCTTGTCATTGACATTCACAAATGCGGGAACTGCCGTGTTTTCATCCAGAGAATCTGTATCCACCACATAGCCATGGTTCTGAGAAGAAATGTACACACGGCCCGTCTCCAGGTCCTTGACCGGATGATTGCCGCCTCTGTGCCCGTATTTCATTTTATAAGTATCTCCGCCGGTGGCCAGCGCCATGAACTGATGGCCCAGGCAGATTGCAAAGATCGGAACATCCGTTTCGTAGAGTTTTTTAAGCTCCGCGATGATCTCTGTACACTCTTTCGGATCTCCCGGTCCATTAGAGAGCATGATGCCGTTGGGATCATCCGCCAGGATCTCCTCTGCCGCCGTGTACGCCGGATATACCGTGACCTGACAGCCCCGTTCATTCAGGGAACGGGCGATATTCTGCTTTGCCCCAAAATCCATGAGCGCTACTTTATAGCCCTCGCCCGGCAGCACATATTTTTCTTGACATGTGACCTTCCTCACGACTCCGGCCGGAGAATAGGCTTTGATCTTCGGAAGAATCTCTTCCAATTTATAATCTTCGTCAGTGGTGATCATGCCGTTCATGGTACCCTTTTCCCGAAGGATCTTAGTAAGAGCTCTCGTATCGATTCCTGCGATTCCGGGGATGTCATGACTCTCCAAAAAATGCTGGATGCTGTCTTCACTCCTGAAATTGCTGTGCATCCTGGAGAGCTCCCGTACAATATAGCCGTCAGGCCAGGGCTTCGCGGATTCCATATCTTCGTGGCATATGCCATAATTTCCAATCAGGGGGTATGTCATAACTACTGCCTGTCCGGCATAAGAAGGGTCTGTAAGAACTTCCAGATAACCAGTCATTGATGTGTTGAAGACGATTTCGCTGATGACTTCCTTTACCGAACCAATACTGGTGCCGGAAAAGACGGTCCCGTCTTCGAGTATTAGAAAAGCTCTCATTTATCCACCGTTTCCTTTCGTAGTTCCGCAAAATGCGCGGAGTCCGCGCATTTCATCTAACTTCAGCTCAAATTGTAAAGATTTTACCACAATGCGGCATACATTTCAACCTTTTTGGGAAAGGAATTTTCTTTTCATATAATATCACTAATTTCACTTTCCCATCATATATTAATACAAAGAAAACTGCGGGGTATTTCCATTGATTATAAAAACCATGCAGAATGATACGCCTGACAGCGGGCAGCTTCTCATCAGCGTCAACTCCTCACTCAATAATTTCCCGATCAGCGGAGCCACAGTCAGTATCTCCATCACCGGCGGAGACGGTCAGCCTCTGGAACAGCTGGATACCGATACCTCCGGTCAGACGGAAGAGATCACGCTCAAAACGCCTCCCATTGACTACAGCATGCAGCCCGGCGAACCTCGTCCGTATTCCGAATTCAACATCACGGTCTCCGCCCCCGGCTATGAACCTCAAGTCGTAGACGGTACAGAAGTACTTCCGGAAAGTACCGCCCTGCAGACGATACGGCTCCGCCCTCTTTCCGACAATGAAGGCGTCCCTTCTCCTATCGTCATTCCTGATCATACGCTCTACGGGGAATATCCTCCTAAGATCGCGGAACCGGAAATCAAACCAATCGCAGAGAGCGGGAATATCGTCTTAAGCCGCGTGGTAGTTCCTGAGACCATAGTCGTCCATGACGGCACCTTAAATAATACATCAGCCCCGAATTATTATGTACCTTATAAAGATTATATCAAAAATGTAGCTTCCAGCGAAATCTATGCCAACTGGCCGGAATCTACCATAACCGCCAACGTCCTGGCCATCATGTCCTTTACCATGAACCGGGTCTACACGGAATGGTACCGCAACAAAGGCTATGATTTCACCATTACATCCTCTACCGCCTATGATCACAAATGGATCTACGGCCGGAATTACTTTGAGAGTATCTCTGTCATCGTAGATGATATTTTCACCAATTATCTTTCAAGGCCAGATGTGAAGCAGCCGATTCTCACTCAATACTGTGACGGCCAGCGTGTTTCCTGCCCGGACTGGATGACACAGTGGGGTTCCAAAAGCCTGGGAGATCAGGGGTACTCTCCCATTGAGATCCTCCGCTACTATTACGGCCAGGATATGTACATTAATACAGCGGAACAGATTTCCGGCATTCCCTCCTCCTGGCCCGGTTCAGACCTTACCATCGGATCCACCGGTCCTAAGGTACAGCAGCTTCAGGAGCAGTTAAACAGTATCGCCAGCATCTACTCCGCGATTCCGTCCATCACTCCTGACGGGGTCTATGGAGAGTCCACAAAAGATGCCGTGGAAGCATTTCAAAATGTATTTGGGCTGCCTCAGACGGGCGTAGTCGATTTCCGAACCTGGTATAAGGTGTCCGAGATCTATGTGGGCATTTCGAGAATCGCAGAATTAAACTGACCGCTGTTTAAAGGAGCAGGCAAACAGGGGACGATTTTATATCGTCCCCCATTCGCTGTTCCTTTTTATTTTTCTCTAGGCCCTCTTGATATAGTCCTTGCTGACCCAGCCCGTATATTTGTTCTCTATTCTGATCTGATACCAGCCGCCGTTTTCCCCGATGACCTCCACTTCATTTCCTTCTCCAAGTTTTGGCCAGGCCTCCAACAGCCCATAGCCGGTTCCGGGACCGGTCCTCACATTCAGACGGGAGCCTCCAAGGCCTGAAGCTTTCCCCACCCATACGGCATAGCCGTTTTGTCCACCGGAAGATTGGCGTTCCGTGATTTTCAGATAATAGGAATTGACAAAACCCTTTGCACCCTGAATGTTGATCTTCACCCAGCCATTGCTGTATTTATCCAAAACATCTGCTTCATTCCCCTCTGCCAGCTCCGGCCAGGCCGCCAGCTTCGGATACTCTGCGCCCGGGCCTGTACGGACATTCAGGGTGTCCCCCGCCTTTAAATTTGTCACCTGTCCGTGGGCCCACGGCTCATACGTCTTTACTACAGTCACATCTCCGGAGACCGGATCGGAGTCCTCGCCGCCCGACAGTTTTTTCTTTACATCGGAGCGGAAATCATCCATAGTCTTTCCAAAGCGTCTGAAATAAGGAGCCGGATCGTCATGGTCGGAAGCAAAGCCTTTTTCATGGGCTTCATAATGGCCTACGATCTTATCCGGGGTCAGGCCATAAGTCCTGCAAAGCTCCGCATAATGATCGACTGCATTCTTCCATACCTTCTGAAATTCTGCGGCACTGTCCAGCTCACAGAGCTCATATCCGATACAGTTCCTGTTTCCCCAGGTAGTCCCTATCTGCCAGCAGGCCAGAGAATAAGGCGCAAAATTATAGACTCCTGTATCATCAATGAATCCATGGACCAGCTTTTCCACTCCCGGCTTGTTCCAGCGTTTGAACCAGTTATTGGAACCATCTACCGCCCGAATGACGGCCGGATAGACGGAAGGACTGTGAACGATCAGATATTTCACACCGTCCAGCCTGGTTCCTTCCACATAGCAGTCATTTTTGACGCAATAGCTGTTTGTCACATTGCTCATAACCATTCACCTCTTTTTTATTTTCCGGCATCCGCACCGCCGTCCTCTGCCGTTATCTGTCCGGAAGCGTCATCCCCTTTTCCGCTGTCCTGCTTTTTCGACATCTGCTTATATATCTGATGGCTTCCCGTCGCAGCCAGTCCAGAAACGATTCCTACGGCAATCGCCGAAATATAATCGTCCGCCGGATAATTCGGCATAAAGCGCATGCCGATCGCTCCCAGGATCCCGCCTGTCAGACCACATATGACTGGAATCCATTTATTGTCAAGGGTCGTGTCCCTCACTGCCATTGCTGCCAGATAGCAGATGACCGTGATTCCCACCACATTGCCAATTGTCCCAAAATCCATGGTTTTCCTTCCTTTCTTTAAATCTAAATGACTGACAGAGAAAAAACTCTGTCTATCTAAAATATGCGGAGACGGAGGAAAGGTGTGGTGATATATTTTTCTATAGTAAATCTCCCGATACATATGAAATAGATAATCACAAATAATTTATTTTTCCTTCCATTCCCCCCATGATGCGCCATTTTGTACAACATTGGTGAAAAAACGATTATCAAATGTGAGGGCAAAACGCATAAGATAAAATCCCGGAAAAGGAAGAACAAAAATTATTCCAGGCAGTTCTCCCCCTGCCGGTGCATTTTTTGTGTTAAAACTATAAGTATAATATCCGAGCTCTGAAGGTTCAGTTAATGCATCCGAGACTCCCCCACGATATCGGAATCCCAATGCTGCTAAATCATACACTGTTTTCACAGCATTAGGAGTAGCCGCTTCAGAAGTGGACTCGCTGTCTACTGAATTATTTAGTTTAACATGACCAAATTGAGTCACTGATGCAGCGCCATAACTCATATCCGATGATGAATGATATACAGGCGCTTTACCCACCAATTCATTATTTATCTCCATTATACTTTTGCTGATTATAAATAATGAGGCTATTCCGGTGACATTGATTCCGTTTAATGTCACCCGATACAGCGGCATATAACAGACCGAATCGCCATCGCGAATATTTCCTTCTTCAATGGCAGGATCAACAGCCGTATCGCCTGCTGTCCCTTTTATCACTGCCAAATGAAAGGATTCCGTTTTTTGTCCGCTGTCCCTCTCATATTTAATAGCGATAATATCATTTCTTTTCTGACTCTGCGTTCCATTTTCAATGGATACATCCTCATATGCGCCCGCGTTAATACCACCGCGCCGATATCCCTGAAATATGAAACTGCCGTCATAAATCCTCACCGTATTCGTATCAATAATCTCTGCCCGAAGCTTTTCCCCTACCTTCAGAACACAGCTGTTCTCTCCGGTGATACCCGCATTATAATCGCCGACCTGGGGGGCCGTGATATGGGGTTCTCCCGCATATCCGTCAATAATATACATATTTATTTCTCTCCTTCCACTAAATAAGTGATTTCTTCACTAAGTCCTTCAACCTTCAGGACTTTACCTAAAATAGGTTTTTTCAAATACAGCCCGCTTTCCCTGTCTCTGCCTGCAATAATATCTCCGATTTCCAGATCAACGTCCTGGGCAGACATTGTAAGCTTCTGGTAATCCATTAATTCCCGCAGTGTTTTCTCTCCTTCTTCCCTTAAAGATGTTTCGTCCTCAGCCGAATTACAGTCACAAACTACCACCCGTTCCTCAATACCGGTAAAACATTTCTGCGGGCCGATCGTACCGTCCTTCTGAACGTACAGATGCAATATCTGCTTTTCTGTCAATTCACCTTTTCCGAGGCAGATCAAATGATTGATTCCTCTTCTGCTGTCACGGATCTCCAGATTAATCTTATTATCCTGGCTGTATTCCAGCTCCTCCGAATAGTCTGTAATATTCACTGCCTCAATCTGTACACCAAACGCTTCCCCCGCCGCCCCCTGAACCGCCCGGATTCTTAGGCGGGCCCTTTCTTTCTCCAACATTTTTGTAAGGCCTTCCAGCATTGAAACATATCTTGGAAATTGATAATCAACTATAATTTTACTATCTGTCTCCGGTATCTGAAAAAATCCTCCGCAGACGCCTGACATCAATTTCCGTATGACTGTATTTGCCTCTCCCGATACAGATTTATATTCCTGACCAGCCGGAGGTTCAATTATTACCTTGTCAAGCATGCCCCGCCAGGTATCCGCGTACCATTTAACCGTCAATGAAGAGGTGGAACTCCATTTATCAGTCAGAAATCCTCCATATTCTGTATCCGGAGAAAATAAAGCATACCCATATTCCAGGCCCAGCCTGCTGCTGTCATATACCGACAGAGTGAGTTCAAAATCATTGGTATCGCCGATATCCAGATCCAACGTACGGTTGACGTCTAAGCGCCCGACTTCCATTTGCCCGCCGTCTGCAATTATGTACTCCACTCCGGCTCACTCCTTTCCTTAAATAAAGTAACAGAAAAACCAAATTGCTGATTAAAGACTACCGGGCTGTTTCCCGGAGGAATTTTTTGGAATATAGATTGGTCCTTTCTTCTGTAATTAAATAAATTGGTTTCATTCCCATCTTTTGTCTTTTTCCACACTTTACCATTTCTGGAGTCAATCATCATATATTCGTCGTCATATAGTGTCGTATATACTTCATAAGGATGACCCGCGATTTCAATCTTGGGATTCAGTACCGGTCCGTATACGACAATCTGAAAATCACAGGAACTGAAATGCCCGTTCTCCAATATCCGAATACCGGACATATCTCTCAGATAATCATAAGGATAACAATAGGAATAGTCCAAATAGGGTGATTCTGCCTCGATTCTCCTGCTTGGCAGATATTCAATCGTTGTCTCTGTACACCAAAATGGATATTCTGATAATACTGACACCTGTTTTTCCATAAAAGTGATCCACGGATTCCATGCGCTAGATGGTGAGCTGTTGATCAGATAGCAGGTCAGATAATTTTCACCCATATAAAGCCTGCCCGGTGTCAAATTTTGTATATCCCGTTCTGTCACCATCAAGAAAAGATTCAACGCTTCAGAATAAATCGTCCGATTCCGTCCAGATATAGCAACAGTTATTTCTTTTTGTGCGATACTTCGCTTAAAATCCGTTATCTTTCCGCCGTTTCGTCCGATATTTTCTGACATTCCATACTCCCATTCGTAGGAAATCAGCTCTTGGACGTTTACGCGGTACGTCTCATTCATAAAATCTAGTTTTTCATTTCCTGTTCCGCTGCAATAGTATATATTCAATCTTTCTGCACCTCCCTGACCAGACGTCCGAATTCACGTCTTCCGCATTCCACCGACATACCTTCAATTTCGCCGGCAAATGCCTTTGCCATCTTTTTATAATCAATCTGAAAACTTTCTATCCTACTTTCTGGAAATAAAGACTCCCTCATCGGTATACTCCCCAGAGCTCTTTCGATTCCGGCTATACCTCCGAGTGCAGTGAATTTTGTATTTTCTTCCTTAGTAAGTACGCGTTCCCCTCGGTCCAAAAATGCGGGAAAGAAATCAGAAGGTACATAATCAAGTCCGACTTTTAAGCGGGGAATTTTGGGTATATTAAACCCCTTTCCACCTACTAAAGGCACCCAATCTGGAATTTTAATTTTGTTGATTGCCCCTATAAAAGAATTTATACCATCGATAATCCAGTTTATCGGTATCTTAAATATATTTGCGATTCCGTCGATCAAATTTTTAAATATGGAGACTACGGCCTCCCAGGCGCCGCTCCAGTTCCCGGTAAACACATTTTTCACAAAGTCGATGATTCCTTTAAAAACTCCTATAATACTGTCAATCACACTTTGAGCACCTGTAAGCATACCGCCTAATTGATCAGAAAATACGTTGGCCACAACGCCTATTATTTCCTGCAGCGGGCCAAGTGCCCCATCAAGGAGTTCAGATATGACCGTTATCAAAGGTGTGATTCCTTCTGAAATAATAGAAACAATTGGCCCTAAAAGATTCATAAATGCATTGATAATAGGTTCCAGAAGCTGAATCAGCGTCTCAAATATTGGCAAAACAGCGCCTGCCAGTTCAATCAACGGCGGCAGCAATTCTCCTATAATTTGCATCAGAGGCGGTAATAGTAAGTTCAATAGCTCTCCCAATACAGGAAGAACGGATTCTATCAGTTCTCCAATTAAGGGGCCTATTTCTGCAAACATTTCAACCAGAACTGGGCCTATCTCCGAAATAATTTGTTCCAATACAGGAATCAATTCTTGTATGGACTCCATCATCACCGGGAGGATTTCCGCAACCATAGGGCCTATGCTTTCAATAATCTGTGCAATGCTGTCTATCAAGGGAGGAAAAGCTTCCTGCAAGACCGGAAGCACTTCTTCTATCATCTGCCGAAGCGTAGGAATCAGTGCTTCGCCCAAAGGAACCAGCAATGTCTCGATGCTGCGGGAAACCTCTTCGAACATAGAGCTCAGATTATCACCGTTCATTTCTTTGATTGTATCTAGTTCTTCCCCCGTTGCAAAAGCCTGTTCATCTATATCAGATAGCGCAGATACAACCTTAGGGCCAAGCTCTTTCCATTTTTCGCCAAACAGAGAAGCACCTGCTGCATTCTGTGCCAATGGATCTTCCAAGCTGGCAAGAGCGTCCAAAGTCTGCTGGAAAGCTTCTTTTGCAGACGCACCTCCTGATGCAAATTTAGACGTCATTTCCTCTGCATTCAGGCCTATTCTTTCAAAGCCCTGCATAGCTTCGTCGGACCCGCCTAATATACGGGATCCCATTTCTTGTACAGCCGTCCCGATTCCTTCCAAGCTTGCCGCACCATTTTCTGTCCCGGCAGCAAAAACCTGAAACATATCGTCTGCATCCAGTCCAACTTTTGCAAAGCTGGATGAATACTTGGATATGCTTTCCATCATTTTTCCAGAACTGTCTAGGCCTTTCTGAGCTCCGGCCGCAATCAGGTTCATTGCTTCATCGCCCGATATGCCAAAGCTGTCAATCATCATTTTAGCCGCACCGGCAGAATCAGAAATCCCATATCCCATAGTATCCCGAAGTGAAATTGCTGACTCCGTTATCTTCTGAAGCTGCTCATCGGATAAATCTCCCAGTTTTTTATTCACTACAGTCATCGCACCGGCAATGTCCTCAAAGGAAGCTCCATAATTGTGGCTGTAAATTCCTTCGAGAACTTCCCGATACCGCTCTGTCTCTTCTGTTCCTTTCCCGGTACTAGCCGCAAATTTGTTGATTGCGATTTCCATACTGTCTGCACTGGAAACGGCCTTTTTGCCGGTATCTATCACTGCCTTACCTGCATCCAGACTCGCTTTGCCAATGGTCTTCGCTGCTGCAGATGCTGCCTTAGATAATCTCTCCAGCTTTTTTACATTTTTTTCTTTGTCAGCATCACCGGAACTCTCTTCTTTATTTTCAGTTTCTTCTTTATCCGTCCCTTTGATTGCTTTCAGAGCCTTTCCGCCCAGATCCTTTGCTCCTGCTTTTACTCTTTCAAATGCATTTTCCAAAGCATCGATCGGATGTGCAACTACTTTTGAAATTTTTTCAGCGGAATCATAGATATCATCATGTATCTCTGTTATCGTACTTCGTACTCTCGAATATGCATTTTTAGCAGCCTCACATACGTCACTGAATACTTCTTTTGCAGCACTCTTTATAAGTTTTACTGGATGTCCAACAATACTGGTGACTGCAGATATCTGCTCTTTTGCTTTTGTCACAGTATCAATAAATGATGCTTTTATTTCTTTTCCTGTTTCCTTAGCAAGTTTTCTTAGATTCTTTTCTGTCTTCTCCTGCTGCTTTTCCTGCTTTTCTGTTTCTTCAGAATGTCCTTTCGTGACCTTTTTCTGTTCTTTTTTAACTTCTTCAGATGTCTTTTTCGCATCTTCCTGAATTACTTTTCCAGTCTTTTTCACCTTCTGTTCCACTTTTTTTAAATCGTTTTCCAGTAGGCTGTCATCGGCTCTGACCTCAATCGTCACCTTGTCTTCTGCCATATAATCACCTGCCCTTATTTTAAAAAAGCCGGGCACACGGCACTATGGCTTACATTTTAATTTCAAACTCCTTTTTACACTTATTGTTCTTACATTTAATATATAATCCCTCACATCTGGCTTCCACACTATAAAAAATATTTTGTTCATGCCCACAGTAAGGACATTTTATTTTTCTGATCTTTTCTCCGTCGGCTTTCACGTCCCAGCCATCCTCTCAAGAGTAGAAAATAACAAATCTAATCCCTCTTTTCCCCCTCCACCCACTACAGGAAGGGCGTAATAAGATTTCAGCTCCATGATATTCTGAATTTCTTTCTGATTATGGCGGTTTGGCGGCGGCACCTCCATGCTTCGTATATGTATTATTTGCTTGATCTTCGTTTCTTCAGATAATCCTTCAAACAGAGCGCAGAATTTCTTCCAATGAAGGATTCCCTGCTGCTCAATTAAATCTATACCATAGTCTTGTAAAAAGGAGGCATAAATGTACTCGCCGTCTAGGTCAAAATCAAGAACTCTTTTCTGTGGTCCCTGCGCAGGCCTTCCAGCAGTTTTTATCTGCTGTTCATACAGCTCGTGAAGCAAGCCAGCCTTTTTCTCCTGTGACAGGCACCGAACACGCATATGATTCCTTATCAGCATGACAAGCGCTTGTTCCAGTCTGTCTGCATCAGTCAGACGTTCATCCTTGTACATCTTCTGGACCATAAGAACTATATCAAAAGCAGCACAGGATCGATATTTCCGTCCGCCATATTCGACTATTTCCCTAAATGGGGTTACGATCAGTCCCATTTTCCATCACTTCCCCAATGGCAGACGGCGTGCCTTCCGACCGTATGACGATGCTACTCGTTTTCGCTGTACTTGAGATATTTTTTCTGCCCTCGGAAGTACCACTTCTATAATAAATGGTGTAATCTCTCTGCACATTTCTATCAGACGCCCTTTATAAAAGTCCTGAATTCTTTCTGCATCCTCTTCTCCAAATACAGCTTCAAAAAGATTCATGACACATTTTCCAAGCCATTCCGTAGCTTCCACGAACTCTTCCGGCGACATCTCCTCTGTTTTCATATCGGCAATGTGCACCTGTGCTTTATACATCTCCACATATCGTTTGCTCACTTTACGTACCATTTCTGAGTCGTCCAGTTGAACATGAATAACCGTTTCCACTTCACCCTGTTCATTTATCAGCTCCAGATCTTCCGTTTCTTTCTTTCTTCTTTTTGCCTGATATGCCATATTTATCCCTCCATATTTTTTGAAAAAGAAGGGGATTGCTCCCCTCCTATACTTCTGCCACAGCGGTTCCAGTCACAGGTTTTCCATTTCCATGAATAGTCACAGTCAAAGCATTGGTAGCCGCAGAATCACCATAGGCTTTTGTGATATTTGCCAGTGTAACTGGCCAAACAACAATGTCTTTTCCTCTCTGAAGCTTCAAATGAGTTTTTCTGGCATCGCCAAAGCCATACATCACCTCATCTTTTGTCAGGTATACGTATGCAGGATCTCCCGGCTTGCAATCGCCGGTGAGGGTAAGTGTCATCTGTGCACCCACCACCTCAGTGCTGCCCCAGCCTTTATCTTTATAATAAGAACCCTGGTATAACACTTCATTTAGTGTCTGAGCCATATTCTTAGTCAAAGCCCCAAGGGATGCCCATGTAGCTGCATCGCCCTCTGGAGTCGTGTTGATGTAGGCCTCTGTTTCATAATTAATTTCAGGTGTAATTGTGTTTTCCGGAAGTGCCGGTTCTGCGAAGCGCTGAAGATTCATTTTTTCCATAATAGATTATCCTTTCTAATAAAATAGTTTACAATTTACAATGCAGGAGCATCGGTATTTTCCGTCTTGCTCCAGATTTCTTTTATCTGAATCCGGAGCTGCCGACGCATCCATCCAAAAAAAGCCTGTCCCCTGCGGATATGTTTTTTTTCTTTCAAGCATATTGATGATACCTAAAAGTTTTTCTGTACACTGCTTTGGGTCACTGTCTCTGCAGCTGAACTGGACAGGAATGATTCTCACGGCCGTTTTATTATAATACAAACTGTCGTAACGGCCTGTCCCACACTCCGCATACAATCCGCCCTCCGCCGGAAGTTCCGTCAGGGATATTTCATATCCCAAGTCTTCCCGGACGGTATCTACAATCAGATTCAATAGACCCATCTGTGGTTCCGCCATTTTTATCCTCCTTTCTCAACAATTTCTGCCATTTTTATACCAAACTGCCAGAATTTTTTAGTATCTGTTTGTCCCGGCAAAGCGAAGTGCCTGGTACCCTGTAACGGCATGACCACAGTGCCAGTATAGATATTTTATCTCTTTGGCTGTTCTCCCGGTACCCAACCTTCTTACCTCTCCTTATCCAGATGATGAAAAAACAGCCTTCTGTATCCATAGAAATCGTTCCGGCTCACAGGGACGTTCCCCAGATATTCGTATGGCAAACCGGTAGCCACACATTTCAAGATATAAGGGGACAGCATCTCGTCCGTCTGCTTTGCCGCCTGTTCAATCAGTTTACAGTCCCTTATGGAATTCTCTTTTTGCTCCGCCTGTTTCCCCGGCCGGGCATTTTTCTTTTTTTCCTCATATTGAAGGCAAAAGTGCTTCAGTTCCAGATACCGTTCCTTTGAAATCCCATAATCTTTATAAGACATGCCTCGCAATGATTTCATCGTTTTTCCCTCCCGACATTTTTTTCTATTTTCTTCTTTACTTTTTTTTAGTTTGTGATACAATGAAATAGTTGCATGGGGCATTAGCGCAGCTGGGAGCGCGCAACATTCGCATTGTTGAGGCCACGGGTTCGAATCCCGTATGCTCCATTTTTGTGTCGTGGACGGCTGTCCATGGCATTTTATTTTGCACTATTTTTCCACCCTGTCATATCCTAAAACAAAAAGGATATGATCAATATGTTCTTTCCACCGCCCAATCGTCCCGGCAGGCCGCCCAGCTGCCCTCCCTGCAGACCTTGTCCGCCCTGTCCGCCGCCCGGAAGACCTCCTGTAGGTCCGCCTCCTGGAAGACCCCCTATGGGACCGCCTCCTGGAAGACCTCCCATGGGGCCTGGTCCGGTAAGGCCGCCCAGGCCGGAGCCCAGGGATTACTGATATATGGGGACCGGATCACCGGTCCCTTTTTTATTTCATAGGAAAGTGCGTCCTATGAAACAAAAAACCCTCCGGGCAGGATGCACACGATGTGCAGAGGAAGGCTGCTTTGCAACCGCACATCGGCGCACAAAGTTGACAAGTCCCTCAAAGATTGAGGGGAAGGGGAGTTTGAAGTGGGCTTGCCCACTTTGTTCTATAACAGGAAAGTTCGATTCAGAAACCGGATTAATTTCTACCTTTCCTACTTTTCCGTCAGATAAAATAATCTCAAGACCCAATACCTCATAATAAATCTCTGCTGTATGGGCTGTCATAATATTGTAGAACTCTTCTTTGACTTCCATCTTCTCCGCTCCTTTCTTTTGCTCTTATTTCTGAAAATCTCGTTGACAGCAGTTTGATCATCGTCTATAATAATAGTATGTCGAATGTATGTTCGATTACAAATGTTCAGACTGGAACAAACATTCCATTTTCATTTCCTGAAAGAATGTTTTCTGAATCTGCTCGGCTTCTTCTATGGAGAAGCGGCCGCTGTCAATCTTATACGCCAGGTTCTTTTGGGATATACCCAGGGATTCGGAAATATCCTTTATGGATAAGTTCTTCCCTGTTATGGCAGCTTTTAAATGTGGATATGACATAAAAACCATCCCCCTTCTACGCAACTGCGTTGTTCATATTTCATATGATACACTCTTTTGAGTATATTGTCAAGTGCCATATTACGCAATTGCATATTTTTTCCATTTACTTTCCTGCCTTATTATGTTAAAATTGGATAGGAAAGGCGGTGATAATATGGGGATTGGATCCAGACTGAGCGAATTGATGAAACACAGAGGCACCAATGCAAATGAATTGGCTCAGAAAATCGGTGTCGCACCTACAACTATCTACTCCATGATAAAAAGAGACAGTAAGAAGGCCGATATAGAAGTGCTGATAAAGATCGCTCGGGAGCTGCAGGTCGACGCAGAATATTTCTGCGGCGGCAGTCCCTCTGCATCTGCTCCGGCCGCGCCGTCCTATGAAGACATGGAGGAGCTGATCGCGCGGAACGGAAAAAATCTGTCTGCTGAGGAAAAAATAAAGCTGATCAAGCTTTTGTCAGAATTGGAATAAAGATTTGGAATGATGATATGGAATATGCTCTGATCGAACAAAAGATCCTGGAAGCTTATCGTTCCCTGGATATCTGCAGCTTCCCCATTGACTGCTTTGAGGTGCTGAAAAAATATGGCTTCCGGGTCTGCTCCTATCAAGACATGGGGCAAAAAAATCCGGAGTTTTATCAAATGGCTCTCAGGTATTCGGAAGATGCCTTTCGTTATAAAAAGCGCATCTATTATAACCAGGATGTCCCCGACAGGCGAATCCGTTTTTCTCTCGCCCACGAGTTTGGGCACTGTGTCTTAAATCACCGGGGCGAAAATCCAAAACAGGAACTGGAAGCAAATTACTTCGCCGGACGTTTCCTGGCCCCTGCCATGGCCATTCACTATACTCACTGCCGAAATGCAAAAGACGTATCCAACGTTTTTGATATCTCCCTGGAAGCCGCCGGATACGCATACCGAAATTATCAGTCATGGGTGCGTTCCGCCGCCCGAAGAATGAGCGCTTACGACAAAGCCATGTACGAGCATTTTTATGACACGGAAAAAAAGAAATTTATCTGCCGCAGATCTCCTTCTTTTCCCTGGAGCGAAGAACTCTCTTTGGAAAACCATATGGTCCTGGGGGAGGAAGTATGACGCCTTTGTTATCTTCCTTCCTTTACTACAGGCAGGCGGACCGTAAATGTGGTCCCCACGTCAACCTGGCTGTCCAGCTGGATGCTTCCGCCGTAATAATTGACAATATGCTTGACGATGGAAAGGCCCAGACCGGTGCCGCCCATTTTCTTGCTTCTCCCTTTATCCACCCGATAAAATCTCTCAAACACCCGCCTTTGGGCTTCTTTCGGGATTCCCACACCGGTATCGCTGACTGTCAGGACCATGTCCTTTTTATCAGAGGTGATCGTCAGTCGGACAATACCTTCCGGCTTATTATATTTGATCGCATTTACCAGCAGATTATTTAAAAGCTCCCGTATCTGCTGCACATTTGCCGCAATCGTCAAAGGTTTACATTCTGTGATCACTTTTACTCCATAGTCACAGGCCATGGGGTCCAGAGATGCCAGCATCTCCTCTACCAGCGGATATATCTGCAGATCCGCCATTTCCACTTCCACATCTTTCGTTTCCAGCCTGGAGATCATCAGAATATCGTTTATGAGATTGGTCATATGGTCGGCTTCCTTCTCTATCCTGGACAAGAAATCCTGCTGGACCTCTTCTTTCGTCACCAATCCGCTTCCCAAAAGCTCCGTGTATCCCTTAATAGAAGTGATCGGCGTCTTCAGTTCATGCGACGCGTTGGAAAAAAATTCCTGACGGATGATCCTCTCCAATTCCAGCTTTTTCACATAGGTGCCGATTTCTGCCGACATCTGATTCATCGCGTCTATGATGACATTCAGCTCTTCGTACTGATAGTGCTTCATAAAAATCTCCGGTTCGCCTTTATCTACTTTCCGCAGCTCTCCCGCAATCTCATTTAACGGAGTCGTTACTGAACGGGCAAACCGTTCCGCCAAAAAGAAAGAGGCTACCAGAGCGACCGCTACTCCGAAGAATACGGCCGGAATCAAAATCTTCAGATACATGAAAAGTCCTTCATAGGGTACGGCAAGCCGCAGGACATACCCGCCGTTTTCCGACAGGATCGCCGCGTAAAGCATTTCCTTATGAAGGGTTTTGGAATAACGCTTGATATATCCGCGGCCATTTTCAATGGCTTCTTTTACCTCTTTCCTGTCCAGATGATTTTCCAGCTGCTCCATATCTGTGACGCCATTGTCCGCCAATACGGTCCCATCCACAGAAAGAATCGTAGCCCGGCTGTCCTGATTGCCGTCTATGGCGCAGATGTCCGTTATCTGCTTTGCCACGTCCTCATCATAATCCAGCGCATAGTCCATCATATGCAGAGTATCTAAAAGTTTATCCTCCGTCTGCTTCAAGCTCTCACTGCTCATCACCAGACAAAAGACCGTGCTGCTGACGACCAGCGCTAATAAGATCATCCACACAAACTTTTTAAAAATGGCTTTTTTCAATCTTCCTTCTCCTGACTGTAAAAACGGTATCCCACACCTCTGACCGTCCGGATCATCTCCGTCCCGCCTTCTCCCAGCTTCTGCCGGAGACTTCGGACATGCATATCCAGAGTCCGGGATTCTCCCTCATATTCGTAACCCCAAATTTGATTTAAAATCTGTTCTCTCGTCACGACCCTTGTCTTATTCTCTGCCAAATATTTAAGGAGCTCATACTCTTTTAACGTGAGGTGCAGCATTTCTCCGTCTAGAAATACCTCCCTCGTATCCGGACAGATAAGAAGGCTCCCTTCCTCAAGACGGCCTGCTGCCTGCTGCCCCTTCCCACTTTCCCGGCGCAGCTGAGAGCGCACTCTGGCAGCCAGCTCCAGGACACTGAACGGCTTTGTCATATAGTCGTCCGCACCTCTGTCCAGACCTATGACCTTGTCAAATTCTTTATCCTTCGCTGTCAGGACGATTATGGGCACACCTCCGACCTGAGGATCCTTCCGGATTTCTTCAATCGCCTCCAGGCCATCCATACCCGGGAGCATCAAGTCAAAAATCGCCAGAGACGGCTTGTCTTTTACGATACTGCCAAGGGCAGGCTCTGCCGCCTCAAACGCTTCCACCTGATAGCCATAGCTGACCAAAGCCGCCCGAATCAGTTCTCTGATATTCTCATCGTCTTCAATGACGTAAATTAACTCCATATGTGATTCTTTCCTCCTGATTTTCTGTTCCGCCGGCATCTCTGAATCCCGCCTGTTTCGCACATTAGGGTGAACAGGAAACCTGCTCACCCTTTAGTGTAAATCATTTTCAGATTCTTGTAAATGATATCCCGTTTCTTTACCTTATCCTTAATGGACCCGATCAGTCGGGAAGAATCAGTCCCACAGACTGAATGACTTCTTTGCCTGCATCTGAGTTTATGTAGGCAAACCATGCCTGGACCAGTTCACTCTGCTCGGAGATCTCACCCTTTGTCGCCATAACAAAAGGGCGGCTCAGGATATAGCTTCCTGCCTTGATGTTCTCTTCCGTAGGCTCTACGCCGTCCAAGGACACGGCTTTTACAGTATCATCCACCACATCCAGAGATACATATCCAATCGCTCCGGGAGTCGCAGCCACCCTGGCCATAACAGCGCCTGTATTGTCAAGCTCTGAAGCATACTGGCATTTGTCTTCCAGCTTTAAGATTTCCTCAAAAGCTCCTCTTGTACCGGAACCGGCTTCTCTTCCGATCACGATGACGGGCATATCGCTTCCGCCCAGATCCTTCCAGTTTGTCACAGTCCCATCATATATCTGGATAAGCTGTTCTTTTGTCAGGTCAGTAACCGCATTCTCCGGGTCGACTACCATGGCGATTCCGTCTATTGCCACGATATTCTCTATTACTCCGTTTGCCTTTTCTTCATCCTTGAGCGCTCTGGATGAATTTCCAATATCAACAGTACCGGCCGTCACAGCTTCAATACCAGCTCCGGAACCTACGAATTCAGAATTCACCGTCACATTCTTATTTTCATCCATGAACGCCTCACCTAAAGCAGTCACAAGCTTCTCCATGGAAGTAGAACCGCTCATGGAAATAGAACCGCTCGTTTCTTCTTTTGAGGTCGTCTCGGCAGTCTTAGTCGTCTCGGCAGTCTTAGTCGTCTCCGCCGCTTTCGTAGTCTCTTCCTTTCCACTTCCACATGCTGCCAAAGACAACAGCATCATACCTGCCATAACAGCAGCAAAAATTTTCTTTCTCATCTTCAATACTCTCCTTTTTCTTCTTTGTCATTCCTTTTTCTTTCCTCTTGGAACAACCACAGTGTAACATTGCTTCTCTATATGGACTATCACGGTTTTCCGTATTTTCCGTAAAGTTTCTGTAAACAAGTCTGTGTTTTCGGTAATCACAAAAGCCGGATATTCTGCACCGTTCCCGTCTCATTGAATTCCGTCCACTCACAGATATTCACAGCGTGGTCCGCAATCCTCTCCAGATATTTTGCAATCATAAGGATATCGACACAGTCGTCCACCGGTTCTTTTTTCTCCTGAAGAAGCTTTGAAATCTCCTCTTTCACTTCATTGAACAAATCATCCACTTCATCATCCGCTTCAATAACCTGATATGCCAGCTCTGTATTCCGTGTGGTATACGCACGTATGCCGTTTTTCATCATCAGCTTGGCCTTCGAGGCCATTTCGATGATATGCCCCACATTTTCCATCACATTGGCATCACTGATCCGCAGGACCAGTTCCGCGATATCCTGTGCATGGTCGCCTATCCGCTCCAGATCTGTCACAATCTTCAGAGCAGAAGATACCATACGCAGATCCCGGGCTACCACAGGCTGCTGGTGGAGCATCAAGGATAGGCAGCGTGCTTCTATGGAACGCTGCATATCGTCTACGGCCCGGTCCCCCTGAACAATTTCCCTGGCCAGCTCCACATTTCTTTTTTCAAAAGAAGCAAGGGATTTTTCAATGTTGTTTTCCACCATATCGGCCATTTCTTCCAAGGCCTCATCCAATGCTTCCAGTTCCAGCTGAAAGTTTACTCTCGTCGTCACATTAAACCCTCCTGTTTGTCTAAAATGCCCTTTCATTCCGGCCTTGCCGGCGCAGCTGTATCCAACTTATCACCCAAACCGTCCGGTGATATAATCTTCTGTCCTTTTGTCCTTTGGCCTTGCAAATATCTCATCCGTCGTATTGAATTCCACCATCTCGCCTACTAAAAAGAATGCGGTATAGTCGGAAATACGGGCCGCCTGCTGCATGTTATGAGTAACGATGACTACCGTATATTCAGATTTGAGCTCCGCCATTAAATCTTCAATCTTCAGCGTGGAGATAGGATCCAGAGCTGAGGTCGGCTCATCCATCAACAGGACCTCCGGTTCCACCGCCAGCGCCCTTGCTATGCACAGTCTCTGCTGCTGGCCGCCAGAAAGACCCAGAGCCGACTTTTTCATCCGATCCTTTACCTCATCAAATATGGCCGCTGATCGGAGACTCTTTTCTACGATCTCATCCAACTGTGCCTTGTGTTTAATTCCATGGATCCTGGGGCCATATGCCACATTATCATAAATGCTCATGGGAAACGGATTCGGCTGCTGAAATACCATGCCAATCTTCTTCCGCAGCAGAGTAGTATCCACCCCCTGGCTGTAAATATCCTCTCCGTCCAGGGTTACCGTGCCCTCGATGCGGACGCCGGGTATTAAGTCGTTCATACGGTTCAGTGTCTTTAAAAAGGTGGATTTCCCGCAGCCTGAAGGTCCGATGAAAGCTGTTACTGCTTTTTCTTTGATATCCATATTTACTGTTTTCAGTGCATGGTTCTCCCCGTAATATAAATCTAAATCTCTTGTGATGATCTTATCTGCAAGCATATATACCCTCCTGTGATCGGCCTATTTAGACACTTTCGTTTTAACCTTTTTCCGTTTCGCCTGGCGTTCGTCCAGTCTCGTCACATCGAAACGCTTCGTCAGAAATTTGGTCAGGCAGTTGATTCCCAATACGATGATCAGCAATACCAGAGCAATTCCGAAAGCGTCGTCGTATTTCGCATTGGTCATTCTAAGATACATCTGGATGGTAAGAGTCCCTCCGGATTCCAGTATCTTATGAAACGCGCCGAAAAGGGATTTGGGCAGAATATAGCCGCTTCCCGCGGTAAAAATAAGGGCTGCCGACTCTCCGACAATACGCCCGATGGCAAGTATCACACCAGTGATGATTCCCGGCATGGCAGACGGCAGGAGAATCGTGCGTATCATATACCACTTCGTAGCCCCGATTCCCAAAGCTCCGCTTCTGTAGCTGTCCGGCACGGTCCGCAGAGCCTCCTGAGTATTCCTCGTGATCAGGGGAAGGATGAGCAGGGTCAAGGTCAGCGCTCCGGTCAATATGGAAAATCCAAGATGAAGTGTTGTTCCAAAAAACACCATGCCGAACATACCAAAGATGATGGAAGGAATCCCGGACAGCGTTTCCGTCGTAAACTCAATCATCCGGACAAGCTTTACCGGCTTTGCATATTCATTCAGATAGATTGCGGCCCCAATGCCGAGAGGCGTCGCGATCAGCAGGGTTATGACAATGATATACAGCGTATTCAACAGATTCCCCGCAATACCGAAGGTATTGTTCTTGCTGCTCTGCACTGTGGTCAGAAATGTCCAGTTGACGGATCTCACGCCTCTCACGACCACATATCCCACGATTCCTGCCACCAGGCAGATTGCCAGTGCCGCGCACAAATAAATAAGAGCTGTGAGAATCCCGTCCGACAATCGTCTGCGCTTCGTATATAAACTAACGGCATTTGTCCGCATCCTTTGCTCCTTTCTTCATTACCCGGTTTAACACCAGATTGATGATCATGATAAAGACAAACAGCACCAGTCCGATGGTAAACAGCACTTCTTTATGTAATCCCTGGGAATAGGCCATTTCACTGACCATTGCCGTCGTCAGGAACCGGACCGAGCTGAACGGAAGCGGGAAGTTGACTGAGTTTCCGGCCACCATGCAGATTGCCATGGCTTCTCCTATGGCGCGCCCTACGCCGAGCACGATGGCTGTCACGATACCGGATTTTGCCGACGGCAGGATGACACGAAAGATTGTCTGGATCCGCGTAGCGCCTAGGGCCAGTGAAGTCATTTTATAATCTCTCGGTACGGCGCGGATGGCAGATTCACTGATATTAATGACTGTAGGAAGAATCATGACAGCCAGAACAAGGACCGCACAGAGCAGATTTGCCCCTCCCGTCCATTGATGAGTGGAGGAACCTTTGAAAACCCACATTTCCAGCTTATACATGAGAGGGTTCAGAATCAAAAGCCCGACAAGCCCATATACCACGGAAGGGATTCCCGCAAGAAGCTCTACCGCGGGCCTGACCATCCTCGCCAGCTTCGGCGGAGCCACCTCCGCCATGAATACTGCGGTCAGAACACCGATGGGGACTCCGATGAGGACTGCCATTCCTGTCCCGATAACAGATGTCAGAATGATATACAGGATGCCAAAGCTCGGTTCCGCGCTTGTAGGACTCCAGACTGTCCCAAATAAAATCTCCAGGATACCGACTTTGTGAAGCGCCGGCGTCCCTTTTGCAATCATATACACCGTGATGACGATAACAGCGGCCACGGCGAAAAAACCACAGGCAAGAAACAGGATTCCCGCAATCTTTTCCGTCATATTCTTGGCTTTGCTGTTTCCCACAATGCTGAATGTCGATCGATCCATAATTGTTCCCTCTTTTTCTTTTCTCACTTCGCTTCTCCATAGAAAATATCATTTTTTTCTTTCAGCCAACACCACTGTACTGTATAAACTGCGTAAAGTTTCTGTAAATCGCCAAAAGCGCCTGTCTCCGACGAACAGCCGGAAACAGACGCTTTTTCTTTTTCTCTTTTTGATTCATGTCATTATATCAGCAAGGACTGCCACATCCAGCCCAGATAATCTCCGAAACCGGCTGCTTCCACCGACTCTGCAGCCAGGATATCCACGGTTCCCAGAGTCTTACCGCCCATCATATAGGTGAGGCTGCCCACAATATCTCCTTCCTGGACCGGAGCCTCCAGCTTTTCCGGGATGGATATCTGACGCTCTATGGCGCTGAAATCCTCTCCGCTGGTGCTGAGATAAGAAAACTCTCCGCCATAGCGAAGGGATACCTCCGGTACAACTCCCATTGCTACCGGAAGCTTTGGAAGCTCCTCACGGTTTTCATCCGAATCTGTGTAGAGCTTGCAGCCCGCAAACCCATAGTTTAACAGACTGGCAGCTTCACTGAACCGTACTTTAAAATCCGGTGCAGCCATAATGACCGCGATCAGTTCCACCCCATCCTTTTTTGCCGTAGCCGACAGGCAGTATTTCGCCAGGCTGGTGCTCCCCGTCTTTAAGCCAGTGACTGTGAATGAATTGCTCATTTTCAGCAGTTTATTGGTATTGGACAGGCAGAATTCACTGCTGCCCTTGTTCGTCACATGAGTGATATTTTCCATCCAGATCGTGCTGTAATTCTCAATCTCCGGATATTTCGTGATGAGCTCCCGGCTCATGAGAGCCACATCTCTGGCGGACGTCAAGTGGGTGCCCGAATCCGTCAGCCCACAGCAGTCCTCAAAATTTGTGCTCTCCATGCCGAGGGATTTCGCTCTTTCATTCATCTGGCGGACAAATTCGGACTCACTTCCGGCTATGTATTCCGCCATAGTCACGGCCGCATCGTTCCCCGACGCGATCACAATACATTTTATGAGTGTTTCCACAGTCTGGACTTCTCCCTCTTCCAGAAACACCTGAGAACCACCCATGGATTTGGCATACGCACTGGTAGCGACCTGATCATCCAGGGAGATCCTGCCGTCCCTTATGGCGTCAAAGATCAAGATCAGCGTCATGATCTTCGTAATACTGGCGGGGCGCAGAGCCTCATCCGGATTTTTTTCATAAATCACGGTTCCCGTGGAGGCTTCTATCAAAATAGCTGCCTGAGCGGTTATTCCCAGATCTGCCTGAGCTCCGCTTCCCTGGGATGAGGCATTTTCCCCCTGGCTTTCTTCCGCTCCCTGGGTGCTGCTCTCTGGCTGAGCGGCATCGCCAGTTTCCTCTGTCCCGGATGTTTCTGCCGAAGCCGGCAGTGCCTTTCCGGATGTTTCTACTGCCTCTCCCGGCACATCCTCCTGCTGACTCTGTCCTTCTTCCGGCTGTCCGGAGACGGGCTTCTCTTCTGCTCCGGAACTGCCTCCGGCTTCTACGGATTCCATGATCTCCGGAATCACAGATGGCTGTCCTTCGTCGGACGCGAGCACGGGCATACAAAGGGATACCATCATGCAAAGCGACAGACAAAGGGCAGCCGTCATTCGATACAATCTTTTCATAAAACCGACTCCAGGGTCTTATCATTACTTCTATTCTATTGCCTCCGGCAAGATTCTATGACAACCCTGTTCCGGCCTTTTCCTCATATCCATTGGGATTGTTTTTCTGCCATCTCCAGGAATCCCTGCACATATCCTCCAGATTCTTTTCCGCATGCCAGTGAAGGATCCGTTCCGCTTTGGACGCATCCGCGTAGCATTCCGCAATATCGCCTGCCCGGCGTTCCACAATGTCATAGGGAATCTCCACTCCATTGACTTTTTCAAACGCCTTCACGATATCCAGGACACTATATCCGATTCCGGTTCCCAGATTGACCGTCTCCACTCCCTTATGCCCTCCGGCATAATCCAAAGCCGCCACATGCCCCTTCGCCAGATCGACCACGTGAATATAATCCCGGACTCCTGTCCCGTCGGGCGTCGGATAATCATCGCCGAATACTCTCAGGCGCGGCAGTCTTCCCACCGCTACCTGAGAAATATAAGGCATCAGGTTATTGGGAATTCCATTGGGATTCTCCCCGATTCTTCCGCTCTCATGGGCTCCTATTGGATTGAAATACCGCAGGAGCACCACCGACAATTCTTTGTCCGCTCTGGCTGCATCCCTGAGAATCTGCTCGATAAAGACCTTCGTCCACCCGTAAGGATTGGTGCAGCTCCTGCCCGCCGGCATTTCTTCTGTCAAAGGCACTTTTTCCGGCGTCCCGTAAACCGTGGCCGAAGAGCTGAAGACGATCTGCCTGCAGCCATATTTTTTCATCAGCCTGAGCAGCGTGAGGGTGCTGTCCAGATTGTTCCGGTAATATTCCAGCGGCTTCTCTACGGACTCTCCCACTGCCTTAAGGCCCGCAAAATGAATCACAGCTTCAATCCGGTGCTCTTTGAATATCTGTTCCATCGCCGCATCATCCGCTGCATCCACGTTGTAGACCGGGAATTCTGCGCCTGCAAGCTCTTCCGCACGCTTCACCGCCTCGGGACAGCTGTTGACAAAATTATCCGCGATCACTACCTGCCGGCCGCTTTTCGCCACTTCGATGGCCGTATGAGTTCCAATATAACCGGCGCCTCCGGTGAGCAATATTTTCATTTTCTCCTCCTGCTTTCTGGCTGTCTCTGTAAATTTTCTCTCTAAATACAAATATAAAAAGGCGTACCAGACGGTACGCCCTTGTTCCGTTCTTGCGAATGTGCACACAGCCCAGACAACGCAGTACACAGGCACACAGCCCGGCGAGTAGGATCGGCACTGCGCCAGTCCGAACTCATTCTCTGAACGAAAAATTTGTGCATTGCTGTTGCTTTGAGATTCACAATAGTATGTCCGCTTAACCCATAAGCCGACACCATGAGGGAAATACCCTGTCGGATGTGTAGCTCTACCCGGAAGCCCATCTCACATATCAAGCAGGTTTCCTGACTTACAGTTCTCCGCTCAGCCTCTCCTTCTCGCATGATAGGGTTTGCAATGGATGACGAGGCTTCGCTCCCTGAATACAGTGACCGGATCGCTCAGGATTCTGACCTGATTCCCTTTTTCCTGTCAAAGGACAGGCACTTGATACGGCAATATTTCTTTGCACATCCTCACTATATCATATCTCGTCCATAAACGCAACTGAAAAAACCGACGTTCCTCCTGTCCGCCTTTACTCAGGAACTTCCGGAACCGTCCTTTTTCTCCTGCTTCAAGGTATACGGCTCTGAGATACTCAGTACAATATTGTCATCACTCACCTGGCTGACTGTGATCTCATTGTCGCCTTCCTTGAGCTTTACATCTGCCGCATAGAGCAGATTCTGTGAAACGCAGTTGGTTTCCAGTGCCTTTCCATTCACATAGATCACACTGTTCTTCGTATAGTTCCATCCAGTCACATAGAGTCCCTTATTCTGGAGCAGCACCCGGTTGATGCTGACCGGCTGCACCCCCATATGCAGGTCAGTCGCCTCATAGGGCATCTCTCCTTCAAACACGTCCTGATCTCCGTAAAGGATATCATATTCCAGTATCTTCATATCATTCAGATACGTCTCTTCTTCCTCCGTGGTATGTGATGTCTTCTGAAGGTATGCCTGGTGGTAGCGGAACATCGTCCCTTTTTTAAGACCCGCCTTATCCATCACATAAGCCCCCAGCTGATATGCCTCCACGTTCCGGCTGGTCCTCGCAAGACCCATGTTGTCCCAGATGACATATTCCGTCTGGAACAAATCCCCATTCTCCAGCTTATCTTCCGTCAGATTCAAGCTGGGCAGATGATCTCCGTACATGACGAGGATAGTTTCCTCATCCCGACTTTCCAGATATGAGATCAGCTCTCCCACAAAGATATCCATTTCATGAATCTGTTCCACATAATATTCCATGGCGTTAGTCTCCCCCTCTGTGGGAAGCCCCGTCACCCGCACGGCAGGAGAATCCAATACCTTCTCCTGAGGATAAGAGCCATGCCCCTGTACGGAGATCGTATAGATCACATCCGCCCCGGAAGTGGAATTCAGTACCTTCGCGATCTGCTCTGTCAGAATCTCATCCTTCGCCCATCCCATATAAGTGGTATCATACCCTGTCATGTACTCCAGAGAGGTAAACGTATCAAATCCCAGCTGGGAAAACACCGTATGACGGTCATAGAAAGTACCGGAATTGTTGTGAATTGCCTGAGCATGATACCCAAGCTCTTTCAGGTCAAAACAGATGCTTTCGGAAACCTGTTTCTGCAGTACCGTTTTATAAGGATATTCTCCCGGCCCAAAGAAATCCAGATTCATGCCGGTGATTACCTCAAACTCCGTGTTGGCGGTCCCCGCCCCCACAGAAGGCACCCACAGGTATCCGGAGGAATACTGTTCCATCAGCTTCCGGAAATTGGGAATCGGGTCTTCCGAGCATTCCATGTGAAGATACTTGAGCGGGTCGCTGAAAGATTCCAGCTGAAGGAAAATAATATTCGGCGTCTTTTCTGTCACCGCCACTCCCTGTTCATTGACCACATCCGGCCTGTTCTCCACAACGAGCGGAGCTGACACATGCTCCTCCGGAACGATTTCCTCCTTTTTGATTTCTTTGACCACTTCCGTACTATAGTCCCCTGGTTTGCTGATTCCGGTATTGATGAGACTATTGGCAAAGCAATAGGAAAATCCATAATCCTGATATGCCTGAGCCAGATTGCCAAACTGGTTCGCCAGGACCCCAGTGCTCTTCCCCACGCTGTTGATCCCCAAAAGCGCCATAAAAGAAAATACTACAAATATCAAAGACTTAATATAGGAAGGCTTCTTCTCTGAGCGGGGAAGCTTCCGGAACATGATGACCAATGCCACGAGAAGCGCAGCGACAGCTATGGCCAGAAGGACCAAATGCCACCAGGAGAGATATTTTCCGGCCACCGCCATCGCATCCTTCGTCAGACGGAGGTCCGCCCCATTAAACGGCGTGACACGGCATCCCAGGAGCACAAAGTTCACAATTCCAAGAATCAGCCAGATAACACTGATGACAGCTGAGAGAAACAGTTTTCTCCGGACCAGAAGAAGGAGCGAAAAGCTCCAGAATATGATACAGGTATTAAACAGAAAGATATGCGGCCTTGTGCCGACAAAAACAACCAGGCTGATAAAAGACCGCCTGGACAGCAGCTCTACAAAAAGATTCAGCAATATGGCTGCGAGAAAACAACTGAGCAATGGATGCCGCGCCGTCTTCTTTTGAACATTCTCAAAAAATCCCCTCATTTTCCCACCCTTTTTCCGATCGTTCTATAGAAGACTATAACAGATTTTCCGCCCGATTCCTATAGGTGATTTTTACTAATTTCTTAGGTATTTCTTAGAATTCTCTGGAAAATCTTTATGCCGCGAAACGTCTGCTTTTCTTGACATCCCCCGGAAATCCTTTTATAATAGGTTGCTGTATACTTTATTATTATGAACGCGAAAGGAAATGACTATGAACTTCATTCTGGACATCATAAAAGGGGCGGTTATCGGCATTGCCAATGTCATCCCCGGCGTCAGCGGCGGAACTATGGCCGTATCCATGGGAATCTACAACAAGCTGATTTCTTCCATTACCCATCTGTTCAAGCAGTTTAAAAAGAGTATCGCGACCTTGTTTCCGATTTTGCTTGGATGCGCCGTGGGAATCATCTGTTTCACGTACGCCATTAAATATCTTCTAAGCAATCAGCCCCTTCCCACCTGTCTTACGTTTCTCGGCCTTATCCTCGGCGGCGTGCCTATGCTGGTCCGGGAAATGAAGAAAGGAATCCGGAAAAACCGCGGCGGCCGTGTAACTGCATTTAACATCGCAGCGTTTGTGATCTTGTTTGCCTTTGCGATCATCCTTCCTTTGCTGCAGGGCAGCGAAGACACCCTGAAAACACTTACCGCTACTCCCGGTACTGTCGTTCTGTTGTTTTTCCTCGGCGTCATCGCTTCTGCCACCATGGTGATTCCTGGTGTCAGCGGCTCTATGGTCCTCATGGTTCTCGGATACTATTACGGCGTGATCAATTCTATCACCAGCTTCGTGGATGCATTAAAGGCAGGTAACTGGTCAGCCGTCATGTCTCAGGCCGCCATCCTTGTGCCTTTCGGTATAGGGGCAATCCTGGGCATTTTCCTGATCTCCAAGATGATCGAATATCTGTTCGCAAAGCATACCGTTTCCACTTATGCGGCGATTTTAGGCCTGATTCTTTCTTCACCCTTCGGAATTTTTTATAATACCAACGCACTTGCACACTTCTCCGTGGCCGGCCTTATCATCGGACTTATACTCATGTTCGCCGGCGGCTATGCTACCTATATCATGGGAGAGAAAAATGCCTGATAAAAAGGAGGCCGTATCATGAGCTTTGAATTCATCAGTAAGCTGCCGACTCCAGCCGAAATCCGCCATCAGTTCCCCTTGTCGGAACAACTCACCAAGGAAAAACACAGACGCGATCAGGAAATCCGTGACGTTCTCACCGGAAACAGTGATAAGTTTCTGGTCATCGTGGGGCCCTGTTCTGCCGATAATGAGGACTCTGTATGTGACTATGTATCCCGTTTGGTGAAGATTCAGGAGGATACGAAAGACAGGCTGCTCATCGTTCCCCGCGTCTACACCAACAAACCCCGCACTACCGGCGAAGGCTACAAGGGCATTCTTCATCAGCCAAATCCGGAAAAAGCCCCCGATCTGTTTGAAGGGCTTTTGGCTATCCGTAAGCTGCATATGAGGGTTCTGCAGGAAAGCGGCCTTTCGGCTGCGGACGAGATGCTTTATCCGGAAAACTACCGGTATCTTTCAGATTTGTTGTCCTACGTGGCCGTAGGAGCCCGTTCCGTGGAAAACCAGCAGCACCGCCTCACCGTCAGCGGCATGGATGTGGGCGCCGGCATGAAGAATCCCACAAGCGGCGATTTTTCCGTTATGCTGAATTCCGTCATTGCCGCTCAGCATGGACATACCTTCATCTTCCGCGGCTGGGAAGTCCATACCGACGGAAATCCTTACGCCCATACCATCCTGCGAGGTGCGGTAAACAAGCACGGACAGAGTCAGCCTAACTACCATTATGAGGATCTGAGGCTGCTCTGCGACATGTACGCTAAACGAGATCTGCAGAATCCCGCCTGTATCGTGGATACCAACCATTCCAACTCCAACAAGCAGTACAAGGAACAGATCCGGATCGTAAAAGAGGTTCTCCACAGCAGGCAGCATTCCCTGGATATCCGCAGCCTGGTAAAGGGAGTCATGATAGAAAGCTACATTGAACCTGGAAGCCAGAAGGTAGGAGGCCATATCTACGGCTGCTCCATCACGGATCCCTGCCTCGGATGGGAAGAATCCAGGCAGCTGATATACGATATCGCGGAATTGGCATAAAAAAGCAGAATTCATTATAAAGGAACCGAAAAGGGCAAGCCCCCTCGATTTTTGGGGGCTTGCCCTTTTTGCGTGCCGATGTGCAGCTGCAGATCAGACCAACCGTCTGCTGCTACTGCTTCACCTAAAAATAGACCTTCAGCAAAAGTGGATTGATATAACATTCACAGATGATACCCGGCAGCAGGCAGAGCAAGGTGATGATCAGAAGCAGGATATCCTTTGGCATCCGTATCCGCCTGTACTGTCCCCAATCCTTCTGCTTTCTCATAAAGGAGTATATCTGGAAGCCGCGGGCATACAGGAGTATGAGCGCCGGCACATAAAAAAGAGCCTGCGGCAGTATACTGCATAAAAAATAGAGAATCCCGGTCCGTCCAAATACCATAGTCCCGAGGGATATACGTACTCCCGTTGTAAAACCAAGCCATCCCATCGACGCCCAAAGGGATACGCTCCCAAAAGCCGTCATAGACAGCAGCCAGATCGCTCCGACTTCCATCAGGCGAAGCCGTAAAATATAAAAGAAATAACTTTCCCTTGCAAAATCCTGCTGCTTCAGGGCGTCTCCAACCTGTGTGAAATAAAGTTCCCAACTGCCCTGTCCATTTTTTCCGGTCAGGTTAGCCGCCAGAGTCCCCAGCAGCAAAGACGCAGCAAAAACGATACAGGCCATTTTCCAAAGTTTTCCGTTCTTCTCCATGATTTCCTCCATCCTACAGCTACAAATACTATATGATGGGAACACCATGGTTATGCCCGCTTGACCTGATACGCCAGCAATGCGGCGATGGTTTTTCCGTCCGTTATCTTCCCCGCAAATATCATATCGAGAAGCTCCTGCAGGTCATATTCTTCCACATCCAGAAATTCATCCTCATCCAAACTCTGTTTAGAGGGAATCAGGTCGGAAGCCAGGTAAATCCCAATGATCTCATTACAAAAGGCTACTGTCGTATTGACATTTATCAGCCATTCCAGCTTTCCCGCACGAAATCCGGTCTCCTCCTCCAATTCCCTGGCCGCGCAGACTTCTTTAGGTTCCCCCGCATAATCAAGGGCTCCCGCCGGTATCTCCAGCGTATAACGCTCCAGAGCGTTTCTGTATTGCCGTACCATAAGAATCTTCCCTTCCCCTGTCACAGGGACAACCGCAGCCGCTCCTTTATGCTCCACAAAGTCCCAGACTGCCGTATGGCCGTTGGGAAGCGCCATATAATCTTTATAAATATTAAGAATCTTTCCCTGATAAGCCAATTCCCGTTTGATCCGTACGATCTCTTCCATTTTTCCACTCCTTTTATGAAAGCAATATAGTAATAAAGATACCCCATCCTGAATGAATCAAACAATTCACTCAGGATGGGGTATCTGTACTCTCCTGTTAAATCCAAACCATTATTTCGCGTAATCTGTAACTCGTGACTCACGAATAACGTTGACCTTGATCTGACCAGGATATTCAAGCTCCGACTCAATCTGCTTCGAGATGTTCCTTGCCATCAGGACCATATCGTCGTCACTCACCTGCTCCGGCACAACCATGATACGGACTTCGCGTCCTGCCTGAACAGCAAAAGATTTGTCCACACCTTTAAAGGTATTCGTAATATCTTCCAATTGCTTCAATCTGTTGGTATATGTTTCGATTGTCTCACGGCGCGCGCCAGGACGTGCAGCGGAAATAGTATCCGCGGCCTGTACGATACAGGCGATCAGCGTCTCCGGTTCTACATCGCCATGATGAGATTCCACCGCATTGATCACTATAGCTGATTCCTTGTATTTCCTACATAATTCAACACCCAGCTGAATATGTGAGCCTTCCATTTCATGGTCCACTGCCTTGCCGATATCATGCAACAAACCAGCCCTCTTAGCCATACGCACATCTACGCCAATCTCGGCAGCCAGGAGTCCTGACAAATGTGCAACCTCAATCGAATGTTTCAAAGCATTCTGTCCATAACTTGTCCTGAACTTCATCTTACCCAGAAGCCGAACCAGCTCGGGATGGATACCATGGATGCCAACTTCCAAAACAGCTGCTTCTCCTTCTTCCCGAATCATAGTATCTACTTCTTTTTGGGCTTTTTCAACCATTTCTTCAATTCTGGCCGGATGAATACGTCCATCTAAAATCAATTTTTCCAAAGCGATTCTGGCTACTTCACGTCTGATCGGATCAAACCCTGATAAAATCACGGCTTCCGGCGTATCGTCAATAATCAGATCCACACCGGTAAGCGTCTCTAAGGTACGGATATTCCGCCCCTCCCGGCCGATGATACGGCCTTTCATCTCATCATTGGGAAGCTGAACAACAGAAATCGTAGACTCCGCCACATGATCCGCCGCACATTTCTGAATGGCGGTGACCACGTACTCTTTCGCTTTCTTGCCCGCTTCTTCCTTTGCTCTCGTCTCCAGTTCCTTAACCAGCTTTGCAGTATCATGCTTTACATCATTTTCAACAGTTTTTAAAAGATATTCTTTTGCTTGTTCGGAGGTAAATCCTGAAATCCGCTCCAGCTCCTGCACTTCTTTCTCAAAGAGTTCCTCGGCTTCCTTTTTCTTTTTCACCAACGCCTCTTCTTTGGCAGATAAACCGGCTTCTTTCTTCTCCAGTGCCTCGGACTTTTTCTCTAAATTCTCTTCTTTGCTCAATACTCTTCGTTCATATCGCTGTATCTCCGCTCTTCTCTCACGGACCTCTTTTTCCAAGTCATTCTTCGTTTTCATGGATTCTTCTTTGGCCTCTAAGAGAGCTTCGCGCTTCTTGGTTTCCGCAACTTTTAACGCTTCATCTATGATTTCTCTTGATTTTTCTTCCGCTTTGCCGATCTTGCTCTCGTATACCTTCTTGCGGTATGCAATTGCAATAAACCAAGTAATAGGAGCTACAACACACAGTGTAATAATTACAGCAATTATAGTTCCTCCCACAGGAGCACCTCCTTATTTAGTTTTCATTGTACATCACTTACCGTACGCAATGGCAGACATACCATAAGTACTACAACAATACAATTTTAAACTTTTTTCCGGTTACTGTCAAGCATTATTACACGGTGTGCGAAAAACGTCAGAAATTGAAGAGCCTTTCATCACGCTTCCGTCTTCTGTTCTTTTCCTGCCTTTTTAGAAGCGGTCTCTGCGCCCTTTGCGTCTGCCTCTTCCCCTGTTTCAAACCCGTAGTGGATTCGTACTTTTCTCTCGATTTCCTCCATCACCGACGGGTTATTCGCCAGGAAGATTTTCGCGTTCTCACGGCCCTGGCCGATCTTGTCCCCATTATAAGCATACCACGCGCCGCTTTTTTCCACTATGTTCTCTTTAGCCGCCAGATCAAGGATATCGCCTTCTCTGGAAATCCCTTTTCCGAACATGATATCGAATTCCGCCTCTTTAAAGGGAGGCGCCACTTTGTTCTTCACTACTTTCACGCGGACCCGGTTCCCGATCATCTCTCCGCCCTGCTTGAGCGTCTCGATCCTTCTCACATCCAAGCGGACGGAAGAATAGAACTTTAACGCGCGCCCTCCGGTGGTCGTCTCCGGATTCCCGAACATGACGCCCACCTTCTCACGGAGCTGATTGATAAAGATGACTACACAATTGGATTTGCCGATGACCGCCGTCAATTTCCGGAGCGCCTGTGACATCAGCCTGGCCTGAAGCCCTACGTGGGCGTCCCCCATGTCTCCGTCTATCTCCGCCCTCGGCACGAGCGCCGCCACGGAGTCCACGATCACGATATCCACAGCCCCGGAGCGTACCATGGTCTCGGTGATCTCCAGCGCCTGCTCCCCGCTGTCCGGCTGAGAAATATACAGATTATCAATATCCACGCCAATTTTCTTTGCATAGGAAGGATCCAGCGCATGCTCCGCATCGATAAACCCGGCGATTCCGTCCCGCCTCTGTACCTCAGCTACCATATGAAGGGCAACTGTGGTCTTGCCGCTGGATTCCGGCCCGTAGATTTCTACGACACGGCCCCGGGGAATGCCTCCCAGGCCAAGCGCGATATCCAGGCTCAATGAACCGGTGGGGATCGTCTCAATGTTCATATTGGCAGTGGAATCCCCCAGCCTCATGATAGATCCTTTCCCGTATGCCTTCTCAATATGCATCAGCGCCGCATCCAGGGCTTTCTGTTTTTCTTCCTTTACCATTGTATACCCTCCAATTATCAGAACGGATGTTCGTTCTTTTCTGTAAATAATAGTAATATAGTTTCGCGTAAAAGTCAACTGGTTTTTCTTTCTGAAACAGCTGCCGCCTAATTATCGGGAAAATCCAGGGGAACCCCTGAACAAAAGAATAGGATAAAAGAAGAATAGCATACTTCGGGGAAAACCGCAAGAGTTTTCCCCTGTCCAAAAAGCTGTCCCCGTCCGGCACGCCGAACGATCAGTCGTCATATGTGAAGCCGTGTCTCAGGAAAATCCCTTTCAGGATCCGGCCGCCGCATTCTATGCTCCGCATCCGCGCTTCTTCCGTCCCATTAACAAGCTTCACGCATATATGACCTCCATTTTCGGAATGGGAATAGCTCCCGTCTATGATTCCCGCCCCGCTCAGCCGGATGCCGCTCCACGGGCCCGGCACGTCGGCAGGATAAAGGCTCAGGGCCCATCCGCTCCGGATATCCGCCCGTATACCCGTGGGGATCCGGATCGACTCTCCGGGCATCAATGTAAATGCTGCGGGAGAAAAGAAATCATAGCCCGCGCTGTCCTCGTTTTCTCTCTCCGGCAGTCTGATAGAAGCATATATTTTATCGATATCCATATTCCGCATCATAACACTTCCCGCAAACAGTTCCTCCCAATCATTTCGGAATTGTTCCAGCCCTATTTTATCAAACCTTCCTATCCTCTTCATTTTGACATTCTCCTTTCTGACACTTTTCATTCTGCCGCTCATATATCCGCTTGGCCACCGGGGAGTCGAACCCCGCACATCCTGTCTGGAATGCCTGCCCAAAAGTTGGATGGCCAGCCTGTTTCTGATTCGCAAGACCTCATCCTCACCGCCTTAAATCCGCGGACTATTGAATTAAAACTTACTGGAATAAAAACCTTCCCTGGATTATCATTCCTGGTTCTTCGCCTTTTTGCCGGGGATGGGGGTCCTGCCGGCAGGGTTTTCCGCGGACATACGTTTCCGCGAGGATGATTTTCCTCTCATACCTGCAAGAAGCAGCGGATGAAGGTATCGAACCTTCTTCTGATGATTCAAAGTCATCTGTGTCCTCCTGTCCACCAATCCGCTCATCTCATGATCACACAGTGTTCTGCCTGCGGTAAAGGAACAGCCTTATCAGTCTGCCGCTGTAATGTACATCCACGCAGATGATCGTCTGCCTTCCGTTATCATCCGTCCGTATCTGGATAATATCCGTTTGAGTCTCTTTCAGATATCCGTCCAGCTCCTCCCATTTTTTACGGATTATTTTTGACCTCTCAGGAATTACGATCACATATTCCGGAGGCTTTGCAAAATGATAGACCCCACGGCCTGCCAGCATATCAAAAAGCGTAACTAAATCAATTGTTTTCACAATACCCACCCCTTCTGCGCCTTTATTCTCAGGAATGACGCATAATTATCTTATGTTTATACCCCTTTACAGATAAGGGGTATATTCTTGATATCGATATTTGAAAATTGAAAAACTTATATTCATCTGCAGTCTGTCGAAAATCGTCTGATACCGGTTCACCGTATCCTCATCTATTCTGGACCGCTCCAGATCTTCTTTGATCCGATACCCGGCCTTTTTTGCCTCCCGTACTACCAGGTTAAATCTGCCTGACGTAAAAAGGCTGCTGTAGTTCAGTGCTTCATCTCCCGTCACTTCTTTTATCCGTTTAAAGGAATTCCGAAAATTCCGGATCATTCCTTCTTCGCTGTCCTTCTTAGAACGGCTCTTCCAGACGGACTCCGGAAGAAATGAATATTTAAGGCGGACCAGTCTTTTATTCCCCACATATTCTTCCAGCTTGTAACAGCTGAGAAGCGCCCTGGCCAGCCTGCCGCTGATATTTTTGCAGGTTCCGTCTGCCAATGAAACGCGGTAGCCGTCTCCTTCTTCTATAATATCATCCTTTTGAAGATAAACCAGATTTTCAAAACACTTCCCGGCTATCCCTTCATAGACAGACATCAGGATGGGAAGGTCATTCACACCGGCGCCGGAATGCCTGACCAACTCCACATACTCCTCATATCTTTCATCGGAAATATAATACCTGGTCTTGTAGGATTCCATTTTGGACAAGAGGTAATCATTGGGGCACAGGCTTTTTCCCAGATAATTCATCTGGCAGTATCCCTTTACCTGACACCATTCCAAATATCGGGACAGCCTGTATTTTTCTCCAAGCAGCGTCTTCTGATTGTCATAATTCGTTATGAGGAAATGGATCAGCTCCTCTCCATCCATGGCGCACAGATCCTTCCCCTTCGCTTCTTCATAAGGCTCTGTCTTATGAAAAAGATTTTTCAGTCGCATATATGTGGCATCCTGGAAATTGCTTCTGTAGAAGTCCAGAAATTCTTCCTTCTGCTTATCGTTAAACATGCCGCACCATCCTTCTCGATCTCAATCATGCCGAAAACGGACAACTGAACCACTTTCTGCCCGAATATCCACATCATAGCACGACGGCAGTTCTATGTCAAGTATTTTATCAGGAATAACGTATAATAAAGATCTCAAAAACACACCTACAGCCTATCCATTCATTTTTCAAAGTACTTTCCCTTAAGGAATACAGGCTTTTCCGTTCCTGTTATATAAATTATACCGTATTAGTCGTTCTTCCTGTACCCATATCGAACTTATGTTCGCTCCGTGTCTTCTGTCTAATATAAACGGCACCTTGCCCGACGGCAGTCACACTTCGAGTATCAAGGTATCACCGGAATACATTGATGTCAATAAATTGTCGAAAAGTGGTAGGAATAAGGGACATAATTATTATTTCAGATTTTATACACTATTCCTGAAATCAGTCTTGACGTATAGTTTAAATAATGATATGCTCTTATTTATCATACCTTTTATTTTTTTCACTTTATACGTCATTCCTGAGATTATATCTCGCTATTGACCAGAGGTTAAAAGGTACATTGATGACAAACAGAAAGGAGGCATGTTTTACGTGACGGTTTCAGATGATAACGAACGGCGGTGGGTACATATGCTCTCTACAGCGGGAAAGCCCTCTCCCAGCTTAACTGACGCCCAGTGGCAGCCGGCGTTTCAATTTTTAAGATCTCATATCTTCTCATCAGAAATTTTGCCCTGCCAGAACACTGAATACCAAAGCTACTGGGTTTTTATAGAAGATACCCTTTCTTGGATACGCCGCGGTCATACTGCATATGTATTTTTCACTTATCAGATATATGACCTGCTGCTTTTTGAACGAGACCGATTGTCCACTCGTTTGATCCGCGATGGTGGAATCCATCCGTATTTTATGGTTTGGCTCCAAAAGGAAAGGAGGAAATAAGACTTGCTCGACACACAGATCAGCCTTTATTCCGTCGACACCGGAGATTTCTACAGCAATACAGAAGCATACCTGCACCGTATGAACTGCCGTTACCGTCAGGAAAGGAATTTTGCCGCCTTAAAGCTTTCCCAATATGAGGAGCTTCTCTCAGGATACGGATACGATTCTGAGGATCTAAAGAATCTCCGGGCCGGAAATATCAGCAAAATGAAGCTCCTGCCAGGTACTTCCCATCTGTTATATGAATATCTGAATTGGAACTGCCGGATTGTCCACAAGAGAAAAAAAGCAAAAGAATCCAAAGAAAAGCTGCTTCTGCTCTTGTCAAATAAGGTACTACAGAACGAGCGCACCCATGGGCGGGACCACATCCGGAGTATACGGGAAGGCAGCCTGAATGACAGCAGCGTCATATCATTGTTCGATTCCTCCCTGACCCGCATGATGGGGATCAAAATGGGGGAATTGACCGACGACATGATGGTAGTCCAGGTATATTACTTTTCCATTTTTAAAGATATCTCGTATTTCGGCTTCCTCCATCACGGTGAAAAATATCGTTACTACACTTCTTCCGCAGGACAGATCCGCAAGAAAAAGGCCGTCTTTATAAAAGAATCCGCCTGGAACCGCTATGAAAAGACGATCATGTGCGGCCTGACCATCGACAAGATAAATTCAAAGGGCGGAAACAATGTCAACAAGCATCTGGCTTATATGGCCCTCTCCAATTCTGCTACAGACTGCTGGGATGATTTCGACATTGAAAAGACCGTCGTCATTGACGATTTTGAGACGCCGGTATCCGGTATTTTAGATTTCATTGATGATGAAACTTATTCCATCACCAGGAGAAACGATACGGTCAGCATTACCCACACAGACGGAGCCGGGATGATGCTTCCTTCCATACTGGACCGCAATGTCATGTTCCGGGCTCCATGGATAAAAGGGCTGCTCTGTGTATTTGATTTCCGGTCTTTTATAGAAGAAAAGGGATACTCTCCTATTGTCCGGGATATCTATGGGCAGGAACACGATCTGATATCCGAGGATATCCAGATCATCTTTACCCGAAGCCAGTTCAAAATGCACCGATACTACAGCTCCTGGGAAGAATACATAGGTTTCTATAAGCAGTATGGCTGTACCGCCGGGCTCTGCAACCCGGAAGAAAAACATATTAAGGATGCAAAGATCAACTATCAGATGCTCCAGACTCTCACGGATATCTCACCGGATGAGGTCTGTCTTCTGGCGTCAAAATCCGTGGATAAGCTAAATCATATGTGCTCCTCCGTCGAGAGCCTCATGAAGATATTCGGTGTCACTCCTTATAACAGCCACATGACCAGTCTGCAGAACGCCGTAAAATTGTATCCTGCCCTGCTGGACGATCCATACCTGAAATCCATAGTCCGGGGCATGAAAGACCGGATGGTCCGGGAATATAAATCCGGCCGCCTGGAGATCGACGGCAAATACACCTTCATCCTCCCGGACCTTTATGCCGCGTGTGAGCACTGGTTCGGCCATGTGGACCGGCCCGCAGGCCTTTTGGATGACGGGGAAGTATATTGCCGGCTGTATCCCAGGGCTGAAAAATTGGATTGTCTGAGAAGTCCACATCTATACAGAGAGCATGCCGTCCGATACAATGCCGCTGCCAGAGCGCCCTCTTCCAAAAAGCTGCTTTTAAAAAAATGGTTTGTCACCAATGGCCTGTATACCAGCTCCTGGGATCTGATCAGCAGGCTCCTCCAGTTCGACGTGGATGGAGACAAAGCGCTCGTAGCTGCCGACGAGTATCTCGTCCCCGTCGCCGAGCGGAATATGAAAGGGGTCGTCCCTCTTTACTACAATATGAAAAAAGCCGCTCCATGTCTTCTAAGTCAGGAAAGCATCTATCAGGGGCTGAATGCGGCATTTACCGGAGGAAATATCGGCATATACAGCAATAACATAACAAAGGTCTGGAATCATGAGGTCTTTCTCTCTGGAACCGAGCAAGAAAAACAGGACGCCGTGGACACGGTCAAGCTTCTCTGTATGGAAAATAATTTCGTCATCGATTACGCGAAAACTTTGTACAAGCCTAAACGTCCAAATGAAAAGAACCAACTGATAAAAGCCTATACACAGGCGAAGCTGCCCGCGTTCTTTCTCTATGCCAAGGACAAAACAGAGGATCAGGCAGCCGCCTGCAACGGAAGCCTTGTAAACCGGCTCCGAGATCTCATCCCAAATCCCAGACTGAATTTCCGAAAAGCCGGGATCCCCAAACTGGATTACCGCAGGCTCATGACAGACCCGGAAATAGAAATCGATCCGAAAGTAACGGCACTATATACGAAATTAAACCAGCAGTACCATTTCAAGATCAATATGCAGGATGAGTACATCCATAACCTGGAATACCTGGCCCGGGATATGCGAAATCAGCTGAGCGGCTTCGGCCACACGGATCAAGAGCTGTCCGATATGCTGGTAAAATATCTGTACGGTAAAGAATCCAAGTCCAAAGAAGCCCTCTGGTTTTGTTACGGCTCTTATATCCTGGAAAATCTAAAGCGGAACCAGAATCCGGGAAACACAAAGCTCATCCAATGTATGGACTGCGGCGAATGGTTTGAAGCCGGTATCCGTTCCAAGAGCTGCCGCTGTGAATCCTGCCGAAAAGAATACCGGAAAGCCTGGGACCGGGAACGAAAAAAGAAACGGTCATGATTCCACTCTTCTTCCTCAGATAAAATCGGCCGACGTCTTCGTCCTCTTATAAATAAACGAAAAGAAAAACATCCGTAACTCTCGGATTTTATTATGGCCTCTACTATGGAAGCACATCCCTGCGCTTCCATAAGCGGCCTGAATCAATATTTTATGACAGGCGGTGAATGAAATTGACCATAACACAAGAAATACTGATCCGCCGTATAGCGGAAACGGAACACAGAGATATCGCAACTGTCCGGAGCATCTTTGACTCTATGGAACAGTTGGTGGTGGAATATTTATCTTCCGCACACCCGCAGCAGGATATGACTCTTAAGCTATTTAAGGGCCTGAGCCTGGAATGTACCTATATTCCTTCGAAGGAAATTAACAAGGGTATGTTTCAGAGCCTCAAAAGCTCTCCGAAAATCAAAGCAAAGGCGTCCGTCAGCCGGTATTTTAACCAGAAGCTGAATAAACTCGCCAAATTTGATGATCTCCCTGTTTCCGGTAAAAACGGCAAATAAGCAAAGAAAGTGAGTGATATAACATACTGAGAATCACAAAAAAAGAAGCTATGAAACTCCGTGAGCTGGGTTTTTCCAATGACGTCCGCCATACTTATACCAAGCATAAGGCTTACTACTGCGTGGAACGGAACATCGTCCTGAAAGCCCTTCGCAATTATCGGGAGAACACCGGGATCTCTATCCCTTCTTTATCGTAAGGAGAACTAAAATGGATTTGACATTTATCACTGATATGTATATCCCGCTCGTGCTGCTTGCATGTCTGGTTATCGGATACATTCTGAAAAAATGGATACAAGACGTGGACAACAAATGGATCCCGACTATCCTCTGCATCATCGGAGCTGTCTTGGCATGTACGGTCAGCCGGACGATCAGTCTTTCTGTCATCGTTGCTGGCGCAGTGAGCGGTCTGGCTTCCACCGGCCTTCATCAAATGTTTAAGCAGCTGATTGAAAACGGTCCTGCAAATGGAGGTGTCTGATATGACTTTGAATGAAATCAGCCTCTATAAAGATAAAATCCTGTCCGGGATCTTCCAGTCAGAGGAGATTGCCGGTTACCTGTTGGGTGACAGCTACCATGCCGAAACAGCAAAAGAGGATCTAAATTACATCCATGTATTTCCCTACCTTCACATCCCGGACCCCGCCGCAGAAGCGAAGCCATACTTATGTGTGGAGGTAGATATCCCTCGGACGCTAAATCTCGTATATAAGGATATGAAGGTCATGGTCTGGGCTTACTGCCCACAAAACATCATGGACCGCGCCGGAAAAGACCGGGCCGCCACACTTCCGGATTTGATCGCCGATGCGGCGGACACCCTTTTAAACGGTTCCGGAGAGTTTAGGATCGGTAAACTCAAGCTGGAATCCGTTTCCTATTTTACCCCATCAGAAGGGTTTTACGGGAAACAGCTGATCTATAAATGTCTTGAATTCGATACATGGAAAACAGATCAGGCGGTGATCGCTTGAACAAGACAGATCTGGAGCACCGGCTTCTAAGAGGAAGTGAACTCTTTTTTGAAAATCATCCGATATATAAGATTTCCCTGGGGGAAATGGTGGATTTCGGATATTCAAAAGCCCAGAGCATTCTGGGTATCTTATGTATGAATGATGAAAAAACCGAAAAATTTCTTCCGGAAAACGTTCCGCCGTCCACTTATCTGATGGTGGCATACAACTTGTTCCGAGAACAAAAGCAAATGGAGACTGGTATTGTTTCAGAGGATACCCGGGAATCTTCCCTTTGTATTTCTGTCCCGGCTTTTCTGGAACTTCTTTTTCATAAACATGTTGTTTTTCATTTAGATTCCGGCTTCACCATTGGCAATAAACCAGATGATTCTTTCATCCTGGCAAATCACAATTACGGTAGTTTTCGTGAAATCATCCGGGAGCGGTTCTGTTTGACCGACTCCGAAACACTGGACGAGGAAAATCCCGCCGACGCTAGGACAAAATCCCTGCTGGAAAGGCGAAAAAAATTAAGAGAGAAAGTCAATCGATTGAAATCCAATCTGGGAGATGACGAGAATGAAGGCCTTACGATGGCGGATCTTATCAGTATCTTCGCGGAAGCGGAGCATCTTCCTCTCCAGGATGTCTATGATAAATATGACATCTATCAATTCAATGATCAGTTTAACCGGTTGAGGATAATGGATGATTATCACGTAAATATACAAGCTTTGCTGGCCGGCGCAAAGAGCGAAGAGCTTCACATGCAGCACTGGCTCACAAAAATCAAGAGACCATAAACGAAAAGGCCGGTAAAATCCGGCCTCCATCTATTTCAAGGAGGATATTCAAATGGCAAATGGTAAATTTGGCGCAAAGGAAGTTTTAGACGCAGTACTCTACGATATGGCGACAGGGAAACCGGTTATTCGGTTTGATACTTTAAAGACCTCTGAGATCGCTGTGACGACAGAAAAGGTGTACGCCCGCGGCGGCAGAGGCAATTCCAAGCTGCTCACATGGGAAATCAACAAAGAAGCGACCATGAAGATCGAGGATGCGCTCCTGTCTCCGAAATCTCTGGAACTGGTTTCCGGCATTGCCAGAAAGACAGGCACAAAATCCATTCAGATGTGCCAGAAAAACGAATGGGGCATAGTGGACGGAGTTGAAAAGGAAAAGGGCGGCAACTATCCGCTGACCTGTTCTTCCTCTGGTGTCATCAATCTGGCTTTCAAACCCAATGAGGCGGTATCCAATATCCTGGTATATCTTGCCGATGACGACTGCGGCACTCCCGTAGACATGGCAGCCGCAACATTAAATGAAAAGGTTCTTACTCTGGGGGCAAATGGCATCACGACTGCCGGCGGGAAACGGGTAATCGTATACTACAGCTATATGAGCCCCGACACGGCGGAGACCTACGTGATCGACAGTGAACACTTCTCAGGCACCTATAAACTGGTCGGCGACACTGTCGTCCGCAACGCATCCACCGGAAAAGACGAATCCTTCCAGATCGTCATTCCCTCCCTTAAGTGGAGCTCAGGACTCACTTTAAGCTTCGCCGCAGAGGGCGATCCCTCCGTTCAGACCTTTGAATGTGAAATCCAGAGAGAAGCAGATTCTCCCATCATGATTGAAATGATCAAGTATTAATTATGGATCCGTCACTTGCGGATCACAACCAGTATTGACACAGAGATACACTCCGTGAAACAGATGAATTGTATTGAGTAAAGATATGGTGTACAATTCGTATTAACAATTGTACACCATTTTTTTTACGGCAGATCCATTAAAATATGTTATTCATATAGAAGGGAATGAAAAAAATCAATCAAGAATTTGACTTACAGGCTTTTGTCAAAGAAACATATAAGGACAGAATCATCATAAGAATCATCAATCCAAAACAAGCCTATTATTATATGTCTCAAAATGTGTTTCCTTTATGGGTAGAACCAGGCTTTGATGAAAGAATCGTCTTTGTCTTCTTAAAAAAGGATACGGTGCTTCTCTTCAAAAAATGGAAAGCGTACGATACCGGATGGAAGATCCGATGACGCTCCTCTTCTTTCCTCTCACTTCTTTCTGAAATGAATGATAAACTGGACAACACCGGAATATCTTATAGTAATGGAGGTAAGAAAAATGCCAAGAGGAAAAAAGAATTATACGCTGGAAGAAAAAATCGAAGCCGCACAAAAGCTCATCCTTTCAAAGGAAAAAGAACTGAACGACACAAAAAGACAGTTGGAAATACTTTTAGAAGAAAAAGAAAAAGAAGATCTTATAAAATTGAATAGAGAACTGAAAAAGTCGGGAAGAACCATTGATGAGCTTCTCAAGGCTCTGAAAACAGAGTTTTCTTCTTCTTCGGATTGTACATCCGAATAGAAATCACGCCTAAAAAAATACCCTATTAATATATAACGGTTCTCACACCCCCTTTATTACAGCCGTCTCTTCAAAAAGTCGTACCCAATTCATACAGCTTTCTATGCTAATATTAGTTAAAATAAATTATATATGTCTTTTTAACTATCTTTTTATATCTTCTCAAATGTCCGCAAAGCCTTATTTTATCGGCTCTACGGGCATTTTGCTTTTGTGGTAAACCTCACATATCTAGGTCTATCTTCTTATATTTTCGCTATCAAGCGTGGTTAAAATCGTGGTAAATACTTTTTATGCAATTAGACGCTGAACCTCTGATTTTGCAGTATCTATGGACGCATGAGCATACCAGTTCATTGTGATACTGATATTTGAATGCCCCATGATATACTGTAAATCTTTCGGGTTCATGTTCTTGCTTGCCAGCCTTGTGCAGAACGTATGACGTAGCGTATGCGGTGTGATATGTGGCAAGGGGTTATCCTTATGGTGCTTGTTGTATTTCTTTACCATACGGACAAATAAGGCGTTGTAATCAATCGCAACTTTGGGCTTGCCCTTATGATTGACAAATAGAAAGTTGCTCCGTCCGTCTATCACAAATGGTTCTGCCTTTGGGCGTTTCTTCATAACCCGTTGAAATGCTTGTATCGTTTCCTTGCTTAATGGCACTTGCCTTGTTCCGCTCTTTGTCTTAGGCGTTTCAATATAGTAGCCCTGTTCCTTGCTCTTTAATAACTGGTGGTCGATAATCACAACTTCATTCTTGAAATCAATATCGGCTACTGTCAGTCCGCACAGTTCCGAGATACGAAGTCCTGTCTTTAACAGTATCAGCACATCATCATAATACTTGTGATACACATTGTCCGTCTTGATGAATGAGAGTAGGGATTGTTCCTGTTCCTCTGTCAATGCGACTTTCTCTTTGGTATCATTTTCTAGGACTTCACTCAACTTGAAATCAAAAGGGTTTTTCCTTACACAATCGTCTTGTATGGCGATATAGAATGACGCTTTTAACGAGCGTTTATGGTTGTTAATGGTGTTATAGGAAAAGCCTTTGTCTTTCATGCGTAACGCCCATTCCTTAGCGTCAGAGGGTTTTATCGTATCAATGCTCCTAGCACCTAACTTGTCCTCTTTCAATAACCGCATGAGCTGTTCCCGTTGTTTCTGTGTGCTTTTCTTCACGTTTGCCCTCTGTGCGTTCTGTTTGGCGTAGAGTTGGCAAAGCGTCATTTTCTTGCCTGTGCTGTCGATACCGTCCTCAATATCCCGTCTTATCTGCTGTTCCAGTTCACGAAGTGAGGGTTTTTCCCGTTTTCCCTTTGGTGTCGGGTCTGTGGGTGTCAATCTCCAAGCATACACATATTTTGTGTTTCCAAATGCGTCTACATATTTATATAAGTATTTTCCGTCTGTTCGTTGGCTCTCTCCAGTATGCAGGATACGTCCTTTGCTATCCCGTCTTTTTTCTTTCATGGTGTCTGCTCCTTTCCTTGTTGGAAAGAGCCTTGATATGACTTGTGTTCATCATAACACATACAAGGCTCATTTGCATTAGATTGCGTCCAATTTATCAATAACCTTTTCAAACTGTCGGCGTTTAATCTGTATGCGGTTGCCATTCATAATGAGCCAGCCAGCGTCCTTATTTTCCTCTGCCAATCGTCTTAACTTGTTTTCTCCGATACGGAAATACTTAGACGCTTCTTCAATGGTAAGGGTGTATTTTTCCCATACGGGAATATCGTTGTTATTCATCAGATACCCCCTTTCCCATGTTTCGTGTCATACTGGATATAGGGGATAAGGTCGGTGCGGTTTATCCTCTGTAAGTGGGCGGTCAGTTTACTGGAAAGGGAAGTGCTGTATCTTGCCTTATCAAGCATAGTTCCCACTTTTTCCAGTCCACCTAATGCGTCATGTTCTTCCAAGAAATAAAAACTTTTGACAGCGGAAATCACGCCACCCTCTGTAAGCCATTGCTGTGTTTCCTCAAGAGAATTATGTAGTTTCGGTACTTGCAGTTTTAAGACTTCCACAGCCCCTAAAAAGCGTTCCCAAAACCGACATGTTTTCCATCTGCTCTTATTACTTTCATTTCTGTTTGGCACGACAAAGCGTAGGTTGTTTGCCAATAGTCCGAAAGCCAGTTCCCCAAGTTCCAGCGGTCTGTCCTTGAATGTCATGGCAAAGGCATGAGCCTTATCATCACGCAGTTGCATTTCTGTCCGTTTCCAACTGCCGACTTCATCAAGTGTCTTATTATGTTTTGAACAGACTTCCTTATCCTTGTCATAAAAGCGGTAGGACAATCCCGATTTTCCAGCACCAATATAAACGGTCTTTGCGGTGTCGAAATCATCAAACTTACTTTCGTCAAAGTGATAGCCCTCACTATTCGAGATAAATTCCTCTTTTTCGCATTTCTTCTTTATCTGCTCTATGGTAAAGAATGGCTTTTCGTTCTTATCATCAATGGCAATATCAAGCCTTGTGAAATGGAAGTTATCCAGTCCGTATCTTCGCTCGCAACGTTTGAACATATCCCCAAAGGTATAGTTTCTGCTGTTGAGAATACGGAAAATATCATCACAACCTCTGCCCGTCATAACAAGATAACAGCCTAGCCCCTGTGGGTTGTCCTCTGTCTTTCTTGCGTCCCCCGATACATAAATATCTCCAATCTGCCAGCGTGCTTGATAAGTCTTGAATTTTATCGTTGCTGGATAGACATTGAAAATGTCAGTCGGTAAACCTAAAATGTGCATGATGACATCTTCTGCGTTTGCAGTTTCAAATACAATGCTGATGTAATCAATCTTAACAGATAAATTTTCGTGTGTTGCGATACTTCATTACTCCTTTCGTATGCCCCGATTTTTTGCAGGGTATAAATTGCATTTTTTCCTTTATTTATCACAGTTTCTAGGTACTATGACATGTATACGCAGGGCGGTGTTACATATACGCCCTGTACGGAACGCCTACGGCGTTCCTTTTCTTCCTGCACCAGCCCCGTTCTTAACGCTCACGAGCCTTTGGGAGGCTCGTGGCTAAACGGGGCAGGCACAGGAAGAAACACCGTTTTCGGTCGGATAGTCCATGCCTATTCATGCTATCAAAGCGAAAATAACTCTTTTCTATGCCTACTCAAGCGTGTGATTGACCTCATTGTGCTTAATCACTATATCCTCCATGATAATAACGCCGTTAGAATTACTTGTCAAGAACTTTTTCTTGACTTTTTCGGCTATAATAAGTATGATAGGCTTATAAAGGAACGAAAAAGCCGGGAAAGGAAAAGATATAAGAAGTTATGGAGCATGACACAAAGAAAATAAATTTTTTAGGGGAGAACATACAGACCATAAGAAAACACAGGAAAATGAAACAGCAGGAGCTTGCGGACGCCATCGGTATCAATATGCAGAGCCTTTCTAAGATTGAACGAGGGGTAAACTATCCCACCTTTGACACGCTGGAAAAGATAATGGACGTACTGGAAGTAACACCGAATGAATTGTTGTCGGGAGAATGGAAGTTTGTCCAACAGGCGGAAAAAGAGGTATGCAAGTTTTTACGGACGGAAGAACGCCTAAATGCAGAACTGAAACACGGACACTATGATAACTTCTTTGACAGTGAAGAAGAATGGCTAGAGTATGAGTTGGAGCAGTTGCGGAAATACATCACAGACTATATCAAGGGAGAGGACATACAAGCGTCCGACCTTTACCCTATCAAAACATTTATCCAGCACTTGAAATTTCAGAAAGTATTAGACCGTTATGATGATTTATACAGCATGGATATGTTCGGGGAAAGCACAGACGGACACAAGTACGGTACACCTTATCAGGTTGTAAAGAGGATAAATCCCAACTCAAAAGAAGATATGGAGCTGTTGCGGGAAGTCTTAAAGGACAGCCATTTTGACAACGGGGACGAGTAGCCTTTTTCCTCTTGCAAAAAGATACAGCAAACAAAAAGCCCAGATCAAGAGTGCAAGCACCACTTCTAAAGAAGTGGCAGGCTCTTGACAGGGCTTTTTCTTTTCTGTTTATGGCAGACAAGAGAAAAAAGGATAGCTATATTGTATAGTTTCTCTAATAATTTTAGAGCAATGAATTTATCACAGGTACTTCGTCTTTTCATTGTAAAAGTACAATCGTGGAAAGCACTAATATTGGCACTTTGATTTTGTGCATTATGCACAAAATATGATAGCAACAAAGAGGTCATATATAAAATAGAAACAAAAATAACTTGACATTTAATGAAATATATGTTATGTTGAGGTTAGTAAAAACAGTACGTGACATAAAACTATCAAAAAGTAAAAAAGAGAAAGGAGGTTTATCGAATGAGAGCAAAGAAGTTGAGAACGAAAGTAGTTGGTCTTGTAGCAGCAGTTATGGTTGTCGGCGCTCCACTTACAGCGTGGGCTATTGATGTAGCGGGTGGAGATTTGTACTACAATGGAGGGCAAACAGACACCATTGTATATTCCGAAATTGGGCGTAAAGCAGGTATTAGTCGCAACTACATGGTAAAGGCAACTGTAAAGGTCGGCGGAGATACATATACCAGTGGATTCAAGTCAAACTACGCTTACAAAGATGCAAAGAGAGTTTGGTGGGCGAACGAAACATCTTATTATGATTATTATCCATATTAAGTAAAATAGTTCAAACACCTAGGGCGGGGTTATTTGTCCCGCCCTATTTTATACATTTCTTCAAAGAAAGGGGCGTATGTTATGAAAAAATTTTTAAAGATTTTTATTTTCCTTGAAGTCATACTCTTTGCATATATTTTTAATACTTCTATTTACAACATTTATGAAAAGAATAACATTGCTACTGAGAATTTAAAAGGGTATGTTTTAGAAGAAACATCGCCAGAAATTCTCGACAAATTTTATACAATATTTACAGAAGAATATTCTCAAAATAAATTAGAACTCATTAACAATACGCTCACTTCCACAGATAAATCTGTTTATGATTTATATTGCTATCCATTAAATGAGTTTACACAAAAACAGCCTATATCTTCCTCTATTTTGTTTCAATATCATGAATTGCAAAAGGAAGATTTTTTAGATAGTGTTGGTGTATTCTATACAGATTTACCAGCTAACACAATTAAAGAGATAGCTTCTCAACTGTCCGTCGCAATAAATAACTTTGAAAATGACGCTATTCCGTATAGTATGGTATTAGAATTGAATCTTCTGAATTTTGTAATCTTATTTATTGTACTTCAAATCATATACTGTATTTATACGTCTTATAGTTTGAAAAAAATAGGTATTAAAAAAAGCATGGGCTTTTCTACTATACATATTTTAAAGGAGCAAATTACCAGTGTAATAAAATATTTTGCTGTAATATGTTTAGTATTACTGTTCTTGCTAAATTTATATTACGCATTAACAAACAGATATGATTTTTCTTATTTAGCAACAAGTGTACTGTTCTTTATTGGTGTTTTAGCTATAAATATACTTTGTGTTTTAATTACAAGTATTTTAATTAAGTTTGTTTCTTTAGAGGCAATGATAAAAAATAAGACTTTAAATAGCGGCACAAATATTGTAGTTCAGGCTATAAAAATAATTTTTTCGGTAATAATCGCTATCACTATTATTTCATTGCTGAATCAGGGGAACTCATTTAGACAAAGCCAACAAGCTGTTTTAGATTATAAGTATCTGGACGGATATTATACCGCTAATGGTTTTAATTCATCGGAGTATGATTATGCGTTAGCAAACACAGACATATTAGAAAAATATTCTGAACAAACATTAGAGATGTATAATCATAACCATTCACTACTATGTGATTTTAGGACAGACGGTGGTTTGCAGACATCACGCCCCTATTATGAACAACAGCTTGTTATTGCAAATAGAAATTATCTGAATGAATTTTCAAATATCCAGCTCAGTGGAAAACCATTGGGAGAAGATATATTTAGTGAACCAACAGTATTAGTTCCACATAAATATAAGAATGATGAAAATTCTATTAGCGAATATATTAAGCAAGAATATTTCCGATTGATGAATTACAATCAATTTTATGGAATACCGGGAGAAGAAAAAACTATTGATAAATTTAATGTTGTTTATATAGACGATGATTCTACGATAAAAGTCAATACAGAAAATGGTTTTTCGGATATGGCTAATCCTGTTATCATTGTTGATACGGGCAATTTTGCAGGACTTTACTATTTGGATTCTTTAAATACAAGGTGTTTATTTTTTCAAATGGAGTCAAGAGAAGATTTTTCTTCTTTGTTATCAGAATATGATTTAGAGCAATTAGTTACAGCTGGAACATTACTTACACCTTATTTAATGCAACTTGAAAATGTGACATTCGTTCTTAAAACACTCACTATGTTTACGATTGTCTTTATAGTGTCTTTACTGTTTATTTTGTATATTTCAAATTATGTGGACATTTTTGTAAATCGAAAGAGATATGCGGCAAAAGAGATTTTAGGATTCTCTCATTTTAGGACACTGAAAAATCGGTATATTTTTTGGGGAATCGAAATAATTATATCAGGCGTATTAACTGCTATAAATTATTATTTTGCTTGCCTTTTTGCGATTATACTTATTGACTACATATTCTGCGAATTGCTTTATAGAATTTATATCTCAAACGCTTTATATGAGATTGAAAAGGGGGCATAAGTATGTCATTGATTACATTAAAGAACGTCAAAAAAGAATATGGGAAAAATCAGGTTCTATTTGAAAATTTATCTTTAGAAATAGAAAAAGGCGAATTTGTGGGGCTTGTAGGGAAAAGCGGGGCAGGTAAAACGACACTTTTAAATATAATAGGATTGATTACTGATATATCCGAGGGAACAATCACTATTGATAGTCATAAAAATTTGTCCATGAACGGTAAAAATGCTATGATTTTGAGAAGATATACAATAGGCTATCTATTTCAAAATTATGGACTAATAGAAGATGAAAGCGTGTTGTGGAATTTAAAATTAGCTCTTGAATATAAAAAAGTAAAAAAAGAAGAAAAACTGAAACTAATCAATAAGTATTTAAAGCAATTTGAGCTAAGTGACATGCTTAACAAAAAAGTATATCAGTTAAGCGGTGGAGAGCAACAGCGAATTGCAATTATTAAATTGATTTTGCAAGGAAGTCAGATTATATTAGCTGATGAACCAACTTCTGGACTTGATAAAGAGAACGAATTGATAGTGATGAAACTTTTGAAAGAATTAAATGAAAAGGGCATTACTATAATCATGGTCACTCACAACATGAATTTGTGCGATTGTTTTTCCAGAGTTATAAATGTAGAAAACTTTAGATAGTTTGTTAAAGGGAGATACGCGGTTTTATTATACGTGCAATCTCCCTTTATATTTCGTCATATCAAGACTCATATTCAATTATGGTAAATTCGTGGTAAAACACTTATTTTTTCAAGTGATGAACAGCCCTTAAATGCTGTATTTATGCGGATAATCGGATTTTCTATATCAAGTTATAATAAAACTTTATTACTTTCAACTACTATCAGATAAAAGCGGTGTATGAATCTATGAAAAACAAATTACAGCAATTGAGGTGGGACAGTAACTTAAGTCAACAGCAACTCGCGATCAAATCCGGTGTGAAACGTAGTATCATCAGTAATATCGAAAACGGACATACTACGAATCCTTCCATTGTCACTGCACTGAAGCTGGCAAAAGCTTTAAATGTGACAATTGAAGACATTTTCACGCTTGACTAAACAGGATAGGACCGCCCGAAAAGGAACCAAAAAACTAAATATCTTCACCCAGACCGCCGGAACAGGCGGTCTTTTTATTTTAACAAACAGGAGGTTTCTCTATGAACATCAACTTTGATATCATTCAGATTAAAAATGATATCCCTTTTTCCATCCTCGAGATATATGCCCGTGTGATCACGGAAAGCTCTTTTGTTACCTTGGAGGACAAATCGGAGCTTTATATGCCCGGCAGAGCCGAAGCAGCTGTTGTCTCTCTTTTTTACAGCCATTTAGTCGAAGGGTTTGATCCTGGCAAAGATTTTAATTATGACACTTGTATTGAAGATACCTCTCTTTATGAATTTTTCAAAGCCCATCGGACAGAAGGACCGCTGCCGATAATCGAACATTTTGCCGCACTGATGACCGACTTTGAGAAGCAGCGCCGTATCCGCTCCTCTTCCCATGAAAGGGATATGCTTAACAGCTTTCTGGAAAAAGAATCCCTGAGGATCGACGCAGAGATTGAAGCCAACCGGGAAATGAAACGTCTTGCGAAAGCACAGGCCCTTCAGACAGAAAACGCCAATCGGGTAAATCAGTATTTTTCTTCAGAAGAGCAAGCAGAATTGCTGAAAAAAATGGATGAATATCATTTCGCCCCCGACAAGATCGGCGATTATCTTCTCGGCCGGCTCAATAACAACGGATATCCAGGCACTACTCCTACGGCTTCCGAACGGCAGTCAGAAGGTGCCGCAGAAGATACCGTGTCTCAATGAGATCCTCCATCCCTGATACCCCTCATGAAAGGAGTGATGATTCATAAATGAGTACTTATCAATCGGACGTAACTGTGGATACCGCTGCTCTTAAGCAATTATCCCAGCTGGAAAAACAGCTGACGAAGCTGACAAAACAGAACTATAACATAGCAGTCAGGCTGAATACCAAAAATAACGTCGCAAAAGAGGTGAAAATCATCACCAAATCACTGGCTGAATTATCATCCGCCCAGAAATCACTTTCCCGGAATTCATTTAACGTTTCCGGCCTTGACGATACTGCCGGCAAGATAAGCAGTGTGAATACTCTGCTGGAGAAATGCAATGAGCGCCTAACGGAACTTCGGAAATCAAACATGAAAGATTGGAGCTCCGGATTTGACGGGCTGACCTCCACTCTCACCGTCGTCTCTGAAAAGGCCGCTATTCTAAATACCATTTTGGCTGATACGGCCCGGCTCACCGCATCCTCCGGTTCCGGAACATGGCTGTCACAAAGCGCAGATGCTTACAAAGGATATATAACGGAATACCAAAAAATCCTCCAGCAAATAAATACGGTGGGTGCAGCTATCCAGGCACAGAGTATACAGCTTCAAGCTGCTGCGGAGCCTTCCTCCACTAATGCTAAAACTGCTGACTCTTCTCAATCTACATACAAAGTTGCGGGTGAGAGGTTTTCAAAAATGCTCCTCTCTGTTACTTTATCAGTAAATTGCCCGCTGCAGTCCGGCGGCAACGCGGAACGAGTTCACGTAAAAAAGGTAGCGTGAACAAGGGACTGCACAGAAAACCACCAAAACTGGCATGTGTAAGAAGCATGCTCCGTCTGATATCGCGGACAAGGTAACTCGTTAATCCTCAGATACTAAATTATGGAAGACTAGGATATGTATTTTATTTCATGATGGACAACCTGAAAGGGATTGTGTACAGTAAAAAGTCTGAGAGTATGAGAAATTTGCAGCGAAGCCTCTACGTCCTATAGAGGAACGTTCATCGACTATAATGGGAATTTGGAATCGTCACCTTACGACGGATCTTTCAAAATGGCATAGTCATGAGCTAAGGCGAGCACATCGCCCTGATATCGGTATGTCTATACCACATACTTATGTGCGTTCACATTTTATAATCCTGTTCCATATTAAAAGCTCAGAATTTACAAACTTATAAACCCAGTGGAACGGGAATAGGCGAAGGAGCAGAAAAATCTGCCGATGGAGTCGAAGATTTAAACTCTGGAGCAGCAAAACTATTTAAAACCATCGCTACCAGCAGCATCGGAGGATTTACAAAACAGCTGGGCAAACTGGCGGCTGAGTCAGCCACAACCGCTAAAAGCCTCACTCTTGCTTCTGTAAAAACTGCAGCTCTTTCCTCAATCGCAGAGGCAGCCGTCTTTTCTATTTCATCAGTTGCGATTACCGCAGCCGGGGCTGTTATCTGGAACCTTATAACGGCTGAAGAAAGAGCGATAAAAGCCGGAAAAGAAGCCAGTGAAAAGCTTAGAACGTTGGACGTTGAATATAAAAGCCGTACTGCCGCTGCAGATCAGCTGTCGGAACGATACCAGGAACTCTCCGGCGGTGTGACCAGCAGCGGAAAAAACCGAAATCTGTCAGACGAAGAATACCAAGAATACCTGGATATTAGTAATCAGTTGATCGATCTTTTTCCCGAACTGTATTCCTATACTGATAAAAACGGAAACGCCATTACGACTCTTGGAAATAATGCCAGTGAAGCCGCAGCCAAAATAGACAAACTTGCTGAAAGCTATCGTAAAGTGTTCCATGAAGAAGAAGAAAAGGATTTTTCTAAAATCCTAAAGGGTAATAAAATCTCAATAAATGCCGCACAAAAAGATTTAAGCAAATATACTCCAAGTGATATCTCGTTAAATGAAAACTCGGGTTTTTTCATTGACCGAAGGTCTGCTATTCCTAACGGTACTGGTCCTGTAACCGATGACGATATCAAAATCAGGGGATCTAATGTGGACTATCTTCTGGAAATAGAAAAAATTTTGAAAGAAAATGGAATTCAGGAACTATCCAGCCTTCCCGGCCAAAAAACGGGTTACACCCTCAATATGGAGGATTATTACCTCGATGTAGTCGGACTCTCAGACGATCAATATAAAAAAATCAAAGAACAAATTGAAGAAAGGACAAGCGGTATTTTTGCTACTTATTCTTCTCAGGTCCAAAGTATCAATGAAAATATTGCTTCCTTTCAAAACAATATAAAAGCGGGCTTTCTTAGCCAGTATTTTACTAGTGACTCCTTTGCGGGATTGCCAGAGGACACTCAGAACATTGTTCAGGATATTCTGGATAATCTCAAATTCAGCGAAACAAACATGGATATGTCATCTATAGATAGTATGTCTCAGTATGTCAACGACAACATTCTATCATTATTTTCTGAAGATAGCCCATTGGATTCGAATTTACAGAATCGGTTGATTTCCTTGTTTACAATGGATCGGAGTGATATTTCTGCTGATGATATCATTAGTCTGTACCAAGGTGTCAAAAATGACATCACAAGCGCATTGGGCGAGCAGGATACTGCCACGCAAATTCCAATTCTATTCGATTTCTTAGTTGCAGACGAGGAAGATGCCCAGAATCAATTGAATGAAAGGGTTAATGATTTAGCCAAAGAATCTGTCGATAAGAGAGATTTGAATACTTTTCTATCATCGGAAGGTATTGATACCGCTGATGAAATAAATAGCTTTTTAGAAATCACAAAGGAAGCCAAAAATGCAGCGGAAGCCATGGACCTATGGAACCAGGCAAAAGAAAAGGCAGCCTCCAATTCGCTGCTGACGGAAACCCCCTCAGAAATCAATGCTGTCAAAAATGCATGGGAGGCCCTGAATTCTGCTGATTCCGGCGCCTCTAGCCTTGTTGACGCCATGACGGCCCTGAATCAGGCTGGCGTAGAATTAGACTTTTCATCCATTAAATCCGTCGATGATCTAAAACAGCAGCTCGATGGATATACCGATACCCTTTGGGAAAATGTTGAAGCGTTATTAGCCAATGCAAATGCTACCCCCGAATTGCAAGCTGCTTTCAAAAACATGATTTATAGTATACCAAAAGATTCTGGCTCTCTGGAGGATTTCACCAATCATTTGGGAGAGGTCAATTCTGCTTTCCAGACGGTTCAGTCCGCTTTTCAAGACTATTCTCAAAACGGATATATCAGTACAGATAATTTAGTTTCTTTACTGAATCTAAGCGATGAATACTTAGCAGCTCTAATAGGAGAAAATGGACAGATCAGGCTTAATGCCGACAGCTACATCGCACTTGCCTCAGCTCAACTGGATCAGGCAGAGGCTCAGGCCTATCAAGATGCAATCGCCAGTCTGAACAACTTTTCAGACTATGCAAACGGTACAGCAGAGCTAACTGAAGAAAATATGAGGTTATCCGCGTCAAATTATGATGCTGCCGCTTCCTTTACAGCCTATGCAAACGCACGGGTTAATGCGTTAGGAACAGTCGGTATTAATCGGACAGGCGTCGAAAATACCGATAAAGCACTTCAGGCTAAGCTGGCCCTGATCGGCAATGCAAGGGCAAATCTGGGCAAATCTTTTTCAACAAAGAATACAAAATCCCCTTCCAGCAGTTCATCTAAAGCCAATACGACAACAAAGCAAATAGACTGGATTGAATATCGAATCAAAGAACTGGACGACGCGATAAAATTAACGCAAACGCATCTGAATAATCTAAATGGCTCCGGCGCTAAAAATATCCTCATTGATACTTTGAGTAATATGTACACCGCCAAACAAGGCGATCTCCAAAAAAGCATAAAAGTATACACCGATCTCGCCAACAAAGAATTGGCTAAAATCCCTGCAAGTTTACAGAACTCTGTTAAAAATGGGGCTATTGGCACTACAGATTTCATCGGTGATAACAATGATGAAGTTACGAAGGCTATTGAAAACTACCGCAAATATAATGATAAAGTCGCAGAACTTACCAATACTGTTGCAGAACTGGAAGAATCTTTGCGTAAGCTGGAGGTCGATAAGTTCAAGAATGTTGCCAATGACTTTGAAAAGCTGATCGGCCTCACCGACACTTATCGGGATAAAACGCAGGATATCATCGACCTTCAGGAAAAGTACGGAAATAAGGTCGGAGTCGGTTTCTATGATACAATGATTGCTCAAACAGAGCAGAAGAAAGACCAGCTGCAAAAAGAATATAAGGAACTGACCAAGAGATTGCAAGATTCCATTGCCAGTGGAAAAATCAAAATTGGTTCTGAAGAATGGCAGGAAATGAGGGATGTCATTGACAAGGTGGATTCTGAGATACTAAAGTGCAGCTCTGATATAGAGGATTTTGCCAATGCGAAATTAGAAATCAAGGTAAAGGAATTTGAGGAAATCCAGAATGCCATCGACGGAATCCAAGGTTCACTGGATACTTATATTTCTCTCCTAGACAGTGACACACTGACCACCGGGACCACCGATTTAAAGTTCACCGATGAAGCACTCTCTCAGATGGGGCTGTTACAAGATTCTTACGAGGCAGCGGCAGAAAAAGTGCTGTTATATAAACAGCGTATGGGAGAATTGGAACAGTCTTTTCTCGCCGGCGAATTGTCAGAATCCGAATATCGGGAGCAGTTAAACGCACTGGTCGACGCCCAGAACGAATCGGCTGTCGCAATGCACGATTCGAGAGAAGCCATATATGATCTGATAAAAAACGGCATAGACGAAGTATGCGATGCCATTGACGATGAAACTAAGGCTTATCAGGACCTGATCGATAAAAAGAAAGAGGCTCTGCAGCAGGACAAGGAAGAAGCGGACTTTCAAAAAGACGTCGCCGATAAGCAAAAAGCCATATTCGATATTCAAAGGCAAATCGCCGCTCTTGGCGATGCCGATGATAATGAGTCCGTCGGACGCAGAAAAAAGCTGACCAGTGAATTAACCGATGCACAGGAAGAATTGGATGAACTATATCAAGATCATAACTATGATATGCAGATTGATGCGCTTGATAAAGAGTCCGAAGCATATGAAGCGGCTCAGGAACAGCGGAAAGAAACCCTCCAGAATTCTTTGATTGACCGGGAAGCGATCATTGATCAATATCTGCAGGAAGTGGCCGCCAATCACGAAACGGTATATCAAACCCTTGAATCCCTTGGAACACAGTATGGTATCAATATTGAATCCGCTATTTCCGACCCTTGGAAGACCGGAGAGAATGCTCTCGGCCAATATGCCATCTCTCTCGGCGGACAAACAAGCTTGTTCACAGAACAGCTGCGCGGCGTGGAATCTGAAATCTACAATGTACAGATCGAGGCAAATAACGCAGCCGGGGCCATGATAGATGCCATGGGTGTGAGCTCCGACGGACTTGTGAGCGAAATCACGGATGTGAGCAATGGACTTCTGACGGATACGGGATATGCACAGGGGCTCGGTAATATGTTGAGCAGTGTCCTGAACGCCAATTATAATACCTCCGGAATAACCGGCTCCATTTATTCCATCCGAAATGCAGCAGATGCCGCCGCAAGTTCTTTAGGAGCCATGTGGGATGCTTATTCTGGTGACAGAGGGCATTTTCGAGCCGTGTATCAAGGCCCCGGAGGATATGATTCCAAATTATTTACTTCGAGAAGTGAGGCACTAAGATGGATAGATCAGCAAAATGCAGGAATTCCAAATGGAAGCAGTAAATGGATATTCAGAGAATATGCAAAAGGCGGCCTCGTCACAAAGGAAAAAGATAATCCTTTAAACGCTATCGCGAAATCTGTGGGGGAAGATACCATGATCGCAGCCAAGGAGGGAGAAATCGTTCTCGACCCTGGGAGCGCTAAAAAGTTTTCTGAATTGGTCAGGCTCTTAAGGTATTCGCCTCAGTCCTCACTGCTCAGTGCCGTAAACAACAGGACCTGGAGCAATCCTCCGTCATTCAATAACAGCGCCTCTTCTTTGGGAGCCGTCACCATTACAAATGAACTAAATGTCAACGGCAGCATAGACAACGACAATCTAAAATCTGTGCAGAGACAAATCGATGCCTCCATCCAGAAATATACAAAACAACTGCTGAGCAAAATAAGATATTAAAGATTGGCTGCCGGTCAGGATTCCGTGACCGGCAGCCATTTATAATGAAAGAAGGTGAGTATTTGGTATTAGCAAGTCAATTTGAATATAACAATCAAATGTCAGACGACTGGAATTTAATTCTGTGCAAATTCGACGATGATGGGATTGATGAAACGAGCAATGGATTAGACCTCTCTCCCATCACAGACGAATTAGTCAATAAAGATATTGATTACGGGGCAAAAAACGATTCCAAGCTTAGCTTCGACATCACACTTGTTCATAAAACCGACAGCACAAAAATGTTCACCCGCGGTGAGATCAGAGAATTGTCTAGATGGTTATTGACTCCGGACATTCATTGGCTCAAGCTTTACGATGAAGAATATGATGACTATTGGGCACTGGGAAGATTCCTCTCCATATCAAAGACAACAATGGAGGGGAAAATACCGGCTGTTACCGTCACATTTGAATCGGTATACAGTTACTATTATTCCGATGTGATCAGGCGCAGTTTCACGGTTGACGGAAGCTCCTCTGTGGAAATCATCGCAAATGGGGATGAACTCGAAGGATACATGTATCCCGATATGACCATAAAAAATCTGTCCGGGGATACTGTGACGATTCAAAATTCTCTGGATTCCATGCCCTTCTCTCTGTCTGGCCTGGAAAAAGGTGAAACCATAACGATCGATGGACAGAACCTCATCTTATATTCCGATAAAGCCACGTCAAGCCTCGGGTTTAAAATTTTCGGAGATATGTTTAACCGCCACTGGTTAAAATTCTTCAGAGGAACCAACACCTTGAAAATGACCGGAAGCTTTCAAGTGACCTTTGAATACCGGGAAGCACGAAGGATAGGTGAATTCTGATGAACGATTTTGAATTTAAATTATCAGACCAAAAGGAAATACCCCATATTTATCTATGTGAAGTAGATAAAACCATTTCCGGATGTCTCGTAAAAAAAGATTTATCCCTGAATGTCAAATGGAACACGTTCAGTGAAATTTCCTTCACGGTTCCCCGTACATACATCAATCTGAGCCGAGGAGAAACCTTTCTCAACCCCTACTATGAAAAAATTGAATCCTTAAGAAATATTTTCGTGGAAGGAATCGGATATTTCCAGATTCAGGATATCTCAGTCCGGTCTGATGGAATCAAAGAATCAAAAGAAATATCTGCTCACAGCTATGAGGTTTCTCTGGGACAAAAATATCTGAACAACTTTAAAGTAAACACCGGTGAGATCGACAGCATAGAATATGAAGAAAATCCGGAAGATATCATACCGGTGCGAATCTTTTGGCCCGGAAAACCAGAGCGAAGTCTGCTCAATATCATCTTAGAAAAGGTTCCCGATTGGAGTATCGGCCATGTGGATAATGAATTCACCACTGTCACCACCGAATCACAGCCCGGAATGAACCGTATGTTTGATGTGAGCCGGGAATCCATTTATGATTTTCTCATGAATGATGTGGCCCCGACCGTCCATGGAGTGTTTATATTTGATACCATGGAAAATGCCATCAGTCTTTATACGGAAGACCGCGCCGGCAAGGATACCGATATCTATATCAGTAAAGATAATCTCATGAAAGAGGTTTCTGTTAAGTACGACTGCAATGATATCAAAACGTCACTTCGGGTCTCCGGCGCCGATGATGAAGTCAGCATCCGTATGCACAATTTCGGAAATGATTCCATAACCGACTTATCATACTATGCCACTGAAAATTATATGGGCAGAGATTTATCTGCTGCGTATAACTCTTATTTGACTACTCTTCCGGCAAAGCAGGCACAATATACGATTCTTGCAGATGAATACAATGTTTTAAATAATGAGCTGACTGTCCTGCAGACAGAGCTGACAGGGCTTCAGGGAGAAGAATCCAGTTATAAGAACATTCAGCAGACTCAAATAGAAGCCGGATGGGCAGAAAAAGCTCCCGAGTCGACGGAATATGGACGATACAAAGAAAACCTGGATAAATTGAATACTGTTATCAGTCAGATAAATGATTAAAAAAAGGCCATAGAAGCAAAGATGTCAGCTCTGGAAAAAAAATCCTCGGCCATGTCCGCCATAGCCCGAAGCATCGACATCAAAAACAACTTTACACGGGAGCAGATGCTTAAGCTGAATCTTTTCATCCGGGAAGATGAATATTCGGACAGTTGTTTTGCATTCACGGACAATGACACCAACGAGGAAAAAAATGAAACGGAAAAAGAACTGTATGAAGCCGCAAAGAAGGAACTGGCCAGAATTTCACAGCCGCAGCTCTCCTTCTCTCTCTCCATGGCAAATATATATGCCATAGATGAATTCCGGCCTCTGGCAAACATGTTCCGGACCGGAAACTTTATCACCGTAGGAATCCGGGATGATTATTTCGTACATGCCAGGCTGCTGGAAATTTCGGTAAACTATGATGAACCTGACGATTTCTCTGTCACATTTGGAAATATTTATAAGTCGAAGAATCCTGTCGACATCCACTCTGAACTATTAAAACAGACCTCTTCTGTCTCACACCAGGTCGCCAATTCCAGCTCCTTTTGGCAAAAATCCTCTAAAGTCGCCAATGACACGATGCAGATAATAAAAAACGGGCTGGGAACAGCTGTAGAACAGATTAGGATGAGTGACAATCAGGATGTGACTTATGACAGATACGGCATCCATCTCCGGAAAAAGGCCGACGGCAGCACATCCTTATCTGATTTGACTGCCGACGGATATTATAAAAAACAGGCATGGATCACAAATGAAAAATTCATGTACACATCCGACGGATGGGTTACCGCAAAATCCGCATTCGGGACCCTTGTTCATAACGGGCAGACCGTTTATGGTCTGATCGCGGACATTGTTCTGGCTGGAATCGTCCAGGGAAGTGAAATAACCGGCGGCAGCATAACCGGCACCACCATTAACAATGGAAACGGGACTTTTAAAGTCACGGAAGCCGGAAAGCTGACCGCATCCGGCGTCGATGTCCAGGGAAATATAAAGGCCACTTCAGGTTATATCGGGAATGGAACCAGCGGATTCACCATAAACAGTACTTCCATTTACAATGGCTTGTCTTCCCTGTCAGGAACGTCAAGCGGAATTTACATCGGCACTGACGGCATATCCCTCGGCGGTGGTAAATTCAAGGTCACAAAACTTGGAAAATTGTCTGCCGCAGATGCTGTCATTGAGGGAAATATAAATGCCGTCACTGGATATATCGGAAGCAAAACCAGTGGTTTCACCATAAACAGTGCTTCTATTTACAATGGACTGTCTTCCCTGTCGGGAACGTCAAACGGCATTTACATCGGCACCGACGGCATATCCCTCGGCGGCGGTAAATTCAAGGTCACAAAATTGGGAAAGCTGTCCGCGACCGGCGCCGACATTCAAGGAACCGTCAATGCTACCTCCGGAACTTTTAACGGTACCGTCAATGCTACCTCCGGAACCTTCAATACCGTGACAATCAATGGGAGCACATGGACCGGCGGTAATGTAAATTCTGCATCCGTCAATTCGCCAACCATGTCCGGGGGAAGCTACTCCAATGGTAATATGTATGGCTGTACAATCCCAACAAATGACGTTTTGCATATTGGGGATGTAGGCTATCTAACTTACTTAAACACCGGAAGCGTAGTTGTCAGAGCCGGGGGAATAGGTGATATAAGTCTCAGAGGCTCTGGAGGCACTGGCACCGCGGTAACAATTACAGGAGGTAGTTTAAGTGTAATTGGAAATCTTATAGTAACAGGATCCCTCCTTGCCGAAGGTGATTTTAAGCAAAGAGTCATAAAGACAAAAAGTTATGGAAAGCGCGGGCTAAACGCCTACGAAACACCACTTCCAACTTTCTCCGACTATGGCAAAGGAAAAATTGCCGCTGATGGCTTCTGTTTTATTGAAATTGATCCAGTGTTTTCTGAAACTGTCGTGCTGTCACACAAGCCTGTAGTATTTCTCACAAAATACGGGCAGGGCGATGTGTGGGTTGACGACGATAAAAGTACGAATACCGTCATTGTTGTATCAGGAACGCCCGGGCTGTCATTTGCTTGGGAAACACGTTATTTACAGACAAAAGCTTCAAATGAACGCCTGATTACTCCGAATGAACCGGCCGGTTCATTTGACTATGAAAATGAAGCATATGAATATCTTCTCGATTACGAAAGGAAATTACGATCATGAGTACAGTTAATAAGATCACCAGTTTCACAAGTCATGTAACGGGAGAAGGTCAGCGCCTCTCCTATACCTATTCCGTCGTTGATAGTTCCAGCGGAACCATAATATCCGATAATAATCGCGAAAACCTTGTAGTGATTGACGGAATCGAGGAAAATGATACTGTCCTGGCCCATATAAAGGCAATTCAGTCTTATATAAAAGGAAAAATGACAGTATAACAAATGATAATTCTTTTATATGAGATGAAATGAATTCTTTGGCAACCACGATAAGTAGAGTATCAAGAATAAGAACGCATGTAAATTTACTATGCGCTTCTGAAAGGAAGGTGTAATCTGTGAACATATCAAAATCTGTACAGCTTGATCTAAAAAAGAATACGGATAAAATCATAGATATTTTTAAACAATGGGATAAAAATTCCAGGACAATTGAATTTGAGATTATTCAGGATGGGGAAAAAGTATCCATCAATCCTGAAAACTGCAGAGTGGTCATCGCCATGAAAAAGCCGGACGGCAGTCAGATTTTAAATGATTGTACCATATCCAATAACAGAATTCATGTGGCATTTACAGAGCAAATGCTCGCGTCAGATGGAATCGGCTATGGGGAGCTTCGTATATATGATACAGTTTCTGAAACTCTGTGTATTACCTCAACATTTAAACTGCGTATCAATAAAAGTGTAATCGACGATTGTTTGATTCAAAGTACCTATGAGTATAACGCACTCACAAATATCATTTTACGTAACGAGAAATCCGTTCAAAAAGCGGAGGAGGCGACTGCCGCCGCTTTTTCTTCCGCTGAGAATGCCAACCGGGTTAACGCCGCCATAACATCAACGGAACAAATAAGAGTTGAGGCTGAAAATCAGAGAAATCATGCGGAGGACAATCGTAAAGACGCGGAATCCGGCAGAATAACGGAAGAAAATAAGCGTGTAACCGCAGAAGCAAACAGGACGGAAGTATTTAATAATAAAATCACAGAGGTCAACGGTAAAATCATACAAACTGAAACTGCAGCGGAACGAGCAAAGACAGCCGCCCAGGGAGCTCAGAACATCACATCACAAGTCCAGCAAAAATTAGAAAATGGAGACTTTATCGGGGCAACTGGTCCGCAAGGTCCAAAAGGAGATATGGGTGCCACGGGAGCAACCGGGGCACAAGGCGCGAAGGGCGATAAAGGGGATAACGGGTCTCAGGGACCAAAAGGGGACAAGGGCGATACCGGCGCCACAGGAGCAGCGGGTGCTGCGGGCGCTGCCGGAGCACCCGGACAAAAAGGGGATGCCGGACCGCAGGGTCCAAAAGGAGACAAAGGCGATACCGGCGCCACAGGAGCAGCGGGTGCTGTTGGGCCGCAAGGATCCAAGGGAGACACCGGGGCGCGGGGTCCAAAAGGCCATACCGGGGCAACCGGCGCTGCTGGTGCGACCGGCGCTGCTGGTGCACAGGGCATTCAAGGGGAAAAGGGCGACAAAGGGGAAAAGGGCGACAAAGGGGACAGCGGCATAACAGTCCCTATAGGTGGATTTTTCACTCTATATGTTGATGGAAGCGGAGCTCTTTATGCATGTTCATCTGATGACAGCACAGTCCCAGATTTTGAGTTTGATAACAGTACAGGCAATCTATATTTTATAACGGAGGTATGATATGGCGACGACAAAAACGTTAATTGGGAATATCAAGGGTCCTAAAGGCGATAAAGGGGATATGGGAGCAACTGGGGTACAAGGTCCTGTTGGACCTCAGGGAAAGACCGGAGCAACTGGCGCCGCCGGCCCGCAAGGTACACAGGGTCCAAAAGGAGATACTGGAACTCAGGGCCCTAAAGGCGATAAAGGAGATACTGGCGCTGCCGGCGCGACCGGCGCTGCTGGTCAGAGAGGAAGCCGTTGGTCCCAAGGATCAGCTATTACTGGGACAAATACGACGGCCGCTGTTTTTACTGGTACTGGAATCGCGGATGCACTGATCAATGACAATTACTTGAACACCAGCACCGGCAATACGTATCGCTGCACAGTAGCCGGAGCAGCTTCTGTAGCCAAATGGGTATATACAGGCTGTATCAGAGGCGTCACGGGTCCGACAGGTCCACAGGGTGCCACCGGCGCAACTGGTGCAACCGGGCCGCAGGGAGCCGTTGGTCCAAAAGGCGATACTGGTAAGCAGGGCGCTAAAGGTGATACCGGAGCAACTGGCGCAACTGGTCCACAGGGGCAGCGCGGGAGCCGTTGGTCCCAGGGAACAGCCATTACTGGGACGAATACTACAGCAGCTGTGTTTTCTGGCTCAGGTATCACAGATGCGCTTGTAAACGACAACTACCTGAATATATCCACCGGAAACACTTATAGATGCACAGTGGCAGGGAACGCATCAACAGCTAAATGGGCCTACAGCGGATGTATTAAAGGGGTCGCAGGTGCAACCGGTCCGCAGGGCCCTCAAGGAGAACCTGGGCCTTCCGGAGAAATCACTGCCGGGTCTGTACTTAATTTCACACCCTCCAAAACTTTTGAATTGCCGAAAAGCGGCGAATCTGTTGGGATAATCATTGGTAAAACTGTTGGAGATTTAAGCGACCTTGATACTCGTCTCAAAAACACCGCGGAATCCATGGGAAATGGTGTATACACGTCAGACGATACAGTAGAAGGCTCCACCTTTGAGACTCGGTTAGATGCGGATACATTGGGAGGGCAACTACCTGGGTATTATACAAAGCAGGCAGATATTGGGAATGTTTCAAACCTTACGACTAATGCAAAAACATTGGTTGGAGCAGCCAATGAACTGAATAAAAAGGTAGAATTTACGGTACGCAATTCTTATACGGAACAGGATACTTTTTTCTTTCAGAATTCCTACATTCTGGGAAATGAAGTTGTCATACAATTTGAGGTTTTATCAACAGTAGGGCTTCCGAGCAACACAAACCTGTTCCGAATATCAGATAGCGCTGCATATCCTAAAAAAGTCCAGAAAATACCGGCGTTTTGCAGGGTGGGAGCGGATGGCGCGGGAGCGGTTGTGTGTGCGGAAATTACAACGGACGGATACATAAAACAAAACCAAAGCACTAATCCGACAATGATCACAGTATTTGGTAGTTATCTTATATAAAGGAGAATTAAAGATATGTCAATTATAACTGGAGTAATTAAAACCCTGACATCTAAATTTGGAGTGACACTGCCGGTTACCGTGACAAAGGCCGTGTACGATGAAACAACAGGCGAAAAACTGGATGCCACTATATCCGAGATAAAAAATGAGATTGGAGAGGTCTCCACTCTCACAACTACTGCCAAAACGATGGCGGGAGCTGTCAATGAACTGGACGCTGATATGTCCAAACACCTAATGCAGTCCTTTATAAGTCCAGAACACTTAGGGCTTGAAAGAAACGGTTGTACCTTAATCGACTTGTTTAATGCCCTTCCGTATTTTGGAATTTTATCTTATTGGATTGGAACAAATTCTGCACAAATTCAATCAGAGATAGCGGCACAGATAGGACGAAATGCCACGGACGTATTTGGAATACTGACTGTGACAAAAACAGAGAATTTAGCTGGAAATTATACTTTTTATGAATACGGCGAAACACCGAACTTGACCTATACTGCGTCCTATGACTTGGTGAATGGGACAACCACCTGGAAAAACTTTCGAAGAAACGCAACAGCCGAATATGCGGACAGTCTTCAGGATATGACTTTAGTAGATAAGGGAATTGTGACGGATACCCTAATGGATTCCATAGAAAAGGGATTTTACTATTATGGAGAAAATACGATTGGGGCACCAAGCAGTGATGCCGGTGTCATATTATCGCTCCCAGCTGGTGAAGCATATACGATGCGAATAGCCTTAACAGCAGGACATCAAATGTATATCAACGTACATGTATCAGGAATAACATACGGAGATTGGAGACCAATAACCGCATAGAGTCTTCTTTTTAATTGTCCATTTTCTCATCATTTTTCTTATATTAAGTAATTTAGGAGGTAATCTTATGTTAAATACAAATTCAACAGTATCTCAATCATCCATTTTAACAGTAGGAAAGAACGCGTCACTCTACGATTTTACTACAGTAAATGCCGCTGTCACCCATGCCAGGCAGTATTGCAGCAAAGCTAATCGTGTCGTCGTTAAAATCGCATCCGGCACCTATAACGAACAGGTGGATTTATGCAACAATCCAGGCATTGATTTAATTGGGGAGGGCATGGATACGACAATACTCTCATATCCCAGTACTTATCCCAACGCGCCGATCTATACCACCGGACAGGGATATTTCAGCGGACTCACCTTTTTGGCCACTTCAGGAAGCAATTCCTATGGCCTCCACTATGAAAATGGAAGTACCAAGATTTCAGGGACAACCGTTTTCCGGAACTGTAAATTTTCCTCTCCCCACAATGCGATTGGATGCGGCTTAGGCGCCAATTCTACTCTGTCCCTTTATAATTGTGTCCTTCAGGGAACTGGCGGAGGCGCTCCTTTATATCTGCATAATGCAGCATATGCCAACTCCCCGAATCAGGTTTTCGAAATGTTTGATTGTGTGTTATACGGCAAGAATTCCTCTTCCAATGAGTCGGTCCTGATTGACGACGCCGCTAAATTTTACGGAGTTTCCAACAGTACTGCTCAGCTTCGATTTTCCAACAATCGGATGATCAGCAGCACAAAAGTCATTTTCCGGGAATCGGAAACTACCCGCTATCCATATATTCCTGTTTCTAATAAGAACATAACCTTGAATCCTTCCAATACCGGAAATACCACCCGGGCATTAAATTATAACGAAGGCTGGAAAAACGGACAGGCTTATGTAATCAAATCTGAGCAGACCGTATACAACGCCAACTATTACTTATATTCTGTCCCCATGGAAAATGCAGACAAATATAACATTACATTGACGGCAGTGAACATTCCCGGTTTAGCCAGTATTCTTTCAGACTGCAGCATCCATTCCACCAGCGCTAATGGATTTGTTATCAAAGATACAAATCCCAATGGGACTAACTTTGGCATGGAGATAGCATATACAGCATCACTCAAAGGGTAATAATCCCGCCAATTTTTATAATTTAGGAGGAATCTATGGCAAATACACTCCAAACTTACTGTACCAAAAATGACTGCTATAAAGAAGGAACGCCCCTCTCGGGCGTTTCTTTTTTGATCGTCCACTCTCCCGCCGTCTATCCCGTCATCATCCGGGCGCAGTCCGGAGCGGGAGGCGGCTGGTTCAAGCGCTGGAACAAGCCGGGAGTGGAAAAGCTGGTCCACGGCTTCATCGACGACACCGGAATTTATGAGTTCGCTCCGCCCGCTATGTCCTGCTGGCACATAGGAAACGGATGGGGAAACGCCCATTGCATCGGCTACGAATTATGTGAGCTGGAAACAGCAGCGGAATTCCGGAAGGTCTGGGCAAATGCCGTCTCTCACTATGCCGGACTATGCAAGCGCTTTAACCTGGATACCGGCCAGATTCTCGGCCACTATGAGGCTTATAAAAAAGGAATTGCTTCGAACCACAGCGATCCGGAACCATATTTTCGCCGCTTTGGCAAAAGCATGTCCGATTTTCGGACTGAGGTAAAGGAAATGATGTCCGAAGGGGCATCCTCCTCCCCTGATTCCTCTCCGGATATGCCGCTTCCCACGATTACAGAAGTCTATGAACCTTGGGCTTATGCGAAAATATGTAACCTGACAAAATCAGACCCGTATCTAAATGTCCGTACTGGTCCCGGCACATCCTATCAAATTATACGCCGGCTGGGCAATGGAAATGAAGTGGATGTAGCCGCACTTTATACCAACGGCTGGGCAAAAATAAATATTGTAGGACAAGAGGGATTCGTGTATTCTGGATATCTTCGGATATCCGTCAGGCAAGCAGACCATTCCGCCGTTCAGTCTGGCACCGTGTGGGTTGGAAAAGTCACCGGAACCGGCGGCGCAGGCTTAAACGTCCGTACCGGTCCCGGTACATCCTTTGAAAAACTGAGTGCCTGGCCCAAGCTGGGTGATGGAAACCTGGTTGATATTTTAGGAGAATCCGGCGGCTGGTATCAGACAAAAATCGCCGGCAAATATACGGGCTGGGTATCAAAAGATTATATTCGGAGGGCGTAAGCCCTCCTTTATGAAAGGAATGGTGCTCTTTGAATGTCGTATATCACGGCTTTAATCGATAACGGAATCACACATACTGTCATTCTGCTCTTCGCTCTCCTGTTTGCCGTCCAGGAAATTCTGAAACTGGCGGACTGGACAGCCGGGCGGTTCGGAATAGAAACTAAGTGGTCCCTAAAAGAAAAATCGCAGGCTCAGATGCTGATCGAACATGATAAGATGCTGACAAGTATATCTGCGGGCCTTCAAAAGACCAACGAAGAAATCAACTGCCTTACATCCAGAATGAAGGAATTAAGAGAACTGATCGAAAAAAACGATCATGAAAACCGGCTGTTCCATCTGGATATCCAAAGGAAAAACGATGCCAATAAACGGGCGGAGCTGAAAGACCGGATTGGTCAGTCATACCGGTATTATCACACTCTCAAGGAATGGAACCGGATGGAAAAAGAAGCGTTTTACGACCTGGTGAAAGATTATGAGCTTCACGGAGGAGAAAACAGCTTCGTACACGAAAAATGTGTTCCGGAATCCTACACCTGGGAACTGACCGACTAAACTATAAAAAATAAAAGAGCGCCGTAAACACGGCGCTCCTCTTATGGACCTGAGGGGAATCGAACCCCTGTCCGAAAGCCCTTCCATCCAGGTTTCTTCCATCATAGTCCTTGTTTTAACATTCCCTTACACAAACGCCCAAAGACAGGCTTATGTGCTTAGTAGCTTCATCGTTTCTTCCATCTCTGCAAAGCTTAGGAGACGAAGTTCCCCACTTTCACGATGCCGAGGTCCTAAGCTGTGAGCGGCCTAGGGTCGACAGCTGCAATTAAGCAGCGTACGCTAACTGATCGTCTGCGTTTATATTTAGGTTTTCCATGTTGATGACGCAGTCACGGTCTGCGGATGGCTTCCCAAACTTCTAAACCCCCGTCGAAACCAGTACAAGCCCTGGTTACATACGACTCTCAGTGTAGTGCTATTATATGCCCAAAAACATCGGTTGTCAAGCCTCGTGATGCACATGATCGTGATCATGGTCATGATGTGCTTCCGCTGGAAGCTCCAGAATTTCGCCCAGCACTTGAATCATGATTTCATTGGTACAGGATTTTATATATCCCATCATGTTGAGCAGAATCTCATCATTCATCTGGTCCTGGCTCAGATCCTCCCGCTTTTTCAGCTGGTCCAGCATCATGACAAGCTGCGGCGCCAGCTCTTCATATGTCTCGAGCGTAACGCCTGTCACCAGACGGCGCAGCTCTTCTCTCGTATCCGGCTTCATTCACAGCTCCTCCTTATCCCAGATTTCGGATTTTAAATTCTTTTTCCGCTTCTCTTTTCTGGTCCTTCTTGGCTATATCCTGCCGTTTGTCATACAGCTTCTTTCCTCTGGCCAATCCAATCTCCACCTTGACCAGGCTTCCCTTGAAATATACCTTAAGGGGTACGACCGTAAAGCCCTTCTGCTGAATCTTTCCCACCAGCTTATTGATCTCGTAGCCGTGAAGCAGCAACTTCCTCACCCTCAAAGGATCTTTATTAAAAATATTACCCTTTTCATACGGGCTGACATGCATTCCAAAGATGTAGACTTCTCCCCGTTCAATTTTCACAAAGGATTCTTTGATGCTGCATTTTCCCATCCGAATGGACTTCACTTCTGTGCCTGACAGGGAAATCCCCGCTTCATACGTATCATCAATAAAATAATCGTGATATGCCTTTTTATTATTCGCGACCAGCTTATAGCTATCCTTTGACACTATTCTTCCTCCCAGGAGCGCTCCGGCACAAAGTCAATGGTACCTCCCACTTTATCCACTGCGGACACCCGCACGCGGATCCTCTGGCCCAGTTTATAGACCTGTTCCGTGGTAGTCCCTACCAGCCGGTACTGCGCTTCATCAAATTGATAATAATCCCCGTCAAGAGCCGACAGGGAGATCATCCCCTCCACGGTATTGGGAAGCTCCACATACATTCCCCAACCTGTAACGCCTGATATCACGCCGTCAAACACTTCTCCGATATGGCCCGCCATATACTGGCATTTCTTGAGTTTCTCCGCTTCTCTTTCCGCGTCATCTGCTTTTCTTTCCATGGAAGAGCATCCGGCGCATACCTCCGGCAGAATCTCGGCATAATGCCCTTTACGCTTCTCCGACATCTTTCCTGCCAGACATTCGCCCATTATCCTGTGTATCTGCAGATCGGGATACCGCCTGATCGGCGAGGTGAAATGGCAGTAATATTTCGCCGCCAGGCCAAAATGCCCGATACATTCCGGCTGATACTTAGCCCGCTTCATGGAACGCAGGGTCAGTCTGCTTATAAGAGCTTCCTCCGGTGAATCCTGGATACCCGCCAAAAGCTTCTGGAGCTCTTTGGGGTGTACCTCCTCCTGTCCCATCCTCAGATGAAATCCAAAATTGCTGATGAGGAGCGCCAGCTCCCGAATCTTATCCGGATCCGGATTTTCATGGGTCCTGTAAACAAACGGCTGCCCCTGCCAATAATAATCCTCCGCTACCGTCTCATTCGCCAGCAGCATAAAATCCTCTATGAGCATCGTAGCCACATTTCTGTCATAAGGCTTTATTTCCACCGGTCTACCTTCTTCATCCAGAAGTATCTTACTTTCCGGGAAATCGAAGTCAATGGACCCGCGCTTTTTTCTCTTCGCCCGAAGGATAGAGGATAAATCTGCCATCATCCGGAACATCGGCACAAGCTCTTCATATTCCCGGCGCAGTTTTTCATCATGGTCTTCCAGGATCCCTTTCACAGCGGTATAGGTCATCCTCCTGTCCACGCAGATCACAGACTTCACGATCTCGTGTCCGAGCACACGGCCTTTTCCATCAATTTCCATTATACAGCTGAATGCCAGCCGGTCAACCCCCGCGTTCAATGAACAGATGCCATTGCTAAGCTCCTTCGGCAGCATGGGAATGACGCGGTCCGTCAGGTAAACACTGGTTCCGCGCTTAAGCGCTTCTCTGTCCAGCGCACTCCCTTCCTTTACATAATGGGACACATCGGCGATATGGACTCCCAGCTTATAAATTCCATCTTCCATGGAAATGGAGATCGCATCGTCCAGATCCTTCGCATCTTCTCCATCTATGGTCACTGTCTGAAGGCTCCGGAAATCCTTCCTGCCTTCCAATTCTCCCGGAAGGACCGAAGAGGGAATCCGTTTCACCTCAGCCAGAACCTCGTCGGGAAACACATTTTCAAATCCGTAGGCCTTGGCAATGGAAAGAATATCCACTCCGGGCTCTCCCACCCGGCCCAAAATCTCCGTAACACGGCCTTCCGGATTTTTCCGGCCGTTTCCATAATCTGTGATCTTCACTGCGACGCGTTCGCCGGTGGACGCTTCCATGGAGTGTTCTTCAGGAATGAACACATCGCTGCAAAGCTTTTGGTTCACCGGTACGGCAAATCCGAAATTCTTGCATTTTTCATAAGTGGCGATGATTTCTTCATGGGCCCTTACAAGCACCTTGACCACGCGGCCCTCCGGATTCTTTCTTCTTCCGCTTTTCTTTCCGCTGCAAAGCGCTACCTGGACCGTATCTCCGTCCATGGCATTTCCCACTTCATCTTCCGGGATGAAAATATCCGGTTCCGGCTCCTCTCCTTCTGCTTTTTCCACAACGACAAAGCCAAATCCTTTTCGGTTCCCCAAAAAAGTTCCGGTAATCAGAAAATGCTCTGCCAATGCGTATTTTCCTCTTTTTGAGAGGCCTATCTTTCCCTCTGAAAGAAGGGCATCCAAAACCTCCTGAAGCTCCGGGCGCTCTTCTTTGGATATTCCCAGCAGAATCGCCAGCTCCTTGATCTTAAGAGGAACATAATTTTTATGGCCAAAGAGCTTTAAAAGCCTCTCTTTTCTCTCCTCCATCCTCTCAGCCGCCGGTCTGCCTTCGGAAAGCTCATCTGAAGCTTTCACATATTCCTTCCGGAGCTCCTCCTGCCGTCCGCGCCCTTTTCCTTTTCGCGCCCCGCCAGTTTCCCATTTTTTCTCTTTTTTCCTTTTATACGTTCCGCCTATTCCGGGCTGCTTTTCTCTTCCGCCGCTCTTTTTTTCATTTCCGTTATCCATTTCTCTCCTATTCATCCGGCTACTGTTTTTTGTCCTGCACGCCGGAATGCTGCGACCATGACGGAGAATTTCCCTGCATCATAACAAAAAGGGATTCATCCCGCCAAAGGCGTGTCGTGAATGCCTTGGCAAGCAATGAATCCCATCTTCTCCGCTATACAGGTCCCGCTTAAAGTATGTTCAGCGCAAGGGCAAGCAACAGGAATAAAATCGCCGCATACTTCGTAACCTTTTCCAGCTTTCCCTCAATCGAACGTCCTTTATTCTTTCCCCAGAAAGTCTCGGCAGCGCCGCTTATGGAGCCGGTCAGTCCTGCTGATTTTCCTTCCTGCAGCAATACTATCACAACCAATGCCAAACACACTATCAAGAAAACCACGGTTAAAATCACTTTCAAAACAGTCATCTTCACACCTCCTATGGTCAAACATAGTTATCTTACCATAAAAGGACAGGATTGGCAACTATTTTTTAAAACGAAGCAAAAGGATGCTCATATACTGCCTGGCCTCCCAAAGACTCTTCTATCCGCAGAAGCTGATTATATTTGGCGTTCCGGTCCGAACGGCAGGGCGCTCCCGTCTTGATCTGGCCCGCATTGACCGCCACGGCTATATCTGCGATGATCGCGTCCTCTGTTTCCCCGGAACGGTGGGAAATAACGGCATGATAACCGGCCTTCTGTGCCATTTCAATGGCTGCGAACGCTTCCGTCAAAGTTCCGATCTGATTTACCTTGACCAGAATGGAATTGGCGATCTTCTGTTCAATCCCACGCTTCAGCCGTTCCGTATTCGTCACAAACAGATCGTCTCCCACCAGCTGGATCTTATCTCCCAAACGGCTAGTGAGAAGCTTCCAGCCGCACCAGTCCTCTTCATTCAGACCATCCTCAATGGATACGATAGGATAACGGTTCACCAGATTTTCGTAATAATCCACCATTTCTTCCCGCAGTCTCAGGATCTCTTTTCCTCCCATCCTGCTTTCGCCGGGGAAATAGTACGCGTCTCTGTCCGGATCATAAAGTTCGCTGGACGCCGCGTCAATGGCAATCCCCATATCCACGCCCGGTCTCAGCCGGCATTTTTCAATCGCCTCTACCAAAAGAGACAGCACCGCTTCCGTATCGGGAAGGTCCGGCGCAAATCCGCCCTCATCTCCAACGGCTGTGGACAGGCCCTTTCCTTTCAGAATCCCTTTAAGGGTGTGATATACCTCCACACAGGACTGCAGGCCGGAAGAAAAATCGGATGCGCCCACCGGCATGATCATGAATTCCTGCAGGTCCACCGTATTATCCGCATGTTTTCCGCCGTTCAGTACATTCATCATCGGAACCGGAAGATTCTTCGTGTAAATCCCTCCCAAATAAGAGTAAAGAGGCATGCCGAGCGCGGCGGCAGAAGCCCTCGCGGCGGCCATGGACACACCGAGGATCGCGTTTGCTCCCAAATTCCCCTTATTCTCTGTGCCGTCGGCATCTGTCAGAAGCTTGTCGATCCGCCCCTGGCACATGGCGTTTTCGGAAAGAATGGCATGAGCCAGCACTGTGTCAATGTGATTTACCGCTTTTTTAACTCCCAGGCCAGAGTAACGTTCCCCGCCGTCCCGGAGCTCGACTGCTTCAAATTTCCCCGTTGATGCTCCTGAAGGAACGCTGGCCCGCCCCTTTATCCCGCCTTCTAAAGTGATTTCTGCTTCTACGGTAGGGTTCCCCCGGGAATCCAGGATTTCTCTTCCCCTAACGCTCACGATCTTTAAAAATTTATCCATCTCATTCTCCTTTTTTCCATAATCTTTATGATTTAGTATAAGAAATCCGTACATTCCTATTCGTAAATCTCAGTAAAATTTATAAAATTTCAGAATTTTTCAAGCATACTTTGCCGCACGAAGTGCGCCTGCCCGGAGGGCATGTATTCAGGGGTGCCCTTGTGTATACCTTTGAATACCTTTCAAACAAGTTTTTTATCTAATTTGCAAGGCAAGAAGAAATCCGCTTCCATCCAGGCGACTCGCTGGCAGCCGTAACCGGAATCTTTGCGGCCTCCAGTCGGTCCTTTCCAACTGACATGGATAAATCGATATTTTTCCACATCAGATTCCAATAAAAACCTGCATGAAATTCGGTTTTTACCTCCCTGCAGCCGGGAAGATTCTGCTAACGCTTTTGCGGCGCTCGCCTTACGATGGAATCGAATCTTTCTTCCGCACCGAAATAAGCGTTCATTTGCCTCGAAAGCCATTGGGGCAGTCCACCGCGGCCGGCTGCCATAAGGCGCGCGGGCCGTGTGGATATCCAATCCTTTTATGGAATCAAAGGAATGAAAGTCATCCAGAATGGTACGGCAGGGAGGCAGAAACGGAGACGAAAAATCATCCAGATTTTCCGTCGACATGTAAGCGGTACTGCCGGAGCGGGGATAAAACGGCTCCTGAATCGCCAGCGAACCGAAATCGTGACGGTCCGGAACTTCTGCCGGTGCTAAACTGGAGATTAATCGGAGCTTACTAAAAATGATTCCAAAAAATGTTTTGTATCATAAAAAAAGGAACTGCAGCAGACATCTCCGCCGCAGTTTCCTTATCTTTAAGTTACTGTTATTTCATACCTCGAAGCTCGATTCCCATTCCTTTTAATTCTTTCAGGATTTTTTCCATGATCTCATTTACATCTTTATCCTCCAGCGTCCTGTCCTTCGCCCGGAAGGTAATGGAATAGGCCACGGATTTATAACCTTCTGCAATCTGGCTGCCTTCGTACAGATCAAACATATGATAAGATTCCAGAAGCCGGCCGCCTTTCCTTTCAATGACCTCTTCCACCTGTCCAACCAGAATGTCCTTGTCCATCACCATACTGATGTCTCTGGTCACTGCCGGGAATTTCGCAATTCCCTCGTATTTTCGGTCAAAGGAGGCGCATTCTGTCACCACCGGCATATCCAGGACAGCCACATAAGCCCGGTCTCCGATATCATAATTGTCCAGGACCTCAGGATGGATCTCTCCCAGATATCCCATTACCTTCTGGTGATAGGAGATCACCGCCTGGCGCCCGGGATGGAGGAACGGTTTTCCAGCCTCCGGACTGTAGGTTATCTTATCTCTCATTCCCAGCCTGTCAAATATTTCCTCTATGACTCCCTTGAGTGTAAAGAAATCCCCGTCCCCGTAGAATCCAAGGGTCATCTGCATCCTCTCATCCGGCAGCTCCGTAAGGGGCAGCGCCTTCGGCAGATAGATATTTCCCAGCTCATAGAGCCTCACGTCTTTGTTTCTCCTGTTATAGTTAAAGGCCAGTGAAGTGAGCATCCCGTTTAAGGATATGGTCCTCATGATACTGAAATCCTCTCCGAGGGGATTCGAAATATCCACCGTCCTCCGAAGAGGGGAATCTGCAGGAAGGAGAAGCTTGTCAAATACCTTCGGGCTCTCAAAGGAATAGGTCATGCCCTGGCTGAACCCACAGAATTCCGCTACTTCTCTGACCGCCTCTTCCACACGGAGCTTAAAGGACAGCTTCCCTGTGGTCGCTTCTCCGGCCGGAAGAGAAGTCGGGATGTTGTCATATCCAAAAAATCTGGCCGCCTCTTCTGCAATGTCCGCCTCACACACCAGATCCTGACGGAAGGTCGGAGCGACGACCTCTCCGGCCGCTTCATCCACCAAAAGTTCCAGCGGTCCGAAATAAGAGATCATATCCTCCCTGGAAATATCCGTCCCCAGAAGCTGGTTGATCTTATCGGGATTAAAGGGTATGCGCCTGGGCTCCGGCTTTCCTGCACAGACATCGATCATACCGCCGACTACCTCGCCGCAGCCAAGCTCTTCGATCAGCTGGCAGGCACGGTTGATAGCCGCCTCTGCGTTATTGGGATCCAGTCCCTTTTCATACTTTCCGGACGCATCAGTCCGAAGCCCCAGGCGCTTTGCGGACAGCCGGATATTCGTGCCGTTAAAACAGGCGGACTCGAAAAGCACCGTTTTCACTTCGTCAGTAATCTTGGAATTTTCACCGCCCATGATTCCGGCTATGCCAATTTCCTTTTCCGCGTCATTGATCATGAGAATATTTTTATCCAGCTTTCTCATCTGCCCGTCCAGGGTCTGGAACTCATCTCCATCCTTTGCGCGCTTTACGATAATCTTACGTCCGGCAACAGTATCCAGATCAAACGCGTGCATCGGCTGTCCATATTCCTCCATGACGTAATTGGTGATATCCACCAGATTGTTAATAGGACGGATGCCGCTGGCGGCAAGGCGTCTCTGCATCCACTCCGGAGAAGGACCAATCTTAATATTTTTCACCACCCGGCCGCAGTACCTTGGACACAGGTCACTGTCCTCCACTTCCACAGACGCATAGTCATGAACATCTTCTCCGTTTCCTTTGGCTTCCGGGACCGGAGCTTCAAACTTCTTCCGGAAGGTAGCGGCCGCTTCTCTCGCGATTCCCAGGACGCTGTAGCAGTCCACCCGGTTCGAAGTGATCTCATATTCAAATACTATATCATGGAGCCCTAAAAGCTCTATGGCATCGGCGCCGACAGGCGCGTCGTCTTTCAAAATATATATCCCCGATTCCGGCGCATCCGGATACATGTCTCTGGAAGAACCGAGCTCTTCGATGGAGCACATCATGCCATCGGATTCCACTCCTCTCAGCTTTCCCTTTTTGATCCGGATTCCATTCTCCGGCAGCGGGCCTCCGTCGTGGCCGCCTGCCACCTTGCCGCCGTCCAAAACAACCGACACTTTATCCCCTGTCTTCACATTGGGCGCGCCTGTCACGATCTGTATGGTCTTTGTCCCGATGTCTACCTGACAGATGATCAGCTTGTCGGCATCCGGATGCTTTTCTATGGATAATATCTGGCCCACCACGATTTTCTCCAGATTCTTGTCCAGGTGCTCGTAGCCTTCCACCTTCGTACCGGAAAGAGTCATGGCGTCCGTATATTCCTGAGCCGTTACATCAAGGTCGGGAACATAGGCTTTGATCCAGGATAATGCTGTATTCATAATAGTTGTCCTTTCTTATTATATTAGAATTGCTTCAGGAAACGGATATCATTTTCATATAAAAGACGCATGTCATCTATCTCGTATTTCAGAAGCGCGATACGTTCCAAGCCAACGCCAAACGCGAAGCCAGAATACTCCTCCGGATCGATGCCGCTCATACGCAGTACATTGGGATGCACCATACCGCAGCCCAGAATCTCTATCCATCCGCTCCCTTTACAGAAGCGGCAGCCTTCTCCATGGCATTTGAAGCAGGTCACGTCCACTTCAGCGCTGGGCTCTGTGAACGGGAAATGATGCGGACGGAATTTTACCTTGGTATCCTCTCCGAACAATTCCCGGGCAAACTCAGCCAAGGTTCCCTTCAAATCGGCAAATGTGATCCCCTTGTCGATCACAAGCCCCTCTATCTGATGGAAGGACGGAGAATGAGTGGCATCCACTTCATCGGAACGGAATACCCTTCCCGGTGCGATCACGCGGATCGGCAGCTTCCCTTTCTCCATGGTACGAACCTGTACAGGAGAAGTCTGGCTCCTCAGGACGATCTTATCATTGATATAAAAGGTGTCCTGCTCGTCTCTGGCCGGATGTCCCTTCGGGATATTGAGCGCTTCAAAATTATAGTAATCGTATTCCACTTCAGGGCCTTCTACAACTTCATAACCCATGCCGACAAAAATGCGCTCTACCTCTTCCAACGCGATCATATTCGGATGTTTGTGGCCGACATTATTCTTTTTAGCCGGAAGGGTCACGTCAATGACCTCTTTCCTTAATTTTTCCTCTCTGGCCTTCTTTGCCAGAGCAGCCCTAGTCTCCTCCAGCTTCGCTTCGATGGCGGCGCGAGTCTCATTCACCATCTGCCCCACCCTCGGGCGCTCTTCGGCGCTCACATCTTTCATTCCTTTCAGCACACTGGTCAGCTCACCCTTTTTCCCCAGATAAGCTACCCGGATCTCGTTAAGAGTCTCCAATGCGTCAGACCCGGCAATCTTTTCCAAGGCTGTCTGTCTGATCTTTTCCAGCTTTTCTTTCATAATTATCTCCTTTGCTTTGCCTGCGATTATCTGTAAATGAAAAAAATCCCTCTTGCCACTACGGCAAAGGGACGAATTCTCGCGGTACCACCCTGATTCCTGCATCATGCAGGCTCTCATTTTCCGCCTAACGCGCGGTCACGTCATCTCCTACTATACAGGAAAAAACCTGTAATTGGGAAACGCGGCTCCGGTGGGAAACTCAACACTTGTCTGAACCTAAGGGGGCTTTCAGCCGGTGGCCTCCTCTCTCTGAAAGAAAACAAGCGTCTACTGACACCTTCTACGCCTTTTCAAAGTATCATATTAATTGATAACCTATGACATATTTTAACATAAAACCTTCTCTTGTCAAGGTTTATTTTGCCGCGCCCCCGATTCCTCTCTTGAATTCTCATTCGTATCATGCTATGATTTCAAAGACATTAAATGCGTTCAGGAATTGTTTTCCTCAATAGGAGTTTATAGATGAAACACATCAAGTTATTTTTGGGAAAGCTCATCGACTATATGCTGGACGACAGAGTTTCCGTATATGCGGCGCAGGTTTCTTTTTTCGTGATCATATCCGCGATACCGCTTGTTATGCTCTTGATCCCTCTCATACAGTTTTTGATCCCTCTTTCTCAGGACACCGTCACAAAGGCAATCCTGGCCGTGCTGCCCAGCTCTGAAGAGACGCAGCGCTTTGTCACCAGCCTGTTAAACGACGTTTATACAAATTCTGCCAGCACGATCATCTCCGTCTCCGCCATCACGACTCTCTGGGCCGCCTCCAAAGGCATTTATTCCCTCCAGCAGGGCCTCAACAGTATTGCATACACAAAGGAGACAAGAAACATCGTCGTTCAGAGACTGTTATCCATTGTCTACACCCTGGGATTTATTTTCGTACTGATCTTCACACTGGGCGTACTGCTCTTCGGCAACAAGCTTCAGCTTCTCCTGGAATCCTGGATTCCGTCGCTGGCTTATTTTTCCAGCGTGATCATCTTATTCCGGACCGGTCTTTCCATTACGCTTTTCATGCTGTTCTTCGTGCTGATCTATACAATACTGCCAAATAAAAAGCTCTCTTTCTGGAAGCAGATTCCGGGAGCCGCGTTCACCACCTTCGGATGGCTGATATTTTCCTACGTTTATTCGTTATATATCGACCATGTGGCGAATTTCTCCTATATTTACGGGAGCCTGACGGCCATCATCCTGCTGATGCTGTGGCTCTATATCTGCATGAATATCGTGCTTTTGGGAGCGGAGCTCAACAAAATGCTGGAAGACCGTTCGATCAGACGTCAGTCCGATCCGTCCTCGCAGCCGCCCCATTCCGCCACGCCGAAGCCGGACCGCTGAAACGGCTTTATTTCCTGTTCCTTGAGCCCGGCATATTTCCCCAGATCACTTTCTTCCAACATCCCATACACCATGAATACCCGGAGGATACTTTTAATCTTCTGACTTCTCGGCTACCTCGCCTTGTCTTTTGTAAACAGAACCGGCGGGTACATATCCCCTGATCATGGAAAGCGGATATATGCTGGTATTCCGCCCGATGACAGATCCTGGATTGATGACGGTGCCGCATCCTACTTCCACAAAGTCTCCCAGCATTCCGCCTACTTTTTTCCTTCCTGTTTCTATCCGCACTTCTCCTGCTTTGATGACCACCAGTTTTTTATCGGATTTCACGTTGGAAGTGATCGAACCTGCCCCCATATGAGAACGATAGCCTAAAATCGAATCCCCCACATAATTGTAATGGGGAACCTGCACATTATCAAAAAGAATCACATTTTTAAGTTCCGTGGAATTTCCCACCACCACATTTTCTCCCACCAGGATGCTCCCTCTCAGGAACGCGCAATGGCGGATCTGCGAATTTCTGCCGATGATGGCAGGCCCCGTCAAAGACGCCGTAGGAGCGATCACCGCTGACTTCGCCGCCCAGATCATCTCCCCAATCTCCTCATATTCCTCCTCGGGAAGGCTCTTCCCCAGTTCTATGATGAAATCGCTCAGGCCTCCCAGCGCTTCCCAGGGATACGTAAAGCCTGATAAATACGGTGCCGCCAGAGTGTGGCTCAAATCAAACAATTCCGTGATTTCCAATTCTTTCATGTCATTAATGCTCCTCATATTTTGTTGTTTTTATTATAACAGCGGATGCTTTTCATTACCAGTATTTTTTTATCAGAGTAAAAATCTATCCATCTCTTTTTGTTTGGCGCAAGTAAAAAACAGACGGCTCCTCATCCGCGCCGCCTGTTTTATCTGCACTTGTCCTGGTTTTTATATAAAGAAGCCGGGTATCATTCATCCTTTTCTTTTCCGATCCGGTTCATGATCCAGACCAGCGCCACGATTATCAGGATTGCAACAAAGATACCGCCCATTCCTTTTCCCATGATTTCAAGGGAGATCAAAAAATTTTCCCACATATCCATATCTCCTTTCCACTTCCGTGAAACTGTGTCTTTACAGGAACTGTGTCACAAGGCTTACCACCAGGCCTCCGGCGATGACCGAAGCAATCTGGCCGGAAACGTTGGCGCCTGCCGCCTGCATGATCAGAACATTGCCCGGCTTTTCCTCCATGGCCAGCTTCTGTACGACTCGGGAGGACATGGGGAATGCTGAGATTCCCGCCGCCCCGATCATCGGATTGATCTTTTTCTTTAAGAACAGATTGATGAATTTTGCAAACAAGACTCCGCCGATCGTATCAAACACAAATGCCAGCAGGCCGATTCCCATGATCATCAGCGTGTTTACATTCACAAACGCGTTTGCCCTCATACTAAAGGAAATGGTGATGCCGAGCAGCAGCGTGATCAGGTTGGCCAAAGTTGTCTGGGCCGTCTCGGAAAGATTTCCAAGTACGCCGCATTCACGGAGCAGGTTTCCAAACATCAGAAACCCGACAAGAGCAACTGCGGAAGGCGCCAGCAGGCCAACGATGAAAGTAACGGCAATGGGGAAGACGATCCTCATGCTTTTTGAAACGGAATTCGGCTGATAATCCATCGTGATCTGACGTTCCTTTTTGGTCGTGACCAGCTTAATGGCAAAAGGCTGGACGATGGGCACCAGCGCCATATAAGAATAAGCGGCCACCGCAATGGGACCGATATAATTGGAATGCAGGATCTGCGACACCAGGATCGAGGTCGGTCCGTCCGCCGCGCCGATAATGCCGATGGATGCCGCGTCCTGAAGAGGGAATCCCATCAGACAGGCCGCCGACAGAGCGAAAAAGATGCCGAACTGGGCAGCGGCTCCAAAGAAAAACATCACCGGCTTCTGAAGAAGAGGCCCAAAATCAATCATGGCTCCAATGCCGATGAACAGCAGGATCGGCAAAGCCTCTGAGGCTTCAATCCCTACCTCAAACAGCCACTGGATAATTCCGTTGGTTTCTCCCACTCCGGACAATACCTGATTGATGACTCCGCTCATCGGGAGATTCACCAGGATTGCTCCAAATCCCATAGGAAGAAGCAGGGCCGGCTCATACTTTTTCTTGACCGCCAGCCAGATGAGGGCTATGCCGACCAAGTACATGACAGCCTGCTGCCAGGTAATTGATGTGATTCCTTCCAATAAAAAGTTCATATTCATTCTCCTTATCACATTATATAACAGTTGCCTGTAAGTGCGGTTTTTATTCCTGATCGCTGCCAAATACCGACACACGAATATCATGAAACAAAAAGAGACTCCTATCGCAACTAACACAAGCTGCAATAAAAGTCTCGCCATTTCAATTCTCAGCGGATTTTACAATCGTACTGACGCCAAAGAATCCATAACCATGCCGGCTACTCCCCTTTATTGATACCTCTTTCATTATACATATTTTTTACAGTTTGTACAGAGCTATTTCCAGGATTTTTCAAAATTATGCCATACTCTCCTCTACCTCCACAGATGAATCGTCCCTTCGTCGTTCATCTTTTTCAGCACCGTCGCCGTGATCGGAAACAGGAAAATCCCCCATACCCCCATCACCTTTGCTCCGGCAAAGATACAGATCAGCGTGACAATCGGGTGAAGCCCCACCTGCTGCCCGATGATCTTCGGCTCCAGAATCTGGCGTACCATCGTAATAAATAAATACAAGATCAGAATTCCCACTCCAAAGCCCACATTTCCCAGAACGCAGGAAACCAGTCCCCAGGGAATTAAGACCGTCCCTGTGCCGAGCACCGGAAGGATATCCACGATTGCTATCAAAAACGCGTACAGAAGCGGCATTTCCACTCTAAGAATCAAGAAGCCCACATACAGCTCCACAAAGGTCACACACATCAAAAACAGATAGACCTTCAGAATCTTGCCCACCATTACCTTAGCGTTCTTCGCCACATCCACGATCATGTCCCGTTTTTTGTCCGGCATTTGGCGCAGCACAAAATTTTTGACGTTTTCCAGATCCGCCGTAAAGAAAAAGGAGGAGATCACAGCAAACAAAAGCTGGATCAAAAGGCCGGGAAACGCGACCACGTAGGAAGCCCCCAGACTGATGATGCTGCCGGAAGCTTTCAGGACGACCTCCTGCATCGTATTTTCCAGAGAATCCGCTACAGCCATCACACGTTCCTGGTTTCCGGGGAAGCTCCCCGCGATCTTATCCATCAGCATACTGAGCTGAGGTTCAATATGAGTTTCATAATACGCCGGAAGCTTCTTGGCCATCTCCTGGATAAAAGCAAATATCCGTGCGCCAAAAAAGTAGATCAAAACCCCAAGCAGTACATAAAACAGGACTACCGCAACTGGAGCGAAGTATTTCCGGTCAAGTCTGATTTTATTCGACAGAAACCGAATCACGGGATTCAGGACGACAGCCACCAAAAGGCCGATCACAAACGGAAGAAAGATGGGAAACAGCTTTTTCAAGATAAAATAGAGAACGCCGACCACAATGATAAAATACAGAAAATTTATGATAAACGCTTTTCTTTTTTCCAGCTTCCCATTCATGGCTATCCCCCTCAAAACGCCGACTGTTGTATACACTTTGCGGCAGGCCTAAGCCTGCCGCTTGTCTTTACTCTATCATATTATTTCATGGGGCTCAAGCATATGAAGACAACTTTTACAAAGTTTTAACGGAAGCCTATGTTTATTCTTATTTCAGGAAACCATTCACTATCTGTTCCTCCGCTTCCTGCTCCGTAAGCCCCAGTGTCATCAGCTTCGTGATCTGTTCCCCGGCGATCTTGCCGATGGCGGCCTCATGAATCAGGGCCGCGTCCGGATGATTCGCCGTTATTTCCGGCACCGCGCTGATCTTGGCATCGTCCATGATAATGGAATCACATTCAGAATGACCGCTGCACTTGTTGTTCCCGTGAATCTTGGAAACGAAAAGCTGGCGGGAATCCTCTCTGGCCACGGAGCGGGATACCACATTGGCGCTGGAACCTTTCCCGTCCAAATCTACAATAAACTCGCTCTTAGCGTCCTGCGCCCCATGGGTCATCAGCTTTTCCGTGACCACGAATCTGGCTCCGTCCGCCAGTACTGCCTCCGTCGTCCGGATGGTAGAATCCACACCTTTGATCTGAACACTGTCCATTTCCATATAGGCGTCCTGCCCCAGCTCCACAACCGTCTTTGGATTCATGATGCGCTTACCGTTTCCGTCGCCTTCTCCATAATGCTTTTCCACATACCGCACCCTGGCTCCCTTCTCCAGGAAAAACCGGTGGATGCCGTCATGCTTTGATGTATCGCACCCGCTGTTATGGATGCCGCAGCCTGCGACGATCACCACATCCGCGCCCTCTCCCACATAAAAGTCGTTGTAGACCACTTCCTGAAGGCCCGTCTGGCTTAAGATCACGGGAATATGCACGCTCTCGTGCTTCGTCCCCGGCTTTATCCTGATATCAATTCCGGTTCCGTCCGGCTTGGATATGATATCGATGTTTGCTGTGGTGTTTCTGCTCTCGGTCTGCCCGTTAGCCCTGATATTATACGCGCCTGTGGGGATCTCATGAAGCCCCGCGATCTGCTCCAGCAATGTCTGTTCAATTGCGTCCATCAATACCCCTCCTTATAAAATCTGCAGTTCATATCATTTTCGTCGTTCAGAAGGCCGGGAAGGATATCTTCTTTCTTTCCCTCCGCCGTCACGCGGCCGTCGGCGATCACGATGATCCTGTCCGCTATATTCAAGATTCTCTCTTGATGGGAAATGATCAGGATGGAAGCTCCCGCGATCCGCTCATGCATTTTTTCAAAGACCTTGATCAGGTTGTTAAAGCTCCAAAGATCAATTCCGGCCTCCGGCTCGTCAAATACCGACATTTTCGTCCCTCTGGCGATGATCGTGGCAATCTCGATCCTTTTTAACTCGCCGCCGGACAGGCTGGCATTGACTTCTCTGTTGATATAATCCCTGGCGCAAAGCCCTACTTCCGAAAGATAATCACATGCTCCGGCGGTGCTGATCTTTTCGCCCGCTGCCAGGCGGATCAAATCTAACACCGTCACGCCCTTGAAGCGCACCGGCTGCTGAAACGCATAACTGATGCCCATATTGGCCCGTTCTGTGATGCTCTTATGGGTGACATCCACACCGTCAAACAAAATACGCCCTTCCGCGGGCTTCTCTATTCCTGCGATCACACGGGCAAGAGTGGATTTCCCACCGCCGTTCGGTCCCGTGATCGCGATGAACTGATCATCCTCGATCTTCAAATTCACATTTCTCAAAATCTCCTTCTGGCTGTTTTCTTCCTCCACCTGAAAGGAGATATTCTGTAATTCCAGCATAGGCTTTGCCCTCTCTTTCTTTCTCACGGGTATTTTCATTTTCCCCGGATTTTTCCTGGGTATTCCAAAATCACCTGTATGCCTCAAGACATCGGTTCTATATTTCTTCCTGCCGCTGCCGATCCTGTTCTATTACGGTATAAGCCCCGCGAACATAGGCGCCAGGACCACGGTTATCACGCCGGCCGTCACGACCGCCAGGCTGGACATAGCTCCTTCCACCTCACCAAATTCCAACGCCTTGCTGGTGCCGATGGCATGTGCCGAATTGCCGCAGGCCAGTCCGACTGCGATAGGATTGGTGATCCGAAACAGCCTGCACACCGTCTTTGCTGCAATCCCCCCAAAAAGGCCGGTGATGATGACGGCCGCCACTGTCAGAGTAGGATTCCCTCCCAGCTCCTCCGATACCCCCATAGCAATGGCCGTGGTAATGGATTTCGGCTGAAGGGAATGGTAGATCATAGCATCCAGTCCAAAAATCGCGCAGAGCGCCCAAATGGTAAATGCCGCCGCAATACAGCCGCTCACCAGACTGATGAGGATGGCCGCCAGGTTTTTCTTCAGGACCTGTATCTGTTTATACATGGGAATCGCCAGGCAGACCGTCGACGGCGTCAAAAAGTACGTAATATACTTGGCGCCTTGATCGAAGGTATCGTAATCAATATGAAACGCCGTCAGCACGATCACAATCAGAATCGTACACAGAAGCAGTGGATTGCATATCGTGTAGGAAAATCTCTTTTGAATCTTAAGACCGATCCAGTACGCTGCAAGCGCAAGGAAAAAGCCGAAATAAACACTTTCCCTGAACAGGTCATTCATGGGCTTTTTCCTCCTTGTCCGCTTTTTTGTCAAGGATGGCCTGAGCTACGATTCCTGTCACAGCCATAACTACTACCGTGCTGATACCAATGACCGCAAGAATCGAGACCAGCTTGTCCGCCACGCTTCCCATGACCGTCATCAGACTGACACAGGGACCGATAAACAGGACCGGCATAATCTTCACCAAAAAGCTTCCGGTTTCTTCCACCTGCTCCAATTTGACGGCCTTTGTCATCAGGAGCAGAAACAGGAGGACCAGGCCATACACGCTGGCCGGGACCGGCAGGGGCAGGACGCGGTTCAGAAATTCACCGGCAAAGGAGACTACCATGATAACAGACAGCTGCTTTACATATTTCATATAATTCAAAATCATCACTCCTAGTCGTATATCTTTAATATCAAGTCTCTGCTATAGTTGCCCAGATATACCTCATCCCCGTACACCGCTATAAATTATACGGCTTTTTTGCCGCAGTTGCAAGTGCTTTTGTCTCAAAGAGACTCTTCTTGAAAAACAAAGTGAAATTAATTATCCTTGATACAAAAACAGGCCTTTCTTTTCAGAAAGACCTGTCGATGCAGTTGGCGGGACTTGAACCCGCACGAGCGCAATGCTCACTAGATCCTTAGTCTAGCGCGTATGCCAATTCCGCCACAACTGCGTGCCGTCAGTTTAACTGACGCGAATATTATGATAGCATTGCAGCACCAAAAAGTCAATGGTTTTTAGGTGAAAAAATCGCTCAAATTTTTTTACAAATTTTTTCATTCAATTGTGTTGACATCTGAGAAAATTTGGGTTATACTACACTAGCGTTCGGAAATAAAAGCCAGGCTTTGAGGCGATTGTGACCAGACAAAATAAAATATGCAGTTGTGGCGGAATTGGCATACGCGCATGATTCAGGTTCATGTGAGCATTACGCTCGTGAGGGTTCAAGTCCCTCCAACTGCACGAATTTTACAGTCATTTCATGAGAAATGGCTGTTTTTTCTTTTTCTTCTCTCTGCTTTCGAGAACGTTGTGCGTTTTTAAAAAGCGCATAAACGTTGTATAAAAGCGCACTTATAGGCATAGAGTAATGCAATATCGTATACTTGTGCTGAGTAGAGGTGATTACATGGGAGAAAAACATCCGACTGATTATTATGTACAATTTGAAAACGTTGATTATTATCTGGACCTTGGCAACCATATATCCTATTACCGGAAAAAAGCCAAGCTCACCCAGGAGCAGCTGGCTAACATGGTGGGAATATCCCGTTCTTATCTGAGCCATATTGAAGCCCCTAACGCTTTCCAGAAATGCTCTCTCGACACCGTCTTTAAAATCTGCCATGCTTTGAAGATCGAACCGGTCCAGTTGTTTCTGCCGCTTCCGTGACCATGTCTAAAAACATTCCTTTCAAATAAATTTTTCTGTCTGATCTACAAGACAAGAGGAAATCAAACAAAAAAAATTTATTTAAATAGTTATTTAAAAGTACACCTTGCCGCACGGAGGGCGCCCGCCCAGAGGGTATGAATTAAGGGATGCCCTTGGGTACAAAACAACAAAGGACTACTGCAGCCATCCGGCCTTTCAGTAGTCCTTTTTATGTATCCATGTATCCGCATCAGCACGATTTAAGACGCACCATAACCTGGCAGCTGCTGTAATCGGGAAGAGTTATAGTGGCCGACTTATCCGTACAGTCCCTGGAAAGCCTGCCGTTCACCTGGCTGGCCAGCCTCCTGAAAGCCTTCCTTCCCTCTTCTGCTTCCACGACCACGGTGGTAATATATGCTGCTATATCGTTTCTCTCTTCTCTCGGAAGCTTTCCTTTCTTCGCCTGGATGGCTTCCACTTCAAACCCGTATTTCATCAATTCATTCGCCCTTTCAGAAAACCGGACACCCTTTTTCCGGCTACGGGTTCTATTCTAAATGCAATTCCGTCAAATTGCAACCCTAAACTTACCTTTTTCCGACGTCTTCCAAGTTCCTCAGGGCCGCCGTTCATTTCTTCTCCGCCAGAACAGTGTACAACTTTTCATATTCTTCCCAGTGGATACAAGACGGGATGCTTCCGTCCTTAAGCCTGTGATACAGCTCTTCGGCATCCATCCAGCGCACCTCTGCCACCTCTTCCTTCTGAAGGCGGAGCCCGGAAAGCCCGGCGTCCTTCTCCGCCAAAAACACATAATGGAACTCCCGGTCGATATGGCTGATTCCCTGATATTCCCAGCTGCTTTCCGACTTGAGACAAAACAGAAACCGCAGTTCTCCAGACTCCAGGGATATCCCCAGTTCTTCCTTCGTCTCCCGGACCGCCGTCTCCAGATAACCGTCTCCGGCGGAAACGTGTCCCGCCGCCGCAACATCCCAAAGTCCCGGATAGCTGTCCTTTTCCTCGCTGCGTCTCTGAAGGAGCACCTGTACCCGTACACTACTGTCCTCGTCCGGCAGCCGGCGCATAATCCATACGCGGGAAGCTCCATGCCAATCCCCGTCCCTGTGTACCAGCTGTCTCGCTTTCTTCTCTCCTGTAGGCTTCCCGTTCTCCGTCAGTATATCAAAATATTCCATTTGTCTTTCCTTCCTTATCGTTCATCCTCCAGAAGAACCTCTCCCAGCTTTTCACCGCTCTCCAAAGAATACGCCGACACAGAAGGGCCTGCGTTGGCAAGATACAGGGTATTCGCGATATAAATCCCCCGCGTATCATAATACCGATATCCCGACTCCTCTCCGCCCAGCTCAATGGAAAATTTCTCTGTGAAACCACTCCCCGCTTCGTAAGAATATACGACGTATCGGGAAATCTCTGTCCATCCCCCGTCTTTCTTCTCCACACTTTCGGTCACACAAAAGCCCAGCAGATTTTTGGAAACGTCGATGAGGGCCGCCTTATGATTATTCAGTACGGCCGTTCCGTCCGCATCCTCCAGGACCGTCTTATCCAATTCTTTCACATCGTAAGGATCGCCGATGTCAAACATGGACAGCTTGATCCCTTCAAATGCTCCTGTCCTGGGATTTACTTCTCTGCCGATACCCAAAAGCTTGTCGTCTTCATAGAAATGCAGGTAGCTGGAAAAACCGGTGATCTTAAGCTCTCCCATGATCTTCGGATTCTCGGGATCCGACAGATCCACACTGAACAAAGGATCCATCTGGCGGAAGGTTACAAAGTATCCGTTATCTCCCAGGAACCGGGCCGAATAGATCTGTTCGCCGGGAGCAAGATTATGGATGCTTCCTACGATATCCAAATCTTCATCCATCACATACAGAGAGTTTGTCTCGCCGCCGTTCTGATAATCGTCCACTGTGGCGACCAGCCTCAGATAACCCTGATACTGGTCCAAGGAGAACTGATCGTTCAGCCGCCCCAGGAACCGTTTGTTCGCAGAGACTTCCATCTGGCCGTCTTTATAAGAAAGCTTGAATATCTCCGTCTGGCTTTTGCTACTACTGCTGCTCCACAGCTGCTCAGCCACATATATGGCGTCACCGCTCACATACATGGTATCCCCGCTGAAGTAAACCGCCTCCGTGTCACAGAATCGGTCCGGGGCCGTTATATCCAGAGAGGCCGCCACCAGAGAACATCTCGCCGCCACATTCTCCGGATAGTGGATATGGTCATATGCCACTGGCTCGTCGTCAACATAGGGAATGTAAGACCTGTCATTTTCTTCCGATTCGGCTGCCGCATATTTTTCAGTGAATACATAAACATAGCTGCCGTTTTTTCTGCTGGAATGATAAGAGCCGTCCTGGGACAGCATTCCTGTTAATTTCGGATCTCCTCTGTCTGTTATATCATAAACTGCCGTCACTGTATAGTTTTCTCCAGCTTCATTATAACAGTCCATGAGTACCGCCATCGTATCACCGTCCACATAAATCTCCAGAACAGAATCATAATCTCTGTAGACCCCGTCTGTGACAGGGCCCGTTCTGGACACTTCCTTCATCTCCCCGCCGTTCGCCTCGATGATATGCACGGTACCCACAGCGTCTTCTCCCGCATACACCACATAAAGGTATTTTCCGTCTGTCTTAACAATATCACTTTCATCCACTCCCTCCACCTGGATGTTCGTTTCCGAATGCTCTGCTTCCGAGGGCGCTGCTTCGTCCTCTGTCTTTGCACCGCTTTCGGAAGCTGCCGCCGTCTCCGGCATCGCTCCGTCGGCCGCTTCCCCGGCATACGCTTCCGTCTGATTTTCCTGCTGTTTCTTCAGATATTCGTATATTTCCCCATAGGAAGACGCTGTCTTATAGCCGCCCGTCAGACTCACTCCCTCCGCCGGTTCCTCGCCTGTCTGGAAACCGATGCGCCCTTTCGACCGGGTGTCCGGAACCGCGGCGTTGTCCCTGCCGATCTGCCGGAACAGCCAAAAGCTCCCTCCTAAGATCAAGAAGAGAAGCACTGCCGCAGCCGCCTTATATCCGGTGACTATACGTTTCGGTTTCCGACCCTCCCACTTAAGCTTTTCTGTCACCTTGTCCGGGGATAAGCTCTCCGGAGGTTCAACCATGTCCGCCGTTTTTTTTGCCTCTTCTATCCATTTCTGATCCATGGGGTCCTTCTCCCATCTATCACTCATACGATTCATCTCCTTCACATAACGGATTTTATATTCCGTAGGAACCGGACAGATGCGTCCTCATCCGGGCCAAAGCCCGGCTCTGCCTGGATCTCACAGTACCCGGCTTTTTCCTCAGCATCTCCGCGATTTCCTGGCTGCTATAGCCTCCGAAAAAAGACAGTCCCACGATCAGCCGGTCTTCCTCGGAAAGCTGCTGAAACGCATCCCGCAGATCAAGTATATCTTCCTGGCCCGCGCCGGATGATCCGGCATCATGTCCGTCTCGCATCCCCTCTGTTTCTGCCGCCGGCTCAAATTCTCTGAACACCGGCCGCTCCGCATAGTGCTTTAACATTCTTTTGGATTTATTGGTCAGAATACGGAATATCCAGCCCCGAAAGGCTTCGTCATGTCGAAGCCCCCGGATTCCCTCAAAGGCCGCCGCCACCGTATCCCCGACTACGTCCTCCGCATCGTGGGGTTCCTTCAGCATAAACAGTGCAAACCGATACAAATCCTTGTAAACTTCCTCATACAATTGCCCGAAGGCATCCACATTTCCCTTTTTCGCCATTTTTATAAGGCGCAGCTCTTCTGTTTGTTCCATACTCCACCGCCCTTCGGACATCTCAAAGGCGCCCTGCATCCCTGCCGGCCTGTTGAAATGCTCATATTTTACGCTGCAACGTATCCGCGGTCATCGCGTTCTTCTATTAATACAGTGTCAGAAAAAGCATCGGCCGTTGCAGGATACTATTATTTTTCTTTCTTCTATTGTAGCATAGATACCCTCGGAATGGACGCTCCTGAAAATTAACCTCCTGTTAATTTATTTTACTTTTCTTTAACTTCTGCTCAGTGGTATATGGAATGGTTATCTGATATGATAAAGACAGATGAAGGGCCTTCATAAATTTCAAAAGGAAAGGAAGTTCATAATGCCGATACAGAACATTATAAAAGAAAGACGGAAAGCCCTCGGGCTTACCCAGGAACAGGTTGCAGATTATCTGGGAGTCTCAACTCCCGCTGTCAATAAATGGGAAAACGGCGCCACCAATCCAGATATCGCCCTGCTCCCCCCTCTGGCGCGCCTGCTTCAGACGGATTTAAATACCCTGCTGTGCTTCCATGAGGAAGTGACTGACCAGGAAATCGTAAATTTCAGTAATGAAGTGATGAAGATCATCAATCAGGAAGGCTTCGACCAGGGGCTTTCAAAAGTCCGGAAAATAATAGAAGAATATCCAAGCAGCACAAAGCTCATTCACAATATGGTGCTGCTGCTGGAAGGCGCCATGATCATGACCGGAATGATTCCTGAAGAAAAGGAAAAATATGATGAGCCCATCAACGCTCTGTATGAACGGGCCGCGCAGAGCAATGACGAGAGAATCAGCAGCGGGGCAAGGTTCATGCTCGCATCCAAATACATCGCGAAGGAAAATTTTGAAAAAGCACAGGAAATGCTCGATCTGCTCCCGGAACCGAACGTCCTGGATAAAAGACAGCTTCAGGCGTCTCTTTTGGAAAAAGAGGGAAAAACAGAAGAAGCGGAAAAGATTCATGAACGGCTGTTATACTGGAAAGTCAGCGAAATCTGGAATCTCCTGCTGACCCTGTCCGAGCTGGAGCAAAAGGCTGGAAATCTTCCGAACGCGGCCAGATTTGCCGATATCTGCAGTCAATGCGCGGAGCTGTTCGAATTCCCGGATTATCACAAGATCATCCCTCTGTTTCTGACCGCCGCATCCGAAAAAGAGGAAAAGAAAAGTATTTCTCTTATAAAATCCCTGCTCGACTCCGCAGAGAAAACCTGGAAATTTTCAGATACCTATTTATACCGGCACCTGTCCGGAAAAGAGCAGGCCCCCGATTACAATTCCCTGATCCTGACCCCGCTTTTAAAACTCCTGGAGACGGATCCCAGATGTGAATTCCTCGGTAAAAATGAAGAGTACCGCGCTTTGCTCTCGCGGTACCAGTCAAAAATCAGCGCAGCTAAGCGTACGCGTTCTCCAGAATCCTGAGGACGTCGTCCTTATCCGCTTTCTTGGGATTGACGATCATGGCTCCGTCGTTTAATGCTGCCTTCGCCACCGCCTCCAGGTCTTTTCTGTCCACCCCGGCTTCTTTGAGAGTCAGAGGCAGGCCGCAAAGCCTGTGAAGCCTTCCTTCAAGTGCTCGCACTCCCTGCACCATGGCCGCCCCCCGTTCCTTCGCGCCTGTCTCCGCGTAGGCCTCCGGACCGCACAGGTATAAAAGCAGCTCTCCATAAGCTCCTGACAGCTTATCCATGTTGTACTCCATACAATGGGGCAGCAGGATCGTCATGGCGTCTGCATGCGGCACATGGCAGACACTCCCCAGCGCATGGCCGGCCGCGTGCACCACTCCCACCATGGAATTGGAAAATGCGGCCCCCGCCATGGCGGCGGCGTTGGCCATGCCCAGCCTCGCCTCCCCATCTCTTCCATTTCTGACTGCCCGTTCCAGATATGCTCCGACCATGCGGATCGCCGCGGTCCCATATGCGTCGCTTAACGGATTTTTCTGAAGACAGGTACAGGCCTCTATGGCATGACAAAGAGTATCCAGACCGGTGGATGCCGTCATCCTGGCCGGCAGTGTCTCTGTCATCCGCACGTCGAGGACCGTTACGTCCGGCTGCAGATAATAAGAGATAAACTCCATCTTCATTCCATCCGCCGCATTCTTTATCACCGCCACCAGGGTAGATTCTGACCCGGTGCCAGACGTGGTCGGCACGGCTACAAAGGGAACATGTCTTCCCCTGCCCATAATCTCACATCCGAGTAGCTCCATGATATCTTCAACCCGCTGCGACAAGAGCATGCGGACTCCTTTCGCCGTATCCAGCACCGATCCGCCTCCTACTGCCACAAGTCCGTCGCATCCGCAGCCTCTGTAGATTTCCGCGATCTGATTCACTATGGCAGACGATGAATCTGCCGGGATATCGTGAAACACCGCTCCAATGGATATCCCCTCCGCGCACAGCGCATCACACACCACAGACAGCGTGCCGATTTCGTGGAGTACTCGGTCAGAAAGTACCATAGGGCGTCTGGAGCCCAGCATGGCGAGCTCCGCCGGTACATTTTCCAAAGCCGACTTTCCCGAGAGCATCTTCGTGCTGTGTTGAAATTCATAATAATCCGGTAACATAATATCTGCCTCCATCCTATCTGCTTATTCTTTCATCTTCCTGACCCAAACCGGATCATCCGGCCGGCCATGGCCAGATAAGTACGGAAGATCCCCATATTCTTTTCCGGCACTTCCTTTAATATTTTCCTGGAAAGGAAGCGCGGAAACAAATACGCCTCCGCCAAGTCCATACATCTGACTACGGACATCGCCCTCGCGATATCTCCCTTTAGCATAAAGCCATGGCGCGCATAAGAACCCGCGACGCCAATCTGGCCTGACATCACCGCAAACGCGGCATCCACACTTTTAAAGCGGATCATCAGATCCATATCCTCCGGCGCCGTCGAAACGGCCGGAAGCCGGACAAGGCGTTTTTCCTCTTTCCTCATATAAAGGGCGGGAGCCTTTTCCCCCATTCCGATGCCAAAGGTAAACCCTTCTTCCCAGTCCCCGATCTCTGTCCGGACTTTCTCTTCCTTTTGATTCAGCACTTCCAGGCCATAGAATAAAAAATGGAGTATAACGGCAGAGATTCCCTTCTTCACCGCAAGACTCCTTTTTTTACGGGCCGACATCCGCCAGACGTCCGCCTTCCCTGTATCCAACGCTTCCAATACCAGCTGGCTCATAATTCCTCCTGAACGATCGCTGTCCCCATGGGACAGATTTATTTCATGATCACCAACCGCATTATAGCGCATCCTGATATGTTTGGCAAGTAAAATATCTTGAATATAAAACTATTTGAACAGCGCGCGAAACGACTGGATATCCCGCGGATAATAGTCTCCTTTCACGAGCCCCTTTTGCTCCAATGTCTCAAACACCTCCAGAAAGGTCGGCTTCCTCAGATTCGCCCGGGCAAGGACTTCATCATTCCGGAAGATCTCCACCGGCTTTCCATCAGCTATGATCCTTCCGCCTTCGAATACCAAAATCCGTTCTGCCCATCGGTAGGCGAAATCAATATCATGAGTGGAGATCAGAATCGTCCTGCCCTCCTGCTCCAGCTTTTTGAGGACTTCCTCCAGCATAGAAGCATTCATCGGATCCAAAGAAGCGGTCGGTTCATCAAAAATGATCACCTCCGGCTTCATGGCTATGATATCGGCGATGCTGACCCGTTTTTTTTCTCCCCCGCTCAGATAATGGGGCGCCCGGTCCCGCATCCTGGTTATGTTCATATACGAAAGAGCTTCCCTCACCCGCTCTGTCACCTCTTCTTTCGTGAGCTTCAGATTCATCGGGCCGAAGCTCACCTCCTGGAACACGGTAGAGGCGATAATCTGATTGTCCGCGTCCTGAAATACGATGCCCACATTTTTCCGCAGATAATTCAGATCCTTTTTACTCTTTGTTATCACCCTGCCCCGATAGGATACCGTTCCCTCATGGGGTGTCAAAACGCCGTTCAGATTCAGGAAAAACGTGGATTTTCCAGCCCCGTTGGAACCGATGACCGCTATCTTCTCTCCCTTTTCCATGGAAACGCTCACATCTTTAAGAGCCTCCTGATCAGTTCCGTATAAATAACTCAGATGTGATACTTCCAGTATCGTTTCTCCCATTCTATTTTCCGCCTTTCTCTCCGAATCGTTCCTCTTCCCGTATGTTTTCCTCTGTCCTGTGCCTTTTCCGCCATTTTCCGCCCTCAGCGGGTAAAATACCATACCCCAGCTAAAACGGCCGTAAAAAGTGCCGCTCCGGCCGCCAGAGACGGTTTCAGAGGCTTCTCATCCTCCAGGAAGCGCAGATCGCCGTCATAGCATCTGGATTCCATCGCGTCATAATAAGCGTTCGCCCTTTTCAGAGATATGATCAGCAGGTTGGAGAAGATCCTCCCGAAGGAATACCAGGATGTCTTCCTGTCACAATATCCCAGCCTGGACCTCGCCGCCACGCTCATCCGGCGCTGGGCATCCAACAGGATAAAGATAAACCGGTATATCATATACATAAGCTCCACCAGTATTTTAGGCATATGGATCTTCCGGAAAAATCCAACGATCTCTCCCATGGGAGTGGTCAGCGTCATCATATAAAGGCAGCTGACGGCCGAAAAAGCTTTCAGCACAAGATCTGCCGTGGATATGAGGCTCGCCCTGGTCGCGGAAATATAAAAAAACCCCAGATGGAGACAATATTCCCCCTTAGGAGCCAAAGAAAAATCAAATGCGATCGCGGCGCTGCTCAAGACAATAAAGATAAGCGGAAGTGTCATCAGGTTCAAATACCGGCGCACGCCCAATTTTCCCTTAAACATCACAAGCGCCGCCATGGTAAACAGCACGATGGCGGAAACTGCCATGGAATCCATGGCGATCACACATACCAAAAAAAATACGGACATCACGATCTTGAAGGAAGGATTCCACGGACGCATTTTCGACGCATAGGCATAGTAATCTATGGAAAGATGTCCCTCCCCGTGCTGATGTCCGAATATCCTTCCGAAATGGCCATGGCGGCTTCCACGGCCGTGTCTGTGCCCGTGTTCCAATAAATCATCCTGTACCTGAGGTTCCAAGTGTACTCCTCTCTTGCAGCCACTGTTCTGTGATCCCATAAAGGACCCGGTATGCCAATTCCAGAGAATCCACGGAAATATATTCCTGATACCCGTGAATCCCGGTTATGCTGTTTCTCTCATCCAGAGGAAAAAAGCCCAGCACCGGAATCCCTGCCCCTCGGAAATGGCGGTTGTCGCTGAAGCCGGGAGAAACGACTGGAAGAAGCTCTGCCTTTCTGCATCGGTCCAGATGAGGCTTAAGCAGGCTTCGGTATTCTTCTGGAAGGTACGCGTCCTCCAGACATTTCTCCGCCACATGCCTCCTGTTATTTTCTCCATCGGACCTCCGGCCCTCCCGATAAGACAGGACAGCCCCGTCCGGCCCGCGGCTGTTCCTTTCAGCTGGGATACCGTCCCGTTCACCTACCTGCACGGTATAATACCAGACGCCCCCGGCAAAGACCGGAAAACCTCCGCCTTCGCTCAAGACCAGTCTGGCATGGGAAAACAGCCGCGTATGATTCAAAAGCCACGGAAGGCCGCAGTCTTCACAGTCTTCTTCTCCGCAGGCGGCAGCAAAGATCAGTGTCCGTTCCCTGACCCGTCTTGCTGCTTCCGCCATGATTCCCGCGTTTACCGCCGTCATCCCCTTGTCGTCCAGGGCTCCCCTCCCGTAAATCCTGCCCTCTGACAGGACCCCTCGGCCGGGAGGAAACTTCCAGCAGGACAGATCCAAATAATTTTCTGTGTCCAGGTGGGAATAAAGGACGAGAGCATCCGGGCTTCTCCCTGGAATCACCGCCACAATGCTCGCCCGGAACGGCTCCGGCTCGTAAATTCTATTTGCTATGCCCATTTTATCAAAATATGCCTGCAACTGCAAGGCACATTGACGCTCATTTTTCCGTCCTCTAGTGGTATCGCAGTCTATCAGGGCTTTCAAAAGCCCGATGATCTCCGGAACTGCCCTCTTTTTTCCATCCATATTCTGTCCCGCCTCCTTTTCCGGGTTTCCAGGCCAGAAGCCTGGAAGAATTCAAGACGACAAAGATCGAGGAAGCGTTGTGGATCAGTGCAGCCGCCACTGGATTCAAAAGCCCCATGCCGGAAAGCGTGATTCCTGCAATGTTGACGATAAAAGCAAAAACAATAATATTTTCTAAAATAATCCGATAAGTACAGCGGCAGAGCGCCATTCCGTCCGGCAAAAGCTCCAGGCGGTCCGATATCAGCGCCATATCCGCAGCTTCTACCGCCACATCAATGCCTGCCGCCCCCATGGCCACACCCACGTCCGCCGCCGCAAGAGCCGGCGCGTCATTGATGCCGTCTCCGATCATCATCACCCGCTCTCCCTCTTTTTGAAGCCGCTTCAGAAATTCCAGTTTCTCCTGGGGCAAAAGCCCGGCATGGAACTCTTCGATTTCCGCTTTCCGGCAAATGGATTCTGCTGTTCTTTCATTGTCTCCCGTGAGCATTACAATCCGGCTGCACCCGGTATTTTTCAATTTCCTGACTGTGTCCCGGCTGTTTTCCCGCAGCGCGTCTGACGCAGAGACGCCGCCGAGGACCCGGCCGTTTTCGGAGATTATCATCGCTGTCTGGCCGGCCGCTTCCCTCTCCTCCAGATAGGACATCGCCTCTTCGTCGAAGATTTCCGCTTCCAGAAGCCCTGCTCCATTGCACACCAGAAAAACCCGGTCTTTCCGGCACATTCTCACGCCTCTGCCAAACAATACTTCAAATTCTCCCTGTGGAAGTTCCTCCGGCAGCAGATTCTCCGTTCTCAGATAATCCATGACAGCCCTGCCGACCGGATGCTGGGAGCTTTGCTCCGCTGCCGCCAGGACATACGCCGCCTCTTCCCGGGATATTCCGTCAAATACCGTAAAATCCGTGACCTTTGGCTTTCCTTCTGTCAGAGTACCGGTCTTATCCATACAGATGACCGTGACTTTTGCCATAGCCTCAACGGCGCTTCCCCCTTTGACGAGAATGCCCCGCTTTGCCGAATTCCCAACAGCCGCGATCACCGCTGTGGGGGTAGCCAGGACAAGCGCGCAGGGACAGGCGACGACAAGTACCGACATCACCCGCATAATATCTCCCGTAATGATCCACACCAAGACGCATATGAGTAATACAGCCGGCAGAAAAAACGCTGCAAAAGTATCTGCTGTCCTCTGAGCCCTTCCCTTGTTTTCCTGCGCGTCATGGACCGCAGAAACAATCTTTCCCAGTACGGTATCGCTCCCGATCTTTTCTGTCCTGATCTCTATGGCTCCATTTTCGCTCAAGGAGCCCACAAACACCTTGTCGCCTGCCGTCTTATCCACGGGGACTGATTCTCCGGTAATGGAGGCTTCATTGAGAGAAGCGCTGCCTGCTGTGATAAGCCCGTCGACTGGGATTCTTTCTCCCGGAATCACCCGTATCAGATCTCCCGGGCGCACTTCACGTATGGAGACTTCCTTCCAGACGCCGCCTTCCTGTTTCCGGCAGGTATGAGGGACCAGGCTCAGAAGCTCCCGGACTGAGCTTCTTGTTTTCTCCATGGTGAGATTCTCCAGAAATTCCCCGAAGATCATCATAAAAGCGACGATCGCACCGGAAAGATATTCTCCCACAAAGACACAGCCGATCAGTGCCAGAACCACCAGCATACCTGCGGTCACCTTTTTAAGCGCAATAGCCGCATCTATGGCTGATACGGTCACATAACCTCCTGCCGCCGCCAGCGGAATCAGGGAAAAAGGAACCGGCAAGCGGGTTTTAAAGACATAGTCCACGAGCGCTGCCGCTACGATCAAAGCCAATACGGCCGCCGGAAACAGCCACACGCGTTTCCGCAGTTTTTTTTCGTCCATCCTTCACACCTTCCTCCGGATCTATCCTCACGGATCTTTTTTACCAAACAGCTTCCCCAGCATTCCCTTTGGCTTTCGTTCCTTCTCCTCACAGTCATGTCCGTCATGGGGGCCATGGCGGAATTCATGACCGTGGGTATGCCCGTGACCGACCCCATACAGCTCATCCATATCCTCTACGCCGTCTAAAATCCCATGTTTACCTTCATGCATATCTGCTTCCTCCTTCATCCTCCCCATGGGGATACTCATTACATGTACATTTCCTTCTTCATTCATAGCATCTAATATCGCCGTTTTGTTTATCCCCCTATGGGGGATATAAAAATTGTAACATTCCTGCCCAGTGCTGTCAAGTACGCCGGGCCGGCGCATCCACCGGAGGGTTTTTATTTTTTACCTTTGAATATCTTTTAACCAAACTTCTCTCCATAACTAGATGAGACAGGAGGAAATCCGATTCCGTTTCTGAGCGAACGGGAGACGGGAAATCATAAAGATTTCCTGCCGACATGTGAGCGGTACTTCCGGAGCGGGGATAAAGTGGCCTCTGCATCGCCAGCGAACCAAAATCGTGACGGTCCGGAACTTCTGCCGGTGTCTATACTGGAGTTTAATCAGAACTTACTAAAAATGATTCCAAAAAGTATTTTGTATCATAGGACGCACTTTCCTAAGAAATAAAAAAAAGCAGATAAGCATCTGCTTATCTGCAATAATCAGTCGGAATGACAGGATTCGAACCTGCGACCTCTCGGTCCCTAACCGAACGCTCTACCAAACTGAGCCACATTCCGATATTCAGATTTGGTTCTGTGTATATCTCAGAACCAAATCCTCGTATACTTTATCATATATTTTACATTCTGGCAAGTGTTTTTTTCATTTTCCCTGCCAAATTTTGACTCAATTTTTCCAACAGCTTGTACACCGCCGCTCAGGAAGCAATTAAGCAAGTTTTCCCTTTGCAACCTCTGCCAGCTTTGTGAAGCCCGCCGCATCATTAACAGCCATATCAGCCAAAATCTTCCGGTTCATCTCAACACCGGCTTCCTTCAGTCCATACATAAAACGGCTGTAAGACAGGCCGTTCATCCTGGCAGCAGCATTGATACGCGCGATCCAGAGCTGTCTGAACTGCCTCTTTCTCTGCTTTCTGCCTGCATAAGAGCTTGTCAGAGCCCTCATAACGGACTGTTTTGCTACCCGGTACTGCTTGGAACGTGCTCCTCTATAGCCTTTTGCCAGCTTCAGAACTCTATTGTGTCTCTTTTTAGCGCCTAAACCGCCTTTCACTCTTGCCATTTCGGTCTTCCTCCTTTATTCTCTCAATCAATCAGTACGGTAAAATCTTCTTCATGACCTTTGCGTTCGCAGGAACTGTAACGGCCGCTTTTCTAAGATTTCTTTTTCTCTTCTGAGACTTTTTGGTCAAGATATGGCTCTTATACGCCTTCATTCTCTTTAATTTACCGGTACCGGTCTTTTTAAAACGCTTTGCTGCTGCTCTGCTGGTTTTTACTTTAGGCATGATTCTTCCTCCTTAAACTTTGTCCCAGGCATAACGCCTGTTCTTCTTCTAACGCTTCTCCGACAAAAACATCACAAGGCTTCTGCCCTCTACCTTAGACGGCTTATCTACCACTGCGATATCAGAAAGCTGCTCTGCAAAATCTTCCAGGATGTGTCTGGAGTTATTCATATGGCTCATTTCCCTGCCGCGGAACCGCAGGGTGACTTTTACCTTATTACCCTTCTCAATGAACTTCCTGGCGGCTGAAACTTTTGTATTCAAGTCATTTTCTTCAATATTAGGAGACAGACGCACTTCTTTGACTTCGACGACCTTCTGCTTTTTCTTGGCCTCTTTCTCTTTCCTGGCCAACTCATAGCGGTACTTGCCGTAATCAATGATCTTGCATACCGGCGGTTTCGCCATTGGAGCGATCTTCACCAGGTCAAGCTCCGCTTCCCGTGCCATCCGCTGCGCTTCCTTGGATGATACGATACCAAGCTGTTCACCGTTCTCGCCAACCAGACGGACTTCTTTGTCTCTAATCTGTTCATTCACCATTAACTCGCTAATAACTCTACACCTCCATAGAATAAAAAAAAGTGGATAGAAGAACTATCCACTTAAAATATCACGTCACGTTTCCTCCCTGATTTCTCCAGAGGAATGAGAACTATAATAACCCAAGTCACTCGATGGTGCTAAGGTGAGAGCGGATACTCTTCTTTTCATTAACACAGCTTTTATATAATACCATGTCTGCGTTCTCTTGTCAACTGATTTTTTTACATATATCCGGTTAATCCCTCTGCGGCAAAAATCAGTTCTGGAATCTCGACAGGAAATCCATGGTCCTCTGATTTTTTGGACTGTTGATCACCTGTTCCGGCGCTCCCTGCTCCACGATCACACCGCCGTCCATAAAAATGATATGGTCGGCCACATCCCGCGCAAAGCTCATCTCATGGGTCACGATCACCATGGTCATCTTCTCCGCCGCCAGGCTCCGAATAACCGAAAGAATCTCACCGGTAAGCTCCGGATCCAAAGCAGAGGTGGGCTCATCAAAGAAAAGCACCTTCGGATTCATGGCCAGCGCTCTCGCAATGGAGACCCGCTGCTGCTGTCCGCCCGACAGCTGAAACGGATAAGCTCCCGCCTTTTCTTCCAGTCCCATTTTTTTCAGAAGCTCCATCGCCGACTGCGCGGCCTCCTCCTTAGACTGCCCCAGCACATGCACCGGCGCGTCCATCACATTTTTAAGGACAGAATAATGGGGGAACAAATGAAAGTTCTGGAATACCAGCCCATAATTTCTGCTGATCTCCCTGAGCTTTTTCTTAGGCGCGTACACGGCCCGGCCGTTCTGCCCGTCCCATACTGCTTTCTCTCCCAAGTATGTAATTTCTCCGGAATCCACCTTTTCCAGCATGACGGCACAGCGCAGAAGTGTGGATTTTCCCGAACCGGAAGGCCCGATGATCCCCAGGACATTTCCTTCATCTACAGTGAGGGAAATATCCGTAAGCACTTCCAGATCATCAAACCGTTTTTTGATATGACTCATTTCCAACAGGCTCATGACGTCCCCTCCTATCTGTAGTAATTGAGTTTTTTCTCGGCGAAGCCCATGATCCCCGCTATCAGCAGGTTAAAAATGTAATAGAAGACACCTGCGCCCAGATAAGGCATCATGGAGGTCCAGGATGTGGCGAGCGCTTTCGCCGCGGTGAACATCTCCACATAGCTGATCGCGAACGACAGCGAGGTATCCTTCACCAGTGTAATAGCCTCATTGGTCACCGGCGGCAGAATCCGCTTGATAACCTGCGGCAGGATGATCTTCAGGAATGTCTGCGTCCTGGAATACCCCAAAAGCTTTGCCGCCTCATACTGCCCCGCCGGCATGGATTCAATGCCGCTCCGGTAGATCTCCGCAAAATAAGCCGCATAGTTCAGCACGAAGGCAATGACGACCGCCGGAAAGCGGTAGGCAGAGGAAATCTGCATATTGAAAAGAAAATACGGTCCGAAATACACCACGACCAGCTGAAGCATCAGCGGCGTGCCCCGCATAATGGATATATACAATTTTGACAGATTCCGGACAAAGAAGTTCTTGGACATCCGCCCGAAGGACAGCAAAAGTCCCAGAGGCAGAGAAAAAACCAGCGTCAGAAAGAAAATCTTTACGGTCGCGGCCATGCCTACTCCCAGTTGGGAAATCAGAAGACTAAAGCTTTTCATGGACTCCTCCTCAAAAACGCGCTCATACTATAAACATCCGATCATTTTCCAATGGTGGTGATGTCAGAACCAAACCATTTCATGGAAATTTCAGACATGGTGCCGTCTTCCGCCATCTCCTTCAAAGTAGCCTGTACCTTGTCCCGAAGCTCCTCGTTGCCTTTTTTAAATCCGATTCCATATTCCTCTGTGGAGATTTCCTGCTCCAGGATCGCAAAGTTGGATCCGCGGCTCTCAATCTGGTATCCGGCCACCACAACGTCCATGGCAATGGCGTCCACCGCGCCGGACTCAAGCTCCATAAACGCCGTATTGTATTCCGCGCAGGTGTCAAGGCTTCCGAAGGTAGCCGTCAGGTCCGGATTGTCCTTAAGGGCCGCCTCAGCAGAAGAATCCACCTGTACCGTCACAGCCTTTCCCTTTAAGTCATCCCACGTGACGATGCCCGCCTCGGCATTTACTACAAAAACCTGGCTGTTGTTCAGATAAGGCTCTGACCAGGTATATTCATCCTCGCGTCCGTTCATAGTGAAACCGTTCCAGATACAGTCGATCGTACCTGAATTAAGCTCCATATCCTTAAAATCCCAAGTGATGGGCTGATATTTGATCTCCAGTCCAAGTCTCTTTGCCACTTCTGCGGCAAGCTCCAAATCGAAACCGGTAAATTCTCCGTCGTCACCGACAAATCCCATGGGCGGGAAATCCTGGTCAAACCCCACGGTAAACGTGCCGCCCTCTGAAGCATCCTTCGCAGCCGTCGTCTTTTCTTCCGCCTTGCTCTCACCGCTTTCCGCCGCCTTTGTCGTCTCATCTTTGGCGGCTTCTGTCGTCTTTTCCGCCGACGTGGTTTCCTTTGCATCTTTGCCGCCGCATCCGGTAAGTGAAGCAACGATCAAAGCCGTCGTCATTAACAATGCTATTAGTTTTTTCATGATAAATCCTCCCTCGTTTATTGTTGACTACGTAATAGTAGCACATTATCAGAGTAAAGCGCAAGTACTTTTCCTCTTTTTGCAGAACGAATTGCTTTCATCCCGCCATTTGCGTCGAGGCGCTGCTCTCCGGAAACAAAATCTTCATAATCTCATCCATAACATCATCTCTTTTGCCTGCCTGCTTATAGTAGAAAGCCAGGTCCGGATTGTCGGTCACGATCCCGTCGATGTCCATGGACAGCAGCCGCTTAAATTCCCCTCCTCTGTTGACCGTCCACACAAACACCTGTTTCTGATGCCTGTGCAGAGAATTTATCATATCATGATTCACAAAGGTAGCTTCCACACTGAAAATATCTGCCTGTTCCAGGTCGTAATAATCCCCGTAGACCACAGGAGCGATGTAGGCAGTCGTCAGTTTGCCGTCCAGTTCCTTCACCTCCGCCAATAGTTCCAGATCCATGGACGCAATCACGCACTGGTCCTCAAATCCATATTCTCTAATAAGCTTTACGGTCTTCTCCGCCAGCCCCTGGCCGTGCCCGTTCTCCTTTAACTCTATCATCAGCTTGATTTTTCCATCCGCGGCTTTTATCATGTCTTCAAGCTTTGGGATCCTTGTGCCTTTGAACCGATCCGCAAACAAACTTCCTGCGTCGTAAGTATCAATCTCCTCTGACGTCACATCCCACACATCCTTATCCACCCCGGCAATACGCTTCAAATTGGTGTCGTGTAGAATGTAAAGTTCCCCGTCCTTCGACTGCTGCACATCAATCTCCGCATAAGCGGCTCCTGCACGGATGGTATATTCCAGAGCCGGAACCGTATTCTCCGGCGCAAAAAGCGGTCCCGCCCGATGAGCCACGACTTCTATGGGCTTTTGCATAATATCGAATTCCGCAGAAGCATTCCCCTGATAATCAAAATAAAATCCCAGCGCCGTCACGATCAAGGCCACTTCCAGGATACTGAAGGCCGCCGCTTTCAGCGAAAGTTTCTTTTTTTCTTTTCCTTCCGCAATCTCCAGGCCGGTCCGTCTGAAATACGAATACATGATGATCGCCAGGCTTCCGGTGAATGTGACGATCTGAAATATAAAACCGGCATACTGTTTAAGCTGCATATAATCCAGCTGGAAACTAGCCGCCGCAGAAGCAGAATCAGGCATAATAGTATACTGCAGGCTGAGGACCGATATCGCTCCGCACCATAACAACAGGAATACCGCCGTAATCCCTATCTGCCACATGACATAGGAAATAAGCGTTTTCAAAAAGTGCTTTTTCATCAGCTTCCGGCTCTCCCGGAATGCAGAAAGGAAGCTCTTTTTTTCCAGGAGGAACACCGGTATCACATACAGCATGTAAAAAACCAGGATATTGAGTCCGGCCAGCGCCGCAATGTAAAAATAATACAGGTTTCCCTGTTCTCTGAAAAAATCCACAAAATACTCCGGTATGCGGACCTTCGTCAGAGCGGCCGGCGTAAGAGAAAGGGAAGTCAGCGGAAATATCGCCAGCACAAAAACCAGAAGCACCCAGTTTTTCGGCACAAGAACCGGAAGGGCTTTCACAAACGCTTTCCTCCACAAAGAAAAGAAGGTTATGCTCTCCTTTTTCCGGGCACATTCGAAATACATCGCCAGTGCGCTCATCTGATAGAAAATGTAGAGGCCGCCCAACACAAAACACACAAGAAGAATAAGAAGGGTAAATGGCTGGCGCAGCCATAGGATAAGATTATCCAGTCCGATATAGGCGGCGCCTATATGTTCCAGTGACTTCCTAAGTAAAAAGCGGAGAAGAGGATAGAGCCCTAGGCTTCCAATCAGCATATAAATAAATTCAAATAAAAGCAGAACTCTCCAATTACTGAACATACTCCGTACTATATGTGCTACATTTTGTAAATACCGTTTCATTGGCATCCCTCTTTCCTGCAGATCTGTGGTGGATCTGGCACAGCATCCATGTTTCTGTAAAAAGAAATGCCACGAAGAAAATATCTCCATGGCATTTCTTTTTTCTCTGTTTTTCTTCCGTTTAGCGGCTGCGGTAGCTTGCGCATTCCGTATGGTTTGCGTTTTTCGCACCATGTCCGGCGATGGAGATCTCCTTAGCCGTACATTTCCTTGACTCATTGAAGACACAAGACTCTGCTTCACATTCAATGTTGAGAGCATGGCAGGGTGTCTCATACTCGTTGGTGCAACATCCCTGAACGCGCTCATCAAAGCTGGCGCAGCAGGTCTCGCTGCAACACTTTGCGCTTGCGCCGTCTACCAGGATTTCTCCCTTGCAGCAGCATTTGTCGGAATTGTGAACACAGGTATCCGCACTACAGCTCAAATTAGTCATGACTGTTCCTCCTTTTATATGGTAGTCAGAATTAGTCTGCACCAATTTCACTGTTTTATGCCTGCCTTTTATTTTTCAGTTTTTGTTTTTTTAATTTCCTTTGTCCGAATCTCCTCCTGAATGGATGCAAGGAATTCTTCCAGCGTCTTCTGTCCTTCGTCGCCGTCAGACCGGCTTCTCACAGATACCTTTCCGTCGGCCTCTTCCTTTTCTCCCACGATCAGCATATAAGGGAGCTTCTGAAGCTGCGCCTCGCGGATCTTATAACCGATCTTTTCTGATTTCGTATCGATCTCCACACGAATGCCAGCCGCTTCAAGGGCATCGGATACCTTTTTCGCATAATCAATATATTTATCGGAAATCGGAAGAACGCGCACCTGTACAGGGGCCAGCCATGTGGGGAAGGCTCCGGCGAAATGCTCAATCAGGATACCGATAAAGCGTTCAATGGAGCCAAACGCCACACGATGGATCATGATGGGCCTATGCTTCTCTCCGTCGGCGCCGATGTATTCCATCTCAAACCGCAGAGGAAGCTGGAAGTCCAGCTGAATGGTTCCGCACTGCCAGGTCCTTCCGATGGAATCCTCCAGATGGAAGTCGATCTTCGGCCCGTAGAACGCTCCGTCGCCTTCATTTACCACATAGTCAAGGCCCAGGTCATCCAGCGCGCCGCGGAGCGCGTCTGTAGCCATTGCCCAATCCTCGTCGCTTCCCATGCTGTTTTCCGGACGGGTGGACAATTCCACATGATACTTGAACCCAAACAGGCTGTATACCTCATCAATCAAACGGGCGACATCCTTGATCTCACCGCGGATCTGATCCGGCATCATAAAGATATGAGCATCGTCCTGGGTAAAGCAGCGGACACGCATGAGTCCGTGCAGCTGTCCGGATTTTTCATGGCGGTGTACCAGGCCCAGCTCTCCCATCCGAAGAGGCAGGTCACGGTAAGACCTGGGCTCCGACTGATATACCAGAATACCGCCGGGGCAGTTCATGGGCTTAATGGCATAATCCTGCTCATCGATCACTGTCGTGTACATATTTTCCTTATAATGATCCCAGTGTCCGGAAGTCTCCCACAGATGACGGTTTAAAATGATTGGAGAAGAAATCTCCACATACCCGTTTTTCTTATGGATTTCTCTCCAGTAATCCAGAAGGGTGTTCTTAAGCACCATTCCTTTGGGAAGGAAGAACGGGAAACCGGGTCCCTCATCGCTCATCATGAAAAGGCCCAGCTCCTTGCCGAGCTTTCTGTGGTCGCGCTTCTTCGCTTCTTCGATTCTCTGGAGATACTCCTCCAGATCTGCCTTTTTGGGAAATGCCGTGCCATAGATCCTGGTCAGCATCTTGTTCTTTTCACTGCCCCTCCAGTAGGCGCCGGCAATGCTGGTCAGCTTAAAAGCTTTCACGGGCTTTGTCGTCATGAGATGAGGGCCGGCACAGAGGTCAACGAACTCACCCTGCTCATAAAAGCTGATGACGGAGTCTTCCGGCAGGTCTTCGATCAGTTCTACTTTATAAGGCTCTTCTTTCTCCTTCATGAACGCGATCGCTTCTTCTCTGGGCTTCGTGAACCGCTTCAGAGGAAGGGCTTCTTTCACGATTTTCTTCATTTCCGCTTCAATCTTCTCCAAGTCCTCCGCGGTCAGGGGCTTCTCACTGTCAATGTCATAATAAAATCCATCGGATATGGAAGGCCCGATGGCCAGTTTCACATCGGGATACAGACGTTTGATGGCCTGAGCCATGATATGGGAAGTGGTATGGCGAAACGCTGCTCTTCCCTCTTCGTCGTTAAAAGTCAGAATATTCACGCTGCAGTCCTTGTCCACTACTGTCCTCAGATCCACGGCCTCTCCGTCAACTTCACCGGCACAGGCTGCCCTGGCCAGGCCCTCGCTTAAATCTGCCGCGATTTCAATAACGGATTTCGGCTCACCATATTCTTTCACCGAACCGTCTTTTAATGTAATCTTCATTTGTCTTCTCCTTCTTCTTTATAAATGTCTTATTCGTCATCTTCCGGGCCGTCTTCGCTGAGTTCCCAGTCTTTGCAAAAGCATTTCATGGTATCTGTGCCTTCCTTTCCGCTGCAACGAAAAAATCCCCTGCCACGCGCACCGCATGGCAAGGGACGAATTAACTGTTAATCCGCGGTTCCACCCTGATTGATTCCAGGAATCCACTTAAACGGCGGTAACGGCGCCTGCCGGGCTGTATTAAAGCCGCTCCGAGCTGGTCTTCGGTATGCTCTCCTGTAAAGGGCTTCCACCTTAAATCCCTTCTCTCTGGACATTCCCGCATCCTACTGGTCTCATCAACGCATTCTCATATTTGATATAGACATAATTATATCACTACACCTGAATTTGTCAACGAGGTTTTAATAAAATTCTTTTTCCAAAATCTCCGCGGCGCACCGCACCAGTTCTTTACAGGGACGTTTTTTATAATACTCGGCGGTTCGGTAAGACGGCGCCGCTGTCTCGGCCTTCTTTTCCGTGTCCGTAAGTCCCAGAAGCTCGCCGCAGATGATGCTCCCGTTCTCTTTCCGAAACGCTTCTGCCAAACGGCGCATGGTTTCATAGTTTTCAGTCTTTGCCTGCTGGTTCCTGCAGTCTGTATTTCCGGTCTCCAGGCCGCAGACCAGGGCCATCCCGGACACTGCTCCGCAGACCTGCCGCATCCGGCCCATGCCTCCTCCAAAGGAACATGCCAGACGGAGCGCCGTTTCCTGCTCGATCCCGTATTTGTCGCAAAAGGCAAGGAACACAGACTGGCAGCAGTTATATCCCCGGCTGAAAAATTCCGCGGCCCGTTCCGCACTGCCACATTCTGCTATATTTCCATCCTTTGGTCTTCTCTCCATGTCTATCCTCCAAATCATAATCCCGTCGGCTCTTCACACTGTTTCTTTCTCAAAGGCTATTCCGGGATGTCTTCCTCGTTATAATCCCCGTAATAGCCCCAATGGTTTTTCTGTCCTTGTCCGTCATGATAATTATACTTCACGCCCATCAGCTTTTTCCGTTCCGTGTCAAAATGCAGGTTTATCTGTTTGTATTCTTCCGAATAGTTTCCCCCCAGAGCCTCCAAAAGATTTTTACTATCGGAGTTATTGGACAAAACTTCGTTGTTGATATCGATCAGCCGGTTATTTTTATCGTCTGTCACAGCTTCGGCAAAATCCTTTAAATCCCCCTTGTCGATGTCAAGGCCGCACCGGTAGACGGTGATATATTTCCTGCCGTTGTTTTCCGTAACCTTATAATATACCGTTCCGGCAGTTCCGTTTTTATCTACAATCTGTGTCTCATTCCAGCCGGAGCTGAAATATTCGTCAAGAGCCTTTACCAGCGGATCCATATCCTCCGTACCGTCTGTAAAATCCATATCAGAAGGTCCGCCCGGCTCCAATCCGCCGGAAGGCTCTGTAGGGGGTTCCGTGGGATTCTCGGTCGAAGGCTCTGTCGGTTCCGTATCCGGTTCTACAGGATCCGTCCCGCCTCCGGAACCGCCTTCATCGGCAATCTTATCAAAATCTGCCGGTTCCGAAAAATTATAGCATTCCACATACCGGGTAGCTTTATAGCTTCCGTACCGGCCGCTCTTTATTTTAAGTTCCACCTTTATCACATTTTTCGGATAGACCGCGCCGGTCGGATCCGCCTGAGAAAATCGGAGCTTTTCAACCTGATAACCCATATAGGACGCCTTATCAAAGGTCCAGTCCACCGCCTCATAGCGGGTCACCTTTGTCTGGCTTCCGCCTGCGCCGGATGTACTGCTCAGCACTGCATAATAATAGAACAGGAGCTGGTCGCCGTCTCCCTGATACACTTCTGCACTGAGGTCCCCATTTTCCGGATCCCTTATCTTATCCTTTGCATGGGCCGTGGTAACGCAAATGTGGCTCCCTGTCCTGTCGTAGAGCTCGATCACCCGGCCGTCTCCGTATATTTTCAGAGTCTTATCCTCGCTCTCTCCGGTTCCCCTTGAAATACTTACCTGTGCACCTTCAATCTCACCGGTAATCTTATCCATCAGAGTTTCCGTCACCTGCCGTCCATAGGACGTTCCCTTGACCTGATAATATACTCTCATGCAGGAAGCAATGACTTGGCAGGAGAGCGCAAGGAACAAGCCTAAAAGCGCAAAGGCTACCACAAGCTCCACAAGGGTCACTCCGCCTTTGTCTCTCAAGATCCTCTTTTTATCTCTCTTCTTATCTGTTTTCCCATGAAACCTCTTGTCTGCCATTCTTCATACTCCTGCGTTTCTGCTAATCCGTCTCTGCTTCGCTCTCCCGGCTTTCAAAGGAATACATTTTGAAACCGGTCTGCGTATCCGTATAAACCTGAAGACCAGTCTTTGGAAGCTCCAGGCTGACGCCCTTCGCCTTGTTCCCCGAAGCAGTCTTTTCTGTATCCACCGAAAGGCGGAGTGTCAGGCCGCCAATTTCTGACCTTCGTTTTCTGTTCTCTATTTTATAATAGTTCTCATTAAAGGTCTCATACCTTGCGGTCATCTGCTGGGACCGTTTCAGCATATCTGCCGACACCGCGATCACCTTGGAGAACATCACCACCATGATCATCACGATCAGGAAAGCCACCAGCACCTCCACCATAGTAGAACCGGCCGTATCTGTCTTTTTATTCTTATGTCCCATTATGTTTTTTTTCATTCCGGCCTCCTTGTCACTCTCTGGTATTCAGGCTCCAGCTCCATATCTTTTCGTTCTCAATGGAATTCCCATTGGGATTCACTCCTTGTCCCGCCGGCGTATAGCTTTCCTCAGGCGCATCGCTGTAATCGGTACTCCCTATGATCAGTTCATAGGCAGAGGTTATGGTGCTCTCCTGTCTGCCCTTTCTGCAGCTGACTCGTATCACCAGAGGAGTTCCCGCCGCTTCAGCCCCAGACTCACTTTCCCAATAGATCATCACGGAAATATCATCCATGAGCTCCGCTCCGTCCAGGCCGCTGTCGGATGGGTCGATTTTAAAATACCGGTAAGCGTAGGCCGAGGTATGGCCCCGTTCTTCTGCGTTGAAATAAGGCCAGCTGCTCTGCCGGACATTGTATCTCAAATAAAACCAAAGAGGGCAGCTTCCCTCATTTAATGCCGTTTCCTGTTCCCCGTAGGACGCGAAAGGCGGAATGGTGATCTCCTCCTCCAGGGCCCTGCTCAGGCTCTGGGCAAGCTCCCTGCACTGAGCGTCATTCTGCTGTTTATTTACTGTATGGAACAGGGAATAAGAGATGAGCAGCAGGGAAAGGCTTAAGAGCATGACCACCGCCATGACCACTACTGCGCTGAGGAGCGCGGAGCCGTCTTTTTTTCTCAGTTTTTTCACACTCATCGTCTGTCTCCTTTCCCTGTATCATTACTGCTTATGATGGGCTTACGTACGCCCTGACCTGGTAATTCAGATCTTCCGGTACGCCCCGGATTTCTACATTGTTTTCAAACCGGAACATCTGCAAGTCATCTCCTGTGCCTACTGTTACGGTATCATCCGGAACTGTGAGAGTAAAACGGTACCCCGAAGGGGTCTCTGTGACTGAAACAGTCACCTCCACCGAAAGTGTTCCGGAAATCCCTCCATTTTCACTTTCCGCCGTCAACGTGGCAAGGACATAGGTCCCTGTCTCCAGGCCAATCCTCCCGGACTGGCCGCCAGACAGAATGTCATAGCCCGACGCTTTCGCATCTGATATCCAGCTATAAGACTTACCCGGCAGATTTGAAATGAATTCTGACCGTTTCTCCGTATCTATGATTCCGTTCAGTGAGGACACAGAAGTCTCTGATACCACAGGGGCCTCTAGAATGAGCTCCGGCAGAGCGCCGAGAGACACCCACTCCGTCCACTCACTGAGTCCTCCCGTTTTCATATCCACAGAAGCGGCCCGCACTTCCAGGGTCTTTCCCGCAAAAGCGGCGTATTCTTTATCCGATAAAAGAAGCAGTGAGGAAATATCACTGGTCCCCGCGCCTGCGGCACTCAGACGTCTTCTGCTGTATACACCGCCGGCCCCGTCCTTGACGGCGGCCTCAAAGACCAGCCATTTATCCGATACGGCTGAGATTTCATAAGCGGTACCAGGCCGTGAGGAAGTACCCAGGCTCACCGTCAGAGACGGCGCAGTCTGGAATTCTTCCCGTATCTCTGTAACAGTTCCGTGCTCGCCTGCCGCACCTATAGTCCGGTACCATCCTGCTATTTCAGAATCCTCATACCACTCCAGATTCTCTTCAGAAACTCTGGTGCGAGCCGACACATGAGCCGTAAACAGGAAAGCGCCGTCAAAATACGCGCTGTCGCCGCTTCCCACCGATATGGCATCCGGAAGTATCAATGTAAACACACCGTCCGCCCATTGGAGCGCCGATATAGCTGTGACCTCCGATGCGGAATCGGCAGCGGATTCCCAGGCCGTTCCGGTATAGGGAAGTTTTACATAAGGCGTTTCAGGACCGATGTCGCCCAGATAAACCGCCAGATCGTCGGCCACGCAGACAGGCGCATTCGGATCCGTCCAATTTTCTCTCTGGAAGGAGGGTGCGGAGGAAGAATAAAACACATGGTATCCCCCTGCTCCATTATTCTCCAGATAAATCCAGTCCGCATAATAGACCGTATGATCCTCAGCCGTGCCGGTTATCTCCGCATCCTCCGCAGCTCTTACAAGCTGCACCTGGTATCCGTCCCCATAGCTCTGTTCCTTGAAGGAAAGAGCCGTCTGTGAAACGGCCAGATCGTCCGTGCCCGCTTCGGTCTGGGAGAAATCACCCTTCCATTGTCCGTCCATGTAGTATAATGTCCTGGCGCCCTCTTCCATCTCCGGAGCGCTCATCTGTATCCGCGGGATACGGATCCACTTATAATTTACGGTTCCGTCCGCCGCCTCATCCTCATCGGACCACATGGAGCTGACATTGCTGTCGGATACGCTCCTCATGGCGATCTTAAGCCATTTTCCTGCATAGTCCGCCGACAGACTTTCCATCGTATATTCAGACCGGAGGAAGTTTCCTCCCATTGAGACTGCGGAAGCTTTTGTGATCACTGTCTCAAGCGCTCCATAGTTCCAGTATCCCGCCTGACTGCCGTCGCCGTCTCCCGTGTACAGGACCTTTTCAGAATCAGCGTCTTCTTTGCTGTCATAGACGGCCGCCGCTATTTCATATTTTCCCTGCAGGATCCCGCTCTCTGTCGTCGGTTCAAATACCAGTTCTATACCGTCTGCCGCCAGTTCTTCCTGGGTCATGAAAGGCTTTTCAGTCCCATCCGCTCCCTGGTCCCCGTGTACTCGATACGCCGGGCTTCCGGTCATCTCTTCCACATCCGGCACATCCAGACGGCTGGGAAGCGTCATACTGCGTATCACTCCCTTTGGACCGTCCCGGTAGATCCCGGCACCCGCTGCGGCCAGGGCTTTCACAGAAATATCCAGCGTCTCTCCGCGTTCATAGTCGTTCAGATCAATCATTCGGGTCAGAACGTCTCCGCCAGCATCCTGGCTATCCTCCGGTATCTCAAAAATCCACACAGTCTCCAGGCTCCGTTCCATTGTCCAGACAGAATCGTTTTCGCTCTTCTCCCATTGGATGACCATGGTCTTTCTTATGGAAGCGCCGACCGCGTCCTCATTCCAGGAATAAATGGCTTTTCCTTCCTTCTCTGTCACCTGGACTCCGGATTTTCCGCCGTACAGCGTCATAAACGCCTGCCTTGCCGCCTCAAATTCATTCTCATCTGTATACGTACTTACTGCCCCCGAATCCTCCTCCGAGCGCTCTGCCGTCACCTGATAAGCCGCCAGCTCACTCCGCTCCGCCGCCGGTATGCCGTTCCATGTCACGTCATAAAGAAGGGAATTCTTCTCCACGATTCCACTTTCATTTCTGTGCAGAGAGACAACCGGCTTGGCAATCTGCGAAAATCTCAGTTTGAATTCACAGTTTTTCACTGCTCCTGCCGGAAAGATTTCCGTCATACCGCTTTGGCTCTCTTTTCCTCTCCTGCTGATGGATATCTCTGCCTTTTTATAATTCCAGGAAGAGATGTCATAAGACATGCTGTTTTCTCCGTCCGTCCCTGTGACATAGACTCCTTTATCCAGCTGTACAGCCGTGCCGTCGGCAGTATATCCCACGATCACGTAGTCATAAACGGCTCCGTTCTCATAATTCCGGCCTCCGGACGTATTTTCATATCCGTCCTTATTCAGATCCCAGGTAATGACAAGGGAATCCTCATTGGGATCTCCGTCCGTCCCATTCTGTCCATGATCATTGATGCGGATGACAGGAACAGACGCTTTTTTCTTTTCCTCATTCAGGCGGTAATAAAACACCTGCGTCTGTTTCCCCTGCCCAGAATCCGGATAATCGAAGCTTTGGTAGCTGTTATACTCCAGAAGGGAATTGTAATATAAGGTATAAGTTCCGTCGGAAGCCAGCTCGATCACAAATCCACCGGCCAGTTTCCCGGATTCGATCAAATGAGTTCCGGTCGCTTCGGCCGTCACCTGTCCGTTTCCGGTCACATAAAGCCCCTTCAGTTCATCCCTTGAAAGCCCGACAGCTCCTGTCTCTGTCTTAAACGCAGAGATATCCACGGAATGGCCGGTATATACAATATTATTGGACATCATGGACGGATAGCTCCTCACCATCAGCTCCCCGTATACGGACTCATCCAAAAGCTCCTCCGGAAGAGAGCTCAAGGAGGTGGGCACCGCCGAAGAGGTAGTGTCCGAGGTACGCAGCTGAGAGCTGGAAAGCACTACCGGCACTCCCAGTTCTTTGTCCAGAGCCGTCAGCTCTGAACGCATATACAGGATATATTTATTATGCCTGATCTTCAGCTGATAGCTGAGGGTATCTGAAGTGATCCCCATGAAGCCGATTCCGTTTCCTGCATCCGGTTTCAGGCTGACCTGAGCGAAATTCGTGTCGGCGCTCTTATAGCTGTCGGAGACCGGAGCCATGGATTCCCTCAGCTGCTGCACAGAGCTGGTATATGTCTTATCATCATGAACCGCATAGGCAGAAAACAGACAGTTGCCCTCACTTCCGCCAAAGTATCCCGCAGATTTTCCGGCCTGTGCCGTAAAGGACAGATCCGTCCCGCCGGCGTCCGCAATGATCTGGATCTTAGCCATATCCGCTTCCACATCGGTGCTTCCCCGTTCCCGCAGAAATGTCCGGTATTCCTCCTGATTGTCCAGGAACGCCTGGTATTTCAAAGCAGCGCCGTCCCTGACCAGCTCCAGATGGTACTGGGGAGCCGGCAGCACATCCGCGACCATCTGCTCAGCCAAATCAGAATATACAGACCAGACCTCCGACACCCTGCCGTTTTCATCAATGGTGTTGGCTCCTGAACGCACACGGAATACGATCTTCCGGACCGCGTCGCCGTCTATGGAAGATACCGGAAGCTGTACCGATGTATCATAGACTGTATCCTGCTTCACCGCCAGCTCTCTGCCGTCCGCTCCGTAATAGACCGCTTCGTATTCATAGAACGCCGCCTCCTGCATACGATTCCATTCCGCCTGATATACGGCATTTCCCACATCGGCCATTTTAATCCCGTTCGGGATATCCAGACTGGATATGGTCTCGGAAGCGTCTACGTCAAAATAAGAATCATCTGCAAGGAATACCCGGTAACGGACATTGTCCTCCGCGTCTCCCATGGATCTTAAGGAGGTATCTGAGGACACATTGCCGGCGAGGAATTCCTTTCTTGGATTCATAGTAAAGCCCGGAAGGCCCAGCGTCACCTGCTCTCCGCTTATACCCACGGCGAGCCGGTAGGCGCTGCCCGCGCCCATTTGTATCACACCGGCGCCGGTCCCTTTTCCTTTGCCGCCGCTTCCGGACGCTTCTGTATAACGGAAAGCTTCATATCCTGCCCCGCTGTAGGTACACGCCGTGCCGCTCTGTCTGTAAGACAGGCCGCTGCCTGCTCCATCGTACTTCGTATAGGCAAGACCGCCTCCTCCAAAGACAGCGTAGCCTTGGCCGCCGTCGTAGTCCTGTCCGGAAACCTTCCCTTTAAAATGCGCCCGGATCAGGCAGGCGTTGGTTCCTGCGCCTCCCTTTTTAATGGACCTCGTGATCACGATCTGCACTCTGCGCGCTTCCACAGGGCTTCCGGCATCCACCGTCTCTTTGGAATCCGCCGTGAAGTTCCCGGAAGAAGCGTTATCCATGGATGCCAGCTCTTTCCAGGTCCCTCCCTCTGTATAAGGGCTGTAATACACGGTATAATCCGTCACACGCCCGTCATTTCCATTCCTGTTCCAGTAGAGATCCATACTGCTCAGCTCTATGGCCGTACTGAATGTAAAAGTATAGGACAGAGAAATCGTTCCCGACTGCGTATTGGAAAAATAAGAACGGTCCCCGTCGGAAAGACCCGATGTATCCAGCACCAGCTTTCTCATGAATTCCGGCTTCAAGATGCCCGGCGCCTCGGCCTTTTTCACATAAAAAGTATCCGTCGCCTGACTGGTCTCATTTCCGGCCCCGTCATAATAGATGAGTTCTGTCCCCGCCTGAGCGTCGGACAAAAAGTAATTGTTCGCATCCCCCACATTGGCCGAAACCGGATATACAGTATCCGCAATCCCAAAACATTTGGATACCGTGATACCGCTGGTATTTTTCGCCGCGATACCGCCGATATTTCCTCCTCCGATCCCATAACCGTAATTGTTGCAGGCCGTAATATACGAGCCTTTCACAAAATTTGTCATGGAACCTGTGATACCGCCGCAGTTGTCCCCCGACTGGATAAGCCCGGTATTCACGCAGCTCTGAAGCTGCATATAAACGGAGCTTCCTCCGTAAGACGCGCCGACGATTCCTCCGGAGCGGCTGCCGCGGACCGTGCCGTGGTTCTCACACCGCACCGCCCTCGCCGCTGTAGACCGGATATCGTAAAGCATTCCAACGATACCGCCGCTGCCCTCGCCGCCGTCTGATTGTACCTCTCCATAATTGATGCAGTCTGAAATAGTCCCTCCATAATATTTCCAGATCCCGACCATACCGCCGACGCGGTTGGCTCCTCTGACTTTGCCGTAATTTTCACAATGGCGGATGGACCAGGTGCTGCCGGTCGCACATTCCAGACGTCCGATGATTCCTCCGGTACCGTTGGAAGCCGACACAGTCTTTTCCACCACTGCACGGTTTATACAGTATACGGTATCCTTTGCCGACGCGCTGTAGCCGATAATGCCTCCGATGCCATTGTCCTGGGCATTCTGAGGCGCAAAAACCACCCATTTTTTTCCTGTGGCGGCATATGTGACCTCGCCGTTCTTCCGGTTATAGCCGGCGATTCCTCCCACATGGCCCCGGTAGCTTTCTATGATCACGCTGGTATCGTCCCAGCTGTCCGAATCGTTCCCGTCTGCAAAGCCGATATCCGTGATGGTCCCGTTATTCAGTCCGGCTACGCCGCCCGTATGGGCGTAGGCGGAGGTATTCGATCCAGTCCCCACATAAACACACCCGACGGCATTTTTCACTTCATCAAGCTTGCTGTTTCCTTTCATGCTGACCCGATATTTTCCGGCAGATGTGCCGAAAACAATCCGGCTCACGGATGACCCCTGCCCGTTTACACCGGCCACGCCGCCGATGTTGGACACATTGTTGGGATCTCCTGTCCCGGTGATCTCCGCGGCATTCACCCGGCAGTCAGAAATACTTCCGTCACTGCCAGCGTCGGAGACCCCGTTTATCCCGGCTATGCCGCCATACCCATATATTTTTGCTCCATTTGTTTCAAAATCTGTATTGGGATTATATTCCGGCGTGTTCTGAGGATCATTCGCCGTGCCCTCCACAGTTCCGTTGAACTCATATCGGCGGATGGAGCCGGTGTTGCTTCCGGCAATCCCTCCTAAGTTCCCGTAATAGGACATGTTCGTCTGGATGAAAGAGAGCTGTGCGTAGACACGGCTGTATTCCTGATCGGTCCCTTCAATGGCTCCGGTGTTCTCACCGGAAACGCCTCCCATGGAAACATCCGGTACGTTGGAAACAAGCTCCGCCGCTTTTCCGTCCTCCCCCACACTGCAGCCGGAAACCGTTCCCGTATTCCGTCCGCTGATTCCGCCGAGAGCGCCTCCCTTGCCTCCGGCGGGGTTGGTGATCTTCACCGCTGAAACGCGGCTGTCCGCTATGGTCCCATTATTCAAACCACTGATTCCACCGGCATAATTCCTTCCCATAAAGGAAAGCGTCCCGCTTCCGGTTTCTTTCCTCACCAAACAATTCTGAATATTACCGTTGTTCACTCCAGCTATGCCGCCTCCGATACCGTTGGACGCCGACACGGCCCCATACCCTTTACAGTCCTGTATGGTCCCCTGATTCTGCCCGACGACGCCTCCCGCGTCTCCGCTCTTCGCCGAAGAAATACTTCCCCGGTTGACACAGCTTCGGATTTCTCCGCCTGTACCGCTGTCTTTTCCGATGATCCCGCCGGCAGCGCCGTCTTCCGCGCTCACGGATGCCTCATTCTCAAATCCCTCTATCAGATCTGCTCCGCTGTTCCCCGCGATTCCTCCCACATTTCCGGTTCCGGAAACAGAGCCCGCCAAACGGACGGCCCCCACTCCCTGCGCCGGCCCAAGATTCCCCTCTGTGGTCCCGGCGACCCCTCCCACATTGCTGCCTGAGGAAGTGACCGTCACAGAAATATCCCGGTTCAAAGTGAGGAGTGCTTCTCCGTAATGATATCCGGTGATCCCTCCTACATTTCCTATTTCACCGTAAGCCGTCACAGAGGCTTTTTCCACAGACGTGCCCTCAATGGTCCCGAAATTCTCCGCGGCGATTCCTCCCACGAAGTTCCGCCCGGTGACAGTCTTCTTTTCAAAGCTTCCATTCTCGATGACTCCGCCGGCTTTGTTGACGCCTGTGAGGCCGCCTACATAATCCGCGCCGCCGCTTCCGATACTGGAAACGCTGCAGTTGCGGATGACGCCTTCATTTACCTCGCAGAGGCCTCCCACATAAGTGCCGGAAGACACCACATCTCCCACGTCCTGGTTCCGGCAAGCGTCGAGCACCACATTCTTTTCCACTTTTCCGATGATGCCGCCCGCATAGGAATATGAGAACATTTTTCCGTCATAGGTCCGCCGGCCCGGCTGCTCCGCCCCGTTTTCTATGGATCCTGTCGCTGTGACCGGAGTCAGGTTCACCACGCCCTGAATCAAAAGAGACGTATCCTTATCGCTGTAGCCGACTACTCCGCCGGCGTAAATCTGTGCAGTGATTCCCCCGAATTTACTCTGTGTCCCCGAACCCTCTTCATTTCCGCGGATGACAAGCCTTGCGCCCCCTGTCTTCAGTCCGCTGCCGTCCAGAATCCGGACAGACTCCTCCAGACCGGCATTTTTAAGCTCTACGGCGCTGGTTTCCGCCATGGCCCGGATTTCCTCCCTGGAGGTATCGCCGGCCACAAGGCGGTTATAACCAATAAAACCGCCCGCAAAAGCATCTGCCGTCAGCTTGCCGAGGAAATTATCAGTCTGGAAAGCCGCGCTGATCTCCTGCTCCGCCGCCGCGAGGACATTGCCTCCCACGGTTCCGCCCACGCAGTAGGTGCCGGTCACTTCATTGGGGTCAGCGCTTATGGAACGTCCCTGTCCGTTCTCATCGGCAAGCAGGGCCAGTGAAGCATTGAAACCGGCATAACCGCCCGCATAGCAGCCGCTTCCCTTTATATAACCGCCCGCTACTTCATAATCCTCAATCACAGCATCCACGTCATTATATCCGGCAATCCCGCCCACAAAATTCTGGCCGGCCACATAACACACCACCGACAGAGCTTTTCCCCGGCCGGAAATGACGGCGCCGGAAAGATCGCGGGCCGTATTTCCCAATATTCCATTGTTATAGCCGGCAATTCCTCCCGCATAATCGCCGCTCAGAGAAGCCGCCGCCGAAAGCTTTTCGGACACAGAGCCTCCGTCCACCTCGCTGCCGCAGGCGAAAATGAGCCCCGTATTATAACCGGTGATTCCTCCCGCGTAACCGCCTGCTGCTACAACGACGCCTTTATTCGTCCAGTTTTTAATCTGTAAGGACAGTTCTCTGTCTTCCTTCGGAATGAGGATGCCGTTGTCATCCTGCTTCCAGACGCCGGCGCTGCAGCCTACTATGCCGCCCACATAAGAGTCTCCGATGACGTTAGCCTCATTCACGCCGCTCTTTCCCCGTCCGGTACTGCCGTCTATCCCAGTCTCGGAGCCTTCACTGAAGCCGGCTATGCCGCCCACATAACGGCAGCCGAAAATATAGCCTTCCTTCCCTGTCTCCTCCTCCGTACTGCAGGATTCAATGGAAGCAGACTTGTTATATCCCACAATACCGCCCACATAGACTCCAAGAAGTTTCTTTTCCAAACTGGCGCGGTCTCCTAAGATTTCTTCCAGATACGTATCCGTATACTGGGGAGAGCTGATGCAGTCCCTTATGATCAGGCCGTCCTGATCTCCGGTAATATTTTCACTGTATCCAGTGATCCCCCCGATATATCTGGCCTCCAAGGGATCCTCGCCAGACGCTTCCACCGGTCCGTAATTCTGGCAGCCCTCCACGAGGATCTCTCCATCCTTCTCCGCTTTCAGCCTTCCTACAATGCCTCCCACATAGGTTTTTCCCAGCACGCGGGCGCGGTTTACCAGGCCGTCATAAATGACCGCCCCGTTTGCAGCGCTTTCCTGCGCCCCTGCGATTCCGCCCACATCCTCTGTTCCCGTCACCGTACTCGGATGTGCCGCAGGTTCCGAATTCAGGACCGTCAGATTCTCCAGCGTCCCGCTGTTCACACCACAGAACGCCCCTGTCTGCTTCTCCCCCGACACAGTGACCCGGTCCAGGGAAACGTATCTCATCACACCTGCATTTTTCAAGAACAGCCCTGCGGGCCTGGCTTCCTGCCCTTCGCCATAGAGCCCCGACTCCTGATTCCGGCTCACGGAAATTTCAATCCCGCTGATGGTATGGCCTTTTCCGCCGTTCCCCTCAAAAACGGCACATTCCCTCAGCTGCTTAAAGGAAGGAAAAGCGGCACCGGATACGGACGCTGTCTCACCGTATTCATTCGTCTCGAACAGGCTGCCGCTCTCAGCAAAAGTCTCCCAGTCCACATCGGAGGCCAGCTGATAGATCACTCTGTCGGCGGTCTTGAGGTCTTCATAGCCCTCCTCTTCCCTCTGTTCCTTTGAATAATCCTCCATATAACGGATATTGTACAGATGCCTTCCGTTTTCGATAGAGTAGGAAGCCACGGTAAAATCCTGTGCCGACACAGAACGCATACTTCCAAAATAGGCATTCTCAACATTGCTCTGCTTTTTCGCAGTCGTCTTATAATAAACGCCGGAGCCCTGAACGGTACCGTAAACATCCTCCGCCTTTATGCCGAAGCGGCGGAAGCTGTAAGTGGACTTGAATCTGCTGAGATCAGGCGACAAGGCGCCCGTCTCTCCCGTAAGCGCCTCATATGCATCATAATAAAGAGAACTGGTGGCTCCCAGGTCCGCCGCGTCCAGTACCACGCGCACCGTCCCGTCGCTTTCCACCCAGGCGGGGATCTCATAATCTCCCAGCTTCTGCGCCGTCGGATTTTTACCGTTTGCATCATAGCTATATCTGGTCACGCTGCATGTGACCTCCGACTTGAACAGTTCATTTTTCAGCCGGCTTCCGTCCAGGGTGAACACCAAGAGGGGGTTCTTAGTCTCTTTAGCACAGACCGTGATCTCATAAACAAGTTCCTGAGTCGCCGTCCTCACCTTAGTCAGCCGGAAAGAGAGATTTAAGGTATCTCCATTATTCAGTTTGACCTCGCCTATGGAAGGCTTCTCCGTCTTGGTGCTGGTAGCTCTGGATAAAGTATCCACTCCATAATAGCCTACCATCCGCGCTTTCCGGTAGTCGCTCTTTCTGTTGGAAATATCCACGGTCTTCCGTTTGGCCGTGTTGTCCGGATTATATTCAAATCCTGTGCTTTTGTCACTGTAAAGGACCGCAAACACCTGGCCGTCCTCCGGCGTGAACTCCACACAGACGGTGGCGTTCAGAATAGAAGTATCATAAAGATATGCCGACAGCATATCATAGAGGGCCGTCACTTCTTTTTCGGCATTTCCCGCCAGATAGTTTTGATAGTCCTCCTTTGTTCCGATCAGAGAACAGATTTCTCCTTGATAACGGGATGCGTTGGGCCTGGTGGTATCCTTGTCGCTTTCGGGCCAGACCTCGGATAACTTATACGGTTCTCCATCCGCTCCCTTAAGCTTTGTGACATCCAGCACATGCCCATATTCCCCTGTCTCGTCTGCAACAGCCGCCTGAAGCTCACCCAGCCGGCCGTTTTCACTGTATTCCGTCAGCTGGTTCTGAGCCGCCACGAAAATGGTCTGAGCATACTCGTTCTGTCTCTTGAAATCTGTAAAACTCAGCCACCTCGTGATCCCAAAAACTGTGGCTCCCGCAAGAATCAAAAGGATCACGATCACGACAATCAACTCAACCAGCGTGTATCCACCCTGGCTGTTTCTTCCCGCTTTTCTGTTTTTCCTTCTGCTCTTCAATGATTCCATGATTCTCCCGCTTTTCTAAAAATATTGTTCCAGATCCTTCCGGTCGTTGGTATATTGGAACGCAGTCTCTCTTGTTATATAATTCTGTGCCGTCAGACGCCTTAAATCCATGTTAAGCGTATGCATCCCAAGTGCTCCCCCGGACTGCATCACATTTCCCATCTGATGGCTCTTATTTTCCCGGATCAGGTTGGACACCGCATCGGTGCCTAAAAGGACCTCTGTCCCCGCTATCCTTCCTCTGCCTCCCGCCATGGGCATCAGGCACTGGGTGATCACGCCCTTCAGCACACCGGCCAGCTGTGTACGCACCTGGTTCTGTGAGCCGGCCGGACAAGCGTCGATGATACGGTCTATGGTCTGCGCCGCCCCTGTCGTGTGGAGCGTGGACAGGACCAGATGTCCCGTCTCCGCCGCCGTCAGGGCCGCCTGGATAGTCTCAAAATCCCGCATCTCCCCCACGAGGATGATGTCCGGGTCCTCACGCAGGGCGCTGCGGAGGGCAGACGCAAAGCTGGCGGTATCCCTTCCCGTCTCTCTTTGATGGATCAGAGCCTTTTTCCCCTCATAAGTATATTCAATGGGATCCTCAATGGTTATGATATGGACCGCCTGATTCTGATTGATATATTCGATCATGGACGCCAGAGTCGTGGACTTTCCGCTTCCGGTAGGACCTGTCACCAGCACCAGCCCTCTCGGTTCCGCCGCCAGCTCATATAGCTTCTCCGGAAGGTGCAGCTCTTTAAGACTCGGTATATGGCTGCTCAGCAGACGGATGGCCGCGGCGATCCGGTTCTGCTGGCGGAAGACATTGATCCTCTGACGATTTCCGTCCTGAGTCTGGACCGCGAAGTCAATGTCCTTCCCCTCCTTCAGACATTCGTTCTGCCGCCCGTCCAAAAGGCCGTAGAGCATCTCCTCTGTCTCCGCCTCCGTGGGCTGCAGCGGCGCCTCTTCCAGCTTTCCGTGTCTGCGTATGAGAAGCGGCTGCCCGGCTGAAATATGGATATCCGAAGCCTCCAGCTCTCTTCCCATATAAATGATCCTGTTTATATCATACATAAGCTCTCCGACTCCTGTCTACGAATAATATGCAACCTTTTTAAGCTCCTCAATCGTGGTGATCCCCTCTTTTACCAGGTTTATGCCGCAGTCTCTCAGAGGGCGCATCCCCTGTTTCATAACGGCATAATCCTGAATCTCTTCCACGGAAGCCCCTTCCTGTATCATTTTCCTTATGGGCCTGTCAATCTGAATGATCTCATGGATCGCGGTCCGCCCCCTGTAACCAGTATAATTGCAGAGCGGGCACCCTTTTGCCTGCCTGATGGTCTTCACGTCCTCTCCCAGAATCTGTCTCTCTTCCTCAGTGGGAATGACATGCTCTCCGCAGTCGGGACATACTTTACGCATCAGACGCTGGGCGATGATCCCCACTAGGGAACTGGAAACCATATATGGCTGAAGCCCCATATCTTCCAGACGGACGATGGAGGAAGCGGCATCGTTGGTATGAAGCGTGGAAAACACCAGATGACCGGTGATAGCCGCCCGCACTGATATGGCCGCAGTCTCCACATCCCTCGTTTCCCCCACCATGATAATATCCGGATCCTGGCGCAGCAGAGCGCGCAGGCCAGTCTCAAAGGTAAGCCCCGCCTGGTTGTTCACCTGCATCTGATTGACCTTCTGCAGATTCTTTTCCACCGGATCTTCTATGGTAGAGATGTTGACAGACCGTTTGGACAATTCCTCCAGGATCATATAAAGAGTCGTGGTCTTTCCGGAACCGGTAGGCCCTGTAAAATAGATGATTCCGTTGGGGGACTGGAGCATCCTCTGCATCTTCAGGAAATCCTCTTCCCCCATCCCGTAGGTGGCCGGATAGTCCACTCTGGCATTCCCCGTCAAAAGCCGGAGCACCGCCTTTTCCCCGAATACGGTCGGAATGACCGAAACGCGGATGTTGACGTACTCTCCCTCCACCTTCTGCCGGAAATGGCCGTCCTGAGGAATCCTCCTCTCCGCGATATCCATATTTCCGAGAATCTTAATACGTGCGATCAGAGAGCCATGGAGGCTTTTCTGCAGCGTCACATATTCGACGATCACGCCGTCGATCCTCATGCGGACAATGGTCTTTTCCTCAAAAGGCTCTATATGGATATCCGACGCGTTGGTGCTGTATGCCCGCCTGATCAGCCGGTTCAGAAGATTGATGACAGGTGTGTCATCGTCCCCTTCCTCCTCGACATCGAACTCCTCCATCTGCTGATTTTCAAAGCTCTGATTGGCGATCTTCGCCGCGTCTCTGGCCTCCACTTCCGCGTAGTAATACTTAATGGCCTTTTTCAGGGCAGACAACTCGCACAGGCAGATTTCCAGCTGCATTCCGGTCAGCTGGCGGATATCCTCAATCCCATAAAAATTCATCGGATCGTTGAGCAGGACCGTCAGCACGCCTTCCGCTTGCCGGACCGCCAGCATCTCATATTTCTCCGCCAGAGGGCGCGGGATGCTCTCCACCGCCTCTACGTCCACATCCACATTGGAAACTTCCACGAGACGGAGGCTCAGACACTCCGACAGCGCCTCCAGCACCTGCTGCTCCGTGATATAGCCGAGTTCCACCAGGGCGCTCCCCATACGCGTATTCCGGTGCTCCTCCTGATATGCCAGGGCCGCCTCTATCTGTGCATCCGAAATATACCCATATTCTTTTAATACATCGCCTATTCTCAGATTCCTGATATTCTTATCCATACGCCCCTCTTATCATTCTTCCGGAAGCTCTCCGGCCTCCGTCCCATCCTGAGCGCCGTCTGCGGGCGCCTGGGTCTCCTCGGCAGCTAATATCTTTTGAAGCGCCGCATACTGATCTATATCCTCATACATATATAACTCCATCGAGACAGACAGGGTGAACTGTCCTTCCTTTTCCTTCTCCGCCTGCCAGTAAAACTCCGATATCCGGAGCTTCGGCTCCTGGGCGGCACAGGCGTCCAGCATGGACTGAAGCCCCTCACGTCCGCCCTTCATGATCATGGTGATATCAGCCGTATACGCTCCAGAATATACAGAAGCGCCGTCCCCTCCCCCATTTTGAGAAACAAGCTTAAGAAGGATCTCCGCATAGCCGGTAAGGGACGTATAATCGCCTGTCTCCGGCATCACGATATCCAGATCCCTGACCTCAAGACCATAAGAAAGGGCCATTCCCGTAAGCATTTTATCGATTCCCATACTGGGAGTGATCTCGTAAAAGCTCTTCTGCGTGTCAGAGAGCTCCTCCTTCATGGAATCCACTTTCGTCCTCATGTCTCCCAGCATCGAGCTCTTCCGCTCTTTTTCCAGCCTTTCAAGCTTGGCTTCCGCCAGCGCTTCCGCTTTCTCCTGATTTTTCTCCAGCAGCGGATAAAACACCCCGAATCCCAAACCGACAACAATGACAAACGCCGCCAGGAAGACCAGCAATTTTTTATCCCGTTCTGTCAATTTTAACGTCATATCTCTATTCCCCCTGTCTGCCTGCCATTACACAGTTCACCTTCACGCTCCAGCTCCCGTCGGATGACTGGGTATATCCGCTGTAATCCACGGATGCGAAGATATCCTGCTGACTGAGCAGCGTGGCAAACTGGTGGATCTGATCCACATTTCCCGCGCTGGTATGGAAGCTGACGACTCCCGTCGCAGAATCATAGCTGCTAATTTCCGCCGATACCAGCCCTGCCGCACAGTAAGAGAGCACCTGTTCTACGGTGCTGTCCACCATGGGATATTCCAGTATACTGGTCCGAAGACCCGTCAGATTTTTATTCAGGCTGCCCGCAGTCTGAATTTCCTGCTTCAGGTTATCGTATTCCTCACAGTCCGCCAGTACATCGGCACGGTTGTTGTAATCCTGAACCTCTCTCAGCGCGGAGGAAAGATAAAGAGAGTAGACACCGGCCGCCGTCACTGCCGCCGCCATGACCAGCCCCAGCACCGACAGAGGAACCCATACTCTTCTTCGCCTTTTCTTGAGCTCCTGACTTTCCTGGTTCCGCCGCATTTGACTCATGATATTAGTCTTTGCCCCGGTCTTAATAAGTCCGCCGATAGCTACCGCGAAATTGGAAAAGCACTGGTACGGCTGGCTGCTGCGCCCGTCTGGTACGATATGGCCTCCGTCCAGTTCCTCAACTCTGAGTCCGTCGTTTATCTGGCGGATGCTGTCATGATAGAAAGAAACATCTTCCCTTGAAAAGCCGGCAATGTAGACCACGGAAATCTTCTGCGGTATGTTCTGTGCCTTTGCGAACTGTAAGATCCCGTTCACCGCCCTGGCCGCCTCCGCCGCAAACTCCCTGGTCCCCGCATCGGAAAACAAGCGGTTCCTGCTGGAATACTCGTACTTCCCCTCCACAAGCAGCACATTCACCAATATCATATCGTCCACAAACTGCACGATTCCGGTCGTCCCTTTCAGCTGGGGCAGACATGCCAGAAGCCGCACCATGGCCCCGGACGCGCATTCCACGCTGTCTATGGCAATCCCCAAGCGTTCAAAAAGGTCCAGATACCCGCTTATGAACTCCTTCTGCACCACGGACGCATAAACCGTCTGTATCTTCGCTTTATGTTCTTTCTCATCCGGCATCGGAAAGCAGCCGTAGACAGGATTTGATATCCTCCCGACGTCCGTAAATTCCCGGCTCAGATACTGGATGGTCTGCGCCGGCTTCTGGGCCGGTACGTCGATCACCCTGGCCGTGAACTGGCTGCTGTCGATCACCAGATTCACGTCTTTTTTCGGCAGGCCGTTGCTCTCCCACAGCTCCCGGATGATCTCCAGGAACCCTTCCTCATCAGTAACGGTCCCATTGAGGATGCAGCCTCTGTGATCCACCGTATAGTAAAGGCCGCGGACCGTGATATGTCCGCCGGAAGCTTCACCGGACACAACCCGGATATATCGGTTTGACAAATATACTATCAGCATAGCTCTTCCTCCTTATTCCATGCCCGCAATGGAATCATAAGAACCATAAAGCGCGCTGAATACCGCTACCATCACAAAGGCCACTATGATGCCCATAATAATGAGCATGACCGGTTCCACGTAAGAGACCATCTTGGTGACGGCGGCATCCGCGTCAAATTCCAGAGCGTTCGACGTGGACAGGAGCATCGTATCCAAGCTCCCTGTCTCTTCTCCTACCCTTATGGAATCAGACAGCTTCCTCGCAAAACCATCCACCATGTCAAGGCCGTCGCTCAGATTATTTCCCGCCCTCACAAAAGGAATCACATCGTCAAACTGGGCGTCAATATAATCATTCCCAATTGTCTTTCTCGCGATCTGAAGCGCCGGGACAATGGGAATGCCCGATGCGTAAAGGGCGCTCAGGGTACGGGAAAACCGCGAGGTGCAGATTGTCTTCCACAGCTTTCCCAGCAATGGGATATGAAGCTTTTTCCTGTGCCACCAGACCCGTACTCTCTGCACCCTCAGAAGCGCCCGGATACCGATCCATATTCCAAGTATCAATACGATCACCAGTACCCAGTATCCGGCCATGAAATCACTTACGGCATACAGGATCCTGGTCGGCAGAGGCAATGTCTCCATCTGGTCAAACAGCTCCTGGAATTGTGGCATGACAAATTTTGTAAGGACAAGGATAACGCCGATGATCATGACTCCCAGAATCTTCGGATACACCATGGAGGCGGAAATCTTGGCATTCAGCCTGTGATCCTTTTCGTAATGATCCGCCATCTGCATGGCTACCTGGTCCAAATTTCCGCTGCTCTCAGCCGAACGGAACATATATACCATCAGAGGAGGGAACGCGCCGTTCTGTGCTTCCATGGCGTCCGACAAAGAAACGCCCTGCCGGATCTGGCGGAGCATGTCTTCATATATCCGCTTCTCCCTGGGCTTAATGGACTCTGAGGACGCGATGATATTCAGCGACCGTACCAAAGTCACGCCGGCAGAGATCAGAGTCCCCAGCTGCCTGGAAAAATCAGACAGCACTTTCGGCTTTATCTGTCGTTCCACCTTTCTCTGGTCCAAAAGCTTTGCAGAAAGCAAAAGGGCCCCTTCCTCGCGCAGACGCTGCTGGAGCTCCGCCTCGTCCGCCGCATTCATGACGCCCGATTTTTTATTTCCTTCATATGTCTGTGCCTTATATTTATATTGTGCCATAAAGTCCCTCTTCCCGTATCCTTTATGATGATCCAATACCCTCAGTATAACAAAAAGCTAAGATACCAGTCAATAAGCGGCTGCCCGTATAAAATTCCGGCCGCCATCCCGGCGCACAGGAAAGGCCCGAAAGCAAAATGGTCTTTTCTCTTCTTCTTTCCGGAAGCGAGCAGGAATATCCCGTAGCCTCCTCCCAGGAAAACCGCCATAGCCCCGGACACCAGCATGAGCTTCCAGCCCAGGAACAGCCCTGCCGCCGCCGTGAGTTTGATATCCCCGCCGCCAAACGCCTCTCTGATAATCAAGGTCACCAAAAGCATCGGCACACTGACACAGACCATTCCGATCATCCTAGAAGGGATGGACACGCTGTCCATCGTGAAGACCGAAACTGCAGCCAGCGCTGCAAGCGCTATCCAGCAGCCATCCGGAATCTCCATGGTATCCGCGTCGATAAGGGCCGTCACAGTCAGGACAGAGAAAAAAAGAAAGACCGTGAGCGCAGCCGGCCACTCTTTATAGTGCGCTGCACACAAAAGCGCCGCGCCCCCGCCGAAAATCTCTATAACAGTATCCCTCACACCGATCGACTTCTTGCAGTACCGGCATTTTCCTCTCAGCAAAAGGTAGCTGAGGACCGGGACCAAATCTCTTGCCCTAAGCCTGTGCCCGCAGGATGGACACATGGAAAAGCCTTTTATAAATGACATATGCCGGGGAACCCGGTATATGATGACATTCAAAAATGAAAACACACAGGCTCCTGCAATAAAAATCAGGAGGCCCAGCAAAATCTCATAAAAAAGCAGCACGATCTTCTCTTTCCGGCCCGGCGGCCCTATGATCTTCCTCTGAAGACTCTTTATCTGCCTTCATAAGGGAATAAAGATTCCGCCCGGCATTCCTGCCGGGCCGAATCCTCTTTAACTCTGTTTCCCATATTGATGCAGGCTCCTGTAAACTTCCCAGGTCCCGTTTTCTCCCGCCTTTTCGCGGCGGAACTGTACCAGATATTTCCCCTTCTGATAAGTCATGGCAGTCACGGCGCCTTCTTTCTGGTTCCATGCCGTCAAATGGATTTCTCCTTCTGCGCCGGCAAACCGCCGAATCTCCTCCTCCGCCTGCTCAGACAGGCCGCTTGTCCTGCCGGAATCGGCGATAGGCTCACTAAATCCATAATATTCCAGGGAAAGAAGTTCCATATTTTCTAGTATGTTCTTCGCCTCCCGAAGCGTCTGCCGCTTCAGGACGGACTGTTCCCAGCACCAAACCGCCGGCAGTACTGCCACCAGCACCACAGCCAGCAGGATGAGAGCCGTCCGAAAAGCGATCCGGAATTTATGGCGATAAGAGAGGGCGTTATAATCATCTGACATCCTGATATAACCCCCTCTCATGCTTCACTGATTCTGTTTATTTTAAATCAATCCCGGCCATTAAGAATTCTTCGTTACCGTCCATGCGGTCCCGTCCCAGGTAGCCGTATATTTGCCGTTATTATAGGCAAAAGCAGTAATCTCACTGTAGCCGTCTTTATCACCGACCGTAAACACAGCATTATTAGTTGCTACATTCGCTATAGCCCCAATCTTCACAGTAACACCGCCTATCGTCTCTCCAGTAGTCGTCCAGTCGATGGTGACTTCCGTCTGCTCCGATGCCTGGCTCGCCGCATAATCCGCCTGCACCTGAGAGAGGATGGTGGCCGCATCAGCCTTGCAGTTTGCCTTGTTCGCCCGGTCGATGTATTTCAACATGCTGGGAACCATAACTGCCGCCAAAATGAGAATGATGACAATTACTACGATCAGCTCCACCAGTGTGAAGCCCTTTTTGCTCTTTGCTTTGCTTCTCAATTTACTTATCATGTTTTCCTCCTGATGCTTCCCCATATCAATGGCAGATACGCCTTTTTTCCGGGCTGTCGTCTGTCCCCCGCCGGAAAAGCAAATATTTTATTTACTATTACGACTATACCGTTTTAAGCGAATTTTGTCAACAAATATTCCGTTTATTCTGTCGGAAATCCTTTGTTGTCATACCAAAATAAACCATTTAAAAAATTTTATTTCATATACACAACTACCGTCAGAATCCCAGTTCTTCCCCCACCAGTATCACATGAAAATCCGAGTCCTGCGGTTTTCTGTGAATGATAGAAGTGATATGACAGGCGCGCTCCGGATGACGGCAGTCCACGCAGCCCCCGGCTTTCAGACAGGGAAGTCCGTCCCGCCCATATTTCAAATGGTTCATCGGCGCCGCCGTAAAGCCCACCCGCTGTCTGCCGGCTTCCACATCCGGCACTAGCTTGTTGACCCCGGCGATCACGATGATACGGTCGGGGCCATAGATGCTGCCCGCTATCCGGTTCCCTCTCCCGTCCACATTCACGATCTGCCCATCCATGGTAATGGCGTTGGCCCCCAGAAGGAAAACGTCGCTTACCAAATAATTTTGAAGGATTTCCCGCATGGCCGCTCTGGCCTCCTCCTTGTTCTGAAACCCTGTCTCACTTTCAAAAGCGTGACGGTTCCGCGCACAGACATGGGCGATTACTGTGCATCCCTTTTTCCGGAAGGCCTCCTCCATATCCAATGCAAACAAGGTGTGTGAATCACCGCATCCAATCGTTGCCCCTTCCGGGACCAGGCTCAGGAGGAGTTTCCCTGCCTCGCTCCTGTTATCAGCATAATATGCGTCAAACTCATTTTTCTTTAAATTTTTGACTGCTGTTTCTGCTTTATTCCGGAAATACTCCTTCCGGATTCTCTCTGTATCGCTGGAAACCTCTCTCAAAGGCACCAGATATTTTTTCCAATCCATTGACATATTGTCTTCTCCTTTTTCCTCACTTTGTGCCATTGACAGAACCACACCTGGTAACTAAAATGAATAAGTAGCCTAGTCCAGAACACAAGAAAGGAACGTGATCACATATGAACAAAAAAGATATCTCTGAAATAAAAAAACAATTCACTCCCGGCAACTGTGCCATCACCCGCATATGCGGCTGCTATGTGGATGGAGAAAAGGAAAAGAAATCCGAGATGAGGGAGGCGTTTCTCTCCCTTCCTGAGGAAGAAATGTTCAAATATTTTGAAATTTTCCGAAAAAATCTCTCAGGCACTCCGGGTAAGAATCTCATCAACATGGAATTCCCCCTATCAGCAGAATCAGAAGGCGGCACTCACGACTTCCTGATGAAGCTGCGGGCGTCCCGTCTCGGCGACGACACTCTTCTGGACTTATTCTATGATAAGGTTATTGAAAACTATGATTACGCTGGCAGCTTTTTGGTCCTGCTGATCCACAGCGCCTATGACATTCCCGGAAAGTCCGCCGACGGTCAGGAAATGTTCGACGCCTCCGACGAAGTCTACGAATACCTGATCTGCAGCATATGTCCGGTCAAACTTTCAAAGCCCGGGCTCTGCTATAACGCGGAACAGGGAACCATCCAGAACCGGGTGCGGGACTGGCTGGTGGAGCTTCCGGATACCGGGTTTTTATTTCCGGCATTCAACGAACGGAGTACCGACATCCACAGCCTTCTCTTCTATTCTAAAAACGCGGATGAATTCCAGGCGCAGCTGGTTGAAGAGGTCCTGGGCTGTACTCTTCCCCTGCCCGCCAGCAGCCAGAAGGAAACCTTCAACTCCCTGATCGAGGAAACTCTTGGGGACGACTGCGATTATGAATCCGTTAAGGCCATCCATGAGAAGCTGAGCGAAATGGTGGAAGAAAAAAAAGAAGAGCCGGAGCCTCTTACCCTTGATAAGGCAGAGGTACGCGCTCTTCTGTCCGAAAGCGGCGCGGCGCCGGAGCGCCTGCATGACTTTGATTCCCGCTATGAAGAAGCGGCCGGCTCCCATGCCCCCATCCTGGCGGCAAATGTCGTCAATACAAGGAAATTCGAGATCCGGACGCCCGATGTCATCATCCAGGTCAGCCCGGATCGGGCCGATCTGGTGGAAACCCGCATCGTTGACGGACGCCAGTGCCTCGTCATCCCCATGGACGAGCATGTGGAAGTAAACGGCATCTGCGTCAGACCGGGGACCAAAGCACCCGCCGGCAATGATCCTTCCTAAACCGTCAGTATCTCCGACTCTGCCATTTCACCTTCAGTTTTCCGGCCCATTCCTGAAGCTTTCCCAAAGCTGCGGTCAGATACCGGAGAACCGGCTCCGTGGCTATGGAGAACACCACGAAGAGCATGATACATTCCATGGACATTCCGGTGATCGCAAACAGATCCGGAAGAAAAATGCTGCAGACCAGCAGGCCGGCGATGGATCCAAACCATACGGCCGCCCGCAGTTTGTTCATGGGCCGGCAGATCTTGAACAGGATCATAAATCCAACGATGGCCAGCAGCATCGTGGCGGCAGTGGAGATATCATCGGGGTGGACGCCGAAGGTCTGGCCGAACAGCACCAAAGCCCCCACTGCTATCACGTCAGTCAGACCGGCCGGAAGCGCTTTCAGGAATACGTTGGAAAGGAAATGTCCTTTTATCATATCCTTGTTGGGCTGCAGTGCCAGGAAAAAAGCCGGAACTCCAATCGTAAACATGCTGATCAGAGAAATCTGAGCCGGCTCCAGCGGATATGTGATCATAAACGCAACGGAAAAAATTGACAGCAGGAAAGAAAAGATGTTTTTTACCAGGAACAGGCTGGCCGACCGCTGGATATTATTCACCACCCGCCGGCCCTCCAGCACGACGGCCGGCATACAGGCGAAGTCCGAATCCAGGAGTACCACCTGAGACGCCTGCACGGCCGCGTCGCTTCCCGACGCCATGGCGACACTGCAGTCCGCATCCTTTAATGCCAGCACATCATTGACGCCGTCCCCTGTCATAGCGACGGTCTTTCCCTGGCTCTTTAAAGCCTGTACGAACTGTCTCTTCTGATCCGGCGTGACACGGCCGAATACCGTATACTCTCTCATAGCCTTATCCACATCTTCGTCTGTCTTAAGAGCGGCGGCATCCACATACCTGTCCGCGTTCACAATACCCGCTTCCTTTGCCGCTTCCGCCACAGTCAGCGGATTGTCGCCGGATATCACCTTGACCTCCACCCCCTGCTCCGCAAAATAGGCGAAAGTCTCCGGGGCTTCTTTTCGGATGGGATTCGCAAGCAGGATATAACCCAAAGGCTCCACTTTTTCTGTCAGCGGCTTTCCATCCGGTTTTCCTTCATAAGAAGCGAAGACCAGCACCCGGTATCCCTTGGACGCATGACTCTGAATGTCTTCCCGATGCTTCTCATAATCCTCTCTCAGGATGAATTCAGGCGCGCCCAGAACATAAGACGCGTCCTCAAAAGCAACGCCGCTGTATTTTACAGAAGAAGAAAATGGAGTGACCCTGACCGGAACAGCGTCTGTCCCCTCTGTAAAATGAGCTTTCATCGCCTCCATGGTGATGTTATCGTCACTCATGCCCCTGACAAAGTCTCCTATCAGTCTCGAAAGCTCCGGCATCGTTTCAGGATCGTATCCTTCCGCCGGAATCAGCTTCTTCACGCTCATGGTATTTTCCGTGATCGTGCCGGTCTTATCCACACAGAGAACATTGACCCGGGCCAATGTCTCAATGCTCTTCATATCGTGCAGAAGGACTCTGCGCTTCGCCAGACGCATGGAGCTTACGGCCAAAGCCACACTGGTGAGCAGGTACAGCCCTTCCGGAATCATGCCGATGACTGCCGCCACCATGGAGGTAATGCTCCCTCGGAAAGTCTCATGATTGAAATAAAAACCCTGAACGAACAGTACGATGCCAATGGGAATCAATGCGATTCCGACAAATTTCACCAGCTTGTTCAGGGAGCGCATCATCTCTGACTGCTCTCCCTTCTGCATAGCTTTCGCCTCCAACGTCAGACCGGAAATATAAGAATCGGCCCCGACCTTTTCCAGCCTTGCATGACACTGTCCGGATACGATGAAGCTTCCTGATATCAGGGAGTCCCCGCGTCGTTTCGTTATCTCGTCCGCCTCACCGGTCAGAAGCGATTCGTTCACCTGCACCTCCCCCGCAGCCACCACTGCGTCGGCACAGACCTGGTTTCCCGCCTTAAACACTACGATGTCATCAAGAACCAGCTCTTCCGAATCAACAGTCCATGCTTTTCCGTCCCGGATCACGGTGGCCTTCGGAGAATTGAGCATGTTCATCTTTTCCAGAACCCTTTTGGCGCGGATCTCCTGAATGATCCCGATCAGTGTATTTACGATGATCACCGGCAGGAACGTGAGATTCCGGAACGAGCCCACCACGCAGAGAAGCACCGCCAGCACGGTAAAGATCAGGTTAAAATAGGTAAACAGATTGCTTAGGATAATCTCTTTCGTAGTCTGGGAAGCAGAATCCACAGCCACGTTGTCCAGTCCATGATCCATTCTCTCCATGACCTGGTCCCGGCTCAGCCCGACACGGTAATCCGCCGCATAACGGGTGAACGGGGCACGCTCTTCGTCATATACTGCTTCTTCTATTTCCAACTCTTCCTTACGTTTCCGCCACATAGTATGAACCTCCTGTATACGGAGTTATTATACGACGGTCTGTAAAAGACTTCCATATAAAAATTATGAATTTTTTCTTAGTAATGGGTATCTATACCTGATAATCATACTGCCCGTCCGGAGCGATTCCATAAAAATCTCCGAAGGATAACGCAAAAACCCTGTCTTTCTTTTCGGAAATGTCTACTTGATTCTTGATCAGGTACTGGTAAACACCGGAATAATCCATGTCTCCCTGGAGCAGGATACTGTCCAGCTTTCCATCTCTTATGACCGCCTTTTTGTAACTTCGGCTGTCTTCGCTGATCAGGACCTCGTCTCCCTCTTCTGCCACGCCTTTTCCCAAAGACAGTGTGGTCACTCCATAGAAATTCATGGTGTTCTTCATGGCATACCGGTCCAGATACTGAACCTTCCTGCCGCACATATTATACGCCGCCGTCTGTCCCTGCTTCATGGCATTGGGCCAGATTCCTGACAGCCCGGCCACATCCCCTGCTGCGTAGACATCAGGACAGCTGGTCTGCATATATTCGTCCACCTGTATGAACCGGTCGGCAGCTACCTCTCCGGATTCCACACAGGAGATCGCGGAGCGGACGCCCGCCGCCACAATGACCAGATCGCATGAAATCTCCCTTCCGTCATCCAGGATCACTTTCTTTATGGCTCCAGTCTGATCCATTACTGTCTCCGACGCCTTCCTGCCTAAAAGGAATTTACAGCCTGCCTCTTCAAACAGTTTCTGATAGGTCTTTCCCGCCGTTTCGTCCAGCTGGATCGGCAGGATTCTATCCGCCATTTCCACGACGGTCACATCCTTTCTCCGCTCCAAAAGGGCATAAGCCGCGTCCAGCCCCACCAGGCCCGATCCCACGATCAGCACCCGCTCTGCCGTTTCTGCCACCTCGTCGATCTGCTTTGCATCCTCCAGATGCCGCAGGCCAAAGACGTTTCTCGCTTTTCGGAAATCTCCCACCGGGGGAATAAAGCTGTCCGCACCGGTAGCGATCAGCAGCCTGTCGTAAGAGATCACCGTATCATCCTCCAGCTGGACATTATGCGTTTTTGTCCAGACATGGGCCGCTCGTTTTCCGCTTATCCAGGTGATCTTCTGTTCCTCAAAGAAATCTTCCGGTACAAAGCTCAGCCGGCGCTCATCTCTCTCGTGACTCAGATATTTGTGGAGCATACATCTGGAATGTACGCAGGTATCGGCAGAGATCATCACGATCTCTGCCTCGGGCTCACAAGCCCGTATGGTCTTTGCGGCTGTGATGCCTGCCGCGCCCGCTCCGATGATCACATGCCTCACAGGACCACCTCCTCTACAAAAATAGCGTTCTTAGGACACGCTTTTACACAGCTCGGTTCTCCGCCGGCATCAATACAAAAATCACATTTGACAACCTTTGTACGGGTAGCCGTATCCGCTTTCAGCACTCCGTAAGGACAGTTCATCACGCACATGAAGCAGGAGCCGCATTTTGTCCCGTCATATAAGACATGGCCCGTCGCCGGGTCCTTGGTCAAAGCCCCGCTCATACAGGACATCACGCACTCCGGCTGGTCGCAATGCCGGCAGAAGATCGGCCGGTAAGTTCCGTCTTCCATTTCTATGATATGGTTCCTGGACTCATTATGGATGTCCGTCAGGTCCAGATCATAAACCGTACCCTCATCCGTCCGGTGGGCCTGCATACAGGCTATGCTGCAGCTTTTACAGCCGTCACATTTCGCCTGATCTATCATGATCCTTTTCATAGCAGAATCCTCCTATATATTCAGGGCAGCGCGTTTTTCCAGAATAATCTTCTCCAAGATATCTGCACTGTCTGCGGCATCTGAATTGATAATGACACGGCCTCCTGTCAATTCCTGCATGTCTTCCGTCAGAACCTTGACCGCTACCTTACTTCCGGTCACAAAGGGAGGAAGCCCCAGGTGAAGAGGAAGTCCCAGAGCCAATCCGAAAGCTCCGTCAGCCAAAGCCTGCTCTTCCAGCCACTGGGCGGCGGAAAGGACCAGCGGAAGCTGCGGCAGATCCACCCCCAGCTCTTCTGCTATTTCTGTAGCCACAATTTCCAGTCGGCCGATTGCCAGACAAGGGCCGAAATTCAGCACCGGCGGAATCCCCAGCTTTTCGCAGACCGCACGGAGCTTAGGTCCCGCATACTTCGCCGCGTCCGGCGTCATCAATCCGCAGTTCTCGATGCCGCCTGAAGAACATCCTGCCGTCAAAACAATGATGTCTTTTGCGATCAGTTCCTTTGTGAGTTCTACGGTCAGGACGTCATGACCTCCCGCCGTCAGGTTGGAACAGCCCACCACTCCGGCGATTCCCTTGATATCGCCGGATACGATCAAGTCGATAAGGGGCTTCCAGCTGTCACCCAGGAATTTTTTCAGAGACCCTTCACTCACGCCGGTAAGCGTATTATCATTGCCGTGATCCGGAAGCAGATTAAGCTTTACGCTGCCGCGGCGTTCCTTGTATGCCGCCACGATCTTATCGATGATGACTTCACTCTGTTCTTCTCTTTTGGAAAAGTCAAACTCCATCATCTCCGCGTTCGCCTTTTTCGCCACGCTGTCCAGGCATATCTGTTTGATCTTCAGCTCGTCACAAATGGGCTCGATACCCGGCAGAGTACAGTTAAATTCTGAAAGCACCGCGTCAATGGCTCCTGTGGCAAGTATGGCCTCGCTGGTATAATTATTTCCCGCATGTCCGTCGAACACTTCCTCATAATGGCTTCCCCTGAGCTGAAGGTCCTGTCCCACACAGGTACATCCCACCAGCTTAAAGCCCTTTGCCCCGGCCTCCCGGGCCTTTGCCGCCGCGTCAGGCTTAGTCAGACGTTCCTGCAGATCTACAAAGATCGTATGCTGATGTCCTGTGATCATGATATTTATGTACTCCGGGTCGATCACCCGCAGGCCTACCGGCGCCAGACGAAGCTCCGGCTCTCCCAGCAGCACATCGTTGAGCAGATTCGTCAGAGTCAGACCGTATACACCGGTGGAGATTCCAAGACGCAGGCAGTCCATCAGCATATCCACGGGGTCCGAGTTCAGGTTGGTCGAACATTTCACGACCCCTTTGAACACCTCCGACTTGGCGCCTCCCGGCATGATGCCCAGCTCTTTCCATCTTTTTACGCGGGGAGCGTAAGCTACCTTTTCCACCAGATCCATTTTTACATATTCCGGTTTATAGAGATCCGCCAGTACGGCTTCCGCCACCATTTCTGCTCTGGCATAGTCGTCTTTTTCTTCAATCCCAAACATCCTGCAGAGCCGGTCCAGAGCATGGATCCCTTTCAGCTCTCCCTTCGTCTTGGCCGTATTCAAAAGATTCCGTGCCGTATTTTCTACGATATGGATGTAACATCCGGAACCGGCGGCCACTGCGCGCAGAAAATTCCTGGTCACGATCGTATCGGCATTGGCGCCGCAGATGCCTCTCGGAGACTGAGGGGTAATACGGCAGGGGCCGTTGGCACACAGCCGGCAGCAGACACCCTGAAGTCCGAACCCGCACTTTGTTTTCTGCGTATCCACACGGTGGTGGGAGGTTTCCATGGGAAGCCCCTTGATAAACGTCTCCAGCGGTTTATCTGCGCTTTTACATGTATTACATCCAAAACACTGATTCATAAGAATTCCTCCTATAGTTTTATCCATTTTTTCAGGTGAGCCCTATCCTTCCAGAATTTCCATAAGCGATCTGCTTTTCAGTTCCCGGGTAATAATCTCCTGCAGGCGGCAGAACTCTTTATGCACCATACAGGGGCTCGCTCCCGTATTCTGGGAGCACCGGTGGCCGCGAACCGTACATTCAGTCAAGAGCAGTTCCTTGTCCACCGCCCGACATACGTCATACAGTGTGATTTCTCTCAAGTCCTTTTTCAGGGAATAACCTCCGCTGCTTCCTCTGTGGCTCCGGATATATCCGGACTTTTCCAGTTTCCTGGCCAGCTTATAGGCTATGGACACGGTGATGTCTTCCCTCCGGCAAATGTCCTGTACACTGACCGTTTCTCCGCCGGACAGAGCCCTCAAAATCCTGACCGCATAATCACATTCTCTGGTAATTAACATGGCAGCACCTCACTGTCTCCACTATACTATACTGTACTATTTTAGTCAAGATTTAATTGATAAAAAATCAACAATACTTTTCTTATATCATTCCATCCATTCTGCCGCTGCTGTCATATGGCCAAGGATCACGGTCTGAAGCGCCTTGTCCTCTTTCATCTCGTGTATTCTTATCCCTGACCTTCCCCAAAATTAATTTTACTGCTTTATTAATCTCGAATAAGCCAGCTGTAATCCTTGCGGCAATCAAGGATATAGTCTACATATACGGTCTTATCTTGAATCTGATAGAGGACAAGATACCACTTTTCAATAAACATTTTATGATATTTATTTGGTGTGATATATAACTCCTCAAAAAACGGAAAATGCTGCGGCATCTGAGAAAGAGAACGCAAAGCTGCCATTACTTCTTTCTTTTTCACTGCTGCTGCTTCCTTGTCGGCCTGTGACATAAAGCGCATATGCGTTCCTAACATTCTCTTTGCCCTGTCAGAAACGATGACTTTGTATTTCGCGTTTTCTGTCATAAACTATACCTCAGCCATAACATTGTCAAGGTAGGCATCCAACTCATCAAGCGTGCAATCTATTCTTCCTGCAATTCTATCCTCTTCGACAGCTAGAAGCTCCTCTCTTAATTTCAGCATTTTTTCTCTGCGGTTAAAAGTTTCAATGTCCATAACGACCAAATCCCCCTCGCCGTTCTTGGTAAGAAAAACAGGCTCGGCGGTCTTCCTGCACAAGTCTGCAATCTCGTTATAATTCTGCCGGATTGCTGCTGATGGGCGAATGTTCACAGCAATACCTCCTTTATGATTTTCGATAGCAGTATTCTATACAAATTATGCCCATTTCATACAACGAAGTCAATCGCTTCAAAAAAACAGGATAATCACGATAAAAAATAGCAACTTGATCTTGGACGCAAAAAACCCCTTGAAACACTGTAAATTCAGTATATTCAAGGGGTTTAACAATTTTATTTTTGTTTCTCTTCCGGGAAGCTTACTGTCCCATACGACTGTTGCCAACCTCACTTCCGCCTTACAGACTCAGTTCGCTAAGCGACGCTGCCTAGTTCCCGCCCATCTGCTTTGCAACTTCTTCTGCGAAGTTCTCGCTCTTCTTCTCCAGGCCTTCACCTGTCTCATAGCGGACGAATTTCTCGACGGAAACCTCTGCTCCCACTTCTTTGGAAACAGCCGCGAGATATTTTCCAACAGTCAGATCACCGTCTTTTACATATGCCTGATCAAGCAGGCAGAACTCCTTCAGCTCCTTGTTCAGACGGCCGACGATCATCTTGTCCAGGATGTTCTCCGGTTTATCCGGATTCTCGTTTCTCGCCTGCTCCTTGAGAATCGCCGTCTCTTTCTCGATGAAATCCTGAGGGACCTCAGCACGGGATACATACAGGGGATGAAGTGCTGCGATCTGCATCGCGATATTCTTGAGGGCTTCCTTCACTGCATCGTTTACCACCGAAGACTTGGCTACGACCAAAACGCCAATCCTTCCGCCGCCATGGATGTAGTCCACTACACAGCCATCCTTTGCTTCCACCTTTTCAAAACGTCTGATATTCAGGTTCTCACCGATGACGGCGACCTTCTCTACCAGCGCTTCCTTCACTGTCTTGGAAGCGTCAGCCGCCCATGCCTCTGCCATGAAAGCGTCCATATCCGCCGCATCCGATTTGACCGCCTGATCTGCCACATCCGCTACATATGCCTGGAAATCAGCATTCTTAGCAACGAAATCCGTTTCGGAGTTCACTTCCACAATAGCAGCCTTCTGTCCGTCGATAACGGTTTTAACAAGACCTTCCGCCGCGATTCTTCCAGCTTTTTTCTCTGCCTTTGCCTGTCCGTTCTTTCTCAGGAATTCCACTGCCTCGTCCATATTGCCATCGGTGGCCGCAAGCGCTTTCTTGCAGTCCATCATGCCGGCGCCTGTCATTTCTCTCAGTTCTTTAACCATTGCTGCCGTAACTGCTGCCATAATTATTTCAATCCTTTCTTAATCTAGAGAATTTTCCGGGATAACGTCCTGGCTGTTACGCCTCTGCAGCTTCCGTCTCAACCTGTACGTCTGCTGTCTCTTCCGTCACCTCTTCACCCTGCTTCGCTTCAATAACGGCATCTGCCATCTTAGATACGATCAGCTTAACCGCTCTGATAGCGTCGTCATTGCCGGGAATCACATAATCCAGCTCTTCCGGATCACAGTTGGTGTCCGCGATACCGATCAGTGTGATACCCAGTGCATGGGCTTCCTGTACACAGATTCTTTCTTTTTTCGGATCTACGATGAAAATGGCATCGGGAAGCTTCTTCATATCTTTGATGCCGCCCAGGTTTCTCTCCAGCTTCTCCTGCTCCTTCTTAAGAGCGATGACTTCCTTCTTCGGAAGAACCTCAAAGGTTCCGTCTTCCTGCATTTTCTCAATGGTGCGAAGTCTCTGGATCCTGCTCTGGATGGTCTTGAAGTTTGTCAGCATACCGCCGAGCCATCTCTGATTTACATAATACATACCGCAGCGTTCTGCTTCGATCTGAATCGCGTCCTGTGCCTGCTTCTTGGTTCCCACAAAGAGAATCGTGCCGCCGTCGGCCGCGATATCGGCCACTGCCTTGTAAGCGTCGTCTACCATTCCTACGGATTTCTGCAGATCGATGATATAGATACCATTTCTCTCCGTGTAAATGTAGGGAGCCATTTTAGGGTTCCATCTTCTTGTCTGATGACCAAAGTGCACGCCTGCTTCCAGCAGCTGTTTCATTGAAATAACGCTCATTTTCTTTCCTCCATTTGGTTTAGACTTCCGTGAACTTCTTTTTTCCTCTGAGACCGGGCACGCCCGGCACCGTCGTCGGAATCCATCCACGTGACAATTTTTCAGCCCTATCATTGTACCATGACATATTTCCAATTGCAAGTATTTTTTCTTTTATTCCTGCAAAACCGCTTTTTTACCGGCAAAGACATGCTATAATGGAAAGGAATCTATCATCGAGAAAGGAATCTTTATCTTATGAAAACATCTGCTCAGCTTGACTCCATGCTCCGTGATATTGATCACAAGAGCTATCCGGCATATAAGACACTAAAAGGAATCTATGATTTCGGAGCCTATTCTCTGTCTATCGACCATGTACAGGGCGACCCGTTTGCCTCTCCCTCAAGGCTCACTCTTCACATTACCGACAAGGCCTCTGGATTTTCTCCGGATCTTTGGAGCTCTGAGGACCGGAAAACGGCTTTCTGCGACTTCCTGCTCCGGCAGTTTGAAAAGGCGGCACAGGATTATTCCTTCCAGGCCAAAGGCTCCGGTAAAAGCGGCGCTCTGTTCACCACCCGCTGCGGCCCCCAGGTACTCAGACGCACAGCCTGTACCATCAGGGAAAGAACTATCCTCATGCGGTTTGAAGCCGGTTTCCCCGCCAACGGGCGCACCATCAACTCCAGGGAGCTTCGCAAAATCCTGTTTGATTATCTGCCAAAGTGCGCGGAAAAATCTCTGTACTATAAAAATATCAACCGGAGCGCCCTTCAAAATGCAATTGAGCTCTTTGAGGACCAGCAGACCCTCCGTGCATTCCTGCCGGAAAACGATTTGATCGCATTCGTAGCGGACGGCGCAGTCCTTCCCCGGAAATCCGGCGTATCAAGTCTTCCCATGAAGGAAGCCATCCCTTTTTCTTCACCTGCCTCCATGAAAATCTCGGTTTCTCTTCCCCACAGAGGGGTAATCACCGGCATGGGCATACGAAAAGGCATCACTCTGATCACCGGAGGCGGCTACCATGGAAAATCCACTCTCCTGAAAGCGCTGGAAACCGGCGTCTATAACCACACTGCCGGAGACGGAAGAGAATTCGTCATAACCGACGCCTCCGCGGTAAAGCTCCGGGCAGAAGAAGGCCGTGTCGTGAAAAAGGTGGATATCTCTCCCTTCATCAATCACCTTCCCAACGGAAAAGACACCAGCAGCTTTTCCACGGAAGACGCCAGCGGCAGCACTTCACAGGCTGCCGGGGTCATGGAAGGAATCGAAGCCGGAGCAAGGCTCTTCTTAATCGATGAGGATACATGTGCGACAAATTTCATGGTGCGCGACGAACTAATGCGCAGAGTCATTTCCCCTGACAAGGAGCCTATCACGCCTTTTCTCAGCCGGATCCGTCCTTTATTTTCCCAGCTCGGCATTTCCACTATCCTGGTAGTCGGAAGCTCCGGAGCGTTTTTTCATGCGGCCGACTGTGTCCTTCAAATGGACAATTATCAGGCGAAGGATATCACCATACACGCAAAAAAGGAAGCAGAGGATTATAACGCTTCCCGCGCCGGCTCCTCCGTTGAAAACAGCGGCGTTGATCATTTCTGTTTTCCCTGCAATACCACAAGCCGGATGTACCAGCCCGCCGTTCCAAAAAGCGGGAATGATCACCGCCGCCGCTCTGTCCAGAATTCGGAACGGGATTCCAGGCCTCCTAAGATCAAAGTACAGAGTAAAGACAGTCTGTTTTACGACAAGTCCATGATCGACCTGCGATATGTAGAACAGCTGGCCGATGAGGAACAGACAAGAGCCCTGGGCCATATACTGCTATATCTGAATACACGTTTAGATTCGCCCGTCCCGCTGTCAGACCAGCTCCCAAGGCTGTATGAAAAGATAGTCCGGGAGGGCATGGAATCCATCACCTCCTGGGACTGTCCTCCCTTCATGGCTCTGCCCAGGCTTCAGGAAATCTATGCCTGTGTCAACCGCTGCCGGTTCTGACAACATGGATGAAAGCAAAAATCCTGCGGCGCCTTCCATTCGGAGGCCTCCGCAGGATCTGTCATTTCCATTTCCTGACCATTCAAAGCGATTCTATACTTCCTTCAGCTTTTTCAGTTCTTCAAACACCACGTCATTCAGCACCTTGATATAAGTACCTTTCATTCCAGAAGAACGGGATTCTATGACTCCTGCACTCTCAAATTTCCTGAGCGCATTGACGATCACGGAACGGGTAATGCCCACACGGTCCGCAATTTTGCTGGCCACAAGGATTCCCTCATTTCCCTCCAGCTCCTCAAAAATATGCTGGATAGCTTCCAGCTCGGAAAACGACAGGGTACTGATGGCAGATTTTACAATCTGGATTTTCCTCGTCTCTTCCGCATTTTCCTCATTCACAGAACGCATCATCTCCAGCCCGACTACCGTAGTGCCATATTCGCTGAGGATAATATCGTCAATTCCATACTGGTCATTGGACTTATAGATGAACAATGTTCCCAAACGCTCACCGGCGATATCGATCGGCGTAATGATCGCCTGATACTTTTCCACATTCGTCTCTGCAAATCCCAGCGTTTCCAGATTTACATTTTCCTTAGTAGAAAGAACACTGAGCAGTCTTTCATTCAGCATCCGGTCTACGAAGCCCCCCACTTGATCTTCAATGAGTTCTTCAATCTCTTCTACCCCTTCGCTGATACCTACTCCCAACACCTTGCCTTTTTTACTGATAACAAGGATGTTGGAATCAAGAATATCGCTCAGCACGGCACAAATATCATTAAAGACAACCTTGCTGGAATTGTTGTTATGGAGCAATTTGTTAATTTTTCTGGTTTTATCCAATAATTGTACGCTCATTGCTGGCCTCCTATTCATATTCAGTAATTCCAACTTATTCAGCCCTATCGTATCATACTTTTTAAGGCGCCGCAACACTTTTCACATTTCTTTTCGTAATTTTTATATAATTTCGATTATTTTACCTTTTCAATCAGGAAACCGCAGGTCTGTTCCGAACAAATCAGCTTATTTCCCTTTTCCACCATATAACTCCCGCACTTCGGACACTTTTCATTGGACGGTTTCTGCCAGGACATAAATTCGCAGTCTGGATGGTTGCTGCATCCATAATATCTTCTGCCTTTTTTGGTCTTTTTCACGACAACGTCGCCGCCGCAGACCGGACAGCTGACTCCGGTCTTCTCCAAATACGGCTTTGTGTTCTTGCAGTCCGGAAAACCCGGGCACGCCAAAAATCTTCCATGAGGTCCATATTTGATGACCATGTTTCGGCCGCAGTTCTCACAAATCTCCTCTGTAACCTCATCCTCTATTTTTACGGCCTCCAGTTCCTTCTGCGCGGCCGTCACCGCCTCCATCAAATCCGGATAAAAATTGCGGATGACGGTCTTCCACTTCACGATCCCGTCTTCCACTCCATCCAGAAGAGATTCCATATTCGCGGTGAACGCCACGTCCACCAGACTGGGGAACGCTTCTTTCATAATGTGATTTACGATCTCTCCCAGCTCCGTTACATAAAGGTTTTTATTCTCCTTTGCCACATAGCGCCTGGCGATGATCGTCGTAATGGTAGGCGCGTACGTACTGGGACGGCCGATACCTGCCTCTTCCAGCGCCCGCACTAAAGAGGCTTCCGTATAATGGGCCGGCGGCTGGGTGAAATGCTGTTTGTAATCAAACTCCTTAAGTGACAGCGGCGTCTCAGTGGTCAGATTCTTTGCCAGAGTATTCGGTTCTTTTTTCTCATTGGGATCCGTATATACGGTCATAAATCCTTCGAACTTCACCTTGGATGCCGAAGCGGTAAAGCGATAGTCACCCGCGTCGATTTTTACATTAGTCGTCTCGTAAACGGCCGACGACATTCTGCACGCGGTATACCGGCGCCAGATGAGCTGATACAGCCGGAATTGATCCCTGGAAAGGGAATCTTTTATCTTAGTCGGAGACAACTCGATGTCCGTCGGCCGGATAGCCTCATGGGCGTCCTGGATCTTTCCGCCGGATTTTCCTTTTTGTTCATCTGCCAGCACATATTCCGGTCCGTATTCCGCCGAGATATACTCTGCCGCGGCTTTCTGGGCTTCTTCGGATATACGGGTGGAATCGGTACGAAGATATGTGATGATACCGGCCGTGCCGTTTCCCTTTATATCAATTCCTTCATATAGCTGCTGGGCGAGCCGCATTGTCTTCTGCGTCGAAAAATTCAGTACGTTGGCCGCTTCCTGCTGAAGAGTACTCGTCGTGAAAGGGAGCGGCGGCTTCTTTATCCGTTCTCCCAATTTGATATCGGCAATCTTAAATTCAGATTTTTCCACTTCCTTTAAGATATCATCCAGCTGTTCCTTGTCTGTGATGGTAATTTTCTGCTTCCTGTTTCCATAGAATTTCACCCTCATGGGCTTTTTCTCACTGCCGCACTGGATATCTGCCTCCAGTGACCAGTACTCCTGAGGAATAAACGCAGAAATCTCTTCTTCTCTGTCACAGATGATCCGAAGCGCCGCGGACTGTACCCGCCCTGCGCTCAGCCCCCGTTTCACCTTCGCCCACAATAACGGGCTGATGCTGTAGCCCACCATTCGGTCTAGAACACGGCGTGCCTGCTGAGCATCCACCAGATTCATATCAATGTCTCTCGGCGCTTTCAGCGAGGCTTTTACCGCAGTTTTTGTGATTTCATTGAAGCTGATCCTCTGAACCTTTTTATCCTCTAGCTTAAGGGCCGTCATCAAATGCCAGGAAATCGCTTCTCCCTCACGGTCCGGGTCAGTTGCCAGATATATCTTATCCGACTTTTTGACTTTCTTGCGAAGGTTTGCCAGAATGTCTCCCTTCCCGCGTATCGTGATATATTTTGGCTCGTAATCGTGCTCTATATCAATGCCCATCTGGCTTTTCGGCAGGTCTCTTACATGCCCGTTGGATGCGTCTACATCGTAATTGGCCCCCAAAAACTTTTTAATTGTCTTCACTTTTGCGGGGGACTCTACAATGACCAGATACTTTGCCATAGTGTTCTCCTTTATCTCTTTTTGCCACATAATAGTGCTCATATGGCTGCACAACCAGTCCCTCCATCTCCAGATCCACAAGGCAGACCGCCAGATCGGCACTATTAAGTCCCGTTTCCAGGCAAATCCTCTCCATAGATTTGGGTTCGGAATCCAGACAACTATACACCCTTTCCCAATTTTTATCAAGAGATAACTGATTATTATTAGAAATTCTTAATTTTTTCCCTCCAAGATTCCAGAAGCTGAGAATATCCTCGGGCTCTGTTAAAAGCTCCGCTCCGTCCTTCAAAAGACTGTTGGTCCCGCAGCTTAAGTAGTCCCCCGCCCTGCCGGGAACTGCCCATATCTCCTTTCCCTGCTCCATGGCATAGGACGCAGTGATCAAAGATCCGCTCCTCTTTCCCGCTTCTATGATGGCCACACAATCCGACAGACCGCTGATGATACGGTTTCTGGCCGGGAAATTCATCGGCAGCGGCCTCATTCCCGGCGGATATTCGGAAATCAGTCCTCCGGCTGCCTCCACTTCTCCGTACAGGCTTTGATTTTCCTTAGGATAGACCATATCCGGCCCGCATCCCAAAATGCCAAAGGTCCTGCCTTCTCCGTTTTCAGCTCTGAGAGCTCCCCGGTGCCCGGCGGCGTCGATTCCCCTGGCAAGCCCGCTTATGACTTGTATGCCGGCCTCTGCCAGAGCTTTTCCTAGATCCTCAGCCATGGAACGCCCATAGTAGCTGCAGTTCCGGGAACCCACTATGGCGGCGGACGGCCTGTCATCGGAAGGAAGGCGGCCCTTTACAAACAATCCAAGAGGGCGGTCCGGAATGGTCAGGAGACGTTTCGGGTAATTTTCATCACACAACGGTATAAATACAATACCTCTTTGGTCCATAGCTTCCAACGCTCTTCGAAATGTATCCGGCTCACACCCCTCCCGGATATCCCTCACCGCACGTTCCAAGATCTTTCCATTATAAAACACATCTGCCTCGTCCGTGTCTCCCATAAATTCTGTCTGTCCGTCCGGCTGCTCCACCGGCCTGAGCGCATCCCTCAGGTCTTTCTCCGGCGCGTGAAAGATTTCCCCCGGAGCGCCCAGCCGCTGCAGAAGCCGTTCTCTCACCGAAAGCGGTATCTGACTCAGCCCGCAGTACCAAAACCAATATTCCTGCTCTGAAAATACGTTTATTTTTTTCTCCATAGCTCCTCTTCCTTCCTATATTATAGGGTTTATTTTCCAATTTTTTACATTTTATACAGTTTTGGGACCCGGTAAAGAATCGCCTCCTTCAGATGTTTTTTCTCTACCATGGCAGCTCCCTCCAAATCCGCGATGGTCCTGGCCACTCTCAGGACCCGGTGATATGCCCTGGCGCTCATTTCCATCGTATCAAAGGCTTTTTTCATAAACGCTTCTTCCTGTTTTCCCAATGGACAGTACTCCAATATCCTGCTGCCGGGTATGGAAGAATTATAAAGGATATCGGTTCCCGCAAATCGTTCTTTTTGTGCCAGTCTCGCCTTTTCCACCCGTTCCCGGATGAGGCTGGAGGCTTCCGCACGGCCGTTTTTTTCCTGGAGTTCCCGAAACGGGAGCCGGTCCGCTGTCACACTGATATCGATTCTGTCCACCAGCGGACGGGACAATTTTCCCAAATATCTCTGTATCTGCGGCACGGAGCATCTGCATTTATTTCTGTCTGGAAAATAACCGCAGGGACATGGATTCATGGCGGCCACCAACATGAATTTCGCCGGAAACTCATAGGAACCGTACAGCCGGGAGACCACTACCCGTTTTTCTTCCAGGGGCTGGCGCAGGGCCTCCAATGACGTCCTGGACATTTCCGGTAGCTCGTCCAGGAATAAAACGCCATGGCTGGCCAAAGACAGCTCTCCCGGCCTTGGGACTCGTCCCCCTCCGGTCAGCGCCGCCGCCGTGACCGTGTGATGGGGCGCCCGGAAAGGCCTTTCCATAAGCAGGGCCGTCCCTTCCGGCATCAGTCCGCAGATGCTGTTGATTCGGCTGATCTCCAAACTTTCTGCCAGAGTAAGCTTGGGGAGAATACCCGGAATACACCTGGCGATCAAGGTTTTCCCCACGCCTGGAGGCCCCAGGAGCAGCAGATTATGCATTCCGGCAGCGGCGATCTCCGCCGCGCGTCTCGCCGTCTCCTGCCCTCTGATGTCCTTAAAATCCATTCCTGAATACCCGCCCTCCATACAGGAGGACAGGTCCACATGTACGGCTTTTCTCATATCCGGCTCCTTTAAAAGCTTCACCACCTCATTCAGATGTGAAGCGCCGCAGACCCGGATCATCTGATTCACCGCCCCTTCTTGCGCGTTTCCAACCGGTACCAGCATCTCACTAAGTCCGGATTCCTGCGCGCAGGCGGCCAAAGCCATGACTCCGGCCACAGGCCGCAGCTCCCCGCCCAGCCCCAGTTCTCCTGCCAGCAGCAATCCTTCCAGGTTTTCGGCCGGTATGACATCCATTGCCGCCAAGACTGCTACAGCGACAGGCAGATCAAATAGAGTCCCGTCCTTTCTCACATCCGCCGGCGCCAAATTTATGACGATTCTCTTTGGCGGAAGACGATAGCCCGCATTTTTTAACGCCGTCCGCACTCTGGAGGCGGCCTCCTTTACTTCAGTGGACAGCGCTCCGACCATATCAAAACTCGGAAGCCCGTCACTCATATCCGCTTCCACCGTGACCAGCCGCCCTTCCATTCCCTGGATGGCGGCGCTATAGACTTTACTGTACAAATACTCCACTCCTTTCCAAATCTCAACTATGGATTTCAGAAAAATTTATTTGTTTTTGAGTAAACAATAAAGGAATACTGAAAGTACACCTGTATTAGTCTCTGTGCATTAACGTTTATTGGAAAATAAAAGAAAGTTTAAGAATGTATCAAAGATCAGATCAAGAAATATCAGAATTAAATTCGGTTGTCAAAAATATACCTTTGAATACTTATAAAACAAATTTATCTTATGAATCAGATGAGACAGGAGGAAATCCGCTTCCATCCAGGCGGCTCGCTGGCAGCCGTAACCAGAATTTTTACGGCCTCCAGTCGGTCCTTTCCAACTGACATGGATAAATCGATATTTTTCCATGTCAGATTCCAACAAAAATCCGCATGATATGCGATTTTTGCCTCCCTGCGTCCGGGAAAACTCTGCTAACGCCTTTACGGCACTCGCCTTACGATGGAATCGAATCATTCCTCCCGCTCCTCTTGCTGCGCCGAAATAAGCGCTCATTTGTTGTTAAAACCATTAGGGCGGCCCATCGCAGCCCGCTGCCGTTAGGCGCGCGGGCCGTGTGGATATCCACTCCTTTTCTGGAATCTAAGAAATAAAATTTGTCCAATATCGTGCGGCAGGCAGGGCGCCGGCGGAAAGATTCCGGGCCGGCCTAAAGGTGAGCGTCGCAGGATAGCGGCCGGTGTTCCCCAGGCGGAGGGAGGCAGAAACGGAAAATCGGATTCCGTTTCTGAGCAAACCGGAGACAGAAAATCATAAAGATTTCCTGTCGACATGTGAGCGGTACTCCCGGAGCGGGGATTAAGCGGCCCCTGAATCGCCAGCGAACCGAAATCGTGACGGCCCGGAACTTCTGCCGGTGCCTAACTGGAGCGTAATCAGAATTTACTAAAATGATTCCAAAAAATATTTTGTATCATACCTTTTAACAACCGAATCAGACTTGTAAGTCATTGTTTCCCGCATGATCGTTCAATGCTTTGTTGACTCTTCCACAGCGGCATCCATCCATACTTTTATATCTTCAAATACGATACTTCTGTCCAGTTCATTGAGGATTTCATGACGGTCCCCCGGATAAAGCTTCATCTGGACATGATGAAAACCCATGGACTGAAACTGCTTATAGCAGGCCCTGACTCCTTTTCCGTAGTTTCCCACGGGGTCTTCTTCTCCTGACACTATCAAGATCGGAAGCTCCCGGTTCATATTGCCGAAATCTTTTTTCTTCGCCAGGTCCACCAAAACGGTAAAGAAATCCCTGTACGCCCCCGCTGTAAAAATAAAGGTGCAGAAAGGGTCCCTGCAGTATGCGTCCACCGACTCTTCATTCTGGCTCAGCCAGTCATTCTCCGTCCGATGCTCTGGAATGCGCTTGTTATTTCCGCCTAAGGTCATCTTGTAAAGAAGACGGCTCCTGTAGCGGCTGCCCTTTATCCTGCAGATGATCTCAGCCAGGCACTTTCCTGTGGCAACAAGAGGCAGCCCCATATATCCGGTCCCCATGATGACGGCTCCATCCACTTTTCGGCTGCATCTGGTCAGATATTTTCTCGTAAAGAATGAACCCATACTGTGTCCCATGATATAGACCGGCACATCCGGCCACAATTCCCTGGCTTTACATGTCAGACGGTAAATATCACCGATCACATGACGGTCACCGTCTTTCTCAGAAAAATACCCCAGCTCTTCCTCCGAGGCCGCCGTCTTTCCATGGCCCAGATGATCATGGCCGATCACTGCGTATCCTCTTTCCGCCAGATAGGAAGCAAATTCATCATACCGCTCCACGTACTCCACCATGCCGTGCACAATCTGAAGCACCGCCTTTGCCTGCAAATCCGCAGGCTCCCATTTTATACAATGGAGCATCTGCCCCGAATCGCCCGACTTCAAAAAAAACTCTTCTTTTCTTACCTTAGCCTCCACTGGATCCGCTTCCTTTCTGTCTTTTTAAAACCATCATTTACCTGTGTTTTTATTTTAATACTTTCCCCCTCTCATGACAAGCCAGAGATTATTTTTCTTGCAACACTTTTCATTTCCGGATACACTACTTTTATGAAGGACTGTCATGTGTCGATCATAAAGGAGGTTATTATTGAAAACTCATACTAAAAAGAAACGATGGAAAACAGGATTCTTCCTTGTGCTGGCCGGATGCCTCTTCCTTTCCGGCTGCGGCAAAAAGACGGAGGAACCAGAAACTACTGAAACCATGAAACCGGCGGGCAGCGAGGCAGCCTCTCCTGATTCTGAAGAAGCGCTCCGGGCCATGTATCTGACTTCCCCTGATGGGCAGATCTACTTTGTGGACATCCATAACGGTACCTTTTTCACTGCTCCAATCCCGGAAGAATTATACGATGCTTCCGGAAACCGCCTGTCTTCTGAGGATCTGAGCGCCGGATATATTCTGGATATCTATGGAAACGGCATCATGCTGGAAAGCTATCCAGGACAGTATCCCGGCGTTACCAAAATGGCGGTCGTAAAAGAGGGGACTGCAGAAGAAGCCGCCGTCTATCAGCACCTGATAGACGAAATTTATACGGAGCCGGATCCCAGTCAGCCGGCCTCCCTCAATCTGGAGTACCGCACTGAACAGGCTGCTGTGGCAGTCATGCTGACCAGAGGGAATTATACCTGGAGCTACACAGACGAAAACGGGGAAAAGCAGCAAGTAGTCGCCTGCGGCTCCCATATCCTCCAATGGGAAGAACTAGCGGACATTTCCCTGGACAGCGGTACGAAACTGACTCTGTCCGGTTCTCCCCAGCCGGATTCCGTCATGGTCACCAGATGGCCTGTGAGTTTATGGAAATCCGGTTCCACCGACACATCTTCCCAGGAAGAAACCGTGGAAACCACTCTGGAGGACGGCGTTTTCTGCATCCCCTCATCAGACTCGGGCTACGTCTATCTGATAGAAGCCACATGGCCTGAGGGAACTGTAGAATTTGGCTTCTATACGAAGTAAACTTTGCCTGAAAATGCTATGAAAATCGGATAAGTCATGGTATAATCTAGTCAGCGTCAGTTGACAAGAGCACGGACGCTGTTCTTTTTAATACAGAAATGAGGGGATTACCATGAATGAAAAAAAGATTGTAGTTGCCCTGGGCAGGAATGCTTTCGGCACTTTGTTCCCGGAGCAGAAAAAAGCTGTTGCAAAAGCCGCCAGTGCGATCGCCGATCTGGTGGAAGAACGATATCAGATCGCCATCACGTTCAGCAACGGCCCCCAGGTGGGTATGCTTCACACTGCCATGACGGAATTCAGCCGTCTCTCGCCGGAATATACCGTAGCTCCTATGTCCGTATGCGGCGCACTGAGCCAGGGATACATCGGGTACGATCTGCAGAATGCCATCCGGACAGAGCTCCTGGACCGCGGAATCTTTAAACCAGTTTCCACTGTTATCACGCAGGTGCGGGTGGATCCGTTTGACGAGGCTTTCAGCGAACCGTCCAAGGTGATCGGGCGGTATATGAGTGAAGATGAAGCCAACGCGGAAGTGGCCAAAGGCAATTATGTGGTCAAAGAAGAAAAAGGATACCGCAGAATCGTTGCCGCTCCCAAACCCATCGATATATACGAAATAGACGCTATCCGGGCGCTGCTTGACGCCAACCAGCTGGTCATCGCGGCAGGCGGCGGCGGAATCCCCGTGCTTCAGCAGGGTACCAGGCTGAAGGGGGCCAGCGCGGTCATTGAAAAGGATCTGACGGCCGCCCGCATGGCCGATATGGTGGATGCTTCAGTCCTCCTCTTCCTGACGGGGACAGAAAAGGTCGCATTAAACTATCGGAAGCCGGATGAGATATTCCTGGACCGTCTCACTGTAGAAGAAGCCAAAAAGTATATGGAGGAAGGCCAGTTTGAAGCCGGATCCATGCTTCCGAAGATCGAAGCTTCCATTGAATTTGTTTCCGCATGTCCCGACCGAAAGGCAGTCATCACGGATTTATCCAAAGCTAAGGAAGGACTCGCCGGTAAAACCGGGACTGTCATCACCGCCGATTAAACTCAGTTAAATATATTTCTGTAACTTAAAACTCACCGCAATGCAGTTTTCCTGCTTCGCGGTGAGTTTCTTTTACCGGTACTGCTCTGCCAGCTTCCGGAACGCATCCAAAGACCGTTCGATCATCTCCGTCTGCACACAATAGGCGATCCTCACATGTCCTGGGCAACCGAAATCATCTCCCGGGACCAGGAGGAGGTCAAACTTCTTCGCCTTTTCACAGAAGGCACCGGCATCCGGCTCCAGGGATCTGGGGAACAGATAAAAAGCGCCGTCCGGTTTCACACAAGTATATCCCATCTCTGTCAGGGCATTAAACAGCAGATCCCTGTTTCTTCTGTATATGGAGATATCTGAGGTCTTTCCTGCACATTCTCCGACCACCTGCTGGAACAGGCTGGGCGCATTCACATACCCGAGCACGCGGCCCGCGCCGCAGACCGCCGCATAAGCGGCTTTCTGATTCTCCATCTCATCGGGAACCACCACATATCCGATTCTTTCTCCCGGCAGCGACAGGGACTTACTGTAAGAATAACATATAAAGGTATTGTCATAGTACTTAGTCAGATAAGGGACCTTCACATTTCCATAGACAATCTCCCGATAAGGCTCATCAGAAATCAGATAAATGGCATGGCCATATTCTTCCGATTTTCTCTTCATAAGCTCTGTCAGCTTTAGGATCGTGTCTTCTGAATAAACGGCTCCGGAAGGATTGTTGGGAGAATTGACAATGACTGCTTTTGTTTTAGGACCGAGCAGTTTCTCAAATTCTTCAAAGTGGATCTGGAAGCTGCCGGTATCCGCCGGCACCACCAGGAGCTTTGCTCCTGTTCCCTCTGCAAAAACTTTATATTCCGGAAAATAAGGGGCAAATGTGATAAATTCGTCTCCCTCCTCCGCCAATGCCTTGAAACAGATGCAAAGGGAGGCCGCGGCTCCAACCGTCATATAGAGATTGTCTGCATGAAAATGGGTTCCGTGAGCTCTGTTTATGGACCCGGCAATGCGGCTTCTCACTCCTGCGTCCCCTTGGGCGCTGGTGTATCCGTGAAGCGCCGCCGATTCCTCTGTAGTCACTAGCTTCAGAATATTGTCCTCCACAGCCTGAGGCGCGGGAACATTGGGATTTCCCAAACTGAAATCAAAGACATTTTCTGCTCCCACCTCAGCCGCACGCTTTTTTCCAAACTCAAAAATTTCCCGAATCGTAGAGCGTCTGCTACCGAGCTCAACCATCTTCTCTGCAAACATCGCTGTCATCCTCCTCTTTTTCCGTTATCCCTGCTCTTTTAAAAGCTCATTTACACCGGACATCTTTACGCACAGGCAGAACAGATGGATTGCTTTATCCAGTTCCTCAGGCGTAGGATAGGTGGGCGCGATCCGGATATTACTGTCTTTCGGGTCCTTCTTATATGGATACGTGGCGCCGGCGCCTGTCATCACCACTCCGGCTTCCTTTGCAAACGCCACTGTCGCCTTGGCACAGCCGGGAAGCGTATCAAGGGCAATAAAATACCCGCCCTTCGGCTTCACCCAGGACGCAAGACCGGTTCCGCCCAGCTCTTCTTCCAAAGTATTCAGCACCATGTCAAATTTCGGCCGCAGGGCATCTCCCAGCTTCTTCATATGAGCGCGGATGTTATCAGCGGTCTTAAAATATTTTACATGTCGGAGCTGATTCAATTTATCATATCCGATTGTCTGTACTGTCATATGTTTCTTGATCTCGGCCACATTGGACTCGCTGGCAGCCATGACCGCCAGCCCCGCGCCGGGAAACGTAATCTTTGATGTGGAGAAAAAGTAAAGAATCCTGTCCTCATTCCCGCAGACTTCCGCCGCCTTAAAAATATCTTTGAGCGCCACTTCCTCATAAATATGATGGACGCCATAGGCATTGTCCCAGAAAATCCGGAAATCCTTCGCCGCCGTCTTCATGGAAGCCAGTCTGTCCACAGTCTCATCTGTATAGCAGGCGCCCAGAGGATTGGAATGGAGCGGAACACACCAAATACCTTTGATGGCCTCGTCCTCCGCCGCCATTTTTTCCACCACGTCCATATCCGGTCCGTCTGCTGTCATAGGCACCGGAATCATCTCGATCCCCATGTCCTCTGTCACGGCAAAGTGCCTGTCATATCCCGGGCTCGGGCAAAGGAACTTGATCCCCTTTACATCCTTCCAGGGCTTTTCTCCCTGGGTACCGAAAAGCATCAGCCTCATCATCTCATCATACATCAGGTTCAGGCTGGAGCTTCCACCCACGATGATCTTTTCCGCGGGGATACCCAGCAGGTCAGAAAACAGGCGCTTAGCCTCCGGTATTCCATCCAGCACTCCATAGTTCCTGGCATCCAGGCCAGACTCTGTATGGTAGTCGTCCAACGCTGTCAAAAGTCCGTTGGTAAGGTCCAGCTGAGCGGCGGCAGGCTTTCCCCTGGACATATCCAGTTTAAGGCCCTGCGCCTTAAAGTCCTCATACTGCTTCTGCAGCTCCTTCTGCAGCTCTAAAAGCTCTTCCTTCGTCATCTCCGTGACTTTCTTCATTGTAACTGCTCCTTCCTGGCCATGGGCCATATCCCTTTTTCACCTGACATATTCAACAATGCCCCTAATTGGCCTCTACATACTCCTCGCTTTATCGGCGCAGGCAATCATCGCTTCTATGACGCTGCTTCTGAGCCCTCTTTCCTCCAGGACGCGGACTGCCTGTATCGTCGTCCCTCCGGGTGAACACACCATATCCTTTAAAGCTCCCGGATGGAGCCCTGTCTCCAATACCATTTTAGCCGCGCCAAGCACTGCCTGGGCAGCAAATTCATAAGCCTGGGCCCTGGGCATCCCCAAAGAGACCGCTCCGTCTGCCATGGCCTCCATGAACATAAAAGCATAAGCCGGCGCACTGCCGCTCACGGCAATGACCGCCTCGATCATCGCCTCAGATACTACAGAAGCTTTTCCAAAGCTCTCCAGGATTTCGGTCACTCGCGCCAGCTCTGTCTCTGTCACCTTGTCCCCGGGGGTCACAGAAGTGATGCCTTCTCCCACCATAGCAGGCGTATTGGGGTTGCAGCGGATGAACTTCAAAGGACGTCCGAACTGCTCCTCCATCCATGCCAGTGTCTTTCCGGGGGCAATGCTCATGATCAGCTGGCTCTCTTGTACCGCTCCCTTGATCTCCCCGATCACCTGGCCGTAAAACTGAGGCTTTACCGCAAGTACCACAATCTCCGCTTCCTTTGCTACCTCCAGATTGTCGGCTGTCACCGAGATTCCCCAAGTCTCCTCTGCATAGTCAAGAGCCTTTCTGCTCCGGTTGGAAGCGATGATGTCGCCCGGCGCCATGACGTTCTTTCCCACAATCCCGCCGATGATCGCTTTTGCCATATTCCCGCATCCGATAAAACCGATTTTCTTCATACCGTCTCCTCCTAAATTAAATATCCAGCTTAAGCTGCACCTCTTCCTCTGCCTCCTGTTTAAACTCCTCCACCTGCTCCGGATCCACCGCAGGAAGCTCCTCCACAGAAGACACCCCGAAGCTTCTTAAAAATTCCTCCGTGGTACCAAAAAGTATGGGCCTTCCAGGCACACTGAGCCTGCCCACTTCTTCCACAAGTCCATATTCAATGAGTTTATTGACCGCATGGTCCGATTTCACCCCGCGGATCTTTTCTATTTCCAGCTTTGTCACAGGCTGCTTATAAGCTATGATGGAAAGTGTCTCCAAAAGTACCTCGGTCAGGACATATTTTCTCGGCTGAGCAGCCACCTTGATCAGATTTTCATAATATTCCGGCCTGGTACACATCTGGAAAGCCCCCTCCAGCTCAATGATCTTCATTCCGCGTCCTTCCGCGTCGTAGTCATCCGCCAAACTCCGCACCAGCTTTTTTGTGGTCTCCTCATCCTGCCCTGCGGCCTCCGACAGGGACTTAATATCCACTGAGCCGCCCATGGCAAAAAGGACTGCCTCCAATATCGTTTTTGCTTCCCTAATTTCCATAAACTTCCCGTACCTCTACGCTTCCATGTTGACCGCGATCTCTTCTGCCAACTTTTCTGTATTGTCCGCAAGCCCCCCGGCCGCCTCCAGAATCAGATCATCACCGCCTGCACTCCCGGACTCCTCCATGAGCACGACGTTTCCCATCTTCATGAGCTCCAGCACCGCCAGGAAGGTGACCACCAGCTCCAGTTTGCTGGACTGCTCTTCCAGGAGCTTTCGGAAGCTGAACCGCCGCTTTCTCACAGCCAGCTCCAGCACCTGGACGATCTTATCCGTCACCCGGAACGGTTCTTTCTGTATTTGGCCAAAACGGGAACGGACCGGATCGATCTTATCCTCCTGCCGTCTGAGCACCGTTTGAAAAATATCGTTAAGCCTGGTGAGGGTGACTCCCTCCAATAGCTCCGGAAGGTTCACCGGCGGCCGGTATTTCATGACCTCCTCCGGAATCGTCTCCGGCTTAAACAGAAGCTTCCCCGCGTCCATCTGGCGGCCCTTTAACTCCTCCGCCATATATTTATACATCTTATATTCCAGCAGCCGCTCTACCAGCTCCTGTCTGGGGTCCTCCTCCTCGCCCTCCTCGTTCGTTTCGGCGGGCAGGAGCATCCTCGACTTGATATCCAGCAGCGTCGCCGCCATGACAAGAAAATCACTGACCAGGTCCAGATCCTCTTTGTCCATATCACGCACATATTCTATGTATTGGTCGGTGATCTCCGCAATGGGAATATCATATATGTTCACTTTATTCTTGTCTATCAAATGCAGGAGCAGATCCAGCGGACCTTCAAATGCCTGCAGCTTTACCGACAGCTTGAGCGGCATGTCAAACCCTCATTTCTATTTCTGTTCACATTGTGCTAGTCTCAGGACACCCGCTTAAGCCTGACCACCAAAAGCTCGGACATATTTCCCAGCCGTATATTGACCGAATGGGTGCCAAGTCCGCCGCTGACGATCATGGTCTTTTTTCCCTTCTGATATTTCCCTCTGCTGTATTTCGGGAACAGCTCCAGATTGGGAGAGATCAGGCCTCCGATTCCGGGAAGCCTTATGGTCCCGCCATGATAATGGCCGCTGAAGGTCAGATCCGCACCCCATCGGGCATAATCTTCAAAATAAGAGGGAGAGTGAGCCAGCAGGATGTGGTACTCGTCGCCCCTGGCAAACCCCAGCGTCTTATCCAGGTACCCGTCCTCCATGGGCTTAAGATGGAATTTGTGATAATAGCTCTTATCCATGTTGAGGCCCGTTATGGTAACGGCGTCTTTTCCGTCGCGAAGAGTCACAGAAATATTGTCCAGAACCGTCACTCCCGCGCGCATCATTCCCTCATACCAGTCTGTATACGCATCTCCATAGACCTCCGGCTCCCGCCCCATACGGTCCTCATGGTTTCCAAGGCCATAATAGACCGGGTAACGGAACGCCAGTCTCTTCATCAGGCGTATCGTCTCCGCGTATCTGCAGCGTCCCTTCCTGGCCATTACCATGTCGCCCGCCACCATGACGGCATCCGGGTGCACCCTGCGAATGGCGGCCATCATCCTGTTGTTCCGCCGTCCGGCTCCCTCATCATGAAGGTCGGCCATCACCGCCATGGTATAGCCGTCAAAGGCCTCTCCAATGTCCGGGGACTCCACCTCATATTCCCTCACCTTCACATGCTTCCGCTCATACTGAGAACAGGTAAACAGCAGCAGGAACAAAAGGAGTAAAACTATTCCCGAGATAATCCATGCCATATATTTTCCTCATATTTCCATATCATAAAACTTATAAAATCGGGAGTAATCCGCCGCTCCCCAATAGAGTCTAGTATACCATATCCTTCCTGCAAAAAGCAACCTGACTTCTAGCCGCAGTCAAACTCACAGAAGAAGGCCACGCCGTCCTCCTGGTTCTCCACACCGTACCCGCAGTTATGAGATTCCATGACCGCCCTTACGATGGACAGGCCTATGCCGCTGCCTCCATATTCCCTGGTCCTGGCCTTATCAACTTTATAAAACTTATCCCAAACCCTTCCAATATCCTCTTCCGGTATGGGTTTTCCCGTGTTCTTCACATAAATGCGCGCTTTTGTATCCCGCTTCTCCACAGTGATGGATATTTTCCGTTCTCCGTCCAGATGGTTCAGAGCGTTGCCCACGTAATTTCGGATCACTTCCTCCGCCATGTACTCATCCGCCCAGATATAAAGGCTTTCAGGACTGTGAAGCTCAACCTGCGCTTCCTTTTGCTCAATCAGTATCCGGTAGGAATTCAGCACGCCCTCGATCATGGAGATCAGATCGAAATGTTCCATGGAAATCTGTTCCCGTCCTGCTTCTATCTGGTTCAGAGTCAGGAGCTTCTTTACCATATTGTTCATCTTTGAAGCCTCGTCAATGATCACATCGCAGTACCACTCCATACTTTCGGGATCGTCGCTGATACCTTCTCTGAGTCCCTCCGCATACCCCTGCACCAGAGCGATCGGAGTTTTCAGCTCATGGGATACATTGGACAGGAATTCCTGACGCATCTCATCTATTTTCGTCTTCTGTTCAATATCCCGCTTAAGCTCCAGATTGGCGGTCTTTAATTCCAGGATGGTCTTTTCAAGCTGCTCCGACATGTGGTTCATGTTCCGTCCCAGAACCCCGATCTCATTATCATCCCCGCCCTCATATTTCGCGGTAAAATCCAATCTGGCCATCCTGTCCGCCAGAGAAGACAGGCGGAGGATCGGCGCCGTCATATTCTTAGTCAAAAACCAAGCCGCCACTATCCCGATGAACGCAACTCCCAGCGCGATATAAATATGAAACCTGTCCACCAGATTTACGGTCTCTTCAATACTCTGGAGCGGCACTCTCATGATGGAAAAGCTCCCTCCCGTATAGGTGGAGAACATCTCCATATAGTAAGCCTCCAGATTGCTGTCATATGTCTTATTGATCTGATATTCATCGGTAGATTTTAAAAGCTGGACCGTTTGCTGCCGCCCCAGGATATAGGACAAAGGATCATTCCCGTTTTTCAGCGCATCGGCATTGCTGGAAGAATAGAGCACATTCTGCGAAGAATCCCAGAGGAATATCTCAATATTATAGTTCTCTTTGATTCTCCTCAAATACATCTTCGTCTCATCAGTCACCGTCCCGTCGTTGGAAAGCTGGCTTTCCAGCTGTTCATGGGACTGGATCAATGTGCGCTGCTTGCTCTGCATATAAAACGGCTCCAGGCAGAGATTGATAAACATCCAGCTGGCTAATATCACAGAAGCCACTACCCCTACCAGGATCATCGTATATTTAAAGCGAATGGTGTGCCTCATTTATTTATCCACCTCGAATTTATATCCCATGCCCCAAATGGTCTTGATGTATTCCCCTCTGGCGCCCAGCTTGTTCCGCAGCTTTTTCACATGGGTGTCTATGGTCCTGGCGTCTCCAAAATAATCATAATTCCACACATGATTCAGGATATTTTCTCTGGAAAGCGCAAGCCCCTGGTTTTCCACAAAATATGTGAGAAGCTCAAATTCTTTAAAGCTCAGATCCACGGACTTGCCGTCCACGCTCACCTGATGGGCCGCTTTATCGAGGACGATCCCCCCGATCTCCATACTGTCTGTCTTCACGGTCTTGCTCCGCCGGAGGATCGCTTCCACTCTGGCCACCAGAATCTTAGGGCTGAAGGGCTTTGAGATATATTCATCCACCCCCAGCTCAAATCCAAGAAGCTCATCCCGCTCTTCCCCTTTGGCCGTCAGCATGATGATAGGTACCTGGGAATACTGGCGGATGGTCCGGACAGCCTCATAGCCGTTCATCTTCGGCATCATCACATCCATGATGATCAGATTGATATCCTTATCCGCAAAAAAAATGTCCACCGCCTGTTCGCCGTCTTCGGCCTCCAAAACGACGAACTCCTTCTTGACCAAAAAGTCTTTTACCAGTTTCCGCATCCTGCTCTCATCGTCTACCACAAGTATTTTCAATCTATCCATTTTCCCGACCCACTTTCCTGTAAAATAACTGCTATTGCTAGTAATTTTAGCAGACTTGCCCTAATTATTCCATAGTTTTTGCTTGGAATTCACGCAAGTTTCACAAAAGACGCCGGAAGAGCCCGGATAATGGCAAAGCCGAAGGATATCTTCATATCACTTCGGCTTTTTCTGCATGATTTCCTCCCGGATATACCGGAACGTTTCCCGTTCTCCGTCCCTTGCCAGCTTTTTCAGCAAAAATTCCAGCTGTTTTCTGGATACCGGATGAATGACCATGACATCTTTTCTCCGCTCATAATATTCCCAGGGGCTTCTGTCGGTATACGCCTCTTTTTTATAAGTTTTAGATGCGGCGATCCGGTCCATGAACATCTCGATCACATATTTTACCGGCATCTTCATCCCCGCTATCTGGCAGCCCTTATCGGTATCCACATCGATCCAATACTCAAAATGATGTTTATTTCTTCCCTTGTGGTGAAGCCAGGCGGAAGAATATCCCCGAGTCTCCCTCTCTGCCGCATTGGGACTCCTGTTCCCCTGGTAATATTTGCAGCCCACAAAAAACTCCGCCGGAGAATATTTCGACAGATCATGTAGAAGCCCCTGCTTATAGAGCCCTACTGCAAAACAATTCTCCATGACCAGGAGCTTATGATGGGATATCGTCTTTAAATGCTCCCAGGCCTTCATCCCTCTCCTCCTTTTGTATCATCGGCCCCTTCTCCCAATACCTGGATTCCTCTGGGGCCTACCGATGTGGAAAAAACGATCTGAGTGCTGGTCCTGCCATAATCCTGAAGACGTCCGATAAATTGGTCCAGCTCCACGGTACTCTTGAAAGCCACTTTAATGAGCATGGAAAACTGTCCGGTCACGCAGCTGCATTCAAGCACATTGGGACATGCTTCAATAAAGGGATAGAACTGGGCCTTCTGCTTGGGCTGCACTTCCAGATTGATAAACGCCATGATGTGGTACCCCAGCTTCTCCACATTGACCTCCGCAGAATAGCCGGTGATGATCCCTGCTTTTTCCAGACGCTCGATGCGGGCCGAAACAGCCGGCGAAGAAAGATATGCTTTTTCTGCAATGACTTTAAGCGGTGTCCTGGCATTTTTCTGTAAGATATTTACAATCTGTCTGTCTATATAATCCATCATAACACATTACCCCCTGTATGGTTTCCTATTTCATTATAGGGGGCAGGCTTACTTTTTTCAAGTCTTTCTCTCACTAAACTTTAAATAATTAATTGAAACCTAGGAAACAAGGGCAAGCCTACCCACATATCATATATTGTAATCAAATATTGGAGGACTCGAAATGAGTGATTTGGCTGCAACAAACTGTGGATGCGGAACTAGCTGTGGAAATGGCTGTGGCGGAAACAACATGTTATTCCTGTTACTGATTCTGTGCATGTGCGGAGGCGGAAACGGCTCCTGCGGCAGCTCCTGCGGCGACGGCTGTGGCTGTGGCAGCGGCATTGGCAACTTCGGCGGCGACAGCTGCGGATGCCTGATCTGGATTCTTCTTCTGTCCTGTATTTGCGGCAGTGGATGCTAATTCCAAACAACGAAAAGGGATGCTTCGGCATCCCTTTTTTCGTTTCCGTCATTTCAATACGTCTCTGCTCCGAAGTACTGGTCATATACTTCGTAGAAATCTGCCTGCGGCTCTCCAAACTCCTGGCCGTAGTCTATGGTCTTCCAGGCTTTTTCATTATATTCTGCCACAATGGTCTTTACAAAAGCGTCATAATACTCATAGAACCGGTCCTCTTTGCATTTTCTGGCCAGCTCTGTCTTGTGCTTTGCCGTTTCCTGCTCGTCATAATTGTTGATACATTTAATGACATGAAAGCCATAGGCGGTTTCCACAACCTCGCTGATCTGCCCGGTGCTCAGCGCATATGCCACATTCTCGAACTGCGTTTCCGTATCGCCTCTGCCAATCTGGAGTTCAAAGCTCTCGGATTCATTGTTGTTTTTCCCCAGCACGGCAAAGTCCGCTCCCGCATCGGCCTGCTCCTTGACCTTCTGCGCCGTTTTTCTTTTCGCTTCTTTTTCTTCGGCGCTTAAATTCTCCGTGCTCAGAAAAATCTGCTGCACCGTGATCACCCGAGCCTCATCCTCGCTGATCTCCGTGGAAACATCCGCTGTCAGCTGCTTCATAAGCTTATTGGACACGTAGTAATCATGAAACACCGTCTTCACATCCGGCTCCCCAATCCCGGAAGCCTGTATCACATTCTCCGGAAGCCCTTCAAAATACGTTTCCGCCGCCTGTTCAATCCGAAGCTTCTCTTCATCGTTCAGCTCTACTTTATATTTATCGGCCATCAGCACCATACACTTCATCTTCGCCAGAAAGTCCTGAAGGTTGTCCCGCATATATGCGGAAAAGGTCTCTCCATAAATCTTCACATCCCAGATTTCCTTACCGTAAGAACGCTCATAATTCTTCTTCTGGCTCAGGACAAATACCATGGCCTCCTGCCTGGTACAAACCTCATCCCCTACTTTAAAAAGTTCCTTATCGCCGAGCCCTGTGGTAAAACGGATACTTTTTCCTTTTTGGCAGCCGCACAGGCCGCATATTATCGCCAGAACCAGCAAGAGGGCCGTTCCCCTTTTCCATGCCAATTTCACGCCATTCCCTCCGAACACTAACCTATTTTTCCAAATCATCATATCACAGAAGTGCGTATTGTGCTACCTGTATTCGATTTTTCTATGATGATCCTGCGCTCCAGCCGTTCCTTAAGCTCCTCCACATGGGACACGATTCCCACAAGGCGGTTCCCTCCGGCCAAGGAACGGAGCACATTCACCGCCTGATCCAGAGACTCGCTGTCCAGAGAACCAAACCCTTCGTCGATAAACAGCGTTTCCACCTGGATTCCTCCGGCATAGGCCTGAATGACATCTGCCATCCCCAAAGCCAGGGACAGAGCGGCTTTAAAAGATTCTCCACCGGACAGTGTTTTCACAGAACGCGCTTTCCCCGTATAAGCATCCAATACGAGAAGCTCCATCCCTTCCTTCGTCCTCCCGTCTTTTGCTTCCTCGGCCCGCTTAAAACCATACCGTCCGTCGCTCATCCTGCCGAATCTTCTGTTGGCCGCCTCCAGGATCTCTTCAAAGTAGACGGACAACACGTACTGTTCGAAGACCAAATGTTTTTTATTGTAGCCGGATACGGCACGTTCTACGTCTCCTGCGATTCCATAGGCATCCAAAAGGCTGTGTTCCTTCTTCCTCTGTGCATACAGGACCTCCGCGCTGCTTTTTCCGGTTTCCAAACGGACGGCTATGGCCTCCTTTTTTCTCGTCAGCCGATCATATTCCCTTTGGATTTTTTCTGTTTCCTCCTGCAGGACGTTGTCGTCCTCTTTCTCTCCTGTATCGATCTCCTGACGCAGCCGTCTGAAAAGTGTTTTTTTCTCCTGGAGTTCATCCTCTTTTTTTCGTATCTCTCTTTCCTGCTTCTCTATTTCTGCCCTGCTCAAAAAAGAGGCCCGATAATCTTCGCCGCTTAAAAATCCCGCGTCTTCAAGCTTCTCTTTCCATACCCGCTCCAGCCGGAAGATTTCTTTCTCATCGTCCGCCGCCTGTTTTTCCAGACGGTCCAGCGTCCCCTTTGCCAACGCTGCGGCCTCATGAGCCCTTTCCTCTTCTGCTTCCGCCGCCTGCACCTGTTTTTCCATGGCTTTTAAATCTGCGTCCGTGAATCCGGAAATCTTTTGATCCTTCCAATATGCCGGAGACGGATGGCATTCAGAGCCGCACACCGGGCATGGCATCCCTTCCTCCAGCCCTTCTGCCAGTATCCCTATCAGCTGCTTCTTCCGTATATCCCTTATCTCTTCCAGACGGTCCCTCAAATGTTTCTTTTTTTGAAGCGCCTCCAGAAACGCTTCCTGTCTTCTGGACAGAATTTGTTCTTCTTTTTCTATCTCCTTTTGAACAGAATCCAAGCGGTCCCTCTCCGACAGAAGCCTTTCATTGAAAGGGCGAATTTCCAGAGCTCTCCTGCTTTTTTCTATCTGTGATCTCTTTTCCCCTGCTCGTCCGGTCTCCTCTTCCAGAACTTCTATGGAGTTTTTTAACCGTCCGGCCTCTTTTTCCTTATTTTTCCGGTCCCGGGCGTTCTCCAGACGGGAAAGGCATTTTTCCCGTTCTCTGCCCGTTTTTTCTGCCAGTTCAGCTGTCTTATGCTTTTGTCTCTCCAGCTCATCCAACTCTTCCTTAAGGCGGCGGTATATCCTCTCATAGTCCTTTTTTTCGGCCTGAAGAAGCTGTATAAATTCCTCATCATCCGTCCGTATCCTGGCGGCTGCCTCTTCTTCCCTCAAGCGACATTCCTGAATCTCCCGGCTGAGTGCTTTGGTCCGTCCGCTCAGATATTTTTGTATGGACTCATAGATCCTTGTCTCAAAAATATTCCGGAATATCTGTGTTCTCTCTTTGGAGGAAGCTGTCAGAAACTGGCTGAACTCTCCCTGGGCCAGCATGGAAAGCTGTTTGAACTGAGAAAAACGAAGACCGAGTAGCTCTGTGACCTGCTCTGTTACGGCAGACGCCCCCTCTGCCATCAGGGTTTCAGACGAACCCTCCATGAAAAAAAGCGTCCCTTTCTCTGATTCTGTGGTAACGCCATTCCCCCGCAGCTTCGGCCTGTCATATCTGGGACTGCGCTCCACCAAATACCGTTTCCCTTTGTGGCTGAATACAAGCTTTACATATGTCCTGGAATTCTTATCCGCAAATCCGCTCCGTAAGCTGTCCTGGCCTCTGAGGCTTCCACTCACGCATCCATAAAGGGCGAAACAGACCGCGTCAAATATGGTGGTCTTTCCCGCTCCCGTCGCTCCAGTTATTAAAAACAGGCCGCTTTGTCCCATACGGCTGAAATCGATGGATTCCTTGTCCTTATATGGCCCCCAGGCACTGATCTCCAGATATTCTGGTTTCATAGCCCCTCCTTTTCCGCCCATTCTATCGCTTCTCTCATAACGCAGAGTCTCGCTTCGTCAGCCTCACGTCCGGTCACTTCCCGGAAAAACTCCGCAAAGAGCTCCTCCGGGCTCTTTCTCTCACGTGTCCTGCCGGAAAAAGTTCCTTCCCCCTCTCCGGTCAGGTTCTTTTCCAGAACCAGCTGCATCAGATTGGGATAGACTGCCCTTAGGGATTCCGCCGGATCTAAAAGCTCTTCTTCGTCTGTGAGCACCGCACAAATATAGTCCTCCCGGTCCGGCAAGGTATACCCAGGGGCACCCCTTAATTCATGCCCTGCGGGCAGGCGCACTTCGTGCGGCAAGGTATAGGTTTCCTGCTTCATCAGCTCCATCAGAGGGCCGCGTATGATACGCATGTCGTGGATTGGCGTCAGAAAACATCTCTCTATCGTTAAATTCCCCTTTTCCCGCAGCTCCACCAAATAAACACTCTTCCTCTGATTCACTTCGGAAAAAGAATATTTGACAGGAGAGCCTGAATAGTAAATGGGTCTTTTCCCGACTTTTTGGGCCCCATGCAGATGTCCCAGAGCCGTATAGTCGAAAGCATCAAAAAGGGAGGCGTCCACCAAATCCGCACCTCCCACAGCGGTCCTGCTCTCGGAATCGCAGACCTCTGGCTGCCATTCCCCGTCGCCGACAAAATGATGCGTCACCAGGACATGGCGTTCTCCATCGGCCACTTTCATTCTTTTTACCGCGTTCTGCACACCCTCTGAAAATCCCTCTGCATCAGACTTCTCATCTCCAAATGCCGCTTTCATCCCCGCCGGTCCCGCAAATGGCAGAAGATGTACAGTCACGGTTCCCCATTCGTCCGGAAAACAAACGGCCGTCGGGTCCCCTTTAAGGACTCCATCCAGATAAATCCCCTGTCTCTTCAAAGGAATCCCCGCAAAGCTGATGCGTTCCGGAGAATCATGATTTCCCGCGATTCCAAGGACCGGTATGCCCGCTTCCGTACACCGGCCTAAGAATCCGTCAAACAGCGACACACCCTCCTTTGGCGGGATCGCCCTGTCATAGATATCTCCCGCTATCAGGACGGCATCCGCACAAACCTCTTCTGCCAGGGTGAATATGGCGTCCAGCGCCCGCCTCTGTTCTTCCAGCATAGAAAAACCATTCACGGTCTTTCCTATATGCAGGTCTCCCGTATGGATGAATTTCATTTATGACTTCCTTTCTACAGCAGAGAACGGAATACCTTCAGCGCTCCTCCGTTCACATTGCTGTCGGCCACATACCGCGCCGCCGCCTTTACCTCGGGAAGGGCGTTCCCTATGGCGTAGCTGTGATATGCTTTCCCCAGCATTTCGATATCATTCTGCTGATCTCCGAAAGCCAGCGTCTCCTCTCTTGATATGCCGAGAAGCTCCTGCAGCTTTTTCACGGCAGTCCCTTTATTGACTCCAATCTTATAGACATCCAGCCACATAGCCCCTGCCGTAGCCATGGACACCATGCCGTCCCATTTTTCACAAAAGGGACGGAAGGTCTCGCCGGAGCGCCTTTTCCGGTCATAGATGCTGAGCTTCACAAAATCATCCGGCATCTGCGCGATATCCGGAACACGAGTGATATTCTCCCGGTAACCTTCTGTCAGCCATTGCAGCAGCTCTTCATCCTGTGTATCAGAATACATGACGCCGGCGCCGGTCAAAAAAGCGACCGCATCCTTATATTCTCTCGCGTCCCTGAGAAGCTCCTTTAAAAGATTCTTTTCCAGATTTTCCGTGAACATTAAGTTCCGATACGGCCCGACAAGCGTCCCGTTGCATGCAGCATAATAGATTTTTTCCTTGATTGGCTCAAAAAGCCGCTCCAAGCTCACCAGGGACCGCCCACTGGCCGCCACAAAGACGATTCCTCGGTCTATCAGCTCTTCAATGGTCTCCATCATCCCTTCCGGAAGTGTATTGGCCCCGTCCTCAACCAGTGTTCCGTCGATGTCCGTCACAATCAATTTAATCATTCAGATTCTCCTTGTATTTCCGCAAAAATCCATACAGTCTCGATACCGGAAGCCCTACCACGTTCTGGTAATCCCCCTCGATTCCCCGCACATACACGGCGAATCTCCCCTGGATACCGTAGGCCCCCGCTTTATCCATGGGCTCTCCCGTGGCAATATAGTCCAAAATTTCCTCATCCGTCATCGGAAGCACGTGGACCGTTGTCTTCTCAGAAAAAGTCACCCTTTCCAACGGTTTCCCTTTCTTAAGGACTGTGACCCCGGTATATACTGCGTGCTCCCTGCCCTGCAGCCTTTTCAGCATGGAAAAGGCCTCTTCTTCACCGGCGGGTTTTCCCAAGATCAGAGAATCCAGGGCGACCACTGTATCAGCGCCGATTATCACGTCCTCTTCACCGGCCCTGCCGCAGACTGCCTCGGCTTTTTCCCTGGAAAGAGCCTCCACCGCTTCTGCCGGATCGCTGGTATGGATGACTTCCTCCCCATTCCCCGGGATAACAATAAAAGGAAGCCCGGTGAGCGAAAGGAGCTCCTTTCTTCTGGGAGACGCTGACGCCAGTATCAGTTTTCCCATCTCAATCCTCCCAGGGGCGTATCCGATAAGTCACGCCCAGATCGCTGCAGATTTTTCTGCAGGCCTCTTCTTCTTCTTTGGTAAGGGTAGTGTCCACCGTAGTCATGACCACATGGGGCACATATTTCGTACAGTCCGCCGCATAAGCCAGCATCGCGTCAAAGGAACCGATTCCGAACCTGCTTCTGGTCAATTCGTAGTAACGCTCCTTATTCGGTGTATTCAGACTGATGGACACCGTATCGATCAGTCCTTTGAGCTTATGAGCCGTCGGTTCTCCGTAAAACAGATCCGCCAGTCCATTGGTGTTGACCCTGGTGGGCTTTCCATATTTCTCTTTCACAAAGGCCGCAACATCCAGCATGGCGTCCAGCCTCATAGTAGGTTCCCCAAATCCGCAGAATACTACCTCGCTGTATTTTTCCATATCAAACTTTTCAAATTCCGCCTTTGCTTCTTCCACGGAAGGCTCCCGTTCCAGCCAGAGTACATCGGAGTTCTCCATATGGTCCCTGGTCTGCCGGAGACAGAAGGTACAGGCACAGGAGCACTTGTTGGTCAGGTTCACATAAAGATTGCCATGTACTTCGTATAAAATGGTCATGCTCATTCTTCTCCCTCGTTTCTTCCTGTCATATTTATTTTAATTTGTACAAAAGCTCTTCAAAGCATACGCCGTCTGTCCGGGGAATCTTCATCTCCTCTGAACGGAGGATACACTTTTTCACAAAATCGGAAGCCTTTTTTACGGATATCGGAAACAGCACACCGTTGACTGCGTCAGCGGCAATGATGGCGGCGAACACATCTCCCGTTCCGGAACGCTCTGTCCCCACGCGGTGGCTTCTCAATATCCGCGGCTCATTTCCGTCCTCATAGACCAGATTCGCCACAAAATCTCCTTGACGGATACCGGTGATCACGATTTTCCCCGGACCCTTTTCTTTGATTTTCTCCGCTATGGATACAATATCCTTAATGGACCAGCGTCCGTCAGAATAGGGTGTATCCGTCAGAATACACGCTTCTGTCAGATTGGGGGTCAGGATATCTGCGTATTCCACCAGACGCTTCATCTCCTGGCACATCTCATCGGTATAGGTGGGATAAGGCTTTCCATAATCCCCCATGACCGGGTCGATGATGACTGTCGTCCTCTCTGTCCGGAAATCCCGGATAAATTTCCTCACGATGTCGATCTGCGCCCTGGATCCCAAAAATCCAGAAGAAATCCCCTCAAACTCCAGCCCCAGCTTCTTCCAGTTGGCGATATATTCCGGCATCTTTGCCGTATAATCTTCAAAAAAATATTCCGGGAACCCAGTATGATTGGAAAAAATAGACGTGGGCACCGGGCAGCACTGTATCTTCATAACCGAAATAATGGGCATAGCCACTGCGATCGAGCAGCGGCCAAACCCGGACATATCATTTATGACTGCGATTTTTTTTTGATTGTTGTGTGATGACTCCATAAAGATTTCTGCTCCTGTTTCCTAGTCCTCCCAATACCCTGCGTCATTTTACAGGTATAAACTTCTTTACACCTGATTTTTCCAGGGCCAGGGCGACTACATAAAATACCGCGATATTCAGGACACCCTTCAGCAAAAGCCCGGGCGCGGAAGCGATCCCCGCCGCCATACTTCCTGCCAGAATGGCTCCGCCTGCCACATATCCAAGCACCATCTCAAGGATTCCCGCTGCCACCGCAAGAGCAGTACGCACAGACAGGATCTTGAATTCTCCTTCCCGGTTTCTGCAGATCTTTGCGATCAGGAAACCCTGAACGCTCTTTATGATCAAAGTGGGAAGGACCCATTGGCTGTATCCGGTCAGGAAATCTGCCATGGCCGAACCCACTCCTCCCGCAAAGATTCCGGTCTTCCATCCGAAGAATACCGAAGCCAGCAGGATACAGCTGTCTCCCAGATGCGCGTATCCCAAGGGAATGGGAATCTGGATCACCATGGTAGCTACGCAGATAATGGCGGTAGCTAAAGCTGTCATACAGATAAAAAGGGCGGTGCTTTTTCTTTCTTTTGCTTTTACTGTCTGTTCCATAATCATGTCTCCTTCTTGATCGCTATGAAATCCAATTGATTTTCCATTATCATAGCCATAATCTGGATTGTTTGGAATATCCAGTTTCAGCATTTTTTATCAGTCCACTTTTTAATTTTTTCTGTCTTCAGTCTTTCGACTCCACGCAGATCAAAATCCCCGCCTCAAAAGACAGCGTTCCCTTCTCCGCGTCCAGCTCATTGCTTATGCCGAGGCTGCTACCCTGCAAGAGTACCGCATTCCTAAGAGGATACTTAAATCCTGTGAGGGTCACTCCCGTTACCTGTTCCGTCATGGGAATTAAGGAAATATAAGTTCCAAAGAGTTTCTCTCTCCGAAAAGTCTTTCCCCTGTTCAACAGACAGATACTGTTATGAGAGTCGATTATCCGACACGGGATCTGCCGCCGAAGCCCCTGGATCAGAACCTGCAAATTACCCAGCGCATGGTCGAATCTCCGGCCCAGCGCCCCCAGAATGACAATTTCTTCCACTCCCGGCAGATCAAGGGCATGAGTAAAGGCAAGCTCTGTATCCGTGGCGTCCTTTTCCGGCCGGTGCGTTTCCAGATGGATGCCGGCTCTTTTATAAGTCTCCAGCAGCTCCCCATCCACCGTATCAAAATCCCCGATTATGAGGTCCGGCGTCAAGCCGAGAAAATCTGTGGACGCCAGGCCGCCGTCCACGGCGATCACATAAGAAAAATCATAAGTTTTTAAAAATCCGGCGGCAGACGCAGCATCCACGTCCCCGCCGGTTACGATCAGAATTTTCATATTCTCTCCGGAAAAAGCTTCTTATTTGTTTTCAAACGCCGCAAACACATCCATAAAGGCTTTTGTATTGGCCGTAATATCCCCGGAAAACACCGCGGAGCCTCCCACGAGGACATTTGCGCCGGCTTCCACCACTTCTTTCGCATTGGAAGCCTTGATGCCTCCATCCACCTGAATGTCGATGTCCAGTCCCCGTTCCTTCATGATCATCCGAAGTTCATGGACCTTTTCCAGGCAATAAGGGATCAGCTTTTGTCCTCCAAAGCCCGGATTCACGGTCATGATCAGCACCATATCCAGTTCGTCCAGTACATAGTCAAGTGCCGAAAGAGGAGTAGCAGGATTCAGCGCCACTCCGGCTTTGGCTCCGGCGGCTTTTATCTGCTGGATCACACGGTCCAGATGTGTGCAGGCCTCTGCATGTACGGTGATGATATCAGCCCCTGTCTTTGCAAACGCCTCAATATAGCGTCCGGGATCTTCTATCATCAGATGAACGTCAAATACCTTATCCGTACACTTCCGGATGGTCTCTATGACCGGCATCCCAAATGAGATCTGCGGCACAAACATGCCGTCCATGACATCCAGATGGATATATCCGGCACCCGCGTTTACGGTTTCCTCAATCTGCTCGCCCAGCTTCGTAAAATCTGCAGCCAGGATGGAAGGTGATAAAATTAACATGACCGACTCCTTTTCAATCGTTAGTATCGTTTTTTCGATTTCAGTTCTTCATAGAGAAGCAGGTAATTCTCGTACCGCTCCCTGCTTATGGTCCCTTTTTCGACCGCTCTCTTTACCGCGCAGTCCGGTTCTTTTCCATGGACACAGCCCTGGAACCTGCAGCTGCCTTCCAGCTTTTCCATTTCCGGATAGTACCATCGCAACTCGCTGCATTCAAGACCTTCTATGGCCAGTGAACTGAATCCCGGCGTATCCAGAAGGAAGGTCCCCTCCCCCACGCAGAAAAGTTCCGTATGCCTGGTGGTATGCTTCCCTCTTTTGATCTTCTGGCTCACCGCCCCGGTCTCCATTCTGGCCTCGGGACTCACGGCGTTCATGACCGAGGACTTTCCCACTCCGGAAGGTCCGGCCATGACCGTCGTCTTCCCCCGGAGAAGTGTCTGGATCTCCTCAATCCCCTCGCCGGTATACGTACTGGCAGAATGAACCGGATAACCGGCCCCGCCGTAGACGGCGGCCAGGCGCTCTGCCATATCGCCGCCTGACAGATCCACTTTGTTGAAACATATGTGGCAGGGAATTTCCTGCATTCCCATCATGACCAGAAACCGGTCCAACAAGTTTAAGTTCGGTTCCGGCTCCTTCACAGCGAATATCACAAGGGCCTGATCCACATTGGCCGAAGCCGGTCGGATCAGGCTGTTTTTTCTGGGGAATATCTCCGTGATATTCCCCAGATTTTCTTCCTCATTCAGGACGTCCACCGCCACATCGTCTCCTACCAGAGGCTTCTTTCCCTGGCTGCGGAAAATCCCTTTTGCCTTACATTCATAGACTCTGCTGTGTCCGTCATGGACATAGTAAAAGCCTGCGATTCCTTTGATGATCTTGCCCTTTGTCATATTACTGAGCCGGCTGGTCCGGAAGATTGCCGTCGGGAGTCCCGCTGCTCTCCGTAGGATTTGTGCTCGACGGTTCTGTCGGTGTGGGCGGCGCCGTTGGTTCTGTCGTCGGCTCCTCCTTCGGCCCGCGGCTCACCCAGATATCCACTGTGGTCCCCGGCTTTAACTCCGTGCCCTCCGTATATTCCGCATCGATCACCTGTCCGATCTCTTCATTGCTGTACTGCTTTCCTACTGCGCCCAGCTTCAGGCCGGCCGCTTCCAGCTGCGCCTGCGCGCCTGCCGCATCCAGGCCGAGGATTCCGGGCATGGTGACCTTTTCCTCTTCCTTTTTACCCATGCTGATCACCAGATTGACCTTCGTGCCTTCCTCAACGGTGCTGCCGCCCTTTACGGACTGGTTCATGACATGGCCCACTTCGTATTCTTCACTATAGTCCTCGGTCACGCTGCCCACCTGGAGATTTGCTCCTTCCAGAGCGGATCTGGCCTGGCTCTCCGTCTTGTCCAGCACATCCGGCACTTCGGTAGTCTTCGTCTCCGGCCCCTTGGACAGATATACGGTGACCTTATCTCCTATCGTGCACTTGCTTCCAACGCCAGGGGTCACCTTCGCGACCTTTCCTTCTTCCACATCGTCGCTGAAGATCTCATCGAATTCCGGCTCCAGGAAAGCCTCATGAAGGGCTTTCGTCGCCTGCTCCTTCGTCATGCCGATCAAATCCGCCGGAACCTGTGTCTCAGTAGTTCCCTTGCTGACTGTCAGCTTCACCACGGTATGGCGCTTCACCGACGAGCCTTCCGCGAACTCCTGCTCCATGATCTGGCCTTCCTCATAGTCATTGGACTCGCTGTAGGAAAGCTTCATCTCCAGATCCAGCTTGGCGAGCTCTTCTTCCGCCTCTGCCACGGTCTTTCCGAGCAGGTTCGGCATAGGCACCTCTGTCGCGTTAGACTCTGCCGTTGTTTCCTTGTTGTTTTTCTTTCCGGAAAAATCAAAGAGGCCAAAGGTCTTTCCGAGGACGAACAAAGCCAGCAGCACGATGACTACGGCGACCACGATTCCCACAATGGTATATACTTTGTCGGATTTCTTTCCTTCCTCGTACTCCTCATCTTCTTCGTCGTCCAGCGGAAGCATCTCGTCATCGTCATAATCCAGCTGATAACGCTCTTCCTCTTCCATATCGTCATAATCGTCCAGCGGTTCCAGCATTTCCGTGTCATCCATGCTGCCGCGGCCGGCTTCGTCACGAATCTGGTTCACCTCATCCTGGCTCATCACCCGGGTGGGTCCGTCACTGCTTATCACATTCATCCGGACAAAGTCTTCGTTGGGAGTCATCAGCGCCCGCTTCAGGTCCCCGATGAGCTCCGTCACGCTGCGGTACCGCAGCTCCGGCTTTTTCTGTGTGCACTTTAATACGATCTTTTCCAGGCTCACAGGGATCATGGGATCATATTCCCTGGGCGGGACCATTTCCCCCTGAATGTGGAGAAGCGCCACGGAAACTGTGGAGTCTCCCTCAAAAGGCACACGTCCCGTGAGCATTTCATACATGGTAATACCCAGAGAATAGATATCACTGCGTTCATCACAGTATCCTCCTCTGGCCTGCTCCGGTGAAATATAGTGGACGGAACCCATGGTATTGGAAGTGATAGTTTCCGTGGTGGCCGCCTTAGCGATCCCGAAATCCGTCACTTTTACCTTGCCGTCCCTGGAAATAATAATGTTCTGGGGCTTGATATCCCGGTGGACGATATGCTGCTCATGGGCCGCTTCGATGCCCTGGGCCACCTGCATCGCGATGCCGATAGTCTCCCGTATCTCCAGCTTGCCCTTTTTGGCAATATATGTCTTAAGAGTGATCCCCTCGACTATCTCCATCACGATATAATGAAGCTCGTCTTCATCCCCCACGTCGAATACATGCACGATATTGGGATGGGACAAACACGCCGCCGCATGGGCCTCCGTCCGAAACTTGCCGACAAAAGTCTTATCAGAATTGAATTCTTGTTTCAGGACCTTTACGGCCACATCCCGATTCAGTTTGTGATCCTTGGCCCTGTACACGTCCGACATGCCGCCGGAACCGATCTTTTCCAGGATCTCATAACGTTCACCCAGAAACATTCCTATTCTTACCATTCTTTCACCTCGTCTACGTTCGGCCGGAACAGCACTACGGCGATATTGTCCCTGCCTCCATTGTTATTTGCCTCTTCTATCAAGTCCTCCGCAGCCGCCTTAAGGTCTTCCCGGCCCGCCACGATTTCCCGGATGGTATCGTCGGGGACCATATTGCTGAGTCCATCGGAACACATGAGCACTGTGTCCCCTTCCTCCAGCGTCACTTCAAAAAAGTCCGCGAAGACTCCGCTTCTGGCCCCGATGGCCCTGGTAATAATATTCTTGTGCTCATGGTAGGCTTCGCTTCCGCGCTCCATCTCTCCGCGCTGGATCAATTCTTCGACCAGCGAATGGTCTCTCGTGATCTGCCTGATCTCGTCTTGGATCACATAAAGCCGGCTGTCTCCCACATTGGCCACACACAGGACGCTTCCCATGACACAGGCCGCCACCAGAGTGGTGCCCATGCCCGCCAGCTTCTCATCCCCTGATGCTCTTTCCAGAAGCATACCGTTCACCTGGCGGATACTGTCATTCAGGATCGTAATTGGATTATTGCCCTCTGCGGCTTCTATCAAACGAACCAAATTATCTATGGTATATTTCGACGCAAAATCTCCTGCCTGATGCCCTCCCATTCCATCTGCCACTACAAACAAATTGGGAATATTCCCAACCGGAAAGGTCGAATAATATACCGCATCCTGATTGATCTGTCTTTTTCTTCCCCGGTCGGTCATAGCGTAGGCCTTCATGCACTATCCTCCTTCTGCCTCAAACAGACACCTTTTAGGGCCGGTCTTCCCGGTAGCTCCGGCGCAGCTGCCCGCAGGCTCCGTTGATATCCCGTCCCATTTCTCTTCTAATAGTAACATTAATTCCACTTTTTTCAAGTATATTTTTGAAATTCCGGATGGCCTCCTGTCCGGAACGCACGTATTTACGCTCTTTTATGGGATTCACCGGTATGAGGTTCACATGACAGTTTCTGTGTCCCAAAAGGGCTGCCAGCGCCTCAGCCTCCTCTTTTGTATCATTGACACCCCCCACCAGGCTATACTCAAAACTCGGCCGCCTACCCGTTTTTTCAAAGTAAACATCGCACGCGGGCAGCACCTCCTTTAAGCTGTACCGGTTGGCGACGGGCATCAGTTCCCTTCTTTTTCCGTCGTCCGCCGCGTGAAGAGAAAGGGCGAGGGTGATGGGCAGATTTTCCTCCGCCAGGCGGCAGATCCTGTCCGGCAGGCCGCAGGTGGAGACTGTGATATTTCTCGCGCTCAGATGAAATCCGCGCCCATCTGTGAGAAGACGTACAAATTTCACAAAATTATCGTAGTTATCCAGAGGCTCTCCGGATCCCATGACCACCACGTTCGACACCCGTTTCCCCATGAGCGCCTGCATGCGGTAGATCTGCTCCAGCATCTCCGACGGCCTCAGATCGCGCACAAGCCCGTCCAGGGTGGACGCGCAGAAGCGGCAGCCCATGCGGCAGCCTACCTGAGAAGAAATACATACGCTGTTCCCGTGGTGGTATTCCATCCAGACACTTTCAATGACATTGCCGTCATCCAGGCGGAACAGATACTTCCTGGTCCCGTCCAGTTCCGATATAAGCACCTCTACAGGCTCCAGAACTGTCAGAAAAAACCGTTCTGAAAGCCTTTGTCTCAAAGAAAGAGACAGGTTTGTCATCTCATCAAAGCTGTCCGCCAACTTTTCATGGAGCCAGCTGAAAATCTGGCCCGCCCGGAAGGGCTTTTCTCCCATATCCGCCAGGGCAGCCGTAAGTTCTTCTAATGTAAGAGATTTTATATCTGTCTTCATCTATGTATTGATTCCTTCCTGCGGAACCGGGCGATAAAAAACCCGTCCGTCCCTTTTTCTCCCGGCAGAAGCTGCAGCTTTCCCTGTCCCGTGGTCTCAGTGAAAAACCTCTCCGGCAAGACCTCCTCCAGACTTTCCGGATAAAACGGATAATTCTCTGAGAACCAGTCCGCGTTTTCCGCGTTCTCCGATGAAAATACCGTACAGGTGGAATACACCAGTCTCCCTCCCGGCTTCACATACCGCCAGATCACATCCAGGATCTTCCGCTGAAGCATGACAAGTTCCTTCTGGGTATCCTCTGTTATTTTATACTTGATGTCACTTTTCCTTCCGATGATCCCCATTCCTGAACAAGGCAGGTCAGCGATCACCACATCTGCCGAGGCGATCTTGTCTTTATCCAAAACGAGCGCATCCCATACCCTGGCCGACAGATTGGTCAGGCGGCTGCGTCCGATGTTTTCTTCTATAAGTCTCACTTTTTCCGCCGTCAGATCCCTGGCTTCCACATGGCCTGTCCCATGGAGCAGGTCCGCGGCGTGGAGGCTTTTCCCGCCGGGAGCCGAGCACACATCCAGAACAAAATCGCCTTCTTTTGGAGCTGCCGCCAGCCCCGCCAGTATAGAGCTCACATCCTGAACCTGTAAAAAGCCCTTCGAAAAAGCGTCAATCTTCGATAGCATATCAAAATCATGAATCTCGAGAGCTCCAGAAATACCGTCGATCGTTTCTGTCCGTATCCCCTGCTCCTCCAGGCTGTTTTTTACAGCCTCCAGGGAAATTCTGCTCAGATTGCACCGGACGGTGAGAGGCCGTTCGGACAGACCGGCCGCCAATATCCCTTCTGCCCTTTCCTCACCGTATTCTCCCAGCAGCTTTTTCGTGATCCAAACAGGCATGGAATATTTCACCGCCGCATATGCGGAAAAGTCCATCTTTTTATCGGGAAGCGCCACTTCTCCTGAACCTCTGGAAGCCGCCCGTAAGACTCCGTTCACAAAGCCCTTGAGATTACCAAAGCCCTTTTTCTGAGCCAGCTTTACAGCTTCATTGCAGGCGGCGCTGTCCGGTACCGCGTCCATATACAAAATCTGATAGACCCCCATCCTGAGGATTTCCCGTATGACAGGCTTCATCTTTTCTGTCTTTATTTTGGAAAACCAGTTGATGGTATAGTCCAACTCATACAGGCGTTCGACAACGCCTTCCGTCAGCCGCGTGAGGAACGCCCTGTCCCTCTTTTCCATATGACAGTATTTCTCCAGCTCTTCCCGGAGCACCACATGGCTGTACTCCCCCCGTTCCAGTATCCGAAGAAGGCAGTTCAGAGAAACCGCCCTGACATTTACACTTCCGTCCGGCCTTTCCGGCCTCTTTTTCCCTCTGTCAGTCACGGTTCCGTCTTCCTCCGAACAGCAGTATGAGCCTCAGCAGCTGAAGAATGGCGGACAAGGCTCCCGCCACATAGGTGAGAGCCGCGGCGGAAAGGACTTTTCTGGTCTGTGCCGCCTCATCCTGGTATAAGATTCCGTTTTCCTGCAGGAGCACCAGCGCCCGCCTGGAGGCATTGAACTCCACCGGCAGAGTAATGAGCTGGAATAACACCGCCAGGGAAAAGCAGAGAATCCCCAGATTTACCAATATAGAATAGCTGCCGCTTCTGGCGCCGAATATCAGTCCTGCGATAATCAAAAGCATGCTGATGCTGGAGCCGAAATTAGCCACCGGTACAAAAGCAGTCCTGAGCTTTAAAGGAGAATATCCCACTTCATCCTGAATGGCATGGCCGCATTCATGGGCCGCCACTCCGATGGCCGCCACAGATGTGGAGCCATATACAGACTGGGACAGCTTAAGGGTCTTATTCCTGGGATCATAGTGATCCGTCAGATCTCCGGCCACAGACATCACCTGCACGCCGTAGATCCCCTGGCTGTCCAGCAGCCTCCTGGCCGCCTCCGCACCGGTCATACCGGTCCGGCTCATCACCTTAGAATACTTGGCAAACGTGCTCTTTACTCTGGCTGATGCGATCATGCAGATGACCGCACCGACGATTATCAGAATCCAGGTAGGGTCAAAATAATAAAAACCATAATAAGGCATAGTCTTTCATCCGCTCCTTGTCGTTTTATTGCTTTCTTTCGAATACATCTCCCTTTTTCAGAGAATATCCCCTGAGAAATGCACCCGCGTCCATCCGTTTCTTTCCCTCCGGCTGGAGTTCCTTCACTTCCAGCAGCCCATTTCCGGTCTGCACGGAAAAGCTCTCTTTTCCGATGGCAACGACCGTGCCGGGAGCCGCTTTCTCTCCCTGCTCCGGAAGCACTCCAGCCTTCCATATCTTCACCGTCCGGTCCTCCAGACGGGTGTATGCGCTGGGCCAGGGCAAAAGCCCCCGGATCAGCCGTTCGATTGCCGCCGCATCCATGGACCAGTCGATATCGCCTAAGGATTTGGTCAGAATCTTTGCATAACAGGATTCTCCTTCCTGTGGAATCCGCTCCAGGCTTCCCGCCTCCAGCTTTTCCAAGGTTTCCACGATCAAAGGGCCGCCCGCGGCGCTCAGTTTGTCATGAAGGCTGCCTCCCGTTTCTTCTTTATCAATGGGAATGACCGTTTTTAACAGCATATCGCCGGTATCCAGCCCCTCTTCCATATACATGGTCGTGATTCCCGTCTCTCTTTCGCCGTCTATGATCACCCACTGGATAGGCGCCGCTCCCCGGTATTTGGGCAGAAGAGACGCGTGGATATTGATACATCCATACTTCGGGAGCTCCAATATTTCCTTCGGCAGAATCTGCCCGAAAGCGATCACTACGATCACCTCCGGATCTATTTCTTTAAGCTGCTCCATGAATTCAGGATTTCCTTTCACCCTGGCCGGCTGATAAACCGGAATCCCGTGGGAAAGCGCAGCTTTTTTCACTGCTGTTATCTGCATTTCCTTCCCGCGTCCCTTCGGCTTATCCGGCTGCGTGACCACGCCTGCCACCTGATGGCCGGCCGCCACCAGTGCTTCCAGGGCCGGAACTGAAAAATCGGGAGTTCCCATAAACACTACTTTCATACGTCTGCTCCTCCAACCTCCGTCATAACCCTTCCGAATTCTGTCCGTTTTCCACAGACTGACGGACTGTTATACTCAGTATACTCTTATTTTTTCCAAATACCGCGATTTTCACAGTTTTTTAAGAAAAAACTTCTGATTTATTCATCTTCTTCCTCATCTGTCACATCCATCAGCTCGCCTTCCACCAAATCCACATAGAGCTTGCCTTCCAGATGGTCACACTCATGACAGATAGCCCGGGCCAGAAGCTCCGTCCCCTTTATCAGATGCTCTTTCATATTTTCGTCCAGAGCTTTGACCGTCACTTCATTCGGCCTGGTAACGATACCTTGTTTTCCTGGAACACTCAGGCATCCTTCCGGCCCCGACTGCTCCCCGCCTGTCTCCAGTATCACCGGATTAATGAGTACGATGGGCCCGTCACCCGCGTCGATCGTCACAATCCTTTTAAGAACTCCCACCTGCGGCGCGGCAAGGCCTACTCCGTTTGCCTCATACATGGTGTCCAGCATATCTGCTATGAGCTGGCTCGTCCTGGGAGTCATCTCCTTTACTTCCTTCGCTTTTTTAGTCAGTACCTCGTCGCCGATTTCTCTGATCGTCCTCAGTGCCATAATCCTCTGTCCTTTCTTTCTTCGTTTTCTATATTCTGCCCGTCTTCCGGTTAATATCTATTCCATATCAAACTGGTACAGAACATTTCTGTCCCATTCCATCTGCTCAATCTTTTCCTTAAGCGCCAGCAGCGGCCGCTCTTCCTCACATTTCGCGTAGAGTACATACCGGTAGCTGTCATTGATCCGTGAAACCGCCGCTTTGGCCGGCCCTATGATCTCCACAGCGTCATGCCTCTGTCCCTCCGCTTCATCTGTTTCCGCTTTTAAAGGTCCTTCAAATTCTCCGGCCATTTCCTTCACTTTTCCGGCCATCCGCTCCGCGGCGTTCTCTTCCTTTGAGGTAAAAAGCAGCGACATCATACGGTATACTGGAGGATAGTGAAGAAGTCTCCGATAAAGGATCTCATGCCAGTAAAAGCTCTCATAGTCCTGGCTGGCCGCGGCCTCCACGCCGTAATGGCTGGGAGCGTAGCTCTGTATCACCACCTGGCCGGGCAGCTTGTCCCGACCCGCTCGGCCCGCCGCCTGAGTGAGCAGCTGAAAGGTCCTCTCTCCAGCCTCATATCCCCCTGAATATAGCGACAGGTCCGCCGCCAGTATCCCCACCAGCGTCACATTCGGGAAGTCATGTCCTTTCACGATCATCTGGGTCCCGACCAGGATATCGGCCTTTCCATCCGCAAAAGCGGCAAGGACCGAGTCGTGGCCTCCCTTGCCTTTTGTGGTATCTGTATCCATCCGCAGGACTCTTGCCTCCGGAAACATGGATTTTACCATGGCTTCCACCTTTTGAGTCCCTGTCCCGAAGCCCGCGATATAGCGGGAGCCGCAGGAAGGACAGGATTTCGGAATCTCCGTTTCGTATCCACAGTAATGGCATTTTAACTTTCCGTCCCGGTGCTGCGTCAGGCTCACGTCACAGTGGGGGCACTTAACCGCTTCCCCGCAGGAGCGGCAGGAAATAAAACCCGCATATCCGCGCCTGTTCAAAAACAGGAGGGCCTGTTCCTTTCTATCAAGAGTTTCCTTTAAAAGTTCCTTCAGACGCCTGCTGAAAATCGTCCGATTCCCTGCCTTAAGTTCCTCCCTCAGATCCACAATTTCCACGGAAGGCAGCACGCTCTCTTCCTTTGCCCGGCTTCTCATCTGGAACAGAAGATATTCTCCGTTCTGCGCTTTATAATAGGAAGAAGCCGATGGTGTAGCCGATCCGAGAACCACCATGGCATCCGCCATGCGGCAGCGTTCAATGGCCGTCTCTATGGCATGATATTTCGGTACTGTTTCACTTTTATATGCCGTTTCATGCTCCTCGTCTATAATGATCAGGCCCAGATTCGGAAAAGGCGTAAAAAGTGCGGACCGCGGCCCGATCATAATATCGATCTTGCCCGTCCTCGCCCGTTCGAACTGGTCTGATTTCTCTCCTGCTGAAAGTCTGGAGTTGACGATGGATACCCGCTCCCCAAACTGTCTGTAAAACCGCATCACCGTTTGATAAGTAAGGGCAATCTCCGGAATCAGCACGATCGCCTGGCGCCCGTTCTTTATCACATGGCGAATCAGCTCCATATACACTTCTGTTTTTCCGCTCCCTGTTATGCCGTGGAGCAGGCATGTTTCTTTTTTTCCGTTCCAGGAAGCAGTCATTCCGGAAACGGCCGCTCTCTGCTCCTCGTTCAGAAGGAAGGTCTGTTCTTTCTCCAAAAGGCCCCGCACAGGATTCCGATAGCTCTCTTCCGTGTCCAGCCGGCAGATTTCCTCTTCCAGAAAAAGCCGGAAGGATGCCGGCGACACCCGAAGTCTCTGAGTCACCACCTCATAGGGGAGCACTTCGTCCTCCGTAAGAGCCTCCAGGAACCGGACTCTTGCTTTCTGCTTTTTTCTCCTGTACACTGCCAGCAATTCGCCGCACGCTTCCTGTGAAACCGTCCTGACGAGATATTTCTTCTGGACCGGCTTCATCTTTTTCTTCATGGGAAGCACTGTTTTCAGGGCCTGGATCATCGTGGAGCCATAGTGCTCCTTCATCCATGCCGCCAGCCGGATGAGCTGCCCTTCAATGGGCATCGCTTCTTCCTCCACTGTCTGTACCTGCTTTATTTTTTCCGGATCATAATCCGGCCTTTCTGTAAATCCTATGATATAGCCATCCCGCACTGTATTTCCACGGCCAAAGGGTATTCGTATCTTCATGCCTAAAGAGAGCTTTCCAAAAAGCTCCTCCGGGACTTCATACTGAAAAACCCTGTCCACTGCCGTGTGAACGATATCGACGATGACATTGACATACTGTTTGGACATGTATTTACAATCTCTCTTTTCTCATTGGCGCCTTATTCGTTTCTCAGGGCATCGATCAGTTCACCCAGCTTCATACTGTTTGAGCCTTTGAACAAGATCAGATCCCCCCGTCCCGCCTGTTCCTTTAAAAACGGCAGCGCTTCTTCCTTTGTGCCAAAGCTTTCGATAACCGTGTTCTTTCCGCCTGCCTCAGAGGCTCCCCGGCCAATTTCTGCCGCCAGTTCGCCGATACAGATCAGAATATCCGGCGCGATCTCCTTTGCGTAGTATCCAACTTCATAATGAAATCTTCTGCTGTCTTCTCCCAGTTCCAGCATATTGGCCAAAACCGCGATCTTCTTTCCCTCTGTATCCATCCCGGCGAGAACTCCAAGCGCAGCCTTCATAGAATCCGGGCTGGCGTTGTAGGTATCATCGATCACACGATAATCCCTCACCTCATAAATCTGCTGCCGGTTTCGGAATCCCGCGAAATCTTCCAGAGCCTCCGCGGCTTCCTCCATGGAGACTCCCCAGATGGACGCGGCCGCCATGGCCGCCAGAGCATTCATCACCATGTGCTTGCCCATGACCGGCAAATGCACCCGCACCCGTTTCGCTCCGCACACAGAGGTGAATTCTGTTCCCTCGCCGGTTATCACCATATCCTCAGCCCTATACTGACAGTTTTCCCCAAATCCGTAAAACATCCGATGGAAACCAATGGATTCGCCCACTGTCCGTAAAAACGCATCGTCGCCGTTGAGGACCAGAGTCCCTCCGCTTTCCATACCCACTGTAATCTTCAACTTTTCCCGGAAAATATTTTCCTGTGTCCCTAGCTGTTCAATATGGGCCACGCCGATATTGGTGATAATGGCGGCCGAAGGCCTTGCCATGGAAGAGAGTACTTCCATTTCTCCAAAGTCACTCATCCCCATTTCCAAAACGGCTATTTGATCCTCTTTCGTCATCTCGGTCATCGTCACCGGCAGGCCGATGTCGCTGTTGAAATTTTTTGAGGTCTTAAAAACATGGAACTTCGCCCCCAAAGCCGTGGCAGTCATTTCTCTTGTAGTCGTCTTTCCCACACTCCCGGTCACGCCCACCACTGGAATTCCCATTCGGTTTCTGTAGTCCCTGCCCACTGCCTGCAGCGCCTTCAGGGTATCGTCCACCTGTATCCAGGCCGCCCCTGGAAGAGGTTTCATCTTCCTGCTGGAAAGGACCAAAACTGCCCCATTTTCAATGGCCTGCGCCAGATAATCATGGGCATCCGAACGTTCTCCGATTAAAGGAACGAATAAGTCCCGTCCCTTCATGACTCTGGAATCAATGCTTATGTTTTTCAACGGCTCGCCGGGGTCCCCCGCCAGAAGCACCCCGCCTGTTGCTCTCACAATGTCACGTACTGTCGTCTGTTCCATACTTTTTCCTCATTATTTATATTTGACAAGTGCCTTTTCTGCCTCTTCTCTGTCAGAAAAATGAATCCGTTTCCCGTTGGCCTCCTGATAATCCTCATGGCCCTTTCCAATGATAGCGATGATATCGCCTTTTTTTCCATGGCTGACCGCATAGGCTATCGCTTCCCTCCGGTCCGGTATCACCACGTACCGTCCTTCCGTCTCCTGAAAGCCCTTTTCAATATCCTGAATGATGGACTCCACCGGTTCATATCTGGAATTATCCGCCGTTATGACCGATACATCCGCCCATTTGCCGGCCGCCCGGCCCATGCCGAACCGCCTCAGCCGGGAACGGTTTCCTCCGCATCCGAACACACATATCAGATCTCTGGGTTCATAAGCCTTCAGGGTCTCCAGCAGGTTCTCCATGCTGACCTCATTATGTGCATAATCCACAATGACCCATAAGTGGTTGTTCCCGGACACCACTTCCATCCTTCCCGGCACATGAACTTCCCGCAGGGCCTCCCGCGCCGTTTCCGCGGTAATCCCCATCTGGTCCGCCGCCGCAATGGCCGCCAGGCTGTTTTTCACATTGTATTCTCCCGGAAGCGGAAGAAACACACTGGCTTCTTCCTTTCCGCTCAGCTGATATTCACATCCGAGCATATGGCTGTCTTTATAGAATACCGGAGGGGAAGCCTGATAATCCGCCTCTCCCATCCCAAAAGTCACCAGCCGGCAGGTCGCTCTGGCTGTCATTTCCTTCACCCACATATCATCCCGGTTCACAATTCCCACATCGCAGCTTGTAAACAGCCGGCTCTTTTGATACAGGTAATCTTCAAAGCTCTCATGTTCTCCCGGACCGATGTGGTCCTGGGAAAGATTTGTGAAAATCCCATAGGTGAAATGCAGGCCGGCAACCCTCTCCATTTTAAATCCCTGAGAGGATACCTCCATGACCACATGGGTGCACCCTGCATCTTTCATCTCCCGCAGAATCCTCTGCAGCTCATGGGCTTCCGGCGTCGTATGGGAAAGCTCCAATTTTTTTCCATCCACAAAAGCTCCGTTGGTGCCGATGAGCCCTGCCTTTATCCCGGCGCCGCAAAGAATCCCATGGATCATATAGGCCGTCGTCGTCTTTCCTTTTGTACCGGTGATCGCCACGGAAACCATAGAGCGCAGCGGGTAACCATAAAAAGCGGCGGAAAGATATGAAAACGCCTTTCTGGCAGAAGCCACAAGCACCACGCTGGCCGTCCCGGAAATGCTCTTCTCTTCCTTTTTCGCGATTGGATTTCCTTCCTCCATAATGACGACGGACGCCCCGGCGTCTATGGCCTGCTTGGCAAACTCATGGCCATCCTTATGGATGCCGGGTATACATACGAACATGGTTCCCGGCCGTACCTCTCTGGAATCACAGGTAATGCCCGTTACTTCCGCCTGGGAGCTTCCTCTTATCCTGATGTAGCCAACATGTGACAGCAGACTGCTCAGTATCATCCATTTCTCCGCATAAGCATTGATCTTCCTTTATCTTATGCAGAACGCCGGCAAGCCGTCAATCCAAATAGTCCTGGAACTCCTCCATGGTCATCAGGACCTTCCTGGGTTTCGTGCCCTCTTCTTCTCCGACCACACCGGCCTCGGCCAGCTGGTCCATGATTCGGGCCGCGCGGTTAAAGCCCACCTTGAAAGCTCTCTGGAGCATCCCGATGGACGCCTTTTCTTTTTCTATGATGAACCGACCGGCATCCGCAAAATAAACGTCTCGTTCATCTGTCCCGCCGGCGCCGTCCGTTCCGGAAGAGGTGCTGAGCCGGTTCTCGATTTCCTGGCTGTAATCCGCATCCGTATGGTCTGTCAGGTATTTCACCACTTTGGAAACTTCTTCGTCGGAGACGAACGCTCCCTGCACTCTTACCGGTTTCTGATATCCGGAAGGATAAAACAGCATATCTCCCTTTCCGAGCAGCTTTTCCGCGCCGTTCATATCGATGATCGTGCGGGAATCCACGCCGGAAGATACTGAAAAAGCAATTCTCGAAGGCACATTCGCTTTGATAAGCCCGGTAATGACATTGACAGAAGGCCTCTGCGTAGCCAGCACCAGATGGATTCCGGCAGCCCTGGCCATCTGAGCCAAACGGCAGATGGCATCCTCAACCTCTCCAGGCGCTACCATCATCAAATCCGACAGCTCGTCCACGATGATGACCAGCTGCGGCAGGGGAACTGCTTCCTCTCCTTCTTCCGCATCCTCTTTTATTCTCTCGTTATATCCTTTCAGATCCCGGACGTTGAGTTCCGCGAATTTTTTGTACCGGTCCGTCATCTCGGCTACCGCCCAGTTGAGAGCCCCGGCCGCTTTCTTCGGATCCGTGACCACTGGAATCATAAGATGGGGAATGCCGTTATACACGCTCAATTCTACGACCTTCGGATCGACCATGATCAACTTCACTTCCGCCGGATCCGCCTTGTAAAGAATACTCATGATCAGAGTATTGATACATACAGACTTTCCGGAGCCGGTGGCGCCGGCGATGAGCAGATGGGGCATTCTGGCCAGGTCCGTCACCACGGTCTGTCCGCCGATATCCCGTCCTACCGCAAAGGCCAGTCTGGACGGATGCTTCTTAAATTCCTCCGATTCAATAACATCCCTCAGGAAAACCGTCATATTTTCCTGATTCGGAACTTCGATACCCACCGCTGACTTTCCGGGAATCGGCGCTTCAATGCGGACATCCGCAGCAGCCAGATTCAATTTGATGTCGTCAGTCAGGGATACGATTCTGCTGACCTTGACTCCCTGCTCCGGCGTCAGCTCATAACGGGTCACAGAAGGCCCGCAGCTTATATTGGTCACGGTGACACCTACGCCGAAATTCTGCAGGGTCCTCTGCAGCTTTACCGCGGTCTCCCGAAGCTCTGCATCCCGATTCTTCATCTTTTTGCTTCCCTGCTTCAATAGGTTCATCGGCGGCTTTACATAAGGGCGGGGCGGTTTCTTTTTCACAGCCGGCTGCACGGCCTCTGCCGCCCTCTCCTGCCCTTCACCGCCACTCTGCTTTCCCCCGGCCGCAGGCTGCTCTTCCGTAAAGCGGACGCTGCCGGAGCTTCCTCTTGCGCTTCCTTCTTCCCGGAAAATGGACGTTCCGGAAGACACTCTTTTTGCTGTAAGAGGATCCTCCTCTGTAGGATCATTTTCCACTTCTATGACCTTTCCATTAGCAGTGACGATCCGTTTGACATCCTCCTCAAAAGGTACCTGTACTTCCTCCGTCTCTTCCTGCCCGCCTGCTTCCGCCAGCCCCGATGTTCCCGTCATCTCAAATTGCCTGCCAAACTCCGGCTGCCTGCGGGCTGCCTCATAATCCACGGAAAGAGGATTCCCCTCCTCTGCCTCTTCCCTGTCCAGAGCCTCCAGCTCGGTCAGAGTCCGTTTCACCCTTGAAGCCTTTAACGGCTCCGCCTCTTCGTCTATGTATACCGCTTCTTCTGTATCCGCGCCGTCCTGCTCTACCATGCCCTGAATATGCCCGGTGAACACACCTGCGGTCTCGGGCCTTCCTTCCTTTGGATTCGGGCGCCCGTTCCGCTTCTCCGGCTGTTTCACTTCTTTTTTCTCAGAATCTCCTACGCTGGTATCCAAAGATACTCCGCGGACCTTCTGCTCCGCCCGGTACCTTTTCCGTTCCTCCGCCTTTGCCGCATGGATCTCATGGCGCCTGGCCATGTCCTCCCTGGCAGTATCATATACCTTCCGGCCGCTTTTCTGGATGGGATTCAGTATGGACTTTTCTGTGGTAAAGACCAGCCCGGCCGCTGCCAGCAGAATAAGAATCACATATGACCCCACCATGCCGAGCCCTGGATACAGAAGCTTACAGCAAAGCCCTCCGAACAGTCCGCCGCCGAATGTTTCGGCCGCATGCATGTAATAGTCTCCCAGGGGCATGGCACTGTCAAACTCCTTCATGGCCAGCAGAGAAGTGATCCCGCAGATCACCACCAGCACGAGGAAAGAGACTATCGTCCGGAGAACCGCACGGCCGCTTCCCTTATTGGACAGCAGAAAACACACGCACAAAAACAAATACACCGGGACTATGTAAGCGAGAATACCAAATAACCCCCGCATGATACGATATAAAGTCTCTCCCATGCTTCCGCACCAATGAAGATTACTGCAGAACAAAAGAACCGCTATCGCAAGGCTGACTAAGATCACCAGCTCTTTTTTTATGGCCGGTTCCATCCTTTCTTCTTTCGTATTTCTGGAGGCACTTCTCTTCTTCGCTCCACTGGCAGTCTTTTTCGCAGGCGCTCTCTTACGGCTCCCGCTCCTGCTCCCCGATGTAGTCTTTCTTTTTGTCGATGCCACAATATTTCCTCCACTTCTCTTTCTTCCCGATCTCCGACGCCGATGTACGGCATAGATTAGGAAGCCTTCCATCCGGACATGATACTTCATGTCTGAAATATAAGTATACCATTCCAGGGGGCAGGATACAAGACCCGGCTTAATTTGAAAGGGGGACAAAATTTTCATTGACGCTTCTCTTCATTTATACTAATATGGAAATAGTGTCTTTATAGAGACTTTACAAAAACTATAGAAAAAATTTACAAAAGAAGTGAGGGATAACTTTGACTATATTTTCTGTCTTAACTCTTTGCGGGGGCATCGGCCTGTTCTTATACGGCATGAGCCTCCTCGGCACATCGCTTGAGAAAATTGCCGGCGCCGGTTTGGAGCGCACTCTGGAGCGCCTGACCAACAGCCGCCTGAAAGGGCTGGCGCTGGGCGCCGTGGTGACCGGCGTCATCCAAAGCTCCGCGGCCACCACGGTAATGCTGGTAGGCTTTGTGAACGCCGGAATCATGAAATTTGCCCAGACCGTACCAGTCATCATGGGCGCCAATATCGGTACTACCATCACCGGGCAGATCCTCCGGCTGGGCGACTTGTCTGGTTCCCAGCTGATATTTGAGCTGATCAAGCCTTCTTCCTTCGCGCCTATCGTGATCGCCATCGGTTCCTTTATGATTCTGATCACCAAGCGCAGAAAGACTCGTGACATCGCCCATCTTCTGATCGGCTTCGGCATCCTGTTCTTCGGCATGACTACCATGGAGTCCGCCCTGGCGCCGCTAAAGGATTCCAACGCTTTTCAGGAAATCTTTTTCATGTTCCGCAATCCCCTGCTGGGCGTCCTTCTGGGCGCAGTAGTCACGGCGGTCCTGCAGAGCTCCTCTGCTTCCGTCGGTATCCTGCAGGCCATTTCCTCTACTGGCACTGTCACCTTTTCCATGGCCGCTCCTATCATCATCGGACAGAACATCGGCAAATGTATCACGGTCCTGATCGCCAGTATAGGAACTAACAAAAATGCCAAGCGTGTGGTAGTCTGTCATCTGATGATCAATATCATCGGCGCCATCCTGTTCCTGGTGGGGATTTACGGCTTCCAAGGCCTCGTAGGCTTCAGCTTCTGGGAAAAATCCATGACCCGAGGCAACATCGCCGACTTCCATACTCTGTTCAACATCGCTACCAGTGTCATCCTTCTCCCGTTCTGCAGCGGCCTGGTTTCTATTTCCAAAAAAATCCTAAAGGACGACGCGCCTTCCCGTGCAGATTCCAGTCTCGCCCTGTTGGATGATATCTTCTTAGACAGGCCCACCGTTGCTCTGGAACAGTGCCGCAAGGTCACGCTGAGCATGGGGGAGACCATCCAGGAAAATTATGATATGGCGGTGACCCTGCTGCACAACTTTGATGAAAAGACCTTTGAAAAACTCAATGAAAATGAAGATTTTCTGGACAAATGTGAAACGGCTCTCGGCGAATACTTAGTCCGCATCACCTCACAGAATATCCGGAGGGAGGACCAGAAGGAGGTGGCGGAGCTCCTGCACAGTGTCGGTGATTTTGAACGAATAGGCGACCACTGCGTCAACGTGGCGGAGGTAGGCCAGTTCAATCAGGAACAAGGTATTTATTTCTCCGAGAGAGGGCTGGAGGAGATCAGGATCGTGACAGAAGCCGTCAAGCAAGTGGTGACCATCACCCTGGAGGCTTATAAAAATGACGATCTGGTAGTCGCCTACCGTGTAGAACCCCTGGAGGAAGTCATCGATGTGCTGAAGGAAGCTCTGAAAACCCACCATATCGATCGACTCAGCAACGGCGACTGCAGCGTACAGGCGGGAATCTCTCTGACGGAATTCCTGACCAATATGGAACGCATCTCCGACCACTGCTCCAATATCGCCCTCCACATCATCGAAAAGCTGAATTCCTCCAAGAGCTTTGATTCTCATGAATATCAGCAGCTCATGCATCGTGGACTTACCGAAGAATATAAGGCTCTTTATAAATATTACGAATCCAAATATTATGATCCCATCAAATAATATACGGACTTATGGATAACCGAAAAAGGGGCCATGAAAAGATAAACATTCATCTTTTCATGGCCCCTTTTTATAGGACTTAACTTCGTGCGGCAAGGTATATCTTGCCGCACGAAGTGCGCCCTCCTGGATGCTGTATTAAGGGATGCCCTTGGGTATAATACAAAATACATTTTGGAATTATTTTTAGTTAATTCCGATTAAGCTCCAGTTTAGCACCTGCAGAAGTTCCGGACCGTCACGATTTCGGTTCGCTGGCGATTCAGGGGCCGCGGTAGACTGCCCCAATGGCTTTGGGGGCAAATGAGAGCTTATTTCGGTGCGGAAGAAAGAGCAAGAGGAACAATCCGATTCCATCGTAAGGCGAGCGCCGCAAAGGCGTTAGCAGGATCTTCCCGGCCGCAGGGAGGTAAAAACCGAATTTCATGCAGGTTTTTATTGGAATCTGCCATGGAAAAATATCGATTTATCCATGGCAGTTGGAAAGGACCGACTGAAGGCCGTAAAGATGCTGGTTATGGCTGCCAGCGAGCCGCCTGGACGGAAGCGGATTTCCTCTTGCCTTGTAAATCAAACAAAGAAAATTTATTATAATAGATATTTAAAAGTATGCTTACTTATACTCCTCCGCCCCTGTTTTCGGTTTGGCAGTCAGCGCCGACAGAGCCTTCCGGAATTGGAAGGTAAATAATACGGCGGTAAATGTGACCGCAATGGCGTCGGCAATCGGCTCCGCCATATAGACGGCTATGGTCTGGTTCGATTTCAATATCTGCGGCAGAACGTAGATAAGAGGAATCAAAAGGATAAACTTTCTGGTCACGGCCACGGCTATGGATGCTTTGGCATTGCCGAGGGAAGTAAAGGTCATCTGGCAGGCCATCTGGATACCGAACAGGAACATGGAGGCCATATAAACACGGAGAGCCGTCTTAGCGAAGCTTAACAGCGCCGCATCGGAAGTGAACATGGCGGCGAACATCTGCGGGAACAGCATGACGCAGGACCAGAGGAGAATGGAATAGGTAAGGCTTGCTTTCAGGAGCAGGTGGAAGGTTGCCTTAACCCGGTCTGACTTTCCGGCGCCATAATTATAGCTGATAATAGGCTGGGCGCCTTGACCCAGTCCCTGGAGAGGCAGCATGGCAAACTGCATGACGCTGGTCAGTATGGTCATGGCTCCAACTGCGATATCTCCGCCGTACTTCAAAAGAGAGGAGTTAAAGCAAACGGAGATGACACTTTCACTGGCCTGCATGATGAAGGTCGCCAGACCGAGGGCCAGGCTGGGCAGGATGATCTTCCGGCTTAAACCAAGATACCGTTTCTTGATTTTAAGAATGGTCTTTTTTCCAAACAGGAAAGCCATTACCCAGATACAGGAAACGGCCTGGGAAAGAATCGTAGCCAGAGCAGCGCCCTGGACTCCAAGCCCGAATCCAAAGATGAAGATCGGATCCAGAACGATGTTGCAGACGGCTCCGATAAGGACAGAGAGCATTCCGGTCTTGGCAAAGCCCTGAGCTGTGATAAAGGCGTTCATACCCAGAGTCAGCTGGACAAATATCGTACCAATGGCATAGATATTCATGTAGCTGACGCCATAATCGATGGTGTTTTCACTGGCGCCGAAAGCCAGAAGGAAATCTCTGTTCCAAAGAAGGAGAATGGCAGTCAAAACGAGAGAAATCAGTATTTGAAGGGAAAAACAATTGCCCAATGTTTTTTCCGCGGATTCCATGTCTCCTCTCCCCATGAAAATAGAAGCTCTGGGGGATCCGCCGTTGCTGACCAGGGCGGCAAAAGCGGCAACGATCATTATGAGGGGCATGCAGACGCCTACGCCTGTCAGGGCCATGGCTCCCACATTGGGGATATGCCCGATATACATACGGTCTACGATGTTATAAAGCATATTGATGAGCTGTGCGGCTACCGTGGGCAATGCGAGACGCCACAATAATTTGCCTACCGGTTCCGTTCCTAAAAAATTCTTCGTGTCATTCATTTTACTGCTGCTTCCTTTCCAAACCAATGATTGTATTATTTATGATTCTTTCATTTAGTATCATATACTGACGGCATTCTTCCGGAGAAAATCCGGCAAATATCTGTTCCAGAAACCGTTCTCTGGCTTTTTCCAGCTCTTTTACCAGAGGAGAGGCATCCAAAGTCAGAGAAAGATGGATATAACGCCGGTCTTTTTTATCCGGTGTCCGATAGAGAAGCGACTTTTGGATGAGGGCTTCCACACCCTGAGAGACATTTCCCTTTGGCAGCATCCGTATTTCTGAAATATCCCCGGCTGTATCTTTTCCAGGATTGTTGTGAAGAAAACTGATGATATTGACCTCAATCTGCGTGAGATGATACGCCTCACAGACGTCCTTAAGACAAAGCTCATATAACTTGATCATCCTCCGGACGGATAATAGAATCTCCGTGTTTTGATTCATATGGTCCCTCCCTTCCATCTATGCAATTTAGTTCGATTAAGAACTGTTTTATCCAAAACCATTATACCTCATATGTAACTGATGTCAAGAAGAACATACCTTCACGAAGTGCGCCCTCCCGGAGGTTGTATTAAGGGATGCCCTTGGGTATGATACAAAATACTTTTTGGAATCATTTTTAATTAGCTCCGATTAAGCTCAAGTTTAGCATCGGCAGAAGTTCCGGACCGTCACGATTTCGGTTCGCTGGCGATGCAAGGGCCGTTTTATCCCCGCTCCGGCAGTACCGCTTACATGTCGACAGGAAATCCGGATGATTTCTCGTCTCCGGTTCGCTCAGAAACGGAATCGGTATTTCCGTTTCTGCCTCCCTCCGCCCGGGGAAAACCGGCTGCTGCCCTGCGGTGCTCACCTTTAGGCCGGCCCGGAATCTTTCTTCCGGTGCCCTACCCGCCGCACCATACTGGATAATTTCCGTTCCATCGATTCCAGAAAAGGATTGGATATCCACACGGCCCGCGCGCCTTATGGCAGCGGGCCGCCTGGATGGAATCGGATTTCCTCTTGCCCCGTAAATCAAGCAGAAAAAACTTATTTGAAAGGTATACCCAAGGGCATCTCTTAATTCATGCCCTCCTGGCTGGCGCACTTCGTGCGATAAGGCATAAAAATAAGACGGCGTGATACTTCCCGTATCGCGCCGTCTTCTTAATCTTTATGTCAAGCTTCGTTTCTCCGCTCATCTATCATCTCATGCAGCCGCTTCAGAGCTTTGTCGATTCCTCCCACCTGATGGATGAGCCCCAGCCGGACAGTATCCTCTCCCACCAAAAGTGTTCCCAAATCCTTCGTCAGATCCTTTGTGCTCATCATCAATTCCTCAATCTTATCTTGAGGCATCTTGCTGTGGTCTGCCACAAAACCTGTGATTCTGTCCTGTATCCTCTGGAAATAATGGTACGTCTGAGGCGCGCCGATCGTCATGCCGGTCATACGGACCGGATGGATCAGCATAGTAGCCGTAGGGACGATAAAAGAGTCATCCGCCGACACAGCTAACGGTACGCCAATGGAATGGCTGTCCCCGATTATCAAAGAAACCGTAGGCTTGCTGAGGGACGCTACCATCTCAGCCAGCGCAAGTCCGCTGGATACGTCTCCGCCCTGGGTATTTATGAGCAGAAGAACGCCGTCTATATCCTCACTGTCTTCAATCTGGGCCAGCTTTGGCAATACATGCTCATACTTCGTCGTTTTGCTGCTGGAATTCAAATTCTCATGGCCTTCGATCTCCCCGATGATAGAAAGGAGATAGATCTTTCCTTTTTCTTTTCCATTTCCCTCGTCCAGAACTACCTGACCATAATCCTGAATCTTTTCATCTTTCACCTGATTGTCGGAAGCCTGGTTCTCCGCTCCATTTTCTACAGATGAATTCCGGACAGCACTTCCATCGGATAATTCTTTCCATTCTGCTCTGCCGCTCTGGCCCTCTTTTTCAGTCTTATCCTTCCTGACGCTGTCTCCCATATTTTTCTTCCTTTCCTGCTCTTCTCCTATATGATAGCCGTTCTCAACCCGTTCATACCAGGCCCTGCTGTTTCCGCTTCTCTGCCCGCCGCCAGATTTCTGGCCGCTTTTATGTTTTCCCATCTGGACTGCATCCTTTCTGCCTGTGATTTCCTTCTTCGCTTAATATGGATGGAAAAACAACTTTTTATTCAAATTCAAAGCAGTGAACGGTTTCTTTTACAGCATTTCCTTTAATTTTTCAAACGGCACAGCAGGACTGTACAAATAACCCTGATAAATATGGCAGCCGAGCTCTTTCAGCTTATCACGAATATCCTCTGTCTCGACGTACTCCGCAATTACCGTATAATCCAAAGTCTTCCCGAGGGTAATGATGGACGCGACGATATCCCGGCTTCTCTCATTTTCCGCAGCCTGTCTGACCAGGCCTCCATCCAGTTTGACCGCATAAAAGCCATTGCCTTGAAGATATTTGAGGCTGGTGCTTCCCATACTGAAATCATCCACCAGCACCATAATCCCATTTTCTTTCAGACGTTCAATATGTTCCGCAATGGATTTCAGGTTTTCCACGGTGGTTTCTTCTGTGACCTCCAGACAGAAAACGCCAGAGACGCCATATTCGCCGGCAAGCCGAATCACCTTATCCACAAACCGTGGATTATTCAGCTGTTCCGCCGTGATATTCATGGAGATTTCCAGCATATGCCCGTCCCGGAGCAAAGTCCGGCAGGCATCCATCGAGGTCCGCATTACGCACTGGGTCAAACGGTCAAAAAAGCCGTCCTCCCTGGCCAGTTCCACAGCCAGCGGCGGATAAACGCTTTCGCCGGCATAACGCCATCTGAGCAGCGCTTCCGCTCCAATCATTCCCTTTTCACTATGGAATTGGGGCTGATAGCCCAGAGGAAGCGCCTCCGCTTCCACATCGATCCGGAGCTTGGACGCCATGTTTCTGGCAAGCATCCCCAGACTGTCGTGACGTTCCAGTACATCTAGGGCCTTTCCCTCCTCCTGCTGCTTTTTCATATGCTCCGTGAGTTCCTGCAAAAGTGTCTTTGCCTGGCTCTTTCTCATCTTTTCAGAAAGTCGGACAAAGGGCGCATAAAGCAGGGTTCCGGCCGCCACCGTTATCAGTTGGACGATTATTCCATGAACGCTCCCCGTGGCCAGATAGCCGCTGAACAACACCGGCGTCGTCCAAGTGACGGTCGACTCAATCACCGGAAGAAAACCCACCGCAGTCGCTCCATACGCGATCAGATAGGCGCGAATTTCGTTTATGTTGAAAAGGACGGCGGGAGCCGCCGACCGGGCCAGCTGGCGGTTGTCTTTTTCTCTGGCAAAGAATAAAAGCGCCAAAAGGAGACAGATAGCCGCGCCGCATCCGCCGATCATAACAAAATTATCCAAAAATGATTTGGACACAATGACGCCCGGCACCGTATCATTCGGGACCAGATATGACTGCGCCACATATTCCATCGCATTCCCTCCGTGGATTCCGAAGACCCACAGGATATTTAAGACCAGTACGTAAAGCGCCCCTACTCCGAACCCTCCGTCCATATTTTCAAATAAAGCAACAATAGAATCTGAGATCAGATCATTCAGATTATCCGCCCCAGTAATGCGCTGTACCAGAAATCTTCCCACTATGAAAACCAAGACACAGAGAAGCAGCGGATAGAGTACCGAAAGGGAATTCCGGTAATCCGTGTCAGAACCCGGCGCATAGAAACGGCGGCGTTCGGAGATCCATGAATTGAGTACATAAAACAGTTTGGTAGCCGCTATAGCCGTAAACATAGCAGTAAATACGCCCACAGGCCCCATATCACTCAACTCCATGGAACCGCTCGCTCCGCCGAAGGAAGCCACAAAACAGATCATGGAAACAAGCATCGACATCACCTGCAGGAAACGGCTGCGTATCTCCATGGTCTCGGAATAATAGTAGCTGATGCTCATTACAAGATACACCGACATGAAACCGACTGTGGAATCAAACAGAAAATTCAGGATTTCCAGCAGAACTGCTCCTATGCCGGCTTCCAGAAACCTTTGAAACGCCGGCACTGGAAAATTTTTAAACAACAGTGCAAAAGAACCCACCAGCAAAACCGGAATCAATAAAATAAATCCCTTTTTAATAGAAGAAAATATCCGATTATTTTCGATTTTATAAATCAGCTTCATTAACCTTGTATACATGCTGCTTCCCCTCAGATCCCCCGATGCTTTCGTTTTTGTTCATGATACTACTATAGCATCTTTTCTCTCTGAATGACAGAACAATCTTGATCAAAAGAAGCGCGGCCCTCTCCAGGCCGCGCCGTGTATTCCACTGTCATATAAATTTTTCCTGAAAATGTATCACGCTTCTGTCTCATCATGCCCGTGGGCCGTCACATGCTTATGGGTATACAAATGATCCTGGCAGTATTCATACGTGCCTTCGCACTTGGAACAGAACCGGAACTCCAGATTCTCATCGTCCAGCTCCGTCCTTCCGCAGACCGCGCACTTATGCCGAGGATGCTTTGCGTCTGACTTGGCTGCTTTGACCTGCTGCTGGTACACGACCTTCCGTTTGATCTCTTTCGGATTCACCCGGTTCAGATTCCGGCTGGCCAGGAAGAAAATCAGGAAATTGAGAACTGAAAGGATGATCGCGATTCTCGTCGCCCAATTCCCGACGATCAGTTCATACACAAAGTACACTCCGTTCAGAATCCCCAGCCACTTTGCCTTTACAGGTATGATAAAGAACAGCAGAAACTGCATATCCGGAAAGGTTGCGGCAAAAGCAAAGAACAGCGACAAATTCAGATATGAAGTCCCCAGCAGGAACGACTTCCCGAAAATCACATAAATCAAAATAGCCGCCAAAATATGGCCCAGGATCCCCGTGAAAAAGTACAGATTGAACCGGAAACTTCCCCACACCTTTTCCAAAGTCGTCCCCAGAGAATAGTAAAGCCACATGGCAATGATAAAATACAGAATATCCGTAGCAGGAGGAAAAAGAAGAAACGTCACAATCCTCCATACCTGCCCGTGCAGGATCTTGGCAGCGTCTAGGGAAAGGTACTGTACATAAAATACAGGGTTTATATTTACGATCACAAACCCTACTCCATATAAGATCATGATGTAGAACATCAGGTTGTGAATGGCATATTTTCCAAACTTCCGCTCCAGTTTATTCATCCAATTCATAAATTCAAGGCTCCATTCTGTCTTTCAATTAAAGCGACATGACCATTTCATTATAGGAACAAACTTAACGTTTGTCAAATACCTGATTACCGATTCTATATATTTTACAAACTTCACGGTTTTTTAACATAATTTTACTTCCCGGAATTCTTGCAATTCCAGATGGAACATACTATAATAACATGTGGTTTACTATGCCCGCTGTCCGGGCCTCCGGCTGATGGGCTCAATTTTACTAGAAAAAGGTGTTTTTATGACGAATTCTAATACATTAGGGATCGATATCGGCTCTACAACAGTCAAAATCGCCATTTTGAATCCCGAAAATCAAGTGCTTTTTTCCGCCTATGAGCGCCATTACGCTAACATACAGGAGACTTTAGCTTCCCTTCTCCGGCAGGGGCTTGACCTCTTAGGCCACATGGAGGTCTGCCCGGTCATCACCGGTTCGGGCGGTCTCACAATCTCAAAACATCTGGAGGTCCCTTTTGTTCAGGAGGTCGTGGCAGTCGCCACTTCTCTTCAGGACTATGCGCCTCATACGGATGTCGCGATCGAACTGGGCGGAGAAGATGCCAAGATCATTTATTTCACCAATGGGATCGATCAGCGTATGAACGGTATCTGTGCAGGAGGCACCGGATCTTTCATTGACCAGATGGCCACCCTGCTTCAGACGGACGCTGCCGGCCTCAATGAATACGCAAAGCGCTATAAAGCCATCTATCCGATTGCTGCCCGCTGCGGCGTATTTGCAAAATCTGACATCCAGCCCCTCATTAACGAGGGCGCCACAAAAGAAGACCTGGCGGCTTCTATCTTCCAGGCGGTCGTCAACCAGACCATTTCCGGACTGGCCTGCGGCAAGCCGATCCGCGGCAATGTGGCTTTCCTGGGCGGACCTCTCCATTTTTTATCGGAGCTTAAGGCCGCGTTTATCCGCACTCTGAAGCTGGAAGGAGACGCTATTATCGCTCCGGAGCATTCTCATCTGTTTGCCGCGATCGGAGCGGCCATGAACCCGAAGAAAGAGATCCACACCTCCTTAGAGGCCATCTGCGAGAAGCTCCAGCACGGTGTGAAAATGGAATTTGAGGTAAAGCGTCTCGAACCTCTCTTCAAGGACTCTGACGATTACGCCGCATTTCTGGAACGCCACAGCCGGCACAATGTGGCAACGGCGGATCTGGATACATATGAGGGTGACTGCTTCCTGGGCATCGACGCCGGCTCCACTACTACAAAAGTCGCTTTGGTCGGAGAAGACGGTTCTCTCCTCTACTCCTTCTATTCCAACAACAACGGAAGTCCGCTGAAAACCACGATACGGGCCATGAAGGAAATAAGCGAGCTCCTGCCGCCCAGCGCATCCATTAAATATTCTTGTTCCACCGGTTACGGAGAAGCCTTAATAAAGGCTGCTCTGATGCTGGACGAGGGTGAAGTGGAGACTGTATCTCATTATTATGCCGCCTCCTTTTTTGATCCGGAGGTGGACTGTATCCTGGACATCGGCGGACAGGATATGAAATGCATTAAAATCAAAAATCAGACCGTGGACAGCGTTCAGCTGAATGAAGCCTGCTCCTCTGGCTGCGGTTCTTTTATTGAAACCTTTGCCAAATCGCTGAATTACAGTGTCCAGGATTTCGCCAAGGAAGCTTTGTATGCCAAAAATCCCATTGATCTCGGTACTCGCTGCACTGTTTTTATGAACTCCAACGTAAAACAGGCACAAAAAGAAGGCGCCGAGGTCTCCGACATTTCTGCCGGCCTCGCTTACTCGGTGATCAAAAACGCCTTATTCAAGGTGATCAAGATCACCAGTGCCAGTGATCTGGGCAAGCGGGTCGTCGTTCAGGGAGGTACGTTCTATAATGACGCGGTGCTCCGCAGCTTTGAACGGATTGCCGGCTGTGAAGCCGTCCGCCCTGATATTGCCGGGATTATGGGAGCCTTCGGAGCGGCGCTGGTAGCAAGGGAGCGTTATACTCCCGACAAGAAAACCACGATGCTTCCCATGGAAAAAATCCTGAACCTGACCTTTGACACAAAGATGGCCAGATGCAAAGGCTGTACCAACAGCTGTCTGCTGACCATCAACCGTTTTTCCGGCGGCAGGCAGTTTGTGTCAGGAAACCGCTGCGAACGGGGGCTTGGTAAAGAAAAGAACAAAGAAAACATTCCCAATCTGTTTGAGTACAAATATAAACGGGTATTCGGCTATGAATCCCTGACGCCGGACAAAGCGCCCAGGGGCACTGTGGGAATCCCCCGCGTCCTGAATATGTATGAGAACTTCCCTTTTTGGGCTACTTTTTTCAAGGAATTGGGCTACCGGGTGGTGCTCTCTCCCCAGTCCTCCAAAAAGATTTATGAGCTTGGCATCGAATCCATTCCCAGTGAGTCGGAGTGCTATCCGGCGAAATTGGCCCATGGTCACGTAGCCTGGCTTATTAAGCAGGGAATCGACTTCATATTCTACCCCTGTATCCCATATGAACGCAATGAGACTCCGGACGCCCAAAACCACTACAACTGCCCCATCGTTACCTCCTATGCGGAAAACATCAAAAACAATATGGAGGAAATCACAGAAGCAGGCACCCGGTTCATGAATCCATTCCTCGCTTTCACAAACGAGGAAATTCTGGAAAAGCGTCTGACAAAGGTCTTTTCGGAAGAATGTGATATTCCTGTGGAGGAGATAAAAGCCGCCTCCCACAAAGCATGGACAGAGCTGATCGCTTCACGGGACGATATCAAGAAGAAGGGCGAAGAAACCTTAAGGTATCTGGAGGAAACCGGACGTCATGGTATCGTACTGGCCGGCAGGCCTTATCATGTGGATCCTGAGATCAACCACGGCATACCGGAACTCATCACTTCCTATGGAATCGCTGTCCTGACAGAGGACTCCGTTTCTCATCTGGGACAAGTGGAGCGTCCCATTGTCGTCATGGACCAGTGGATGTACCACTCCAGGCTTTACCGCGCGGCGAATTTTGTAAAGACCAGGGAAGATCTGGACTTAATCCAGCTGAATTCCTTTGGTTGCGGCTTGGACGCAGTGACAACGGATCAGGTAAACGATATTCTCACAGGATCCGGCAAAATTTATACGGTACTGAAAATCGATGAGGTCAGCAATCTAGGGGCCGCCAGAATCCGTATCCGCTCTCTGATCTCCGCGCTCCGTGTGCGGAAAAACAAGCATATTGAGCGAAAAATCGTCTCTTCCGCCTATAACCGGGTGGAATTTACAAAGGCGATGAAAAAGGATTACACCATCCTGTGTCCGCAGATGAGCCCCATCCATTTCGACATTCTGGGTCCGGCTATCAGTTCCTGCGGTTATCACGTGGAGGTTCTTCAAAACCATACGAAAGCAGCCGTAGACGTCGGTTTAAAATATGTAAACAATGATGCCTGCTACCCCTCTTTGATCGTGGTGGGCCAGGTCATGGAAGCGCTCTTGTCTGGTAAATATGATCTGAACAAAACAGCCGTGTTCATGAGCCAAACCGGCGGCGGCTGCAGAGCTTCCAACTATATCGGTTTCATTCGCCGCGCGCTTGAACGGGCAGGTATGCCGCAGATACCGGTCATCTCCCTCAGCGCACAGGGGCTGGAATCCAATTCCGGATTTTCCTTTACCCTGCCCCTGCTCATAAAGGCCATGCAGGCAGTGGTATACGGCGATGTTTTCATGCGGGTGCTGTACCGGATGCGTCCTTACGAGCTGGTACCTGGCTCTGCCAATGAGCTTCATAAGAAATGGGAAAAACGGTGCATTGAGGACTTGACCAACCACGGGCCTTCTATGGGACGGTTCAAAAAGAATATCCGGGCCATCATCCAGGCCTTTGACAACCTTCCCATCCATGAGGACATCCGGAAGCCTAAGGTAGGTATTGTCGGTGAGATTCTCGTAAAATTCTCCCCTCTGGCCAACAATAATCTCGTGGACCTGCTGGAGGCCGAAGGTGCTGAGGCCGTGATGCCAGATCTGATGGATTTCCTTTTGTACTGTTTCTATAACAGTAATTTTAAGGCAAAGAATCTGGGCTTTAAGAGTTCCACCGCCCGCCTCTGCAACATTGGAATCTCACTCCTGGAATACTTCAGGAAGGCCGCCAGACAGGAGCTGAATGCCAGCAGGCATTTCCTCCCCCAGGCCAAAATCGAGAGCTTGGCCGAACTGGCCGATCCCTTTGTTTCCCTGGGCAATCAGACAGGGGAAGGTTGGTTTTTGACCGGCGAAATGCTGGAACTCATCCATACAGGCACCAACAATATCGTTTGTACGCAGCCCTTCGGCTGCCTGCCCAACCATGTGGTGGGTAAAGGTGTCATCAAGGAGCTGCGGAGGCAGTATCCGGACTCCAATATCATTGCGGTGGATTATGACCCCGGCGCCAGTGAAGTAAACCAGCTGAACCGTATCAAGCTGATGCTCTCCACGGCCCAGAAAAATATGAATAAAGCTGCCGAGCAAAAAAGCAGTACATAATCAATACAGATAAGAAAAAACAGGACGTCTCAAATCAAGAGACGTCCTGTTTTTTTCTTGGAAGCGGAGCCCCGTTCCGCGGCGGTCCAAATTTTCGTTTCCTCATGACCAAGTAACATACCACATGCATGGATATGGTAAGCACCCAGGAAATCGGATATGAAATATAGAGAGTAAACAGGCTGCGGCTGATTTTAAATGCTGTAAATATCCAGACCACCCGAAAGAGGCAGGCGCCGGTCAAAGATACTACCATGGGCATGACAGAGCACCCCATCCCTCTGATACTTCCCGCCATCACGTCCATGATTCCGCAGAGGGCGTAGGATACACAGACGACCGCCAGCCTGGAAATTCCAAATGTGATCACCTCCGGATCCGAAGAATAAACCTGAAGGAGTGAATTACCCAGCAAGTAGGCGCCGTTTCCGAGCACCAGCCCCAGCACGGTCACGATCAGCAGGCACTCTATCAGGATGCGGTCGACCCTTTTATACTGTTTGGCACCCATATTCTGGCTGGTAAAGCTGAGAGAGGTCTGATATATGGAATTGGTGGATATATAAACAAACCCTTCGATGTTGTTGGCAGCCGTATTTCCCGCCATGGCCAGGGATCCAAACGAATTTACCGAAGACTGTATCAGTACGTTGGAGATATTAAATACCATTCCCTGAAATCCCGCCGGAAGGCCAATCCGAAGCATCGCCGACAGCTTGTCCCTGTGGATATGAAGCTTTTTCAAATCCAGCCGGTAAATACCCTCGCTCCTGCACAGACAGAGAAGGACCAGTGCTGCCGATATGGTCTGGGATATGACGGTGGCGATGGCCACACCGGCCACTCCCATATGAAAGACAATGACAAACAACAGGTTGAATATCACATTGACTACCCCGGCAGCCGTCAGGAAATATAAAGGCCTCTTAGTATCTCCTATGGCCCGCAGAATCGCCGCCCCGAAATTGTATACCATAAAGGACGGCATTCCGATGAAATAAATCCTCATATACAGCACCGCATGGGAAAGTACATCATCCGGAGTCCCCATCAGCTCCAACACCGGTCGCGCCATCAGGATTCCAATGAATATCATCAGGCATCCGCCAATCAGGGCCGTGAGTATGGCTGTATGAACGGTTTCATACATCTCCTTCTCACTTCTGGATCCGAAGTATCTGGCTGCCATTACATTAGCCCCCACGGAAACACCGATGAACAGGTTGACCAGCAGATTGATCAGAGCGCTGGTAGATCCCACCGCAGCCAGAGCATGGCTTCCAGTGAACCGGCCGACCACAATGATATCCGCCGCATTAAAAAGAAGCTGAAGCACGCCAGACAGAATGAGCGGGACCGCAAATCTCATAATCTTACCAAATAGCGGCCCGCTGCACATGTCAATCTCATATGACTTTTTCATACAAACTCCCTCACAAAAGTACCTTTTTCATCTTCATTATAACAAGCCGCCTGCGAAATTCAAGCAGAATTATATATAATCCGACAAACAATTTTCCCGGACAATAGAAAGCTGCCGGAGAATCACTCCCCGGCAGCCTTTGGATTGTATGATACAAAACACTTTTTGAGATTTTTTAGTTATCTCTGATTAAGTTCCGGTTAAGATACCGGCAGAAGTCCCGGGCTGTCACGATTTCGGCTCGCTGGCGATTCAGGGGCCGTTTTATCTCCGCTCCAGGAGTACCGCAAAACCGTTAGCAGGATTTTCCCAGCCGCAGGGAGGTAAAAACCGAATTTCATGCAGATTTTTATTGGAATCTGACATGGAAAAATGTCGATTTATCCATGTCAGTTGGAAAGGACCGACTGGAGGCCGCAAAGATCGTGGTTACAGCTGCCAGCGAGCCGCCTGGAGGGAAGCGGATTTCCTCCTGCTTTATAAAGCAAACAAAGAAAACTTGTTTGAAAGGTATTCAAAGGTATATGCTACACTACTGTACGCTTGAACTGTTTTTTGTATTCGGGAAAATATAACTGTAAGCATCATTAGCCATAATAATCTCTGAGAGGGCCCGCCTGTTGTTCACGACCTTCTTCATGGCTGCCACATACTCCTCTTTTTGAGCATCGTCCATCGTCACGCCCTCTGCCAGCGTAAATTCTCCCGTATAACGGTTATAGAAGCCAACATCCGTTTTCCAGCAGCCGGAAGAGAACGCTACCAGCGGCTGGGAATCCGAGAGGATATCCGTGCCGGACAGCATCCTGGAGTCATATTCTAAGCCCAGCAGATTGGAAATCGTAGGAAGGATATCCACCTGTCCGCAGATCTTATCGACCTGAACCGGCTCCTTCATGCTGGCCGACCAGATAATCAGAGAATTTTTATACAAATCATAGTCCGTGATCATGGATTCATTCAGAGACTGCTGCAAAGCCGTCGCATCTCCGGAAGAGAAGGATTTTCCAGCCAGTTCCTCTATGGTATCCACATCAAAATACGGAATGTGATCCGGCGCCATCACGATCAGAGTTTTATCGGCGATTCCCGCTTCCTCCAGGCGCTTGAGCAGATACTCCAACGCCTTGTCAAGCTCATAATTGGCCGCCAGATATCCCTGTGTTTTTTCTGAATAACCGCTGTCCGCTACCATGTCCCTGTTCTTCACAGAAACTGCATTGCTTCCGAAGTCGTAGGGCATATGGCCGCTGATTGTCATGTAGTAGACGTTGAACGGCTGACTGCTGCTCAGATACTTGTCTACGGTCTGCTCCATACAATAAAGGTCCGACTGAGGCCAGATCTTCTTTCCGTTGGAATTCAGCTCCAGATCCAGACCACTGTCTCCCTGAATCCATTTATAGCCCAGATTCGTATGGGAATTCAGCCTGTTGTACATATTTCCGTTGGCATGGAAGCCCATGGAAGCGTAGCCGGCCCGGTTCAGCTGCTGAGCCAAACTGAAATACCAGTTCGTTCCCTTGTCTCCGCTGTCCTGCATGATTATCTCTCCGCCGTTTTTCGGATACAGACCCAGCAGGTTCTGGCATTCCCCGCCGGAGGTACTGGTATAGTGGAGCGGACTGTAGAAATTGTTGAACACAAAGCCCTCGTGGGTCAGTTTATATAAGGTCGGCGTTTTTTCCTTATCGATCACATACTGGTCAAATCCCTCGGCCGACAAGAATATCACATTGTATCCTTTGAACATACCAGTATACTGATTTTTGTTCGTAGGCGTCACACTATCAAAATATTTGCACAGCCATGCCATGTCATCATTGGGAGCATTGGCGGCCAGCGTCTCCAAATCCACATTCATGACATTGGGAGAAGTGTCGGTGTTGGCTGTGACACCGTTGGGGAGAGTATTCGTATTGGTTCCCACCGCATCACTCTCACCGTTGTTGTTCCCTTCACCGCTCTCGCCGCTGGGCGTGGTATTATTGGCCGAAAAGGTTGGATTTTCAAAATCATCGTTCAAGTTCCTCTTCACACCGAAAAGAGAATGCTTCAAATCCAGCCGCAGCATATTCATGACTCCCAGCTGCTCTACCTGGTCATCCACATTGGTATCTGTTGCGTACAGGTTCTTGGGCGTATAATCGCCTTTCCAGGGCAGATGTATCACCAGCAGCCCCAGCAGATGCGTCACCACCACGGCCCCGACCACAACACCGGTCAAACCGATATATTTTCTCTTAAAGTTATAAAAATTCCGTCCGATCACATAGATAAAGATGATCGGCAGAACCATGAGAAGCAGCCCAAACAGGTTTTTGACGATTCCCTGTACGATGGCACTCATATAGTCCGTCAGCTTATTTCCGGCCGCTGTCTTGGCTATGCTGAAAAGCTGGTAATACTGGGCTAGTATTTTTTTACACATCATCTCCACACAGAATACCACGCTGAATAGTATTGTTATGGCATATGTGATTATCCGGTTTACCCGAAAACTGAAATTGATCGCAAAAAGAGAAAGGAAAAATCCCAGTGAAATCGAAAAAAACAGCCACACCGGAATGTACTTCAGGCTTTCACCCATATAAATGTGAAACGCCATCTCCAGATAAAAAAGCATCATCGGAAAATATAATATGGGACCAAGAGCTGAAAGCAAGCCCAGAACGCCTCTCGGCTTCCTGCCTCTTCTCCGCGGTTCTTCCCCTATGCTGCCATAATCGTACCTGCCCCGGTTTGCTCCGGTCCTGCTATGCTCTATCATCACATTACTCCTCACTTCTGTGTAAAAATCTACCGTTTTCTTCTATAGGTTTCTTTACCCGGCTTCATACCGGCCCGCAGTCCTGTTATTTCTTCACAAAGAAATACAGAAGTACGAGCACACCGAGTACGATCCGGTAAACGCCGAAGACACTGAAATCTTTTTTTCTGATATAACTCATCAGGAATTTGATTGCGACGACGGATACTATAAAGGCAGAAACCATGCCCACTATCAGCACCATGACTTCCGTACCGGTATAATGGAATCCAAATTTCACAAGTTTCAACAGACTCGCGCCGAACATGACCGGTATGGACATGAAAAATGAAAATTCCGCGGCGATGGGCCTGGAAATCCCGATGAGCATAGCTCCCAGGATCGTAGCGCCGGAACGGGATGTCCCCGGAATCAGGGAAAGTACCTGAAAGGCTCCGACTATCAGGGCATCCTGATACGTAAGCTGGGAAAACCGTTCAATGGAAAAATACCGGCGTTTGTTCCGTCTTTCCAAAAGGATGAACAGAACGCCATAGATGATCAGGGTTGCCGCCACCACATAACTGTTGTAAAAATGAGCGTCAAACCAGTCATTGAGAAGGATTCCCAGAATACCGGCAGGGATACACCCTACGATCACTTTGGACCATAATCTCCATGTCTGTTTTTTCTGCCTCCGGTTTTTCCTCGGTGAAAAAGGATTCAGTTTATGGAAAAACAAGATACAGACAGCTAAAATAGCTCCCAGCTGGATGACCACGCGGAACATCTCCATAAACTCCGCACTGACCTTTAAAGGCATCAGGTCCTCCAGAATGATCATGTGTCCGGTACTGCTGATCGGCAGCCATTCCGTGATGCCTTCCACAATGCCGAATACAATTACCTTTAAAAACTCTAAAAAGCCCATACTCCCTCCTAGATATTCTCTATCTGCCAATCGATTGGCGTTACCCCATTCTTCTTCAGAAATTCATTGGCTTTACTGAACGGGCGGCTTCCGAAAAATCCCCGATATGCAGAAAGCGGGCTGGGATGCGGCGCCTCCAGAATCATATGATGAGGATTGTTCAGCATCACTTTTTTATTCTGGGCAGGCTTTCCCCACAAGATGAACACGATGGGATTATCCAGTTCATTCAGCGCTTTGATCGCCGCATCCGTAAACTCCTCCCATCCGATTCCTCTGTGTGAATTAGCCGCATGAGCCCGGACCGTGAGCACCGTGTTTAAAAGAAGCACTCCCTGATCCGCCCATTTTGTCAAATATCCATTGTTGGGAATGTAGCATCCCAGATCATCATGAAGTTCCTGGTAAATATTCACCAGAGAAGGCGGAATCTCAACGCCCGGCTTCACAGAAAAGCAAAGTCCATGAGCCTGCCCGATATTATGATAAGGGTCCTGCCCCAAGATGACCACCTTTACCTTATGAAACGGAGTCAGCTCAAATGCTGAAAAAATATCCTTAGCCTCTGGAAATATCTGTCTACTATTATATTCATCTTTTATCGTTTTATATAACCTGGCATAATATGGTTTCTTAAACTCTGCTGAAAGTGGCTCCAGCCAATCATTGGAAATCGCTCCCATACTCCTTCCCCCTCTTATCTAAAAGTAGTTCATAGCTTTTATTCTCATCATACGTCAATTCAAAGACGCATAGGCAGTCCCCGTCCTGACAGATACTTCTTCAATTCCCGTATTTCCAGCTCCTTATAGTGGAATAAAGAAGCAGCCAGTGCCGCATCCGCCTTTCCCACCGTCAGTGCGTCGTAAAAATGCTCCATAGTACCTGCTCCTCCGGAAGCAATGACCGGTATAGAAACATTTTCCGCCACCATCGCCGTAAGAACGTTGTCATAACCCGATTTCGTCCCGTCGCAGTCCATGCTGGTCAAAAGGATTTCACCGGCCCCCAGTTCGTCTGCCTTCATCGCCCATTCAACGGCGTCCATCCCCATATCTATTCGTCCACCGTTTTTATAAATGTTCCAGCCGGAACCATCCTCCCGGCGCTTGGCATCGATAGCGACTACTACGCACTGGCTTCCAAACTTATCGGCCGCCTCTGAGATCAGGCTCGGATTGTTGATCGCGGAAGAATTTATGGATATCTTATCGGCGCCTTCCCGCAGCAGCACCTTAAAATCCTCCACAGTCCGGATCCCGCCGCCTACCGTAAACGGTATGAATACCTTTTCCGCTACTCTGCGGACCATGTCCACCACTGTACTCCTGGCGTCCGAGGATGCCGTGATATCCAGAAATACTACTTCATCTGCTCCGGCTTTATCATATGCCGCCGCAATCTCGACCGGGTCGCCCGCATCCCTCAGATTGACAAAGTTGACTCCCTTTACCACCCGGCCGCCGTGCACATCCAGGCAGGGTATGATTCGTTTCGTATGCATAAGAGCCCCTCCCGTCTCACCGCTTAATTTCTGCAAAATTCCTTAGGATTCTCAGTCCCGTATCACTGCTCTTTTCCGGATGAAACTGGCAGGCGAACACATTATCCTTTTCGACCGAAGCATGGATACAAGTGCTGTACTCCGTCGCAGCCGCCACAATGGAATCATCTGCCGCTTTCAAATAATAAGAATGGACAAAATAAACATAAGCTCCATTGTCAATCCCCTGAAACAATGCAGCATCTTTTTTTATATCCAAAGAATTCCATCCTATATGCGGGATTTTAAGCCCTGGGGCATCCGGAATCCTTAAAATCTCTCCCGGCAGAATACCAAGGCCCTCCACTCCCGGCGCCTCATCGCTCCTGGCAAACAATAGCTGCAGCCCAAGACAGATACCGAGAAATGGGATGCCCTTGTCTACTACCTGATGAATTGTCTCCGCCAGGTCATACTGATAAAGCTTTTCCATGGCATCTCCAAAGCTTCCCACACCGGGCAGTATCACTTTGTCGGCTGTCAGGATCGTCTCCCTGCTCCTGGTAACGACCGCCTTCTCCCCCAAAGAAACCAGCGCTTTTTCTACACTCTTCAAATTTCCGGCGTCGTAATCAATAATCGCGATCATATTGTCACATCCTAACTGCCGTTCTCTGCCGATACGGATTAAATCCTCCTATAGGCAGGCTTTTTTACGGTGCTCACAACTATGTCATATTTTATCATAGTTAGAGAGGTCACACAATAGAAGAATTGTCGGATTTTCTTAAGAAAAATCAAGAATTTCCGAAATTACTGCCGAACAGTCAAAGCAGACAATGTCCATTCCACACTGTTCACCGGAACGGACATTCCCCTATCCTCCAAGTTGTCCGGAATCTGAAACAGCTTTTCATGTACTCGATACAGCCGGGATTTCAAATTCAAATAGGCTGTCTTTTCAAAAGGCCATCTGATCACCGTAGGCGTCCGGAACCCCACGCCCAGCTCCAGCAGCAGCAGCTTACGGTTCAGGCTCTTCTGAAGCCAGCTCATATAAGTCTGCCATTGAGAAAGATATCCTGTCTCCACGTAAGGTTTCGATTCCACCGTGTTTTCAACTAAAGGAGCACCACATTTTGGGCATACTCCATCGACGCTGTCTCCTTTCATCCAGATATCCTGGCAGCAGCCGGCTTTACACTGCATATAGTTCCAGTTCCCGCAGGGAGCCACAATCCGTTTATCATCGAACCCCATCTGGTGGATCCACCCATCCATAACCGTAGTGACAATAAAATAGTCGCAGTCCTCTATCTGTTTTCTCAGCTTCTCGTAAGCAGCCCGCAGCTTTTTCGTCATTTCGCGGGACTCCCATTCTTCTCCCACCCCAATCAGGATAAAATCGCTGTCTGAAATATCTCTGCTGATATCCGTCATCTATATCGCCTCCTTCGTATTATTCAGGATTGTCCGAGGTCTTCAAATTATATTATATAATTAAAAGCTCTGAACATTGTCCAGAGCTCTCTTATCTTATGTATTCGATAAATATCTTTCGTATCATTATCTTTTGTATTACTATCCTTTGTATAACCATCTTTCGTATTACCGTCTTCTGTATACTGCAAATTCTTTCGTAACGCTGTCTTTCGTATCATCCAGCTTATGTATCCTATCTATTGCTCTTTCGTAGGCAGAAGGTTCATACCTTCAAAACTGCACATTGTCATCCATCTCCCAAAGCCTTCCTAAACCGCCTGGACAAGCCCTCGGCCGATTAGTACTGGTCAGCTCCATACATTGCTGCACTTCCACCTCCAGCCTATCTACCTCGTCGTCTTCAAGGGGCCTTACTAGCTATCGCTATGAGATATCTCATCTTGAGGGGGGCTTCACGCTTAGATGCCTTCAGCGTTTATCCCTTCCCGACTTGGCTACCCGGCCATGCGCTTGATGCGCAACCGGTGCACCAGAGGTCAGTCCATCCCGGTCCTCTCGTACTAAGGACAGCTCCTCTCAAATATCTTCCGCCCGCGCCGGATAGGGACCGAACTGTCTCACGACGTTCTGAACCCAGCTCGCGTACCGCTTTAATGGGCGAACAGCCCAACCCTTGGGACCTACTTCAGCCCCAGGAT
>CABJAB010000005.1:0-335749 GCA_902363445.1 Lachnospiraceae bacterium
ATAGGCTGGAGGTGGAAGTGCAGCAATGTATGGAGCTGACCAGTACTAATCGGCCGAGGGCTTGTCCAGGCGGTTTAGGAAGGCTTTGGGAGATGGATGACAATGTGCAGTTTTGAAGGTATGAGAAGCCGGGAAGGTGGGCAGACTAGCCTTCAGAGATGATCCTCGATAGCTCAATGGTAGAGCACTCGGCTGTTAACCGAGTTGTTGTAGGTTCGAGCCCTACTCGGGGAGCTTTAAGATAATTTCGTAAATTAATGCGCTTGCGGAATTTTTAGTTTAATTTGATGCCATCGCATCTACGGTTATTAGCCGGCGGCGCGATGGCTCTTTTGGAATATTTTTTTAATATATGCCTATTGATTATGTTTTGAAATCTAGGAGGGCAGATTATTCAGGGAATCGAAATGGTAGCCCATTTCCTCCCACTTGGTCAGGAGTTCATCCAGGATCTGCGCGTTGGTGGAGGAAGTGCTGTGGAGGAGAACGACGGCTCCGGGATGGATACGTCCCAGCAGCTTTTCAAAGGCAGCTTCTTTTGTGGGCTGGTCATCTTGATACCAGTCTACGTAAGCCAGACTCCAGAAAAAGGTCCGGTAGCCCATTTCATTGGCCATCTGGAGATTGCTTTCGCTGTATTTTCCCTGAGGCGGCCGGTAAAATTTAGTCATAGTCTGGCCGGTTGTCTCTTCAAAGAGCTTTTCCAAGTCTCCCAATTCTTTTTCAAAAGCTTCCTTTGTGGAAATTTGGGACATATTCGGATGATGGTACGTGTGGTTCCCAACGGTGTGGCCTTCATCTACCATCCGTTTGACCAGATCCGGGCTTGTTTCTATGTAATTGCCCACTACAAAGAAGGTGGCCGGCGCCTGGTGCTTCTTCAGCGCATCCAATATGGCGGCCGTATTGCCGTTTTCGTATCCGGCGTCAAAGGTCAGGTAAATCACTTTATCTTCGGTTTCCTGGACGAAATAGGCGTTGAATTTCTTCAGATAATCGGCAGTAGCATTGCCGACAGGCGCTTTTCCTTCCTGCTGAAAGCTCAGTCCCCAATTACTTTCTGCGGAAGAGGATACGGCTTTGGAGGGAGCCGGCCGGGTAAAACGGGCGGCTGCATATCCCACCAGATAGGCCAGGGCAAAAATAAAGACACGTATTATGATTTTTTTTCTTTGAGAGGATTTATTCATGGCACTCACCAGAGGCAGTATTGCTAAAATATATGAGTAAGACATCCGGGATAGTACCGTGAGGACTTATGCCCTAAAAGAAAAAGTGTTAATTTTTCAGATAAAAGAAAAAAGTTCTTGCAAACCCCTCGAGTTTATGGTATTATCGTTTCGTTGAGTATATGAGAATGAGATAGTTTCCCCGTGTGGTATTTTGAGCTATACACGGGAAGTCAGCAGGCTCCACGGAGTTTTTTAGCAGACATGAGGCTCCATGGTCAAGCGGTTAAGACACCGCCCTTTCACGGCGGTAACAGGGGTTCAAATCCCCTTGGAGTCACTTGAATGATTTTGCCGATGTGGCTCAATTGGCAGAGCAGCTGATTTGTAATCAGCAGGTTATCGGTTCGAGTCCGATCATCGGCTTTGCTTCTTATATGGACCTTTAGCTCAGTTGGTTAGAGCAACCGGCTCATAACCGGTCGGTCCTGGGTTCGAGTCCCCGAAGGTCCACTCTTTTCCCACAAAAGCAGATAAATCATATCATCAGTTTTACAGCGTCAGATTTTGGCCCGGTGGCTCAGCTGGTTAGAGCGCCGCCCTGTCACGGCGGAGGTCGTGGGTTCGAACCCCATCCGGGTCGTTTTACAAGTTTTGTTCCGTTGTTTTAATAAGACATCATGCCGGCGTGGCGGAACTGGCAGACGCACAGGACTTAAAATCCTGCGGCCTTTAAAGCCGTACCGGTTCGATTCCGGTCGCCGGCACTGTTTTAAAAATTTTCACGGAAAGCTTGTAATTTTTGGAAATATGTATTATAATTAGTTTTTGGAATGACGTGCGGCAGTAGCTCAGCTGGATAGAGCACTTGGCTACGGACCAAGGTGTCGGGAGTTCGAATCTTCTCTGCCGCGTGAAAAAAGGAACGTGTTGTTCAGGCAACTGTTTTAGACAGTACGTGCAAAGTGGCCATACAAAAGTGAGAAGCTTTTGTATGGCTGTTTTTTTATTCAGATAATAGTGTCCGCCGCAGCTCCTCAACAAGGCGAGTTAGACAGGCGAGGCAAACCGGTTGAATTTATAGATTGTACATCATAATGTATTCTTCTTCGTTTTTATCAATAACTTCAAACCCTAACTTTTGATACATTTTTACAGCATAATTTGTTTTTTGAACGGCAAGCGATGCCCGCTCATATCCACTGCTTTTTAGTAAGGCCAGCATTTCTTTTATTAGCTTTGTACCTATTCCGAGTCCTCGATATTCCTTGTAAAGCGAGATTGCGAATGATGGTGTTTTATAATCGATATGCCCGTAATCTTTCATGATACGAACCCAAACGGCGCCTATGACTTTTCCGCCCGTTTCCGCGACTAATCCTATATCATCTTTCTTTTCTCCAAAACAGTCGATGTATACCTGTAATTCAGGGGCGTAAATAATGGATTTTGGGGGTGGTTCTATACCGTCTGGCAGAAAAATAGCTTCATATAAAAAATCAGCCAGTAAAGGATATTCCGTTTCTCTGATTTTACGTATTATATACTCCATTTTCTAATAAAATTAACCTCTGCAATTTCTAATTTGATAATTCGTCTATATTTCCTTATGTATATGAATGCTGTTATGAACAGAGTAGAGCATTACGCACAGCTTGTCAATTTATATATAGCAGGAACACACAGTCTTCAGGCTGGAAGGAAACGGATGTGCTATTGGAGCGGATCAGAGACCGGGTACGGCAGGGCTCATTCCAGATAGTTCTTAAAGATATGTATCAGATCTTCCTGATGGCGCAGTCCCATCTTTTTTAAGATACTGCTTCTTTGGTTGGCGATGGTCTTGGAGGAGGAATGGAGGAATACATTTTTTCCGAGGAGCATCTGGAGCACGCTTTGTTCGGCGGCAGAGAGGTCGGACACGATCAGGGAATAGATCAGATGCAGCTGAGGCGTGGAGCCGGCTGCGGTTTTCCTCACACTTTCGACCAGAAGATCGAACTGGCTCTTAAATACATAACCGGAAGCAAAGGTGTGCTTGCAGGCGTTTACAATGGTAGCCGAGTCTTCATAGGCGGTCAGGATGATCAGTTTTGCGTCGGTGCGGAGCCTTATCAGCCGCGCCGCGTGGATTCCGTCCGAAGGAGAGGAGGACAGGTTCAGATCCATCAGTATAATGTCTGGTCTGCAGGATTCCAAGCGGCAGAGCGCGTCGGCTTCGCTGACGGCATGGCCTATGACTTCCATGTCGTTTTCTCTGTTCAAAGTGGTCTGTATCAGGTAAGCAAAGTCCAAATCGTCTTCTACCGTGAATATCTGTATTTTCTTAGAAGCGGAGTAATCGACTCCCATACTATCACCCATTTCCATTTCTATTTTGCAAAGCTTTTTTCCAGGGAAAGTGCAGGGAAAAGACAGTGCCCTTATCCGGGAGGCTGTCTGCTGTGATCTTTCCTCTGTGCTTTTCCATCACTTTTTGGCAGAAATAAAGGCCGAGTCCCATATGCCCATCCGAGGTCTTGGTGCTGCTGTAGGGCTCAAACAATTTAGAAAGAGCCTCCGGGCGGATACCGGTGCCGGTATCACTGACTGAGATGACGAGCCGTTCCTGCCTGGGATAAACGGATGCACGGATGATGAGGATACCGTTTCCGTCCATGGCATCTGCGGCATTGAGGATCAGATTGTTGAGGACCTCTTTGACATATTCTTTGTCGCAGGACAAGAACTGTTCTTCGTCACACTGAATATCCATCTGTATATTGGGAAACCGGCGTTTATATGGAGTGACGCACTCTTCCATTATCGCGGATACGGAACACAGCTCAAGGTTCAGCCGGATATCCTGGGAATAATACTGTATTTTTTCCAGGCAGTTTTTGAGATGATCAGTCGAATGGATGATGATGCGGGCGTATTCCCCCGTTTCTTCCCGGCCTGAGGATAAGGCGAGGTTTTTGGCGCACCATTCTATCTTGGAAATTTCGTTTTTTAAAAGATGCTGGGTACAGCGGGCATTCTGATTTATCAGCTGTCCTTTTTTATCCCAGTCAAAGGTTTCATGCTTGAACCTGGTGCCCATGATGCCGCCGCGGAAAGCGTAGCGGAGGAAATAGATCAACAGGAATACTATAATAAGGAAATTCCCCTGCCAGGCTTTGAAATATCTGGTAAGACCGAGGGAGTGTACAAGGAGGGCGCTGGTCAGCCAGTACCAGATGGGGACCAGCACTAGGATGGAGACCATCTTTTTTTGATGGTAACATTCTTCATGCCGCTCCTTGTGCAAAGTCCTGACAATCATAAAAGTCAGCAAAATCCCATATATCCAATTATAAAATGTAATGGAAAGAAAATACGGGCGGCTGTTCAGCTGATAATAACGGGTATTGGTATATGGAAAGAGAAGACCGAAAACGAAAGCCGGGAGAAAAACCGCCAGGCGGGTCCATGGGAACAGCCGGGGATGCCTTTCATTAAAATGGCAGTAATACAATCCGAAAACGAGAGCGGACGGCATGGAAAAATAATAGAAGATTCCGGTCAGCACAGAATAGACGGCCAGAGCCTTTGATTGATCGAAATGGGAAGGACAGGCGGAAATCAGCCATGGAAAAAAGGTGAAATACAGATATTCTTTGAAAACACCTATGCTGAACACCATGCCGCTTAGAAAACACCAGCGGTTCAGCATATTTTGAGAATTGCCGAGTCGGATCAGGATAAACAGGACCCAGATTAAAACTGTGAAAAGAAGCAGAAATTCTCCGGGCAGTCCTTTTTGTATTTCAGCGGGCATAGCAGTTCTCCTTCGAATGGAAGAATGATCAAAGCAGTCTTCTAATAAGAACTTATCATATTTAGAATCATACATCAAGAAGATTACGCTGGCGGACTTCCTAAACTTTTTGGGAACAGAAGACAGAGAAAAAATGATATGATAGCAATGAGTTCAGATTATTAATAAAATAGGCAATATTTTGGCGAATAATGGCCTTCCGGAGCCGTGGAAAACGGCAGGGCGGGCCAGGGAGGAGCAGTCTATGGAGAGCATGGAAAAGAACTCCGGAGCGGAGGGGGCCAGGGCCCCGCACCATCTTCCTTTCCGCACGATACTGAACGGAAAGTATATGGTGCAGCGCGTCCTGGGAGAAGGGGGCTTTGGCATCACGTATGAGGGCTGGGATCTTAATCTGGAACTCAAGGTGGCGATCAAAGAATATTATCCCTCCGGTTTTGTAACACGGGGCAATACGGAAGTCATCGCCTACACGGGAAGCGGAGAAGAATATTATGAAAAGGGGAAGCAGAAGTTCCTCAGTGAAGCCAAGACGCTGGCCAGATTTTACTTTCTGCCCGGGATCGTAGGAGTCAAAGACTTTTTCCTGGAAAATAATACGGCTTACATTGTGATGGAATTTCTGGACGGAGTTACGCTTAAGACTTATACCGAACAGGCGGGAGGGCGTCTTCCATCGCAGCAGGTCCTGGATTTCATGAGACCGGTCATGCATTCCCTGGCTGAGGTACATAAGTCGGGCCTGATACACCGGGATATCAGTCCGGAAAATATCATGATCACAAAGGAGGGCCAAGTAAAGCTGCTGGATTTCGGCGCGGCCAGGGATATTTCGCCGGAGGGAGAAAAGAGTCTGTCTGTTTTGCTGAAGCCGGGTTATGCGCCGGAAGAACAGTACCGGACACATGGAGAGCAGGGGCCCTGGACGGATGTGTACGCGCTGTGCGCCACGATATACCGGTGCGTGACGGGAGAGTCTCCTGAAGAGCCGCTGGAAAGGGCAAGGCATGATGAGTTAAAACCGCCTTCTATGATGGGAGCGCAGCTGACTCCTCAGCAGGATATGGCTATTGTTCGGGGACTCTCTCTATACGCGGAGAATCGGTTTCAGAATGTGGAGGAGCTGGAGGCGGCGCTGTATGGAGGCGGTTTTACAGGAGAGCCTCCGGCCGCGAATCCATATGCGGCGCCCAGGGGAAACATCCAGGCTGCGCCCATTCCGCAGAAAGAAGGAAAGAAAAAAGGAAAGAAGGCCGTGATCGGCCTGATTGCGCTGATCTGCGTCCTGGCCGGTGGGATCATATGGATTCTGTCAATGGGAAAAAGAGGCGGCGCAGCGATGGGCAGCAGCAATGGAAATATCCACAATAACGGATCTGTGGCCTCGGGGAAAACAGGTGATGTGTATGCGTGCCGGTTAGGCGGCTATCTGGCGGTGGAGAATTCCATTGGGAACTGGAAGGTCATCGAAGCGGAAAACAGCGGGTATGTAAACGTTTGGAAGAATTGGATCTATTATCTGGATGAGAATTACCGCATTGTCAAACGTCCTCTTGCAAACCCGGAAGAGAGTCCTCAGACCGTGGGAGGAAAAAAGGCCGGCGGTTTCCTGATCTCCGGCGGCATCCTCTATTATTTTGACGGCGACGGGGCGATACACCGGATGAACCTGGACGGCGGCAAGGACGAGATCATTAACAGCGGGGAGAATCTGGGGCTGAACATTGAAAACGGCTGGATCTATTTTCTAAGGAATGAAGACGGCGCCGGCATCCTTTATAAGATGAAGACGGACGGGACGAAGCTGCAGAAGGTGGGGAAGGACGAATCAGAGATGTTCATTGTCCAGGACGGCTGGGTCTACTATACCAACATGAGCAGAGACAACGAGCTTTACCGGATGCGCGTGGACGGAAGCCAGAACCAGTCCCTCGGAGTGGGGGAGGCGGATATGTTCAATATCTGCGGAGACTGGATTTATTACCAGGGTGTGGAATATGACGGGGCGTTATGCAGGGTGAGGAAGGATGGAAGCGGCGAGGAAAAACTGAAATCCGCAGTTCCAGAGCTTCTGTTTTCTTCCGGCGATACGGTCTATTACATTGTGCAGGAGGATTCCGATGCCTCTTACAGCCTGTATTCCATCCCGGTGAACGGTTCCAAAAGTGAGCTGGTGCTCACGCAGAGCGGAAAGACCTCCTTGTCTCAAGAGACGCCGCAGGGAAAGGCAGAGGAGCAGCCTAGCATTCCGGAGGATGAGGGGACCGACAGCGAGCTCATGTACCAGGGAGAACCATTTGACTACCAGGATACGGTGCTGGACCGCATCAATCAGGATGAGATGCAGAGCCTGGAGGTGGGGACGGAAGCGGGGCTTACCTATGTGGATTACAGAGTAGAGGGCTGGGATATTTCAGAAGCTTTGAACTCTGACGGTTCTCAGACACTCAAGGTCTATATTTCCTTTATTTGTGAGCAGGAAATGACGATCTTAAATTATGATTTTATGGTAATAGCCATGAAGGAAAACGCCGACGATGACGTCGAAGACCTCAAGCTTTGTGTTGCATCGACGGTGAATGGCAATGAATTCCCGATGAAAGCAGAGGGAGGAGGCGCCTACACCGCGGAATTTGAATACAAGGTTCCATATGGATACGAGAATATTCTGATGTATACCAATATCATTAACGGCAAAACAAATGGATCCCTTTATCTGACTTATCTTTATTAGTAAAAAGGAGGAAAGAATAATGGAGATGAAGCGCTGCCCCAACGGGCACTTTTATGACCCGATGCTTTACAAGGAATGCCCGTATTGTCAGGGCGCGTCGGCAAATGCGAATGTGAATGGGGCGTTTGCCCAGCCGAACGCTGGAGCCACGATGCCGGTGAGACAGGAAGGAAACTGCGGCTATAAAATTCCTCCAAAACAGGAAGAGCGGCCGGAGGAGGGACAGAAAACAGTTGCGGTCATCCAGCAGAAAACAGGGATAAATCCGGTGGTCGGCTGGCTGGTATGTGTGGACGGGTCTGAAAAGGGAAAGGATTATCACCTCCACAGCGGAAACAACTTTATCGGACGCAGCTCCAAAATGGACGTCTGCCTGCCTCATGACGAGGCGGTTTCCAGGGAGAATCAGGGAGTCGTGAGCTATGACGGACGGCACAAAGCTTTTTATGCCGCGCCCGGCACCGGGCAGAATATCATTTATCTGAACGGAGAGCCGCTTTTGATGATCCACGAGCTGAAAGCCTTTGACCGGCTTGAGGTGGGGAATACGACGCTGATGTTTATGCCATTATGCGGGGAGGAGTTTCAGTGGGAGAAAAAATAGGCGTAACGTTCCTGGATGCCGGCCCGGCGGATGACTGGCTGGCCGGTACGCCTTTTGAGACGGACGCCGGGGAGGAGAGCGCCGCTGAAGCGGGAACCGCGGATGAGGAAATCAGGAACACTGAGGAGCCAGGCACTCTGGAAACGGCTTCTGAATCTGGAGAAGGAGATCCAAAAGGAGAAGGAAATGGGGGCGGTTTTGCCTGGATCTGGTTTTTGGGAGCGGGTATTCTGCTTTTCCTGGCTGCTTTACTGCTTTATCGGACGTTTTTTAGAAAAAGAAGGGGTGAACAGGAGCATGAGGAGGGCCCAGAGGATGAAGGATCGGCGTGCTCTGGGTATATGCGGACGCCGGCCCCTCCTCCGGTCCCGGCGGCGGTATCCCATGTGGGAAATCTGCATCATATCGGCAGCAGGGAAGAGCAGCAGGACAGTTTTGCTATCTCCGATGTGACTGACAGTATGTTGTGCGATAAGAGAGGAGCTTTCGCTGTAGTGGCCGACGGAATGGGCGGACTGTCCAACGGAGCGAAGATCAGCGCGATCGTTACGTCTTCCATGATGAGCCGGTTTGAAAAAGGAAGTACAGAGGGACTCCGTGGGGAACGTGAGATTCCCATGGAGCTTTTGCAGATGGTACAGGATGCTGAAAGAGAGGTGCTGCGCTTTCTGGGAACGGGACAGGAGCAGAGCGGGTCTACTGTGGTGGCTGCTTGGATTTATGCCGGCCGCCTGTATTTTATTTCTGTGGGAGACAGCAGGATCTGCCTGCTGAGGAATGGGACCGTGACCGTGCTCAACCGGGAGCATACTTATGGTTCAGAATTGGATGAGATGGCGGCAAGGGGGGAGATATCCATAAAGGAAGCCAGAGAAGATGCCCAGAGGCACGCTTTGACCAGTTATGTTGGAATAGAGCCTCTTGAGAGGATTGACCGAAACGTCCATGGACTTCCGCTTCTGCCGGGGGACAAGATTCTGCTCATGTCGGACGGTGTGTTTGGAACGGTATCAGAGGAGGAAATTCTGAAAGCTGCCGTTCGGGATGCCGGGGATATGGCACAGGATCTGCAGGCCATGGTCCTTTCGCACATGCGGAGCGGCCAGGACAACTTTACGGCGGTGATCTTACAGTGTGAATAGGAGGAAAAGCAGATGAATTGTTCCAGATGCGGGAATCCGATACCGGAGGGGGCGGACCGCTGCCCACATTGCGGCAGCAGCGTCCGCTACGGGGGGAATACGGAATTTTTTGGCAAGGCGGCTGTGTCCGGCCTGCATTTCAAAGATATTTTCTCCGACGTATTTAAAAGGCATCCGAAATCCGACGGAGAGCGCCTGTTCATGGCCGGAACACAGCAGACTACGCCCAGAGAGGACGAGATGCTGCGAGAGTGGCGGAAGCCATGGGTATTTGCGTGGGTCGGCATAGTCGGCATTATCCTGACGGTCATACTGTACTTTATGTCTTCCTATATGAGGTCCTATGCCGCATTTATGACGGTCGGTTCTTTCATTATGCCGATAACGGCGCTTTTATTTTACTGGGAGATGAATATACCGAGAAATATTCCGTTGTATGAAGTGATCCTGATGTTTCTGGCGGGAGGGGTCCTGTCCTTTTTCATTTCCATGATTTTGTTTCAGGTGATATCCACGGAGACGGCGTCCTTTGCCGCTTTTTGTGAAGAACCGGCCAAGCTGCTGGCGCTGGCTTTTTTTCTGAGAAAATCAGATAAGAAGTATATTTTAAACGGTATTTTGATTGGGGGAGCCGTAGGAGCAGGGTTTTCCGCCATAGAATCCCTTGGCTATGCATTTGACTATGCGGCTGTGGGAGGAGAAGTGTATGGTACGGCCATCGTCGTGCTGCGGGGCGTGCTGTCTCCGGGCGGCCATGTGGTGTGGGCGGCTATTTATGGCGGGGCCCTGGCCATGGTAAAGGGAAGAGAGCCGCTGAAAGGGTCGCATTTTATTAACGTCAATTTCCTAAAATATTTTTTTATATCCGTGGTGCTGCATTTTATTTGGAATTCTGGGATTTCCTTGGTTCCTCTTCCAATAGTCGGGGATCTGTCCTATGTACTTTTGACGGTGGCGGCGTGGGTGGCATTGTTCTGGATTATGAATCGGGGAATCCGCCAGATCGTGGAGATCACTAATAGCTATGGCTCCATACCGGCAGAATACGGACGGCCGCGCGCTGTCCCTCTGTCATCGGCCGCGGCGGGGGAACAAGCGGCGTCCAGATCCGGGCCGGCCATGTTAGTTGGCATCGGAGGTGTCTACGCAGGACAGACCATCAGCTGTCAGCCGGGACAGCTGGTATTCGGGCGGGAACCGTCCGTATGTAATCTGGTGTTCCCGTCCGGGATTCCGGGGATCAGCCGTAAACACTGCGTTTTGGAGCTGAAAAATGGAAGCTTCTTTCTGTCTGACTGCGGCTCGACCTACGGAACCTTTCTGGGGGACGGCACGCGTTTAAATCCCGGAGAACAAGCGCTTTTACAGAGCGGGCAGCGGTTTTATATGGGACATGAGGTGTTTGAGGTGAGGAATTAAGCGGGGAATATGGGCATGAGAGCTAGAGCGTCAGGATGCTCCTTTCAGGGGAGCCGGAAATATAATGAAGATACGATTTTTTATGAAAAAACGGAGACGGGATTTCTGGCCGCAGCGGCAGACGGCCTGGGCGGACACGGAGGAGGAGCCGAAGCCTCAGATACGGCGGTGCGTTCGTTTGTTCGGGGATTTCGGGAGTCCCCTCAGATAACCGATGAGAATCTCCGCAGTCTTTTGGAAGAGGCAAACCGGGCTATACGGGACAGACAGACTGAGAGGCAGAAAATGCGGACTACCTTTGTAGCCCTTGTCTGCGGCGAGAAAGAATGGGCGGCAGTACATGTGGGAGATTCCAGGTTATACTGGTTTCAGGATGGATTTCTGCGGTTTCGCACGCTGGACCACAGTGTTTCCCAGATGGCGGCCCTGGCCGGGGAGATTGGGGAGGAACAGATCCGGTTCCACGAGGACCGGAATAAAGTGCTGAGGGCTCTGGGCGGAACAGAAATGGTCCGTCCGGATATCATGAGGCGGGAGGGAAGTCCGGCCGGCTCAGCGTTTCTCCTGTGTACGGATGGTTTTTGGGAGAATATCTGGGAGGATGAAATGCTGGCGGACCTTTTAAAATCTAGTACGCCGAAGACATGGTTATCTTATATGCTGGCGCGCATAGGGAGAAGAATGGATGAAAAAAGCGACAACCTGTCGGCTGTCGCTGTGTTTATTCCAGAATGATGGTGAATGGTCCGTCATTAGTGAGGGATACGTCCATATGGGCTCCAAAGGTGCCATGGGCCACATTGGGGACCATCTCGCGGCATTTGGCTATAAAATATTCGTAGAGTTCACAAGCCAGTTCCGGTTTTGCCGCGAGAGTAAAGCCGGGTCTGTTGCCGTGACGGCAGTCCGCATACAAAGTGAACTGGGACACGATAAGAAGAGAACCCTGTACATCCAGAAGAGATAAATTGATTTTGCCGTTTTCATCGGAGAAAATCCGAAGATTGATCATTTTTTTTACAATTCGGTCCACATCGGCACGGCTGTCTTCCTGTCCTACGCCCAGAAGAACAAGATAGCCCTTTCCGATCTGTCCTACGATTTCACCTTCTACGGTGACAGAAGCGCCCGATACGCGCTGAATCACTGCCTTCATATCTTATCCTTTCTTATGAAATTCATACTGGTTATTTTCGTTTGGTCAAGGAAAAGATGATAATCAGTATGATGATCCAGAACCAGATTCCGTGAAAAGAGAACAAGAGCTTGAATATGGTCTTAAACATGAAAAAGAGAACACTCAGGATGATAAATAAGACCAGGAACAAAATTCCAAATACGACCCATTTATTGACATGGAAGCTTTTCTGATGGAAAGCTCCCCGGCTGTCTCTTTCCGAAATATCACTGTCTGATACATCCGAATCGTCATAGGAATAACCATAGCTGTCATAGCCGGGGCCGCGGCCCGATTCGTAGGAGGAAGGTCCGCCTTCGGCATCTATAATAGTCCGGGCAATCAGCCTCGGATCACCCAGCTCGTCCAATATGTCCTGTTCACTTCGGCCTTTGCGGGTCTCGCCGGTAATATAAGAATCATAATAGTTGAGATTTTCTGCGATCACGCCAGGAGATACCTGGCCGTTCAAAGATTTTCTCAAGGTATCTAAAAACTCGGCTTTTGTCATGTCGATCCTTTCTATATACAGTAACGGCAGAGATAATTCAGTCTGCCTTATATGCGTTATCATTAGAATCTCATATTTTGACAAATAAATCAAGTATGCTCATAAAAAATTCAGAAAGATTAAAAGAATAAAAAAGAAAGAGAAAACCAAAGGGGAGCAATGGTTTTCTCTTTGAGGGGAGTATAAATAATTAATAAGGGGTTGAATCAGGAAAATGATTTGAAGGAAAATCATTTTTCCTAGTTCGATTATAATAAGCGTCTGTAAAAAAGTCAAGAAATTTCTGGCCTTAAAAGCATAAAAACTCAAAATCCAGAGATACTAAGTACGCAAGATAAATTTATTTTAGGAGGGATGTCACCATGGCAAATACCAAAAATTATTCCAATAACCAGGAAAACTGCTCTCAGAACTGCTCTCAGAATTACAGCCAGAACAATTCTCAGAACAGCCAGAAAAACAGCCAGAAGAACAACAGCCAGAACAATTCCCAGAAGAACAGTTCTCAGAACAATTCTCAGAAAAACAACTCTCAGAATAACTCTCAGAACAATTCTCAGAATTGCAGCCAGAAGAACTCTGACTACTAAAAACCTGGATGCCTTCGGGCATCCATACATAATTTGCGGGTGGCATTTTGCGGTAATTGGAATATCTTATATTGTAGGATGGGGAGAAAGTAAAAGTATGGTGAAAAAAGATGAAAGAGCTAGAAACAATAGCTTTTCGTGAGATAGAAAAGTATAAAAATGACAGAAATTGTATAATTATAGACCTTCGAAGCAGAGAACAGTTCCGTGAAGGGCACGTAGACGGAGCGTGGAATATACCGTATGAGTATTTGGAGGAAGCACGCCCTATGCTCCCCCGGCAGAAATTGTTGCTGCTTTATTGTGAAAGAGGCGGTACGGCGATGCTGGCGGGTAAAGAACTGATGGAAAAAGGCTATCGTGTCAAAGCGGCGGTAGGCGGATTTGAGCATTGACAGCAGACGGGGAAGGCTTTAAAATGGTACTATGAATTTTAGGCGCATGCGCCATAAAGAGGAGTGCCGGATGAAGACTTATGAATTGATCGCCCCTTGTCACTTTGGCCTGGAGTCAGTTTTAAAAAAAGAGATTATTGATCTGGGATATGAAATCAGTCAGGTGGAAGATGGCCGTGTGACTTTTATCGGAGACGCGGAAGCTATCTGCCGGGCCAATATTGGCTTAAGGACGGCCGAGAGGGTGCTTCTCAAGGTGGGAAGCTTTCGCGCGTTCACCTTTGAAGAGTTGTTTGATGAGACAAAGAAGCTTCCCTGGGAGGAGTATCTTCCCGTGAACGGAAAATTCTGGGTCACAAAGGCCACTTCCATTAAGAGTAAGCTGTTCAGCCCGTCCGATATCCAGTCCCTTGTGAAAAAGGCGATCGTGGAACGGCTTAAGGCTACCTATCATATAAATTGGTTTGGAGAAAGCGGGGCCGCCTATCCTATTCGTGTATTTTTGATGAAGGACATGGTCACGGTCACTTTGGATACCAGCGGTGATTCTCTTCACAGACGCGGATACAGGAAGCTTGCCAGCAAAGCCCCTATCACGGAGACGCTGGCGGCGTCCCTGATTCTTTTGACCCCGTGGAAGAAAGACAGGATTCTGGTGGATCCTTTTTGCGGCTGCGGTACATTCCCCATAGAAGCGGCCCTTATGGCCGCCAATATCGCTCCTGGAATGAACAGGACCTTTTGCGCGGAAGAATGGGAAAATCTGATTCCGAAGCAGGAATGGAACCGTGCCAGGGAGGAAGCCCGGGAGGCTGTGGATCTCACTGTGGAAACCGATATTCAGGGATATGACGTGGATGGGGAAATTATTAAAGCAGCCAGGGAAAACGCCCAGCTGGCAGGAGTGGATCATCTGATCCACTTTCAGCAGAGGGACGTGGCTTCGCTGAGCCATCCGAAGAAATATGGTTTTTTGATTACGAACCCTCCATATGGAGAGAGAATGGAAGAAAAAGAAAGTCTGCCCAGTCTTTACCGTACGATTGGGGAGAGAATTTCTCTGCTGGATTCCTGGTCAGCTTATATCATAACGGCCTATGAGGACGCGGAGAAATATATTGGAAAAAAAGCGGATAAAAACAGGAAAATCTATAATGGGATGATGAAGACGTATTTTTATCAGTTCCTTGGGCCGAAACCGCCCAGGCGGAACAGGCCGGCTGAGTCTGGAGAATAAAATTGAAATTAAAATATAAATGGATATGCAGACTGATTTCTGTCTGCGTTTTGTCCGTGATGCTGACAGGATGCGCGGCGCCATGGACAGATTTAGATACACAGCAGACAACGGAGTCTGCGGAAACACGAAAGGAGACAGAACCTGAAAGCGAAGAACTTCCGTCTGTGCCGGGCACGGAAGAAACAGAGGAAACGACTCAGGCCAGAATAAATGCGGCGGCAGTGCCGTCCAGATATGATTATCGGGAGCATGGCCGGTGCCCGGCCACCGGAAGCCAGGGGGAACTGGGGACATGCTGGGCCTTTGCCACGATGATAGCGCTGGAGTCCTCCCTGCTTCCGCAGGAATCCTTTGATTTCAGTGAGGACCATATTTCCCTGCGGAACAGCTTCGGAATGTCCCAGGACATGGGAGGAGATTACACCATGTCCATGGCTTATCTGCTGGCCTGGCAGGGCCCCGTATTGGAAGAAGACGATCCGTATGGAGACGGAGAGTCCCCCGATGGACTGGAGCCAGTGAAGCATGTACAGGAGATCCAGCTTCTTGATAATAAAGACTATGCCGGAATAAAACAGGCGGTCTATTTTCATGGCGGCGTGCAGACTTCCCTGTTCACGGCGCTTGAGGATGAGAGCAGCCAGTCTGAATACTATAACGAGGATACATACTCCTATTATTATACGGGGAATCAGATTTCCAATCATGATATCGTGATTGTGGGCTGGGATGACTCTTATTCTAGGGAAAACTTTAATCAAGATCCTGGAATGGACGGAGCGTTTCTTTGTATGAACAGCTGGGGTACGGAGTTTGGGGACGGCGGGCTGTTTTATGTTTCCTATGCAGATACAAATATTGGGATACACAGCCTGGCTTATACAGGGATTGCTTCTCCGGATAACTATGAAAATATCTATCAGGCAGATCTGTGCGGCTGGCTGGGCCAGCTGGGCTATGGCGATGAGGAAGCATATTTCGCGAATGTTTATAGAGCAAGAAGCGACGAGAGGATAGAAGCCGCCGGTTTTTACGCTACGGGAGCCGATACGGAATATGAAGTGTACGTTTTGCGCGGCGCGGCGGAAAATGGAAAACTGGTTCTGGATGAGCCGGCGGCTTCCGGCAGATTTGAACAAGCCGGTTATTATACGGTCGATTTGAAAAGACCGGTGGATGTAAAATCGGGAGAGCGTTTTGCCATGGCGGTGCGTATCAGGACTCCGGAGGCAGTTCATCCGGTGGCTATCGAATACCAGGATGGCAGCAGCGAGATCATGACGCATGTGGATCTGAGCGACGGAGAAGGCTATATCAGCGCCGATGGGCGCAACTGGGCGAATACGGAGAAGGAGCAGGACAGCAATGTCTGTCTGAAAGCTTATACGAGCGCCAGATAGAGGAAATGGAGGAACTATGGACGCACACAGGATAATTTTTGCCACTTCAAATGAAGGGAAGATGAAAGAGGTCCGAATGATTCTGGCGGATCTGGGAATGGAGATCCTTTCCATGAAGGAAGCCGGAATTCAGGCGGATATTGTGGAGGATGGAAAATCCTTTGAGGAAAATGCCTGCATCAAAGCGACTGTCATTCAGAAAATGGCGGGGGGGATTGTTCTGGCCGATGATTCCGGCCTTGAAGTGGATTTTCTGGGCGGCGCTCCCGGCATTTATTCCGCCCGGTATATGGGAGAAGATACTTCTTATGATATCAAGAATCAGGCGATCATTGATAAACTGAAGGATGCGGAGGGAGAGGAGCGGAGCGCCAGATTCGTCTGTGCCATCGCTGCGGCTCTGCCGGATGGAAGTGTACTGACGACGAGAGGGACCATTGAAGGGCAGATTGGATATGAGATAGTCGGAGACGGCGGTTTTGGATACGATCCGATCTTTTACCTGCCGGAAAGAAAGAAGTCGACGGCGCAGCTGACTGCGGAAGAGAAAAATGAGATCAGCCACAGGGGAAAGGCCCTGAGGGCGATGAAAGGGAAGCTGACGGAATACCTGGGGGACTCTCAATGAGGATATTGGTAGTAAGCGACACCCACAGGCAGAATGGAAATCTGTGCAAAGTTCTGGCGAAGGTGGGAAAACCGGACATGCTGATTCATCTGGGAGACGCGGAGGGCAGCGAGGATTATATCCGGGAGATTGCCGGATGTCCTTTGGAGATCATCGCGGGAAACAATGACTTTTTTTCCAGTCTGCCCAGGGAAAAAGAAATAGAGATCGGCAGCTATCATGTACTGCTGACTCATGGGCATTTTTATAATGTATCCTTTACACTGGAACGGCTTCGGGAAGAGGCCAGAGAACGAGGGATGCAGATTGCGATGTTCGGGCATACTCACAGGCCGGTCATAGATCAGAGCGGCGCCGTGACTCTGATAAATCCGGGAAGTCTTTCCTATCCCCGGCAGGAGGGACGGAGGCCTTCTTATATCATGATGGAACTGGACCGGGAAGGCGTGGCGCATTATACGATCAATTATTTATGATTTGCTCAGTTTCTGAAAATAATGGTTGACAAGAAACGGTCCCTACGATATAATATTTCTTGCGTCGAGTTGAATCGGTTTGAATCAGACGCCATGCGCGGGTGTAGTTCAATGGTAGAACACTAGCCTTCCAAGCTAGATACGTGGGTTCGATTCCCATCACCCGCTTTTCCTGTGTCTGTAGCTCAGTTGGATAGAGCAACGGCCTTCTAAGCCGTGGGTCTAGGGTTCGAATCCCTACAGGCACGTTCATCCATTGCCGCAGCGCCGGACAGATGAAAAACTTTATATGGTGGGTATAGCGTAGTTGGTTAACGCGTCAGATTGTGGCTCTGAAGACCCAGGGTTCGAGTCCCTGTATCCACCCTCTTATGTATGGCCAAGTGCCGTGCACATCATTAACAGCAAAATGATGGGCTATCGCCAAGCGGTAAGGCACAGGACTTTGACTCCTGCACTCGCTGGTTCGAATCCAGCTAGCCCAGTGCAGATACAGTCTGATGCTGTACATCTGGTTTTTTCATACGGGCCACTAGCTCAGGTGGTAGAGCACTTGACTTTTAATCAAGTTGTCTGGGGTTCGAATCCCCAGTGGCTCAGGACTTTATAATAGCGGAAAATCCTTATTTTACGAGGGTTTCCGCTGTTTTTTGTTTAGACGGTTTTAGCTTGAGACATCTTTATGTTTGTTATTTCTTGATTTTGCATTGTTTTCTCTATTCAATAGAAATGCTATTATTGAAAAATTTGATGTGAAAAAATCTAATGCGTATCGATTGATTTTATCTTACTTTAAATCGGTTTTTAACCCAGAAGTTTCGATTTAAAACCAAAGTGCTTTTTTCGCCATTTTGGTTATTGTAGCTATGATACAAAATACTTTATGGAATCATTTTTAGTTAGCTTCGAATAAGCTCCAGTTTCGCACCGGCAGAAGTTTCGGACCGTCACGATTTCGGATCGCTGGCGATGCAGGGGCCGCTTTATCCCCGCTCCGGCAGTACCGCTTACAGTCGGCAGGAAATCTTTATGATTTCCCGTCTCCGGTTCGCTCAGAAACAGAATTGGTATTTCTGTTTCTGCCTCCCTCCGCTGGGGGAACACCGGCCTCTGCCCTGCGGCGCTCACCTTTAGGCCGGCCGAAATCTTTCTGCCGATGCCTTGTCTGCCGCACCATTCCGGACGAGTGCCATCTTCTGATTCCAGAAAAGGATCGGATATTCACACGGACCGCGCGCCTTATGGCAGCGGGCCGCAGTAGACCGCCCCCCAATGGCTTTGGAGGCAAATGAGCGCTTATTTCGGTGCGGAAGAAAGAGCAAGAGGAACAATTCAATTCCATCGTAAGGCGAGCGCCGCAAAGGCGTTAACAGGATCTTCCCGGACGCAGGGAGGTAAAAACCGAATTTCATGCAGGTTTTTATTGGAATCTGACATGGAAAAATATCGATTTATCCATGTCAGTTGGAAAGAATCGACCGGAGGCCGTAAAGATCCTGGTTACGGCCGCCAGCGAGCCGCCTGGATGGAATCGGATTTCATTCTGCCTTGTAAATCTGAAAAAGAAAACTTGTTTAAAAGGTATTCAAAGGTATACCCAAGGGTACCCCTTAATTCATGCTCTCCAGGCAGGCGCACTTCGTGCGGCAAAGTATAATCAAAAACATCAATGCCCTTGTTTTAATAGTCTATCATATACAATAAATCAAGACAACAATTATACATAAGGCCTTTTCTTGGCCGTATGTCCTCAGAACGCCTCAAAGGCCGCTACAATGTAGTACTTAAATTTAAAAACGGAAATTCCATCGATTGGGGATTTCCGTTTTTTTTGTTCCGCAGGGAATTTTTCTTCCGCGTGCCTACCGTAAAAATTCTTGGCTTTTTAATACATCAACTGTCCAGCGCAGCTTTGCCGCCGTATTGATATCGTTGTGCTCCTTGTGCAGCAGCATTTGCATCATAACCGGCAGGGATATGAAATACTTGCGGGTACTGCTGCTGCGGGACAGCAGCTCCGATAGATTTTGGTAAACCATGTATTATCACCTCAAGAGCAGGATAACCGCTCAGGCGGTATTTTATACGATAGTACGATCAGAATACGACGGTGAGGAGCATCTTAAACCGTTCCTGGCCATAGACGGCATGGGGAATGTTGGCGGGCATGATGATGGTCTTTCCCTGCCCTAAAATAAATTCTTTGTCATCAACTGTAAACTTTCCAGTCCCCTCCAGTATGGTCACCATGGCGTCGCCGTCAGACTCATGAGTACTGATTTCTTCGCCCTTTTCAAAAGCGAACAGGGTCAGGCTCACAGCCTGGTTTTGTGCAAGCGTTTTGCTGACGACTTGTCCATCCTGGTATTGTACTTCGTCTTTTAACTGCAGAATGGCTGATTTTTCAATGTTCTTTATTTTGATGTCCATTATAAAAACCTCCTGGAAAATATTTTATAGTTTATATATGAGCAGAATTTCGGCAATTATCCAATCCAGGACAGAGCGGTGAATAAATATCGGCTGGAGGCAGCTCAGTCCTTTCGGAATGAGACCTGGATCTCTACGATTTCACTGTCGGTCCCAACACGCATGTCCGGCCCCCAGACGCCGACGCCGGAGGTGACGATGGAATACATGCTGCCCTTTTTCTCCAATCCGTAAGGGTTTTCCCACAGGAGTCCGATGGTCAGGTTCCCGGGGAACAGCTGGCCGTTGTGAGTGTGGCCGCAGAGATGGGCGTCCACACCGGCTTCTGACAGCTCGGAGAGCTGCTTGGGCTGGTGTTCCAGTACAATGATAGGTTTGCTTTTATCAAGTCCTGAGATCAGCTCCTCGGGGCTTTTTCTTGTATGTTCGATCTTACGCACTCTTGCGATGTCTTTACGCCCGATCAGATAGAAGGAATCATCGATGCACACGGCCTCGTCGTTTAGCAGGGTGACGCCGGCATCCTGAAGAAGGCTGCTCATCCTGTTGTCATCGGTCAGAGACTTCTTAGAGCCGAAGGTGAATCCAGCCAGTATCTTTTCTGATATATCGTGATTCCCCCAGCAGGCATAGGTGCCATAAGTGCTCTTCATGCTCTTTAACGCGGCCGTGATGGCGGCCGGGTCGTCCAGGGCGTCATATTCGTTGTCGAAAATATCCCCGGCGATACAAATCAGATCCGGTTCCATATCATTGATCTTCCGGGCCATTTTTTCGATATAACTGTGGCCGATGCTGTATCCCATATGCAGGTCGGCAATGAGCACCACCTTCATATCGCCGGTCTCACAGGTCTTGTCTATGGTTATTTCATATTCTTTTGTTTTCAGGTCTCTGGCGTGAATGATTCCGTATGTGCTGACAGCAACGATGCAGAAGGTGACGATGGCACCGCTGATGATAAACGTTTTCCTGGAGTGAAGCTTGACTTTGTTGACACGGTTTATATGCAGAAGGATGAAACGGATGATGTCGCCGATCACCACGGTTAGTATGATATAGAGCAGAGTGCCGAGCCAGTAATTGCTGAGATGTTTAAAAAACCATTTTAGGGATGGCTCCCGTATGAAAAATGCGATGATAAGAGACAAAGAGATAAAAAGAAAGACAGAAGAATAGATGATCCGAAACGCTTTTCTGCGGAAAACGGAACTGCAGGCTGAGAGCCACCATAGGTTCCAGCGGAGTATATACAGAATAAGAAGGATATAAATCGGAGATAAAAGTACGGCTACCATTTGTACGGTGTCCTTTCCTGCACTATATTTATATCATTCCAGTATAGCATAGGCGAAGAAAATGTGTATATCATTTTTCTTATGATTATATTATAATTGAGGAAATATGAGAGGAAGGGAAAGCAAATGAAAGTGTTGTTTGTAGAAGACGACCACAGCATTGCCATGGGGCTTGAATATTCGCTGAAACAGGAGGACTATGAAGTGCGTACTTGCCATCTCGTTTCGGAGGCATTGAAAGCTTTGGACGAGGAATGCTTTGATCTGTGTCTGCTGGATGTTTCGCTGCCTGACGGAAATGGCTACGATATATGCAGAAAAGCAAAAAGGCGGGAAGAGACGGCGGTAATCTTTCTGACGGCATGTGATGATGAGGGAAACGTGGTCATGGGCCTGGATATGGGGGCAGATGACTATATTACCAAACCTTTCCGCATCCGGGAGCTTCTGTCCAGGATGAAGTCTGTACTCAGGCGATATCAGAAAGCGGATAATTCTGAAAAAGTCTTCCTCATCGGAGATATTTCCATCCATCCTCTTCAGGCGAAGGTGTATAAAAGTGGTGAGGAGCTGTTTCTGACCACGATGGAATACCGGCTTTTGCTGGCGCTGGCCATGGCAGAGGGACAAGTGCTGACCAGAAACCAGCTTTTGGAGAGCCTGTGGGATATCGGCGGCGACTATGTCAGTGACAATACGCTGACGGTTTATATTAAACGTCTCAGAGAAAAGCTGGGCGGAGAAGACGGAGAGACGGATTTGATCAAGACTGTGCGCGGGCTGGGCTACCGCTTGGGGGAATGATATGTTTCGGAACCGGGAAGTGAAATATGGATTTTGGGTGCTGCTTGCGGCAGGGGTGCTGGCGGGAAGCGGTATATTTGCGGAGTCGGGAGAAGGTTTTCAGTATTTTCTTCTTTTCTTTCTGGCCGCAGTTATCGTTTACTTGTCGGTAAACCATATCAGGTATCGTAAGATATCTAGTCTTTCCCTGTACTTGAAGAAGGTGCTGAACGGTGATAAAAAGCTGGACATACCGGATAATGTAGAAGGAGAACTCAGCCTCCTTAGAAATGATATATACAAAATGGTAACGAAGATGGAAACGCAGGCGGAGCTGTTATCAGAGGACAAAGCCTATCTGGCCGGTTCCCTTTCGGATATTTCCCACCAGCTGAAAACTCCGATGACATCCATGATGGTCATGACGGATATTCTGAGGGACGAGAGTCTGCCGGCAGGAAAAAGGGAAGAATTCATAGATTCTATCCGTTCTCAGCTGAAGCGGATGGAATGGCTGCTGAGCTCCCTTTTAAAGATGTCAAAACTGGACGCAGGTGCTATACAGTTCAAGCAGGAGCCCGTGCAGGTATCGGAGCTGGTGAGAAAAGCGGTGGAGCATCTGTTGATTCCGATGGAACTGAAAAACCAGACGCTTGCGGTGGAAATACCAGAATCTCAGTACATCGGCTGCGACGTGCCCTGGACCTCGGAGGCCATTTCCAACATTGTAAAAAACTGTATGGAGCACACGCCTGAGAATGGAAAGATCACCATATACAGTGAAGAAAGGGGAGTATATCTGCAGCTGGTGGTAGAGGACAGCGGGGAGGGGATCGCGCCTGAGGATTTGCCTCATATTTTTGAACGGTTTTATAAAGGGAAGAATGCCGGAAGAGACAGTGTGGGAATCGGCTTGGCCATGGCCAAATATATTTTGAACATCCAGAACGGCCAGGTGGAGGTGGAGAGCACGCCGGGCGCGGGCAGCCGGTTTTTCATACGTCTGTACCGAAAAGTGATATAGGCGCGGAATAAATAGGAAAAAAGAGGAAATACTATGACAAACCCATTAAGATTGAAAGGAAAGGAAGAATTTCATGAAAGCAGGTTTTGTCATAGGATTAGGTCTTTGCCTCATGGCGTCGCCCGTAAAAAGCTACGGACCGGCGCAGGTAGGAAATCATATGGCTGGCTTTAACAGCCAGTGGGTAAGAAATTATGAGCCGGCGAAGGAGGACGGCATTTCCAGGGTTGGAGAACCGGACTGGGAAGCCTCCGAGACGGTGGAAGCGGCAGAGGTCCAGACGGACGCAGGCTCTGCGGAGACGGAACCGGCCGTTCCGGCAGAAGCGCCGGAGAGTACGGAAACAAAGAAGGAAGAAGGCGATGAGGCCGGACAGGAGCCTGATGAGGAGGCTGACGGAGAATGGATCAGCCTGGGGGATGACTGGGTCATAACTTATTATTGTCCGCTGGAATGCTGCAATGATCAGTGGGCATGGCAGACCAGCACCCAGGCGCCCATGCAGCTCCACCACACCATTGCCGTGGATCCTTCTGTGATCCCGTACTACAGCCACGTAAGGATCGGCGGACTGGACTATGAATATGTGGCCGAGGACTGCGGAGGCGGGATCAAAGGGAAACGGATCGACGTGCTGGTCGCAAACTGCACCATAGCCAATGAAATGGGCGTGGACAGGAACGTGGAGGTGTGGGTACAGAAGTAAAGAGAAGACGTTGACAAAAAATATTATTGTATATACAATATTAGAATAAACCTGAAAAGGAAAAGCACCGTAACAGCGTAAGAGAGGGAAAGAGAATGGATTTCTTAGAGGCAATGCAGAAAATCGTACCGGACGTGGACAGGACGCTTTGCAGGTTTTCCGGCAATTAGAAATTGTGGGAACGTTTTGTAAAGAAATTCGGAGATGATCCCAGCTATTCAGATTTGGGAAAGGCCGTTGAGGAAAACGACGAAGAGGGAATCGAACGTATGGCTCATACGCTGAAGGGAGTCGCGGCCAATATGGGCTTTGACCCGTTGAGCGAGGCATGTGCAAAGCTGGTATACGCGGTCAGGAATAAGAAGACAGAAGAATATGCCGAGGACTGGACCATGATCCAGGAGCAGCATGGGAAAATTATGGACGTGATCAAAGATCTTTAGTAGGACAGAGGGTATTTGAGACGACAGGGGCCAGAAGTCTGAGGGAGAAATTGATGAAATCCAAGTCCAGCGGAACGATTCTGATCGTAGACGATTCAGAACTGAACAGAGCGATATTGAAAGAAATTTTTTATGATGAGTATTCTATAGAAGAAGCGGAGAACGGCAGGGCAGCCATTGAGATCATTGAGAACTCCAAGACTCTGCCGGAAGCGCTTCTTTTGGATATTGTGATGCCCGAGCTGGATGGGTTCGGGGTTTTGGAGCAATTGTCGGAGAAAGGGCTTATTAAAAGCCTCCCGGTGTTTCTCATCACTTCGGATACGTCGTCTGAGGTAGCCGTGCAGGGATACGAGAGCGGAGTGGTCGATGTCATCAATAAGCCGATCGTGGATCCGGTCATCGTGCGAAAGCGTGTGAACAACGCCATTGAACTGTACCGGAGCCGGAACCATCTGGCGAGCCTGGTGGATGAACAGGTCAAGACCATTAAAAAACAGGCGGAGCGCCTTCGCTTCACTAATGTGACGATCATCGATATGCTCAGCTCCGTTATCGAGTTTCGGAGCGGAGAATCAGGACAGCACGTACGGCGGATCCGCCGCGCGACGAAGACCATGCTTGAGTGGTTCGGAAAGAGCTATCCGGAATATGAGCTGACTCCGGAGAAGATTGAAGTGATTTCCAACGCATCCGCCATGCATGATATCGGGAAGATTTCAATTCCCGATTACATATTGAATAAGCCTGGAAGGCTGACAGCGGAAGAATTTGAGATCATGAAGAAACACACCCTGTATGGCTGCGAGATCCTGCAGAGCATACCGTTTTTTCATGATGAAGAGATATTTGAATATTGCTATGAGATCTGCCGCCATCACCATGAGAGGTGGGACGGCAAGGGATACCCCGACGGACTGAAAGGCGAGGACATCAGTATATGGGCCCAGGTGGTTTCCATGGCGGATGTCTACGATGCGCTGGTCAGTGAACGGTGTTATAAAAATGCCTATCCTCATAAAACAGCAGTAAAAATGGTTATGGAGGGGGAATGCGGGGCATTTAACCCCAGACTTCTTCAGTGCTTTTCCGAAGTGGCGGAGTATCTGCACGAAACCCTTTATATGGCGGGAGGGGAAGAAAAATTCCCTACGGAAGCGCAGAGCGACTGGCAGGCCGGCGCCAATAAAAAAACGCAGGAAAGAAATGTTTCCGAGGCGACGCTTGCTCTTTTGGAAAGAGAAAGGCAAAAGTACCATTGGCTGTCGGAGATGGCTGATGAAATTCTGTTTACCTTTGATAAAAATGCGGACACCATCGAATTCACCGGAAAGTTCACCGAGGTATTCCGGGAGGGGCCCCATGTTCTGCATGCGGCCGACTATCTTGCCCACGATGAGCGGATTGAAGCAAAGGATCTGGCGGAGATCATGAAGGATGTACAGAAAATAACGCCGGAATCTCCAGTCTATTCCACAGAGATTAACCTTTTGAACGGAGACGGGTCCAGAGAGTGGTATGAGCTCTATCTGAGGGCGATGTGGGATGATGGAGAAGATGAAAAGCCCAGCGGTTATATCGGAAAGCTGAGCAGCATCAACGTATTGAAGGAAGAGGCGCTTCACTGGAAGCGTCAGGCGCTGCATGATTACCTGACAGGGCTGTATAACAGGCAGGCCCTGGAGGGAATGGTACAGGAGATGATCGAGGAGGGTGAGGAAGCCTTTATCATGCTGTTTGTGGATGTGGACGATTTTAAAAAGGTCAACAGTACCATGGGACATCTGGCAGGCGACGTGCTCTTGAAAAAGATTGCCAAAGAGATTCCGGCTCATCTGCGCTCCACTGATTTTGTCGCCCGGATAGGCGGTGATGAGTTTGCCATAATCGTAAAGGGCAGCATGCCGGACCGGCTTCTGCAGCAGAAAGCGGAGGAAATCTGCTGGTTTTACCGCGAGGAGGAATTTTCCGAATATGAGATTCCCATATCCGGAAGTATGGGCGCCGCCAGATATCCGGAGGACGGAGGCAGCTATCAGGCGCTGATGTCCAAGGCGAACTGTGCTCTTTGTGAGGCCAAGAAAAGAGGCGCGGGTTCCTATGTGCTATATCGTGAAAATATAGCGCCTTCAATATGTGAGTCGGCGCTGTCAAGCGTAGATAAGACAGAAGAATAGCAGGAAAAAGCAGCAGGACATACGGAGGTATGTCCTGTTTTTTGTACCTTGTCGCACGAAGTGCATCCGCTTGGAGGGCATGAATTAAGGGATGCCCATGGGTGTACCTTTAAATACCTTTTATGTAAATTTTTAAGACTGCTTTATAGACCAAGAGGAAATCCGATTCCATCCAGGCGGCTCGCTGGCAGCCGTAACCAGAATCTTTACGGCCTTCGGTCGGGAAGATCCTGCTAACGCCTTTGCGGTGCTCGCCTTACGATGGAATCGGATTGTTCCTCTTGTTTCTCCTCCCGCACCAAAGTAAACCTTTGTTTGTTATGAAAGCTATTGGGGCGGACGCGCGGGCCCGCAGCTTTATGCGCGCGGGCCGTTGGCGGGCTACAATCCTTTAAGGAAACCAGATTCCTAAACAGCAGCCAATGCGGTGAGGTACAAGGGTAACGGCAGAAAGATTCCGAACCGACATCGTGACGGTTCGGAACTTCTGCCGTGTTCAGCCATAGAACACTTTAAATGAATCCTTAAAGTGTTTTAAGGTACATTAATAGGAACTTGCATCTCCCTGGAAGATGCGTTCTACAAAGACATAAATTTACCAACTGGAAAAAAGAAAGAATAGTATACAAGCAGATGAATTAATGATACAATTACTATAATTATTGCCTAAATGAAGTTTTTACTATAGGAGGAAAAAAAGAATGGCGGATTATGTGATTGTGACTGACAGCACTGCAGACCTGCCCAGTGAAGTGTACAGCAGGATGGGTGTAGAGGTCGTGCCCATGGAATTCATCATGGGAGACACGGTCTATCAGCATTACGCCGATGCCAGGGAGATGGGATTCGAGGAGTTTTATAGCCGGGTCAAGGCTGGTGAAAAGGTCAGCACTACACAGATAAATTATTACACGTATGAACAGGTGTTTCTGCCGATTTTAGAGGCGGGAAAGGATATTATATATATTTGTTTTTCTTCCGGTCTGAGCGGGACCTACCAAGGTTCCAAGCTTGCCGCGGAAGATCTGCTGGAGAAGTTCCCGGAAAGAAAAATCTCATGTATCGACTCTCTTTGCGCGTCGATCGGAGAGGGACTTTTGGTGTACAGAGCGGCGCTCCTTCAAAAGTCCGGGATGGGATTTGAGGAGCTGGAAAAATGGGTGTATGACAACCGGCTTCACTCATGCCACTGGTTTGTGGTGGACGATCTGGAGCATTTGCGCCAGGGCGGAAGGATATCTACCGCACAGGCCATTCTCGGGACTGCGCTGAATGTAAAGCCTATGCTCAGCGTAGATGATGACGGCCAGCTGGTTCCGGTCATAAAGCTGAGGGGGACCAGAAAGATCATGGAAACCTTCTGCAGAAAAATTGAAACGGACGGGGATCACGTAGAGGAACAGACCGTGATCATCGGTCATGCCGGGGCCCCTGGGATGGCGGCACAGCTGGAGGCGGTGCTGAAGGAGCGCGGCCTCATAAAGGATGCGATCATTACGGATATCGGGCCGATCATCGGTGCGCATGTGGGAGCGGGAATGTTTGCCCTTGTATTTATGGGAAAGAGAAACCTGGGACGGTAATTGGACATTCCAGGGTGCCGAGGGGCAGATTGGGACAGGAGTAAATCATGAAATTTTATGAAGTGGTGTGGGAGATATTCAACCAGTGTTCCAACAATCAGATGCGGGATGTCCTGTTTGATGAGGTGGAGCTGGATGACCCGGAGGATTATGTCAAAAAGAAATTTAAAGGAAAAGAAGTATCCTATGAAAAGGAGATCCTGGAGGATGGGACTGTGATTTTTCATATTGACGCGTCCGGAATCAGAGAGCGGTGTACTTTTACTGAGATTTAAGGAGGAACGTATCCCCGCTGCTTGACATTTCAGATTGTTTCTTCTATACTGGGATTAAGTTAATATTTATCAGGAGATGAGAGCGATACAAAAATGCTTTTTTTGTATTGCTTTTTTTTATTTTATAAGAAAGTTCTCTGAACTCTCCTATAGAATAAAAGTCCTTTCAGGCGGATGTCCGCTTTGTTCATAGGAGGAAAAATAATGTATGATATTTTGATCATAGGAACGGGTATCGTGGGATGCTTTCTTGCACATGAATTGTCCCATTATGAGTTGTCCTTAGCGGCGGTGGACAGGGAAAACGATGTTGCCTGCGGCGCCACCATGGCTAACAGCGCGATTATCCACGCGGGAAACGATCCAGAAGACGGGACCTTGAAAGCCAGACTGAACCTGGAAGGCGCCAGAAAATACGAGGATATCTGCAGGAGCCTGTATGTGCCCTATGAAAAGGCTGGCTCTTTTACCGCGGCCACAGGAGAGGAGGAGGAGAAAACACTCCTTGAGCTTTACCGTAAAGCGAAAGAACGGGGGATATCTGCCAGTATATTGGACGGAGCGGAGGCGAGAAAAATGGAACCGATGCTGAGCAGCCGCGTGACCAAAGTCTTGGCGCTCCCGGACACGGCGGTTGTCTGCCCTTGGGAGACTGCGGAAGCTTTGATGGAAGAGGCGGTATTAAACGGGACAGAGCTGCTTTTGAATCATCAGGTGACCGGCATAGAAAGAACGGTAGAGAACGGAGGCCGGTTCCGGGTATATATGGAAATTCATAGAGACGGGAAGGAGAATGAGAGTATAGAAAAGGCAGTCGTCGAGGCAAAGGTGATACTCAATGCGGCCGGAGTATTCTGTGATGATATCTATGGTATGGTCTGTCCGGAACGCACTCTGGAGAGTGATGGCGAAATAAGGATGAAGATCAGTCCCAGAAGGGGAGAATATTTTGTTCTGGACCGGCAGGAGGAGCCGGCGGTGTCCAGAGTCCTCTATCCGGCGCCGGGTAAGACTGGAAAAGGCGTCCTGGCGGTTCCCACTGTCCACGGAAACGTCCTGCTGGGGCCGGATTCCCGGGATACAAGCGATAAGGAGGGAATCGATAATACGGCGGAAGGCCTTGAATATGTGAAAGAACAGATTGGAAGAGTTTTGGAGACAGTGCCATGGCAGAAGGTCATTAGGAGCTTTGCGGGATTGAGGGCCAAAGGAAATACCGGGGATTTTATCATAGAAGAGTCTGCGGAGGCGCCTGGCTTTGTCAATGTGGCGGGCATCGAATCGCCAGGGCTGTCGTCGGCGCCGGCCATTGCTTCTTATGTTAGAAAGGAGATCCTCAAAGAAAGGATGTTCGGAGAAGATTTTACGTGGAGAAAAAAGGTGGGATACCGGCATAGAAAACCGCCTGTTATTATGGAACGATTATCCAGGGAAGAAAAAAACCGTATGATCGCAGCCAATCCCACATATGGAAAAATAGTCTGCCGCTGTGAACGAATCTCGGAAGGAGAGATCATAGATTCGATACGTAAACCGGTGGGGGCCAGGAGCATAAAAGGGGTCAAGAAGCGGGTGAGGCCCGGAATGGGACGGTGCCAGGGCGGTTTCTGTGAGCCGGAAATCGTGCGGATACTGGCGCGGGAGCTGGGAATCAGAGAAGAGGAAGTGGTATATGACCGGGAAGGAGTGAGGCTTTTTGAGGCGATGGAAAAAAGTCTGACGGAAAGGAGAAGGGCTAATGAAGCATTATGAGCTTGTAATAGCCGGCGGGGGCAGCGCCGGCATGGCGGCAGCCCTGGCGGCCAGAAGAGAGGGAGTATCCAGTATCCTCATCCTGGAACAGGGGAAAGAGCTGGGGGGAGTCCTTCTCCAGTGCATCCATAACGGGTTTGGCCTGCATACGTTCGGAGAAGAGCTGACGGGGCCCGCATATGCAGAGCGATATATTCGGATGGTTGAGAAAGAACAGATAGAAGCTAAGACAGAGACAACAGTCCTTCATATAGGAAAGGACAGAAGTGTGACTTATGTGAATTCACGGGAAGGATATATGACAGTGCAGGCCGGAGCGGTCATTCTGGCGATGGGATGCAGGGAACGGCCCAGAGGGGCACTTTCCATTCCAGGATACCGGCCGGCCGGAGTCTGGACGGCCGGGACCGCGCAGAGATATTTGAACCTGGAGGGCTGTCTGGTCGGCCGCAGGGTATGGATCCTCGGAAGTGGGGATATCGGCATGATCATGGCGAGAAGGATGACGCTGGAGGGGGCGGAGGTCTTGGGAGTGGCAGAAGTAATGCCTTATTCCAACGGTCTTCCGAGGAACCGGAGACAATGCCTGGAGGATTTTGAAATCCCCCTTTATCTGAGCCATACAGTCACCAGAATAAAAGGGAAAGAACGGGTGGAAGCTGTGGTGATCTCCAGAGTAGATGAGAACAGGAAGCCCATACCTGGCACAGAACGGGAATTTGCCGTAGATACGCTGCTGCTGTCCGTGGGGCTGATTCCGGAAAATGCTCTTTCGGAGGAGGCGGGCATCCCCCTTGACGGCAGGACGAAGGGACCGTTTGTAAATTCCGCGTACGAATCTGAGATCACTGGCATTTTTGCCTGCGGCAATGTGCTCCATGTCCACGATTTGGTGGATCATGTGAGCAGGGAAGGGGAACAGGCCGGGAAGGCCGCCGCGGCTTATCTGTCCGGGATGCAGGACGGAGAGGCGGGGAAAGCCATGGAAGTGCCGGCAGAAGCAGGAGAAGGGCTGTCTTATGTACTGCCTCAGCGAATCCGAACAGGGGACGCAGAACGTGACGGCGGTATAGAGTTTAAATTCCGGGTCAGAAGAAGCTTCAGGCGGGCAGTCCTCGAGGTGAGAGCGGGAGAGGCTCTGATTAAATCCGTCCGGAGAAAATACCTGGAGCCGTCGGTCATGGAAACTGTGCAGGTGAAGTGGGAAGAATTGTCCCATATGGGATTGTCCCACAGGGAAGATGAAATACCCGCACTTAAATTCATTTTGAGGGAGGAGGCAGGGAGAGATGAAGGTGATGCTTGACTGTATTGTCTGCCCGGCCAGCTGTCATATTCAGGTGGAGCTTTATGAAAACGGAAGCATAAAGGAGATCACAGGGAATACCTGCCGCCGCGGCATGGATTATGCGAAGAGCGAAATCACGGCGCCTGTGCGTATGGTTACCAGCACAGTGGCTGTGGAAGACGGAAATACAAAGCGGCTTCCTGTGGTCACTTCTTCTCCGGTGCCGAAGGAGAAAATATTTGCGGTCATGGAGCAAATTCACAAGATTATGGTTTGCGCTCCGGTATCGGTTAATGATATAATCATTCCAGATGTGTGCGGGCTGGGAGTTGATGTCGTCGCCAGCAGGAGCATACGGAAGCGGAAGGAAGAAGAGGCCTGAGAGAACGGGGACGAAGCATGAAGAAGAATGAGGACTGGAACGGGCAGGTGGTGCTGGCAATCTCCACCATGAAGGAGTTTGAGGGTTTTTTGGACAGCAGGTTCACCTGGGGCGTTTTGATGGAGTTTCATGTCGCCCTTCTGTCCGGTATGGTGAGGGCGGCCCACAGGCAGGGAAAGAAGATCTTGTTCCATCTGGACCTTCTCCGGGGAATCTCCACGGATGAATATGGATGCGAGTACGCCTGTCAGAAGCTGGGGGCTGACGGGATCATATCTACGCGTCCAAAAGTGCTGGAAACGGCCAAGAAAAATAAATGTCTGGCGATCCTGCGGCTGTTTTTAATCGATACCAGGTCTCTGGAGCGGGGAATCGGGCTGTGCAATACCCTGGAGCCGGATTATGTGGAAGTGCTCCCGGGCATTGCATGCGGAATCCTTAGCTATATCCGGGAACGGACCGGAGTGCCGCTCATGTGCGGAGGACTCATACGGAGGCCGGAAGAGATAGAAGCCTGTTTTCAGGCCGGAGCCTGTGCCGTCACCATTTCCAACAAGAATGCGGCAGAAGAATTTTCACAGAATAAGGATACACGGGAGGAGTAATTTATGGAGCGGTATATTATGGCGATTGACCAGGGGACGACCAGCAGCAGGGCTATTCTTTTTGACCGGCATACGAAGATCGCAGCCAGTGTCCAAAAGGAGTTCACTCAGTTTTTTCCGAAGGCCGGCTGGGTTGAGCATGACGCCACGGAAATATGGCTGAGCGTGCAGGCCGTAATGACGGAGGTGCTGATGTCATCTGGCATTGGGCCGGAACAAGTGGAGGCCATCGGCATCACGAACCAGAGAGAGACTGCGGTCGTTTGGGATAAAAATACAGGAATCCCCATTTACCATGCCGTTGTGTGGCAGTCACGCCAGACAGTGGACATATGCGATGAGCTCCGGCAGCAGGGAATGGAAGAGATCATACGAAATAAAACGGGGCTTTTGATCGATCCTTATTTTTCCGGGACCAAGATTAAATGGATCCTGGACCATGTGGAAGGAGCGAGAGAACGGGCGGAAAGAGGCGAGCTGCTCTTCGGAACCATCGATACGTGGCTGGTGTGGAATCTGTCGGGCGGGGCGGCCCATATCACCGACTATTCCAATGCTTCCAGAACGCTGCTCTATAACATCCATGAGTTAAAATGGGACAGGGATTTGCTCACTATGCTGGATGTGCCTGAGGCTATGCTGCCTCAGGTGAAGCCATCCTCCCATATATATACCAAGACGGCGCCTACTCACTTTTTCAACTGTGAGGTGCCCATCGCGGGCATCGCCGGAGATCAGCAGGCGGCTCTTTTCGGCCATGCCTGTTTCCAGCCGGGAATGGCAAAAAATACTTATGGCACGGGCTGTTTTATGCTGATGAACACGGGGGAAAAGCCCATCCGGTCGGAGCATGGGATGTTGACTACCATTGCCTGGGGCGTGGAAGGCCGGGTGGAGTACGCGCTGGAAGGCAGCATCTTTGTGGCGGGCAGCGCCATCCAGTGGCTCAGGGATGGCCTGGAGATGATACATACGGCTCCGGAGAGCGAGGAGGTGGCGAAGGAAGCCGAGGACGCAGGAGGGCTTTATGTGGTGCCCGCGTTTGTGGGACTGGGAGCTCCTTACTGGGACGACAAAGCGAGGGGCGCGATCTTCGGGATAACGAGGGGAACTACGAAGGCGCATTTTGTTCGAGCGACGCTGGAATCCCTGGCTTATCAGACAAAGGATATTATAGACGCCATGTCCAGAGACAGCGGCATCCGCCTGACGGAGCTTAAGGTGGACGGCGGAGCTGTGGCGAATAACCTGCTGATGCAGTTCCAGAGCGATCTCCTGGATGTGCCGGTAGAGCGTCCGGCCGTGAATGAGGTAACGGCGCTCGGAGCGGCCTGTCTGGCAGGCTTGGCTGTCGGATTTTGGAACAACAAGGACGAGGTCATCCAGAATTATCAGGTCGATCGGATATTCCGCCCCGGCATTTCAGAAGAGAAAAGGCGGCGTCTGTATGCGGGGTGGGAAGCTGCGGTAAAAGCTACCTGTGCATTCCATCCGGAGCAGGACTGAGTAAAAAACCGCTTGACATCCGCATAAAGTAATGATATAACACTATTCAACATCAGTGTGATAACAAAATGACAAGTGTTATTGCCCATATTGTTAGTGTTTTATATTTGCGGAAAGGATGTTAATGATGAACAAGAGGCAGATAAAGATATCAAAAGTTGAGGACGCGAAGGCTTTGGTGTCTACCGCGGGTAAATGCAATTTTGACATCGACGTATACTATAACCGGATGGTTGTAGATGCGAAATCCATTCTGGGCGTGATGAGCCTGGATTTTGGCCAGCCTTTGACTGTGGAGTACAGTGGAAAGGATGCGAAATGGGAGCATCTGCTGGACCGTTTTGCCCTTTGCTGACGGTTTGCTTCGAAAGATATGACGTAGATATGAACGAACATGACGAAGAACAAAAAAGCAGGACGAGGAGAACCGCCGCCGGGCAGAACCGGCGGCGGTTTTTTATCTGAAACCTTTGAATACCTTTGAAACATGTTTTTTTGTCTGCTTTACAAGACAAGAGGAAATCTGCTTCCATCCAGGCGGCTCGCTGGCAGCCGTAACCAGAACCTTTGCGGCGCTCGCCTTACGATGGAATCGGATCCTTCCTCTTGTTCTTCTTGCCGCACCGAAATAAGCGCTCATTTGTCTTGAAAGCCATTGGGGCGGTCCACCGCGGCCCGCTGGGCAGGCGCACTATGTGCGGCAAGGTATGATTCTGAAGATTCATCAAGGATTATATAAAATCATATGCAAAGAAATCTTTTCATTTCCAACATTTCGATAAGAATGCATAGTATCTCCTTTAAACCGGATGCTATCATCTTTTGTTACAATGAAAGATTTATCGTCAGATCGTATCTCGAGTTTGCCGCGGAAAACGGTAATAAACTCAATGGTTCCCCGCAAATGTGGTTCGGATTTCCAATAACTCCCGGGAGCCAGCTCTAAATAATATACGGCAAATCTACGGTTTTCGTCATCTGGGAAAAGAGAATAATTTTTGACTTTTCCTTCATCTTCCAACAAAGGCTGTATTTCAGACAGTTTTACAATTTCATAGGGAGATTTTTGACGTACCGTCAAAGCGTCAAAGGGAACTTTCATGCCATTAGAAATCTTCCATAATGTAGAAACTGTAGGATTACCATCGCCCCGTTCAATCTGTGCCAACATACTCTTACTGACGCCGCTTAGTTTTGAAAGTTCATCTATACTTAATTTGTTTTTTTCTCGTAATAGCTTTATATTGTGGGCTACGATCTGATTCATTGTATGCAAGTTTTTGTCCTCCCGCCTATTGACAATATATCGCACAAGATGTATCATTATATTGATGACGATATAATGTTCTTTTTATTCTATTATATTGTTTGAAGCCTCGGCTGTAAAGGGGAAAATCAAATGAAACAAATAAATTTGCATAAGAGGGAGCGCGATAAAATGAAAATCATATCTTATCAGGAAAATTATAAGGAAGATTTTGTAAAGCTGAATCTGATCTGGATAAAAAAGTACTTTGAAGTAGAGCCTCAAGATGTTGAAATGCTGAACGATGTAGAAGATTTTCTTGCAAAAGGTGCGGCCGTATATTTTGCTGTGGAGCAGGATAGAGCAATCGCAACTTGTATGGTGGTTCCAAGAGAGGAGCAAGTATGGGAAATATGTAAACTTGCCGCGGATGAACATTATATGGGAAGAGGAGCTGGTTCTGCGGTATTAAAGGCATGTATAGACTATGCGAAAGAGCATGGTGCTGAAAAGCTGATGATTGTCTCAAATACCGTTTTATCTGCGGCCATGCATTTATATGCTAAGGCCGGTTTTAAAGAAGTGCCTATTGATAATATGGAGTATGAACGTGTGAATATACAACTTGAATTGAACGTTTGATTTATACTGTAAATACCTGTTCAGTGCAAAGACTATAAACATCTCCGCTTTAAAAAACAATACTGGGAAAATCTAGGCGGCAGGATTTCTCCCTGCCGCCTATGGCATTGTGGACAGTTACTGATTGACCTATCTTTATATAGATTTCTTATTTTGATTCTGGGATATTCTTGGGAAAGACATACCGCGGAAGCCCTCTGCTGTGCCTGCCGTACTCGATTGCCTCGCTTGGACATCGGCAGATGCACGCCATACAGTGGGTGCAGTTTTTTCCCCATACAGGTTTCCCATCTTTTAAACGGACATTTTCCAGCGGACAGACATTGACGCATTTTCCGCAGGAGACACAGGCGTCGGTGGCATAAAACTTCTTTGCGTGAACAAATATCGGGTAGAAAGCAGTATTTATAATGCCGCTGTTTCTTTTATCCTGAAAGGACACAGCAGGCTGTGGAAACGCTTTGCCGCTTTTTATCTCAAGGGCGATCTTGTCTATTACAGGGTCCGATTGCCGGATGATCTCCAAGGCCTTCTCCTGTGTCGGCGTGGAAAACATCGCGATGTAGTTTTCCGGCATCAAAACCGGGGCGCATCCCAGATAGTTGAGTTTTTTTGCGGTGCACAGCTCTTTCAAATATTTGCCTGCATTTCCAATGCTTCCGCCGCAGGTCATTACAAAATAAATATCCTTATTTCCGACGAGGTCAGTATTCTCCAGCCATTCCTGAACAATGCGGGGGATTCTCCACGCATAAGTAGGAGTGACGACGACCCACGGGCGGCCTGAATTAATTTCAGAATAGTTATGACTGCGGATTCTATCAAATAAATCGATTACTTTATCGCCGGTCACTTTGGCGATTTTTTCCGCGGCATACGCGCTGTTTCCTGTACCTGAAAAATATAAGATCATAATTCTTCCTCCTGACGTGCTTTTATGATTGTGAGCCGATGTGCCGGATACCTTCATAGATCAGGCTGACGAAATCGGCAAGCTCTTTCCATTGTGTTTCGTCCGCACTTAAATAATAATAATTTTTAGTCCCTTCTTTCCGCATGGCAACAATACCGGATTCTTTTAAAATCTGCAGATGATGGGAAACAGAAGGTCTTGTCAGATGTGTCCTTTTCGCAATCTCTCCGACACGGATTCCCGACAGATCGCTCTCTAAAAGCACCAGCAATATCAACTGTCTTGTTTCATCGCCGATGGCGGTAAACGCATTTCGGTATTCCTGAAACCCGTCTACGATTTTTTGAAGCCGTTCTTTACATTCTTTTTCCATAATCGATTCCTCTACATATATCTGACATCTAATTTTTTTCGCGGGGCGGAACGAAGAAATTTAACATCTGGATAACCAAGTACCAATGTCATCGCCGCCTTTTTTCCTTTTGGCACTTTGAGCGCTTTTTTGATTTTAAGTGAAGTGTTGGCCGCCGTTGTAAAATATCCGCTGTACAGTACGCCGAGGCCGTGTGCTTCTGCCGCAAATTCCATATTCTGCGCGGCGAGAATGCCGTTCGTTTTTTCCTTTGCCAAGATTACCACCGCAATGGGGGCTTTGAAAAAGAAAAAGTGATCGTCTATCTTATTATTCTTAGCCATCGGCCTGAACAGATCTGCCAGCGGCTTTACTTTTCTAAACAGGCGGACTGCCATTTTCTCGATGCGGTCTTTTTCCTGGTCAAGTACGATAAAAGAGACATCCTGCATGTTTTTGGCCGTATGAGTGAGCCTGCCCGCTTCCAATATCTGCCTGATCATTTCTTCGGGTATTTTTTTCTGCTTGAATTTACGGATGCTCCGGCGGAAGCGGATGACTTCCAAAATATCCTCCGGCTTCAGGTGAACATCGTCTTTCTTGTCAACTTGTTCAGCGTCATATCCGCTGATAGAAATAGCTTTTTTTGGACAGACAGCAGAACATTGCCCGCACATCAGACAGTCATCTAATACTGTTTCCGCTTTTTTATGATTTAACGCAATATTGTGCGCGACGCACACTTCGGCGCACATGCCGCAGCCAATGCAGCTGCCTGCATCAATCGATACGTGATGCTGTTTCATATTCCGGCCTCCTTCTGTTAACATATATTAACCATTATACGGAAAACAAGAAATTCATACAACATCGGTAAAGAAATTCGTTACCGATCATTATCCTGCCGCTGTTTGAACGGAGCACCGACAGAAATAATTCCAAAAAGTATTTTGGACCGTAGTAATTGACGCAGTACCATGCTATAATAGCTTATTGAGAACAAATGTTTGCCGGAATAAAGATCTGTCCGGAGGGAGGCTGTGCCATGACCAGGCTGGAGGAAAATAAAATACGGATTTCTGTCAGGAACCTGGTGGAGTTTCTGCTGAGAGACGGCGACATCGACAACCGGCGGAAGGGAAAAAAGGACCTGGACGCCATGGCGGCGGGCGCGAAGATCCACAGAAAGATTCAGGGCAGGATGGGAATCGGATACAAGGCGGAGGTAGCGCTTAAGGCGGATTTTGAGATGGAAGATATCGTCATCAGCCTGGAAGGACGCGCCGACGGCATTTTTGAAAAGGATGGGATCCTGAATGTAGATGAGATAAAAGGGGTCTATTGGGATATCGAAAAACTGGAGGAACCTGTGCCTGTCCATCGGGCCCAGGCGCTCTGTTATGCCTATATGGCTCTGCTTTCCCGGGAGAAAGAGGCGGATGGACCGGAAGGAGAAGAAAAGGCGGGGAAGGAAGCGCGGCGCGCCGGGATACAGCTGACCTACTGTCATTTGGAGACGGAGGAGATACGAAGATTCCAGGAGGTTCTGGATTTTGCAGAGATAGAGGGATATGTGCGTCATCTTCTGGAGGAATACGCCAATTGGGGAAGGTATCAGTATCATCATCGTCAAATGAGGAATGTATCGATTCGCGGGCTGGATTTTCCCTTTCCCTACAGACAAGGGCAGAGAGAGCTGGCAGTTTCCACATACCGGGCCATCCAGAGAGGAAAGCCTTTGTTCATCCAGGCGCCGACGGGGATTGGAAAAACCATGTCCGTTCTGTTCCCTGCAGTCAAGGCTGTGGGAGAGGGGCTGGGGGACAAGGTTTTTTACTTGACGGCAAAGACGATCACCAGGACAGTCGCGGAGGAGGCGATGGAGATTCTGCGGGAAAACGGCCTTCGCGCGTCCTCCATTACCCTGACGGCGAAAGAAAAGCTCTGTCCCCTGGTCTCTGAAGGGGGAAAGGCAGAGTGTAATCCTGAGTCCTGTCCGTATGCGAGGGGGCATTATGACCGTGTGAATGAAGCCGTTTTCGACTATATCCATCAGAAGGAGACGGCCGGGAGAGAGAATATCCTCGCGTGGTCCGAACGGTACCAGGTGTGCCCGCACGAGTTTTCTCTGGATCTGAGCGTCTGGCTGGATGTGATCATCTGCGATTATAATTATGTATTTGACCCCAACGTTCAGCTGAAACGGTATTTTGGTGAAGGGATGGGAGGAGATTATCTTTTTCTGGTGGATGAAGCGCACAACCTGGTGGAACGGGCCAGGGAGATGTACAGCGCTTCTTTATATAAGGAATCGTTTCTGGCTGTCAGGAATTTGGTGAAGCCCCACAGCACGCGGTTGGAGAGAAAGCTCTCCAGATGCAATAAGCTGCTCCTGGAAATGAAGCGGGAGAGTGACGAACCTATGGTTCGGGATTCCATTGACCAGTTTGTGCTGGCGCTCACCGGCACGTTCAGTGAGATGGAAAAGTTCCAGGAAGAGTCCCGGGTAATGGACGGTAACGAGGAGTTTGCGAACCTCTATCTGGCGGTCCGCCATTTTCTCAATATGTATGACAGGCTGGATGATTCCTACTGTGTCTATACAGAGCATGTGAGCCGGGAATCCTTTCTTCTTAAGCTCCTCTGTGTGAACCCGGCGGAAAATCTTTCGCTTTGTCTGGAGAAAGGAAACAGTACGGTCTTTTTTTCAGCGACACTTCTGCCGGTTCAATATTATAAAGAGCTGCTCTGCGGGAGCACGGAGGAATATGCGGTCTATGCGCCGTCGCCTTTTGACGTTTCCAAGCGCCTTCTTGCCATTGGGAAGGATGTGAGCAGCCGGTATAAAAGGAGAAACAGCCGGGAATACTTAAAAGTGCTGGATTATGTATTGACTGCAGTGAGGCAGAAGAAAGGGAATTACCTGGTGTATTTCCCTTCTTATGCTTACATGCACGGCGTATACCAGGCGGCACAAGATAAAGGGCTTGCAGGAGAACTTTCAGGAATGGAAGCAGGACCGGGGCAGACAGACGGCCCGGACATCATCCTTCAGTCCGGACATATGACAGAACAGGACAGGGAATCGTTTCTGGCGGAATTCAGCCGGGACAGAGAACACTCTTTGGCGGCGTTTTGCGTCATGGGCGGCGTCTTTTCGGAGGGCATCGACCTGAAGGGAGAGAAGCTGATCGGAGTGATCATCGTGGGAACCGGATTGGCGCAGATCTGTACAGAGAGAGAAATCCTTAAAAGCTGGTATGAAAAACGGGGTAAGGACGGCTTCGCCTACGCCTATCGGTATCCGGGGATGAACAAAGTTCTGCAGGCGGCCGGGCGGGTAATCCGTACGGATACGGACGAAGGCATTATCTTATTGCTGGATGACAGGTTTCTTTATAGTGAATATCAACGATTGTTTCCGAGGGAATGGTCGGACTACTATGTAATAAATTACGAAAGCTTACCGGGTATTTTATGTTCATTCTGGGAGAATGGTAGAAAATGACAGAACTTATTTACAAATAATGGCTGATGTGCTATGATGGGGCCAAAATAGAGAAACAGATAGAAAGGAGATATTAGAATGAAGATCAAAAATGTCAAAGACGTTGAGAAATTTTTCAAAGTGATCGACGAATGCAAAGGCAAAGTGGAACTGGTGACAGACGAAGGCGACCGGCTGAATCTGAAATCTAAGCTCACACAGTATGTAGCTCTTTCCAGCGTATTTGCGGATGCGACGATCGGTGAAATGGAGCTTATCGCTCATGAGCCTGAAGATGTACAGAGACTGGTGATGTTTATGTACGATGGCGAGGTCTAAAGAGCAATACGCATATCAAATCTTTAAATTCTTTTTACGACATCATTGCTGTTCTGATAAAATGATTCCAAACGATAACCTGTTATTATGAAAAAAATCCGCGGCGTATGCCGCCGGCGGAGGAAAGGCGCTCAGATCGCTTGGGCGTCTTTTTAGCATCCTTTGACAGGACGGTATTTTATGCTTGCATTTTCCATGTGTTTATGATATTTTTATAAAGTCGACTTAATGCGACACTCTGGAGAGTCTTTCCGCCGGCTGAAAGCATGTGCAGGAAAGCGCCGAAGGTGTACAACAGCCCGGACCGTTCCGGCGGGGCTGTCTATCTCTCAGGCAAACGGACAGGGCATATTTCATATGTTATGAGAAAAGGCAATGTTCTACTCTTTGGAGGGCTGATAAGATATCGGCTCTTCTTTTATTATACAGAATAAGCGAGGGAAAAAATATGTTACCGATTGTTGATAAGGCCAATGACTTTTTATGGAATGTGCTGCTGATCCTGCTTCTTTGCGGTACCGGCGTTTTTTTTACCGTCCGGCTAAAATTTATTCAGGTGAGAAAATTCGGAGAGGGCTGCCGGCTGGTCTTCGGCCACATAAGCTTCAAGGGTAAAAAAGGAAAGAAGGGGGAGATGACCCCGTTCCAGTCGCTGGCTACGGCGATCGCGGCGCAGGTGGGCACCGGGAATTTGGCCGGCGCGGCCACCGCTTTGATCGGCGGCGGTCCGGGCGCGATCTTCTGGATGTGGTTGTCGGCGTTTTTCGGTATGGCTACTATTTATGCGGAGGCATCGCTGGCGCAGGAATACAAGACGACGGCGGACGGAGAGGTGACAGGAGGTCCCATCTATTACATAAAAGCGGCGTTTAAAGGTAAGCTGGGAAAATTCCTGGCCGCCCTGTTTGCCGTATTCATCATCCTCGCTCTGGGCTTTATGGGAAATATGGTCCAGTCTAACTCCATAGGCGCGGCTTTTTCCGAAGTGTTTGCCGCGCGGAACATCAATATTCCCCCTATTGCCATAGGAGTGGCACTGGCAGTGCTGGCAGCTTTTATCTTCATCGGGGGGACCTCCAGACTGGCGGCAGTGGTGGAGAAGATTGTTCCGTTCATGGCGGGCATTTATATCCTGGGAAGCCTGGCGCTGATCCTCATGAATATCGCTCAGGTACCGGCAGCGTTTAAAATGATCTTTACGGGAGCCTTCAGCCCTCGGGCGGTTTTAGGGGCCGGGGCCGGTATCACGGTGAGAGAAGCGGTCCGCTTTGGCGTGGCGAGAGGCCTCTTTTCCAATGAAGCAGGTATGGGCTCCACTCCTCATGCCCATGCCCGGGCGACGGCTAAGAATCCCCATGAGCAGGGCCTGACCGCGATGATCAGCGTATTTATTGATACGTTTGTGATTCTGAATCTGACGGTGCTGTCAATCCTCACTTCAGGTGTTCTAGGGAGCGGAAAGGAAGGGACTGCGCTGACACAGGCGGCGTTTTCTGCCGGATTCGGAAGCTTCGGCGATATTTTCGTGGCTGTCTGCCTCTTGTTTTTTGCATTTTCTACGATACTTGGCTGGCACTTTTTCGGAGAGATCAATGCCAAATATCTGTTTGGAAAGAAGGCGGCTAAGGTGTATTCCCTCCTGGTGGTGGTATTCATCATCATTGGATCGACCCTGAAGGTGAAGCTCGTCTGGTCTTTGGCTGATTTCTTCAATGGCCTCATGGTCATTCCCAATGCGCTGGCGTTGTTGGCGCTCAGCGGTGTCGTGGTAAAGATATGCAAGACTTTTTCCGGGAAAAAGAAGGACGGGCAGAAGAAAATAAAAGAGATGGATTAGAAATGAAACAGAGAAATGCCGGCTCTCATGGGGAGAACAGGCATTTCTTTTGACTTTGGAAAAGAATATCAGCTTTTTTTCTTAACAAGATTTCCGATGATGAAAACTGCGGCGAACAAGAAGCAGACGACGGACCAAAGGATCAGATCGCCGTAGGAGCCGGCATTTGTAAGCCCGAGGATTCCGCCCAGCGCGTAGAATGCGCCGGCTGCGAAGGGGCCTTTGCCTCCGTTTCTTGTGACAATGCCGATGATGCCTGCTATCAGTAAGATGACAGCTACCATCAGTCCGGCGGTCCCGCTGACTTCTTCATTGGCCTGCAGCGCATTTCCGATTCCCACCGCGCAGGACTGAAAGAGTACGATGACGGCCAGGACGATGGAAAGGATGCCGATGACGAGCCTGGATGTTTTCATGAAATTTCCTCCCTTGTAATATAAAGTTCTGACCTTATTTTACCGTAAACGGGGAGGCTTTTGGTATGCGGGCAGCATACAGGCCGCCGCATATAAAGCTCACTGGAAAAGATAGAGTACGGTGGAAGAAATCAGAACTTCGGCCAGGAGCACAAGAAATCCATACATGATATAACCGACGGCCCGCAGATACCACCGTGGACTTCCGCACGGAGGAAAATACGCGGCAGTTCCTCTGTAGTTTCCGATCAGGAATACCAGGAAGAACAGAAAAATACCCGTACAGATCCGATCGGTGATGAGCGGAAGACCGCTGGAGGGAATTCCGTCTCTTGTATAAACGATAGTGCAGCAGATATACAGGAGGAACAGATAGCCGCATGCGGACAGGAGCATTTTCCATACTATGCCGGAGCGGAAACCCGGAGGGGCCCAGGAGCGGCCGGGTATTCTGCCGGGATTTTCCGGAAGCCGTGCGGCAGGAGAGACGGAATTAAGTGCACGGAGCAGGGCAGCGGCAGATGGATACCTGTTATTTGGGTCAATGCTCATGCATTTTTCAATGATACGGGACAGGCGGGAGGTAGGGGGACGGTTTTCCATCATCTCTTTCATCAATACTCCCACGGCATAAAGGTCTGTCCTTTCGTCACTCTGGGAAAACCCGAATTGTTCCGGAGCGGCATAGGATGCGGTTCCCATGATCCTGGTATCTTTATCCTTGTCCGGACAGAATTCACGGGATATATTGAAGTCGATCAGACGGAGCGTGTGGTCTGGAGTGATCATAATGTTGGACGGTTTAATGTCCCGATGAATGATGGGCGGCCGACTGCCATGGAGCCTGCCTAGGATCCGGCAGAGAGACATGGCGGCGCGGATGGTTTCTTCCTCCGTGAAAGCATGATATTTAAGGATATCCGCCAGATTTTCTCCATGGATATACTCTTCGATCAGGATTAGCTTCTTTTCCGCCTGACATATTTCATGGATTGCAGGTACTCCTGGGACCGGATGCTCCTTGAGACAGTAATAGACTTCGGGACTGTATTCAGACAGCGTTTTCTTTACGTAAAGATGTCCGTCGGTCTGGTTCTGGACCAGATATATATTCGGGTTCCCGGAAATCGGGACCAGTTCTTTATACATGGATAAAATACATTCAGACTTGATGTCCATCCGTGTCCTCCGTGTGTTTCACTTGCTCTTTTAGACAAATTATACTATATTATTCTAAAATAAGAAATTCTTTTCTGACAGGAGACGGCATGGACAGGAAAACAACGGATGAATTGCTGAAAATACTGGGAAATGTATCAAGTGAGCGGGCTTTGGAAAAATATGTGAAAGAGCATACAGAAAAACTAGAAGGTTCTCTGGCTGCTTATCTGGAAAAAATACTTGCGGAGAAGCATCTGGAAAAAAGCAGCGTGATCCAAGCGTCAGGACTGCAGAGAAATTACGGATATCAGATTTTTTCCGGCACGAGGGGAGCAGGGCGTGATAAACTGCTCGCACTCTGTATTGCGATGAAGATGACGGCGAAGGAAATACAGAGGGCCCTGCAGCTGGCCGGGCTGAATGGACTGTATGCAAGGGTACGCCGGGACGCGGTCCTGATATTTGCCGTCAACAAAGGCCTGTCGGTTCTGGATGCCAATGAGCTTTTGGATGAAATGGGCGAGAGCATATTGGAATAAACAGGCGCTCGGCCATTCATACGTGGGGAAGGGAATTTCTCATGGATTCCGAGAGAAGATCGATGAACCGCATCATCTCTTCGGAAAGGACATGGTCATATTTTTTGATATATCCTATGTGAATCTGCCAGGGCACATCCAGAGGGATAGCGGTAATCTCAGGATTGAGAAATCCGTCTCTCACGCAGCCGGTGCCTAAATTGTAGCCGTCGGTATGCACGAGAAGGTCATCCATGGTACCGCGGTCCTGCACGAAAACAAGCTGCGATGCTTTTTGGATATTAAAGTCGTCTTCTGTAAAATTCATCGGCGTATCGTTTTTCCGATAGGTGAGACAGGGATATCCGGAAAGCTCCTCTGGCCGGATGGATGCACAAGATGCCAGAGGGTGGCTCCGGCTGAGGAACACATGAGCGGCCAAAGCGGCCATTGCCGTGAAAACAAGAGATTGTTTCATAAAATTCCGTTCCAATAGTTCCCGATTCAATGACGAAACAGAAAGGATCCCCAGTGCGGAGATGCCGGCCGACACATGTTCAATCACGTCGGAGGCCTTCCCCTCTAAAAAAGAGAATTCATATTTCCGTCCCTTCAGATAACGGATCATCTGTGCGACTGCTTCCGCGGCAAAATTAAAATGCTGGGATGAGACGGAAAGATTTAAAATGCGGGAGCTTTCATTTTGATTAAAATGATAACGGATATTTTCCTCCTGTTCGACCAGCATTTTCGCATAGGACAAAAGCTCCATCCCTTCCTTTGTAAAGGTGACGCCGCGGTTGCTGCGTTCAAATACCGTGATCTTCAGATCGGATTCCAGGTCGCGGACGGCTTTGCTGATGCTCGGCTGGGTGACAAACAGCTCAGCGGCGGCCTTTGTGATAGAATTATATTTGGCGACTGCGATTAAATAGCGGCATTGCTGTAAGGTCATATATTTCCTCCTGAGGCTTTTTGCCATAACTTGATTCTATGGCTGAAGATAGAAAAAGTCAAGTTTTGTTTCGGGATGTAGTGTGATATTCTCTTCTTATCAAATGGTTTCCGGGTTTAAGGAGGGAAAATATATGATATTGTTTTTCAAATGTGCCGTGGCGTGCCTGATCATGACGGGGATTCATTTTGTTTCAAAGACGGAGAACTATTTTATATCAGGACTGATGCTGAGCTTTCCCGGACTCAGCATGATAGCTTATTATTTTATGTATCTGGAGCAGGGAGCCGGAAAGGTGAGGAATACGCTTAAATTTGCAACGTTGTCAACGATTCCGTTCGCTATGTTTCTGGTATGTCTTAATTTTCTCCTGAAAAGGCATGGAATCGTATTTTCGCTGCTGACCGCCGGGGCCGTTTGGCTGTGTCTCGCGTTTGCGCTGACGCTTATCTGGAAAAAAGGTGTTCATTGAATGGGAAAGTGAGGTAGAAAATATGGAAGATCAAGGTGTGAAGATCCGAATCGCGAAAACAGAGGATGCGGAAAAACTATTGAAGATATACGCCCCCTATGTGGAACGTACCGCCATAACTTTTGAATATGATATTCCGTCGGTGGAAGAATTTGCAGGGAGAATCCGGCATGTCTTGAAAAAGTATCCCTACCTGGTGGCAGAGCAGAATGGGGAACCTCTGGGATATGCGTATGTGGAATGTTTCAAAGATCGGGCGGCCTATGACTGGGCGGTGGAAACCTCAATCTATGTGGACCAGGAGAAAAAGCACAAAGGAACCGGAGGAAGACTGCACCATGCGCTTGAACAGATTCTGAAGGAGCAGGGAATCCTGAACATGAATGCCTGTATTGCTTATCCGCAGGAAGAGGACGAATATCTGACCAGGAACAGTGTTGAGTTCCACGAGCATCTGGGCTATCGTCTGGTGGGTGAGTTCCGGCAGTGCGGATACAAATTTGGCCGGTGGTATAACATGGTCTGGATGGAGAAACACATCGGAGAGCATCACCAGGGACAGGATGAGCCTAAAACCTTTGGGGAGGTCAGGGAGGCCATAAAAGAAAAATATCAGATTGTATAGACATATTAAGTTGGAGAACAATTATTTGAACCAGAGGAGTGTGCGATATATTTGCCGGCAGACAGATAGTCATAGGGGCAGCTTTACGATTAGGTAAAGCTGCCCTTTTACAAGCGCGGCGGCAAAAGGGATAGAAGATGTTTAAGGAGGAAAATTAACAATTCTCAAACATTTTTCAAACAAATATCAAATAAAAAATCGCTATTATATGCTATAATCTGAGATGCTAAAGGAGGCGAGCCATCGTGGAAAAGGTGAAACGCCTTGTTATAAAGGCTTTGAATCCAGGAACAGGTATTGTAATAAGCGGTATTCCAATTACTGTAGCCCTTATGGTTTATGTGTTTTTTTTCGGGCATGAGGGTGAGTCATTTTCTTATGTAGCATATATTAGTTCGGCATACGCAGTAATTATACTATGTGTATGGGCAGCAAAAAGAAGCAGACATACGGTGCTGTCAGTCAAAAGACTCTTGCATAAAAACAAATATACTGACCGATTTCTTTCGGATACGGCGTTTAAATCGTTAGTATCTCTTTATGTGTCGACAGCGTTGAATATATTATATGCATTGATGAAGTTGTGCATGGGGCTGCTTTACCATTCTGTATGGCTTGTCACTCTGGCAGCGTATTATGGCTTTTTGTTTTCCATGCGGCTTCTGTTGCTCCGGCATATTACCGCAGACAGTTTGGGAAAAGATCTTCTGATGGAATTTAAGCGGTATCGGTTATGTGCGGTGATTCTTCTTTTGATGAATGCTGCACTGATTGGAATGGTGGTACTTGCGATTCACCAGAACCAGGGATTTCAGTATCCAGGTGTACTGATTTATATGGTAGCATTGTATGATTTTTATATCATTATCACGGCAGTTATTAATCTATTCAAAATAAGGAAACATGGGAGCCCGATTTTGTCTGCAGCCAGGGTTGTCAATTTCGCGGCGGCACTGATCGCAATACTTTCTTTGGAAACGGCGATGCTTGCAGAGTTTGATACAACGGGTGATCTGGTTTTTCGTAATATCATGGTCGCTGCCACAGGAGGCGGAGTAAGCATGATCTTCATAGCGACAGCAGCTTATATGCTGGCACTTTCTGGAAAAGAAATAGGAAAAATAGCGAGGCGGAAGGAGAGATGAGATGGTACACATTCTGGTGGTTGATGATGATAAAAGCCTGAACCGGACAGTAGCAGCCTATTTGAACGATTGTGGGTTTGAGGTAAAAGGAGTTTTGGGGGCAAGGGAGGCTTATGATGAACTGTATAACAGCTTATATGATCTGATCATTTCCGACATTATGATGCCGGAGGTGGATGGCTTCGAGTTTGCAGAAAACGTCAGACAGGTCAACAGGCATATTCCTATACTGTTTATGTCTGCAAAGGATGACCTTCCGTCTAAACGGAAAGGGTTCCAGCTTGGTATTGATGATTACATGATAAAGCCTATAGAACTTGACGAATTGGAAATGCGGGTGAGGGCGCTGCTTAGGCGGGCAAACATTGAGACGGAGCGCAGGCTCGTCATCGGCAATCTGGAATTGGATGCGGATGGCATGACGGCTGAAATTGACGGCGAAGAGATCCCCATCACTACAAGAGAGTTTAACATCCTTTATAAGCTGCTTTCTTACCCAAAGAAAACATTTTCAAGGGCACAGCTTATGGATGAATTCTGGAGTGTGGATTCCGATACCAGCCTGCGGGCGGTGGATGTGTATGTGACGAAGCTGCGGGATAAGTTTTCCACTTGTGACGGCTTTGAAATCAAGACAGTGCGCGGGCTTGGTTATAAGGCGGTGTTGTTATGAGCAAGAGAGGCGGAAATCCAAAAGCAGTCAGGGACAGCCGTTTTCCGCCATCTATCTTTGTGGTATATCTCGTTGCCATATTTTTGATGGTTGGGATCCATACCGGATTACTGGTCGGAATGATTAAGAGAGACTGGCCTCAGACAATTCAAGTCGCCATACCGATTCTGTACTGGACAGCGCTTGCCGCCGGATTAACCCTTTATACAAGAAGCCGGATAAGAGCAAATTATGAGGAACCTATGCACCGATTGGCAGAAGCGGCAAAGAAAGTGGCAGAGGGCGATTTTTCCGTTTATATTCCTCCGACAAACACCTCTGATAAGTTGGATTATCTGGATGTTATGTTGGAAGATTTTAATAAAATGGTGGGAGAACTCGGCAGTATCGAAACGCTGAAAACGGATTTTTTCTCCAATGTATCCCATGAAATCAAAACTCCTCTTGCGGCGATCCAGAATAATGCGGAGCTGCTGCGAAGGGAAGAACTGACTGAAAAGCAGGAGGGATATGTCGAAGCGATCTACTGGTCATCGAAACGCCTCTCAGGATTGATCACTAACCTTTTAAAGCTGAATAAGCTGGAAAAGCAGACGATTCTGCCTGAAATAAAAACCTATGACTTGTGCGCCCAGCTTGCGGAGTGCGCCCTGCTTCATGAACAGGCATGGGAGCAAAATGGACTGGAGTTTGATGCGGATATGGAGGACCGGATAATGATTACCGCAGATCCCGCACTCATGGAACTTGTGTGGAACAATCTGCTGTCGAATGCTATTAAATTTACCGAACCCGGCGGTAATATCACGTTGACGGAAAGCTCCGACGAAAACGAAATACGGGTTTCTGTCAGGGATACCGGTTTGGGCATGACTGAAGAAACAAAGAAACACATTTTCGAGAAGTTCTATCAGGGAGATATTTCCCATGCAACGGCAGGAAACGGGTTGGGGCTGGCGCTTGCCCTGCGCATCCTTCAGCTGAACAATTTTCAAATTGAGGTTTTTAGCAAGCCGGGAAAGGGCAGTATTTTTACTGTAATTATCCCGAAAAGCAAAAAGGAGGAATCTAAGTCTGATGAATGAAAAGATGGATGTTTATGACTATTTCAAGGTAACGGTAGATGAAGGACTTCTTTCTCAATATATAGACGGCTACGGGAAGTTTGGATGGAAACCAGACGAAAATATGGAAATGGAAAGAAATATGGGAAAAGCTGTCCTTCATTTCAAGAGGGAGCGCCATATCCTCAATAAAACAGAACTGACAAGGCTCCAGCGCCATTATGAGGCGTGTATGAATGAGATAAGGACATTGGAAAAATCGAAGAATTCCGTTCCTACAATGGTGGCTCTGACATGTGGACTGAGTGGATGTGCGTTTATGGCGGGGTCTGTGTTTGCTGTTACGGCAGCGCCTCCTGTTATTTGGCTTATGGTGGTGCTTGCAGTTCCCGGTTTCTTTTTATGGGGAGCAGCCTATTGGGGATATGTAAGGGCAAAAAGGCGGAGGGGAAACAAAGTCGCTCCGCTGATAGAAAACAAATATGAAGAAGCGTATGAGGTATGTTCTCAGGCAGGCAAACTGCTGTAGACGGGCCGTCGGGGTTTTCATTTCCCGACGGCTTTCCATATTTTATAAACGTCTTAAACATGACACAAACAAGGACAGGCCATTCATTTACAACTTGCTTGGGAATAGAAAAAGAATGGAAAATGAAAATTAGAAAATCTGAAATTAATAATTTACAAACAAAATTCAAGCAATCCATAAACAATGCCGGAGTAAGATGATTTCATAAGCGGCGGACAGACAGGGAAAGGAGGAACCGTTATGAAGAAAGTGATATTAGCTGTGATTGCTGTCCTGGTTGGAATTGAGACAGTGACAGCAGGCGTTGTAGTATATAAGAACAAAGAATATTAAGGAGGATAGAAAAAATGGCAAAATCTAAAATTGTAAAAGCAAATGAAAAAATTGCCGATGCAGTTATCGCTGGTTACAAAAAGCTGGAGGAAACGGCAGTCGGAGGCTACAGGAAGATTGAAGACAGCTTCGTTGACCGATATCTGACGCATGAGGGTGAAACCGTGGAGGAGGCAAAGGAGAGGCTGTTTTTGGAACAGGAAGCACGTAAAAAAGCGAGCGCAGAAAAAGAGAGGAAACGCTGTGAAAAGCAGCAGGCACTTGTAAGCGAGGGCAGGAAAAATCAGAAAGAGCGACAACGGAGGGAAGAAGAAAGGCAGGTATAGAATAATGAAAAAAAGTAATTTTGTGGCGTTGATCTTTGGAACGATTGGCTGTGTGTTTTTTGCACTGGGCATGTGCATGGCTTTGCTGCCGGAATGGGGGATGAGGAATCAGGGGATTGTCTGCGGGGCAGCTGGAATAGCAGTACTGTTGCTGACTTTGCTGGTTTGGCGTAAAATGGAAGGTAAAGCGCCGATTAAATTAAGTGGAAAAACCGTGGGATCGGTCTTGCTTGGAGTGTCCGGCGCACTTCTCTTAGGCGTTGGGATGTGCCTGTGTATGGTATTCGCACATATGATAATCGGCATCATGATTGGTGTTATCGGAATTGTTGCATTGCTAATGCTGATTCCTCTGACAAAGGGGGTGAAGTAATCGAATTAGGAAGCGGAATGATTTATTTCATTCTCTGGAACCAGGCAAGCATATCTTGCCCTAAAGGTCAATCTGCTCTGTGTAGATTGGCCTTTTTCTGTGGTGCGCCCGGCGGACGGCAAATGGTTTATATGTTCTCCATTATGTAGACGGCCGAAATAACAAAACTGCATATCTAAAGGAGGGGTATTGCTTACGCCTTGGAACATTTTATCTGAAATAAAATCTTTAGACAGTGCAAGAATAACTATCGTATTAATGAAGAATAGTGAAATTTAGTGTGATCAGGTATATAATAGATGCTCAGGCAATTATAATGCCGCCTGGATTTCTTTTTGCCGTATATGATTCAAATAGCGGAAATGCAGATTGAATATTTTGCTTATAATGCGAATGGGTTTTATTGCTCACTGCGGATGGGAGTGACAAACAGAACTATAAATAACGGTTTTCTTGTTCCGATGTTGGTAAAAGAACGGACACGCTCATACATGACAAGTGAATATTCGCAAAATAACAAAAAAGTGATTGTTGAAATTCTGGGAAATTGGTAATATACAGTTATGCATAGCATATTGATTTACAGGCATCCGTCTGGAACGCTACGAAAGGGTTATCAGAGCGTGTGGTTAAGATACGAAAACTTAACAAAAAAAGTTTATATATAAAGCTGAGGAAAAATCATATGGGAATATTTGATAAATACAAGGAACCAGTATTTTTAAAGGAGTCAAGTAATGCGGCTGAAGAAATCGAGCTGTTACAGTCTTTGCTGGAAAAGGCTCCAGAAGATATACAAAAACAAATACAACAAGATATTCGATGCCTGCAGGCCGGAAAAGCAGGAGAGGATCGCATTGCATTTGAACTCAAGAACAGCCATATGCCGATGTTTATTTTGCACGATCTGTATCTTGTACATGGAGAATACACGGCACAGATTGATTATTTGATCATTACTCGTAAAAGATGTTTTGTTCTTGAATGTAAAAATTTATATGGTGATATCGAGGTGAATTCCGCCGGGGATTTTATTCGTACAATGAAATATGGCAATCGATATCTAAAAGAGGGAATTTACTCGCCAATCACACAGAATCAGCGCCATATGGAAGTGATCAAGGCAGTTCGAAGTGAATCAAAGGGCAATATTGTTACGAAGACTATTTTTGAAAGATACTTTGAGCAGAACTACCGCAGCGTGGTCGTATTGGCTAATCCACAGACGGTTCTCAATTCACGGTATGCAAAAAAAGAAGTGAAGGACAAGATCATTCGTGCCGATCAGCTTATTACATATATTAAGCGAGTTAATAATGAACGTAGTGCTGAAGATAACGGCGAAAAACACATGGAAGAAATTGCTGGATGGTTTCTGGGAAAACATCAGGAGAATCCAAAGAATTATTTTGCGAAGTATGAAAGTTTGGTCAATGCTGAAAAATCGGAAAATAAAGTTGAAGCAGTAACAGAAGAACCAGCAGAAGTAATTCCTGAGAATACTGTGGTTACAAAAGGAACTGACTCAGACGTTACGGTTATATGCCCCAGATGCGGCGCATATATGGTAAAAAGAAAAGCTACAAAAGGAGCAAATGCAGGAAATGAGTTTTATGGTTGTTCCAGATATCCAAAGTGCAGAGGGATTGTAAATATAAAGTAGTGAATTTTGAGTGGAAAAACATGCTGACTTGTACTACTTTTTGCGAAAACAGAAAAATATACAAGGTTGTAAAAAGCCCATGAATTCAAGGAAGATCAAAGATATAAGGAGTTATAGAAAAATGATAAAAATACTATTCGTCTGCCACGGCAATATCTGCCGTTCTCCCATGGCAGAATATGTTCTGAAGGATATGGTAAGAAAACGCGGTCTTGAGGACTGTTTTGTAATTGGATCTGCGGCGACCAGCTATGAGGAGATCGGGAATTCGGTTCATCGGGGAACCCGTAGCAAGCTTTGTTCATGCGGCATCCCCGTGGGAGACCACCGGGCAGTCCGGATGGAAAGGACAGATTATGATAAGTACGATTATCTGATTGGTATGGAACAGAGGAATATTTCCAATATGTATTGGATTCTTGATATGAGGCCGGAAGAGGACACAGAACATAAGGTGAGGCGTCTATTGGATTTTGGGAGCAGGCCGAGGGACATTGCCGACCCCTGGTATACGGGCAATTTCGACCTGACCTATGAAGATATCCTGGAGGGCTGTGAAGCATTCTTGAAATATGTGCTGAAGAAAAATTAAGAAAATTGTAAGAAAAAGATGTGATTCCAAACCGGAAAAGCACGGTAAGAATAGGGTTCCGGCACTGTAAAAAACAACAGTGCATGGAATCTTTCTTTTTTGGGAAAATAACAGTAAGAAACAAAGGAAAATTTAAAGGAAAATTTAAACCTTTAGACACAAAATAGACACAGGTTTTTCTGTATACTGGTGCAAGTAGTAATGAAAGTATTATTGACGGAATACTGTGTTTTTGACGGGATGAGAGTATAACGGGAAAAAATCGAGAGGAATTGACGTGTTATGATTGTATGGATTCGAAATTTTAATTTTCTGATCTTATTGCTTTTCAGCGTCTGTTATTTATACCAGATAGTGTTTGTTTTTATTCGTCTGTTTTCCAAGAGGAAGCATTATGATACGGATAAGCTCCATAAATTTGCGGTGGTGATTTCCGCCAGGAATGAGGGGACGGTCATAGGAGAACTGCTGGACAGTATCCATAGGCAGAACTACCCTTCGAATTTGATAGACATTTATGTGGTGGCGGATAACTGCACAGACGATACGGCGCAGGTGGCCAGAGAGCACCGCGCGATCGTCTACGAGCGGTTTGACCATATTCAGGTGGGAAAAGGGTACGCGCTCAATTACCTGTTTTCCAAGATAGATACGAAGGTAGGCCTGGAGGCTTATGACGGATATATGGTTTTCGACGCGGACAACGTCCTGGACGAAAATTATGTGGCAGAGATGAATAAGGTGTTTGGAAGCGGCTATTCGGTGGTCACCAGCTACCGGAATTCGAAGAATTACGGTTCCAATTGGATTTCGGCCGGCTATGCTCTGTGGTTTTTGAGGGAATCCAAGTATCTGAACGGCGCGAGGATGCAGTGCGGAACCAGCTGTGCCATATCGGGTACGGGCTTCCTGGTGTCCAACGAGATCATCCGTGAAAACAATGGATGGAAGCATCACCTTCTTACTGAGGATATTGAGTTTTCCACCGACAGTATTATCCAGGGCCGGATTATCGGATACTGTGAAGAAGCCATTCTTTATGATGAACAGCCCATCCGTTTTAAAGAATCCTGGAATCAGCGGCTTCGCTGGGCGAAGGGATTTTACCAGGTACTCGGAAATTACGGCGGGAGACTCATGAGAGGAATGGCCACAAAGCATAGCTTTCAGTGCTACGATATGATGATGACCCTTGCTCCGGCCACTTTACTGACCATGGTGACTCTGGTGATCAACGGCGTGTTTGGGACGGCCGGACTGCTGCTCGGTCATTTGAGCTGGGTTGAGATGACGTTAGAAGCGATTATCGGAAATCTGGTCGGAATATACATTTCCCTGTTCTTCTTTGGCCTTGTGACTACGATTACGGAGTGGAAGCAGATTCACTGCAGCGGACAGAAGAAGATTCTATATATGTTCAGTTTTCCTATTTTCATATTCACATATGTACCCATTGCGATCGCGGCATTGTTTAAAAAGGTAACGTGGGTGCCCATCCGCCATACGGTCGTAAAGAGCGTACAAGAAATCCGAGGCTGACGAAAAAACTGCCGTCTGCCGGCGGGAATCATATGAACTGAAATGATTAACAGCGTCCGGATAAATTCCGGGCGCTGTTTTGCAATAAATGGCAACAGCAGTTTATTATTGACATATGCCAATAAAAATGGTATATTATTTTTAATGGCAATGAAAACAGATAATAGAATGTCAGAAAGGATGCACGCCATGCCAAGACCAAGCAAATGCAAATGCGTGGGCAGGATGCCCAGGTTCAGCAGCTTCGGGCCGGTAGATCGGGGAGACTCGTGCCGGGGGAACCGGATTATCCTCAGTGTGGAAGAATACGAAGTGCTTCGCCTTATTGATTATGAGGGACTTACACAGGAGGCCTGCGCCGCGAGGATGGATGTGAAGCGGGCGACCGTCCAGGCGCTTTATGCGGAAGCGCGGAAAAAGACGGCCAGATTTCTGGTGGAAGGCTCTTCGCTTTACATTGAAGGAGGAAGCTATCGGATCGTGGAATCACATTTGCCTGAGTCAGGGGTGCAGAAAGGTGGAAGGAAAATGAAACTTGCAGTGACCTATGAAAACGGCCAGATATTTCAGCATTTCGGCCATTCGGAGCAGTTTAAGATTTATGAGACAGAAGACGGAAAAATCTTGTCTTCGGAAGTTGTAGATACCAATGGAACCGGCCATGGAGCTCTGGCAGGCTTTTTAAAGGAGCGGGGAGTAGAGGTCCTCATCTGCGGAAACATCGGGGGCGGTGCCAGGAATGCTCTGGCAGAAGCCGGCATTCGCTTGTTCCCTGGCGCGGCCGGGGAAGCAGATGCCCAGGTCGGGTCATTCCTGGCAGGCTCCCTGTCTTATGATCCCGATGCTATGTGCACACACCATGGACATGAAGAAGGACATTCCTGCGGTCATGGCGACGGGCACGAGGGTCACGGCGGCTGCGGCGGACATGACCATCACGGCTGCGGAGGAAATCACTAAAGGAGCTGATGATCGCATTATTGAGGTGGTATTGAAAAAGGCGTCTCACAAGCTTCTATTCTGCTTGTGAGACGCCTTTTGCTGTCTCAAGAGGTCAGGTATTAACAAATATTATTTTTCATCTACGGCCTGTAAAATGCGGTCCATTTTATCATAATAGCGGGGCAGATCTAGATGCTCTTCTTTTGCTGTCTGGTAGACACAGCTGCATCCATATAGAATATCTTTAATATCATTGTGTAATGTCATGATGCGGCTGGTCAGCTCATTATTTGCGAACATTCTTTTCATTACGACGCTTGAGATGGGAGCAGGAAGCCGATAGGGCATGACCTCACCGCGGTATTTTTTCAGATCCACGCCTCGGGCAGAAACGGCTTTGATCGTCTCACGGATCGTGCGTATTGCTTCTTTTATCATACGAGAATCTCCCATTAAGTTCAAAGCCAGCTGGCGGGGGTCGTCCACATTTCCGTTTTGAGCGGCCGTAGAAGTGACGCCGGCATTGATAGCCATATGAAGCCATATCCATTCTGTCATATCATAGGGGATCTCTGCTTTCAGACCGGCGGACTGTAGAAGCGCCAGAAGATCAGGATAGTTGGGAATGTTGGTTTTTTCATTGCTTTCCAGCATGATATGGTCAAATAAAACACAATTTAAGGTGTCGTGTCCCATGTGGCCTCCTGCTGTAGGAAAACCAATAACAAAAGGCCTTGTGTCAAATATCGTTTGTATTTCCGCGCGGCTGTTCCAGAAATTGCAGAACAAAAGGACGCTTCCATTTAAGTGGTTTGCAGTTATGGTCTCCATTGCATTCTGAACTGCCCCGCTTGCTACACTCATTATGATCAGATCGTAATCTGTATTCTTCTCTGCAAGTAGGATCTCGTAGTTATCCTTTTTTTCTTCGCCTTTTTTATTATATCTGCCGTCTAGTATTTCAACAGATAGTCGGGCGGGAGCAGAAGCTCTTTTATGTTCCCGAATCCAGTGCTCTACCTGATGTCCGGCCTTTTGTAACGCATATCCATAGGTGGTTCCGATTACACCTAATCCTAAAATACAAATCTTCATTGTATACTGACCTTTCTGATTCGACCAATTAAAGTTTTAGTGGTTCAGTTTCCTCCACAAGGTACTGCGGCTTATTCCAAGGCGCTCCGCGGCTTTTGTCTGATGCATATTTTCCTCCATCAGAACGAGATTAATGACATCCCTTTCGATCTCGTCCAGAGTTTTGGACAGATCCAGATTCTGCAGCTGAAACAGATTTAACTTCCAGTTGCAGTTCTTAAGGTATTCCAGAGCGTCCTGCTCAAATCCGATGATCTCCCTGCCGATGAAGATAATTGAGTCCCTGCTCCAGATCCCCTACAAAGACATCAATATCGGCAGAATTTGAAAAGGAAAGGGAAACAGCCTGAAGGGTCTCCTTCAGGCTGTCGTAAGGAGCGATGGCTAAAATGGATGCTTTTTTCATATAATGGTCACCTCATGTTTCGTTTTTAAACAGTTAAACCATATCATAAAAAAGCAAATCTTTCAATCTCACTCCAATTCAAACTGTCCGGTATAGAGCTTGTAATACCGGCCTTTCTGCTCCAGCAGCTCTTCGTGGCTGCCGCGCTCGATGACCTCTCCGTGTTCCAGGACCAGGATGGCCTTGGAGTTGCGTACGGTGGAAAGCCGGTGGGCGATGACAAAGACGGTCCTTCCCTCCATCAGGAAATCCATGCCCCGCTCAATGAGCCGCTCTGTACCGGTGTCGATGGAGCTGGTCGCCTCATCCAGAATGAGGACAGGCGGCTGGGATACAGCGGCCCTGGCGATGGCGAGAAGCTGACGCTGGCCTTGGGAGAGGTTTCCGCCGTCGCTGTGAAGCAGGGTGTCATAGCCATTGGGCAGACGGCGGATAAAGGAATCGGCGCCCGCTAGGACGGCGGCCTCCCGGACCTCTTCATCGGTGGCGGACAGACGGCCGTAGCGGATGTTGTCCGCGATGGTTCCGGTGAAAAGATGAGTATCCTGGATGACGAGGGACAGGGACCGGCGCAGGTCGTCTTTTTTTATGTCCCGGATATCCAGGCCGTCATAGGTGATAGCCCCCCGATCAATTTCATAAAACCGGTTTATCAGGTTTATGATAGTCGTCTTGCCCGCCCCGGTAGAGCCGACAAAGGCAATCTTCTGTCCGGGCTTCGCGTAAAGGTCAATATGGGACAGGATGGTCTTCTCCGGAACATATCCAAAGGAGACATCATGGAAGCGCACATCGCCCCGGAGAGGGATTAAGGTATGACCGCCCTCGGGAAGCGGCTGCTTCCAGACATAGCGTCCTTTGCGGCCGGAGCATTCCCGGAGCGTGCCGTCCTCCGCCTCTTCCGCGCGGCAGAGGGTTACCGTGCCTTCGTCTATTTCCGGCGTCACATCCATCATTTCAAAGATCCGTTCTGCCCCCGAGAGGGCGGCCAGCAGGAAATTGACCTGCTGTGTAAACTGATTCATGGGCATGGCGCTCTGCCTTACATATACCAGATAGGAAGCCAGACTTCCCAGGTCGATCAGGCCGGACAGGGCGAAAAGCCCGCCGACACAGGCGGAGACCGCGTAATTAAAATAGGAAAGGCTTACAATGACCGGAATCATCATGCCGGAATAAGTCAGGGCCTTGGTCGAGGACTTCCTCAGAGCCTCATTCCGTCTGCAGAATTCTTCAAAATCCTTTTCCTCATGGTTGAACACTTTTTCAACCTTCTGGCCGGTGACCATCTCTTCCGCGAAGCCGCCGATGCTTCCCAGCCATTTTTGCTGTTCGGCAAAGTATTTCTTGCTCCGCCTGCCGTTATATTGAATAAACAGAAACATAAAAGCCATGAACACCAGGACGATCATGGACAGGCGCCAGTTGAGGACCAGCAGCATGGCGACGGTGCCGGTAACTACGATGGTGCTCTGTATCAGCATGGTGAAACTGCCGTTTAAAGCCTCGGTGATGGTATCCACGTCATTGGTAAAACGGCTCATCAGCTCTCCATGGGTGTGGGCGTCGAAATAGGACAGCGGAAGGGACTGAGTGTGGACAAATAAGTCATGGCGGATCTCGCTTACCACCTTTTGGGACATCCGGACCATCAGCTGATTGTAGCCCCAGGTGGCCAGGACGCCGGTGAGGTACATGACCGCCATGAGGAGAAGCATCCGGAGAAGGCCGGATATATCGCCTGGCAGAATATAATTGTTGATGACTGGCTTCAGGAGATAAGTCCCCATGATATTGGCCAGGCTTCCGACGGCGGTCAGGAAGATGACAAGGGCCAAAAGGGCCTTGTGCCCGCCCAGATAGTGAAACAGGCGGTGTATGGTCTTTTTTGTGTCCTTGGGTTTTTTATATCCGACGTATCGTGCCATTAGAGACCAACTCCTTCCTGCTGGGAATAATAAAGCTCCTGATAGGTCTTGTTGGAAGCCAGAAGCGTTTCATGGCTGCCGGTGGCCTGGATCTCGCCGTGTTCCAGAATAAAGATCTGATCGGCGTGCATCACTGAAGTGATCCTCTGGGCGATGATGATCTTGGTCGTGCCGTTCAAATACCCGGAAAGGCCCTCCCGGATCTTTGCTTCCGTAGCGGTGTCCACGGCGCTGGTGGAGTCATCCAGGATCAGGATTTTTGGATGCTTTAGAAGAGCCCTGGCAATACAGAGACGCTGCTTTTGTCCGCCGGATATGTTGACGCCTCCCTGTCCGAGCTCCGTATCGTAACCCTTGGGAAGCTGGTTTATGAATTCGTCGGCACATGCTATCCGGCAGGCCTCCCGGATCTCTTCTTCTGTGGCGTCGTCCTTTCCCCAGCGCAGGTTATCCAGGATGGTTCCGGAAAACAAGGTGTTTTTCTGAAGGACCATGGCTACGGCATCCCTCAGGTGGGAAAGCGGATATTCACAGACGGGATGTCCGTCGATGGAAAGGGTTCCGGAGGTGACATCGTACAGTCTGGGGATCAGCTGGACAAGCGTACTTTTGGCAGAGCCGGTGCCGCCGAGGATCCCTATAGTCTGACCGGCTTTTATGGAACACGTTATGTCTGACAGGACGTATTCTTTGGCCTCAGGGCGGTATTTGAAGTAAACGTGCTCAAAGGAAACGGAGCCGTCCGTTATCTGGATATCCCTGGCACATTCTTCTGTGATGTCGATCTCCTCATCCAATACTTCCACGATACGGCGGCAGGAGGCGAGAGAACGGGTCATCATCATAAATACGTTGGATATCATCATCAGAGAATTGAGCACCTGGAGTACATAGCTCAGGAAGCCGGTCAGCTGTCCGACCTGCATGTCGCCGACGAAGATCAGATTGCCGCCTATCCAGAGGATGCTGAGGATTGTCGCATACATGACCAGCTGCATGGCCGGCATATTGAGGGCGGCCAGGCCGAAAGCCTTTTCCGAGGTGGTGCGGAGGGCCATATTCCCTTCGTTGAATTTTCCAATCTCATAATCTCCGCGGACGTAGGATTTGACCACGCGCACAGCGGTCAGATTTTCCTGGACGATCCGGTTCACCAGGTCAATGGAGCCCTGCATTTTGGAATAGAGGGGGCGTACATTCTTGATGATAAAAAAGAGGAGAATTCCAAGAATGGGAGACGCCACACAGAATACCAGCGCCAGCTTCCAGTTCATTAAGAACGCCATGACCAAGGAGATGAGCATCATGATGGGCGCTCTGCAGCCGGGCCTCATGCCGGTGGCCACGGAGTTCTGGATGGTGGTGACGTCGCTGGTGAGCCTCGTCACCAGGGAAGAAGTCCGGAAATGGTCAATGTTGGAAAAAGAGAAGCTCTGCAGCTTTTTATATTCCGCTTTCCGCAGCTCCGCTCCCAGCCCCTGGCCGCAGGTGGCGGAAAATTTAGCGCTGCCGACTCCGAGAAACAGGGAGAGGAGCGCGCAGAAGATCATGAGAATCCCTTTCTGGAAAATGATGGCCTTGTTACCGGTGGCCACGCCGACGTCGATGATATCCGCCATGATCAGAGGGATGATCAGTTCAAACGTGCCTTCCAGAGTGATGCAGACGACAGCCAGGACAGCGTATGCTTTATAGGGCTTCATATAGGAAAAAAGTCGCTTTAACATAATAATCGTTCCCTTCTTAGGTGTCTTTCCTGAGTGACAGATCAGGAATCCCGTCATTCATTATATTGTAGGACGAAAGCAGAAAGACTTCAAGATTAAAATGCCGGAAAATGAGATACGCCGCGGCATGAAAAGCCGCGGCGTCCGGTTTCTGTTTTATTATTTCAGCTCTGAAATCCAGGTTCTTCCGGGCACGTTCTCCATTTCACAGAACATTTCCCAGACGAGACCGAAAGGCATGGTCTTGAGTTCCTCATAGTAGGCAAGCCGTTTGGTCAGATTTCCTTCTCTTTCTATCTGGATCAGTTCCTCCGTCGGCTGAAGCAGAGCCAGAAGCAGGGCCTTTCTCGCGTTTCTCGCACCGATGGCTGTAGCGGCGATCCGGTTGATGCTGGCGTCAAAATAATCCGTGCCGATATGGATCCTGTCCAGAGCGTCGTAGCGGACGATTTCTTCCATGATGGCTTTTGTCTCGTCGTCCAGCATGACTACGTGGTCGCTGTCCCAGCGGACCGGGCGGCTCACATGAAGCATGAGTTCCTGCCCGAAGGCCAGGTAGGAAGAAAACTTCGCGGCGATGCTTTCCGTAGGGTGGAAATGTCCGGCGTCCATGCAGACGATACAGTTCTTTTGGGTCAGGGCATAGTTGGTATAAAATTCATGGGAGCCTGGTACGTAGCTTTCGCTGCCGAGCCCGAATACCTTGCTCTCCACGGAATCGATATTATATCGGGAATCGATGGGGTCGGCGAATATCTGATCCAGGGAGTCCTTTAATATCAGGCGGGGAGTCAGCTTGTCAACAGTGTAATCTTTGTTACCGTCGCCAATCCAGTGATTGGTGATGCAGACCTGACCCAGCTCTTTCCCGAAATATTCTCCGATGCGCCTGCAGCATTTTCCGTGGTTGATCCAGAACTCCCGGACAGATTCATCACGGCTGGTCAGAGTATAGCCGCTGTCGGACATGGGATGGGAAAAATAGGTGGGGTTGAAATCCAGGCCGATATTCCGGCCTTTGGCAAAATCCACCCACTCGGAGAATTCCTCCGGGCCAATCTCATCCCGGTCGATGTCTTTTCCATGTTTGTCCAGGTAGATGGCGTGCAGCGCCAGTTTGGTGGCGCCGGGGATCAGATCCAGCGCCTGGTTCAGATTTGCCATATATTCTTCCCGGCTCTCCGGCTTTCCGGGAGCGTTTCCGGTGGCTGCGATACCGCCGGTCAGGACGGCGTCGGGGTTTTCAAAGCCCTGCAGGTCGTCAATCTGCCAGCAGTGCACGGAAATAGGTGTTTTTTTCAGGGTTTCCAGAGCCTTGTCGGTGTCTACACCGATGGAAGCGTAAAGCTCCCTCGCGGCCTGATAATTCTTTTCTGTCTGACTCATAAGAAATACCTCCATGATTATGTAGTGAAATTAAGATTCTGAGAAGTAAACCATCCCCACAATTAAAGTATCACAGGAACATTTGAAAGTAAATGAAAATATGGAAAATCCATGGAAAAGGACCGCCTGCATTTGATTGACAAATGAGAAACCTCCGGTTATAATACACGGAGATAAGGGAGTAATTGGCGCCTGCGGTGTAATGAAGTCAACATACTGATGAGCCTGGGATGCGGGCTGTCTGGCTTTGTTTTAAATGATGAGACTTATCTGTACATTTGTACAGATGGGTCTTTTTTGTATAATAGGAGTCCTCCAGACTTTCTAATTACATGGAAAAACGTTCTGCGCCGGGTGCACACGATGTAAAGAGGAAGACTGCTTTGCGGGATTCTTTGACATCCCAAGATTCTTTATCCTGACAGTCATACGTATATTTAAGATAGTGTGGCTGCGGGCGAACAGGAAGGAGAACAATACATATGGCTATTTGGGAATTGTTTTTGATCGCGGTGGGACTGTCCATGGATGCGTTTGCGGTGTCTGTCTGTAAGGGGCTTACAATGCAGAAAATGTGCTGGAAGAATGCACTGCTGGCCGGAGTCTATTTCGGGGGATTTCAGATGCTGATGCCGCTCATAGGGTATTTTCTCGGAACCGGATTTCAGGATAAGATCGTCCATATCGACCACTGGATCGCTTTTATTCTTCTGGGAGCTATCGGAGCCAATATGATCAAGGAGTCCTTTTCCAAGGAAGAGGAGATGGACTGTTCCTTTGGGTTCCGGACCATGCTCTTATTGGCAGTCGCCACCAGCATTGACGCTCTGGCGGTGGGCGTGACCTTTGCCTTCCTGAAAGTAAACATCCTGATGTCGGTGTCCCTGATTGGAATCACCACCTTCTGTCTGTCGGTGGTGGGTGTGCTGGTGGGAAATGTATTTGGGAGCAAATATAAATCCAAGGCAGAACTCGCAGGCGGGATAATCCTGATTCTGATGGGGACCAAGATACTGCTGGAGCATTTGGGGATAATATAAAATACTTTTTGGAATCATTTTTAATTAGTTCCGATTAAGCTTCCGTTAAGCTCTGGCAGAAGTTCCGGACCGTCACGATTTCGGCTCGCTGGCGATGCAGGGACCGCCTTATCCCCACTCCGGGAGTACCGCTCACATGTCGGTGGGAAATCTTTATGATTTCCCATCTCCGGTTCGCTCAGAAACGGAATCGGATTTTCCGTTTCTGCCTCCCTCCGCCTGGGGAACACCGGCCGCTGCCCTGCAGCGCTCACCTTTAGGCCGGCCCAGAATCATTCTGCCGGTGCCCTGCCTGCCGCATCATTTCGAATGATTTCCGTTCCATCGATTCCAGAAAAGGATCGTATATCCACACGGCCCGCGCGCCTTATGGCAGCGGGCTGCGGTAGACCGCCCTGATGACTTTCAAAACAAATGAGCGCTTATTTCGGTGCGGAAGAAAGAGCGAGAGGAAGAATCCGATTTCATCGTAAGGCGAGCGCCGCAAAGGCGTTAGCAGGAGCTTCACGGCCGCAGGGAGGTAAAAACCGAATTTCATGCAGGTTTTTATTGGAATCTGACATGGAAAAATATCGATTTATCCATGTCAGTTGGAAAGGACCGACTGGAGGCCGCAAAGATCCTGGTTATGGCTGCCAGCGAGCCGCCTGGATGGAATCGGATTTCCTCTTGCCTTATAAACCAGATTAAGAAAGTTTATTTGAAAGGTATTTAAAGGTATGATTCCAAAAAGTATCTTATAGGATAGGAAAGGAATGCTTATTATGGAATGGATCTATGCCAGGATGGCAGGCGGGATCCGTATATGCGGAGCTTTGGGGGAAAAGGACAGGCTGGAGGTCCCGGAAGAGATTGAGGGATATCCGGTGACGGAGATCGGCCCATATGCTTTTTCCGCCTCAGAGACGCCGCGGAGGTTTCTGACGGAGGAAACGGCCCGCTGCCGGGAAAAGGATGGAGGAATCTTCGAGAAGACAGATGCGGAGAAAACAGAAGAAACACAGAGAGCGGTAAAAGGGGACAGGCTGTCGGCCGTTTCCCTGCCGGATACAGTGAAAGCGATTGGGGATTACGCTTTCTATGGATGCGGGAATTTGGAGACTATATCATTCACGGACTCCCTGGAACGGATTGGAAGCGGCGCGTTCATGGGATGCGGCGCGGTGAAAGAGCTGAGATTTACCAGGAAAAGAGAGGGGGCCGTGAGCCTCTGTCAAATGCTCTCAGAGCTCCGATATGCCCTGGCCGTGACAATACAGGAACGGGACGGAGAAAGCCGGCTGGTATTTCCCGAATATTACGAGGTTTCTGTGGAGAATATTCCCGCTAGGATCTTTGAAACACATGTTCATGGTACGGGATACCGCTTTCGCCAGTGCTTTCGGGACGGAGAAATTGATTATCGTGCATACGACGGGCTGTTCCGCCTGGCGGTGAGCCAGGAACCGGCGCAGGTGCTGACAGAACTGGCCTTGAGCCGCCTCCGCTGTCCGAAGGGGCTTTCGGCAGAGGCCAGGAATGAATATCTTTCATATTTCAGCGCCCATGTCCGGGAAGTGGGAGAATATCTTTTAAAACGGGACGATTTGGATTCCATCCGTCTGGTAGCGGAAGAGGGGGGATTTGGAATGGACGCGGGGGAAACGGAAGAGGTTTCTTTGCCGGTTCATGGGACAGAGGACGAGCCGCCCGCAGACGGCGCCGGGGATTTCTATATGGCTTCCCTCGGGGAAGGCGGGTTTGGCGGAAGCCCGGTAAATAGGGCAGGATCTCACAGGCTGACGGGAACGGGAGAACGTAAGGCCGCCATAGACGTCATGATGGAAATGGCAGGGCAGATGGGAAGGACGGAATGCTTGGGATTTTTGATGGATTTCCGGTACAGAAAAGGAGCAGGAGACAGGGCGAAGAAGGCATTTGAATTGTGACGGCCTTTTGGCGGACTGACTTGAAAGAGAAAAGAAAATAAGGCATAATAGACGCAGACGACGAAAAGATACTGCGGAGAGAAAGAAGGGGAAAATGCTTAAAGAGCTGAGGGAAACGCTGCTTGATAAAGCAGACAGCGGATACAAAGAATTTAACGACAGGCTGGTTCCGGGTACGGGAAAGACCATCGGGGTCCGGGTGCCGGATGTACGGAGCGCGGCTAAAGCCATAGCCAGAGAAGATTTCAGCCGGTTTTTGACGGAGATCGAGGAAACATCTCCGGAAAGCTTATATCAGGAAGAGCTGATGGTGCAGGGGATGGTGATCGGATATGCAAAAATGCCTCTTGAGGAGCGTTTTTTACATCTGGATGCTTATGTTCCGCGGATCAACAGCTGGGCGGTATGCGACTGTGGGAACAGCACTCTTAAATTCATGACGAAAAATCCGGAGGAGAGCTTTGCATATGTCTGCAAATATCTGGAAAGCCAGAAGGAATATGAGGTCAGATTCGCAGTCGTGACATTAATGCAGTATTTTATCACAGAACCCTATATTGACAAGGTCCTGGAAATATATTGCCGGGTCAGCCATGAGGGTTATTATGTAAAGATGGCGGTGGCCTGGGCGGTTTCCGTCTGTTATGTGCGGTTTCCGGAGAAGACCCGGATGGTTTTGGAGCGGCGGGAGCTGGAGCCCTGGACCCACAATAAAGCGATACAGAAGATCAGAGAGTCGAGGAGAGTCTCTCAGGAAGAAAAAGAAATGCTGAACCGGCTGAAAGTAAAATAACGCACTGCAAAATGGTGTACTGGTGTGACCAGTACACTGTTTTAAACTATGAACCGAGTTTAAACTGCCTGGAGGTAAAACGATGTCGAAGGAGCTTACGGAGAAATGGGACCGTATTGGAAAAGAAATTCTGGAAACAGCCAGGAATGAGCTGTATCTGAATATGCGATTTCTGGACCTGGCGCTTTGCAGCCTGTCCTTTCTTTTGGATACGGAAGCAAAGAGAGCCGGGACCGACGGCTGCGCTGTTCATTTTGAACCATACGCCCTGGCAGAGCTTTATCAGAGCGACAGGCGTTATTTAAACCGCTTGTATCTGCATATGGTGTTTCACTGCCTTTTCCGCCATTTGACCAGAAGGGGAAAGCGGAGGGAGGATTATTGGAATCTGTCCTGTGACATTGCCATGGAATCTATTATTGACGGACTTTTAAAACGCAGTGTCCGGCGGGCCATAGATCCGGTGCGGAAAGAGACTTACGAGATGCTCGGAAGACGGCTTAAGGTATTTACGGCGGAAGGGATCTACCAGGTGCTGATGGAGAAGAGGCTTACAGAGAAGCAGCTGAAGCGTTTGGAGCAGGCATTCTGGGTGGATGACCACAGCTTCTGGCCGCAGGGAGAAAATGGGGAGCCGCCGGAATTGGAAGAGCAGTTGGAGCAGAAGTGGCAGGATATCGCAGAACGGACAGAAACCAGGATGGAGACGGTTGGAAGAGATCAGTCGGAAGAATCGGGGAATCTTTTGGACCAGATTAGGGCGGAGAACCGGAAGCGTTGTGATTACCGGGCTTTTTTAAAGAAATTTGCCGTGCTGCGCGAGGAAATGCAGGTAGACACGGATTCTTTTGATTATGGGTTTTACAGCTATGGCCTGAGACTTTACGGCAATATGCCGCTGATCGAACCTCAGGAATTCAAAGAAGTGAAGAAGATACAGGATTTTATCATAGCGGTCGATACCTCCATGTCCTGTTCTGGCGAACTGATAAAGAGCTTTCTTTCCGAAACTTATGGAATCCTTTCTGAGATGTCCAGCTTTTTAAAAAAGGTGAACGTTCATATTATTCAGTGCGACGAAGCAATCCGCTCGGATGTACGGATCACCTGCGCGGAAGAACTGGCGGATTATATGGAGAATCTTGAGATCCGGGGAGGAGGAGGCACGGATTTCCGCCCGGTGTTTTCTTATGTGGAAGAACAGAAGGAAAAAGGCGGGTTCGGCAGTCTGAAGGGCCTTCTGTATTTTACAGACGGCCGTGGGAGATTCCCAAAGAAAAGGCCGGACTACGATGTGGCGTTCTTGTTTATGGAAGAGGACTACAGTGACGCCGCCGTACCTCCCTGGGCCATCAAACTGATCCTGGAACCTGAGGACCTTAGGCCGGAAGGGAAACGGCTGGACAAACATATCAGATTTGTATAAAATGATACTGTAAAGGATAAAGATCCGTATATAAGAGCAGAAAAGAAGAGGCAGAAATGTGAATATCAAGCGGGCAAAGGAAGAAATCAAGAATACCATCAAAGCGTATCTTTTAAAGGATGAGTTCGGAGAATATGTGATTCCATCCATCAGACAGCGGCCTGTTCTTCTGATGGGGCCTCCCGGCGTCGGGAAGACTCAGATTATGGAACAGACGGCCAGAGAATGTCGTGTGGGGCTGGTGGCGTATACGATCACCCACCATACAAGGCAGAGCGCGGTGGGACTTCCGTTCATAAAGGAAAAGGAATACGGCGGAAAAGCCTGTTCCGTGACGGAATATACCATGAGTGAGATCATTGCAGCCATATACGATAAAATGGAAAGGACAGGCCTTAAAGAGGGAATCTTGTTTATCGACGAGATCAACTGTGTTTCAGAAACGATGGCTCCTATGATGCTCCAATTTTTACAGTGTAAGACGTTTGGCAACCAGCGGGTGCCGGAAGGATGGATTATCGTGGCGGCTGGGAATCCGCCTGAGTACAATAAATCGGTCCGCGATTTTGACGTGGTGACGCTGGACCGGGTGAAACGGCTGGATGTGGAGGCAGATTACGGAGTATGGAAGGAATATGCCTACAGGGAAAAGCTTCACGGGGCCATTCTTTCTTATCTGGATATCCGTAAGGATCATTTTTACCGGATAGAGACTACGGTAGACGGTGTGATTTTTGCTACGGCGAGGGGATGGGAGGACCTGTCACAGTTTCTTTCTGTGTACGAGAAGCTGGGCCAGCCGGTGGACGCCCAGGTGATCGGACAGTACATTCAGCATCCGAAGATCGCCAAAGACTTTGCCAATTATCTGGAGCTCTATCACAAATATCACAGGGATTATCAGATAGACGAGGTGCTCGCCGGGCGTGTACAGCCGTCGGCCATCTCCAAGCTTCATTTTGCGGAATTTGATGAAAGACTCAGCGTCATGGGACTTCTTCTGGACAGGCTGGGAGAAGAGTTCCGAAAAGCATACCTGCAGGACCGCGTGGTGACGGAACTGTTCGGACGTCTGAAGTCGGTCAGAGGCAGGCTTGAGAAAATAGAAGCAGGTTCCGGAGAGCGGGCAAAGGCGGACAGAGATATCTGGGATACTGTGCGGTGCCTGGAAGAGGAACGGCAGCTGGCGGAGAAAGCGTTTCAGAGGGACCGGGAAGCGGGGCAGCTTGACAAGCTGTCGGAGGTCACGGCTTTTAAAGTCCAGGATAAGCTGGAATATATGAAGGAATATGTGATGAACGCGGCAGAGGACATGGAGGCAGATACGGGATTTTCGCTTGTCAGAGAAGCGTTTGCGAAAGAGACTCAGGGCCGGCAGGAGCTGTTTGACAAAACAGCGGAGAAGCTGGATTATGCGTTCGACTTTCTGGAGGCAGCCTTTGGCCAGGGCCAGGAGCTGGTGGTTTTCGTGACCGAGCTCACGGCGGGATATTACAGCGCCTGGTATATTCAGGAAAACGGCTGCGACCGGTATTATAAATACAATAAGGGTCTTCTGTTCGCGGAAAGGCAGCAGGAGATCAGCAGCCAGATAGAAGAGGCGAGGGATTGGATGACGGGGGCGAATCTCACATGACAGAAGCGGTTATTTTTGATATGGACGGGTTGATGTTCGACTCGGAACGTTTGGTGCAGTTATCCTGGACGCTGAGCGGCCGGGCCCTGGGCTATGAGGAAGAAGACCTGGGTCAGAACATCTACCAGACCCTGGGGATGGGCGTAGCCAGCAGGAGGGCCTATTTTTTGGAGCATTACGGGGAAGCGTTTCCCTTCGATACATTCCGCCAATATACCAAGCGGTTTTTCTGGGAGAAGGCAGAGGAGGAAGGAATCGGCGTCAAGCCGGGCCTTTATGAACTGCTGACATATCTGAAAGAAAACGGCTATAAAATCGGTATGGCCACTTCTTCCAGCTACGATTATGCGGCGGGGAATTTGGAACGCGCGGGGATCCGGGGATATTTTGATGCCATAGTCTGCGGGAATATGATCGAGAGGACGAAGCCGGCGCCGGATATCTACCTGAAAGCGGCCGGCCTGCTGATGGAAGCTCCATCCTGCTGCCTGGCTTTGGAGGATGCTCCGAACGGGGTGCTCTCGGCTGTCCGGGCCGGCATGCCTGTGGTAATGATTCCGGACCTTCTGGAGCCGAAACCGGAGATAGAGAGGCTTTTATATGCCAAATGCGGTAATCTGTCGGAGATAATACCTCTTCTTGAGAAGAAGAGATGCAGAGAGGAGACGCATTCGATTACATATTGACCAGTGTTCAGTGAGATTATGAGAGAAGGAGGGAATCGTATGGAGAAATCCAAAGTGTATTTTACCAGCATGAGAGCAAAGGCGGGGGAAAACCTGCAGATGAAGCTTAAGAGGCTTCTGCGGAAGGCGGGGATTGAGACCATCGATTTTCAGGACAAATATGTGGCGGTAAAGATACATTTCGGAGAAAGGGGAAATCTTTCTTATCTGCGCCCCAACTATGCAAGGACCGTTGTGGATATGATAAAGGAGCTGGGAGGCCGTCCGTTTCTGACCGACTGCAATACGCTGTATATAGGCGGGAGGAAGAACGCGCTGGATCATATTGAGACGGCTTACATAAACGGATTCTCCCCATTTTCCACAGGATGCCATATTCTCATCGGAGACGGCCTGAAGGGAACAGATGATGTGGAAGTACCGGTAAATGGAGACTGGGTGAAGACGGCCAAAATCGGCAGAGCGGTCATGGATGCGGATATTATTATCTCTCTGACTCATTTTAAAGGGCATGAAATGACCGGCTTTGGAGGAACTCTTAAAAATCTGGGCATGGGCTGCGGCTCCCGCGCCGGGAAAATGGACATGCACAGCACGGGGAAGCCATATGTGAATCAGGAGCGCTGTATCGGATGTCATCAGTGTGAAAAGATCTGTGCCCACGGCGCGCCGGAATTTCATGAAGGGAAAGCGTCTATTGATCATGAAAAATGTGTGGGCTGCGGCCGCTGTATCGGAGTGTGTCCGAAGGATGCGGTCTGTGCGGCGAAGGATGCAACCAATGAGATCGTGAATCAGAAAATCGCGGAATACAGTTTGGCGGTCGTACAGGGAAGGCCTCAATTCCATATCAGTCTGGTGGTGGATGTTTCACCCTATTGCGACTGCCACGGTGAAAACGACAGAGCCATCGTGCCCAACGTAGGGATGTTCGCTTCCTTTGATCCGGTGGCCCTGGATGTAGCCTGCGCCGACGCAGTAAACGCACAGCCGGTTATTGCGGACAGCATCCTCGGCGAAAGCCATGGGCATGAGGATAGGGACCACTTTGGGAAAGTCAGCCCCAATACCAACTGGAAGGTGGGGATTGACCACGGGGTAAAGATAGGACTTGGAAGCAAAGACTATGAATTGATCGAGGTATGAGAGAATGCTCTATTTAGAATGTTATTCCGGAATAAGCGGAGATATGGCGGTGGCGGCCCTCCTGGATTTGGGGGCCAGCAGGGAAAAGCTGGAACAGGGGCTTGCCAGCCTCAAGGTGGACGGCTATGAGATCAAGATTGGGCGCCGGATTAAATGCGGCATCGATGCCTGCAGCTTTGATGTGATACTTTCCGGAAAAGAAGACGGCCACAGCCATGATTATGTGGAACACAGCCACGGAGAATACGGTCATGAAGGAGAACATATTCACGGAGAACATGACGGCCATTGCCATGGAGGAGAGCACAGTCATGACGGCCACGGAGCGCATGATCATGTTCATCGGAATCTGGAGGAGATCGCCGGGATCATAAATGGATCCGGCATGACGGAAAGGGCGAAGAAAACAGCACTCCGAATTTTCCAGATCGTGGCGGAAGCGGAAGGAAAGGTGCACGGAAAGCCGGTGGAGGAAGTACACTTCCATGAAGTGGGAGCGGTGGATTCCATTGTGGATATCGCGGCGGCGGCAATCTGTCTGGATGACCTGGATATCACAGAAGCGGTGGTCTCCGAGATTAGTGAAGGAAGCGGGCATGTTCATTGTCAGCATGGGATTCTTCCGGTGCCGGTGCCGGCGGTGACAGCCATTGCGGAGCAGTACGGATTGTTCCTGAGACCGACAGATACGCGGGGCGAGATGGTGACGCCGACAGGAGCGGCCATTGCGGCAGGAATCCGTACCAGAGAAGAGCTTCCGTCCTCTTATCGGATTGTGAAAACCGGAATGGGCGCCGGAAAGAAAGACTTTGCAAAGGCAAATATCCTCCGGGCGTATCTGATCGAAGAGAAGAAACAGCCGGAAGCCATGTGGATGCTGGAAACCAATATAGACGATGTCACAGGAGAAGCTTTGGGATATGTGATGGAGAAGCTTTTCCGTGCCGGAGCCAGGGATGTATGCTATGTCCCCGTCTTTATGAAGAAAAACAGGCCGGCGTATCTGATGAAGGTTGTATGTGATGAAAAAGACAGAGAACCGCTGGAGGAGCTGATCTTCCTGCATACAACCACCATAGGAATCCGCAGATACCGGCTGGAAAGAACGGCGCTGTCCCGAAAGCTTCTGACAGTGGAAACACCGTATGGCCAGGCAAGGGTAAAACAGGTATCCAGAGGGGAGATGACGTTTTACTATCCGGAGTACGAGGACGCGGCACGGTATGCAGACGCTTCCGGCATTTCCTTTCAGGAAGCATATGAAGAAATCCGGAGAGCTGCCGGCTGCCTGTGACCGGGAAGGCCCTGGAAAAGCAGAAGGAGCCAATCTGGAGGAAAGGATGGGAACAAGAGAAAATGGATGAATACGAACAAAAGAAGCAAATACTGACCAACATGGTACGGGATGCGGTAAGGAAGGGCGTGTGCATCGCGTTTTCCGGAGGGGTAGACAGCAGTCTGATCCTGGCGGCGGCCTGTCGGGAACAAAAGAAGACTGGCGGAGCGGTTTTTGGCGTGCTGTTCGATACGTTTCTCCATTCGAAGCGGGATGGGGAGTCGGCAGAAAAGGTGGCTCTTGAATGCGGAGCAGATTTTGCCGTGATTCCCGTCAATGAGCTGGATAATCCGGCGATTCTCGATAATCCTGTAGACAGATGCTACCAATGCAAAAAATTTCTGTTTACCAGACTGAAGGAATTCGCGGCAGAGCATCAATGCGCTGTTGTGATGGACGGAACCAACAAAGACGATAGAACGGCATACAGGCCCGGGCTGCGTGCGCTTTCTGAGCTGGGAATCCTGAGTCCGCTTAAGGAAGCCGGCTTCAGAAAAGAAGAAGTGCGGCGTTTGGCTGCTGAATATGGAGTTTCTGTGGCGGGAAAGCCGTCCAACTCCTGTCTGGCCACAAGGCTTCCCTATGGGACCAGGCTGGAACCGAAGCTTTTGGAACGGATAGCCGCAGGAGAAAATTATCTGGCGGAGCTTGGCTTCAGGAGTGTCAGGATTCGGGTCCACGGGAAGATCGCGAGGATAGAGATAGACTTGAACCAGATTTCTTCTTTTATCACATTGAGGGAAGATATTGTAGCCCGATTAAAGGACTTGGGCTTTATTTATATAACACTGGATGCCGAAGGATTCCGTTCTGGAAGCATGGATTTGCGATGAATGGCAGTCCGTATTAGCTGGACAGGAGAGAGAACATGGAAATAAGAGAAGTACTGGAACAGGTGAGAAGCGGAGAGCTTCCTTTGGAGGAAGCGGAGATTATGCTGGGCGGCCAGGAGTACGAAGATATCGGCTGCGCTAAGATTGATTTTCACAGGAACAAACGAAGAGGCTTTGGAGAAGTGATCTTCTGCAGGGGGAAAAAGCTTCCTCATCTGGTCCATATCTACGAAACCTTTCGTGACAGGCAGGTGAACGTCATGGGGACCAGAGCCTCAAAGGAACAGTATGACGCCGTGCGGCTCGCGGTGCCTGAGGTGGTATACGATGAGATTTCCGGAGTATTGAAATATGAGCCGTTCCCCATGGAAAAGAAGGGCCTTGTGGCCGTATGCACCGGGGGCACTGCCGATATACCCGTAGCGGAAGAGGCGGCCCAGACGGCGGAATTTCACGGAAGTGAGGTCCTTCGGGTATTTGATGTGGGGGTAGCGGGGATTCACAGGCTCTTTTCGAAAATAGAAGAGATACGGAAAGCGAACTGCATTGTCGCGGTTGCCGGGATGGAGGGCGCGCTGGGAGGCGTCATCACGGGACTGGTGGATAAGCCGGTGATCGCCGTGCCGACCTCCATTGGATACGGCGCCAGCTTCGAGGGTGTGGCTCCGCTTCTCAGTATGCTCAATTCCTGTGCAGAAGGAATGGCGGTGGTGAATATTGACAATGGTTTCGGCGCAGGATATATGGGTGCACAGATCAACAGGCTGATCGCAGAAGGAAATGAATAACTTAGCCCGCCAACGATGGCGGCAGAAGAAAGAGGTGCGCGGCAATGGCAGAAGAGACTGCATTTTTAAAAGAGCAGAAGGTAGATGAAGGGCTGATAGCCGATCTGGAGGCTTTCCGGAAATTATATGATGTGGAAGAGAGTGAAAAACAGAGGCTGGTGATACCGATGATTCCCTTTTATGGGAAGGACATCCTGGAGCAGGCAATCGCCGCGCTTTTGCAGGGGGAGAATCTGCTCCTTTCCGGCTCTAAGGCCACCGGGAAGAATGTACTGGCAGAAAATTTGGCTTATCTGTTCGGACGGCCCGCTTATAATATCTCGTTCCATGTGAATACGGACAGCAGTTCCCTGATCGGTACGGATACCTTTAAGGACAATGAAGTGACTCTGAGGAGAGGGCCCGTTTATCAGTGCGCCGAATACGGCGGCTTCGGGGTGCTGGATGAGATCAATATGGCAAAGAACGACGCGGTCTCGGTGCTGCATGCCACGCTGGATTACCGGAGGATCATAGACGTTCCGGGGTATGAAAAAATATCGCTTCACCCGGCCGCCAGATTCATTGGTACAATGAATTATGGATATGCGGGGACGAAAGAGCTTAATGAAGCCCTCGTCTCCAGATTCCAGGTCATTGATATGCCGCCGGTGGATGAAGCTACTCTGATGAAAATACTGAAGGTGATGTTTCCTGACGGAAAGGACAAGGCGTTGGAACAATTCTCCGGCCTTTTCCTGGATTTGCAGCTAAAGGCGTTTAACGGAGAGATCACGACCCGGCCGTTGGATCTGAGAGGGCTTCTGGCATCCATGAAGACCATGAGGAGCGGTCTTCGTCCAGCCTTAGCCGTGAAAATGGGGATTACCAATAAGACCTTTGATATTTTTGAAAAAGAGATCATCGGCGATGTGGTCATGACCAGGATTCCCGACAGCTGGACGGCGGCAGACGTATTTGAGTCCTAAGCGCAGGCAGGAGCGGTAGAAAACAGGAAGAGGTACGTGAATGAAGGAATATTGGGAAAATGAGCATCAGATGGAAGTGGAAAACCGTATCCGGAACCTGATGTGGACCGTCAGCGGCGACTATGGTCTGGAAGTTTCTTTGGATGTGGACTCTTTTCAGAAGTCCAGATATATTTCTCTATATGATGCGGTCAAACAGGGGGCCTTTGCCAGATATTTTGACAAGGACGCCCTGGCCCTTTACGTGCTGAAAAAAACATTTTTGGGGGCGGAGCAGAAAAATCTGATGAGGCTGGCCCAGACTTGCGTGGACGCGGCGGTCCACAGAAAAGTTGAGGAAGAGCGAAGCGGTGTGCGGGAGATCCGCCTGCAGGCGTTTTCCGACATTCTGGAGTATGACGACAGAAGGCTGGCGGAATCCATGACCGGTATGCTGAGGATGGCGTATATGAAAAAGGCTCTGGCGCCGGGATACCGGGCGACCAGGAAGCTTGAGCAGGCGCTGGCTGACGTGCTGAGCCTTGAGGAAGCTTCCGAAACCATGGACATCATCCGAGTGGTGGACGGTTTGTATAACCGCCTTTTGGACAGGCACTTTGAGGAAAAACAAGGAGGCCTGGACGAGGTGCTGGCTGTGACCTTGGAGGAGCTTGCGGAGTTTGGATGGAGGGACTTTCTGAAGGAAAACGCTTCCGAGGAGAGCTTTGACGATTATAGGAAGCGGGTCACCCAGGCCATGACGAGGACGGCCCAGGAGGATGAGCGGGAGAAGGAGGAGAAAAGAGAAAGGAATACCCATATAGTCCGTGTAAAAGAAGAGGATCTGCAGAAGGTGTATTCGTATGTGGAACTAAACTTCGGAAGATCCTATTTGAGCCGCCTGGAAGGAAAGCGGCTGGATTATCGGCTGTGCCGGGGAGCTCATGGGGACTGCAGCCTGTATTTTACGGAAGGAATCCTGAGAAGCCCGGTGAAGAATAATTATCAGTACCAATACGCTCTGCGGCAGGCGGAGCAGAACAAAAGAGTATATTATCAAAATCATAATCTGGCCAGGAAGAATATAACGATCCTGACGGGAGTTCTGAAACAGGCGCTTATGCGGCGGAGCGAAATGGAATACGTCAGGGACGACCACGGCCATGTGACGCCGAATCTGCTCTGGAAGGTGGGAAGGACAGAAGACAAGAGGCTTTTCACCAGGACGATCAACCGGAATTCGACGGACTTTGTCGTGGATGTGCTGATCGACGCCAGCGGTTCCCAAAGAGTGAGGCAGCCCAAGGTAGCCCTGCAGGGATATATCATCAGCAGAGCGCTGAGCAGCGTGGAGATTCCCCATCGGGTCATGAGCTTTTGTACCTTTTGGGACTATACGGTGCTGCACCGTTTTCGGGACTATGACGAAGACAAATCTGCGGATAAGAATATCATGGAATACACGACTTCGTCCAATAACCGGGATGGCCTGGCCATCCGGGCGGCCGCGGACGGGCTTATGAAGCGGCAGGAAGAAAATAAGATTCTGATCGTACTGAGTGACGGAAGGCCCAACGACATAATCGTGAACAGGCCGAACAGCAAGAACCCTCACACCTACGGCGGGGAATACGCGGTCACGGATACGGCCAGGGAAGTGCGGCATGCCAGGAACATGGGGATATCTGTCCTTGGAGTGTTTGCGGGAAAAGAAATTGACCTGAGCGCGGAGAAAAAGATATTTGGAAAGGACTTTGCCTACATTCGGGATATCGCCAATTTCTCCAATGTGGTGGGAACTTATTTAAAACGGCAGCTGGACGCGGACAGCTGAAACAGAGCCTATAAGAGGAAGACGAGAGAAGAAGTACAGGAAGAGAGGAATAGAAAAGTGGAAAATAGACTGGAATTTCGTTTTGCGGAGGAAAAAGATACGCCTCTGATTTTATATTTTATCAAGGAACTGGCAGTATATGAGAAGATGCTGGAGGAGGTAGTGGCTACCGAAGAGACGCTTGAGGAATGGATCTTTCAGAAGAAAAAGGCGGAAGTGTTTTTCGCCGTGGCGGACGGAAAAGAAGTGGGATTCGCCCTGTTTTTTCATAACTACTCTACCTTCGTCGGGAAAGCGGGACTCTATCTGGAGGATTTGTTCATCCTGCCGGAATACAGGGGAAAAGGATATGGAAAGGCAATTTTTAGAAAGCTGGCGCAGATTGCAGTGGAGCGGGGCTGCGGTAGGATGGAATGGTCCTGCCTGGACTGGAACAGTCCCAGTATTCATTTTTACCGTTCCCTGGGAGCAGTGTCCATGGATGAGTGGACAACGTACCGGCTGGCGGGAGACGCCCTGGAAAAAATGGCAGAGTAGTATTGGCGCTGCGGTATAAAGTTACCAGTGCTGTAATGGTTCTCTGATTGTATGAAAATTCACTGGAGGGAATACGGGAGTCCGCTGCTTTATGCGCGCGGGCTGCGTGTGCCGTTTCTTTGTCAGAATCAAAGAAGAGACGATCATTCAGGAAGGGGCGGCTGTCAGGACGCCGGCAGAAAGATTCCAGGACGGCCTAAAGGTGAGCGCCGCAGGGCACCGGCCGATGTTCCACAGGCGGAAAGGAGGCAGAAACGGAGATTCCGACTCCGTTTCTGAGCGAACGGGAGACGGGAAATCATAAAGATTTCCTGTTGACTGTAAGCGGTACTCTTGGAGCGGGGATAAAGCGGCCTGTGCGTCGCCAGTGAACCGGAATCGTGACGGCCGGGAATTTCTGCCGGCGTATGACTGGGTCATAATGATTTAATGATTCTGAAAAGTATTCTTTCGTATATACAGCGAAAACTTGGTGCATACTGGAAATGAAGCGAATATTCCATCCGCCGCAGGCGGAGAAAACATTATTTCCAGGAGGTTTTGCAATGGCAAACATGAATTTAAAAGACAGTGAAACGAAACGGAATCTGCTCCGGGCGTTTGCGGGTGAGAGCCAGGCGAGAAGCCGCTACACTATCGCGGCGGGAAAGGCTAAAAAACAAAAACTGCAGGTTGTGGAACAGGTCTTCCGGTTTACGGCTGACCAGGAAAAAGAGCATGCAGAGATTTTTTATAATCATCTGAAGGAACTCACAGGAGAGAATCTGGAAATTGACGGTGCGTATCCGATCGAGGTCTACGACGATGCGGAGAGCCTTTTGAATGCGGCCAGACATGATGAATACGAAGAATATGAAAATGTGTATCCTGCATTTGCCGACGTTGCAGAAAAAGAAGGTTTTCAGGAAGTGGCGGCCAGCTTCCGCCAGATCGCAAAAATCGAGAAGATCCATGGCGACCGGTTTGGAAAGTTCGAAGAGCTTCTGAAAAATAATCAGCTGTTCGAGTCCAAAGAAGAAGCCAGCTATATGTGCCTCAACTGCGGTTACATTTACAGCGGGACAAAAGTGCCGGAAATCTGCCCTGTGTGCAAGCACGACAAGGGATATTTCATCAATGTAGAAATGGCCCCGTATTTATGATATACTGATAAGCGGATTGAGCGTGGATTCCGCAAGGAATACGCCATGCTTGCATGAGCGTAAGCCTTGCGGAATCCATGTGAGAGCGCAACAGAACGAAGGGCATGAGCCCTGAGTGAAGGGGCGCAGCGCAATCCGCAAAGGAAGAGCAAGGCAGAACGAAGGGCGCGAGCCCTGAGTGAGGAGGCGCAGCGCAATCCGCGAAAGAGAGCGCAACAGAACGAAGGGCGCGAGCCCTGAGTGAGGAGGCGCAGCGCAATCCGCGAAAGAGAGCGCAACAGAACGAAGGGCGTGAGCCCTGAGTGAAGGGGCGCAGCGCAATCCGCAAAAGGGAGAGCAAGGCAGAACGAAGGGCGCGAGCCCTGAGTGAGGAGGCGCGGCGCGATCCGCAAAGGAAGAGCAAAGCAGAACGAAGGGCGCAAGCCCTGAGTGAAGGGGCGCAGCGCAATCCGCAAAGGAAGAGCAAGGCAGAACGAAGGGCGTGAGCCCTGAGTGAGGAGGCGCAGCGCGATCCGCGAAAGGGAGCGCAACAGAACGAAGGGCGCAAGCCCTGAGTGAGGAGGCGCGGCGCGATCCGCGCATTGAACAGATGAAGAAGAGGAAGAGAGCCGTCGGCTCTTATATTAAGGGAGAATAAGGATATCATGGAACAGGGATTTATTCGGGTAGGGGCAGCCACCCCCCAGATTTGTGTGGCGGACCCGGTTTATAACAGGGGACAGATTGAAGCGCTGGCCAGGGAGGCCGCAGCCAGACAGGTGAAGGTGATTGTATTTCCGGAGCTGTGCCTGACTGGATACACATGCGGGGATCTGTTTCTCCAGGATACACTCTTGGACGCTGCAAAGGAAGAACTGGCAGTATTGGCAGATCATACAAAGGACTGGGATATCCTGATATTTGTGGGGCTTCCATGGGCAAAGGACGGACAGCTTTATAACGTGATGGCCGCGGTAAAGGACGGACAGGTACTGGGACTGGTCCCCAAGACTTTTATCCCCAATTATTCTGAATTCTACGAGGCGCGTCATTTCAGAAGCGGAAGCAGGACGGTGACGATGGAGCGTCTGCGCATGGCCAGCGGTATCGAGGATTTTGTACCGATGGGCGCCGATATTCTGTTTCAGTGTGCCAATATGGACGGTCTGGTGATCGGCGCTGAAGTGTGCGAGGACGTATGGGTGCCGAATCCCCCCAGCGGACGCCATGCCCTGGCAGGGGCAACTCTTATCGTGAATTCTTCGGCCAGTGATGAGACCACCGGAAAAGGCGACTACAGGCGGAGCCTGATCGGAAATCAGTCGGCCAAACTGGTCTGCGGTTATGTATATGCGGATGCCGGGGAAGGAGAATCTTCCACGGATCTGGTATTTGCCGGACATAATGTTATATATGAAAACGGAACGTTTTTGAAAGAGTCCGGACGCTTTACCACAGGTCTTATCTGCGCGGATATGGATCTGGAGCGGCTGCAGAGTGACAGAAGGCGTCTCACCACATTCGGCCCCATAGACGCCGGCGGCTATATGAAGGTATCCTTCAGCCTCAGGAAGTCCAGTCTGGACCTGGAACGTTCTGTGGACCCGGCGCCCTTCGTGCCGGGAAGAAAAGAAGACAGGGACAGACGGTGCGAAGAGATATTGTCGATCCAGGCCATGGGGCTTAAAAAAAGGCTTTCTCATACCGGCTGCAAAAACGCGGTGGTTGGGATTTCGGGAGGCCTGGATTCCACACTCGCTCTTCTGGTAACAGCCAGAGCCTTTGACCTGCTGGGCCTTTCCAGAAATCATATTACAGCCGTCACCATGCCCTGTTTTGGGACCACGGACAGGACCTATAACAACGCGTGTGAGCTGACCAGAAGCCTTGGCGCAGAGCTCATCGAGGTCGACATTAAAGAGTCGGTCATGCTGCATTTCCGTGATATCGGACACGACCCGGAGGACAGATCGGTGGCCTACGAAAACAGCCAGGCGAGGGAACGGACACAAGTCCTGATGGATATTGCCAACCGGAGCGGAGGGATGGTCATTGGCACCGGCGACATGTCGGAGCTGGCGCTGGGATGGGCCACTTACAATGGGGACCATATGTCCATGTACGGCGTGAATGCGTCGGTGCCGAAGACATTGGTGCGCCATCTGGTGCGATACTATGCGGAGACCTGCGAAGATGAAAAATTGGCGGGAACCCTTCTGGATGTGCTGGACACGCCCGTGAGCCCGGAGCTTCTGCCGCCGGAAGAGGGAAAGATCTCCCAGAAGACAGAGGATATTGTCGGGCCTTATGAGCTCCATGATTTCTTCTTGTACTATATCCTGCGTTTCGGATACCGGCCGGCGAAGATATTCCGGCTGGCAGAGAAAGCCTTTGGCGGAACGTACCAGAAAAAAACAATCCTGAAATGGCTGACCACGTTTTACCGGAGATTCTTCTCCCAGCAGTTCAAGCGTTCCTGCCTGCCTGACGGGCCGAAGGTGGGAAGCGTAGCGGTTTCTCCCAGAGGAGATCTGAGAATGCCCAGCGATGCCAGCGCAAGGCTTTGGCTCTCGGAGGCGGAGAAGCTGGCAGGATCAGATGAGCTTAAATAGAAGAGATGCCTGCGGCGCGGCCGCAGCAGATTGTCAGTACAAAAGCCTGTGGAAACATAGGCTTTTGTTTATATAATAAGCAATTTGGATAAGCGGCTTTTGCTCCCAGTTTTGACGGAAACTGCTGTCTGTGCTGGCCGGAGTATCAGGATGGACGGGTCTGGAAGAGTATGATATACTGAGTACACAAGATAAATAGGATTTAAAGGGGGCATACCTATGTTTGTTTCTTTTAGAAAATGGAGGGAAGAGGATGCAGAGGCTCTGGCTTTTTATGCCAACGATGCGGACGTGTCCCGATATATGAGGGATTCATTTTCATATCCTTATACAAAAGAGTCTGCCGTGGATTTTATTCGTATTCGCCGGGAATACGAAGGCCGTGACTGTTTTTTTGCTGTGGAGTACGACGGAGAAGCCATAGGAGGCGCCAATGTCGGATTCCGGACCGATGTGAACTGCCGTACCGCCGGGATCGGCTATTGGCTGGGAAAACGGTATTGGGGCAGGGGGATCGGCTCGCAGATTGTGAAGATGCTCTGTGCCGAGGCGTTCAGCCGGCCGGAGATCCTGCGCGTAGACGCGGAGATCGTAAGAGAGAATGAAGGCTCCAGGCGGGTACTGGAAAAGAACGGGTTCCGGCTGGAGGGAATCCTGAGGAAGAATATCTGTAAGCGAGGTGAGATTCTGGATTCCTGCGTTTACAGCCTTCTCCGGGAGGAATACGAATCTATGAAGGGGAGAAAGAACAGTGAAACAGGAGTCGGGGTGTGAATACTGCGCCAATTATACATATGAAGAAGAATATGGCTACTATGTATGTGACGCCGATCTGGATGAAGACGAGATGGAGCGTTTTTTAAGGAGTGATTTTGCGGGATGTCCTTACTTTCAGACGAATGATGAATATAAGATAGTCAGAAAACAGATATAGGAAGAAAAGGAGAATGAACGATGGAAAATGTGTTTATGATGGATCATCCGTTGATTCAGCATAAAATATCGATGCTGAGAGACTGCCGTACCGGCACCAATGAATTCCGGAAGCTGGTGGAAGAGATCGCGGTATTGATGGGATATGAAGCTTTCCGGGACCTTCCGTTAAAGGAAGTAGAGGTGCGGACCCCCATTGAGTCCTGCAGCACACCGATGATTTCTGGAAAGAAGCTGGCGGTCGTACCGATCCTGCGGGCCGGACTCGGCATGGTGAGCGGTATCCTGACGCTGGTCCCTTCCGCAAAAGTGGGGCATATCGGGCTTTACAGAGATCCAGTCACCCATGAGCCGAAGGAATATTACTGTAAGCTTCCGGAATTTATAGAACAGCGGGTGGTGACAGTCGTCGATCCCATGCTGGCGACAGGAGGGTCCGCGGAGGCCGCCGTCAACTTTATAAAGGAAAAAGGCGGTAAGCAGATCAAATTCCTCTGTATCATCGCTGCGCCGGAAGGCCTGGAGCGCCTGCACCAATCGCATCCGGACATTCAGATCTACTGCGGCCATCTGGACAGGGAGCTAGATGAAAATGCCTATATCTGCCCTGGACTGGGAGACGCGGGAGACAGGATATTCGGGACCAAGTAAATGGAAAGGAAACGTCAGAGCATGTTCGGAGAATGTCACGGACATATATTTATGAACGGCGTCAATTATAAAGACGCTGTAGCCCTCCATAAAAACGGAGTGGATAAAGAAGAGGTGAAGAAACGCCTGGAGGAGTATCGGAAATCGGAAATAAGCTTCTTCCGGGAGGGAGGAGATTATCTGGGAGTCTCTTCTTATGCGGCGGAGATCGCGGAGGATTACGGGATCGACTACCGGACCCCAGTTTTTGCGATTCACAAAAAGGGGCACTATGGGAGCATCGTAGGTTTAGAATACGATACCCTTCCGGAATTCGCGGCGCTGGTGAAAAAAGCGGAACGGGAAGGGGCGGATTTTATCAAGATCATGTTCTCTGGACTGCTGGACTTTAATACATACGGCCGGATCACCGGCACCGGGCTGGAGCTTTCGGAAATGAAGGAGCTGGTGCATATCTGTCATGAGGAAGGGTTTTCCGTGATGGTGCATGTGAACAGCGCGCAGACAGTGCATGACGCCATTGTGAGCGGGGCGGACAGCATTGAACACGGAGCCTATATGACGGACAGAGAGCTGGAGCTTTTAGCCGGACGGGAAACCGTGTGGGTGCCGACGGTAGCCCCGGCCGGAAACTTGAGGGGAACAGGCCGGTTTGATGAAAAGACAGTGGACGCCATTGTCCGGATGCAGATAAATAATGTGAGAAAGGCCATTGCTTTTGGCGTTCATGTGGCGCTGGGGAGCGACGCGGGCGCCGTCACGGTGCCGCACGGTACCGGGCTTTTTGACGAATACAATTATCTGCTGGAAGCGGCGGACGGGGATAAAGAGAAGCTGGACCAAGTGCTTGCCCAGTCGGAAGATATCGTGAAAAGAAAGTTCAGGAAAGGCCGTTAAGCGGATCGTGAGACGGCGGCAGCGAAATCGGAAGTAAAAGGAAGGAAACAGGAATATGAACAGCCAGGCAGAATTTAAAGAGGCTTTAGGAAACCTGCTTTTGATCGCAGAAGCGTCCGGTCACCAAGTGACGGAGCAGCAGATAAAAGATTGTTTTTCCGGATGGGATCTGACGGAGGAACAGTGGAAATTAATATACAGCTACCTGGAATTGAATCAGATCAAGGTAGAGGCCCATGAAATGGATGCTGCGAGCCTTTCCTATCTGAAGGGAAGGAAAATGCCGGAAGAAAGCGCCGATGAAGCAGAAGGCAGACGGAAAAAGGACTCAGGGCTGACCGGAGAGGATTCCCGCTGCTATCAGATGTATCTGGAAGAGCTGGAAGCGGTGGAGGCAATAGGGAGAGAAGAGCTGGAAATGCTCTTAAATAGGCTGGAAGACGGTGACAGGCGCGTAAGAGACCGTCTGGCGGAAGGCCATCTCAGACGGGTGGTGGAGCTGGCGAAGGAATATGCCGGGAGAGGCGTCCTGATGGCGGATCTGATACAGGAAGGGAATATGGCTCTCCTGATGGCCATGGAGTCTTTTTCCGGCGGGGATTTCGGCGTCCATGTCACGAAGGAGATCTGCAGCGCCATGGATGCGGCGATCGCAGAGCAGACGGGGCAGGAGGATACCGGCAGCTATCTAGCCTCCCAGGCAAATGCGATGATGAACGCAACGGAAGAGCTGGTGGAGGAATTAGGGCGCGAGGCAACTCTGGAAGAGGTGGCAAAGAGGATGAACCTGAGCGAGGAGATGACAAAGGATATCATGAAAATATCCATGGATGCCCTGTCTCTTGTGGAAGCGAACGGAAGCGGGGAAGTCTTCGGCGGAAAAGCTTTTTCAGGCGCGGAAGGTTTCGGAGAACATTCGGGATCTTGCCGCCATGATCACGACTGCGGCCACAGCCACGACTGAGAAAAACGGAAGGTCAGGACAGGCCGTTTCAGTCCCGGCGGATATCCCGTATTTTGTGATAGAGCCATGCGGCGGCGATGCCGGATAAACCCAAAACGGGGACGGAGAAGATCAGCTCCTTTTGGGCTGTTGAGCCTAAAAATGCGAAAGAGGTCAGATTAGCCGCGCAGTGAAAGAGGACTGCAGCAAGAAGAGTCCTGTAATGCTCGGCCGTATGGGCCAGGAGCAGGCCCATGCAGAAACCATAAAAGATCTGCGGCGCGTTTCCATGGAATAAAGCGAATGTGATGGAAGTAAGGAGAGCCGTGGACAGATATCCCATGTATTTCCGCAGCAGCAGAAATCCCATGCCCCGGAAAATGAGTTCTTCTGCCACCGGAATCAGCAGACAGGTACAGAGAGCCGTCAGGAGCCGGTGAGACTGAGCGGTGGCTGCTTCTATGGATTCGCTGGCAGGAAGCAGCTCCGGGAGTCTGGAGAATTCCATGAGAAGGTTGAAGAATATGGCTCCGGCGACTCCAAAAAAGACGGCATATCCGTACTGGGACACCCGGAGCTTTTGTCCGTCTGCCGGTTTGAGAGAACGTTTCTTTAAAACATGGTAAATGATTCCGAGGACAGCGCTTATGAAGACGGCGCCGATGCTGGAATAGAGGATGGCCATATTTTCTTTTAGAAAGGAAATGGACGGAGAGCCTGGAGTAGTATTTTCCAGGGAAGTGCGGAGGCCGTTCAGGATTTTGGCAGCAAAAAACACAGCCTGTTCATAAAATAGAATAGGAAGCGCCAGACAGCAGAGGACTGCTGTCAGTTTTTTTATGGTTTTGTCCATATGATTCCCCCGGAATGGAAATTTATCGTTTGTCCGCCGGGCGCGGTCTGAGCCCCTTACCTCTCAGAACGCATCCGCATTGGGACACGAGATATTCTCTTGCGTTTATCATATCGGACTTGAAGCTGTGTGTCAACGGAGAGGCGTATTTTCTGTGAGTGGAAATTGACTTTCACGGGAAAATGAAATATGATATTAAGAAGAAAAATGCAATACGTGGTATGTGAATTGATAAAACACAAGAAGGCATGGAGGTACCTATGAGCGTAAGACGTATTTATGTGGAAAAAAAGAAGCCTTTTGCGGTCCAGGCAAAGGAGCTTAAAGAAGAAATCGGCAGTTATCTGGGGATCCGTACGGTAAAGGATGTCCGCATCCTTATCCGGTATGATGTGGAGAACCTGTCTGAGGACACCTATGCAAAGTCAAAGGGGACGATTTTTTCCGAGCCGCCGGTGGACATCCTTTATGAAGGGGATTTTGATAAAAAGCCGGAGGATACTGTGTTTTCTGTGGAATATCTGCCGGGACAGTTTGACCAAAGAGCGGACTCCGCGGAACAGTGTGTGAAGCTGCTCAATGAAAACGAAGAGCCTGTTATCAAAAGCGCGACTACGTATGTAATAGAAGGTACCCTGACAGAGGAAGAAAAGGAAGCGATAAAGGAACACTGTATCAACCCTGTCGACAGCCGTGAGGCGTCGGACGTGCTTCCTGAGACATTGATCACGAAATTCAATGAGCCTGCCGATGTGACCATCCTGGAAGGCTTTCGTGAAATGGGCGAAGAAGAGTTTAGGACACTTTATGATTCTCTGAATCTGGCCATGACGTTCAAGGATTTTCTTCATATCCAGAATTATTTTCGGACGGAAGAGAAGCGGGAGCCTTCCATGACGGAAATCCGCGTTCTGGATACGTATTGGTCGGACCACTGCCGCCATACCACATTCCAGACAGAGCTCAAACATGTAGCGTTTGGAGAAGGAGATTACAAAAAGCCCATCGTGGCTTCTTATGAGAAATATATGTCTGACCGGGCGGAAATCTTTAAAGGCAGGGATGATAAATTTGTCTGCCTGATGGATTTGGCCCTGATGGCCATGCGTAAGCTGAAAAAGGAAGGGAAGCTCGACGATCAGGAGGAATCTGACGAGATCAACGCGTGCAGCATCGTGGTTCCCGTGGAGATTGACGGCGTTACCGAAGAATGGCTTGTAAATTTTAAGAACGAGACACACAACCATCCTACGGAGATCGAGCCTTTCGGCGGGGCGGCTACCTGCCTGGGCGGAGCGATCCGCGATCCGCTGTCCGGGCGCACCTACGTGTACCAGGCGATGCGTGTGACCGGCGCGGCAGATCCGACCGTCCCGGTTTCCGAGACAATGAACGGGAAGCTGCCTCAGAAGAAGCTGGTACGGGGGGCGGCCCATGGGTACAGCTCATATGGGAATCAGATCGGATTGGCGACCGGCCTTGTGAAGGAGATTTACCACCCCAACTATGCGGCAAAGCGTATGGAGATCGGTGCGGTCATGGGAGCGGCGCCGAGACGCGCAGTCATCCGGGAGACGTCCGATCCAGGAGACATCATCATCCTTTTGGGCGGCCGTACCGGACGCGACGGCTGCGGAGGAGCCACCGGTTCTTCCAAAGTCCATACGGAGAAATCCATAGAGACCTGCGGCGCGGAGGTGCAGAAGGGAAATGCGCCCACAGAGCGTAAGATCCAGAGGCTGTTCCGCAGAGAAGAGGTCAGCAGGATCATTAAGAAATGCAATGACTTTGGCGCGGGAGGCGTATCGGTGGCCATCGGCGAGCTGGCGGACGGACTGATCATCGATCTGGATAAAGTGCCGAAGAAGTATGCCGGCCTGGACGGCACGGAGATCGCCATCTCCGAATCTCAGGAGCGTATGGCAGTGGTCGTGGATAAAAAAGATGTGGACAAGTTCCTGGACTTTGCGGCTGAGGAGAATCTGGAAGCGGTCCCTGTGGCGGAAGTGACGAAGTCTCCCCGCCTTAAGATGTCATGGAGAGGGAACACTATCGTGGACATCAGCCGTGCGTTTCTGGATACCAACGGAGCGCATCAGGAGACTGATGTGGAGGTGAAGATACCGGCGCGGGCCGGGAACCCGTTTGATAAAAAAGAAGCAGGAGATGTGAAGGCAAAATGGCTTGACATGCTTAAAGATTTGAACGTCTGCTCTCAGAAGGGATTGGTGGAGATGTTTGACAGCTCCATCGGAGCAGGTTCTGTATATATGCCCTACGGCGGAAAATATCAGATGACAGAGACGCAGGCCATGGTGGCGAAGCTTCCTGTGCTGGAGGGAAAGACCGATACGGTGACGATGATGAGCTATGGCTTCGATCCGTACCTGTCTTCTTGGAGCCCTTACCACGGGGCAGTTTATGCGGTGGTGTCTTCCATTGCGAAGATTGTAGCCGCCGGCGGGGATTATAAGAAGATCCGCTTTACTTTCCAGGAATATTTCCGCAGGATGACGGAAGACCCCTCCAGATGGGGAGAGCCTTTTTCCGCGCTTCTGGGGGCCTATGACGCCCAGCTCGGCTTTGGACTGCCTTCCATCGGAGGAAAGGACAGTATGTCCGGCTCCTTTAATGAACTGGATGTCCCTCCTACTCTGGTCTCGTTTGCGGTTGATGTGGCCAGCGACAAGACGATCATCACCCCGGAACTGAAACAGGCGGGAGACAAACTGGTTCTGTTCACCATTGACAGAGACGAATATGATATGCCCGTATACACTCAGGCCATGGATCAGTACGGCAGGATATTCTCTGATATCAAGGAAGGAAAGATCACGGCGGCTTATGAGGTGGAGCGCCACGGCGCAGCGGAAGCGGTCAGCAAGATGGCTTTCGGAAACAGGATGGGCGTGAAGATAGAGCACAATGTATCGCCGGAGGATCTGTTTGCCGCAGGCTGGGGCAGCATTGTGGCGGAAGTACCGGCGGATAAGGTATCCGCTCTGTCCGGCCGCTATACGGTCATCGGAGAAGTGACGGATGCCGGAGCCATTGAATACGGCAGCATGAAGCTGAGCCTGGAGGAGGCTCAGAAGACGTGGGAAGCGCCGCTGGAAAAAGTATTCCCGACGGTATCCGGCGTGGAAGAGAAAAAGGTGGACGAGCCGCTGTATAAAGCGGACAATATCCATGTGTGCAGACACAAGGTGGCCAGGCCTACGGTATTCATTCCTGTATTTCCCGGTACGAACTGCGAATATGACAGCACGAAAGCGTTTGAGCGCGCGGGCGCGGAGGTGATCACCAAAGTGTTCCGGAATATCACGGCAGAGAATATCCGGGATTCTGTGGAGGCATTTGAAAAGGCCATCGCGCGGGCTCAGATCGTGATGTTCCCGGGAGGCTTTTCCGCGGGTGACGAGCCGGAAGGATCCGCGAAATTCTTCGCTACAGTTTTCCGAAACGCACGGATGAAGGAATCCATAGAAAAGCTTTTGAATGAACGAGACGGCCTGATGCTGGGTATCTGCAACGGTTTCCAGGCTCTGATCAAGCTGGGCCTTGTGCCGTATGGAGAAATCCGGGAGCAGAAGGAGGATTCTCCGACTCTGACTTATAATACCATTGGCCGCCACGTATCGAAGATGGTCTATACGAAGGTGGTATCCAATAAATCTCCCTGGCTGCAGAACGCGGAGCTGGGCGGCGTATATTGTACGCCTGCTTCCCATGGAGAAGGCCGCTTTGTGGCAGGAGATGAGTGGCTGAAAAAGTTGTTTGAAAACGGCCAGGTGGCGACCCAGTATGTGGATGACATGGGAAAAGCGACCATGGACGAAGCATGGAATCCCAATGGCTCTTACTGTGCGGTAGAAGGTATCACCAGCCCCGACGGACGGGTTCTGGGCAAGATGGCACATATTGAACGGCGCGGGGAATCCGTTGCGGTCAATATCTATGGAGAACAGGATATACGGATATTTGAATCCGGAGTGGAATATTTCAAATAGAGATTCAGAAAACAGAGAGCCTCCCTTAGCGGAGGCTCTCTGTTATAGTCATGATGATCTGGCGCACTGCGGTGCGGGATTCCGGAAAGCAGTCCAGCATCCAGTCATGCACCATATGAGGATAGGTGTAGATGTGATAAGGGGTCTTGGCCTGATGCAGCGCTTCCTTTAGGAGCAGCGCATCCGCATAGAGCATGTCATTGGAACCGGTCCATACGGTGATTTTTGGTAGCTCCTTCATAGAACCAAAAATGGGACTGATGACGGGATCCTCCAAAGGTGTGGTTCCAGCGTATAAAAGCGCGGCTTCACGTCCGCCGTCAGGTTCCAGGACAGGGTCCCTGGGCGCCAGGACATTTTTGACAGGGTTGCCTCCCGTGGCATCCAGGAACGGCGACAAGAGCAGAATCTGCTTCGGAAGAGGCAGGCCAAGCTTTACGGCCTGCTGTGCGAGGACCAGGGCCAGGTTGCCTCCGGCGGAATCGCCCATCAGGATAATGCCGTGGGGACATTGGGAAACCAGGGAAGAATAGACCTCCATACAATACGAGGTTATCTTTTTATGAGTGTGTTCCGGGATCAAAGGATAATCCGGCACGACAGCCGGACAGCCGGTTCCCCAGAGAATGGAATCCAAGAGCTTCCAGTGGCGTTTAGTGAGTCCGGTCAGGAACGCGCCGCCGTGGAGATAAAGGACACAGGGCCTGTCCGCCGCGGACTGAAAGTTCATATAGTATACAGGCCGTTCCGATAGGGATTCCGCCTGGATATGGTGATTTTTTTTCATGGCGCGGGGAGGGATCATTTCCGACAGCTTTCCATGATTGCCGTATGACAGCTGCTTTTTCAGGTCACTCTTTGCGTCTGTTTTCATTCTGTAGTGATAAGACAGGGTGCTTCTGATGCTGGCCATATGCGCTCCTTTCTTTATGTCTGTTTCAGTTTTGTGCCTTACAAGAAAACTGTCTCACTTCCACGTAAAAGACAGAAACGGAGGGAGTTGTTTTTTCTTCTATAACGAAGTTCCTGCCCGTCATCTTCTTCATGAGAAGAGACAAGACCGCCGCTTTTTCATGGGGGTCGGAAAGAAAGGATACGGTCCCGGTGCCCATGATGCAGGAATAACGATAGCTGTATTCACAGGGACGGTCATGGGGAATCAGCTGATGTCCGCAGTCCATCTCAAAGGTCACGCGGAGACATCTTGCGAGCAGATCGATCTTACGCCCCCTCCGGGCGCTGTGAAAATAAAGGAAAAGTTTGCCTTCCTTCATTTGATAGGCGAAGTTCATAGGTACGATATAGGCCTCTTCATTTGTCGGATCATAGATTCCCAGGCGGCAGACAGTACAGCTGTCAAGAACCTTGAGGATCTTGGCCATGTCAGTGATTTCTTTATCTTCCCGTCTCATAATCTTCCTCACTTTTTCTTTCGGATTTTTGAATTCTGGTCTTATGGTAAACTCAACTTTAGTATATCACAGGTTAAAGGAAATTAATAGACATAGCATATTTTTCTGCCTGTCCTCATATTCTTTGAGTATAGCGTCGGCGTACAAAAGGCAGAGGATAATATTTTGGGGAGGAATAAGGTGGCAGATAAAAATAATGAACAGGCAGTTTATAAAAGAGGCTGTAACGTGCTGGAGGAGGAACGGCATAAGTCGGTTTTTGCCAGTTTTCTGGAACAGCTGAACAGTCCGCTCATTTACATACTTATGGTGGCTTCTGTAATATCTCTGTTTTTGAAGGAATACAGCGATATGGCGATCATCGTTGCGGTGATTCTGGTAAATTCCGTGATAGGAGTCATACAGGAAGGAAAAGCACAGAAAGCGCTGGAGGCTCTGAAAAAGATGACGAGTCCGAAAGCGCTTTTAAAAGAAGGAGATAAGATCAGAGAAGTGCCGGCCGGCGACCTGATACCGGGAGATATCGTCTGCCTGGAAGCGGGAAGGCAGATACCGGCAGACATAGAACTCATCACCGCGGTGAACCTCAAGGTGGAGGAGGCTGCCCTGACCGGGGAATCCGTGCCTGTCCTCAAGGATACGGGAAGGAACAATAAAGCTTTTATGTCCACCACCGTGACTTACGGCAGAGGGGAGGGTGTGGTCACATCCATTGGTATGGATACGGAGATCGGCAAGATAGCCAAGATGATTCAAAATGCGCCCATGGAGAAGACTCCACTGCAGAAGCGGCTGGCGGATCTGGGAAAGATCCTGAGCGTGGTTTCAGTAGTCCTCTGTGTCCTGCTGTTTCTGATCGCAGTCCTGCAGAAGCGGGATGTCATGGAAATGCTGATCACCGCCATTTCTCTGGCTGTGGCGGCAGTCCCGGAAGGGCTCCCTGCCATCGTTACCATGGTTCTGGCGCTCAGCGTTTCCCGGATGGTGAAGGTGAACACCATTGTGAAACGCCTGCCCAGTGTGGAAACGCTCGGTTGTGTCAGCGTGGTGTGCTCAGATAAGACGGGGACCCTGACTCAGAACCGTATGACGGTCTCCAGATGTCTTGTGGATGGGAGGATATGCAGCCCCTCTACCTTGAAAATACAGAGGGACAGACATTTTCTTTATGGCTTCGCACTCTGTAATGACGCGGAATTGTCCTCAGAAACACGCCTGGGAGATCCGACGGAGCTGGCTCTTTTGGATATGGCGGCGTCCTTTGGGCTTTACCGCCATGAACTGGAAAGGCGCCTGCCCAGAAAAGATGAGATATCATTTGATTCCAAGAGAAAAATGATGACGACGCTTCACAGAGAAGGAAAAAGCTCTGTATCCTATACAAAGGGCTCGCCGGATGAGATCCTGCAGCGCTGCCGGTACATTCTTTCAGGGGGCCAGGTGGTTCCCATGAGTCAGAAAGACCGCACGGAAATAAAAAGTGTCTTGAAACAGTTCACTGGAGACGCGCTCCGGGTGTTGGCCCTGGGCATGCGGATGGATGTGGAAAAGGCCAGGGAAAAAGAGTTGGTCTTTGTGGGAATGGCCGGAATGGCCGACCCGGTCCGGCCGGAGGCTGCCGGAGCCGTCTCAGAGTTCCGGAAAGCAGGGGTGAAGACTGTCATGATCACCGGGGACCGGGAAGATACAGCCTTTGCCATTGCCAAAGAACTGCATATCGCGTCCCGGATGGAAGAGTGCTTATCCGGGGAAGAAATGGAAAAAATGGATGACGGGGAATTCGCCCGCCGCATATCGAAGGTCCGGGTGTTCGCCCATGTGTCCCCGGAGCATAAGGTGAGGATTGTATCGGGCTTCAAAGCCGCCGGTGAGATCGTGGCCATGACCGGGGACGGGGTCAATGACGCGCCGTCTTTAAAATCGGCGGACGTGGGGATCGCCATGGGGATGGCGGGGACAGATGTGGCGAAGAACGCCGCGGATATCGTGCTGACCGACGACAATTTTGCGACGATTACCAAGGCTATCGCACAGGGGCGGAGTATATATGAGAATATCAAGAAATCAGTCCTTTTCCTATTGTCGTCCAACTTCGGTGAGATCATTACGATGCTGGCGGCCATAGCCCTTGGTCTGGCTTCTCCTTTGAAGCCCAGCCATATACTGTGGATAAATTTGATCACGGATTCTCTGCCCGCCCTGGCTCTGGGCGTGGATGTGAATGGAAATAAAAACTATATGAGAAGGCCGCCCCGATCTAAAAATGAAAGTCTTTTTGCCGGAGGCGGGCTGAGCTGTACCATTCTTTACGGGCTGCTCATCGCTATCATCAGCACCACTGCGTTTCTTCAGCTTCCGCTCACGTTTCTTTCTTCCGCGGGGATGCCTGTCACCCTGGGGAATCTGAGGGGGCTTATGGCAGACCCGGCGCTGCTCAGCCGCTGCCAGACGTATGCGTTCACGGTGCTGGGCATATCTCAGCTTTTTCATGCCATAGGCATGCGGGATGTGGAGACGTCGGTCTTCCGTATGAAGCATTTCAACAATAAACTAATGATCGCTGCGTTTGCGATAGGCATAGGACTGCAGCTCCTGGTCACGGAGGTACCCTATTTCATAGGGGTATTTGGAACCTGTTCCCTGGCCCTGCAGGAATGGATACTCCTGCTTATCCTTTCCGCGATGCCGGTGCTGGCCCATGAAGTGCTGATACTGCTGCCATAATACATAAGATCCGCCGGAATATACTCTGCCGCACGAAGTGCGCCTGCCCGGAGGGCATGAATTAAGGGATGCCCTTGGGTATACCTTTGAATATCTTTCAAACAAGCTTTCTTTGTCTGGTTCACAAAGCAAGAGGAAATCCGCTTCCATCCAGGCGGCGCGCGGGCCGTGTGGATATCCAATCCTTTTGTGGAATCAAGGGAACGGAAGTCATCCGAAAAGGTGCGGCAGAAAAGACGCCGGCAGAAAGATTCCGGGCCGGCCTAAAGGTGAGCGCCGCAGGGCAGAGGCCGGTGTTCCCCAGGCGGAGGGAAGCAGAAACGGAAATACCGATTCCGTTTCTGAGCGAACCGGAGGCGGGAAATCATCCAGATTTCCTGCCGACATGTGAGCGGTACTCTTGAAGCGGGGATAAAGCGGCCACTGTATCGCCAGCGAACCGAAATCGTGACGGCCCGGAACTTCTGCTGGTGTCAGTCTGGATCCTGGTTGGAGCTAACGAAAAATGATTCCAAAAAGTATTTTGTATCATACTTCGGCAAATCTTTTTGGGCAAACCTTCATTATTGCTTTCTCACAAAGGGCGCCACACAGCCCCCTGACAGCCGCACAATTAATTCCGCCATCTCATGGGCGGATTTTTTCATGCCGTTTTTCAGCCAGCTCTGGATCAGGCCGATGCTTCCGTTGACGATGAACAGGTAGATATCGGTGGCGGTATCTTCTTCAAGGCGATTTCGGGTGACCAGCTCCGTGACATAGGATTCGTGGGCGATCATCAGGATTTGCTTCTGGAAATGGACGTCCCCCTGCTCACTGAGCAGGATGCGGCAGGCGCGGCTGTTGTCCCGGATGTATTCAAAGATATATGCCAGAATCTGCATGAGCTTGGAGTCGTATTTTTGATATTCGCAGTCGGCCAGCATCGCATTCACATCATCGATGATCTCTTCTTCCATTTGCTGCAGCAGGTCATACTGGTCCGAATAGTGGTTATAGAAGGTGGAACGGTTGATATCCGCTTTGTCGCATAGCTCGGATACGGATATCTTATTGATGGGCTTTTCCTCCATAAGTTCAATGAGACTCTCTTTCAGGAAACGTTTGGTATAACGGGAACGGCGGTCGTTTTTCTGCTCTTTCATAGGGAGTCCTTTCTGTTTATAAAAAATTAATAAGGGAGTTTGATGATTAACCGACAAAACTCAAAAAATTGTCTTATACACGACGAATTATAAAAAACTGATTGTTGATAGTACAACACTATGTTTATTATAATAAAACCAAACCAGAAAAGCAACTGGAATCGATATTTGACAGGAGGTAAAATGGGCGCCATGGATAAGGTCAGGGAATGGATATTGGCACATAAAAAATTAGTGGTGGCTGTCTTTTTGACGGCCACGGCGCTCTGTACGGCCTTCTGGCCTTTTGTGAACGTAAATTACAATATGGTGGATTATCTGCCGGAGGATGCCCAGTCCACGAAAGCTCTCAGATTGATGGAAGAGGAATTTGAGGGAGGAGTCCCGGGCACCCGGGTCATGATAAAGGATGTATCCATACAGGAGGCGCTGGATTATAAAGAAAAACTCGGTCAGATAGAGGGAGTGTCGTCGGTCCTCTGGCTGGACGATGCGGCGGACCTTAAGACGCCGCTGGAGGTCATGGATCAGAAGACCGTGGAGACTTATTATAAGGACAATACGGCTCTGTTTTCCGTTGCCATAGAGGATAGGATGGAAGCGGAGGCCGTGGCGGATATTTATGAACTCATCGGAGAAGATAACGCGGCTGTCGGCGATGCGGTCACAACCGCCGCGTCGCAGACCATGGCTTTTACGGAATGTATGAGGGCAATCCTCATCCTGGTGCCCATTATCCTGCTGATCTTGATATTGTCCACGGAATCCTGGCTGGAGCCTCTGTTTTTTCTGGTGGCGATCGGGGTGTCCGTCCTTATTAACATGGGTACCAACCTATTCTTTGGGGAGATATCCTTTGTGACCCAGTCAGTCAGCCCAATCCTGCAGCTGGCGGTTTCTTTGGACTATGCCATCTTCCTGCTCCACAGCTTTGACCGGCACAGAAAGGAGCTGACAGCTTCCGATGTTTCTGAAAGCGAGGGAAGACCAATCGTGAATCTGGCTATGAAAATGGCCATGAAGGACTCTTTTACGGTCATCGCGGCCAGCGCGGCCACCACCTTGTTTGGATTCCTGGCACTCACCTTTATGAACTTTCAGATTGGCGTGGATCTGGGCATCAATCTGGTTAAAGGGATCGTCCTGAGCTTTTTAAGCGTCATGTTCTTTCTTCCCGCATTTACGCTCTGCTTCTATAAGTGGATAGACAAGACCCGGCACAGGCCGTTTCTCCCAAAGGGGAAGAAGCTGGGAAAGGGAATATTAAAAGCGAGGATTCCTGTGGGAATTCTTGCGCTGCTGCTCCTCATACCCTGCTATCTGGCCCAGGGACGGACCGATTTTACATATGGTATGGGAAGCATGCCCGACAGCATCCGGTGCGGACGGGATGAACGGATGATCACGGAAGCCTTTGGGGAATCCAATCCCATGGTACTTCTGGTGCCGAGGGGAGAACCGGCGAAGGAAAAGATTCTGACTGAGAAGCTTAAGGGGCTTTTGCATGTCAACGGCGTTATGTCCTATGCGGGGACGGTCGGCGCGGCCATTCCTCCCGAATATCTGGGAGAAGAGATTACGGGACAGTTCTATTCGGAACATTACAGCCGCTTTATTATTTACGGAGATACGCTCCAGGAGGGAGATGAAGCCTTCCACCTGGTGGAGCAGATACAGGATACCGCGAAAGAATTGTACGGAGAGGAAGAGGTCTATTCCTGCGGAATGAGTGTGAACCTGTATGACATGAAGAATACGGTGGAGACAGATAACCGCCGGGTAAACCTGCTCGCGGTCCTTTCCATCGGGTTGGTGTTGCTCGTGACCTTTAAGTCTCTGACACTGCCTCTGCTTCTTTTACTGAGTATAGAAACGGCCATATTCATCAACCTGTCTGTCCCGTACTTTGACGGTTCCTCTTTGTGCTATATCGGGTATCTGGTGATCAATACGGTCCAGCTGGGCGCTACTGTAGACTACGCCATCCTTCTCACAGACACCTATCATGGGAACAGAAAGGAATGGAAGGCGAAGGAAGCCATGGAAAAGACCATAGGGAGTGTTTTCTTTTCCATCCTCGTCTCAGCGGCCATTATGACGGCGGCGGGAATGTGTCTCTGGCTGACCTCATCCAACCCCATCGTGTCTGCGCTGGGACTTTTGCTGGGGAGGGGGACCATTCTTTCCATGCTGCTGGTACTCGGATTCCTGCCGGCTGTGCTGCTGGTATTTGACAAGGTCATATGGAAGACCACATGGAGAAAAAGGAGGAAACAACAATGACAAAGAAGAGGCGGCTGTTCAAAAGAGTCTTACTTTCCTGCCTCGCCGTATGTCTTGCGGTGGTCCTGGCGGGGCTCGGTGCACTTGGCGGCGGGACGGACAGAGATAGATCCATGGCGGCGGAGGCAGACAGTGGGAAAGAAACGGAAAAGCAGAGCGGCGGCGCGGCAAAGGTCCAGGGAAAGGACGAAGTCATCTACGCGTCACTTGAGGCCGGCGGAGCGATCAAGGGGCTTTATGTGGTGAACTGCCTGGAAGTGGCGGAGGGCGGCGCCATACAGGATTACGGAGCATACAGTCAGATTCTGAATCTTACGGATACTTCTGAAATGAGGTATCAGGACGGCGTCATATCGGCGGAAGCAGAGGCCGGACGCTTTTACTACCAGGGGAACATAGAGGGCGGATCTCTTCCCTGGGATATTTCCATCACCTACCGTCTGGACGGCAGAGAGGTGACGGCGGAAGAGGCGGCCGGACAGAGCGGGCGTCTGGAGATTTCCATCTCGACGAAGCCGAATGGAAGCGGTTCTCTGTTTTATGATAATTATCTTCTGCAGATATCTCTCACGCTGGATACTTCTGTCTGTGGGAATATAGAGGCAGAGGACGCATCCATCGCGGATGCGGGTGAAAATAAGCAGATCACGTTCACTGCCCTTCCGGGAAAGGAAGGAAGCTTTTCTGTCGGCACGGATGTGTCAGGATTCCGGATGAACGGGATGAGCATAGCGGCGGTCCCGTTCAGCATGGCGTTTGATCTGCCGGATATGAGTTCCATGACGGAACAGCTGGGAGAACTCAGCGACGGGATCGCGTCTTTAAATGAAGGGGCGGAAGAGCTTAAGGAAGGCGCGGCCAGTCTGGCGGAGGGCGCCGGAGCCTTAAAGGAAGGCTCCGCTTCCTATAAAGATGGGCTGGAGAAGCTTGGAAGCGGAATAACCGGGCTTAAAAGCGGCGGTTCTCAGCTTGGCGGCGGTCTTTCCAGGCTGGACACAGGAGCGCTTGGGCTGAATTCCGGAATGGAAGAGTATTGGAAGGGGCTGTCGGAGTTCGTTTCCGGCCTGTCACAGATGAAAGAAGGCTCCGGCGAATACCGGAGCGGGATTGAGAGCGTGGCCGGGCAGTCGGACAGCCTGACGGAGGGCTCCCAGGCGATCAAAGACGGGCTTGCTTCCATGGCGGAGCAGCTGGCAGGGAAGCTTGGCGGCTTGGCGGGAGACAGCGGACAGACCGGCGGAGGCCTGGGCGCGGATAACGGGAATGGAAATATCCTGGAGAAGCTGGCGGCGCTGCCTGATGCACTTCGGGAATTTGCGGATGGGGTTGCCGGCATAAAAGGCGGGATCACAGGACTTTCCGGGAATTACGGAACGATGTTCACAAATCTGGACAAAGTTATTATGGCGATTCCAGAGATTGACGAAACGGCTCTTGACGGCCTGGGAACAGATAATGAAACAGTAAACCAGCTGGTGGCCAGCTATCAGGCGGCCCAGACTGTAAAGAAGACCTATGTACAGATGAAAGAGGGCCTGACGTCTGTCCAGAGCTCTATGGATGGCATGGCGGATGCGCTCAGTTCCATAGAAACCGCACTTAAGGATACCGCAGATCAGATAGAAGAGGCGCTTAAAGGAATGAATCTGAGCAGCATTATGGATGCGCTTAAGGAATTAAACGGCGGAATAGCGGAGCTGTCTGAACGGTACGGAGAGTTTCATCAGGGGCTTTTGGACTATACAGAGGGGGTAAAGCTCCTTTCCCAGTCCTATGGAAGTCTGGATGACGGGATTTTGGATGCCGTTTCAGGCGGAAACAGTCTGAAAGACGGTTTTGGACAGCTGCAAAGCGGAGCCGGAGGACTGGCGGAAGGGCTCAGCAGCACAGCGAAGGGTTTTGACAGCCTGATGGACGGCGTCGGAAGCCTGGCCGACGGAACGGGAGCTCTGCTTGAAGGCTATGGGCAGGTAGACGGCGGCATCGGGGAAATTGCCTCAGGGACAGACGGGGTTTCCGAAGGGATGGCCGGCCTTCAGAACGGAACAAAGCAGATGCATCTGGAGACAAAGGATATGCCGGAGAAGATCCAAGAAGAGATCGATAAGCTTCTGGAGGATTATGATAAATCGGATTTCCGCCCGGAATCCTTTGTATCTGAGAAAAACCTGAATGTGGAGCTGGTCCAGTTTGTAATATCCACAGACCCGATAGAAAAAGAGGAAACAGAAGAACCGGAAACGGAAGAGAAGGAGGCGAAAAGCCCCTGGGACAGATTCCTGGACCTGTTCCGGAAATAGGCCGGGATTTCCGGGCGGGAGAGCCCGCCTTACAATGAAATATTGCTTGAAAAGGACCCATGAAGCAGGTATGATAGAGCCATAAACGTCAAATTCAGTTTGGAGGTACGACATGAAGATACGGAATGTGGCGCTGATCGGTCTGGGAGCCATGGGTTCTTTTTTTGCGCCCAGGATAGAACAGTATTTGGGCAGACAAAATTTTCAGGTGATCGCGTCCGGAAAGCGGAAAGAGCGCCTGGAAAAGCAGGGGGTCACCATAAATGGGGTGAATTACCGTTTTACTGTGCGGCAGCCGGAAGAACAGGGGCCGAAGGCGGATTTGATCATCATGGCCATGAAGGATATGGGACTTGACCAGGCAATCGAGGATATCCGGGACCTGGTGGGAGAGAATACTCAAATCCTCTGTGTCATGAATGGGATAGACAGTGAGGAACGGGTGGCGGCGGCATATGGATGGGAGCATGTATTGTATTCTTATATGCGTATGTCCATCGTCATGAAAGACGGTGCGGCGGACTTTGATCCGTATTGGGGGAAGGTACACTTCGGGGAGGCGAAGAATGAGGAACTGACACCCAGGACAGAGAGAATCCGGGACTTTTTTGAGAACTGTGATATTCCTTATCAGATCGACACAGATATGAAACGGGGAATCTGGTTTAAATATATGTGCAACGTGGGAGAAAATCTGACCTGTGCTCTGTTGGGCATCCCTTTCGGCGCTTTCCGGAGCAGTGATTCAGCCAACGCAATCCGCAGAGGGGCCATGAGGGAAGTAATGGCGATCGCCAATAAAAAGGGAATCCCGCTGACGGAGGAGGACATTGAGAATCAGGAGACGACGGTCCGGAACATTCCGTATACGAATAAGCCCTCCACTCTTCAGGATCTTGAAGGAAAGAAAAAGACAGAAGTGGAAATGTTCGCGGGGACGGTGGTGCGTCTTGGAAAAGAGCTGGGAGTCCCGACTCCCATCAGCTGGATGTTTTATCACGGAATCAAGGTCTACGAAGAGAAGAATGAAGGGAAGTTCGATGCAAAATAGGAAAAACCTATCAATATGATAAAATAAATTGAATTTTCTTATATAAAAATATGTGTTATACTTGTGCCAGTTTGAAAATATAATGCCCATGCGAAGCAGAATAAAAGGAGAAGGAAAATGAAGGTATTGATTATCGGCGGAGTGGCGGCGGGCACAAAAACAGCCGCAAAGCTTATGCGGGAAGACGGGAACGCGGAGGTCACGATTCTTACAAAGGGTAAGGATATTTCATATGCGGGCTGCGGTCTTCCCTATTATGTAGGTGAAGTGATCCGGGAAAAAGGGCAGCTGATCGTAAATACCCCGGAAAAATTCTCCCGTCTGACGGGGGCTAAGGTAATGACCGGAATAGAAGTCACCAAAGTGAACCGGGAAGCGAAAAATGTGGAGGCGGTCAATACCGAAACGGGAGAAACCGCGGTCTATGGATATGACAAGCTGGTGATAGCGTCGGGCGCATCGCCGATCAAGCCTCCCCTTCCGGGAATGGACTTAAAAGGGATTTATTTCATGAGAACCCCGGATGATGCCGCAGCTCTGAGAGAGGCTGTAGAATCCGGAAGTATCAGGAGGGCGGTCGTTGTCGGAGGAGGATTTATCGGACTGGAAGTGGCGGAAAACCTGGCAGCGAAGGATATCCGGGTATCCGTCATCGATATGGCTCCCCAGATACTGCCTGGATTCGCGCCGGAGCTGACGGAGTATGTGGAAAACCACCTGGCGGACCATGGCATTATGGTATTCACCGGTACGAGACTGGAAGGATTCCTCGGCGAAGAAAAGGTTGAGAAAGTGCAGACCAGCAGAAAGGCCATGAAAGCGGACGCAGTGGTACTGTCCATCGGAATCCGCGCCAATACGGCATTCCTTTCGGATTCCGGCATCGAGCTCATGCCCAACAGGACGGTGAAGGTGGACCGGTATATGCGGACCAATGACCCGGATATTTATGCTCTGGGAGACTGTGCGACCGTTACAAATAAAGTCACGGGAGAACCTCAGTGGTCTCCGATGGGTTCATCCGCAAATATTGAAGGCCGTCTGCTGGCTCAGAACCTGGCGGGAAAAGAAATTCCGTACGGCGGGGTATTGGGGACGGCCGTCTGCCGTCTGCCTGAGCTTAATGTGGGAAGGACAGGATTTACGGAGGAGACGGCGAAAGCCGCGGGATTTGATCCGGTGAGCGTTGTAACCGTTGTGGATGACAAGGCGCATTATTATCCCGGGGCAGGCAGTTTCATTGTAAAGATGATTGCGGATAAGAACACGAAGAAATTCCTGGGCATCCAGGTCCTTGGAAAAGGTGCTGTGGATAAGATGGTGGATATCGCCGTCACGGCGCTGACGCTGGGGGCCTCCCTGGAGGACCTGGCAAATATGGATCTGGCATATGCCCCGCCGTTCTCCACGGCTATCCATCCATTTGCCAATACGGTAAATGTACTGCTCAACAAGATGAGCGGAGCCTATGAGACGCTAACGCCCGCGCAGTACGCAAAAGACGGCGTGCCGGAAGGATATCAGCTGGTGGATGCGTCTGCCGCGCCCACCATAAAAGGGATTCCGTATCTGGATCTGACCAAAATAAACGGGCCTGTGGAAGGATACTCTCAGGACGCAAAGCTTCTGCTCGTTTGCGCTAAAGGAAAGAGGGCATATCTGACTCAGAACCGTCTGAAGCAGCATGGATATACCAACACGCTGGTGCTGGAAGGGGGAACTATTTTCAACACCGGCATACTGGAAAATGAAGAATAGAAGATGACAAGAAAAAGGAGAAAGTAAAATGGCATGTTTAACAGTTAGCCCTGAAGACGAGAAGAGAGTAAAGGGATGGGGATTTTTAAGTAATAAGGGAACGGACAATTTTTCCGCCAGGATCATTACCGTCAATGGAAAGATCACGGCGGCGCAGCAGAGACATATCGCGGAAGCGGCGGAAAAGTTTGGAAATGGGACTGTGACCTTTACGACTCGCCTTACGGTGGAGGTTCAAGGTGTTCCTTATGATAAGATCGATGAGTTTCGCGCTTTCCTGGCGGAAGGGGGACTGCAGACCGGCGGTACCGGATCCAAGGTCCGCCCCGTTGTATCCTGCAAAGGGACTACCTGCCAGTATGGACTGATCGACGCCTTTGCCCTGTCGGAAGAGATTCATAACCGTTTTTACGAAGGATACTCCGACGTGAAGCTGCCCCATAAATTTAAGATCGCCGTCGGCGGATGTCCTAATAACTGTGTGAAGCCCAACCTGAACGACGTGGGTATCATCGGCCAGTGCATCCCGGTATTTGACGAGGACAGCTGCAACGGCTGCAAAAAATGTTCGGTCGTCACCGCATGTCCGGTAAACGCCTGTTCTGTCGTGGACGGCGTCCTGGAAATTGACAAGGAGGCTTGTATCAACTGCGGCCGCTGTGTGGGCAAATGCCGTTTTGACGCGATTGAAGAAGGGATCCATGGCTATAAGATATATATCGGCGGCAGATGGGGGAAAAAGATCGCACAGGGAAAAGCATTACATAAGGTTTTTACAGATAAGGAAGAAGCTCTGAAGGTAATCGAAAAAGCGATCCTTTTATTCCGCGAACAGGGCGAGACGGGAGAACGCTTCGCGAGGACCATTGAACGGCTTGGTTTTGAAAATGTGGAAGAACAGCTTTTATCTGACGGACTCTTAGAGAGGAAAGAAGAAATCCTCAAGGCTCAGCTTCATCTGAGCGGCGGGGCTACCTGTTAAATTAGAATTTTCTTTTTTTCAGCAGCCATATCCGGAGGGAGGAAGCGGCGGCGCCATACAAGCAGAGGATTCCAAGGGCTTCCAGCACTTTCAGAAGAGAATAAGTCTCTTCACCAGCAAAGATGGAATTGAGCTCCGCAATGGGAGGAAATATCCATAGGACAGCGCGGGAAGCCGGTATCTCCTGCAGGATTCCGAATTTTGAAACAGCCATGACAGCGATAAAAGCTGTGAGGGAAATGGCAATCTTCCTGTCCTTCATAATACGGGGATGCAGCAGGGCGCCCACAGAGCTTCCCACGAACGCGCTGGCGCTCTGCAGCAGCCAGCCGCACAGGATGTCCGGGGCTTCAATGGGCCGAAGAAACAGCTGCCTGTGGTTCAGCAGATTCTGGATCACAGGAAACAAGGTGCTGATAAGGGCGGCCAGCATTCCGAGCAGAATTAAAAACATGCTGCAGCTCAGATAATAAGAGGTTTCACTGCGGACCCTCAAGATCATTAGCTGTTCGGAAACAGGTTCCTCCAGCGTATTATAGGACAGCCCTGCCCAGACCATGATCAGAAACAGATAGACGCAGGAGATGGAAAAGCTGTCGACGATTCCCACGGGCATGATCGTATACATACAATAGAGCACCACGGCCAGAATGACCACCGGCATGACAAACTTGCTGGATTTGAAATAGGAGTGAAAGTGATATCGGATCAATTCATATGTGGTCTTCATACATTTTCCTCAGCTTCCATCCTTTTTCCAGCATCAGAGGCAGCAGGCGGTCACTTTCTTGTTCCGATGCCGTAATTCTCAGCTGGCCTTTCTGATTTTTTTCATTCATTCCTGTGAAATGGGATATTTCCAGCGGAATTTCCGCCTGAGGAGTCCCATCAAAGAGCAGTACATAGTTCTTTTGGAGAATGGAGGGTTCTTTGTCAGCAGTACGGACGATCCCTCCCTCGATCTCAAAGATAAGGTCCGATATGCGCGCGGTCAGATTGGGCTCATGGCAGGACATGAGAAGAGTGACTTCCTCTGAGTGCAGTTCTTTCATTTTATGGATAAATACGGCCTGAGACTCTATGTCCTGGCCGGATAGAGGTTCGTCCAGAAGGAGCACGTCTGGTTTCTTTAACAGAGCCTGGATTACGCCGACCTTCTGGAGGGTGCCCTTTGAAAGATGCTTCATCGGGATATCGAGCATACCCTGTATGAAAAAGTCTTCGGAAAGCCTGTCCTCCTGTTCTTTCAGGATATCTTTGTTCAGACCGTCCATGCTTCCCATGTGCCTGAGATATTGGCGGGCTGTGAGGCTGGATTTTGGAAAATGTTCCGGAATATAGTGGAACAGCAGTCCGCTTTGAGCCGTTATGGTTCCGCCGGAGGGCGTGACCAGCCGGGCGATCAATTTGAGCAGGGTCGATTTTCCGCTTCCATTGTGACCGGTGAACGCGATGGACTGCCCCCTTTGGACAGAGAGCGTCACATCCTTTAGTACTGTTTTTTTATCGTATATTTTTGAGACCGCATTCAAAGCAATTATTGTGTCCGGCAAAGAATTCCCTCCATTTTTCTTGGCATGATAAGCTTCCTTTTGATTCTGAGTATATCACAGGCTCTTTAGGGAATCAATGCCATGGGCCGGGGAGGAGCAGAAACGGCTTTACAAGTTAAAAAAAATCATATATAATGTGCCAAGGGAATGAAGTTCTCCCTTGGAAAATCCAAACCGCTTATTAAAGCTGATGACTTCTGTGAAACTATTGTGCAGAAAGCATCAGCTTTTTTGGTTTATAAAAAATGTATCTTAAGAATCAAAAAAGCCCTTCGGAAAAGATACACACGATGTGCAGAGGAAGGCTGCTTTGCTGCGTCCAAAGGAGGAAATTATTATGTTGACGTCACTTGCACTTATTTTTCTTGTGGGACTGGCCATGGCTTCGATCTGCCAGAAGATTAAACTGCCGCGCATCATCGGAATGCTGCTGACCGGTATCATTTTAGGGCCCTATGTTCTGGATTTTTTGGATTCATCCATTTTGTCCATTTCCGCTGACCTGCGTCAGATGGCCCTCATTATCATACTGCTAAAGGCAGGGCTGTCACTCGACTTATCGGATCTGAAGAAAGTCGGGCGCCCAGCTATAATGATGTCATTTGTCCCGGCCGGCTTTGAAATTCTTGCGTTTTATTTGTTTGCTCCGTACATCCTTGGAGTGACGAGGATGGACGCTGCCTTGATGGGGGCTGTGCTGGGGGCCGTTTCTCCGGCTGTTGTCGTGCCGCGGATGGTGCGGCTTATGGAAACAAGGTATGGCACTGAAAAGAGCATTCCCCAGCTTATTATGGCAGGAGCTTCCTGTGACGATATTTTTGTGATCGTACTGTTTACGACATTCACAGGCATGGCACAAGGCGGCTCTGCGAATCTGTCGGATTTTATGAATATTCCGGTTTCTATTGTTCTGGGAATCGCTCTCGGCGCGGCGGCAGGATGTATGCTGAGCCTCTTTTTTGAGACTGCGTATGCGAATAGGCACTGTATCCGGAACAGTATGAAAGTCATGATAGTCCTTGGAATCTCTTTTCTGTTCATAGCTGCCGAAAATTGGCTGAAAGAAGTTATTTCTGTTTCGGGTCTGCTTGCTGTCGTGAGCATGGCTTGTGTCCTCAGGATGAAAAGCACAGCCTTTGTATCGAAAAGGCTGTCTGAAAAGTTTGGAAAATTATGGATTGCCGCGGAAGTGATCCTGTTTGTACTGGTAGGCGCGGCTGTTGATATTCACTATACGATGGAGGCGGGGATTGCCGCTGTCGGGATGATTCTTCTTGCGCTTGTTTTTCGTGCCTGCGGCGTGCTCCTTTGTCTGCTTCGTACATCGTTATCTTTTAAGGAACGCCTTTTTTGTATCATAGCGTATCTTCCCAAAGCGACCGTACAGGCCGCGATTGGTTCTGTTCCTCTTTCCCTCGGCCTGCCCTGCGGTAAGATTGTGTTGTCGGTGGCGGTTTTATCCATTATCATCACGGCGCCGCTCGGCGCTCTTGGCATGGATATCAGCTGCAAAAGACTATTGACCAAGGAGACGGAAAAAAAGATGTAACAAATTAGATCCCAAGCGCTCTAATATATGAGACAGAGAAAGGGGGGATTATTGTGGCGGGTTTTTCACAGCTTTATGAGAAGTATGCCGGACAAGTCTACCGGTTCTTGCTCGCGCTGTCCTGTGACAGCAGCCTCTCGGAGGAACTGACTCAAGAGACTTTTTATCAGGCGTTTCTGCACGCTGACAAATTTGAGAACCGCTGCAGCGTCTCCACCTGGCTGTGCCAGATAGGAAAAAATGCTTATTTTCGGGAGATGAAACGGCAAAAGCGGACTGTTCCCATGCAGGAGGCGGGGGAACGGCAGGACGGCGCGCTTAAAGATCCGGAGGAAGTGTTTTTGGAGAAGGAACGGGTGCAGTCTCTTCGCAGGCAATTGCTATATCTGCCTGAACCTTACCGGACCGTGATCGCGATGCGGGTATACAACGGCACGGACTATAAGGAATTGGCCCGGCTGTTCGGAAAATCTGAGAGCTGGGCGAGGGTTACGTATTTCCGGGCAAAGGAACGGCTGACATCTTCGATGGAAAGGGAGGACAGAGGATGAGAACAGAATGTGGCATCATACAGGACTTGCTTCCGCTTTATGCGGACGGCGTTTGTTCACCGGAAAGCAGAGCGGCCGTTGAACAGCATTTAGAAGAGTGCAGTGAGTGCCGGGAAACGTATCAGCGGGCGTTTGGAACTGTCCCGGACAGCCCGGAACTGGAGCCGGATGCCGTAGAGGAGGGAAAAGAATTCCGGCATGGACTGAGAAAGGTGCGGAGGAGATGGATCTATTCGCTGATTGCAGCGCTGCTGGCGGTCCCCCTGGTATTTATGAGCATAGCGCAGATCACTGGCGACGGTATCTGCTTCAGCAACCTGGGCCAGATCATGCGCGGCCAGCATTTTTTATCTCTTTTAAAAAAAGGAGCTTATGGAAAAGCGTTCGATATGCTTGACTCAGAATGCAAATGGGAGGACTTGACTGATTATGAAAAGTACCGGGGGAAAGGTGTAGAGACGGAGGAATATCAGGCGATTGAGATCGACGGGAAGATATGGATGTTTTCTACGGCAGAGGCGGCCAAGTATTTTGACGTGATTCCGGACGTTCTGGAGGGAGAAGAAGCCCTGGACTTCTGGGGAACGATATGTCAGCATACGCAGTCGAACAATACCCAGTTTATCATACCGGCGGAAGCATATGACAAACTGAAAGCAGAAGGGAGGCTGGGGGATGGATTCTTTGACGGAGAGGAAGGCCGGGAAATACAGCGCCCCGCACGTATACGGAATCTGGAAGGAGACAGCTATTGTATCGGTACGATGTCTGAGGCAGGCCAGGATCCGTACACGAATGAACGTGATCTTGATCCATATTACGATCAATTTGCCTGTGTTCCCAAATGGATTTGGGAGGAGATGGCGGAGCGGGAGCAGCAGGACAAAGAGGCGTTCGAGGAACGGGCGGAACAATACTCGTCCATTGGCTACGAGGGCTGGCGCGAAAAATCCCGGGAGCAGTTTATAGCCGGTATGGAAGCGTGGGAAGAGGAGCACGGGCGAATTGCCGGAATCCGTTTCCATTCCGCCTATTATATCGAAGGAGGAAACAGCGCCGCGGGTTCGCGGCCCGGAGTGTGGCAGCTGGATTTCAGCCTGCGCTTTTCAGAAGAGGAAAGCGGAGGGGAAGGCATCACTCTCGCCGTAAGTAAAGGAAAGATCAGGCTGAATGGAGGCTATTGCCGTTCAGACGACAGTACTGTCAGTCAGTTTCTGAGTGCACTTGCAGAGGCGGATTTCTATACGCTGCCGTATACTGAGGAATGATAAAAAAGTTTTTCGCTTTAAAAGCGGGGCAAAGTTTATAAGCTTTGCCCCGCTTTTTCCGTTATCCCTTTAAACCTCTGGCCTGTCTGTCCATATCTTCAATCACGATATCGTAGATTTCACCGATGGAGGAACAATATTTAAGGACCTCCCACGGTTCATTTGTATGGAAATGAATTTTGATCAGGTCTTCGTCTCCGACCGCCAGCAGACAGTCACCTTTAAAATGTTCCGTAAAATAATCACTGACGGCGTCCTCATCGAGGTTTTCTCCTTCGAGGAGCAGCTGTGTGTCATATCGGAATTCCAGCATTTTATTCTCCTTATTCGATTATATTGAAAAATTACAATATCAGTTTACCACTGGCCGGCATTTTCGTCACTCCTTTTTTGTCAGAAGACATGAAAAGTTTTATCAGATTCCTTGCCCTGCAGGCGTTACGGGAGCCAGAATTTGTGGTATAATGGATAATATCAGATGATAGTCACAGATGATTAAAGGAAAAATGAAAAAGGCATGTGCAGAGAGAAAACAATGAATTGTTTTTATAGAAAAATATCCTTTGATTCCCTTATGTCCTTTTTGCTGGACAGCAGGCGGGATGCCATATCAGGGTTTTTCTGATATTCGTTTGCAGTACTTAGCGAAGATTTCAATGATCTCTTTCGGATAAGGCATGTTTTCATGACGGAAGCGGCATCCCGTCATTTCCTCCAGCATATCGGCCCCGCCGTTTCGCATGATGACATTGCGTATGGTACGGATGTCTTTTTCTACATTTTGAACACTAGTGTTGTTCTGCTCGGCAATCGGGCGGTAGACTTCTCTCTGGATATTGTGCAGTTTACGGGAATCTTCCATGATCATCGATATGGCCGTGATGAAATAGTCATATCCTCGATAACACTGAGATACTCCGACAGAATAAAGCATTGCATGAATGTCATTGCTCACCATATTAGATGTCCTCCTTCGTACAAGTGTTTGTAAAATCAAACATAGAAGATTTTGGAAAAAAATACCATATAATAGAAAAACTTAGACCTTACCAGACCATAGAAAAATTTTCAGGATAATAGAAAGCCGGAATATTTTGAAAAGAAATGGTTCTTTCCACTTGCACTCCGGCCCGTTTTCGGTTATACTAAGCTTCGGACGGAGACATAGCTCAGCTGGGAGAGCATCTGCTTGACGTGTAGAGGGTCGCAGGTTCGAGTCCTGTTGTCTCCATAAAAAAGGACGCTTCTTAGAAGCGTCTTTTTGTTGTTTGGACCGGACAAAAAAACACCATCTTAAGATGGTGTTTTTCATGGAGCATAGGGGATTCGAACCCCTGACCTCCACACTGCCAGTGTGGCGCGCTCCCAGCTGCGCTAATGCCCCGTGGGATATGTATTTACAGCTTATTTTGCGTTCGAAGCAGGGGCGGAAGGACTCGAACCCTCGACATTTGGTTTTGGAGACCAACGTTCTACCGACTGAACTACACCCCTGTACCGTAGAAAAAACCTACCCTCCATTTATATCATAGGATTGCGGTCATGTCAACCGAAAAAATGATTCCGTAGTGTTTTTGTAGGGAAATTGGTGGTAGACTATAACAGAGTAGAATGGAGAAAAGAGGATGCAAAAATGGCCTATAAAATATTGATTGCGGATGATGAACACGATATACGGGCGCTGCTGAAGGATTTTTTTGAAATGCAGGGATACCAGACAGAAATGGCAAAGGACGGAAGGGAAGTTCTCGAAAAGGTTTCCCGCCAGCCGGATCTGATCCTTCTGGACATCAATATGCCGGGGATGGACGGCCTGGAGGTGTGCCGCCGTGTCCGGGAATATGTCAGCTGTCCCATTTTGTTTTTGACTGCCAGGGTGGAGGAACAGGACCGGGTCAACGGTCTGATGATCGGCGGAGACGATTATATTGTAAAACCGTTTTCCCTGGACGAACTGGCCGCCAGGGTGGCGGCCCATCTGCGCCGGGAAGCCCGGGCGGGGAAGAAAGATCTGCTCAGGTTCTCAGATGACCTGGTGATCCACTATTCCAGCCGGTGCGTCTATTTTGGAGAAGAGAACCTGGGCCTGACCAGGACGGAATTTGATATTGTAGAGCTGCTCTCCATGAACCGGGGACAGGTGTTTTCCAAGGAGCGGATCTATGAGAAGCTGTGGGGATATGACAGCGAGGGTGATGAAAATATCGTGACCGAGCACATCCGCCGCATCCGGATGAAATTTAAGAAATATTCTGACAAGACCTATATCGCGACTGTATGGGGGGTGGGCTATCAGTGGGCTGGCTGAAACGAAAGAAAAATAAATGGAAGAAGAAGCTGATGGACGCGTCTCTGAAAAAAGCCCTGGCTGCTTATATCGTACTGGGAGCGGCAGGGACCTTTCTGACGATTATGATCCTTCAGTTTATTTGTCAGAGTGTGGACAATGTCATCTGGGGAAAATATGCCTCGGAGTATGCAGTCTCTAATCTGAGTCCCTATTATTACGTCATGTGGGAGAGCATGGCCCAAGGGGACCGGGTCGTGATACAGATTCTGGATTTTGTGGAGTCATGGAGTCCGGTTTTATGTATCATAGCGGGTGTGGCGCTTGTATCGGTACTGTATTACCGGGATAAGCTGAAGACGCCGCTCCAGATCCTGACGGACAGTGCGGCGAGGATCGGCTGCAGCGATCTGAATTTTCAATGCGAATACCATTCTGAGGATGAAATGGGAAAGCTGTGCGGAAGCTTCGAAAAAATGCGGAAGAATCTCCTGGAGAATCATCAGAAGATGTGGAATATGATGGAAGAACAGAAACGGCTGAACCATGCTTTTGCCCATGATCTGCGGACGCCGCTTACGGTGCTGCACGGGTATATCGATCTGCTTTTGAAGTATCATCCCCAGGGGAACATAAGCGAAGAAAAGCTTTTGGAGACGCTTTCCATGATGGACAAACAGGTGATCAGGCTGAAGCGGTTCGGCGATACCATGCAGAGTGTAGGCACCCTGGAAGAGCGTATGGTGGAAAAGAAGCCGGTGACGGGTGCGGATATCACCGGGGATATGAAGGAGATGACAGCCGCCTTGGACGGCTCCGGCGGCGTGCATATCTGGATGGACAGCAGAATGCCTCAGACAAAGGAGCTGTATCTTGACGAAGCGATCGTCTGCGAAGTGGCGGAAAATATCCTGTCCAACAGCCTGCGATATGCAAAAGAATGGGTGCAGGTGGTCCTGGAAGAGGTCGGAGGGTTTCTGGAGATCTACGTTCAGGACGACGGCCCCGGATTCAGCGAGGAGGGGCTTAAAATGGCGGCCAAGCCATATTATAAGGATAAAGAGGAAGAGTCGCAGGAGCATTTCGGCATCGGGCTGTATATCTGCTATGTCCTGTGCGAGAAACACGGAGGCTCTTTGGCCATCCATAACAGTGTGAACGGCGGAGCGATCATCTCTGCGTCCTTTCAAGTGCGCCCGGAAGAAGAGGAAATAAGGTGACGGAAAAATAAAAAGGAACTAGGCGCCGGATATAGGGAAAGAGTAGAGATTTTAAGTTTACAATGATCCTGACAGAGGGAAATACACCCGTCCGTCGGGATCATTTTATTCTGCGAGGGTGGGGGATTTGATCAGGAGTCTATTATAGTAAAGGAGATAGAAAAAGATGGAAATTTCGATTGAGCATTTAAATCAGTATTACGGAAAGAAGCAGGCGCTTCGGGATATTAACCTTACGATATCCTCCGGGATGTTTGGACTGCTGGGGAAGAATGGGGCGGGAAAGACGACCCTTATGAAGGTACTGTCCACATTGTTAAAGAAAAGTGAAGGAACGGTCAAGGTCTGCGGGGTTCCAGTAGAGCATGCGAAAGAAGTGCGTTCCATGGTCGGATATCTGCCGCAGGATTTCTCCATGTATGGGAGTATGAGCGCCTATGAGGCAATGGACTATCTGGGAGCTCTATCGGGCTTGTCAAAACAAGAGAGGAAAGAACGGATCCTGCCTCTTTTGGAGAAAGTGAATCTGGATGCTCAGGTCAAGACGAAGGTGAAGGCCATGTCCGGCGGCATGCGGAGACGGCTTGGAATCGCACAGGCGATCCTCCACGATCCGAAAGTGCTCATCGTGGATGAACCTACGGCAGGGCTTGATCCGGAGGAACGGGTACGATTTCGAAATCTTCTTTGTGAAACCGCCCAGGACAGGATCGTCATTTTATCCACTCACATTGTCGGGGACGTGGAAGCTACCTGTGAACATATAGGAATCCTGGATGAAGGAGAGCTGATCTTCAACGGCACTGTGGGGCAGCTGCTGAGTATGACGGAAGGACGGGTCTACAGCGCGGAGATTTCAAAGCTTGAGCTTCCAAAGGTGCAGTCTATGTATCCGGTGACTTCGATGCTGGCGGTGGGGGGCTCGGTGACAGTCCGGTTTATTTCCGACGTTCCTCCTGTTTTTCCGGCGAAGCTTTGCAGGGCAGGCGTTGAGGACGCGTATCTGTATTTGATGCATGTGGAAGGGGGGGAACTCTGATGTTTATTTCACTGTTTTGGAAAGAGTGCAGACAGATAGGCAAAAGTATCGTATACTATGCGTTCCTGGCCTGCCTGATCTTATTTTTCATGAGCCAGCTTGGGGAAGAAAACTGGAATCTTGCCAAGCCGCAGCAGGGCCAGGAAGAGTATGGGCATACGTATTCCAGAGATGAACAGGTGATCATGAACAGGACGCTGCAAAACCTTTCCCTGGATTATGTACAGAACCGCTATACCACGTATCCCCTGGGATTTTATAAAAAAGTGGTCCTGGGTGAAAAAAAGATGGTGCAGATGGAAAAAATCATGGGGGAACTCGTAGGAGCTTCCAAAGAAGAACTGGGAGACATCATCAGTAATTATATCAATGAAGCAGAGGCTAATCAGATGGAAGGCGTTGTCGTCACGCCGGACGTTAGTCCGGCGCAGGGGCTGACATATGAACGCTTTATAGAGCTGATGGGGGAGATTGACGACATGCTGGGAGGACATTCTACTTATGCCCCGGAGGTCTTAAAGAATGGAATACTGGTGCCCCAGACCTACGAGGGGGCGTTGGAGGATTATGAGGCAATTGTGGAGAAGGACCGGTATACCGGCGCTTATGCCCGCCTGTTCTGTGATTATATGGGGCTGATGCTGTCAATCCTGCCGATGTTCCTTGCGGTGGCCAGGACACTGAAGGATAAACGCTCCAAAGCTTCGCAGGTAATCTACTCCAAGAAGGCGTCATCCGCATGTGTGATACTATCCAGGTACCTCGCCGCCCTATTCATGACGATGCTGCCGGTAATTGTGATGGCCGCGGCCGTTCATATCCAGTGCAGCGCGGCTGCCGCCGGGGCGGGGATCGCTGTGGACCACCTTGCTTTTGTGAAATATGTGGGCGGCTGGCTGTTTCCTACCGTAGCGTTTACACTGGCGGCAGGCTTCTTGATCAGCGAGCTTACAGAGAGCGTATGGGCTGTGCTGATCCAGGGGATTTTCTGGTTCTTCAGTGTATTCCAGTCCTTCGGAGGGCTCAATGGAAATTTTGGCCTCAAATTTATACCGCGGTTCAATGATTTTGGAAATACGGAACTGTTTTTCAGCCAGCTGCCGGACCTGATCGTCAATCGGATCTTTTATGGAGTTCTGACGGCCGTGCTGGTGCTGTTCTGCATCGGAGTGTATACATGGAAGCGGAAAGGAGGAAGCATACGACATGGAAAATTACGTAGAAGCCGGTAAGATTCATCTGAAATATCATCTGAAATACCATCTTCTTGCGGGGCTTCTCCTGCTCTGCCTGATGCCGTTTCTGACAGGGGTGCAGTATCTGGAGCCAAATGAGACGGCGCAGACCCTGGAGATGTATGCGGCGCTCATGGGGATCATATTCCTGGTTCCGGCTTTCCTGCCGGAGCAGGACAGGAATATCCGGGATCTTCTGCGCTCCAAAAAGGTATCTATTACATGTCTTCATATAATCCGCATTTTAGAGGCGCTGGTATTTCTGGCGTTGTTCACAGGAGCATGTGTGGTATTTCTTAAATACAACGGCTGCGAATTTCCAATGTGGGGCTATTATCTGGGCACTCTGGCGGGAGCCTTGTTCCTGGGAGGGCTGGGCATGTTCTTTTATAGTCTCACCGATAATATCGCGGTCGGATATATGATCCCCATCGTTTATTATGTCACAAATTTCAGCGGAGACAAATATCTGAAGAACTTTTATCTGTTTTCCATGATGGGAGGAAGCTATGTTCCCAAATTCTATCTGGCGGCTGCAGGGACCCTGCTTTTACTCGCGGGAGTAGTGTGGCGTCGCTTTAAACCGTAACGCTTTAACGTATTGACCTTCCTCATCTTTTGTAGTATGATGATAGCGTCGGTGCACAAGGGACAATGCGGCTGAAAATATTCTGAGTTTTGTAATAGGGAATTGGAGTATTTTCTGCTCTGCGGTTTCAATCATGGGGATTTTGTTTGTTTTCAAGGAAGACGATGGAGGCGTACCGGAAGTACGTTGACTGAGGACGACACAGAAAACAAGCAAAATAACATGAATTGAGGCGTGTTGTCCCTTGTACATCGGCGCTGGCTATATCATATAGAAAAGAGAGGATTTTGAGATGAAAAGGAAAGCATTGGCACTTATGATGGCGGCGCTGCTCGCCGTAGGTCTGTTGGCTTCCTGCGGAAATAAGGACGCAAAGGAAACCACAAAGGCGAAGGAAACGACAGCGGAAAAGACGACGAAGGCAGAAGAGACGACAAAAGCCGGAGAGACGACGAAGGCTGCGGACGGCGAGGACACGAAAGCAGGGAACGAGACTGTAAAGATTGGCGTTATCCAGTTGGCTGAGCATCCTGCCCTTGACGCGAGCTACGAAGGCTTTAAAGACGCGCTGAAAGAAGCCGGATATGAGGAAGGGAAAAACCTGGAATTGGATTTCAACAACGCACAGGGCGACACCTCCAACTGTGAGACGATCGCGAATAAGCTGGTGAACAACAGCAGCGATCTGATACTGGCGATCGCGACTCCGGCGGCACAGGCAGTGGCTGGAAAGACGACGGAAATTCCGGTTCTGGCGACGGCTGTGACAGACTTTGAAGTAGCCGGGCTGGTGGAGAGCAATGACAAGCCGGGCACCAACGTCTCTGGTTCTTCCGATATGAACCCCGTAGAAGAGCAGATCTCCCTGCTTCAGGAACTTCTTCCCGACGCAAAGAAGATCGGCATCATGTACTGCTCCTCCGAAGACAACTCCATCGTACAGGCGGATCTGGCGAAATCAGTATGCGAGGCGAAGGGGCTGGAGTTTGAAGAGTTCACCGTATCGGATTCCAGTATGATCCAGTCTGTTGCAGAGTCCATGATCGGAAAAGTAGACGCAGTTTATATTCCCACCGACAACCTGCTGGCGGAGGGCATGGCTACGGTATCCATGGTGACCAATCCCAACGGACTGCCCTGCATTGTGGGAGAAGAGGGTATGGTGACCAACGGCGGTCTTGCTACATATGGCCTTGATTATTATTCCCTTGGGAAAATGGCCGGCGAGATGGCTGTGGAGATCCTTAAAAACGGTTCTGATGTGAGCGCCATGCCGATTCGGTATATCAGCGCGGATGACTGTACGCTGGCCGTGAATTCGGAAGCTGCGGCAGAGCTGGGCGTAAGTCTGGATGCCGTAAAGGACAAAGCGAAGGATTTGGCAGAATAAACGGCGATAGATGAAGGAGACGGGCGATTATGGGGGTTTTATTAGCGATTCAGGGCGCCATAAGCCAGGGGATCCTCTGGGGTATCATGGCGCTGGGCGTTTATCTGACATACCGGATACTGGATGTGGCAGATCTGACCGTGGACGGCAGCTTTGCTCTGGGGGGCTGTACCTGTGCCGCACTTATCACGGCCGGTGTTAATCCATACCTGGCGGTGCTGGCAGCTATTTTAACAGGTATGGCGGCAGGCTTCATAACCGGCGTGCTGCACACGAAATGTGAGATTCCGGCGATTCTGGCAGGAATTCTGACACAGATAGGACTGTATTCCATCAATCTAAGGATTATGGGACGTTCCAATACGCCCCTTTTAAAAGTTCCGACCATATTCAAGGGGCTGACCGGGCTGACCGGGCTTTCCCAGAACTGGGTATCGCTGATAATAGGATTGATCTTTACGGCAGTTCTTATTTCCTTCTTGTACTGGTTTTTCGGGACGGAGATTGGCTCTGCCATCCGGGCGACCGGAAATAATGAAAATATGGTCCGTTCTCTTGGCATGAACACCAACACCCATAAGGTGCTGGGGCTGGCCATCAGCAACGGCCTGGTCGCTTTATCCGGCGCCTTGGTGACACAGAGTCAGGGATACGCGGATGTAAAGCAGGGGACCGGGGCCATTGTCATTGGCCTGGCATCCATCATCATCGGTGAAGTTATCTTTGGAAAAAAGAGCAGCTTTGGCGTCAAGCTGGTTTCTGTAGTAGTCGGTTCTGTGATATACCGGATCATCGTAGCGGTAGTCCTTCAGATGGGCCTTAACACGGATGATCTGAAACTCCTTACGGCAGTACTGGTCGCGGCGGCCCTGACAGTGCCCGTTATACTGGATAAGCGGAGACAGGCGTCGAACTATGACCCGATGACAGACGGCCAGACCGGGAAAGGAGGGAAATGAGCATGTTAAGAATCAGCCATGTGAGCAAGACCTTCAATCCTGGTACGGTAAATGAAAAGCAGGCCCTGCGTGATATCAACCTGCATCTGGAGCCTGAGGATTTTGTGACGATAATCGGAGGAAACGGAGCAGGAAAATCCACGACACTTAATATGATCGCGGGTGTCTATCCCATAGACTGCGGAACTATCTTTCTGGACGGCATCAATATCTCCAGACAGCCGGAATATAAGCGGGCAGCCCTTTTGGGCCGCGTATTCCAAGATCCGATGATGGGGACTGCGGCAAATATGCAGATCGTGGAGAACCTGGCTCTGGCCCACAGAAGGGGCAGGAGACGGGGACTCAAATGGGGCGTCACAAAAGAAGAAAAAGAGGTGTTTTACGGAGAGCTTAAACGTCTCGGTCTCGGCCTCGAGGACCGCATGACATCTAAGGTGGGCCTTTTGTCCGGAGGGCAGAGGCAGGCGCTGACTCTTTTGATGGCGACGCTGCAGAAGCCGAAGCTGCTGCTTTTGGATGAGCACACGGCGGCTTTGGATCCGAGGACGGCCAAAAAGGTGCTGAACCTGACAGAAGAGATTATTGCGGAGGAGAAGCTGACGGCGTTAATGGTGACCCATAACATGAAGGACGCCATCCGCCTGGGAAACCGGCTGGTCATGATGCATGAGGGACATATCATTTATGACGTGCGGGGAGAGGAAAAGAAGAAGCTCACCGTAGAGGATTTGATGAAGAAATTTGAAGACGCCAGCGGCGGCGAATTTGCCAATGACCGTATGATACTGGCAGAATGAGAAATAAACAGAATAGGCCGGATATTAGGCCGCATAGGGTATATTCAGCGGGATACTGCTTTTTTAAAGCAGTATCCCGATTATTTTTTCAGAGGAGAAACTCTGCTTTACTTTTGGGGCAGAACAGATATAATAGGATAGAGGAAGAGTGATCTGAAGGGGGTTGGTTGCCGTACAAAGGAAAAGAAATTCCAAAAAGGGCTTCACTTTAGTGGAGCTGATCGTAGTGATCGTGATCATACTTGTCCTGGCCGCAGCCGTTGTGCCGTGGATAATGAGGCATATCGCCAATGCAAAAAAGGTGCCGTGCCAGTCGAACAGGAGAGCATTGATATATGACCTGGTGGATGCGCTTGCCATGGATGAGGCGCATACCGTCCGGGATCTGCAGCAGATGGTGGATGATTCGGAGATCAAGTGTCCGGAGGGAGGGACTTATACCGTGATGTGCACGGGGGACCCTCTGGAGAATACGGATACTCTGCAGATCGTCTGCGACAAGCATAAAGACAGCATTTCCGGAGACGGAGGAAGTACTCCCGCCAATCCCAATGCCGCGAGCCTGGGGCTTTGGGGAGATTTCCAGAAGTTTGCGGAACAATCTTCTCAAAAGAAAAATTATGCTTTGAGAGAAGCGTTTCTGAAGGAGTATGGGGGCCAGTGGCCGACGCTGACTGTGGACGGAGAAACTTATTATATTCAGCCGTTTTACAGTGAGTCAGCCGATTCTTCCCTGCCGATGGAGCAGAGGACATGGCTGTACGCGACGAAAGACTCCGGCACGGCCAGCAACTGGTCGGTTCCGTATGTGTTTGACCCGGTCACTCAGGAGTGGTATGAGGCGACTAAGTGGAACGGAAGCTCAGGAGGGTCAGCCAGTATCCTGGCAAAGGATGCGGATACGCTCCATGATACGATTGCAAATTCCACCCATAACGGAACAGATAGGTCCACATGGAAAAAAGTGGATAAATTTCAGGAGGATGTACCTGGAAAGTAATGGCTTATTCTGCGGGCAGAATATGACGTTTCTGCAGTTCCCGCTTCACGGTGGGATAGCAGTCCAAATCTGTATGGGGAAAGAATCTGGCGGCCCGCATTTTCGTCACAAAGTCTTCTGCCATCCCGAACTGGATGTAATGAATGTTCGGCAGTATATGAGAGATTTGATTCACAAGGCGCCTGTCTGCGAGAAGACTGCAGGCGCCTTTTAATGACCCGTTTCCGACACAGGAGAAACGCTCCCTTGGCAGGTCTGGATAAAGTCCGATGGTGATCGCGGATTCCAGGTCCAGGTATTTGCCGAAGGAACCGGCCGTATAGATACGTTCTATATCTTCTGTGGATATGCCGGTTTCTTCCAGCAGGCAGGAGACCATAGTGCTGGCCGCAGCCTTTGTGTCCAGAAAACTGTCAATGTCCATTTGAGAAAAGTACAGGTCCTCACCCGTTTCGGAATCCTTTCCCCAAGCGTATACCACGGCCGCTTCTTCGTCTTTTAAGACGATCCGGTCAGAGCTTCCCATCAGAAGGTTTCCCTGGAGATCCATCCATCCGTTTAAGAGAAGCTGGGCCAGCAGGTCCACGATGCCGGATCCGCATATGCCTTTTGCGGGTCCGTTTCCGATCACGGTGACAGTGAGAGCACCATCCGCGATCCTGACGGAATCTATGGCGCCAGTATCAGCGCGCATCCCGAAACGACTTATTCCGCCCTCCAGGGCCGGACCGGCGGCGCCCGCGCCGGCTACGAGAAATTCAGAGCTGCCGATGACCATCTCTCCGTTGGTGCCGATATCGATATATAGGGAGATATGGGAATCTTCCGCCATCCCTACGGCGAGAAGCCCGCTGATGATATCGCCGCCCAGATAGTTGGCGGAGGACGGAAGACAGTATACCAGCCCGGAAAAAGGAAGAGTAAACTCCCGGCCGGGAAGAAAGCCGGTTTGATTGAAGACAGGAGCGAAGGGCGACATAAAGATAGGAAAAGCATCAATATCCAGAAGGAAGTGAATCATAGTGGTATTTCCGCCGATGACCATGACAGGGCATTCAGATACGGAAATGCCGCTTTTCTTTTCCAGCTCTTTCATCAGGAAGACAAGACTGTCCACGGTTGCCTGCTGAAGCTCTTTTCGATGCTCAGGACTTGATCTGGTATAAAAGATGCGGCTTAAGATGTCTTCTCCAAATGAAATCTGGCGGTTGAAACAGCTTTCCTCTGCCAGAATCTCTCCCGTGTTCAGATTCATAAGGGCCATTGCCACCGTAGTGCTGCCGAGATCTGCGGCAAGGCCATAATGGGAACCCGCGGTATCGCCCGCTTCAATGGAAGTGATCTCCCAATTCCTGCCCGTGTATACCAGAGTAACGGTGATTTTCCAGTCTTTCTGCCGGAAGGACGGATAATCCCGGACAAGGACTGGATAGGGAAGGGAAAAGAAGGGGCGAGCCTGTTCTGAAAAAAGGGAGCGATCTTTAAGCGAAAGAGCGTCGAGGGCGTTTTGCAGGCGGTCGGCATCTCCCATTGTGTCCGAATCGGATGGTGGCGTTAATTCCAGATATATTTTCTGGCTGAGAGAACGGCCGGATTTACATGCGGGGTAAACTCCGGATATCCCGCAGATTGGCGTAGTGGTATGATTCATGATGTCTGTGCCTCCTGAAAATACAAGATTATATTATTCTGTCAGTATATCATATGAAATTCATTTTTATAAAAATTTCTCATTGAGTTTATAAAAAATTTATGGTACTATAGTTTCAGTTTGAAATACAGTACAGCCGGAACAAGGAAAAAGCGTTCTTTGTTCCGGTGTGTTATGTCTAAGAAACGGAGGATAAAAAATGGAAAAGCTATTCAAACTGAAGAAGCATAATACCAACGTGAGAACAGAGGTTATTGCCGGTATCACTACTTTTTTTGCCATGGCGTATATTATTTTTGTGAATCCCAATTACTTGTCTGCGACAGGTATGGATTTTACAGCCGTTATGGTGGCAACATGTCTTTCAGCCGCGGTAGGGACCTTATTGACGGCGTTTGTTGCAAATGTGCCTTTCGCTCAGGCTCCCGGCATGGGGCTTAACGCATTCTTTACTTATACTATCTGTATGGGTATGGGCTATACCTGGCAGCAGGGCCTGACGATCGTTCTGATTTCCGGTATCCTGTTCCTGATCATTGCGATCTCTCCCCTGAGAGGAAAGATTATCGCTTCTATCCCGCCTTGCCTGAAAAATGCGATTTCTGTCGGCATCGGCCTGTTCATCACTTTCGTCGGCCTTCTGAATGCCGGTATCGTAAAATGCTTCGGCCCGGAGGGCGGCAGCTATACGGATATGGGCGTGATCACAAAGGGTTCTGCTCTGCTGGCCATCATCGGTCTTCTGATCACAGCGGTCCTGATCGCCCATAAGGTAAAAGCGGCGATTTTCATCGGAATTATTATTACGACTATCATTGGTATTCCTATGGGTGTCACCACGATGCCTGAGACGATCACCATGAGCCATATCGGCAATCTCAGCCTGACTATGTTCCAGTTCGATTTCGGAGGCCTGATGGCAATGGGCATCCTTCCGCTCATCACAGCGGTCATCAGCTTCGCCATCGTAGACTGTTTCGATACAGTAGGGACCCTTTTGGGTACTGCGGGAAATGCGGGCATGCTGGATAAAGACGGCAACCTGCCCGGAGGTGACAAGGCTCTGATCGCGGATGCTGTTGCGACAATCTTCGGCGCATGTGTCGGTACTTCTACTGTTACGACTTATGTGGAGTCTTCCACAGGTATCCAGGAGGGCGGCAGGACCGGTCTTGCCTCTGTGGTGACCGGCGTACTTTTCTTAGTCTGTATTCTTCTGGCGCCCATTGCGGGCATCGTACCCGGCGCGGCGACGGCTCCAGCTCTGATAATCGTTGGTGTATATATGATGATGGGAGCGGTGAAAATCGACTGGTCTGATTTTGAGACAGCCCTTCCCTGTTTTCTGACGATCGCCATGATGCCTTTTGCATACAGCATTTCCGACGGTATTGGATTCGGATTCATTTCCTACACTGTTATTAAGCTGTTCCGCGGAAAAGCGAAAGAAGTTCCGGTACTGATCTATATTCTGTCTGCAATCTTTATCGTTATGTATGTACTGACCTTAAAATAAGAGACGGTTCACAAAAGAGTGATTTGAAGATGAAAAAGCGGCCTGTCCGGGAGAATATCCGGGCAGGCCGCTTTTACGTTTTATTTTAGGCGGAGCGTCAGGGTATTGTTGACAAAGAAGAAAAACATGATATAGTATTGACAAGAACCAGTGGGCAGGAGGAATAGGCTGTGAACAAAGGGGAGCAGGTTATAGAAGCTTTTTGGCATTTACTTAGCAAGATGATGTGGCTTAATGAATTTAAGATGAAAGAACTGCTTAAAGATTATAAGCCTTCAGAAGTGCACTGTATTGAGTATATCGGGAAAAATTCGGATTCCAATGTGACAAGGCTTGCAAGGTATTTCCATATGACGACCGGGGCAATCACAAAGCTGACTAAAAAGCTCATGGAAAAAGAGGTGATTGAAAGCTATCACAGACAAGAGAATAAAAAGGAACTTTATTTTAGGCTCACAGAGCGGGGAGAAGCTGTTTACGAGGTTCACGAAAAGCTGCATCAGGAATTCCAAAATCGTGACAACCCCATATTTGAGCAGATAAAAGAAGAAGATTATGAGAAGATACTCCATTTTGCCGAAGCTTACAGCGGGCATTTGGATGAAGAAATAAAAAAGCTGAATGTAAAGAGCAGAATAAAATTTTAAAAATCAATTCAAATATGGAGCAAAAGACAGCCGATAGGATTCAAGCCGGCTGTCTTTTATTTTATAAAATAGTTCGCAGAACTCTCCTGTAAAAAAGACACTTAAATTATTGTTGACAAGGAAGCAAAGATGACCTATAGTAAATATGCTTCCATGGAAACAATATGTGTTTAGATGTGTTCTTGAAAGGAGAATTTATGAACAAAACTGTGAAATTTACATTTTCTAAAAATTTTATTTTAGTGGCAGCCGGACAGATAATATCCCTGTTCGGAAACCAGATCCTGAGATATGCTCTTCCTCTTTACCTCCTGAATCTGACTGGATCGGCAGCCATATTTGGAACGATACAAGCGGCGGCTTTTTTGCCCATGCTCCTTTTGTATCCAGTCGGCGGCATTATAGCCGACCGGTTTAATAAAAGAAATATTATGGTGATATTGGATTTTTTTACAGGTATATTGATACTTTTATTTTGTGTCCTGAAGGGAGTGACTGATATTGTACCATTAGCGGCGGTCGTCATGATGATCTTGTATGGCATACAGGGGGCGTATCAGCCTGCCGTAAAGGCAAGTGTGCCGGTTTTGGTAGAGGCGGAGCATTTGATGCAGGCGAATTCCGTTATTGATGTGATCAGCTCTCTGTCGAGTATGGCAGGCCCAGTCATGGGAGGTATCTTATTTTCCATATCGGGGCTGTCTCCGATTCTGTACGTAAGCGCCGTCTGTTTTTTCGCATCCGCGGTCATGGAGATCTTTATTCACATTCCTTATGACAAAAAACAGAGAGAGGGCAGTATATTTGCGGCTGGTTTTCAGGATTTAAAGGGAAGCTTCCGGACCATGTTCCATGAAGAGACGGTTTTATGGAAAATGTCGTTTGTTTTTGCTTCTGTGAATTTGTTTTTGACCTCTTTAATCCTGGTAGGGCTTCCGATCATCATAACGCAGCATCTGAGTTTTCCTCTGGATATGGCCAACCGTCTTTATGGATATGCGGAAGGGACTCTTGCTGCCGGCAATGTACTGGGAGGTATACTTGCCGGAGTATTATCAAGGAAATGGAAGCCGTCCTCGGTGTCTCCTCTTATCGCCGGCTGCGCGTTATCTGTATTTACCGGAGGGATTGCATTACAGCTTTTGAAAGCTCCGATGTTCGCATATCTGGCCTTGGTCACCTGCTGCGGGCTTCTGATGGTACTGGAGGCTCTTATTACGGTTCAGATCATGTCCTATCTGCAGCTGCTGACGCCCAGTGAACAAATCGGAAAAGTGACAGCATGTGTTCTTTGCATTTGTATGTGCGCGAATCCCGCAGGACAGTTTTTTTATGGGATGATTTTTGAAAAAATAGGAAATGACATATATGTTCCTTTTTACATAGCCGCATGTGTTATGTTTGGGATTGGTTTTATGAATCGGCATACATTCGATAAAGTGGGTGTCTGAAAAATAATGGGAAAGTGACAAAACTGTCACGGAAATTGTCACCGGATTGTCATGTAAAAGGGGTATGATAATAAACAGAAAGAAAAAGAAAAGCAAAATAGAGTGTGGATAAATGGAGGAGACATTATGGAAGTATTACGGGTTGAGAATTTATGCAAGACATACGGTTTGGGAGATACCAGGGTGGATGCTCTGAGGAATGTGTCATTTTCAGTGGACAAAGGTGAATTCGTGGCCATCATCGGGCCGTCCGGCTCCGGAAAGTCCACGCTTCTTCATATCCTGGGAGGGGTGGACCGGCCGTCCTCCGGTCAAGTCATCATTGACGGCACTCCGATATATGATCTGAATGAGACGAAAATGGCTATTTTCAGGAGAAGGCAGATAGGGCTGATCTATCAGTTCTACAATCTGCTGCCGGTCCTGAATGTCAGAGAGAATTTGACTCTTCCGCTCCTTTTAGACGGGCAGAAGCCGGATGAGAAGTATCTGAACGAGCTGACCCGGGTGCTGGGACTGAAGGAAAGGATGAACCATCTGCCTAACCAGCTGTCCGGCGGACAGCAGCAGAGAGTATCCATTGGAAGGGCCCTCATCAACCATCCGGCTCTGGTGCTGGCAGATGAACCCACCGGGAACCTGGATTCCAAAAACAGCGCTGAGATCGTGGAGCTTTTGAAAGAGTCCAACCGCCAGTATCACCAGACACTTATCATCATCACTCACGATGAGCGGATAGCGCTTCAGGCAGACCGGGTGATATCCATTGAGGACGGACGGATTTCCGGAGATCAGTGGCAGACCGGCAGACAGAGCCAGGCCAGGGAGGCCAGCTGGCGTCAGGGGGTGAGGGTATGAACATTGTAAGCAAAGTGACCGTAAAGCATCTGCGGCAGAACCGGAAAAGGACGGCGGTGACGATTCTGGGTATTATGCTGTCGGTGGCGTTGATCACCGCCATTTCAGCGTTTGCGGAATCTTTTCTGGATATGATGCGGCAGAGTGAGATTGTCCAGGACGGAGAGTGGCATGTACAGTTCTATGACGTGGATAAGGAGAAGCTTCCCGCCATAGAAGAAGATGGGCATGTCGATAAGGCTTCCGTTGTCACTACGGTGGGAACAGCGTCTCTGCCGGACGGAGAGAACGAATACAAACCGTATCTTTTGGTGCAGGGATTTGATCCTACGGCGATGGAAGAGTTCCCGACTACGCTTATGGAAGGGAGATATCCGGAATCGGCGGACGAGATCGTACTGCCGGAACACCTTAAAAGCAATGGCGGCGTTGAATGGAAGGTAGGGGACACCATTCAGCTGGAGATGGGGACCAGAGTCATCCACGACCAGGATGGGGACCGGGAAGCGCCGGCCTACTATGGACTGGAGCCGGATGAATCACTGGAGGATACACATACCGCGTCTTATAAGGTGGTGGGAATCATCGAGCGTCCCCACTTTGAAAGTTATAATCAGGCGTCTTATACAGCCATCACATATCTGGACGTATCAGCGCTTGACGGGACAGAAAAGCTGGATGTGTCCGTCAAAGTGAAAAGCCTGAACAAAAGCCTTTATAGCTGGGCCGACGGGCTGGCGGCGTCTTTGGACGTGGAGTGTGGGTATAATACATCTCTTCTTTCCTATTACCTGCTTTCCGGCAACAATACGATCGTGAGTATGCTGACCAGAGTAAAATGGGTCATGATGCTGATCGTGGCCGCCGGTTCTGTCGCAGTCATTTACAGCTCCTTTTCGATATCCATTTCGGAAAGAAGCAGGTATCTTGGTATGCTGGCCAGTGTGGGGGCGACCAAAAAACAGAAGCGGAATTCGGTATTTACCGAGGCGGCTATTTTGGGAACCATAGGGATTCCCCTGGGGCTTCTTTTGGGCTTTGCCGGCGTCTTTGTGACAACACAGTGTATTCAGGGGCTGGTGAACGGGATGTATGGCATGGAAGGAGTGACCATGCAGGTGATCGTCTCCTGGCCGGGGATTCTGGGCGCGGTGATCCTGGCGGCGGCGACGATCCTGGTATCTGCTTGGATTCCGGCCCGGCGCGCGTCCAGGATCACTCCTGTGGAGGCCATCCGCCAGAATAAAGACGTGAAGCTGAGTGCGAAACAGGTGAAGACTTCGAAGCTTACCAGAGCGCTGTTTGGATTTGAGGGAGAGCTTGCCCTCAAAAATCTGAAAAGAAATAAAAAGCGTTACCGCGCTACGGTCCTTTCTCTGGTATTCAGCATTGCCCTGTATCTGAGCGTAGCATCCTTTACGGCATATTTGAAGGGAGCCTATCGGATGCAGCTGGGTGTGGACTCATCAAATACGCCGGATATTTCCGTGACTCTTTACCCGGACGAGGAGGAAGATCAGGAGAACGGCAATGACGAGATGATAGAGCAGATACGCAGTATGGGAAATATCACGGAGTTCGCATCGGCAGCAAACATTTCTTTTAGTTATTATCTGGACGACGGAAACGTTCTCAAGGAGGACATAAGAGAGAAGCTGGAGGAGGGCGGAAGCCTGGAAGTCGCCGGAGAAGATGTGGGGCCTTATGTGATAGGCATCCGTCTTATAGGAATGGATGATGCCAGCCTCAAGGAATTTGCCGCCCGGACAGGAGCGGATGAAGAGCTGCTCTTCGGCACCGCGGGGAACGGTGTGATCCTGATAAACAAAAGGGGCGATGTGACAAATGGCAGATCATCCTGGAAAGAAAGCTGGAACTTAAAGACAGGGGATTCCGTCTCCGGTTCCTTTTTCAAGACAGAAGGAGGCGACGGAGCGGGAAACTATAAGGAATCTCTGGAACGTTTGGGATTCACTGTGGCCGGGATCACAGATCAGCTGCCGTTAGGAGGATATTATGATACTGATTTCAATAGTATGTGTATGTATACAACTGTGGAAAATGCCGTAAGAGTTGGAAACGAACTGTATGGAGCAGACTGGACGAACGCATCCCAGGTATACTTGAGAACAGATGATCATGACGCGCTGAGGGCAGAGCTCAAAAATATGGAGGACGAAGGCAAGAATATATATGTCTACAGCCTTGTGGAGGAGCAGAAAGCGATCAATGACATGCTTCTTTTGGTCAACGTGTTTGTATATGGATTTATCATCCTGACCGCTCTTATCTGTGTCACTAGCATATTTAATACCATATCCACCAGTATGGCTCTTCGGAGGAGAGAATACGCGATGCTCAAATCGGTCGGCATGGATCCGGCGCGGTTTGGCCGGATGGTCGCCTATGAAAGTGTATTTTACGGTCTGAAGGCGCTGCTTTACGGATTGCCGATAGGACTGATCCTGATGTACGGCATCTATTTGAGCATAGCCAGCGCCATAGCCACGGGATTCTACATCATTTGGGGCCAGGTGGCAATCGCGGTAGTGTGCGTAATGGCGGTGGTGGGACTCACCATGTGGTATTCTTCAAGAAAAATCAAAAAAGCAAATATTGTAGATGTCCTCAAGGATGAAAATATCTGACCTCATCAGAAGATGACATTCACATTCAGCCTGCTGCAGATTCCGGCGATGTCCGGAGGCGGCGGGCTGTTGGTGATAATGGAGGAAATCTCGGAAAATTCAAAGGTCCGGTGGAAAAAATGTCTGCTGAATTTACTGTCGTCGGCCAGAAGGACCGTCTTGTCCGCATGGTTTTTATAGGCCCGTTTGACCAGGGCGTTGTCTTCATCATAGTCGGTGATTCCGGAAGAAGAAGACAGGCCGCGGCAGGAAACAAAAGCCAGATCCGCGTGATGCCTGGAGATGAAGTCCGCCGCGTCGGGACCGGACAGGGACAGTAGCTGCGGCTGTACTTTCCCACAGGTGGTATAGACGGTGATTCCGGGTGCGGGAGCGAGCAGACAGGCGGTTATCAGCCCGTTAGTCAGGACTGTGACGCCGCGTATCTCTGTCAGGCGCCTGGCCAGGGCGATGCTGGTGCTGCTGGAGTCCAGAAAAAGGGTCTGGCCGGGGGACACCAGCTTTAAGGCCAGATCTGCGATCCTTTCTTTTTTATCCGAGTTGTCACGGATCTTATAGTGGACCGGCCATTCCAGCTGGCTGTCCTGAAGCGGATAGGCGCCTCCTCTTGTGCGATGGATGAGGCCGTCTGTCTGAAGCTTTTTTAAGTCGCGGCGTATGGTGGCTTCACTGGCATAGAGGATATGAGAGAGCTCTTCTACGGAGCAATAGGTTTTTTCCTTTAGTAATTTTAAGATTTCCTGGCTTCTGGTATGGGATTCCATAAGACCGCCTCCTTAGTTTGTGCAATGGATGATTGAATTCGATCACATTATACCATAAAATGTGATTAATAATGATTGATTTGAAAGTTTTGTCCAAAGTATTTCATGTGGAGAGAATTTGGATTATAATATTCAAAGAGAGGATTTTTCTGACGGAGCACGGAGGAAGAATCAGGCGATAAGATAGGAGGAGAAGAACCGATATGGTAGGAATAGCAATTGCGGGGACGTTGGTGGTAGACAATATCAAAATGATCGATTATTATCCCAAGAAAGGGATGCTGGCGGATATAAGCTCGGTTGCCAGGGGAATCGGAGGATGTGCGGCGAATACGGCATGCGGGATCAAAGCACTGGACTCATCCATTCCCATCAAGAGCATCAGCCTGGTGGGCAAGGATGACAACGGGACTTTCATAAAACAGAGGCTGACAGAGTACGGAATTGATACAGAGGGGATTTTGGCTACGGATAAGGCGGTCACTTCTTTCTCCGATGTGATGACCATAGAAAGTACGGGGGAAAGGACCTTTTTCCATGACAGAGGAGCCTGCCGCCTGTTTTCTCCGGAGCATGTGAATCTGGATAAGCTGGACTGTGAGCTTTTGCTGACGGGATACGGCGCGCTTCTGGACAGTATGGACCTTCCCGATGAAGAATATGGCACAGTCATGGCGCGGTTCTTCCATGACGTAAAGGCGCGCGGCATTGAGACGGCCATGGATGTGGCGAGCACCAAAGATGAAGGGCTGATGCAGCGATTAGTGATCCCGTCTCTGACCTATACGGACTATCTCATCGTAAATGAGACAGAAGGCGGGATGATAGCCGGGATTGAGGCAAGAGGCGAGGACGGCGGCCTGAAACGTGAGGCGCTGCCGGAAATCTGCAGAAAGCTGATGGCGCTCGGAGTCAGAAAATGTGCCGTAGTGCACGCGCCGGAGATGGGATGTGCTCTGGATGCCGCCGGGAACTATTGTGAGGTGCCCTCCCTCCGCCTGCCGAAAGGGTACATAGTGGGAGCGGTGGGCGCGGGAGACGCTTTCTGCGCCGGAATCCTGTATTCTATTTATAAAAAGCTGCCCATGCAGGAGGCCCTTCGTATCGGCGCGGCGTCTGCCGCGGCCAACCTCTCGGCCAGTGATTCCATCAGTGGCCTCCGTTCCATCGAAGGGGTAAAGGAACTGTACGAGAAGTATGGCGTAAAGGCTGATTGAATAAGGTTTTTAACGGTCCCGGAAATATTCTGAGACAATGTTTGTGAAGGCTGCGGCGAGTTTGCCATGGCCTTCTTTTGTGAGATGAAGTCCGTCTCCGCCCAGATCCTTTTCCGTCAGTACCGTCTGGGTGTTAAAGAAGAGGCAGTCCAGCTTTTTTGCCAATGTTTCATAAGTTTTCGGCAGCAAACGGACTTTTTCCGTGGAGGAGTTGTCAAAGGAGGTCTCAGCCTCCGGAGGGATGATGGGGCCGGGAGCGGCTAATAATATCTGCGGAAGAAGCGGATATTTGTCCGCCGGATAGTAGAACCGAAGCTTTTTGATCAGATTCTCCATGCCGTCGGTGATCTCCTGGGCCGATACATGATATCGGATCTTGGTATCGTTGGAGCCAAGCATGACGATGACAAAGTCCAGGGGAGCATGGCTGATCATGCAGGGAGCCGCATAGTCCAGGGCATTGCGGTAGGGCTCCAGATAATCGGTAAAGGCAGTCGTGCGGCCGTTCAGTCCCTCTTCAATGACATGATAGCCGCTTCCCAGGGCCTCTGCCATAAGCATGGGCCACCGCTCCTTTTCCGTATAGCGCCGTCTTAAAAGAGGCACGTACCCCCAGGTGTTGGAATCTCCGAAGCAAAGAATGTTTTTCATGGAAATCCTCCTTATTTTCGTTAAATTACTGTATCCGGTCTGCTCATAGGTATCTGCCTGTGGCGGACAGGGGATTACTTTTGATCATGGAGGGCGTTCCGCAGGCGACTATTTTACCTCCGGCATTGCCTCCTCCAGGTCCCATATCGATGATCCAGTCGGCTCGCCGGATGACCTGGAGATTGTGCTCAATTACGATGACGGTATTCCCTTGTTCTACCATTTTGTCAAACAGAGCCATCAAATTTTCTACGTCCAGGGGATGGAGGCCCACGGTAGGCTCATCGATCAAATACAGGTTTTTCTTACCGCGGTTTCGGAACAGCTCCACGGCCAGCTTTAAACGCTGTTTTTCGCCGCCGGATAAGGTTGTAAGGGGCTGTCCAAGCTCCAGATACCCAAGGCCGATGTCTTTCAGCGTGGAAAGGATCCGGGCCAGCTTTGCGGTTCCGGAAAAAACTTCTGCCGCTTCATTCACAGACATGCGGAGGATGTCATTGATGGAATGCCCGAGGTATTTGACGGCCAGGAGCTCCGGAATGAACCGGCTGCCGCCGCAGGCGGGGCATATGACCTCCACATCCTGGAAGAACAGCATATTGCTCACCACATATCCGAGTCCGCCGCAGGTTTCACAGCGTCCGCTTCCGGTGTTAAAGGAAAAGTCCTTCGGCCCGAAGCCCTTTTCTATGGATTCGGGGAGTCTGCCGAAGAGAGTACGGAGCTCGTCATACGCGCCGGTATAGGTAGCGATGTTTGAGCGCTTCATCGTGGTGAGAGAGGACTGTCTGACTGTGATGAGCCGATCAAAGGAATCGCTTCCGATCACTTGGTTCGAAACGGCGTCACTACTGGTGAAATGCTCCGCAAGGGCTCCGAATATAAGACTGCTTTTTCCGGCTCCGGATACGCCGGTCACTATGGTGAGACAGCCTGTTAGGAAACAGACATCGATGTCCACGACATTGTGAGAGTCTGCGTGCCGGATCTCCAGACGGCCGTTTCCGGGACGGGGAGTTCTTCGGACCTCATGAGAGGTACGGAAATAATTCCCAGTTATGGAGGCGGGAGAGCGAAGGAGAGACTGATAGTCGCCGGCAGCCAGAATACTGCCGCCGTGACGGCCGGAACCTGGGCCCATATCAATGATATGATCGGCGGCCCGTATCACGTCCTCGTCATGTTCGATGACGAGAATGGTATTTTCCTTATCTCGAAGCTCTTTTAAGGTCCGGATGACTCCCTCGGTATCTTTGGGATGAAGCCCCACGGTAGGTTCATCCAGAATATAGAGGATGCCGGTCAGATCGGAATCCAGGGCGGCGGACAGCTTCACCCTGCGTTTTTCTCCGCCGGAGAGAGTCATGGTCTGGCGGTCCAGATGCAGATAGCCTAAGCCCACGCGGATCAGACGGTCAACCTTGGATTTCAGATCTGTTAAATATTGGACAGCGGCGCCTTTCTGGTGGATGTCCAGTTTATTTTCTAGGCCGCGGAGCCAGGCAGAAAGTTCGTCCAGAGGCATTTCGGACAGCTGCGGGAGCCGGACGCCGTTCACCGTCACATTCCTGCTGTCTTCCTTCAGCCGCTCTCCACGGCAGGCAGGACATGTTTCGTAGGAGAAAAATTCCTCCGGAGAATTGCCCTGTCCGGATTTTTCTTCCAGCTTCCGCCACAGGCTGGGAAGAATTCCTTCGAATCTATCAGTTTTAATATCTCCGAAGGCGGTCTTAAATTCGGGGCTTTCCGTTCCGTACAAAAGAACGGCCATTTCTTTTTCCTGGAACAGGCGAAGTGGTTTTTGAAGATCGAGAGAGATCCCCAGTTGAGTGAACACTTTTTTTAACAGCTCCAGCTGATAGTCCTTGTATCGGTATTTCCAGAGTGTGACCGCGCCGCTTTCCAGGGAGAGCTCAGGATTCAGGATCTTACGGAGATCTGGCTTCCAAACCTTTCCCAGACCGGAACAGACAGCGCAGGCTCCCTTCCTGGTGTTGAAAGAAAAGTGAGAGCGAGTGAGCTTTTCCATCTTATGGCCGCAATGGCTGCAGTACATATATACGATGAAATCGTCCTCCATTTTTTTAAATTCCTCCCTGCAGACGGAAGCGTCCACAAGCTTTCCGCAGCCGGGGCAGGTGCGGACTCCAAGCTTTTCAAAGAGCATTCTTAGATCCGTATAGATGTCGGTGGATGTACCGAGGGAGGAGCGGGGATTGATATTCTTTTCTTCCTGTCCTATCACGATGGCCGGGGAGGCGTTTTTCACGGCCTCCACATCCGGCTTGTTGATGCCCTGATAAGAAATAGCCTCTAAATATTGTCTCTGGCATTCCTGATAGAGGACATCCACCGCCAGCGTCGTCTTGCCGGATCCGGACAGACCGGTGAGGACGACCAGCTTATTCCGGGGGATGCTCACTGAGATATGCTTGAGATTACCGTGGCTTGCGCCGCAGATCTCAATGTCCTTCATATCGGCTCTCCGTTCAGAAAACGGGGCGCGTCTGCGGCACGTCCGAAAAACTCGCAGATTTTGTCCATTCTGGCAGACATGCCGGCAAAAAGCATGTCCACCAGTGTAACGGCGACCATGGATTCTACGACCACCACGGCCCGGGGGACGATCATAGGATCGTGGCGTCCTTTAATGGAAACGGATACAGGGCTTCCGTCCCGCGTGACGGTCTGCTGTTCCCTGGCAATGGAAGGAGTAGGCTTGACCGCGGCCCTGATGATGATGTCGGAACCGTCGCTCATGCCGCCCAGGATGCCGCCGGCGTGGTTGGTGGATTTGCGGAGGTTCTCCAACCGGTCCTTCCCCGCGCTGCGATTGGCAGAAGCCTCGTCCGGGGGAAGGAAGGAATCATTGTTTTCCGAGCCGGCGGCTTTGGCGGCGGCAAAGCCGTCTCCGATCTCAACGCCCTTTACCGCGCCGATGGAGAAGAGGGCTTTCGACAGATTTGCGTCAAGCTTTTCAAAAACCGGTTCTCCGATACCTGCCGGCATATGGGTGACAATACATTCTATGATGCCGCCCATGGAGTCCTTTTCCGCCATTTTTTGTTCGGCAAAAGCCCGTACCTTTTCTGCCGCCGCTGTATCTGGCATATAAAATGGATTTTGAGCGCAAAGGGACAGATCCATTTGAGAAGCGCCGCAGGAAATGCCTCCGATCTCCTTTGAATAGGCATGAACTTCTATGCCAAGTGTTTTCAGGATCTTTACGGCAACGGCTCCCGCCGCCACACGGCCTATGGTTTCCCTTCCGGAAGAGCGTCCGCCGCCGCGGTAATCCCGGAACCCATATTTTTTATCAAAGGTATAGTCCGCATGTCCGGGACGGTAATAGGAGGCAATCTCAGAATAATCCAGAGAACGCTGGTCTTTGTTGAATACGGCCATGGAAATGGGCGTTCCGGTGGTATATCCTTCAAAGACGCCGGACAGAATCTGTACGGCATCGTCTTCAGCGCGCTTGGTGGTATATCGGCTCTGGCCGGGCTTGCGCCTGTCCAGATAAGACTGGATATCATCTTCACAGATCGGAATGCCTGCCGGGCAGCCGTCTATAACGGCCCCCAGAGCCTTCCCGTGGGATTCCCCCCAGGTGGTAAATGTAAATATCTTTCCGTAAGTCGAACCTGACATGGCGGTATTGCCTCCTTAAACTTCTTTTTCGATAATTATAGCTTAAGTGGAAAAAGAGGGCAACGGCTTCTTGATATTTGGGGAAATATTTTCTATAATGACAGAGACTTATGGATAAAACGGAACGGCTGGACAGAAATGCCGGATGGAAAGAAGAGGAGACAAAAATGCTTAAGAGTATCATATTCGATATGGACGGCGTCTTGGTGAACAGTGAGCCTGTTCATTACCGGGCGTATCTGATGGCCCTGGAAAAGTGGGGGAAATCACTGACTTATGACGAATACAAGAAATACATCGGCACGACGAACATCGTGATCATAGAAGGGCTGATAGAGAAATTTAACCTGCCCATAGACGCGAAGGCTTTTAATGAAATTATGAAAGGATATAAAGCATTTTTATATGAACGAGACGGCTATCCGTCCGTGGACGGTGTCACGGAAATGCTCAGATCCCTTAAAAATGCCGGGTATTCCATGGCAGTCGCCTCCTCTTCTCCCCATGAGAACATTCTGCTTGCCACAGAGGCATTGGGAATCCAGGAGTATTTCGATCAGCTGATAAGCGGAGAAGGCGTGCCGAATCCGAAGCCCGCGCCGGATGTGTTCTTAAAAGCGGCCGCGGCGCTGGGGACAAGGCCGGAGGAATGTCTGGTGGTAGAGGATTCCTGTCATGGAGTATGCGCGGCTAGGAATGCGGGAATGCCCAGCATCGGGTTTGTGAATCCGGATTCCGGGGATCAGGACCTGTCCTGTGCCACAAGACTCACAAAAAGCCTGCGGGAGGTGAATGCGGATTACGTAAAATCCGTATACGGCAGCTTCCGGCCGCTCAGGGGCGGAAGCCTTCAAATATGAACAGATCAAACTGTGCTTTAAACTGTTCCATATCCTCCTTGGAACGTATGGTCCACGCCACAGCCAGATTTTTATACAGATTCCTGCAGATACGCCGGGATACCGCGTCCGCGCAGGTACAGTCGTAAGCGATGAAATCCGGCTTGGTCAAAAAGTTAAACAGAAGATGGTGAAGAGGAGAAAGGAAAAAATAATGCATGAACGGGTTGTCGTTCTTGAACTTTGCAGAGAGCTGGCCGCGGACTATCTGGGGCCGGTTCTTTTTGTACCAGCGGAGTACCAGCGGATTGAAGGACTCGATAAAATACAGTCCGGGATAAGAGCCCAGCAGCTCGTCGCAGATGGTGCAGACAGAGGTATCGAGCCGCTCCACCTTGTATTCGATCAGCAGCGGGATCCTTCCGTTTACCATATTCAGGACATCTTCGAAACGGGGAATTCTTTCCGTAGTGCCGTTCAGCGTAAATTCCTGAAGCTCTTCATAGGTAAAATCTTTTATTTCACCGGGGACATGGCATACTCTTTCCAGAGAATAGTCGTGGAATACGACAGGGATGTTGTCTTTTGTGAGCTGCACATCCAGTTCAATGCCGTATCCGGCTTCCACTGCCGCACGAAACGCAGCCATGGAATTTTCCGGCCTGGCTTCGGATAAGGGTACCTGCTTGTCAGAGGAAACCGCGGCCGCTTTCCGCTTTTTCCGGCTCTTGAACGTCTTTTCCTTTTGAATGCCGGGCTTTTTGCCCGGCATGGTACTCATATCATGGAGGCCTCTGTGGGCATAATAGTAGCCCATCAGGGAAGCGATGTCGCCCTTATGGCCGAGGGCGGGCATGATCAGGTACAGATACAGTAAGGACAGGACGACGCATACGAGGACCAGGATCAGGAGTAGAAGAAGGATTGTCATAGATCCAGGATCTCCCGGTCATCCGGCACAAAAAGCCTGCCGGAATAATATTCATTTCCCTCTGCCGTGTAGTTTCTCTTCCGGTTTTTAATGTCCTTGTCCTCGGTATGCCACAAAACCAGATTGGGGATATGCAGGCTTTCAGCCAGCTCACAGGCTTCCTTTACGGTGCTGTGATGTTTTTCATAGGGTTTGAACCGTTCCCGGTCTCCGTACAGACAAAAGGCTTCGTGGAGGAGCCAGTCGCTTCCGGCCACATAAGCTTCGCAGCCCGGGTTATAGGGCTCGTCCCCCGCGCATGTGAGCCTTCTTCCGCTCTTTAGTGTCGTGGTGAATCCAAATTGTCTGGCTTTTGTGGACAGGATGTCGAAAAAGGTCACGTCATAATCCAGAATGTGTTTCTGGTCGCCGTTCTGTACCGGCACCAGAAGGATCCGGCTGCCGATGCAGTCACAGAATTTTTTCTGAATGGTCAGAGAGCATAAGGTCTTGATCGTATCCACAAGGCCGTCATGGCAGTAAATATACAGGTTTCCCTCATACTTTCCCTTCAGGATGGAGGTGGCGATCATGCGGATCATCCATACCATGCCGAGTATATGGTCGTTGTGCTCATGGGTGACAAAGATATGGTGGATATGATCCAGAGGGACCTCCATGTCTTCGAGGACCGTCAAAATCCCGTTTCCTCCTCCGGCGTCCACAAGGAAATATTCCTCATCATCCCGGACGGCGAAGCAGGTATTATAGCATCTGGTAGCCTGGGCGTTGCCTGTGCCCAGGACGTATAATTGTTCCATAACCGGTAATTCCTTTCCAATGTAAATGTGTATCTCAGCTTTCTATGGCGATTATACTATGGGCGGACTGAAAATTCAACCCGCCCGCTTCTGCCGTTCCTCAGTTCATAAAAAATTCAGAAATGTTTTCAGAGGTTTCATTGACTGGAATAAGGAAAGAGAATATGATGAATAACAGAGGCGTCGGGAGAATAAAATAAGACGGCGCAGAGATTACAGATTGGAGAGAAAAGAGATGGGCGGATTTCGTGACAAGGTATCCAGATGGATGTATGGCAGGTATGGCAGCGACCAGCTGAATAAGTGTGTGATGGTGTTCACCATTGTTTTTATGGTGATATCCTTATTTACCAGACTTACGGTGTTTTACTGGCTCGCGCTGGCCGGACTGATCCTCATGTATTTCCGTATGCTGTCCAAGAATATATATAAGAGAAGCGCGGAGAACACCAAGTATCTGAAGGCGACGGCCGGTATCCGCAGGAGCTTCGCCAGGATGAAGAGCAGGAGCCAGGACAAGAGCCACTGTTACTTCAAATGTCCTTCCTGCAAGCAGACCGTGAGGGTTCCGAAGGGGAAAGGGAAGATCAGCATCACCTGCCCCAAATGCAGCGCAGAATTTGTGAAAAAAACATGATAAAATAAAATGCGGTATAGTGGCACAGCCGCCGGGATGGGAGATTCCGGCGGCTGTGTTTTTTTAACAGCTGAATTTGTTTTTAGTAGTAGGTCATTCGGAATGGTGCGGCAGACAGAATACCGGCAGAAAGAGTCCGGGCCAGCGAACCGAAATCGTGACGGTCCGGAACTTCTGCCGGTATTGAACTAGAACTTAATCGAAACTGACTGATTAAATTTCAAAAAGTGTTTTGTATTATACTCCCCCAAAGTGGAATACGATTCCGATCACCGCCGAGGCGGCCAGGAATACGATCGGATGCCATTTGAACTTCCTTGTGCAGAGAAGAAGGACGGCGGCCAAAAGAAGTCCTTTCCAATTGAAGAGGTCCGTGAGCGCGCCGGAGGCTTTCCAGGCGGCCGGCGAAAGAAGCGTCAGGTTTACGACGCCGATGCCGGCGGCGGCTATGAGGCCCACCGATGCGGCGCGAAGCCCGTAAAAAGCGGCGTCCACCGTCTGATTTCCTTTAAATCGTTCCAGGAAGCCATAAACGAGAAAGATGATGATCACGGACGGCAGGGCCAGAGAAAAGGTTGCCAAAAGAGCTCCGGGGATGCCGGCGGCGTGGTATCCCACATAAGTGGACATGTTGACGCCTATGGGGCCGGGAGTGGATTCTGAAATGGCGATCATGTCGGCCAGCTGGGGTTTTGTATACCAGCCGGTGGCCTCGGAAATCTCATTCAGAAAAGGAAGCGTGGCCAGGCCGCCGCCGACGGCGAAGAGCCCGGTCTGAAAAAAACGCCAGAAAAGTTCAAATAACACACTCATTTTGACGTACCTCCCAGCTTTTTAATGAGGATTCCGCTGACCAGGGCAAACAGCACGAAGATCACGGGAGATAGGCTGGTGAAGAGACTGGCCAGACAGACGGTCAGGAAAATAAGCAGAGTAGGCAAGTCCACCACAGACTTTCGGAACAGGCGGCACACAGCATTGAAAATGAGCACGCATACGCAGACCCGAATGCCGGCAAACGCGTTTTTTACAATAGAAAGCTCCGCAAAATTGGTAATAAATGCGGCAATGACGGTAATGATGATAATAGAAGGTGTGAGAATGCCGAGAGTCGCAGCGATGCCGCCCAGATAGCCTTTCAGCTTCCGGCCGACGAAGGTGGAAACGTTGACGGCAATGGCGCCGGGAGTGCATTGGCCGATGGCATAGTAATCCATCAGCTCTTCCTCGGTGGCCCATTTCTTTTGTTCTGCCACCTCCCGCTGCAGCATGGGAAGCATGGCGTAGCCGCCTCCAAAGGTGAGCACGCCGATTTTGGCAAAGGTAAAAAATAAATCAAGGTATGAGCCCATAGCAGTAGTTTCCTTTCCTTATGATTGATTATGATATTTATTATAGCATATTGTGTACCGAAAAACCGTGAAAAAGAGTTGCGTCTCTGTCAAAGAATGGAAAAATATTACGAATAAAATCCCCGCGGCCGCCCTTGTGCGATGGAAAGGCAGATGATAGAATAGAAGGGACAGAGGATAATTCGGAGTATTTCTTTTGATTTGAACGTATGCCAGGAGGGATGACAATGGATGAGTTATTATACAGGTTAATGGACTGGCCGGAGATAGAAGCAGTCGTGTATTCAGAATGTCAGGAACCGGAGGGCGTTCTCGGTCCGCATCTGACTGACGACGGAATTTTGATCCAGGCTTTCATACCGACGGCGGTTTCCATGGAAGTGGTCATGAAAAAAGACGGAAAGCATTACAAGATGGAAAAGGCCGATGAGGCTGGATTCTTTGCGGCCCTGGTGCCGGGCAGAAAGATCCCTCCTTATATATTTGAAGTGACTTATGACAACGGTACGTCACAGGTGCTGGAGGATCCATACCGCTTCCCGTCCGTTTATACGGAAGCCGATCTGAAACGGTTTGCGTCAGGGATCCATTATGAGATCTATGAGAAAATGGGAGCGCATCCCATGGTACGGGACGGTGTGGAAGGCGTGCTGTTTTCCGTGTGGGCGCCGTCCGCCATGCGGGTCAGTGTCGTAGGGGATTTCAACTTGTGGGATGGCAGACGCCATCAGATGCAGAGGCTGGGGGACTCCGGAGTCTATGAGCTGTTCATTCCCGGCGTCGCTTCCGGCGAGATATATAAATATGAAGTGAAATTCAAGGGAGGTAATCCCTGCCTGAAAGCGGACCCTTATGCCAATTACGCGGAACTCAGGCCCGCTACCGCTTCCATCGTATATGATCTGGGAAAGTACGAATGGGGCGACGGAGACTGGATGGCCGACCGGAAAAAGGCGGCAAAACAGGGAACATTGACCGCCGGTCCGATGAATATCTATGAGGTACATCTGGGCTCATGGAAGAAACGGGAGGATTCGGAGGACGATCATTCAAATCCTTTCTATAATTACAGGGAAATTGCTCCGGAGCTGGCCGCTTATGCAAAAGAGATGGGATATACCCATGTAGAGCTGATGCCGGTGATGGAGCATCCGCTGGATGAATCCTGGGGATATCAGGTGACAGGCTATTACGCCCCTACCAGCCGCTATGGGACGCCGGATGATTTCCGGTTCTTTATCGATACGATGCACCAGGCGGGGATCGGCGTGATCCTGGACTGGGTGCCGGCGCATTTTCCCAGAGATACCTTCGGCCTTGCGGATTTTGATGGGACTGGCCTTTACGAACACAAGGATCCGAGAAAAGGAGCACATCCCCATTGGGGGACTCTGATCTTCAATTACGGGCGGCCTCAGGTGTCCAATTTTCTGATCGCCAACGCCCTTTATTGGGCGAGGGAGTACCACGCAGACGGGATCCGGATGGACGCGGTGGCATCCATGCTGTATCTGGATTACGGAAAAAACGATGGGGAATGGATTCCCAATATTTACGGCGGAAATGAAAATCTTGAGGCCCTGGAGATGCTCAAGCACCTGAATTCCATCTTCAAAAAAAAGCAGGTTCCCACAGTACTGATCGCGGAGGAGTCCACCGCGTGGCCCAGGATCACCGGCGATGTGGAGGACGGAGCGGTGGGCTTCGACTATAAATGGAATATGGGATGGATGAATGACTTCCTTGGCTATATGCAGTGCGATCCCATTTACAGGACTTATCATTACGGAGAGATGACGTTCAGCCTGATCTATGCCTACAGCGAGCGGTTTATCCTGGTGCTGTCCCATGACGAGGTGGTTCACGGAAAGGGCTCCATGGTGGGGAAGATGCCGGGAGAGGCCATTGAGTCAAAGTTTGCCAATGTACGGGCGGCTTATGGATTCATGATGATGCACCCGGGGAAGAAGCTTCTGTTCATGGGGCAGGAATTCGGGCAGATGGATGAGTGGAATGAGAGCGAAGGGCTCCAGTGGTATCTGCTGAACTATGAGATCCACAAAAAGCTTCAGACGTATGTAAAGGATCTGAATAAGCTCTATCTGGAGCATCCCGCGGTATATGCGCTGGATGACGATCCGGATGGGTTTGAATGGATTGACTGCACCAATTCCAAAGAGAATATGGCGGTGTTCCTGAGAAAGGGAAGAAAAGCGGAGGATATGCTTCTGGTAGTCTGCAATTTTGCCCCGGTGGTCCATGAGGCCTACCAGGTGGGAGTTCCATTCCCGGGGAAATACAAGGAGATCCTGAACAGCGACGCCTTAAAATACGGGGGTACCGGAGTTGTAAATCCGAGAGTAAAACAGTCTAAAAATGTGGAGCACGATGAAAGAGAGAACTCGATCACCATCAAGGCAGCTCCTCTTGGTATTCAGATTTTCCAGTATATCCCGGCCCTGGAGCAGGTAAAGGGAAATACCGCAGCCAAAAAGAAAGCGAAGAGGTCCGCCGGAAAGACCGCCGGGATCGAGAAGATCAAGAAGGCGATGATGGAGGAAGCGTAGTCCATGATGATATTACGGACAGAGGAGACAGCGGCGGCCGATGTGGCAGCCGCTGTGGAACAGATAGGGAACACCTATGGAAAGCAGTTCAAGGAAATGCTTGACAGCCTGCCGATCAAGGCGGCTATCTTTGGTATCAAGGCAATACTCGCACTTCTTTTGTTCTTTATCGGGAGAAAGATCATCCGGACAGCCGTAAAAATAACGGAGCGTTCTATGGAACGGGCCGGCGCGGAGATCACGGTCCGGAAATTTGTGAAGTACCTGGTAAGGGCCATCGGTTATATTCTCCTGATCCTGATAATCTTGGGCGTCGCGGGTGTACAGCCCACATCCTTCGCCGCCATTGCCAGCTCCGTCACGGTTGCTCTCGGCCTGGCTCTGCAGGGGAGCCTTGGGAATTTTGCGGGCGGCCTTCTGATCCTGATTCTTAAGCCCTTTAAGGTCGGTGATTATATCATAGAGGACAGTAATAAAAATGAAGGGACGGTCCGGAGCATCGGCCTGGTATATACAGAACTGGTCACATTGGACAACCGTATCATCATGGTGCCCAACGGGAATCTGGCCAACAGCAGCATGACGAATGTGACGGCTCAGGAAAAACGGCAGCTGGATATGAAGGTCGGGATCTCTTACGATTCAGACCTTAAGAAAGCCAAGGATATACTGATCAGTCTGGTGGAGGCGGAGCCGCTCGTTCTTGAAGAGGAAGAGCATTTTTCTTATGTGTCGGCGTTGGATGAAAACGCGGTCACTTTGGGATGCCGGTGCTGGGTAAAGACGGAAGATTACTGGAAGTGCAAGTGGAATCTGACGGAAGCGGTCAAGCTGGCATTTGACGAAAAGGGGATCACGATTCCCTTCGGACAGCTGGATGTCCATATAAAGTCGGGGAAAACTGAGGAAAACGGCTAATTTTCTCTTGCAAACACAGGATATAGTGTGCTAATATAGGGAAATGTGCAAAGACGGGTATTACAGAGATCCGGAAATGAGAAGAAGAAAGCAGGAAAGTCATGAAGACTACAAGAGAAGATGTAAGAAATATTGCGATCATCGCCCATGTTGACCACGGGAAGACCACGTTGGTGGACGAGCTTCTGAAGCAGAGCGGCGTTTTCCGTGTCAATCAGGAGGTCGTGGAAAGGGTGATGGACTCCAACGACATTGAACGGGAGAGAGGGATCACCATTCTGTCCAAAAATACGGCGGTGCTCTATAAAGGTACGAAGATCAATATCATCGACACCCCCGGACATGCGGATTTTGGCGGAGAAGTAGAGCGTGTGCTGAAAATGGTAAACGGCGTTATCCTGGTGGTGGACGCTTTTGAAGGCGCGATGCCGCAGACGAAGTTCGTGCTGCAAAAAGCGCTGGAGCTTGATCTTTCTGTGATCGTCTGTATCAACAAGATTGACAGGCCGGAGGCACGGCCTACCGAGGTCATCGATGAAGTATTGGAGCTTCTCATAGAGCTGGACGCATCCGATGAGCAGCTGGACTGTCCGTTTGTATACGCGTCGGCCAAGAGCGGATATGCGATGCTGGATCTGAACGGGGAAAAGAAGGATATGAAACCTCTGTTTGATACGATTCTGAACCATATCCCCGCTCCCGAAGGAGACCCTGACGCGGATACTCAGGTGCTGATCAGCACCATTGATTATAATGAATATGTGGGCCGGATCGGCGTCGGCAAGGTGGATAACGGATCTTTGAAGGTGAACCAGGAGGTGGCCCTTGTAAATGCCCACGATCCGGAAAAATTTAAAAAAGTGAAGATCAGCCGTCTTTACGAGTTCGACGGCCTGGATAAGATGGAAGTGGCGGAGGCGGGAATCGGCTCCATCGTGGCCATTTCCGGCATCGCGGATCTGCACATTGGAGATACCTTATGCTCTCCGGAGCATCCGGAGCCTATCCTGTTCCAGAAGATATCAGAGCCTACCATTGCCATGCACTTTATGGTAAATGACAGCCCTTTGGCTGGGACAGAAGGAAAATTCGTGACATCCCGCCATATCAGGGACCGTCTGTTCCGGGAACTGAACACGGATGTCAGCCTGAGGGTGGAAGAGACGGAGGACGCCGACAGGTTTAAAGTATCCGGAAGAGGAGAACTTCACCTTTCCGTACTGATAGAAAATATGCGCCGGGAAGGGTATGAGTTCGCCGTCAGCAAAGCGGAGGTCATCTATAAACAGGATGAAAAGGGCAGGAAGCTGGAGCCCATGGAGTTGGTATATATCGATGTGCCCGACGAGTTTTCCGGTACGGTCATCCAGAAGCTGTCCCTCCGTAAAGGGGAGCTGCAGGGAATGTCGCCTTCCGGGACAGGCTACACCAGAATGGAATTTTCCATACCGTCCAGGGGCCTCATCGGATACCGGGGAGATTTTCTGACAGATACAAAAGGAAACGGCGTCATGAATCAGCTGTTTGACGGATATGCGCCGTTTAAGGGGGATATTCAATACCGCAGGCAGGGTTCCCTGATCGCCTTTGAAAGTGGGGAAAGCGTCACCTATGGACTTTTCAACGCCCAGGAAAGAGGGAATCTCTTCATAGGGGCCGGCGAAAAGGTCTACAGCGGTATGGTAGTTGGCTCCAATGCGAAAGCGGAGGATATTGAGGTCAATGTGTGCAAGACCAAGCATCTGACCAACACACGTTCTTCTGGTTCCGACGATGCGCTGAAGCTTACTCCGCCCATCGTCATGAGCCTGGAGCAGGCTCTGGACTTTGTGGATACCGACGAGCTTTTAGAGGTCACGCCGAAGCATCTTCGCCTTCGCAAGAAGATTCTGGATCCTAGGATGAGAAAACGCGCGTCCATAAATAAATAAAATAACGAAAGCACCATGTGACGCAGCTGCGATACATGGTGCTTTTTACATACGGATATTTGTATCACTGTTTATGCTATGCCAGTTTCCAATTCTGGCTCTCTGCCTGCAGCTTCACCATATGGGAGTAGACACTGTTTTTCTGTATCAGGGTGTCCGGAACGCCTTCTTCTGCTACCTTGCCGTCAGAAAGCACTACAATCTTATCCGCGCCTGCGACAGTGCGCATACGGTGAGCGATCACCAGCACCGTTTTATCTGCGATCAGGCGGGAAAGTGCAGTCTGGATCAGAGTTTCGTTTTCCACGTCCAGCGAAGCCGTAGCCTCGTCTAAAAGAATAATGGGCGCATTTTTGAGAAAGGCGCGGGCAATGGATATCCGCTGCCGCTCCCCGCCGGAGAGCTCACAGCCGTTCTCGCCGATATTGGTGTTCCACTTATGGGGCAGCTTCTCGGCAAATTCATCCACATTGGCCAGCCTTGCCGCCGCCATTACCTGCTCGTCTGAGGCATCTTTATTTCCGATTCTTATATTTTCCAGAACAGTATTATCAAACAGAGTGACTTCCTGAAATACAATGGAGAAAAGAGACAGCAGCGCCTCCGGGTCGATTTTGGAAATATCCATGCCGCCCACAGTAATGTTTCCCCGGCTCACATCCCAGAAGCGGGCAGCCAGACGGGAAACCGTGGTCTTGCCGCCTCCGGACGGCCCTACCAGCGCCGTTACCTCACCCTGCTTTGCGGTGAAGGAAACATCCTTCAGAACCGTTTCTCCGGTGTTATAAGCAAAGGCCACATGGTCGAAGACAATATCATACCCGTTGTTGGAGAGGAGGCTGTCTCCCTGCTGGATGGGATGGTCAAGGATTTCATTCATGCGGGCGATATTGGTGCGGGTGCTGATCACCGCCGCCAGATTCTGCAATGCGCCCTGTAACGGGTCGTATAATCTGGATACCACCAGCAGGAACAGGAAGAAGGTCAAAACATCCAGGCTGCCCTGTATCAACAGGATAGAGCCCACCAGCGCGACGGTGGCAATGCCCAGCTTTAATACGAGGGAAGCAGATACCACAAAGACTGCAAGCCCGAACTCATTGAGGATGGAGCGGTGCTCCACGGCGCGGATCTTCTTTTCCAGCCCTTTCAGATATTCCTGCTCGGCGTTGTTGGCCTTTAAGTCCCGCACCGTTTCAATGCACTCCTGGATCCCATCGGCGCAGGCCATTTTCACATCCATCGCTTTCTGGTTCAGCTTTTCCTGTACCTTTGCCGAAAAGCCTACGATGGCAAAAGCCACCGGCAGAACCCACAGCGCCGCCAGCGCCATGCGCCAGTCGTAAAACAACAGGCTGATAGAGATTAAAAGTGTAGAAATGATAGACCCGGCCAGTTCAGGGATGAAGTGAGAAAAACTCTGCTCCAGAAACGTACAGTCGGCCATAATGGTGCTGGTAAGGTCGGCTAAATCTTTTTTTCCAAAAAAGGAGAGTGGGATTTTCCGCAGCCGTTCCGCCAGCGTAATGCGGCGCACACCGCTTTCTGTGTAGGTGGCAAAGTAGGTTGCATTGTATTGGAAGTAGGTGGTAAGCAAAATAAGCCCGACACAAGCTATGCAGCCGACGATATAAAAAGCAATCCTGCTGCCGGGAACGCCGCCGTTCATCAGATCACTGACCAGGGAATACAGAAGCCCCACCGGAAACATAAAAGACAGATTCTGAAGGACACAGGCCAGGCAGCCCTTCACCAGATCCTTCGCGCCCTGTTCGGAAAGGGCATATTTTTTTTGCAGCCGTTTGATCATATCATTGTACCTCCTTTGCAACCTTCCACTGAACGGAAGTCTGATAATCCTGCCACATCCGGCTGAAGATACCGTCCTGCTTCAGCAGCTCCCGGCTGGTTCCGCTTTCCGCGATCCGGCCGTCTTTGACTACATAGATTTTATCCACGCCCGCCACTGTGGAGAGCCGGTGGGCGATCATAATGACCGTTTTCCCCTTGGACAGCCTGGAAAAAGCGGCCTGCACTCTGCTTTCATTGTCAGGGTCGGCAAAGGCCGTCGCTTCATCTAAAATGATAATGGGCGCGTTTTTCAGCATGACGCGTGCAATGGCGATCCGCTGCTGTTCACCGCCGGATAGATAGACGCCCTTGGTTCCGATCACCGTGTCTGCCCCCTGGGGCAGCTTTTCCAAAATATCGTCACACTGGGCGCTGTGGAGCGCGGCCAGGATTTCCCTGCGGGTGGCGTCAGGGTTCCCCATCCGTACATTTTCCAGAATGGAGGCTTTGATCAGGCGGCTGTTTTGAAATACAAAAGACACCGTGTTCATCAGCTCTTCTTTGGAAATGTCTCTCACATCCACACCGCCGATTTTCACCGTACCGCTCTGCGGGTCCAAGAAACGGGAAATCAAGTTGGCAAGCGTGGTCTTGCCGCCGCCGGACGGCCCCACAAAGGCCGCCGTCTGCCCTTCGGGAATGGTAAGGGAAATATCCTTTAATACGTCTTTCTCCCCGTCATAGCTGAAACAGATCTTTTGAAGCTCCACTGAACTGTTCCCTGGATGTTTGGGATGGGCAGTCTCTTCCAACGGCTCCAAATTCAATACGCTGTCGATTCGCTGGAGCGCGTCCGCCACGATCATGGCGTTTTCACTCTGGAACATGATGCGGGTCAGCGTGACCGAAATAATGGGCGTGATGATGATGTAAAAGAGCAGATTCAACAGGAAGTCCATGGTGACAGCGTCCCCGGTAAACAGCAATCCACCGGCGATCAGCATGGCGAATACCCCGTTGATGGCCGCTGTATAGAACATCATGGGGGCCCGCAGCTCCTTCGTGTAGGCCATGACCCATACTTGATAGCGGTCAATGGAATCCTTGAACTTCTTAAAGGAAAAAATGGTCTGTCCAAAGGTCTTGACCACAGGGATGCCCCGGACGTATTCCACCGCCTCGTTGGACATATCATCCAGAGCGTTCTGGTATTCCTTCATTTTCTCCTGCATTCGCTGGCCAGTCATGGTCATCATAATGAGAAAGCCCAGTACCACAGGGACAAGGCTCAACAGGCCCAGCCGCCAGTCGAACACCAAAAGCAGCGCCAAAAGGCCGCAGGGGGTGGCGATGGCATTGGCCCGGTCAGGGAGTTGGTGTGCCAGATAGGTTTCGGTGGCCGCGCTGGACTCGTTGACGATTTTGCGCAGCCTGCCGCTGCCAAAGCTCTCCGCAAACCCCAGGGGCAGCCTGACGATATGCTCCATGGCCGCAAGCCGCAGGTTGGTGGCAACACGAAAGGCTCCTTTATGGGAGCACATCAGACCGGCGATGTAGACCAGTACCGCGATAACGGCAAACAGCACCGCCATCCAGCCGTTGCGAGTCAGGTATTGCGCGCGGCCAAAATCCGGCGCAGCCTCCAACACCTCTTGGATGACTTTCCAGATATAGTAGAAAGGCATCAGAGCGAGGAGGGCGCTGACCGCTGAGAGCGCCCATGAGGCGTAGGTCAAATACTTGTGATTGCCTGCGATCTTCAACAGGCGTGACAGATTCGATTGCTTTTTCAAAAGGGTTCCTCCTTTACCTTTTTTATGATACAGAGAACGGCGTGCGTTCTACTCATATCCAAACATAGTTAGTAATAACTAACCAATGGGCCAAAATCACGGGGCTTTACTGCCCCATAATTTTCATCCATCCAGCAGTATAAAAACTGCGCATTTCCTTGACATAGTTTTCTGCGTCCTGAAGCGGCATTTCGTGGATCACCAGCTCGAAAAAGGTATGGAACATGCCTGTGATCAGGATATGCTCCAGCTTGGGGTCGATCTGCGGAGAGGGCCGTCCCAGTTCACTTAAAATCCGTTGGTAGGCGTGCGTACCCTCCGCCTCGATCTCCACCATTTCGTCGATGAGGCTGGAAAACCGCGTTCCCTCTGAGCAGCAGAGAATAAGTTTACATTCCTCCAAATGCTCGTAAGCATAGTGGAGCATATCGTACATGCAAAGCCCCGATATTTCGCCCATGACTTCCGGCTGCTGATCCGGCGGAAGTCCGGCGAACTCCCGCTGTGCGTCTTTAAAACGAGTTAAGATATAGTCGTAGTGTTTCCCAACCAGGGCTTTAAACAGTTCCTCTTTGCTTTTATAGTAGCCGTAAAAGGCTCCGGTGGTCATTCCCACCGATTTGACGATATCCCGTAGGGAAGCGTCCTTATAACCCTTTTTCAGAAACTCTGTTCTGGCGGCCTGATGGATGCGTTCCAGTGTTGTTAAGCTGTCGTCCGTTCTGGCTCACCTCCTATATAACAGCGTTATATAGCACTGTTATATTATATATCCACAGGTGGCATATGTCAAGCCAGACAATGGCTCAATTTTAGGAAATATTAAAAATCGATAAACAGGGATTCTTTTTCATTTGCTTGACTTATGAAACCACAGGTTTTATGATTTGTATAACAGGACAGATAGGAGGTATATATAAAATATGAAGGTATTGCTGATCAATGGAAGCCCTCATGAGAGGGGAACGACCTACCTTGCACTGAAGAAGGCCGCCGATACACTGGAGCAGCTGGGGATCGAGACAGAGATTTTTCATGTAGGAAGTCTTCAGAGTGTCTGCATCGACTGTCGTGTCTGTAAGAAAAAAGGAAACAACCGCTGTATTTACGACGATTCGGTGAATGAGGCGCTGGAAAAGGCGGAGACAGCGGACGGATTTATCTTTGGAACGCCGGTCCACTATGCTTCGGCATCGGGCCTTATGACTGCCTTTATGGACAGGGCGTTCTATGCGGGGAGCGATTTATTCCGTTACAAGCCGGCCGCCGCAGTGGCCTGTGCGAGGCGGGCAGGGACCACGGCCGCCCTGGACCAGATGAATAAGTACATGACCATTTCCTGCATGCCCATTGTATCCTCCCAGTATTGGAATATGGTGCATGGAAATATCCCGGAGGATGCTCCCAAGGATGAAGAAGGGATGCAGATCATGGAGACTTTGGCAAAGAATATGGCATGGCTTTTGAAGTGCATCGAGATCGGAAAGAAAAACGGGATAGAGCCGCCGGATTTGGAGCCACAGGTGCGGACTAATTTCATTCGCTAGCCGGAGGACAGGAGAAGTAGATTTGCATGATATGCTATGAGATCAAGGAGAAGCTGCAGGCAGTTTCAGAAGAGGAAGCCGCGGGCTGGGAGGGGAATCTGGCTGCGGTAGTTCCCTTTGGGGACATCGAGAAGTGCAGTATCCTGGAAGGGGCGGAGTCACACGTCCTCATGCGCCTTAAGGACGCAAGGTTCTGTAAAGCAGAGGTGTATCCGGATATGATCGTCGGCGCTCTATCCGTACCTAGGAAGGAATACAGCCAGGCATATGACAGGGCGGCTTTCTGCATTCGGGACAAGCGTATTGTTTTTTTGGATGATACCGGTTTTATTAGCGGGATTCTGGAACAGATGAGCGAGGGCAGGTGCTGGCGCCATGTGTCCATGGGACATTTTTTCTACAGTTTTCTGGAGCGGCTTATCGAAGAGGATGTGGCGTTTCTGGATGAGCTGGAAAATCAGATTGACGATATGGAAGAAAAAGCTCTTGACGCAAGGCTCTCCAGATCCTCCCATCAGCCGATGGAGATCATGAAGAAAGCCTTTGCTCTCCACCGGTATTATGCGCAGCTGGCGGAGATAGGGAGCAAAATGCAGGAGAATCAGAACGGCTTTTTCCATGAGGACGCCGGCAGGATGTTCCAGATTTTCAACGACCGGTGCGGGAGGCTGGCCGAGGAAGCGCAGATGCTCCGGGAATACGCGCTGGAGGTGAGAGAGATATACCAGACTCAGATTGAGGTCCGCCAGAACAGGAGCATGGCGGTGCTGACTGTAGTCACGACTATATTTATGCCGCTCAGCCTGATCGCCGGATGGTATGGCATGAATTTTGTATATATGCCGGAAACACAGTGGCGGTATAGTTATCCGATCATATGTGTGATCTGCCTGATCATCGTGAGCATCAGCTTCTGGATATTGAAAAAGAAAAAATTCTTTTAACGGCTAAGGCCCCCGTCAGAGGGAAACTGACGGGGGCCTTATTATGATTATGTGAGTTTGTGATACCGGCTGCTTATGGTCGATCAATCCTTATTTTGGGAAATCTCATGCATCTTCATGGCGCGCACCATGGTGGAAAGACCGTACAGGTTGATGAAGCCTTCTGCGTCGTGGTGATTGTAGAGGTCGCCGGTGGTGAAGGAAGCTATGCTCTCGTTGTACATGGAGTAGGGAGAGGTGGTTCCCTGCTTGATGATATTGCCCTTGTAGAGTTTCAATTTGCATTCTCCGGTCACGTATTTCTGAGTGGATTCTACAAATGCCTGGCATGCCTCGCGCAGAGGGGAGAACCATTTGGCGGAATAAACGATATCGGCGAATTTATTTCCCACATCCTTTTTCATGGCCAGAGTCTCTTTGTCCAGGATCAGTTCTTCCAGCTGGTCGTGAGCCTCCATGAGGATGGTTCCGCCGGGAGTCTCGTAAACGCCGCGTGATTTCATGCCCACCATACGGTTTTCTACGATATCGGCGATGCCGATGCCGTGTTTTCCGCCAAGCTTGTTGAGCTCAGTGATCATATCAGACAGTTTCATTTCTTTGCCGTTCAGAGCGACCGGTTTGCCTGCCTCAAATGTGATGGAGACGGCTTCTGCCTCATCGGGGGCTTTCTCCGGGGTCTGTCCGAGAACCAGCATATGGTCAAAGTTGGGAGCGGCGGCAGGATCCTCCAGCTCCAGGCCTTCATGGCTGATGTGCCAGATATTCCGGTCACGGCTGTAGCTGTTGTCCGCTTTAAACGGAAGCTTGATATCGTGGCGCTGGCAGTATTCCAGCTCATCTTCACGGGATTTCATATCCCAGATTCTCCAGGGAGCGATGATCTTCAGCGTGGGAGCCAAAGCTTTGATCCCCAGTTCAAAACGTACCTGATCGTTGCCCTTGCCGGTAGCGCCGTGGCAGATCGCGACAGCGCCTTCCTTTTTGGCAATGTCCACGAGTATCTTAGCGATCAGCGGCCTTGCCATGGCGGTGCCGAGCAGATATTTGTGCTCATATACGGCGCCGGCCTTGATACAGGGAAGGATATAGTCATCGCAGAACTCGTCTACGACATGTTCGATATATAATTTAGAAGCGCCGGTGGAGATGGCTCTTTCTTCCAGGCCGTCCAGCTCGTTGCCCTGTCCGACATCGATGCAGACACATACTACTTCGTAATCGTAGTTTTCTTTCAGCCAGGGAATCAGGACGGAAGTGTCCAGACCGCCGGAATACGCAAGAATTACTTTTTCTTTTTCTTTCATAATCATTTATTCCTCCTCATAAAAAACGCACACATCTTTTGTTTTTGTTTCTATGCTTCTGTATGTCGCAGGTATAAATATACAACATATTTCAAGAAAATGCAAGCCCTAAATTAAAATTTTAAAAAGTTATTGCATATTATTCATCGATAATGTATAATTATAAATTGTTCGGACGGGAACGCAGGTAAATATGCAGGAAAACCGAAAAAATATGCGGGGGACTGCATAAAAATATACGGGATCAGAAGGGAAGAGGAATATGATTAAAGCAGGGATCATCGGCTCCACCGGATATGCCGGCGCGGAGCTTGCAAGGCTTTTATTGGGGCACCCGGATGCGGAGATCATCTGGTATGGCTCCAGAAGTTATGTGGGACAGGAATATGCGTCTGTCTACAGAAACATGTTCCGGATCGTAGATGAAAAATGCCTGGACGATAATATGGAAGAGCTGGCCGGGCAGGCGGACGTGATATTTACCGCCACTCCTCAGGGACTGTGCGCTTCCTTAGTAAACGACGGCATCCTTTCCGGGACGAAGATTGTGGATCTGAGCGCGGACTTCCGTATTAAAAATGTGGATACTTATGAGAAATGGTACGGGTTAAAGCATAAAAGCCCGGAATACATACCGGAGGCAGTGTACGGCCTCTGCGAAATCAACAGAGAGGATGTGAAGCAGGCCAGGCTGGTGGCCAATCCCGGCTGTTATACCACCTGTTCCATACTGACGCTGTATCCTCTGGTAAAGGAGGGGCTTCTGGATGTTTCTTCCATTATAATAGATGCCAAATCGGGCACGTCGGGAGCTGGAAGGAGCGCTAAGACAGCGAATCTGTTCTGTGAGGTAAATGAGAGTATCAAGGCGTACAGCGTAGCTGTACACCGGCATACTCCGGAGATTGAAGAGCAGCTCGGCTATGCGGCCGGCCAGCCGGTGCTTTTAAATTTCACGCCTCATCTGGTGCCGATGAACCGGGGGATTTTGATCACGGCTTATGCAAAACTTCTGAAGAAAGTATCCTATGAAGAAGTGAAAGCGGTCTATGATCAATATTATTCAAAGGAATTTTTTATCCGGGTCCTGCCAAAGGAAGTGTATCCTGAGACCAGATGGGTCAAAGGAAGTAATTTCGTGGATATGAATTTTAAGATTGACGAGAGGACCGGACGTATCATTGCCGTAGGAGCTCTGGATAATCTGGTCAAAGGGGCGGCCGGTCAGGCGGTACAGAATATGAACCTGATGTTTGGACTTCCGGAGGACACCGGCCTTATGCAGATTCCGATGTTTCCGTGATACATGGATAGACAGAAAGGATGAAAAGATGATAAAGACAGTGGATGGAGGCGTTACAGCGCCCAAGGGATTTAAAGCTGCGGGAGTGCACGCAGGAATCAAGAAGAGCGGGAAGAAGGACATGGCTCTGATATACAGCGAAGCGCCCTGCCTGTCGGCGGGGGTATTTACAACAAATGTGGTAAAGGCCGCACCGGTCAAGTGGGACCAGAAGGTGGTCTGCGAAAGTCCTTTTGCCCAGGCTGTGGTCGTGAACAGCGGAGTGGCCAACGCCTGCACCGGAAAAGAAGGATATGAATGCTGTACAGAGATGGCGGCGGAGACGGGAAGGGCCCTTGGCATACCGAAAGAAGCGGTGCTGGTGGCATCTACCGGTGTTATCGGGGCACAGCTGCCTATGGATGCCATCCGATCTGGAATCGGTAAAATGGCGCCGATACTCGGCTGTGAAAGGTCGGATGCCCGCTTGGCCGCAGAAGCCATCATGACTACAGATACAAAACCGAAAGAGATTGCGGTGGAGGTGGAATTGGGAGGAAAGACCGCGGTGGTGTCCGGCATGGGAAAAGGATCCGGGATGATCCATCCCAATATGGCTACCATGCTCTGCTTTCTGATGACGGACGCCTGTATTGCCCGGGAGATGCTCCAGAAAGCGCTGAGCGCCGATGTGAAGGATACTTTCAATATGATCTCTGTAGACGGTGACACGTCCACTAACGACAGCGTAGTCCTCTTGGCCAACGGGATGGCCGGAAATCCGGAGATCACAGGGGAAGGAGAGGATTACGTATTATTCTGCGAAGCTCTTCATGAAGTGATGACCGCACTGTCAAAGATGATCGCGGGCGACGGAGAGGGGTGCACCTGCTTATTTGAAGTAAAGGTGTCAGGAGCGCCCGACAAGGAGGCGGCCCGGACACTGGCGAAAGCGGTGGTTACCTCCAGCCTTACAAAGGCGGCTGTATTCGGCCGGGACGCCAACTGGGGAAGGATCCTGTGTGCCCTCGGCTATTCCGGGGTCTCCTTTGACCCGGAAAAGGTGGATATCTGGCTTGAGAGCCGGGCCGGGAAGCTTAAGATAGTGGAAAATGGCACGGCTGCCGGCTATGAGGAAGAAGAGGCCACCAGGATCTTGTCGGAGGACGAAGTGACCGCCATCGCCGATGTGGGGGCGGGGGATTTCTCAGCCACGGCATGGGGGTGCGACCTGACTTTGGACTATGTGAAAATAAATGCTGACTACCGCTCATGAGTTATGATATAATAGCCGCGGAGGACGAAGCGGAGGCTTCAGCCCTCTGATCAGACATACCATATCATAGCTTCGAGGGCGAAGAGGTTTTTCGTTTCAGATTCCCCTTGGAGAAGAAAGGGGTTTTAGAGTATGAAACGAGAAAAATTTTCATCCAGGCTTGGCTTCATCCTGATTTCCGCGGGCTGTGCCATCGGACTGGGCAATGTGTGGAGGTTCCCCTATGTAACGGGAAAATATGGCGGGGCGGCATTTGTCCTGATCTATATTTTCTTCCTGCTGGTGCTGGGGCTGCCGATCATGGTAGCAGAGCTGGCCGTGGGAAGGGCGAGCCAGAAAAGCGCGGCCAAGTCCTTTGACGTGCTGGAACCGAAAGGGAGTAAGTGGCATTGGTACAAATGGGGCGCCATGGCGGGGAATTATCTGCTCATGATGTTTTATACCACCATTGCCGGATGGATGCTTTATTACGTATATAAAATGGCGTCCGGTCAGTTTGCCGGGCTGAACGCCGATCAGGTAGCCGGTGAATTTGCGGGCATGACCCAGCAGCCGGGCCTTATGACGGGATTTATGGTCGTCATCGTACTGCTTTGCTTCGGAGTCTGTGCCATAGGGCTGCAGAAAGGCGTGGAGCGTGTCACAAAGTTCATGATGATCAGCCTGTTCATTATGATGATCGTGCTGGCGGTCCATTCTGTCACATTAAAGGGCGGCCAGGAGGGGCTTAAATTTTATCTGCTCCCCGATTTTGGGAAACTGCAGGAGCACGGACTCTGGGAAGCCATTTATGCGGCCATGGGGCAGGCGTTTTTTACGCTGAGCCTGGGAATCGGAGCCATAGCCATTTTCGGCAGCTACATCAATAAAGAGAGAAGGCTGACAGGGGAGGCCATCAGCATTACGGCCCTTGACACGCTGGTAGCATTGATTGCCGGTCTTATTATCTTCCCGGCCTGCTTTGCCTATAATGTCAATCCCGGCGAGGGTCCCAGCCTGATCTTTATCACTCTGCCCAATGTATTCAACGCCATGAAATTTGGCAATGTCTGGGGCACCCTGTTTTTTGTGTTCATGTTTTTTGCGGCGATTTCTACGGTAATTGCCGTATTTGAAAATATCATATCGTTTGCTACGGATTTGACGGGCTGTTCCCGGAAAAAGGCGGTTCTCGTAAACATAGTGGTCGTCATCGTGCTTTCCCTGCCCTGCGTGCTGGGCTTCAATCTCTGGAGCGGTTTTCAGCCTCTGGGCGCCGGCAGCAATGTGCTGGATCTGGAAGATTTCATCGTCAGCAATAATCTGCTTCCCCTGGGAAGTCTGGTGTATCTGCTGTTCTGTGTGACCAGATATGGCTGGGGCTGGAAAAAATTCACCGGCGAGGCCAACGAAGGAAAGGGAATGAGATTTCCCGGCTGGGTGCGGGGATACGTGACCTTCATCCTGCCCCTGATCGTGCTGTTTATCTTTGTATGGGGATATCTGTCCAAGTTTTTCTTCCATTAAACAGCCGGCTCATGGGAGTCTGAGAATCCGTATCAGGAAAGGGAAGACATAATATGGAAATGGATTCACAGATCATGCATAAGGCGGAGGTCCTTATAGAAGCGCTGCCCTATATCCAGCGCTTTAACCGGAAGATCATCGTGGTGAAATACGGCGGAAGCGCCATGGTGGACGGGCAGCTGAAGAAAAATGTCATCAAAGACGTCGTCCTTTTAAAGCTGGTGGGCTTCAAGCCGATCATCGTCCACGGAGGCGGAAAGGAGATCAGCAGCTGGGTGAAAAAGGTGGGAATGGAGCCGCAGTTCGTAAACGGCTTCCGTGTTACCGATGAACCAACCATGGAGATTGCGGAGATGGTCCTGAACCGGGTGAATAAAAACCTGGTGCAGATGGTCCAGGAATTGGGCGTCAAGGCCGTGGGGATAAGCGGCAAGGACGGCGGACTGCTGAATGTGGAAAAGAAGCTGCCGGATGGCCAGGACATCGGATATGTGGGAAATGTAAAACACGTCAGTCCGAAGCTTTTGTATGACCTTTTGGAGAAGGACTTCCTCCCGATCGTCTGTCCCATCGGCTATGACGACAGCTTCCGGACCTATAATATCAATGCGGATGACGCGGCCTGTGCTATAGCGAAGGCGGTCAATGCGGAGAAGCTGGCCTTCCTCACAGACGTGGAGGGGGTCTACCGGGATTTTGAGGATAAGAGTACCTTGATTTCGGAGCTCACCCTGAATGAGGCGGAGCGGTTCGTAGCGCAGGGAATGGCGGGAGGCGGCATGATACCGAAGCTTCAAAGCTGTGTGGACGCCTTGAAGCAGGGGGTCTCCAGAGTACATATCCTGGACGGCCGGATTCCCCACTGCCTGCTTTTGGAAATCTTTACGAATAAAGGAATCGGCACGGCGATACTGAATAGTGAGGAGGAGAGGTATTTTTATGAAGGCTGAAGAATACATGGCGCGCGGGGAGAGCGTACTTCTCCATACCTATAATAGGACTCCCATTGTGTTTGACCGCGGCGAGGGCGTCTGTCTCTATGATACCGAGGGAAAACGGTATCTGGATTTTGCCGCAGGCATCGCGGTGTTCGGACTCGGCTACCACAATCCGAAATTTGATGCCGCGGTGAAGGCGCAAGTGGATAAGCTGATCCATACCTCCAATCTTTATTACAATGTCCCGGCCATTGAAGCGGCGGAAAAGCTGGTGAAGGCGACAGGGATGTCCCGGGTCTTCTTTACCAACAGCGGTACGGAGGCTATAGAAGGCGCCATAAAGACCGCCAGAAAATACGCGGTGCAGAAGGACGGCCGGACGGACCACGAGATCATCGCGATGAACCATTCCTTCCACGGCAGGAGCATGGGAGCGCTGTCTGTCACAGGAAATCCCCATTATCAGCAGGATTTCCGTCCGTTGATCGGCGGGGTCAGATTTGCGGAATACAATGACCTGGACAGTGTGCTGGCGCAGGTGACGGACCGCACCTGCGCCGTCATTCTGGAGCCGATCCAGGGAGAAGGAGGGATATACCCGGCGGACGCGGAATTCCTCCGGGCTCTTCGGAAGCTCTGTGATGAAAGGGATATCCTGCTCATTTTTGATGAGATTCAATGTGGGATGGGCAGGAGCGGAAAGATGTTCGCCTGTCAGCACGCGGGTGTCCTGCCTGATGTGATGACAGTAGCGAAAGCCCTGGGGAACGGACTTCCCATCGGAGCGTTTCTGACTACGGAAAAAGCCGCTTCCCTGGTTCCGGGAGATCATGGCAGCACCTATGGGGGAAATCCCCTGGTCTGTGCGGGCGCGCGGGCCGTGCTGGATATTTTTGAGAGTGAAGATATCCTGGAGCATGTCTGTGAAATGGGCGTTTATCTATGGGATAAGCTGGAGAAGCTGAAGGAGAAGTATCCGATCATCAAGGAGCATCGGGGAAAAGGACTGATCCAGGGGCTCGAGTTCCGGGAATCTCCTGCGGAGATAGCGAGAGCGGCCATAAAACGGGGCGTGATCCTGATAACTGCCGAAAATAATGTCATCCGGTTTGTGCCGCCTCTGATCATTGAGAAAGAACATGTGGATGAGATGGCAGAGGTACTGGAGGAATGTATAATAGAATGATACAAAATACTTTTTGGAATCATTTCTAGTGAGCTCCGATCAAGCTTCTGTCGGTGTATAATTGGAACCCTCTGAATTTACTTTTGATTGTCATGATTTTAAACGATTATTCCCTTTTGCGTTCATAAAGCTTTCTGTTTTGGATAAACTAACAAAAATGTGAGTTGATTCAGAATGGAGGGCTTTTTATGTTTGGAATTCTTATTGCCTTATTGTCTGGTGCGCTTATGAGTGTCCAGGGGGTATTTAACACAGAAGTGACCAAGGCCAGCAGCGTCTGGGTGGCCGCCGGGTTCGTTCAGCTGACCGCGCTCATAACCTGCGTTGTGGCATGGTTTATTACCGGGAGACAGCCGGTCCTGGCTGTTTGGCAGGTAGAACCTAAGTACATGCTGCTCGGGGGTGTCATGGGGGCTTTTATCACCTACACGGTAATAGAGGCGATGGGAAATCTGGGACCTGCCCGTGCCGCCATGCTGATCGTGGTCGCCCAGGTAGTCGTCGCCTATGTGATCGAATTGTTCGGAATGTTCGGCGTGGAAAAGGCTGGATTTGAATGGCACAAGCTGGTGGGCATGGTAGTCGCGGTCGCCGGAATTGTGATTTTTAAGTGGTAGGCTCTTGTAAAGGCGGAGGGTTTCAGGTAGAATAAAAGAGTGTGAGATTTGAGAAGCGTCCGCCGTATGGAGGATGCTGTGAAGAGAAAAAGAAAGAATAATGAGATTAGACGAAAGACGGTGCGGCCGGCCCTTTTGGCGCTGGCGGCGGCCTTCCTGACGGGTCTTTCCGGATGCGGAAGGACTGAGAATGTATGGCTGGAGACGGAGAGCATATCAACCGAAAAAACAGAGGCTTTTACGGATGCAGAAAGTGTGTGGCGGGATACGGCTGACTCTGCAGACAATGAACCGGACACGGCCATTTGGGTCCATGTGTGCGGCGCGGTATCCGTACCGGGAGTTTATGAGCTTCCGTCCGGAAGCCGGATCTATGAGGCTATAGAGGCGGCCGGAGGCATGGCGGAGGGAGCGGCGGCAGATTATCTGAATATGGCCGGAACCCTTTTAGACGGGGATAAAGTGGCGGTGCCCTTCCTTTCTGAGCTGCCTCTGGGAGAACAATATGGAGGAGCTGCAGCGCAAAGCGGCGGTGATCCGGGTGCCCCGGATGACGGTCTGATAGATATCAATCATGCGGAAAAAGAACTTCTGATGACCCTTCCGGGCATCGGAGAAGCAAAAGCGGAGGCGGTGATCGCCTACCGGGAAGCACATGGAGCCTTTAAGCGGCCGGAGGACATCATGCAGGTGTCCGGAATCAAGGAGTCGGCATATGAAAGGCTTAAAGATAAAATAACAGTCAGGTAAATGATTGAGAAGCAGGGAGAACGAGATGGCGAACAGAATTTTGGTTGTTGACGACGAAAAGCTGATAGTGAAGGGAATCCGCTTCAGCCTGGAGCAGGAAGGGATGCAGGTGGACTGTGCCTATGATGGACAGGAAGCCCTGGACTTTGCCAAAAAGAATGACTATGATGCGGTGCTTTTGGATGTGATGCTGCCGGTATATGACGGATTTGAAGTCTGTCAGCAGATTCGGGAGTTTTCTGATATGCCGATCATTATGCTCACGGCTAAAGGTGACGATATGGACAAGATCCTGGGGTTAGATATGGGAGCGGATGATTATATCACAAAGCCCTTCAATATTCTGGAAGTAAAGGCGAGGATCAAAGCCATCATCAGAAGGAACTCTAAGAAGGCGAAGGACGGGGAGGCGAAAAGTGTCCTGAAGGTCAAGGAACTGACCATGGACAAGGAGAGCCGCCGTGTGTTCATCGGGGAGAAAGAGATCAACCTGACGGCCAAGGAGTTCGATCTGCTGGAGCTTCTGCTCACCAATCCCGGCAAGGTATACAGCAGAGAAAAGCTGCTGAACATCGTATGGGGATATGAGTATCCCGGCGACGTGCGGACAGTGGATGTACATGTGAGAAGACTGCGTGAGAAGGTGGAGGCGAATCCAAGCGACCCGCAGTATGTCTATACGAAATGGGGCGTTGGTTATTTTTTCAAAGGATAAGAAGACACGGGAAAAGAAATTTAATAGATTAAAAAGCCTGCGTTTGATATGGTTTGTCCTGTTGGTTTTGATCGGTTCCGTACCGGTGGCGGTCATTAACCGGATCGTGCTGGCGACATCCAGCAATAATGAGGTCCAGTCCAGGATTTCCCGGATACAGAATCAGTGGATGATCGTGGCTAATCAAGTATCAAAGAGCGGCTACGTGGATAATCCGCAGAATGAAGTCGTCGAATCGGAGCTGGTACAGATGGCGAGCCTTCAGGACGGAAGGGCTATTGTGGTCAATCAAGGCTTTCGCACGATAAAAGATACATATGATATCGACACCGGAAAGTACAATATTTCAGAATCCGTTCTGAAGTGTTTTTCTGGTGAAGCAAATGTAAAATACAGTCCTGGGGCCCAGTATATCGAGTTCACCCAGCCCATTTACAGCTCTGACAGCACCAAGGTGGTGGGGGTCATGATTTTATCGTCTTCCACCCGTTCCCTTGAAGAATTGGCGGACAAGCTGGAAAGCCGTATCTGGATGCTGGAGATCATAGAATTTGGGATTCTGGTCGTTCTGTCAGCGCTGCTTTCCTCGTGGATGACAAGGCCGTTCCGAAAGATAGCGGCCTCCCTTACCCATGCCACGGAGAACCCGCTGGGAGAGGAGATAAAGGTCAACGATTACACGGAAACCATGGCGATTTCCGATGCTTATAATAAGACACTCAAGCGTCTGCGCACCCTGGATGAATCCAGGCAGCAGTTTGTATCCAATGTGTCCCATGAGCTTAAGACTCCGATCACTTCCATCCGGGTACTCGCAGATTCCCTTTTGTCGCAGGAAGATGTGCCGGTGGAGCTTTATCAGGAATTCATGGCGGATATTTCCGAAGAGATCGACCGGGAAAGCCAGATTATCGAGGACCTGCTTACTCTGGTGCGGCTGGACAAAGCGTCCACAGAGCTGAATGTAACTCAGATCAATGTCAATGAGCTTTTGGAGTCGATTCTGAAACGGCTGAAGCCGATCGCCCAGCAGAAAAATGTGGAGCTGGTCCTGGAAAGCTTCCGGCCTGTCCTGGCGGAGCTGGATAAAACGAAATTCACGCTGGCTATCAGCAATCTGGTGGAGAATGCCATTAAGTACAACGATCGGGACGGATGGGTTAAAGTGAGCCTTAACGCGGACCACAAATTCTTCTATGTAAAAGTGGCGGATTCTGGCATCGGCATCCCGGAAAACGATCAGGAGCATGTGTTTGAGCGGTTTTACCGGGTGGACAAGGCGCGGTCCAGAGAAGCCGGCGGCACTGGGCTGGGCCTGGCCATTACCAAAGGGATCATCTATTCCCATCATGGGGCCATAAAACTATACAGCAAAGAAAATGAGGGCACAACGTTCACGGTGAGGATCCCTCTCATATATATTGCATAGCAGGAGGGAAAAGCGATGAGACGGAATTTAAGATATCTGCTGCTCCTCCTGGCGGCAGTCTGCGGGCTGTCTGCCTGCGGAAAAAAAGAAGCGGCGCAAGAGGAGTTAAAGGACGGAGAATATTATATTTATTATACGAACCAGGCATCTACGAAGCTGAAGACGGAGGTCTGCGCCGCTTCGGCGGGAGAGGATATCCGTGCCCTGGCGGATTTTCTTTTGAAGAAAATGCAGGAAGCGCCCCAGAATATGGAGCTTATCACAGCGGTACCGGAGGAAGTTAAAATCATACGGACGGAGATGGGGGACAGGGGCCAGCTGTTTGTTTATTTCAACGCGGCCTACAACGGCATGGAGGCCATAAAAGAGATCATGTGCCGCGCGGCCGTGGTGAAAACGCTCACCCAGATCGACGGAGTGGATTATGTGGGCTTTTATATCAATGACCAGCCGCTTTTGGACGCGTCTCAGAATGCCATAAACCTGATGTCGGCATCTTCCTTTGTGGAGAATACCGGAAGTGACACCGCGGAGCTTCAGAGGATTCAGCTGACCCTTTATTATGCGGATAAGACGGGGACTAAGCTGGTAGAGACAGAGAAGACCGTAGTGTGCAGTATGGGGATTTCCATGGAAAATCTGGTGGTAAGCCAGCTGTTAAAGGGAGGAGACGGTGAGAGCTCGTATGATACGCTTCCTAGAGACGCGTCAGTTTTGAGCGTCACAGTTAAAAAAGGGATCTGTTACGTGAATTTCAACTCCACCTTTTCCACAGGAGCGCTGAACGTGAGTGATTATATCCCGATTTATTCCATTGTGAATTCCCTCACGGAGCTTCCCAATATCAATAAAGTGCAGATTTCTGTGGAAGGTGCCAGCAGCATAAAGTTCCGGGACAGCATTTCTCTGGAGCAGCCCTTTGAGCGAAAGATGGATTATGTGGACAATCCCGGGAGCGCAGAGATCATGGAGAGTGAGACTGCCAAATAAGGGCATTGATGCAGGCAGAAAAGAAAGGATCATAGAGATTGATAAAACGGCCGCTGCTGTGGTATGCAGGCGCTTACGTACTTGGAGAGGTACTCGCCCTGTATGGCCTTAGGGCCTCAGAGTCGGCGATGGTCAAAGTAGTATTCTTATTAGGAGCGGCGGCGGTTTTTACCGGTATCTCGGTCTGCTGCCGTAAAAGTGTCAAAATGGGGCAAAGTAAGCGGCTGTGGCTTGCTTTGCCTGCTTTTTTTGTGGTCGGGGCAGCGCTTGCCATGACGGCAGAAAAGGAAACTTATCTCGACCCGGTTTTTACGGCAGGAGATAAAGATGAGCTGGAGGCAGAAATCTCCGGAGTCATAGAAAGAATAGAAAGAAAGAGCAGGGACACAGAGGAAATCCGTCTGTGTCTTAAGAATTGTACGGGAATCCTGTCCGGGGAAGGAACAATGAACGGCGGGGAAATATATGAGCTTGGCAGAGTGACCGTGATATTTAAAGAGACACCGGACTCAGTGCCGGAAGCGGCAGAAGGAAGGAGGGTACAGGTCCGCTGCAGGCTGGCGGCCATGGAAGAACCCGGGAACCCTGGACAGTTTGACAGCAAGGGCTATTACCGGGCGCTGGGGATTTCCTATTTTGCTTATGGAGAAGATTTGAAGGAGGCGAGTGGAAGCTGTGATATCCTGCGGGTATCCATGAGGAAGCTTCGGGAATGGATGGCAGAGAATCTGGAACAGGCGGCGGGCGGGCAGGAAGCGGGACTGTTTCGGGCTATGGTTCTGGGAGAAAAATGGGCGGCAGAGGAGGAAACAAGAAACCTGTATCAAAATGCGGGGATTGGGCATCTCTTCGCCATCAGCGGCCTTCATATTTCACTGGCAGGTATGGGAATCTACCGGATGCTGAGAAAGGGAATGAAACGATCCTTTGCGGCGGCGGCCCTGGGCTGTGCCGGGGCATCCTACTGTTATTATCTGATGACGGGCGAAGGGACGAGCGCCGGCCGCGCATTTCTGATGCTCAGCGTATATGGGACAGGACAGGTTTTTGGTCGGCAGTATGATCTTTCGTCGGGGGCGGCTTTTGCGGCGCTCCTGCTGCTGGTGCGTTCGCCGCTCCTGCTGTTCCAAAGCGGATTTCAGCTGTCCTTCGGTTCTGTATTGGCTCTGGGGATTTTATATCCCGGCCTTCAGATGGTATTTCAGAAGGAAGATAGGCCGTTTCAAACTAAAGAAGAAAGAGGAGTCAAGAAATGGGAGGGGAAGCTGAAAATGGCTCTGCTTCCCGGTTTGGCTATTCAGTTGGCCACGATCCCGGTTCAGGCTGCTTCTTTTTATCAAATTCCTGTTTTCGGCCTGCTGCTGAATCTATTGCTGCTTCCGTTGTTTCCTATCATTGCGTCCTCCGGAATATTCGGCGCATTTTTGGGAGGACTGTTTCCCCGGGTCGCCAGAACCATACTTTTACCGGCCAGACTTCTGCTCCGTTTCTATGCGTCTGCCTGCGGCTGGAGCCTTAGACTTCCGGGATCCGTCTGGCGCACGGGCCGGCCGGAAAGTTGGCAGCTCTTGTTATACGGTGTGCTTTTAGCGGCCTTGCTCTTGTTTGGAAAAAGAGGAACGAAAACAGGGCGGACAGCATGGAGACGGACGGTGCGGATAGGGATATGGATTGTGCCTTTCTGCCTGATGCCGCTTTCCTGGCGCGGTCTGGAGCTCGTTTTTCTGGACGTGGGACAGGGCGACGGCTGCTTTGTCCGGATTCCGCATGGACCGACATTCCTGATAGATGGAGGCAGCTCCAGCGAAAAAGAGCTTGGAAAATACTGCCTGATTCCTTTTCTGGACAGCTGCGCGGTAGACAAAGTAGACTATGTCATGGTCAGCCACGGAGATGAGGACCACATTAACGGGATTCGGGAACTGATGGAGGAGAAGAGGGTCGTGAACCTGATTCTGCCGGAGGGACAGGAAAAGGAGCAGGAGGCTCTGGCGGATATGAAGAACCGGGCAGAGCAGCTGGGAATTTCAGTACAGTATCTGAAACAGGGAGAGACCTTTCATGCGGGAGAAGCTTCCTTCGCCTGCCTTTGGCCGGAATACGGCATAGGGGATGCGGACAGTGGCCTGGACAGCAATGAGGCCTCCATGGTGCTGTGGTTTTCCTACAGAAAATTTGACGTGCTGTTTACCGGCGATCTGGAAGGCGCAGGAGAGGAGGGAGTGAAACGGTATTTGGAGAGATGGGGCGAAAGGGAAGAAAGGAAAATAGATGTCCTGAAGGCGGCCCATCACGGATCCCAAAACGGCTGCTCGGAAGAGCTTTTACGGGAAATAAACCCGCTGTATACGGTCATCTCCTGCGGACGGGGGAACCGGTACGGCCATCCGGCAAAAGAAACGCTGCAGAGGCTGGAGGCAGTGCGAAGCCGCGTCTTCCGCACCGATAAGGATGGAGCGGTGACGGTGAGAAGCGATGGAGCGTATATGAAATTCCGGAAAACAAAGTGACACGGAAACGGGAACATGATATAATATTACACAATATGGATCGTAACAAGAATCAATATAAAAGACCGTTTAGGAGGATACTATGAAGAGACTGATTTCTATCGGAGAGGCGCTGATCGACTTTGTGCCGCATCAGATTGGATGTGAGTTAAAGAATGTCAAGGACTTTAAAGGAGTAGTGGGGGGCGCCCCCGCCAATGTGGGAGGAGCCTATATCAAACTGGGCGGGCCGGCGGCGATGATCACTCAGTTGGGAGAGGATGCTTTTGGGGACCGGATCGTGGACGAATTCATAGGCCACGGCATCGATGTGAGCCATGTCCTGAGAACGGACGAGGCAAATACCTGTCTGGCGTTCGTATCCCTTAAGGAAGACGGAAACCGGGAATTTTCTTTTTACCGGAAGCCCAGCGCGGACATGCTGATGAGTGCAGACGTGGTAAAAAAGGAGTGGTTTGAAGATGCCTATGCTCTTCATTTCTGTTCCCTTTGCCTGGGAGATTTTCCGATGAAGGAAGCGCACAGAAAGGCTATTACCTTTGCGCTGGAATGCGGTGATATGATCAGTTTTGACCCGAATATCCGCCTTCCTCTCTGGAAGGATTACGATGAACTCCGCAGGGCCATCCGGGAATTCATTCCCTACGCCCATGTGCTCAAGATTTCAGATGAAGAGCTGGAGTTCATAACCGGATGCACCAGAGTGGAGGACGCAAAAGATGCTTTGTTCCAGGGAAACGTTCAGCTGGTGATCTATACGAAGGGAGCGGACGGAGCGGAGGCTTATACGAAGACTGCGTCTGCGGAAGCGCCGTCCAGAACGGTGAAGGCGATTGACACCACTGGAGCCGGGGACGCTTTTATCGGATCGTTTTTATATCAGCTGTCGAGGGACGGCGTTACGATCGATACCCTTAAAGACCTGACGAAGGAACAGATGGAGGAATATCTGCTGTTCTCCAACCGTTACTGTGAATACAGCGTACAGGGGAACGGAGCGATTGCATCCTATGCGGCCAAAGAGCAGTTTGAGGAATTTTTGAAAGAGAAGTAGGAATTATATGAAGGTATTGAGCCAGGATATTAAAAATCATACGTTTAAGCCGGTCTATTGCCTGTACGGCGAAGAGGCCTTTTTGAAAAAGAGCTTCAAAAACCAGCTGAAAACAGCAATCATCGGAGAAGATACCATGAATTTTCAGAGCTTTTATGGGAAAGAGGTGGACGTGCCCGAGATTATCAGCCTGGCGGATACTATGCCATTTTTTGCTGAGAAACGTTTGATCCTGGTGGAGAACAGCGGTTTGTTTAAAAAGGACGCCGAGCCTCTCGCTTCTTATCTGTCCGGTATGCCGGACAGTACGATCCTGATTTTTGTGGAAGAACAGGTGGATAAGCGGAACAAGCTGTATAAAAAGGTAAAAGAGCTTGGGTATGCGGCAGAGCTTTCCAGACAGCCGGAATCCCAGCTCAAAACCTGGATTCTGAGAATCTTAAAGCAGGAGGGAAGACAGATTTCCCAATCGGCCATGGAGCTTTTGTTGAGCTCCGTGGGAGATGACATGGAGCATATCCGGACGGAGCTTGAAAAGCTCCTTGCTTATACGGAGGGCAGAGAGGGGATTACGCCCTCTGATGTGGAGGCTGTCTGTTCGGTGCAGATTACGGGACGGATTTTCGATATGATCACGGATATCGCTGCCAGAAGACAGACCAGGGCATTGGAGAAATATTATGATCTGATGGCGCTCAAGGAACCGCCGATGCGGATCCTGTTTCTGATAGCCAGGCAGTTCAACCAGCTTTTGGTCGTGAAGGAGCTGGCGGCATCGGGCAGGGGAAAGGATGAGATAGCCAAAAAGGCGGGCATTCAGCCCTTTGTGGCATCGAAGGCTATGGCCCAGGCGAGGAGCTTTCGGACGGAAGAGCTGCGGGACTATGTTGGGAAGTGCGTCGAGGCAGAAGAAGCGGTCAAGACAGGACGCATGGCGGACAGCCTGGCAGTGGAGCTTTTGATAACGGAGTTTTCCAGGGGAAAGTCCTAAATTTATAGATAAGAAGCAAACAAACAAGACCGGGAATGTATCTTCCCGGTCTTGTTGATTATACCTTTGAATATTTTTTAAAACAAATTTGTCTTATGAATCAGATGAGACAGGAGGAAATCCGCTTCCATCCAGGCGGCTCGCTGGCAGCCGTAACCAGAATTTTTACGGTCTCCAGTCGGTCCTTTCCAACTGACATGGATAAACCTTAATTTTTCCATGTCAGATTCCAACAAAAATCCGCATGATATGCGATTTTTGCCTCCCTGCGTCCGAGAAAATTCTGCTAACGCCTTTGCGGCGCTCGCCTTACGACGGAATCGGATTGTTCCTCCCTCTCCTCTTGCTACGCTGAAATAAGCGTTCATTTGTTGTAAAAACTATTGAGGCGGCCCACTTCAGCCCGCTGCCATAAGGCGCGCGGGCTGTGTGGATATCCAATTCTTTTCTGGAATCTAAGAAATGAAATTTGACCAGTATAGCGCGGCAGGCAGGGCGCCGGCAGAAAGATTCCGGGCCGGCCTAAAGGTGAGCGCCGCAGGGCAGCGGCCGGTGTTCCCCTGGCGGAGGGAGACAGAAACGGAAATACCGATTCCGTTTCTGAGCGAACAGGAGATGGGAAATCATCAAGATTTCCCGTCGACATGTGAGCGGTACTGCCAAAGCGGGGACAAAGCGGCCTTTGCATCGCCAGCGAACCGAAATCGTGACGGTCCGGAACTTCTGCCAGCGCTGAGCTTAAACTTTATTGGAGCTAATTTAAAATGATTCCAAAAAGTGTTTTATATCATACCCAAGGGCGTCCCTTTACTCGCGCCAGTTAAATTAAATATTATTTCTTCTGAGCGGCCAGCTTCGCTTTTTTGCTGAACCACATGCCTTTTCCTCTCACGGGAGAACCGTCTTTTTTAAAGATGGCAAATCCTGTCAGCCCATAGATGATCGCCATAACGGGGCAGAGGAGCGGCAGGAATGAATACGGCAGAGAGGACAGCGTAGGCACGCCCAGTACGCCGGATACATAAATCGCGGCCATGGACCAGGGCACGAGGAAGGAGAAAATGGTTCCGCCGTCCTCCAGGGTCCTGGAAAGTACGTAGGGAGCCACATCCGCCTTATCGTAGGAGTCCTTGAAGATTTCACCGGGCAGCAGGATCGCTACATACTGGCTGGCAGTGAGCACTACGGTCAGAAGGCAGGTGAACAGAGTGGTGATGACCAGCGGACCGGGCTTGCGCACCAGCGCTTCCAGCTTGCTCAGGATAGCATTCAATACCCCCATTCTCTGCAGAAGCTCTCCGAAGGAAAGACAGAGCAGAGCGAGGGAGACCGTGGTCATCATGCTGGAGATACCGCCCCGGTTGAACAGCTTGGCAACAACTTCATTCGCAAATTCGAATTTGAAGCCGGTGGCCATGGAATTGAACACAGTCGCAATGTCAAACTGAGGCTGGGCGATGAAGGCCACGACGATGCCCGCGATGGTTCCAGCGAGCAGAGCCAGGAAGGAAGGTACCTTCCGAACAGCGAGTACGATGGTCAGGATCGGGATCAGCAGCAGGAAAGGAGATACGTTGAAGGTTGAAGTGATACCTTCTGAAATTGCCGTTACATTGCCCAGATCCACGTTGGAAGCGCTGTACTGGAATCCGAGGACGAAGTATAGAATCGCTGAAATAATTGTGGCAGGGACCGTGGTGAACAGCATGGATTTAATATGCAGGAAGATATCCGTGCCGGAAACAGCGGGGGCCAGATTCGTGGTATCGGAGAACGGAGACATCTTGTCTCCGAAAATGGCGCCGGAGATGACCATGCCGGCAGTGAGGCCGGGGTTGATGCCGATGCCGTAACCGATGCCCATGAATGCGACACCCAGGGTACCTGCGGCTGTATAGGAGCTTCCAGTGAAGAAGGAAACGATACAGCAGATGATGAAGCCGACCAGCAGGAAATAGGACGGAGACAGGATCTTCAGTCCGTAATAGATGATGGAAGGCACTACGCCGGATACGATCCAGGAACCGACTACCATACCTACGCTCATCAGGATCAAGATGACCAATATGGCTTTCTTACATCCGTCCAGGATGATTTCCTGGACTTCATTCATAGAAAAGCCGATGCACATGGCGATGATGGCCATGGCCACCAAAACAAGTGCAAATACGGTTACGGTGGTCAGCTTGAGAACTGCCAGCCCGACTGCCATGATCGCCACCATCACGATCAGGGTAAAGATGGCCATCGGAAATCCCATTCGTTTCGATTCTTTTTCTTTACTCATTTTTCATCCTCCTTGTTTGCAGCCGGGTAACAGGTGCTCATGGTCTCCAGGCTGATTTTTCCCTCTTCGTAATCTTTTCTTACCTTATTAATATCACGCTTTGCAGGGTCCCCATATCCGCCGCCTCCGGCCGAAACCAAAGTTACGGTGTCTCCAGATTCCAGGGGGACGTTGCGTACCTTGTTCTGCGTGTTGATTTTCCTGCCTTCATGGCAGACATCCAGATAGGAAGTGGAACCGCCCATGCCGCCCTGCAGACCCCAGGGCTTCGTCCGGCTTCTTTCTGTGGAAGCGGCCGCCAGCACGGTATTTTCACTGTCGTCCAGGATACAGATGCCTCTGCGGATGCCCATGCCGCCCCGGTACATGCCGGGACCGCCGCTGTCCTCTTCCAGCGCATATTCTTTGACTAAAAGAGGGTATTCCATTTCCAGGGATTCGATGGGAAGGTTGGAGCTGTTGGTCATATGTACCTGTACGGCGTCCAGGCCGTCTTTATTGTAACGGGCGCCGTTTCCGCCGCCGATGGTCTCCACATAGACATAAGGCTTGCCGGAACGGGCGTCTTGTCCGGCGATGCTGAAAAAGGTCACGGCTCCGCAGCCCGCGGCGATGACATTTTCCGGATCGATCTTTGCGAAAGCGCCGAAGATAACGTCTGCCAGACGCTGGGTCGTAGTCTCACGGTCAAACGTGGGCGCCGGTTCGCTGGCACACACGATGGTGCCGGGTTCAGCCTTTACGTCGATACTGTCAAAGAAGCCGGAGTTGGCGGGTATGGTCTTATCCAGCAGGCATTTCACTGAATAGAAGACTGTGGCCAGCAGGGCGCTCTTTACGCAGTTATACGGGCCGGTCACCTGAGGATGGCTTCCGGAAAAGTCAAACAGGAGATGGTCTCCGGAGACGACCAGCTTCACCCGGATCTGCAGGTTTTCATTGCCGTTTCCGTCATCATCCAGGATGTCCTCAAATTCGTATTCTCCGTCAGGCAGGTTTTGGATGGCCGTTCTGGCTTTCTTTTCTCCATATTTGAGCCATTCCCGGCAGAATTCAAAGTACGTTTCCAGGCCGATCTTTTCACAGAGCTCTACGATCTTGTCCGCGCCGAATTGGTTGGTGATGAGCTGCGCCTGGATATCTCCTCGGCGCTCTTCCTTCAGCTGGAAGTTGAGAAGGATCAGGTCATAGATATCTTTATTGAGCTTCCCCTTTTCATAAAGCTTTACTACAGGAATGCGGAGGCCCTCGTCGAAGATAGTCGGCCCCCTTCTGGAGCGGTCCGCGTGATGGCCGTTATTTACTACAAAGGCGATCAGCTTTCCTTCATAAAAAACGGGCTTGACCAGGGCAATGTCCGGAAGATGGGAACCGCCGCCGGTATAAGGATCGTTGGCGATGTAGACATCTCCATCGTATATTTCCGATTTATCCCATCTTTTCAGGAGCTCCTCCACCGCGCCGAAGAGGGAGCTGAAATGGATGGGAATATGCTGGGCGAGGGAGAGAACCTTGCCTTCCGCATCGAAGATGGCCACGGACAGGTCCTTTCTCTCTTTGATATTTGTGCTGTATGCGGTCTTAGTCAGGATGACTCCCATCTGCTCCGCGATGGAGAGAAGGCCGTTGCTTATGACCTCCAGGGTAATGGAATTAATGTGACTCATGGAAACGTCCTCCTGTTCTCGTAATGATCATGTTGAAATACTCGTCCACCACGGCTTTCTGGTTTTTGAGGATAATGGTGGTGGAATCCATCTGCTCCACGATCGCAGGACCGGGAATCACATTGCCGCAGTGAAGCAGGTCGCGGTCATAGAGGATGTATTTTTCGCGGCTGCCGTCCTCCATGAGCACCATACGGCTGCCCATGACAGCGGCAGAGGCGTCCTCTCCTACGAAGTCCTCCCGCTCAATCTGAGGCTTGCCGATATGGCCGATGGCGGACAGACCAAAATTGACGATCTGGATCTCATCGGCGGAAGTATAGGAATACAGCCGCATATAAGTTTCGGTGAACTGTCTGGTCAGGTCCTCCATGGAGGTGATGCCGTCATCGACGGATACGACGATCTCATAGTTCTGCCCTTTGTAGCGCATGTCCAGATAGTATTCCAGCTGGCGGTTTTCGTCCAGGATGTTTTCCTTGTCAAACCAAATCACAGCCTCTTTTTTCAGCCGGCTGTACATATCCGTGATACAGGAGAACGGCGTATGGTTTAAATCCATGACGCTGGTCTGCACAAAGTCGCGCCGCATATCCTCCGTCAGAAGGCCGTAGGCGGCCAGGAGGCCGGGAGCCTTTGGAATGATCGCGGTGGACATATTGAGCTCTTCTATGAGCTCGGCCGCATGAAGCGGACCGGCGCCTCCGAAAGCTACAAGCGAAAAGTCAGTGGGATTGTAGCCTTTTTCCACAGTGACGTTTTTGATCTCCTTTACAATATTGGAATTGCCGACGGTGATGATGCCGCGGGCCGTTTCTTCCACATTCATATCAATCTTCTCAGAGAGGTTCTCCACTGCTTTGAAGGAGAGCTTGGAGTCAATGGGAAGCTGGCCGTTTAAAAGCTCTTTGTTATTCAGATGTCCGAGGATCACTCGGGCGTCTGTTATAGTGGCTTCCTTTCCGCCGCGGGCATAGCAGGCGGGACCGGGCTCAGCTCCGGCGCTCTGAGGGCCGACCTTCAGGATGCCGCCGCTGTCCACCCAGGCAATGCTGCCGCCGCCGGCTCCGATGGTGGATATATCGATGGAGGGAATCCTTACGGGATACCCGCTGATGTTTTTATCCTTGGAGCTCTCAATATTGCCGTTTACGATCATGCTGATATCGGTGCTGGTTCCGCCCACATCAAGGGTGATGACGTTTTTATAATCAATCAGATTCGTCAGATACTGTACGCCGATGACACCCGCGGCCGGGCCGGAGAGACCGGTCTTTATGGGATAAGCAGCAGCCTCCCGGATGGACATGAGTCCGCCGTTGGAATGGTTGATATATACCTTTTTGATTCCAATCTGCTCCAGAGTATGCCTCAGGCTGTCCAGGTATTTTTTTACCTCGGGGCCCACAAAGGAATTGAGGACTGTACCGCAGAGCCGTTCAAACTCACGGAACTGGTTGGAAATCTCACTGGAGGTGGAAATGTAGATCCCGGGCAGATGCTCTTCAATGAGGGCTTTTACCCTTGCCTCGTTCTCAGGATTTAAGTATGCGTTTAAGAATAAGACGGCGACAGCCTCGGCGCCGCTCTTCTTGAGCTCTTCTATCAACGCCAGGATTTCTTCATCCTGGAGGGCGTCCAGGATCTCACCCTTATAATTCATACGTTCCGTCAGCTCAAATCTCAGATTCCTGGGAACCAGGACGGGAGCCTTGTCCATTTGGAGATCATAAAGGTCCGGGCGTTTCTGCCGTCCAATCTCCAGCAGGTCACGGAAACCCTTTGTAGTCACCAGGGCCGTGCGTGCCCCCCGGCTTTCCAGGATGGCGTTGGTCGCCACGGTAGTGCCGTGGATGAAGCGGTCTACATTTTCATAATTCAGACCGTATTTTTCCACGATCTTACGGACGCCTCCCACAACTGCCTGGGACTGGTCCTTTAAAGAGGACGGCAGTTTATAGACCATCAGCTCGCCGGTTGTTTCATCAATTGCGCATATGTCGGTGTTGGTGCCGCCGACGTCGACGCCGATTCTGATTTTGTTCACGTTAAATCTTCTCCCCTCATTCTGTCTGATATGGCCCCCTTCAGGACGAGTTTCCCGTCGGAGAGCATTTGCTGTTTTAGCATCCAAGTTTGTATAGGAAATCTCGGAGATCTTTCCTATATAATAAAAGAGCAGTCATATGCATGGTATATGCACATGGCTGCTTTACATCAATGTAAGCTGTAATCCAAAACGTTCCGGCTGTGGTACGCCCGGAAAAGCTGGTATTAATGTCCTGTAGTGTCAAATTCACTTTTTCTGTCGTCCAATTAACTCCATGCCCCCAGGTATATCATAGTGCTCTTTTGAAGCTTGGCGGGCTTCAAAAACAGTCTTGCACCTATTCGATGCAAGCCCAAGCGCAAAACGCTTTCGGCAGATTTCCCTTTCCCACAGGCTGTGGTACTGATGATTTCCGCGCCCCTATACATACCTAACAATTATAGCGAATCAAAACATCAAAGTCAACCGAATCCCTTTACTTTTCAAAAATATCGGCAATTACCTTTAATTGGTCCGTAATTTTGATGTGCTGCGGGCAGTGGCCTTCACAGCAGTGACATTCAATACAGTCTGATGCGGCGCCGCGTCCAAGGGCCTGACGCCGATAGTGCATCTGAGGAAAATTGTTCTGCCCATATTGTTTCATCAGGTTATAGACGGAAAAATAACCGGGGATGTTGATGTTCATCGGACATTCATCGACGCAGTATTTGCAGCTGGTACAGGGAATGGCCTGAATCTCCCGGAGGACATCTGTCACGCGGGAAATCCGTTCCAGTTCCTCTTTGCCGAGGGGATGAAAATCTTCCATATAAGAGAGATTATCTTCCAGCTGGGAAGGAGAGGACATTCCGCTGAGGACCATCATGACCCCTTCCTGGGACGCGGCGAAACGGATCGCCCAGGATGCAGGAGAAGCGTCCGGAGAATATTCACGAAAGATTTCTGCGGCCTTGTCGGGGAGGTTTGCCAGACCGCCGCCCTTGGCCGGCTCCATGACGATGACCGGTTTTCCAAACCTGCGGGCTGTTTCCAAACATTTTTTGGATTGGATGATCTCACTGTCCCAGTCTATGTAATTGAGCTGAAGCTGGACAAATTCCATCTCCGGATGTGCGGTGAGGATTTCCTCCAGGACATCGGCGCGGTCATGGAAGGAAAAACCGATATGACGTACTTTTCCCTCCGCCTTCAGCTTTTTCATGAATTCAAAGCCGCCGTACCGTGTGGTTTCTTCAAAACGGTCTCTTCCCATGTTATGGAGCAGATAGTAATCAAAATAGTCCACCTGGCAGCGCTTGAGCTGGGTATCAAAAAAACGTTCATAATCTTCCGGCCCTTTGACCAGGAAGGTGGGCATCTTATCGGCCAGAAGATAGGCGTCGCGGGGGTGCCTCTTTACCAGCGCTTCGCAGACCGCCTCTTCGGAATGCTCCTTATGGTACGGATAGGCGGTGTCGATGTAGCAGAAACCCTGGGCGAGATATCGGTCGATCATTTTGGAATAAGTGCCGATATCAATGGACGTGGGATCATCGGGATTCAGGAGCGGAAGACGCATCGCGCCGAAACCCAGTCTTTTTTGCGGATTCAGTTCTGCCATAGAAATTCTCCTTTTCTCATTTAGAATAAAAAATCCTGTCAGCACACCATTCTGACAGGATTCCACTTCGGTTTATTCAAGTTGTGATTTATGCGATTCCGTTTACCGCTTTTGTCAAACGGGCAACTTTTCTGGAAGCTGTGTTCTTGTGATAGATACCCTTGGAAGCAGCTTTGTCGATCTCACTGATAGCAACCAATAAACCTGCCTGTGCAGCAGCCTTGTCACCGGCAGAAATAGAAGCTTCAACCTTCTTCACCATGGTCTTGACCTTGGATTTAATTGCTTTGTTCCTGGCAGTTTTTGCTTCGGCTACCAGAACCCTCTTCTTTGCGGACTTAATATTTGCCAATTTGTACACCTCCAAATCAAATAAAATTGTCTTCATTTATCTGGTTTGCATTAAAGCCGGACACGGACAGTCTAATGTAAACATACTTTTATATTCTATAGGAAAAAGCAAGGGCTGTCAATACATATTTCGGGAAAAATTGTAAAAGATAGTAGCAAAAATGAACAGGAAAACTGGCCGGCGGAAAGAGAAAAAACAGGAAGCCAGAGGAAAGGACAGGAGAAACATGGAAAAGACAGATAATAATGCGAATGACCTTTGGACGGAAGACGAGCTGCTCGAAAAAACGGAGGGTATACAAGTGCATACAGACCTGGCTCTGGAGGCCAGAGAGTCAGTCACGGAAGGGGAAGAGGGAATCCCGGGGGTACGGATAGAGGAATCCTGCAACGAAAATTCCGGCGTTAAAGTGACGCGGGTGGAGATAGTGGATGAACGGGGAGAGAAGGCGATAGGGAAACCAAAGGGAATCTATATCACATTGGAAGCAGAACAGATGGCGGTGCCGGATGAGGGCTATCACCGCGAAATCTCGAAGGAGCTCGCGCATTATATCGGGGAGCTTCTGGAAAGCTTCGGACGCCCGCAGTCCGTGCTGGTGGTAGGACTGGGAAACCATGAAGTGACCTCCGATTCTCTGGGGCCGAAGGTGCTGGATAACCTGATGATGACCAGGCATCTGCGGGGTGAAAATACAGACGGAGAACGGGAAAAAGGGGTCCGGATCGTCAGCGGGATCGTCCCCGGCGTCATGGCACAGACCGGAATGGAGACTGCGGAGATTGTCAGAGGCGTGGTAAAGGAGACAAATCCGGAGGCGGTGGTGGTGATAGACGCCCTGGCGGCGCGGAGCGTCAGCCGCTTAGCTACGACCATCCAGCTGAGCAATACGGGAATCCAGCCGGGCTCCGGCGTGGGAAATCACCGGCACAGCCTGACGGAGGAAAGCCTGGGGATTCCGGTCATCGCAGTTGGTGTTCCCACTGTTGTAGCGGCGGCCGCCATTGTTTACGATACGGTAGACGCTTTGTCGGAGCTATTGGAAGCGGCTGGGGCTTCGTCGGCCGCGGACGCGGTGGAAGGGATGCGGATGGATGAGCGGTATCAGATGGTAAGGGAGCTCATAGAGCCGAGATTCGGCCCGATGTACGTGACTCCCGGAAATATCGATGAACGGGTAAAGAGGCTCAGCTTTACCATCTCGGAAGGGATCAACATTGCCTTTCAGGGCTAGGAAAGAGGAATCATCTGCATGTCCAGGTCATATGATGGTATGAAGTGACCGGCGGTTTTCCGCACGGATAATACAAGCCCTGGGGACATGGATATGGCGGCGGGCTTCCGGGAATTTCCGGGAAAGGAGGAAGGTATTTTGAGCTTTTTCAACAGACACCATGATTCACGGGGGAGTGGGGCGGCGCTGGTCGTGCTGGTGGTATTCGGCTGGTTTCTTCTGCGGGGAGGCCCGGCGCGGCTCACCGCTCTGGCCGCCCGGCTTCCCATGTCCTCCTTTGTATCAAAGGAAGAAGCCCGGGCTGTATCCGCCGGGGAGGGGGAAAGCGGGGCCTCCGGCCTTAATATGGGCCAGAAGTTCTTAGAATTGGCGTCCGGCGTACATTCTATCTCCCTGTTCCTCGGAGAACAGGATACGGCGCTGGCACAGGCGCAGCCGGATCCGGCTTATCAAAATTTTCAGAGAGAAAATGAAATGCACGGTGAGACACAGGATGAATCAGAGTCAGCCGCTGAGACAGGAACGGCCGGCACGTCAGAACCGGCGGAGACGACCGCGGCCGGGCAGACGGAGGCGGGCGGGAGTACGCCGGAAAATGAGGACGGGGTGGAAACGGCCGCGGAAGGAACCGGAGAGGCGGCAGGTCAGCCGGCCATGGCGGCCACGGAGATCAAAGGTACGGTATATACGGCGGAACAACTGTCGGATTTTGATTTTTTAAAGAGCAAATTTTTTTACGTACATAAATCAACGACCGCGTACCCGGAACAGCTGGATGCCAATATGCTGATGAGCAAGGACCTGAGCCTGCCGGAGAGCGGCGAACCACAGATTCTTCTGTTCCATACCCACGGCAGTGAAGCCTTTTCCGATTCTGCCGAGGGAGACCCGAACATGACCGTTGTAGGAGTCGGAAATTATCTGGCGAAACTTCTGTCAGAGCAGTATGGGATCCAGGTCATCCACAATACGGAGGTCTTTCCTTATTCTGATTCGTATTCTATGGCTCTCAGCATGCTGAATCAGACACTGGCTGAGAATCCAAGCATCCAGGTGACCATCGATCTGCATCGGGATTCCGGCGGACATGACGTGGTGGACATCAACGGAAAACCTACGGCGCCAATCATGTTTTTCAACGGAATGTGCCAGACTCCCGACGGACCGCTGGACGGAGTTGAGAATCCATATCTGCTCGACAACCTGGCTTTCAATTTTCAGATGAAGCTGAAAGCCGAGGCTTATTATCCGGGATTTACTTTAAGGACTTTCCTGAAAGCCTACCGGTACAATCAGCATGTGCTGCCCAGGGCGACCCTTGTGGAGGTAGGTACGGAAAACAACACCTTCGAGGAGGCCAAAAATGCCATGGAGCCTTTGGCAGATATTCTGTATAAAGTTCTGAGGGGAAAATAGTGCTGTCTCCCATACATCGCCGCTAAAAAGCCTTGCGGGAAAAATAAACTCGTTGTACAATTGAGTAGCGAACTTCGAGTGAGAGAATATACCGATCATATACAGGAGGAAACTATGGCAGCAGACCAGAGTAAGATTCGGAATTTTTGTATCATCGCCCATATCGACCACGGGAAATCTACGCTGGCCGACAGGATAATAGAGAAGACTGGCTTGCTCACCAGCCGGGAGATGCAGTCCCAGGTGCTTGACAATATGGAGCTGGAGAGGGAACGGGGGATCACCATCAAATCACAGGCTGTCCGCACCGTCTATCAGGCGGAGGACGGAGAAGAATATATTTTCAATCTGATTGATACCCCCGGACATGTCGATTTCAATTATGAGGTGTCCAGGAGCCTGGCGGCATGCGACGGGGCTGTGCTGGTCGTGGACGCCGCCCAGGGGATCGAGGCGCAGACCATGGCAAATGTGTATCTGGCCCTGGACCACGACCTGGAGGTATTTCCGGTGATCAATAAGATTGACCTGCCGAGCGCGGAGCCGCAGAGGGTGATCGACGAAATCGAGGATATCATCGGGATCGAGGCTCAGGATGCGCCGCAGATTTCCGCAAAGTCAGGTATTAATATAGAAGAAGTGCTGGAACAGATCGTGAAGAAGATTCCGGCTCCCTCGGGGGATCCGGAAGCGCCTTTACAGGCCCTTATTTTTGATTCTGTTTACGATTCTTATAAAGGCGTCATCGTATTCTGCAGGATCAAGGAAGGAACCGTGAAAAAAGGAACGAAGATCCGCTTCATGGCCACGGGAGCCGAATTTGAAACTGTGGAGATAGGATATTTCGGAGCCGGACAGTTCATACCCTGTGATGAGCTCTCTGCCGGCATGGTCGGTTATGTGACGGCCAGCATCAAAAACGTGAGCGATACACGGGTGGGCGATACGTTGACAGACGCGGAGAGACCCTGTGCGGAGCCTCTGCCCGGATATAAGAAGGTGACGCCGATGGTATACTGCGGCCTTTATCCAGCGGACGGTGCGAAATACAATGATTTGAGAGACGCTCTGGAAAAGCTTCAGCTGAATGACGCTTCCCTTCAATTTGAACCGGAGACCTCCATCGCTTTGGGATTCGGATACCGCTGCGGATTCCTGGGCCTCCTCCATCTGGAGATCATCCAGGAGCGGCTGGAACGGGAATATAACCTGGATCTGGTGACGACAGCTCCGGGCGTGGTGTATAAGGTCTACAAGACCAATGGAGAGATGCTGGAGCTTACCAATCCGTCCAATCTTCCCGATCCCGCGGAAATTGAATATATGGAAGAACCGGTCGTTAAAGCGGAAATCATGGTGACGACAGAGTTCATCGGCGCGATCATGGGACTCTGCCAGGAACGGCGCGGCGTGTACATGGGCACGGAATACATGGAAGATACCCGCGCGCTGCTTCGGTATGAGCTGCCGTTAAATGAAATCATATATGATTTTTTTGACGCTTTGAAATCCCGCTCCAGAGGCTATGCTTCCTTTGATTATGAGCTGAAAGGGTACGAGCAGTCCGAGCTTGTAAAGCTGGATATTATGATCAATAAGGAACAGGTGGACGCTCTTTCCTTCATTGTTCATGCCGACTCTGCCTACGAACGGGGCAGGAGGATGTGTGAGAAGCTGAAGGAGGAGATACCGAGGCACTTGTTTGAGATTCCTATTCAGGCGGCCATTGGAAACCGCATCATCGCCAGAGAAACCGTAAAGGCCATGAGGAAAGATGTGCTGGCCAAGTGCTATGGCGGCGATATCAGCCGGAAGAGAAAGCTCCTGGAAAAACAGAAGGAAGGAAAAAAGCGGATGCGCCAGGTGGGAAATGTGGAAATTCCCCAGAAGGCTTTTATGAGTGTGCTGAAGCTGGATGATAAATGATGAGCGGAGGACGCAGAACGCCTCTGGAGCTGTACGTGCATGTTCCCTTCTGCATAAGGAAATGCGCCTATTGTGATTTCGTATCCGGCCCTGCGGGCGCAGAGGAAATGGCAGGGTATGTAGAAGCTCTTCTGTCGGAGATACAGGCCGCCGGCAGGATGGAAAAAGTTTCTGGATATAAGGTGGTGTCCGTCTTCTTCGGAGGAGGGACTCCTTCTATTTTAAGAGCGTCCGATGTGGAAAGGGTCCTGAAGGGTATCCGGAGGGTATTTTTTATGGAAGAAGGGGCGGAGGTCACACTGGAAGCAAATCCGGGGACACTCACGCCGGAGAAGCTTACAGCTTACCGCCGGGCAGGGATCAACCGTCTCAGCCTGGGACTGCAGTCGTCGAACGACAGAGAACTGGCTCTTTTAGGAAGGATCCACACATTTGACGTATTCCTGGAAAGCTATCGTATGGTCCGCGACGCCGGATTTTCCAATGTGAATGTGGATCTTATGGCGGCTCTGCCGGGTCAGACGGAGGAGAGCTTCCGAAAGAGCCTTGAGGCCGTGGCAGAGCTGGAACCGGCCCCACCGGAGCACGTTTCTGTATACAGCCTGATCGTAGAGGAGGGAACTCCCTTTTACGCCGCTTATCATGAGGAGGCTGAGGCCAGGGCGGCCGGGGAAGCGGATACCGGCCTGCTTCCATCGGAAGAGGCGGAGAGAAACATGTATTACATGGCCCGCAGCTTTTTAAAAGAGCGGGGATATGACCGCTACGAGATTTCTAATTTTGCGCGTGCGGGATATGAATGCCGCCATAATATCGGTTATTGGACCGGAATCTCCTACCTGGGTTTTGGCGTAGCCGCTTCTTCTTATATAGAAGGAAAACGTTTTGTCAATTGTGAGGAGCGTAAAGTATATACGGAAGCCATGGCGGAACTGGAAAAGGACCGGGATACCGAGGCAGCTCTGAGGACGGTCCGCAGAGAGGAAGAGATCGTCACCAAGGATCGGGCGATGGAGGAATTCATGTTTTTGGGGCTTCGGATGATGTGCGGTGTTTCAGAAAAAAGATTTATGGAACGGTTTGGAGTGTCCATGGAAGAAATATATGGCCCGGTCTTGGAAAAGATGGAGCGGGACGGACTGATGGAGCGGGATGGAATACGGGCGGCATGGAAGCTGACCGACGCCGGAATTGACGTGAGCAACTATGTGCTTGCAGATTTTCTGCTGTGAAAAGAGATGGAAAAAAGCATGCGGGAAAGGGTCGAGGCTTTCCCGCGTGAGAGTTGGTGGAGTAAAAGAGGTTGGCAATATCTTTTACAAGTATTATCATACTTGTGAAAATGAAAGAGTTCCATCAATATTTTGGCTGAAACTATAACAATCCTGCGGCAGGCGTATCGGGTCTTCCCATTGTGGGGGCAGATACGCCGCTTTCTTTATAGAGAATCGGATGTCCTAGGATATACCTTTTAAACAAACTTCTTTCCATTGCCAGATGAGACAGGAGGAAATCCGATTTCATCCAGGCGGCTCGCTGGCAGCCATAACCACGATCTTTGCGGCCTCCAGTCGGTCCTTTCCAACTGACATGGATAAAAATCAATATTTTTCCATGTCAGATTCCAACAAAAACCCGTATGATATACGGTTTTTGCCTCCCTGCGGCCGGGAAGATCCTGCTAACGGCTTTGCGGCGTTCGTCTTACGATGGAATCAGATTCCTCCTCCTGCTCCTCCTCCCGCACCAAAGTATCTTCCGTTTGCTTCAAAAGCTATTGGGACGGGCTGCGGCAGAAAAGACGCCGGCAGAAAGATTCCGGGCCGGCCTAAAGGTGAGCGCCGCAGAGCAGAGGCTGGTGTTCACCAGGCGGAGGGAGGCAGAAACGGAAATACCGCTTCCGTTTCTGAGCGAACCGGAAGTGGGAAATCATCCGGATTTCCCGCCGACATGTGAGCGGTACTCCTGGAGTGGGGATAAAGCGGCCCCTGCATCGCCAGCGAACCGAAATCGTGACGGCCCGGAACTTCTGCCGGTATTTTACCGGAACTTGGTCGGAGCTGAATAAAAAAATGATTCCAAAAAGTATTTTGTATTATCATTGAATAGACCACTGGCAGTTTGCACAATAAGAAAGCCTTCAATTCTGATTTCTAACTTTATGAAGGAAATGTGAATTTCAAAAAAAGATGTTGACAAAGTGAAATGGTAGTGCTATCTTATTGTTATGAATATTAGCACTCTATCAAGTTGAGTGCTAACAAGAGATGGGAGGCGTGAGGGATGGAATTGGATGAACGGAAGAAAAAGATTCTGAATGCCATCATCCGCAATTACCAGGAGACCGGCGAACCGGTTGGCTCACGCACCATTTCCAAATATTCGGATTTGCAGCTGAGTTCGGCCACTATCCGGAATGAAATGGCAGATTTGGAGGAATTGGGACTCATTGTTCAGCCCCATACTTCAGCGGGCAGGATTCCTACAGACAGGGGCTATCGCCTTTATGTGGATCAGATGCTCGGAGATGCCGTGCATGAACCGGAGCATGAAGTGACGGGAACACAGGACTTTCTCGTGGAACGTATGGACAGGATGGAGCAGGTCCTGAAGCAGATGGCCAAGATCATGGCCGCCAATACGAATTATGCTTCTCTGATCTCGGCTCCGAGGTATAACCGGAACAAGGTGAAATTCATTCAGCTGTCCCGGGTGGAAGAGCATAAGATTCTGGCCGTTATCGTGGTAGAGGGAAACATCATAAAGAATTCTATTTTTGATGTGGATGAGGTCGTCACAGAGGAAGACCTCTTTTCCTTGAATCTGATGCTGAATACCAATCTGAACGGGCTGACCATCGAAGAGATCAATCTGGGAATAATTACAAAATTAAAAGAACAGGCAGGTACTCATACTGATGTAGTAGGGAAGGTCCTCGACGCGGTCGCGGAAGCTATCCGGGTGGATGAGGAAGACCTTCAGATATATACCAGCGGCGCCACCAATATTTTTAAATATCCGGAGCTATCAGACAGCAGCAAGGCAAGGGAGATCATCCAGGTATTTGAAGAAAAGGAGCAGCTTACCAATCTTCTTACGGATAAGCTGAACGAGGATGGAAAGCAGGGCATACAGGTCTATATCGGAAATGAGACGCCGGTGCAGAGCATGAAGGACTGCAGTGTGGTCACAGCCACATATGACCTGGGAGAAGGCCTGCAGGGGACCATCGGTATTGTGGGACCGAAGCGGATGGATTATGAAAAAGTCGTTTCCACGCTCCATACGGTTATGAGCCAATTGGATACCATGTTCAAAAAAGAGGAATAGAAAGGCGGAATCAACGTGTCGGATACAGATAAGAACTATACAGAAGAGATGATGGAAGACCTGGAATCGGATTCAGCGGAGGATACCCTGGAAGAATCGGTTCTGAATAGTAACGGGGAAGGCAGCCAGAGGCAGGAAGCCGGGAGCGGAGAGACGCAGGCAGGCGGACAGGAAAAAGAAGCCGGAGAAGAGCCGGAGAAAAAGGGATTTTTCAAAAAGAAAGAAAAGAAAGACAAAAAAGATGTCCAGATAGAAGAATTGAATGACAGGCTGAAGCGTTCCATGGCGGAATTTGAAAATTTCCGGAAAAGGACGGAAAAAGAGAAGGCGGCCATGTATGAAATCGGAGCCAAAAGCGTGATCGAGAAGATCCTTCCGGTGGTGGATAACTTCGAGCGCGGTATGGCGACGCTTAGTGAAAAAGAAGCCCAGACTCCTTTCGCAGAGGGGATGGATAAAATATATAAGCAGCTTCTTACGACCCTTGAGTCTATGGATGTGAAAGCCATAGATGCGGTAGGGCAGGAGTTCAACCCGGATTTCCACAATGCCGTGATGCATGTGGAGGACGAGGAGAGCGGTGAGAACATCATCGTTGAGGAATTCCAGAAGGGCTATCTTTACCGGGACAGTGTGGTTCGCCACAGCATGGTAAAGGTGGCAAATTAAGTTTCAGAAACAGAAGTTTACACATTTTGAGAATATAGGAGGAAATTATTATGGGAAAAATCATAGGCATTGACTTAGGGACAACAAATTCATGCGTAGCAGTTATGGAAGGCGGAAAGCCTGTAGTTATCGCGAATACAGAGGGCGTGAGGACAACTCCTTCAGTCGTGGCTTTTACGAAAAATGGTGAAAGACTGGTAGGTGAGCCGGCAAAACGTCAGGCGGTCACCAACTCAGAGCGGACCATCTCTTCCATTAAAAGACATATGGGAACCGACTATAAGGTAGATATCGACGGAAAGAAATATTCTCCTCAGGAGATTTCCGCGATGATCCTTCAGAAGCTGAAAGCTGACGCAGAGAGCTATCTGGGTGAAAAGGTGACGGAAGCTGTCATCACTGTTCCCGCTTATTTCAATGACGCGCAGCGTCAGGCAACTAAGGACGCGGGCAAAATCGCCGGCCTGGATGTGAAGAGAATCATCAATGAGCCGACGGCGGCAGCTTTGGCCTACGGACTTGATAATGAAAAAGAGCAGAAGATCATGGTATACGATCTGGGCGGCGGTACCTTCGATGTATCCATCATCGAAATCGGCGACGGCGTGATCGAAGTTCTGGCAACCTCAGGCGACAACCGCCTGGGCGGCGACGACTTTGACGCAAAGGTCACGGATTATATGATCGCAGAATTCAAAAGGACGGAGGGCGTTGACCTGTCAAATGACAAGATGGCTCTTCAGAGACTGAAGGAAGCAGCTGAAAAGGCGAAAAAGGAACTGTCTTCCGCCACGACTACGAACATCAACCTTCCCTTCATCACTGCGACCAGTGAAGGACCGAAGCATTTCGATATGAATCTGACCCGGGCGAAATTTGATGAGCTGACCCACGACTTGGTGGAGAGGACGGCAGTGCCCGTACAGAATGCTCTGAGGGATGCGGGACTGTCTGCTTCCGATCTGGGAAAGGTGCTTTTAGTCGGCGGTTCCACTCGTGTGCCTGCCGTACAGGACAGAGTAAAACTCCTGACAGGCAAAGAGCCTTCCAAGAACCTGAATCCTGACGAATGTGTAGCGATCGGCGCTTCCATCCAGGGCGGCAAGCTGGCAGGAGACGCAGGCGCAGGCGATATCCTCCTTCTGGATGTCACACCTCTTTCCCTGTCCATCGAGACCATGGGAGGCATAGCTACACGTCTGATCGAGCGGAATACTACTATTCCGACAAAACACAGCCAGGTGTTCTCCACCGCTGCGGATAATCAGACCGCTGTGGATATCAACGTACTTCAGGGTGAGAGACAGTTTGCAAAGGATAACAAGAGTCTCGGCCAGTTCCGCTTAGACGGGATTCCGCCTGCAAGAAGAGGCGTGCCGCAGATTGAAGTTACCTTTGATATTGATGCCAACGGTATCGTAAATGTATCCGCAAAGGATCTTGGTACTGGAAAAGAACAGCACATCACGATCACAGCCGGCTCCAATATGTCGGAAGACGATATTGACAAAGCAGTGAAAGAGGCGGCTGAGTTCGAGGCACAGGATAAGAAACGGAAAGAATCCATCGATGCAAGGAATGAAGCGGATTCTCTCGTGTTCCAGACAGAGAAAGCGCTGGAGGAAGCCGGCGGCAAGCTGGACGCTTCCGAAAAAGCTGCGGTGGAGGACGACTTAAAAGCACTGAAGGCAGTAGTTGACGCAACGGCAAATGGAGAGATTTCCGATGCTCAGCTGGATGAACTGAAAGCCGGAAAAGAGAAACTGATGAACAGCGCCCAGGCTCTCTTCGCGAAGATGTATGAACAGGCTCAGGGCGCGGCAGGCGCTCAGGGCGCAGGCCCTGACATGGGTGCCGGAGCCGGCGGAGCAGGCCAGGCAGACGATGACGTGGTAGATGCGGATTATAAAGAAGTTTAATCCCCCTCCCTTTTTCCTATGATTCAGGGCGGCCCCTTCCGGGGCCTGCCTTGAATCTTTTGGCGTGTTTCAGGACAATAGAAAACAGGGGAGAATATAGAGAAAGGTGAAGAGAAGTGGCTGAGAATAAGAGAGATTATTATGAGGTTCTGGGCGTTCCCAAAGATGCCGACGATGCGGCGCTTAAGAAGGCATACCGGGTCCTTGCCAAAAAATATCATCCCGACACCAATCAGGGGAATGCAGACGCGGAGGCGAAATTCAAGGAGGCTTCTGAGGCATATGCCGTGCTGAGCGATCCGGAAAAACGGCGCCAGTATGACCAGTTTGGCCATGCGGCTTTTGAAAATGGAGCGGGCGGGGCGGGAGGCTTCGGCGGTTTTGATTTCAGCGGCGCGGATATGGGCGACATTTTCGGCGATATCTTCGGTGATCTGTTCGGAGGCGGCAGAAGCCGCGGCCGCGCGGGCAACGAGCCCATGCGCGGAGCCAACCTGCGGACCAGCATCCGGATCACCTTTGAGGAAGCGCTGTTTGGTTGTGAACGGGAAATTGAGCTGACGACTAAGGATGAATGTAAGGACTGCCATGGCACCGGGGCCAAACCGGGTACGAAACCGGAGACCTGCCCGAAGTGCAACGGGAAGGGCCAGGTGGTCTATACACAGCAGTCCATGTTTGGCATGGTGAGAAATGTACAGACATGTCCCGAGTGCGGAGGCACGGGAAAGATCATTAAGGAGAAGTGTCCTACCTGCAGAGGGACAGGAAACACCAGCTCAAAGAAACGGATCGCGGTTTCCATTCCTGCCGGTATCGACAACGGACAGAGTGTCCGCATCCGGGGAAAAGGAGAGCTTGGCGTAAACGGCGGAGAGCGGGGAGATCTGCTGGTAGAGGTTGTGGTCTCCAATCATCCCATCTTCAAACGGCAGGATACCAGCATCTATTCGACGGTTCCGATTTCCTTTGCCCAGGCGGCTTTGGGCGGCGAGATAAAGATCAAGACTGTGGATGGAGAGGTCCTTTATAATGTGTCGCCCGGAACGCAGACGGATACGAAGATTCGGCTGAAAGGAAAAGGCGTGCCTTATCTGCGGAACAAAAATGTCAGAGGCGATCACTATGTGACTTTGGTAGTGAAGGTGCCGGAGAAGCTGACAAAGGAGCAGAAGGAGGCGCTTCAGAAGTTCCAGGAGGCGATGGGAGAGGCCGGAGAAGCAAGTCCTGCGGAAGAGAAGCATAAAAAGAAGGGTTTTTTTAAATAATATATTTTGATCAGCTTTTCTCATCGGAAGGTTTCCTTTTTGGGAAAAATGTGTTATGCTAGGAAATAGAAAATTTTTAGATTGCGGGATGAGAAAATGGATAAAAAACAGGCAAAGAAAGTGATTCTGCGCAGGCTTCTCGGCGTATTCGTACTCCTTATCGCTTGTGTGGCGGGCGGTACGCTCATGTCGGGACCCAGGCGTTCTCAGGCCTCGGCCTTGGATGGACAAGCGGAGGTCCAAGAGGCGGAAGCGCTTCCGGCGGCTTCTTCCGTAGATACCGATGGCGAAAGCGATCAGTTTATTTATTACTTTATGATTGCCCTGATAATCTTTGTAGTGATCGTCGGAGCAGTGATCGCTGTGGTCAGTACCATTTCATCCGTATCGGCTGCTATTGCAGAGGAAGACGGAGAAGAGGACTGAAAGCGGAAAACGGCTGATATTAAAGGGTTGTCGTGAAATGTGTGAAATTTTGCGGCGGCCCTTTTTCTCATTTCATAGTTGTCAGGTCCATCAAAGATTGAGGGGAAGGGGAGTTTGAGGTGGGCTTGCCCGCTTTGATCATATGATACAAAACACTTTTTGGAATCATTTTTAGTAAGCTTCGATCAAGCCACAGTTAGACACCGGCAGAAGTTCCGGGCCGTCACGATTTCGGTTCGCTGGCGATGCAGGGACCGCTTTATCCCCGCTCCAGGAGTACCGTTCACATGTCGGCAGGAAATCTTGATGATTTCCCGTCTCCGGTTCGCTCAGAAACGGAATCGGTATTTCCGTTTCTGCCTCCCTCCGCCCGGGGAACACCGGCCGCTGCCCTGCGGCGCTCACCTTTAGGCCGGTCCGGAATTTTTCTGCCGGTATCCTGTCTGCCGCACCGTTTCGAATGATTTCCGTTCCCTTGATTCCAAAAAAGTATTGGATATCCTCTTGTCTCATCTGATTCATAAGACAAATTTATTTTAAAAGAATTCAAAGATATACCCAAGGGCATCCCTTAATTCATGCCCTCCGGGCAGACGCACTTCGTGCGGTAAGGTATAATAGGAAATACTATAAAGTGAACGAGCGAGGAGTATGAAATGGAAAAAGTGAGAGAAAAGGGAAATATCTGGGGACTTCTCCCCATAGGCGTATTCTTGGTCCTGTTTCTGGGCGTGGGTTTGATAAGCGGGGATTTCTATGCGATGCCTGCCATTGTGGCGTTTCTGATCGCCCTCTTGGTAGCTTTCGTACAGAACAGGAAGCTGCCATTTTCCGAGAAGCTCAAGGTGATAGCAAAGGGAGTGGGGGACGAGAACATCATTACCATGTGCCTGATCTTTTTGGCGGCCGGAGCATTTTCAGGCGCGGTAAAGGCAGCGGGCGGGGCGGACAGTACAGTAGCCCTGGGCCTTTATATCCTTCCGCCGAAGATTGCTGTGGCGGGGCTCATGCTGATCGGGTGCTTTATGTCGATTTCCATGGGCACCAGTATGGGGACCATAGGAGCGCTGGCTCCCATAGCTGTGGGAATCAGCCAGAAGACAGGATTTTCCATGGCTATCTGTATCGGGGCGGTTGTCAGCGGTGCTATGTTCGGCGATAATCTGTCCATGATTTCCGATACCACCATCGCAGCGGTCCGGACCCAGGGCTGTGAGATGAGAGACAAATTCAGGGAAAATTTCCTGCTGGTCCTTCCGGCAGCAGTGGTCTCGCTGGTCATATATGTGCTCATCAGCCGGAATACCTCGTTTCAAGTGGCTCTGGAGGGGAGTTTCAATCTCTGGCAGGTGCTTCCCTACATCGTTGTGCTGATCGGAGCGCTGGCAGGAGTTAATGTATTCCTGGTGCTGATTGGCGGTACGGTCCTTTCACTGATCGCCGGAGTAGGCACCGGGACGATCGCGCTGTCCCAGATGTTTTCCGTAATGGGAGAAGGCGTGACTTCCATGTATGATATCACCGTCATTTCCATCATTGTGGCCTGTATTGTTTCTTTAGTGAAGAAAAACGGAGGGATCACCTGCATCCTGAATCTGATCCACAAAAGGATCCATGGAAAAAAGGGCGGTGAACTGGGGATTGCTGTCCTGTCGGTGCTGGTGGATATGGCGACGGCCAACAATACTGTGGCGATCGTGATCGCCGGGCCGATTGCAAAGGAGATTAGTACAGATTATGGAATTTCACCCAGGCGGACAGCTTCACTGCTGGATATTTTTGCTTCTGTGACTCAGGGACTGATTCCCTATGGGGCGCAGCTTTTGCTGGCGGCGGGGCAGACGGGGCTGTCGCCTCTTCAGATCATTCCCTACACGTTTTACCCGGTGATAATGGGTGTGACCGTTGTCATCTTTATCATGCTGAGAAAGCAGAAGCAGACGGAATAAAAGGTTTTTCTGTATGGAGTCTGTCCGGCGATTGAACTGGACGAACGAAAAAGCTTATGCTAAAATAGATACGATAGGCACGCATATAAGAGAACAGGACAGAAAGGCGTGAATCCATGAAATTATTGATAAAGAACGGACATGTTATTGACCCGGATACCGGGAAAGACGGGATTTATGATGTGTTGACGGAAGATGGGAAGATTCTCCGGGTAGCGCAGGATATTGAGGAAGAAGCCGGAAGAGTCGTGAATGCGGAAGGGCTCTATGTGATGCCGGGCATTATCGATCTTCATGTACATCTTCGCGATCCGGGACTGGAATATAAGGAAACACTTCATACCGGAGGACTGGCAGCGGCCAGGGGAGGCGTCACTACCATGTGCGCCATGCCCAATACCGTACCGGTCACGGACAGCCCCGAAATGATCAGAAGCCAGACGCTGCGGGCGGCGGCAGAGTGCCCGGTACACGTTTCCTTCATCGGAGCGGTGACGAAAGGGCAGCAGGGCACGGAGATCACGGATATCGCCGGAATGAAAAAAGAAGGTATGGCTTTTATCAGCGAGGACGGCAAATCGGTGATGGATGCGGGGCTGTATCGGGAAGCCATGAAAACGGCGGCCCGCGAGGGAGTCACGGTACTGGCGCATTGTGAGGATAAGAACATGGTGGCCGGCGGAGTGATGAATGAGTGCAAAAAGTCCAGAGAAATGGGACTTCCCGGTATCACAAACGGAGTGGAGGATGTGATAGTGGCGAGGGACATTCTGATTGCAAAAGAAACAGGGGCTAAGCTGCATCTGTGCCATTGTTCTACCAAGGACAGCGTGGAGATGATCCGGCTTGCCAAGGAAGCGGGCCTGCCGGTGACGGCAGAGGTGTGCCCCCATCACTTTACCCTGACCAGCGGCGATATTCCGGAGGACAATGCCAATTATAAGATGAACCCGCCTCTGCGGGAAAAAGAGGATGTGGACGCTTTGATCGACGGACTGAAGCGCGGCATCATCGATGTGATCGCCACAGACCACGCGCCCCATGGCGAAGAGGAAAAGGCAAAAGGCTTTGCCGGCGCGCCCTTTGGCATTGTGGGACTGGAGACATCGGCGGCTATTACCATGACGGAGCTGGTGCATAAGGGCATTTTAACTCCCATGGAGATGGCGGAGCGGATGAGCTACGCGCCTGCCAGGATACTGGGAGTTGACAAAGGGAGTCTGGCAGAAGGGAAATGTGCCGATATTGTCCTGATCGATCTGGACAGAGAGTATGTTATTCATAAAGAAGAGTTTGTATCAAAGGGAAAAAATACGCCCTTTGACGGAAAAAAGGTGAAGGGCCAGGTGGTAATGACCATTGTGGACGGAGCCGTCGTATACGAAGCGGAATGATAGCGGGAGGAAACAAATGATCAACAAGCTGTGTGAGAAAATAAAGAAACTGGGAGCGCCCGTCGTGGCGGGCCTGGATCCTATGCTCTCCTATGTGCCTGAGCATATATTAAAAAGATCTTTTGCGGAATATGGAGAAACCTTAAAGGGGGCGGCAGATGCCATTTGGCAGTTCAACAAAGGAATCGTGGATTCTGTCTGTGACTTGATTCCTGCCGTGAAACCCCAGGTGGCCATGTATGAGCAGTTTGGCGTAGAAGGCATGGAAGCATATAAAAAGACGGTGGATTACTGCCATGAAAAGGATCTGGTTGTGATCGGCGATGTGAAGCGCGGGGATATTGGCTCCACTTCGGCAGCGTATGCTACGGGCCATCTGGGCAGAGTTCAGGTGGGGAATACGGTCCAAAAGGTTTTCGACGAGGATTTTGCCACGGTCAATCCGTATCTGGGAACTGACGGCATCAAACCTTTCATAGATGTCTGTAAGGAGGAGAAGAAGGGAATCTTTATTCTAGTCAAGACCTCCAATCCATCCAGCGGGGAATTTCAGGACAGGCTCATGGACGGCCGTCCCCTGTATGAATGGGTGGGAGAAAAAGTGGCCCAGTGGGGAGAATCGTGCATGGGAGACTCTTACAGCTATGTGGGCGCTGTGGTAGGCGCCACTTATCCGGAAATGGGAAAGGTGCTGAGAAAGGTCATGCCCAAGTCCTTTATCCTGGTTCCCGGCTACGGAGCACAGGGAGGAAAAGCGGCGGATCTGGTCCCTTATTTCAACGAGGACGGCTTGGGAGCCATCGTCAACTCTTCCAGAGGCATCATTGCCGCATATAAAAAAGAGCCTTATGCGAAGTTTGGAGCGGAGAATTTTGGAGAAGCGTCCAGACAGGCAGTGCTCGATATGATCGCAGATATAAACGGAGCGCTGCAGGCACGCAAATAAGGCGGACTATAAAAGATAAAGAGCAGGAGATCGTTCAGATATGGCGAAGAGAAAAGAGACGGCCAGAGTCCTTTCGCAGGAGTCTCTGGCGCCGGGCATATACAGTATGTGGATCGAAACGGATATGGCGGAGGAAGCCGGGCCAGGACAGTTTCTGTCCCTTTACAGCAAAGACGGTTCCAGACTTCTGCCGCGTCCCATAAGTATTTGTGAGATCTCGAAAGGGCGTATCCGTTTGGTTTACCGGATCGCCGGGAAAGGGACGGAGGAGTTTTCGGCATATAAGGCCGGTGATTCGATTCCTGTCCTAGGGCCTTTGGGGAATGGATTCCCCCTGGAGGCGGCAGAAAACAAGCGCGCATTTTTGATCGGAGGGGGAATCGGAGTTCCTCCCATGCTGGAGCTTGCAAAAAGGCTTCCCGGAGAAAAAAAGCTGATCATGGGATACCGGGACAGCCATATGTTTTTAAAAGAGGAATTTGAACACGCTGGACCGCTTTATGTGGCGACGGGGGATGGAAGCTTTGGAACTGCGGGAAATGTCCTGGATGCCATCAGGGAACATGACCTTTCGGCGGATGTGCTCTACGCCTGCGGACCTGCGCCGATGCTCCGGGCTCTGAAGGATTATGCGTCGGAACGGGGAATCGAGGCATGGATATCGCTGGAGGAAAGGATGGCTTGCGGCATCGGCGCGTGTCTGGCATGTATCTGTCAGTCAAAAGAAGTGGACAGCCATAGTCAGGTGCATAATAAGAGAATCTGTAAAGACGGGCCGGTATTCCGGGCGGAGGAGGTGGAGCTTTGATGAATTTGTCGGTAGATCTGGCAGGAGTGACCCTTAAAAACCCGGTGATGACGGCATCAGGAACCTTTGGCTCCGGACAGGAATACAGCGAATTTGTGGATCTGAGCTGTTTAGGAGCCGTGGTGACAAAAGGCGTGGCCAATGTGCCATGGCCGGGGAATCCTGTGCCCAGGATTGCGGAGACCTATGGAGGGATGATCAATGCCATCGGCCTTCAGAATCCGGGGATCGATGTGTTTGTGAAGCGGGATATCCCGTTTCTCAGACAATATGATACCAGGATCATCGTCAATGTCTGCGGAAAGACCACGGAAGATTATGTGGAAGTGGTGGAACGCCTGGCGGATGAGCCGGTGGATATGCTGGAGATCAATATCTCCTGTCCAAACGTGAAGGAAGGCGGGATTGCTTTCGGACAGGATACAAAGGCGGCTGAGGCCATCACGAGAGCCGTGAAAGAAAAAGCGGCTCAGCCGGTCATTATGAAGCTGAGCCCCAATGTGACGGATATCGGGGAAATGGCAAAGGCGGTTGAGGCCGGCGGAGCCGATGTGATTTCTCTTATCAATACCATTACAGGGATGAAAATCGATATCCATAAGAGGACATTTGCTGTGGCAAATAAGACGGGCGGGCTGTCAGGCCCCGCGGTGAAGCCGGCGGCGGTACGCATGGTATACCAGGCGGCGCAGGCGGTGAAGGTGCCTGTCATCGGGATGGGAGGTATTCTGTGCGCCGAGGACGCTCTGGAATTTATCCTGGCCGGTGCGTCGGCAGTGGCCGTGGGGACGGCGAACTTCCACAATCCTTATGCTACGTCGGAGGTAGTGGATGGGATCCGCGCATATATGGAACGTTATGGAATTGAGGATATCAGGGAGCTGATCGGAGCAGTACGCTGAACCGGAGGCGTCTTCGCAGGGATGAGGAGCGGCATCAGAAAGGAGCATGTGACAGGAAATGGAACAATATAAGGCGGAATTCATCGAATTCATGGTGGACAGTAAGGTTCTCAAATTTGGAGATTTTGTGACGAAGAGCGGGAGAAAGACTCCGTTTTTCATCAATACGGGGTTTTACCGGACAGGTGAGCAGCTGAGACGTCTGGGAGGCTATTATGCAAAAGCGATCGCTGACAGGTTCGGTACGGATTTTGATGTGCTGTTTGGACCGGCCTATAAAGGGATTCCGCTGAGCGTGGCGGCTTCCATCGCAATCAGCACCCAGTATGGCGCCGATATCCGTTACTGTTCCAACAGAAAGGAAATCAAGGATCATGGGGACAAGGGGATTCTTCTCGGCAGTCCCATTGAGGACGGAGACAAGGTGGTCATCATCGAGGACGTGACCACAGCGGGGACTTCCATAGGCGAGACGCTGCCCATCATAAAGGCACAAGGTGACGTAGAGGTGCTGGGCCTGGTGGTTTCGGTGGACCGGATGGAGCGGGGACAGGGAAGTAAATCCGCTTTGAAAGAGATCCATGAAAAATATGGTCTGGAGACTGCGTCTATCGTAACCATGGCGGACGTGGTGGAGCACCTGTACAACAGGCCTTATAAAGGCGAGGTCATCATCGACGATACATTAAAAGCAGCTATTGACGCATATTATGAACAGTACGGAGCGGAAGAGTAGGAGGTGTCCGGATGGGTGAAAAAGTATATAAAACAATGAAGAGTACAGGCGCCTTTTCCATTGTGATGGGAATCATCATCATAGTCGCGGGCCTCGTGGTAGGGATCGGAAGTATCGTGAGCGGGGCCTTTTTACTGAAACGGAAATCAGACATTACTTTTTGATGGAACGCAAGGTGATCTGCATTGAAAAAACATTTTAGCACCAGAGCCGTCCGTTCCATCGGATGGATTCTATTTATATTTTATCTGGCGGGACTCACTTATTTCATGTTTTTTTCTGAGTCGCTGGGAAGGACGGATCTGTCCGTGGGATACCGGTATAATCTGGAGCCCTTCCGGGAGATATACCGCTGTATTCGGTACTGGGATGTATTGGGCCCTCTGAATGCCAGCATGAATCTGATCGGGAATGTAGTCGCATTTATGCCTTTTGGATTCATACTCCCTATGCTGTGCCTGTCCAACAGAAGGTGGTATATCGTGTTTCTTTTGGGTCTGCTCTGCAGTCTCTGTATAGAGAGCCTTCAGCTGGTGACCAGGCGCGGCAGCTTTGACGTGGATGATCTGATGTTGAATACTCTTGGCAGCCTGGCAGGCTATTGGTGTTTTTTGATTGCAGCCCGGCTCAGAAGGCAGCTTCATAAGAAGAAATAGGAAATCAGTCAGGAGAGACTTATTTTGAACAGGAAGAAAACAAAGCTTTTTACAATTCATTTTTCCACAGCAGGAATGGTATCCATCCTGATATTCGTAGGCTCCCTGCTTTTTCTGGCGGCAGGGCTGGCCATTGCGTTCCGTACCTACGGGCATGGGGACGCGACCATAGCGGCTCTTGGATTTCTGGCATTTTTCCTGAATATCCTGGGCCTTATTTTTCCCATACGGGATGCAAGGAAAAGGGCGAAGGAAGAAGGCATGCCGGTATTGTCTAAGGTAGCCATCGGCCTAAACCTGGCGGGAATCGCAGGGATCATAACCATTTATGTAATGGGGATCGTAATTTAGAGGGAATGAGTATGAATAAAGATCACGATACGGAAAAGCAGGAAATGGACGCGGACAGGCTGAAAAAACAGATGTCCTTTATTCTGGAGGCAGACAAGAGCAAGCAGGTCTTTCGGCAGACCTATCTTTCTGATGCCAGCAGAAAGGAAAATGATGCGGAGCATTCCTGGCATTTGGCTCTTATGTGCGCTCTGATGAGTGAATATGCCAATGAGCCGATCGATGTGGCAAAGACCATGACAATGGTGCTTATCCATGATGTGATAGAAATAGACGCAGGAGACACCTATGCTTATGATGAGGCCGGAAACACGACCAAAAGGGAGCGGGAGGTGAAAGCTGCGGACAGGATCTTCAGCCTTCTTCCGGAGGATCAGGGGAAATGGTTCCGCAGTTTGTGGGAAGAGTTTGAGGCGGCGGAGACACCGGAGGCGAAATTTGCGCTGGCACTGGACAAGATACAGCCGGTTCTGTTAAATGACGCGACGGACGGGCAGGCATGGGAAGAGCATGGCGTCCGGGTGTCCCAGATTCTCTCTAGGAATAGGAAGACACCGGAGGGATCGGAGGAACTTTGGGAGTATACGAAGGGACTTATCGAAAAGAACGTAGCTTTGGGAAAGATACAGGACGACAGGGAGAAATAGTGCCCACGGTACATACTATAGGAAAAGAGGAAAAAGAAAATGTCAATCAACTCGTCATTCAGCTTTATCATAGCAGTTGTATTTTTGTTCATGGGAGTACAGGTGCGTGGAGGAAAAATGGATTTCCTGGGAAAGAATGCCCAGGAACAGATAAAGCCTGAGGACAAGGCGGCTTATTGCAAAGAGATGAGCGTGCCGATATTTGTGCTTGCCGTGGTGGAGGCCATAGACGGCGTCCTCCAGACCATGGTGGATTTCAGCGGCTGGTCCATGCTCATGCTGGGCGCCGGTCTGGTCATATGTTTTCTCTGGATTTATCTCATTCAAAGAAAATACAGCCGTTAATAGGAAACAGGGAGCTGACGGGATTGGAGAATACGATATTGTTGGAACGATACGGATTGTCAATGGGGCGTATCCGGGAAATTTATGCGGAATGCGGAACAGCCGCGGCATATTTCAAAAGACAGGCGGGTTTCCTGCTTTACCTGGATGAAGTTTATATGGCGCTAAAACAGGAGAAGAGGGAAAAGACGGTTCCTTCCATGGAGGCGCTCCGGGAACGGAACCGCCGCCTTTACGAGGATATTTTAGGAGCTGCCTATGAATCGAGCTATGCGAATCCGGCGTATGCTGTGAAAGAATTCGGTCTGGAAGCAGGCCGGATGTTTGCTTTTCTTTCATCGGAGCTTCGTGGGGGCGTTGCCTATATCTATGAAGACCGTCTGGAGGAATGGGCGCCGTGCCTGGAATTGTTTATCGAGATATATAACTTATACGAATCAAAAGAAACAAATGAGTTGACAGAAGAAACGTTTTTGTTGGAGATGAAAGAAACTCTCTATTATTTTGTGAGCGATTATTGTGATGTGACGGTGGTCAGGAGGATTCGGGAGCAGATCGATCCGTCCCTGGACTTTGCCGTGAGGATTATCATGGATCAGGAGCTTTCCGATTTGAGATACCTCTATCAGTTCGGAGAATATATTTCAGACAGCGAGCTGCAGACAGCTGCATTTCTGAACAGCCTGCCGGAGGAAACCATTGAAAAAATGGCGGCAGTATATACGGAGGGGTACCGCCGCGGGTTTGAGCTTGCAGGAATAGACCTATCCAAAAAGAAAACGGTGGAGATCCGGTATTGTATTGGTTTTGAACGCGTGGTCCGCCAGGCGGTGCTGCAGTTTGATAAAATGGGTCTGTCGCCTGTTCTTTTCCGTGCGGCGGTGGGAGCCGCCAATAAACGGCAGCATCTGAAGATTGGTTATTATGGCGCTTATGCCAATAAACAATATGAATATGACCACAGATTTGACAGCGCTCTTTTTCTTGATAAGGCTTATAAAGAGCGGAAGCTGTCTGTGATGCGGGTGGCATATGAGGAATACAAGGAGCTGGCGGCAGTTTACGCCGGCCCGGCAGTGATGGAGACTTTCGGGGAAACACCGTTTTCCTACCGGAATAAGCCGGAGGCGTTTTCCCTGAATGAAAGACAGAAGCGTCTTTCTGTGGAGCTGGCGTCCCAATCCGGTGAGATCGTAAATCAATATATCAAGGGTGAGGAACGGAGCTTTACAATTATTTCCTGGCCGGTTCCTGAGATTGGAAAAGATTTTGAAGAGATATTTAAAGAAACCATTCGGATCAATACGCTGGACTATGAGCAGTACAAGGAGATTCAGGGGATTTTGATCGATGCGCTCGATGAGGGAGAGTTTGTGGAGATAAAGGGAAGGAACGGAAACCGGACCGACCTCAGAGTCGCCCTCCATGTCCTGAAAGACCGGGAAAGGGAAAGCAACTTTGAAAACTGCCTGGCCGATGTGAACATCCCTTTGGGAGAAGTTTTTACGTCCCCCAGGCTTTCCGGGACCGACGGGGTGCTTCACGTATCTCAGATTTATATAAACGAGGTGGAGTATAAAAATTTGGAGATTCATTTCCGGGACGGCATGACTACGGAGTATTCCTGTTCCAATTACGAAACAGAAGAGGAGAACAGAAGCCTGGTAGAGGAAAATCTTCTATATAACCATCCTGCCCTTCCCATGGGGGAATTTGCCATTGGGACCAATACAGCCGCGTATGCCATGGCAAAGAAGTATGAGATCATAGACAGGCTGAAGATTCTGATCATAGAAAAGATGGGGCCTCATTTTGCCATTGGGGATACCTGCTACAGCCGTTCGGAGGATGTGAAAGTATATAATCCCGACGGAAAAGAGATCGTAGCAAGGGATAACGCGTGTTCTTTGAAGAGAAAAGAAGATCCTCAGAAAGCGTATTTCAACTGCCATACGGATATCACGATCCCTTACGATGAGCTGGGAGAGATCGCCGTCCTGCGCGCGGACGGCGGCAGGACACCGGTCATTCTGGACGGAAGGTTTGTACTGGAGGGGACGGAAACACTCAATGAGCCTTTTTAAATTTGGGTTTGCAGTCTTGTATATTCCAGGTGGTTTATGTTAGAATGAATAAGTTGAGATTTTGTAAAATATTATCATATATTGTCAAAAACAAACAGTAGAAAAAGAGGAGAGAAAACATGGCAAAAGTAGGAATTATCATGGGAAGCGATTCTGACCTGGCCGTTATGAGCAAAGCGGCTGATATTCTGGACAAGCTTGGTGTGGATTACGAGATGACGATCATTTCCGCCCATAGGGAGCCGGATGTGTTTTTCGAATATGCGAAGTCAGCCGAGGCGAAGGGATTTAAAGTAATCATTGCAGGCGCCGGGATGGCGGCTCACCTGCCCGGAATGTGCGCGGCGATTTTTCCCATGCCCGTCATCGGTGTTCCGATGCACACCACATCCCTTGGCGGACGGGATTCCCTTTATTCCATTGTACAGATGCCTTCCGGCATTCCCGTGGCGACTGTAGCAATAAACGGCGGAGCCAACGCGGGCATTCTGGCGGCGAAAATTCTCGCCACTTCCGACGAGGCGCTGCTCGGCCGCCTGAAGGAGTATTCCGAGGAGCTTAAAGATCAGGTAGTTGCCAAGGCGGATAAGCTGCATGAAATCGGCCATAAAGAATATTTAAAACAGAAATAAGGTGCGGGAGGATAAGTATGGATTACAAAAAAGCAGGTGTGGATATTGAGGCCGGTTACAAGGCTGTGGAGCTGATGAAAAAACATGTCCAGAGGACGATGCGCCCCGAGGTCTTAGGCGGGCTTGGCGGGTTTTCCGGCGCTTTTTCCATGGACGCTTACAAAAGCATGGAGCATCCGACCCTGGTATCCGGTACCGACGGAGTAGGAACGAAGCTCAAGCTTGCCTTTGCCATGGATAAGCATGATACGATAGGGATCGACTGCGTTGCCATGTGCGTGAATGATATTGCGTGCGCTGGCGGTGAACCGTTATTTTTCCTGGATTATATTGCCTGCGGCAAAAATGAACCGGAAAAGATCGCCACGATCGTGGGCGGCGTAGCGGAAGGATGCAGACAGGCAGGAGCGGCGCTGATTGGCGGAGAGACCGCGGAAATGCCCGGCTTTTATCCTGTGGACGAGTACGACCTGGCCGGATTTTCTGTGGGAATCGTAGATCAGAAAGATCTGATCTCCGGAAAAGACCTGAAGCCCGGCGACGTGCTTATCGGGATGGCTTCTTCCGGTATACACAGCAACGGATATTCTCTGGTACGCAAGGTGTTTTCTATGTCCCGGGAGAGTCTGAACACGTACTGTGAGTCTCTGGGATCGACTCTGGGAGAGGCTCTTTTGGTTCCCACGAAGATTTATGTGAAAGCGCTGAAAGCCATCCGTGAGTCCGGTGCGGTCATCAAGGCCTGCAGCCATATCACTGGCGGCGGATTTTATGAGAATGTGCCCAGGATGCTGGTGGACGGCACCCATGCGGTGATCGAGAAAGACAGCTATCCGGTGCCTTCCATTTTTGAGATGCTGGCAAGGGACGGAGACATCGAGGAACAGATGATGTACAATACATTCAACATGGGAATCGGCATGATCGTGGCTGTGGATAAAGATGATGTGGAAAAAACCATGAAAGCGGTAAAGGCGGCCGGCGAGGCGCCTTATGTCATCGGCCGGGTGGAGGCTGGTGAAAAAGGGGTAACCTTATGCTGAGGATAGGCGTATGCGTATCCGGCGGGGGGACGAACCTGCAGGCGATTATTGACAAGATTGAAAGCGGTGAAGTCACCAATACAGAAATCGCCGTAGTGGTCAGCAACAATCCTGGGGCTTATGCTCTCAAGAGAGCGGAAAAGCATGGGATTCCGGCAGTGTGTGTTTCTCCGAAATCCTTTGGGAACAGAGAGGCTTTTAACGCCGCCCTCGTGGATGCCATGGACAGCTTCCGGGTGGATCTGATCGTGCTGGCCGGTTATCTTGTTGTGATTCCGCCGGTTCTGATAGAGAGATACAGAAATAAGATCATTAATATCCATCCTTCTCTGATCCCGTCCTTTTGCGGAACCGGAAACTACGGGCTCACGGTTCATGTGAACGCTTTGAAGCGGGGAGTCAAGGTGACCGGCGCGACGGTACATTTTGTGGATGAGGGTACGGATACAGGGCCGATCATTCTTCAGAAAGCGGTAGCTGTGGAGGATGGCGATACGCCGGAGACCCTTCAGAGAAGGGTGATGGAGCAGGCAGAATGGGAGATACTTCCCAGAGCCATTGATCTGATAGCCAATCAGAGGATACGGGTGGCTGACGGGCGGGTAGTGTGCTCTTAGGGTCCTGTTTAGAGAAACTGATAAACGATTGTTACAGGAGGCAGTCATGAACGTACTGATAGTGGGGAGCGGAGGCAGAGAGCATGCCCTCGCTTGGAAGATATCGAAGAGCAGCCGTGTGGATAAAATATACTGTGCGCCGGGAAATGCGGGTATCGAGGAGTATGCGGAATGTGTGCCCATCGGTGTGCTGGATTTTCCGGCACTGACGGCTTTTGCCAAGGAAAAGGAAATCGGCCTTACGGTCATAGGGATGGACGATCCGCTGGTGGCGGGCGTTGTAGACGCTTTTGAAGCGGAAGGGCTTCGGGTATTCGGACCTTCAAAGGCCGCGGCTATCCTGGAGGGCTCCAAGGCGTTTTCAAAAGATTTGATGAAGAAATACAATATCCCTACGGCAGGATATGAGAATTTTGAAGACGCGGACAAGGCCCTGGCTTATTTGGAAACTGTGGATTTCCCCGTCGTGCTGAAGGCGGACGGGCTGGCGCTGGGAAAAGGCGTCCTGATCTGTAACAGCCTGGAGGAGGCGCAGGCGGGCGTGAAGGAGATCATGCTTGACAAAAAGTTTGGAAGCGCCGGGAACCAGATGGTCATAGAAGAATTCCTGACGGGCCGTGAAGTGTCTGTGCTGTCTTTCGTAGACGGAAATACGGTCCGCATCATGACCTCCGCCCAGGACCATAAACGGGCCGGAGACGGTGATACGGGCCTGAACACCGGCGGGATGGGGACATTTTCTCCCAGCCCTTTCTATACCGAGGAAGTGGATGAGTTCTGCCAGAAATACATTTATCAGGCCACGGTGGATGCCATGAAGGCGGAAGACCGTACCTTTAAAGGAATCATCTTCTTTGGTCTCATGCTGACGGAAAAAGGCCCCAAGGTATTGGAATACAACGCACGCTTCGGCGATCCGGAGGCCCAGGTGGTCATACCCAGGATGAAAAATGACATCGTGGATGTGATGGAGGCCTGCATTGACGGCCGGCTCTCGGAGATCAGCCTGGAATTTGAGGATAATGCGGCGGTGTGCGTGGTGCTGGCCTCCAACGGCTATCCTGTGAAGTATGAAAAGGGTTTTTTGATAGACGGCCTGGATACGGTGAAGGCGAAAGAAGAGGAAGGCTATTACGTTTTCCACGCCGGTACAAAAAAGACGGACGAAGGCATCGTCACAAACGGAGGCCGGGTTCTGGGCGTGACAGCCAAAGGAGCGGATTTAAAGACCGCCAGGGCCAATGCATATAAGGCGGCGGAGTGGGTGGATTTTGAAAATAAATACATGCGGCACGATATTGGAAAGGCCATAGACGAAGTATAAAACAGAAAACTTCCGGAGATTGCCGCTGTTATTTCGGCTTACAAAAGACTGGCAGATTGGCCGGTCTTTTGTTTGGGTATACCTTGACGCACGAAGTGCGCCTGCCCGGAGGGCATAAATTAAGGGGTGCCCTTGGGTATGATACAAAATACTTTTGGAATCATTTTGTGAGGTTCCCCACTCAATCACCGGCAGAAGTTCCGGACCGTCACGATTTCGGTTCGCTGGCGATACAGGGGCCGCTTTATCCCCGCTCCGGCAGTACCGCTTACATGTCAACAGAAAATCCTGACGATTTCCCGTCTCCCGTTCGCTCAGAAACGGAATCGGTATTTCCGTTTCTGTCTCCCTTCGCCTGGGTAACACCGGCCGCTGCCCTGCGGCGCTCGCCTTTAGGCCGGTCCGGAATCTTTCTGCCGGTATCTTTTCTGCCGCACTATTCTGGCAACAGTGAATAGTACTGACTTCCAAAAGTATCCAGATCAGAACCAACGGCCCGCGCGCCTTATGGCAGCGGGCTGCGGTGGGTCGCTTCAATGGTTTTCAAAACACGCGGAAGCCTTATCTCGGTGCGGAAAGAGGAGCAGGAGGAATGATTCGATTCCATCGTAAGGCGAGCGCCGCAAAGATCCTGGTTACGGCTGCCAGCGAGCCGCCTGGATGGGATCGGATTTCCTCCTGTCTCATCTGATTCATAAGACAAATTTGTTTGAAAGGTATTCGAAGGTATGCTATGATAGACGCGGTAAAGGACAGCTTACATACGAGCTGATAAAAAAAGCGGCTCATGAGAATACTGTGGTGATTCCTCTGCTGAATATTTACGGCACAGGTGAGCGTATGTCCGAACAGCTTCCGGGAATCGGGTTCCATTGAGCGTCCGGGAGTGCTGCGGCAGAGCGGAGAAATATCCCGGATCGTGTACGGTTCTGTGGACGGCAGTATGGAGGATCCAGTCTGCCGGCAGGCGGAAAGAAATCTGAGGGCGTGTGGAATAGTAGCGGTATACAGCGATGATGTCCGAAGCATGTTCATAAGCTGCGTGAAGGAAATAGAAGCGCTGGCTGAAGCTATGGGAATTGAGTTTGGAAAAGATATGGCGGAAGCGAATCTAAAGGTCCTTCACGGCCTTGTATTTGAAATGGCGAGCTGGGGAATAGATACCATGTGCCGGTTCCGGACTATGTGCGTATTGCGGAAAAATTCAAGTTTCATTTGGAAGACGGGCGGGACGGCCAGACCAAATAGATGGAGGAAATGGATGCTTCGGAACTATAAAATGACGGTGAGTTATGACGGTACACGCTATAACGGATGGCAGAAGCAGAAGAATACGGAAACGACCATACAAGGCAAATTGGAACAGATACTCTTCCGCCTAACAGGAAAAGAGATTTCTGTACAGGGCGCCGGGCGCACGGACGCGGGTGTACACGCTTTGGGCCAGGTGGCTAATTTCCGGCTCGACACGGATTTATTTGAAGAAGGGCTTCTTTCTTACTTTAATGAATATCTGCCGGACGATATCGCCGTGCTGTCCTTAAAGACGGCGTCAGAAAGGTTTCACAGCCGCCTCAGTGCGGCAGGGAAGATATATTGTTACCGGATGTATACGGGAAACGCAAAGCCTGTGTTTGACAGGAGATACGTGTGGAAGCCGGACGAGATTCCGGATGCGGAGCGGATGAGAAGGGCGGCGTCATTTCTCGTGGGGCGCCATGATTTTAGGAGTTTCTGCGGCAACCGTCATATGAATAAGTCCACGGTGCGGAATCTGGAGAGGATTTCTGTTGAGGAGGCATGCGGGGGCAGAGAGCTTCGCCTGACCTTTGAAGGAGAAGGATTTCTCCAGAATATGGTCCGGATCCTGACGGGAACCTTGTTTGAATGTGGAATCGGGGAACGTGAGCCGGAGGAAATGACCGGAATATTGGAAGCGCTGGAACGGAGCCGGGCAGGACAGATGGCCCCGGCGAAAGGACTTACTCTCATGGAAGTGAGATACTGATTTGGAGGAATGCTTTTCATGACAGACTTTCTAGTACGCAGATTTGTAAAGGATTATAATCAGACCCAAAGGGCCAGCGTCCGAACTTCCTATGGGATATTGTCCAGTATCGTGGGGATAGGGTGCAATCTGTTCCTATTTTTGGCAAAACTGATGATCGGTATTTTTCTGAACAGCATTTCAGTAATGTCCGATGCTTTTAACAACCTGTCCGATGCCGCGTCTTCTATCATAAGCTTTATCGGCGTGAAAATGGCCGGCCGGCCGGCGGATAAAGATCATCCTTTCGGACACGGCAGGATCGAATATATTTCGGCGCTGATCGTTTCTTTTCTGGTAATTGAAGTGGGCTGGACGTTTATGAAGACTTCCTTCACAAAGGTGAAGAGCCCGGAAGCGCTCAGCTTCAATATGGTTTCGCTGATCATTCTGGTGCTGTCCATCGGAGTGAAGCTTTGGATGTCCTTTTTTAATAGAAAATTGGGTAAACGAATTGGTTCCAAGGTGATGGAAGCGACCGCGGCGGATTCTTTGGGCGATGTGCTGGTAACCGCGGCGACAATCCTCTCTGTGGCGCTTTATGGGGCTTTCGGATGGAACATAGATGGATTTATTGGAATGGCTGTGTCCGTAGTGGTCATCGTTGCGGGAATCAATATCGCCAAAGACACTCTGAAACCGCTGATCGGCGAAGCCATTGACCCATGTGTCTACCGGAAGATCAAGACCTTTGTGGAAGGCTATGACGGTATTTGGGGGACCCATGACCTGATTGTCCATAATTATGGACCTTCTACCAGCATGGCATCCATTCATGCGGAGGTGGACAGCCGCGGGAACATGGAGGACATCCATGAAATTATCGATCAGATCGAGCGGGAGGCCAAAGAGCAGCTGGGTATTTTTCTGGTCATCCATATGGATCCTATTGAGACAAATGATCCTCTGGTAGAGGAACGGCGCCGGATGGTGCTGGAATGCCTGGACGAGCTGGACGGACGAATCACGCTCCACGATTTTCGTATGGTGGATGGGAGAAAGCAGGTCAATCTGATCTTTGACATCGTAGTTCCATACGAGATGAAGGAGAAGGAAATAGAAGAGATCACGGCGCATCTGGAGGATAAGCTGAGGCTTTTGGACGAGCGTTTTCATTGTGTCATTACAGTGGATAAAAGCTATATTGCGGAAAATTAAAAAAAATTTGTAAATAGGGCTTGTCAAATCCAAAACTTTAGGTTATAATACATTTCGTTGCAGAGATTGCAGCGCATTGGGTTGTCGCCAAATGGTAAGGCACTGGACTCTGACTCCAGCATTTCAAGGTTCGAATCCTTGCAGCCCAGGGAAGAGCGGCCGCACTGAGAAATCAGTGCGGTTTTTTATTTCATAGGAAAGTGCGCCTTATGAAATAAAAAACCCTACGGGCAGGATGCACACGATGTGCAGAGGAAGGCTGCTTTGCAGCCGCACATCGGTGCGTAAAGCCGCAGGGGTCCGCAAATTTCAGTTCTTAGGCAGTGCAGAAAATATGTAACACTGACATGGCAGGTTCGGAACAAGGAAAATAGTTGGTAATTGATTGAATATATCGTATAATGAAGTTAACGGACAGGCGGGATCTGCCCTGAGCCGAGGCTTTTAAAGTGCAGACAGTGGGCTGAAAAATAGGGAGGATGGTTCTGTGGCGTAAGCCGGAAAGAGAGTACAGAATGTCGGAGGAGAGGAAGTTTAGAAAACTAGGTCTGGTGGGCGGAATGGGGCCGGAGTCCACAATTCTTTATTATCACGGTATTGTCTATGAAACCCAAAAGAGAATCGGACGGCAGAAGTTTCCCGGCCTGCTTATAGAAAGTGTGAATGTATTTGAGGTCTTGGAATACTGCCAAAAAGAAGAGTACGATAAATTGACCGCTTATTTGCTCAGGGCGATTGAAAATCTGGCGGCAGGCGGCGCTGAGTTCGCTGCATTGTCCGCGAATACGGCCCACATTGTTTTTGATGAGCTGAAGAAGCGTTCTCCGATACCGCTTGTCAGTATCGTAGAGGCGGCCTGTGAGGAAGCGGACCGCCGGGAACTGAAGAAGATCGGCCTCTTAGGCACTAAATTCACCATGGAGGGAATATTTTTCCGAAAACCGTTTCTGGAAAAACAGATAGAAATCGAAGTCCCCAATGAACAGGAAAGGGAATATGTGAATCGAAAGATTTCGGAAGAGCTGGAGGCGGGAATCGTAAAAGATGATACACGGAGGCATTTTATGGACATCGTTGGGAGAATGGCAGAAGAAGAGGGAATAGAAGCCGTGGTCCTGGGATGTACGGAGCTTCCTCTGCTGTTTGACGGAGTTTCCGGGAATACAGAATTTCTGGATACGGTAAAGATCCATATCCGTGCGCTGGTGGACAGGATAATAGAGGACATTGTAGCAGAAGGGAGAGGATAGGCATGGAGGAGCTTTGTGATATTCCGGAGCAGCTTAAGACCCTGCTGGAAAAGTACCGGTTCAATGTAAATACTCTGTCAGAGTATTTAGCTGTACCGGCAGAGGATATACGTCAGATTGCGGAAGGAAACTTGGACGTGCTTCCGGATGACAATATGCTGCGGTTTGAAATCTTCAACAAAATATCGTTCCTTTATATGATACCATATGAAGGGCCGGATAAGAAGCTGAGTGCTTTTCTGATGGTGCTGATATCCCATCACGGCTTGTCAAAGGACACTATTGCGAGAATGGCCGGAGTGGAGAAAAGTGACATTGATAAAATGCTGTCCGGCCGCATGGAACAGATGGCGGGCGAGAAGAAATACCGGGTGGCGGCTGCGGTCATGTGTCTGCGGTTTTTCCTGAAAGAAAATGAACCCGGATAGAGGAGGAGCAAATGGCTGACGGATTTAGGATAGTAGATTATAAGACATGGAAGCGGTCCGTACATTGTGAAGTATTTCGGAATCATATGGTGCCGCAGTACTGCGTGAGCCTGGAACTGGATATCACAAATTTTCTTGAGAAAATAAAAAAGCAGGGATATTCCTTTACCTTTGCCATGACGTATGCGGCGGCAAGGTGCGCGAATCAAATCGAGGAGTTTCGCTATCGTTTTATGGACGGACAGGTGGTGCTGTACGACAGAATCGATACGTCTTTTACATATCTTGACAAGGAGACAGAGCTTTTCAAGGTGGTCGAGGTGGAGTTAATGGACACCATGGAAAAATATGTGAAAGCCGCGGGTGAAGCGGTGAGGAATCAGAAGGAATATTTCACAGGGCCTCCGGGAAATAACGTTTTTCAGTTTTCTGCCATGCCCTGGATATCTTATACTCATATTTCCCACACAGAATCCGGAAAGAAGGACAATGCCACTCCACTGTTCGACTGGGGCAAGTATTTTAAACGGGACGGAAGGATTCTTCTTCCGTTTTCTGTCCAGGTCCATCATTCTTTTGTGGATGGGCTGCATATCGGGAAGCTTGCCGAGGTGCTGCAGGATTACTTAGATCAATACGGAAGAAATTATAAGAACTAAGAAAAAGGGGAATCGGCCGATTCATACCTGCGACAGCCTGGAGGAAGCCGGGTTGGCTCTCCGGGAGCATATACGCCAGTTTATCAAAAATTACAAAACATAACGATACGTCGAGACTGGAGGCATCATGAAAACGATTATTATCTATAATTCACAGACCGGGTTTACAAAACAATATGCCGAATGGCTGGCGGAGGATCTGCAGTGCCGCCTCGTTCCTTATTCCCAAAAAGAAGAGATTGACTTTTCTCAATATGATGCGATGGTATTCGGCAGCTGGTGCCATGCGGGTATGATCAAGAAGATAAAATGGTTCCGGAAGAATCTCCCGGCGCTTAAGGGAAAGAAGAAAGCAGTTTTCGTTGTAGGGGCCAATCCCATGGGAAATCAGGAGATCGAAGCATCCTTAAAAGGGAATTTTTCTGAGGAGGAAAAAGTAGAAGTGTTTTATCTGCAGGGCGGACTCCGCTATGAGAAGATGGGAGCCTCCTCCCGGATGATGATGAAAATGTTCTCTTCCATGGTGGCGAAGAAAAAGAATAAGAGCCCGGAAGAGGAACAGATGGCGCGCATGATAGGGCAGTCCTATGATATATCTGACCGGAGATTCCTAAGGCCTGTCGCGGCATATCTCAAAGGGCGGCAGGATTAGAGGAAAAGAGCTTCCAATACATCTTCTACAGAGTCGCAGACATGGCGGCAGGCAGCGATGACCTCGGGCTTTCCGTCAGAGACGGCATAGCTTTCCTCTGCGCAGGCAAGGAGCTCCAGATCGTTATAATTATCGCCGAAGGCCATGATCTCTTCCCGGGAGACATTTATCGTTTCCATCAGGGCGCGCATGGCGTGGCCTTTGTTGATGCCGTCGGGGATGAAATCGATCCAGTGGTCGCAGGTCGAGGCGAGGGTAAAGACTCCCCTCCACCGCTCTTTGAATTCCCCGAGACGCTCTTCCGTTTTATCACCGTGAACATAAGCGGATATCTTGATATAATCTTCTTCTGTCTTAAATATATCCCTGACCTCAGTCACGTCATTTTTCAGAATGTTTTTTAGATGCCAGGTGTAGGAAGGGTCCTTAGCCTGAATATAAGCGGTCTTGACCCCTGAAAGCTGAATCTCGCAGCCGTCCCTGGACCAGATGTCCCGCATGAGCGCCTGTCCGAGATCTCGTTCCATTGTGGCCTTGTATACAATTTTTCCGTTGTGGACCGCGAATGCGCCGTTTTCGCATATGTAATCCACTGTATCGGCTGCCGGTCCCATAAGCCTTTTTAAATTGCCGTACTGGCGTCCGCTGGCGGCGACAAAACCGATTCCCTTTTCTCTGAGCCTCTCAATGATCGGAAGTATGCGGGGCGGGAGAGTTTGAGCGCCGTTTTTAAGAATCGTGCCGTCCATATCGCTTGCGATGAGTCGAATCATAAAATCCTCCAAGTAGTCATATTGATTGCGGCAGGCGGCCTGCTCCGTCTGCGGAGCGGAGAACGCGCTGTCTTGTCCAGTATATCATATCCTTGAACCCCTTTCAAACAAATGATTTATGCAATTGAACAATAGATTAGGCAAAAGGAAATCCGATTCCATCCGGGCGGTTCGCTGGCCATGTGGATATCCAATCCTTTTCTGGAATCTAAGAAATGAAATTTGTCCAGTATGGTGCGGCAGAAAGAGTACCGGCAGAAAGCTTCCGAGCCGAAATCGTGACGGCCAGAAATTTCTGCCGGTGTCTAATTGGGCTTGATCAGAGTTTACTAAATATGATTCCAAAAAGTGTTTTGTATCATAAAGCCGAAAAAACAAGAGCAATTTGCAAATAAATATGATATAATGTCCTGAGATATGGAGGAGTTATGTATTCGTTTGACAGTAAGGTGAGATATAGTGAAGTGGGAGCAGACGGCAGGCTGAGCCTGTGTTCTGTCATCCATTATATGCAGGACTGCAGTATCTTCCAGTCAGAGATGCTGGGAGTAGGGGTCCGCGCACTGCAGGAGAGGGGCAGGGCATGGCTGCTCTCCGCCTGGCAGGTGGAGCTTTACAAGAGGCCGGAGCTTGGCGAAACGTTAAAGGTCGGGACCTGGGCCAGCGGATTCAAGGCGATGTACGGCTACCGGAATTTTGTGATCATGGATGCTGCCGGCGCTTATATGGTGAAAGCGAATTCCATTTGGGTCTACATGAATCTGGAAACCGGGCGTCCTGAAAAAGTGGATAAGCGGCTTGCGGACATTTATCAGGAAGAAAGGCCGCTGGATATGGAGGCGGACGGACGTAAGATAAAGATACCGGATAACCTGGAGGAATTTCCATCATTTCCCGTCAGAAAATATCAAATTGATACAAACGGGCATGTGAACAACGGACAGTATATCCAGATGGCAGAGGAGTGGCTTCCAGGGGATAATGATATCAGGAAGCTGCGGGTGGAATATAAGAAAGCGGCAATATACGGTGATACAATCATACCTATGGCCGGAGGGGACGCTGATTCTGCCACAGTAGTGCTGAAGGGATCCGAGGGACAGATTTATGCCGTAGTTCAGGCAATCTCCGGAAAAGGATAAAGGACGGAAGGACAGAAATATGATAGAGTTAGGAAAGAAACAGACATTGAAGGTGCTTCGGCAGAAAGAGATCGGCGTATACTTGGGAGAGGGAATTACCGGTGAGTCGGGGGTTCTCCTGCCCAAGCGGCAGGTTCCGGAGGGAACAGTCGTCGGCAGTGAAGTAGAAGTTTTTCTTTATAAGGATTCAGAGGACAGGCCGATTGCCACTGTGAGAGAACCGCTTCTTTCTCTGGGGGAGTTGGCGGTCCTGGAGGTCGTTGAAGCAGGGCAGATCGGAGCATTTTTGAACTGGGGACTGGAAAGGGATCTGTTCCTTCCCTATAAGGAACAGAAATGGAAGGTCAGGCCGGGGGAAAAAGTGCTGGTGGCTTTGTATGTAGATAAGAGCCAAAGGCTCTGTGCGACCATGAAGGTAGACGACTATCTGAGCGCGGATTCACCCTACGAAAAAGACTCTTCCGTGACAGGTGTCCTCTATGAGATCAACCAGGATCTCGGAGCATTTGTGGCGGTGGACAGCCGGTATTTCGGACTGATTCCGGCCGGAGAGGTTAATCGGGAAATGAAGACCGGCGTTACGGTGGAAGCCAGAGTGGCGCGTGTTCGGGAAGATGGAAAGCTGATATTGAGCGTCAGGGAAAAGGCATATAAACAGCTTAATGTGGACGCGGAGGCTGTTCTTTCCTTGGTTGAGGCTTATGGCGGTGTTCTTCCGTTTACGGATAAAGCGGATCCCAGCCTTATCAAGCTGGAGACAGGACTGAGCAAAAACGCGTTTAAGCGGGCTGTGGGCCATCTTCTGAAAGAAGGTATGATTCAAATAAAAACTGAAACTATAGAATTGATCAGGAGGTAATGTATCATGAAAAAAGTGATTTCTACAGACAAGGCGCCGGCGGCTATCGGACCCTATTCCCAGGCGATCGAAGCAAATGGTTTTGTGTTTGCGTCCGGTCAGATCCCGGTAAACCCGGCGACCGGGGAAATTCCAGAAGGCATTGAAGCACAGGCCAGACAGGCAATGGAAAATGTCGTGAATCTTCTGGCGGCGGCAGGGACTACGGCTGAGAATGTGGTAAAGACTTCTGTGTTCATCAAGGATATGAATGATTTTGGCAAGGTGAATGCGATTTACGCGGAATATTTTAAAGAAGAGTGTCCTGCCAGAGCATGTGTAGAGGTGGCAAGACTTCCCAAGGACGTGCTGGTAGAGGTAGAGGCGATTGCGGTAAAGTAAGGTTATCGGGACTGCTAAAAACTTTGGTGTAAACCACACAATAGACAAAGAATTGCTATACTTTCCAGATGTATATGATTTTGCAAATTATGTTTAAGGTAAGCCGGAACAATATATTGTAAAAAATCTTGAATAATTTATTGGAATCTGTTATGCTATAGACATAGTAGGGAACAACCGCCCGCAAGTGGTTTGACCTGTGAAAGAAGTAGAAAATACCACCCTGACACCTGCCAAAGTTTCAAGGGTGGTTTTTCTATGCGATTCTAATGACTAATCAAGTAAATGAATGTCAGTAGTGCAATCAAGAAAAATCCGAACTGCATCAAGTCGTTGAAACTGAATTTGTTCTTCATAAACACCACCCCCCATTCTATGTAGAATGAGGTCAACGCCACCCTGTAACACGATTGTTCCTTGAAACGAATATAACATAATCTGCCAGATAGAGCCTGTGGATTGAAATAATAATGTTATAAGTAGAGAAGAGATTGCTATTAAAAAGAGTTAGCAAACTCTTCTTTATTTTTGTTTACAGTTCTACAGCCAGGTAGCCATGGCCTGTATATGGGAGAAACTTATCTAGCACATCTTTTGTGGACAGCCTCAGACTGGAAGTATTGACGCACGGATGGCATCCGAGATAAGGGGCCTCCAGAACTTCGCTGTCGATCAGAAGACGTACTTTATTCTGCTTATCATTCATCAGGCCCATGACGCTTACGGATCCAGGTGCGATATCCAGGTACTGCTCCATATATTCAGAGGGGGCAAAGGAAAGTCTCGAGGTGCCGATCTGCTTGGAAAGAGCCGCTGTGCGGAATTTTTTTGTGCCGGGCAGCATCAGAAGGTAAAAATCCGTTTTCTGGGAATTGCAGAGGAACAGATTTTTGCAGATCTCGATTTCCAGAAGCTCGTCCACACGCTGACATGACTCAATGGAAGGGGTCACATCATGGTCAATCCGTACATAGGGCATTTTCAGAGAGTCAAGCAGATCGTATACCCTCATTTCCTTCGGGAGGCGGCCGTCGGGAGAGGGACGGCCTGTATACAGGTGTTCATCAATCCATATTTCGTTCATATCATCCAGTCTCCTATCAGTCATTTAACGATACTATAGCTCATTTTCCAGGAAAAGACCAGAGGGAATGGAGGAATATACTTGCGGAAAGGCTGTTTTTCATGCACAATGAGGGAAGCAGGAGATGAGAACGATCATTTACAGAAGGAGAATACAGATCATATGGAAGAACAGATTTTAGATCGGCTGTATGCGGATATGGAGGTTCTGGAAAAAGAGAACGATACGCTTCCGCCGGTGAAACGGATAAAGGTGGCGTCGGTCCCGCTTCTCCAGTGGTACCGGAAGCACGCCCGCACACTTCCCTGGAGGGAATCTCCCACTCCTTATCATGTATGGGTGTCAGAGATCATGCTTCAGCAGACACGTGTAGAGGCGGTCAAAGCATATTATGAAAGATTCCTGGCAGAGCTGCCGGACATTCAGGCCCTTGCGGATGTGGAAGAAGAGCGCCTGATGAAGCTGTGGGAAGGCCTTGGATATTATAACCGGGCCAGGAACCTGAAAAGAGCTGCCGAAGAGGCAGTTCTGACATATGGAGGAAAATTGCCGGATTCCTACGAGGAGCTTTTGAAGCTTCCCGGAATTGGCTCCTATACGGCAGGCGCGGTCGCATCCATCGCATACGGGATACCGGTTCCAGCGGTAGACGGAAATGTACTGCGGGTAATATCGAGGCTTTTGGCAAGCACGGAAGATATTCTTAAGCCTTCTCTTAAAAAGAGGATGGAAAAGCTTCTTATGGAGGCTATGCCAAAGGAAAACGCCGGGGAATTTAATCAGGCGCTGATGGAAATAGGGGCTTTGGTGTGTATCCCGAATGGACAGCCACATTGTGACGAATGTCCTTTGCACGGTCTTTGCCTGTCCGAGAGGTACCAGAAAACGGACATCATTCCGGTGAAGGCGCCGAAAAAATCCAGAAGGGTCCAGGAAAGGACAGTTCTGGCGGTAACGTGCGGAAGTGAGGTATTAATCCATAAAAGGCCGGATAAAGGGCTTTTGGCTGGACTTTATGAGCTGCCGAATACAGAAGGGCATCTGGAAGAAGGACAGGTATATGCTTATCTGGGAATTTCCGAGGAGGATATCCTTGTTATGGAAAGACTTCCGGAGGCGAAGCATATTTTTTCCCATGTGGAATGGCGGATGACCGGATATTATATCAAGTTGAAAGAAGAATACGGAGAGTTGAGAGATTCCAGGGATAGACTGCCGGGAGAACTGGTGGACAAAGCAGATGCAGAAAGCCGGTATGCGCTGCCGGGAGCCTTTAAGGCATATGTGAGATATTTGTTTCATTAAATATGATACAAAATACTTTTTGGAATCATTTTTCATTAGCTCCAATCAGGATCCAGACTGACACCGACAGAAGTTCCGAGCCGTCACGATTTCGGTTCGCTGGCGATGCAGGGGCTGCTTTATCCCCACTTCAGGAGTACTGCTCACATGTCGCCGGGAAATCCGGATGATTTTCCGTCTCCCGTTCGCTCAGAAACGGAATCGGTATTTCCGTTTCTGCCTCCCTCCGTTTGGGGAACACCGGCCGCTGCCCTGCAGCGCTCACCTTTAGGCCGGCCCGGAATCGTTCTGCCGGTATTCTTTCTGCCGCACCTTTTCGGACGACTTCCGTTCCCTTGATTCCAGAAAAGGATCGGATATCCACACGGCCCGCGCGCCTAATGGCAGCGGGCCGCGATAGACCGCCCCAATAGCTTTCAAAGCAAACAAAAGCTTATTTCGGTGCGGGGAGGAAGAGCAGGAGGAACGATCCGATTCCATCGTAAGGCGAGCGCCGCAAAGCCGTTAGCAGGATCTTCCCGGCCGCAGGGAGGTAAAAACCGATTTACATGCAGGTTTTTATTGGAATCTGACATGGAAAAATATCGATTTATCCATGTCAGTTGGAAAGGACCGACCGGAGGCCGCAAAGATCGTGGTTACGGCTGCCAGCGAGCCGCCTGGATGGAAGCGAATTTCCTCCTGCCTTTAAAACATGCAAAGAAAGCTTGTTTAAAAGGTATTCAAAGGTATACCCAAGGGCATCCCTTAACACACGCCCTCCGGGCAGGCGCACTTCGTGCGGCAAGGTATACAATATGCACAGACAAAAAATGGATGGAGGGGGTAATCTTTTAAAATCTACCAAATCATATTTTTACACAGAAAAATTACTTGCTTTCTGAAAAATACCATGCTATATTTTTGAATAGCAGAGGGATGAACAAAGGGGTTCATGAATTACATTTTTTGTGTGATTCTGGACTCTTTTCATATTTTATTGGGAATAATCCTTATGAAAGTCCTGTGCGATATTACTCAGGTAATATGGCTTGGCATATGTAGACGTCTTAGAAGACATCACAGCGGACAGCATGCGGACACCATAGCAGACAGATAAACGGACACCCGGAAGACATCCCGACTGCAGAAATCGGACACCAGAGCAGACATAAAGAGAGACATCTTTGCAGACATCAAGGCAGACAGCGAAGACGGCATCATGCGGACATCACAGAGAACTTCTGAGCAGACATCAAGGGAGACAGCGAAGGCGGCATCATGCGGACATCATTGAGGACACATCCGGCAGACCAGCCTGTATTTCAGGAAGGATGACGAAAAACGCAAAAAGGCAGGACAGTTGCAAAAGCTGCTCTGCCTTTTTGGATTCTGAAAACCAGGATTGACGAAAAAGCCGGGATAAGGTATCTTTATGTAGAGAAAGAGTGGACGAGATGAGGGGCAATCCATGGGAATCAGTTTCTCTGAAGGATTATGAGGAACATATGAGTTTTAAAACGGTTGGACAGTTGAGTATCCGCTTCTGGGTGGCAAATGTTTTATCCGGCTGGATTATCACACATGTCAGACAGATAGGAAATGAGCGGTGCACAGCTGGAGGATCAGTATTGTAAAAACGCAGATAAGATGGAGGAGACATGAAGTATCAGTTATTGGCGACAGATTTGGACGGGACACTTGTGACAGATGACAAGCAGATCACGGAACGGACGAAAGCGGCGATTCATGCTATGATAAAACGGGGCGGGATTCTGATCCTGGCTTCCGGCAGGCCCAGCTATGGCGTATGGCATGTGGCGAGAGAGCTTGGCCTGGACAGGGATGGAGGCTATATTTTGTCCTATAACGGGGGAGAGCTTTTAGAGTGCAGGACGGGCGAAGTAAAATTTTCCGTCAGTATACCTCCCGAGAGGATTGCGGATATCATAGAGCTTTCCCGGCGTTATCAGACTGCCATCCTCACCTATGAAGGAAGCGATATAATCACGGAAAACGGGGATGATATCTATGTAGCCGGCGAGGCGAGGAATGTGAAGATGGATGTGAAGGAAGTGTCGGATCTAATCTCCTATATCACTTTTCCCATCGTGAAGCTGATGATGGTCGGCTCGGAGGAGCAGATTCTTAAAATGGAGCCGATTGTGCGTGAGGCCCTTGGACCTGAGTTCGCGGTATTCCGTTCCGAGGCGTATCATCTGGAAATCCTGCCTGCCGGTATCGATAAAGGCACCGGACTCCAGAGAACGATGGATCGTCTGGAGATTCCCCGGGAAGCAGTGATTTCCTGCGGTGATTATGACAATGATATCCCCATGAATGAGGCGGCGGGATTTGGCGTGGCTATGGCGAACGGATGCCCGAGGATCAAAGAGCTGGCTGACTACGTTACTTTATCCAATGAACAGGATGGGGTGGCAGAAGTGATCGAAAAGTTCATGTTATAAAATATTTTGCCTCAAGGAAGGGACAGAGATGGAAAAATTTATTCTGGATACTCATACCCATACGGTAGCCAGCGGACACGCTTACGGCACGGTTTTGGAAATGGCTAAGGCGGCTTCAGAGGAAGGGCTTGAGCTGCTGGCGATCACAGACCATGCGCCGAAGCTCCCGGGCACCTGCGGGGAAATGCATTTTCGGAATTTCAAGGTGATAGATAAGATACTTTTTGGTGTGGAGATTCTGATGGGCGTGGAGCTTAACATCATAGACTATAAAGGGACTGTGGATATGGAAAGGGGTCTTTTAAGACAGATGGCCATCGGTATTGCCAGTATGCATACGGTCTGCCTGGCCCGGGGTACAGAAAAAGAAAATACCGCCGGGCTTGTTAAGGCTATGGAGAATCCGGGAGTCCATATTATCGGCCATCCCGATGACGGGAGATATCCCATAGACTATGAAACGCTTGTCAGAGAAGCGAAAGAGCAGCGTGTGCTGATCGAGCTGAACAACAGCTCTTTGATGCCTGGAAGCGGCAGAAAGAATTCAGTGGAAAACCTGGAGAAGATCCTGAGCTTTTGTGAGAGATACGGACAGGAGATCATCGTCAATACAGATTCTCATTTTCCCACGTCTGTCGGCCGTTTTGATAAGGCGAGAGAGCTTCTTTTGAGGGTGCGCTTCCCGGAAGAACTGATCGTCAACACGAATGTGGAAAAATTGAAAAAATATCTTAATAGGTCTGGACTTTAAAGTGGTAAAATGCTAAAATGTATAGGAAGCCGAGTTTTCGGACGGAACAAGGCTTTTTCTAAAGCATTTTAAAGGAGAACGACAATGAATAAAAAGTTGAAGACGGAAGCCGTGGACCACTTATTTCAGGCTATCCTTACTTTGAAGGATGTCAACGAGTGCTATACATTTTTTGAAGATGTATGTACGATCAATGAGCTTTTGTCGTTGTCTCAGCGCTATGAAGTAGCCAGAATGCTTCGGGCTAAGAAGACGTATCTGGAAATCGCGGAAAAGACAGGGGCTTCCACTGCGACCATCAGCCGTGTGAACCGTTCTTTGAATTATGGAAATGACGGATATGACATGGTGTTTGAAAGGCTCGAAGAGGAAGAGAAGAAGTAGACTCCGGTCGTTAAGACAGAGAAGCGTGTATGCAATGCGGAAAATAATAAGAATGCCGGAAAGAACCATGTTGGTTTCTTCCGGCTGCTTTTGTCTTATAGGAAGGTAACAGATTACTTTTCTTTTTTATCGGCAGAGCTGTCCTTTTTTTCGGATGCCCGCATTTCATCGATGATCTGTTCAATCATCTGCTTTTTCAGGTACACGTCGAAGCTGAGCGTACAGATAAAAGAAAAGAGCTGAAGATAATCCTTGTCTTCTTCCGGATAGTCGCTGAAGGAGCGCTTGGACAGTTCAAAACGGGACTGGACTTCTTTCATCAGGTCGACCAGCTGCAGCTTTTCTACCTTGACTATCTCATTGTAGACCTTATCCAGTTGGTCGTGGTCTTCGGAAAAATACTTCTCCGAAAGAGACGAGAGCAGCACCTGAATATCTCCGATGGAAAGAAAGCCTTTGAAATAGTAGATGAAGGCCAGCAGTATCAGATGATCCTTTGAATATTTTTTCTTCACAGGCGGAGGAAGGAGGTCATTCTTCGCATAATTATTTATCATGGTCTTGGTGAGGACTTTGTCGTCGTCATGGCGTTTGCCGAATGACAGATGCTGTTCCATAAACGTCGTCACCTGGTCCATATAAAGGTCAATGTCAGGTATATCCTTCGTGTGGATATAATTGAGCCCTCTCAATTTTGTAAGCAGATCGTCTATCAATTTTTCATTGGTTTTCATGTTCTCACCTCTCGTACTATTATATAGTATTTAATACCAGATGACAAGACATAAATATGAAACCGGACGGCCGGAAATATCGGTTCCTTTTGACATTGTACTTGAAATGGCTTATAATAACAGGAAAAGTGCAACCTACAAGGAGGATACTAAAATGGGGATAATTCAGAGATTTAAAGACATTATGACTTCTAATATCAACGCGCTTCTGGATAAGGCGGAAGATCCTGGAAAAATGATAGACCAATATATGAGGAATCTGGAAAGTGATCTAGGGAAAGTAAAAGCAGAGACAGCTTCTGTGATGGCAGAGGAGACCAGGAGCAAACGGGAGCTTGATGAATGCACGGCCGAGATCGATAAGCTGCAGCAGTATGCGGAAAAGGCTGTCATGGCGGGAAATGACGAGGATGCGAAACAGTTCCTGGCCCAGAAATCCAGCCTTGTGGACAAACAGGCTTCTCTCCAGCAGGCGTATTCCCTTGCGGCCGAAAACGCCGGCAAGATGAGGCAGATGCACGATAAGCTCTGTTCCGACATTGCTCTTTTGGATTCCAGACGTGACGCCATCAAGGCCAAGGTCAAGGTTGCCAAGACTCAGGAGAAGCTCAATAAAATGGGCGCCAGCATCGACGGGGCCAAAGGGAACCTCAGCGCATTTGACCGCATGGAGGAAAAAGCAAATAAGATGCTCGATGAGGCAAACGCCATGGCAGAGCTCAACAAAGAGCCTAAGAGCGCCGATATGGATGCTTTGAAGAGTAAATACGATTCTCAGCCTGCGGCGGCAGTGGATGACGAGCTGGCGGCTCTTAAGGCGAAGCTTGGGAAATAAGATAACCTGAAAAGAGATCACGAAATAACAGGAGCGTGCTATGGGACTTTTTGGCGGCCAGATGGCCAATGTAGTGGAATGGGAAGAATACCGCGATGACGTTATTTTCTGGAAATGGAGCAACAAGGAGATAAAAAAAGGCAGCCGCCTTATCATCCGCCCCGGCCAGGACGCGATATTTATGTATAACGGCAAGGTGGAAGGGGTGTTCCGTGACGAAGGAAGCTTCGATATTGAATCGGATATCATTCCGTTCCTTTCCACATTAAAAGGATTTAAGTTTGGCTTTAACAGCGGCATCCGCGCCGAGGTGCTGTTTATCAACACTAAGGAGTTTACGGTGAAGTGGGGGACGAGAAACGCGGTTAACCTGCCGGCGGCAGGGCTTCCCGGCGGGCTTCCCATCCGTGCGTTTGGTGTTTTCAACTGTAAGATTTCTGACCATATGACTCTCATCGATAAGGTGGCGGGGATTCGGGGCCAGTATGAGGTGGACGATGTGCGGGAACGTGTTTTGGCACAGCTCGATCCTCTTCTCATGAAATGGATTTCCAGAGAAGGAAAGGATATTTTCAATCTTCAGGCGAATGCTTCTGATATCGGAAAGGGAATCTGCACGGATTTGGATATGGAGATGAGAAAGATAGGGATCGCCATCACAGGCTTTTCCATTCAGAGTGTTTCTTATCCGGATGAAGTGCAGAAGATGATAAATAAGACGGCTTCCCAGAGTATGATAGGTGATATGGGCCGGTATCAGCAGGCCGCCATGGCGAATTCTATGGAAAAAGGCGGAGCAGGCGGACATATGGCGGCAGATATGGCTGGAATGCAGATGGGGATGATGATGGGGCAGCAGATGGCGAACCAGATGCGCCAGGGTATGGAAGACGGTTTTGGAACTGCCGGGGGACAGAAAACAGGAGAAACGCCGTCCGGAAAGGCAGATGACGGAAAGAAACCGAATTTTTGCCCGAACTGCGGAACCAAGACGAACGGAGCTAATTTCTGCCCGAACTGCGGTCAGAAGCTTTGAATTACAGAAGCCGGATAACGATATAGTGAAGAAACAGAGAAGCCAGATACCGGTGTTTTCAGTGTCTGGCTTTTCTCTTCGGGAGTAAATAGATGAATAATTACGATACACTGAACCCCATGCAGCGGGAGGCGGTCGAGACGACAGAGGGCCCGCTTCTGGTGCTGGCAGGAGCCGGATCGGGAAAAACGAGAGCGCTCACCCACAGAATTGCCTATTTAATTGAGGAAAAAGGGGTGAATCCCTGGAATATCATGGCTTTGACCTTTACGAATAAAGCCGCGGGAGAGATGAGAGAGAGAGTTGACGATCTGGTGGAATACGGCGCCAGTAGTGTATGGGTCTCCACGTTTCATTCTACCTGTGTTCGGATTTTGAGGCGTCATATTGAGTGCCTTGGATATACGACCAATTTTACGATATACGACAGCGACGATCAGAAAACGCTGATGCGGCAGGTGCTTAAGAAGCTGGATTATGATACGAAGACCTATAAAGAGAGGGCATTGCTCTCCACCATTTCCTCCTGCAAGGATGAACTCATCTCCGCGGAGGATTTTGCCGCGCAGACCGCCGGAGACTTCCGCCAGTCAAAGGTGGCGGACGCATATCTGGAGTACCAGGCGCAGCTGAAAAAAAACAATGCCCTTGATTTTGACGATCTGATAGTAAAGACGGTGGAGCTTTTCCGGACAGATCCGGCGGTGCTCGACTATTATCAGGAGAGGTTCCGCTACATAATGGTGGATGAATACCAGGATACCAATACGGCACAATTCCGGTTTGTGGAGCTTTTATCCTCTAAATACAAGAATCTCTGTGTGGTCGGGGATGATGACCAATCCATTTACAAATTCCGGGGCGCTAATATTGAAAATATATTAGAATTTGAGAGCGCGTTTCCGGGGGCGAAGGTCATCAAGCTGGAGCAGAACTACCGTTCTACAGGAAATATTCTCAATACGGCCAATGAGGTCATCCGCCATAACATGGGGCGGAAGGAAAAACGGCTGTGGACGGAAAATGAAGAAGGAATTCCGGTCCATTTCAGACAGTATGATACGGCATATGAAGAAGCCGACGCCATAGCGGCGGATATTGCGGGAAGAGCGGCGGAAGGAGCGCAGTATTCAGATTTTGCGGTGCTTTACCGGACAAACGCCCAGTCGCGTCTTTTGGAAGAAAAATGCGTGAACAGGAGCATTCCCTACCGTCTGGTGGGAGGGGTGAATTTCTATCAGAGAAAAGAGATCAAGGACATTCTGTGTTATTTGAAGACCATCGATAACGGTATGGATGATCTCGCGGTTCAGAGGATCATCAATGTGCCGAAGCGGGGAATCGGAGCCACCAGCATCGGAAAGATCATGACTTATGCGGAGGGAAACGGTCTGAGCTTCTTTGAGGCCTGCAGGGCAGCGGACCGGATACCGACCATCGGAAAGGCCGCGGGAAAAATACAGAGCTTTGTCACACAGATACAGGCCTTTAAGAGTAAATTGGAGTATTATTCCATCGAGGATTTAATCGACGATATTGTGGAATCTACCGGATACAAGGAAGAGCTTGAAAATGATGATACGGTAGAAGCAGAAACAAGGCTGGAAAATATTGAAGAATTGAAAAACAAGGCCGTGGATTATGAGGACGGCTTGGAAGAAGGAGAGGAAGCGCCGACCTTAAGCGGGTTTCTGGAAGAGGTGGCGCTGGTGGCCGATGTGGATAACATGGACGATTCCGAGAACCGGGTTGTCCTGATGACGCTCCACAGTGCGAAGGGATTGGAATTTTTGCGGGTCTATCTGGCAGGAATGGAAGATGGACTGTTTCCCGGTATGATGTCCATAAATTCGGATGACCCAGATGAATTAGAGGAGGAGCGGCGGCTTTGCTATGTGGGGATTACCAGGGCAAGGAAAGAACTGGTTCTTACCTGCGCCAGACAGAGGATGGTGAACGGAGAAACCAGATTCTGCAAGCCCTCCAGATTCCTGGCGGAGATTCCGCCTCTGTGTCTGGAACGGGACGAGGTACCCTCCATGTTTACGGCAGGCGGCCGGTTTGGAGGGGATGGCGTGTTTGGGGGCGCCAGGGCTTCTGAAGGACGTTCTGAATTTAAAGAAGGCCGCCGGCTTGGCGACGATGTATTTGATCTTCAGAAGCCGGGCGGAAAGCCGTGGGCGGCTCCGCCTGCCCGCCGCCGGAATTCTCCGTCCGGGGATCCGGAGCTCAAACAGTCTTATATGGGAAAACAGTTTACGGTGACGAAAGCCGACGGGCTTTCTTATAAAGTGGGAGACCGGGTCCGTCATGTGAAATTTGGAGAAGGCACTGTGGCGGATATTACAGAGCAGAAAAAGGATTTTGAGGTGACGGTGGACTTTGACACGGCAGGAAGAAAAAGGATGTACGCTACTTTTGCAAAGCTGGTTAAAATCTAAGCCGTGATTTGTGGACTTCCTGAAAAATAAAGACGCGGCGGATACTTTTGGTACCCGCCGCGTCTTTCACATTTAAGTCCGTTCAGCTAGTAATATTTTGTCAGTTTATGCGGCAAAAGTCGTATGTCCGTGTGTGAACATGTTGTCGTGATGTGATTCTGCAGGAATCTCTACGGCCCCTTTGCGTGCCTGATATATTTCTACGATAGCACCTGCTACGAAAGAAACCGCTACAACTGCTGCAACTGCGATTGCTAATAATAATAATTCTGTCATGATAGATACTTCCTTTCCGCTGATATCAGCTTTATATAATTATTCATCGTTGTCTGTGACTGTTACATATGCCCTGAAAACTTATACTGCCGTTCCGACAGGAAAGTTTTTCTTGGCGCTCATCCCGACATTATCAGAATGTCTGTGAGCGGACACCAGCTTAATCACGCAGCCTGCGATGCCGGCTGTTACGGCTGCTGCTGCAACCATTCCAACTCTGATCAAAAAATAAATTCCCATATTATCCTTCCTTTCTTATGCCATATATCTCAAGTCGGTATAGTACATTTCTGTTTACTTCTATGGTTTAATTATAGCAGACTGCAAGGATTAATTTTGTGGAAATTATACGATTCAGAGTAAAAAAAATTGTGCAGAATAATGATGAGTTGTTTCGTCAAGAATACAAAATCCGGTATTTGTTAAAAATAGAAGAAAGAATGGAAGATGGTTTTGTGAGCAGACAAAATATTTAAAAAGTATTAAATCTCTGAAATTTGGAAAGTTTTAATAGTAAAACGGACAGATTAGTGATATAATAACTGCAAAATGAGTTTTAGTGCAGAAAGGACGTGCAGGATATGAATAAAAAGCTGGAAGAGGTTTTAAGCGTGAGCAAACTGAATGAGCTTATTCACAAAAATGAAAAGCATGAAGAAAAGAAGAGCAAGGTGCTCTGGGTTTTGGCCATCATCGGCGCGGTAGCGGCAGTGGCAGGAATCGCTTACGCAGTATATCGTTTCTTCACGCCTGATTATCTGGAAGACTTTGAAGATGACTTCGACGACGACTTTGATGATGATTTTTTTGATGATGACGAAGACGATGAAGTCACAGAAAAAGCAGAAAAGGCAGAGGATGAAGCCGATGGAGATTCCATCGCCAAAGCGGCGGAAGAGGCTTTTGAGGAAGCATCTGAGGAAGAATGAGCGAAAGACGCGGATAGGTGAAAAAAATCATCAGGGCTGCCAGTTTGGCAGCCCTTTTTCATTTCATAGGAAAGTGCGTTCTATAAAATAAAAAGCCCTCCGGGCGGGATGCATACGATGTTCTTCTAAATGCAAATATTTCGTAATAACCGAACAGGAGTGTATATGGTGAGAACAGGAGAAAGGGACTGGAAGAGTAATGAAAAAAGGTGATGTTTTTGAAGGGACGGTAGAAAAACTTATTTTCCCGAATAAGGGGATTCTGCATATAGGAGGGGAGCCTGTCATGGTAAAGCATGTGCTGGCGGGACAAAAAATAGAGGCGGCTGCAGGAAGGAAGAAAAAGGGAAAATTGGAAGGAAGGCTGATCCGTGTGCTGGAAGCGTCGCCTCTGGAAACAGTACCAAATCCCTGCGCGCATTTTGGCGTCTGCGGAGGATGCAGTTATCAGACAATCCCTTATGACGGCCAGCTCGCAATTAAAGAGGCCATGGTGAGAGAATTAATACAGGACAGCTGCCCGAAGGGAGTATTTGAAGGGATAAAAGGAAGTCCTCTGCAGGAGGGATACCGGAACAAGATGGAATATTCCTTTGGCGATGAAATCAAGGACGGCCCTCTTGCCCTGGGCATGCATAAAAGAGGAAGCTTCCATGATATTGTGACGGTCAGGGACTGCCGGATCGCAGACCGGGATTTTGAAAGGATTCTTTCGGGTACATTGGAGCTTTGTTCTTCCGAAGGACTTCCCTTTTATCATAAAATGAAACACCTGGGGTACCTTCGCCATCTTTTGGTGCGGAAGGCCTGGAAAACGGGGGAAATCCTTGTGGCGCTGGTGACGAGCGGCCAACTGGAGAATGCGTTTCGGGCGGAGAACAGAGAGGCGGGAAAAGAAAAAGAGGAAGCTTTTTTGGAGCGCTTTTCCCGTATGCTGCAGAATTTGTATTTGGATGGAAAGCTGACAGGTATTCTCCATATGAGAAATGACAGCCAGGCTGACGTGGTGAAAAGTGACGAGACCACGGTGCTGTCTGGTCAGAATCATTTTTATGAGGAGCTGCTCGGACTGCGTTTTGAAATCACTCCATTTTCTTTTTTTCAGACCAATTCAGCCGGAGCTGAGGTATTATACCGCACGGCTCAGGAATATGTGGGAGATACAAAGGATAAGCTGGTCTATGATCTTTACAGTGGGACAGGCACCATTGCCCAGATCCTGGCGCCGGTATCTAAAAAGGTGATCGGAGTAGAGATTGTAGAGGAAGCCGTAGAAGCGGCGAAAAAAAATGCTGTTTTAAACGGCTTGGATAACTGTGAGTTTCTGGCAGGAGACGTTCTTAAAACTCTGGATTCTATTGAAGAGAAACCGGATTTGATCGTGCTGGATCCCCCGAGGGAGGGGATTCACCCGAAAGCGCTGCCGAAGATCATAGCGTATGGCGTAGACGATATTGTCTACATAAGCTGTAAACCCACTTCGCTGGCGCGGGATCTGAAGGTGTTCACAGCCTCCGGATATGAAGTGAAAAGGGCCTGTGCGGTGGATATGTTTCCAGGAACCGCAAATGTAGAGACGGTTGTGCTGCTTTCTCGTAAGAGCCAGCCAGTCAGTTTGTCTTCATATAACAGTGATAAATTGGAAGTATGAGTATGGAAGAAATTAAGAGATTAGAGGATATTTTCAAATTGATTTTGTCTGTGGACAGTATAGAACCAGATTTTAGTTCGGGTTCTGATATTACAATACCAATATATGAAATATCCGCGGAAGAATTTTTGGATTTTGCGGAAAATGCAATTATGGCCGAAACGAAAGAAGGGATTGTAAATGCGATTTCAAATTTAAAACGGGCTATAGATTGTGAAATGGATCTGTTTTTTGAAAGTATAAATTTAAAGAGCATTTTTGACAAGAACAATCTGAAGTTTGAGAAAAAATCAAAATTTTTATCGGATATAGGTATGTTTCCTATCCAGTCTATTAATAAATTAAACTTAATAAGAAACAAAATGGAACATGAGTATCGGGCACCTCTGATTGCTGATTTATATACATATTATGAATTAGTTTGGGATGTTGTAAAAATAATAGATTTGCATCTTGAACTATTGTATACAAATGGTGAAATAAATATGGTCCTAAAAAAGGGGAGTGATGAATATTACTTTATGATCAGGCACGATATAGAGAATTGTGGCTTTAGGATTAAAATTAAAAATTGGACAAAAGGCGCTGATAAAATAGAAAAACAGTTGGAGATTTGTTTGACCAATAAAGAAAGTGCTTATGATTTTATAAATGCATTCAATTTTTATTTGTTGTCTATTCAATATTTTGATTATGGAAATATCTCTCTATACAAAAATAAAGTAAAAAAGCTAATGAAAAGTCAGGGAAAAATATGAATGTGATTTATAAAAGGCTGCCGCCACTTAAATGTGGAAGCAGCCTTTTTTGATATATCGATAAAGATAAAGGATGTTTAAAATCTGGGACGAGTGTAAAGACTAGAGAATACTGACATAATCCTGTTCCGAAAATAGCGGAGTTTTAATATTCTTTATATATGAGGAGGATTTCGGATACTGGAGACGGAGCCCCAACGGGTCATCGTCTCTTGCTATAACAGAACCTCTGCATAACAATTCATGGAGTGGGTTTTTCAGAAATGTGTGTCTCAGCTTCCTGCTGGTTTCTTTGTCCCATGGATTTTAATCTGACAGACGGTGGAATAAGCAGCGGCAGCTTTTTAGAAAGGATGATAGAAATGCGGAAAATCAATGTGACATTTGATAATGTGGATATGGTTGAAGAGTTTGTCCATGTTGTCCAGGATTATCAGACGGATGTGGACCTGATAAACGGACATTGCATGGTGGACGCGAAATCGATTGTGGGCGTCATCAGCATGGGACTTCAGAAAAAGATGGATTTGGTCATCCATACGGAAACTTGCGAAGAATTGGTCGAACGGCTGGGATTTTGCAGGGTTTCGTAAATTTAGAGTAAATAAAAATAGAGAAGACCGGAGACAGAATACAGCTGTTATATTTGTCTTCGGTTTTTTAACTGTCTGGAAAGGAGACGGATATTGGAGCCCTTACATGTGTGTGCTATAATGATATAAGATACTTTTTGGAATCTTTCTGCCGGCGCTAGCATAATGAGCGCCTGAATGTCAGTTTCATATAGGAAAGCTTCACAGTTTTCTGAAGAAAGGATTCAATATGAAGACTATATACATATCCCATTTGGCGACGGATTTGGAAATGAAAGAAGTTTTGGAAGATTGGCCAGCGGTTGGGATCGAGACGATTGAATTTGGCGTTGGAGACAATTTGGACGTTTTGGAGAGAACGGCTGAAAAATACCGGATGAGAATGGGGAGATGGCTTGCGGAGAGGCCATTTTCAGTCCATGGACCGTTTCTGGACCTGAACCCGGGCAGCTATGATTCTCTTATCCGCGAAGCGACTATGGTCAGATTCCGCCAGGCCTATGAAGGGGCGGCTATGTTGAAAGCGGATAGGATTCTGTTTCACACGGGATTTGTACCGGAAACATGTTACGAAACAGGCTGGCCGGATAAGGCGGCGGAATTTTGGAAGCGTTTTCTGGATGAGAAAGGCGGAGAGATGCCGGTTCACCTGGAGAATGTATTGGATCTTCATTGGGAAACGGCGGCCTATATATTGGACAAAGTAAACTGCCCTTATTTTACGGCCTGTGTGGATATCGGGCACGCTGCTGCATACTCAAAGCAGAGCCCCTTGGAATGGTTATCCGGACTGGGAAGCAGAATAGGTCATCTTCATCTTCATGACAACGATGGAAAAGAGGATCTGCACCAGGCGCTGGGGAAAGGGAAACTCCCTTTAAAGCAAGTGCTCCAAATGGCTGAAGCATGCTGTCCGGAAGCGTCCGTGACCATAGAGAATACCGAAACGGTGGATATCAGAGAGAGCCTTCTATTTTTGAATCAGTTTCTATGATATGATTGAACCTTTGTCTTACAGTGGAATATCCTAATCCTATAGTCGTCTTGCCGCGCCCGGCAGGACAGGAAAATCGGGAGGATCAGGAACAAGATGAGAAGAAGAATTTCACTGGAACCAGAGGCGGTGGCGGTAAGCAATGCGAATTCCGTGCCGCCCCTTATTTTTCAGCTTCCCCCCTGCGAGGGACGGGAGGCACTGGAAAAAGCACAGGATGCGCCGGTATGTATGTATCCGGCATGTATACAGAAAACAATGGTGAATACCGGAGAATGGGGGAAAGTACGGGTCTTTGTGGTCAGGCCGGAACGGATTTCCTGCCCGGCAAACGTGATATTTTACATTCATGGAGCAGGATGGGTATTCGGAAGCTTTCATACCCATGAGAAGCTGGTCAGGGAACTTGCCGCAAGGACGGGTTCTGTCCTGGTGTTCCCGGAGTATTCCCGGGCGCCGGAAGTACGTTATCCGGTGGCTATCGAACAGTGCTATCACATACTCTGTATGCTGCCTGGTCTGCTCAGACAGATGGGAATAGAGATGAATCCGGCCGCGCTGACAGTAGCGGGGGACAGCGTTGGAGGAAATATGGCCATTGCCATGACCCTGATGGCAAAATACCGGGGAGGCCCCTGTATCCATAAACAGCTTTTATATTATCCGGTGACAAATGCATGCTTTGATACTTGCACCTATCGGCAATTTGCGGTGGACTACTATCTTTACAGGGCCGGGATGATGTGGTTCTGGAATCAATATACAGTGTCAGAATGTGACAGGAACCAGATTACTGCGTCTCCGCTGCGGGCGGGAAGAGAACAGCTGGAAGGCCTGCCTGCCGCCATGATAATCAATGGAGAGGCGGACGTTCTGAGAGACGAGGGAGAGGCTTACGCGAGAAAGCTTAGAGAAGCGGGGGTAGAAGTGACTGCTGTGCGGTTTCAGGCAATCATCCATGATTTTGTGATGCTGAATGCGCTGGATCAGACGAGGGCCTGCCGCGCCGCCATGGATGTCTCTGTGGAATGGCTGAACAGGGAAGGCTGCTCTGCGCCTTGCTGCTGATTGACTATTTTTGGTGGTTTTTTTACTCTTGTGATGGCATGTATGACAAACGGTATTTATATGAATCCTAAGTATATACCTTGCCACACGGAGTGCGGGTATTAAGGGTTCGCCGATGGACAATGAACAAGAGTTTGACGCCGTCATAGGATATCCGGTCGAAAATCGGCAGACAGCCGGGGGATATTGTACACGTCGTACTTACAGAACGCCGTTGATTTCTTCGTTTTTTTATTGAAAGGAATTCTTGACAATACAATAACAATATGATATGGTAAGAAAAAGACAAGAGATTTTCATCGCTGGCGGAATCAGTGGAAGAACCACAGGGTGATGAAAGTTTAGGAATTGGCCGACCGTCTGGGCAACATTTGTTGATGAAACGAATGTTGCCTTTTTTTATACTCTGCATTTCAGGGGAGAAGCTTTTCTAGAGGCAGAGTTACATAAAATGTTTTCTTTCGTGGGGGAAACAAGCGGTAAGTAAACAAGCAAGAGAAGGAGGAGGTATTGATGAGCAGATTAAGTATCATCACTCAAAACAAGGCTCAGACCACAGTAGAGGAGCTCTACAAGGATCTGGAGCGGCGTATCAGCGCGAGTCCGCCAGGACTATGTCCCGTTGATCTGGCATCATCTTTCTTGAAGATGTGCCACGCTCAGTCATGTGGGAAATGCGTTCCCTGCCGTGTGGGCCTGGGACAGCTGCAGAAGCTGATGGAGGACGTACTGAACGGAGAAGCGACTCTGGGGACGATCGACCTGATTGAGAAAACAGCGAAGAATATTTTTTATTCCGCAGACTGCGCCATTGGGTATGAGGCTGCGAAAATGGTATTAAAGGGAATCAAAGGATTCCGGGATGATTTTGAAGAGCACGTTCTGAGAGGCCGCTGCAAGTTTGAGCTGAACCAGCCTGTGCCCTGTGTATCACAATGTCCCGCGGGGGTGGACATTCCCGGTTATATCGCTCTGGTGGCAGAAGGCCGTTACGGCGATGCGATCCGCCTGATCCGGAAAGACAATCCGATGCCTTCCGTATGCGGTCTTATCTGCGAGCATCCCTGCGAAGTGCGCTGCCGCAGGACGATGATCGACGATCCTGTAAATATCCGCGGACTGAAGAGATTTGCCGTAGACCATGCGGGCGACGTGCCGCTTCCCGTACCCGCGGTGCCTACAGGGAAAAAAGTGGCTGTCATCGGCGGGGGTCCCGGCGGTATCAGCGCGGCTTATTATCTGACTTTGATGGGCCATGATGTGACGATCCTGGAACAGAGGAAGAAGCTGGGCGGTATGCTCCGCTACGGGATTCCCAATTACCGGCTGCCCAGAGAGGTTCTTGACAGAGAAATCGAGCACCTGCTCAGCATCGGAGTTAAAGTAGAGACTGGAGTGTCCGTGGGTGAGAATCCCAGCATAACGGATCTGAAAAACGAATATGATGCGGTTTATATCGCGATCGGCGCACACATTGACAGAAAGATCGGCATTGAAGGCGAAGATGCCAACGGCGTGGTTTCCGCCGTGGAACTGCTCCGTGGGATCGGCGACGGCGAGATGCCTGACTTTGGCGGGAAGGACATCGTTGTCATCGGCGGCGGAAACGTAGCCATGGACGTGGCGCGTTCCGCGATCCGTCTGGGTGCGAAGCGTCTGCGTATTGCATATAGGCGCAGAGCCGTGGACATGACGGCCATGCCGGAAGAGGTTGCAGGAGCGGTGGAGGAAGGATGCGAGCTTCTCGATCTTCACGCTCCTCTGCGGGTGGAAAAGGATGCGGACGGAAATGTGGCGGCCCTTTGGGTGAAGCCTCAAATCATCGGACCGGTCAAGAATGGAAGACCTGTGCCTGTGAATTCTTCTGAAGAGGATGTCCGTCTCTCCTGTGATATGGTGATCGTGGCCATCGGACAGGGCATTGAGTCCAAGGCTTTTGAGAAACAAGGCATTCCTGTAAAACGCGGAGTCATCGAAGCGCTTAACTGGAGCGGTGTGAATGCAAAGGACATTACCGGCGTGTTTGCCGGCGGCGACTGTGTGACAGGACCTGCTACCGTGATCCGCGCCATTGCGGCCGGAAAGGTTGCCGCTGCGAATATTGATGAGTATCTTGGCTTCAAGCATACGATTTCCGTGGATGTGCAGATTCCCAAGGTCCGTCTGGATGACAGAAAGAGCTGTGCCCGTGCGAACATGAAAGAGCGTCAGCCTTCCGACAGAGCGAAGGATTTCGATCTGATCGAATGCGGCATGACCTGCGAAGAAGCGAGCCAGGAAGCGAGACGGTGCCTGCGGTGTGACCACTTTGGCTTCGGTATCCTGAAAGGAGGCAGAGTAGAAAAATGGTAAATCTCACAATTAATGGTAAACAGATCAGAGTGAAGGAAGGAACCACGATTCTGGACGCTGCCGCTTCCGCAGGGATTTTTATTCCGACTCTTTGTTATCTGAAGGATATCAATGAGATAGGCGCCTGCCGTGTCTGTGTTGTAGAAGTGGAAGGCTGTGCTAAACTGGTGACGGCCTGCAACAATAAAGTGTGGGAGGGTATGGATATCCGTACCAACAGCCCCAAGGTAAGAGAGAGCAGAAGAAATAATGTAGAATTGATTCTGTCTCAGCATGACTGCCAGTGCGCTACCTGCGTGAGAAGCGGGAACTGCAGTCTTCAGACGATAGCCAACGATCTGGGCATTTTGGAGCTTCCTTTTGAGAAAAAGCTGCCGAAGTCCAACTGGCCGATGGATTTCCCCTTGATCCGGGATGCCCAAAAGTGCATCAAGTGCATGCGTTGTGTTCAGGTCTGTGACAAGATCCAGGGGCTGAATATCTGGGATGTGGCGGGAACTGGTTCCAGAACCACCGTTGATGTATCCAGAAACAGAAAGATCCAGGAATCTGACTGTGCGCTCTGCGGCCAGTGTATCACTCACTGCCCTGTTGGAGCCCTGAGAGAGCGCGACGATGTCCAGAAGGTTTTAGACGCGCTGGCAGATCCGGAGAAGATTACAGTAGTGCAGGTGGCGCCCGCCGTACGTGCGGCATGGGGAGAGGCATTCGGCCTTCCCAGGAAGTTTGCCACCGTGAAACGTCTGGTATCAGCCCTTCGTCAGATTGGCTTTAATTACATATTTGACACCAATTTCAGCGCTGACCTGACTATCATGGAAGAGGGAAGCGAGTTCCTGGAAAAGGTGAAGAATAAGGAGAATGAGACGTTCCCGATGTTCACATCATGCTGTCCCGGGTGGGTACGTTTTATGAAATCCCAGTATCCCGGCATGGTGGACCAGTTGTCCAGCGCGAAATCTCCTCAGCAGATGTTCGGAGCCGTTGCAAAGTCCTACTACGCGAAGCTGCTGGATGTGGATCCCTCCAGGATCTACAGTATCTCGATCATGCCCTGTGTAGCGAAAAAGCATGAATGTGCGATACCGGTCATGAATGACGCGGGTGCAGGCCCGGATGTGGACGTGGTCCTGACTACCAGAGAAGTAGACCGTCTGATTCGCGCGGAGCACATTATTCCCGCTGATCTGGAAGAAGAAGAGTTCGATACGCCTTTGGGCACCGGCTCAGGCGCCGGGGTTATTTTCGGAGCTACCGGCGGCGTTATGGAAGCGGCCCTTCGAAGCGCATATTATCTGGTGACAGGAAGAAACCCTGATCCGGATTCCTTCAGCAAGGTGCGCGGTATGGACGGCTGGAAAGAGGCTGAGTTCAACCTGGCGGGCCAGAATTTGAAGGTGGCCGTTGCCAGCGGACTTTCCAATACCAGAAAACTGATGGAGGCCATCCGGAAGGGTGAAGTCCAGTATCACTTTGTGGAGATCATGGCATGTCCAGGCGGCTGCGCAGGCGGCGGCGGGCAGCCGATAAAAGATGGAGAAGAACAGGCGGAAGCCAGGTGTGAGGTTCTCTATGGACTGGACAAGGTGAACAACCTGAGGTTCTCCCATGAGAATCCTTCTGTCCAGAAATGTTACCAGGATTATCTGGAGGCGCCGCTGTCTCATTTATCTCATAAGCTTCTGCATACGGACCATCATGCGTGGCTGATGCCGGAAGAAGAGACGGAAGAGTGATCAAAAGCCGTCTGAACAACTAAATTGCTACCCATTATTATACCTTCTATATAGGAACAGGGCGTCCGTGTAATGCGGCGCCCTGTTCAAATTTTGCTTGACAATTTAAAAACAAATGGATAAAATGATAAAGAATCGAGTGGCTGCAATGCGTAAATCCGGATGTCGGATCTGCGCATTTTTTTTGTGCAATGAAGAGTCCTTTCGATTTTCCGTTGTACAAGAAGAAGTACGCACAATTTATGGATTCGGGTTGTGGCAGCTTCCCCCAAAAGACTCCAGAGACGACTGAATATGAGGAGGAAATCGAGACAATGGAAAAAGAGATTACTATGAACCGGATGGGGACAGCGCCCGTCAAGAAGCTGATGCTGACCATGGGGATTCCCATGATTTTATCCATGGCGCTGCAGGCTTTGTACAATATTGTGGACAGTTTTTTTGTGAGCAGCATAAAAGATACACCTGCCGTGGCACATTTGGGGGATTATGCAGTGAATGCCCTGACCCTGGCCTTCCCGGTCCAGATGCTGATGGTTGCAATCGGCATTGGCACCGGGGTCGGAGTAAACGCGCTGCTGTCAAAGAGCCTTGGCCAGGGCGACAGGGAGAAAGGAAGCTGGATTTCAGGCAATGCCGTCTTTTTGGGACTATGCACTTATATTGTATTTTTACTGTTCGGAATTTTTGGCGTAAATGCTTACATGGTTTCCCAGACAAAGGATCCTGTTGTCCTTCAAATGGGAAAGGCATATCTGGGAATCTGTTCAATACTTTCCTTTGGAAGCATTCTGTTCATGATCTACGAGAAGCTTTTGCAGGCCACGGGCCGGACTATGCTGTCGACCGTCGCCCAGGTGGCCGGGGCTGTGACCAACATTATCCTGGACCCGATATTGATCTTCGGATATCTGGGATTTCCGGAAATGGGAATTGAAGGCGCGGCATATGCGACTGTTATTGGACAGGTGATTTCTCTTGTTCTGGGAATCCTGTTTCACATGATATGCAACAGAAGGGATATCAATACAGGCTTTCAATATCTGCGCCCGAGGAAAAAGATCATTATGGAAGTCTATACCATTGGAATCCCGGCCATTATCATGCAGGCCCTGATGTCATTCATGACCTATGGTGTGAATATCATATTTGGAGCGGTTTCTACAGCGGCAGTAACGGCATATGGGATTTATTATAAGATCCAGCAATTTGTTTTTTTTGCGGCTTTCGGCATGAATAACGCCATGATCCCAATCATCGGGTTCAATTACGGGAAACGGGACAAAAAGAGGATCCAGGAAGGGATTCGGTACGGAATGCTTTATACGCTGATCATCATGCTGGCGGGAGCCATATTGCTGCAGGTATTTGCAGGACAGCTGATCGGTATTTTTTCCCTGTCTGATGAAACGAGGGCGCTTTGTATCCGGGCAGTGCGCGTCATTACATTTGGCTATTTGTTTGCCGGCGCCAATATCGCCTATCAGGGTATTTTTCAGGCGCTGGGGTATGGGATGTGTTCCTTATTGGTGTCTATGGTACGGCTGATCATAGTGGCGCTTCCGCTTGCATGGATTTTTACCTGTTTTCCCAACGCGGAGATGCTGATCTGGACTGCTTTTCCCATAGCGGAGGGCGCGGCGTTGATTCTTGCGGCAGCGCTGATGAGACAGGTCGCAAAAAAGAGGCTTGCTTAGACTGCCGGCGCTTCTATTCCGGTTCTGAACAAAAAATAGTATAATGGATTAAGAAAAGGGAGGCAGATAATATGGCGAAAAGGATTATAACAATCAGCAGAGAATTTGGCAGCGGCGGGAGGACGATCGGAAGGCAGACAGCGGAGCGGCTTGGGATTTCCTTTTACGACAAAGAGCTGATTGAAAAGGTGGCGAAGGAATCCGGGCTTTCGGAGCAGTTTGTGGCGGAGCAGGGGGAAGATTCACCGACTAAGAACCGCTTTGCCTATTCCTTTTTAGGCAGAGAGAGCAACGGCATGTCGGTAAATGATTATCTCTGGTCGGCCCAGAGAAAGATTATCCTGGAGCTTGCGGAAAAAGAATCCTGCGTGATAGTGGGACGTTGTGCGGACTATATTCTGAGGAACCGGGAGGACTGCCTGCACGCCTTTATTTGTGCGGATGTGAAAAGGAAAGCGGATCGGATCGTGAAGCTGTACGGAGAGACTGAAAAGAAGCCTGAGAAAAGGCTTGCAGAAAAGGATAAAAAACGCCGCCTGAACTATGAATATTACACGGAACGAAAATGGGGGATGGCGCAGAATTATCATATTTCCCTGGACAGCGGAGCCATCGGCCTTGAAAAGTGCGTGGATATTCTGGCGGATCTGGCCAGAATGGATTAATGCGTTTGACCGTATCCAGATTTACAAACCGGATATGAACGAAACAGAATATGAAATGGGTATTGTTGTATTTGGAGTCTGATTCCAGTATAATGTAGAATAATGATATCTTTTGGCTGTTAAAAGGGAAAAGAGGGAATCGGGATGGAAATCTGCAGGCTGTGCCCGAGAGAGTGCGGCGTAGACCGTAAATCTGGTCAGACAGGCCACTGTGGTGTCACAGGCGGCGGAATTTATGCGGCGCGGGCTGCTCTTCATATATGGGAGGAACCTTGTATTTCCGGTAAAAATGGATCGGGCACCGTATTTTTCAGCGGCTGTAACCTTCGGTGCGTTTACTGCCAGAATTACCAGATCGCCCGCGCTGAAACGGGAAAACAGATTTCAGTGGAAAGGCTGGCGGAGATATTCCTGGAGCTTCAGGAGAAAGGCGCGGCCAATATAAACCTGGTGACGCCGACTCATTACACACCGGAGATCATAGCCGCGATAGAGAAGGCCAGAACAGGCGGATTATCCCTGCCTATCGTATATAACTGCGGCGGCTATGAAAGGACGGACACGCTGAAAACCCTGGAGGGCATTGTGGATGTCTATCTGACGGATTTTAAATATATGGAGAAAGAGACGGCGCGGCGGTATTCCGGGGCGGAGGATTATCCGGAAACGGCGCAGGCCGCACTGAAAGAGATGGTGCGCCAGCAGGGCCAGGCGGCGTTCGGCCTGGACGGAAATATGAAAAAAGGCGTGATCGTCCGCCATCTGCTCCTTCCGGGACATTTGAAAAATGCGAAAGCAGTGGTGAGCTATGTATATGAGACTTACGGAAACCGGGTCTATCTGAGCCTGATGAATCAATATACACCGCTGCCGCAGGTGAATGAGTGGCCGGAATTAAACCGGCGCGTCACCAAACGGGAATATGACAGACTGGTGGACTATGCCATTTCCATTGGAGTCGAAAATGGATTTATTCAAGAAGGCGAGGCGGCCGGAGAGAGCTTTATCCCTGCGTTTGATCATGAGGGGATATAGAGAGGATATAGAGGGGATATAAAGGAAAACAGGCTTGGACAGCGAGGATAAAATACAGCCGGACGGCGGGAGGAAAATATGAGTAATGCAATTGTAACTCTGAAAAAGGGAACTGGACGGACTTTGAAATCAGGCGGTCCTTGGATTTATGACAATGAGGTGGCAAGTATTCTGGGGAATTTCGAGGATGGGGACATTGTACTGATACATGACTTCGACGGGTATCCGCTGGGAAAGGGGTTTATAAACCGGAATTCCAAGCTGACGGTCCGTATGATGACTCGGAACAAGGATGCTGAGATAGATGAGGAATTTATCCGGATGCGTGTTAAGAACGCTTGGGAATACCGAAAACAGGTGGTGGATACGGACAGCTGCCGGGTGATTTTCGGAGAAGCCGATTTTCTGCCCGGTATTGTGATAGATAAGTTTTCTGACGTGCTGGTGGTACAGTCGCTGGCGCTGGGAATCGACCGGTTTAAGGTACTGATTGTTGACATGCTGAAACAGCTCATGGAGAAAGATGGAATCGTCATCCGCGGCGTCTATGAACGGAGTGACGCGAAGGTCAGAAAACAGGAAGGGATGGAATGTGTCAAGGGATTTCTCGGGGAACCCTTTGATACAAAGGTGGAGATAGCAGAAAATGGTGTCCGTTATCTGGTAGATGTAAAGGAGGGGCAGAAGACAGGCTTTTTTCTGGATCAGAAGTATAACCGCAAGGCAATCTGGAAGCTGTGCCCCGGCGCGAGGGTATTGGACTGTTTTACGCATACAGGCTCCTTTGCTTTAAATGCGGGATTGGCAGGGGCGGAGAGCGTGCTCGGCGTGGACGCGTCTGAATTGGGAGTGGCCCAGGCGAGGGAAAATGCGGCGTTGAATCATTTGGAAGAGAAAGTGGAGTTTCGCTGTGCCGATGTATTTGAGCTGCTCCCCGAACTGGAGAAACAGGGAGAGAAGTTCGATGTGGTGATCTTGGATCCGCCGGCGTTTACAAAATCCAGGAATTCCATAAAGAATGCGGTAAAAGGCTATCGGGAGATCAATCTGCGGGCCATGAAGCTGATCAAAGACGGAGGGTATCTGGCTACCTGCTCCTGTTCTCATTTCATGGATTATGAATTGTTCACCCAGACGATCGGACAAGCCGCTAAAAATGTACACAAACGGCTGCGGCAGGTGGAATTTCGTACCCAGGCTCCGGATCATCCGATACTTTGGGCGGCGGATGATTCATATTATCTGAAATTTTATATCTTTCAGGTGTGTGATGAAAAATAGCAGACCCGGTACGGACAGAATGATCAGTTAGCAGGAACGGCATAAGCATAAGGACGCCAGAGAAGGAAAACAGTCGGAGAGGGAAGGAAGAGACAGGAAATGAGTCAGTTAAAGGGCGAGAATAGGAATAAACAGTCGAGAGCTTCAGCTGCGAAAGGGAAGGAAACACCGGGAAATAAAATTCATGGTAAAAAGATGGGATCAGGAGAAACGTTTTCAGAACGAAAAGGGAAATCGAATACCGGTAAGATTAAGTCTGTTTTTTCAAAAGACAGCCATGCGGCTGCAGCCGGCGGTGGATGCAGGGGGGATAAGGGACCGTTCTGCCCAGTCTCAAAGAAATGCGGCGGCTGTGAATATCAGGGGATTTCTTATGAAGAGCAGCTGCTGAGAAAGCAGAAAATGGCGGAATCTCTGTTAAAAGGAATCTGCCGGGTCCATCCCATAATCGGGATGAAAGATTCCTTCCATTACCGAAACAAAGTACATGCGGTTTTTGACCGGAAAAAAGACGGTACAGTTATTTCCGGGGTATATGAAAGGAACAGCCACAGAGTCGTTCCCATAGATGACTGTCTCATTGAGGACGAGCAGGCGGACGCGATCATCCGGGATATCCGCGGACTGTTAAAATCCTTTAAGATCCGAATATTTGATGAGGACACCGGCTATGGCCTTCTTCGCCATGTTCTGATCAGGCGGGGCTTCACCAGCGGAGAAGTACTGGTGGTCCTGGTGCTGTCATCTCCAATCCTGCCGTCTAAAAATAACTTTGTAAAAGCTCTTCGGGAACTCCATCCGGAGATCACGACTGTTGTGCTGAATGTCAATGATATGAAGACCAGCATGGTGCTGGGAGAACGGGAGATCACTCTTTACGGGAAAGGATATATTGAAGATACTCTGTGCGGGAAAGTATTCCGGATTTCCCCCAGATCCTTTTATCAGGTCAACCCTGTTCAGACAGAGGTTCTCTATGGTAAAGCGATTGAATTGGCGGGTCTGACGGGAAAAGAACGTGTCATAGACGCGTACTGCGGGATTGGGACAATCGGGCTGACGGCCAGCAGTCTGGCCGATGAGGTCATAGGGGTAGAGCTCAGTAAAGAAGCGGTCCGGGATGCCGTTGCGAATGCCAAACGTAACGATGTGAAAAATATCCGTTTTTACCAGAATGACGCAGGAGAATTCATGACCGGGATGGCAGAGCAGGGGGAACATGCCGATGTAGTGTTTATGGATCCTCCCAGGGCAGGAAGCGACGAGGCATTTTTGTCCTCCGTTTTGCGGTTGGCTCCGAAAAGAATTGTTTATATCTCGTGTAATCCGGAGACGCTGGCGCGGGATCTTAAATATCTGGTGCGAGGAGGATACCGGGCGGAAGGAGCATGGCCGGTGGATATGTTTCCATGGACAGGACATGTGGAGGTTTGTGTGGAATTGTACCGGAAATAAATTATTCTATGATTTGCTAATATATAGGGTTTCATATAATTTTCATATTGTTTGCTAAACAAAAGCAGAGTATAAACAATATTGTATTGTACGGGATAGAATGTTCGAATCCGATTATGATAAAATATTCATTAAGGTAATCAATAATAAGTAATACTTGCGGTTGATGCCTGGGTCCAACTGTGCGTTGTATCAATCTTTTTCACACACTCAGCACATGTTGAGACGGTATGTCTGCTATCAATACAGGAGCAGCGATTACGAATGCTTCTACTAAAGAGGTATCGGAATGGAAACAAAAAAGTATGAGATTTATAATTACTGGAAAGATAAGGCGATAACAAAAAATTTTGAAGTGAAGCTATGGGAGGCTTGTACGGCGGATGATGAAGCGGTGAAGATAACCGATTTTCCTGATGAAATATTTTGTTGGGCGTGTGAAGCTCTTCCATATGTTATTGCTGACTCTGATAATATTAAAACACTGTGGAATCATGACCATTTTTTAGACAAGGCGCATATTCTTGCTAAATCTAAGGGAGGAGAAGATACGCCGTCCAATTTGTTTTTACTTTGTCCTAATTGTCATGTGGAGGCACCAGATACGACAAACCTGCAAAACTTTTATGCTTGGGTTTATTATAAGAGAAGGTTTGATAATTGGGTTCTGACCTATAAAAAAGAATTTGAGAAAGCGGCTAATATCAAAAGAGTTGACGTAGAAGAACTGTATAAACGTTGGGAACGGTTAAGCCTGAATTTAGATACAGTTGAAGCCTTGCGGGGTCAAATGGCAGAAAAATGTGCGCTGCATGGTTCAGCGATATCAATGAGCTCCAAAATGATGAGTTTTATAGACATTCTGTTAGAATTAACAGAAGAGTGAGGTATGATAGTAGTCTAACAGGTTGATTTTTTATGTAATAAGTGTTTTTGCCGTCAGGTTGTCAAAATTAACAGAAAGGGAAAGACGGTGGCATTTAAAAGAGTATCTTAGATAAATATTTAACGGGTAATTTATCGATACCTGGAGGTGACTTATGTGAAGAATCATGATACTTCGAATTTGGAAAGATTTATAAAAGCGCAGGAAATGGATTATGATACCGCGCTGTCCGAGATTAAAAACGGTCATAAGCGGAGTCACTGGATGTGGTATATCTTTCCTCAGATCCAGGGACTGGGGCATAGTGAAATGTCCAGGTACTATGCGATAAAGGATAAGGAAGAGGCGCGGGCATACATGGAACATCCGGTGCTGGGGGCGAGGCTTATGGAAATATCGGAAGCTTTGATGAAGCTTCGGACCAATGATATCAGCGGCGTTATGGCCTACCCCGATGACAGGAAACTGAGATCATCCATGACATTATTTTCTTTGGTCAGCAATGAACCGGTATTTCAGAACGTGCTGGATAAATTTTTCAGCGGTGAAAGGGACAAGTTTACATTAGAGGAGTTTGATTCTTTTATGGGTGGTAATTGATATGGACAGACAAGAGATATTTGAACATGTGAAGCAGCAGTATGGAACGGAGCCGGATTATCCATGGAAGGACTGGAATGCCGTGCTGCGGCATAAAGACAACAACAAGTGGTACGGTGTGGTGCTGAAGGTCGGCAGAGACAAACTGGGCCTGTCCGGAGACGAGGCAGTTGATGTTTTGAATGTGAAATGTGATCCGGTTCTCATCGGTTCCCTGCGTACGCAGCCGGGTTTTCATCCGGCGTATCATATGAATAAAGAGAAATGGATAAGCGTCCGGCTGGATGGCAGTGCTCCGGGGGATGAAATCAAAAGTCTGATCGCGATGAGTTATGAGCTGACCGGGACGAAGAAAAAGAAGCGAGGGAACAATATAATGACTGCTGACGAGCTGCTCTTTTTCGATAAAATGAAGTCAATGCTCCCAGTATATTTAGAACTTAAAGAGAGGCTCATGGAGCTGCATCCGGATGTTTTTATTAAAGTAAGTAAGACCCAGATATCATTCAAAAATAAATATATTTTTGCAATGGTCTCTTTTCAGAGAGTGCCAAAATGTCCGAAGGAATATCTGCTGGTCTCTTTTGGACTCAGCTATGAAAAACAGTCTCCCCGAATCGCGGCGGCAACAGAAGCCTGCCGCCGCCGGTGGACGCATCACGTAGTGATACGGAAGCCAGAAGAAATCGATGAGGAATTGATGGGCTGGATCGAGGAAGCCTGCCAATTTTCAAATAGTAAATGAAATCTTCGAGAGCCATAAATTTTTTTGTTTTCCGTAAGAATTGAAAGCATCAATGACAGCCTGATCCGCTTCTACCTCGTTTGAAAATATCAGTGCGAATTTTCCATTGATTGCAGCGGGAGATAAGGCTTATTCCAAAATCCTCTAAGGTAATCGTATTAGTTTCGGTCATCTTTTTATCATCTTCTGAGTTTTCGTCAAATTCGTGGATTTCAGCACCAGCATATTTAAAACCGGATACTGCCCCTATCATCTCTGCCGTTGTTTCTGTACGGGTACCGCTCAGCACGCCTGTGTCAAGCAGATACTGTTCCAGCCCAGACAGAGAAACGTTGTTTTCTGAAACAGGAATGATTTCTTTTTCTGTCAAAAATGAATCGATGAGTGATGTTAACCGGCCCCTGTGTTGTGAGAGGCCGGTTTTAAGTTATTAATTAATAACCGACAGCAGTGGCACCATATTCAGCCTGTTCAGAGGTGAAGCCTTCAAAGACCAATTGATCGATTAATCCCTGACGGGAGAACGAAGAATAATCCAAATAGTCCTGAGCTTTTTTAGCAGCCTGTTCATTCCAGTCTGCTCCGCAGCTGTCCACAGCTGAGGCTGCCTCTTCTGTAGAAAATCCTTCAAATTCCAGCTGATCGATTAATCCGGTGTAGGAAAAAGCGCTGAAGGATAAATAATCTTTTGCTTTCTTCGCGGCCTGCTGGCTCCAGTCTGCTCCACAGTTGTCCGCGGCATAAGTTGCATTTTCCGTGGAAAATCCCTCGAATTCTAGCTGATGTATCAAGCCGGTGTAAGAAAAGGCGCTGAAAGATAAATAGTCTTTTGCCTTTTTCAATGCGTTTTTTTGCTCCAACGATATTTCGGCGGTTGTTTCAACGGGGGGCGTCTCGGATTCGGCTGCCGTTGTTTCTGTAATCTCGATAACGGCGGAAGCCATTATTTCTTTGCAGTCTTCCAGATAACTGTATTGCGTATTATCTGAGCAGACATACATGATAGTGAACATATTTTGTGCCATATGAGATACGAATACAGAAACCATTCCGTTCCAGTCAGAGCCGGAAGATTCGGCTGTGAAAGGTATTAATAAAGCTTTTTCGCCGGCAATCACTATGGTTTCTGTTTTCTCGGCTTTGAAACTGTCGAAACCGCCGGAAAATCCATTTATGAAATCATCTTCATAATCACTCAGCTCTTCGAAAGTGCTGACAGGAGAACTTTGACAGCGGAATTGGAGCATGGCCGAGGCATCACCGGTCTCGGGGTAAAAGGTTGCCGTATCCAGAGTGGATTCACCGACCGTCCAATTCGAAGGAATTGAAAAAGTATACCCCCGGAAATTGATTCCGGTATTTGTACTGGGGTTAAAATCCTTTTTTTCTTGCTTTGCCGGTGATGTTTCCTGCGCCTGGGTAGTAGTGGTCTCCGTTTCTGGTGCAGAGCTGGTCTCTTTGACAGCGTCTTCTTTTTTCTGCCCGCAGGCTGATATGGAGAATATCAGGCTTGAAGTGAGCAGGATCGCTAAAAGTTTCTTTTTCATACTTGTTGCCTCCCTTTGTTTTATGTAAACCAAGTTGGTTTATCATTCCTTGAATATCGATCTGTATGAGGGTTACCCTTTCTTTCAATTTCACATGATGTTTTAGCAGTAATTATTTTATGAAATCTCCGAGTGATATTTTATACATTAGCCGACTTTAATCGACATATTTATTATACATTATTTATTAAGAAATGTAATTGACATCTCCAATAAATAAACATGGTCCGCAGGGTCGAACTTATGATATATTTTGGTGATGAACGCCAGGATTACCCAATAATAAGGACAATATGAAATATAAGAACTATGAACAGCGGCATTATGGCCAAAATTGATTTACTAACATGCCATACTGTTGTCATCTATACTTTGATAAGATAATAATGCAGCTGCCGTCCATGATTTTGTGTGTGAGGTTGTGAAAGATGAAGATGCCGAGGGAAATTGACGATACCTTGTTTGCCCCTTGCGGAATGAACTGCTTGGTCTGCTATAAATACTGTAATCACAAGAGACCTTGCGGAGGCTGTTCCGGAAAAGCCGGCGGGAAACCGGAGCACTGCCGGAAATGCCGAATAAAGGAATGTGCTGGGGACAAAGGGGTGAAATATTGTTATGTGTGTCTGGAATATCCCTGCAGGCGGATCAGATCTTTGGAAAGAAGCTATAATATCCGGTATCATGCGAGTCTTACGGCAAACAGTCAAATGGTTAAAGCGCAGGGGATTCGGGAATTCATGAAACGGCAGACGGAACAATATACCTGCCCGAGATGTGGAGGCGTCATTTCCATACACGATGCCGAATGTAGCGAATGTCGGCTTAAGTCGCCCGAAAGCTGATTAGGCCCATGGGCAAAGAACACGCAGATGAAAAGAAGAAATACGGTTACGAGAAAAGGAGAAGATTACATGACAGAAAACAAGGAAATCGCTCCATGCGGAGTAGTTTGTAAGGAATGTGACGAGTTTGGGCGTTCATGCGGCGGATGTAATTCTTTAGAAGGAAAGGCGGTATGGGTTCCTGTTATCGGGAAGGAAGTCTGTCCATTATATGACTGTCCGGTTAACGGACACAAATACAAATCCTGCGGAGAATGCAGCGAACTGCCGTGCCAGATGTTCAGGGAATTGAGAGACCCGGCCATGACGGATGAAGAATTTGAAAAGAGCATTCAGGACAGGCTGAAGGTATTGAGAGAGAGCTGACACCCTGAGCTATGTAGAGAAGACAGATAAAGAACAGAGCATGGGCGTACGGAAAGATTCGCCCGTGCTTTTTTCTGTTATTTTTTTCATGGTTCTGGTAAAATAATAGTATTGGTTTTTGCAGGTCGATACTGGTGCGGATTTATGCTTTCAACCTGCAGGGAAGAGCCCCGCAGGTGGTGCGAAGGATAAAAACGGCGTCGGCGAAAGGTATAGGATAGGGATGAGCTGGGAATGGCAGAGAGAGGAAGAAACAAGTGATAAGATATGTGAAGCCGGAAGATGAAATACAGATATTGTTGATGATGGAGCTGGTGAAGGATGATTTTGCTGGTTACGAGGAAACTGATTTTTTGAATGCGGTCCATATGGCGGCAGAGAAAAAGGAAGCCTTGCTGGAAGAACAAGGCGGCATGGCTGTGGCGATACTCTTGTTTTCCAGGGAGATGAAGGAAATTTCTTTTCTGGCTGTTCATCCGGACTTCCGGAAAAAAGGCATAGCAAGGCGGCTGATCATGGAAATGCTCACGAATTTTGAGAAGGGGGACATTCTTCAGGTAGTGACGTTTCGGGAGGGGGATGAGAAAGGGGCCGCGGCAAGGGCGTGTTATCACGCATGCGGATTTGTGGATGATGATGAGCTGACCGTATTTGAGTATCCCTGTCAGAAAATGAGATTAGAGATTTAGAATCTGTACAAGGGCGGATAAGAGAAAATGGCCCGATTGGGTATACCTTTGAATATCTTTAAGACAAGCTTATCCTGATTAATCAGAAGAGGCAAGAGGAAATCCATTTTCATCCAGGCGGCTCGCTGGCCATGCGGATATCCAAACCTTTTCTGGAATCAGGGACATGGCGCCCATCCTTAACGGTGCGGCAGAAAGAAAACCGGCAGAAAGATTCCGGGCCGGCCTAAAGCAGCCCCTGCATCGCCAGCGAGCCGAAATCGTGACGGTCCGGAACTTCTGCCGGTGCTAAACCGAGACTTAATCGGAGCTTATTTAAAATAATCCCAAAAAGTATTTTGTATCATACCCAAGGGCACCCCTTAATTCATACCCTCCGGGCAGGCGCATTTCGTGCGGCAAGGTATACCCAAGGGCATCCCTCAATGCACGCCCTCCGTACGGTAAGGGATAGAATTGCGGTTGACAATAATTAACTGGTTAAGTTATTATGAAACTTAACCAGTTAATTATTTGGAGGGAGTGATGCGATGTTTTTTCCAGCTGATAAAATGTCGGCGAAAGCGTACATATATGGGATGATCTTTACCATGTCCAACCGGATGCAGTGCGTAGGAGACAGGCGCGGCGAAGAAGTGACAACGATGCAGTACTTCATGATGGCTAACCTTACAATTTACGAAGACTATCAGTTAAACCTGGGGCAGATGGCTCAGCTTCTGGGGACGTCAAGGCAGAATGCGAGAAAGATGGCTGATCTGCTGATGAGAAAAGGTTATGCAGACTTACAGAAGGACAAGCTGGACGGAAGAAATATACGGGTCGCGCTGACAGAAAAAGGAAAAGATTATTGCTTAGGAAGGGAGAAAAGAGAATCTGGATATCTGGAAGAACTGTTCCAGGGATTTGATGAGGAGCTGCTAAAGGAAATGAAGCGTGGACTTACAGATTTATTTGAGAATGTAGCGAAATATGAGCAGAAGCATTCAGAAAAGGAGAATTGAAATGGCATTTTATTATGATGAACCCTCCAGGACGTTCAGCGAGTATTTATTGATTCCGGGATATTCCTCATCAAAATGCGTTCCTTCAGAGGTGGATCTGAAGACGCTGCTGGTAAGGTTTAAGAGGGGAGAGGAGCCGGAGATATCCATCAATATTCCCATGGTCTCCGCTATCATGCAGTCAGTTTCCGACGACAGGCTGGCTGTGGCGCTGGCAGAGGAAGGAGGCCTGTCCTTTATCTATGGTTCTCAGCCGATAGAAGAGCAGGCGGAAATGGTAAAAAAGGTAAAGCGGTACCGGGCGGGATTTGTGGTGAGCGATTCCAATGTTTCTCCGGAGATGACATTGGAGGACGTGCTGCGCCTGACGGAGAAGACAGGCCACTCCACCATTGCGGTAACAGAGGACGGAGGGCCGAACGGAAAGCTTTTGGGCATTGTCACTAATAAAGATTATCGGCTGAGTCGGATGAGCCCGGATACGAGAGTGAAGGAATTTATGACAAAATTTGACGACCTCGTATATGCGGAAGAGGAGACAAGCCTGAAAGAGGCAAATGATATCATATGGGAACATAAAATCAACTGTCTGCCGCTGGTGAATAAAAACCGGGAGCTGGCATATCTCGTCTTCCGAAAGGATTATGACACGCATAAGAAGAACGAAAATGAGCTGATTGACAATGCCAAACGCTATATGGTGGGGGCAGGCATCAATACGAGAGACTATGAGACGAGAGTTCCGGCGCTGCTGGAGGCAGGAGCGGATGCCCTCTGCATTGACAGCTCAGAAGGCTTTTCGGAGTGGCAGAAGATCACGATCGATCATATCAGGAAGCATTATGGCGAACGGGTGAAGGTTGGAGCCGGAAACGTCGTGGATGCGGAAGGGTTCCGGTTTCTGGCGGATGCGGGGGCCGACTTTGTGAAGGTTGGGATCGGCGGCGGGGCGATCTGCATTACCCGCGAGCAGAAAGGGATAGGCAGAGGGCAGGCGACCGCTCTTATAGAAGTGGCAAAAGCCAGGGACGCTTATTACGAAGAGACAGGAGTATATGTTCCCATCTGCTCAGACGGCGGTATCGTACACGACTACCATATTACACTGGCCCTGGCCATGGGGGCGGATTTTGTGATGCTCGGACGGTATTTTGCCAGATTTGATGAAAGCCCGACTAAACGCGTCAACATCAACGGAAGCTATATGAAAGAATATTGGGGAGAAGGCAGCGCCAGAGCAAGAAATTGGCAGCGGTATGATATGGGCGGAGAACAGAGGCTGTCCTTTGAGGAAGGCGTGGATTCTCTGGTGCCGTATGCCGGAAGCTTAAAGGATAATGTAAACCTTACCTTGAGCAAAGTCCGGTCCACAATGTGCAACTGCGGAGCTCTTACAATCTCGGAGCTGCAGAAAAAAGCAAAGATTACACTCGTCTCCTCCACAAGTATTGTAGAAGGCGGGGCGCATGACGTCACTCTCAGAAATCACAGGTGAGTCTAGTATCAGGCGGAAAGGGCGAAGAAGATGACAGACCGTTTCGAATGGAAGGATGACAAGGAAGGGGAGGCTTTCCGCAGCTATTATCATAGGAAGGAAGAGCTTGTAGAATTCTGCAGGAGAAACGGGCTGCCTGCTTCGGGCGGGAAAGTTGAGATAACGGACCGGATTGCCCATTATCTGGATACAGGCCAGATCCTGAAGCCGGCGCCGGTATCCCGGAAAAAGGCAATTGACGGTGAGATCACAGAAGAGAGGAAGATAGAATCCGATTTTGTGTGCTCGGAGAAACATCGGGCATTTTTTAAGGAACGGATAGGAAAGAGCTTTACCTTTAATGTTGCTTTTCAGAGGTGGCTGAAGGAAAATTCAGGGAAGACTTACCGCCAGGCGACGGAGGCCTATTATCGGATAATGGAAGAAAAGAAAACAAAGACAAAAGTGAAAACGGAGATTGGCAGTCAGTTTGAATACAATACTTATATCCGGGATTTTTTCGAGGATAATGAAGGAAGGTCCTTAAAAGATGCAATCCTATGCTGGAACGGCAAAAAGAACAGGCGGGGTCATAACCGGTATGAAAAATCAGATTTGGATATCCTGCTCTGATGACACTAAAAAAGCAACATGAAAACAGAAGCTATTGAGATTAACGGAGGTGGTTTCATACGCCGGAGAAGCCCCGCGGTGCTGGAAGAATGGACAAAGGATTCTATATGAAAAAATGCCGTGCATTTTATATGCACGGCAGATTTCTTTTAAGTCTGTGGTAAGAGACTGCGATTATGCAGCGCAGACATTAACTGCCTGTGTGCCGCGGTTTCCCTGAGTTGTGTCAAAGGTGACCTTCTGTCCGTCCTCCAATGACTTAAAACCGTCTGATACGATTCCGGAAAAATGTACGAATACATCCTCGCCAGTTGCGTCATTTGTGATAAAACCATAACCTTTTTCGCTGTTGAACCATTTTACTGTACCGTTATTCATGTTGGTACCTCCTATATTTTATTGCATTTTTAAAAGAAAAAAAAATCACATATTTTTGTAAATCATTAACAGAACAATGACTTACAAAAATATGTGAATCAATATCTTATTAAAAAGTACATTTTTACTATATCACATCATTGAGAAAAAAGCAAGCAAAAGATAGGAAAAATTATTTTTTATATTATCCAGACTGCTCAGGGGCGGCAGTTTGCCAATGCCCTGCTTAAAATGCGCCTTTTGACATTGGAATCAATAGTAATACACCTGTATTTGTGATAAAATAAACGTAATATATTCGGAACTGTCCTTCTTTGAGAAGGACATGCTGTGGAAAAATGGTACGAGAAGGATGCACTGGGGCAATGGATTGCCGGGATGGAGAGGAAGAGCCACCGGCTGCTGTATTTTAACCGGCATTGTCAGGAGTCGGGGCGCGGGAAGGCCGTGCTGGGCGCCAGGTGCCATGAGGTTTGGCCCGAAATGTGTGCCAATTGTCCTCTCGGCGGTTGGGGGAAGCTTCGTCCAGCCATATCGTCTGCTATGATCCTCTGCTGATGCTTGGGAGCAAGGAAGACAATATGATCCGGGAGGATTTTGAAAAGGAGTATGAAGAAATAGCAAAAGAGACGGGAGGGAAGGTCCGTATATTCGAAACGGGAGGTCATCCGGCTATCTATTCCAATGCGGAAAAAGCCGCTGAGGAGGTACGGCGATTTTTGCTGGAGGATGATTAAGGTATGCCTTTGAATACCTTTTCGGAACCATTGTTTCGGGCTATAAATATACCCCGGCATAAGTTCCGGATCGTCACGATTTCGATTCGCTGGCGATGCAGGGGCTGCTTTATCCCCACTCCAGCAGTACCGCTCACATGTCGACAGGAAATCCGAATGATTTCCCGTCTCCTGTTCCCTCAGAAACGGAATCGGAATTTCCGTTTCTGCCTCCCTACGCCTGAGGAACACCGGCCTCTGCCCTGCAGCGCTCACCTTTAGGCCGGCCCGGAATCTTTCTGCCGGCGTCTTTTCTGCCGCACCTTTTCGGATGACTTCCATTTCATGATTCCAGAAAAGAATCGGATATCCACACGGCCCGCGCGCCTAACGGCTGCGGGCCGCGGTTAGCCTCCCCAATAGCTTTTGAGGCAAACGGAAGATACTTTGATGCGGGAGGAGGAGCAGGAGGAATGATCTGATTCCATCGTAAGGCGAACGCCGCAAAGCCGTTAGCAGGATCTTCCCGGCCGCAAAGATCCTGGTTACGGCTGCCAGCGAGCCGCCTGGATGGAAGCGGATTTACTCTTGCTTTGTGAACCAGACAAAGAAAGCTTGTTTGAAAGATATTCAAAGGCATACCCAAGGGCACCCCCTAATTCATGCCCTCCGGGCAGGCGCACTTCGTGCGGCAAGGTATAATATGCCATACAGCTGTCATGTTAGATGTGTTATACTCTAATGGAAAAGCACTGTTGACGGAGCTTTTCTAAAATTTGAGCTGGAGGTTTATTATGAAGTTTAAAAATCCTATGCTGATTGTTACAGATATGGAGAAGTCCGCGGCGTTTTATAAAAAGGTGCTGGGGCTGCATGTGATTCTGGACTTTGGTTCAAATATCACGCTGACGGGAGGCGTTTGCCTGCAGACAAAGGAAAGCTGGCTGGAATTTATCCATAGAAGGGAAAATGACATTGTTCTGGGAGGCAATGACTCAGAGCTGTACTTTGAGGAAGATGATTTCGACGGATTGCTTGCAAAACTGGATTCCATGGAGGAGATTCATTATGTACATCCGGCGTGTGAACACAGCTGGGGGCAGAGAGCGGTTCGGATTTATGACCCGGACATGCATATCATTGAGATAGGAGAAAATATAAAAATGGTCTGCCGCCGTTTTTTGGAGAGTGGGCTTACGGAAGAAGAGACAGCGAAAAGAATGGACGTTCCGATGAAATTTGTCCGCGGCTGCAGGAAATAATGGCGGAAACATTGGAGTCAGACAGAAGGGAGAGCACAAAATGGAGTGGAATCAGATATATGGTCCGGACAGCCAGCCTGACATGTGCCAGATAACAGATTATATACAGACGCCTCTCTGGAAAGAGCTGTGCGGATACCTGGAGGACAGTTACGGCGTATCTCCAAAGATTGAATACAGCCGCTGTTCCGGAAAGCCTGGGTGGAATGTGAAGTATAAAAAGAGCGGAAAGGCTCTCTGCACCCTGTATCCGGAGGAGGGCTTTTTTACCTGCATGGTCTCCATTGGCAGGAAAGAGGCCCCGGAGGCGGAGCTTCTGCTTACAGCGTGCACATCTTATGTAAAAGATTTATATGCGGGTGCCAATCCATTTAACGGAAGCAGGTGGCTGATGATAGAGGTAAAAGATTTACAGACCTTGTCAGATGTAAAGGCCCTGATAGGGACCCGCTGCAAGACAGTAAAAAAAGGCTGACAGCGAGGTGAGGATATGGGTGAGCTGAGAAAGATCCCGGGCGTGGGAAAAGAAACGGAAAAAGATCTGCAGATGCTTGGCTATTTTACAGTGGAATCACTTAAGGATCAGGATCCGGAGGCGATATATGAGAGGGAGTGTCTGATGAGGGGGTGTCATATTGACCGGTGCCAGCTCTACGTATACCGTTGTGCTGTATACTATGCTTCAAATGAAGGACATGACCCGGAAAAGCTTAAATGGTGGAACTGGAAGGATTGACAGAAGCTTTTGGAGGAATATCCGTTGAAGGATTTTAAGAGAGAGAATCTGAGTTTTTCATTGTGCGGCTTAAACTGCAGGCTTTGCCCCATGTTTCTGTACCATTATTGTCCTGGATGCGGCGGAGGGGAAGGAAACCAGGCATGTGGGGTCGCAAGGTGCAGTCTGCAGCACGGCAGGGTGGAGTATTGTCATCTGTGCGGGGAGTTCCCCTGTGAAAGGTACGACAGGATAGATGAGTATGATTCCTTTATAACTCATAGGAACCGGCGGAAGGATATGGAACGTTTTCAGAAAATAGGAGCGGAAGCATACCATTCCGAACAGGTGCAGAAAGCGGAAATCTTGTCGTTTCTGCTGGAAAATTATAATGATGGCCGCCGCAAGAGCTTTTTTTGCCTGTCGGTCAATCTGCTGGAACTGGAAGATATAAAGGATGTGATGAGGCGGCTGACAGAGGCGGAAGGACCAGATGTCCGGGGCCTGAAACAGAAAGCAGTTCAGGCGGCAGAGCTGTTTCAGGATATGGCGGAACAGCGGAATCTGGTATTAAAACTGAATAAGAAGCCCAAGGGAAGATAGCCGCGGTATCGGACATGTTCTGTCCTTGATTATCCATGTCAAAAAGTATATACTTAGAGAATATAATTAAGAATGTCTCAATGGATATGATGCAGTAGTCCGGAGTGTGAAAGACAGGATAACGGAGCGTCAGGAAAAACTGTTGAGCAAGAGGTACGGACATGGAGACGGATATCAATGAAATCAATTCTCTTATTCTGGATGAAACAGAGAACATGATATACATATCGGAACCGGAGACCTATGAAATTGTCTATCTGAACAGGTCTGCCAGAAAAAACTTCGGGATAACAGGAGAGGAATGGAAGGGGCAGCCGTGCTATAAGCTGCTTCAGAACCGGGAGTCACCGTGCCCTTTTTGCACAAATGCTATTCTTAAGAAAGACAAATTTTATATATGGAAGCATTACAATAAGCTTTTGGGACGGCATTACCGCCTGTACGACAAGCTCGTAGAGTTTGGCGGAAGGGAACTGAGACTGGAGATCTGTGCGGATGTGACAGAGGCAGAGGCTGTGGCGAGAAATCTGGAGCTTCAGTTGTCCATTGAAGAAACTTTGGTGAAGTGTATCCATACACTGTCGGATAATCTGGACATGGGAAAAGCGATCAATGAACTGCTTTGCATTATCGGAGAGTTTTATGGGGCAGACAGGTCCTGCTTATTTGAGTATGACAGAAAAAGGCAGATCATATCCAATACCTACGAGTGGTGCAGAGACGGTGTGCCGTCAGAGATCGATAATCTTCAGAAGCTCCCTCTCCGATCGGCAGAGCCGTGGCAGGAACTGTTCAGGGAAAAAAGTGAGTTTTATATCGGCCCTGTCTCTAAATGGAAGAAGGATTATCCTGCAGAGTATCAGCTGCTTCAATCGCAGGGGATAAAAAGCATGATGGCTGTACCGCTCCAGATCGGGGAGAAAAATACCGGATTTATCGGCGTAGAGAATCCATCCCGGGGAACTGAACTCGCGGGGCTTCTTAAATCAGTATCATATTTTATTCAGAACGATATATCAAAGCGAAAAATGATTGAACGGTTCCGGGAACAGGGACATGTGGATACTCTGACCGGAATTGGAAACCGTAACCGTTATATGGAGGTCGTCGGACGTCTGCAGAAGGAGTGCCCGGATTCTCTGGGAGTTGTGTTCATTGATATCAACGACTTGAAGCTGGCGAATGACAGCTACGGGCACGAATATGGGGACAGGATGATCCAAAATGTGGCATATGGGCTGAAGGCCATATTTTCTGAGCATGCGTATCGAATTGGCGGCGATGAATTTGTCGCGTTGTCCGTAAACGGCAGCAGAGAAGAATTTGATGAGAAGGTACGGCAGCTTCTTCAATATAAGGAGGAGAAAGGAATCTGTGACTTTTCAATGGGTTCCAACTTTATTGAAGGAGATGTGGACGCAGAGGTTCAGATCGCGAAAAGCGATTACATGATGTACTCTGAAAAACAACTTTACTACAGCAGGCCGGAAGGCTGCAAGAGCGAACATCATAAAGCCATCGGCAGAGAAATGAGAAGGGAAATCGAGCAGAAAAGCTTTCAGGTGTATCTGCAGCCGCAGTTCAGACTGAAAGACGGCGTTCTTCACAGTGCGGAGGCGCTGGTGAGGAAAAAGGACCCTGACGGAGGGATTATTTTTCCTGATAAATTTATTTCTCTGTACGAAGCGGAGCGGGTTATCCAGCATCTGGATATGTATGTGTTTGAGGAAGCCTGCCGGATCCTGGCAGGCTGGAGGGAGGCGGGTTATTCCTGCGTTCCCATATCCATAAACTTTTCCCGCATCAGCCTGATGGGGGTGAATGTCGTGAAGAGGCTGGCAGATATCCGGGACCGTTATCAGATCAAACCGGAACTTCTGGCAATCGAGACGACAGAGAGCATAAATAAGATCAACGCCCACGTTTTGCGGCAGCTGATGCGTGAATTTGCGGAACATGATTTTCGCTTTGTGCTGGATGATTTTGGATCTGAGAGCTCTAACCTGGCTATTTTTACGAACATGAATTTTGCTGAACTCAAGCTGGACCGGAGCCTGATCAAAAATATTGATAAAAATGAGATAGCCTGTCTGGTGGTGGAACATATGATCGCCATGTGCAAAAGTATCGGGAATGTAACATGTGTGGCAGAAGGAATCGAGACAGAAAGGCAGCTGGAGCTTTTGAAACGGTATTCCTGTGACACTGGACAGGGCTATTTGTTTTCCAAGCCTCTTCCGGAACCGGAATTCCGGGAAAAATATCTGGAAAAGTTGTAAAAAGACTTGTCTGACGGCGAAAGATTTGTTATAGTGACTACATTGTGGAAAAGGAGGTGGCTTGATGTCGTCTATGCGTTTAAGATAATGGACAATGAACGGATACTCTCATATCGTGGGGGATTTTTTGTTGTACTTATTTTGCGGATAGGCGAGTCGGGCTGCTTATGCTTTGATTATAGGCGGAGGGCTTTGCTTCCCGGACGGTGGATGAAGAGGTATATTCTATTTGAGCTTATATTTCTGATAATCGTAAAAATAAGCAGGCAGACGATCTCAAATAATGAGGTCGTCTATTTTTGTATACCCAAGGGCATCCCTTTGAATACCTTTCAAACAATCTTTCTTTGTCTGAATTTACAGGACAGGAGGAAATCCGATTTCATCCAGGCGGCTCGCTGGCAGCCGTAACCAGAATCTTTACGGTCTCCAGTCGGTCCTTTCCAACTGCCATGGATAAATCGATATTTTTCCATGGCAGATTCCAATAAAAACCTGCATGAGATTCGGTTTTTACCTCCCTGCGGCCGGCGAGATCCTGCTAACGCCTTGCGGCGCTCACCTTACGATGAAATCGGATCGTTCCTCCTGCTTTTTCTTCCGCACCGAAATAAGCGGTCATTTGCCTTGCAAGTTATTGGGGCGGCTCACCGCGGCCCGCTGCCATAAGGCGTGCGGGCCATGTGGATATCCGATTCTTTTCTGGAATCCAGGAAATGAAATTTGTCCAGTATGGTGTGGCAGGCAGGGCGCCGGCAGAAAGATTCCGGGCCGGCCTAAAGGTGAGCGCCGCAGGGCAGCGGCCGGTGTTCCCCAGCCGGAGGGAGGCAGAAACGGAAAATCCGGTTCCGTTTCTGAGCGAACAGGAGACAGGAAATCATAAAGATTTCCTGCCGACATGTGAGCGGTACTGCCGGAGCGGGGATAAAGCGGTTCCTGAATCGCCAGCGAACCGAAATCGTGACGGTCCGGAACTTCTGCCGGCATTTTACCGGAGCTTGGTCGGCGCTGAATAAAAAAATGATTCCAAAAAGTATTTTATATTATACCCAAGGGCATCCCTCAATACACGCCCTCCGGGCGGCAAGGTATAATAACCATTATTCTGCATGACCATAGGAGAAATTTTATGTTACAAAATAAAGGTTGGAAAAAGACATTTTTCATCATCGCATTTGGGCAGGCGGTTTCCCTGATCGGAAGCTCAGCGGTCCAATTTGCGATGATCTGGTGGCTGGCAGAGAGGACTTCTTCGCCTGTCATGATGGGGCTGGCGGGGATCGTAGCGTTCCTCCCAATGACGTTTTTGAGCCCCTTTGCGGGAGTGGCCGCGGACCGCTATAACCGAAAAGCCATAAGTATCATATCGGATATGTCCATGGGAATACTGGCTCTTTTGTACGCGGTGGTGCTTTATTTTATGGACATTCCCATATGGACCGTGCTGGCGGTCTTATGTGCGCGGGGCGTTGGAAATACCTTTCAGCAGCCGGCTATACAATCCATAATCCCGCAGCTGGTGCCGTCCGAACAGCTGGTAAAGGCAAACGGCTGGACCCAGCTCATGACCTCCGGATCATTTATCTTAGGGCCTGTGATCGGGGCAGCTTTGTATGCCGCAGCGCCGATGTATGTGATCTTGCTCACAGATGTGATCGGAGCGGCATTTGCCAGCGGAGCGCTGGCACTCGTTAAAGTGCCGAAGCTCCCGCATAAAGAAACAGAAAAGGCGGGCTTTCTGACACAATTCAAGGAGGGGATAGGAGTATACCGGGGGGACAGGAAACTGTTCATGCTGGTGACAGCACAGGCCCTGTGCATGTTTTTCTTTGCGCCGCTGTCTACATTTTATCCTCTGATGACGAGCAGCTTCTTTAAGCTGTCCGCTTTCCACGGCAGCGTTGTGGAGATGGGCTTTGCGGCGGGGATGATGGTGACGGCGCTGCTGTTTGGAAGCGTGCTGAAGGTCAAACATAAGATCGGACTATCCTATGCCGGGCTGTTCGGTATAGGAATCACTTCCGCGGTATGCGGGCTGGTCCCCCCGGTTTACGCCGGATGGATCGTATTTACCGTGACGTGTTCTTTTATGGGGGCGTTCGGCAATGTGCATACCATACCGATGACGGCATATATGCAGGAGACTATAGCGCCGGAAAAAATGGGCAGAGCATTCTCCCTGCTCGGACTGATCGGGTCTTTATCTATGCCGGCGGGACTTCTGGTGGGAAGTCCGATAGCAGAAAAGATAGGGGTACACGCATGGTTCTTTATTTCAGGTGTGGGGATACTTTTGATCGCAGGCGTAATCGTCGGCATCAACTGGATCCGGGGAAAAAGAGAATATTGAAAACGAGACAGCCTGTATAGGTGAAAGAATGGAAAAGTGAGGAGAAAAGCGTCTTATGAAGTCAGAGACGGTGCGTTATGCATAGCAAAGGCTATTGCACAGCATCAGTGAATTGATACTTGTATAGCCTTTGCCAATCCTGAAAACAGTTTAGGAGGAGCATGATGAGCTATATGAAAGCAGCCGATGTGCTGCCAAAAGAATTATTGGATAAGATTCAGGATTACGTGGACGGTGAATACTTATATATCCCCAGGAAAGAAAACAGCCGGAAATCCTGGGGGGAGAATACCGATGCTAAAAAAGAGATATACCTGAGAAATATGGAAATATACGAGAAATATATGGCGGAAATGCCAGTGTCCCGATTATCGGAAATCTATTATCTGTCCCCAAAAAGCATACAAAAGATTATTGCAGATATCAAGCGTAAGAGTCAATGAAAGATATGCCAGAGAGTGAAAGCTTCTGGCATATCTTTCTTGATTTTACGAAAGCGGACTCACCCGCCAGGTTAATTCTGAAACATGTATGCGGTTGCGGACGGGGTGTAACAAAATTTATAATGGAATGTAAATAGGAGTCATTTTGACTGGAGAAGGAGCATCAGAGAAATGAAGAAGAAAAAAACGAACTACCGTCGTTCAGCGTGCATGGAGAACTTTGTCTGCAAAGTGTGTGGAAAGACAGCAGTGCCGGAAGGGGCCGGGAGCCGGCACCGGAATCATTGTCCAGCCTGTCTGTCCAGTCTGCATGTGGATAATGAACCCGGCGACAGGGCAGCTCATTGCGGCGGAATCATGGATCCGGTAAGCGTATGGGTGAGGGAGGATGGGGAATGGGCGGTTATCCACAGATGCCGTTCGTGCGGAACCTTAAGCTCTAACCGGATCGCGGCGGATGACGATCCGGTCAAGCTCCTATCCATAGCGGCGAGGCCTCTGGCAAAGCCGCCGTTTCCACTTGACCGGCTGAAGGATATGCTTGAACGGCATGGATAAGCCGGCATGGATAAGCCGCCGTCTGCGGGCTATGAATCTAAATCGCCAAACCTGTCATTTTGTGCTATAATTTTCCATAGTATCGATGTACATAGGATTCAAGTAAAACAGATGTTCACAGAAGAGGAAAGATATACCATGTATAACTATGAAGAGCTGAAGCATTTTGTGGAGCATTGTTCGCGGTGCCCGCTGTCCGCCGCCAGAAATAAATCTGTAATGGGAAAGGGGGATCTCCACGCTTCCGTTATGTTCATTGCGGAGGCTCCCGGATATCAGGAGGACAGGGACGGAATTCCGTTTACAGGCGCCTCAGGAAAAGTATTTGATGAGCTTTTGGCCTCAATAGGGATGGGCCGGGATGAAATTTATCTGACCAATGTGGTGAAGTGCCATCCTCCCAGGAACCGGGATCCAGAACCGGATGAGCAGGAGACATGTATTCCATATTTAAAATATGAAACGCTTTTGATACGGCCGAGGATCATTGTCTGCTTGGGAAGGATCGCAGCACAGAGGATTATCCGTCCGGACTTTCGAATCACCAGAGAACACGGGCAGTTTCTTTACCGGAAAAATACCTGGCTGACGGCCGTGTATCATCCGTCCGCGATTTTAAGGGATGATACGAAAATGGCAGAGACGAAAGAGGATTTTAAAGCGATTCGGGTAAAGATCGTGGAACAGGAGAATGGGAAGAATGGATAAAGTCAGTACAGGAAATCTACATGAGTGGACAGAATACGAGGAGCTTACAGAGAAGCTTGCCATTGACTGCGGGAAATGCAGCGGACTTTGCTGTACGGCTCTTTGTTTTTCAAAGCTGGATGGTTTTCCGGAGGATAACCGGACTTTTTCTGGATGAAATAGCGGGATCTGACCTGAGCGACAGTATCTTTATGACACAGGGTCAGCTGAATTCGGCCAGAGGTGATATATGGACGAAGCTGCCCCGCCGGTTGGCGCGGCCGGACACATGGAGTCAGTGATCTTGAAACAGATTGCAGGCACATTTACCGGAGAGGCCGAATACTATTTTTATAAAACGAATTTTTGGTGCGTTCCATGGGTTTTAAAGACTGTACGACGTACGAGAATCTGAGAAAAGCGTATGAAGGAGAACTGAAGGCCAGCGCAAAATATCGGATATTTGGAAGAAAAGCCAGAAAAGACGGTTATCAGCAGATAGGAAATATTTTTGAGGAAACTTCATGGAATGAAATGACCCATGCAGAAATATGGCTGAAGCTGCTGGAGGGAGGGAAGATTCCCGATACTCTGGAAAACCTGGAAAATTCCTGCAGAGGAGAGAGCCGGGAATGGCGAAGTATGTATCTGGAATTTGCCGTCACGGCGGAAAAAGAGGGATACTCAGATATTGCCAGGCTGTTTCGGGAGGTGGCAGAAATCGAAAGGCATCATGACTATCGCTTTGATGGACTGGCCGGGAATATAAGAGACAATGAGGCGTTCTGTAAAAGAAAGGACGCGGTATGGGTGTGCCTCAACTGCGGATATATCCATTATGGAGCGTGTGCGCCGGAGATCTGCCCCGTATGCGGATGCCCGAAGGGCTGTTATCAGATAAACTGTGAAAATTATTGAAATTGAGCAGGTGAACAGCAGCATCTGTGGGACAGTGGTCTACTTCAATTGTTCCATAGGTGCTTTTTATTATTTCAGGGGTTGGTTCATTGACCGGGAATGGAGGGAATCGATATGATTCATGAAGAAGACTCCAAGGATAAAAAGACAGCTGTACGGGTATCCGTTATCAGCATCGCGGTGAACTTGATTTTATCAGTATTCAAACTGATCGCGGGAGTTGCGGCATATTCCGGGGCTATGATTTCAGACGCAGTACATTCGGCATCCGATGTTTTCAGCACAGTAATCGTAATGATCGGTATATCCGTATCCAGAAAAAAATCAGATAAGGAACATCCATATGGTCACGAACGTCTGGAATGCGTGGCCTCGGTCATTTTGGCCGTGATCTTGTTTGCCACCGGCGCCGGCATTGGAACCGGAGGGATACAAAAGATCGTGTCCGGAAGCACGGAAGATATACGGATACCTGGTATGCTGGCGTTGTCGGCCGCGGTGGTGTCCGTAGTGGTTAAGGAGTGGATGTATTGGTATACGAGGGCTGCCGCGAAAAAAATCAATTCCGGGGCGCTGATGGCAGACGCCTGGCACCATCGCTCAGACGCTCTTTCTTCCATTGGTTCCTTTGCCGGGATTTTAGGAGCCCGGATGGGATTTCCGGTGATGGATCCGCTGGCCAGCGTAGTTATCTGTGTATTCATCCTTAAGGCGGCTTTGAACATCTTTAGAGACGCCGTCAATAAAATGGTTGATAAGTCCTGTGATGAGGCGACAGTCCAGAGCATGAAGAGCGTAGCCTTAAACAGTCAGGGAGTCGTGGAAATAGACGATATCCGTACCCGAATGTTCGGAGCGAAGGCATACGTTGACATAGAGATCGCCGCGGATGAAAACCTGACTCTGAAGGATTCCCATGAAATTGCGGAAAATGTTCATGGTTCCATTGAAAGACAATTTCCGGAGGTGAAACACTGCATGGTGCATGTAAACCCGGTTTCCGTAGAGGGAAAGACAGAAGGGAATATTGATATGTTTTAGGAGTTTTCTTGTGCCGCGCGGCAAATTGTGTTACCATAGTCGAAGAGACAAAAATAGATATTGGACGGTGGAATGACAGGATGAGAAAGAGAACAGGACTGGCGATGATCCTGCTTGCGGCGCTGCTTTTGGGAGCGGCCCTGCCGGCAAGGGCGGAAAATGGATATTGCGCGGCGTTTGATAAGTTTTTGGTGTCGGCCGGCGAGTGTGTGAACGTGAGAACAGAGCCGAGAATGGATGCAGAGATTATCGCGGAGGTTTACCCGGGACAGATATTGGAGTGCATCCAGGTGACAGAAGGAGAAGCGGAGAACGAGTCGGGGACAAAGCTCTGGTATCAGATCAGCCTGCCGGAAGGAACGGCCGGGTATGTTAAATATGATTATTTCCTCCACGGTGATGCGCTTCAGGAATATCTGATGGCCACCGGAAGAGTGTATGCGGATATCGGGCAGGATACCAGGGCCGCGGTCTATGCCACTACGGAGATGCGGTATGGACAGGAACAGGAGGGGCCCACCGGGAATCTCTGGAATGTGGTATCGGTCTGGGACGGACTTTTGGAATTGGACGGCCTGGGATTTGTAAAGGGAGAAGACTGCCGGCTTACGGTCGTTACGGAAGAAGAAAAGGCTGCCAGGGAAGCCGCGGGGCTGGAGGAGGACACGCCGGATTTCATGACACAGCTGGCGGAACAGAATGAAATTGACAGAATGGAGCATCCGGAGTCGTTTTCCATCTGGTCTGCCGTCACCCCGGAGACAACGGAGCTTCGGGCGGCAGTGGTGGCAGAAGCCCAGAGCCACGCAGGCCTTTCCTATATTTGGGGCGGGACAGATTTGGGGAGCGGCGTGGACTGCTCCGGCCTTACCATGAGCGTATATGCGGGATTTGGTATATCCATAGGCCGGACCACCCGTCAGCAGGCGTCCGGAGGAAGAGAAGTGGCGGCGGCCGATATGCAGCCCGGCGATCTGGCTTTTTATGCCGATGAAAACGGTATGATCTACCACGTGGCGATGTATGTGGGCGGGGGTATGTGTGTACATGCCCGGGATGAGGCGCACGGAGTAGTGATCGAACCGATTCCCGGAAATTATTGTAAGGCTGTCTCCTATATTTAAAAATAGACATCTGTCGGAACTGGACCGGGACAGGCTTGCCGCCTGCCCCGGTTTTATGATTATGGAAGGATAGGCGGAACGTACAAAAGAAAGGAAAATGAATATGACAGAAAAGGAAAAGCTTCAGAAGATCCTGGATAAACTGGATGAGATTTATGGAGTGGAAAAACAGAATTTTTATCACCGCGAGCCGTGGCAGCTTCTTCTGGCTATCATGCTGAGCGCGCAGAGCACGGACAAGCAGGTAGACGAGGCGATACCGGCTTTTTTTGACCGTTTTACTGCGGTGGAGGCCATGGCGGAGGCGCCGGTGGAAGAAATCGAGCGTTATATCCAGTCAGTGGGGCTTTATAAAAATAAGGCGAAAAATATCAAGAAATGCTGCGGTCAGCTGGTGGAACAGTACGGGGGAGCTGTGCCAGATACCATGGAGGAGCTTTTAAAGCTGGCGGGCGTAGGGCGGAAGACCGCTAATCTGTTTTTATCGGATGCCTATGGAATTCCAGGCGTTACGGTGGATACCCATGTGTTCCGGATTTCCAGACGCCTGGGCTGGGCAGAGGGAAAGACGCCGGAGGCAGTGGAAAAAGAACTGAAGGAACGTCTTCCGGAGGAGCATTGGATACGGATCAACTTCCAGCTCATCTATCATGGGCGGGCCGTCTGCACCGCCAGAAAGGCGCGCTGTGCCGAATGTCCTCTGGACAAATGGTGTGCAAAAAAAGGCGTGTAGTTTAATTTACTTGATTTTTTCTGATTCTGCGCTATAATTTGCAATGGACAAATTGAGAAGAGCAGAAAAAGAAAAGAGGAAAAAGTATGGAACAACTATTCAGTCTTAGCATCGCCCTGCTGGCAGGGCTCTTGATGTCACGAGCTGCGAAGGTTTTTAAGCTGCCGGCCGTGACCGCATATTTAGTCGCCGGTATTTTGGTGGGTCCTTATGTATTGGGACGGTTCGGGATCACCGGTCTTGGCTTCCTTTCTACGGAACATGTAAAACAGTATTCTATTTTCAGTGATGTCGCCTTAGGCTTCATTGCGTTTGATATCGGAAATGAATTCCGCCTGTCGCAGCTTAAGAAGATCGGGAAGCAAGCGGCTGTGATCGCTTTTACCCAGGCGTTGGCGGCGACGGTGCTGGTGGACGCCGCCATGATCGGGCTCCATTTCCTGATGCCTTCTGTGGTCAGCCTGCCCATGGCCCTGGTCCTGGGGGCCATAGCCACGGCCACGGCTCCGGCTGCCACGCTGATGGTGGTCCGTCAGTATAAGGCAAAGGGGCCGCTGACTAAGATCCTTCTGCCGATCGTGGCTTTGGATGACGCCATAGGACTTGTGGTGTTCGCTGTTTCTTCCGGTGTGGCGAGGGCGCTTGGCAGCGGTACTGTGGATATCACGTCGGTGCTGGTAGAACCCCTCCTGGAGGTGGTCCTGTCCCTGCTCCTGGGTTCACTCATGGGAGGGCTCCTGACCATTGCGGAACGCTATTTTGAATCCAACAGCAAACGTCTTTCCATTGCCATCACCTTTGTGATCTTCACAGTGGCTCTGTCCATGATGAAATTCAATGTGGGCGGAATCGAAATAGGCTTTTCGTCCCTGCTAGTCTGCATGATGCTTGGAACGATCTTCTGCAATATCTGTGATTTTTCGGAGGATATGATGGCCAGGGCGGATAAGTGGACAGCGCCTCTCTTTATCCTGTTTTTCGTCTTGAGCGGGGCGGAGCTGGAGCTCGGCGTGTTCCAGAACGTGGCCATCGTCGGAATCGGCATTGCCTATATCATCGCCCGCTCCGGCGGAAAATGCCTGGGAGCCTTGGGCGGTGCAAAATGGATGAAGTGCGATAAAAATATCTGCAAATACCTGGGAATCACGCTGCTTCCACAGGCGGGCGTAGCTCTGGGGATGTCCATGAGCGTGACCCAGACCATGGGCGAGACCGGACGCCTGATTCGGAATATCACCTTGTTTTCTGTGCTGATCTATGAACTGGCGGGACCTATGATGACGAAGATCGCCCTGATGAAGGCCGGGGAGATCTCACCGAGACCGGAGATCGTCAAACACCCCAACCAGGAAGAGGCCTGACGGTCCCCGCGGAAAAGACGGCAGTACGAAAATTCTTGTGGAAAATCTCGATGAGGTGAGTTATAATAATCCATAAGAAAAATTGATACGCTGATAGACAGCAGAATGGAGAATTGTGATGGAAAAGAAAAACATTGACTGGGGCAATCTCGGATTTGCCTACATGGAGACTGACAAGAGATATGTTTCCAATTACAAGAACGGTGAATGGGATGAGGGTGCCCTGATTTCCGACCCTGCCGTGACCATTAGCGAATGCGCCTGCGTCCTTCAGTATGCGCAGACCTGCTTTGAGGGATTAAAGGCATATACGACGGAGGACGGTCATATCGTGACCTTCCGCCCTGATCTGAATGCGGAGCGCATGGTGTCTTCCGCGAAGCGTCTGGAGATGCCGGTTTTCCCGAAGGAGCGTTTTGTCGACGCGGTCGCGAAGGTGGTGGAAGCCAACGAAGCATATGTGCCTCCATTCGGTTCCGGGGCGACTCTGTATCTGCGCCCGTATATGTTTGGAAGCAATGCCGTGATCGGCGTGAAGCCTGCGGATGAATTCCAGTTCCGTATCTTCTGCACCCCGGTAGGTCCCTATTTCAAAGGCGGTGCGAAGCCCCTGACCATCCGTGTCAGCGATTTTGACCGCGCGGCTCCCTGCGGTACAGGAGATATCAAGGCAGGCTTGAACTATGCGATGAGCTTACATGCGATCGTGTCCGCACATCAGGAGGGCTACGATGAAAATATGTACTTAGACCCTAAGACCAGGACGAAGGTGGAAGAGACCGGCGGAGCGAACTTCCTGTTCGTGACGAAGGACAATAAGGTAGTCACGCCTAAATCCGACAGTATCCTGCCTTCTATTACCCGCCGCTCTCTGATATATGTGGCAAAAGAATATTTGGGACTGGAAGTGGAAGAGAGAGAAGTTTTCTTCGATGAGGTAAAGGATTTTGCGGAGTGCGGCCTGTGCGGTACGGCCGCTGTCATTTCACCGGTCGGAAAGATCGTGGATCACGGAAAGGAAATCTGTCTGCCCAGCGGCATGACGGAAATGGGGACTGTTACAAAGAAGCTTTATGATACGCTGACCGGTATCCAGATGGGGCGCATAGAAGCCCCGGAGGGATGGATAAAGGTCATCAAATAAAAGAATAAAGACGGCAAGAGGCTGTGCCAGGGTTCTGGTACAGCCTTTTCTGGAATGAGGGAGAATTATGATTGAAAAAGATATGCTGATCAGTGAACTTCTGGAAAAGGATGAGAGGGCGGCCGCTATCCTGGCTCAGGCCGGCATGCACTGCATTGGATGCGCTGCCGCCGGCGGAGAGACGATTGAAGAGGCGGCTCTGGAACATGGGCTGGATCCAGTCCTGCTGGTGCGTAAGCTGAATCTGTATTTGAACCGTCAGGTATGATCGTAAGCCCTTGTGGCAGGGGGAGGGGGGAGTTCAATGTCCGTGCCGATGAAAGAATCGCGGATAAACAGCCATTCAGACGCAGCAGTGATCGTTGTGCGAAAAGAAGATGATCGTATCCTCTGCTGTAACGAAGCAGCGAGGTCACTTGCGCCGGAGGCCGAAGTGGGAAAGCCTTATTGCAGTCTCTTTGGAAAAGATGCGGAAACTCATATAGCTTCCATAGAGTGGGGAGAGGAAAAGATTCCGGCGTATGTGGTCACCGCTGAGCCCGGCCGCGAAGGCGCCATGAAGGACCGGCAGATGGTCATGGATATGACAATGGATGCCCTTCTTGGGAAAGCCTTTGATGAGATCGTCTATATGAACCTTACCAGAGATAAGATCGTGATGGTAAGGGAGAGCGGGATGTACGAGGCTGCCGGGGAGCGGAGCAGGGAAGGCTTTGAAAGGGAATTCCTGCGGACGCTTCATCCGGATGACAGGGAAGGGTTTATGCGCCGCTTCGGACGGGAAAATCTGATTCGGGAATTTTCTGCGGAGGATGCCGGCCCTGTTTACAGAGAAGGACGCCGCAGAGGAAGGGATAGGCAGTATCATTGGATATCTATGCAGGCTCTTCCGATGACGGAGGATGAGAGCGGGGACAGGATGACTGTGTTTTTGCTGTCCACCATCGATAAAAGGAAGAACTTGGAGCAGGAAACCAGGATGATGACGAACAGTATGGTCTCCCTGTTCGGGGAATTGCTCCTTGTGGATATGAAGACAGGGAAATTCATTGCCAGGAAATCGGATGGAGCGATGAATTCCCTGGAGGAGCAGGAGGATTTTGCCCAGTTTAACCGGATGTATGGGGAACGCCTGGTCCATCCGGATAATCGAAAAAAATTTTTTGAGATGTTTACGATTCCCAATATGCGAAAGCAGATCGAAGAAGGGAAGCGGCAGCTGAATATGGAGCTTCGCCGCCGGAATTCAGAGGGAGAATACCGCTGGTGTGAACTCATCGGGATCGTCATGGATAACGATCTGAGCGGCGATCATAAGGTATTTCTGACGTTCCGGGATATCGACGAGCTTCGGAAAGCACAGAGAGAAAGGAAAAATGCCGATACCCGGTTTGTCGCCGCAGTCAACAGCTTTTACGATACCATATATGAGGCGGAACTTAATTCTGGTTATTTTCGGTTCTGGAAACAGACGGACGACATCCTGTATGACGAAGGGGCCAGCGTCAGTCTGGAAAAGCATGTGGAATGGTGCATCAATACAAAGATCCATCCGGATTATAAAGCGGCGTATAAAGAGAAACTGGATATTTCCAGTATAAAGAAAGCATTTGAGCGTGGGGAAAAGAAAGAACTCAGCCTGGAGGTGCCGGAGCTCTGCGCCGACGGCAGGTATCGGTGGTTTTCCGTTCAGGTCCAGCTCCTGTACCGGGACGGAGACGAGATCCGGATCATGGTCTATGTGAAAAACATCGATGATGCCAGAAAAGAAGAAGAGAGGAAAAACGAGGAGCTCAGAGAGGCCCTGAATCTCGCCAATCAGGCGAGTGTGGCGAAATCGGAGTTTCTTTCCAGGATGTCCCATGACATCCGAAGCCCCATGAATGCTATTCTGGGAATGACGGCCATTGCGGCGGAAAACTTAGAGAAGCCGGATAAGATCGCAGACTGTCTGGGAAAAATCGGGGTGTCGGCAAAATTTCTGCTGTCCCTTATCAATGACGTGCTGGATATGTCCCGGATAGAGAATGGTAAAATGGAGCTGGTCCTGAAGCCGTTTGATCTGAACGGGCTGCTTGAACAGCTCACGGTGATCTGTGAAGAGCAGAGCAAGAGAAAACAACAGGAATTTACTGTGAAAATCTCGCCGGAGGTGGGACGCCGGTATATGGGAGATTCTCTGCGTATCCAGCAGGTCCTCATGAACCTGCTTGGAAATTCCATGAAGTATACCAAAGAAAAAGGACATATTTCTCTGTGTATTGACAGCGTTCAGGCAGAGGCAGGACGGGAAAAGCTTGTGTTCTGTGTGAAAGACGACGGCATCGGCATGTCGGAGGAATTTAGGGAGCGCCTGTTTGAGCCGTTTGAACAGGAACATTTGGAGGGCGGACGAGTCTTTGAGGGAAGCGGTCTGGGTCTTTCCATCACTCAAAATCTGGTGCGTCTGATGAATGGGCAGATTTCTGTGGAAAGTGAGAAGAATAAAGGGAGCTGTTTTATCGTAACGATTCCTCTGGAACGGATGGAGGAAGAAGCAGGGGAAATGCCTGCACAGAGGAACAGGCCGGGATCAGAAGCCAAGGTGGATTTCACCGGAAAACGAGTTCTTTTGGTGGAGGACAATGAGCTGAATATGGAGATTGCCAAAAGTCTTCTGGAGATGAAGAATCTTCTGGTTGAAAGTGCCTGGAACGGGGCGGAGGCTGTCTCTGTGTTCGAACATGCGGAGCCGGGATATTTCCATGCCGTTCTGATGGACATCCGGATGCCGGTGATGAATGGCCTGGAGGCCGCCGGCCGTATCCGCGGATTTGACCGGGCGGACGCACAGACCATACCGATAATCGCCATGACGGCCAACGCTTTCTGGCAGGAAGCGAAGAAGGCGGAGGAAGCAGGTATAGACGGATATCTTACAAAGCCGGTGGAACCGGAGGTGTTGTACCGTACGCTTGAAAAAGCATTGTCGGGAAAGAGGCTGATCCAGCCGTGAAAAGAGGAGTAGCCGGCGTGTAAACGCCGGCTGAGTATGAAAAAGACAATCTATATAAATGGTAGTTGTTGTTTGGCGAAGCTGACAACGGTCGCGCGCGTCTTATTTGTTATCAACTTCTTTTGATGGTTCAAGTATAGCAAGCAAATGTGACTAGAATTTGTATGGATTCTAAAAAAAACGTGAAGATTATTAGGGATTTCTTTAATTTCCCTTAGAGCTTAAAGGATTCCCGCCGTTCTCCCAAAATGGGTTGTTATCGGGCACCGGTTTATTCGATTCGTCATAGTCGGAGTACTGGCGGATTTCCGCGTCAGATCCGTTTGCGCCGGGGAGACCGTTGGTTGCGGCGTCTCTTTTGGCGGAAGCTCCGTTGGAGCGTTCTCCTGATACATTCTGCGGCCCAGGCTGTCCGGGCTGCCGGTCTTTTTGATCTTCCATATTCATCCCTCTCTTTCTTTATCTGGTTTTAGTATGGGAAGAATTTCGGGAAATATACAGGAACCGGTATGCGGGAAATATGCGCGTTGAGAATAAAAGCCATAACTAATAGATATAGAATTAGCAGTGAAATATAACAAAAAAAGGGGAACATCGATTGAAATTCCTGAACCGGTATGCTATTATGGGAATAATCAATTGGAAATGACCATTGAAAAAGTTTCGTAAAGGAGGATGCGCATGAGCAAAGCAGTATTCTCACTGTTGGTTGATAACACGTCTGGCGTGCTGAGCAGGATATCCGGGCTTTTCAGCCGGAGAGGATATAATATTGACAGCCTGACGGTTGGTGTTACGGAGAATCCGGCATATTCCCGGATGACGGTAGTGGCCACCGGCGATGACGAGATTCTGGAGCAGATTCACAGACAGCTGGAGAAGTTGGTGGATGTGATCGATATTAAGAAGCTGGAATCCCATACTACTGCGGTATGCAGAGAATTGGTCCTGATGAAGGTGGGCGTGGAGCCGGAGGAGAGAGAGCAGGTGCTTGCGATCGTAAATATTTTCCGGGCAAAGATCGTCGACGTGTCTGAGGATTCCATGATTGTTGAGTTGACAGGGAGCCAGTCAAAGGTAGACGCGTTCATCCGCCTGATCAATGGCTTCACCATAAGGGAAATGGCCAGAACAGGCATTACGGGCCTCGGCAGGGGTTCCATATGACCATGAGTCAATAACTTATTACTTATATTACAATACGTTTATGGAGGATAACATTATGGCAAAGATTTATTATCAGGAGGATTGTAACTTATCACTGCTGGATGGAAAGACCATCGCAGTCATCGGTTATGGCAGCCAGGGACATGCCCATGCCCTCAATGCGAAGGAATCCGGATGCAAGGTGATCATCGGTCTTTACGAAGGCAGCAGATCCTGGGCAAAGGCAGAAGCCCAGGGATTTGAAGTATATACCGCGGCAGAAGCGGCAAAAAGAGCAGATATCATCATGGTTCTGATCAACGATGAAAAACAGGCCCAGATGTACAAGGAGTCCATTGAGCCCAACCTGGAAGCCGGCAATATGCTGATGTTCGCCCATGGCTTCGCCATTCATTTCGGACAGATCGTACCGCCTAAGGATGTGGATGTAACGATGATCGCGCCCAAGGGACCCGGACATACCGTAAGGAGCCAGTACCAGGAAGGCAAGGGTGTTCCTTGTCTGATCGCGGTGCAGCAGGACGCTACGGGAAAAGCACATGATATGGCTTTAGCCTACGCGCTGGCAATCGGCGGAGCGAGAGCCGGTGTTCTTCAGACTACGTTCCGGGAGGAAACTGAGACAGACTTATTCGGCGAGCAGGCCGTTCTCTGCGGCGGTGTTACGGCCCTTATGAAAGCAGGCTTTGAGACCCTTGTGGAAGCAGGCTATGAGCCTGAGAGCGCATACTTCGAGTGTATCCATGAGATGAAGCTGATCGTAGACTTGATTTTTGAAAGCGGCTTTGCCGGCATGAGATATTCCATCTCCAACACGGCAGAGTACGGCGATTATATCACAGGACCCAAGATCGTTACCGATGAAACCAAGAAAGCCATGAAGAAGATTTTGTCCGATATCCAGGACGGCACTTTTGCGAAGGATTGGCTGTCTGAGAACCAGGTGAACGCTCCCCACTTCAAGGCGATGAGGAGAAGAGAAGCAGATCACGAGCTGGAGAAGGTCGGCGCGGAGCTTCGTAAGCTGTACAGCTGGAATGACGGCGGAAAGCTGATTGATAATTGATCCTATAGGTAAATCACTATACATAGTATCGTACAGGGGGAGACGCTGCATCCGCGGCGTTTCCTTTTTTGTACAACCAAATACTTTTTGGAATCATTCCTGAAGGGTCTTTACCAAGACACCGGCAGAAGTTCCGGACCGTCACGATTTCGGCTCGCTGGCGATGCAGGGACCGCCTTATCCCCACTCCGGGAGTACCGCTCACATGTCGACGGGAAATCTTTATGATTTCCCATCTCCGGTTCGCTCAGAAATGGAATCGGTATTTCCGTTTCTGCCTCCCTCCGCCTGGGGAACACCGGCCGCTGCCCTGCAGCGCTCACCTTTAGGCCGGCCCAGAATCTTTCTGCCGGTACTCTGCCTGCCGCACCATACTGGATGATTTCCGTTTTATTGATTCCAGAAAAGGATCGTATATCCACACGGCCCGCGTGCCTTATGGCAGCGGGCTGCGGTAGACCGCCCCAATGGCTTTTAAAACGAATGAGAGCTTATTTCGGTGCGGGAGGAAGAGCAAGAGGAACAATCCGATTCCATCGTAAGGCGAGCGCCGCAAAGGCGTTAGCAGGATCTTCCCGGCCGCAGGGAGGTAAAAACCGAATCTCATGCAGGTTTTTATTGGAATCTGACATGGAAAAATATCGATTTATCCATGTCAGTTGGAAAGGACCGACTGGAGGCCGCAAAGATCCTGGTTACGGCTGCCAGCGAGCCGCCTGGATGGAATCGGATTTCCTCTTGCCTTATAAACCAGATTAAGAAAGTTTGTTTGAAAGGTATTTAAAGGTATACCCAAGGGTATGTACAGAGAAAGGCTGCTTCGTAACTGCACATCGGCGCATAAAGTGAGCAGCCCACTTTGTTCTTAAACGGTTGAAATATGAGGCGGTAAAGTGTTATACTGAAACAACAGCGCCGATGTACAAGGAAAGGAAGGCGGATATATGGGGAATACTTTTATAGAAATGAGCGGAATAAAGAACTTTGGGCAGCAGGGGATAGCGGTGATAGAAGATTTCTTTAATCGGATGCCGAAGGGCGTTGCCGGCGCATTAGCGATCCTCGCTCTGGTCCTGATTCTTTTGCAGTGTTTTATGGGATATAAGCTATTAAAGATTTGGGTAACTTTGATTGGTGGATTGATTGGCCTGATCGTGGGCATTATAGTGGGAACGCAGTTCATAAAGAATCCGACTGTCACGGCGGTGGCAGCGCTCCTTCTCATGCTGCTGCTGGGGATTCTGGCATATAAGATCTATCAGGTGGGGGTATTCCTGCTGGGAACGTTTTCCTCCTATCTGGTGGCGCTGGGCCTTTTTGGAAGCATGGCGGGAAAGGAAACATGGTGGGTCTATGCACTGGCCATCGCAGCGGGAATTGCGGTTGGCGTGCTCAGCGTCATATTCATGAGGCCTGCCATCATCCTGTCGACGGCTGTCACAAATGGTCTTTCCGCCGGTTCCAGGCTCATGGCCCTGGGAGGCGTTACGGCCCAGACGCCAGTGCTTGTCGCAGGCATTATTCTGTCGGCGCTCGGTATCTTTGTGCAGTTCTCCACAACCAAGACGGAGAAGAGACGGCGGTATAAGCGTTATTAAAAGGTACAGCGAGGCTGGATGATCAGAGAAGATAGGAGGTGAGCAGGATGAGCGGGACAGATGAGAGACTGAAAAAAGAAGAGCTCCTGGAGCTGCTTTTACATGCGGACGAGGAAACGTTAAAGGAACAGATCGAATTCATCCATCCCGCCGACATCCTGGAGCTTCTTCACGATGAGGATATTGATCCGAAGGCACTCATGGCCAGGCTTCCGGATTCTCTGATCGCCGATATCATCGATGAAGAGGATGAGGAAGACAAGTACGGAATCTTGAAGCTGTTCTCAGAGGATAAGCAGGAAGAGATACTGGAAGAAATGTCTTCCGATGAACTGGCTGATATGGTAGGTTCCATTGAAGACAGGTCAGAGCTCGCGAAGGTCATCGGCAAACTGTCGGAAGAGGACAGGAGCGAGGTGCGCCAGCTGCTCTCTTATCCGCCTGACACGGCCGGCGGTATCATGGCCACAGAATTTGTCAATATCTATGACAATAAGACGGTTTATAAAACACTGCTGTATCTGCAGGAGATAGCGGAAGAAGTAGAGACGGCGTACTGCCTGTACGTGGTGGACAGACAGAATCATCTGAGAGGTTCCTTGAACCTTACAGACTTAGTCACATCTTCTTTTGACACGGCAGTTCTGGACATCATGAATCCCCATGTGATAACTGCTCATGTGGAGGATGATCAGGAGGAGATATCCAGACAGTTTGAGAAATATGGATTGGTGGAGCTGCCGGTGGTCAATGACGCCGACCAGTTGGTCGGCGTTATCACGGTGGATGATGTCATGGAGATCGCTACGGAGGAGGCCACGGAGGATATCCACTACATGGGCGGTATCTCCGGTGAGGAAGAAGTAGACGGTCCGTTATCTGATTCCCTCAAAAGCCGGCTGCCCTGGCTGGTAGTAAATCTGCTCACGGCGTTTCTGGCCTCCTGGGTAGTCAGCTTGTTTGAGGCGACCATCAGCAAAGTGGTGGCGCTGTCGGCTATCATGTCCATCATCACCGGTATGGGAGGCAATGCAGGCACTCAGTCCATGACTATCATTGTCCGGGGAATCGCACTGAATGAGCTGAACCGGGACAATGCGCTCCGGATATTTCTTAAAGAGTTCACAGTGGGTATTGTGACCGGAGCGGCCATAGGAGGGATAGTGGCGGCTGTCGAGGTAGTGATACAGGGGAACCCGTATCTGGGACTGGTGACGGGGCTGGCCATGATCCTGAATATGATGGTGGCCACGGCCACGGGATATCTGGTCCCGGTGCTGCTCAAAAAAATGAGGATAGATCCGGCCCTGGCCTCGGCAGTTTTTGTGACTACAGCCACAGATGTATTGGGTTTTTTCTTCTTCCTGGGTCTTGCGACCCTTTTCCTGCCGAAGCTTTTATAAAAGAAATTCCGGCGAGACGAGTTTTTTGGAAACCGATGCTTTAAACAGCACCGGTTTCTTGTGATTTTATAGCCGCTATGATATAATTTCACTATAAGTGCGGACCTTTCGCTTTTATATCATTGTCACCCAACTACGCCCCTGTGATCTGGAAGATCATCTGTCCCAAAGCACGGGGCACGCGCAGAAAGGAGAAAGCCATATGCAGATTTGCACCATGAAAATTGAGGATTATGACCGTGTGTACCAGCTGTGGATCAGGACGCCGGGCATGGGACTGACCAATTTGGATGACTCAAAGGAAGGGATAGAGAAATATCTGAAACGGAATCCTTCCACGTGCTTTGTTGCAAAAGAGGAAGAACGGCTGCTGGGAGTGATACTGGGCGGCCATGACGGGCGGCGCGGATACATATATCATATGGCGGTGGAGGAATCGGAGAGAAAAAAAGGTATCGGGACAGCTCTATTAGAAGCGTCGCTGGAGGCTTTCCGCAGGGAAGGGATCACCAAGACGGCGCTGGTGGCATATGACAGCAATGAAGAAGGGAATGAGTTCTGGGAAAGAAGGGACTTTGTCCTTCGGAAAGATCTGGTATACCGGACAAAAGACCTGGTGGATCTGGAAGTGATTCTGCCGTAAGAAGAAGATATATCAGGGCTTCTGATAATAATGGCGGTAGAATTTGATAAACATATTGAGGGCTTTGGAGTGGACTGGCTGGCTGTTAAATACAAAGCCTATGCTGCGTTTTGGAATGGGAGGCTTCATAGGGATCTCTAAAAAAGTACCGTTTTGCAATTCATCCTTCACAAAGTTTTTTATCACACATCCCGCGCCGAGACCGATTCTGGCGAAGTCAATGAGCAGGTCCATGGTAGAGGCTTCCAGGAGATGGGCGGGTTCGATATGCTGCTCCCTAAAATAATCTTCTATGTAAGTACGGCTGACATTTCCCTTTTCCAGCATGAGAATGGTGCCGTTCCGGAACACATCGGACTGGGCGGCTCCCTCTCGCAGACGCATGTTGGTAAGATAGGCCGGGGTTGCCACAAAACCGTCCTCAATATCCATCACCTTGTCAAAGGTGATGTTTTTTTTGTATGGAGTCTCCGCTGTCAGGCCGAGGTCGATCTGCTGATGCTCGAGGAGTTCCAGAGTCTGCAGAGTAGATTGGCTGCGGATGGTGAACTTTACGTGAGGATACCGCGCCACGAATTCTTTCAGGCAGGGCAGCAGGACGTATTTGCAGAGTACGGTGCTGACGCCGATCCGTATGTGGCCCACGCCCAGCTCCGTCATCCGTTTCAGTTCGTCTTCTCCCTGGTCAAGAGTCTCGAAAGCCGCCCGTACATGTTCAAACAAAATGGCTCCTTCTTCGGTGAGCTGGACTCCTCTGGAGTTCCGTATAAAGAGGGGCAGATTGAGATTGTCCTCCAATTTGCTGATGGCCTTGCTGATGGCAGGCTGGCTGATATACAGGTTTTTGGCGGCCCGGGAAATGTTTCCCGTCTGGGCGACTTCAAAGAAAATCCGGTATAAGGATAGATTCTGTTCCACGGTGATTCCCCCCTGATTACATACATTTGAATCAGTAACATTATACTATAACTTCAGGTCATAGTAAACATTCAAAATCCGTATTTCAATTATAATTTACAGGATGGTATAATAGCGGATATCCAATGGTATCTGGGGCGGTAAAACTACGTATTGGCAATCGTGGGCAGAAGCCCATGCTGGATGAACAGGAGGGAACAATATGGGAATGACGATGACGCAGAAAATCCTGGCGGCTCACGCGGGACTTGAATCAGTGGAAGCCGGACAGCTGATCGAAGCGGAATTAGATCTGGTTTTGGGGAATGATATCACTTCCCCTGTGGCCATTCATGAGATGGATGACAAAATGAAGGACAGCTCTGTATTTCATAAAGATAAAATAGCACTGGTACTGGACCATTTTGTGCCGAATAAAGATATCAAATCCGCGGAGCACTGTAAATGTGTGAGAGAGTTTGCGGCTAAGCATGAGATAACGAACTTCTTTGATGTGGGAGAAATGGGAATCGAGCATGCGCTTCTGCCGGAAAAAGGGCTGGTGGTGGCGGGCGACGTGGTGATAGGAGCAGATTCCCACACTTGTACATACGGAGCGCTCGGAGCTTTTTCCACCGGAGTGGGGAGCACAGATATGGCGGCCGGCATGGCCACCGGAAAAGCGTGGTTCAAGGTTCCGTCAGCGATCAAGATCGAGCTGACCGGAGAACTTCAGAAATGGGTGAGCGGAAAAGATGTGATCCTCCATATTATTGGAATGATAGGGGTGGACGGAGCCCTTTATCAGTCCATGGAGTTTACCGGCGACGGAGTGAAGGCGCTTTCCATGGACGACCGCTTCACCATTGCTAATATGGCCATTGAGGCCGGCGGGAAAAACGGTATTTTCCCTGTGGATGAGACGGCTATCCAGTATATGAAGGAACATTCCATGCGTCCGTTTAAAATTTATGAAGCAGATGAGGACGCAGAATATGAGAGAGTGATCCGCCTGGACCTGGGGAGCATCCGTCCAACGGTATCCTTCCCCCATCTTCCGGAAAACACCCGGAGCATTGACGAAGTGGAAGACATCGCCATCGATCAGGTTGTGATCGGCTCCTGTACCAACGGCAGGATGGAAGATCTGAGGACTGCGGCAAAGGTACTGGAAGGAAAGAAAGTGAAAAAGGGAATCCGCGCCATCGTGATCCCGGCCACGCAGAAGATTTATCTGCAGGCCATGGAGGAAGGACTTTTAAAGACGTTCATAGAGGCGGGAGCAATTGTGAGCACGCCGACCTGCGGTCCCTGTCTGGGAGGCTATATGGGTATCCTGGCAGAAGGAGAACGGTGCGTGTCCACCACCAACCGGAACTTTGTCGGACGTATGGGCCATGTGAAGTCAGAGGTGTATCTGGCCAGCCCGGCGGTGGCGGCAGCCAGCGCTGTGACAGGAAAGATTTCCGGCCCAGAAGAACTGGGAATGTAAAAAGGAGGATACAGCATGAAAGCACATGGGAAAGTATTCAAATATGGAGACAATGTTGATACGGATGTGATCATCCCGGCGAGATACCTGAACTCTTCCGATCCGGCGGAGCTGGCAACTCACTGCATGGAGGATATCGACAAAAGCTTTGTAAACAGAGTGAAAAAAGGGGATATCATCGTAGCGTCCAGGAATTTCGGCTGCGGTTCCTCCAGAGAACACGCTCCGATCGCCATTAAGGCGGCGGGAGTCAGCTGTGTGATCGCGGAGACCTTTGCGCGGATTTTTTACCGCAATTCGATCAACATCGGCCTTCCGATCATTGAGTGTCCGGATGCGTCCAAGGGGATTGACGAAGGGGACGAGGTGGAAATTGACTTTGACAGCGGCATGATCTACAACAGAACGAAAAATACGCAGTTCCAGGGCCAGGCGTTTCCGGAATTCATGCAGAAAATCATAGCGGCTGAAGGGCTTATGAATTATATCAATGAAAAAAATAAATAGACCGGAGAAGCTGTCCGGCCGCTGAAAAAATAAGGCTGCTGTGAAACGATTCGTTTCACAGCGGTTTTTTTCTGGCATCAATGGTTGCCCTGAGGGCCCTGATGTGCTAAAATTTGACACAGAAGGGAAGAAAGGATGGATACAGGTGGCGGAAAAATCAGGAAAGACCAATGCGATGCGTTTGCTGGACGCGGCCGGGATCACGTATACGTCCAAGGAATATGAGGTGGACGAGAGCGACCTGAGCGGGGGCCATGTGGCTGCGAGGCTTGGACTTGACAAGGATATGGTTTTTAAGACCCTGGTGGCCAGGGGAGAAAAGAACGGAATCATGGTATTCTGCATTCCCGTATGTGAAGAGCTGGATCTGAAAAAAGCGGCCGCGGTTTCCGGGGATAAGAAGGTGGAGATGGTACATGTAAAAGAGATCCTGGGGCTCACTGGCTATATACGCGGCGGCTGTTCTCCCGTTGGAATGAAAAAGAAATATCCTACTTATATAGAAGAAACAGCAGTTTTGTTTGACGAGATCGCCGTCAGCGCCGGTATCCGGGGCTGCCAGATATTCCTGGATCCGGAGGCGCTGATACAATATACGGAAGCCCGGGTGTGCAGCCTTGTGAAGGAATAGATGACAAATAAAATCCACTGTGCTATGATTTGGATGATGCAAAAAAGCAGAAATCGTATCGGCGCTGTCGTCGCTGAAAACGGAAAATATAGAAAAGAGAGGGAATTGCTATGTCAGAATTAATGTATGGAAGCACCAGAGGAAACGGGGGAAAAGTGACCGCGTCCCAGGCAATCTTAAAAGGGCTGGCGGATGACGGAGGCCTTTATGTGCCGGAAAAACTGCCGAAGCTTCCGGTAAGCCTTGAAGAGCTGGCCGGACTTTCCTATCAGGAGACTGCATATGTTGTGATGAAGCAGTTCCTGACGGATTTTACGGAAGAGGAGCTGCGCTCCTGTATCGCCAGGGCATATGACGATAAATTTGACACAGAGGAGATCGCTCCCATAAAGGAAGCGGCAGGCGTTTATTACCTGGAGCTTTTCCATGGGGCGACCATCGCGTTTAAGGATATGGCACTTTCCATACTTCCCCATCTGATGGTCACCGCGGCAAAGAAAAATCAGGTCCGCAATGAGATCGTAGTGCTGACAGCCACCTCCGGGGATACCGGTAAGGCGGCTTTAGCGGGGTTCGCGGATGTGCCGGGAACAAGGATCATCGTGTTTTATCCGAAGGACGGTGTAAGCCCCATCCAGGAAAAGCAGATGGTGACTCAAAAGGGAAAAAATACATTTGTTGTGGGAATTCACGGGAATTTTGACGACGCACAGAATGGGGTAAAGAAGATTTTCGGAGATAAAGAGCTCTCTAAAGATCTGGAAGAGCACGGTTTTCAATTTTCTTCTGCAAACTCCATCAATATCGGGCGTCTGGTCCCCCAGGTAGTCTATTATGCCTATGCTTATGGACAGCTGCTTAAGAGGGGCGCGGTATCCGCGGGTGAAGAGATCAATGTGACGGTGCCAACCGGAAATTTCGGCAACATTCTGGCCGCTTATTATGCGAAGCTTTTGGGAGTGCCCATTGGGAAGCTGATCTGTGCGTCCAATGAGAACAAGGTCCTCTATGACTTTTTCAACACAGGGGCGTATGACAGAAACCGCAAGTTCATTCTGACCAGTTCTCCTTCCATGGATATCCTGATTTCCAGCAATCTGGAGCGCCTGGTGTATAAGATAGCCGGCGACGATGCGGCCAAGGACGCGTCTCTTATGAAAGAGCTGTCGGAGAAAGGCCGGTATGAGATCACCGGCGAGATGAGAAAAGCATTGGCTGATTTTTACGGCGCTTTTGCCGATGAGAAGGAAACGGCGGCGGAAATAAAGAATCTTTATGAAAAGACAGGATATGTCATCGATACCCATACGGCGGTCGCTTCCTGTGTCTATGGGAAATACAGGGCAGAGACAGGAGATGGGAAGAAAACTTTGATCGCATCCACGGCCAGCCCCTATAAATTCACAAGAAGCGTGATGAAAGCCATTGACGAAAAATATAATGATATGGAAGATTTTGCTTTGGTCGATGTGCTGTCACAGATTTCCGGCGTGCCGGTCCCCCCTGCAATAGAGGAAATCCGCACGGCTCCCGTACTCCATAAGACGGTCTGCGATGCGGCGGCTATGAAGGATACAGTGAAGCAGTTCCTGGAGATTTAAGGACGGGGAAATAAATATAAGAAAATTGTCACATTTTGTTAAGGACATCTTCAAGAATATGTGTTATAGTAGGGAATGCGGTCGAGAAAGATAATCGCTCTATGAGTATAAAATATGAAAGAGGTTGAAACCATGTCACAGGAAGGGAAAGAAGAAAGGCTGGAGTATATTCAGCTGTCTCACAGACCCCGGAACCATACAAAACAAGACCAAGACAAAGCAGTCCCTGCAGACGGAGCACGGCGTTATTCCAGAGCGGCCGAGCGGCTGAAGAAACAGCGTCGGAACCGGATACTGGCTATCAGCGGCCTTTCGGCGGTGCTGCTGGTTTTGATCGTGTGCATCGTTTTTAAAGTCCTTCATAAGAATACCGTGAATGTGGAAGGGGCCCCGGTATCCAATGCCGGCGGGGAGACAGGAGACGGCGCGAAGCTGTCGGAAAAGAACTTCCAGTTTACGATGGCGGCCGACAAGCAGGAGGTCGGAAGCGCCCAGGAGATAAAAGAAATCGCTGATTATGAGGGGTATGCGGTCCGTTACCCGGTGATTGGGAACGAGGCCATGGATGCAGGCATCCGCCAGCGGGCGGAAGACATTGTCTCTGTATTTAAAGCGGAGGTTACGAGCTGCAAGACAGAGAAAGCCGTCAGGATGATCATGCAGGCGGATTATGAATCTTATAAGACGAAGGAAGAGCTGGTTTCTGTCAAGTTCGATATTCACAAGGAGCTTCCCCTGGTTTCTTCGGCAGGAGACAGTGTTGAGACGTATACTTACAACGTGTCCGACGGAGCGGAGGTATCGCTGTCAGACGTATTGAAGGAAGGCTTTCTGGATCTGCTGGCAGAGAAGACAAAGACATTTGCAGAGGGACAGACGGGGAAAGTCATAGAGACGGCCGCGGCCCCCGAGCTTTCAAATTTCAAATATTATACTTGGAATGAGGATGGCCTCACTCTTTATTTTCCCGGAGGAAGTCTGGTGGAAGGAGTGAACGATGTCCTGTCGTTTACGGTTCCCATGGAAGACTTAAAGGATTTCCTGACCAGGAATCTGGCAGACGGCATGGAAGGCGGCCAGGAGGTGCAGGGATCTGTTTCCGGCGGAAAAGTGGATCCTAATAAGCCGATGGTGTGCCTGACCTTTGATGACGGGCCGAAATCCTCGACGACGCCGGAGCTTCTGGATCTTTTGGAGGCGAATGACGCCAGGGCGACTTTCTTCGTGGTGGGCAGTATGCTGGGGCACGAAGGGGCCGAAGATATCATCAGGCGGGAGCTGGAGCTGGGATGCCAGGTGGGCAACCATACGATGGATCATGAGAATCTGAAAAATATTTCAGACGAAGAGATCACGCAGCAGGTCGAAGGGGTCAATGATATCCTGGCCGGCTGGGGCCTTCCTAAGTGCAGTACGGTGCGCCCTCCTTATGGAGGTTACAATAACCATGTGCTCGGTTATGTCCAGTATCCGCTGGCCCGGTGGGATGTGGATACGGAGGACTGGAAGACCCGGGACGCGGCGTCCACCATCAATAATGTGCTCTATGACGAAAAGCTGAAAGCGGAGGATGGGGATATTATTTTGATGCACGATATCCATCCGGAAACCATTGAAGCCTGCAGGACCATCATTCCGGAACTGAAGGCGAGGGGATTCCAGCTGGTGACGATGGAAGAAATGTTTGAAGCAAAGGGAATCGCTTTTGAGCCTGGAAAGGCGTACTATTCCTCAGGATTCATAAAGGACGATTTCGGTTCCTGATCTTAAGGCCGCCTCATACGGTGTGGAAACGCTGTATGCGGCGGCTTTTATCATTGTAACTGGCCTGGAAAAAACAGATTCTCTGTGGTATCATGAAATGGAAAAGAAATGCAGACAGAAAATAATCAGAGGACAGGAGGCAGAATTATGGGTAAAATCGATGAGGTCAGAGCGGCGATGGTGACAGCCATGAAGAACAAGGAAAAGGAGAGGAAGGAGACTCTCTCCATGCTTTTAAGCGCGCTTAAAAATGCACAGATCGACAAACGGGAAGAACTCACGGAGGCGGAGGAGAACGCGGTCATTGCCAAGGAGATCAAGCAGACAAAGGAAACCATGGATACCTGTCCTCCCGACCGGACGGATATCCTGAAGGAATGTGAAGCGCGGATTTCCGTTCTGAAGGAGTTTGCTCCGGAAGAGATGAGCGGGACCCAGATACGGGAAGCAGTCAAAGAAGTTCTGGATACACTGGGAATAGAGACTCCTACAGCCAAAGACAAGGGCCGTATCATGAAAGAGCTGATGCCGAAGGTAAAGGGCAGGGCGGACGGCAAGCTTGTCAATGAGATCGTATCCAGTTTATTCTGACAGATGGAGGAAGCCATATGAGCAGGGCGCTTATTGTAGTGGATATGCAGAAGGACTTTATAGACGGAGCGCTGGGGACAAAGGAGGCGAAAGCCATTGTCCCCAGAGTTAAAGAAAAAATACGAGGCTTTGATGGAATTGTTTTAGCCACACAAGATACGCACGGGACGGATTATAAGAACACCCAGGAGGGACGGAAGCTCCCGGTGGCGCATTGTATAAAAGGAAGCGGCGGATGGGAGCTTGAGCCAGAGATTGAGTTTTTACTGAAAGAAAAACAGGCCAGGATTTTTGAAAAGCCGTCCTTTGGGTCTCCAGAACTCGCGCAGTATCTGGCAGAGATAAGTGAAAAAGAACCGTTGGAGGAGATCGAGCTGGTCGGTCTGTGTACGGATATCTGTGTGATATCCAATGCCATGCTCATCAAGGCTTTTCTTCCGGAAGTGCCTGTCCTGGCAGATAGCGGCTGCTGCGCCGGCGTGACGCCGGAAAGCCATATCAATGCGCTGGAGGCTATGAAAATGTGTCAGATAACAGTGGAATAATAAAGCGCCGGAAGTTCGCTCTTCCGGCACTTTTGTTCTTATTTCCGCCCCAGCATATCCGCCATTTTCCGGATCATATCAATCCGGGACTGTTCCTCCGGTTTCATCCGGCTTTTTAAGACATTGAGTATCAGATCTGTTTCTGAATCATTGAACTGCATCCCCATGGAGTTGGCATTCTTGTTGGCAGACATCAGGAAGGGCAGCAGAGAGTCCATTGACTGGCCGCCGGATTGGGAGACTAGTTCGGATAAAAAGGCCAGCTTTTTTAAATCCATATTTTTTAAAGACGGGTCGTTTTTCCAGCTGTCGTTTCCGGAGCTGCTTTGACCTGTCAAAGGCGTGCCGTCCGGATTTCCGGTATTCCCGGGATTTTGGCCGGCGGTACCAGGGTTTTGGTCCGACGCACCGGCATTCTGAGCGGGGGCGCCGGTATTTTGCGGTGAGCCGCCCTGATACTGAGAATTATTGGCTGGATTCTGGTAATTGTTCCCCGGGTTCTGATTCTGTCCGGCGTCTCCGTTCATGGGGGACATGTTTCGCCCTCTGTTTCCGTTCATGCCGTTGTTATACATCCCGTTTTGAAAGTTATTCATTATGATGTGGCTCCTTTCCTGGTGCATTGTTGAGAGAATGGAACATAGCGCTGTAAGAATCGAAAAGGGCCTGCTGACTGGAGCTCAAGGAGCCGCGGATAAAGCTTCGGAAGTCATCATCGGCTTCAGATGAAGAAGGCCCGGACGGTGAGTCTGGATCCAGGGAAGCGGCTGACAGCGTGGCCTTTTCTTCTTCTTCCGCGGCAGGCTGTCCGGATACTACGGTGAACGGAGCCGGTTCTTCCCGGGTCTGGCCTGCAGGTTCAGCGGCCGCTCCGCCTTGAGGCATCTGATCATATAAGGAGGATAGCTGGATGATGTAATTCAGCCGGTCGAAGGCTTGCCTCTGCTCCGGACTGCCATAATCTTTTATTTCATTTAATACGTCAAAGAATCCTCTTTTAGGAGCGCCCTCAGAGGCGGAGCAGATGCTTAAGGCGTCGGCTGCTTCAGGGGAAGAAAACAAGTTCACGGTATTTTTAAGCTCCTGGAATTTTACGAGCACGGACAGAAGACGTTTCTGTGAGGCAGGAAAATAAGCCAGGGCCGCTTTCAGCATCTGGAGGTTGTAGCCGCTGGTCATTTTGTCCAGTTCGGTTGCTTTGAAGCTATCTTGTTCCAAAATGGCACCTCGTAGGTTTGTTCCCTTTACTTTATGCGGAGGAGGGGTTGGCCTATGCAGACTGGAGGAAAAACGAAATTGGAAAATTCGGCATATGATATTATGAGCGGTTTCTGAGGAACCACTATTATGTGTAAGGAGACGCTTTATATGAAAACCAGACTTATCATTGATGAAGATTCAGTATATGAGATAGATGAGGAATGTGACGAGGCACAAAAGGAAAGGGAGAGAAAACGGCAGGAAAAGAAGAACCGGGAGAACAGGAATCACAGACATCATTAATAAACTGCCGCCGGATGGTATCGGCCATCCGGCGGCAGTCTTTCGTTTTTATTCAGCCAGCTTTAACATCACGTCGTTGGTACGGGCAATAAATTTGCTCATGCGCTCCGGAGACAGGCTTCCATGGCTTAAAAGGGCCAGGTCATACAGCTGCTCACAGAAAATGGAGGTGTCTTCACTGTCCTCGTGCTCCAGCACATAAGTCACGAGAGGATGGTTCGCGTTCAGCACCAGACTTTCAGAAGCGCCGAACATATCCATGTTCATATCTCCCATGCTGTACATTTTCATCATATCCTGCATCCGGCGGCTGTCCTCGGACGAAGTGACCACAGAAGCAATGGACGAATTTTTGAGTTTTTCCACCTTGACTTCCAGCTTGTCGTCGCCGAGAGCTTTCCGGAAGGTTTCCGTCAGCTTATCGGTCATCTTGTTCAGGGATTCTTTTTCTTCTTCCCCGGTCTCTTCCTTGAACGCGCTGTCCAGATCCGTATCGATTCTCAGGAAATGTACGTTTTCATTTTTCTGTTCTACATGGCTTATGAAAGGAGAGTCAATGGTGTGGGTCAGGATGACCGCGTCAATACCGGCTTCCTTGAACATGTTGATATATTGGCTCTGCGCTTTCTCATCGGTCACGTAGAAGACCGTATTTTCGTGAGCTTCTTTGTTTTCCTCCAGGCATTCCGCCAGGGTCAGGTACCGCCCCTCCAGGTTCTTGAACAGGATACAGTCTTTTATCTTGTCCTCAAATTTTTCATCCCGGATATAACCGAATTTGATGAAGGGACTCAGATCGTCCCAATATTTTTCATAATTCTCCTTCTCGACCTTATACATGCCGGTCAGCTTGTCCGCTACCTTCTTGGTGATGTAGTCGGAAATCTTCTTGACGAAGCCGTCGTTCTGCAAAGCGCTCCTGGAGACATTTAAAGGGAGGTCGGGGCAGTCGATCACGCCTTTTAACAGCATCAGGAATTCAGGGATGACTTCCTTGATATTGTCCGCAACGAATACCTGGCTGTTGTAAAGCTTAATGGTTCCCTCAATGCTCTCATACTGGGAGCCGATCTTCGGGAAGTAAAGAATGCCTTTTAAGTTGAACGGATAGTCCATATTCAGGTGGATCCAGAATAAAGGCTCCTTATAATCGTTGAATACGGTACGGTAAAATTTCTTGTATTCTTCATCGGTGCATTCATTGGGATGTTTCGTCCAGAGAGGATGGATATCGTTCAGAGGAACAGGACGCTTGTTGATCTTGGCAAGCTCCTTTCGGGGAGAAACCTCCACGATCTCTTTTTCTCCGTTCTCATTTTCCCGTTCTTCTGTCTTGGCCTCTTCAATGGTGGTCTCCACCACCACATCCTTTTCCGTCACCTCGCTCACATCGATGGTTTCGTATTCCTGAGGGGCGTTCGCCTTGTTCAGGAAAATGTTCACAGGCATGAAGGAGCAGTATTTCTCGATGACTTCGCGGGCTTTATATTCGTTGGCGAATTCCAGGCTGTCTTCGTTGAGATACAAGGTGATCTCTGTTCCGAAATCTTCCTTGCTCCCTTCCGCCATGGCGAATTCCTGGCCTCCGTCCGATTCCCAGTGGACGGCGGGAGCGCCGGCACGATAGGATTTTGTATCGATGCTTACCTTGTCCGCGACCATGAAGGATGAATAGAAGCCCAGGCCAAAATGTCCAATGATCTGGTCTTCATTCGTCTTGTCCTTATATTTCTCCAGGAAATCCTTAGCTCCGGAAAAAGCAATCTGGTTGATGTACTCGTCCAGCTCTTCAAAGGTCATCCCAATGCCGTTGTCCTTGAAGGAGATGGTCTTTTCGTCGGGATCTACCGTGACCAGGATTTTGAATTCGGTATCCTCCGGAATCTCAAACTCGCCCATCACATCCAGCTTTTTTAGCTTGGTGATGGCGTCGCAGCCGTTGGAGATCAGCTCACGGTAAAAAATATCGTGGTCACTGTAAAGCCATTTCTTTATGATCGGAAATATGTTTTCACTGTTAATGGATAAATTGCCCTGTTTCTCTGGCATATCAATCACACCTTTCTTTTTTCTTTGTGAGTTTGAAAAGACTAAACGGTCTTTTTCGATTTCTGAGGTATATTGTAATACGCGGATATATAAAAGTCAAGAAAAAATTAGCACTCATTAGATAGGAGTGCTAGTAATTCGCTTTTGTATTCCGATTTTTGTTGAAATAAGGGAGGAAGGCTCTAATCTTCTTCCCAGTATATTTCTTTAGATCTGAAATAACGCCTTATCGTGTCGTCCCATGCCCGATCCAGAGACTTATCGGGGGTAAAAGAAGAAAGGGAGACGCCGGTCACGCACTGAAGTGCCCCCTGATCATAGCGGATATTCAAAAACAGACCGCTGACCTGCTCCGCCGAGATGGACAGGCCGGTTCCCGACAATAACTTTTCCGTATTGGAACGGGACAGCATGAAGACGATCTTAAAATGTTCCGGCAGCCGCCTGCCCTTGACAATCTGGTAGCACAAAGGCTTAAGAAACGGCCAGCGGGCAAAATCATGCTGTTCCATTTCTTCCCATTCTGCATCAGTGAAATAATCCCGGTGGAGAGAACCGTCCAGGGAGACGGTGATATTTGTAGTGAAGGAAGCCTGAGACACCATAAAAGCGTCAAAGGTGTCCTGAAGAAACAGCTTGGATGTAAAATCCTTTTTGTCTGGTATGTTAAACGCTATCATTAGAACCTCCTAATACGTTCAGTATAGGAGAAAATCCGGAAAAAGGGAAGCCTTTCTTTAAAAATGTGGTATACTGGAAAAGAAAGACAGAATCTGCAATTAATGCAGGAGGAGGAAAGAAGAATGGCAGACAGACAGAACCTGAAAAGCAGAGTGCCCGAGGGGCTTTTGAGATATATCGAGCAGGGAGTATCGCCGTATCATGTGGTGGAGGCCGCGGCAGAAGAGCTTGAACGAGACGGGTATCAGGAGCTGGGACTGTGGGACAGCTGGTCTTTGGATAAGGGAGGGAAATATTATGTGAAAGCCCATGGCTCTTCCATGTTCGCTTTCCGCGTAAATCCCGGATTTGGGCGCCTTCAGAGCTTTCGGATCGCGGCGGCTCATACAGACTGGCCCTGTATGCGTATAAAAACGGCTCCGGATATGTCCCAGGATACTTATGCGAAAGTCAATGTGGAAACGTATGGAGGCCCTATCTTAAATACCTGGCTCGACAGGCCTCTTTCCGTGGCCGGAAGGGTGACGCTCAAAGGAAACGGCTGCTTCAGCCCCGAGACCCGCCTGATGGATTTCGGACGACCTGTGTTTACCATTCCCAATCTGGCCATTCATATGAACCGGGAAGTGAACAAGGGGGTGGAGCTAAATAAGCAGAAGGACATGCTCCCGATGGCCGGACAGGCGGCGTCGGATGTGCTGAATAAAGGGGGATTCTTTCTGAATGCTCTGGCTGGAGAGCTTGAAGCAGCTCCGGAAGATATCTTATTTTATGAACTTTCTGTTTACAACTGTGATAAGCCGGATATCCTTGGAATGAACGGCGAATTTCTCTCAGCTCCCAGACTGGATAACCTGACGTCGGTAAGCGCTTGCGTGGATGGGCTTCTCGCCGGGACAGAGAGAAGAAACGGCGTGGATATGGCCGTGTTTTTTGACCATGAGGAGATTGGCAGCAAGACAAAGCAGGGGGCCGGTTCTTCCCTTCTTGCGCTGGTGATGGAAAAGATCTGCCGTTCTTTCGGCTACAGCAGTGAGGACTGTATCAATTGTCTGCTGAAAAGCTTTTTGCTTTCTGTAGATGTGGCTCATGGAAAGCATCCGAATCAGCCGGATAAGAGCGACGTGACGAATCCGGTATTTCTGAACGGAGGCGTGGCTTTAAAGGCGGAGAGCAATCAGAAATATGCCACGGACGGAGAGGCTGTCGGCGTAGTCAGAAGCATTTGCGATAAAAATCATATTCCGCTCCAGCTTTTTGCTAACCGCTCTGATGTGGGAAGCGGCAGCACCCTGGGTTCCATCGCATCCTCTTTTGCGGTGATGAATACGGCGGATATCGGCATCCCTTTGCTGGCTATGCATTCCGCCAGGGAAGTGATGGGAGTTAAGGATCAGGAAGCTCTTTCTGATCTGCTGAGATGCTTTTGGCAGGAGCAGTGATCGGGAAAGCTTCGGGAATTAGATAAAAAAGATTGCATTCTCCCTTTTCAAAGCGCGTATTCTGTGCTATCATAAATGGTAATGAAAACTACATAGAGTGGTAAATGCTCCACAAAAAAGTAGTAAGGCAGTACAGGAGGGAAAATATGGAATACAAGATAGTAGTGGACAGCTGCTGTGACTTGACAGAGGAATTGAAAGCAGACCGTCATTTTCAGGTGGTTCCGCTGACATTGCAGGTGGGGGATACCTATATTACCGATGATGAGAGCTTTGACCAGGCAAAGTATCTGGAACTGGTCCGTACAACTCCGGATTGTCCGAAGACAGCATGTCCGTCTCCGGAGGCTTTTAAAAAAGCCTATGACTGCGATGCGGAAGCTGTTTTTGTGGTGACATTGTCTCAGCATCTGAGCGGCACATACAACAGTGCGGTCCTCGGAAGAAATCTTTATATAGAAGAAAAGGGTGAAAAGAAGATAGCCGTGTTCAGCTCGGATTCGGCGTCCATAGGAGAAGCACGGATCGCCGTAAAGATCCAGGAGATGGCGGAGGCGGGAGAATCCTTTGAGAAGATCGTAAAGGAAGTGTCCGAATTCCGGGATAATATGAAAACCTATTTTGTCTTGGAGACGCTGGATTTTTTGAAGAAAAACGGAAGGCTGACCGGACTGCAGGCGCTGTTTGCCACAGTCCTGAATATCAAGCCGGTCATGGGAGCCGACAAAGGTGTGATCATTAAGCTGGATCAGGCACGGGGCATAGACAAGGCGCTCGCCAAGATGGCCCAGTGGGTGGCAAAGGAAGCGAAGGACGCGGAGAATAAGGTGCTGTCCATTTCCCATACGAACTGTCCGGAACGGGCAAAAAAAGTAAAGGAATTGATCTGCAGCCTGATAAAGGTAAAGGATGTTTATATCGTAGATACAGCCGGCGTCAGCACGACATATGCCGGGGACGGCGGAGTGATCATAGCATTGTGACAGTTTTACGTTGTTGACGGCAAAAATAAGCCGCGGGGCATATCTGAGGATACGCTCCGCGGCTTAACTGTTATAAAAAAACAATGGGCTCATTGTTCGACGTTCTTAAGTGCCAGATATCCGATCACACACGCAAAAGCGATCAGAAGAAGGATCCATTTTATGGGAGTTACCCAAGAGGGCAGCGAATAGCGGTCTTTTACAGCGTCTAATATAAACTCCACAAGAATGGATACAAAACCAATATTCAGGACTAATTTACTCTTTTTCATCTTCTGTGCCTCCCAGGTTCGATTTATCTATTATATAGCGGCCGGAAGCGGCTGTCAATCTTCAATGACGCTTGACGTACCGCTTTTCCAGCATCCCGATGATGCGGTAAAGCCCCATGGAGATAATGCAGAGGATGACGATGCTCATCATCACGATATCCATCTTGAATACCTGGCTGCCATAGATGATCAGATAACCAAGGCCCTTGTCCGCCGCCAGAAATTCCCCGATGATGACGCCTACGAGGCAGAGGCCGATGTTGACCTTCATGTTATTGATGATCAAAGGGACGGCGCTGGGGACAAGTACCTTTTTTAAGACATCCCTCTTTTTGCCGCCCAGAGTGTAGATGAGCTTGATCTTATCCTGATCGACGCTTCGAAAGCCCGTGTGGAGTGTCATGATGGAGCCAAAAACGGCCACGGAAATGGCCGCCACGACGATGGTTTTCACATTGTTGCCCAGCCATACGATCAGTACGGGGGCGAGCGCTGATTTCGGAAGGCTGTTGAGCATTACCAGGTACGGTTCCAAAAGCTCCGATAAGGTAGGGCTCAGCCAGAGCAGCATGGCGGCCAGGAGGCCGATGGCCATGACCAGGAAAAAGCTGCCGATGGTCTCGGCCAGTGTCACGCCGATATGGCGGAAAATGCTGAAATCTTCTGTCATTTGGATGAAACAGGTTATCATGCGGGATGGACTGCTGAATATAAAATCATTCAAAAGGCCGATGCGGGCGGTGAGCTCCCAGGCGCCGATGAACAGGATAAATAAAAGAATCTGTCCGATAAGAACGAGGCGTTTGTGACGGGAGCGCGCCCTCAGGTAGGCCACTTGGGCTTTGGAGAGGGAATTATCCATTGGATTTGAGCTCCTTCCATATTTCTTCAAAATAGCCGCTGAACTGAGGCGAGCTGCGTCTCTTCAAGGGAGAGTCATAGACTTCGTCAAAGTGCAGAGGCAGAACTTTTTTGATGCGGGCAGGGCGGTCTGAAAGAATGACTACCTTGTCTGCCAGCGTAATGGCCTCCGAAAGGTCATGAGTGACCAGAACAGCGGTTTTATGCTCCTTGCGGATGATGCTGCCGATGTCGTCGCCCACTTCCAGCCTTGTCTGGTAATCCAGGGCGGAAAACGGTTCGTCGAGAAGCAGGATATCAGGCTCCAGGGCCAGAGTGCGGATGAGCGCGGCTCTTTGGCGCATACCTCCGGATAAAGAAGACGGAGGGGCGTCTTTAAAAGCCGACAGGCCATAGGTGTCCAGCATGGAATCCACGCCGGCCCGGGTATTGGAGGTTAAGTTGTGCTTGATCTCCAGACCCAGGAGCACGTTGTCATAGACCGTCCGCCATTCAAAAAGGTGGTCTCTCTGAAGCATATAGCCGATGTTGGCGCCGGAGGTGCCCTGAGCTTTCCCAAACAGTCGTATTTCTCCTGATTCCGGCTTTAAAAGGCCGCTGATTAGGGACAGGAGCGTTGTTTTTCCACAGCCGGAAGGCCCCACGATCGCTACGAATTCTCCGGGGTTGACCGCCAGAGAGATGTCATAGAGCGCGGATGTCTCACCGTCCAGTGAATGATAGGAAAAACATACATGTATGAATTCAAGGATAGGTTCCATAGTATTCCTCCGTTTCTTCATACATTATCATATGGAGAGAGGAAAGCGGGGGTGACTGTTCCGTTGATTTCAAAAGGGAGATATGTTAGAATGAGGAGAACGACCGAGCAGCAGGAGGAAGGCGGCAGAAGGATGAAAGAACAGATATTATTGGTGGATGACGAAAAAGAGATTGCGGATCTAGTTGAAGTATATTTGAAGAATGACGGCTATTCTGTAAAGAAGTTCTATAATGGAAAGGACGCCCTGGCCTGTATGGAAGAGGGCGGGCTCGATCTGGCGGTTCTGGACGTGATGCTGCCGGATATAGATGGTTTCAAGATCCTCCAGAAAATACGGGAGAAATATTTTTATCCGGTCATCATGCTGACGGCAAAGATAGAGGACATGGATAAGATCATGGGACTTACCTTAGGTGCGGATGACTATATTACAAAACCCTTTAATCCCCTGGAGGTGGTCGCGCGGGTCAAGACTCAGCTCAGGCGGTATAAAAGCTACAATCACGTAGGACAGGCAGAAGAAGAGAAGAGACAGGAGCATGACATCCGGGGACTTACGATAAACCGTGATACCCATGAATGTTTTTTGTATGACAAGCCGATATGCCTTACGCCGCTGGAGTTCTCCATCCTCTGGTATTTATGTGAGCATAAAGGAAAGGTAGTGCCTTCTGAGGAGCTGTTTGAGGCCGTGTGGGGAGAGAGGTATCTGGAAAACAACAACAATACGGTGATGGCGCATATCGGACGGCTCAGGGAAAAGCTGAACGAGCCGCCGAAAAGGCCGCGTTTTATTAAAACAGTATGGGGAGTTGGATATAAAATTGAAGAATAAAAAAAAGAACCTGAGCGGCGGCCTGGCGGGACGGCTGTTCCTAAGGATGATAATCGCCCTGTTTTCCTATACCGTGCTTGGGATAATCGGCTATTTTCTGACCATCGATATATTCAGCTTCAGGACCTGGTCGGGGGACGAGCTTCTTTACCGGATCGCAAAATGGTTTGACATGCGGAGAGATCTGTTTGCCCTTGCCTATATCGTGATAGGGTATATCAGTATCTTCCTGTACTATTGGAGAAAACCCTTTTCCTATTTCCAGGAGGTTGCCGATGCGGCAGAAGTGATCTATAAGCAGGATGACAGCATGGTGAGCCTTTCAGCTCCCTTAAAGAATCTGGAAAACCGGATGAACCAGATCAAGGTAAGCGTCCTGAACAATGAGCGGATCGCGAGAGAAGCAGAACAGAGGAAAAACGATCTGGTCACATATCTGGCCCACGATCTGAAGACGCCGATCACGTCTGTCATCGGTTATCTGACTCTTCTGCAGGATGAGCCTCAGATCTCGGAAGAAATGCGGAACCGCTATATTACCATCGCCAGAGAAAAGGCGGAACGTCTGGATGATCTCATCAACGAATTTTTTGATATCACCCGGTTTAACCTGTCCCATATTACGCTGGAAAAGTCCGAGGTACATTTGATCCGCATGCTGAATCAGCTGATATATGAATTCAAGCCTATGCTGAGGGAAAAGAATTTGAATTGTGTGCTTCAGGCTCCCGAGGACCTGCGTATCTATTGCGACCCGGATAAGCTGCAGAGGGTATTTGATAATCTGCTCCGCAATGCGGTCAATTACAGCTATGAGGACTGTACGATCCGAATCTGGGTGATAGAGACGCCGGATCAGGTGAAGCTGTCTTTTATCAATGACGGGGACCAGATATCGGAGGAGAAGCTTAAAAGGATATTTGAACAGTTTTACCGTCTGGATAATTCCAGATCCACAAAAAGCGGCGGGGCAGGTCTTGGACTGGCCATTGCAAAAGAGATCGTCGAGCTGCACGGAGGCCGGATATCGGCATACAGCGAGGATAATATCATTCGCTTTGATGTGGTGCTTCCGCGGCCGTAGGAAAATTGTAAGAATTTGATCAGAAAAGAATCGGATTTCCATAGGATGGACAATAAGAACAGCATCCGCTGTCCTGGTATGATGAAACTACCAGGACGGCGGATGTTTTTTTAATTAAATTGTTTTAAAAAAGGACAGCTCGCCCTATAAAAAAAGGAGAAAAAATATGAAAAAAACGATAGCAGTTATATTCGGCGGATGCTCCACAGAGTATCCGGTTTCCCTTCAGTCCGCGTATGCGGTGCTCACCCATATGAACGCAGAAAAATATCAGGTGATACCGGTAGGAATCACGCGGAATGGAGATTGGTTTCGGTATATGGGGGCTTTTGAAGAAATCCTGTCGGATCAGTGGCACGTTAAGCATGAAACCTGCAGAAAAGCGTTCCTCTCTCCGGAGCGTTCTGTCCACGGGATCGTAGAAGAAAAGGATGGCGAAATCCGTCAGATCTATGTGGATGCGGTATTTCCAGTACTCCATGGAAAAAACGGGGAGGATGGAACGATACAGGGATTAGCGGAACTGGCAGGTATTCCCCTCATCGGGTGCGGGACGTTTGCGTCCGCTCTCTGCATGGACAAATACCGGGCGCACCAGCTGGCCGCCCAAGCCGGCGTGGCAGTGCCGAAAGCCGTCGTCTTGGAAAAGAGATTGGAAAAAACAGAGCTTTACGAGAAGACAAAGGATCTGGAATACCCGCTGTTTGTGAAGCCGGTGAGAGCGGGATCTTCCTTTGGAATCACGAAGGCGGACAGGAGAACACAGCTTTTATCCGCGGTGGACGCAGCGTTTCAGCATGATCGGGAAGTCATCGTTGAAGAGAATGTGGAAGGCTTTGAAGTAGGCTGCGCTGTAATGGGAAAAGAAGATCTGATATTAGGAAGAGCGGATGAGATCGAACTCTCAGAAGGCTTTTTTGATTATACGGAAAAATATACTCTGAAAACTTCCAGGATCCATATGCCGGCCAGGATAGACGAAGAGACGGAAAAACGGATTCAAATGTGCGCGGAGACCATATACCGGGCTTTGGACTGCTCCGGATTTGCCAGGGTGGACATGTTTCTGACTCCAAACGGCCAGATCGTGTTTAATGAAGTAAATACCATACCGGGCTTTACCGCTCACAGCCGCTTCCCAAATATGATGAAAGGCATTGGAATGTCCTTTGAGGAAATCTTGAAAACGCTCATGGCACAGGAGGTGTGAGATATGAGAGAAATGGTACTGTCCAGCCGATCTGTTCACACGGGGAATTTGATCTTAGTGAATGAAAAACATCCGATCGCGGGAGAAATGCGGTTTTCCTGTGTGCCTGTGGACGGCAGGCACCCGGGAATCCTGCTCCATACAAGGGCGTCCTCCTGTCTGGCCCAGCTTTTAAAGGAAATTCGGTCCGAGGGAAAGATCGTGCCGGTGAGCGGCTATCGGCCGAAAGCGGAACAAGAACAGATATTTAAGGACTCCGTTGCGGAAAACGGATGGGAGTTCACCAGAAAATATGTGGCACTTCCAGATCACAGCGAGCATCAGACGGGATTGGCGATCGATCTGGGGCTTGATCAGGAGAACATCGATTTCATACGTCCGGAATTTCCATATGACGGTGTCGGCGGAGAGTTTCGAAAACGGGCCGCCAGATATGGTTTTGTAGAAAGATATCCGGAAGGAAAAGAGGATGTGACGGGAATCGGCGGGGAACCGTGGCATTTCCGATACGTGGGATATCCTCATTCTGAGATCATGGAAGGACAAGGACTCTGCCTGGAGGAATATACAGAATTCATAAAAAATTATCCTTATGGTGGGAAGCATCTGAGAACCGGCGATTCGAGAAAAGAAATTGAGATATTCTACGTGCCGGATGAAGAGACGGGGAATCTGTCGGTGACGGTGGCGGACAACGCCATAGCGGAAAGCTCCGGAAACAATGTGGACGGATGGGTTGTGACACTGTGGAGGCAATAAGATGAAACGAGAAAAAGCATATTCCGGCATTGACGGGTTCCGGATTGCCGCCGCGCTGCTGGTCGCAGCTATTCACATTTCTCCCCTCGCCGCCTGGAACGAGACCGGTGATTTTATTCTGACACGGGTTGCCGCCCGCGTCGCGGTTCCCTTTTTCTTTATGACCTCCGGCTTTTTTCTGGCAAAGGGAACAGAAAGCCGTATGGAGAAATTGGCCGCTTTTACAAAAGCCACACTGCGGCTGTACCTGATATCCATGATTTTTTACCTGCCGCTCAACCTCTATATGGGATATTTTAATACAAAATTATTTTTACCGGAATTTCTGAAGGATATTCTGTTTGATGGAACCTTGTATCATTTGTGGTACTTTCCGGCTGCTGTCGCGGGGGCCTGGATATCGGCGCTCCTTATCCGCAGGATCGGCTGCAAAAAAGCGTTTATTGCCGCGGTCTGTCTCTATGCAGTTGGTCTTTTGGGGGACAGCTATTACGGTCTGTCGGCAAAGATCCCGGTTTTAAAAACATTCTACGACAATGTGTTTGCCGTCACCGATTACACACGGAATGGGATTTTCTATGCGCCCGTGTTTTTTGTCATGGGGGCCTGGATAGCGGAAAACGAGGGAAGGAGAAGCAGGAGAGGACTCCTTTCATATTTCCTCAGCTTTTTGCTCATGCTGGCGCTGATGACTTCAGAGGGCCTGCTCCTCCGGGCGTTCGGCCTCCAGCGGCATGACAGTATGTATATACTTCTTCTTCCCTGCATGTATCTGCTGTTCCGGTGTCTTCTTTTCTTTCGTGGAAGAAGAAGGGAAACGCTCCGGGATATGTCCATGGTCATCTATATCGTTCATCCCATGATGATCGTTGTGGTGAGGATGGCAGCGAAGCTGCTTTCTATACAGAGATATTTAACGGAAAATCCCATGGCGCTTTATCTGGCCGTTCTGTTTCTTTCCGGTCTGACCGGTATCCTATACTGCCGGATCATGCGGGAATGGAAGAAGCGTCATCCTGTGCATCTGCCGACGGAAGAATGCCGCTCCTGGGTGGAAATCGACCAGGGGCGCCTTATGCATAATGCCAGGGTCCTGCAGAAGGATATGCCTCAGGGCTGCCGGCTGATGGCGGTGGTAAAGGCCGGCGCATATGGACATGGAGACGCAGTGACCGCCAAATGCCTGAACCAGGCAGGGGTCAGGGCGTTTGCCGCAGCGACCATAGACGAGGGAATCACACTGCGAAAGGAAGGAATACAGGGAGAAATCCTGATACTCGGGTATACGCCTCCTTCCAGGGCAAAGGAACTCAGACGCTGGCGGCTGATGCAGACCGTCTGCGATTATGAGCATGCCCTGGCACTGGAAAAGACGGGGAGATACCTTCAGGTCCATCTGGCGGTGGATTCAGGGATGCACCGGCTGGGAATCCCTGTGGACGATATAAACCGCGCTGTGGAAGTCTTTCAGATGAAGCATCTGAGGGTAACCGGTATTTTCACACATTTGTGCGCTGCGGACAGCGGCAGACGGCAGGATATAGAATTCACGGAAAGCCAGATCGGAACGTTTTTTGGGTTTTTAGAGAAACTGTCTGGACAAGGAATTGTGCTTCCGAAGATCCACGTGCAGAGCAGCTACGGGTTTTTGAACTATCCGGACATTGACTGTGATTATGTGAGGGCCGGAATCATCTTGTACGGGGCGGACAGCAGAACAGATACCTGTGTGAGAAGAAAACTGGATCTGAGACCGGCCCTGGCTCTTAAGTCGACAGTAGTTTCGGTCAGGAAAGTATGCGCCGGGGAAAGTGTGGGATACGGCAGGGCATATACCGCATCATCCGACCGTGACATAGCAGTCGTTGCCATTGGATATGCGGATGGATATCCGAGGAGCTTGTCCTGTGGAAGGGGGAGCGCACTGATTAAAGGAAGACGGGCGCCGATAGTGGGACGGATCTGTATGGACCAGATGATGATAGATGTGACAGGGATCCCGGGAATATCGGCAGGCGATACGGTGACTCTGATCGGAAAGGATGGAGAAGAAGAGATTCTCGCCAGCGAAGTGGCGGAGCAGGCGGGCAGCATTTCCAATGAGCTGCTGAGCAGGCTGGGCAGCCGGCTTACGTATCTGTCCTAAGTGTAAAAACAGGGAAGAAAATGTTCGAGAATCGGTTGACAGGAAGAAATTCCTATAGTATATTAGTAACGTTGACAAGCTTTAACAGCTTGGAGACGTGCTTCCGTGGCTCAGTTGGTAGAGCAATTGATTCGTAATCAATAGGTCGCCGGTTCAAGTCCGGCCGGGAGCTTAGAGGGCCTGTGTCTGACAGATGTCGGATACAGGCTTTTTGTATACCTTTGAATACCTTTCAAACAAATTTTTTGTCTGATTTGCAGGGCAAGAAGAAATCCGCTTCCATCCAGGCGGCTCGCTGGCAGCCGTAACCAGAATCTTTGCGGCCTCCAGTCGGTCCTTTTCAACTGACATGGATAAATCGATATTTTTCCATGTCAGATTCCAACAAAAATCCGCATGATATGCGATTTTTGCCTCCCTGCGGCCGGGAAGATTCTGCTAACGCCTTTACGGCGCTCGCCTTACGATGGAATCGGATCCTTCCTCTTGCTCTTTTTTCCGCACCGAAATAATCGCTCATTTGCCTCGAAAGCCATTGGGGCAGTCCACCGCGGCCCGCTGCCGTAAGGCGCGCGGGCCATGTGGATATCCAATTCTTTTCTAGAATCAATGGAACGGAAATCATCCAGAATGGTGCGGCAGGCAGGACACCGGCAGAAAGATTCCGGGGTGGCCTAAAGGTGAGCGCCGCATCGCCAGCGAACCGAAATCGTGACTCCCCGGAACTTCTGCCGGTGTCTTGGTAAAGCCCCTTCAGGAATGATTCCAAAAAGTATTTGGTTGTATACCCAAGGGCATCCCTTAATGCATACCCTCCGGGCAGGCGCACTTCGTGCGTCAAGGTATATTTTTGAAATCATTTTCTCTGCCCTGCATTTAAAAAGGTATTTAAAGAAATTTGCCGGATGAAAGTATTGTCTTTTTATGTTATAATTAGTCCGTAAAAAGCAGCAGGGAGTGCAGTCACCGCAGGAGGATCATGCATCATGCCGACCTTGGAATGGATTGGAAAAGATAAAGTAGTAAGCTATCATCAGAAGGTGCCGTACCGTTTTCTGGAGCGGAAATACAGCTTTGATGAGGACGGAAGGAAAAAAGAGGACAACGGAAGCGGCAATATGATTATCCGCGGAGATAATCTGGAGGCTTTGAAGTCGCTCCTCCCTCAATATACAGCCAGCGTTAAATGTATCTATATCGACCCGCCCTACAATACGGGAAATGAAAAATGGATATACAACGACAATGTAAATGACCCTAGGATGAGAAAATGGCTCGGAGAGGCCGTCGGAAAGGAAGGGGAAGATCTGTCGCGCCATGATAAATGGCTTTGTATGATGTATCCGCGCCTCAGACTGCTGGAAAAGCTGATGGCGCCGGACGGAGCCATATTCATAAGCATCGACAACAATGAAAAATTCAATTTAAAGTTAATATGTGATGAGATATTCGGACCGGCCGGATTTGTTGCGGATATAGCCGTCATCAACAATCTGAAGGGACGGAGTGACGATAAATACATCGCCACAGCCCATGAAAGTCTTTTGATCTATCAGAAAGGAAGCTTTATCACCAGGGGGGTCTCCCTGCCGGAGGAATATGAAAAAGAATATAAGCTGTCCGATGAAAAAGGACGGTACCGGCTCCTGGGGCTGAGAAAAAGGGGGAGCAATGCCAGGGAAAAGGACAGGCCCAATCTGTTTTACCCCATTTATTACCAAGAAGCATCGGGAAAGCTTTTCCTGGAACCGGAGGACGGGGCCGTGGAAATATTGCCGAAGCTCTCCAATGGTGAGAACGGGACCTGGAGATGGGGGAAAAGCACGGTTCTGGAGCGGATTTCAGAATTGGAGGTCCGTCTGGTGAAAAAGAGGATGGAATACGACATTTTTCAAAAGGATTACCTGGAAAGAGAAGAAAAACGCCGGGTCAAGCCAAAATCTTTTTGGTCCGGCAGCGAATTCGCCAGTGAGACCGGCACCCTTGAGATAAAGTCGATCCTTGGCAAGGGGCAGTTTGACACGCCGAAGCCGGTGGGGATCGTGGAATACTGCCTGCAGCAGGCTGCAGATAAAGATTCTATTGTTTTAGACAGCTTTGCCGGTTCCGGGACTACGGCCCACGCGGTACTGGATATGAATCGAAAGGACGGCGGAAACCGGAAATTTATTCTGGTGGAGATGATGGACTATGCGGAAAATGTGACGGCAGAGCGGGTCAGACGGGTGATCTCTGGCGGCGAGAAGACAAAAGGCCTGGGAGGAGACTTCAGCTTTTATGAGATAGGAGAACCGCTGTTTCTGGACGGGGGACGTCTCAACAGCCAGATAGACGAAGAAAAGCTTAAGGAGTATATCTGGTATACAGAGGCAGGAGGCTCCGTTAGGAATACCTGCGGAGATGAAGATTTACCGTTTTATTTGGGAAAAAGTAAGGGTACTGCGTATTATCTGTGTCATACGAAGGAACAGGACGCCATGCTGGATTACGATTTTCTGGCGAATATCCGGGAAAGGGCAGAGCATTATGTGATCTATGCAGACAGATGCAGCCTGAGTGAGGCAGAGCTGTCCCAGTATCAGATAACCTTTAAAAAAGTGCCGAGAGACATAAAGAGGATTTGAGAAATTGGCGGACAAAGGAGAAATGCGGATGGAAATAAAGAAATACCAGATCAAAGTCATAGAGAAGCTGCGCCGTTTTCTGGAGCTTTTGAGTACGGAGGAGACGGTCTCGGAGGCGTACAAGAAATTATGGGAGGAACAGGGAGTGCAGCTGGGGCCTGACGGTATGCCGGCCTACCAGAATATCATCCGGAGGACCCCTCATGTATGCTTTAAGGTTCCGACCGGAGGAGGAAAGACATATCTGGCATGCAACTCACTGAAGCCGGTTTTCGACGCGCTGAGTCCGGAACGGATTAAAGTGGCTGTATGGCTGGTGCCTACCGATACGATTCTGGAACAGACAGTTGAAAATCTGAAGGATACGGCTCATCCCTACAGACAGAAAATAGACGGAGATTTTGGCGGACGGGTGGAAGTATATACAAAAGAGGAACTGCTTGGAGGAAAGAATTTTAACTACGGTACGGTGATCGAGCAGCTATCCATCCTGGTGCTTTCCTACGATTCTTTTCGGTCCAGCCGGAAAGAGGGACGAAAGGCTTATCAGGAGAACAGCAGCCTGCTGCCCTTCCAGAGAGCCCTTGGCGAGCCGGAGCATGTGGTGAAGGGAGCTGACAAGACGTCGCTGATTCAGGTCATAAGTCAGCTGTCCCCCTTTGTGATCGTGGATGAGAGCCATCATGCGAGAAGCAGTCTGAGTCTGGAGATGCTGGAAAATTTCAATCCGTGCTTTGTGCTGGATCTGACGGCCACTCCCCGGCCTGAGAGCAATATAATCGCGTATGTGGACGCGGCTCAGCTGAAAGAAGAGCACATGGTAAAGCTGCCGGTGGTGGTGTATAACCGGGATAGCCAGACAGAAGTCATAGCGGATGCTATAGATCTGCGGAACAATCTGGAAAGGCTGGCGGAAGAAGAGGAAAAGCAGAGCGGGAGATATATAAGGCCCATTGTATTATTCCAGGCGCAGCCCAGAGGGAGAGAAGACAGCGCCACATTTCAGAAGCTTAAAGAAAAACTCATCGCCGGCGGAGTGCCGGCCGGAGAGATCGCGGTAAAGACTGCGGAAGTCAATGAGCTCAGGGACAAAGAGCTGACCGAGAAGGACTGCAGTATCCGGTATATCATCACAGTCAACGCACTGAAGGAAGGATGGGACTGCCCCTTTGCTTATGTTCTGGCGACGCTTGCTAATAAAACCTCCCGCGTGGATGTGGAGCAGGTCATTGGCCGGATTTTGCGGCAGCCTTATACGAAGCAATGTGAGGTGCCTGCCCTTAACATGTCCTATGTCCTGACTTCCTCTAATGATTTTCGAAATACGGTTGATGAGATCGTAAAGGGGCTTAACAGCGCCGGCTTCAGCAGCAGGGACTGCCGGGTACCGGGAGCGGAAGAAGAAGCGGAAGAAAAAGCGGAAGGCAGAGAAACGTGTGCCGGTGGAATGGATACAGGCCGGGATTCTATAAGCTTACAGAGAACGGAGACAGAAGAATTTCTGGACTTTGATGACAGGAAGCTGGAGAAGGAGCTGGAAAAACGCAGAGAGAGGAATGAGCATCAGACGGAGCCGCTGCCCTTATTTGGAGCCGCCTCCATGCTGCAGATGGCTTCAGAACAGCTGAAGGCGTATGAAAAAGAGATAAATGACACAAAAGGAGAAAGCTTTGACTGGCCGGAAGCCCCGCCCCAGGAGGTGAGAGACAGGATGAAGATCTTCCATATGAAGCCGGAATTCAAAAAAAAGGCTATGGCGCTGCAGATTCCGGTGTTTTACCGCGAAACACCGTACAATATCATCACAGGCGCCAGCTGTGTGCCGCTTCGCCAGGAGCACCTGACGGAAGGATTTACATTGAAGGGCAAGCCATACGATATAAGGCTTGACCATATTTCCCAGGAACTGTACCGCGTGGATGTCGAAGGCTCTGAAGACGCCGTTCCCAAAGCATTTAAAATGAATGAAATGGAAAGGGCCTATTTCCGGGAGATTTTATCCAAGCTGCCGGAAGAGAGGCGTATCCAGAATCATAAAGAGATTATCTGCAAACACCTGGGCAGCCTGAATCAGGTGGATTCTCTGGAGCTGGCGGAATATGTAGACCGGATCGTGGATAATATGGACCGGGACCAGCTGGCAGAGCTGGAAAAAATGGTTTTTGGATACGCGGAGGCTATCAAAAAGAAAGTGCTTGAGCTGCTTAAAAAGCACCAGCTGAAGCAGTTTCAATTGTGGCTGGAACAGGGAAAGATCACCTGCCGTCCTCATTACCGGCTGCCGGAGACGATCTCGCCTGTTCATGCAGTCACGACCATAGGAATGTCCCTGTACACAGGTGAAGAGAAGATGAACAGCCTGGAGCACAAGATGATCATGGCGCTCACCGGTCTTAAGAATGTGGTATGGTGGCATAGGAATATTGCGAAACGCGGCCTGAATATCAGCGGTTTTGAGAATCACTATCCGGATCTGCTCGTGTTCACGGACAAAGGAAATCTGATCGTGGTCGAGACAAAATCAGAACATCTGGAGAACTGGGACAGCAAGGACAAGCTGATGCTGGGCCGTGCCTGGGAAAAGGCTGCCGGGAGCCGGTTCCGCTATTATATGGTATTTGATGAAAAACATAATGATTGGGACGGGGCCGTGACATTTGAAGAGTTTTTTAAGATCATTAAGGAGCTGTAGACAATATGCCGCGAGGCAGCTTGAAATAAAAAATGAGTAGAGAGAAACAGGATAAATAGCCATTCATAGGAAAAAGTGCTTGCAATTTGCGGCAGTATGGTGTAGAATACTGCAAAGGAAAGACAGATGTGCGCGCAACAAAGACATGTTTGCGCAGCTTGTCAAATATAATGAAATACGAGGAGAATATGAGATGGATAGGAAAGAGAAACTGAGAGTCGGTGTATTAGGCGCGACAGGTATGGTCGGCCAGCGTTTTATTTCCCTGCTGGAGAACCATCCCTGGTATGACGTGGTCACGGTGGCGGCGAGCCCCAGGAGCGCGGGCAAGGCCTATGAGGATGCGGTCGGAGAGCGCTGGAAGCTGGATACTCCCATGCCGGAAGGCGTGAAGAAGCTGGTAGTGAAGGACCTGCACAACATTGATGAAGTAGTCGCAGATGTGGACTTTGTATTCAGCGCCGTTGATATGACGAAGGATGAGATTCGTGCTATTGAAGAGGCTTATGCGAAGGCTGAGGTGCCGGTGGTTTCCAATAACAGTGCCCATCGGTGGACGCCGGATGTGCCGATGATCATCCCCGAACTGAATCCGGAGCATGCAGAGGTGATCGATTCTCAGAAAAAACGTCTTGGAACAAAAAGGGGTTTCATTGCCGTAAAGCCCAATTGTTCGATTCAGAGCTATACTCCCGCGTTTCATGCGCTTCGTGAGTTTGGAATAAAGACAGCAGTTGTGACTACATATCAGGCTATTTCCGGTGCGGGCAAGACCTTCAAAGATTGGCCTGAGATGATCGACAACGTGATCCCCTATATAGGTGGCGAAGAAGAAAAATCAGAACAGGAGCCTTTGAAGATTTGGGGAAAGGTAGAAGACGGCGTCATCAAGAAAGCTGAGGGGCCGGTGATCACGTCCCAGTGTATCCGTGTTCCGGTGTCCAATGGACATACGGCGGCCGTTTTTGTGACCTTTGATAAGAAGCCTTCTAAGGAAGAGATTCTGGACCGCTGGGCGAAGTTCGAAGGTGAGCCCCAGAAGCTCGGTCTTCCCAGCGCTCCGAAGCCGTTCCTTAAATATTTTGAAGAGGATAACCGTCCCCAGGTGAAGCTGGACCGTGACTATGAAAACGGCATGGGTGTGACATTGGGTCGTCTGAGAGAGGACACGGTATTTGACTACAAATTCGTGGGACTGTCCCATAATACGGTCAGAGGTGCAGCGGGAGGCGCGATTCTCTGCGCGGAGCTTCTGACGGCGAAAGGATATATCACGAAGAAGTGATCAATACCCCTAAGTAAAAGAACCGCCGGAATCTGGTCATCAGACTCCGGCGGTCCTTTTATTTTTTTGGTTCATAGAGATAGGCGGTATAAGCCGTATCCCGATGATAACCGAGTTTTTCGGCAAGGGAGACGGAGCGAAGATCATGGGCATCCCAGCTCGGATAGAGGTTCCGTTCCATACATTGGAGGATCAGAAGAGAAGCGCAGGCACAGGCAAGCCCCCGGTTCCGATATTCCTTTTTAGTATCCACTTCGATTTCTATGCCCTCCCGATAAACAGCATAGGAAGAGGCTCCGGAAACCAGACGGCCTTTATAAAGGGCGACAGTCCCGATTCCCATGGACTGATATTGCTGGTAAGAAGAAAAATTGGAGCAGAGATCTCTGGACCATTCTTCTTCCCAGGCCATGTGATAAAGTGATTCATCGATCATGGCCAGCCGATAACCGTCAGGGATGGCGTTTACATAAGAGCGAAGCCGGTCACGGTCAAATATATCCGGTTCTTTTTTTATGGAATACCTCTGGAATTTGGAAACGGAAGCTCCACATGTCTGTTCGATACACGTTTCCCATGGGGGACCTTGAGGAATGAGCAGCGCCGGATAGTGAGGAAGATTCTCTGAAAGAGAGGGAATCAGCTCCGGGCAAGGAAGGCCCGCCAGACAACAAAAATCTCCAACGATGATCCTGGCAGAACGGGGAGATTCTGCCGAGTCGGCCCATGCTTTTCCCATATAGCCCTGAAGGCAGGACCAGATCATGGTTTCATTCCAGTTTTCAAAGAGGGGAAGGATAGAACCGATATTATCACGTTCAATGGGTATCATTTTATACCTCCTTAATAGAGTTCTTTTCATCATAACAGAAACGGAAGGACAAGTAAACTCATGAAGGAGAAGTAAACTGGACTTGATTAAATGGCTCTGTTATACTGTATATAGGATAAATGTTTTAGCAGGGCCGGCAAGGCTTTAAAGAAACAGGATAGTTAGGAGAACAGATATGTGGGAGAAGGAAAAGATGCTGGCTGTGGTCTATGGAGGCAATAAAGATGTGACGCTGCAGACAAGAGAGCGTCCGGTTATCCAGAATGAAGGAGACGCCATTGTAGAAGTGACGCTTACTACCATATGCTCCAGCGATATCCATATTAAGCACGGAGCGGTCCCGCGGGCGGTGCCCGGGGTCATACTAGGACACGAATTCATAGGAACCGTGGCTGAAACCGGAAAAATGGTGAAAAAGATAAAGACAGGAGATCGGGTGGCTGTAAATGTGGAGACATTCTGTGGAGAATGCTTTTACTGCAAAAGAGGATTTGTGAATAATTGCGCCAATGAGAACGGCGGATGGGCACTGGGATGCCGGATAGACGGAGGGCAGGCAGAATATGTCAGGATACCTTTTGCTGACAACGCTCTGACTGTCATTCCCGAGAACGTGACGGACGAACAGGCCTTGTTTACAGGAGATATCCTGTCCACGGGCTACTGGGCGGCGAAGCTGGGAGAGCTTAAGCCAGCGGATACGGCGGTGGTCATCGGAGCCGGCCCCACTGGGCTGTGTACGATGATGTGTGCCAGACTGTACAGTCCGTCAAAGATCATTGCGCTGGACACAGATAGGAAAAGGCTGGAGACTGCAAAAGAGCAGGGGCTGGCGGATATAATTCTGTCCCCCGGGAAAGAGGATGCGATAAAGAGAATCCTGGAAGAGACTCATGGAAGAGGCGCTGACGCCGTATTTGAGGCGGCAGGAGGCAGCGATACATTTGAACTGGCCTGGAAAACGGCGAGGCCGAACGCGGTCGTGGTCGTAGTGGCGATGTATGAAGAGGACCAGATTCTTCCCCTTCCCCAAATGTATGGAAAGAATCTTACCTTTAAGACCGGAGGAGTGGATGGAAGCGACTGCCAGGAGATCATGGATCTGATAGCCTGCGGTAAGCTGGATCCTAGTTTCCTGATCACCCACAGATGCCGCCTGAAAGAAATCATGGGGGCGTATGATATATTTGAAAATAAAAGAGAAGATGTCCTGAAATTTGCTGTAAGACCTTGAGGCTTAAAGCTTCTCCCAGGGAATCTGGTTGACAGTTTTCCGGACCGGTAGTAGACTTATATTGTTGATATTTTGTCAGAATTCCATATTTGATATGATAAACGGAGGTAACATGGATGAAACAAAAGGAAGAATATGAGATGCCGGTCTGTGACTATATCCATGCAAATCCCGAACTGATCGCTTCTTTAAAAAAGCAGACGCCGGATGAAGAAATTCTCGTCCGCCTGGCAGAGTTATTTAAGATTTTCGGTGACCCCACCAGGGTCAAGATCTTATATGTTCTTCTGGAGCATGAGATGTGCGTATGTGATATTGCCCAGCTCCTGGGCATGAGCCAAAGCTCCATTTCTCATCAGCTCCGGATATTAAAGCAGAGCTCCCTGGTGAAATTCCGGCGCGATGGAAAGACTGTATTTTATTCGCTGGCGGATGAACATGTGATGACTATATTAAATCAGGGCTTCGATCATGTGACAGAATAGGGATTTCCCTTTCTGTCACTTTTTTATGTTCACCCGCAATAGGCGGAGGTTGTCGGGGGAGTGCCCCGGTGTTGTCATACTCTTTTCAAAAATCTTTTCGTAAATAGAGCTGTCCAGATAGAACAGGTTGATACTCCAAGCAGGAACGTAAAGAAATCTGCTCCGTCTGCCAGGAGCTTCCCTATCCAGAAGGACGGAAGAAAAGCCATGAAATAGTGATACGGGGCAGGTACAAACCATACTAAGATGAGTCCTATAAAACTGAGTCCCATCATTTTTGAAAGTGCAAGCCCTTCTACACGGTTTCCGGCGATGGATGCGACCATCATTGCTAAAGAGATTCCGGTAAAACTGCTGATGATGGAGGATAAAAAAATAATCTGCAGCGATAAGGATGAGAGGTTTAACAGGAAAGAAACAGTTATCGTGGCAGCAAAAGCCCATATCATGGGGATTCCGATGCGCGCGGATAAATAGGAATACCCCTCCGCAGGAGTGATCTGGTAAAAGGCGCTTAAGCCCTCATCCCATTCTTCTAAAAGCAAAAATGCCGATATCATTGCTGTGAACATAGGAGTCAGACAGATCATCATGCCGTCCGCCAGGCCATACCAGGCGGTAATGGGGAACTGGTATTTGGCTGTCAGGATATGGTTGAGAAAGGGAACGGCGAACTTAAAAAACACCCCGGCCAGAAACGGCGCCGGAATAAGGATGATTAGCATGCCGTCCTTTGAAATTTGTTTTAGGCCTATTTTAAAAAGTATCATCGTCTGCTTCAAGTGTTTTTCCCTCCTTCTGACCGCAGGGCGGTTCCAATGCGCTTGTTTGTGAAAAACAATGCGGCGGCGAGCCAGAGGATCAGACTGATCCACATCCGGCAGTTAAAAGCTTTCCCCATATCAATGGAAGCGGCCAGCAAACGCCACAGCGCTGTCCCAGGAAACAGCTCCAAGAGGGGATGAGTTATTCCAAACGCTGTCAGTACAGGCGGTATTGACAAAAGAACTACGGGAAGTGTGACAATTATCATATAATGATTTACCGAGCGGGCATAGGACGCGGCTGTCAGTCCTATGAGATTAAAGACGACGGCTCCGGTGAATACACTGAAAGACAAGAAAAAGAAATGGACAGGGCCTTTCATGGCAGTCAGCATGATGAGGTCGGCCGATATCGTTGATAATATCGCCAGGGATATGGACTTTGATAATACATATTCAACGGTACGGAGGGGAGAAATACTCCAAAAGCTGTGCAGGCCTTCTCCTTTTTCAAGAAGCCATATCCCGCCGATAAAGAAAAGGCCAAGCATTGCGGGATCAGTCAAAATGACGAGGGAGGCTGTTATCTTTTTATATTCTGGGGGGATTACCAGCAGCACGGCGATATAGACCAGACTGAAAAAAGCATACAGAAAATAAAAACCATATTTCATCTGGAAATGGATATCGTTTTTCAAGGTATTTAGGAATCTCATTGCAGGCCCCTTCCTGTCAGTTCAATAAATATATCTTCAAGCGTCTGTTCTTTAGAATGGATACTTGTCAGAGTACCTTTTTGCAGCGCGGCCTGAAATTCCTCTGCATGGGCCAAACCGGAAAGAGCACATACGTTTTGTTTCTCTTTTTCATTGTCCAAAAACCGGTATTCTACTTTTGTGTCTGCTTTGCCTTTGCGTAAAGCATGCGGCGTATCGATCGCTTTGATCGTTCCGCCGGCGATAAACGCGACACGGTCGCAGAGCTCCTCTGCATCATGCATATTGTGAGTTGTTAAAATGATGGTCTTGCCCATCTTTTTTTGTTCCAGAATCATATCCTTTAATATTCTCGCGTTTGCAGGATCAAGACCGCTGGTCGGTTCGTCCAGAAAAAGAAGCTTGGGATCATGGAGCAGGGAGCGTACAAAACCAAGTCTCATTTTCATGCCTTTTGAATAGCTTGAAACCTTTTTGTAAACATCATGCTGAAGCCCTACCTTTTCCAAAAGCTCCAGAGGATCACTTGTCCTGCAGGAATAGAGAGAAGCAAAATAAGTCAGGTTTTCCACGGCCGTAAATTTGCTGTAAAAGTTAGGAAATTCAAAATCTACGCCAATATGTTCATAATAGTCGTGTGCCCTATGCTTCATCTCCGTACCAAAAACACGAACACTGCCGCGGTAATCCCGAAGGGTTCCCGTCAGTATTTTCTGCATGGTGCTTTTTCCGGCGCCGGACGGACCAAGAAAACCAAAGATTTCCCCTTGCTTTACATCAAAGGTGATTCCCCTGATGATATCGTTTTTAGAAGAGGGATATTTTAGAAATACATTTTGCACATCAATCACTTTCATCGCTTATGATCTCCTTTAATACGCCGTCTAAAATGATTCTCATTACGGCCTGCTGATCGGCGGAGTCATCCTGCTGCAGATTGAGGAAGCTGACCGCAAGTGTCTGTAATGTTTTTGTCGCAGTCTCAATTCCGCATGTAAAATGAACGCCGTATTCCTGCAGCCTGATCAGCTCGTGGCTGTCATCCTTTGTATGCGCTTCGATCACTTCGCGGGGAAGCTTGCGGTACAGATGTTCAGCCGTCTCGCCGTCTGCCTGTTTGAGCATGGGATAACGTTTAAGCGCCTGAAACATCCAGAGAAAGCACTGTCTGCAGAGTTCTCTCGGCGGTAAAGAGCGGTTTTCATCCAGAAATTCATCCATTTCCCGCCACATTTTTGTCTGCAGATTTCCTGCGATATCCATATAAAGATGCTCTTTACTGGGATAAAAGGAATAGAAGGAACCTTTGGCGATGCCGGCGGCCCGTACGATTTCATCAATGGACACCTTTTTAATGCCGAATGAAGTAAACAGCCGTTCTCCTTCCTGCATTAATTTTTGTCTTATCATTTTTTTCTCTGTATCGCTGAATCTTGGCATGATCGGCCTCCAATCTATATGACTAAATAATTTTATATGGTCACATATATCATATCGCTCTTGCATTGGATTGTCAATGAAAACGGAATCATTTCTTTCGTTCCTATTTCAGCATAGCAAATATTTAGAGCTATACCCAAGGGCACCCCTTAATTCATGCCCTCCAGGCAGGCGCACTTCGTGCGGCAAGGTATGATACAAAACACTTTTTGAAATCATTCCTAATAGGCTCCGAATAAGTTCCAGTCAGACACCGGCAGAGGTTCCGGATCGTCACGATTTCGGTTCGCTGGCGATGCAGGGGCCGTTTTATCCCCGCTTCAGGAGTACCGCTCACATGTCGACGGGAAAATCTTTATGATTTCCCGTCTCCGGTTCGCTCAGAAACGGAATCGGTATTTTTCGTTTCTGCCTCCCTCCGTCTGGGGAACACCGGCCGCTGCCCTGCGGCGCTCACCTTTAGGCCGGCCCGGAATCTTTCTGCCGGAATCTTTTTTGCCTCACCATTTCGGATGGCTTCCATTCCCCTGATTTCATTAAAGGATTGGATATCCACACGGCCTGCGCGCCTTTTGGCAGCAGACCGCGGCGGGCCGTCCTGATAGCTTTCAAAATAACTAGAAGCTTATTTCGGTGCGGGAGTAAAAGCAAGAGGAACAATCCGATTCCATTGTAAGGCGAGCGTTGCAAAACCGTTAGCAGGATCTTCCCGGCCGTAGGGAGGTAAAAACCGAATCTCATGCAGGTTTTTATTGGAATCTGACATGGAAAAATATCGATTTATCCATGTCAGTTGGAAAAGACCGACCGGAGGCCGCAAAGATCGTGGTTACGGCTGCCAGCGAGCCGCCTGGATGAAATCGGATTTCCTCTTGACTTGTAAAGCAGACAAAAAAACATGTTTAAAAGGTATTCAAAGGTATATTTCCGAATCTTTTTTCAAAATGTGTTGACAATAAGCGAAAGAGCGTTTATGATAGTGATATACCCAATGGGGGTATATGAACAACTGGAAAGGAAAAGCCATATGAAACAGAAATTTAATGTGACTGGAATGAGCTGTTCTTCCTGCTCTGCCAATGTGGAAAAGAGTGTCAGAAAGCTGCCTGGCGTGAAGACAGCCGCGGTGAACCTGCTGTCAAACAGTCTTGTAGTAGAATATGAGGAGACCGCGCTTGACGATGATGCCATTATCTCGGCAGTAGTCCATGCGGGCTACGGCGCTTCCGTGGCGGGCAAGGAAAGCGGAAAGAAAAAGGGCGGAGACGTCAAAGAGAAGAATCCCGTAGAGGAACAGCTTAAGAACATGAAATACCGCCTGATCGTTTCCATCTGTTTTATGATCCCGCTCATGTATGTTTCCATGGGGCATATGATCGGACTGCCTCTCCCCGGCTTTTTATCCGGACATCAGAATGCCGTGGGATACGGTATGACGCAGTTCCTTTTGACGCTGCCGGTTATGTATGTGAACCGGAAATATTATCAGGTGGGCTTCAAAGCGCTGTGGCACAGAGCTCCGAATATGGATTCCCTGATAGCCATCGGATCGGGCGCGGCGCTGGTCCATGGGATCGCAGCCATTTATATGATGGGGTATGGGCTTGGCATACAGGATATGGAGCTGGTGGCCAGCTACCATATGGATCTGTATTTTGAATCCGTATCCATGATCCTGACGCTGATCACCGTAGGAAAATATCTGGAGACCAGGTCCAAGAGCAAGACCAGTGACGCCATATCGAAGCTTTATGATCTGGCGCCGAAGACGGCCACTGTAGTGCGCGACGGAAAAGAAGAGGAGATCCTGGTGGAGGAAGTGGTCGCCGGAGATATCCTCGCAGTCCGGCCCGGCCAGAGCATCCCGGTGGACGGGGTGATCGTAGAAGGCCAGGCATCCGTTGACCAGTCAGCCCTGACCGGAGAGAGTATTCCGGTGGAAAAGGGAGAGGGCGATACGGTAATCGCGGCCACCATAAACAAGAATGGATATTTCACCTTCCGGGCTACGAGAGTCGGGGATGATACCACCCTGGCGAAGATCATTCAGTTGGTGGAAGACGCCAACAGTTCCAAAGCCCCCATTGCTAAATTGGCCGACAAGATCGCAGGAGTGTTTGTACCTGTGGTCATCGCCATCGCTCTGCTGGCGACCATCATCTGGGTTCTTGTGGGCGCGACCTTTGGATTCGCATTGTCCATCGGTATTTCTGTACTGGTGATTTCGTGTCCCTGTGCCCTCGGGCTCGCTACACCGGTGGCTATCATGGTCGGGACCGGTAAGGGAGCTGAGAACGGAATCTTGATCAAATCGGCAGAATCCCTTGAAGTGGTCCATTCTGTAAAAACGGTTGTAATGGATAAGACCGGGACGATCACGGAAGGAAAGCCGAAGGTGACAGATATTCTGCCTTTGGAGCCAAAAGCTTCGGATGGAAAGAAAGAAAAGCTGAATGAGAACAGCCTGCTGCTGATGGCCGCTTCTTTGGAAAAACCTTCAGAGCATCCGCTGGCGGAAGCCATTGTAGAAGAGGCGGAAAACAGAGGACTTGAGTTTTTGCAGACGGAAGGGTTCCAGGCAGTTTCCGGCAGAGGGATAAAGGCGGCGCTTTCGGGAAAAGCGTGCCTGGCCGGGAATCAGAGCTTTATGGAAGAAAACGGAGTAGATGTGGCTGAGGCAGAATCCACCGCCCATCGGCTGGCTGAGGAAGGAAAGACACCGCTGTTTTTTGCCAGGGACGGCGTCCTCTGCGGTATCGTAGGAGTAGCCGATGTGGTGAAGCCCACCAGTGAACAGGCCATCAAAGAGCTGGAACACATGGGGATCGAGGTGGTCATGCTGACCGGCGACAACGAGAGGACAGCCAATGCCATCAAAAACCAGCTGGGCATCAGCAAGGTCATTGCCGAGGTGATGCCACAGGATAAGGAAAAGGCGGTCCGGGATATACAGGAGTCGGGCAGACGTGTCGCCATGGTCGGAGACGGTATCAACGATGCGCCGGCGCTTGCAAGGGCCGATGTGGGCATTGCCATTGGGGCAGGTACGGACGTGGCCATGGAATCCGCGGATATCGTCCTCATGAAGAGCGATCTTTTGGACGTGGTGACAGCGATCCAGCTGAGCAAATCCGTACTGCGAAATATAAAGGAGAATCTGTTCTGGGCCTTTTTCTACAATAGTATTGGTATTCCCCTGGCAGCCGGTGTTTTTTATAACCTGCTTCAGTGGAAGCTGAATCCTATGTTTGCCGCCGCCGCCATGAGCCTTAGCTCTGTCTGTGTTGTCAGCAACGCGCTGCGCCTCAAAGGTTTCCGGACGAAGTTTGCTTTTCATACGGAAGCGCCGGCGAAGGAGATTTCCTGTCCGGACGGTTCTTGTATAAGAAAACCCATAGAAGAAGAAAAGAATAAAGGAGAAGATGAGACTATGAAGAAAATCATGAAGATTGAAGGAATGAGCTGTAACCACTGTAAGATGAGCGCAGAGAAAGCGCTGAACGCCATAGACGGCGTGACAGCTGTGGTGGATCTGGAAAAGAAGCAGGCAGAGATTACCCTTGAAAAAGAGGTGGCGGATGAAACCCTGAAGGCAGCCGTCGCGGAGGCCGGCTTCGAACCCGGCGAGATTCAATAAAATTCTTGTTTGTGAGAAAATTTATAAAAATTTGATAATTTGAGAAATTGACTTTCACTGGATTGGAGCATATAATTTGTTTCAGGGAAGCCGACCGACTAGCCGGTCGGCTTTTTTATTTCAGCAGAAACAAACATCAGGAGGATTGGACGATGATTGCGAAATTCAGTGTGAAGAAGCCCATGACGGTTTTTGTGGCCGTGGTGCTGATCTTGATTCTGGGGGTGGTGTCTTTTACAGAGATGACGCCGGATCTTTTGCCCAGCATCAACCTGCCCTATGCGGTGGTAGTGACCACGTATCGGGGAGCGAGCCCGGAGGAAGTGGAAACGACTGTGACGAAACCGGTGGAGCAGTCCATGGCAACACTTAACAACATAAAGGAAGTGAGTTCCACATCCAGCGAGAATGTATCTCTCGTGATCTTAGAGTTCAACGATGACGTGGATATGGATTCCATGACGGTGGACGTGAGGGAGAAGCTGGACCAGATCGAAGGCTATTGGGATGATACGGTTTCCTCCCCCATCATAATGAAGATCAATCCGGATATGCTCCCCATCGTGGTCGCTTCTGTGGATGCGGACGATATGGGAGTGGCCGATATCTCCAAGTATGTGGAAGAGACGGTCCAGCCTGCGCTGGAGGGAGTCGACGGCGTGGCCAGTGTCAGCGCGTCGGGCCTTCTGGAGGAGCAGGTGAACGTCGTCATCCGGGATGACCAGGTGGAAAAGGTCAACGACCGTCTGAAATCCTCCATATCCGATTCCCTGTCTGAGGCGGAGGATGCGCTCAATGAAGCGGAGGATAAGATTTCAGAGGGAAAGGCTCAGCTGGAGAGCCAGACGTCTCAGTTCCAGAGCGGGATGGTACAGGCGGACCAGGCGCTCAGTGAGGCCAGAATGCAGATCCTCCAGGGGGAGATCGCTCTGGAAAATGCAGAAAAGGAGCTGGCTTCCAAGGAAAGCGAGGCTCTTTCCCAGGCGGGGTATCAGAGCATAGATGAGATGGAAGCGGGACTTACCTCATCCTTGGAACAGATTAACGGCCTTCTTTCCCAGGAAGCTTCCATAAGGGATGGACTCACCCAGCTGGAAGCGGGGATTTCGCAGATAGACGATGGGCTGGAACAGGTAAAGGCTGGTAAGACGGCTCTGGAGGAACAGCCGGATCTAAAGGCGGCCAGAGAAGGCTTTGAGGCCATGAAAGCCCAGGGGATCATCGATGACGACGGCAATCTGCTGATTCCGGAGGACACTCCCGGGTATGCGGAGACGGCCGCAGAAGCGGCGGCGTTGAAAGCCGGCGTCGATCTGTACCGTTCAAAGCTGGCGGAGCTCACCGCCGCGGAAACAGATCTGACTACCCAGAGAGAAGAACTGGCTTCGAAGAAAACAGAAGCGGAAGCGGCCATCGCTCAGATTGATAAGATAAAGAATGAAGGAACGGCGGCCCAGATCACATCGGCCCTGGAGGGAATCCAGGCGCTGCGGGCAGGGAAGAGCCAGCTGGCTTCTACCAGGGGGCAGCTGACTTCTGCGAAGAATATCCTGATCGCCAAGGCGCAGGAAGCCGGAATGACCAAATATGAGGCGGAGTCACAGCTGGCAGATGCAAAACGGCAGCTGGAGGACGGAGAAAAGGAGCTGGGTGAACAGCGGGAGACCTTTGATTCTTCCAAGGAAAGCGCTCTTGATGCCGCGGATGTGACCGATAAACTGACGGCGGATATGATATCCCAGATACTGACGGCGCAGAATTTTTCCATGCCGGCCGGCTATGTGACGGAGGACGGCATACAGTACCTGGTCCGGGTGGGGAATAAGCTGGAGGATGTGGAGGAGCTTAAAAATCTGGTCCTCTTTGACCCGGATGTGGAGGGAATGGAGCCGGTTCGCCTGTCGGACGTGGCGGACGTCTATAAAAGTGACAACAGCGCGGATATTTACGCGAAAATAAACGGAAATGACGGTGTGGTCCTTTCCATAGAAAAACAGCCGACTTATGCTACCGCGGATGTGGCGGAGGCTGTCCAGAAGAAGTTTGAGGAGCTGGAGAACGGCCACGACGGGCTGCATTTTACCATGCTGTCCAACCAGGGGGATTATATCCATCTGGTGGTGGATTCCGTGCTCAACAATCTTCTGTACGGAGCGATCCTCGCCGTCATTATCCTTCTGTTTTTCCTGAAGGATCTGAGGCCGACGATCATCATTGCCTGCTCCATCCCTATCAGTGTGATCTTTGCCATCGTGCTGATGTATTTTTCCGGCGTCACGCTGAATATGATTTCTCTTTCCGGTCTTGCGGTGGGCGTGGGAATGCTGGTGGACAATTCCGTGGTAGTCATCGAGAACATTTACCGGCTGAGAAATAAAGGAGCCACTGCGATACAGGCGGCGGTCAGCGGTACCGCACAGGTGGCGGGAGCCATCACCTCTTCTACACTCACGACGGTCAGTGTGTTCCTGCCGATCGTATTTATTAAGGGAATGACCAGGCAGCTGTTTACGGATATGGCGCTGACGATTACCTATTCGCTGGTGGCCAGCCTGATCGTAGCTGTGACGCTTGTGCCCGCTATGGCTTCCGGAATGCTGAAAAAGCAGAAGGAAAAGTCCCACAAATGGTTTGATTTTATACTGAAGGGATATGAAAGGGCCGTGAGCTGGTGTCTCAGACACCGTGTGGTGACTCTTCTTGCGGCTGTCGGAATGCTGGTGTTCAGTGTGATCGCGAGCATGAGCCGAGGCACCGCCTATATGCCTACCATGGACAGCACACAGATTTCTGTTTCCCTCTCCATGCCGGAGGGCTCCGGTACGGAAGACACCAAAGAAATGGCGGATGAAGTGATTGAACGGATCATGTCCGTGGATGGCGTGGAAACAGTCGGGGCCATGATGGGAGGAGGAGGGATGATGTCCTCCATGTCAGGCGGAAGTTCTTCGGAGAGTGTTTCCATATATGCGATCCTCAAGGAGGGAAAGACGGTGTCCAGCCAGAAAATCGCGGGAAAGATTGAAGAAGCCTGCGCGGATCTGGACTGTGAGGTCACTGCCAGCGGCTCTTCCATGGACATGAGCGCCCTGGGAGGCTCCGGCATAACCATGAAAATTGAAGGACAGGATCTGGACGGACTCCAGGAGGCGGCCAAGTCGGCGGCCGAAAAGCTGGCATCTATAGAGGGTGTCACAGAAGTGGATGACGGAATCGTAGATCCGACTCCCGAGCTTCGTATTGTGATAGATAAGGAAAAAGCCATGCTTCAGGGAGTTACGGTGGCCCAGGCCTACATGGATCTGCAGAAAGCTTTGAAATCCAGCAGCGAGGCGACGGAGCTTACGGAGAATTCAGGTGATTATCCTGTGATCGTGGACGACGCTTCAATGGAAGACATGACTACGGAAGATATCCGGAACTATGTATTCACGGTGACCGGCATGGATGGAACAGAGAAAGAGATCGCACTCAGGGACATTGCGACGGTAGAGGACGCACAGAGCCTTTCTTCCATTAACAGAGAGAGCCAGAGGCGTTATGTGACCGTGAGCGGCCAGGTGGCCGACGGCTACAATGTAGGCATCGTGAGCCGGGAAGTAGAAAAAGAGTTCGAGGATTTCCAGCTTCCTGATGGCTGCAGTCTGGTGTTCTCGGGTGAAAATGAGACGATCATGGAGGCCATGGGCCAGCTGATCAAGATGCTGCTCATCGCCGTCGCTTTCATTTATCTGATCATGGTAGCCCAGTTCCAGTCCCTGCTGTCGCCCTTTATCGTTATGTTCACGATTCCGCTGGCGTTTACAGGCGGTTTCCTGGGTCTGTTCCTGACCGGAAAGGAGGTCAGCGTCATTGCGATGATAGGCTTTGTCATGCTGGCAGGGATTATTGTAAATAACGGCATCGTACTGGTAGATTACATCAATCAGCTGAGAAGAGAGGGGACCGATAAGAGGAAAGCCATCGTAGAGGCCGGCGTGACCCGAATGCGTCCTATTTTAATGACGGCTATCACGACGATCCTCGGACTCCTGACCATGGCGATCGGAGTGGGGACCGGAGCTGAAATGATGCAGCCTGTGGCAATTGTCACCATCGGCGGACTCACTTACGCGACGCTTATGACGCTGTTCGTGGTACCGGTGCTGTATGATATTTTCAACCGCAGGGAAATGCGGGTTATCAAGGAAGAAGAGCTGGTGGTATTGGATGACTAAAGAAAAGGAATTGTCCGGTAAAAAAGAGGCCATCTATGGAAGTGTCTGGAATATCTACGTCGGAGGGAAGGATTTAGGGCTGATCCGTATGGGAGAGATCTCTGAGGCGTCCGGTATTCCGAAGGGCACGATCTATGAATATTTTCGCACAAAAGATCAGCTGATCGCCGAAGCCGTAATCTGGTCCATCGGAGAGGAGGCCTCCGCTCTTTGTGAAAGAGTAGAAAAGGCGGAGAGCTTCGATCAAAAGTGGGATATGGTCCTGGAATGGGTGCGTTCTCCGGCAGCACAATCCATATTGATGATCGATTTCATAAGCGGGGATAAAATGCCGGAGAGCCTGAAGGAAGAACTGATGCGGCTCCACAGGGAGACGTGCTGCGGAGATGATACCGCGGCCAGGGTCATGAATACTCTTCTGGAAGCAGGGCAAAGGGACGGCGTCCTGGAAAGCCGAGGAAGCCATCTGGCAAGGCGTTCCATTCTGTACAGCGCCATCGCCCCGGTGCTGATGTATGGCAAGAAACAGGAAGAATTTAAGGATACGCCGTGGGAAGAGGTCAAGGCGTATTCCAAAAAGCTTCTGATCGTGGCATTTAAAAAGGACTGAGAAAACGAAACAGAGGAGGAAGACACAGATATGGCAGGGCTTTCAATGGGGATCGTGGAGGTAGACATCCATGGCATGAATCGTTTCCAGGCAAAGAACCTGATCGCGGGCAGACTAAAGCGGGCGGGCGGCGACATTTACCGCATCCGGGTCATACACGGCTACCACAACGGGACGTCTTTGAAGGATATGGTGCGGAAGGAATTCCGGGGTCATCCCAAAGTCCTGCGAGTGGAGGTCGCCATGAATCCAGGGGAAACGGACCTTGTGCTGAGAGAATTTTAAAATGTGTCTTCCGGCTTCTCAAGCGGAGCTTTCTATACAAAACCTTAAAAATATGGTACACTGGGGTCAGTGGGAAGCCATAGAAAAGGCGGACCGAATAGGAAAATAAAAGTTGGGAGAGGGTACGCATATGACGGAGAATCGGAACATGGTAAAAGAAGAGATCGTAAGTGGGAAAACGATCCTGGGCATTGAATTTGGATCGACCAGGATCAAGGCAGTACTGATCGGGAAGGATCATACGCCTCTGGCATCGGGAAGCCATGACTGGGAGAACCGCTATACGGACGGGTTCTGGACCTATACGCTGGAAGATATCTGGACGGGGCTTCAGGACTGTTATCGGAAGATGGCGGATGAAGTAAAGGACCAATATGGAGAGACTCTCCGGACGGTGGGGGCTGTCGGCTTCAGCGCCATGATGCACGGTTATATGGCCTTTGACGGTCAGGGGAAGCTCATGGTGCCGTTCCGCACCTGGAGGAACAGCAATACGGGAGAGGCTGCAAAAAAGCTTACAGAGCTGTTTCACTACAATATTCCTCAAAGATGGAGCATCGCTCATCTGTATCAGGCGATGATGAATGGGGAGGCCCATGTGGAGAAAATCGGCTTTATTACGACCTTGGCCGGATATATTCACTGGAAGCTGTCGGGTGAGCGGGTGCTGGGCATCGGAGACGCCTCCGGTATGTTCCCGATCGATACGGAAAAAAAGGAATATGACAGGACGATGCTGGCGGCCTTTGACCGTCTCGCAGAGGAACAGAAACTTCCGTGGAGGCTTGAGGATATTTTGCCGCAGATACGCCTTGCCGGGGAGGCGGCGGGAGTCCTTACGGAGGAAGGAGCCAGGCTTCTGGATCCCAGCGGGGAGCTTTCAGCAGGAATTCCGCTGTGTCCTCCCGAGGGCGACGCGGGCACCGGGATGACGGCTACCAACAGCGTGGCGAAGCGTACCGGAAATGTATCTGCGGGAACCTCTGTTTTTTCCATGATCGTGCTGGAAAAGGAATTGAAAAGGGTATATCCGGAAATAGACTTAGTGACGACGCCTTCCGGAAATCTGGTCGCCATGGTGCATGCCAACAACTGTACCTCGGATCTGAACGCCTGGGTTGGATTGTTCCAGGAATTCGCGGAGTGCATGGGAGCCGAAACGGACATGACGAAGATTTATTCTGCTCTGTATCATAAGGCGCTGGAAGGCGACAGCGACTGCGGAGGCCTTCTTTCCTACGGCTATCTGTCAGGGGAGAATATCACCGGCCTTTTAGAGGGAAGGCCCTTATTCGTTCGAACCCCGGAAAGTAAATTCAGTTTGGCTAATTTCATGAGGACGCATCTGTATTCTTCCCTGGGAGCTTTGAAGATGGGGCTGGATATCCTGTTTCAGAGCGAACAGGTCAAGGTGGATGAGATCCTGGCCCATGGAGGCCTTTTCAAGACCAAAGGAGTCGGACAGAGAATTTTGGCGGCTGCCATGAACACAGATATATCTGTGATGGAGACGGCCGGTGAAGGAGGAGCCTGGGGAATCGCTCTTCTGGCGGCTTACCTGGTTCAGAAAGAGGAAGGGGAAAGCCTGGAAGATTATCTGGACAAAAAGGTATTCTCCGGAAAGGACAAGGTGCGTATGTCTCCGGATCCGGCAGACACCTTGGGCTTTGAGGCATTTATGGAGACATATAAGGCAGGGATCAGAATTGAAAAAGCTGCCGTGGACTGTCTTCCGTTATAAAAAAGGTATCGGCGGGAACGATTATCCTGACGGACAACGGCTTAAACAGGAATGACTGAGGCGGGCTCCCGCATACCATGTAGAAATGGTGTGCGGGAGTTCTTTTTATGATTTATTTTTCCAATCTGCTCATCCCCATGGTGGTGTGCTACATTGCGGTTCAGGGGCTGCTTGCGGGCAGGCCCATTTTTGAGGATTTTATCCGGGGGGCAAAGGACGGTCTAAAGACTGTGGCGGGGATCCTTCCTACGCTGGTGGGGCTGATGATCGGCACCGGCGTTCTCCGGGCGTCTGGTTTTCTGGATACACTGGCTGTCCTTTTGTCAAAGATCATTTCTCCTTCTTTTCTCCCTTCCCAGGTGCTTCCGGTGATCCTGGTGAAGCTTTTCTCCTCTTCGGCGGCTACGGGCCTCGCACTGGATATCTTCAAGGAGTTCGGACCGGATTCCCTTTCCGGAAGAATGGTATCCATAATCTTAAGCTGTACGGAGACCGTTTTTTATACCATGAGTGTGTATTTTATGAGCGTAAAGATCAAAAAGACCCGGCACACGCTTCCTGGGGCGCTTTTAGCTACTTTCGTGGGAATCATAGTCAGTGTGGTGCTGGCAGTCCGGATGTGACAGGAAAATAAAGGAAGAAATGATAAACAGGGATTGACAATAAAAAAAGTGTATGCTAATATTGTTCGGGATAGAACAATTAGGCACAGAACTATCGGGAGGATTCGGCATATGATAGAAGAGGAAAACATAAATGAAGAGTGGTAAGGAAGAACAGGACACAGATCGAAATAAGGAAGAGCAGTGGAGGATGGAACATATCGGGTTTGAAATAAAGCAGGCCGCGAAACTGGTGAACCGGCATATCGGGAATACCGCGTCGGTCAAGTACGCGAAGCAGGTGACCGGGACCCATGGCTGGATCCTTCGGTATCTTTATGAGCATAAGGATGAGGACATGTTCCAAAAGGATATCGAAAAACGGTTTGATATCCGGCGCTCATCTGCTACGGGACTACTGCAGCTGATGGAAAAAAACGGGCTGATCTATCGGGAGTCGGTGGATTATGACGCAAGGCTTAAGCGGATCATAATGACGGAGAAAGCGGTATCCATCCATGAATCTATTTCCAGAGAGATCGACAAGGTGGAGAGGCAGATATCAGAGGGTCTGTCCGAGGAAGAAACCCGGATTCTCCTGCAGGTGCTGGATAAGGTACAGAGGAATCTAAGCAGCGCCGAGAGGCCGGAAAAGAAAGAATAAACAGAAAATGAGGGAGACAGAATGATAAAACGACTTGCGAAATGTATCAGACAATATAAGAAGGATTCTATCCTGGCCCCGACATTCATTGTGGGGGAGGGAGCGCTGGAAGTAGTCATCCCGCTTCTGATGGCCAGGCTTATAGATAACGGTATCGACAGAGGAAGTATAGGCTCCATCTTACAGATTGGGGGGCTGCTGGTGATCTGCTGTGTGGCTTCTCTGACCTTCGGAGCGCTGGCCGGCAGACATGCCGCCAGGGCTTCGGCCGGTTTTGCCAGGAACCTGCGCCATGATATGTATTATAAGGTACAGGAATATTCTTTTGCCAATATAGATAAATTCTCCACCGCCAGTATCGTCACGAGGCTGACAACGGATGTGACTAATGTACAGAATGCTTTTCAGATGATGATCCGTATGGCGGTGAGGAGCCCGATCCTTCTCGTCTTTGCCTTGTTCATGGCGTTTGGGATCAGTCCTAAGCTGACTATGATCTATGTGTGCATCATTCCGTTTTTGGGCGCGGGGCTTTTTGTCATTGTGAAATACGCCCACCCGCTGTTTGAACGGACCTTTCGGACCTATGACAAGCTGAATACTGTGGTACAGGAAAACCTTCACGGCATCCGCGTGGTCAAATCTTTTGTGCGGGAAGAACATGAGCAGGAGAAATTTGGGGAAGTGTCCCGCAGTATTTACAAGGACTTTACGAAGGCAGAACGCATCGTGGCCTTTAATATGCCCCTTATGCAGATAAGCGTTTATACTTGTATGCTGCTGCTGTCCTGGATGGGAGCCCGCATGATAGTGGGAAGCCGCGGGATGGCCGGAGGAATGACGACAGGGCAGCTGATGAGCCTGATCTCATACGCCATGCAGATTCTGATGAGTCTGATGATGTTGTCCAATTTCTTTGTCATGATGATCATTTCCAGAGCGTCCGCCGAGCGTATCGTGGAAATCCTGGATGAGGAGAGTGACCTTCAAAATCCGGGCCTGCCTCTTACGGAAGTGGAAAATGGAGCAGTCTCCTTTAAGGGAGTATCCTTCAGCTATACGAAAGATCCGGCAAAGCTCTGCCTGAAGGATATAAATTTGGAAATCCGTTCGGGAGAAACGGTAGGCATTATCGGAGGGACCGGGTCGGCTAAGAGCTCTCTGGTCCAGTTAATCCCCAGGCTTTATGATGCGACCATCGGTTCTGTGGAAGTGGGAGGCCGCGATGTGAGGGAGTACGATATTGAGACTCTGCGAAATGAAGTGGCGATGGTTCTCCAGAAAAACGTATTGTTTTCCGGTACTATAAAAGAAAACCTCCGCTGGGGGAATCCGGAGGCGTCAGATGAGGAGGTCATCCATGCCTGCAGACTGGCTCAGGCCGACGATTTTATACGGGAATTTCCTGACGGCTATGACACCTATATCGAGCAGGGAGGCTCCAACGTCTCCGGCGGACAGAGACAGAGGCTCTGCATCGCCCGCGCCCTTCTCAAAAAGCCGAAGATCCTGATTCTGGACGACTCCACCAGCGCGGTGGATACGAAGACCGACGCGCAAATCCGAAAGGCTTTCCGGGAGGAGATTCCGGACACGACGAAATTTATTATCGCCCAGAGGATTTCTTCCGTAGAAGACGCCGACAAAATCATAGTCATGGATGGAGGAACGGTCCATGGGTTCGGTACTCATGAGGAACTGATAGAAAAAGATAATATTTACAGAGAAGTATATGAATCTCAGGTGAAAGGAGGCCGCAGCGATGAATAACAATAAGCTGAATGTGAAGACTGCGAAACGGCTGTTCGGCTATATCGCGGGACAGAATAAGATCCAATTCGCGCTGGTCCTGGTCTGTATTTTCCTGAGTACGACGGCAAATGTGGCGGGCTCTCTGTTTTTACAGATTCTGATCGACAATTATATTGAACCGCTCCTTCTGGAGGCGGCGCCTGTCTTTGACGGACTGGTGCGGGCCATTCTGACCATGGCTTTCATATATGCAGCGGGCGTGGTGTCCACCTTCTTTTATAACTGGCTGATGGCCGGAATCTCCCAGGGGGTTCAGAAACGCATCCGGGATAAAATGTTCGCCCATATGCAGACGCTGCCTATCCGGTATTTTGACACCCATACTTTCGGGGATGTAATGAGTCATTATACCAACGATATCGATACGCTGAGACAGATGGTATCTCAAAGCTTCCCGCAGCTTTTGTCTTCCTGTATGACCATTGTCATGGTTTTCTGTGCTATGCTGTACACAAGCGTCTATCTGACCTTATTCATCCTGGTGACCATCACCTGTCTGATACTGGTTTCTAAAAAGGTGGCGGGAAAAAGCGCTTCTTTTTTCATAAGGCAGCAGAAATCTCTCGGGGACGTCAACGGCTATATTGAGGAGATGGTGAGCGGACAGAAGGTCATTAAGGTGTTCTGCCACGAAGAAGAGGCCAAGGAGGAATTTGACAAAAAGAACGATGAGCTGTGCCGGAATGCGTCCAGCGCTAATACATTTGCCAATATCTTAGCCCCGATCACAATGAACCTGGGCAACCTCCAGTATGTTCTGCTGGCTGTGTTCGGCGGACTGCTGGCCGTGAACGGGATCGGCGGCCTGACCTTGGGGGCTATTGCTTCCTTCCTTCAGCTCTCCCGAAGCTTTACCATGCCAATCAATCAGATGTCCATGCAGATAAACGCCATAATCATGGCGCTTGCCGGAGCGGAGCGGATATTCCGTCTTATTGATGAAGAACCGGAGGCCGATGACGGATATGTGACGCTGGTCAGGATCCGGGTGAAGGAAAGTGCTCCGGAAGAATACCGGAGGGTGAGAGAAGCCGGGACGGGCGGGGGTGATGAGCTTCCGGAACAGATACCGGCCGAATTTGTGGAAGAGACCGCGGAACGAAAAGGCATGTGGGCCTGGAGGCATCCCCATGAGACAGGGGAAGTCACTTACACCAGGCTGACCGGAGACGTGAGGTTTTTCGATGTGGACTTCGGATATGAAGAGAATAAGATTGTCCTTCATAATGTGAGCCTTTACGCGAAGCCGGGTCAGAAGATCGCTTTTGTAGGCGCCACCGGCGCCGGTAAAACCACGATCACCAATCTGATCAACCGGTTCTACGATATTGATGACGGTAAGATCCGGTATGACAATATCAACATCAACAAGATCAAAAAGACGGATTTAAGGCGCTCCCTCGGAATCGTGCTTCAGGATACGAATCTGTTCACAGGAACGGTCATGGAGAACATCCGCTATGGAAGGCTGGACGCCTCCGATGAAGAGGTCCGGAGGGCGGCGAAGCTGGCCAATGCCGACGGTTTCATAGAGCGTCTGCCGGATGGATACGATACGATGATCACAGGAAACGGTGCCAATCTCTCCCAGGGGCAGAGGCAGCTGCTTTCCATCGCCCGGGCAGCAGTGGCCGATCCGCCGGTCATGATACTGGATGAAGCTACTTCCAGTATAGACACCAGGACAGAATCCATTGTCCAAAGAGGCATGGACAGCCTGATGAAAGGACGGACCGTGTTCGTGATCGCTCACCGCCTTTCCACCGTGAAGAATTCCAATGCGATTCTGGTGCTGGAGCATGGAAGAGTCATAGAACGGGGAAGCCACGAACAGCTGATAGAAGAACGGGGAAAGTATTACCAGCTGTATACGGGGGCCTTTGAACTGGAATAGCGGCAAAGATTTGAGTTTTACGGAAAAACATGGTAAAATCAGGTGTGACAGCCGGAGCAGGAAGAAATTGCTTCTTGCCCGGCTGTTTTTGTTTCTTACCTTGACGCACGAAGTGCGCCTGCCCGTAGGGCATGAATTAAGGGGTGCCCCTGCCGCACTATTCTGGATGAGTTCCAGCTTTTCGATTCCAAAAAGAATCGGCCGTCCATACGGCCCGCGCGCATAAAGCAGCGGGCTGCGGTGGGCCGCGCCAATAGTTTTTACAGCAAGCAGGAGTTTATCACGGTGCGGAAAGAGGATCTTCTTCTGATCCTCTGTTTCCTTTTTGTAACCTTGATTAAAAAGTATTCAAAGGTAAGAACTATGTAATAGAATCCTGGTGTTTTTGGCAATACTACCCTTAACTGCTGCAGGATATGATCCGAAAGGAAAAGGAGGAGCGCATGAAGCAGATTTATCACGGGAATGTTTTGACAATGAGTGAAGATATGAGGAGGTCTGTCCGGGAAGCGGAGAACGCTGTTTTTCCCGATGGGATTTTGACGGAGGACGGCATCATCAGGCGGGTCGGGAGCTTTGATGCGCTCCGGAAGGAGGCGCCGGAGGCAGAGGTGTTTGACTATGGAAACGGCACGATTCTGCCCGGTTTCATCGATGGGCATTCTCATCTGAGCGCCGTGGCGTACAGTATGATCCTCTTTAACGCCAAGCCTTCTCCCTCCGGAAACTGCGATACACCGGAACAGCTGATAGAAGAAGCAAAAAAGTTTCTCCGCACCATTACCCTGGAACCGGGCCAGTGGTTTCTGGGGCTGGGATATGACAACGCGGTTTTTCCGGGGGAGAGGCATCTGACCAGACAGGAACTGGATCAGATCTCAACAGAGATTCCCATTGCCATCACCCATGTATCCGGTCATCTTTGCGCGGTAAATACAAAAGCCATGGAGCTCTATGGCTATGATAAGCCGGGGTGTGACGTGCCCGCAGGCGGAGAAGTGGATGCTTCGGGACTGCTGAAAGAAGAAGCGTTCCTTTCGCCCGCCAAGGCGTCTGTTGTAAAAGGACCGTCTCCCTCTCAGCTCATGAAAGCGCTGGAACAGGCGTCGGATCATTATGCCTCCTTTGGAATTACCACTATGCAGGATGGAAAGGTGAGGAAGGGAGAGCTGGAGCTTCTGAAGGCCGCGGGCAAAGCAGGCGCTATTCGCGGCGATTTGGTAATCTACCTTGCGCCGGAGACGGCGGAGGAATATCTGCCAAAACAGTATCCGGCCGAAAACTCCTATGAGTCCCACTGCAGGCTGGGAGGGGCAAAAATTTTTCTGGACGGCTCTCCCCAGGGAAAGACCGCCTGGCTCTCTATGCCGTATCATATCGTGCCGGAGGGGCAGCCGGAGGACTACTGCGGGATGCCGGTGCAGGAGGAACAGGATGTCCGGGAGTTCTTTGAAAAATGTATTCGGAACCGGTGGCAGGTCAACGTACATGCCAACGGAGACGCGGCGATCGAACAGATGCTGCGGTGTTATGAATACGCCCTTTTGAATACCAAGAAAGGAAGCGGCGGGAATGAAAGCCTGCGGCCGGTGGTGATTCACTGTCAGACGGTGAGAAGAGAGCAGCTGACCCGTATGGCGAAGCTGGGAATGACGGCCAGTTTCTTCCTGGATCATGTATATTACTGGGGGGATTACCATTACAGCTCTGTCCTTGGAGCGGAGCGGGCGTCGGCGATCAGCCCTCTGCGGTGGGCGGAGGAAGAGGAAATCCCATTTACCCTCCATCAGGATTCCCCCGTGGTGGAACCAAATATTCTGTTTTCCATTCATAATGCGGTGAACAGGCGGACAAAGGGAGGCCGCGTTCTGGGGGAGAATCAGAGAATATCTGTCCTGGAAGCGCTGGAAGCCGTGACAGTCCACGGGGCATACCAGATTTTTGAAGAGGAGACAAAAGGGGCCATTGAACCGGGCAGGCGGGCGGATTTCGTGGTATTGGAGAAGAATCCTCTGGAGACTCTTCCGGAAGAGATAAAAGATATCCGGATAACCGCCACGGTAAAGGATGGAAGGATCATATACAAAAGATAGGAGAGAAGAATCTTGAATATCAATGAAATTGCAAAACTGGCGGGCGTTTCCAGGGCGACGGTTTCCAGATACCTGAACGACGGCTATGTCAGCGGAGAGAAAAGAGAACGAATACGTGAAGTTATAGAACGGACAGGATATAAGCCATCCGCTCAGGCCCAGATGCTCAGGACGAAGCGGACGAAGCTCGTCGGTGTGATCATCCCGAAGATAAATTCTGACGCGGTGGGCAGAATGGTGGCGGGAATCGGTGAAGCGCTGAACCGTCATGGTTTTATGATGATCCTGGCGAATACCAGCAATGATATCCGGGAAGAATTAAAATATCTGTCATTGTTCAAAGACAATCAAGTGGATGGCGTTATCTTTATAGGAACCGTTTTCACGAAGAAGCATAAAGAGCTTTTAAAGGAGTACAAGGTCCCGGTGGTCATACTGGGACAGAGGCTGCCGGGATATTCCTGCGTGTATCAGGACGATTACCGGGCGGCGAAGGAGCTCATGGAAAAAATGCTTCCTTCAGCTTCGAAGATAGGGTATTTGGGCGTTACACAGAAAGATGAGGCTGCTGGACTCAGCCGGAAAAAGGGATTTGAAGAGGCGCTTAAGAAGCATCAGTGCAGCTGTCCTCCGGAATGGCACAGAGAAGTGGCTTTCAGTATGGAAGCTGCCTATGAGCAGGCAAAGGACTTGTTTCATGAAGCGCCGGATATCGACACGGTTTTTTGTGCTACGGATACCATCGCGGCCGGAGCCGTCACCCTTCTGAGGGAAAAAGGGAAACGGATCCCGGAGGATGTGCAGCTGGCAGGCTTTGGCGATACGGTCATGGGAAAAGCGCTGACTCCAAAGCTCACTACCGTACACTTTTATTATAAAAGAAGCGGGATAGAAGCGGCGGATATGCTGGTTGAGCATCTGACGTCCGGCGAGGCTGTCTGCCGGGAAGTCAAAATGGGTTTTGAGATCATGGAAGAAGGATCGGTCCGTACCAGATGAACCCATGCGTCATTTCTTCGGCGCCGGATAGACGGCGCCGCCTGTCTTTGGCAATTCTGCACAATTCAAAAGAAAAAAATTGTAAAAAATATTGATTTACAAAAGGCGACTTTATGTTACAATGAAATAAAAATATGAGAACGTTCTCATATTGTATCCGTTATGGACTTGAATTCAATTTAATATATCATGATATATAACGAGTTATATGCGACAATAAATATGAGAACGGTAACGGAAAAATACGGGTTTCTAAAACCGGGAGGTCTTTATGGATTACAGAAAAGCGGCGCAGGGCGTCTATGACGGAATCGGGGGCAAGGATAATATTGTATCAGCGGCCCATTGTGCTACAAGGCTGCGCTTAGTCATAGCAGATAATGACAAATGTGACAAAGAAGCCATCGAAAATACGGAAGGAGTAAAAGGGGTGTTTTTTTCCGCCGGGCAGCTCCAGGTCATTTTCGGCACGGGTACAGTCAATAAGGTGTTTGAAGAATTCATCTCCATCGCCGGCATTTCCGGCGCCAGCAAAGAAGAAGTGAAACAAGCGGCCTCCGCCAGGCAGACCCCCTGGAAACGGATGATCAAAACCCTTGGGGATGTATTTGTACCTATTATCCCTGCCATCGTCGCCAGCGGCCTTCTCATGGGATTGCTGGAAGGACTCAGTAAAATATTTCCGGCGATGGCGCAGTCAGGCACTTATACCATTATCCACCTGTTCAGCAACGCGGCGTTTGTATTTCTGCCCATTTTGATCGGGATAAGTGCGGCCAAGACCTTTGGCGGGAATATTTATCTGGGAGCTGTGATCGGTATGATCATGATCCATACCGATCTTTTAAACGCCTGGTCGGTGGCTTCCACAGAAACGATCCCTACGGCTGCCGCATGGTTTGGGCTTTATGATATCCGTTTGGTAGGATATCAGGGACATGTGATTCCGGTGGTGATCGCCGTATGGTTTATGAGCAAGCTTGAAAAGAAGCTTCATAAGATCGTACCGGAGATCATCGACCTTTTTGTGACGCCTTTGGTTACGGTCCTGGTGACCGGGTATGTCACGCTCACTATATTTGGGCCGGTGTTTTCCTGGATTGAAACGGGAGTCTTAAACGGTGTGCAGTATCTGATCACGCTTCCTTTCGGCATCGGGTCGGCTTTGGCCGGCGCTATCTACGCGCCGACGGTAGTGGCCGGCGTCCACCATATGTATAATGCCCTGGAAGCCGGACTCCTGAGCGCCAACAATCTGAACACCTGGATGCCTATCGCCACAGCGGCTAATGTAGCGCAGGGCGCGGCGGCCCTTGCCCTGGCGGTGAAGACGAAAAATAAAAAACTGAAATCGACGGCATTTCCTTCTTCCCTATCCGCGTTTATGGGAATCACAGAACCGGCTATCTTCGGAATCAACCTGCGCTATACCAAATGCTTCGCGGCAGGCTGCATCGGCGGTTTCTGCGGGGCGCTGGTGGCTGGGATCACCGGAATCGGCGCGTCTGCTTACGGAATCACCGGTATATTCGGCTATTTGATCACCACCGAATATGCGATTCCTTATACTCTTGTCATGGCGGTTTCCTTTGCGGTGGCTTTCGGCATTTCCTGGATGTTATATAAGGAACCGAAACCGGAAACGGCTCGGGAAAGTAAAACGATGGCAGTGGGAAAAGCCGCGGATGATATTTCAGAGACTCCAGATAGGGCGGTACAGAAAATGGTCGGTAAAGAGGCCGGACCGGCAAAGGAAATCGTATACAGCCCTTTGTCGGGAAAGGTGATTCCCATGAGGGAAGTGCCGGATGAGACATTCGCAGCGGAGGTCCTTGGGAAAGGCTTTGCCGTTCATCCAGAGGAAGGTACAGTGACCGCGCCCTTTGACGGAACGGTCGAAACCGTCTATGATACTGGTCACGCGATCGGACTGACCGGAAAAGGTGGCGCAGAGCTTCTGATCCATGTGGGCATCAACACCGTTGAGCTGAACGGAACGTATTTTGTGGCCCATGTGTCTGAGGGGGATGAAGTGAAGACCGGACAGGTGCTTCTGACCTTTGATCTGGAGAAAATCAGGAAAGCGGGATATGATCTGACCACTCCGGTCATTGTGACGAATACAGACGATTATCAGACGGTAGCGCCGAATCTGTCCGTGACCGGAAAACGGTCGGAGCCGGTTTTGGAGCTGGAACGGATATGAGGGTGCGGACAGGAGGCGGTCAGAGCTTATGAATGTATTGGGACAGGCGCTGAAAAACGGAGTAGAAAAAATAGAAGAAGCGGGAATCCCGCAGGTGGAACAGGACCCTTATCGTCTCAAATTTCATCTGATGCCGCCTGCCGGATGGCTCAATGATCCAAACGGCCTGTGCCAGAGCCGCGGACTTTATCATGTGTTTTTTCAATATTCCCCCTTTGATGTGAATGGAGGGCTGAAGACTTGGGGACATTACACCAGCAGGGATTTATTGTGCTGGAATTATAAAGGAGTCCCGCTGCTTCCGGACAGCCCCTATGACTGTCACGGCGTGTATTCGGGATCCGCTCTGGCAGAAGGGGACGGTACGCTTAAAATATTTTATACGGGAAATGTAAAGCATGAAGGCGCCTATGACTATATAAATGAAGGCAGGGAAGCCAACACAATATACTGTGCCAGCGAAGACGGGCATACCTTTGGACCCAAGCGCTGTGTTCTGACCGGAGAGGATTATCCCGCGGACTTTACCTGCCATATCCGGGACCCGAAGGTGTGGAAGCAGGACGGAAGCTATTATATGGTCCTGGGAGGCAGAAAAAAGGGAGAAAAAGAACGGGGAGCCATCCTGCTGTACCGTTCCTGTGATGGCCTTTGCTGGAGATTTTATCGGGAGATATCCACAGAAGCTCCTTTTGGATACATGTGGGAATGTCCGGATATGTTCTGCACAGACGGAGAATGGGTCTTGTCCGTTTCACCACAGGGACTTCCCAGAGAAAAGTTTCGGTTTCAGAATATTTACCAGGCCGGATATTTTTTGACCGGGAGCGGAAAGATGCCGGAGATCCTTTTGCCGGAACAATTTAAAGAATGGGACATGGGATTTGATTTTTATGCGCCTCAGACCTTTGAAGATGAAAAAGGAAGACGGCTGCTGATCGGATGGATCGGAATGCCGGATTCCAGCCGGGAGTACGGAAATCCCACTACGGATTTTGGCTGGCAGCATGCTCTTACGGTTCCGAGGCAGGTGACGGCAGGAAAAGGCCGTCTGCTCCAAATGCCGGCGGAAGAATTGGAGAGTCTGAGAGACGGGGAAAGAATTCCGGAGGATGGAAAATGGACTTTAGATTCCGGCAATGCATTTGATATGGAAATCACGGATATTGGGAATCAGCCGCTTTGGCTGGCACTTTCCGAAGGCCTGGAACTGCGGTTTTCTGCCGGTGTTTTTCAAATGGTCTTTTTGGAAAATGAGACGGGAAGAAAAATGGGGGCAGGGCGGACCATGCGCCAGGCAAGAATCCCGGAACTTTGGAAACTGCGTATCCTGGCGGATACTTCCGTGCTGGAGCTGTATCTGAACAACGGAGAATATGTTTTCACCACCAGATATTACCCGGAAGGAGAAATAACGGTGGAGGCCAAAAGCCCCTGTGCATCCTGCCGATTGTGGGAAATGGGAGCGATGAAGATATCTTACTTTTAAATCGGCTGCAAATTTGATAAACTATGTATAAAGGCAGACTGCCTGGAAGGAGACGGAATGAAATCATTTACTTATGTGATCACAGATGAGGTGGGCATCCATGCAAGGCCGGCCGGAGCGCTGGCGAAGGAAGCCAAGGCGCTTGACTCAAAGGTGTTTCTGGAAGCCGGCGGGAAGAGAGCGGAGGCGACCAGGCTTTTGACGGTGATGGGAATGGGCGTAAAAAAAGGCATGGAAATAACGGTGACGGTTGAAGGCGGAGACGAAGAGGCGGCGGCAGCGAAGCTGGAAGCCTTTTTCAAGGCAAATCTGTAATGGATCTAAAGGAGCGCCATGGAACGGTATACGGGAAAGTCGATTGTTAAAGGAATTGCCATTGGCAGGATTCTTTTCTATTCCAAAGGGGAAAATCCGGTCGTGCGTGGTAAAGTAGAAGACTGTGCGGCTGAAATCGAACGGTATGAGGCGGCCAAGGCACAGGCGGCGAAGGAATTGGACAGGCTGTATCAGAAAGCTCTTAAGGAAGTGGGCGAAGTGAATGCGGCTGTTTTTGAGGTACACGCAATGATGCTGGAGGATGAGGATTTCAACGATTCTGTCCGCAACATCATCAATTCCCAGCAAGTAAACGCAGAGTATGCGGTGTCGGCCACAGGGGACAATTTTTCCAGAATGTTTTCAGAGATGGAGGATGATTATTTTCAGGCGAGAGCCGCCGACGTAAAAGATATTTCAGAGCGGCTGGTTTCCGTCTTGGAAGGGAAGGAACGGTCCGGATATCTGGGAGGAGAGCCGGTCATAGTGGCGGCGCACGATCTGGCCCCCAGTGAAACCGTTCAGATGGATAAGGAAAAGCTCCTGGCTTTTGTGACGGAATATGGCTCCGCGAATTCCCATACGGCTATTTTGGCCAGGACCATGAACATACCGGCGCTCATAGGAGTCCCGATCCAGAAGGAATGGAACGGGAAGCTGGCTATAGTAGACGGCTACAGCGGGACTCTGTATCTGGAGCCTGGGGAGAAAATCCTGAAGCTGATGCGTGTAAAAATGGAAGAGGATGAAAAAAGCGCCGAGCTCCTTCAGCAGCTGAAAGGGAAAGAAAGTGTCACAAAAGACGGAAGGAAGGTCCATTTGTATGCCAATATCGGAAGCGTATCCGATATGGTCAGCGTCTTCGCCAATGACGCGGAAGGGATCGGCCTTTTCCGCAGTGAATTCCTGTATCTGGAGAAAGAGGATTATCCTTCAGAAGAAGAGCTGTTTCAGGCATATAAATCTGTGGCGGAAATGATGGCGGGGAAAAAGGTCATCATACGGACTTTGGATATAGGCGCGGACAAGCAGGTGGGATATTTCCATATGGAGAAAGAAGAAAATCCCGCCATGGGATACCGAGCTATCCGGCTGTGTCTGGACCGGCCGGAGGTCTTCAAGACCCAGCTGAGGGCTATTTTCAGGGCCAGTGTCTTTGGGAATGTGTCGGTCATGTATCCGATGATCATTTCTGTGGATGAGGTCCGAAAAATCAAAGAGCTTGTGGAAGAAGTCAAAAAAGAGCTGAAGGCGGAGGATATCGCTTATAAAGATGTGGAACAAGGCATTATGATCGAGACGCCTGCCGCCGCCCTCATCAGCGACCTGCTGGCCTCTGAGGTGGATTTTTTCAGTGTCGGGACCAATGACCTCACTCAGTATACACTGGCCATAGACCGGCAGAACGCCAAGCTGGACGCACATTATGACGCACATCATCCCGCGGTCCTCCGGATGCTGCGGATGGTCGTGGAAAATGGACATAAAGGAGGCTGCTGGGTAGGAATCTGCGGGGAGCTGGGAGCGGATACTTCGCTGACAGAAGAATTCTTAAGAATGGGAGTAGACGAACTGTCGGTATCTCCCTCCAGAGTTCTTTCCGTGAGAAAAGAAATCCGGAGGACCGACTTGTCCGTTCCGAAGACGGATAGAAATATTTGATTTATTTAAGAATTGCTTTATGGTATACTTTTTTGCCTTTTCGAATCTTTACACCGTTTTTTAGCTGCTGCTCTGTCACTCTGGTGTCCAGGGCAGCTTTTTCTTCGCCGATGGAGACGCCTCCCTGCTGTACCAGGCGCCTTGCCTCGCTTTTTGTGGGGGCGAGCCCACAGAGGAGCATCAGATCCAGAATACCGATGGAACCGTCTTCCAGCCGGTCAGCGTCGATTTCTGTGGTAGGCATATGAGTATCGTCGCTGCCCTGGGAAAAGAGGGCATGGGAAGCCTGCCTGGCATTTTGTGCTTCAGAGGCGCCATGAACCAGCTCTGTCAGCTCGTAAGCGAGAATCTCTTTTGCTTCATTCAGCTGACTTCCTTCCCATTTTTCCATACGTTCGATTTCTTCCAGAGGGAGGAAGGTGAGCATCCGGATACATTTCAGGACATCAGCGTCTCCGACATTTCTCCAATACTGGAAGAATTCAAAAGGAGTAGTCTTTTCAGGATCCAGCCAGACGGCGCCATTGGCGGTTTTTCCCATCTTGTTTCCTTCGGAATTCATAAGAAGCGTGATGGTCAAGGCATAGGCATCCTCTCCGGTCTTCCGGCGGATCAGATCTGTGCCGGCCAGCATGTTGGACCACTGGTCGTCGCCGCCGAACTGCATGTTGCAGCCATAGTGCTTATGCAGATGATAGAAGTCGTAGGCCTGCATGATCATGTAGTTGAATTCCAGGAAGCTCAGTCCCTTTTCCATCCTCTGCTTATAGCATTCGGCGCGCAGCATATTGTTGACGGAAAAACAGGCGCCCACATCCCGCAGAAGCTCGATATAGTTCAGGTCCAGCAGCCAGTCCGCGTTGTTTACCATGATCGCTTTGTCCGGCCCGAATTCGATAAAACGCTCCATCTGCTTTTTAAAGCACAGACAGTTGTGCTGTATGGTTTCCGGTGTCATCATGGAGCGCATATCGCTTCTTCCGGAAGGATCTCCGATATATCCTGTGCCGCCGCCCAGCAGGACGACCGGTTTGTTGCCGGCCATCTGAAGGCGCTTCATCAGACAGAGAGCCATGAAATGGCCCACGTGCAGAGAATCGGCAGTAGGGTCAAACCCTATATAAAATCTGGCATTTCCATGATTGATCAGTTCCTTGATTTCATTTTCGTCTGTTACTTGTGCGACCAGTCCCCGGGCCACAAGCTCTTCGTAAATTTCCATATTCAGTCTCCTTTTTAAAGTTTAAAAATTTCCCGGTTTCGCGCCGATGTGCGGCTGCAAAGCAGCCTTTCTTTTCATACCGTGCACATCCTGCGTGGAGGATCTTTTATTTCATAGGATGTACTTTCCTGTGATATAAAAAAAATCCTCTGTCTCATAGACAGAGGACGAAGTAAACTTCGCGGTACCACCTCTAATTTGAAGATCCTTCGCAGGATATTCCTCACTGAGAACCACGGAATAAAGGCTCTCATACGCGGTAACGGGCGTCTGCGTCCTGCCCTACTATCAGTTCAGGCAGGCGGCTCAGGGATGTATTCGGAACAGGCTGCCTGCATCCTTTCACCATCCGGATGCTCTCTGAAAGACAGGGACCGTCTTACTTCTTCCCGTCATAGCTTTTAATTATGACTTTATCCGCATTATAGACCAGGAGGGCAGGAAAAAGCAAGTCACAAAATACAATATATGTGACATTTCCCTGAATCCGCGGAAAACGAAAAGATTTATTTATCCAGATATCTCAGGATATCCGGAGGGAGTGTCTGCTTCAACAATGAAATCAGCGTTTCTTTTTCTATTTTCATACCGCCCATGAGCCACTCGATGACCATATCTGTCCCTCCGCGGGAAGCGATATCTATGGCAAACCGCATGGTTTCAGACTGGATATCTGCGCCGTTTTGAAGCAGGTAAGTCTCGTAAGTTTTTTTCGTAAAAGCAATGTCAATGTTCCGAAGTCCGTTGACATCGTGGCTTTCATAGGCGTTTTTAAGAATCGCCACCTTATCCTTATAAAGGCTGAGATATGAGGAAAGAGCATCCTCCCAGCTGGCCCCATTCGTAATACTTCCGAAGCTTTTTTCAAAGAATTGAGCAAAATACCAGCCGGCCAGATCATATTTGTCATTAAAATGGCGGTAAAAAGTCCTTCTGGAGAGAGGAGTTCCTGCCACGATCTCGCAAACCTGGATGTCGTCCAGGTTCTTTTTCTTTAAAAGAGCTTCAAGAGATTCTGCAAAAATCTGTTTGCTGTTCATAGAGAGTTTACCGCTTTCCTAGTATGAATGTGCAGTTAGAGTTTAAATCGGAAATTCCAAAAAGATATTATATCTTGGCGCATGAAGCGCGCTTGTTTATTGGGGATTTATTAAGGGGCCCCTGAGTATACTTTTGAATACTTAAAAACATTTATGGTTTCCAGAAGAGCAGGAGGAAATCTGATTTCATCCAGACGGCTTGCTGGCAGCTTGAACCAGAATCTTTGCGGCCTCCAGCCGGTCCTTTCCAACTGACATGAATAAATCGATATTTTTCCACGTCAGATTCCAACAAAAATCTGCATGATATAAAAAATGAAATTCATCCAGGATGGTGCGGCAGGCGAGATGCCGGCAGAAAGATTCAAGGCCGGCCTGCAACTTCTTCCGGTATCTGAGTGAAGTCTTCTGAAAATAATTCCAAAAGTACTTTATATTATATTATAATACATGGCAGAGATTTAGGAAATAGTACGGGAAAAAATCGCAGGAAAAGAAAATATGTGTGCACATCTTATGGCCTGCCGGCATACTTTGGGTATAAAGGTATGTAAGAGGAGCATTATTTTGGCATATAAGGTTGTGATTGACGCAGGACATGGAGGACGTGACCCGGGTGCCGTTTATCAAGGCCGCCAGGAGAAAGATGATGCCCTGGCCTTGGCCCTGGCGGTGGGCGAGGCTTTGGAAAATGCCGGAGTGGATGTGGTCTATACGAGAACCGAGGATGTTTATGATACACCGTATGAAAAAGCCGTGATCGCGAACAATTCCGGTGCGGATTATTTTATTTCCATACATCGGAATGCAACTGCTTCCCCTGGAGGCGCGTCAGGCATCGAGACGCTCGTGTACAGCAAAGGGGGAGAAGCAGAACGCCTGGCGGAAAACATAAATGAGGAACTCGCCGGACTAGGCTTTACGGACAGGGGAATCACCGAACGACCGAATCTGGTGGTACTTCGCAGGACCCAGATGCCGGCGGTGCTGATAGAGGCCGGCTTTATTGATTCTCCGGCAGACAATGAAAAATTTGACGCGGAATTCAATGAAATCGCCACTGGAATTGCAGACGCCTTTTTAAAAACGGTTGGAAGTGATATGGGCACTCAGGAAAGACCGGAAGAAAATCCGCCTCTGTATCAAGTACAGGTGGGAGCATATCGGGTTCAGCAGTTTGCGGATCAAATGCTGGCGCAGCTGCAGTCGGAGGGCCTGCCGGCTTATATAGAGGAAGGCGACGACAAATATTACCGCGTGAAGGTTGGGGCGTTTGAAAGCCTGGATAATGCGGCACAAATGGAACAACGCCTGCGCCGTATGGGATATAATACATTTATTACTACTACATGATATATAGAAGGACTCCTTCCAAAAACCGCATGACGCGGCTGCGGAAGGAGTCTCGCTATATCTTCTTGCGGCTTTCCTAATATAGAGAGGACAAGCTAAGGACAGATATTGTTGCCACAAAGCGGCATAACAAAATATATTTAAGAAAAATGATAAAAACAGCAGAAAATGGGAAAAATCTGATTGTTGGGAGCTGATGGGCAGTCCTATATTATATGCTGCTGTCGGCTGACAATTGAAAATACACAATGAACAAGATAAAACAGATGTTTTTTATGGCTTTTTCTGCTCCGAAAAAACAAATGTGCAAATTGTGTAGAAAAAACACACAAAAGAGTTGACAAACGCGAAAAACCATGATAGACTGATTTTCACCAGCCGATAAAACGACATGCGGTGACAAGAATCTTTGAAAAAAGATAAAATAGTTGTTGACATGACAGCAAACGGTATGGTATAGTAAACAAGTTGCCGCTGATGGAAAAATATCTCAGCAGCAAGAGTACCTTGATAACTGAACAGTATATTCCAACCCCTGAAAATTCTTAAAAAAGAAGTTTCAGAGAACCGATGCGAGAGCATCGACCTAAAAGTAAGTAAATGGGATAAAGAAAAAGCTAGAGCTTATCTTAAGACCAAGAGATCAGAACATGAGAGTTCGATCCTGGCTCAGGATGAACGCTGGCGGCGTGCTTAACACATGCAAGTCGAGCGAAGCACAGAGAGGAGAATCTTTCGGGAGGATCCATTCTGTGACTGAGCGGCGGACGGGTGAGTAACGCGTGGGTAACCTGCCTCATACAGGGGAATAACAGCTAGAAATGGCTGCTAATGCCGCATGAGCGCACATGGCCGCATGGCCNGGTGGTATGAGATGGACCCGCGTCCGATTAGCTAGTTGGTGAGGTAAAGGCCCACCAAGGCGACGATCGGTAGCCGACCTGAGAGGGTGACCGGCCACATTGGGACTGAGACACGGCCCAAACTCCTACGGGAGGCAGCAGTGGGGAATATTGCACAATGGGGGAAACCCTGATGCAGCGACGCCGCGTGGGTGAAGAAGTATTTCGGTACGTAAAGCCCTATCAGCAGGGAAGAAGATGACAGTACCTGACTAAGAAGCCCCGGCTAACTACGTGCCAGCAGCCGCGGTAATACGTAGGGGGCAAGCGTTATCCGGATTTACTGGGTGTAAAGGGAGCGTAGGTGGCATGGCAAGCCAGAAGTGAAAACCCGGGGCTTAACCCCGCGGATTGCTTTTGGAACTGCCAAGCTGGAGTGCAGGAGAGGCAGGCGGAATTCCTAGTGTAGCGGTGAAATGCGTAGATATTAGGAGGAACACCGGTGGCGAAGGCGGCCTGCTGGACTGTAACTGACACTGAGGCTCGAAAGCGTGGGGAGCAAACAGGATTAGATACCCTGGTAGTCCACGCCGTAAACGATGAATACTAGGTGTCGGGGGGCAAAGCCCCTCGGTGCCGCAGCAAACGCAATAAGTATTCCACCTGGGGAGTACGTTCGCAAGAATGAAACTCAAAGGAATTGACGGGGACCCGCACAAGCGGTGGAGCATGTGGTTTAATTCGAAGCAACGCGAAGAACCTTACCAAGTCTTGACATCCCAATGAAGCAGGGGTAACGCCCTGTGCCTTTCGGGGCATTGGAGACAGGTGGTGCATGGTTGTCGTCAGCTCGTGTCGTGAGATGTTGGGTTAAGTCCCGCAACGAGCGCAACCCTTGTCCTTAGTAGCCAGCAGGTAGAGCTGGGCACTCTAGGGAGACTGCCGGGGATAACCCGGAGGAAGGTGGGGATGACGTCAAATCATCATGCCCCTTATGATTTGGGCTACACACGTGCTACAATGGCGTAAACAGAGGGAAGCGAAGCCG
>CABJAB010000005.1:335783-337963 GCA_902363445.1 Lachnospiraceae bacterium
GAGGTGGAGCGAATCCCAAAAATAACGTCTCAGTTCGGATTGTAGTCTGCAACTCGACTACATGAAGCTGGAATCGCTAGTAATCGCGGATCAGAATGCCGCGGTGAATACGTTCCCGGGTCTTGTACACACCGCCCGTCACACCATGGGAGTCAGTAACGCCCGAAGTCAGTGACCCAACCTAAGGGAGGGAGCTGCCGAAGGCGGGACCGATAACTGGGGTGAAGTCGTAACAAGGTAGCCGTATCGGAAGGTGCGGCTGGATCACCTCCTTTCTAAGGAAGAAGAAGTAAGGGAGTTGGAATATGCTGTTTAGTTACCAAGGAGCGAGTGCAGGGACTGGACTGGAAGGACAGAGGGCAGGCTTGCCTGACCGGAGGGAGAGACAGGACAGGAACGATATGAGGGCTTGGCTCTATCGAGAAGAAGCGTGAGCGGAATCGAGATAAGAGGAAAGGCTGCACGAGCGTTGATAACGGAATTTCTGGTGCCGATACGTTCAGGGGAAACACCCGTACCCATCCCGAACACGATGGTTAAGACTTGAACGGCCGATGGTACTATGCTGGAGACGGCATGGGAGAGCAGGTGGGTGCCAGAATTTTGGGCTTATAGCTCAGCTGGTTAGAGCGCACGCCTGATAAGCGTGAGGTCGGTGGTTCGAGTCCACTTAAGCCCATGCAATAAGGAACCAAGGAAAGAGGAGCTTGAGGAGGTAAGGCCCGCTTAAGCCCATGAAGGAAAGACCAGAAGAGAAAAAAACGATAGAGATGACCAGAAGCCCGTATGGGGGTGTAGCTCAGTTGGGAGAGCACCTGCCTTGCAAGCAGGGGGTCAAGGGTTCGAATCCCTTCATCTCCAGGAAAGCTGCTTTTCAAGAAGAAAAGAGAGCTTTTAGAAATACCGTACCTTGAAAATTGCACATTGGAAAAGACATCAAAAATTGAAATGATTTAAACCAATTCAATTTCAAAACAAAGCAAAAACCTAAGCCAGGCTCACGGGACGCTACCTGTGAGGGAAAACCTGGTCAAGCGAAGAAGAGCGCAGGGTGGATGCCTTGGCACTAAGAGCCGAAGAAAGACGCGATAAGCTGCGAAAAGCCATGGGGAGGAGCAAATATCCCGTGATCCATGGATGTCTGAATGGGGAAACCCACTGGAGGAGCCCTCCAGTATCCATACGCCAATCCATAACGTATGGAGGGGAACCCGGCGAACTGAAACATCTAAGTAGCCGGAGGAAAAGAAAGAAACGTCGATTCCGGGAGTAGCGGCGAGCGAAACCGGAGGAGCCTAAACCTGGGTGCGTGCACCTGGGGGTTACGGACCGCGATGAGTGAGGAGAACCTATAGCAGAATGGCTTTGGGAAAGCCAGCCAGAGAGGGTGAAAGCCCCGTATGCGAAATGGGTATCCAGCGAGCGGGATCCAAAGTACCACGAGACACGAGAAACCTTGTGGGAAGTCGGGGGGACCACCCCCCAAGGCTAAATACTCCTTAGTGACCGATAGCGCATAGTACTGTGAAGGAAAGGTGAAAAGGACCCCGGGAGGGGAGTGAAAGAGAACCTGAAACCCTGCGTTTACAAGCTGTGGGAGTGCCATATGAGCACGACCGCGTACTTTTTGTAGAACGGTCCGGCGAGTTGCCGGTGCTGGCGAGGTTAAGCGCGAGGAGCGCGGAGCCGAAGGGAGACCAAGTCTTAATAGGGCGTTGAGTCAGCACAGGCAGACCCGAAACCGGGTGATCTATCCATGTCCAGGTTGAAGCGGGAGTAAAATCCCGTGGAGGACCGAACCCACATCCGTTGAAAAGGGTGGGGATGAGGTGTGGATAGGGGAGAAATTCCAATCGAACCCGGAGATAGCTGGTTCTCCTCGAAATAGCTTTAGGGCTAGCCTCGTGTTAGTCTCATGGAGGTAGAGCACTGAATTCCCGCGGGGGCGTCAAAGCTTACCAAAGGATATCAAACTCCGAATGCCATAGAGATGTTACACGGGAGTCAGACTGCACGAGATAAGTTGGGCAGTCAAAAGGGAAAGAGCCCAGACCTCCGGCTAAGGTCCCAAAGTGTGTGTTAAGTGGAAAAGGATGTGAGGTTTCAAAGACAACTAGGATGTTGGCTCAGAAGCAGCCATACATTGAAAGAGTGCGTAATAGCTCACTAGTCGAGAGGCC
>CABJAB010000005.1:337979-424668 GCA_902363445.1 Lachnospiraceae bacterium
TGCGCCGAAAATGTCCGGGGCTGAAACACACCACCGAAGCCGAGGACCCTCTGAGAGGGTGGTAGAGGAGCATTCTTGAGTGGAAGAAGCAGTACCGTAAGGAGCTGTGGACGATCAAGAAGAGAGAATGCCGGAATGAGTAGCGAGAGGTAGGTGAGAATCCTACCGGCCGAATATCTAAGGTTTCCAGGGTAAAGCTGATCTGCCCTGGGTGAGTCGGGACCTAAGGCGAGGCTTAACGGCGTAGCCGATGGACAACAGGTTGAGATTCCTGTACTGCAGTATGACAGAACTGTGGGGACACAGAGGGGAAGGAAGAGCCGGGAATGAAAAGACCGGTGCAAGCGTATGAGGAGTCAGATAGGAAAAACCGTCTGATGATCCGAGGGCGTTACGCGGACCGAAAATAAGTAGGGAAGCTTCCGTACCAGCTGTCAAGAAAAGCCGCTATGGCTCATACTGCACCCGTACCGTAAACCGACACAGGTGGATGAGGAGAGAATCCTAAGGCCGACGGGAGAAGCATTGTTAAGGAACTCGGCAAAATGACCCCGTAACTTCGGGAGAAGGGGTGCCTCGAGAGAGGCCGCAGAGAATTGGCCCAAGCAACTGTTTAGCAAAAACACAGGTCTATGCGAAACCGAAAGGTGAGGTATATGGGCTGACGCCTGCCCGGTGCTGGAAGGTTAAGGGGAGATGTTAGCGAATGCGAAGCATTGAACTTAAGCCCCAGTAAACGGCGGCCGTAACTATAACGGTCCTAAGGTAGCGAAATTCCTTGTCGGGTAAGTTCCGACCCGCACGAAAGGCGTAATGATTTGGGCACTGTCTCAACAATGCACCCGGTGAAATTGAAGTACCAGTGAAGATGCTGGTTACCTGCGCCAGGACGGAAAGACCCCATGGAGCTTTACTCCAGCTTGGCACTGGGATCCGGTATTGCATGTACAGGATAGGTGGGAGGCGAAGAAGGGAGGACGCCAGTCCTTCTGGAGCCGCTGTTGGGATACCACCCTTGCGATATTGGGTTTCTAACCAGCCGCCGTGATCCGGCGGTGGGACAATGCCAGGCGGGGAGTTTGACTGGGGCGGTCGCCTCCGAAAGAGTATCGGAGGCGCCCAAAGGTTCCCTCAGGATGGACGGAAACCATCCGAAGAGTGCAAAGGCATAAGGGAGCTTGACTGCGACACCGACGGGTGGAGCAGGTACGAAAGTAGGGCTTAGTGATCCGGTGGTGTTAAGTGGGAACGCCATCGCTCAACGGATAAAAGCTACCCTGGGGATAACAGGCTTATCACTCCCAAGAGTTCACATCGACGGAGTGGTTTGGCACCTCGATGTCGGCTCATCGCATCCTGGGGCTGAAGTAGGTCCCAAGGGTTGGGCTGTTCGCCCATTAAAGCGGTACGCGAGCTGGGTTCAGAACGTCGTGAGACAGTTCGGTCCCTATCCGGCGCGGGCGAAAGATATTTGAGAGGAGCTGTCCTTAGTACGAGAGGACCGGGATGGACTGACCTCTGGTGCACCGGTTGCGCATCAAGCGCATGGCCGGGTAGCCAAGTCGGGAAGGGATAAACGCTGAAGGCATCTAAGCGTGAAGCCCCCCTCAAGATGAGATATCTCATAGCGATAGCTAGTAAGGCCCCTTGAAGACGACGAGGTAGATAGGCTGGAGGTGGAAGTGCAGCAATGTATGGAGCTGACCAGTACTAATCGGCCGAGGGCTTGTCCAGGCGGTTTAGGAAGGCTTTGGGAGATGGATGACAATGTGCAGTTTTGAAGGTATGTGTTAATAAGGCCCGGTGGCTCAGCTGGTTAGAGCGCCGCCCTGTCACGGCGGAGGTCGTGGGTTCGAACCCCATCCGGGTCGCTATTTATCATAATTTAATAGGGGTCTTAGCTCAGCTGGGAGAGCATCTGCCTTACAAGCAGAGGGTCATAGGTTCGAGCCCTATAGGCCCCACTTTTTCTTTAAAACATGGTGATTGTAATGTTGGCGTATTTATACGCCGATGTGGCTCAATTGGCAGAGCAGCTGATTTGTAATCAGCAGGTTATCGGTTCGAGTCCGATCATCGGCTTTATATGGGGGAATTCCCGAGTGGCCAAAGGGGGCAGACTGTAAATCTGTTAGCAGCGCTTTCGGTGGTTCGAATCCACCTTCCCCCACTCATACAACTAAATATTGATAATGGCGCGGGGTGGAGCAGTTCGGAAGCTCGTCGGGCTCATAACCCGAAGGTCGCAGGTTCAAATCCTGCCCCCGCAACTCGACATGTTTTGTGTCTTTGCCCAGATAGCTCAGTTGGTAGAGCAGAGGACTGAAAATCCTCGTGTCGCTGGTTCGATTCCGGCTCTGGGCATTTTCTTATTTCTATAAGAGATTAAAAGGGCCACTAGCTCAGGTGGTAGAGCACTTGACTTTTAATCAAGTTGTCTGGGGTTCGAATCCCCAGTGGCTCAGGACTTTATAATAGCGGAAAATCCTTGATATTGTTGGATTTACCGCTATTTTTTGCGGTTGCTGCTTGTTCTTTAAATGAGAGAATAGGAATCTGTATAGAAAATAAATAAATTTATATTTGATGAAATCGATATAAATAATATTGATAATATATTTGTTTTATTATATAATCTGATATACAATCGATTTCATATTTATATTACTATTAAAAATGTTTTGAATATATTCTTTGTACCAAATGCAAAATAGGTAGAGAAAGGATGCAAAGAATTACGCCTTACAGTATAATGGATAAAAAAGAAAATTTTGGATATTTGGAATTTGTACGGATTAATAAAAAAGAAAGGCGTTTATTATGAAAAAAGAAGAGTCGAAAGTGGTAATTATTGGATTAGGTTATTTGGCTACATATATTATGCCCTGTTATAAAAAACTGCTGGGGAAAAATATCGGTACCAATTTAATTGGTATTAAGGGCAGTGAGCGCGGTTTAAAAGAGAAGCAGCAAATTTGCCCTTTTCCGGTAGTAGTTGGAAATGTATGGGTACATTTAAATGAAAGGGAGCCGGATATCATTGTATTGGCTGTTAAGCCGGATCAAATCGCTGATATGACGGAGCAGACGCTGGTACCTTATTATCAGAAGCTTCGTGATGAAAAAAAGAAACTTCCGGATCTGTATTCCTTTGCGCCGGATCCTTCCGTTGACTATTTTTACGATACTTTGGGAAGTGATGTGAATGCGGCAAATATGATTCCCAATATGGTGAGCGATATTGAAGGATATGATGTTTCTCAAGTTGGTGTTTCTTTCGTTGCCTTTGATCCCAGGAGAATATGGCCGGAGGAAAATAAGAGAGCTGCCCTGGAGTTTATGACACCCACGGGTACTGTTCTCATGGTAGACGGAGATAAGGCTATTCCATTTTTGGCCTGCCAATGTGCCTGCCATTTGATGTTTGAATTTAATTATATCGCTCAGGATGTACAAGCAGAGATAGGCAGGAATATGTCTCTCGCAGAATCGGCAAGTGCTTATCGCTCTGTATTCCGGGAGATTTTCAACGAGTCCTGTGTGAAAGTATTGCCTTGTTCCCAGGGAGCTGCAGATAAAAAACTGCTGGAATTTATGGAAATGCTTATGAAGTCGTGGTATAATGGTGTACTGAAATTTGCAGGATCGGAAAATATTCCCAATGATGCTGCACACAGACTTATTTGCGGTACCATGGAGACTTATCAGATGGAGGCACAGCTGGAAAAGAAAGAGACATTGGTTCAGAACACCAAAAACCACGCTACGCCGGGCGGTTTTCTCGAAATGTGCTTGATTACATTCCATAAGAGAGGTTATGATTACATTACTGGAGAATTAAAGAATTGGCTGGCAGGAAAGAAAGATCCCAATGCAGAAATGACGATTGAAGAAATTGCGTATGATGTTGCAAGATCAATCTCAGAACATGGGAAAACAGTCAGCGGAGTAAAGAAGAAATAGAGGTAGATTAATTAAAAACTTATAGCCGGCATAGGTTTTACGACTTTTGATGAAAGGGACCTTTTAGCTTGTAACGGTTTATGAAAGCGGTCAGCTGAAGGGGAAGTTTGCAGAGGCCATCACAGTTGTAATAGATTTCATATAACGGGACGGATTGAACGCTTACAATGGGAATATCTATGCCGGTATTTAAAAGGGATGGAAACAGGCGGAGACTGTCAGCTTGTTTGGGGTCCAGATTAAAGGAAAGGGGTGTATGATGAGTGGCTTCTGAAGAATATCATACAATAGGGACATGATTACACAGAAAGACGTTGCGCGTTTAGCGGGAGTGTCTGTTTCAACGGTGTCCAGGGTATTGAATGAGAGTAACCTAGTGGATGAAAAAACGAAACAAATTGTTGAAAGCGCTATTAAAAAGCTGAATTATAAACCCAACCTGGTCGCATATGGACTTCGGGCTAAAAGCAGTAAGCTGGTTGGCCTGATTCTTCCCGAGATGAATCATTATACATATGCTAGTTTCGCCCAATTTGTGGAAGGCTCTTGTATGGAGAAGGGTTACAGCATGCTTCTGGGCCTTCATCATAACGAATGTGAACTGGAAAAATCCCTGGTAGATGAGTTCCAGCGAAGAAATGTGGACGGGCTTATATTATGTTTGGCCATTGATGAGCAGAATTTGTCCAATAATTTAATGGAATATATAAGTGTCCCTACGGTAATGTATGAACGGACGTTTAATAATAACCGCATGGGAGGAATCCGATTTGACAATTATAAAGCAGGAAAAATGGCGGCAAAATATCTTGCTGGTTTAAATCATAAAAATATTGCGTGTACAGTTGGCCCCATGGGGATGCATTATGTTCAGGACCGCTTTTTTGGATTTCGGGATGAGCTGACGGAACAGGGAATTGAAATTAAAAAAGAGAATGTGCTTGAATGTGATTTTAACTATCGTGTCCCCAACTTTGTGAGTGGCGAAGACGCGGCGCGCGTATTTCTGGATGGAAGAAGTGACAGAGATATTCCCACAGCGATCTGGGCTCATAATGACAACGTTGCTTCCGGCGTGATCAAAGAGCTTCACAGAAGAAAAATAAAGATACCAGAAGAGATATCTGTTATGGGTGTGGATAACATAGGACTTACAGATATGATATATCCTTCTCTTACAACAATCGGACAGCCTCTTAAAAATATGGCGGAAAAGTCTGTTGAGATGATCATGGAGGAAATAGAGCTGGGCGAGGAATATAAGGCGGATATTGTCATTATGGAGCCGGAATTGATCATACGGGAATCAACGGGAAAATGCCGCAGCTGAAGCGTTATAAAATATAATAAAGAAGGCAGATATGGATCTTATGACAGAGCATATCTGTCTTTTTTTATGTTTAAAAGGCTGAGATCAATTTGGAAATGATAACGTTATCAGTAATAAAAACAGCCATAAATAAACTTGCTCAAAGACATTATAATACATAAATCTGGCAAATTAGACAAATTATTAATCTTTTTTCCCATTAAAATTAGGATATAATTGTGCAATATAGTTAAAATAAAAAAGCCATATTGACATATGCAAACGATATCATTATAATGTACCTATACGGTAAGGGAAAGAGAAACATAATAATGGCGGTAAAAAAGGAACGAATTGGGAATTAACTATACATAATGCCCAATAATATGGTGTTCCTAAAAAAATGCCAAGGGGAGGTGGAATAAAGAGAGAAAAAAGTATTATTTGTATGAAATCGATGAGAATCAAAAAATAGGCGCATTTTATGCGCCAAAGCTTAGATTAAAGGAAAGGTAAAAGGAAGAGGTATAGCTATGAAAAAACAGACAATGAAGCGAGTAGTGGCATTGGCGGCCGCGATAAGCATGGTGATTGGCCTGACCGCATGTTCAAACGGGGGCGGAGATGCCAAGGAAACAACAAAAGCAGCAGACAACAAAGAGCAGCAGGAAAGCAATACATCCGGTGAGATCAACATCGGCGTGGTCGGCCCGATGACGGGTGCGAATGCAGAAGATGGAATCGGCTTTAAGGTAGCGGTTGGAATCGCCGTTGACGAGATTAATGCGGCGGGCGGCGCTGCAGGCTATAAGCTTACATACGACAGCAATGACTCAGCCAGTGATGCAAACCAAAGTGCAGATATCGTGAGACAGTACGCTGAAAATGATAAATACTCTGTAATCATTGGAGACTTTACTACCAGCTGCTGTGTAGTGGATGCGGAGATCGTAGATAAATACCAGATTCCGATGATCACACCTACGGCTTCCGGTTCTCAGCTTCCCGGTATCAGCGATTGGTTCTTCTCAATGTCCCATACTCAGGAATATGAATCCCCCTGGGCTGCAGAGCATGTAACAAAAGATTATCTGGGCGCAAAATCAGTCGGTATCATGTACCTGAATACAGACTGGGGAACACAGGTAGACGGATTCTTACTGAAAGCTTATGAAGAGCTTGGCGTTGAAGTTCTGGCTAATGAGTCCTATCTGGATACGGAAACGAATTTCAGCTCTATCGTATCTAAGCTCAGCAGTGAAAAACCTGACGTGATCGTGGTGGTAGACCAGAGTAACGCAGCGACTATCATCAATCAGATCCGCAGCGCGGGTGTTGAGACTCAGATTCAGCTGTTAGGGCCTGGCGCAGCAGTTCAGATCGTTGATCAGACTGGTGATAATTCCGAAGGCGTTGTGACCAATACGGCATCCTTACTGACATATGACAATGAAAAAGTATCCGGCTTCATGAAGACCTTTTATGAGCAGGCAGGATTTGACGCGGCAGACCACGCAATATGCGCTTACAACACAGTTTACATGATCGCAACTGCCATTGAAAATGCGGTGGCTGACGGAAAAACAGAAATTAATCGTACAGTGATCAAAGATTATTTGGAAACTGCTGAATTTGACAGCCCCATCGGACTTGTAAAATTCAATGAACTCCACGGTTCTAACAGAGATATGCTGGTAGTTGCAGTGGAAAATGGAGAATATGTTGTTAAATGTGATTACGGATATTTCGACTGACAGAGTTTTAACAGAACGTAAATGATTTTAGGAAAGCACCAGTTCTGTAAATGAAAGGGTGCTTTCCTGTCGTATAGGAGATGTTTTCTGGTACTCCTATAGGATAAGGCCCGTACGGGGAACAGACCTGTATACGGGGCATCAAAAGAAAAGGAGGTAATCGGATGCAATATTTCATTAGTCAGATTGTGAACGGGCTTTGCCAGGGTTCCATCTACGCGTTGATGGCTATTGGATATTCCGTAATCGTGGGAGTCGTCGGTTTTGTCACATTTACACATGGTGAAGTAATAATCATGGGCGCTTTCGCGGCATACTATGCGTTTGAATTTGTGGGGAGCATGAACCTGCCGTTGGGTATTTTGGCGGCGTTTGTGGCATCCTGGCTGGTGGGGATTTTTGTTTATAAAGTCTGTTACGAGCGCTTTTTTAAAGCCCCCAGGCATATTGCTCTGATCTGTACCATAGCAGTCAGCATACTGCTTAAGAATCTGATGCAGATCGTATTCGGAGCGGCCAGAAAGCCGATGATTAACGTTATCGACAATAAGATTTATACTATGGGACCGGTTCAGATTTCAAGGCTTCAGATCGTGATCATACTGACCGTTGTTGTTTTATCGCTGCTGCTGTTGTTCATCTTTAAGAAAACCCGTTGGGGAGTATCTTTGAGAGCAATCAGCCAGGATAAAAGCGCTGCCGCATTGATCGGGATCAATGTAAAACGAGACGCAATGGTCGGAAACTGTATAGGTTCCGGACTGGCCGGCGTAGCAGGACTTTTGATAGCTATGAGTTACGCCATCCTGTATCCCAGTATGGGTTCCACTTTCGGTATGAAAGCATTTACAGCTAGTGTGCTGGGCGGACTGACAAGCGTGCCGCTGGCAGCAGTCGGCGGTATGTGCATCGGTCTTGTAGAGAACATAGGAATTACCGTCACTTCCGCTACATATCGTGACATTTTTGCTTTTGTTTTCTTGATCATCATACTTTTGATCCGTCCTCAGGGATTTGCTTCTAAGAAAGGAGGAAGGCCTTGATGAAGGAATTGATGAAGCCGGTATCAGGAGCGCTTGATACCATACGTTCCGCTTTTTTAAAGCATAAAAAGCTGTGTCTGCTGATAGGCGTGGTCCTCAGTATTCTGCTGCCTCTGGTTTTCCCGGGAGGATATATATGCGGCGTGTTCTGCCGGATCCTGTTTTATGGAACCATGGCAGGCGCCTTGAATGTTATCAACGGTTATTCCGGTCAGATGTGCCTGGGTGTAGCCGGATTCTTCGCCATTGGTTCTTACACGGAAGCCATATTAGCTACAAAGTTTGGTCTTAGTATGTGGGTTTGTATTCTGTTGTCCGGAATCGTCTCCATGATCTTCGGAGCAGTGCTCGCACTTCCGACAAAGAGACTGTCCGGTATTTACCTGGCGATCATCACATTAGGATTTTCTGAAGTCATCCGAATTGTCTGTCTCAACTGGACAGGCCTTACGGGAGGAACCATGGGAATCAAGGATATCCCCGCGCCGACTCTGTTTGGCTTTGTTTTCTCAAGACCGAGACATTATTATTATATCTTTTTGGTACTGGCTATCATCTTTTTATTCTGCACACGCCGCGTGGTCAATTCCAGGATCGGCCGTGCGTGGATGTCTATTCGTGAAGATGAGCTGGCAGCGAAATCCCTTGGTGTGGAAAACGGCACCTACAAGATTACCAGCTTTATGTACGGAGCATTTTGGGTAGGAGCGATCGGCGCTGTATATGCCCCCTACGTTTCTTACATAGATTCCACGCTGTTTACTCTTGATACCGGATGGAACGTGCTGGCGATGCTGATCATCGGAGGCCAAGGTACACTGTCCGGAGCACTTGTAGGCTCGACGGTCATCAATACGCTGACGGAAGCGCTCCGATCCTTCGGTGACTGGAGGTATGTGGTATATGCACTCCTGATCCTGGTAGTGATGTGGGTAAGGCCGCAGGGAATCGCAGGAGCATCCAACAGTATCCTTGCCGGAGAGAAAGAACAGAAGGTAAAGCAGGATGCGGAAACGAAAGAGGAGGTGTGCTGATGAGTGTACTTCTGGAAGCAAAAAATATAAGCAAGCATTTTGGCGGCCTTAAGGCCGTCGACGGAGTCAATATGAACATCAACAAAGGTGAGATCTTTGGGATCATCGGTCCCAACGGAGCCGGAAAGACCACCTTTTTCAATATTTGCTCCGGGATTTATGCACCTACGGCAGGTCAGGTAGTGCTGGAGGGAAAAGATATATCCGGATTTGCTCCGGAGAAGATCGCGAGACTTGGAATGGCGCGTACCTTCCAGAATATCCAGCTGTTTAAATATATGACCGTGCTGGAAAATGTGAAGATCGGATTCCATATTAAGACGAAGACCACGATGGCCGACGCCATCCTTCATACAAAGCGCTATAAAGAGGATGAGAAGCTGATTCAGGAAAAAGGAATGGAACTTCTGGAATACCTGGGTCTGCAGGATCTGGCCGGAACCCGTGCCGGGAATCTGGCATACGGAGTTCAGAGAAAGGTGGAGATCGCCAGGGCCTTGGCTACTGACCCGAAGATCATACTGCTGGATGAGCCGGCAGCCGGAATGAATCCAAATGAAACGGCGTCACTCAGCGAGTTCATCCAGAATATCAACAAAGACGGCTATACAGTGGCAGTCATCGAGCATGATATGAAATTCGTCATGAGGACCTGCCACAGGATCATGGTGTTAAACTTCGGAGAAAAAATCTGCGAAGGTACGCCGGAAATCGTGCAGGCGGATAAGCTGGTAAATGAAGCTTACTTCGGGAAAGGCAGAATCGCACGGGGGGAGGTAATGACAGATGGAAATGCTTAAAGTTCAGAACCTTTCAGTGAATTATGGATATATTACCGCGCTGACAAATGCCAGTATCGAAGTGGACAAGGGTGAGATCATCACTCTGATCGGAAGCAACGGAGCGGGAAAGACGACGATGCTGATGTCTATTTCTAACCTCGTGCAGAAGAACCAGGGTCAGATATTCTTTAAGGAAAAGAACATCAGTAAGGTGCCGTCTCATAAAATCGTTAAAAATGGTTTATGCCACGTTCCGGAAGGGCGGAAGATATTCCCGGCCCTGACGGTCTATGAAAACCTGTGGCTGGGAACGATCGGGAACCAGAACATCAAAAAGAAAGATGTCCAGGAGCTTGTGGAAAAACAGTATGATTTGTTCCCCAGGCTGAAGGAAAGAAGAAATCAGGGAGGCGGAAGTCTTTCGGGAGGAGAGCAGCAGATGCTGGCGATCGCCAGAGGTCTGATGATGGATCCGGATCTGATCATGCTGGATGAACCGTCTTTGGGCCTTGCGCCCATCGTGGTAGAAGAAATCTTTGAACTGATCCTGAAAATCCGTGATACAGGAAAGACTGTACTGCTGATTGAGCAGAATGCCGCCATGGCTCTGAGCATTGCTGACAGAGGCTATGTGCTTCAGAACGGAAGGATCGCCCTTCAGGGAAAAGGCATAGAATTACTCCATAATGAAGATGTCAAGAGATTGTATCTTGGCGCAGATGACTAGAAGAATCTAAACATAAGATAGTTACAATTGAGGGAAATATATGAACAAATCAAGCTATAACAATTACGTTTCTATCCTCAGGAGCGAGCTGCTTCCGGCATTGGGATGCACGGAACCGATCGCGATCGCCTATTGTGCCGCAAAAGCCAGACAGACGTTAGGATGTATGCCGGATACGGTCAGCGTAGCATGCAGCGGGAACATCATCAAAAATGTAAAGGGTGTGACCGTGCCCAATTCCGGCGGTCTTAAAGGGGTAGAAGCTGCAGCGGTCCTGGGCATCATCGGCGGTGACGCGGAAAAAGAGCTGGAAGTCCTGGAACATGTTTCAGGCAGAGATATTGAAGAGACAGAGGCCTTTTTGAAGACCGGGAAATGTACGGTTTCCCTTCAGGAGGGAGAGGAGAATCTGTATGTGATGTGCACGCTGAAGAGCGGTACGGATACGGCATCGGTTGAACTGAAGACCAAGCATAATCATATCTCCAAAATTGAAAAAAACGGCGAAGTGATTTTTTCTCAGCCGGATGTGGTGACAGAGGAAGCAGGAAACAAAAAACTGCTGAATCTGGAGGAAATCTACGAATTTGCAAATTGTGTGAAGATCGATGATGTCAAAGAGGTCATCGAACGTCAGATACAGATGAACATGGCCATTGCCGAGGAAGGGGTACAAAATTCCTGGGGAGTGAACGTGGGCGCCGAATGTCTGAAGATGTCCGGAGATGATACGCTGCGGAGGGCGGAGGCTCTGGCGGCTGCCGGCTCCGACGCCAGGATGAGCGGCTGTCCCATGCCCGTTGTCATCAATTCCGGGAGCGGAAATCAGGGGATCACACTGACCGCGCCGGTGGTCACCTATGCAAAGGACCTTAAGGTTTCAGGAGAAAAGCTCATACGGGCGATGGTCCTGGCAAATCTGATTTCGATCCATCAAAAGAGGTTCATCGGAAACTTGTCCGCATACTGCGGAGCGACCAGCGCGGCAACGGCCGCGGCCTGCGGGGTGGCATATCTGTATGATGAATCGATGGAGGTCATATCCAATACCATCATAAATTCCATAGCTACCATCGGCGGGATGGTCTGTGACGGGGCGAAGCCGTCCTGTGCCGCAAAGATCCGGAGCGCTGTGGACACCGCCATGCTGGCATACCGTCTGGCTAAGGACGGAAGAGTGTATCAGAGCGGCGAGGGACTTGTTGAAAAGGATGCCGAGACTACGATTCGGAATGTGGGAAGAATGGGACGTGTCGGCATGGCATCTACGGATGTTGAAATTTTAAATATCATGATAGGACAATAATATTAAAATATAGGAGGACACTACAATGAGCATCAAAAATATTTCTTTAGTTTACGACGAAAAGGTGGATATCAACAGGAGCGCCATCGAGCACCGCGCGACCTGGATGGGCCTGACCTACAAAGCTGCTGTGGAAGCCGGAGCGGACGGAGAAGCCTACGCTAGGAAAGCGATTGCGGAAACGGGACATGTCCATGGAAAGAATTTCAAGGCAATGTGTGAGGATCCGACCAACTGTGTGCAGTTTGAGAAGGCATTCCTGAATGACCTTGGCAAATCTACATTCCAGCAGGATGTAACGGAACTGAACGAGGATAATCTGAAAGTGGAGTTCCACTACTGTCCTCTGCTGAGCGCATGGCAGAAGCTGGGTATCGATGACGAGACCTGCGCGAAGCTTTGCGATATCGCCATGGACGGAGACAGAGCCATCGCTGAAGAAATGGGGCTTAAGCTGGATCTTACGGATACCATTGCCAAAGGCTGTGAAGTATGTAAGCTGCATTTCCATAAATAAATAGAATCACGATACATAGCCGCTGTATCAGAAAACAGCAGCGATATTCACTCCCAGGCAGGAACCGTTTGTTAAAAGCGGCTTCCAGCTATGGGGGTGTTTTTTATTGCTCAAACACAATCTACAGGTACTTGTGAATTCCTTCTTGACAAATTATACAGGTACTGGTAATATATAATCAACTGGTACCAGTAGAATATAAAAGCGAGGTAATTAAACGATGGAAAACACCTATTCTTCCAAACAACTTTTTGTAAAGCTGTCCTATCTGCACTGGCTTTTAGAGCGAAAAATGTGGAGCAGCAGCCGACGCTATGGCGTTGTGGCCCAGGCGGCAAAGGGGCAGGGCAGGGTGCTGGCCTTACTCAAACGGATGCCGGAGGTCAGCACCGCTGAACTGGCCTACCTCTTGGATATGCGGCAGCAGTCCTTAAATGAGCTGCTCATCAAACTGGAAAAGAGCGGTTACATCGCCCGGGAGCGTTCTGAGGAGGACAAACGGGTATTGCTGGTGAAGATCACGGAGAAAGGAAAAGCCGTGAAGCAGGAAGAATCGGACTATTCTTCTGTGTTTGAAAGCCTTACTCCGGAGGAGCAGAACCGCTTTGGGGACTATCTGGTGCGGGTCATTGCGGATTTGGAAAAGCGGCTGAACGCTGAAGATGAACGCCTGCCCCGGCGGATGGGCAGAGACTGGTCAGATTTTACAGAGGAAGAATTTTCTCGGATGATGGATGAACGCGGACAAATGCGGCACCGCAGATAAGGCTGATAACCCTGGAGGATGATCTCATGGACTCTATAATGAAAAAAGAACGGAAGCAAGCTGGAGAACATGTTGGAGTGACAGGCTTGATCGTAAATCTGCTGCTGGCTGCAGCCAAGGGAGTTGTCGGATTGTCCAGCCATAGCGTAGCGATCACGGCAGACGCCATCAATAATTTGACAGACGGTATTTCATCCTTGGTTACACTTGTGGGATTTCGGATGGCCTCCCGCGATACGGATTCCCTCCACCCCTATGGACATGGGCGCTTGGAATACCTCTGCGGTTTTTTGATATCTTTGCTGATTACCGGGACCGGTATTTCTGTGGGGAGAACTGCCGTCGGACAAATTACGGAACCACATACAGTCTCAGGTTCCCCATTGATGATCGTCCTGCTTTCGGTGAGTATATGCGCCAAACTGCTCCTGTTCGGCTACGTGAAAAAGCAGAACAAAGAAGCAGCGTCCTTGGCACTTAAGGCTGTCCAGAACGACAGCTTTTCGGATGCGCTGGTTACTTTAGTCACGTTAGCCGGGATGCTCATCGCTCCCTATATTACGTTTTCAATCGACGGCTGGCTTGGTCTGCTGGTGGCCGCTGTGATCCTAAAGTCTGGTATCCAGTCTTTGGCGGATAACCTCCTTCTGCTGATTGGTGAGGGTGTTTCCAATAAAGAAAAGGAAAAAGTTACAGAGATCATTGACACCTATGCCCCCTCTTCAACGGTTCAAAACATTTTATTGCACGATTACGGCCCGGATCACCGAATACTTTATATTGAAATGAAGTTTTCCGATCGCGCAGAAGCCCATAACTTTACCTCTGTCCTAAACGCAATCAAAGGACAGATTAAGGACACATTAGATATGGAAGCGGTGCTGTATCTTCAGATTTCTGCAGCATAAGGTGAGCAGGGAGGTAGAAATCATGTCACTTGGAGAATCTTTAGAGAACTATTTGATCGTAATTTTCCGGCTTTCCAATAGGAACAAAATCGTTCATTCGGTGGATGTTGCAGCGGATATGAGTTTTAGTAAACCCAGCGTCAGCCATGCGGTAAGGCTATTGAAGCAAAAGGGTCTGCTGTCCATGGAAACAGATGGCCGCTTAGTGTTGACGGACAACGGAAAAGAACTTGCAGAAAATCTCTATGAAAGGCATTGCTTTTTGGCGGGATTCCTGACAGACTTGGGCGTGACGCCAGAACAGGCGGAATTAGATGCTCATCGAATGGAACATGATATCAGTGAAGAGAGTTTTGAAAGACTGAAAGATGCACAGATATGCGTGGATACCCATGAAATATAGTACAAAATACTTTATGAGATCATATTAGTTAGCTCCAGTTTAGCATCGGCAGAAGTTTCGGACCGTCACGATTTCGGTTCGCTGGCGATTCAGGCTTACTTCCATTTCGTTGTTTCCAGAAAATGATTGGATTTCCTCTTACCATGTAGATTTGACAAAGTAAAGTTATTGAAAGGTGTTCAAAGTAATATCTATGGATTTTAGCCGGCAGATAAAGTATAATAGAACCATACTGGAAAAGAGGTTGTTGAATATGGTGATCAGGACTTTAATGGAAGATACCAGCAGCGGAGAGCTCTGGGAAAAGGAACACGGTTTGTCCCTTTATCTGGAGACAGATAGGCACAGACTTTTGTTTGATACGGGTAAGAGCGGTCTGTTTCTTACCAATGCCGCAAGGATGGAAGTGGATGTATCGAAGATCGATACAGTAGTGATTTCCCATGGACACTACGACCACGGCGGCGGTCTGCCTGCTTTTCTGGAACAGAATAAAGAGGCGGTCGTATATCTCCATGAGGAAGCCCTGGAACCGTATTTTGTGAGGCGGGAAGAAGGGGGAATCGATTATATCGGAATCGACCAGACCCTGCGGGAGAATTCCCAAATCCGTCCAATAAATGGTACTATGAATATTGACAAAGAGCTCACGATTTTTTCTGACGTTACAGGACAGGAGCTTCGCTCGGAGGCGAATGATATCCTGCTCGAAAGAAAGGATGGAGAATATCAGAAGGACAGATTTTCCCATGAGCAGAATCTCATCGTCCGAATAAAAGACGGGACGAGGCTGCTGATATCAGGATGCGCGCACAGCGGTATTGTGAATATCATAGAGAGGTTTAAAGAGCTTGAAGGTGCGGCGCCGGATGTGGTGATAGGCGGTTTTCACCTGATGGAGCCGGGAAACGGACGGTCCATTCCCAGAGATCAGGTTGAGGCGGTAGCAGACAGGCTTTTAAGTTATGAAGGAGAAAAAAATGTCACCAGATACTATACCTGCCATTGTACTGGAACGGAAGCGTATGGAATCTTAAAGGAACGGATGGGTGACCGTGTTTCATATTTATCGGCAGGGAGCGAGATTTATTTGTAACGGCGTGAAAGAAAGGGTGCGCCGAATTTGTTTTGCTTGAAGAAAACGGCTCTTGTCTGCTATAATAGATAAGCCTCCGGATACGGTGGACCGGTATCATGAAGGTATACGATTTATATATGAAATTTAGAAAGACAAAAAAATAGAAGAAAAAGAAAGAAGGAAAAGAAATGGCGGAAGAAAGAAAATGTTCCAGCACTACATGCGGAAAGGAATCCTGCAGCGGCTGTGATAAGGCGAAGGTTGATTTTTCCGTGAAACCGCATAAAATGAGCCATGTGAAAAAAGTCATCGGCGTTGTCAGTGGAAAAGGCGGGGTGGGGAAATCCCTGGTGACCTCCCTGCTGACCGTGACAATGAGCAAGAAAGGATATAAATGCGGGATTTTGGACGCGGATATTACCGGGCCGTCCATACCGAAGGCCTTCGGCATAAAGGATAAGGCCATGGCGTCGGCCCAGGGGATGCTGCCGGTATGCAGCAGCAGCGGGATACCGATCATGTCCATTAATCTGATCTTGGAGAACGATACGGATCCCGTGGTCTGGCGTGGGCCTGTAATAGCGAATACGGTCAAGCAGTTTTGGTCGGACGTAATCTGGGGAGATCTGGATTATCTGTTTATTGACATGCCTCCGGGAACCGGGGATGTGCCGCTGACAGTATTCCAGTCCCTGCCGGTGGACGGTATCATTGTGGTGACTTCTCCCCAGGAGCTGGTATCCATGATTGTGGAAAAGGCTGTGAAGATGGCAGAGCTCATGAAGGTCCCTGTATTGGGGCTGGTGGAGAATATGTCTTATTTTAAATGTCCTGACAACGGGAAGTCTTATCAGATCTTCGGTGAGAGCCATATTGATGAGGTGGCTGATTACCACGACCTTAAAGTTCTGGCGAGGATTCCCATCGACCCCTCGCTGGCAGAAGCCTGTGATAAGGGATTCATTGAAGAGTTTGAAGGTTCCTGTATGGATGAAGCGGCCGGCGTGCTGGAAGAAAAATAGTAAAAATACAGAAATGACAGAGGAGGATACGGTTAATGAAGCTGATGATTGCATCAGATATCCATGGTTCCAAGTATTACTGTGAAAAGATGCTGGCCCGCTATGAGGAAGAAAAGGCTGAAAAGCTTTTGCTTCTGGGGGATCTGCTGTATCACGGCCCCAGAAATGATCTCCCCAGGGACTATGATCCGAAGGCGGTGATCGCATTGCTCAACGGAAAAAAGGAGGAGCTTCTGTGCGTCAGAGGAAACTGTGATGCAGAGGTGGACCAGATGGTGCTGCAGTTCCCTATCATGGCGGACTATATGATATTATACCTGGATAAACGGATGGTTTTTGCGACTCATGGGCATATCCACAATGAAGAAAATCTTCCGCCTCTCAAAAAAGGGGATATCATCCTCCACGGACATACGCATGTACAAGCCATGGATAACTGCGGGGGACATCTTTATCTGAATCCGGGATCCGTTTCCATCCCTAAAAATGGAAATGAAAACAGTTATATGATCTATCAGGATGAAGTATTTACCATAAAGAACATGGATGGAGAAGAAATCAGAAGTTATTCTCTGAAGGAGGATGCGTAATGAAAACACGGGTCATGCAGACCAAGGAACGGCATGATAAGGGATTTAACTGCTGTCAGGCAGTGGCGTGTACGTATTGTGACCTGGTCGGGATGGATGAGAAGACCGCGTTTAAGGCGTGCGAGGCTTTCGGCGCGGGTATGGGAGGCATGCAGGGTACTTGCGGGGCTATATCCGGCGCTGTGTTCCTTGTGGGGCTTAAAAACAGCTGCGGGGATTTAAACCGGCCGGTCAGCAAAGGGAAGACCTATAAGCTTTCCAAAGAGATCGCCGAGGAATTCCGGAAGAAGAATGGAAGTATCGTATGCAAGGAGCTGAAAGGCGTGGAGACAAAACAGATTCTCCGCTCCTGCGAGGGCTGTATCATGGATGCGGCGGAGATCATAGAGAGACTTTTGTTTGAAGAGGAAAATTAAGCCGGGAGGATGGGCGGATGGCAGGCTTATATGATAGGCTGATCTCATACGGAAAAACAGATGCTTGCCCTTTTCATATGCCTGGACATAAGAGAGAGGGAGAGACGTTCTGCTTTGAAAATCCTTTTTCTTTTGATATCACGGAGATTGACGGATTCGACAATCTGCATCATCCGGAAGGAATCCTGAAAGAGGCAATGGAGCAGGCGGCTTTGATCTATGGCTCGGAGAAAAGCTATTTTCTGGTAAACGGAAGCAGCGGAGGGATTTTGGCGGCGATATCGGCCTGCGTGAGACCGGGAGGAGAGATCCTCATGGCGAGAAATTGCCATAAATCTGCTTACCATGCTTTATTCCTGCGGGGGCTGAGGCCGGAATATTTATGTCCGCCGGCCATTTCTGATTGGGGAATGTGCGGCGGCGTTTCAGCGGAGGATGTAGAGAAAGCTCTCTCAGAGCATCCCCATGCGGAGGCCGTTTTTTTGACATCTCCTACATACGAGGGGATCTGCTCGGATATCCAAAAAATCAGCCGGATCGTACATTCCCACGGGGTACCGCTCATCGTGGATTCTGCCCATGGAGCACATTTGCCCTTTCGGAAAAAGGGCGGAGGATCTATATTCCCTGTGCCTGCGTTGGAGGCGGGGGCAGATATCGTAATAGAAAGCCTTCACAAAACGCTTCCTTCCCTGACTCAGACAGCGATTCTGCATAAGAATTCAAGTATGGTAAAGGAACGTGATCTTGAATGGTATCTGCAGGTTTATCAAAGCTCCAGCCCGTCTTATGTGCTGATGGCATCCATAGATTCTTGTGTTTCCTATATGGGGAGCGAGGATGGCAGAAAGGCCGTGATAAAGTATGAGTCTTCTTTGGAAGGCATCAGGAGGACGTTCACGGAATTATCCCACATACACCTGCTGTCGGGACGGGAAGCGGAGATTGGAGGAAACGCTTATTATGATCCTTCCAAGCTGGTCATCCGGGGAGAATCCATGAGCGGGCCGGAGCTGTATGAACTGTTCCGGGGAGAATACCGGATACAGCCGGAAATGTGCACGGAGACATATGTGATTTTGATGACATCGGTGGCGGACTCTGAAACGGCATTTAAAAGGCTGAAAAACGCGCTTATGGATATAGACAAAAAGATGGCGGCAGACAGCGGACAGCCATCCCGGAAAAAGGCTGTCTTCCTTCCGAGACCGGAGGTGGCGCTTACACCGGCCGAGGCAGATGGGAAGAGGGCGCGGGCATGCAGGAAAGAGGCCAGTGAAGGACAGATTTCCGGAGAATTTGCGTATATCTATCCGCCGGGTGTTCCAGTGCTTGCGCCGGGAGAAAGAATCACCGGCGAGGTATTGGAGGTACTCAGCAGCTATAGCGAGAACGGATTTAAGATCCTCGGGCTGGAGGATTCCGGCGGCGGGACGATCCGTGTCCTGGAATAAATCCGGTTTCAGGCGGGCTTCAGGAAAAAGTGTTGTGAATGGAGGGACTGCTATGGGTAAAATATTTTATATCATGGGGAAAAGCGCGTGTGGTAAGGATAGCGTATTTAAAATGCTGGTGTCCGACAAACAGCTGGGCCTGAGGACGGTGACAATGTATACGACCAGGCCTCCCAGAGACGGCGAAAAGGACGGCAGGGAGTACTTTTTCCGTGACGCTGCGTTTCTGGACAGGATGGAAACGGAAGAAAAGCTGATCGAAAGCCGCACCTACGAGACTGCCTGTGGTCCCTGGAGTTATTTTACACTGGATGACGGACAGATCGACTTGGATAAGCACGACTATATAATGATTGGGACGCCGGATTCATATGAAAAGACGAAAAACTATTTTGGCAGGAAGGGAAGAAGCGCGATGATACCGCTTTACATTCATGTAGAGGCGGGAGAGAGGCTCACGCGTGCCGTGAAACGAGAGCGAATGCAGGCCGCGCCCCGGTACACAGAACTCTGCCGTAGATTCCTGGCGGATGAAGAGGATTTTAAAAAGGAAAATTTGGATCGGTACGGAATCGACAGAATTTTCGAAAATCAGGATCTGGATTCCTGTGTCAAAAAGATAAAAACAACAATTTTGGAACAATTAACCTAAAATATTTTATATATTCCTGAAAGAATATATGATATAATGTCCGTAAAGGACAGGTCTGATAAAATCAGACGGAGCCAGACGAAACAAGGGGGCTTTCATGATGATGAAATTCGAGGATATTTTGGGCCACGAACAGATAAAAGAATATTTCAAGAATGCTTTGGAACGTCATCAGGTGTCCCACGCATATATTCTGACCGGAGAGGCCGGCATGGGCAGGAAAACGCTTGCCAATGCGTTTGCCATGGCGCTGCAGTGTGAGGGCGGAAAAGCGGATCCTTGCGGGGAGTGTCATTCCTGCCGCCAGTTTTTAAGCGGAAATCATCCCGATGTAATTTATATCCGCCACGAAAAGGCGGGGAGTATAGGCGTGGATGATGTGAGGGAACAGATTATTAATGATGTGACCATTAAACCATACAGCGGCCCGTATAAAATTTATATTGTAGACCAGGCGGAGCTTTTAACGGTGCAGGCGCAGAACGCCCTGCTGAAGACCATTGAGGAGCCGCCGGAATACGCGGTGATATTTTTCCTGACCACGAATTCAGATTCTTTTCTGCCTACGATCTTGTCCCGATGCACGGTACTCAAGCTGAAACCACTGTATGATCAGGTCATCAAAGATTATCTGAAGAATCAGCTGAAGGTACCGGCTCATCAGGCGGATATCTGTACAGCATTCGCGCGGGGAAATCTTGGAAAAGCGATTGCCTTGTCTTCCTCTGAGGAGTTTGCCCAGATGCAGGAAATCGTCCTGAATTTATTGAAGCATGTACCGGACATGCCGATATATGAGATGGTGGCGTCGCTGAAAGAGATGAAGGAGGCAAACTTGAATATTAAGGACTGCCTGGACTTCATGCAGCTTTGGTTCCGGGATATTCTGATGTTTAAAGCGACGATGGATACTTCCTTGTTTATTTTTAAGGATGAGTACAAATATATAAAGGAAATTGCAGATCACAGTTCCTTTGACGGAATAGAAAAAATATTGGCGGCTCTTGACAAGGTGAAGGTACGTTTGGACGCCAATGTGAATTTTGAGCTCGCTATGGAGCTCATGCTGCTTGTGATGAAGGAGAACATTGTATGACGAGAGTGATAGGCGTACGGTTTCGTACGGCAGGCAAGATATATTTTTTTGACCCCGGAAAGTTTCAGATCAAGAAGGGGGAGAACGTGATCGTGGAGACTGCCCGCGGAGTGGAATATGGCTATGTGATGATGGGAGAGCGGGAGGTTGAGGATGAAAAGGTAGTACAGCCTCTTAAACCGGTCATCCGGATCGCCACGAAGGAAGATGACGCGGTCGAGGAAAAGAACAAAAAGAAAGAAAAAGAAGCGTTTAAGATCTGCCAGAAAAAAATTGAAAAGCATAATCTGGAGATGAAACTTATAGATGCGGAATACACCTTTGACAATAATAAGGTACTGTTCTATTTTACGGCGGACGGACGTATTGATTTCCGTGAGCTGGTCAAGGACCTGGCATCGGTGTTTAAAACGAGGATTGAGCTGCGCCAGATCGGCGTCCGGGATGAGACAAAGATTCTGGGAGGCGTGGGTATCTGCGGCAGGGCTTTATGCTGTCACTCTTACTTGTCGGAATTTATTCCTGTGTCCATTAAGATGGCAAAGGAGCAGAATCTGTCCCTGAATCCTACGAAGATTTCCGGGACGTGCGGAAGGCTGATGTGCTGCTTAAAGAATGAAGAAGAAACATACCGGTATCTGAACAGCAAGCTGCCCAACGTGGGAGACCATGTAACGACGGATGACGGACTTAAGGGCGAGGTGTCCAGCGTCAACGTACTCCGTCAGAGGGTAAAGGTGATCGTATACCTGGACAATGATGAAAAGGATATCCGGGAATACCGGTCAGATCAGCTTAAATTCCGGCCGAAAAAGAAGAGAGATAAAGAAAAGCTGAATACCAGAGAAGAGCAGGAGCTCAAAAAACTGGAAGCCCTGGAGAAAAAGGAAGGAAAGTCAAAGCTAGATGACAATTGAGCTTTTGGAGCATGAGCGCATAGACGAGCTTCAGCGAAACGGCTACCGCATCATTCAGAATGAGAAAAAATTTTGTTTTGGTATGGACGCCGTACTATTGTCCGGCTTTGCCAGGGCGGAAAAGCAAGAGGAAGTTCTGGACCTGGGAACGGGAACCGGGATCATTCCTATATTGATGGAGGCAAAGACAGACGGGAAGCATTTTTCCGCGCTGGAGATTCAGGAAGATATGGCCGACATGGCCGGGCGGAGTGTGGCCTTAAATAACCTGGTGGAGAAAATAACCATAGTGGCAGGAGATATCAAGGAGGCCTCGAAGATATTCGGAAAGGCTTCTTTTGATGTAGTTACATGTAATCCGCCTTATATGGATCAGAATCATGGCTTAAAGAATCCCGATGAACCGAAGGCGGTGGCCCGGCATGAAGTCCTTTGTACATTCCGGGATGTAGCGAGGGAGGCGGCGGCTCTTCTGCGGACCGGAGGGCGGTTTTATCTGGTGCACAGACCCCATCGTTTGGTCGAGATCATCTGTACACTGAAGGAATACCATCTGGAACCGAAACGGATGAAATATGTCCATCCCTACGAGGATGAAGAGGCTAACATGGTCTTAATTGAAGCGTTTCGGGGCGGCCGGCCTCAGATGCGGGTAGAAGCCCCCATCATCGTGTATGAGCGGCCGGGCGTATATACCCCGGAAATCTATGAAATATACGGATATTAGGAAGAGGGATGCAGATGACAGGACAGTTATACATTTGTGCAACGCCGATTGGAAACCTGGAGGATATTACTCTGCGGGTACTCCGCATGCTCAAAGAAGTGGACTTGATAGCGGCAGAGGATACCAGGAATACCATAAAGCTGCTGAATCATTTTGAGATAAAGACGCCGATGACCAGCTACCATGAATATAATAAAGTGGACAAGGCCAGATATTTAGTGGATCAGATGAAGGAAGGGATTAGCGTCGCTCTTGTGACTGATGCTGGAACTCCGGGAATATCAGATCCCGGCGAAGAACTGGTGAGGCAGTGTTATGAGGCGGGTATCCCCCTCACATCACTTCCAGGCCCGGCTGCGTGCATAACGGCGCTGACCGTATCGGGGCTTTCCACCAGGCGCTTTTGTTTTGAAGCCTTTTTGCCCTCTGATAAAAAGGAACGGAGAGAGATTCTGAAGGAATTGGAGAACGAAACCAGAACTATTATCCTTTATGAAGCGCCGCATCATCTTCTGAAAACTCTGGAGGAGCTTTTGGAAGCATTGGGCGACCGGAAGATTTCCATTTGTAAGGAACTCACCAAGACCTTTGAGAAAGTGTTTCAGACGACTCTGAGCAATGCGGTAAAACGCTTTGAAGCGGAGGTTCCCAGAGGGGAGCAGGTGCTGATCATTTCCGGAAAGAGCAGGACAGAGCTTAAAGAGGAAGCAGAAAGGGCCTGGGAGAGCATGTCCCTGGAGGAGCATATGAATTATTATCTGCGCCAGGGAATAGAAAAAAAAGAGGCCATGCGGATGGTGGCCAAGGATCGGGGGATTTCCAGGCGCGACGTATATCAGGGACTTTTGGAAGTCTGAAAAATGAAATACATAATTGGAAGATGATGCCTTTCGACAGGAAATTACAATATAATCTTGTTATCGCACGGCCGATATGGTAAAGTATTTATGAGAAAATAATATCAATAAGGGTGTTTTCCGGCGGCCGGAAAATGCGATAGGAGGAAGTATCATGAAGAAGCTGACAATGAAAAAGGGCGGAGACTGCCACGCATGTCTGGAATGTGTAATCGCGTGTTCCCAGGCATTTTATAAAGTGTTTGACCCGGATAAGTCCTGCATCCAGATTACTGAAAAGAAAGGCGCCATTAAGCCTATGGTCTGTATCCAGTGCGGGAAATGTGCCAAAGCGTGTGAGCAGGGCGCTATCAAACAGAATGCCAAAGGAGTTTATATGATTGACAAAAAGCTCTGCGTCGGCTGCGGAAAGTGCGTGGAAGCATGTCCCTTCGGCGTAATGGTCATGCCGGCAGAAGCTTCCGCGCCTACGAAATGTATCGCCTGCGGCATCTGCGCCAAAGCATGCCCCATGGAGATCTTAGAAGTCGTAGAAAGCTGATTCTATACATAATTATCATTGGAACGAGCACGGCCCGCTGCTTTATGCACGCGGGCCGTTTCTATTAGGTATGATATAAGATACTTTTGGAATCATTTTTAAATAGTTCCAATAAAACTCCAGTTTAACACTGGCAGAAGTTCCGGACCGTCACGATTTCGGTTCGCTGGCGATGCAGGGGCTGCTTTATCCCCGCTCCAGCAGTACCGCTCACATGTCGACAGGAGTTCTTTATGATTTCCTGTCTCCTGTTCGCTCAGAAACGGAATCGGTATTTCCGTTTCTGCCTCCCTCCACTTGGGGAACACCGGCCGCTGCCCTGCGGCGCTCGCCTTTAGGCCGGTCCGGAATCATTCTGCCGGTGTCCTGCCTGCTGCGCTGTTCTGGATGATCTCCGTTCCATTGATTCCAAAAAAGAATCAGATTCCCACACGGCCCGCGCGCCTTACGGCAGCGGGCTGCGGTGGACCGCACCAATGCTTTTAAAACAAATGGGAGCTTATTTCGGTGCGGGAAGAAGAGCAAGAGGAACGATCCAATTCCATCGTAAGGCGAGCGCCGTCAGGGCGTTAGCAGGATCTTCCCGGCCGCAGGAAGGTAAAAACCGAATATCATGCAGGTTTTTATTGGAATCTGACATGGAAAAATATCGATTTATCCATGTCAGTTGGAAAGGACCGACTGGAGGCCGTAAAGATGCTGGTTACGGCTGTCAGCGAGCCGCCTGGATGGAATCGGATTTCCTCTTGTTTTGTAAATCAAACAAAGAAAACATGTTTGAAAGGTATTCAAAGGTATACCTTGTCGCACGAAGTGCGCCCGCCTGGAGGGCATGTATTAAGGGATGCCCTTTGGTATATTTATATGGACAGTTTTCCTTTTATCTCGCCTGCGGATTCCAGCAGGCATTTTTTTATGTACTCAAAGTTTTCTTTATTCCGATATTCTTCGATATATCCTGTTACGCCAATGGCTGCGGTGCACTGGCCGTCACCGTCAAAAACAGGTACTGCCATACATCCAATCCCAATGGTAAACTCTTCATCGTCCATTCCAAAACCGCGTTTCTTTGTTAATTCCAGTTCCCTTTTAAAGGCTTCCGTTTCGTCAATGGTATGAACGGTTCTTTTGTGAAGCAGGATTCCCGACAAATATTGATTGATCAGCTCCTCCGGCTGGTTGGCCAAAATGACCTTTGCACCGGCGCTGGCGTTGACTTCAAGGGGCATATAGAGCTGAGCGATGATATTCAGCTCTGCCGTAGAAAGTACCTGTTCAATATAGATAAACTGCCCGTTTTGAAATACGGCGTATTGGGCGGTCTGGTTTGTCTTGGCGGTGAGCTCCTGCATCACCGGTTTGATGACATCCTTCTGGTCGAGGCGGCTCCGGTATTCGGTCACCAGCTGGAAGGGCTTGTGCCCTATGGTATAACGGACCGGGTTCCCTTCTAATACCGTCACATATTCCCGTCTGGCCAGGTTTTTCATGATGCGGAACAAGGAAGCCGTAGGGATATCCAGTTCCTTGGAAAGATCGCTGAGAGACTTCGGCGCCGTACCGGAAAATAATGCCTCTATTACATTTAAAGCCCGCATTACCGCCGGCACAATCACTATTTCATCGGACAATTACTTTTTCCTCCTGTTAGTCGTTTCAATTATATATACAATTCTATCATATTCCCTTTAAACATGTAACCGTTTCCAAAAGAAAAAGAATCTCAATTCGTTTTTAAATTATGGAAACATATGATTAATGGCCTGCAGCAGTCCTTCATGGTCGTGGTCGCCGGTCACGCCGGACGCCATCCGTTTTACTTCCTCTGGAGCATTGCCCATGGCGATTCCGCATCCCACTGACTGGAGCATATCCACATCATTATAGTTGTCCCCAAATGCGGCGGCGTTTTGTGGAGAAATCCCCAGCTTTTTACAAAGGGCGTGGACGGCCCTCGATTTGGAAGCTCGTCCGTCCATGATTTCCAAAAGAGTATGGAAAGATTTGTAAATGGTGCATTGAGGAAATTCTGCTTTCAGATGGCCGGCAATCTGGTCGAGAAGACCGGAAGGTCCAAAGCACATGAGCTTATGAACTGGGTCCTCCGGATTGAGAAGGGTCTCCATAGTGCCGGTCATAGAGGCGACCTGGGTGACTTCTTCTTCCCGGCGGATGATGGGATGAAGGCTGTCTCTGGTGATCCACTTGTCGTAGGAATAAGCGCAGAAACAATAGGAATCCGTGTCCAGAGGGACATGTTTTTCAATCTCTGCCGCCAGAGACAGAGAGAGGCCGGTGCTGCTGAGCGCGTTTCTGTCCTTATCTAAGATCAGAGCGCCTCCGTAGCTTATGATGGGGGCATGAATGCCCAGTTCCTCCTGAATCGGATAAATGGCGGCGGGCATCCTGGCGGATACCAGCACAAAAGGAATTCTATTTCCGTGAAGCGTCCGGATCTTTTCTTTCGTATCAGGCGTGATCTGATGGCTGCTGTTGAGCAGAGTGCCGTCAATATCACAGAAGACAGCCTGAAATGCACACATAGATAATCCCTCCTAAAGGTATATATGAAATTATAAGCTTCCACCGATGGTCAGTCAAGGGGATTCAGGCGCGCAGGCGTTTCATGCTGGATAGCAGCTTATCCCCGTGCTATAATAAAGAAAGACAGGAGGTAATCAATATGAGTAAAAATTATCGTGCGGAATTGGTAGGAGCATTTGGAAATCCCATTGACGAGAATCCGACGGGGGTGATGGAGGAGGCAGCCTTTGCGGCGAAGGGCCTGAATTTCCGATATCTGACAGTGAAGGTGGAAAAAGAGGACCTTGAAGCGGCCATGAACGGGGTGAAAGCTTTTCAGATGAAAGGGATCAACCTGACGATTCCCCATAAGGTGAAGGTGTTGGAATACCTGGATGAGCTTTCCGAAGCCGCCCGCATCATCGGAGCCGTGAATATGGTGGTGAATAAGGATGGGAAGCTGTGGGGAGAGAACACGGATGGGAAAGGTTTTCTGATTTCCCTGAAAAATGAAGAAGTATCGGTGGATGGAAAGAATGTGGTCATTTTGGGAGCAGGAGGCGCTGCGAAGGCGATCGGTGTAGAGTGCGCGCTCGCAGGAGCAAAGAGGATCACCGTCGTGAACCGCAGCCGGGAAAGAGGACAGGACCTGGCGGATCTGATCGCGGAAAAGACTTCTGCGGATTCCCAATACGTGTCCTGGGACGATTCCTATAGGGTGGGACCGGATACGGATATCCTGATCAACGCCACCTGTATCGGTCTTTATCCTGACGTGGACAAAAAACCGGATGTGGATTATGATACGATAACGCCGTCCATGGTGGTCAGCGACGTGGTATTTAATGATCCGAATACGCTGTTTTTACAGGAAGCGGCGAAAAGAGGGGCTCATACGGTCAACGGACTGGGGATGCTGGTAAATCAGGGAGCCCTTAATTTTACTCTTTGGACAGGAGAAGAGGCGCCGCTGGATGTCATGACCGACACTCTTAAAAAGGAATTCGGATTATAGAAAATTAAAATCTGCTTGACAAATCCCGGACCATCCCATATACTTTTGTAGTAAAATAGTTTGATATTCAAATAATAAGGACATAAAAACATTATGGCGGCTAGGATTATCGGCACCGGAAGCTACGTTCCGGACAGAATAATAACAAATGATGATTTGGCAGAGATGGTGGATACCAGCGACGCCTGGATCGCAGAGCGGACGGGAATCCGTTCGCGCAGGATAACAGAGACGGGTACAACAGACATGGCGGTCCAGGCGGCCAAAAATGCCATGGAAAATGCCGGGCTGCCGTCGGAGGAGCTGGAACTGATCATTGTGGGGACTTCCACCGGCGACTGCCTGTTTCCCAATACAGCCTGTGAGGTACAGGCTGCCCTGGGAGCGGAAAAAGCCGTTTGTTTTGACCTGAGCGCCGCTTGTTCCGGGTTTTTGTTTTCTCTGAATACCGCTAAGGTCTATCTGGAGTCCGGTGCATACAGGACTGCTCTGGTCGTCGGTGCGGATACTCTTTCTAAAACAGTGGATTGGAGTGACAGAAGCACATGTATTCTGTTTGGAGACGGTGCGGGGGCCGCGGTACTTTCCAGTGCAGCAGATGAGCAGGCTCCATGGAACCGGGGAGTTGGGGATTTTATCATGGGATCCGACGGAAGCCGGGGAGAATGCCTTGCCTGCCGCTCTACAGAGCTTTGCAGTCCCTTTGTGGAAGAAAAAAAGACTTCTGGGTTCATGACCATGAACGGACAGGAGGTCTTTCGCTTTGCTGTGAAGACGGTGCCAAGATCCATAGAAGAGGTGCTGAAAAAAGCGGGAGTATCCCCGGATGACGTAAAATATTTTATTCTCCATCAGGCAAATGAAAGGATTATTGCATCTGTGGCGAAAAGAATGAAGCAGGATACCGCTAAATTTCCCATGAACCTGGCTCAGTATGGGAATACATCAGGAGCCAGCATCCCGGTGCTGCTGGATGAGATAAACAGAAAAGGGCTCCTGAAGCAGGGTGATAAGCTGGTAATATCAGGATTCGGGGCAGGACTCACTTGGGGAGCGACGCTGGTCGTCTGGTAACGAGTATAAGCGCGGGCGGCAGAGCCGTCTCCGGCTTGTATATAGATAAAGTAAAAATGTCAGATATGAAGGAGAACATAGTCATGTTGGAAAAAATGAAAGAGATTATCGCACAGCAGCTGAACGCAGAGGCAGAAGAGATCACAGAAGCTACGTCTTTTAAGGATGATCTGGGGGCAGATTCCCTGGATCTGTTTGAACTGGTCATGTCCCTGGAAGAGGAATACGGTGTGGAGATTCCTTCAGAGGACCTGGAAAGCCTTACCACTGTGGGCGCGGTCATGGAATATTTAAAAGCAAAAGGCGTGGATGCATAAAGCCTGCAAAAGTTTTAAACGGGAAGGAAAACAGGAAAGGGACAGATGCTCATGAAGACGAGAATTACAGAGCTTTTAGGGATTGAACATCCGGTCATCCAGGGCGGTATGGCCTGGGTGGCAGAACATAATCTGGCGGCCGGCGTATCGGAGGCCGGCGGTCTGGGCCTGATCGGCGCTGCCAGCGCCCCCGCGGAATGGGTACAGGGAGAAATCCGCAAAGCCAAGAAACAGACAAAGAAGCCGTTTGGCGTGAATATCATGCTGCTCAGTCCCCACGCGGATGCCGTGGCGCGGATAATCGTGGAAGAAGGGGTCAAGGTGGTCACCACCGGCGCCGGGAATCCTGAGAAATATCTGGAGATGTGGAAGGAAGCCGGGGTAAAGGTAATACCCGTAGTGGCATCTGTAGCGCTGGCAAAGAGGATGGAGCGCTGCGGCGTCGATGCCGTGGTGGCGGAGGGATGCGAATCCGGGGGTCATATCGGTGAGCTGACGACTATGGCGCTGGTTCCTCAGATTACGGACGCGGTTTCGATTCCTGTCATCGGCGCCGGCGGCGTGGGCGACGGCAGAGGGATGGCGGCCATGTTTATGCTGGGCGCTGAGGCGGTACAGATTGGAACACGTTTCGTAGTGTCTCACGAATCCATCGTTCATGACAATTACAAAAAGAAGATTCTATCTTCTAAAGATATCGACAGTGTGGTGACAGGAAGAAGCACAGGACATCCGGTCCGTGCGATCCGCAATAAAATGACAAGAGAGTACATAAAGCTGGAAAACAGTGGCGCGACCTTTGAAGAGCTGGAATATTTGACCCTGGGAGGGCTGAGAAAAGCCGTCATGGATGGGGATGTGTCGGAAGGAAGCGTAATGGCAGGCCAGATTGCGGGGCTGATCCACAAAGAACAGTCATGCCGGGAAATTATAGAGGAGCTGATGACGCAGACGGAGGCTCTGTTCAGGAGAAGTAATACATGGGTAAGATAGCATACGTGTTTCCCGGACAGGGCGCTCAGAAAGCCGGGATGGGAAAAGATTTCTATGAAAATAGCCCGGCCGCGGCGAAAGTGTTTGAACGGGCGGGAGATATCCTCTCCCTGGATATGAAGGCGCTTTGCTTTGAACAGAATGAAAGATTGGATATCACAGAATATACACAGGCGGCTATGGTGACGACGAGCTTGTCTATGCTGGAGGCGATGAAGGACCGCGGCCTGCGGGGACCGGATGTGACGGCGGGCTTAAGCCTTGGAGAATATTGTGCCATGGCGGCGGCGGGTGTCATGAGCGGCGAGGATGCCATCAGGATTGTGCGCCGGAGGGGAATCCTCATGCAAGAGGCAGTACCCGCCGGGCAGGGGGCCATGGCGGCGGTTCTGGCCATGAAAGCGGAAGATATCGAACATATCCTGGAGAATATGGAAGAAGTACAGATTGCCAATTATAACTGTCCCGGACAGACCGTGATCTCCGGGAAGACAGAAGCGGTGGAGAGGGCGTGCGCCGCTTTACAGGAGGCCGGGGCGAGACGGACGGTGAAACTGAACGTCAGCGGGCCTTTTCATTCGTCACTTCTCAGGGACGCCGGTGAAAAGCTTTATGAGGCGCTGACGCCGGTGAACCTTATGGAGCATGAAATCCCTTATGTATCCAATGTAACGGCGGAATATGTGACGGGAACAGAGAACGTAAAGAATCTTCTGAAAAGACAGGTATTTTCACCGGTAAAATGGCAGCAGAGCGTGGAAACTATGCTCTCATCCGGAGTGGATACATTTGTGGAGATTGGGCCGGGAAAGACACTCAGTTCTTTCATTAAAAAGATACGCCGGGATGCGGCGGTCTATAATGTAGAGGTCTGGGGAGATCTTGATAAGCTGGAAACAGTGCTTGGGAGGAATTGAAATGCCAGAAAGGAAAATTGCAGTAGTGACCGGGGCATCCAGAGGAATCGGGAGAGAGATTGCCCTGATCCTCGCAGGAGCCGGCGCGGCTGTTATCATAAATTATAATGGCTCCGCCGAAAGAGCGGAAGAAACGGCAGAGGAGATCCGAGAGGCCGGAGGCTGCGCCGAGGCGATGCGCTGTAACGTAGCTGACTTTGAAGCCGCGGGTGTATTCCTCAGCGAAGTGATAAAAAAGTACGGCAGAATCGATATTCTGGTGAACAATGCCGGCATCACCAGAGATGGACTGCTCATGAAGATGAGCGAAGAGGATTTTGACGCGGTGCTGGATATAAACCTTAAAGGCACTTTCAACTGTATCCGCCACGTATCCCGGCAGATGCTGAAACAGAAAAGCGGACGGATCGTCAATATTTCTTCCGTCTCCGGTGTTTTGGGAAATCCGGGCCAGGCCAATTACTGCGCTTCCAAGGCGGGAGTCATCGGCCTGACGAAATCTGCGGCCAGGGAGCTGGCGTCCAGAGGGATCACGGTGAATGCGGTGGCCCCCGGGTTTGTGGATACGGAGATGACCAGAGTTCTATCGGAAGAAGTCAGAAAAAAGGCAGAGGCTCAGATTCCGCTGGGCCATTTTGGGACCCCCGCGGATATCGCGGACGCTGTGGCGTTTTTGGCGTCCGACCGGGCGGGATATATCACGGGCCAGGTGCTCCGGGTAGACGGCGGCATGGCTATGTAGATCAGAGAAGCACAGGCAGGAAAGGAGAACCCATGAGCAGGAGAGTAGTAGTGACCGGACTGGGCGCAGTCACTCCCATCGGGAATACCGCAGAGGAATTCTGGAAGAACATCAAAGAAAATAAAGTGGGAATCGGTGAGATTACCAGGTTCGATACCACAGACTATAAAGTGAAGCTGGCAGCAGAGGTTAAAGGATTTGTGGGAAAAGAGCACATGGATTTCAAGGCGGCGAAACGTATGGAGCTTTTCAGCCAGTACGCGGTGGCGGCCACAGGAGAAGCGCTCAAGGATGCAGGAATCCATACGGATAAGGAAGACCCGTATCGTCTGGGAGTCAGCATCGGCTCAGGGATCGGAAGCCTTCAGGCCATGGAGCGGGAGCATACAAGGCTTCTTGAAAAAGGACCTGGGAGGATCAGTCCGCTGATGGTGCCGCTCATGATATGCAATATGGCGGCCGGAAATGTGGGGATCCAGTTCGGTCTTAAGGGAAAGAACATCAACGTGGTGACGGCCTGCGCCACCGGTACTCATTCCATCGGGGAAGCTTATCGTTCCATTCAGTATGGGGAAGCGGACATAATGGCTGCGGGAGGGAGCGAGAGTTCCATCACGCCTCTGGGAATCGCTGGTTTTGCGGCCCTCACGGCTCTCAGTACTGCAGAAGACCCCTACAGAGCCTCTATTCCTTTTGATAAAGAGCGAGGAGGCTTTGTCATGGGAGAAGGGGCCGGAGTGGTGATCCTGGAAGAGCTTGGCCACGCCCTTTCCAGAAATGCCCATATCTATGCCGAGGTGGCAGGATATGGATCCACCTGTGACGCTTATCATATTACCTCTCCGGCAGAGGACGGCGCCGGCGCGGCCAGGGCAATGGAGGAAGCGATGAAAGACGGAGGCGTCTCTCCGGACCAGATAAGCTATATCAATGCCCACGGCACTGGAACCCACCATAATGATCTGTTTGAGACAAGAGCCATAAAGCTGGTCATGGGAAAAGCGGCGGCGGCGGTGAAGATAAGCTCCACTAAATCCATGACGGGCCATCTTCTGGGAGCAGCCGGAGGCGTGGAATTTATCACATGTGTGAAGTCTATCGAAGAAGGGTATATCCATCCCACGGTGGGATTCAAGGTGCCGGATGAGGACTGCGATCTGGACTATACCATCGGCGGCGGGATTCATATGGACGTGGAATATGCCATGAGTAATTCTCTGGGCTTTGGCGGTCACAACGCCACCGTCCTGGTGAAAAAATACAGGAACTAAAAATAAGTGCCGGGACAGGAGGGAATGTTATGGAATTCGGACAGATAATAAAATTAATAGAAACGGTGTCGGCGTCCAGCCTGACCAGCTTTGAGCTGGAAGAAGGCGAAACAAAGATCTCGCTTACTGCCGGAAGGAACTGCGTGGAGGGCAGGAAGGCGGCCGGCCCGGTGTCCATGCCGGCAGTCTCCAATGCGGTTTCTGAGGCGGCGGGTTTTTCAGCCGGCCTGGCTTCCGGGGTTCTAGCCCAGGAGGAAACGCGGCAGGATGAAGGGTTTCAGTCCGATCAGATTGTAAAATCCCCGCTGGTCGGTATTTTTTATGCCGCGCCGTCTGAGGATGCGGAGCCTTTCGTAAAGGCAGGGGATACGGTGAAAAAAGGCCAGGTATTGGGCATCATCGAGGCCATGAAGCTCATGAATGAGATTGAATGCGAATATGACGGAGTCGTGGAGGCGGTGCTGATCGAAAATGAGCAGGTGGTGGAATACGGCCAGCCGTTGTTCCGCATTCGCTGATCTGGACAATACGGCGTTTGGAATTTTGCGGGGGAAGGACGCCGGAGGACAGGGGAAAGGAGCACAGGAAATGTTAGGTATAAAAGAAATTGAGGCGATTATTCCTCACAGGCATCCTTTTTTGCTGGTGGACTGTATCGAGGAGCTGGAGCCCGGCGTCAGGGCGTCGGGCTATAAGTGCGTGACCTATCACGAGGATTTTTTCAAAGGACATTTTCCGCAGGAGCCGGTGATGCCGGGAGTCCTGATTGTCGAGGCTCTTGCACAGGTAGGGGCTGTGGCGATATTGAGCCTGGAAGAAAATAAGGGGAAGGTGGCGTATTTCGGGGCCATTAATAATGCCAGATTTAAAAAAAAGGTGCAGCCTGGAGATAAGCTGAAGCTGGAATGTGAGCTGATCAAGAGAAAAGGTCCCCTGGGTGTCGGAAAAGCGACGGCAACGGTGGACGGACAGACAGCGGTGACGGCGGAGCTGACCTTTATGGTGGGCTGACACAAGGGAGCCTGAAATGGAGGAGCAGCATGTTTAACAAGGTTTTGATTGCCAATAGAGGAGAAATCGCGGTGCGGATCATCCGGGCCTGCCGGGAGATGGGAATCCACACGGTAGCCGTATATTCAGAGGCCGACAGCGAGGCGCTCCATACTTTGCTGGCGGATGAGGCCATCTGTATCGGTCCGGCCAAATCCTCGGAAAGCTATCTGAATATGGAGAGGATTTTGTCGGCGGCCGTATCTCTGGGAGCCGACGCCATCCATCCCGGCTTTGGCTTTTTATCCGAAAACGCCCGGTTTGCGGAGCTGTGCGCGCTTTGCGGCATAAAGTTTATCGGTCCGGACAGCCAGGTCATAGCCAGAATGGGAAATAAGTCAGAGGCGAGGAATACCATGATCGCCGCGGGAGTCCCGGTGGTGCCGGGAGGCAGGGAACCGGTATGGGACGCGGAAACGGGGATCCGGATGGCGGCGGAGATCGGTTATCCGATTATGATAAAGGCAGCGTCCGGCGGCGGAGGAAAAGGAATGAGGGTCGTAGAGCGGGAGGAGGAATTTGAGACTAATTTTCTGAACGCTCAAAGAGAATCAGTAAAAGGGTTCTCGGATGATACGATGTATCTGGAGCGGTATGTAAAGAATCCAAGGCATATCGAATTTCAGATATTGGCCGATGAACACGGCCATGTGATCCACCTGGGCGAGCGCGACTGCTCCGTGCAGAGGAACCACCAAAAGCTGGTCGAGGAATCACCGTCGGCCGCCATATCGGAAGGACTCAGAAATAAAATGGGAGAAATGGCGGTAAAAGCGGCAAAAGCTGCCGGATATGTGAATGCCGGCACCATCGAATTTCTGCTGGACCGCGATGGCCATTTCTATTTTATAGAGATGAATACCCGGATACAGGTGGAGCATCCGGTGACAGAGGCAGTCACGGGACTGGATCTTGTCAAAGAACAGATTCGGATCGCCGCGGGAGAACCATTGACCATCCGCCAGGAAGATGTTCACCTGACCGGCTGTTCCATTGAGTGCAGGATCAACGCCCGGATGGCGGGGAAGATCAAGAATATCCTGGTGCCGGGAGGAAACGGCATCCGGGTGGATACCGCGGTATACAACGGATATCTAATCCCGCCCAACTATGACGCCATGCTGTTAAAGCTCATTGTCCATGACCGAAACCGAAAAGATACAGTCAGGAAGATGCAGTGCGCTTTGGGTGAACTGGTAATAGAAGGGGTAGATACAAATCTGGAGAATCAGTATGAAATATTCACCCATCCTGTTTATGAAGCCGGTCCTGTAGATACCGGTTTTATGGAGACCTATTTTAAATAAGAGGCAGAGAATATGCGGAAACATTTATTTAAGAGGACACCGTCCAATACTTATATTAAAATTGAAATGCCGGAGAAAAAAGGGACGGCGCAGCCGGAAGTGCCCAAGGGCATGTGGCGTAAATGCAATAAATGCGGCGCTCCTATTTATACAGAAGACGTCATCGAAGGCAATTATATTTGTCCCAAATGTAAAGGATATTTCCGCGTACACGCCTACCGCCGGATTGATATGCTGGCGGATGAAGGAAGCTTTGAAGAGTGGGATAAGGGGCTTCCGGTGAAGAATCCCCTGCAGCTGCCCGGATATCCCAGAAAGGTGGCGGAGCTTCAGGAAAAGACTGGACTTGATGAGGCGGTCATCACGGGAAAAATGACCATGGGAGGTCATGGAACGGCAGTCGGCGTCATGGACGGCCGGTTCATTATGGGGAGCATGGGCCATAACGTAGGTGAAAAAATCACCAGGCTGGTGGAGCGCGCCACAGAGGAAAGGCTTCCTGTTATCCTGTTTTGCTGCTCCGGCGGAGCCAGGATGCAGGAAGGAATCGTGTCGCTGATGCAAATGGCTAAGACCTCTGCCGCGCTGAAAAGGCACAGCGACGCAGGACTTCTCTGCATCTCGGTACTGACGGAGCCCACCATGGGAGGCGTGACCGCCAGCTTTGCCATGTTGGGAGATATCATCCTGGCTGAGCCAGGAGCGCTGGTGGGCTTTGCTGGCCCCCGGGTGATCGAGCAGACCATAGGACAGAAGCTCCCGGAAGGATTTCAGCGTTCAGAGTTTCTGAAGGAACATGGATTTGTGGATGCCATTATGAAGAGAGAGGAATCCAGGGAAATGCTCACCCGGATTCTCATGCTCCATGAGGATAACAGATACGGTGCGGAAGATCAAGATAAAAAAGAAGATCTGCCGCGGGCAGCCGGGATAACGGCTGACCGGAGCTCCGGAAGACAGCAGAATCTGCCTGCCTGGGAAAAGGTGAAGCTCTCCAGAAAACCGGGACGTCTCACCGGGATTGATTATATTGAAGGCATTTTTGACGACTTCATCGAATTTCATGGAGACCGATACTGCCATGACGATAAGGCTGTTGTGGGAGGGATCGCGAGGTTTCATGGACGTCCGGTGACAGTGATCGCACAGCAAAAGGGCAGAAATACCAAAGAAAATATTGAGCGGAATTTTTCCATGCCTTCGCCGGACGGCTACCGGAAAGCCCTCCGGCTGATGAAACAGGCGGAGAAATTCGGCCGGCCTGTTTTCTGCTTTGTGGATACGCCGGGAGCATTTTGCGGATTGGAAGCAGAGGAACGGGGACAGGGCGAAGCCATAGCCCGGAATTTATTTGAAATGTCCGGACTGAAGGTGCCGGTCCTGTCGGTAGTGATCGGAGAAGGAGGAAGCGGAGGCGCTCTAGGCCTTGCGGTGGCCGACGAGGTATGGATGATGGAAAATGCCATTTATTCTATCCTCTCTCCGGAAGGATTCGCTTCTATTTTGTGGAAAGACAGCAAAAGAGCGGATGAGGCGGCCGGCATTATGAAGATCACAGCGGCCGATCTTATGGAGCTTGGAATCATTGAACGTGTAATTCCGGAGGAGGAGCCGGCCGGCAGGGCAAACTGCGGAATTATCTGCGGAATACTGGAAAACGGATTTGAAGAGTTCCTGAACCGGTACGGTTCCATGAGCGGGCAAGAACTCGTGGCCTGCCGTTATGGACGTTTCCGGGCCATGTGAACCAGGGAATGCTGCTGGGGGTCCGGACAATGGAGGGAAGATATATGAAAAGAGAGCCATTGGTTATTGGAGATCTGACCGCGGAAATCCCGCTGGTGCAGGGAGGCATGGGAGTCGGGATAAGTCTGTCCGGGCTGGCAGGCGCCGTGGCGAAGGAAGGCGGGATCGGCGTCATCTCTACGGCGCAGATTGGATTTCGGGATCCGGAATTTGACGAGGCTCCCATCGAGACAAATCTAAGGTGTATCGGTGAGGAAATTAATAAGGCCAGGGAAATAGCGCCGGGAGGAATCATCGGCTGCAATATCATGGTGGCCACAAAACGGTATGAGGATTATGTGCGGGCGGCGGTAAAAGCCGGGGCCGACATCATTATTTCCGGGGCAGGACTTCCGTCAAAGCTTCCGGAGCTGGTACGCGGATTTCGTACGAAGATCGCACCGATTGTTTCCTCGGTCAAAGCGGCGGCCGTCATTTGCAAGCTGTGGGACCGGCATTATCAGACGGCGCCGGACATGGTGGTCATAGAAGGGCCAAAAGCCGGAGGCCATCTTGGATTCCGGGAGGAGGAACTGTCCCATATTGAGGATCTGGATTATGACGGAGAAATACGGAAGATCGCCGAAGAGGTCAGACAATGCGGAATGAAGTATGGAAAAAAGATTCCGGTTGTCGTGGCAGGGGGCGTATACGACGGGATGGACGTGGAACACTGCATGGACGACCTGGGAGCCGACGGCGTTCAAGTGGGAACCCGGTTTGTGACAACCAGGGAATGTGACGCGCCGGCCGCTTATAAGCAGGCTTATATAGACGCGAAAAAGGAAGACATCGTCATCACAAAAAGTCCGGTAGGCATGCCGGGAAGAGCGATTCTGAATAAGTTCCTCCGCGAGGTGAAGGAAAAGCGAAAGCCGGCGTCCAGATGCCACCAATGCCTGGAGAAGTGTAATCCAAAGGAGATGCCGTACTGCATCACGGACGCTCTGTTGAACGCGGCCAGAGGAAAGATCCAGGAGGCTCTGCTGTTCTGCGGAGCCAATGCCTACCGGGCCGAGAGGATTGAGTCCGTCCGGGAAGTGATCGCGGATCTAATGTGAAGATGAATATAGCTATATTTAAATAATATAAAAGACTTTGACCATTTGGGAGAAGTCTTTTAATTTGCGTATTATGTTAACGAAATTAGTTTATAATAGATTTTTTTTGGATGATCAGAATATCGATGAATATTGCTTGCACATATATGTTGAATCTGCTATAATATTAAAAACTAAAGATTAAGTCGATAGATAATAATAAATAACTTTTGTTTATATCTTGCAAATAAATGATATTTGTAAAGAAATTTTATTAATGATCTAAAGAAGAACATAACTCTTGTTGCGGGCCAGGAGTTTGTGATATAAAATGAAAGGTGGGGAACGAATGAGAAAGAAGAAGGCTTTAAAGATGATGGTGTTATTATGTTTAATGTTTGCTGTATTAGGTGTTCCGGTGCTGGCATGGTCAGGCGATGAACCCGCTCCGTCACCAAATGGGAATTATCCATTCCTTTTTACTGCCAACGCCCAGAAAAAGACAAGTGATTCGGAAGAAAAACCTGGGGATGGTGATATGTATGCATATATTACACCTCGACAAAAACTGAAATTAAGTAATGTTACCTATTATAGTAACGCTTACGAGAAGGGGGCAACTTCTTATTTCAAGGTGCGGACAAATCATGTTTCAACTCCGGAAGCAACTGGTTTACTTACCACAAAAGTATATGGTAAAAAAACAGTAAGGTATCTTTCCACAGCCTTGGCGAATCAAGGAGAGTATGTGCTGCGTGGAGAGATAGATGGATTTAACTTTAGTTCAAATCCCAGCGCGAGGCTGTGTGTATCTTGGTGTCCTTAAAGTAAACAGTCGTAATTATTAAAGAGACGGGGTGCCCGCACCGTCTTTTCTGTGTAATGGAGGAGTTATGGAAAAAAAGATAATATGTGTTATGCTTGCAGTAATAATGACAACTTTAGTCAGCTGCGGTGAAAAAAAATATATTGAAAAAGAAACGGACTATAAAGAAATAGAGGAAACAGTTACAACTGCGGAGGAAGATACCGAAAACAAAATAAGTGAGACGGTTTGTGAAAATGTCGTGTTGAATTGTGAGATGCTTTATCCAGATTCTGAAATATATGAATATAGAGCGGAAGTTAAACCTTATGATGGTGAACAAATATATAAATATTTTTATCCTAATGAGGGAAAAGAACAATGGGAAGTCTCAGAAGTGGATTTTTTGAAATCTCCGTATAATGAATATAGAATACAGGGTACTGATGGAGGACGAGCAACTATATCAGATTATTTATATTATTGTACTGGGCATTGGCAATATATGAGAGCGTTTGGTCCGATTGATTCAGAAAATGAAATTGGAAGTGGATTTCCTGAAAATGAGGAATTGGAATTTTGCTCTATAAATGAAGCGGAAAAACAAGTACAGGAATTTATTCGTAAATGTGGCTATGAAAACGCATATGTAGAGAAAGTCTATACCCTTGACCATAAAATAATGGAAGAGGTAGAGTCGGAAGCTATGGCTGAGGGATATGTGGACGCAGCAAAGGAGAATGACTATACGGGTAAAGCTTCCTGGGATGAAACTGACGACGCATATCTTTTCCGCATGACATGTATTATTGATGGGATGCCAGTGGATACATTTGGATATACAAAAAAAGATGATTCGATTATACCTGGAGGTAAAATCACGGTTGGCTATGGGGCTTCTGGTATCGAATATGTTTATACTCAAGCGAAGTTTGAAGTAATCGAGGATACAGGAAGAAAAGTTCAATTGTTGCCAAAGGATGTGATATTGAATAGCCTTGCGAAAAAGTATAATTTGGTGATAACTGATGCTCAGGTGATTTTCAAAGACGTACATTTAATATATTTCCTAATTCCGGTTCAGGGGGATATTTTTCAGTTTGATTTGGTGCCGGCATGGCAGTTTACTTCAGAAAATAGCGGATATGTAGATAGGGTATACATAAATGCTGAAACAGGGGAAGAGCTGTATAAGGAATAAGAGTATGAAGAAATTTATAAGGATTCTTAAATCTGATATAAAAAGGTTAATAGTGTCAAAATCATTATACTTCTCAATATTTGGCGTAGTGTTTTTATGCTTTTTAAATTTATGGAACGATATTTATATGAGATTATCGAATCATTATGAGGGAAACGTCTTATATTACATAATTTTAAAAAGAGGGCTTGGAGCATTTTTTATGGCAATGACCGTTATTTGCGTAATTCCGTCAGGGTTAGGACATTGTGCAGATATTAAAAATAACTATAAAGGTTATATTTTGAGTAAAACCAATATAACTAAGTATTGCTGGTCCAAAATAATTGCTTCTGTACTTGGTGGCTTCCTTTGTGTATTTTTAGGATATATGATATTTTTCGGAGGTTTATCGTTATTTTTTCCTATAGCAGAGTCGGATCCAGAAATATTAAATCAATACATGGAAACGTCCAGATATGTAGTAATGATTGAAAAATCGCCAGTTATATATTGGATTTTAGAATTTTCATCGGAAGCTTTAGGGTATGGTTTTCTTGCTTCTGTAGCGATGACGTTTTCTGTACTGACAGATAATGTGTTTGTGGTATTGAGTATGCCAATTATTTTTTATTATTTTACAGATTTTCTAAATTCAGTGTTAGGACTTCCCCTAATTTTAAGATGGTATCAAGTCATGGAAAATGGCGGAGTTTTGTTTACGGTGCAAGATAGTAACTGGGCAGATACTTATTTAAAAACAATTTTTTATTTTGCGGTACTAATTGGTATAACAGGGATGGTATTTGTAAAGATGATGAAAATAGGGGCGCGTGATGAATAGAAATTCAAAATGTCTTCGGATATGTAACCATGAGTTTAGGAAAGCTTGGCATAATCCAAGAAATTTTGTGACGATTATATGGATTATAATAATATTTCGGGGATATGTTCAGCCGATTAGAGAATTTGCTGCAATGAAAGAAATTCCGTCTGCACCTTGGGTGCTTCCGCATCTTCTTCAAAGCAGCTTTATTCAAATGATGTTAACGCTAGGAGCGGTATTGATTTTTTGTGATGCTCCGTTTGTAAAGAATGATACAAATTATATAGTAATGCGTTCAGGCAAGAACTCGTGGCTGGCGGGAGAGATACTGTATCTATTTGGCGCGTCTGTAATATATGCCGGTATAGTGAGCATCATTGTCTTGCTTTTGTTGGTTCCCTACGTAGGGTTTTTTACCGGATGGGGAAAGATTCTGGGGACGCTGGCACAATCTAATTCATCATTAAATGGATATGTAAGCTATCGGATAATTTTATCATATCAGCCATGGGAAGCGTTTGCCCGATCGTTTTTTGCGCTGACTATGAATACGTTTATAGTAGGATTACTTATAATGATTTTAAATATGTTTTTTAAGCGCAATATCGGCCCAGTAATAGGTACTATTGTTGCATTTACCCCTTATTTGGTTATTCGGTTATCGCAAAATAATTATTTAGGATATTATTTTTCGTTGCCTTCTTGGATGGATATCAGTATTTATAATTTCGGAGATGCATCACGTTTGCCTACTTTAGGTTATATTTACAGTGTTTGGGGAGTTTTACTCTTTTTACTGATAGGTATGGGAGTTTTTTACGTTAGGCGCAGGGATATGGATTCGTTGATAATGGAATGTAGGTGAAAAATTTGGGTGATAAGATTGAAGTTCATGGAGCTGTAAAAAAGTTTAGAGAGTTTACTGCATTAGATCATATATCAATTAATTTTGAAAAGGGTAAGATTCATGGTATTATAGGCAGGAACGGGAGCGGAAAGACGGTCTTGTTTAAGTGTATTTGTGGATTACTTCGCTTATCTGAAGGGGAGATCTTGGTTGACGATAAGCGTATGGGAACAGATATGGATATACTGCCGAATGTAGGAATTATTATTGAGAATCCAGGCTTTTTATCAGGCTATAATGCCTATAGAAATTTGGAATTTTTAGCAATGATTAACGGCAAAATTGGGAAAAAAGAAATTGATTCGGCTATAGAAAAAGTGGGTTTAGACGCTAGAAGCAAAAAAAAGGTAGGTAAATATTCGATGGGTATGAAACAACGCCTGGGAATTGCACAAGCCATCATGGAAAATCCGGATTTATTAATTTTGGACGAGCCTATGAATGGTCTTGATAATCAAGGAGTTGCAGATATAAGAACCCTTCTGCTGGAACTAAAGCGGCAAGGTAAAACGATTTTGTTGTCCAGTCATAATAAAGAAGATATTTCTGTATTATGTGACACTGTGGCGGAAATGGATCATGGACAGATAATAAGAAGAGGATAAAGCTTGCTTGTCAGGGTTTCCATAGGATATGGTATCTGCTATAATGGGAGGGATACGTAATTTGGGGAACGACATATGACAGGAGGATAAAACAGCAGTGAAATTAGTTATCCGGGATTTGAAGAAATCGTTTGACAATAAGGAGGTCCTGAGCGGGGCCGGTTTTTCCTTTGAGAAGGGAAAGATCTATGGGCTGCTTGGAAGGAACGGAGCAGGCAAGACGACACTTTTTAACTGTATCAATGAAGATTTGGAAATTGATGGCGGAGAATTTTTTCTGGAGGGCGAGGACAGCGTAGCGCGGAAGCCTGCGGCGGAGGATATCGGGTATGTGCTGTCCACACCGGTGGTGCCTGAATTCCTGACCGGAAGGGAGTTTCTTAAGTTTTTTCTGGATATCAACAGGAAACGGATCCAGGAAGTGAGATCAGAGGATGAATATTTTGATTTCATGGATATTGATCAGGAGGACAGAGACAGGCTGCTGAAGGATTATTCCCACGGCATGAAGAACAAGATGCAGCTGCTTGTTAATCTGATCGCGGATCCGGCCGTACTTCTTCTGGATGAGCCCCTCACCTCCTTTGATGTGGTGGTGGCGGAGGAGATGAAGCAGCTGCTCCGGCAGATTAAAAAGGACCATATTATTATTTTTTCCACACACATTATGGAGCTTGCCCTGGATCTGTGTGATGAGATCGCGGTTCTGAATGGCGGCGTACTGGAGCCGGTCACAAAAGAAAACCTTTCCGACCGTGACTTTAAGGATAAGATCATACAGGCGCTTAAGGGGGAAGAAAATGATTAGTACCTTTAAGACAGGCTTCCGTCTCAGAAATACCTATAAGGCGAACAGCGTGATCTATTCTCTGAAGCAGATTCCTCTTATAAAAAAGCTGCTGCCGGACCGGTTGTACGCGAGCCGGGGGCTGAAAGTATTTGCCAATGCTGTGGCTGTCTTGTGGGAGCTTCTGTCGGTATTTCTGGGGAAATTTCTGTATCTTTTGTTTATGGTCTCTCTGATATCCGGACTCATGAAGGCGGAAACGGGAGCCGGATTTTCCCACATTCTGCTGTTTTTGAGCTTTATCGGAGCTTTTACGAATACGAATCTCTTCAACCCCACAAAGGACAAATATTATGGGATTGTCCTTATGAACATGGATGCCCGGGAATATGTGGTATCCAACTATTTGTATTTCCTGATCAAGATGATAGTGGGATTCATGCCGTTTATGATCTGGCTCGGGACCAAGGCCGGGTTGTCTCTGTCGCTTTGTATCTTGTATCCATTTTTTATCGTGGGTTTCAAGCTGGTGATCAGCGCCTGTGTGCTGTGGGATTATGAGAAAAATGGAAAGGCAAGAAGTGAGAATAACCTGCCGGCGGCGGCTTGGATTATTATGGCCCTTCTGCTGGCGGCGGCGTACGGCCCGCCGATCTGGGGATACGCGCTGGATGAAAGAATCGTCTGGGCGGCAGGACTTACGGGAATCGTGCTGGGAACCGCGTGCCTTGTCTATGTCCTCCGGTTCCGGAAATACGGCGCCATGTGCCGGAAGATGCTGAGCGGAACATCCGTGATCTTTTATACGGCGGAAAATAAAAGAGAGATCATGCAGGGGAGCTATCAGAAGAAAATCGATATAACAGCAGAAGCGGAGAGCGGAAAATCTGGTTTTGCCTATTTTCACGATCTTTTTATGAAAAGACATAGAAAGATATTGATCCGGTCTTCGAAAAGAACGGCTGCCATTCTGCTCCTCCTTTGGGGGATGATTGCTGCGGTATGCTTGATAAATCCCGAGTTCGGCGTCCAGGTAAACGGGCTGATGCTGACCATCCTTCCATATTTTATGTTTGTGATGTATTTGACTAACCGGGGAAAGGTGGTCGCCCAGGCCATGTTCATGAACTGCGACCACAGTATGCTGACATACCGGTTTTACCGGCAGCCTCATGTGATTCTGAGCCTGTTCAGGGAACGGCTTAAATCAGTGATCTGGCTGAATCTTCCGCCTACGCTGGTCCTGGCCGCTGGACTGCCGCTCTTACTGTATCTGACGGGCGGTACAGATCAATACATGAACTATGCCATATTGTTTGTGTCCATCCTTTTCATGAGCGTATTTTTCTCTGTCCATAATCTGGTGCTCTATTATCTGCTGCAGCCCTATAATGTGGAGATTGAGATGAAAAGTATGCTCTACAGCATTGCGGACGGCGTTACTTATCTGGTCTGCTATGTGCTCGTGGGAAAGAGAATCCCGGTCCTCCTGTTTGGCGTTCTGGTGATCGTTTTCTGCGCGGTGTATATCGTGCTGGCGCTTTTTCTGGTCTACCGGTATGCGCCAAAGACCTTCCGGCTTCGGAGATGATAGGCCGGGATCCTTGGCTATTTTCATATGATATAAAATACTTTTGGAATCATTTTCAGTTAATTCCGATTGTTCCAGTCTGACATCGGCAGAAGTTCCGGGCCGCCCCAATAACTTTTACGACAGATGAGAGCTTATTTCGGTGCGGAAGAAAGAGCAAGAGGAACGATCCGATCCCATCGTAAGGTGAGCGCTGCAAAGCCGTTGGAAGAATTTTTCCGGATGCAGGGAGGCCGTAAAAATTCTGGTTACGGCTGCCAGCGAGCCGCCTGGATGGAATCGGATTTCCTCTTGTCTCATCTGATCCATAAGACATATTTGTTTTAAAAGTATTCAAAGGTATACCCAAGGGCATCCCTTAATTTATGCCCTGCGGGCAGGCGCACTTCGTGCGGCAAGGTATGAGATGAAAACCGCGTTTCATACAGAAACGGACGGAATGATTTCCGTCCGTTTTTCATATGGTGGTGGAAAAGAAGATGATTCAGGAGAAGACAGAGCATGCTAAATTATTTATGGGGCGCCATGCTGATTCTTGGCATCGTATGGGGAGTCCTTTTGGGAAGGCCGGCGGAGCTGACTGACGGGATCCTCACGGGGGCGAAGGACGCAGTCTCCCTCTGCATTACCATGGCGGGGGTAATGGCCTTTTGGACCGGCATGATGGAGGTGGCCAAGGAAGCGGGGATCATTGAGAAGATCACCAGGCTCTTGAAGCCGTTCGTGGGATTCATGTTCCCCGATATCCCGCCCGGACACAAAGCTAGGGACGAGATTTCGACAAATATCGTGGCAAATGTCATGGGGCTTGGATGGGCGGCTACTCCCGCCGGCCTGAAAGCTATGGAAAGCCTGGAGGAGCTGGAGGAAGAACGGAGAAACGGCGCTGCTGTCAGAAGTGACGGCGGCAATGAGCGAGGACGGACAGTAGGGACGGGGGAAAGACTCCGCGGACGGAGGAAAGCGGTGCCCAGAGGGACGGCCAGCACAGAAATGTGTACATTTCTCATTCTAAACATTTCGTCTCTTCAGCTGATACCCATAAACATGATTGCTTACCGGGCGCAGTATGGTGCTGTAAATCCCACCGCCATCGTGGCCCCCGCGATTTTGGCCACATTGGTCAGCACCGCAGCCGGCGTAGCTTTTGCAAAGATTGCGGGAGGAAGGAAAAAGTAGATATACCTTTACATCTGATTTAAAATCACCTACAATTATGAGGAAGAATAAAAATGGGCTGAGTAGGCCGTGTGAGGAGAAAAGATGAAGGGAATACAAAAGAAAAAGGCGTGGATACGGGCTGCTGCGGCAGGGATGGCAGTGATGCTTCTCGGGCTTTCGGGCTGCGGAACGGCTCCGAAGGAAAGTAAGCAGAGCAAGGACAGCCCTGTGGCAATCACCGTATGGCATTATTACAATGGGGTGCAGCAGGCGGCATTCGATAATCTGGTGGAGGAATTCAACCGCACAGTCGGACAGGAAAAAGGAATTCATGTGGAAGGGCACAGCCAGGGAGATGTGAACCAGCTGGAGACTAACGTGCTGGCGACGCTTAATAAAGAGGTGGGAAGCGGCGACGCGCCCAACATTTTTTCGTCCTATGCGGATACGGCTTATGCCGTCCAGAAGATGGGCTGCTTGGCGGATATCTCTAAATATATGGGTGAGGATGAGTTTGACAGCTATGTGGACTCTTACATAGAGGAAGGACGGATTGGCTCCGGAGAAGAACTTTATATCTTTCCCGTGGCGAAATCCAGCGAAGTATTTATGCTGAATAAGGAGGACTGGGAGAAATTCGCAGAAGCTACCGGAGCGGATACGTCTCAGCTCTCGACCATCGAGGGTGTGACCAAAACAGCGGAGGATTATTACAATTGGACGGACAGCCTGACGCCGGATGTGCCCAATGACGGACATGCTTTTTATGGAAGAGACGCTATGGCGAATTACTTTATTGTAGGTTCCATGCAGCTGGGAACAGAGATTTTCCAGGTGAAGGATGGCAAGGTGACTTATAATGCAGACCGGGATGTAATGAAAAAGATTTGGGATAATTATTATGTTCCCTTTGTAAAGGGATATTTCAGCGCTTATGGACGGTTCCGTTCGGACGATGTGAAGATCGGGGAGATCATTTCCTTTACCGGGTCCATCACGTCTGCCACCTATTTCCCCGACACGGTGGAGCTGGAAAATGGAGAAACATATCCGATCGACTATGTCGTGATGCCGGCGCCTCAGTTTGAAGGCGGAGAGCCGTATGCAGTGCAGCAGGGCGCGGGCATGGTGGTGACCAAGTCAGACGAGGCCAAGGAAAAGGCTTCTGTGGAATTTCTGAAATGGTTTACCGAGGAACAGAACAGCTATGATTTCGGCTGCAGCAGCGGTTATATGCCGGTCAAGAAGGATGCCTATGATAAAGAGAAGCTGGACGATACGATCCGTGAGCATAATATTGATGTGTCGGACAAAACATATGATTCTCTGATGATCGGTTTCGATACTGTGTCTGAAAATAAGATGTATACCAATAAGGCATTTGACGGCGGAAGCGCCGCGAGAAAGGTACTGGAGTACAATCTTTCGGACAAAGCCGCTGCGGACAGGGAACAAGTGAAAGCGGAGCTGGAAGCGGGAAAGACTCTGGAAGAAGCGGCCGCTCCATTTATCACGGAGGAAGCCTTTGACGCCTGGTATGAGTCGCTGAAGGCCGGACTTGACGCTGCGGCGGAGGAACCGGCGCAGTGAGATACTGAATGACGGGGTTCCTTTTTGTGAGTGGTCGAAAACGGTGAAAGCGATGAAAAAACGTACAATTTACAGGCTGTTTATCATACCGCTTCTTGTGATCCTGCTGGTACAGGCGGTGGTCTCCCTAGGGACAGTGATCTTCGGGGGAACGACTTCCCTTCTGGACCAGTATCTGGTGAGCATTCAGGACAGGACAGTGGAGAACAGACAGATCCTGCTGGAGAACAATATGATCCAGCAGTGGTCCAATGTGAGCGAAGAAATGGAAACGATTGAAAGCGGGCTTGGAGAAATCCTTAGCAACAGGGGTGCGTCCATTTCTGAGTTTCTAAACAGCAGTGAAATGAAGGAAGAGCTTTTGCAAAAGATGCTTTCCTCCTGTCTTTATATGCTGCGTAAAAATTCTGTGACAGGTACTTTCATTATCCTGGCCAATGGGCGGGACAGTTTGAGCGCCCAGGAATGCCAGGGTGTTTACTTTCACGATGCGGACCCCATGACAAATCCCGGAGATTATTCGGATGTTCTGATGAAACGGGGAAGTTCCCGCTTCTCACACGAATTGAATGTGCCGCTAGACAGCTACTGGACGACAGATTTTGCTTTTGGAGCAGCAGGAGAAAAAGAGGCGGACAGTTTTTTTTATGAACCGTTTATGGAGGCGGGGGATAATCCTCAGCTGGGATATAAAAATCTCTGTTATTGGAGCCGTCCTTTCTACCTTGAGGGAGACTGGAAGAACGGTGGATCCGAGGTTATCACGTATTCTGTCCCTCTGATCCATGAGGACGGTACTGTGTACGGTGTCATGGGAATCGATATTTCCACCAAATATATGCAGGATCTGATGCCATATACGGAACTGAGCCAGTACAGCAGCTACCTGCTGGCGGAACGGACAGAGGACGGTTCTTATATTCCTCTGGTTTCCACCGGGACGATTGTATCCTTGGGAGATGAAAAGCCTGAGAGCATCAGCTTGGAGGACACAAAATATGACGGATTGTATGCGATTGGGTCCGATGATGAAAAGCTGTATGCTTCCGTGCGGGAAATGCATCTTTACAATACCAATGCCCCGTTCTCGGAGAGAGTATGGGTCCTGGCCGGCGTCATGGAAGAAGCCGGACTGTTCGGGATCGGCAGCGCCGTACTTAGGAACCTGTCTATGGCGATTCTTCTTTCTCTGGTGTTCGGGTTTGTGGGCACGGTCCTCATCGTGGGGTTTGTGACGAAGCCCATCCGGAGTCTGGCGGAATGTATTCGGGGAAGCTCTGAGCACCAGCTGAAGACCTTTAAAAAGAGCAATATTGTCGAGGTAGATGAATTGTATGAGGTGGTCTCTGACTTGACAGAAAAGCAGAGAGAAGCAGAATACCGCCTGATGGAGGAAAAGGAACGGTATCTGATCGCTTTGAAGAGCAGCACGGATCTTCTGTTTTCCTATGACATTCGTCAGGATACCATAGACGTATCGAATTTTGCCATGGAGGCGAAAAGCGGACAGGCCGAATTCCACCTGGAAAACCTGAAGGAGAGGCTGAACAGCGGCTGGATATACAGGGAAGATCTGGAGAAATTTCTGCAGATACTGGAAAATCCGGAGGAGTCGGTATTTCTGGTGTTCCGGGGCCGGTTCTTTGAACAGGATGTAAACTATGAGTGGATGGAGTTAAATGGCAAGGTCATCAGTGACGCAAATGGAGAAAAGACGAAGATCATCGGCAGCCTGAAGAATATCCACGAACAAAAGGTACGTGAGCTGATGCGCCTGGAGTCCGCCCGCCGTGACCGTGTGACCGGCCTTTATGAGCGAAGCGTCGGCGAGGACATCATATGTCTGGAATTCGAGAAAGGAAAGAAAGGATGCCTTGTGCTCCTGGATTTTGATCATTTCCGGGAGCTGAATGAGCGTTATGGGATGGTCTTTGGGAATGCGGTCCTGGAAGAGACCGGCCGCCAGATCCTTCTGATGAAGAAAGAGGTTCAGAAACGGGATGAGATGGGGCAGAAGCGCATTACCGCTCTCCGCATGGGGGGAGATGAGATTCTCATATGGTTCTCTGAAATAAGGCCGGAAACTGCACAGGTATTCCTCAAGGAGCTTACTTCCCGGATAGATGAAATATATGATGGCAGGCGTTTCCCTTTAAGCTTTTCCGCCGGAATCAGCAAAAGGAAGGACGGAGAGGAATTTAAGGATTGCCTGTATGAAGCCGGGCGGGCGCTGGCCGCGGTAAAAGCCGGTGCCCGGAGAGGCATGGCTGTATTTGAGGAGCTGAGTGTAGATGAAATAAAGGAGGAGCGACGGGAGATCAATGAGATCGCAGCACTTCCCTATTCAGATGCCAGGAACATGGTTTCTCTTGTTTTTACCTTTTTTGATAAAGGAGGAGATATTTCCAATATTCTCCCGGTCTTGTTGGTGAAACTGGGACACTTCTACGGCGCGTCGGATATTGTACTGACTCTGGTGGATATGGATTTTTGCACGTCCTATGTAAAATATCAATGGCATGACGTGCAGGGCGACCGGCAGAGCACGGGAGTCCGCCGGTTCAGCAGGCAGGAATTTGAAGCTCTGACAGGCTTCCTTTCTGGCGGGAGCAGAGAGTTTGGCGAAGAAAATGTTCTGAACAGGGATGAATGCCGCTTCTTCGGCCTGGCGTCCGGGAAGAATGGTATCTGCGTCCCGATGTATGACAGCGGAAATTATATCGGCGCGATTGCGTACGTGTGCCGGGAAAGCCAGCCTCTTTGGGCAGAAAAGGACAGGAATGATCTCCAGGAGATCACGAAGATCATAGAGACTAATATCAACCGGGAGCGGTACGATATGGCGAGCAGAGCAAAGAGTGACTTTCTGTCCCGCATGTCTCATGAGATCCGTACCCCCATGAACGCGATCATCGGCATGACGGACATTGCCCGCCATGAGGTGAAGCAGCCGGAACGTCTGGAGGAATGTCTCGATAAGATCGACCGTTCTTCCCAGTTTTTGCTGAGCCTGATCAACGATATTCTGGATATGTCAAAGATTGAGAGCGGAAAAATGAAGCTGGATATCAGGACCTTTGACATGGAGGAGCTGGTAGAGAGCGTGGCCGGCCTTATTGAACCGCAGGCGGAGGCCAAAAGGATTCAGTTTGTGCGCAGCGTAAGTCTGACGCACAAATGGCTGATGGGTGATTCTCTTCATTTAAGCCAGGTGCTGGTGAACCTTCTGGGGAACGCGGTGAAATTCACTCCGGAGGGAGGAACTGTGACTCTGACGGTGGAACAGGAAGAAGTGCGGGGAAACAGCACGGGCATCCGTTTTTCTGTCAAGGATACTGGAATCGGCATTGAACGGGAAAATTTCAAGAGGATATTTAACGCCTTTGAGCAGGCCGGGGATGATACCACGAAAGAATATGGCGGGACCGGTCTGGGGCTTGCCATCAGCAGCAGCCTGATCCGGATGATGGGAGGGAATATCAGCCTGAACAGCCGTCCGGGGGAAGGGAGCAATTTCTATTTCAAGATATGCCTGAAGACCGGGCGGGAAGAAGCCAGAGATCCGGAGAAAGAAAATATAGACAATGTGAGCTGCGAAGGAAAACGACTGCTTTTGGTCGAAGACAATGAACTGAACATGGAGATTGCCAAGGTGCTGCTGGAAATGAACGGGTTCCTGGTGGAGACTGCCGAAAACGGGAAGATAGCTGTCGGGCAGTTCTCAGGACATGACGAGGGCTACTACGATGCGATTCTCATGGATATCCGTATGCCGGTCATGGACGGGCTGGAAGCGGCAAGGGTTATACGGCGCCTGGAGCGGCCGGATGCCGGTACGGTGCCAATTATCGCCATGACGGCCAATGCCTTCGATGAGGACATGAAGAAGTCCATTGAAAGCGGGATGAACGGTCACCTGGCTAAGCCGATTGACATTGAGGAGCTGATCAGGACCCTTAAAAAAGTCATGAAATAAAGGCTTTGCATTTTATCATGGATTTTGATATGCTAATTATAAATGGAGCTGGCGGTTTCGATGGAAACTGTCGGCTTCCGCTGGTCATGCCAGGAATTGATAATGAGGAGAAAAATAAGGAGGAGAGTCATGAGTTTTGAATTGCTTAAGTATACGGCGCCTGATTTTACCCAGAGGATGTTCACGGAAGCACCGGATGCGAAATGGGAGCCCGCTCCAAAGGATAAGGTTGCGCCTGTAGCGTACCATTCCACCACCATTTTTCCGGAGTATTTCAAGGTGAACGGAAATTGGCTTCTGGCAGAAGAGAGCAGGATGGATTGTGTTGCGGTATACGAGAATGGAAAGATTTATGTCCGCGAGTTCAGAAACCTGAAACAGGGCGATCTTGTCTTTGTGGGCAGGACAGAGAACTGTGAGGACGGCATATATGTATATACCAATGGTTTTAATGAAAGGGGCAGCAGCCTGGACGATTCTTTCGCGTTCCGTCTCGGCCGATCCAGAGAGACTGCGTTTTCCAAGGATTATGATCATTTATATGAGCTTTTGGAATATGAGAGAGAGCATGGAAATATTCTGTGGGTGATGGGGCCGGCCTGTGCCTTTGACGCGGATTCCAGAGCGGCTTTTTCCAAGCTGGTCATGGGCGGATATGTCCACAGCCTTCTTGCAGGCAATGCCCTGGCGACTCATGATCTGGAGGGCGCCTATCTGAAAACGGCCCTGGGCCAGGATATTTATACCCAGGAGAGCCGGCCTATGGGACACTACAATCATCTGGACACCATAAACCGGGTGAAATATTATGGTTCGATTCCCAAATTCATTGAAGGGGAGAACATTCAGGACGGCATTATATACAGCTGTGTGAAAAAAGATGTGCCGTTTGTTCTGGTGGGATCCATCCGTGACGACGGTCCTCTCCCGGAGATCTATGCGAATGTGTATGACGGACAGAATGCCATGAGGGATTGTGTCCGTAAGGCGACGACGGTGATTTGTATGGCTACCACTCTGCATTCCATCGCCGTGGGGAATATGACGCCGTCCTTCCGGGTTCTGCCCGACGGTACGATTCGCCAGGTGTATTTCTACTGTGTGGACATCGCTGAGTTTGCGGTAAATAAATTGGCAGACAGAGGTAGTCTGTCTGCCAAGGGAATTGTGACTAACGTACAGGATTTTGTCGTCAATGTGAGCAAAGGCGTAAAATTCTGATCTCACCGTCTGATCAGGAATCCAGTTCTGTCCGGATGCTTCCAAAGGAATTCTCCGCCTTGCTCTTGTATTTCCCAAGAGCAAGGGAGACACAGAGGATGGCGGCGGCAAAGGCGAGTTCTATGCCGAAATCCTGCCAGATCGGACGAAGGGAAGCGCTGTCCAGCGAGGTCAGGCTGTAGATGTCCGTGACAGCCTTTGAATACCAGTATACCGGGGTGAATCTTGAAAAGGCCTGGATGCTCTGACTTAGAAATTCCAGCGGGACAAAAGCGCCGCCCAGGAAGCTCAGGGCGAGGCCCAGGAAGTTGGCGAAAGCATTCTGGGTATTGGAGTTTTTGATAAAATGGCTGACCAGCATGGAAATCGCCAGTGAGGTCACGGAAAAGAGGAAGCTGTTTAAGAGCATCAGCCCTATCAGCCGCCAGTCCGTGCCGGCCAGTCTGCCGGCGGACAAGATGATTCCCATAATACTCAGGAGGAGCCATACGGAAAAACTGACTACACCGCAGTAAAGGAACTGTCCGAAATTTTTGGCCCGGACGGTGGTGGGTGCGCATAAGTTTCTCATTTGAAGTTCGGGCCGTTTGAAGGACAGGGTCACGGAGCTCACACAGAGAAGAATCAGTACCAGGAGGATATAGCTCTGTACCCTGTTGTAGGCGTAATAAGCGTCATCCACCGGCTGCCCGGCAGAGAACCGCATGGTCTTTACCGAGGCCTCCAGGGAAAGTGATTCCAGGGCTTTGGAGACCAGGACTTCGTCATCCATCTGGGAGCCGGTCTTTTGATAGGTGTTTATAAAGCTCCAGTATTGATTCACCAGGTTATCCAGGTAATAGCTGTCACCGGTGCCGGGGACGGCAGCCATTTCCAGTGAGATCGGCGTTTCGGAAGCGAGGGAGGCATCAAAGCCTTCCGGGATGATCAGAATATATTCGGTAGCATGATAAAACATGGCGTCCTGAAGGACGTCTTTTTTATCGTCCAAAACCACTTCCGTGCCGTGATTGGAAAGGAAGCCTCTGAGACCTTCAGTGAATGCCGTTTCTTTATCGCGGTTGATGATAGTGAACTCCGGTTTGGTCTCGGAGAAGTCCGGCGTGATCTTTGTGGACATAAATGCAGAAATGACTATGAAGATTCCCATGAAAAGAATCAGATAAGTGAGTATCTGCCCTTTATGCCGTTTCATGATCAGCAAACATGCTTTAAATACTTTCATAACGCTGCCTCCTCAGGAAAAACGCGGTGATGATGAACATGGTTAAGGTCATGACGGCCAGGATACCCAGGTTCAGGAAATATTTACTGAGATCGTCATAATAGTACAGACAATAGAAGGAATCTGCGATTCGGGCCGCGGGGTTCAGCCAGGACAGTACGGGAAGATTCTGGGCGATGGTATAATTGATGCCGGAAACCATCAGGCCGGCGCCGTAGCTGCAGACCATCGTGATGGTAATGATGAGTGCCACCTTCATGCCTTCTTTGAACTTTGTCGCCGCGGATATGAGTGCGCCGAAGGCGATGCCCAAAAGGCTTCCCAGGCCGCAGGTGAGGATTACCATCCATAAATTGGATCCGAAATCCACTCCGAGAACCAATACGATATAGGCGACCAGCATCATCAGACAGAGAACGTGGACGACGAAGGAAGCCAATAGGTCATAGACTACCATTGGAAGCCGTTTGGCCGGGGATAAAGTCCGCCTGGCGCCCAGCGGCGACAGGTTGGCCTGCAGATAAGACACACTTTCATGTCCCTGAAAAGCGCCGTACATGCAGACCATGGCGAGCAGGGCATAAAAATAGTTGACGGTCTGGGAAGGCGGGTTCTTAGTCAGGGAGATTTCCTGGGTGAAGGATCCTCTGTCAAAAAGTTCTGAGATCTCAGAGACTGCGTCCGGATTTTCTGCGAGGATACCGGTGATCGCGTGCTTTGTCTGGCTGTATTGGTCTAAAAAGCTTTTAATGATGGTCTGGTTGAGCCCGCTGCCGGACACAGTAAGATTCGGGGCAGCGTTTTCTAAGGTGATATAACCGTCGATATCCTGGTTTTCCAGAGCCTTTCCAGCGTCCTCCGCAGATGGATATACGGTTACTTCGAAAAGCTTATCATCTCCATCCGCGGACAGGGAACCCAGCGCAGAGCGAAAGGCGGTATCCTTTCCGTATTCCGGGTTGTCTACAATCCCGATTGGAATCACAGTCAGAAGGTCCGCCTCGTCGAGGGCGGAGAAAGCGAAGAAGAACAGGGTGGCCAGCATTATGGGGAAGATCCAGGTCCATATGAGGGTGCTCCAGTTCCGGAGCGCGGTACGGATTCGTTTTCCAAAAATATTGATAAACATTAAGAACCTCCTTCTTTAATCCCGCAGCTGTTTTCCGGTTATTTCCAGGAATACGTCATTCAGCGTGGGCGGTTCGGAATAAATCTGTCCGAATTTCAGATTGTTCTGCCGCAGCAGGTCCAGAACATCGATGATGGCGTGGCCGCCGCTTTTGCACTCCGCCGACAGATGGCTGTCGGAATATTCCGCCTTTATCACGTCTTCCAGAGAACGAATCTGCTCCAGGACCCGGAGGGGCAGGCTGTAGATTTCTACAGTCAGCTTTTCACCGGTGTTGATCATGGCGGTCAGTTCCTCTTTCGTTCCGGTAGCGACTTCCCGCCCTTTATCCATGATCATGATCCGGGAACAGAGCTGTTCCACTTCCTCCATATAGTGAGAGGTATAAACGATGGTAGCGCCGCCGGCGTTAAGCGCTTTGATGCCCTCCAATATGTTGTTCCTGCTCTGGGGGTCCACAGCTACGGTCGGCTCATCCAAAAAGATCAGCTGGGGTTTGTGGGCGATGCCGCAGGCGATGTTCAGACGCCGGATAAGGCCGCCGGACAGTTTTTTAGGAAGAAATTTCCGGTATTCCTTAAGGCCGGCAAATTCAATGGCTTCTTCCACGAGAGGCCTGCGTTTGCTTTTTTCGGGAACATAAAGGCCGCAGAAATAATCAATGTTTTCATAGACGGTCAGTTCGTTGAATACGGCCACGTTCTGGGGGACGATCCCAATTTTCCGTTTACTCTCATAGTTGGTCGGAGACATGGGCTCTTGGAACAGGGAGACCTCTCCTTTATCGTATTTCAGTAGAGAAAGCATACAGTTGATGGCGGTGGTTTTGCCGCTGCCGTTGGGCCCCAGCAGGCCGAAGATTTCTCCGTCTCGGACTTCCAGGTTAAAATGATCCAGGGCCACCAGGCTGCCATATCGTTTTACCAGATTTTTAACTTCTATCATAATAAATGTCCTTTCTGAATTTCTTGATCTTAGCTTTATTATAGAAAAAGAGAACCGGAAAAGACAGTGAGCTCTGTCATGGTTCGCTTATGACAAATGTCACATTACAGCCGTTTACAAATGTTTCGGAACAGGGTATGATGTTTTTGGAGGGAAGGACATGATTTCCTTCTGACGCCTTTTATACCAATTATTCTCTGTCAGCTGTGACCGAAGTGACAGACAGAGGGAGAAGGAGGGGAATGTGCGGAAGCTGATCGATAAACTAATTTTATTTGCGGTATCTTTTCTGCTTTTGATATTCAGAAAAACGAATACGGACGCGGTGGCAGGATTCCTGACTGCCGTGATCATCTCGTCTCTGAACAGCTATTTTAGGGGAAAGAAAGCCGGTGCGGGCGGCCTGATCTACAGCCTTCTCTGTATCTGGAGACCGGGACTCCTTACATTTCTGGCGCCGATCGTCTATGACTGCGCGGGACAGAAGGAATGGTATTTCCGATTTCCCTGGGTCCTTTCCCTGCTGGTTTTTGTGGGGGAACGGGATCTGACGGGGTTTTTGTCTGTCACCGCCTTCTGTGCTTTCGCGTTCCTGTTGGAGGTACGGACAGAATCTTTTGAGACAGCTATGGAAGCGTACTACGATATGCAGGACACCACGAGGGAGAAGGCGCTCCACCTTGAAAAAAAGAATGTGGAGCTCATGGAGAAACAGGACTATGAGGTACGTCTCGCTACGCTGGATGAACGGAACCGGATCGCCAGAGAGATTCATGATAATGTGGGGCACCTGCTGACCAGGTCTCTCTTGCAGGTGAGCGCCCTTTTAGTGGTCCATAAGCAGGAGGAAGAACTGAAGGATCAGCTGGAGCAGGTAAAGAATACCTTATCGGACGCCATGGACAGCGTGAGGAGCAGCGTACATGATCTCCATGAGGGGGCGATGGATCTTCGGCTCCAGTTGGAGAAGCTGATCGGAGAGTATCAGTTCTGTCCGGTGAAGCTCACTTATAAGGCGGACGAGCTTCCAAGGGAATTAAAATACTGTTTTGTTTCCATTGTCAAGGAGGGCCTTTCCAATATTGCCAGGCACAGCGACGCCACTCAGGCGGAGGTGACAGTCGTAGAGCATCCCGCGCTGTACCAGCTGATCATCCGGGACAACGGCGCGCAGAAAGACGGAGACGGACAGGAGCCGCTGGATGGAAGAGGAGGAATCGGGCTGCAGAATATTCGCGACCGCGTGGAAGCTTTCGGCGGGGTATTCCGGATAGAAAGAGACAATGGCTTCCGGCTGTTCATTTCCGTACCTGTACAGCAGGAAGCGCGGAAGGAGAAGCTTTAGCAGGAGGCAGGGCAGAAAGGATGGTAAAGAGCAGATGAACATTATAATCGTAGACGACGATCAGCTGGTCTGCATGTCATTGAAGACGATCCTGCAGGCGGACGGGGAAATACAGGTATTGGCCACCGGGGGCAGCGGACCGGAGGCAGTGGAGCTGTATGAGCAGTATCAGCCGGATATCCTGCTGATGGACATCCAGATGGGAGGAGGAAACGGGCTGGATGCCGGGGAGGAGATTCTGAGACGGCATCCTGGCGCCAGGATACTGTTCCTCACCACATTTTCTGATGATGAATATATAGTAAAAGCGCTCCGAATCGGCGCAAAGGGATATTTGATCAAACAGGATATCGCTTCCATCGCCCCGGCCCTCGAAGCGGTCATGTCCGGCCAGAGCGTGTTCGGCAGCGAGATCGTGACCAGGCTTCCGGAGCTGATGAAAAAGAAGCAGAATGTGGATCTGTCTGCTTATGCCATAGGGGAACGGGAATTGGAAGTCATACGGCTGGTCGCCAGAGGGCTGAGTAATAAAGAGATCGCCGATGAGATGTATTTGAGCGAGGGGACTGTCCGAAACTATCTGAGCGCGATCCTGGATAAGCTGGAGCTGAGGGACAGGACGCAGCTGGCTGTTTTTTATCTCATGGGAGAATCTGGTATCCTGGACAAATAAGTGGAATCGGATACAGATGTTCACAGAACTTTCACACAATGGTTTCATAATAGGCACAAATTTTTTTTACGATGGTAAAAGATTAATGTCTAAAGGAGGAGCAGCTTTGATTGAGGTAAGAAATCTGGTGAAGAAGTATGGCGGCCATCTGGCGGTGGACAATTTGAACTTCACGGTTGAGAAGGGCCAGATTTATGGTTTTCTCGGGCCAAACGGCGCAGGCAAATCGACGACGATGAATATCATCACCGGTTATATTGCGTCTACGGAAGGGACTGTGACGGTGGATGGGCATGATATCCTGGAAGAGCCGGAGGCGGCAAAAAAATGTATCGGCTATCTGCCGGAACAGCCGCCGCTGTATTTCGATATGACGGTAACGGAGTATCTGAATTTTGCGGCAGAGTTAAAGCAAGTGGAAAGACCTAAGAGAAAAGAGATGATACAGGAGGTCATGGAAATGACCGGTATCACAGATGTGAGCGGCCGTGTCATCAAGAACCTTTCCAAAGGATACCGTCAGAGAGTCGGCCTTGCCCAGGCGCTGATCGGGTTTCCGGAGATTCTGATCCTGGATGAGCCGACGGTGGGGCTGGATCCGAAGCAGATGATCGAAATACGGGAGCTCATCAAATCACTCAGCAAGAATCACACCGTTATTCTGAGCTCTCATATCCTGTCGGAGGTCAGTGCGGTCTGCGATTACATTATGATCATATCCAAAGGAAAGCTGGTAGCCAGCGATACCCCGGAAAATTTGAGCAAAGCGATGGCAGGAGCACAGAAGCTGTCTCTTTTAGTAAAGGGGAGCACCCAGGAGGTGGAGACCGCCGTCGGGTGCATCCGCCAGGTATCTTCCTTCTGCTGTGAAGGATTGGAACAGGAGGGAGTCCTTAAAGTATCACTGGAAGCAGAACCGGAAGCTGACGTCAGAGAAGAGGTATTTTTTGCCATGGCTGACAGAAATCTGCCGATCCTTGAGATGATGACTACCAGCATGAGTCTGGAGGACGTGTTCCTGGAGCTGACAGAAGGCAGCGAGGAATCAGAAAAATCAGAAGAGGAGGAGGAAAACCATGCTGGCGATTTATAAGAGGGAGGTCAGATCTTACCTCACTTCCATGCTGGGCTATGTGTTCATAGCATTGAACCTGCTTTTGGTGGGGATTTATTTTACATTTTATAATCTGCAGTACGGGTATCCGTATCTGGATTACACGCTGTCTGGGGTCAGCTTTGTATTTCTCGTCACGACTCCTATTCTGACCATGAAGGTGCTGGCAGAGGAGCGCCGGCAGAAAACGGACCAGCTTCTTCTGACTTCTCCGGTCAGCCCGGGGAAGATCGTATTGGGTAAATACCTGGCTCTGGTCACGATCTTTCTGATTCCCATGGTGATCATTGGATGCTATCCTCTGGTCCTGTCGTCTTTCGGCTCAGTGCCCCTGAAAACAGATTATACAGCGCTTCTTGGGTATTTCCTGGCAGGCTGCGCCTATCTGGCCTTGGGCCTTTTTCTGTCCTCAACTACAGAAAGCCCTGTGCTCGCGGCAGTTCTTACCTTTGGAGCCTGCTTTCTGTGTTATATGGCGAATTCCCTGGGAAGCTTCATATCAGGGACCTCGTTTGCCACATATATCGCGCTGATCGTGGCGGCGGCGCTCATCTGCCTGCTGGTATACACTATGACAAAAAGCTCTGTGATCTCAGGAGGCCTGTTTTTGCTTGCCGTCATCCTTTTGACTGTTTGCTATTTCGCCAAATCCTCCTGGCTGGCCGGAGGCATCCAGAAAATCATCGGGATATTTGATTTCGGCTCTCCTTTCAGCAAGTTTCTGAATGGGATATTAGATCTGAGGTCGGTGTTGTATTTTATATCGGTGATCGCTGTGTGCGGCTGTCTTTCTGTACAGTCTATCCAGAAGCGCCGGTGGAGTTAGGAGGGAGCCAAAATGAAAAGACCGAATATAAAATGGAATAAGAAGAATATCAAGCATGGCTCCTACAGTCTCGTGTGGGCGGCGGCAGTCATCGCCATCATTATCATCCTCAATCTAATTGTGGCAGAGCTTCCGTCCAGATTCACCAGTAAGGATATGACGGCCAATCAGTATTATACGCTGTCTGATCAGTCCAAGGATATGCTGAAGGGCGTGTCCGAGGATGTGACGATTTATAAGCTGACAGACGACGGCTCCGCAGATAATATGGTGGAGAACCTGTTGGAGCAGTACAAAAGCTATTCCGGCCATATTAAGGTCGTGGAAAAGGATTTGGTGAAATATCCCACCTTTGCAGGGAATTACACATCTGATACTCTGAAAGCCGGAAGTCTCATCGTTGAATGCGGGGAAAAGAGCCGGGTGATCTCTTCCTCTGATTTATATGAGACTTCTTATGATTCTTCCACTTATCAGGCGTACACCTCCGGATTTGATGGAGAGGGGCAGATCACCAGCGCCGTCGCATACGTGACCTCCGAAGAGGTCCCGAAGATCTATGTGCTGGAGGGGCACAGTGAAGGAGAACTGAGCACAGAATTGACCGGACAGGTTGAAAAGGAGAATATTGATGTAGAGTCCTTAAGCCTCGTCTCCCGCACCTCGATTCCTGAGGATGCCGCCGCACTTTTGATTAATTCTCCGCAGAAGGACCTTTCCGATGAAGAAACCGCCATGATCCTCGACTACTTAAAGAAAGGCGGCAAGGCTTTTATCACCAGCACTTATACCGGAGAGGTTCTCCCCAACTTCAATTCCATTCTGGAGTATTATGGGGTGGCCCCCATGGACAGCATGGTAGGAGAAGGAGATTCCAACTACTATCATCCTCAGAGCTCTTTTTATCTGCTTCCGAGTATCCAGAGCAGTGCGCTGACCTCTTCTTTGACCTCCGCGAACCGCAGGGTGTTCACATTTATCTCTCAGGGAATTGAAACATTGGATTCCAAAAGAGATACGGTGGACATCACAAGTCTGCTGAAGACCTCTGATTCTGCTTACGCTAAAGTCGACGCGGTCAACATGACGACGACAGAGAAGGAAAAAGGAGATATTGACGGTCCTTTTGACCTGGGCGTATTGATTACAGAGAAACTGTCTGGCTCCGAAGGATCGTCGGAGGGATCGACAGAGGATTCGGCAGACGGTTCGGCCGATGAGTCAGGCGGAGAAGATACGGGAGAGGAGACAAAGATTGTTTATTTTGGTTCCGGGTATCTTCTGGAGGAACAGATGGACAGCATCGTTTCCGGAGGAAATTATGAGCTGGTCATGAATTGCCTGAGCAGCCTTGTGGATCACGAGACTACAGTGGCTATTCCCGCAAAAAGCCTGGAAACGGAGTACCTGACCATGACAGCCGCAAACGTCAACTGGTGGAGCATCATCACGGTGGCGGTTCTTCCCATCGCAGCGGTGGCCTCCGGCGGCGTTATCTGGTATAGGAGGAGAAAACGATGAAAGGAAAAAGACTGATTTTCGTACTGATACTTCTGGTCATATGTATCGGCGCTTACTTTGTGGTAAAGCGTCTGGATTTGAATAAGACGGACAGCGGAGAAGAAGAGACGGTTTACGTCAATCAGATGGAAGCAGGCGATATTACTGGCTTTTCTTATGTGAACGGAGAGGACACACTCGCTTTTTCCAAGGACGGAGACACCTGGCGCTATGACGGAGACCAGGAACTCTCCATGAACCAGACATCGATAACCTCTATGGTGGCTGTGCTGGCGGAAATTCAGGCAATGCAGGCGCTGGAAGATCACGAGGAGCTTTCGGAATATGGCCTGGATAAGCCGTCCAACACGATTTCTATCACGACAAAGGAGGGAACAAAGGAGCTCATCATCGGGAACGAAAACGAGGCGGCGGACGGATATTATGCTATGATAAATGGTGAAGACAAGGTCTATTTGATCTCTTCTTCTTTGCCGTCCAAGTTTTCTGCTGCTTTGGATACGCTGAAGGAAACGGAGTCGGAAGAGACGGCCACTGAAACAGAGACGGCCGCAGAAGACGAAACAACATCACAGGAATAGAAAATTTAAAAAAATAAAATTTGCAGTTTATAGCTGACAGCTTTCTCCACATCAGCCATTTTGTTTTCGGTTGAACCACAGCAAAAGCGGCATACTAAAAATGATGATACGTTGTGAACGAACGTATCATCATTACGTGGTGAAAGGAGATCAGCTATGGAATGTACTTGTAATGGAAAGCCTGATATGAATGGCTTTAAGCAGGAATGCACCTGCGTGCTGGCCATGGGAACCGTTCCGATGCAGCCCTTCGGCGAGATTTATGAGCCTAAGGAAGCGTTAAAACAGGGAACAATGTTCCGGAATCTTAACCTGCCTTTTTTTAAGGGAGGTGAGATTCTTGGGAGGTAGATGCGAAGCTTTGGAACAGATAAACGAGGTCAGCTTTATGCTAAATGATCTATCCCTTTATCTGGATACCCATCCGACGGATAAGGAAGCTCTTGGATGGTTTGGTAAATACAGCGCGGAGAGAAAAAATCTTCTGAAGAAATTTGAAGAAAATTATAATCCTCTGACCATTGACTGTGTTTGTACAGAGCATCCGGAGAAAGAACCGCATTTTACCTGGGTAGACGGACCTCTTCCCTGGGATTGTCAGGAAGGAGGAAGGGCCCATGTGGAATTATGAAAAACGTCTTCAGTTTCCTGTAAAGATTACAAAAACCTGCCCCAAATCCGCTCAGCTGATCATCAGTCAGTTCGGCGGCCCGGACGGGGAACTGGCGGCCTCTATGAGATATCTTTCCCAAAGGTATACGATGCCATGCAAAAAGACAGCGGGACTTTTGACGGATATCGGTACAGAGGAACTGGCGCATATGGAAATGATATGTGCAATCATCTATCAGCTGACGAAGGATATGAAGCCGGAAGATGCAAAGACAGCCGGATTTGACGCGTATTATATCGACCATACTTCCGGACTTTGGCCGCAGGCGGCAGGAGGAATTCCTTTTAACTCGTGTGAGTTTCAGTCAAAGGGTGACGCCATCACAGACCTTTTTGAGGATCTGGCGGCGGAGCAGAAAGCCAGGACGACGTATGACAATATTCTGAGGATTATTGATGATCCAGAGATCAGGGAACCCATTAAATTCCTCAGGGCAAGGGAAATTGTCCATTTCCAGCGATTCGGTGAGGCACTAGAGCAGATCAAAGACAATTTGGATTCAAATAACTATTACTATTACAATCCGGAATTTGATAAGCAGATGGTGCAGGCGAGGAAATAAGCATCGGGAAGACGAATAAAACGGTATCAGATAAATCTCTGATACCGTTTTATTATGAAAACTTACGCAATAATGATTCGGATTCTTTCTCTTTATCATCATGTTCTTGAATCTGTGCGTCACCTGCTCCGGAAAGGGCCTCAAGCATCTTGACTATTTCATTTTGACCTATAGGACCTGAACCCAAAGACAGTTGTTTATGGATTGAAAAGGAAGCCGTTCAATTGTTTAGACGTACTTTATGGTTGATCAATGTCCATCCATCAGGCAATAATATAATAGGGTCACTAAGAAAAAGAAGGTGATAATAAAAAAAAGATACAGAATGATTTTGTTTGTGATAACTGCAGTTATCTTGTCTAATAATTAATAAAAATTATAAGAGCTGCAAAAGAACACATTCATAGTTAAACAATTTTCAATATAATTCCTTTCTTATCCGCAGCTGCGATCAGCTCAAGCTTTGTTTGTAAATATACATTCTTATCATATCTGGTTCTTCATCTCCTTGAACCATACACAAAAAATTCCAGTCATATCTTTCATAAAAGGATGTGTGGTCGGTAATCAAATATAGAGTGTTTATTCCAAAGCTGCTCATATCTTCACACACGTAATTTAACAATTTCCCCGCTATGCCTTTGCAGCGATATCCATCGTCAACATATAGAGCGCAAACGTTTGGAGTCAAATCCTTTCGGTTATGAAAATCATTTTCTATAACGCCAAGACCACCAATAATTTCTGAGTTCTCCAACGCGACATACCATTGTGGAACACAGTCTTCATTTTTCAAACATTCCAGCATACTTTCTTTATAGGCATCTACAGGTACGTTCCATTTAACATGGAACCACAGAGCAGCTTTATCAGCTATTTCATTGTGTTCCCTGATTTTCACGATTTCCATACGTTAACTCCCGCAACTTTTAATTTTATAGGGATATTATACTGTCATTTAATATCTCCAGCAAGGAAAAACAGTACCATTTCATCTTTAGATATATAATAGCCTCGGTTCGGTTGACAAGAGGAAGGCCGCTCTTTATAATGAAGTAAGGTATACATTACGAAAGAAAATTGAGAAAATTATACCTCGACGCACGAAGTACGCCTGCCCGGAGGGCATTTCCTGGTTATAAGTGATTGCATTCGGTAGAGGAAAAATAATATGAAAAATAGAGTCAGAGTTCTTCGGGAAGCCAGGGGGCTTACTCAAGAACAGCTGGGAAAGCTGACAAAAGTCTCCAGACAGGCGATTAACGCGGTGGAGACGGGAAAATTTGAGCCGTCGATCTGGCTGGCCTATGATATCTCACATGTATTTGGTTGTTCCATTGAAGAAGTTTTTTTGTTTCATGAGAGTGAAAGGAAATCCAGGGCGGAAAAAAGCAGGAGGGATATAGATGGCTGATCGTCATCGACTATGACGGCCATTGTCTTAAGCTGGTAAATCCGGAAATACTGGAAACGAGCGGCACTCAGGAGTGTATGGAAGCATGTCTCAGCTTTCCGGGAGTGGTGGGAAGGACCATACGGCCGCAAAAGGTCATCATAAAGGCTATGAATGAAAGAGGAGAAACCGTCATCCTGACAGGAGAAGATGAAATGGCGAAGTGCTTTTGCCATGAGATCGATCATCTGAACGGCGAGGTATTTATCGATAAGGCATTGGAATTGGGGGAGGAACCCATATGGGGCATGAGGACAGGGGAAAAGCACATTTTCAAAAGCTGCCCGTGATATATTCGAAACCGGACAGAGGACTGACCGATGTACAAGTAAAGGACAGGAAACGGGCAGGCCTGCAAAACCTGCCGGTGGAAGCACCCTCTAAAACTACCGGGCAGATCATAGCGGGAAATGTGTTTACATTTTTTAATTTAATATTTGCGATTCTGGCAGTCTGCTTGATTCTGGTGAGGCGATATAAGCAGATGCTGTTTTTAATTGCGGTCGTAGTCAATGCGGTTATCGGCATTATCCAGCAGCTGCGTTCCAAACGGGTGGTGGACCAGCTTTCACTTCTTTCTGCCTCCAGATTTCATGTGATCAGGGATGGGAAGGAAAAGGAGCTCGCATCCGATGAATTGGTGCGGGATGATGTGGTAGTATTCAAGGCCGGCTGCCAGATACCGGCGGACGCGGTGGTACTGGACGGGGAGGTCAGGGTCAGCGAAGCCCTGATAACCGGGGAAGCGGACGCCGTTTATAAACAGAAGAGATCGGCGCTTAAATCCGGCAGCTTTGTTCTCTCCGGAAAGTGCCGGGCCAGGCTGACCCATGTTGGTGAGGATTCTTATGTTTCCCGGCTGACGATGGAAGCGAAGAAGAAGGGATTCGGCAAAAAATCGGAAATGATGGACTCCCTTGACCGGATACTTCATGTTATTGCCGTACTCCTGGTTCCTCTTGGCCTTTTGCTGTTTTGGAAACAGCACTGGATCATGGAGCTGGATATTCCTCGGGCGGCGGTTGCGGTGATAGCGGCATTGGTGGGTATGATACCGGAAGGGTTGTATCTGCTGACCAGCGTGGCGCTGGCGCTCAGTGTGATGCGTCTAGGTAAGAACCGGACCGTGGTACACGAGATGAGCTGTATTGAGACACTTGCCAGGGTGGACGTGCTGTGCGTGGATAAGACCGGTACTATCACAGAACCCTCTATGAGGGTACATCAGGTGGTTTATTTGGATGAGGAGCATTACAGCCAGGCGTATGTCACGGAGATGCTGAACGCTTTTTACACACAGATGGAAGCCGATAATGAGACAGCCATGGCCATGCGCCGGTATTATGGGAAGCAGATACCATGGGAGATTTCCCGTAAAATTCCATTTCAATCCTCGTCGAAATGGAGCGCCGTCACGTTTCGGGGAAGGGGTACCTTTGTGGTGGGAGCCCCGGAGGTTCTGCTGAGAGGGAATTTTCCTGAGCTCTCAAGACGTATCGGACGTCATTCCCGCCGGGGAGAACGGATCATTCTTGTGGGAGAGTATCGCGGGCAATTGGAGGAAGGCCGATCGCTGACCGGGTCATTCCGGCCGGCCGCGTATATTGTCATTGCCAATAATATCCGGGAAAATGCAGCGGAGACCTTTCGTTTTTTCCGGGAACAGGGAGTCACCGTTAAGGTGATTTCCGGAGACAACCCGGAGGCGGTTTCTAAAGTCGCGCAGAGGGTGGCCATAGCGGGCGCGGAAAATTATATTGATGCCAGGACGCTGGAGACAGAAGAATCCATAGAAAGCGCAGCAGAACGTTATACGGTATTCGGACGGGTGACACCTGAGCAGAAACGCTCTTTTATCAAAGCGCTGAAGAAGGCCGGGCATACAGTGGCGATGACCGGGGACGGAGTGAACGATGTGCTCGCCCTGAAGGATGCGGACTGCGGCGTGGCCATGGCTTCCGGCAGTGACGCGGCCTGTCACGCTGCCCATCTGGTTCTGTTGGATTCGGACTTTGCGTCTATGCCGAAGGTGGTGGCGGAAGGAAGAAGGGTAATCAACAACATTGAGCGGGCGGCCGCCTTGTTTTTGGTAAAGAATATTTTTTCTTTTTTTGTAACGATTGTTCTTTTGTTTGCCCCGCTCCCCTATCCCCTGACGCCGATACAGCTGACCATGATCAGCGGGTTCACCATCGGTATCCCATCCTTCTTCCTGGCTTTGGAGCCGAACGAAGGGCTGATAAGGGGTAAATTTATATATAATGTTCTGGCGAAGGCTTTCCCCGGCGGCTTTACCAATGTGTGCGCGGTGCTTACAGTCTCCGTCGCATGTAAGATCATGGGATATCCGGTAGAGGTCATGAATACCATGGCGGGCATTACTGTGGGGTTTGTGGGTATTTTAGTGCTGGCGCAGGTCTGCTGTCCCTTTGACGGAAAGAGGTTTGCCATTTGGGTGTCTATGGCCGCCGCCATGACCCTGAATGTGGTTTTGTTTGGAAAGCTGTATTCCCTGGTCTTTTTAACGTTTCCCCAGCTTCTGGTACTGCTGGTGATCATGGGTGCATCTTATCCGTTTCTGATGCTGATGTCCCGCCTTGTTCCCATGGTGATCACGAGATGGAACGGAAGACGGCAAAAATATCCCCGGACCTTGTGATTTCCCGGAGATTGTGTATAATATAACTAATGTAATATACAAGAAGAAAAAGGAAACGGCCGTGAGATGCAGGGAGGCAGGCGTCATGGACAGTTACGATACATTTAATCATATATTGGTAAAGCTGTTCAATGATATCATGGATATTGAGCAGAAGGCGATTATTACGGATACGTTTAAGGATATTACCAACAACGATATGCATGTAATTGAAGCGATTGGTATCGGCGCGCCTAAAAACATGTCATCTATCGCCAAGCAGCTTCGTGTAACGACTGGTACGCTCACGATTTCCATGAACAGCCTGGTGAAAAAAGGGTATGTAAAAAGAGAGAGAAGTGAACAAGACCGCCGGGTAGTGTACATTATGCTGACAGCCAAAGGAAAGCTGGCATATCGCCATCACGAGGAATTTCATAAGAAAATGACCGAAGCTCTTGTACGGGACATGGATCCTGAGGAGAGCAGGCTTCTTGTTCGGGCCATGACCAATCTGAAGGAATTTTTCGAAGAATATAAAGAGAAGATATGAACAGCCGCTGCAGAAGGAAAAATCCATTCTGCGGCGGCTGAAAATTTCTGTGAAAAGGTATACCTTGCCGCACGAAGTGCGCCTGCTCGGAGGGCATGAACTAAGGGGGGCCCTTAGGTATGATACAAAACACGTTCTGGAATCATTTTTAGTTAACAACAATCAAGCTCCAGCTTAGCATCGGCAGAAGTTCCGGACCGTCACAATTTCGGTTCGCTGGCGATGCAGGGGCCGCTTTATCCCCGCTCCGGAAGTACCGCTCACATGTCGGCAGGAAATCTGGATGATTTCCTGTCTCCTGCTCGCTCAGAAACGGAATCGGTATTTCCGTTTCTGCCTTTCTCCGCATGGGGAACACCGGCCTCTGCCCTGCGGCGCTCACCTTTAGGCCGGCCCGGAATCTTTCTGCCAGCGCCCTGCCTGCCGCACTGTATTGGGCAAATTTCACTTCTTAGATTCCAGAAAAGGATTGGATATCCACACGGCCCGCGCGCCTAAAGGCTGCGGCCGCAGTGGACTGCCCCAATGGCTTTTAAAACAAATGGGAGCTTATTTCGGTGCGGGAAGAAGTGCAAGAGGAACAATCCGATTCCATCGTAAGGTAAGCGCCGCAAGGACGTTAGCAGAATCTTCCCGGCCGCAGGGAGGTAAAAACCGAATTTCATGCAGGTTTTTATTGGAATCTGACATGGAAAAATATCGATTTATCCATGTCAGTTGGAAAGGACCGACTGGAGGCCGCAAAGATTCTGGTTACGGCTGCCAGCGAGCCGCCTGGATGGAATCGGATTGTTCCTCTTTTCTAATCTATTGATAAATCGGAAAATCGTATTTTAAAAGGCACTTTAAGGTATATTTTCTAGAATTTAAATATGGCTGTCCCATAAGACGGCAGTGGGTACGCGAAAGAATAATCTCTGTCGTCGCATGGTTTTTTTTGTGAAGTATAAATCGTCTGCTGTTCTTTTCCGAGCAGACCGTGTTCATTGTTAAGCAATAGAGTGAATTTCCCCTTTTTCGGTACGCCGACCCGATATTCCGGCCGCGCCACCGGGGTGAAATTGCAGATGACCAATATGTTGTTCCGGCCGGAAGGGCTTTTCCGGATAAAGCTGAAAATGCTCCGTTCCGCGTCATTGCAGTTGATCCATTCAAACCCGTTCCAGTCGTAGTCCTCTCCATAAAATGCAGAATATTTTTTATACAGATGGAGCAGGTCACGGAAATAATCCTTGAGCTCCTGGTGGAGCGGCTCGTTCAGCAAGAACCAGTCGAGCTCCCTGTCCTCGTTCCATTCTCTCAGCTGTCCGAATTCCTGACCCATGAAAAGAAGCTTCTTTCCCGGATGACCAATCATGAATGTATACCCGGCCTTCAGGCTGGCGAATTTATCCGGGAGCTCACCGGGCATTTTATTCAGCATGGAGCATTTTAGATGTACCACCTCGTCATGGGAGAGCACCAGGATGAAATTTTCACTGCACGCGTAGGTCATGCCGAAGGTCATTTTGCTGTGGTGGTCTTTTCGGAAATAAGGGTCCAATTTCATATATTCCAGAAAATCATGCATCCATCCCATATTCCATTTAAATGTGAAGCCAAGACCACCGTATTCCGGCGGCTCCGTCACCTGAGGCCATGCCGTGGATTCTTCCGCTATGATCATGCTGCCTGGATTCCGGCGTTTCATGATACTGTTCAAATGTTTAAAGAATTCAATGGCTTCCAGGTTTTCGTGTCCGCCGTGGATATTCGGGACCCACTGTCCGTTTTGCTTACCGTAATCCAGATAGAGCATTGAAGCGACCGCGTCCACGCGCAGACCGTCCACATGAAAATTTTCTATCCAATAAAGAGTGTTTGCGATTAAAAAGTTAGATACTTCATGCCTGCTGTAATCGAAGACTTTCGTGCCCCAGTCAGGATGTTCCCCTTTTCTGGGATCGGAATATTCATAGAGCGGAGCGCCGTCGAAGTTTGCCAGTCCATGGGCATCTTTCGGGAAATGGGCCGGTACCCAGTCCAGAATGACGCCGATGCCTTTTTTGTGCAGATAGTCGATGAAGTATTTAAAGTCCTCCGGTGTCCCGTAGCGGGAAGTGGGGGCATAATAGCCAGTCACCTGATATCCCCAGGAACCGTCGAAGGGATATTCTAAAAGTCCCATGATCTCCACATGGGTGTACCCCATATCCTTTATGTATTCTGCCAGCTCCCGGGCCAGCTCTCTGTAAGAAAGAAAGCTTTCACCGCGCCTTTTCCAGGAGCCAAGATGAATCTCGTAAATGGAAAGTGGTCCAAGAGTGGGAAGGCTGTTTTTCCGTTTTTCCATCCAGCGGCTGTCGGACCATTTATAATCTGTACAGCCGCAGATCCGGGAAGCTGTACCGGGGCGGAGTTCTGCTTGAAAAGCGTAGGGATCGGCCTTGTAAAGAAGCTCTCCTGTTTGTGTGGTGATGACATATTTGTAAAGATCTCCCGGCTTGGCCGAGGCGGTAAAAAGCTCATAGATCCCAGATGAGCCTATGGGAGTCATGATATGCTCGTCGGGAGCCCATTCGTTGAATTCCCCTGATACGGCCACGGAAACGGCATGCGGGGCCCACACCGCGAAATAGACGCCTTTTTTGCCGCGGCGGGTCGTCGGATGTGCTCCGAGTTTTTCGTAGATATTATAATGAGTACCTTCTCCGAACAAATAACAGTCGGTCTCTGTGATAAACCCTGTTGTGTTCCCCATAAATTTACCCCACAATTTCTAATATTTTGCTTTCACAACCAGACAGATGAAGACTGAGGTGATTGTTTTCAATCAACATATTCTCACCTGTCTGCAGATCGATGGCCCGGCTTCCGCCCATGGGAAGGGAGAAAGACAGATCGGCGGCGCCGTCATCGATATTGACGGCGATGATAATATGCTCATTCTCGGCTGAACGGCAGAAAGCGTACTGCCGGTTCGTCAGAAACAGTTCTTTGTATGCTCCGGTACACAAGGCAGGATGGGCTTTGTGTATGCGGGCCAGCTTTGCGACGTAGTCTGTCAGCCCGGTATGGTATTCCGGGAACTGGTCGGGCGATATGGCAGGACGGAGCATGTCGTCGCAATATGGAGTACGCGCTCCCTCGATTCCCCATTCCGAGCCGTAATAAATGGAGGGGATCCCAGGCAGAGTAAATAACATGGTGTAAACAGTTGTGATGTGATTCTTGTTTTTGAGCTTGCTCATGATCCGGTCTTCATCGTGATTGTCCACGAAGGTATACAGATTGATATTCCGGTAGATACCGCCGTTCTGTTCGGACTGGCGCCGGATGGTATGAGCGATTTCGAAACAGTTATAATCATTATGACCGGAATAAAGCCCCTTGTGGAGTTCATAATTGGTCACAGAATGAAGCATGGATTCATTGGCCCAGCGGCTGTAGTCGCCGTGGATAACTTCTCCCATAAGCCAGAATTCCGGCTTCAGCCGGCCACAGTGGGACCGAAGCGCATTCATAAAATCAAAATCCAGGACATTGGCACAGTCCAGACGGATACCGTCAATATCAAATTCCTGTACCCAGAATGAAACTGCACTGAGGAGGTAATCCCGCACCGCGGGATTTCTCAGGTTGAGGGCGGCCAGTTCATAATGCCCCTGCCACGCTTCATAAGTGAAGGAGTCTCCCAGAGGGCTGTCCTGCCAGAAGTTCACATTTTTATACCAGTCTCTGTAAAGAGAGCCGTCTCGCTTTTCTTGGATATCCCGGAAGGCAAAAAACTCCCGGCCTGTATGGTTAAAGACGCCGTCCACTACCACACGGATGCCAGACTCATGGCACAGGCTCACAAATTTCCGGAAGTCCTCGTTGGCGCCCAGACGCCTGTCCACCAGGCGGAAGTCCCGGGTATCATAGCCATGGGTAGTGGATTCAAATAAAGGGCCGATGTAGATGGCCGAAGCACCCAATTCTTTGATATGGGGAATCCACGCATCCAGCTGTTTAAAACGCCCCTCAGTCTGTTCTTCTCTATTTTCTTTTGGCGCGCCGGTCATCCCCAGCGGATACATGTGGTAAAAGACACTGCTGTCATACCAGGCTGACATACGTTACCTCCCGTTCTTTATGACATGATTTCATTTTATCAATTGCAGGAAGTAAGGTCAAGATACTTTGCCTGTTTTAGCAGAAACTGATAGCGGATCTGGGCGGCTTTCAGGGTATAGCTGTAATAATCGATTAATACGGGGTCCGTCACATGATTGAAATTATCCAGGGCATAGTCCAGGGAATCCTTGGTCCGGCGGATATCTTCCCGAAGCTCATCGGGGGATATGGAAAAAGCCGGGTTCTCCGGGGCGCCTCCTGACCGGTTTTGGCGTGCTGATTGTTTTTTCATGGCACTCTCTCCTCTCATCCCCAAGTATGCCAAATTCTGGAGAAAATTATACTTGACAAATCTTTTTTTATCATGCATAATCTAAATCACCAATTCAAACCAGCCCGTTTTCAGGGCGATTATCCCAAGTAGATTAATTGAATAAAGGAATGGAGGATGCCGGTGAAGTGGCTGCTTTTGGTAGTCTGCGGCCTGGCGGCGCTGTCGGATATTATGGAGCGCCGTATACCAAATTTCTGGCTGATGGCCTGGTTCCTGACCGGGATGCTTCTTTCTGGGACAGCATGGCTTGATTTTTGTTCCCCGGAGGCATTTCTTTGCCGAATACCTTCTTTAGGCAGGATAACTGCCCGGGCAGGCTCAGAAGCCGGAATCCTGTGTTATTTGTTCCGTGCGGCTGCAGTGTTTTTGACACTTCATCCCTTGTGGACACTTCGTGTGATAGGGGCGGGAGACATTAAACTATGCTGTATCATGGGAGCCTGGATGGGAATATCAGCATTTGCCGGATGTTTCTTTTGCAGCCTGATCTCAGGAGGAGCCATGGCGTTTTTGCATATGGTCCGATATCGCATCATATTTCAAAGATTTTCTTATTTTCTGGCCTGGTTCAGGCAATGTATCTCCAAAAAACAATGGATCGTTTATCTTAAACCGGAGGAAGCGGATAAAAGAAATACCATACCGTTTTCAGCCGCTCTTACGCTGGGCTATATTTTGTGGATGATGATTGCCTGACGATTTAGATAAGGAGGAGCCGGCAGCAGAAAGAATTCGGAAATCAAAACGCTGCAAAGAAGACTGGAGGAATAATATGGGCGGGCGCCGCAGGCGATTTGGAATATACGACAGAGAAGCGGAGTACGCAAGAAGACTCGGCAGCTACTTACGCAGACGCTGCGGGGATATGCTGGAGATTAAAATTTTTACCAGATTAGAGACACTTGATAGCTGTCTCGCAGGCGAAGGGCTTGATATGGCTCTGGTGGGGCAGGAAGCGGCAGAGCTGTGCCGGAACTGCCGGGGCCTGTGGTTTGCCGTACTGACGGAGAAAGGAGGCGGAAATGGTTTTTCGGACGATGGAACAGACATCCCGCAGATAGACAAATACCAATCGGCAGAACAGATCTGGAAACGGATCCTGGAATTGGAAGGAGGAGTGTTCATGGAAGGGGAAGGTGACCGGGGCGACGGAAATACGGTTTCCTTCTTGGGTATCTGTTCGCCGGCACATGGCTGTGGAAAGACTTCTTTGGGACTGATCATGAGCCGGATTCTGGCGGAGCAGAAAAAGGTGCTGTTCCTTACGCTGGATGAATTTTCAAGCTTGTCTTTTCTGGTTGGAGAGGAAATGCAGGAAGAAGCAGAGCTGTCAGAGCTTTTTTATTATTACAGCCAAAAAGAATTGACAGGCGCCAGGATCCAGGCCGCTGCCGGCCGGTGGGGACAGGCGGAATATATTTATCCGGTCAAGATTCCGGAGGATCTGTACCAGGATAACATGCCATATGAACCTGGGTTTTTTCTGGAGCTGGCGAAACGGGGAGGATATGAGCTGGCAGTATTGGATTTGGGAGAACACGCTTATGGAAAGGAACATTTGATGAGGCTATGCGGCCGGCTGTTTGTTCCGGGACGGGAAACGCCGGCGGATGAAATGAGGATCAGCATGTTTCTGGAATGGCTCCAGGAGAGAGGAATGGGAGAGCATGCGGTCCGGTGCCGGATACCGGCTGGGTCTGAAGATATCAGGAGATACAGTCTTATAAAAGCTTTTCATGGCCAGATGGGAAGCTATGCCAGGGAACTGCTTTGCAGATATGGATACAGCCAGGGGGTGGAGGGATGAAGGGTGAATTACAGGCAGAACAGACAGCAGAACGGAGACGAAAAACAGAGCTAAAGGAAGAGAGTCGGGAAGCCCTTCCGGGAGAGAGTATGGAACAGCAGCTGCGTAAACTTCTGCTGGATCGCCTGGAGAAAGAGGGGCAGGTGGAGGACAGCCGTCTTTTGGAGTTCATTGACGAGGAAATCGTCGTGGCGAGCAGAAGAAATAAAATTCCGCTGGACCGGAGGATTCCGCTGCGTGCGAGCTTGTTTAACAGTCTGAGGCGTCTGGATGTGCTTCAGGAGTTTCTGGAGGACGAGACCGTTACGGAGATCATGGTGAACGGAGCGGACAGCATTTTTCTGGAGCGGAAGGGAGTGCTGCTGGAAAGTGATAAGAAATTTTCTTCCCGGGAAAAGCTGGAAGACGTCATACAGCAGATTGTATCCCGGGTCAACCGGACCGTCAATGAAGCCAATCCCATAGTGGATGCCCGACTGGAGGACGGATCCCGGGTCAATGTCGTACTGCGGTCCGCCGCGCTCAACGGTCCGGCTGTGACGATTCGGAAATTTGGAAAGAAATGCTTCTCTTTGGATCATTTGGTGTCGGCCGGGACGATAACACAGGAGGCGGCAGACTTTTTAAAAGACAGTGTACGGGACAGAAAAAACATATTTGTCTCAGGAGGCACGGGAAGTGGGAAAACTACGTTTTTAAACGCCCTGTCCGCCTGGATTCCCAGCGGCGAACGAATAATCACCATAGAGGATTCAGCGGAACTGCAGATTCAAAACGTGAAAAATCTGGTCCGGCTGGAGGCCAGAAGAGCCAGCGGAGAAGGAGAGAAAGAAATCACCATTCGGGATCTGATAAAGACAGCCTTGAGAATGCGTCCAGATGGACGCAATATAAAAATATGAGCTAAAGGGTAACAAAAAGCTCGTTGCCATCCCAAACACAATCTTTTATAACAGAACGGGCTATACGGTTGCGTTCGGAGGGTGTAAAGCCATCAAAATTATGAAGCAAGTTGAGGATTATCTCTTGTTTTTTATTGGTATCCAGTTCTTCCTGTTTGGAGAAGCGTTCAGCAGCTTGGGCGGTTGCAATCTGGTGGCTGATATCCGCAAGAGAAGAATCAAGGCGTTCCATTTCTGCCACAATGTATTTGACGGCTGGAGAATCTGGAACGGTTGCCAAATTCTCTGCAAGTTGCTTTATTTTTGTTTCTATATTTAGATATTGACGGTTAAGTGATTTTATATCGATATGTTTCACGCCATTAGCTTGTCGATTCAAATATTTGTTAATAAGACTGGGATCGTGTTCTATATCACGAAAAATATCTATAACTTTTTCGTCGAGAAGGTCAATTTTAATTTGGGAGCGATCGCAATACTCTATTCCCTGGCGAACACGTCTAGGGCAATAATACCAGGAGGAAATCCCCTTATTCTTTTTCTTACGGCTGACAGACATCAAACGTCCACAAGAACATCTTAAGACTCCTTTCAGCAATGGAACATCGTATTTCATTGATTTATCAAATACATTATGGGTAAATTGTTCTTGTACACGTAACCATTTTTCAGCTTTAATGTACGGCTTGTGACGGCCGATGCAGACTAACCACTTCTCAGGTGGGTTAAGCTGATGTTTCTTATTTTTTTCTGTTGTTCGGCCATAGATCATGACTCCATATTTACCGTCCCACTTTTCACGGGGGGAATTTATATCCATCATACAGCCCTTATTTTTATAAAAGTCGTATATCTCAGGCGTGGCCTCTACGCAGTACGGCATTGTAAGGATTTGGCGGAGCTGACTTACAGAAAAGAACTTTCCATTTTTGGTGTAGATCTCATTGCGCTTAAACTGGGTCTCCAGCTTTTGCAAGGATTGCTTTTGACTTAAAAAAACATCATAAATCCATTCAATATATGAGGCTTCTTCGGGAATCGGCTCAATGATTACATGCTTTTTCCCGGTTTCAGAAATACACTGGACCCTTTTATAACTGATGGGAGGATTTCCACCGACCCACCACCCGTTTTTGGCAAGCCCAGTCATATTATCAGCGATACGATTTGAAGTTGTATCGAGTTCCATTTGGGCAAATACCACTATAATAAACATCATTGCCCGGCCTATGGGAGTGGAAGTATCAATATTTTCTTTGACAGATACAAACTGTACGTTATGTTCCGCCATGACATCATAAATATTTGAGAAATCCCGAATGTTTCTGGATAGCCGATCAATCTGATATACAATCAAGACATCAATAATTCCGGATTTTATGTCTGAAATAAGCCGTTTTAAATCTGGACGATTGGTATTAGATCCGGTGTATGCTTCATCTTCATAGATCAGAAAAGAATCCACCTGACCAGGGAAGTGAAGATCGGCATACTCACGGGACATCCGCGCTTGATTTTTGGTACTGTCGCTTTTGTCAGAGTAGACAGATTTTCTCGTATAATTTGCAAAAACCATAAAAATACCTCCTTTTGGGTATAAAAAATAGCCTATACAGGCCAGGAGGTATGTGATACAATATCATTGTTGATGTGGTACTGTATCGGCCTTCTGGGCTGTATAGTATCGGACCGGTCTCTGTTGGCGCAGGGGCCGGTTTTATTTATTTTTCTGTATGTTCCTCAAGCTCTTCCTGATATCCTGAAATTATTATGCCGGATGGAAGAGCAACTACGGCTATACCTAAAAATGATGATATCATACTTATAATGCGACCGATGTCGGATACAGGATATAAATCGCCGTATCCTACAGTGGTCAATGAAACGGTTGCCCAATAAACTGCTTTAAATAAGGATCCGAAAGTCTCAGGCTCCACCTGAAAAACAATCAAGGCGGAGACAAAAATATAGGCTAAGGATAGTAGGCCGACGGTTACAAGGGCTTGTTTTTTTCTCTTAATAACATTGGTTATTATCCTGATATTTTCTGAGTACCGAAAAAATTTAAATACTCTGAAAGTTCTTACGAGTCTGAACATTTTAAGAACACGAAAAGCATGATTTAAATTTGTAAGGGAAGGCAAGATGGATAATAAATCCACAAGTGCCATCGGCCTGAATGGATAGGAAAGAAAACTTATGAAATTTCGCTTCGGCTTATCACAATCAACGGTAATAAACCTTAGAAAGTAATCAACAATGAAAATATATGCAGAGATTTTATCAATAAGTAACAAGGATCGCGTCTGATTTATAAAACATAAAGGTAAGATACTTATAATAATCATTATCATCATAAATATGTCATAAATCTTACTTACCGTATCGCCCTCATCGGCTTTTTCAATAATTTGGTAAATCCTCTTCAGCATCATAAGAACCTCTATTTTATCATAATGTTTCTACGCCGTATCCATTCACTAAGCACCAATTTTCCTGAGTCCAGAAAAATCAATATAAAATTCTTCTGCAATCTCCACCCGCCTACCGTATTTATTAATATATCCGGAAAAAAGGCTAAGAAGCTGATCCTCAGATGCCTGAAATTGCAAATAGTTGTTCTTTTGCTTTGCCTTTATGTACTCTTTATTCAAATAATAAGATTTTTCTGATGCCTGGTTATCAGGAACAATACATGCGAATTTAATAAATTCTGTATCATTCGTCCAATGCATAGCATCTAGTATAATATCTGGACACAATGCCATACTGGCAAATTCATCTGCAGCAAGTTCAGAAGGGGTAAATCTATGTTTTTCAGCATAACTTTCACCCCGGATCTGTCCGTGCCGTTTAACATGTCCCAATAAAGCGTGGCCAATCTCGTGCATGACTGCCCAGTTTGCATCAAAATATCCATTACGGGTATTAACATATATGTGATAATTTCCAAACAAGTTTAAAATTATGGCGTTACCATAACGATCAATCAAAGAATCAAAATCTAAACTAGGAAACCTCTCAATCAGTTTATCATAAGTCATTATTATATATTGTAATTGTTTTGCAATCCGGATGGACTCCACCGGAAGCCGCGTACAATGTGATTTAATCAGTAATTCATAAGCCATTTTTTTAATATTTGTTTTATTCATTATTTTCTTTTGCTATATTGATTAACATTTCTGTCATCTTTCTTAATTCTTTGTCGTTTGGATCCATGCCTTTTTGTGCTGCAACAGCTACGCCATCAACAACATATGATTCATCCTGGATGTCATCTTCATCAAGCAGTCCAGTGATTTTTCCCATACATTTTGCGTTTTTTTCCATGCAGACAACTTTGCAGTCAGGGTCAGACGATATCAACTTCCCGTCATTAAGCTGTAGTATAAATACGCTTCCATCGATTAAAAAGATTCCTTCATCTCCGTCACTCATACAGCCTGAAGGACCTATTAGAAGGACGTCTCCGCGTTCATATTCCGATATACTGCTGGCAAGCTGTATCGCATAAATTACGTCTTTATATTTTTGCAACCCCGGGAGTTCGATATAACCAGATGGGGGCAAAGGCCCTAAAGCAATCTCTCCATTGTCCCCGACGCGCACATACGAATAATATGGAATTATCCGCATAGGTAGCGGCGTGTCATCTTTCATTTCAGTAATGGTAGAACTCAATTCATCCACCTGAGCCATTCTATCGAATTCCCATTGAAGCACATCACTTATATGGTTCTTCCCTATGTTATCGAGTCTCCTGTATTGATTTATCATTTCTATCTCAGATGGGGAAAATGTTTCATCTGAAGTGCCCAATAAATAATTGGGAGTAATGCTTAGAGCGCCACATATTAGCTCTATTGTATCTGGGTCAGGTTTGTTCTTATTATTTTCCCAATCGCTAATAGAATTGTGCTTTGCATGAATCATTTCCGCTAGTTGTCTCTGAGTTAGTTTTTTCGACTTGCGTGCTTCACGCAGCCTGTTGCCAAAGGTCATATTGCTACCTCCTCGATGTTAAAAGCATAGCATACAGTTTCGATTTTGTAAACATAAAATTTCGAAATAAACGAAAAAACAATGTTGACTTTTCGAAATTACCGTAGTATCATGTAATTAGTTCGAAATAATCGAAATGAAGGAGGGAGAATATGGAAGTAGGAATAAAAATCAAGAAGTATCTTGATGACCACAAAATCACTCAGACTTATTTAAGCGAGAAGAGCGGGCTACAACTTCCTAAACTTAATCTTGCACTAAATGGACATAGAAGACTTACTTTCACAGAGTATGCAGTGATTTGCGGGGTATTAGGTCTTAATACCGATTATTTTTTGAAACCTCGGGTACCAGATGGGGGAGAAACAAGGGAAGCAGGATAAAGATAAGCCAAAGAACAACAAAAAAAGGGTAAGGAAGGAGTACGGACTTAGCAAGATGGAAAAGATCTTTTATATTTGTGACGGGAAAAAGCCTGGATGCAGAAAAACAAACTGTTATAAAGATGGGAAGATTACCGGGACGACTTGCATGCACACTGCAGATATAATACATGCATTAAATTTTAAACATGGTAATCGTACGGATAGTTTTTTTGAAATGGACGCAACAAATAAAAAGATTAAATTAGATTTTAAAAACTCCGAGGTTATGGATGCTCAAAGAAATACAATCTGCATAAATGGACAGGAACTGCCAACATGGCAATTTGTTTGGAAACAGTTGAGGATGCAAGAAAGAAGACTTTTCCATCTAAAAATTGCAGTGTGCGCCATCGGAATGGTCACGGGAGTTATTACTATGATCCAGACATTATTGCGATGATAGAGATAACCAATGAAAAAATTGAGGCAAGCAAAGCAAAAAATTCAATCCATCTTTCACCAAGATATTTTAATATTTCTTGCTTGCGAAAATATTTCCAATGCAAGCCCTTGTGAGATAAGGCAAAAGCAGCGTTCTTATTTGAATTTGAATATTTCTGATAATCAATGTATCCAAGATCGTGAAGATAACGTACGTTTGCACGAAGATTTTCTGTACTAATTTTAAGAGAAACGGCCAAATCATCAAATTCATCGCCAAAATAGATAGCATATTCACAGCCACCTTTGTCAATAAGGGTATTTAGAATTAATTTTGAGGTTTTATCCATTACACCAATGCTCCTTATTTTTCAGCTCCTTAAAAAACTATAAGTACAGTATAAAGCAGAGAGAAAAAGAAAACAACAGAAGGAGGTAAAAAATGCTTAAATAGTCATGAAAAAGACAGAGTTACAGGCAATGGGTTTTCCGGAAGAGTTACTGATGACAACATACCGGAGCCGCGGCCAGGATTTTGCCCATAAGATAAATCCGACGAAGCCACTCGACACGATCGTGTTAATGGGAAGAACCTGATAAAAAGGAATCTGGGAGACTTTGAGATAATACGTATTTTACACCGTTGCTGGCCTTCGCGATAGCAGGACTGAAGGAGCCTAATAGAAAAGGAACGTGAGAGATGGAGGTAAGAAGAAGTGAGAAAAGTAAGTGAAAAAAAATTAAAGAAGGAACTTGAGATTGCAAAAAAATATTATGGGGACGGATTCTTTGACTATGTAACAGATAGCAAAACAGGAAGGCCGCTTTTTATGTATCGGCATCCTAACTTCCCGTTAGCGATCTCAATAATTTCGCTAATACTTGTAGTATGCAAGCCAGTTCTCCTCGGTATGCTCCAATGGCTGCAAACAGTGCTATCAAAGTAGCAATTCTCCATTTTATGTCGTTTTCGTGCCTATTTTCGAGATATTCATTGCCGGCATGGGTGCAAACAAGATGGGAGGAATCGGAAAGCCATAAATCTACGCCACCGTCATCTGTCTCCTTGGATCCGGCAACGCGGAATGAAAGTGATCCGTATGTAGATAGTTGGGTAACAATTTCTTCAAGGTCGTGCGTTTTCCTGAATTTGTATTTTAAAGCTTTATATGAAATGTATGGATGTTTGCATATATAACGAAGTATCTGGCGGTATTTTTTATCCATGATATTATTATCCCTACTATTCTGCACACTAAGTTCTCAAAGCTTGTACTTAAATTATAAGGGAATTGGGAGAAAATGGAAACACTAAAAGCTGACCAGGACAGTTGAAACTGAATAGGATACGGTTAATTGGATAGAGGAGGTAAGAGGAGGCGGATAAAATGTTTATTCATGAAGCTGTGCATGAGGCAGTAAAAAAAGAGAAGTACATAACATTGAAGGATTTATCTGGCCGAATAAAAATAAAGCCTACAAATGGGCCTGGAAACTTAATAATCATGCAAGCTGACGGAAGCCGTCCATCAAAAGCTGGATGGCAACCATCAGCAGAAGATTTATTAAGAGATGATTGGATTGTCATTGACTAAAACCAGGACCGTATTTCTTTAAGGGCCGTGTAACCTTTTTTAATCAGCGTATTTTCTTCCGCAGATTGAATTCCCTTTGGAATTAATATGGTTTCGCAGTACAGAGCAAAATTATTGAGGTGTTAAACATGGAAAAAGGTGCCGTAAGAACAAACAAAGATATCAAGGTATCCATTATCTTTACAGAAGGATATCAAAAAAGATTCACAGAAGCATGTCTTCAAGAAATAAAAAGGAGAGAAGAAGAAAAACAGATTTCAGCCGGAGCCGAGATTGCTTAGAAAAGAGGTGAGAGACCGATGGAAGCGCAGGCAAGAGAACAGGTACGGAAGTTGTTATTCCGGACAAAAAAAGATATCCAGAAGGCAAAAGACCTTGAGACTATAGCTTATCTTTATGCGATGACCGAGGGTTTTCTACAGGGGCTGGTCCTGGCGCACGCAATAGACCGCCAGGAATATAAGAGGTGCCGCATGGAAATGGAATCATTCCGGAAAGGGACGGAAACAATGAAAAAAAGCCCCCAGCAGCGGCAACTGCTAAGGGGCCGATAAAAAAATAACCTACCCCCATTATGGGGGATACGAAAGGAAAAGTCAAGATGTATCAATACCGATGTGATCAATGCGGCTGCTACCTGGACCCGGAAGAGGGGGAGACCTGTGAGGAATGCAGAGCAGAGAGCAGGAAAAGGACCAGGGATGCGGCAGCTTTGCGGATGGAACTATACGGGGAGCCGGACGGCCGGCAGATAGGAGGACAAGATGAACGATACCTTACATACCTTAACGGAACAATATAATCATTTGCTGGATTGCCTTTATGACGAGGATTACGATGAGGAGACTCTCTTGGACACGCTGGAGGGCCTGGAAGGGGAGATAGAGGAAAAAGCGGACGGATATGCCAAAGTCATGCAGCGGCTGACGCCAGGGCGCTGAAAGAAGAGGAAGATCGCCTGAGAGCCCGAAGGACAACCCTTGAAAATAGGGAGAAGTGGCTAAAAGGTCAGCTGTATCTTGCCATGAAATCCACCGGAAAGATCAAATTTAAGACCCTGTTGTTTTCTTTTGGCATCCAGAAGAACGGAGGGAAACAGCCGATCGTGATCGACGATCCGGAGGCAGTACCGGACGCTTACATGGTCCCTCAGCCGCCAGTCGTGGACAAGGATGCGGTGAGAAAGACACTGGAGGACGGCGTGTCCATCACCTGGGCACATCTGGAACCGAGGGGGGAATCCCTCCGGATCCGATAGGAGGGCAGGATGGATCATCTGACCTTATATAATAAAGTCCGCACGGTACCAGAGGAAGCAAAGAAAGAGATCAAGGGCGGCAGGATAAACGGATTTACCGATATCAATCCCATGTGGCGGATCAAAGTGCTGACAGAACAGTTCGGCCCGTGCGGGATCGGATGGTACTACGAGATCAAGGACCGGTGGATGGAACGCTGCGGAGAAGAGGCAGCGGCATTTGTTGAGATCTTACTATACATAAAGCAAGGCGAGGAATGGTCAAAGCCGATCTTCGGTACAGGCGGCAGCATGTTCGCCAAAAAAGAGAGAGCAGGCATCAACGTGTCGGATGAATGTTATAAGATGGCGACTACCGATGCGATATCGGTCGCCTGTAAGCAGCTGGGTATCGGGGCGGATGTCTATTGGGGAAACGACAAGACAAAGTACGACGCAAAAGAGAAAAAAAAGGAAGAGCTGATGTCCGCAATTGTGAACAGTTTGTACCTGCAGCTTAAACGCACCGGCGTAGGAAAAAAGAACCTGCTGGATAAATACGGAGTGGCTGATATCCACGAGATGACGCTGAAAGAATACAAGGACGCGATGGACAAGCTGGAGGAGATGCCGGATAAGGGCACCCCTCCGCCAGCACCGAAAGAAGCCATCCCGGATGAGATACCAGAGGAAGAAACTTTTGGTCTTCCGTTCCGATAGGGGGTGGTCTGTGTGGTGGGGAGATTTGACGGGATCACGCAGGATGTCATGACAGGGAGGGCAACGGTCCGCTTTGAGATCGAGGCCCCCGCGAAGGCCGCAAAAGAGATGGGACCATTCGCGGGACACCGGCTGCGGATCGAAGTAAAGAGATACCGAGAGAAGCGCAGCCTTGACGCGAACGCTTATTACTGGACCCTGGTGACAAAGCTTGCGGATGCGCTGGGCATATCCAACCCATGTATGCACAACCAGCTTCTGAGGCGATACGGTCAGCTGGAGGATATAGACGGTAAGCTGATCTATCTGGTGCTTCCGGACACGGAGGAGGCAGAGGATAAGGACCTGGAGGCGGAGACCTACCACATCAAGCCGACATCAGAAGTGAAGATCGGGGAAAAAGGAGAGGCATACCGGACCTATGTCATGATGCGGGGCTCCAGCACCTATGATACAAAGGAGATGTCCAGGCTGATAGAGGGCCTTGTCTCGGAGTGCAGAGAGGCCGGGATCGAGACCATCACGCCGGACGAGATCGAGAGGATGATGACAGCATATGAAAAGAAGCATCCTTCAGACGGATGAACATAGCTGTTTTTTATGCGAGAGGAACGGAAACGGAGACCCGCTGGAAAAGCATCATGCGTTCGGGGCATCCAACCGCTGGAAATCGGAGGAGGATGGACTATTTGTCTACCTGTGCGGATGCCGCTGCCACCGGGACGGCCCCTTTTCGGCCCACCGGAATGCAGATACAGCCAGATACCTGCATGAGATAGCGCAGGAGGCATGGGAAAGAGAGTATGGGAGCAGGGAAGGATTCCTTGCGAGGTACGGAAAGAATTATCTGACGGCTCCATGACCTGTCTGGTCATGTTGTCATATAACTATTGTCACGTTTTGTCACACACAGGAACCAAAGTAAGCCGGTTAAGACCTCCGGGGAGACCCGGAGGGAAAGGAGGCAGGATGAGGGCACGAGATCATTTTGAACGTATCTCCTACGGATATGAGGGCGGCGTTTCGCGCCCCAGCAATAAATATGCGGACAGACGGCTGAGGGACTTGATCAATCAGGCGAACAAAAAAGGTGATTGTATCATAAGCGCCAGAGGACGGTATTACCGGCCCCGCATGTATCTGGAAGAAGAGGCACATGAGGCGAAGCGGTATTTTGCCAGTGAGCTGCACCGGGCGCGGGACATCTTGTTTAAGCGAATGAAGATGATAGAAGCATCAAAAATAAGCAGGAGGGACATATGGGGAGGTCACAGAGAGAGAAGGGGAAACGCGGAGAGCGCGAGATCGCCGGTATCCTACGGGATTACGGATATCCGTGTCGAAGAGGACAGCAGTTTTCCGGGGCAAATGGTGATGCGGATGTAGTCGGGCTCCCGGGGATTCATATCGAATGTAAACGTTGTGAGAGATTAAATCTAAAAGCGGCGTTGATGCAATCCAGAAGGGATTCCAAAAGTAGTGAGATCCCAGTAGTGATGCACCGTAAAGACCGTGAGCCGTGGAAAGTGAGCATGTATATCCAAAACTTTGAGAAGATATACCGAGTTGGAGTGTGCAGTACGTTCCGCAGGAAGATATACGGAGGGAAGATCACGCTCCTCTTGGATGACTGGATCTGTTTTTACCGGGAATGGCAGGCCGAAAAGGAGCTTGAGCAGGAGAGAGAATGAACTATATAGCCGAAATGAAAGCGTTTTACGATAGGCTCGAACTAAACCCGCAGCCCGCCCCTGTGATCGCCTTATGGCATGCGCTGATGTCCATAGCGAATAAGGCAGGGTGGCCAGATATGTTTACGGTAGCCTCATCAGTCCTTGGCCTTCGGGCTGGATTAAACGCCCAGGCGATCAAGAGAGCCAGGAACCAGTTGGCACAGAATGGCTACATAACCTGGCAGCCACGTGGCGGGAACTTATCCGCCATGTACCACATCCAATCCCTTGTGGTACAAAATGATAGTAAAAATGTACCACAGTCTGTACCACAAGTTGAACCACAAAGTGTACCACAAGCTGTACCACAAAGTGTACCCATTAATAAACATAAACTAAAACAGATACAAAAGAAAGACTCTTACGAGTCAAAAGAAAGATTCGTAGCTCCAACGGTTGAAGAGGTCAGAGCGTATTGTGTGAGCCGTGGGAACAGGATAAATCCGGACACGTTCGTGAACTTTTACAGTTCAAAGGGCTGGATGGTTGGGAAAAATAAGATGAAGGACTGGAAGGCATGTGTGAAAACATGGGAACAGACCGAAAAAGAGAAGAGCAGATCAGGGAAGAAAAACACTTTTTCTGGCTACGGTTCCCAGCGGGATTACGATGCGGATGCACTGATGATGCAGATCAATGATCTGGCAGACAGGGAGGGGGAGGAAGATGCCAAAGAAAACCGTGGATGATTATTCAGACAGCATAGATACCTCGATCACAAAAAGGCGGATAAAGGAATCCATCAGCTTGGAAGAGGTACAGATAGCAGCAAAAGAGTTAAAGTTAGGGGACAAGGTGCCCTTCCAGGTACGGGTCCCTACCATTGACGGAGATGATCTATATACCATGCGGAGTATGGTTGTCACAGTGAAATACAAACATCTCTTTGGTGCATATGACCCGGTATCGAAACGGGTACAGTATATGACCTACCGAGAACTTGTGCGGATGAGACGGGGGGCAAAAAATTGATAGAACGGATCTTGGCTGAGATCGAGGGAGAGAAGGAACGACAAAAGGAAGAATGGTCAACAGGGCAATGCTTTTCCAACACAGAGCAGGTATCTTACATACTGGGGCTGCGAAGGGCCGAGAAGATAATAGCAGAGCATCTCGGGGAGGATATCATACGCTGCCGGGACTGTGAAAACTGGGTGGACCGATTTGCAGGATGTACAGACAAAGAGAAATACTGTACTGTTGGCCACTACAAAGTGCCGGCGGGCGGCTATTGCGTATTCGGGAAGAAAAGAAAGAGGACCGTATGAGCAGGCCGATCACTGACGCCCAGGCAGCGGAGATACACCGCCTGCGGGATGAAGGATACAGCCCGTACCAGGTGGCGAAGATGACCGGGCACACCATTGAGACAATAAACAACCACTGGTACGATCCCGAATATTTGAGATGGATAGAAGGGTTTAAAGACCGTTGGGAGATCATGAGGAAAAGATTGAGAAGAGTATAAGCCAGAAAGGAGGCCGGAGCCGCGCGCGCAAAAGGTACCTGGCTCCTTTCAAAAAAATGAAAAAGATATGGATTGATCTTATGTCCATTGAAGTCATACCGGGGGTGATGCCATGACAAACGGAAATAGAATACGCTACAAAGACAACACCCACCTGGCAGCAGTCATAAAGTGCCCGTACTCGGCAGATAAAAGGCCGTGTGA
>CABJAB010000006.1 GCA_902363445.1 Lachnospiraceae bacterium
TAATATCTTTAGAATTTTTATCTGGCTGCGTAATGATTCAACTTCATTTTTTATTGCGTTAGAGAACCCTTCCATTTCTTCATCACCTCCCTATCCTGTCTCTTCTGAATTTGTAATTTCCTTTTCTTTATCCACTATTATCTGGAACATAATTGCCATCCCCTCTCCTAATAACAGAAGATCATCAATACTTTTATCTGGCAATTTTTCGATAGTTTCTCCAAGCTTTTCAAGAACCCGTTTTTGCTTATCTGTCATACTATTTCACCTCGCTTTTGCTTGTTAAGCACATTATACATCCTCTTTATGTGTTTGTCAAGCTTTTATTTTTTTAATTTGTGCTTTACAAGCATTTTTATTTATGTTATACTCACTTAAGAAAGAAGGTGATAATTTGGAAATTCACGAAAGAATACGTTATTTACGTAAAGATATATTGCAACTTACCCAACAAGAATTTGCTGAATCATTGAAAATTTCTCGTTCTAACGCCGGAAATATTGAAATAGGTAGAATAGCGACCACTGATCGTGTAATCTCAGACATATGCGAAAAATTTAACGTAAATGAAGAATGGCTGCGAACTGGGACAGGAGACATATTTGTATTATTATCTAAAGAAGAATATATCGCAGAATTTATTGGAAAAGTCTTAAAAGAAAGACAAGACACTTTTAAAAAACGATATATTGAAATGCTAGCAAAATTAGATGAACGTGGATGGGAAGCGCTAGAGAAAGTCGCATCGTCAATGGGAAAAATAAAGAAGGACTAGGTTTCCCTAGTCCAATAAACCTTTCAAGAATTGATAAACAATTTTCATAGTATACTCTGTTTTAATACGTTTAAGCATTTTCATTATGAGCTTTTCATAATCCATATGTACCGCCTCCCTTGATTGCAAAAACACGTTCGAAATCCCTTGTTTTTATATTAGCATATACTACATTATGAAGCAATGGATTTTCGAACAAATGTTCTTATTTCTTTTTGACGATAAACTATCTCTTTAGACAATCATACAATGTATAATCCATGTAATCAAGGGATTTTCATCCATTTCGCTATGATGAAAAATAGTTAAATAAATCACATGGGTTACAGTTTAAAGCTTCAGCTATCATACATAATGTAGTCACTGTTGGGTTTTTGATGCCTCTTTCAATTTCGCTAATTGTTGACATGGCTAGTCCAGATGCTTTTGACAGTTCTTCAAGCGTTATATGCTGACCCATGCGAATTTGCCGAATTTTATATTTTACTTGAATTTTCAATAAAGTTTCACCTCGGCGTTAGTATCTGCCGAGTACGATATTATATACTATTGAGATGGGGATATTAAAAAACATGGGAGGAACTGAGTATGAAATGTAAAAATTGTGGGGAAGAAATGAGAATCGCAGAATTTAAAGAAGAGGAATATTATGTATGCGACAGATGTCGGTTAAAAAAGAAAATAGTTGAACCGATTGATTATTATGATGAACCAGCTTCATACACAAGGCCGATTCCAAATCCCGAAAAGAGAACTGAAAAGAAGAAAATGAGCATTTGCTTACTTATCTCTTTTATAATTGGTCTCGCGTATATGATTTACTCTTTTAAATATTGGGGCGGAGCTAACTCCAATGTAGCAGACGCTTCCGAAGCATTGGGCGCCGGAATCGCTACTGCCCTTGTAACCCCTCATTTAGTTTGTACCTTCATAGCTGTCGTTTTCAATGCGCTGGGTTTATTTCTCAAAAAAAGAGCTTTTGCGTTGGTTGGCGCTATCCTTTACACCGTAGCTATGGTAATGATGCCAATATACTTTTTCTACGTTATTCTCGAAATGATTTTATCTTATGTTGGATATGCCAAAATGAAAAAATAAATAAAAACCGGCCCCTGGCTGCAACCAGAGACCGGCAAGCATACAATCCGAAGATGGTACGCCATAGTTTAGCACCTATATTGTATCATCTTCGAGCAGCCATCGCAAGCGAAACAATAGTCGCTGGCTGTTATTTTTATACCCAAAAAAGGAGGATGATATAATGGCAACAGCAAAAAAGCTTCCATCTGGTTCCTGGCGGTGCCAGGTTTTTAGTCACTATGAATATATCATAGTGAATGGCAAAACAAAAAAGAAGAGAGTCTACGAGTCTTTTACTTCCAATGATCCAACAAAAGACGGTAAAAAAGAAGCTGAACTGATGGCAGCCATCTTTGCAGCGGAGAAAGAATGCCATAGATATGATAAAATGAGTGTTAAACAAGCCATAGAGGGCTACATAGCGACCAAAAGCAATATTCTTTCACCTTCTACCATTCGTAGCTATAAGAGCCTTCAAAATAACGCATACACCGCTATAGAAACGCTACAAACCAAACAGCTCAATAATTCTACCATTCAAAAATGGTTGAATGAATATTCCGTAAAGCATAGTCCAAAAACTGTACGCAACGCATATGGTCTACTATCTGCTGTTTTAGAAATGTATAAACCCGATATAAGGCTAAAGGTAAAGATGCCGGCCAAAAAACGTTCCGAACTCTACACTCCTTCGGATGATGATATTAAGCAGCTCCTGAATCATATTTCTGGAACAGAATTGGAAATAGCTGTAATGCTCTCCGCTTTTTGCACCCTACGCCGGGGAGAAATCTGTGCTTTACAATCAAGCGACTTACATGAAAACATGCTTGAGATCAGCAAAAGTATGGTCATGGATACCAACCGTAATTGGCATATCAAGCAGCCCAAAACAGACAGCAGTTACCGTACCGTACCTGTTCCGGATTTTCTCGTTACATTGATGAATAGAAAAGAAGGCAGGATTATAAACGCTACTCCTGAACAAATCTCCAACCGATTCAGAAGGGCAATCAAATATTCGGGGTGCCCTCACTTCCGTTTTCATGATCTTCGCCATTACTCTGCCAGCATTCTGCACGCTATCGGAGTGAAAGACCAATATATTATGGACTGGGGTGGATGGAAAACGGATAACGTCATGAAGAGTGTATACCGAAATGTAATAGACCTAGAAAAAAAGAAACAGCAGAAAAAAGTAGAAAAGTATTTCAAATCTATGCAACACGAAATGCAACACGAAAAAGAAAAAGTGCCGTAAATACGGCACTTATAGGCGCGGAGACGGTGGGATTTGAACCCACGTGCCCCGGAGGACAACTCGATTTCGAGTCGAGCTCGTTATGACCGCTTCGATACGTCTCCAAATCATACTAGACTATTTTACCTGCAAAGGAAGGGAATGTCAACTGTTACCGTCCAAAATACGCGTCGATTCCATTGGCGATCCCGTTCACAAGTTTAGTCTGATAGGAAGCCGAAGCCATCGCCAGATCTTCATCGGGATTGCTCATATATCCCATCTCCACAATGGTCACGGGCACCTGGCACCAGTTGATCCCGCTCATGGTATCCGTCTCCCACACTCCGTTGTTTCCGGAGCCGGTGGATGCCGTCATGGAATCCAGTATACAGTCGGATAAAGAACGGCTCGCACTATAAATCTCGCTGCAATACGGGTTTTCCGGCGTCGGACAGATGGTCATGGCGCCTGTCTTTCCAGTGTTCTCTGAGCCGTTGGCATGGATCCTCACAAATGCCTCAGCCCCCGCCTCATTGGCAATAGCCGCGCGTTCCGCATTGCTGATGTCCACATCATTAGTCTCACGGACCATCAATACCTGGTACCCCCGGGAGAGCAGTTCATCCCGAAGCTGCAGGGAAACCTGAAGATTGAGCTCCGATTCGTCCAGGCCGGATGCGGCCCCAGCAGTCCCATAGGATACTTTTTTCTTCATCTCAGATGCTCCCGGTCCCACCGGCTCTTTCTCATTGTTCCCCACGGCCTGGTGTCCGGGGTCAATGCAGACTAAAGGCCCGCTTCCCCCGTGATAAATTCCTGTACCGGCCTGTCCGGAAACCGGAGGCGCGGCAGCAGGTTCTTCCGCCGTCAGATACTCCGAAGACACAAAGCATATCTGTCCCTCATATTCCACTCGGCTCCATTTTTCATTATAACCGGTCCTGCGGACAGACTGGCCGGTCCGCAGTTTACCCACGACTCCCGCACCGGTATCCGCATCTTTTCGGACATTCACCGTATCCGTCGCGTACACCGTCTCTTCCACATCGGTAAAAGCAAGCGTTTCCGTCTCCTCCGCCGTAGCAGCCGCCGCCGTCGTGGTGGCCGCCGTCGTGACAGGCGCCGTCATAGAAGGCTCCTCCGTGCTCGGTGAAGCTGTGGAAGCCGTCTCACCCGACTGCTCCGCCGTTGTCCCCGCAGCCGGCTTCCTGTCCCCGCAGCCGGCGAGTACGAGCGCCAAAAGCAGGCAGACTGCCAACGCTCCTGTCGGTACACGCTTTTTTCTGCCTCTTCCATTTTCCATATTCCTGGCTTCCCTGAATCCTTTCATATCACGCTACCTCCGAATTTTGCCGCTCTCACTCTCTATCTTTCATCGGGACGATCGTACCGCCGCCGGCCACATATTCCCCGTCATACAACACCAAGGCCTGTCCGGGTGTAACCGCCCGCACCGGTTCTGAGAACCTGCATTCCAGCGTATCTCTCCCGACTCTCTTTACTCTGCACGGCGCGCCTTTATGGGCATAACGGATCTTTCCCATGAAAAGCTGTCCGTCCTCCACGTCAGGCAGTGCCATAAAATTCAGTTGACTGCAGTACACCACATCGGTGAAGACGTCCTCCGCCTCCCCAATGACCACCTCGTCGGTCTCCGGCCGGATCTCCGTCACAAAAACCGGATGGCCCATGGACAGATTTAAACCTTTTCTCTGGCCTATCGTATAGTGCGTGATCCCTTTATGGCGTCCCAGGATGTTCCCATCTTTGTCCACATAGTTTCCCTCTCTGAGAGGGACCCTGGTGTTCCTTTCAATAAATCCCGCGTAATCGTTATCCGGCACAAAGCAGATTTCCTGGCTGTCCGGCTTGGAAGCCACGGGAAGCCCCCTCTCCTCCGCCATTCTCCGTATATCACCCTTGGCATATGCTCCCACCGGCATAAGGGTATGCCGGAGCTGCTCCTGGGTCAGATTATAAAGAGCATAGGTCTGGTCCTTTGCCGCGGTCACAGAATTCCGGACGGCCATCCGTCCATTGTCCAGAGCTTCCACACGGGCGTAATGGCCCGTAGCGATATAGTCCGCGCCGATCTCCAGGCTTCTTTTGAGAAGCGCCTCCCATTTCACATGGCGGTTGCAGGCGATGCACGGATTCGGCGTCCTCCCCCGCACATAAGAATCCACAAAATAATCCATGACCTTTTCCCGGAATATATCTTTAAAGTTCATCACATAATACGGGATTCCCAAAATTCCGGCCACCTTCCGCGCGTCCTCCACGGCAGAAAGACCGCAGCAGCCACCGTTTTCCTCGATGACTGTCCGGTCCTCATCCTGCCAGATCTGCATGGTCACGCCTATGACCTCATATCCCTGCTCCAAAAGCAGGCAGGCCGCCACAGAAGAATCCACTCCTCCAGACATGCCTACTACGACTTTCTTTTTTTCCATGAATCAATAATCTTCTTCCTCTTCGTGTTCACTGATATCTGATTTCGGTTTGGAAAGCCCTTCTATCTTTATGTGGTTCTTCTCCGCATAATCCCAAAGGGCAGCATGGATCGCTTCCTCTGCCAACAAAGAACAGTGTACCTTAACCGGAGGCAGTCCGTCAAGTGCTTCCATGACCGCTTTGTTGGTCACCTTTAGCGCCTCATTGACTGTCTTGCCCTTCACCATCTCCGTAGCCATGCTGCTGGTGGCCACAGCGGCCCCGCAGCCAAAGGTTTTAAACTTCACATCCTGGATCACCTGATTTTCATCCACATCCAGATAGATCCGCATGATATCTCCGCATTTGGCATTGCCTACGGTGCCGATTCCACTGGCATCCTCTATTTCTCCCACATTTCTGGGGTTCTGAAAATGGTCCATTACTTTCTCGCTGTACATTATTCTATTCCTCCTGATCTATTTCTTTTCCGTTTTCGGATCCTTCACTTCTTTCCCTCCGTTTATGAAATCCTCATATAACGGAGACATAGAGCGCAGCTTTTCCACGATCTCCTTCAGCTTTTCCACCACATAATCGATCTGCTCTCTTGTGGTATCGTCACCCAGAGTCAGTCTCAGAGAGCCGTGGGCAATCTCATGGGGCAGTCCAATGGCCAAAAGCACATGGGAAGGATCTAAAGATCCGGAGGTACACGCAGAACCACTGGAGCCGCAGATGCCGGCCATGTCGAGCATGATCAGCATAGATTCTCCTTCTACAAACTGAAAACTGAAGTTCGCATTGTTCGGCAGGCGCTTTGTCCGGTGCCCGTTAAGCCTGGTATAAGGAATCTCTTTCATCACCCGCTCGATCAGGTAATCCCTGAGCTCCGATTCTTTCCTGGCCCGTTCTTCCATCGTTTCGGCGCAGATCCTGGCCGCAGCTCCCAGGCCCACGATACCCGGAACGTTCTCCGTGCCGGCGCGGCGCTTCCTCTCCTGGGCGCCGCCATGGATAAAGGAACGAATCTTTACGCCCTTTCGGATATACAGGAAACCGACGCCCTTCGGCCCGTTCAGCTTATGACCGCTGGCGCTCAGCATGTCGATCCCCATTTCATCTACCTTTATCGGCACATGGCCGAATGCCTGCACTGCATCCGTATGGAACAGGATTCCCTTCTCCTTTGCCAGACGCCCGATCTCCGCGATCGGCTCCAGCGTGCCGATCTCATTGTTCGCAAACATCACAGAAATCAGGATGGTGTCAGGTCTGATGGAGGACCTTAACTGTTCCATGTCCACCACACCGTCTTCATCCACATCCAGATAAGTCACCTCGAAGCCTTTGCTCTCCAGATATTCACCGGTGTGGAGAATAGCGTGGTGCTCGATCTTCGTCGTGATGATATGTTTTCCTTTTTCCCCGTAAGCGTCCGCCGCAGCCTTCAGCGCCCAGTTATCAGCTTCTGAACCGCCGCCGGTAAAATATATTTCGCTGGGATCGGCGCCCAATATCTCCGCAATGTTTTCTCTTGCTTCCGTGATGACCTGCTTGTTTCCTGACGCAAAGCCATATACGGAAGACGGGTTGCCGAATTTCTCAGAAAAATACGGGAGCATCGCGTCCAGTACCTTCGGATTCACCTTTGTAGTAGCCGCATTATCTAAATAAATCAACTGTTCCATTCTCTGTACCCTTCTTTCCTTATCTTATATTATTCCTCTTCCCATGTCCCTGCCTGTATGGATTTACTTTGCTCCACAAGTTCCTTTAAGGTGATGTGGTCCACCGTATCCTCCAGGTTTTCATGAATTTTCTTCCAAACATATTTTGTCACGCAGAATTTAGCTGTCTTGCACACGCCGTCCTTCTCAAGTCCGGCACAATCTACCAGAGTCAGATCGCCCTCCAAGGCCCGCAGGATATCGCCCACGGAAATCTGGGCCATATCTCCCACGATCTGATAACCGCCTTGTATGCCGCGGACGCTTTTTACCAGCCCTGCCTTCTTGAGCAGTCCCAAAAGCTGCTCCAGATATTTATCGGACAGATCCTGCCGTTTTGCTATCGTCTGAATCGACACCGGCCCCTCTTCACTTGTCTCAGCCAGGTCCACCATGGCCCGCAGGCCGTACCGGCCCTTCGTTGACAATTTCATCCTGCGCCTCCAAATTCCCAGTAAAATACTATGATTTCAATTGATACTATACCACCGGCCGGTATTTTTGTCAAGACCGCCTGGGAAATATTTACATGGGACTATTTAAGCATTTCCCACAATATACTGTAACAACGCCATTTGAGGTACTGCCATGAAAAAAAGGAGACAAAAAAACCCGCTGATCCTGGGTACCCTGCTCTTGACCGCCTCCGGAATCGCCGCGCGGGTCGCCGGCTTCTTTTACCGGATTTTTCTTTCACATAAAATCAGTACAGAGGCCATGGGGCTCTACCAGCTGGTATATCCCATATACGGCATCTGCTTTTCCCTCTGCTGCGGGTCCATCCAGACGGCCATATCCCGGTTTGTGGCGGCTGAGCACGGTAAAAAAGGAGAGGGCAACAGCCGCCGGTATCTCGCCTGCGGGCTGATCCTCGCCCTCTCTCTTTCCTTCGCCGCCGCGGCCATCATGTATCAGTATGCCCCGTTTCTGGCTCTCCATGTATTGTCGGAGCCCCGCTGTGAAAACCTGCTCCGTATCCTGTCCTTCTCTGTCCCCATGAGCGCCGTACACGCCTGTATCTGCGGTTATTATTATGGGCGCAGCAAAGCGCAGGTCCCTGCGGCCGCACAGCTGATTGAACAATGTGTCCGCATCATGACTGTGATCGCCGTCGTTTACATGGCGGAATCATCGGGAAAGACCATCACCGCCGCATACGCGGTAGTCGGCCATCTGGCCGGTGAGGCCGGCGCCCTTCTCTCCAGCCTCCTGGCCTTTTCCTTCCATGCTTCCAAACAGTCACGGGAAAGAGGCTCTGTCCAAGGGAAGGTTTCCGAGCCTTCTTCATATGGCCTTTTGTTCCGCAACCTGGTCCTGATGGTCCTGCCTCTCACGGCAAACCGGCTGGTCATCAGCTTCCTGCAGAGTGCCGAAGCCATCATGATTCCAGGGCGGCTGAGGAGCTTCGGCCTGTCCTCCGGCGACGCCCTGAGCCTGTATGGAGTCCTGACCGGGATGTCCCTGCCTTTTATCCTGTTTCCGACAGCCATCACCAATTCTCTTTCGGTCATGCTGCTCCCCCATATCGCAGAAGCCCAGTCCATGAAGGCGTATGAGAGCATCAATTATTCCTCCGCGATATCCATACGATACAGCCTATACATCGGAATCCTGTTCGCCGGGATCTTCCTTTATTTCGGCCCTTCGGTAGGACCGGTCATCTTTCACAATGAAACGGCAGGCAGCTTTCTGTCCGTCCTGGCGTGGCTGTGCCCGTTCCTCTACGTGTCCGGAACACTAAACAGCATCATCAACGGTCTGGGCTACGCAAAGACCACCTTCTTTCATACGGCCATAGGCCTGACCATACGGCTCTGCTTCGTCATGTTCCTGATTCCCAGGCTTGGGATACGCGCTTATCTGTATGGACTGCTGTGCAGCGAGCTCACCATCACCCTGTTTCACCTGAATTTCCTGCGAAAAAAGATCGAGCTGCCATTTTCACCCTTTTATGAGCTCATCCGTCCCACCCTGGCCGTTTTTCTGTCCATCGGCATTACCATGGCTCACGCATCCCTTCCCATCCATGAAGGAATGCCCGCCCTGCTGGACCTGCTGGTTTCCGGGATTCTGTTCGTCGTCTGCTTCCTATTTTTCCTGTATGTGACAAGGCATAAACATTCCGCCTCCCGACTTTAGTGAAACCTATTATCTCAAATCAATCAAGGAGCTGAATATGAATACTGAACACAAAAAGTTATTTCGCTGCACGCTTCTCGGCATCCTCCTGGTATCTGTCTTCGGCTCTCTGCTGCATTTCGCCTATGGTGCAAGCGGAGAGAATTTCCTCGTGGGGCTTGTCTCCCCTGTGAATGAATCCACCTGGGAACATATGAAGCTTTTATTTTTTCCCATGCTCCTGTATCTGCTCCTGGCGCTGCCGAGGCTTAAGTCTTCCTGGCCCTGCGTAGTCTCCGCGCTACCTTCCGGAATACTTGCCGGCGCCTTTCTGATACCGATCCTCTTTTATACCTACAGCGGGGTCCTGGGCTTCCACAATCTCATACTGGATATCGCCGTTTTCCTCGTAAGCACAGCGGCCGGGTTCCTCATCTTTTACCGCCGCGCCCTGAACTGCCGGTCGGAAAGGTATTCTCTGACTCTAAATCTGCTTCTTATGATCATCGGGGGCCTATTCTTCCTATTCACCTATTTTCCGCCCTCTATAGGACTGTTCGTATCCCCTTGATCAACGGCAAATTTAAAAACAATTGGAAATTATCGCTAAATCACTGGATATGTCAGTGTTTGTAACAACTTTATATATAGAATTTTTAAAAAATGGGGGTATTATAAAGTTTAGTAGACAGCCATTCCACAGTTTGTTGAAATATTTGTTCTTCGGTTTCAGAAAATAATACCACTAAAATTTTCCCATTTCATTGTCCTCCCCTCAAATTCTATGTAGACTTTACGTTTCTTAAATTTGTATTTTTCGCTCTAAATAACTTCTCGATCAACTGGCATATGTAAGCGAAATTTGAAGTAGTAATAAATTACTGTTCGTTTTTTCAAAATCGTTACATTCCTATACTTTTTCTATGTTCAAGATGTAGTCCTATATGTCCGATGCCCAATATTACACTTGCGATCGGAAGAGAAATAACTCTTCCATATATTAACCATCCTTTTCCAAAATACATTTTGCTTCATTACACCAAATAAAAAGATAACGGCCCGCATGCATAAAGCAGCGGGCCATTTATATAAAAGCGGACTCCCTCATATTTACAAAATATACGGCGTCACCTGATACACATAAAAATTGATCCAGTTGGTATAAAGGGCATTGGCATGCATCCTCCATGTGAGAAGAGGTCTCTCCTCCGGATTATTCTCCGGATAATAATTCACCGGAACTGCCGTATCCATTCCCTTTCCCCGGTCACGGCGGTATTCCCCATCCAGCGTGACCCTGTCATATTCGGGATGTCCCATGACAAAGATATGCCGCCCGTCACGGCTCTGTACCAGAAACACGCCTGCCTCGTCAGATTCTGCCAATATGATAAGCTCCGGGCAGGCAGCGATATCCTCTTTCCGCACATAAGTATACCTGGAATGAGGCGCGCGGAACACATCGTCAAATCCTCTCACCAACGGGACCGTCCGGTCCAGCACCTTATGATCGTAAACACCGAACAGCTTTTTTTTCATCTCGTGTTTCTGAATCCCATAGTGATAATACAGGCCTGCCTGTGCTCCCCAGCAGATATGTACCGTAGAGGTCACATGAGTCTTTCCCCATTCCATGATCTTCGAAAGCTCCGGCCAATAGTCTACTTCTTCAAATTTCATCTGTTCCACCGGAGCCCCTGTGATGATCATGCCGTCAAATTTTTGCTCGCGGATGGCATCAAACGTCACATAAAACTTGTTCAGGTGGCTCACAGAGGTATGAGTAGACTCGTGGGAGGACATGTGCAGGAATGTGATGTCCAGTTGAATCGGCGTATTGGAAAGAGAACGGAGAAGCTGTGTCTCCGTATCCTCTTTAATGGGCATCAGATTCAGGATCACGATCTGCAGAGGACGGATGTCCTGAGAAACAGCGCGGTTCTCATCCATGATGAAAATGTTTTCCGTTTCGAGTATCGCGCGCGCGGGCAAATCATTTTGTATCTTAATGGGCATAGTCTCTCTCCTATTCTGTCATATTCAGAAATTCCTCTTCCGATATAATGGGAATTCCAAGCTCCTTTGCTTTTTTATTCTTCGAGGAACCTGACAAACTGTCATTGTTTATGAGGTAATCGGTCCTGGCCGTAACGGAGCCCGTCACTTTACCGCCCAGAGATTCGATCAGTGCCTTTGCCTCGTTCCGGTTTCCAAACCGTTCCAAAGACCCTGTGATGACAAACGTCTTTCCGGCCAGGATCTGTGTTTCTGCTGATGCCACTTCATCATGAAATGTCACCAGCGAAAGCATTCGGTCCGCCTCCTCATTATTCTTCTCTGACTGAAAATAGGATATCATGCCGTCGGCGATCACCGGGCCGATACCGTCTATCTGCTCCAGTTCCTCCCGGTCCGCATGGCGGAGCCTGTCAAAGTCGTAGTCAAACGCCTTGCAGAGCATCTTTGCGTTGGCCACTCCGATATTAGCGATTCCCAGCCCATAGACAAAGCGGGGCATGGTCGTGTCCTTCGCTTTTTCCAAAGACGCCTGAAGATTTTCGTAGGATCTCTCCCCAAAACCATCCATGGAAATAATCTGCTCCCGGTAGCGGTCCAGATAAAAAAGATCCGCAAATTCCCGTACAAAGCCTGCATCCACAAATTTCTCCAGAGTCGCTTCGGACAGCCCTTCGATATTCATGGCATCCCGGCTCACAAACAAAGAAAAACGCTTGATCCGTTTAGCCTGGCACTCCGGATTCGTGCAGTACAGCGATTTCACGTCGTTTTCCTGCCGTATCTCTGTAACGCCGCCGCAGACGGGACAGGCCTCTGGTATTTCCAGGCTTCCGCTCCGCGTCAGATTGTCCGCGATCTGAGGGATGATCATATTGGCCTTATACACCGTGATCTCGTCCCCGGCACCCAGCTCCAGGGCCTCCATGATGCTCAGATTATGGACGCTGGCCCTGCTGACTGTGGTCCCTTCCAATTCCACCGGCTCAAATACGGCTACCGGATTGATCAGCCCAGTCCTGGAAGCGCTCCATTCAATATACGAAAGATGAGTGGGCTGAATCTCGTCCGCCCACTTAAACGCGATGGAATCCCGGGGGAATTTCGCGGTCCTGCCCAGAGAACGGCCATATTCTATATCATCGAAAATCAGAACCAGGCCATCGGACGGGAAGTCGTTGTCCCCGATCCGGCCGGCAAAATCCGCAACTGTATCCGTCACAGTTTCTCGGCTGACTTTCCTGTACTCCACCACGTCAAATCCCTGCTCAGAAAGCCACAGGAACTGATTCTCTCTGGAGTTTCCAAAGTCCACGCCTTCCGCTTTCACCAAAGAAAACGCAAAAAAATTTACATTCCGCTTCGCTGTGATCTCGTTGTTCAGCTGGCGGACCGTTCCGCTGCAGAGGTTCCGGGGATTTTTATATCTCGCATCCACTTCTGCAATCTCTGCATTTATCTTATAAAAATCTGAATATTTGATCACGGCCTCTCCGCGAAGCACTACTTCCCCGCGGCAGGCGATCGTAAGGGGTACATTGGCAAACACACGGGCATTATTCGTAATGACTTCTCCCACTTCCCCGTTTCCCCGGGTGACTGCTTTGTCAAGCTGTCCGTCCCGGTAGGTCAGCACAATGGTCAGTCCGTCCAGCTTCCAGGACAAGAGGCCGTCCTTATCTCCCAGCCATTCGGCCAGCGCTCCCGCATCCTTTGTCTTATCCAGAGACAGCATCGGACTCTCGTGTGCCTCCTTTGGAAGCTCACTCAGCAGTTCATAGCCCACCTGTGTGGTAGGGCTCTTGGATAAGGTGATCCCTGTTTCCTTCTCCAAAGCCACAAGCTCATCGTACCGTGCGTCATACTCATAATTGCTCATGATCTCCCGGCTCTCCTGATAATAGGCCTTTCCCGCCTCTCTCAGGAGATTCACCAGCTCCTTCATCCGTGCGATCTGTCTTTCCTTTTCCATTCTAAGCACCTGTCCGTTGTCTTAACGATTTTTATTCTTATTGAGCTCTTTCCACGGCTTTCCGCTGGAGTCCTTAAGGAGCTCCTGAAGCGCTCCATACTCCTCTGAAGTCGCTTCCCGATAACTTCCGACGGGAATGCCGTCCACGGTGAAGTTCATGACCCTTACCCGCCTGAGTCCTCTCACACGGTAATCAAAATACTCACACATCCGCCGAATCTGACGGTTGAGCCCCTGAACCAGGATTATGCGGAATTCCTGCGGCCCGGTCTTTTCTATCCGGCAGGGCGCCGTCACCGTATCCAGGATCGGCACGCCTTTTGCCATAGCCTGCAGGAACTCAGATGTCACCGGTTTGTTCACCTTCACCAGATATTCCTTGCTATGAGCATTTCCCCTCCGGAGTATTTTATTCACCAGCTCTCCCTGGTTTGTCATCAGAATCAACCCTTCTGATTCCTTATCCAGGCGCCCGACCGGATACACGCGGATCGGATAGTTTACCAGGTCCACGATATTTTTTTCGCCTTTAAATTCCGCAGTGGTACATACCACTCCCGACGGCTTATTCACCAGGAGGAGCACCGGACGTTCCTTTCCTCCCACCGCCTTACCGTCCACACATACCTGCTGGCCCGGCAAGACCTTCTGGCCCATGGACGCGGTCCCGCCGTCCACCGCCACTCTGCCCTGCGAGGTGAGCCGGTCAGCTTCCCTGCGGGAGCAGACGCCTGCTTCACTCAAATATTTATTCAAACGGATTCCCTGTTCTTCCACGATCTGCGTATCCTCCGGCTTCCTATATTAAATGCTGCAAACAACGTTTTGATTCTAATGCTTTATTATAACTTTCCTTCCGGACATAGTCAAGCAAAGAGAGCTTCTCCCGCCCCGTCTTCGGGGTTCGCCTATGCTCAGTACACTTCTGCCCCAAAGGGCATAAGCGCCAGCTTTGCCAGCTTGAACTGCTGCATCCCAAAGGGAATCCCTACGATGGTCACGCAGAACAAAAGTCCCAGTACCGCGAACTCCAGGGCCATAGGAAGTCCCGATACGATCAGCCAGATCATGTTCAATAAGAAGGAGCCTGCGCCGCCGCCATAATGGACCTCCTTTCCAAAAGGAAAAAAGCTGAGGCCCGCGAATTTAAAGCACTGTACGCCTATGGGGATACCCACGATGCTTATGCACCACAGACAGCCCGCCAGGCACCAGCTGAGGCCGCTTAAAAGGCCTCCGAAAACAAACCAGATAACATTTCCCAACAATCCCATATCATTACCTCCCGTCTTCCAGGCAGAGGCCGGAATACCAGCGTTTTAAGCTCATCAGAATCTCTTCTACTCTTATCCTGGCATCCTCGACCTGCTCCCTGGCTTCCTGTATCCTGGACTGGACCATCCAGTCCGCTACCAGTCCGTCAAAAAAGAAATCCGCAAAGGTCAGAAAACTTCCGATCTCCACTTGAAACTCCATGGGCACCTGTATATCCGACAATTCCTTCTGAAACTGCAGCAGGTGAATCTTAGCCCGCTCGATCTCCTCCCTGGCATCGTCGATCTTGGAATGCTTGATCAGGCTGGCGAAAAACCCTCCGCCAAACATATCCCAGACGCCCCATCCCCTGGCGCTTCCCAAATGATTCTCCGCACATTTCAGGCTGTGAAGCGCCTGTTCTCCGGCTTCGATCGCCTCACAAACCTCCCGCGTCTGTTTCCTCAGCATATAATTCTTTTCCTCCATATGTCTCCTTTCCTGCCCTCAGGCATTTCCTGCGGCAGATAAGAAACTGGATATATTTCATTATCAGATTCCATCTTATATGAAATAAAAAAGACTTTTATTCCAGCACACCTGCCACAATAAAAGTCTTGCACTTCTCATTTGATACGGATACCTCTTCGGTATCGGGTGACGATTTCAAACCCGTCTCACGACGTTTGGCTACTCCCTCTTATTGAGAGGCATTATAGCATATGCCTTTCAATCTGTCAATCAAAAGACGTCATTCTCCTCTCCCTCTTGCTAAAATATGAAAACAGACAAGGTAAGGACACAGTAAGGGTCAGCACCTCTGCCGCCGGTATGGACAGCCATACGCCGTCGGCTCCCAGAATACGGGGCAGCACCAGCACCGCAGCCACGATAAAGACAAAGGTCCTCAGAAAAGAAATCAAAGCGGAGGTCTTCCCGTCCGACAAGGCGGTGAAAATCCCGGAAGCCAGGATATTCGTCCCGGCAAACAGATAATTGAACGCGAATAAGGTCCCTCCCCTGCTGGCCAGTTCATAGGCTTCTGTCCCCTTCTTCATAAAAACCTGGGCGATCAGAGGCGCTCCCGCCCATGCGGCAGCGGTGATGATGACCGCGGAGATCATCACGAAGCGGATGGAGATCCGATATATCCTCCGCAGCAGCTCCTTCCGCCCGGCGCCCAGATTATAGCTGAATACCGGCGCCACACCGATGCTGAATCCCAGGTACAGGGCGTTGAACAGAAACTGGCCGTACAGGACCACTGTCATGGCCGCCACTCCGGGCTCCTTTGCCAGCTTCAGCATAATGATGTTGAACAAATATGTGATGACCGCCGTGGACAGGTTCGTGACCATCTCAGAAGAACCGTTGAAGCAGCTGTTTCCCAGGACTCTTCCGTCAAATTTCGGCTTTGCAAACCGAAGGCCGGTCTTTCGGAACGCAAAAAACAGGAGTCCCGCCGCCGCGGGGATGGACTGCCCGATCCCGGTGGCCAGAGCCGCGCCTGCGACTCCCATTCCGACAGGGCCCATGAAAACATAATCCAGTATGATATTGGCAATCCCCCCGGCCAAGATCAGTCCCAGTCCAAGCTTGGGCCTGCCTGCCGTCACAAAGAAGGACTGAAACAGCATCTGCAGCATGCACATGGGCGCAAAATACAAGATGACGCTCAGATAGGCGGCACTGTATTCTATCAGCGCGTCCGTAGCCCCGAGAAGACGGCACAGAGGCTCCAGATACAGATTTCCGAGGACCATTCCCAGCACGCCCATTCCGACGCCCACTAAAATGATCATCGTAAAATTCTCATTGGCTTCTTTTTCCTTTTTCTCACCGATTTTTTTTGCTATTACAGCGCTTCCCCCAGTCGCCAGCATGATGCCTACCGCCATCAGTACATTTGCCGCCGGATAAACGATATTGTTGGCCGACAGAGCAAGGCTTCCTACCATCCGTGAGATAAAAATCCCATCCACAATGGTATAAAGGGACATGAACATCATCATGATTATGGTAGGGAGCGCGAACCGTATCAATGAAAAAAATTTGAATTCCTGTGAAATTGAATTACTCATAATACTCCCTCTTTCCTTTACTTTTTCCTCTTCCATGAGGTATGATAAGATATCGGGTAACCCAATAGTCAATAGAAAATACAAATTTTTACATTATGAAAGGTTAAATCGGTCCGGATATGGAACATAACCGTTATCTCACCGCCGGGGAATTCGCCAGGATTGCCGGCACCACCAAGTATACTCTCTTTCATTACGATGACATCGGCCTGTTCCGTCCCGCCCTCCGGGCGGATAACGGCTACCGCTATTACTCCATTGAGCAGCTGGAGATTTTCGATGTCATCTGCATCCTGCGGGAGCTGGACATGCCCCTGTCCCAGATACAGGACTATCTCGCCCATAAAAGCCCCGAAGCATTTCAAAAGCTGCTTGCCGACGAAGAAGCCCTGGTCAGTCAAAAAATCACCCGCCTGAAAAGGACTCGGGACTGGCTCCGGACAAAATCGGCCCTGCTGCAGAAATCCCTGGAAAAAGAATCTGCCTCTCTGGAGATCCTCGAATTCCCGGAACAATACTATGTATCCACCTATACTGCGGTGACGGAAGATACGGCAGTGGCACAGAAGATCGCCGCTCTCTACGACCACTGCGAGAAGCATGGGTTCAAAAGTCCGTATAACGTAGGTTATATTCAAAAATATTCCTCATTATCCCGCGGTATCTACCAGGATTATCACATTTTCTACCTGCTTTTTGACACTCCGCCAAAAAAGCTGGCCTACACAGTAAAACCGGCCGGCCGCTATCTCTGCGCTTATCATAAGGGGCATTGGAACCGGATAGATGAGACCTATCAGAAGCTTCTTCAGTACGTTTCTTCAAATTCCGAAGCCCTGAGTGAAGATTTTTTTGAAGATTACCTCTTGGATGAGCTGGCTGTCAGCGGCGCGGAAAATTATCTGACCCGTATTTCCGTAAGGCTTGAATCCCCTCCTCTGTGAAAGACCCCGGCAGCCTCACGAATTATCCCGGATCACTCTGCAGGGATTTCCACAGGCGATCTTATCAGAAGGAATATCTTTTGTCACCACACTGCCCGCGCCTATCACAACATTGCCGCCGATCGTCACTCCAGGCAGAATGATCGCTCCGCCGCCAATCCAGACATTGTCTCCTATCACGACCGGAGCCGTTCTGGTCTTGCAAAAAGAAAAGGAGCCGTCTTCTTTTATATCTCCAAACCGCTCCCTCGCGCTGACCGGATGAAATGCCGTGTATATCTGGACATTCGGCGCGATAAGGGCATTATCGCCTATGATGATCTTATTATCATCCAAAAACGTACAATTCATGTTCACTTCACAATTGTCGCCGAAGTAAATGTTATTTCCATAATCCGCAAAAAACGGGGCCGTGATCCAAAGGTTTGAACCTCGTCCGCCCAAAAGCTCATTCAGTATCTTATCCTTTTCTTCTGAATCCTCCGAATCCAGCTGATTGTAGATACGGACCAGATTTTTGGCTTTATGCCATCTGTCCAAAAGCTCCCCGTCGCCGCAGTCATATAATTCTCCCGCCAGCATCTTCTCCCGTTCTGTCATATCCTTTTCCTTTCCAGACCATTCCGGCAGCTATAGTATACAAGCATCAATGAACTTCTATGTCCAAATATAAAGGCTCTCCCGGCAAAAATCAAATTAAATCTGATTTTATAAGAAAATCAAATACGGAGCGTGCAGTAAACCGCAGCGCTCCGTATCCTTTTATATGATGTTATATTATGCTCTTGCTTTTATTTTGACCTTTGTTTTCAGTGTACTGCTCTCTTTATAAGGGCGGAACAGCATGAACAGGATAAACGCCACGATCACAAACGCAATGGCCGCGCCTATCACGTTTCCGCCGCCGGTGAACAGCATCCCCAGCTGGTAGACCACAAAGGCGATCGCATAGGCGAACACGCACTGATAACCGATTGCAAACCAGGTCCACTTGGCGCTGTTCATCTCGCGCTTGATCGCTCCGATAGCCGCAAAACAAGGGGCGCAAAGAAGGTTAAAGACCAAGAATGAGTAAGCGGCCAAGGGTGTGAAAGCGGCGCGCATGTTGCTCCAGATCTGCCAGCCGTTTTCCGCAACTTCATCAAAGCCTCCGAACAGGACTCCAAAGGTTCCCACTACGTTTTCCTTTGCGATCAGGCCGGTAACCGTAGCCACCGCACCCTGCCAGTGTCCCCAGCCGAGGGGCGCGAAGATCCACGCGACCGCGCCTCCGACGGCAGCCAGGATACTGTCATTCATTTCCACCATACCGAATTTTCCGTCGGCCCAGCCGAAGGAAGAAGTGAACCATACCAGAATCGTCGCGAGCAGGATGATCGTACCGGCCTTTTTAATGAAGGACCAGCCTCTCTCCCACATGGAGCGGAGTACATTGCCGACAGTCGGCCAGTGATAAGCGGGAAGCTCCATGACGAACGGAGCGGGATCGCCTGCAAACATCTTCGTCTTTTTCAGCATGATGCCGGAAATGACGATTGCCGCGATACCAATAAAGTAGGCGCTGGGCGCTACCCACCAGGCTCCTCCGAACAGGGCTCCGGCGATCAGGGCGATGATCGGCAGCTTTGCGCCGCAGGGGATAAAAGTCGTAGTCATGATCGTCATTTTACGGTCACGGTCATTTTCAATGGTCCTGGACGCCATGATACCGGGAACGCCGCAGCCAGTACCGATCAGCATGGGGATAAAGGATTTACCGGAAAGCCCGAACTTCCGGAAAATACGGTCCATGACGAAAGCGATACGTGCCATATAACCGCAGCTCTCCAAAAATGCCAGGAACAGGAACAGAACGAGCATCTGGGGTACGAATCCGAGTACGGCTCCGACGCCGGCTATGATGCCGTCCAGTATCAGCCCTTTCAGCCAGGAAGCGCAATTTACCGCATCCAGGCCTTTTTCCACAAGTCCGGGAATTCCAGGCACCCACACGCCGAAATCGGCGGGATCCGGCTCTTCCTGCTCCGCAGCCTCCATATAAGTATCATAGGTGACCGGGATCTCTTCCTCTACATTTCCGTTGTCGTCGTAGAGATACGCCGTCGTTTCGAGATCCGCCGCGCTCTCCGGATCCACCCCGGCTTCTTCCGCGGCAGCCTCAAATGCTTCTGTCACCGCGCCGGGCACCTCATATTCTTCTGCCGCTTCTTCATAGGCGGAAGAGCCGATGCCAAACAGATGCCATCCGTCTCCGAACACGCCGTCATTGGCCCAATCCGTCGCGATGGTCCCTACCGTGCTGACTGACACAAAATATACAATGAACATGACCACTGCAAAGATCGGAAGGGCCAGGAAACGGTTGGTCACCACCCGGTCAATTTTATCCGAGGCGGAAAGGCCTCCGGCGTTCTTTTTCTTACAGCAGCCTTTTATAATGGAAGCTATGTAGACATAACGCTCATTGGTGATGATGCTTTCCGCGTCGTCATCCAGCTCTTTCTCCGCTGCCTTTATATCTCCTTCAATATGAGCGAGCACCGTTTTATCCAGCTTAAGCTGTTCCAGCACCTTTTCGTCCCGCTCAAATATCTTGATCGCATACCAGCGCTGCTGTTCCAGCGGCATATTATGGACGGCCGCCTCCTCAATGTGGGCGATCGCGTGCTCCACAACTCCGCTGAAGCTGTGCTGGGGCACCGTCTTCGTCCCCTCCGCGGCCCTCACGGCTTCTTCGGCCGCGTCCATGATCCCCATTCCCTTCAGCGCGGAAATCTCTACGACCTTGCAGCCGAGCTGCCTGGAAAGCTCGCCGACATTGATCTTATCTCCGTTTTTCTTGACGACGTCCATCATATTGACAGCCACCACCACAGGAATCCCCAGCTCTGTAAGCTGTGTAGTCAGATACAGATTTCTCTCCAGATTCGTTCCGTCAATGATATTCAGGATAGCGTCCGGCCTTTCACTTATCAGATAATTTCTCGCGACAACTTCTTCCAATGTATAGGGTGAAAGCGAGTAAATACCCGGAAGGTCCATGATGATCACATTATCATGCTTCTTCAGCTTTCCTTCCTTCTTTTCCACAGTTACTCCCGGCCAGTTTCCCACAAACTGGTTAGAACCGGTCAAGGCATTGAATAATGTCGTCTTGCCGCTGTTGGGATTTCCCGCAAGAGCAATTTTGATATCCATAGCATTCTGTCCTTTCCAAAAATAATTAGTCTCCTCTAACCTTCATTCTGAAAAACAGGGAGCCGCGCTCCCCATGGTTATTCTACTTCAATCATGTCCGCATCCGCTTTCCGAATGGACAGCTCATAGCCTCTGACGGTAATCTCTATGGGATCGCCCAAAGGAGCCACCTTCCGAACATGGACCTCCACACCGCGCGTGATGCCCATATCCATGATCCTGCGCTTCACCGCGCCTTCGCCGTGGAGCTTCACCACTTTGGCCGAATCGCCCACTTTCACTTGCCTCAATGTTTTCATACTGTCTCCTCCTGATTCTCTGTACTGGCCTGCACCATGATCTTTCCGGCCATCTCCCGGCTGATCGCCACGCGCGAATCTTTAACATTTACTATGAGATTTCCTCCCATAGTGGAAACCACGGTGATGCTGCCTCCGGAAACAAAGCCAAGATTCTCCAGATGTGCCCGGACCTCCGGCTTTCCACTGACCTTCCTGATCATGTTCTCTTCCCCGATAACTGCTAATGTCAACGGCATCATATTCATCCCTCTCTCAATGGTAAGCATGCACTAACCAGTCTTCAAAAATATATGGTTAGATTTTCCTAACCATGCTCATGTTAGCATTATCTAACCATTTTGTCAAGAACACTTTTTGACATTTTCTGATTTCGCCTTTTTCCCGCGCAGGAGAGGCGGCCATTCAGCCGCCCGCGTACTTATCCATCACCTGATACAGCAGTTCCAATTCGAGAGGCTTCACCAGATGGGCGTTCATCCCCGCGGCTATGGAGGCTTCCATATCTTCCTTCATCGCATTCGCCGTCATGGCCACAATTGGTACAGAACCCGCGTCCTTTCTGTCCATGCCCCGTATCCGGCGGGCCGCCTCCAGCCCATCCATCACCGGCATCTGCAGATCCATAAAGACAAGGTCATAATAAAATTCCGGAACGGCAGAAAACCGTTCGACCGCCTCCAGCCCATTTTCCGCCGTCTCCACTGCAAACCCGGTCTGACCGAGGATTTCTTCCGCTATTTCCCGATTAAAGGCATTGTCCTCCACTAAAAGCAGCCTTTTCCCTTTGTAGGACCGTTCTGGCTGTATCTGAGGCCTCGCGCTGGATTCCACATTTTCTTTCAAAACGTATTTTTTGATCGTATAGACCAGATTGGACTTAAGCATCGGCTTGACGACAAAGCCGTTGGCTCCCGCCGCCAGCGCTTCTTCTTCATAATCCAGCCAGTCATAAGCGGAAATCAGGATGATTGGAATATCGGGACCCGCCACAGCCCGGATCCTCCTCGTCGTCTCGATGCCGTTCATCCCCGGCATCGTCAAATCTATGATCACAGCAAGAAAATCCTCATTTATCCGATGGTTCTTCTCAACCTCTTCCACTGCTTCTTCTCCACTCAGCACCCATCTGCTGCTCAGTCCAATCTCGTCCAGCCGTTCGCAGACAGTTTCGCAGGCAATCCTGTCATCGTCCACCACCAATACAGGAAACGTCTCTTTCAGCTTTAAATCCAGCTTCTCTTCTTCACAGACCTCCAAATACAGAATGACTGTAAATTTTGATCCTTTCTCATAGACACTTTCCACCTGGATATCGCCGTTCATCATCCGGACGATATTCTGGCTGATGGCCATACCAAGCCCTGTTCCCTGGATAGAACGCACGTCGGCATCGTCCGCCCGCTCAAAAGGTATGAACAGTTTTTTCAAAAATTCCGGCTTCATGCCGTATCCGTTATCCTGAAAAGTAAATTCATAGCAGCCGCAGCCCTGGATCTGAGACGGCTTTTCCCGGATTTCAAACAGGATTTCCCCATCATCCGGCGTGTATTTGACCGCATTGGAAAGGATATTCAAAAAGACCTGCTGGATCCGCTGGGGATCGCCAATGACATTTTCGTGACGCAGCCCATAAGCATGAATATTAAAACGGTGATTTTTATCCATGATAGACGGCTGCATGACCGTAATAATGTTCTGAAGCAGATCGCTCAGGCTGAATTCTTCTTCAGAGAGAGCAATCCGCCCGCTCTCGATCCGCGCCATATCCAGCACCTCATTGATCAGGCTTAAAAGCAGCTTAGAAGATAATGTGATCTTTTCCAGGCAATTTAAGACCCGGTCCTTGTCATCAATGTGAGTTCCCGCAATGGCGGTCATGCCGATGATCGCATTCATGGGCGTGCGGATGTCATGGCTCATGCGGGACAAGAATTCCGATTTCGCCCGGTTGGCCTGTTCTGCCGATTCCAGGGCATTGTGCAGCATTTCCGAACGCTCCTCCAGCTGCTTTTGCAGCTCCTTCTGCTCCGTGATATCCGTCACGTCAATATAGATAATCAGATAAACGGGGTTTCCGCCCTGCCAGTCGACACAGTCTCCGTTGACCTGCAGCCACATATCACCGCCTGATCTGTCCTTTGCCTGTAGTGTGAAATGGACCTGTTCACCGGCGCGCATTAACGGAAAGTTCTGACGATACGCGGCTTGATTCTGCTCCGATCCATAATTCGTGATTCCTTTATAAAGTCCGTTTTCCGAAAACTCCTCAAAGGACTCTATAAACCGGTCATTGGCATACAGAAAGCGAAATCCTTCTCCGTCCACGCGGAACTTGGCCACGAAACCCGGGAGATTGCTGTAAGTGACCGACTGCTCTTTCTGAACTCGTACCAAATCATCGATATTGGTCATGACCGTATACGAAACCTGGTATCCATTCACATACTCATCAGAAAACGAATTGCAGATCTGGACCCATACGTGTCCGCCGCCTTTCCGGGGCATCTTTGCCACCAGACGATATCCGTTCTGATGCTTCGCGAGTGTTTCCATGACCGTCTCCGTCAGTTCCTTCCATTCATCCTGATAGTCCTTGTAATATAAATCCGGACGGTTGTGAAAAATCTCTTCATATTCTTCTTTGGGCCAGCCGATCAGCTTATAATAAAAATCATTGGCCCAGACAAGCGTAAAATGTTCATCCAGCAGATGTTTGCTCACGCTGACGCCCAAAAGCCGCATCAGTGTATTATACTCATAATCAGCCGATTGGGCTGTCACATCCCCGACGGGATCTTTTTCCCTCTCATTCTTCATATTGAATCCTCCCGGTAATTACATTTCTAAACAATAGAATAGGACTGTCGTCATTCCTCGACCTTTATCATCATATCACACTTTTGGTCACATAGAAAGAATAATTTAGGAATACTCGGACGGATATCAAAAATAGATTTTTCCTTTAAAACATGGTATACTTTATCACATATATTTTTAGAAAGAATGGTGTTGGACCATTGGAGAAGAAAAATTTTCAGATTTTGATCTACCGATATATGATGGCGCGAATCCACTATGGATTCTATCCGGAAAAAGAACCCTTTCCTTCCATCCACAGCCTCAGCAAAATGTTCCGCGTCTCCACCATGACGATACGCTGTGCCTATAAAATGCTGGAAGAAGACGGTTATATCTTTACGGCCAAAAATAAGCGGCCTGTACTCGTCCGCACTCCTGACGCTGCAGGAGAACTGCCGCCCTGCCTGTATACTTCGGAACAGACATTCCAGGATCTGTACCAGAGCCTGGCACTTTTTCTGCCAAGTATTTTTTGTTACGGGCTCTTTCTCTGCGATGACGAGGACCTGGAATCGTTAAACCGGATCCTTGACTGTCCCGGCAACGCCTGGGACGAGCCGGTGATACGGTTTTTGTCCGGGATCGTCAGCAAACTTAAAAACCCACTGCTGGACGATCTCTACTACGATGTACTGCTGTATTCCTATCCCTTCTTCCTTTCCCGCATGTTTCAGGACGCGGCAGAATGGCAGGCGCCTCATGAACTGATATGCCGGTATTTCCGTCAGATTCTCCTCATGAGAAAGAACGGGGATTTCATCAAACTTCAAGTACTGGTCGACAAGATCTATCAGAAATATCAGTTTGCCTTTGTTTCAAGGTCTGATAATCTGCCGGCAAAAAATTTCTACCGCTGGTCGAAGCCTCAGATCTGCGGGGCCATCGCCGGCAAACTGATCTACCGGATTTTCTGCGGTATCTATCCCCCAGGCGCCTTTCTGCCGTCCGCTGCTGCCATGGCGGAGGAGTTTCCAGCTGCGGTCATCACCATGCGCCGGACGATCAAGCTCTTGAATAATCTGGGAATGACTGAGTCTATCAACGGCAGAGGAACAAAGGTCCTCTCTGAACAAGAAAGCCTTGGGAAGATCAGCTGGCAAGATCCACAGGTCCAGAAGAAAATCCTTTCCTTTCTGTACTGTCTTCAAATCCTGGCCGTCACCTGCCGCAAGGTGTCGGAGGGAATCCTGCCCTGCTTGAAAAAATCGGAGCTTCTCGATGCCGCATCCAGGCTCCGTATCGCAAAAGAAGTGAACCGGACCGGCCTTGTGGAAGTGATCTGTCTGGACCTGCTTCTCCGCTCCGAAAAGTTTTTATCCATGCGGGACATCTACGAGCATCTGCTGAGTCATCTCATTTGGGGATATCCGTTCTCATATCTGCCGCCTGTATCCAGCCCGGGCGCTTATGCCGAAAGCCTTGCGAAAAGTCTGGAGGCCGGGAACAACCGCCGTTTTTCCGAGGAATTAGAAAAAGGCCTCCACGCCCTTTTTTATTCTTCCAGAAAAAAAGCGGTTTCCGTGGGAATCGAAGAAGCCGGCACGCTGGACCTCCCGTCCGTTCCTGTTTCATGATCCAGACCGCGGAAAGCTTCCCCGCCTTCCGTGATGTGCCTTATTCTCTCACTTTAAGCACCTCTGCCGGCGTCACTCTTTTCACCTTCCTGACCAGAAGCTGACTGATGACAAGGTAAAGGCAGATGACCGCCGCGTAGATGCCAAGATACAGCTTCCAGCTGAAGGTGAGGTCCATTCCGCACGCCACATTGGATATGAGCGCCGGATACATGGCATCCATCAGTTTTTTAGAAAGCGGGAGGCAGACGGCAGCCCCAACGGCGATCATATAGAAGTTTCCGTCGAGATACAGCTTCCGTATTTCCTTTGTGCGGTAGCCGAAGATCTTAAACAGGGAAATGCTGAAGGAAGAACGGTCGACCATCACCTTCATCATCAGATACATCACCACGCAGAAAATCAGGGCGGATACCGCGGTCATCAAAGATATCATAGGCATCATCATGGATACGAAAATATCCGAACTTTTGCTTATCTCCTCCTTTGTCGTGATCCCGTAAAGCCTGCTGGGATCGATATCCAGACTGTGTCCGGCAAGCACTACATTGTAATAATCCTTTCCCTGCCCGAACAGCTCCCTCATGCTGTCAATGTCCATAAATGCGTACAAGCCCGTGGAATACTGTGTGATCTCCCGCACGGTAAACGTATAATCCATTTCCTCTTCTCCGTCCGTCAGGATCAGTTTGTCTCCCACAGACAGCCGGTATTTCTGCGCCATGGCGGAAGAAACCGCTGCCTGGTTCTTCCCTTCGATGTCCTTTACGTCAAAATAAGGATTATTCCGGCCGATTCCAAGGAGCGTGACTTCCAGATCATAGCCGTAAATCTCTTTTTTAAGTCTCTCCGCATAGCAGGCCTCCCCTCCCTCAGGGACCTGTCCCTCCGGATATTTGAATGTATACATGTATTCATATTTTGTGTCGGCTTTATTATCCTCGCTGATGTGCATGCACATGACATAGCAATCGATTCCTATCATCAGGATCAGCATGGAAATGAACATGCTGAACAGGACCGTAAGCCCCGTTCTGGCCTCTCTCAGCATCTGCCGGATACGGAATCTCCCGATAAATCCCATATTTTTAAGATCCTTGTTCCAGATTCTGCTTTTCTTCGGCTCATTTCTTATCAGTTCCAGCACAGGACGGGAAAGCCTCCTGCGGATCACCATGCCGTTCACTGCCGCCGCCACAAGAGGCGGCATGGCGATCCCATAGAACAAAATCCATGGAGAATAGACCGTGTGCAAAAAGGGCACTGAAAAATATTCGTAGCAGTCCCTGATCTGGACCGGTATCCCGAGCTTGCTGTATCCTAAAGCCGTTCCTATTATCCCCGCGAGAAATGTCACGGCTACCGGAAGCGTCATGTAATGCGCCGTCAGTTCTTTTTTGGTCACGCCCAGGGCATAGAGCGCGCCGATGACGTCTCTTTCTCTGTCGATTCCGTGGATCACAAATACAGAGATGACATAAGTAAACAGCACCATGACGATAACCCCCGCGATCAGGCCCGCGGTTTTATTGATTATCTGATCATCCGCGGACGCTTTAATCCTCGGATTGTCCTCCACATTCAAAAATTGGATCAGCCTGCTTAAATTCGTATCAAAATATTCGTCCAGAAATTCATCGGACCGGTTTTTCCATTCCTCCATCCCATTGGAAAGCTCTGCCGTCTGTATTTTCATCTCCTGTAGTTCCTTTTTAAACTCCTCCCCCGGCATAACCCCATTCAGACGATACGCGTATTGGTACTCTTCTGACTTTATGCAGTCTCCCGATTCCTTCAGGGCATCATAAGACCCGCCGTTTACAAAAGCCAGGCCGAACTGCCGGCTGTCTGCGTTGCTGTCCGTCAGATTCCTGTAAGGCGCGTCATAATCGGGGACAGATCCGATGCCCACCACCTGAAAGGAGCTTCCCCCTATGACGACCTCGTCCCCCGCCGTTATTCCGTGCTCCTCGCAATACCGTTTCTCAAGTACCGCCTCCCCTTCTCCTTCGGCGAGTCTCCCCTTATCCAGATCGATCCTGTTGATCTGTTCCCGGTTCCGGAACACTCTCACCACGCTTTCATCTTCCAATTTAAAATCCAGGCAGAACATCTGCTCCAACTGAATCCCGCGGTCCGTAAACTCTTTTATTTCCACATCCGTGAGCGGCAGGAACAGCTGAAACTCCCCGTCCTCCAGACAATTCTCCTCCGCTTTCTCGTTCACTCCCGCGATCACCGTATCCGCCGCCCCTACCAGGCTGACGATCAGATACATGCCTAAGACAATCAAAGCTCCCAGCGCCAGATAGCGGAAGGCATTGGACTTAAGGCTTCTCCATACCCTCTTCCTCAATATTTTCTGCATCCTACAGATCCTCCAGTTCTGCCGCCGGCACCCGTGATTCATTTCTGTATTCTCTGCTCACCTGTCCGTCCTTCATGACAATAACCTTATGGACCATGTCCTTGATGGAATTGTTATGGGTCACGATCAGCATCGTCGTTCCATACTTTTTGTTGATCTCTTCCAGCAGAATCAGAATATCCTTCGAGGTACCGGAATCCAATGCTCCCGTCGGTTCATCACAGAGGAGCAGCTTCGGATTTTTAATCAGTGCCCGCGCGATCGCGCACCTCTGCTGCTGTCCCCCGGACAGCTGGGACGGAAACTTATCCCGGTGCTGTCTTAGGCCCAGCGTCTCCAAAAGCTCCTCCATATCAAGAGCCTCTTTCGTCAGATACTCACAGACTTGGATATTCTCCTTCACGGTCAGATCGGGGACCAGATTATAAAACTGAAACACGAATCCCAGGTTCTCACGCCTGTAGTCGGAAAGAGCCTCCTGACTAAGGCCCGCTATTTCCGTACCGTTCACCCGTATGGAGCCGGAATCCAGAGGATCCAGACCGCCGATGCAGTTTAAAAAGGTGGATTTTCCCGAACCGCTGGGCCCTTGAATGACACACATATGGCCTTTTTCAACCCCTGTGGTAATGCCTCTCAGTACCTCGGTATAGCTGCCATTTTCTCCGTAGCTTTTTCTAATGTCTTTCACTTCCAGATACATCTCCGATCCTCCTGTTGATAAATTTCTCATTTACATAACGCCGTTATGTTCTGTTTATTTTTTTAGCTGTATGTTCCGGAGACTTTCATCCCCAAAAGGCATACAGCCAAATAACTAGTTTATGACATCATTCCGAACCACCCCGACACCAGGTACTTCACAATAGGCTCTATATGTGCAATAGCGGCTTCCTCCGAAGGCTCATGCGACAGCATATGGACAAAAATATCCACTGTCATATGGGCGGTCCAATGGATCATATAATTGTCCGGCGCCGTCTCTATCCGCTCAGCAAACATCTCCGCCAGCCGTCTGTAATGCGTTTCTGAAACGGACACAAACTGCTCCGCGCACGTTTCAAACCGGGACCCCTGGCTCTTCGTCAATATCATCAGAAACTCATCACGACAGCGGTATAGGCAGTGGATGATCTGCTTCGCCGCATCCACATCCCTGGAAAAATCGCCTTTCCACGTCCATCCGCTCCCTGCGTCCCCGATCTCTTCCGCGAAATGCCGGTCCATCACCTCACTGAGTTCATCGAGAGGCGCTTCCACCAGGGAGGCGAACAAATCTTCCTTGTCTTTAAAAAAAAAGTACAGGGCCCCCGTCGTCACATCCGCATTTTTGCAGATACAGCGCAGAGACGCCTGCATATATCCTTTTTCCATAAATTCCCGCTTTGCGCTGGCAAGCAGCTTTTTCTTCGTCTCTCTATTATCCTTCACGTTGTTTCTCCTGTCTGCAGGCGCAGCATAACAGTGTTATTTGTGATGACTTTATATTAACTCAGAGGGCGCGCCTTTGTCAACCTCCTTTTAGCGGAGCACGTTCCTGATTCAGGATATCAGAGTCTGGCTGTTTTGTCTGTCCCGATCCGTCCTTTTTATTTCAAATGGACTTTAATTTTATTCAATTTCCTTGAGCCTGCCGGAAATACCAGTCTGCCAGCTCCTTTCCGCCTTCACGCGCCACTCTGCCTCCTTCCAGCAAAAACGCTCGGTCACACAGGGCTGATGCACAGCGAAAATCATGGGTGATGGTGACCATCGTATTATTCTGTTCTTTGTGGATTTGGTTTATCGTTTCCACCATCTGATACAAACCGCTATAATCCTGTCCTACCGTGGGCTCATCCAGCAGCAGCACCTCCGGTTTCTGCGCCAGTATGGCAGCGATGGTCACGCGGCGCTTCTGCCCCTCCGACAGAGAATGGGGATGCCGGGAAAGAAGACCTTCCAGCCCAAACCGCGCCGCCGTCTCCATGGCATAAGCCTTGTCCCGCGCGCCAAAGAAAAGCTCTTCTTCTACCGTAGGCATAAACAGCTGATAATTGGGATTCTGGTAGACTACTCCCACCGTCCGGAACCAAAGACGGCCTGCTTTTTTGCCCAGTGAAGAATCGATAAGCTGTTCCACTGTGCCGCTGTCAGCTTTCTGAAGGCGGGCCAGAATCTGTAAAAACGTAGACTTTCCGCAGCCGTTTTCTCCCAGAAGTAGGATCCGTTCCCCTTTATTTATTTGTGCATCCAGTCCGCGCAGTACAGGGCCCGCATCAAAAGCCTTTCGGATCCTGTTTATTTTCATGATAGTCTCCTGGTTTCCGGAGGAGATCACTCCGCTGTCCGGGATGACGCTTATCTGACTGTTCAGATATGCGTCCTTGTCTTCCACAAGGCCTGCGGCGCCGTCCTTTAGCTCCCAGACCACGTCCGCATAGGGAAGCACGACGTCCAGGCGGTGCTCCGCCAGCAGAACGGCCTTCCCTTCACCGGCTAGTCTCCGCAGAAGCTCCAAGAGCTTTTTCGCCCCCTGCTGGTCCAAATTCGCCAAGGGTTCATCAAAGATCAGGATATCTGTTTCCATGGCCAGAGTAGCTGCCGTGATCAGTCTCTGCTTCTGCCCTCCCGACAGAGTGCGGGTCTTCCAGTCCCGCGATAATTCCATTCTCTTGCAGCCTTCTGACACCCGTTTCTCTATTTCCGGGGGCGCAATGCCGAAATTTTCGCAGCCAAAGGCAATTTCATCCTCCACCTTCTGATGGACGATCTGCAGCTCCGCGTTCTGCAGAACGCTTCCTACCTTCTGCGAGATCCTGCTCATGGAGTGTTTTGACACGTCCTCTCCGTCGATCCTGACCGTCCCTTTAAGCGTCCCTGGAGCCATTCTCGGAATCACGCCGTTGATCAGGGACAGCAGCGTGGATTTTCCGCTGCCGGACAGGCCGGACAGAAGCGTGATCTGCCCATATTCCATGAAAAAATTCACGTTCCGGAGAACAGGTTCTTCATATCCTCCGTAAATAAAGGATTCCACTTCAACCGACACTGCTTTCATAAAACTGCCACCCCCAATGCCGGAGCTGCGGCGCCGCCGAGGAACAGGACTAGGAACAGGACTCCAAAGCACACATCCCTGCTTTTTAAGGATACCGGATGATATACCGTAAAAGCTCCTCCCCCCGCGGTAAACCCCCTCGTTTCCACCGAGAGGGCCAACGTGTCCGAAACATTCACCAGCCGTACCAGCAGCGGAATAAGAAAGGCCCGGTAAAACAGCACAGGGCTTAACACCGATGCGGCCCCTCTGGTCCGCATAGCGTTTCTCACCTGCCGGATCTCGGCGAAAAGCACCGGGATAAAGCTCATGGTGATCAGCATGCCCAGTGTAAGAAGACGAGGGCAGTTAAGCGCGGTCAGGCTCCGCACTAAGTGCACGGGCGGCAGAGAAAGCCCCGGTATCGCGGCCACGGCCACTCCTGCCAGCCGGTTTCCCATCTGCCAGGCGAAGACCGCGTTCCTGCCTCCGGCAAAATAGAAAATCAAACTGAATACTCCCAGATATACCAGCAGAAAAGGAAGCAGCCGGAAACAAGTACGGGCGTAGCCAAAACAGCATAAAAGCAGGTATACGCCCGCCACAAAGACAGTCCCCCATATGGTGCGCGCCAAAAGAAGAGCTCCTATGAGAGTCAGAACAGCGGCCGCGATACTAAAAATCGGATACAGCGGTTTTTTAACGTGAAAACGGTCTGTCATCTCTTCAGTACCCCCGCTTTTTTTAATTCCCGGGATATCCGGATTCCCAGGAAAGCCCCTGCCGCACTGACCAGGACAGAAGCGGCCGCACATACCGCCGCCACCGTCTGAAAGCCAGAACCAAAGAACAGGTCATATAATTCCGCTGAGAAAAAGGCGTAATAAAGGAGATTAAAGGGCAGCGTCAGGGGAATGAACAGCCAGGACGCGAAAAACACCGCCCGGTCACTCCGGTATCCTTTGAATACCAGCGCGACGAACAGCTCCAGCAAAAGTCCTGTCAAAAGGCTGGAAAAGAACATGACGGGAGCCATGAACAGTTCCACTATGCCGGTAAACGCCGCGAAAAACAGCATGGATCCCACCTTGCGTACCTTCATGAGCGCCACTGCCGGAAACAGGGAAAACTGCAGCGCCGTCACCAGCTGGGCGAGGCCGAATATATAGACTTGTGAAACTATGGCCATCACGGCCGCGGTGCATGTGGCCACCGCCGAGACAATGGCAAGAAATACCACATCTTTCACCGTAAAGCGTTCCAGTATTTTTCTCTCTTTCATTTACATTACCTCTCTTTTCTGATGGTTCCCCGGTCTATGGCATAGACCCTGTCGGCTATGGCCACGGTCGACGCCCGGTGAGAGACTAGAATGATACATTTATTCTGCCTCTCCCGCCGGATGGACCGAAGTATGATCCCCTCGTTGATACTGTCCACATTACTGGTCGGTTCGTCCAGAAGAATGACCGGACTGTCATGGAGAAAAGCCCGGGCAAGGCCGATGCGCTGTTTCTCACCGGCGGACAGATTGTCTCCCAAGGCCCCTGCCCGCGTCTGGTATCCCTCCGGTAGCTGCATGATAAAATCATGAACCGACGCTTTTTGGCAGGCCCCGGCTATCTCTTCCATGGACGCGTCCGGCTTCGCCATGCGCAGGTTCTGTTCTATGGTTTCATCAAATAAATAAGTTGACTGGCTGACCATAGTTACATTGTCAAGAAGGCTCTCAGAATTTATCCGGTCGATATCAATGCCATTATACAAGATCTCTCCGCTGTCCTTTTTCCAAAACCGGAGAAGGAGCTTTAGCAATGTGCTCTTCCCGCACCCTGACGGCCCGACGATGCCGACGATCTCACCCCGGCGGGCTGTGAGGGATACATGTTTTAATACCTCCTCTTCTTCGTAACAAAAACTCAGATCCCGGACCTCCAGGCTTTCAAATTCAAAGGTCCTGCCATCCGTCACCGGCTCCGCGGCCGGCTCTTCTTCCATGAGGTCCAATATCCTGTCGCCGCTGGCAAAGGTCTGGGTCAGATTACCAGGAAGGACAGAAACAGCTATGACCGGCCCAAAGGAACTGAAAATAGCCGCCACTCCTGCGATCATCCTTCCCGCAGTCAACATTCCGGCAGAATAAAGACCTATTCCGGCAAACAGAGAGATCATGATGAATCCGGAAACACACAGCTCCGTTATCCCGGCTGCCAGCGTGGAATCGTGTTTGGAAAGGGCTGTCTGTTTCTGCAGCCGTTCTGACCTCTCCTCCACCTCACCGGCCCGCACGGATCCCGCATTATTCAGCACAATATCCTTCACTCCTTTAACACTATCCAGAAAATAACCGTTGAAAGAGGCGAACTCTCTCCGGTAAGCCACGCCGGAAGGACGGAGCTTTCCACTGGAAACAAGTGGTATGGCAACGCCGATGACGAGATATCCGATAAACGCCGTCAGAGCCAGATACCAGCTGGAATACAGGCCCACGAAAAGCAGCATGGATAAGGACACCAGCACCGCGATACAAATGGGCGAGATCGTATGGGCATAAAACACCTCAAGGGTTTCAATATCGGCAGTGAGCATGGCGATGATCGCTCCCTTCTGCTTACTTTCCAGCTTTGCGGGGCAGAGTATCCTGAGAGCTCGGAAAATCTTATCCCGAAGAACAGCCAGCAGCTTGAACGCGATATAATGGTTGCTGTACTGTTCTCCCAAGCGAAGCACGCCGCGCAGTACACCGCAGCCGACCGTCAGAGCCATGAGCTGTCCGTAGGTCAAAGGGATTGGCTCGCCCAAGAGCTTGGCAATGCCCAGGGATCCGAAGACCGGTACACCAATGGCGCAGAGAAATCCCAATACACCGCCTATGACAGCCAGCAGGATGACCCAAGCAAGGCTGCCTGCCAGCACGATCAGGCGGGCCATAATGGAAACGCCTCCCCGCCGCTCTTTTTTCTTAAGCATGGATATCCACCTCCTCCAGCTGTTTCTGAGTTTGATACATGGTCCGGTAAACGCCCTCCCGCTCCATAAGCCTCTCATGGCTGCCCGACTGGACCACCTTCCCTTCTGAAAGAACATAAATATTGTCCGCATGGGTCACGTTAGCCAGACGGTGGGATATCATAATCACTGTTTTCTCCCCGGAAAGGCGCAGAATATTATCCATGATAATCGTCTCACTTTCCACATCAATGTTACTGGTCGCCTCGTCGAAGATGTAGATATCCCGGTCCGCCGCCAGTGCGATAGCCAGCGCCAGACGCTGCTTCTGTCCGCCGGAGATATTCGCCCCGTCTTCTGAAACCACCTTGTCCAGGCCTCCGGCGTTTCTTATAAACCGGTCCAGGTTGACAAGCCTCAAGGCCTCCCATATCGTCTCTTCCGTGACATCAGGAGCCGCCAGCAGAAAGTTTCCCCGTACCGTATCATTGAATATATAAGTGTTGTAGCTGACCACGGACAGTTTCCGATAATACCCTTCCCGGCTCAGGCTTTCAAGCGGCCGCCCTCCGGCCCGGACACAGCCGCTCTGGGGCCGCTGTCCGCCTGTCAGCAAAGAGATCACCGTACTTTTTCCGGCGCCGCTCTCACCCGCCACTGCTGTCATGGCATGTGCGGGAAACGACATTGTCGCATCCCGGAGCACCTGCCGGCTGCCGTCATAGGAAAACGAGACCTGCTCCATGGAAAGCTCTGTTCCCTCCGGCTCCTCTGTTCCCCATTCCGGTTCCTCCGTCTCCAGCAGCCGGATAATCTTCTGCCCGGCAGAAGCGCCGTTCATGGCCACATGGAAGGCGCTTCCCAAGCTCCTCAGAGGCAGGAAAAAATCCACCGCCACCAGGATCAAAAACAATGAGACCGCCACAGGGCCCCCTCTTAAGGCAGCCAGAACGGCAAAGCAAATGCCGGCTCCGGCTCCTCCGTATGCGATCAGATCCATGATGGTAGTGCTGGCCAGCTGCATGACCAGGACCTTCATCGTGATCTTCCGGAATTCCTCCGCCTGCTCATTCATTTTCTTGTTTCTGGCCTCGTCGGCCCTGAAGATTTTCAGTTCCTTAAGTCCCTGTACGCTGTCCAGAAAACCGTCCCCCATGGATGTATACTTCCCCCAGTATTTCGCGAAAATCTTTTTAGCATATTTGGACACCGCCACAATGGAAACAGGAATCAGCGGCACACAGCACAAAAGCACCAGGGATGTCCTCCAGTCCAGAAAAATACAGACGGCAAACAAAATCACAGGCGCGATCATCGCGTAAAAGAACTGGGGCAGATAAACCGCATAATACAAATCCAGCTGCTCAATTCCTTCCATGGTTATCTGGGTCAAACCGGCCATGGACATCTCTTCCGCCGAACGGACGCCCAGCCGCAGAATCTTATCATAAGCGCGGCGCCGGAGACCGCTTTTGACCGCATTTCCAAGGCGCGTCTTGATATCTCCTGTCTTGAGCGTAAGATAATAACGGACTATAGCCCCGGCCGCCATCAGGAAAAACGGTGTCCAATAATCACCGCCTCCCCCTGTGACAGCCAAATGAAGAGCCAGGCAGATACCGGCGGTGACACACAGATTGGCAAACAGGCTGCCTATGTTCAAAAAGACCGTATAGACGATATATTTCCGCTGGCCCTGGATCAGAGCCAGCAGCTTCTTGTCAATCATGCTTCTGCTTCCTCCTGTCCTTCCTCATCTCCGCCATGTGGCGCAGGGCGATTACCGGATGATAAAACAGCATCCGCGGTCCGGCATACCGCATTACCTGTCTGATCTTTTCCTTTTTATCCGGTTTATAGCAGTGTATCCTACAGTTGCTGCAGAAGGGCTTCTGATCCCCATGGGGACATTTTGACAAGCGAAGTTCAGCGTAATCTAAGAGTTCTCTGCACTCAGGACACAGCGTCTTCTGCTTGTGCTTTCCTCTGCAGTAAATAGAAATCATGCAGGACACCGTTTCTTCCTCTTTTTGTCGGTTCATAATAATATTACTCCTATCTTCTTTACTTCCAGCCGCTGATAGTTAGTTATTTCTAACCTATATCCGCACTTTTTACCTCTCATGACCTTTTTGCTTCCAGATAACAAAGAGGCGTAAGGCGGCTGCCCATTATCTGATGCTGTATGACCACGAAGCCATGATCTTCCAGATACCTTACAAAGCCTTTTTCATCCCATTTATGGAACGCATGGAATCCAATAAGTTCCATAAACCGTACTCTCAGCCGAAATCCTGTTCCCTCACTGTGAATAAAGGTAGGCGCAAACAAAATACCGTCCGGCTTAAGTACGCGGCGGATTTCCAGCAGCGCCTTTTCCGGATGGGGCATGATATGCAGGGCATTGGAAATGACCACCGCGTCAAAAGACTCATCCGCATATGGCAGATTTGTCGCATCCTGCACAGAAAATCTGAGCGGCAGCGGGCCGCCCTGTTTCCTGGCCTCAGTGATCATGGCTTCGGAAAAATCCGTGGCTTCCCACAGATGCACGCGCCGGGCCAGATGGAAAGACAGTTGTCCCGTACCACAGGCCAGCTCCAGGACATTCATCCTCCTCGTCAAATGGGGACGGATATGGCCGCAGATCTCATCATAAAGCTTTCCGCCGCTTCTACGCATAAACGGAGTATATAATTTAGCAAACCTCTGCCAAAAACGTTTATTATCATTGTCCTTCATAATATGCCTCCCCCTTCCTTTCACGGCATATTTCAAACAAAAACGCATAAAATATGTAGTTAGCTTTATCTAACTTTCTGTCAAAAAATAAAGGCCTGACCCGCGGCTTCTTCCATATCATACAACAAAACAAAAAGTTTTTCAATAAAATCCTGCTCACTTTTCTATATGAGCAGTTATAATCGTATGATACAAAATACTTTTTGGAATCATTTTTAGTCAGCTCCGATTAAGCTCCAGCTCAGCATCGGCAGAAGTTCCGGACCGTCACGATTTCGGTTCGCTGGCGATTCAGGGACCGCTTTATCCCCGCTCCGGCAGTACCGCTCACATGTCGGCAGGGAATCTTTATGATTTCCTGTCTCCTGTTCGCTCAGAAACGGAATCGGTATTTCCGTTTCTGCCTCCCTCCGACTGGGGAACACCGGCCGCTGCCCTGCGGCGCTCACCTTTAGGCCGGCCCGGAATCTTTCTGCCGGCGCCCTGCCTGCCACACCATACTGGACAAATTTCATTTCCTGGATTCCAGAAAAGAATCGGATATCCACACGGCCCGCGCGCCCTATGGCAGCGGGCTGCGGTAAGCCGCCCCGATGGCTTTTACGACAAATGAGCGCTTATTTCGGTGCGGAAGAAAAAGCAGGAGGAATAATCCGATTCCATCGTAAGGCGAGCGCCGCAAAGACGTTAGCAGGATCTTCCCGGCCGCAGGGAGGTAAAAACCGAATTTCATGCAGGTTTTTATTGGAATCTGACATGGAAAAATATCGATTTATCCATGTCAGTTGGAAAGGACCGACTGGAGGCCGCAAAGATGCTCGTTACAGCTGCCAGCGAGCCGCCTGGATGGAATCGGATTTCCTCTTGTCTTGTAAATCAGACAAAGAAAACTTGTTTAAAAGGTATATCCAAGCGCACTCCTTAATTGTTGTGTTTTCAAGCATTGTTTTATTCTTAGAATACGGTATAATAAGGTCATCACAGGATACCACATCAGCCTGCTGGCGTCGTCCGGAATCAGAAGGGAGAAAAAATGAACAACAGCTTTTATGAATCTTTAATACTGCCTCCTGTTTATACAAAATCAAAGGCTGAGTTTTGGAATGATGAATATATTTCCAAACAAATGCTTAAAGCCCACTTGGATCCGGAATCTATGCTGAAAAATTTGCAGGAATGGGATATCAAGTTACTGGAACAGACTTTTCGAAACGTTCTGTTGAATTTGCAAAACAATCCGCTTTGAATAAGAATTTAAACATCAATTATCTGTATCAAAACTATTTAGATATGAATCTAAAAGATAGGTTTGATTTTTCTGTGATGATATACTGCGATTATGGGGTGTTATCCCCAGATGAAAGGCGAACTATTCTGAGCAGAATCTTCCATCACCTTAATCCAGGCGGAAAATTATTATTGGATTTTTTTACAATAGCAAAATTTAATGATTTCAAGGAACAACAAACCTGGGAGTTCTGTAGTGACGGCGGATTTTGGCGCCCTGATGAATACATTGCTCTAAGCGGGTTTTACAAGTACCAGGATAATGTGACTTTGGATCTGATAACAGTCATCTCGAAAGAAGAGATCGTTCCCTATTATCTATGGAATACTTATTTCTCCAAAGAACACCTGATACAGGAAGCCAAAAACATTGGTTTTAAAGTATGCGCTGTATTCAGCGATGTCGCGGGAAGGATTTATCAATCTGACAGTGATACAATCGCAATACTTTTAGAAAAATAAAACGGGACGTATCGGCTGATTTGACGATGCGTCCCACTTTACTTTTCATCTCATATGGTCTGAATATGGCTGAGGCAGACTGTTATCAGGCCATAGCCTTTCCCAGCGCAGCGCAGGCGGCCGCCGCTTCTTCATCCGGCGCCTCATTGCAGATCACACTCCCGCAGGCCAGTTCGGCTCCGTCATTCCGGCAGGTCTCTTCCCAAGTGCGCATCCATTCACCGTCGCCCCAGCCATAAGATCCGAATAAGGCGATCTTTTTGCCTCTCAGCTTTGCCTCACAGGTACCGAACATCGGTTCAAATTCCGTCTCTTCCAGTTCCTCCGCGCCCATAGAGGGGCAGCCAAACGCAACCGCGTCAAAACCGTCCATCATATCCGCGCTGAACCCGTCGCAGGTAAATAAGGAGACATCGGCTCCGGCTCCCTTCGCCCCTTCCGCTACCTGATTGGCCATTGCTTCTGTATTGCCGGTTCCACTCCAGTAAACTACTGCTACTTTACTCATATCATACCCTCATTTCTTTTGATTTTTATGGTCAGGCCGCTACAGTGAGCTGCCAGACAGTCCTTCCCTGGTTCCAGAGTTTTACATAGATCTCACGGCATTTTTCAATGCGGCCAAAAAGTTTTTTTGCTTCACATACATCGCCGTACACCTGCCAGCATCCGCTGCATTTGCTGTTTTTCCCAGAATTTTGAATAAATCCTTTGACATCGTCCAATGGGTATCCCAGAAAAACGCCGATTTCATGAGGAAATGCGTTATTCTCCTTAAGCCTTTCCTTAAGCCGCCTCATAGCATATTCTGCATTTGTGCTGCGATATCCATATCCTGCGAGAAATTCCTCCACGCCAGGTTTCCTCAGATCCTTCTGTAAATGAGATCTTCGGTACACATAAATCAGAGCCCTGTCCCTTCGGCGTCTTAAGACCGACAGAAAAAGGCCTTTTTCCATGAGCCTTTCATTCCAGTCCTTCAGTTGTTCTTCCAGCCCTGCCTCAGCAGTCACAGAAAGGCAGAACAAGCTGGCCGTCTTTAAAGATGCCAGTGTGGGAGCGCAATGCTCAATCAAATGTTTCTCCAGCAATATCCTCACCTCCGCCGGTCTCCATCTCTTTCTTAAGAGAGCAATCCTCTTTCTCCCGTGCTTCTCCACAGCCTGTTCCGGTGTTCTCACCGAAAACGAAAGGCGGGAGCATTCCGTTCTCAAGAAAGTATCGCTTCAGAGCTTCAAAGCTTTCTCCGCTTATCACATGTTCCATCCGGCAATCAACAGCATGCACATAGTTAGTTTTAACTAACCATAACCAGTTTACTATATGTGGCCCTCAAGGTCAAGTGTTTTTTCTTTTACTGATCAGGAAATTTTCCACCCTTCTGCCCGCTCTCTGTTAAAAACGGAAGCTCCAAAATTTTACAGCAGCTTGTCCCAGATATCATCCAGTGATCCCGCATCCAGGATCCTGTTATAGGAAGAATAGCGGGGGGCCTGAGGGGCCTGGCCTTTTTTCTTCCCAAGGCTCACTTTATTGATCTTTTTCAGAGAACCAGGCTTGAAAAGTACAATATATTTGTTGGTATCCTTATATTTCTCGATTCTGTCCACCTCCGCCACATAAGTGATGGCGGATACCGGCGCCACCTGATAAGCCGCAATATACCGGATTCTGTCCAGCATGGCTCCGGATATCCGGACCGCGAACCATCTGTTGTTTTTCAGGAACTCTTCCTCAAAGCCCTCTTTTCTGGCCGGAACGACAATCGTATCCAGCTCATCGGCATCCTCCGCGGCAGGCAGGCCGGTCAACACGTCGTCCTTAAAAGGAGTAAAACGATGCAGTCTTTCATTTCCGCAGACATAAGTCTGTGCCTCGATGACTTCCGTCGCCATCGTCAGCTGCCCCATCACATTGGACAGCTCTTCTGTCGCTTCGTCTATCACGATGATCGCCGCCGGCTTGCTGTCAAAGATGACCTTATCCAGCAATTCATTGATGTTTCCGTATCTTGACTCCCGGAAAAACTGACAGAGCTTTTCCTTTTTTGAAGGATCCCTGTCGATATTGCCAAGCAACAGGTTCTTCATCTTATACTTGTCCGTTTCAGAGGATATTCCAAACCGCAGGATCTGTTCTCCGATATGCCCGTAGACATCGTGCCCTATGAGCTCCACCTCCACAAGATAAAGGCGGGGATTATCATGGAAGGTCAGATCCAGATAGTATCCGTCCGGGACCGCCGCTCCCTTTTTCGGCGTGCCGATGAGCTTTTTCATATCGAAATAGATTCCGGACGCGCCGAAAATCGCCTCTGCGTTGGAAACGACCATCCGCTCAAATTCCGCCTCTTTTTCATACTTATACTGGCAGTACAGATTGCCAGACCCGTCTATTATCTTATACATCCGCGTCTCCTCCCTCAAAACCTTCCAAGATTTCTTTGTTCTATTATAAAAGATTCCGAAAAAATAGCAATAGCCGGGATACAAGCTTTGGCGCCCCCCTTGTGCACTCCTCTTTTTTCAGGGAATACATTAATATTATACAGGACAGACGGAATTCTTTTTTTATGCCCTCATCCTGTAAATATCAAGATCAGACAGCAACCTAAAGGAGGAATCATATATGCCCGCAACACTCACAGGCACTGTATTTCACGACCTGAACCATGACGGTCAGTTCACCTCAGGTGACCCCGGCATTTCAGGCGTGAATGTCATCCTATATACCGCCCCAGGCTCTTCATCCGGTACTCCCGGGTGCGTCGAAACCACCACAGGGGCAGATGGCCGCTATTCTTTTACCATTGCAGAGGCCGGAACCTATACCGTATACGAGACCGTTCAGGCCTCTTCTGCCTGCCCGCCGTCCATCATGGGACAGCCGGCCGGCTACTCGTACTCCAATGGACCCCGAAAAGCGGCCGTTACCGTGACCCAGGAACAGGTCACCGGAAACCAGACCGTCAACGGCCCTGATTTCAGCCATGATACCCTCAATTCTCCTCTTCCCTGCGACGCAGAGATGTATCTGTTTGAAGGGCGTCCGACTAACCGCCTGGGCATCAATCTGGTGACCGGCGCCCAAACGGACTATGGCCCTCTGGATCAGGGAGGCGCCGTCAATGCCATCGGCTACAACGTCCTCGACAACCATATCTATGGATATGACCAGACTGCGAACACTTTGGTCCGCGTGGGCCAGGATGCTCAAGACATGCTCCTCTATCCCCGTCCCGCCGGAATGCCGGCGGCCGCCTATTCGGTAGGCGCCATGGATCTGGCCGGCTTCTACTACGCCTTTGCACCGGGCACGGGAAGATTCTATACGGTGGATCTGAGGCAGGATTCTCCGACATTTCTGAAGCTCGTGGACCCCGCAAACGGTTATGTGGAACAGACTGGCAACTACGGCACTCCGCTCTCATCTCCTCTCACCATCGGAGACTGGGCCTTTAATCCGAGAGACAACCGGCTGTACGGGGTAGAGCGAAACGGTGTCGTATACCGGATTGACGAAACGACCGGAAATGTCACCCCTCTCGACACCACTGGTCCGAATCCCGGTGAAACCTTTGGCTCGGTGGTCATCGACGGAAACGGCAATTTATACGCGGTGAATAACGCGGACGGAACTATTTACCGGTATATCATAAACGGTGACTCTGCTTCCGGCACACGTTTTTCCAGCACACAAGTGGACGCCTTCAATGACGCCGCCATGTGCCCTTACGCAGTCATAGAGCTGGATTTCGGCGACGCGCCGGACGCGGGAGGAGGCGGCGGGGCCGGGAACTACAATACGCTCCTGGCAAGCAACGGGCCTCGGCATGGCGTCGGCGCCAGCCTCTATCTGGGTACAACGGTGACCGCAGAAGAAGACGCTCATCAAAATGCAACTGCGACCGGGGATGATCTGACCCAGGGCATCCAGGATGACGGCCTTTCCGTTCCTTTGCCCATCCTTTCGGTAAATGCCGCTTCCTATACCCTCAATGTGACTGTGACCAACTATACGGGCAGCGCCGCAAATCTTTACGGCTGGGTGGATTTCAACAAAAACGGACTGTTTGAGGCTTCAGAAGCCGCAGCCGCAGTCACCGTTCCCGCAGGCTCCGGAACCGGCCAATACACCCTTATCTTCAACCGGCCCGCAGGTACTGTCCTGACACCGGACCACACCTTTGTACGGCTCAGGGTTACCAGTGACAACCTGACCGACACCGGACAGGAGGTACAGGATACCAGAAGTGTCGGCCCCGCTTCAGACGGTGAAGTGGAGGACTATATTCTGCAGATCGGCACCACTGCCGACTTATCGCTGACCAAGACAGCAGACCTTCCGGTGCTGCACACGGGAGACACCATTCAATATACCATTACGATCACCAATAACAGCTCTGAGGAGGCTCTGAATGTCGTTCTGGAGGACATTGTTCCGCCAGAGATCACCGGAGTCATGTACCGTATCGACGGCAGCCCTCTGGATTATTGGCCCGGTTCCCTTCCCCTCGGCACTCTGGCCCCCGGGCAGGTCGTCATTGTCACCCTGCAGGGAGTCTTCGACGGCTCCACCCTGGGCCCTGTCGTCAATACGGCTACAGTCACAGCATCTTCGGACGATCCGGACCCTGGAAACAATACGGACACGGTCACGACTCCCGTTGAACGTTCTGCCAACCTGGTAATCCAGAAAGATCCGCAGGCTGTATCAGCCACCATCGGGGAAATGTTTGAATTCCTCATCTCCGTCACCAACAACGGGCCCGATCCGGCTGAAAATACCGATATCACAGATATTGTGGAATCCGATTTTACTTCTCCGGAATATTCCCTGAACGGCGGCGCCGACTGGCTCCCCTGGACGGGACAGCTGCCTGTCGGGACTCTGGAAGCCGGCGATACCTTTTCTTTCCTGCTCCGCGGGACCGTAGAATCCGGCAGCTCCGACACCCTTACCAACACGGCTTCTGTGACCAGCAATACCGACGATCCGGATCCTTCCGACAACACCGTCACCGTCCAGGTTCCGAAAAATGCTTCCGCTGACTTAAGCGTGGCAAAATCGGGAGAGCCGGACCCGGTAGGCCTTGGCCAGCAGTTAAACTATACCATTGTCGTATCCAACAGCGGTCCGTCTCCCGCCGATGACGTCACCATAAATGATGCCATTCCGGCCCAGCTTTCAAATGCGGAATATTCTCTGGACCGCGTGAACTGGGCGCCTTGGACGGGAACTCTGGCGGCAGGCAGTCTGGAAGCAGGCTCCGTCTATACGGTCTACCTGCGCGGGACTGTGGATCCTTCCGCTGCTTCCGGCCCCCTTTCCAACACTGTCACTGTGGACTCCTCCACCCCAGATCCCGATCCGTCCAACAACACGTATACCGAAACGGTAACTACCGAGGACACCGCTGATCTGGCCATTACCAAGACGGCGAGTCCCGTGCCGGTGACTTCCGGTGAAACGCTGACTTATACGATCTCCGTCACCAACAAAGGGCCGTCAGCCGCCAGTAACGTAACGGTAACCGACCCTCTGCACGCAGGTATCCTGAATCCAGAATACTCTGTGGACGGCAGTGCGTACGCGCCGTGGAACGGACAATATACAGTATCCGCCCTGGCAGCCGGAGCCGTCACCACCATTACGATCCGGGGGACCATCTCTGTATCTCAAGCGGAAAACCTGGTGAATACCGCTGTCGTCACAAGCGATACCCCGGATCCGGATCCCGATGACAACTCCTCTACCACGGTCACTCCTGCAACGCTCTCTGCAGACCTGGAAATCACGAAAACCGGTCCGGCCGGGGCCGAAGCCGGAGACCCTGTCACGTATACCATAACGATAACAAACAATGGGCCCAGCGATGCTCAGGATGTGTCCGTGACTGACGCTGTCCCGGCAGCGGTGACCGGAACAGAATATTCCGTGAACGGAGGCGCCTATTCACCCTGGACCGGCAGCTATACCATACCGGTTCTGGCCGCTTCCGATTCTGTGACGATCAGCATCCGCGGGACCCTCAGTCCGTCCGCTTCCGGCAGTCTCACAAACAGTGCGTCCGTCTCCTCATCCACGCCGGACCCGGATTTATCCAACAACGATGATTCCGTGATTACCGACGTAACTGCCAGCGCCGATCTCTCCGTCGTCAAAACGGCCTCTCCGGACCCGGCCGTTCCCGGGCAGACTCTGACTTACACCGTCACGATCAGCAACGCGGGACCATCCGCGGCCTCTGACGTGAGTCTGGAGGATAGCCTGCCGTCTGCCCTGACCGGTGGGGAATATTCCCTGGACGGAACCACCTGGAATCCCTGGAGCAGCCCTTATGCTGCCGGGACCATTCAGCCGGGAAGTGTCACCACCATTTACCTGAGAGGTACGGTGGCCTCTTCCTCCGGCGCTTCTTTGAACAATACTGCCACGGTATCCTCCAGTACTCCGGACCCCGATACCAGCAACAACACTTGGACCATCACAACGCCTGTGAGTCTCTCAGCGGATATGTCTGTCATTAAAACAGCCAGCCCTGACCCGGCTGTCCCCGGAGATCTTCTGACCTATACAATCACGGCCTCCAACGCAGGACCAGCCGACGCACAAAATGTTAAGATCTCAGATACGGCTCCTTCTCTGCTCTCCAACGTCGCGTATTCCACCGACAACGGAACAAACTGGACCACATGGCCGGGAACTCTGAACCTAGGAACGGTCACGGCAGGACGCGATGTAACAATCCTTCTCCGTGGTACAGTATCGGGCGCGGCTACAGGTACCATCCGCAATACGGCACTGGTCAGCTCTGACACCTCCGATCCCGATCCGTCCAACAATACCGATACGGTCCTGACGCCGGTAAATACCTCCGCGGATATTTCCGTAACAAAAACTGCTTCTCCGACCCCGGCAGAGGCCGGCCAGCTTTTGACTTATACGATCACGGTCAACAACGCAGGACCAAACACCGCGGAAGCCGTCGCTCTGACAGACGCGGTTTCCTCAGACCTGACTCAGGTAGAATTCTCTACCGACGGCGGAACGAGCTGGAATCCCTGGACCAGTCCTTACAATATAGGCAATCTGGACAGCGGCACGACCAGGACTGTCCTGATCCGCGGGACCTTGAACGCCGCGGCCACAGGGCTGCTCGTCAACGAAGTATCCGTTTCCTCCGTCACACCGGACCCGGATCCGGACAACAATACGTTCACGCACCGAACTCCGATAGGAACATCCGCGGACATTTCCGTAACAAAAACAGCGGATCCTGACCCGGCCGTTCCCGGCGCTCCGCTGTCCTATACCGTCACCGTCCGAAACGCAGGTCCCGATACCGCCGCAGATGTGGTCCTCACAGATGCTGCCGCGTCTGCTTTGAAAAATCCTGAGTACTCTCTGAACGGAGGCGCATACACGGCCTGGACCGGAAGTCTCACGATCGGAAGCCTGGCGGCCGGCGGAACCGCTTCCGTCATCATCCGCGGTACAGTAGACGCCGAAGACGAAGGACAGCTAACCAATCAGGCCTCTGTCACCACCACTACCCCCGATCCCGATCCGGATAATAATACTACGACAATAGAAACGCCGCTGGCCCCGTCGGCAAATCTCTCCATCCAAAAAACCGGTACGCCGAATCCGGCCGTACCCGGAGAGATCCTGACCTACACCCTGACCGTCCGCAACGCAGGTCCTTCTCTTGCCAAAGAGATCACTGTCATTGATACGGTTCCGGGAATCCTCTCCGACGCGGAATATGTGGCGGACGGCTCATCCAGCTGGGCTCCCTGGACCGGCACTCATCAGATCGCATCCCTGGACCCCGGCGCTGTAACAACTCTCACCATACGGGGGACCCTAGATCCGTCCGCGGCAGGAACCGTCCGAAACACCGCTGTGGTGACGGCCGCCACTCCGGACCCGGATCCTACAGATAATCTTTCGGTGGATGAACGTCCGGCCGCCCCTTCCGCCGATGTCTCCATCAAGAAGACAGCCAGTCCTAACCCTGCTGTCCCCGGCAGTTATGTCATCTATACACTGACGGCTTCAAACGCGGGGCCGGCGGACGCGCAGAACATCACACTGACCGATACCATGCCCGCACGGCTCACAGATCAGGAATACTCCACCGACGGCGGCAAAACGTGGAATACCTGGAACGGGACCTTTCACTCTGCCTCACTGTCGGCCGGATCCACACTGACAGTCATGCTCCGCGGACTTTTGCCCGCCTCTGATACCGGCGGCGTTTCGCTCACCAACACGGCAGTCATCGGAAGTGACACGCCGGATCCCGATCCTGACAACAACACTTCCACGAACGTGACACCCGTGAGTGCGCTGGCGGATCTGGCAGTACGCAAAACCTCCCAACAGGCCGTCGTCTCGCCGGGTGAGCAAATAACCTACCGCATCACAGTCAGCAATGTGGGACCAGATGCCGCAGAAAACGTTATCATAAAAGATACTGAGGCGACAGGTCAGTTGACCGATGTCCAGTACTCTGCCGACGGCGGAGCTACCTGGCGCGCCTGGAACGGAAGCTATAGCGCCGGAACGCTGCAGCCCGGCAGCACACTTCCTGATCTCCTGCTCCGCGGGACCGTACCGGAGTCAGCCACAGTCATTACCAACACCGCTTCTGTGAGCAGCGACACACCGGACCCGGATACGAGCAATAACACGTCCACCCTCAACATCCGGGCAGAAAATATGGCCAATATGTCCATCGCCAAATCGGCCTCTCCGTCCCCTGCCGTACCTGGGCAGAAGATCACCTATACTTTGACGCTGACGAACAACGGGCCCGGAACCGCCAAACGAGTCACCTTAGTCGACGCAGTGCCGAGTCAGATATCCGGCACAGAGTTTTCCGTTGACGGAGGAGCTACGTGGACACCCTGGAGATCCCCTTATGAGATCGCGTCCATGAGCGCCGGAAGCACCGCTGTCGTGCTGATACGGGGAACCTTGAGTGCATCGGCATCCGGCACGGTCATCAATACCGCCGTCGTGTCCTCTTCCACCCCGGACCCGGATCCCGGCGACAACACGGCGACCGATACAACTCCTGTGCAGGATGCTGCCGACGTATCCGTGACGAAGCTGGCCCATCCGACACCCGCCGTCCCCGGACAATACCTGACTTATACCCTTTTGGCAGCAAATGCAGGACCTGCCGACGCTCACGATGTCCTTCTGACTGACATGACACGGAATGCGGAATATTCCCTGGACGGAGGCGTCCACTGGCAGCCGTGGTACGGTTCCTACAAGCTGGGCACCATATCCGGCGGAGCTTCAACCAGACTTTTAATCCGCACCCTGCTCCCGTCCGATGCGTCTGGCAGCATTGAGAACACAGCATCCGTGTCCTCTTCCACTCCGGATCCAAATCCGGATAACAACACGGATACCATAAATACACCCGTGGCTGAGACTGCCGACCTCTCCGTACAGAAAACGGCGGAGACTGCCGTTGCAAGCCCTGGAGATACGGTGACTTATCAGATTATTGTGAGAAACCTCGGGACCATACAGGCTGAAAACGTCCGGATTCGTGATGATATCCCGAATGGACTTTCCAACCTGGAATACTCCACAAACGGCGGCGCAAGCTGGTCCGCGTGGAGCAGCCCCTACCAGCTTGGAAATCTGGAGAACCAGGGAACCAGGACGATCCTGCTCCGAGGGACGGTGATTGCCTCGGCCGGCATCATTGCCAATACCGTATATGTAAACAGCGATACGCCAGACCCGGATTATACCAACAACAGAAGCCAGGCCAACGTTACGGTCACTGTCCCTGACGCGGCCGACCTTTCCATTACCAAGACAGCCTGCTCTGATACGGTATGCCCCTGCAGGCCGGCGGCTTTCCACATCACTGTGACAAACAATGGTCCCGGCACGGCCAAAAACGTGATGGTCTCCGATCAGCTTCCGTCTGAACTTTTGAACGGCCGTTATTCCCTGAACAACGGATTCTCATGGCATCCGTGGTCCGGACAGCTGGCGGCCGGCGATCTGGCAAGCGGCGCGTCGTTCACCATACTCCTCGCCGCAAACGTGGACCGGTGTGCGTGCGGACTGATCACCAATAAAGCCGTGGTATCCGCTTCGACTCCTGACCCGAATCCTGACAACAACCGTTCCTCAGCGACTGTGAGGGTCTGCCGGTAAAAAAACGGCGCCTGACAAGAAAAAAATACAATTATTCTGCGGCGGCCCTTCGGGGCCGTCGTTTTCCTATGATATAAAATACTTTTTGGAATCATTTTAAATTAATTCTGATTAAGCTCCAGTTTAACACCGGCAGAAGTTCCGGGCCGTCACGATTTCGGTTCGCTGGCGATACAGGGGCCGCTTTATCCCCGCTCTAGGAGTATCACTCACATGTCAGCGGAAAATCCGGATGATTTTTCGCCTCCGGTTCGCTCAGAAACGGAATCGGTATTTTTCGTTTCTGCCGCACCATTTCGAATGACTTCCATTTCCCTGGTTTCACAAAAGTATCAGGTATCCGCACGGCCCGTGCGTCCTAAGGCAGCGGGCCGCGGTGGCCGCCTCAATGGTTTTCAATACAACCGGAAGATTGTCTTGGTGCGGGAACAAGAGCAGGAGAAATGATCCGATTCCATCGTAAGGCGAGCGCCGCAGGGCCGTTAGCAGGATCTTCCCAGCCGCAGGAAGGTAAAAACCGAATTTCATGCAGGTTTTTATTGGAATCTGACATGGAAAAATATCGATTTATCCATGTCAGTTGGAAAGGACCGACTGGAGGCCGCAAAGATCCTGGTTACGGCTGCCAGCGAGCCGCCTGGATGGAAGCGGATTTCCTCTTGCCTTGTAAATCTGAAAAAAAACATATTAAAAAGCTATTCAAAGGTATGCTATAATAAATTAACACCTTGGAAGATTGTTTCTGATCTCAGTATGATATTCTGTTCCAAGCGTTATGGAAGGAGACGAAAATGTATGAATTGATACAGCTGACAGAGCAGAGCTACTATATTCAAAATCCCTCAAAGATTGGGCTTGTCAGACTTAATGATACCGACGTCTGTCTGATTGACAGCGGCAGCGACAAAGACGCGGGGCGTAAGGTGCGTCAGATCCTGGATGCCCATGGCTGGCGTCTGACCGCCATATACAATACTCATTCCAACGCCGACCATATCGGCGGAAACCGTTATCTGCAGGGGCAGACAGGATGCAGGATCTATGCTCCGGGCATCGACTGTGAATTCACGAGGCACCCGGTCCTGGAGCCTTCGTTTCTCTATGGCGCATACCCGCCCCGGGACCTGCGGCATAAATTTCTCATGGCGCAGGAAAGCGACGCCGCGTATCTGACAAAAGATGTCCTGCCAGAGGGCTTCGCAATCCTTCCGCTCCCCGGACATTTTTTCGATATGACGGGCTTCAGAACGCCGGATGATGTTGTCTTTCTCGCTGACTGCCTGTCCAGCAGGCAGACCCTGGACAAGTACCAGATAACCTTTATCTATGATGTTGCCGCTTATCTGAAAACACTTGAAATGGTGTGCTCCCTGACCGCAAGGATGTTTGTTCCTGCCCACGCGGACGCTGCAGAAACAATCGCCCCGTTGGCACAGTATAATATCAGCAAGGTACTGGAGATCGCAGAGAGAATCCTCTCCTTCTGTGAGGAACCGATCTGCTTCGAAATGCTGCTTCAAAAAATTTTTGCGGCATATGACCTCACTATGAATTTCGAGCAGTACGTCCTGGTGGGCAGCACTGTCCGTTCTTACCTCGCGTGGCTGAAGGATACCGGCAGAGCCGACGCTTTCTTTGAACAAAATATGCTGCTTTGGAGGAAAGCCTAAACCCTATGAAAATCCGTAACTATATGCCGTCCGACTGCAGATGTCTGGCAGAGCTTTTCTATGATACCGTCCATGCCGTCAATGCTGAAGACTATACAGAAGAACAATTGAATGTTTGGGCCCCGGGAAATGCAGATCTGGAAAAATGGAATCAATCCTTTTCTTGTCATCATACCTTCGTCGCCGTTGAAAAAAAAAGAATCGTTGGTTTTGGAGATATAGATAAAACCGGATATTTGGACCGGCTGTTCGTCCACAAGGATCATCAAAGGAAAGGGATTGCTTCCGCAATCTGTGACAAATTGGAACGCTCGGCCGGAACCGCCAGAATCACCACAGAAGCCTCTGTCACAGCAAAGCCTTTTTTTGAGAAAAGAGGATATCAGGTCGTGAAAGAACAGCAGATAGAGAGGCAGGGTATCCTGCTGACCAATTACGTCATGGAACTAATATTAACTTATCTATAGAAGAACAAAGTGGACAAGCAAAAAAGAGGACAGAATCCTATCTGTCCTCTTGAAGTAAACCATATCAGTCCACTCTCTTTATTCCTTATTTCCGAAGGTTTCCGCAGCTCTTTCAAGCTCTTTGCGGATGGATATGTGCTGGGGACATACCTCCTCGCACTTTCCGCATTTGATACAATCAGCCGCTCTTTTCTTTCCATGCCCGCTCACCAGCCAGTCCTCCTGATGGGCTGCCGACGGCATATCCTGATACAAGGTCAGGTAATTTAATGCGGTAAAGGAACCGGAAATGCCGATATTGCCGGGACAGACCTTCGCACAGTAATTGCAGGTCGTGCAGGGAATCAGGGGAATCCGGGCGATTTCTTTCTGCGCGGCTTTAAGGGTCTCCTTCTCTTCCGCCGTAAGACCGGTAAAGTCCTTCATGTATGAAAGATTATCCTGCATCTGCTCCAGATCGCTCATGCCGGACAGCACCGTGATCACCCCTTCCAAATCCGCAGCAAAACGGATGGCCCAGGATGCGATGGATCTGTCCGGCTCTGCGTCTTTAAAAATCTTCTGGACCGACTCCGGAGGATTGGCGAGCATGCCGCCCTTCACCGGCTCCATGATCACCACCGGCTTCCCATGTTTTCTTGCCACCTCATAACAGCGGCGGGACTGCACCGCCGGATAATCCCAGTCTGCATAATTGATCTGCAGCTGTACAAATTCCATTTCCGGATGCTTGGTCAGAAGCTCGTCAAGCTCCTCCGGCGTGGAATGGAATGAAAATCCGATGTGCTTGATCAGCCCCTGCTCTTTTTTCTCCCGTACAAAGCTCCACATATCAAAATCATTAAAGAAATGGGTACGGCCCTCTCCCAAATTGTGCAGCAGGTAAAAATCAAAATAGCCCGCCCCTGTCTGCTTCAAAGAAACATCGAACTGCCTGGCTGCATCTTCTCTGCTTTTACAGTCGATCCACGCCGCGTTTTTAGTCGCCAGCTGGAACCTGTCACGGGGATAACGCTCCACCAGCGCCTGACGGACCGCGTCTTCGCTGCCGGCATATGCCCACGCGGTATCAAAATATGTAAAACCGGCTTCTAAATACATATCCACCATCTGTTTGGTCTGTTCGATATCAATACCGCCGTCCTTCTGAGGCAGCCGCATCATACCAAAACCCAGTTTTCCGATCTCTTTTCCTAAATAATCCATTCGCACTATCCTCACTCTTCTTTCTTTTATTTATCCGCGAACAGGTTCTCCGTTTCCTACAGCCCGAAGCTGTCCGCCCATTTCTTAAGTTCTGCCGCATCCGCATCCGCGTTAAAGCGCTTACCTTCTTTGAGAACCGCGCCGGGACAGGATACCTTCAATTCTTCATTGGTCTGACCCATTCCGCTGCTCCCGGAAGTCGCAAACGGGATAACCGTCTTTCCTTTCAGATCATAGGCCTCCAAAAATGTATTGACGATCGTAGGCGCAACGTACCACCATATGGGAAATCCAATATAGAGGACATCATAGTTCCCCATGTCGGGAACCTTGTTCGCAACCGCAGGGCGGAAAGACTTATCATTCATTTCAATACTGCTGCGGCTTTTTTTGTTCATCCAGTCCAGATCGGCCGCTGTATACGGTTTTTCAGGTACGATCTCGTGCAGATCCCCGTCCACCGCCGAAGCCAGTCTCTTTGCCAGTTTGGCAGTAACTCCACTTGCCGAAAAATATGCCACCAATATTTTACTCATATTCCTTTCCTCGCTTTCTTTTCAGATTCAAGATTGTTTAAAGCAAACGCTGCTTCCCCGCATCAAAAAAACAGATGCGCCAGGAAGATTATCCCATATCTGGCTACATCTGTATTTTACTTCTTATTTGTCTCGATGTCCAATGCTTATATAAAATCCTCCGCAATTCCCGTGGGGTATTTCTGCACGTCTTTTTCAGCTGGCTTCTACCAGGCTGACTGCTTTGCACCGCACTCGGGGCATCTGACGTTTCGGTTTCCATCGACAAACAGCCATCCCCCGCCCAAATAGCCGCAGGTTTTGCAGGTGCGCCAGTCCATGCTCCTCAGACCGCCTGTCACGCCGTCCAGAGCCTCGTCGGACAAAGCGGAAAAGCCGTTCCCTTTTGTCATCTTTTCTTCTTTCATTCTCGATTCCTCCTTATCTTGATCCTGCCGCTCAGACCATATCCTCCAGGGATATGCCCTGCTCTCTGAAAAACCGAAGCATTTTTTTGAGGGCGCGGCCATGGAGGGTCCGTTCCGTACTGGGGTTTAAACCCAGTAAAAAAGCCGTTTCCCTGCCGCTCCGCCCTTCAAAATAGCGCATATGTATGACATTCTGTTCTGTCTCGCTCAGCACTCCGAGAAGGCTCATGATCTCTCCGTGCATTTCCTCAGAATAAATACGGTATGCCTCCTCAAAATCCAGAGAACAGGCGAGCGTATCCATAAAATCGTCCAGGTTGTCCGCAGGCTGCCTTGCCCTGCGGTAATAATCAATGACTGCATGGCGCGCTATGGTATAGATCCATGTGGAAAATCCGGCTTTCTGCGGGTCGTAGTCCCGTGCATGCTCCAATACCTTCAGGAAAATATCGCTGACGATGTCTCCGCAAATCTCATGATCATAAACCCGGTAATACACATAATTATAGATTTTGGGAAAATACTGTTCGTACATACAGCTTATCCCGTCCTTTGACTCCAGTTCGACTGACATTCTCTCTTCCTCCCGGACAGCTTCTTCACAAGTACCCTTTCTTCGTTCCATCACCGTCATTCTTTTTTTCTGAAAAGGCCCTTGTCCATGGCAGACCGCTCTTCCTCCGGGATTCCGGCGGCGGCGATCCATTCATCATACTGGTCCGGAATCTCCCTGACCGCGGAAGACTGTTTAAGCAGTTTTAAAAGAAGTGTCTCCCGGATCGGGCTGTCAGCCGAAAAATCTCTTCGCACCCAGCTTCGTTTCATTCCTGTCTCCTTTATACGCGAATACGCGGGCGTTTCACCGAAACGCCCGCATAATCTGTCTGACTTTCCTTAAGATCAATCCTTATGAAAGCTGCAAAGATGCCAGCCGTCTTCTTTCATCAGATGAGAACATGCGCCGCATGTACCGCTGACAGCCAGAATCTTCCTGTTGTAGAAGTTTGAGCCGGGAGCGTAATCTCCGCAGGCCTTTGTTATTCCGGTCACGATCCTGTGGCCGCCGTATGCCGCTCTGCCGCCGTCTACAGACTGTAATTCCTCATCCGTAAGTTCCATCGCTTTCTTTTCTTCACTCATGTTCATTTCCTCCTTAAAATTGGTTATTTATGTAAATTATTTTACATACAGGCTAATACTCCGGCTTTACTTGCCGTCGGAAATAATCCTGGCGTCGCATACATGCCAGCCGTCACACTTGACCATATGTTTACACGCTCCACAGGTACCGCTGATGGCAATGACCCTTTGGTTGAAAAAGTTCCTGCCCGGCGAATAGTCACCACATGCCTTTCCGAAAGCCGTGATGATCTGCCTGCCATAATAAACGCCTGCCGTACCGCCATCTACGGACTCCAGCGTTTCTTCATTTAATTCCGTAAATTTTTTCTCTTCACTCATCTGAATATCTCCTTTTCTTTTTCTGGGCTTTTGTTTCTCTGCCTCCTGCTTATATATACGGTCAGAAGAACGGAGTGTCTCATTTTCTTTCTATTTTTATTCCTATACCATCTGCCGCCGCACCAGCTCTGCAAACTGCCCGTTTTGGGCTACCAGCTCGTCAAAGGTACCGTCCTCCGCGATCTTTCCCTGGTCTAACAGGATGATGCGGTCACACTGTTTGATGGTGGACAGTCGGTGCGCTATGACGATCCTGGTGCTGTGCAGACCCTCCAGGGATTGTGAGACTTGCTTCTGGGTGATATTGTCAAGCGCCGAAGTCGCTTCGTCGAACATGACGATCTTAGGCCTCGGAGCGATGGCACGGGCGATCATCAGCCGCTGCTTCTGCCCTCCGGATATTCCGCCGCTTCCCTCGGAAAGAACTGTGTGCATGTTCATCGGCATCCTGCGGATGTCCTCGTCGATGCCGGCCATCCTCGCCGCTTCCCAGGCATCCTCCAGAGTCAGCCACGGCGCGGAAACGACAATATTGGAATAAATGTCTCCCGCAAAAAGGGATCCATTCTGCATTACTACCCCGATATTCCGCCGCACAGAACGCACATCCAGCGTCTCGAGGTCCTTCCCATCGTAATAGACCGCCCCCGACTGCGGCTTTTCAAAGCCCAGCAGAATACGCATCAGCGTAGATTTTCCGCATCCTGTCTTGCCGACTACCGCTACATACTGGTTCGGACGGATTTTAAGGGACAGATTGTCAAGGATCTTCGGTCCGTCCGGTTTATACTGAAATGTGATATTGCTGAGTTCGATTCCTCCGCCCAGCTTTGTGACGCTCTTTTTATGCCCCGACACATCCGGCCTGGCCTTCATGATCGGCTCAGCCATTTCCATCATAGGCTTTATTTTCGCTATAACGCCGGTAATCTGCGCCAGTCCCATAATCGCGGTGCTGACGGAAGCGTAGGCCGCGGTAAACGCCATATAGGTCGCCGGACTCACGCCGGAGACCGCCGCCACTGTGTAAAGCACCAGCAGGCTTCCTGCGGAAAAAAGTACGCTTACAACCGGGCCCAGCTTCACCACCATCGGCGGATTATAAGAAAGCTTCGCTGATTCCTTATATTCCTTGGCCCATCTGCCGAACATCCGCTTTTCCGAACCGGACAGCTTGATCTTCTGGATACCGTTGAAAATAGAGAAAACCATGCCGTTGAGCTTCGCGTCTGCATTCAGCGTCTTCCTGGAATAGGACATCTGAAAGTAACTGTCAAATACTGTGTAGAGCAGATTCAGGCCGAGGATGGCGCAGCCCGCTATGGCAAGAGGTTTTGAAAAGCTTATGATCTGGACTACATAGACCAGGGAAAAGAGCGCCGTAAGTCCCGTATTGATCACGGTATCCTCCAGGGTTTTGGCGAGATTGCTTATACTTTCCAGGCGCTTCGCCGTCTCGCCTGCCGACGATTCCTTAAAAAATCCCGGCTGCAGTGACAGAAGCCTCGCCATCGCAGCGCTTTTCACCGCGATATTTAATTTCCGCTCAATCCTGGCGTCCAGGACGCTGCTGCACATGGAGAACAGATTACTGGCTACCAGCGCCGTGATCAGCAGCACGCTGATGGGGAACAGATAATAAACGATTCCCGCCGGAATGACGCTGGAAAAGACAATCTGGGTGGCGTAGGGCGTCACCAGGCCGATGAGAGATATCACGAGGGTCATCACCGCCACATAAGCATAGTCCCATACGCTCAGGCTGCGGGCGATAAAAAACAAGAGATCCCGTATCCCCATCTCCCGCTGGGGAAACGCCTGGTAAAAACAGAAAGCATCTCGTTCAAATTCTTCCGCATTCTTCTTTGTGACCCGTACTCTCCGCTTTTTCTTTGGGTCGAAATACCGGTATCCTCTGACGCCGCTGGGAAGGAGCGCCACGACTGTCCCGTCTTTTTTGGCCGCCAGAAGCGGATTGATGGAGTCCCTGTGCCATGTATCCGTGAGCTCCACCCGCCGGCGCATAATGCCGGTGGGGCGCAGGGCGTATTCCAGACGGTCATTCAGATCTTTGATCTCCGGAGGAATCTCCGCCGAAGGGGCATGCAGATAATGCAGAATCTCCTCAATGGCATTTCCTGAAGCTTCTATGTCGTCTTCCATAGCATGTGCGCCGGCTGAAGGCATCACCACCGAGGAAAGCTCGTAAAACGCATTTTCGAAAAGTTCGTCATCCATTTCCTGCCGCTGCTGCAGCTGGTCTTCAAACCATCCCATGAGTCCTCCTCCTTATTCCGTCGTGATGAGCTGCGTATACAGCCCGCCGTTATTCATCAGTTCCTCATGAGTTCCTCGCTCCACGACCTCACCGTAATTCATCACGATGATCTCGTCGCAGTCGCGTATAGTGGACAGCCTGTGGGCAACGATGATGCAGGTGATCCCCCGCTCCTTGATGGCATGGATGACCTCGTATTCCGTCTTTGCATCCAGCGCGCTGGTGGCTTCATCCAGAATGACGATGCTGGGATCCTGGGCGAGCACCCGGGCGATCTCCAGTCTCTGCCTCTGGCCGCCGGAGAAGTTTCTGCCGCCCTCGGTCAGCTTACAGCCGTAGCCGTCCCGAAGCATGATCTCTTCGTGCATGCTGGCGTCCTTGGCCGCCATGATGACCTCAAAATCCTCGATGGAATCGTCCCACATTTTGATATTATTGCTGATGGTATCCTGAAACAGTGTGATGTCCTGGTCGATCACCGCCAAAGAGCTGGTGAAGATCATATGGTTTATCTCGTCCATCGGCCTGCCGTCAAAACGGATGGAGCCGGACCACGGCTTATAAAGGCCGGAGATCAGCTTTGTCATGGTGGACTTCCCGCAGCCGGAACCGCCGACAAAGGCAATCTTGGAGCCGGGCTTTATATGGATGCTGAAATCATCGATCAGCGGGGGGAGCATCGTATTATATCCGAAGGTGATGTGCTCAAGCTCAATATCTCCCGACAGCTTATGCGCTCCTTTGAGGCTCCCCGCCTCTGACGTCTCTTCTGTCCTGTCGGCGGGATATTCCATCACATCCTCCACACGCTCCATGGAAGCGCGCATCTGCTGTATAGTAGAGCTGACAGCAGTCAGGGTGAGCGCGGGCGCGATAAACTGACCGATAAAGCCCTGAAAGGCCAGCAGCATGCCGACGGTGAAGCTGCCGCCGAATATCAGCAGCGCCCCGATCAGCAGGACGGAAATATTTGCCAGAGAGGTGAGGAACTGGGGAATGGAATTCATATACAGGTTCACATAAAGCATCCTGTTGTTTTCCGCTGCTTCCCTCGCCACATACCCGGACCAGCGCTGGAAAAAACCATTCTCCGCACCGGATGCCTTGATGGTCTCCACCATCTCTATGCCGGAGGTAGTGACACTCTGCACCTTGCCCTGCTCCCGCATGGCGACTCTGCTTATGTTCATGACCTTCTTCGATACGATCTGTGCCGAAAACAGATTGACTGCAACGGTCACAAGCCCTACCAGAGTCAGGATCAAACTGTAGCGTATCATGATGACCAAATACAGGATAAGCGTCATAAGATCCAGGATTGTCGGAGCAATCTCCGATATCAGCGTATTGGTAATACCCTGATTCAGCCCCTGCCTCCCCGCCAGATCTCCGGCGCTCCGCTGGGAGAAAAAGTTCATGGGCAGGTGAAGCACATGCCAGATAAAGCCCGTATTGGCGACAATGGCGAATTTCCCTTCCAGCCGCTTACTGTATACTGTTTTAAGGAACGTGACCACCAGCTGAAAAAACACCACGGCGGTCAAAAGCCCTATGAATGGATACAGCCATTCCGCATGTTCTCTTGTTAAGATACTGTCCATGAACACTTTGGAGAATAGAGGCTGAACGATGCCAATGCACGCGATGAACAGCGCCGTGACCATGATAAACGCAAACGCGGCTTTGGTCCCGGCCAGGCGCTTTTTTACAAAACCCCAGATACTCTTTGGCTCGCCGCTTTTTTCAAAGTCCTCTCCCGGTTCCAGGGAAAGGACTACGCCGGTAAAGGCCCGGTCAAATTCCTTCATGGAAACGACGGTCCTCCCTCTGGCCGGATCGTTGATGACAGCCCCCTTCCGGGTGAACCCGCAGAGCACTACAAAATGGTTGAAATTCCAATGGATTACCGCGGGGACCGGAATTTCTCCGACAGCCTCCAGCTCATAGCGGTAAGCCTTTGCCTGGAACCCGTATTCCGCGGCGGCCGCCTTAAGACCCTTTAAGCTGCTGCCGTCCCGGGAAACGCCGCAGGCAATACGGACCTGTTCCAGCGGGACCCATTTTTCATAATATGCCATGATCATCGCCAGGGAAGCCGCGCCGCATTCCAAAGCCTCCATCTGTATGATCACTGGTACTTTCACCGGTTTTACCATATCTGCCAACTCCTTAGTTCTCCAGAATCAAATCGATCGGCTTCTGATTTTTAAGGACCACCAGGGCCGCGGCCGTCGCACCGGGCCGGACGGCCACTTCTCTGCCTTTGCCGGACGACCATTTTAAGCCGCTCGCTGTATTTTCATCCGTCTCCAGCTCCACCGTCACGAGGATTCCCGCCGTATCCGGCATGATGAGTTCCGGCAGTTTCTCGCTGCCCAAGAGCTCCGTCAATTCTTCTTCCGTCACGGGATACGTCTCGATCTCCGCGATTTTTCCCCGGATAAAGCCGTAGGAATCGCGCCCCGCCGTGCTGGGTGAAACCTGTACCTCCATCCCTGCCTGCAGACTTCCCGCATCTTCCGCGGGGACGACCACAGCCAGCCTGTCACAGGTCCCGCCTCCCTCGGCAGAATAAAAGGCTCCCGAGGCGCTGACTGTCAGAGGGATATTACCCCAAAATCCCCAGATCAGGCCGCCGGCCAGCAGGAGGCCCAATGCCGCCAGCATGATCACGACACTGGGATTGATGACCTTTATATAATCGTTCAATTTCTCCGGCGATGAGATCCGTTCCAAATTGGTTTTTCTGAACACTTCATTCTGTTCCATGACCTTTGATTCTCCTCTTTTCCTCATACATCCGTTTATCTGCTTCCAACACCAGCTGTTCCAGATCTTCCGTACAGCCGTTCCACGCATCCCCTACCGCCACGCTGCAGACAAGCCTCTGCCCCTGGTCCCGCTGCCGCAGCTCCCGCAGGATATCATCTCTGCACCGGTTCAGCTCCTCTTTGGAGCATCCGGCCCAGACGAACAGGAACTCGTCGCCGCCTAACCGGTAGCCGAAACGGCCCTCATGCAAAGCGGTACGGATGGAATCCGCCAGTCGGCGGAGCAAGGCGTCCCCCTCGGAATGATCAAACCGGTCATTCGCCTCCTTCAGGTTATTCAGGTCAAAATACAGGATCCCATACGCTTTCGGTTCCCGGTAGACACTTTCCAGATCCCGGTTATATTGGTTCCTGTTTAAAAGTCCGGTGAGCCGGTCGTGGCTCAGCTCATAAAACAGCTGGTCGCGCATCTCATCTCTTTCCAGGATGAGCCGCTGCATCATCCCGACTTCCTTTACTGCGTCACATCCGAGTCCCATCATATCGCTGATGACATTGATATTCCCAACACGGTACTGAATCCCTTTTGACGTGACCAGGCGGTTTTTGATCTTCAGCCACTGCCCGGAATCCGGTTCAAAATAATCCCAGGTGTAAGGGGGCGCTCCATCGTCCTGATTTTCGGACAGAGAAGGGCAGAAAGGGCAGGGTTCCTCCCTCCCCAAAAAAGCCTTATAACAGACTTCGCCAAGAAATGGCCCTCCCGTCTTGCTCCTACTGGGAAAACAGCTTATGTACACAACTGTCTTACTGACTTCCTCCACGATATAAAGGGCTTCCGCACAGCCCAGCAGTCCATTAAGCAGGTCTTGTGTCAATTCCATAAAAACACCTTTCTTTATTCAAGCGGAAGATACTTTTCATAAAGCAGTCTGGCAAATTCCGAACTGGTGAACGACGCGAATTTCTGATAGATATGGTTCTTTCCTTCATCGGCAAAATCACAGATACTTTTTACTACGATCGGCTCCGGTTTCAGTCCCGACGCATGGCGGGCCGCGTAAAATACGCCGTAGGACTCCATATCAAGTCCTGCCGTCAGAGGAAACTGTGCCCTCACCTGTTTCTCCACTACCTCGCTGTTGGAGACGACTGCCGTGCCGCAGGCCATGGGACCGATATGGACATGGAACTCATTGTCCGGAGCTTTCGCGGCCTCTCGGACGTATCGCTCCACCTCCTTATCCAGATAAAGGCTGGTAGGACGCGGCAAAAAGCCCACGGTCCCGAACTGTATGCCCGCTTCATCGGCGCTGACGAATTTTCCATAGGAATAATTCCAGACCGTATCGGCGGCAATCACGTCGCCGAAGATCTGTTCCGCCCCTATCCCGGCGGCTATCCCCGGCATGATCAGGTACCTGGGCCGGAACCGTTCGATCAGCTTATGGGAAAGCGACACTGCCGCAGGCATCCCCATTTCCTCCTGCTGGGCCGTGACCAGACGGAAGTGTTTTCCGTCCCGCTCAAATCCAGTCTCATAATAGGCCTGGCTGTCGTCCGGATAATGAAGAGTCCGCCATTCCCCGTACAGCCGCATCACGCCGTCAGTCTCTATGGGCACTGCCGTCTGGAGGGCCACCGCGCAGCCATACTGCTCCATGCCGCCCGTCATTTATTCAATTCCTTCCGTATTGTCAGGATGTTCTTCCCGCTCTCATAAGCGTAGTCCACCTGGTCCATGGATTTTTTCACCATGAGTATGCCGAGCCCGCCGATCCCTCTCTCCTCCGCGGAAAGAGTCGTGTCGGCGTCCTTCTTTGCCAGCGGATCAAAGGGCGTTCCGCTGTCCATGAACTGAATGGTCACATGGACCGGCTCTCCCCCGACTTCGCATCGGATAGTGGCTTTCCCGACCGAAGGATTATAAGCGTAGTGAGCAATGTTGACATAAATCTCCTCCACAGCTACGGAAATCTGCATAATGGCTTTCATGGGACAGTCATTTTGTTCCAGCTCCCGTTCAATAAAATCCTGTACGGCACTCAGGTTATCCAGAGTGGCCGACACCGTTAACTCTTTCATAATCCGCTCTCCTCCGCTCCTCTGAGCCGCAGGCTCAGCATGGTGATATCATCAAACTGAGGGGCGCTGCCCACAAAGGCGTCGATATCTTCTTTGATAAGGGAAAGAAATTCTCCCGGCGCTACTTCTTTGTGGCGGTTCAATGCCTCCAGCATCCGGTCCGTCCCGAAAAGCGTATCATTCCTGTCAGTCGCCTCAGCCACCCCGTCCGTATAGATATACAGGCTGTCGCCGGGGCCGAGCTCCAGCTCATACTCCCGGTAGCGGGCATCCTCCATACCCGCCAAAACAAATCCGTGCTTATCCTTCACGAGTTCATAGTCCCCGTTGTTTTTCCTCAGCGCCGGATACTCATGCCCCGCGTTGGCACAGGTGAGGCGTCCGGCTGAAATCTCCAGGATCCCCAGCCAGACGGTCACGAACATCTGCGCTTCGTTATTCTCACAGAGCTGATTATTGACCTTCTCCAATACCGCCTTAGGAGAGAGCCCAGTCTGAGCACAGTTTTTAAGAAGCGTTTTGGCAATGACCATAAAGAGGGCCGCAGGCACTCCTTTTCCGGATACGTCGGCGATGACGATCGCCAAATGGTCGTCATCCACCAGGAAAAAATCATAGAAATCTCCGCCCACTTCCTTCGCCGGGGTCATGGTAGCATAGATATCGAATTCCGGTCGTTCCGGAAACGCAGGAAAGATGCAGGGCAGCATCGAGGCCTGAATCTCAGTAGCCACGGAGAGCTCTGCCCCAATGCGCTCCTTTTCCGCGGTGACGGCCCTTAAGTCGTGCATATAGGCAGTGATATCACGCATCATGGTATTACAGGAGTCCGCCAGGAGGTTTATCTCATCCCCCGTATCGATCTCCGTAATCTTCGGCTCAGGAATCTCTCCAGAATCCGCAGGCTGGGCCGCGAACTCCCTGACGTTTTCTGCCAGCCTCTCCAGAGGATCGACGATATTCCGCTCCACGTACCACAGGAACACAATTGCCACGGCAAAGATAATATTGATCGCAAGGCCTACTATCTGATAGACATAGCGCCAATGGGTCAGCGTATCGTCTCCCGTCTGGGAATGATAAGCCGTGAGGCCCACAAAGGCGATGAAAATGACGGCGAGCATCAAAAACCCGATGACCACCTTTGTCTTGATCGTAGTCTTTACTTCCCGGGTGTTCCTGAGCTGCTCTTTTTTATCAAAATTAAAGGGTTTTCCCACTGACGGAAGCACCAGGACCATCGAAACCGCGAGCAGTACCGACGCTTTTATACTTTCCACCGGCGCTCCCCGCAGAAATGATATCCAAAACCATCCCAGGCCCAGGGCCGCCGCTGCAAAGAGCATACAGTCAAAACAAAGATAGCTCCCTTTTTTCCTGCGTTTCGCGCAAGGCACATAGTAGTCGGGATGAAAACGCTCCAAAAATATCAGGATGGGAACTCCCAGCAGCACCGCAAAGTCAAAATTATTGAAAAACAACAGCGCATAGGAGCTTCCGCTTCCGGAAAATCCTGCCGTTTCAAAGATCAGGGACAGCATCCCGGTCACCACCAGGGAGTCCAGAAGGATCACATAAATGTATTTAAGTATCTTCCGCACGCTGCCAAGTGTCGGATAGAGGTCTTTTTCATCGACCCGAAAAGAATACCACAGCTTATAAGGCAGATAAGCATAAAAGAAATTGGCCAGAAATCCCGTGATGCAGATAAAGGCATTGCTTCCGGAAATCATATCTGAGATCAGGTTCCCAATCGCCGTACCGAACGCTGCGGCGGGGCCCCAAATGAGTCCCAGCACCGGCGGTATCACATTTGCCGGCCGTATTTCCGTGATTCCGGGCATCAGAGAGAGCAGCTGCCGGAAGGGAAGCGCCACCGCAAAAAACAGTACGGCGGAAAGGACCAGCCGGAGCCAGTTCTTTTTATCCCGGAGTGAATCCAAAATAACATTCAACCTCGTTCCCTCCTTTACAGTACGATGTGGAGATTATTAAAGCCGATGACTCGTTTATAGCTGAATTCCTTCGCCACCTTCTTTACCAGATAGATCCCCAGCCCTCCGATGTCTCTCGACTCCGCGTCGGCCGTGATATCCGCGTCCTTTTTTGCCGTCGGGTCGAACTGAACGGCGTCGTCCCGAATATTCAAGAGCACCTGCTCTCCGGCAACGATCCGGATATCGATGTAGTGTTTTTTGCCGTCCTTAAACCCATATTTGATGATATTGACCGCAATTTCCTCGATGCAAAGCAGGATATAATACTGTTTTTTTCCATCTATCCCGTTTTTATTACAAAACGCTTCAATCTCTTCATTGAGCGCGACGATATTGGCCTCTTCATTCAAGATCAGTGTCTGATAAATCCGGTCCTCCGGGATTTCCGATGCCCGTATTTGCAGCGGGCTGCCTTTCGTCACCAGGACGGCTGTAAGCAGTGTCAGCACCTCCGATAGGAAAAGCGAGGCCCAGACTCCGTTTTCTGAAAGCCCGGCCCCATATACCAGCGCCCAGATGAGCAGAGCCGGAAATAAAAGGTTGTCGAGCACCGTAAATATCAAGGACAGACCCGGCTTCCCCGTAGACCGGTAAAGGCTGTTCAGGAACGCCGCCGCTGAAGAAAACAGACAGGACAGGCCGATCATCCGGACTGCCGCCGTGACATTCAGGGAAAACAGAAGGGACAGATACGGAGCCCCCGCACACAATGCCAGACAGAGGAGCACGGCTCCGCAGGCCAGGACACGTCCGGCTGTTTTAGCCGTCAGGCGTATGCTTTTCGTGTCCTGTTCTCCATAGTAAACGCTGAACATGGGCTGAGCCGCATGATTCACGCTGTCATAGACCGCATAGATGAATGTGACCGCATATTTCACCACGCCGTATGCCGCAATCCCCGATGCGCCCGCCACGCCCAGCAGGACGTTGTTGATGATGACCGTCAGGATCGTCTGGGCCAGAAAGATCATGCTTCCCGCAAAACCCGGCTGCGCGATCTCTTTCAGATCGCCCGCCCGGAAGCCCCTCCGGAACCTCAGGGTGGATCTTCCGCTCAGAAAATATCCCAGATAGAACAGGACACACAGCGCATTGGAAATCACAGACGCCGCCGCGATACAGGAGACCGGGAGCTTCATCCCGCCGATGAACAGCCACAGCAGGATCAAATTCGAGAGAATAGAGATCAGCGTGCCCGCCATCGCGACTCCGGGATGGCTGTCATTCCGGATAAAGGCGCTCAGCACGCCGCAGAGCAAAAGGAACGGCATTCCCATGAACAGGATCCGGACATATTCTCCCGTCGCGGCCTGCTCGGAGACTGTCCGGGCGCCCAGAAACGGAAGCAGGGAGCCGGTCAGAAAACAGCCAAAAATCAGAGCCAGAATGCCGAGGACCGCTGTGCCAAAAACCGCGGCCGTGAATATCCATGAGGCTTCCTTTCTATCTCCCTGTCCCTGCCGGATGGAGACAGCGATCCCGCCGCCTGCTCCGAAGAAATAAGTAATGATATTGGTGAAGATCATCACCGGCAGGGCAAGCCCCACCACATAGCTTCCTTCCCCGCCGAAAAACAGGCCGGCAAACAGGATATTCAGCAGGCTCATGACCGCCGTCCCCATCGTGGAGATCGCCGTGGGGATAAAAAAGGTTCGATATGTTTTCCGGATGATTTCCTGATATTCCATTCCTTTATTTCCTTCCCAATGCTTTTTCCCTCAGCCGCTCCTCATTCGGATGCCGGTTAAACGTACCGCTGTCAAAATGTAAGTGATTCATTTCCATCCAGCGGTTTAAAAGATCCGTTTCCCTCTCCTGCCCGCCCAGTTCTTCATCCACGCCGAAAAGATATGTCCTATTCTGAAACCGTCCCTTCTGCTCCCACAGCGTTCTGGCAGAAAGAAGCATCTCCGAGAACACCGGATCGATCATGCCGTAGGTCAGGCTGTCGGAGCTTTTGTCATAGAAGTTGAGGGGAAATCCCTGAGCCAGGAGAATCAGCTCTTTTCCTCCGGGAAAGCGGTAAGCGTCCGCCTGGTACAGCCGGGTCCTCTGTGCGCCGGTCAGCAGATCAAACACCTCCTCAAACTCCACCTGCTTGGAAGACGAGCTTGCCAGGAAGATTCGCCCAGCCGCACCGCTCAGGAAGCGTTCCAGCATTTCTCTCGTAAAAGAAGACTTTCCCACATTCCCCATCACGAGCATATCGTCGCGGAACTCTCCGTTCCAAAGGGTGAGGCCGTCCTCTCTCGCCGTCTTCAAAATCTCCGCGTCCGTGTCATACACCTGCATATGGACATGATTCGGTCTGAGACAGCATGCCACGCTCCGTCCGATGATCCCGTATCCTATCAGAAGGACATCGCGAAAGTCGATGAAGCTTCCCTGCCGCCGGAGCATCCGCTTCAGCTCTCCCACTACCCGGTCGGCCACAAAATAGGACTCCACACGGACCTTGTACGCCGAGCGGGCCACGCTGACAGCCGGGTATAAAAGCTTCTCCTCTTTACTGGCGCGGGTCCCCGCGGTGGTCTGCTCCACACTTCCCAAGACGGAATCCGCAAAGCGGGGATGCGCGGAAAGCCACTGCCTCAGCACCGGATAGTGATAGCCGCCGTCTTCCACGACCAGAAGCCGCCGGCCCTGCTCCAGCTGCTCCCGCACTTCATTCTCCAGCGCGAGGGCAATCATCCGCCGGACCGCATGGAGGAATCCCGGAGGCTGTTCTTCTGCCTTCCGATTATTTCGAAGCAGCATATAACCGGTATCCGTCTGTATGCCATGATATGCGCCGTAAGTGAGTCCTTCAGGCACGCCTCTGTCATTGTAGGGTACAGCCACGAACACCACCTGCCCGAATTCCTTTTTTAACTGTTCGGTAAAATAAAAGGAATTCTCCATGCAGTGGTTGATATGCAATACCACCGTATCTTCCGCGCTCCCTCGCTCTGAAAGCAAGGATTCCAGCAAGGGCATGACCGCATCGTTCATCGAATTTTCCTCCATACCGGCTCCAATGGCCGCTCCGGCCGGCGATCAGTTTTCAATCGTCAGGATATCCGTGAATCCAGTGACCTCAAAGACTTCCATGATGGTGTCATTTACATGGCGTACCAGGAGCTTTCCCTGTTTGTTCATTTGCTTCTGCGCACCCAGGATCACTCTGAGCCCCGCGGAAGAAAGATATACCAGTTTCTCCATATCCAGGATCAGGCATTTAACTCCGTTCATACTCTGTTTCAATTCCGCCTCCAGCTCCGGCGCCGTAGTTGTATCCAGCCGCCCTTCAAGAATAACGGTCAGTTCGGACTCGTTTTGGAATTTTGAAATAGTCATAATAAGCTTCTCCTACCCTTCTTCATTTTTCTGAAAGTCCAGCTTTGTGTCCACCCGGTTTTCCGGGCACCGGCAAATGCTGGTATGGATATGCAGCTCCGTGCTCTTGCGGAAGTCCGCGTATCTGCAGTACCAGCATTCCTTGATACCGCCCGCATCTTTAGCGCGGGTCCAGTGTTTACAGCAGTAGTCTTCCGTAACGATCGGATATCCGTCATCCGTGACGCCTATAATCGTTCTCATCTGCCTGTCTTTCATAACGGTTCCTCCACCTTGGCCTTTCGTCCTGTGTAATTTTACTCTATCACAAACAGGGCAGAAGAATTCCCGCCTGGGAGAAACGGCATCCTGAGGAGGATAATTGACGGCATACCCGCTTTCATTCTGTTGTCAGCCCCAGTACGACTCGCAGCACAAAGGTCTTCCCTTCCGGTCCGGCGAAATAGTAGCCATGATACTGCCCCGCGATATCCGCCACGCTTTCCAGACCCAGTCCATGACCGTCCTCCGGTTTGCCGCTCTTTATCCTGCCTCCGGAATCATAAATGACCATGCCGTCGAAGCTGTTCTTTACTTCCAGGGTCAAAAAACCGCCTCTCACCCTCGCCAAAAGATTGATAAACCTCGCTTCTCTATCCGGAAGGCGCTGACAGGCCTCCAGCGCGTTCTGCAGAGCATTGCCTAATACTACGCTGAGGTGGCTGTCGTGCACGGAAATCTCCGCCGGGATCTGGGCGTCGCACAGGAACCGGATTCCCTCCGTCCCGGCCCGCTCTGCGTAATATCCCAGCAGGATCCCAGCAGTATAATTAGCGCAGAGTACCTGGCCTGTACGCTCCGGAATGTTTTCCAGCAGGTCCTCCAAATAGCTCTGCATATACTGAAGCTGGCCGCTCCGCAGGCAGGATTCAAGCACCCGGAAATGATGGCGCATATCGTGCTGCATCCGGCGGATCTTCTGCTGGTGTACCGTCAGCGTTTCATAATACTGCTCCGACTGCTTCAGTTCCTCTGCTGTCCTTTCGGCCCGCCGCTTCGCCTCGTCCGCCTCCCCGGCGGCGGCCATATGGAAAAACGCCAGGGAATATCCGGCAGCCAGAAGAATCAGATACAAGGCGGCATTCAGATAATCTGCCGGCTCCGCTCCATTCCCCCAGACATCAAACAAAAGCAGCATCAAAAAATATCCGGCTCCCGCAAATACTGCAGCGCCTCGGGAATGCCGCCCGAACTGAAGGAGCCACTGCGAGACCGGCTCCCGGAGCTTTTTCCAGTAAATCCAGAGACATAAAAACGTATAGATAAAATAGAAGATCAGATACCCAAAACGGAAAAAAAACGCCGGACAGACGTCACATAACAGCAAAGCAGTATATTTCGCCATCAGGACTGCCGCATATAAGAAGGTATTTATAAAAAAGAAGGTGAACAGCCGCTGCCTGACCGGCACATCGAACAGATAAAGATAAGCAAATATCAGAAACAGGCCCGCCAGTTCCTCTGAATGGCTGCCAAGAAAGAGATGAAAAAAGCTTCCCGAAAGACACACAAATAAAACGCAGAGTGTCCAGCAAAGGATTGTTTGGAAACTCGTTCGTCTGGAATGATAAAAGGTATGCGTCATGCAGATGGAAAAACAGAGCACTCCGCCGCCTATGACGGCGGCTCCAAGACTGTCAGACATTTGAACCCCTCCTAAATCCGCGTCCGTTCCGCCTGAGACAGAATGTACTCAAAGTAATTATCCCGAATCGCTTTGGCGCCTCGCTGCCGGATCGGCACACGTGTCCCGGACTCCATGACGAAATCGTCAAGAGCCGCGTGCACCCGCTCCATATTGATGAGAAAGCTCTGGTGACACCGCAGAAAACCATGGCTGGCCAATTCCCTCTCCACATCATCCAGCTTGGCATAGACCCGATGCACTTCCTCATTTTCAAGGTGTACCAGCAGAAGATTCCGGTTGCTCTCAACATATTCGATCTCCCGGTACGGAATACGGACTCCGCGGCTTCCCTCCCGCACCATCAGGGTCTTTTGCCTGCCGCCGTATTCTTCCCGCAAATAACAGTCCAGCAGCCACTCCGCCTTTTGTGCTTTCAGAGGCTTCACCAGGTATCCGTAAGCGCGTACATCATAGCTCTCCAGGGCAAAATCAGGGGTGGTCGTCAAAAAAACAACCGCCGCCCGCCGGTCATATTTCCGCAGCTGCCTGGCGGCTTCAATGCCGGACATGCCGGACATGAAAATATCCAGGAAAATAAGATCGAACCGGGATCCTTCTGAAATATCATCGCAGAGAGATTCCCCTGCTGTATAGTCGGTTATGGTATAGGGATACGGATTCTGAATAAAATAAGAATCCAGAAAACAACGGAGCGCTGAACGTTCCTCTTCCATATCATCGCAGACCGCGATATAAAGCATCCGAGATCACTCCCCTCCGATAATAAATTACCATGAATTTCCTTCTTTCGCGCCCAGTCAGGATAATTGACAAAATCCACAGGATATTCGACATGAATTGCAGGATTTTTCACATTATAGCAAAAGAAATGAAAAATAGGAGAGCCTCCGCATGAATGACGGAAATAGTGTACGAATGATATGCCATTCCGTTGACGTATGGACCTTGGTATGTTAAATTAAGAACAAAGTGAGCAAGCTTGCCCGAAGGAGTTTTTATTTCATAGGACGCACTTTCCTATGAAAAAAGAAAGCGCCATTGTGCAATGGCGCTTTCTCTCTTCATGGATTCTTTTTCTTTTTATGGTGTATTTCCAGGCTGATGCCAAACAATATGAGCAGAAGAGTGGAGACAGCAGCAGCGATATATCCCAGTGTATGTCCCGTAAAAGGCTGGATTCCTGCGAAAGACGCAGGGATCTGTGTACTGTCTCTGTCCTCCGGATCGGCCGGCTCTTCTCTGAAAGACGCCGTCTCGTCCTCCGCTTCCCGCTCTGCGGCAGGTTCTGCGGATTCCTCCGCGGCAGCCTGGCTTCCGGAGGGCCAGCAGGGTACTGCTCCGGCCGTTCCCGCTGCCGGCAAGTTTTTCGGGGATACAAATACTGGGCTTGTTTCCTTTTCCTCAGAAGGTTCTGAAATATCCTCTTCCTCCGAAGAAGACGGAATGTCCAGCACAGGTGAGGCTTCGCTGTCTTCCGTCTCTTCCTTCCCCGGGCGGTCATGTTCTCCCTGTCCGCCGCCTCCGTGATCACCGCTCTGATCCTCGTCCATGGTCCAGTTTCCTTCCCCATCCGGCGAAACTTTCATGATCTTCGTTTCACCGGCAAAAGCAGAGCCTGTCACTGTCAGCTTACAGTAGAGCGGAACTGGCGCATCCTCAGGGACCGCGATCATCCTGTCGTCTTCATCATAGACGACGCCGGTGTCATATGCATCGTTATACTCATACTCCGAGCTCCATAAAAGGCTCCCCTGATACCAGGTTTCTTTGTCAAAGGAAAAAGACCAGCTCACCTCCTCCGCACCATTTGGCCAGTGAAAAGTAAAAGTAGGGATCAGTTCTCCGCCCCGGTTCTGCATTTTCACTGCAAAGGGCAGATCTTCCCGCAGAAGATGTACCGTGAGGATAGGCTCGGGCGTGTCTCCGTCAATCCGTATACGTCCATCCTTAAAACGGTTCTGGTCTTCCGCGGTCCATCCGGGGTTAAGCCCGTAGTGCCCGGAAACAGTAAAGCTGTCTTCACCGCCGGCGATTCCCGCTTCATACTCTGCCCTATCCCATTCCAGGCCAAATTCCATTATCGTGCCTGCTTCCCCGGCAGAAATGGTCAGAGTTCCGAGGGCCGGCAGAAATGCCTCGTCAAAGCCGGTATCCGGGCGGATATAGATATTCAGTTCATATGGAAACGCATAACCGAATCGGCTGCTGTACGGATTCTCATAAATCTGTTCCTCAGGATTTTTGACTTGTATGACCACAAACGGATAACCTTCTGTACGAATCAGCCCCGCTTCATAAAGCTCCTGCTGCCACGTTTCCGGGTAAAAGGGCTCACTGTAAGTCCCTGCGACCTCAAAACTGCCGGCCCCGCTCTGAAGTCCTTGTATGTAAGATTCTTCATCCCAGCTGATCGAAAATTCCAGCCATTCCGTATCGTAGGGACTCTCTTCCTGTATCAGGCAATCATATTTGGCCAGATACAGGGAAGAAAAGTCCGGAGGCGAGTCCCGGTCTATCCAGATTGTCTGAATCTGCATGTCGGGACTGGGCTTATAGACTGTGACCAGATCCTCTGGACGGATATGGACAGTGATCTCTATGGAGGTCCCAGGTTTGATCTGGATTTCGCCGGAATCCCATCTGTCATGGGTTGTCTCATCCCACGCCTGAGACTCCGGATCCGGCGGCTTATATTCTCCGTGAACAGAAAAGACCTTTTCTCCTCTGCTCACGGCGCCCTCATATTCCGCCTGATCCCATTCGACCGGAAAGAACAGGGGATCACCCGCTTCATCCCCGTTTAAATACAGCCATTTAAACCAGCCCGCTTCGCTTTTAAAATCGCTATAGCTGGCGCCGGAGGGGAGGTACAGATCCTCCTTCGGCTCAATATCCTCGTAATAAGCTGTCAGTCCGCCGTCTGCCGCGCATACCCGCGCCGCAGCGCCGAACAGCAGCAGCGCACACAGCATAAGAAAGGCTCTGCAATGCGAAAATTCCATAAAAGCCACTTCCTTTCCTCAGCGCCCGCTGCCGCCGCGCTGCTGGTTTTTTCTCTGCTCCTGGCCCTCGCTTACAGGGCCGACAACAAATATACCGCCGGCCCTCCTTACGGGGAAAACGGCGTGTTTGTCTTTTCCGAATCCGACCTCGACCGTCCGTTATTTTTGATAGACGGATGGCTGCTGGACGGGCAGGAAGTCTTTATCGGGCAGTATTCCAATTTTTCTTATCTGCCCGAAAGGACTTCCCCTTTCGGAACGGGAACTTATACTCTCACCCTTCGGTATGAAGGCGCTCCCCGCATCCTTCTCCTGGAGATTCCTTCTATCTTCACGCAATATACCTTATATATAAACGGCGTCCCCGCCGCCACCGACGGAGACGGGACTCAGACCGCCGTCCCGGTGGGCGGACCGGATACCCTGCTCACCCTGAAGACCGTAAACCAAGACCACTACTACAGCGGCCTGACTTATCCTCCCGCTCTGGGAACCCCGGAGGAAATCAGCCGTCTGTTCTTCATCCGCACCTTATGTTATACCGCATTCTGCTTTTCCGGACTGACCCTTGCTTTCTTTTCCGCGGCGGTATGGCTGTCCAAATACAGGGACACGCTGTTCTTCCATTTCGGCCTGCTGTGCCTGGCTTTTTCCGTTTACTGCGCCCACCCCCTCATCTGGCAAGCGGGCATTTCTGGCAGACTCTGGTATGCGGCCGAGGACTCTTCCTGGCTTTTTGTGCTGGCTGAAGCCGTCCATCTGGCCGCTCTGTCGGCACACCTGGAACAGGAAAAATGGTATCGGCGCGCTCTGCGGCCTCTCCTCCTCGCCGCATGTCTTTTTACCGCGGTCTCCGTCCTGATACTCATACCCGCCAACGGCGGCTTCGTCAAATTCTACGGTTTCTTTACCGACTGGTACAAGCTTTTCGTCTGGGCCGTCCTGGCTATCCTGACAGGCATCGGGCTTTACCGGAAAGATTCAGAATCCGCCCCTCTGATCCTGGGGTCGGCCGCCGTCCTAGGAGTCAGTGTCCTGATCGATCTGTGGGATTCCAACATGTTTGAACCGATCCGCGGCCTGTGGCAGAATGAGTACGCAGGCGTCCTCCTGGTTCTGCTGTTTGCCGTCATGATGGTACGCCGTATTCTCACCCTTTTGAGAGAAAGCAGGGAGCTCCGGACTGTATCTCTGCAATACCGGTTCGCAGCTGAGAGCGCAGCGCAGATGCAGGAAAACGCCAGACAAGTCAGGGCCATGAAGCATGAACTGAACCATCATATCGAAGCATTATCCGCTCTCTGTAAAGAAGGCAGCCTTCCGCGTCTCGAAGAATACCTTCGCGTACTCCGGGATGAAAAGAACGCGCTCCCTTCCCTGTACTATTCCGACCACTTTCTCATCAACGCCATGCTGTGCAGTTATCTCGAACCGGCGCGCCAAAAAGGAATAAAGGTGGACTGCCTTGTCCTTGTGCCGGATAAACTGGCGGTTTCGGACGCGGAGCTCTGCACTCTGCTCTCCAATCTCCTGCAGAACGCCGTGGAAGCCTGTACTTCTCTTCCCCGCGGGGTGAAGCCGTATATCCGCTTTGAAATGTCCCTGGAGGAGAATCTGCTGTCCTTTCTCTGCGTCAACTCCGCCGGCCCCGGAAAAAGCGCCGGGCCGTTTCCCACCACGAAGCAGGACAGCCGGAATCACGGTCTCGGCCTGCCGGCGATAGCCCGGATCACGGAAAAGTACAGCGGCGCCATGAGCGCTGTGAAAGAAAACGGAACCTTCACGGTCCGAGGGGTCCTGTCCCTGCCCGGCTCCGTCAGGTGAAATAATCCAGCCATTTCTGCTGTGCCTCCGCATAGCTTCGCACCGCGATCGGAACCGTGTTTCCGTCTTTCAGGATATAGTGATAGCGCTGGATCCCGGTGACCCATTCCAGATTGACAAGAAAGCTCCTGTGGCTTCTGTAGAATTTTGTGCCGGGCAGCTGTTTTACGACGGCTGAAAGCGCCCCCGTGCCCGTCATGACACGGCCGGCGCAGTGCACCACCAGCTCCCGGCGGAACACTTCAATATAGCAGATCTCCTTTTGAGACACCATTTCCCTGCCTCCTTCCCCAATATCCAGGTTCAGGAACGGTTCTTCACGCCGGCGGGACAGGCAGTGCTCCAATACCGGCATCAGACTCTCTTTCGTCAAAGGTTTGAGCAGATAACTCACCGGATAGGAACGGTATCCCTCCAGAGCATATTCCGCGCAGCTGGTGACAAAAACTACGTCCGTCCCGTCGCCGTCCCGGTGCAGCTCCTCCGCCAGCTGAAGGCCCGAAGGCCCGTCCATCAAGATATCCAAAAGGATCAGATCCCATTCCGCCCCCTTTTCCCTGGCTCTCAGAAGCTCTGAGGGAGACGCCGCATATTCCGTCCGGCAGGCTTCACCCAGTCTTTCCATTAAGTGGATGACCAAAGCTTCTGTCTTCTCCCGGTCAGCCTTTTCATCGTCGCAGATCATAATACGGTACACAGTCTCACCTCACTTCGGATACCATCCTTCATAAAATGAGCGGCGCCGGGAGTATTTCCCAACACCGCTTTTCTATGAGATCATTATATCCGGTCGGCAAAATAAAGTCAATAAAAATGTCGAAAGCAGGCTGTCCGCCCGGTCATTCCATCATGCCCCTCAAAAGCGCCGCACACCCTTCTGTTCCAAGCCTGCTGCTGTTCAGCACCACATCATAGGACCAGAGGTCGTTCCACTTTTTTCCTGTGTTGGCATAATAATAATTGGCCCGTTTTTTATCAAATCTCTTCATGACCGCATCTATATTCTCACCCGCGATCCCATATTCACTTTTAATCCGTTTTTCTTTTTCCGGCTTTTCCGCATGGATATATACCTTCAGGACTCCTTCCCGGTCTTTTAACGCCTCAGAGGCACAGTGCCCTAAAAATACCGCCTTTCCCTTACCTGCCAGGTTCCGGATCACCTCCTGCTCTTCCAGATGGATCTGTCCCTCTCTGGACAGTACGCCGGCGCTTCCAGCCTGGATTTGGCTCATCATATAGATGGAATACATCAGGCTGTTTGTCGCGCTCTCTTCATATTGTTCAATCTTTTCTACCGGGATATTCTGTTTCCGGGAGACCAACTCCAGAATCTCCTTTCCATAGCAGGGAATTCCCAGTTCCTCTGCCAGCCTCCGCCCTACTTTCGTTCCTCCGCTCCCATATTCCCTTTCAATCGTTATATAATGACACCTCATCATATTCTCCTTTCCTCAGACCGCTTCACCAGTGTGTTCAAACTGACTGTTATACAGATCCGCATAGAAGCCGTTTTGGGCCAGCAGCTCTTCATGACTGCCGCTCTCAATAATATCGCCGTCTTTCATGACCAGTATCAGATCCGCGTCCCGTATGGTAGATAGGCGGTGCGCGATAATAAAGGAGGTCCTGCCCGCCATCAGCTTATCCATCGCATTTTGGATCACAATCTCAGTCCTGGTATCCACAGAGCTTGTCGCCTCGTCTAAAATCAGCATCGGGGCATCCGCCACCATCGCCCTGGCAATCGTGATGAGCTGCTTTTGACCTGCAGACAGGCTGGCGTTGTCACCCAGGACCGTATCATAGCCCTTCGGCAGAGTCTTTACAAAATGGTGCAGGCCGACTGCCCGTCCGGCAGCCTCCACCTGTTCGTCTGTCACATTCTTTGTGGAATAGACAATGTTCTCCCTGATCGTCCCCTCGAATAACCAGGTATCCTGAAGGACCATACAGAACAGACTGTGGAGATTTTCCCGGGTCAAAGAGCTGATCGGAGTTCCGTCGATCAGGATCTCCCCTCCCTGCGCGTCATAAAACCGCATGAGCAGATTGACCATCGTTGTCTTCCCCGCTCCGGTCGGGCCTACGATTGCTATTTTCTGTCCCGCTTTTACATTTGCGGAAAAATCATGGATGATGACCTTATCTTCCCTGTATCCAAAGCGTACATTCCGGAATTCCACATCTCCCCTGGCGCCTTCAAGCCTTGTCTCCTTGTGGCTCTCATCCTCCATTTCTTCCTCCTTAAGGAACTCAAACACCCGCTCACATGCCGCGGCCGTAGACTGCAGGTTGGTCGCCGCCATCGCCAGCTGTGACAAGGGCTGTGTAAACAGGCGGATATACAGCATGAATGCCACGATGACGCCGAAGGAGATTTGTCCGTTCAGCGCCAGCAGCGCCCCCACGATACATACCACGACATATCCAAAATTGCCGATGAATCCCATCAGAGGCTGCATAAGCCCCGACATAAACTGGCTTTTCCATGCACAGTCATACAGTCTCTTATTCATTTTCCGAAAGGTCTGCTTGGCTTCCCGTTCCCCGTTGTAGGCTTTTACTACATTATGTCCGGCATAGGTCTCCTCGATGTGGCCGTTCAGGTTTCCAAGCTCGGCCTGCTGCTGCATAAAATATTTCTGTGAATGAGAAATGATCACCATCATCAGGCCGAACCCTATAAAGGTGGCGGCCACAGCCGAAAGCGCCATTATCCAATTCGTATAGAACATCATGATCAGAGCGCCGAAAAACGTAGCTAAGGATGTGACCAGATTTCCGAGGCTCTGCGTCAGAGTCTGACCGATCGTGTCCACGTCGTTGGTGACGCGGGAGAGGGTATTTCCAATGCTGGTGCCGTCAAAATAGCGCAGCGGCAAGCGGTTGATCTTTTCAGATATATCCGTTCTCAGTGATCTTGATATTCTTTGGGTGACCGTCGCCATGATGATCCCCTGCCCGGTGCTGAACAAGAAGCCCAGGCCATACAAAATGACTAGTAAGACAGCGATTCCCACCACCGCGCTGATATCGATCCCGGTCATCATGCCCTCCGTGATCAAGTCTGTGATCTCCGACAGCTTTCCAGGCCCTATGATGTTCAGAACCGCTCCCACCACCGCGAGTATGACCGCGGTACAGATAAACGGCACATATTTTCTGCAGTAAGAAATCAGCTGGCCGATCGCTTTTCCAAAATCATTCGCCTTTTCGCCGCTTCCCATTCCTCCTCCCGGTCCCCCGCCCGGGCCGCCGGGCATGGGGGTCCGGGCGGAAGTTGATCTCTCATGATCGCCGATATGATATTCATTTTTAGGCATTTTCTATCTCCTCCTTTGAAAGCTGTGATTCGGCAATTTCCCGGTACACGGGGCAATTCGCCAGTAAATCCTTGTGTTTTCCCTGCCCCGCTACTCGCCCCTCATCCAGTACGATAATCTTATCCGCATCCATTATGGTCCCAATCCGCTGTGCGACGATCAGGGTAGTAGTTCCCCCGGTTTTTTCCTTCAAGGCCTTCCGCAGTATCCGATCGGTCTTATAGTCCAGGGCAGAGAAAGAATCGTCAAATATATAGATCTCCGGACGGCGGCAGACTGCCCTCGCGATGGCCAGTCTCTGCTTCTGCCCTCCTGAGATATTGGTCCCTCCCTGGGCAATCACGGCATCATAAGTTCCGTCCATCTTATTTACGAATTCTTCTGCCTGCGCGATGGACACGGATTCCCGAATCATATCCGCGTCCGCCGGTTCTTTCCCATTGTCCCCATAGGTGACATTGGAAGAAACCGTTCCGCTGAACATCACCGACCTTTGGGGAACATATCCCAATTTATTATGAAGCGCTTCCTGGGAATAATTTTTCACATTAATCCCGTCTATGACGACCTCTCCGTCAGTGGCGTCATAAAATCGCGGGATCAGACTGACGAGGGTGCTTTTTCCGCTGCCGGTGGAGCCGATGAACGCCACCGTCTCTCCCTTGTGCGCCGTGAAGCTGATATCATGCAGGATATAATCCTCTGCGCCCGGGTATTGGAAGCTCACCTGACGGAATTCCACTTCTCCCTGTTCAAACAGCTCAGAACTGGTGATCTTCCCGTCCACAATCTTTTCTTCCGTATCCAGAACTTCGTTGATACGCTTTGCCGAAACCGCCGCCCTCGGCAGAATGATAAAGGTCATGGTCAGAAGCATAAACGCCATGATCACCTGCATTGCATAAGAAGAAAAGACGACCATATTGGAAAAAAGCGTCAGCTTCTCCGGCATCGCCGCTCCGTCGATCAGATAAACGCCGATCCAATAAATGGCCAGGCCGAGTCCTGACATAATGAGGGTCATTCCCGGCTGCATGACAGACATGATCCGGTTTGTGAACAGATTCGTCTTCGTCAGATCCTGATTCGCTTTCTCGAACCGCTCCTCCTGATAGCTCTCCGCATTATATGCGCGGACCACCCGGATACCCGTCAGATTCTCCCGCGCCACACGGTTCAGATTATCCGTAAGCCTCTGGATGCTCTTAAATTTGGGCATACTGAGCGCGATGATCGTCCCCAGCATTACGACGAGGATGATCACGGCCCCTCCTGTAACGGCCGTCCATTCCCATCCCTTTCCCGCTATCTTGACCACCGCCCAGACTGCCATGATAGGAGCTTTGACAATCGCCTGAAGCCCCATCGCCACGAACATCTGTATCTGTGTGATATCATTGGTGGAACGGGTGATCAGGCTGGCTGTGGAAAATCCGTTGATCTCCTCCATGGAAAAGGACATGGTCTTGTTGTACACCATTTCTCTGAGCCGCATGGAAAGGCCCGCCGCAATCCTGGCCACAAAATAGCCCACCACAAAGGTCGCGCAGAGGCTGCCTACCGCGCACAGCAGCATATATCCGCCCGCGGAGAGGATATCTCCCATTCCGCTCCCTTCTGTCTGGACGAGCATGGTGATCTCGGACATATAATCCGGCAGCTTAAGATCCAGCCAGACCTGAAATACAATAAATACCAGACTGAACAGCACATATATCCAGTCCTTTTTTTCCAAATACTTAAATATTTTAATCATATCGGCCTCCTTATTTTTACAAACAAGGATAGAGCCCTATTCTCAACTGTCTCTCAACCGAACCTCAACTGAATCTCAATTTTTTATTTCTCAGTATGGTTGATGTTCAGTTGAGGTCCGGAATATAAAATTTTATTATAAGAACGTTTCAATCTGTGATACACTGAATGTGGAGGTGAAGGATATGTTTCAGATCTTAGTTGCAGAAGATGATAAAGAATTGAGGGATCTTTTCTGTACGGTCCTGACTGAAAACGGATATACGGCTCTTCCTGCTGCCGACGGGCTGAACGCCCTGGAAATATTAGACAATACTTATGTGGATCTGATCATCTCAGATGTGATGATGCCTGTTATGGACGGTTTAGAAATGATCAGAGCCGTCCGTGAGGCAAATTATTCGATGCCTGTCCTGATCATAACAGCCAAAGAAGCTTCTTCTGATAAACAGGAGGGATTCCGTGCGGGCACGGACGATTACATGGTAAAACCCATCGATGTCAATGAAATGATATGGCGGGTGGAAGCGCTTCTGCGCCGGTCTCAGATTGTCAGTCAGCGAAAGACCCAGATCGGTTCCACCGAATTTGACTGCGATACGCTGACCGTCCGCTCCGGCTCTTCGGAAACAGAACTGCCGCAAAAGGAATTTTTGCTGCTGTTCAAACTGGTAGCTTCTCCCAACCGCATTTTTACCCGCCGTCAGATCATGGAGGAAATATGGGGCTTGGATTCCGAGACCGATTCTCATACGCTGGATGTCCATATCAGCCGTCTCCGGGAAAAATTCAAGAGCAATCCGGATTTTGATATCGTGACTGTCCGGGGTCTCGGCTATAAGGTGGTGAAAAAACAGCATGAATAAACATTCCTTTAAAGTAACAGTTCTCTTTTCTCTCCTGGTCTTTATCATCCTTACCATCACAATGGGACTGATGGGAGCCTTTACGGTGGTCCTGCTGAAGTTTGAGATCATTCACGATCCTCAGCCGGAATTGATATTGATCGTCTTCGCCGCCGTCAGTGTGCTGATAGGGACGTTCCTTTCAAAGGTCGTGGGAAAACGTCCTCTGAATGTCATTCTGGCGATTGATGACGCCACAAAAGAAGTAATTAAAGGAAATCTCGACATTCAGCTGGATGAGGATATTCCAGCCATAGAGCTTCGTTCTATGACTCATAACTTCAATGTCATGATAAAAGAACTGGCGAATACAGAAATTTTCCGCAAGGATTTTATTGAAAATGTGTCCCATGAGTTCAAAACTCCGCTGTCAGCCATCGAAGGATATGTGACGCTCCTGCAAAAGAAATCACTTTCCGAAGAAAAGCGCGCGGAGTATACGGAAAGAATTCTCCTCAACACCAGGCGCCTTTCCTCCTTAACGGGAAACATCCTGCTGCTGTCCCGTCTGGAGCACCAGGAAATCGAGATCAAAAAAGAACTCTACCCTCTCGACGAGCAGCTTCGGGAAGTGATCTTATTGTTTGAGCCACAATGGACCGCTAAAAATATAGAACTCGATATTGACCTTTCCCCCGTCGACTACAGCGGCAGCCAGGAGCTGCTCATGCAGGTCTGGCAGAACATTTTCGGAAACGCCGTAAAATTCGCATCCGACTCCGGCACGATCCGCGTCATTTTAAAACGGGAACAGGAAAGCATAAAGGTCTCCATAGCGGACAACGGAATAGGCATGAGTGAAGAAGTCCTGGGACGCATCTATGAAAAATTCTATCAAGGGGACGCTTCCCGGTCCTGCATTGGGAACGGATTGGGCCTGACTCTTGCGAAGCGGATCGTCGACCTTCATGATGGAGAGATCCAGGTGTCCAGCAAGGCAGGCAGGGGAACTGCTTTTATTGTCACGCTGCCCCTTTGAGGCCGAAGCTGACCTATTTTTTCCCAAAGGAAAACAGGCTTTTTTTCTGGTATGGCTCTTTTTTTACGGACAGCACCTCATATCCGCCGCCGTTTATGGCTTCCTCTAGTTTCTCTTCCTCCAAATCCTCCTCCGTGAGGATCACAGTCTCTCCCTTTGAGTGGGAAGAGGTCACTTTTTTTACGTTAAATGACCGGCGCATCGCGTCGTTAATGTGCGCTTCGCACATGCCGCATGCCATTCCATCAACCTTTACCGTAATTTTGATCATTATCTTCCATCCTTTCTTTTATCTTTTTCTTTTCAGCCGCATAAGTCCGCCGCCCTTAGTTAGCTTTGACTAATCGAAAATGGAATGCTGTAATTATACCGCATTCCATTTAAAATTGCAATTATCAGATTGATTTCGCTTTTAGTTCTTTGTGAAACTTAACTGCCATGAATACTGTAACAACGGCAGAGAATACATCCGCCGCCGGCTGTGCATAAAGGACGCCGTCAAGCCCCATGACTCTTGGAAAGAGCAAAATTACAGGTATAAAACAGATTCCCTGTCTGCATGCTCCCAGGAAACAGCCCTCTTTTGCTTTTCCCATCACTAGGAACAAAAATGAATACACCGTGTAGAAGCCAAATAACACAAAAGAAAGCCCATTAGCTCTCAGCGCAGTCTGTCCGATTCGGATCATCTCCAGATCGCCTCTCGTAAATACAGACATGATCTCCGTGGAAAATATGGCTATAATTAAGCCAAAAGCCACGCAAAACACCGTCGACCAGAGGAGCGCGGTCTTGATTGCTTCGCGCAGACGGTCATATTTTTTCGCTCCGTAGCTGAACCCGGCGATCGGCTGAAAGCCTTTTAAAAAACCGAATACGATCAGAGTCCCCATGGACATAATTTTTGTGAGCGGCCCCATCGCAGCAAGCGCGGAGCTTCCATATTCTTTCGCCGCGTCATTGATCATGGCGATGGACATACTGGTCAAAAGCTGAAAAATCAGCGTGGGAATCCCTATCTTTAAAATCTCAGACATGATCTCTCTGGAAAAGCAGCCTTTTCCGATATGAAACCGAAATATACTTTTTCTTCGAAAGATATAGCACAGATAGATCAAGGTAGAAACCATCTGCGAAATAGCCGTAGCAATCGCCGCGCCGGATACTCCCAGATGGAATAGATAGATAAAAATGGGATCCAATATCACGTTCAGTACCGCTCCTGCCATTAACGCAAACATGGCTGTTTTTGCGGCGCCCTCGCTGGATACGATGTTGTTCATGGTCACATTAAATACGTTAAAGATGGAAAATGTAATATAGATCCTGGCATAAGAGACTGCGTAAGGCATGACATCATCAATCGCCCCCAGGCTTTTTAAAATCGGATCCAGAAAAATAACGGCACACAGGATGACAGCAGCGCCGGCAATAATACTGCTGTACAGGGCCGTACCCGCCACCTTATCCGCGGTTTCCTTGTCCCCGCGCCCAAGCAGCCTTGAAAGGCAGGCGGCCGCACCGTTGCCGAACAGCAGGCCCATGCCGACGATGACCTGTCCGAGAGGAAAAGATACCGTGACCGCTCCCATCGGATCGGTGCCCAGGCCTCCCACAAAATAAGTGTCCGCTAAATTGTACAGCGCGTTGATCAGCATACCGATCATGGTCGGAAATCCCAGTGCTAAAAGCGCTTTTGGGACCGGCGCTCTTCCCAGCAATTCCATTTTCGTACTCGGTTCTTTCATGTTTACCTCTCCTTTTCCTTGACGCATAGCATAAAATATAGTACTATAATTTATAGTATTTGAATCACGTCGTTTATACTACTATAATTTATAGTACTTGTCAATAGAAAAAGGAGGATATCATGGCAGCCATAGATTTAATCGTACTGGGGATATTAAAAAAGGAATCCTTAAGCGCCTACGACATTCAAAAACTCGTTGAGTACCGAAACATATCAAAATGGGTGAAGATCAGCACTCCCTCCATCTATAAAAAAGTGATCCAGCTGGAGGAAAAAGGATACATCAAAAGCAGCGTAGTCAAAGATGGTAAAATGCCGGAAAAAGCTGTTTATTCTTTAACTGATGCCGGTCAAATAGAATTTGAAGCGCTCATGTTAGAGATCTCTTCCCGGCCGATCCATATTTTTCTGGACTTCAATGCCGTGATTGTAAATCTGGACGGCCTTTCACCGGAAAACCGCAAAACCTGTATCCAGGGCATTGAAAACAACATATCAGCCTTAAAAACCTATTTAGAAGAAAACATACGGGAGAAGGAAGATCTGCCGGATATTCCGGAAACAGGCATGGCTGTTCTACGCCAACAGTTAATACTGGCCCAGGCAATCGAAGCATGGATCGCTTCTTTAAAAAAATGACATTCGGCAGTAACCTTTATAACTTATTTTAGTCAATATATCCTTCGGCTTCATGTACAAAATGGGATAAGACGCGGCAGCCCAGCTGCCGGCGCAAATTCATCCTATGAATATTGACCGCTTTATCGTACCCTGTAAACATCTGCCCTTTATTTTTCATGAGCAAGCACAGAAGATCAACTCTCAATTGTATCCCATATAAAGTGCCTATCGATTCCCTTTCGAAAATGCTTCTACCCTTCTAGTCTTCCGCCAGTTACAAGGAATTTTTATTATTTTCAGATTATTTTTTATATGAAGCAAAATTTTACAATATTCTCTTGACAGCCCATACTGTACCTGCTATTATTACCATATAACTGTAACAAAAATAGATACAATATAGAAGGAGAAGCCCATGAAACGAATGCCGTTCGTTTTAACTCTTGCCGTATGCTGTACAGTGCTGTTCGCCGCTTGTTCTTCCAAAAGCAAGCCGTCCGATGGGGAAGCCTACCACAAGATCACGGCGGAAGAAGCCAAAAAAATGCTCGATAAGGGCGGCGTCACCGTGGTGGATGTCCGCACGGCGGAAGAATACGCCGAAAAACATATTCCCGATGCCGTGCTGGTGCCGGTGGAGTCCATTGGAAAGGAACAGCCTGAAGCGCTGCCTGATAAGGATGCGGTACTCTTGATCCATTGCCGTACCGGTGTACGCAGTAAACAGGCGTCAGACAAGCTGGTGAAATTAGGCTACACACAGATTTACGATTTCGGCGGAATTGTGGACTGGCCTTATGAAACAATTGGCGGCAGCGGAAAATAGACTGCTGATTCGCAGCAATGGTACACGTCATTAGATATCTCTGACACAGAAAGAAAGGCAATATGAACACACGGGAACATGAGACTATAAAAATGAGAAGCAGTGTCGATGTCTCCTGCCTCGGTGAAAAAATGGAACTGCTCATGGAAACGCTTGTCTGCAGAGCGGGCAGCATTTATAAATAAAAACAATAAAGGAGGTTGATAACATGAATGATTGGAAGAAACTGACCAATGAAGCCGGCGCGCCTGTCGCCGAAAATGAACATTCTCTGAGCGCGGGGCCGCGGGGGCCGGTAATGCTCCAGGATGTATGGCTGCTGGAAAAGCTGGCGCATTTCGACCGGGAGGTGATCCCTGAACGGCGGATGCACGCCAAGGGCTGGGGAGCTTATGGAAAATTTACCGTTACCCATGACATTACAAAGTACACCAAAGCAAAATTGTTTTCAGAGATCAGTAAGGAGACTGAACTGTTCCTCCGCTTCTCTACCGTGGCCGGAGAACGCGGAGCCGCGGACGCAGAACGGGATATCCGGGGCGTAGCTGTGAAATTCTATACTGAGGAAGGCAATTGGGACCTGGTCGGCAACAACACCCCTACCTTCTTCCTGAGGGACGTACATAACTTCCCGGATCTGAACCGGGCAGTCAAGCGGGATCCCCGGACGGGGATGAGGAGCGCCCAAAACAACTGGGACTTCTGGACCCTTCTGCCGGAAACCTTTCACCAGACCACCATCGTCATGTCCGACCGCGGCATCCCGGACGGTTTTCGGCACATGCATTTCTATGGCGAGCACACGTTCTCGATGTACAATGCCAAAAATGAACGTGTCTGGGTAAAATTCCACTTCCGTACCCAGCAGGGCATCAAAAACCTGACGGATGCCGAAGCGGCCGAGGTCTGTGCAAATGACCGTGAGAGTGCCGGCCGCGACCTCTTTGAGGCCATTGAACGCGGAGATTTCCCTAAATGGACCATGTACATTCAGGTAATGACAGAAGAACAGGCAAAAAATCACTATGAAAATCCCTTTGATATCACAAAAATCTGGAAGCACAAAGAATATCCGCTCATCGAGGTAGGGGAACTGGAGCTCAACCGCTGGCCTGAGAATTATTTCGCCGAGGTGGAACAGGCGGCTTTTACCCCAGCCCATGTGGTCCCCGGCATCGGATTTTCACCGGATAAATTTCTGCAGGGCAGATTGTTTGTCTATGGCGACGCCCACCGCTACCGCTTAGGCGTCAACTCCAATCAGATTCCTGTCAATCAGGCAAAGCATGCGGCCGTTGCCGATTACCACCGGGACGGCGCTATGCGGATGGACGGAAACTACGGCGCGGCTCCGGCCTACAGCCCCAACAGCGCGGGAGTCTGGGCTGCCCAGCCTGAAGTGATGGAGCCGCCGCTGGATCTCTCCGGCGCCATGTATGCCTATGATCCGGCCGACGATCCCACCGATGACTGTTTCCGGGCAGGCGGCGATCTGTGGCGCGTGCTCTCCGAGGATAAAAAAGCGCTTCTCATCGAAAACACCGCACGCAATATCGCCCCGGTCACTGAAAATATCAAGTACCGCCATGCTGTCCACTGCACATGGGCGGATCCGGAATACGGCGAACGCTTGACAAAGGCCTTAGGGCTCTCCCCTGACCGGGTGAAAGAGCTCGCCAAAGGCGATCACAAGGCACTCATACATGCGACATTAGAACCGTGATCTTTCTATGGAAAATAGAGTACAGCAAATAAAATCGCCAGACCCCTCAAAAATTGAGGGGCCTGTCCAATTCTTCCGCAGTCTTTTTCTTCTATTTGTTTTCAGGCTGACTGATTATCTCCTGTACCCGGCCAACCTGTCCATCCTCAAGCATCACTTTAATACCGTGGGGATGGTAACCGCTTTTCGTCAGTAAACGCGCTACCACTCCCTCCGTCAGTTTGCCGGTACGCTGATCTGCTTTCAGAACAATCTTGACTGTTGCTCCAATTTTCACATCCGATCTATTTTGCCCGCTCATAGTTTTTCGCTCCTGTTCTGGCTGAGATAGTACCATTTATTGATTTTTTTGGGGTTCATTATCCAGAAATTCATGCGGCCGTTCTTTGTAATCACGCACCATGTAATCGCCAATCTTCTCATACTTCCCATTTGAAAATACATCAGTGTCATCGGTACTTCCCTCGTCATGAAGCATCGCGTCAAAGAAAATGCGTTCCAAATACTCATACTTTGCATATATCCCCTGTGACGCCCAAACAAGGGCGCTGCGAACATATGCGGAATGCACCTGAAACAGCCCATGTTCTACCTCAAAGCCAAGGGACTTAGCAAGCAAGATTGCAAAGACAATAACACTGCGGGTGTTTCCCTCCCGAAAGGGATGGATCTGCCAAATCTGCGCGATGATCCTTACCAGGCGAAATACAACATCTTTATCATTCTGACCGTATCGTTTTAGCTTAACGATTTCTTTCATAGAGGCTGTCAGCTGCTTTTTAATCTCTTTAGGATACGCATAGCGCACCGTGTCGACGCCCAAAACATCCTCCGGCTTAATCATTTGGATGGTACGGAATTCCCCCGCCCAATCATATATTTGTCCAAAAATGGCACGATGGATATCTTTTAACGTATCTATATTAAATTTCTCGTACTGGTGATTGTAGATACTCGTCATTGCAAGATTGGTGATGTCCGCCCCGGCCTTATGAAGAAGTTCCGCATCCTTGATACCTGCAGCGTTTATCAGTATATCAACATCGTCATACAAATTCTATTTCTAATTTCAATTTTCGTCCAAGCAAAGCTTTGTATTCTTCTAAAACCATCTGTTCCATAGATTTCGCGCTTCACTTTCTGTATAATACTATATCATATTTTAACCTCGAAGTAAGCAATTATTAAAGATTGTAGGTTATCCATAGTGACGTTATCATCTTTATCAATCAGGGTATCCTCCACAAGCTAAAAAGTTGGAGGCAAAGAGCAACTTCTTTTGAAGCAACGTCAACTAACAAAAGGCTTGCCCCTTTTATACATAACAATCCCTGTAGCACACCGAAATGTTGAATATTTTGTTTCATAATATGATTAGTATTGACCCTACAAACTATACAAACCGGCTTTACACGAAACTTGCTTACTGGATACCCAAGGGTACCCCTTAATTCATGCCCTCCGAGCAGGTACACTTCAATATACACCATATTTAATTCATAACTTTCTTCCCAAACTCTTGCAAGAGTTTGGCGTGAAAACACCCAAAAGCTGTTTTTAAAATCGGACGCCAAAAACCCGCAAAAGCCCAGTAGTACTGCGCTTTTGCGGGTCCTCTTTTCACTTTATTTTTTACTCACCCAATATACATTGCATCTCCAAAGCTAAAGAACCGATACCTCTCCTTCACCGCCTCTTCATATGCCGCCAGAACATGCTCTCTGCCTGCCAGGGCGGAGACCAGCATCAAAAGCGTCGACTGGGGCAGGTGGAAATTGGTGATCAATGCATCGATGCACTTGAATGTGTAGCCCGGATATATGAAAATTTCTGTCCAGCCGCTCTTCGCGTCAATATGCCCGTTTTCATCGGCCGCTGACTCCAGGGTCCGGCAGCTGGTGGTCCCTACGGAAATCACTCTGTGGCCGCCCTCTTTTGCGCGGTTGATCTTCTCCGCTTCCTCCGGCTCTATGCGGAAGAATTCCGAATGCATGTGGTGATCCTGGACATTCTCCACCTTGACCGGCCGGAAGGTCCCAAGCCCCACATGGAGGGTAACGCTCGCGATCTCCACTCCTTTGGCCTTGATTTCCTCTAAAAGCTCCTTTGTGAAATGGAGGCCGGCCGTAGGCGCGGCGGCAGATCCGTCGTATTTGGCATACACCGTCTGATAACGGTTCTTATCCTTGAGCGGATGCGTGATATAAGGAGGCAGCGGCATCTGGCCCAATTCATCCAGTATCTCTTCAAATATTCCGTCATAAGAGAACTGGATAAGCCGGTTCCCTTCCTCTACTACTTCCACTACGGTCCCTTTCAGCAGACCATCCCCAAAGGACAGCACCGTTCCGGCCTTAGCTTTCTTTCCCGGCTTCACCAGGGTTTCCCAGATGTTGTTCTCCTTCCGTTTCAGGAGCAGGACTTCAATCATGGCCCCCGTATCCTCCTTGACGCCGAACAGACGGGCCGGAATCACCTTCGTATTATTGATGACAAGGCAATCGCCGGGAATCAGATCCTCCACAATGTCGCGGAATATCTTGTGCCCGACAGCTCCCGTATGCTTGTCCAAAGTCATAAGCCGTGAAGAACTCCTGTCGTCCAGAGGATCCTGGGCAATGAGTTCTTCAGGCAGTTCGTAATCAAAATCCTTTACATTCATGTTATCTCTCTCCCACTTGTGACCAAACCTCAGAAAAAGGGACGTCTCACACGTCCCTTTTCCATATGCCGCTACGGTCATTTTTCCATGGCCGTATCATACTTTCAGAATACCCAGAATCTATTCAGACTGTGCAGGAGCTGCGGTAGTCAGATAACCGGCCCCTATATAGCAGGTTTCGCCTTCATAAATGACCCGGCTCCAGCTGTCATTATAGCCTGTCCGTTTTATGGACTCGCCCGTCAGAAGAGAACCGGCCACTTCTCCATTGGCATCGGGTGTCTTCCGAATACGCACGGTCTCTTTTGCATAGACCGTCTCATCCACTTCTGTAAAGCCGTCTCCCTGTGCCTGGCTTTCAGGAGCTGTCGCCGTAAGATAGCCGGCGGCAACATAACAAGTCTCTCCATTAAACTCCACACGGCTCCAGCCGTCATTATAACCGGTTCGGCGGACTGACTGGCCTCCTGCCAGAGATCCAGCCACTTCTCCGCTGGCATCCGGCGTCTTCCTGACTTTGACATTTTCCTTCGCGTAAACAGTCTCATCCACATCGGTGAACGCACTGTTATCGGCAGATGAGGACTCGGGAGAACCCGTCGTCTCCGATGAAGATTCCCCGCCGTTATCCTGTTCATTACCATACAGCTTCGTCACCAGGGCGTTTAACGCCTCGTCACCGGCCATCGCTTCCGTCAGCTTATCATCCGTTTCCTTTAAAAGAGCCTTTACGTCTTCTCTTGTATTTACTTCTTCCATATAAGCGGCGATCTCATTATCCACATCCTGATTGTAGATATAAATGTCCCCCGCGTCATTGGTGCAGACATACAGACGAATCAGACAGGGTGCCGGCGTCTCCACGTTCAGGAACTTCATATCATAAGATACATAAACAATATAAGTACCGTCCACAAGGCCGTTCAGTGTATAGCATACCATGTTCTGGTAGCTCTCAACGAACTCCTTTTCAGCCTTCAGCTGCTCCTCTGAGATGGACTCCGTAGAATCCACGAGCTTTGCCAGGGCGCTCACATCACAGTTCTGGACCGCGGTAAAATAGGAATTCACCAGCGCATTGATCTCCGGATGCGCATCCTTTTCCAGCGTGCCTCCCTGTTCCGGCGAAGCGCTGCTGCTTAAATCAATTACCGTGGTTTCTTTATCTTTTCCGTTCTTTTTTACTTTTCCCACAACTATGATCACTGTCACCACCACAAGAATGGCGACCAGCGCCAGGATGATATATTTTCCATATAATTGCAGAAACTCAACAAAGGGATTCCGTTTTTTTCTTCTTCTGCGGGAGCTCCCGCTTTTCTTCTGTTCATCCGAGTCCGGTTTCTTCTGCCAAGATTTCAGTTCGTCCATTCAAAAGCCTCCTTTTCTGACAGGCAACCGACAGGCCGCCATCTTGAGCATGTGTACATAATAGCAAAAAAACCATAAAAATGCAACAAACTCATAATTTTTTAATTTTTTTCATTTTTCGCTTGCCCTTCTCTCGTAAATGAGTTAGAATATTCTTCGATGGACTTTTACATGCACCTGTAGCTCAGTGGATAGAGCAGTGGCCTCCGGAGCCGCGTGCGGTGGTTCGATTCCACTCAGGTGCAGTCCTTCTTTTTTCAGCCGTTCGGCGCCGATTCCCATTTTAGCATTCGTCAATTGAAGATTTTGTTATCAGCAGTTATTTTGGCGGCTGTTTTTTCTAATGCTTCTGCATCATTTATCCTGTCTAGTATCTTAACCATTCATTTCTTTTACGGAAATCCCGTTTCTTACACGGGCATTCCGCTTCTTTGGAGGTATTTTCTATGAACTATCCTGATTTTCTGTCTCAAATCCGTTGTCAGATGGAACTCCGCATGGGCAGCCAGGCCTCTGTATCCATTCAGCCTGTTCTGAAGAACAATGATCTGCATCTCGACGGCCTTCTTATCATGCAGCCGGGAGAAAACATCACTCCCACCATATATCTCAACGATTATTATGAGGAATACCTGGGCGGCGCTTCCATGCAGGATATCCTCTCGGATATCGAATGCGTCTATGAAACCCACCGCTGTCCTGCCAGCTTCGACGTGGCGCTGTTCCAGGACTTCGAACGTCTGAAAGGAAAGATCGCTTTCCGCCTTATAAACCGCGCCGCCAATAAAACGCTGCTGGAGGACCTTCCTTTCATTCCATTCCTCGATCTGGCCGTCGTTTTTTATTTCACCATAGAAAACGATTTTATCGGCAGCTCCACCGCTCTTATCCATAAAAGACATATGGAACTCTGGGAAACGACCGCGGAAGAACTATACCTTCTGGCCTTTTCCAACACACGCTCTCATTATGGCTGTGAAATACGTCCTATGGAACAGCTGATACGGGAGATCCTGGAGCGTGACGGCAGTCCCTTTCTGAAAAAGGACTCGTCTGTTTACGACTGCCTTTCCAGCGGCACCGGGCAGGTATTAGAATCATCTGCCGGCATGGCAGACTGCTGCCCGGAAAAAAAATCGGCAAATCCCATGTATATCCTGACCAACCGTGAACGTGCCTTCGGCGCGGTCTGCCTGCTGTACGACGAGGTACTGCAGAAGTTCGCTGATGAACTGGACGACGACTTCTACGTTCTGCCCAGCTCCATACATGAGGTCATACTTCTTCCCTGCAAAAAAAGCCCGTCGCCGGATTCTCTTCAAAATATGGTCCGGGAGATCAATGAAACCGACGTCGCTCCGGATGAGGTCCTTTCTGACCATATCTATGTCTACCGGGCGGCCGGCCGTCATCTGGGCCTTGTCCTCTTCTCCCATGAAAAAATATGCTGTCATTAGCTGCATTTAGAAAAAGTGCGGTAGAAATCCCTTGTCTCCTACCGCACAGTTCTATTCGCTATATTCAATTTACAGGCATCAAACCTTCTTTTACTTAGAAGACTCTCCCGCCTTTTCCTGAGGGACATCCTTCAGGCTCAGATTGATTCTTCCCATACGGTCGATCTCCAGTACCTTCACGGTCACTTCATCGCCAATGTTCAAAACATCCTCCACCTTCTCCACACGCTTCTGGGAAAGCTTTGAAATATGAATCAGGCCGTCCTTATTGGGAGCCAGCTCCACAAAAGCGCCGAAATTCATGATCCGTACAACTTTTCCGGTAATGATCTCGCCGGCCTCCACATCATTGACAATGCGGTTAATGATCGTTATCGCTCTGTCAATCATTTCCTTGTCCGTACCGCATACAGAAACGGAACCGTCATCTTCGATATCAATCTTCACGCCGGTCTCTTCAATGATTCTGTTGATGACCTTGCCCTGCTTGCCGACCACATCACCAATCTTTGTGGGATCGATCTGAATCTGCAGAATCTTGGGCGCATATTTGCCCACTTCATGCCTGGGCTCTGAAATCACAGGGTTCATGACCTCATCCAGAATATAATACCTGGCTTCCTTCGTCTTGGCGATAGCCTCCTCGATGATCGGCCTTGTAAGTCCATGGATCTTGATATCCATCTGGATGGCTGTAATACCCTTATGAGTTCCCGCCACCTTGAAATCCATGTCGCCGAAGAAATCCTCCAGCCCCTGGATATCAGTCAGCACAATGTAATCGTCATCTGTATCCCCAGTCACCAGACCACAGGAGATGCCCGCGACCGCGCTCTTAATGGGCACGCCTGCCGCCATCAGCGACAAGGAAGAGGCGCATACACTGGCCTGAGAAGTGGAGCCATTGGACTCCATCGTCTCTGAAACCGTCCGGATTGCGTAAGGGAATTCCTCTTCCGAAGGAAGCACGGGAATCAAGGCTCTCTCCGCCAGCGCACCATGACCGATCTCACGGCGTCCCGGCCCTCTGCTGGGTTTCGTCTCACCTACTGAGTAGGAAGGGAAATTGTAATGATGCATATATCTCTTAGACGTCTCATTGCCATCCAGCCCGTCTAACTTCTGGCGTTCAGAAAGCGGCGCAAGGGTGCATGCGTTGAGAATCTGAGTCTGTCCGCGGGTAAACATGCCGGAACCGTGCACTCTGGGCAGGATATCCACTTCTGCCGCCAGAGGGCGGATCTGTGTGATCTGTCTGCCATCGGGGCGCTTGTGATCCTTCAGAATCATCTTGCGGACCGTCTTCTTCTGGTATTTATAAAGGGCCTCCCCAATAAGCGGCACCCAGTCGGGATGCTCTTCCGCATAGCGCTCTTCCAGCTCGGCTTCCAGCTTTTTGATGTTATCTTCTCTCACCTGCTTCACATCCGTGAAGACAGCGGCTTCCATAGCGTCGGAAGGGATCGCGGAGGTCATATCATCCCACAGCTCTGAGGAAACCTCGCAGCTCTCATAGCTGTGCTTGGGCTTTCCGCACTCTGCTACAATTGTATCAATGAATTTGATGACTTCCTGATTCAGCGCGTGAGCCGCGAAGATTGCTTCAATCATCTTATCCTCCGGCACTTCATTGGCCCCGGCCTCTATCATGATGACCTTATCCCTGGTAGAAGCTACCGTAAGAGCCAGATCAGAGACCTGCTTCTGGGCCGCGGTAGGATTAAAAATCAGCTCTCCATCAATCATACCGACAAGAGTGGCTGCCGTAGGGCCGTCAAAGGGAATGTCCGAAATGGAGACTGCGATGGCAGAACCCAGCATAGCCGTGAGCTCCGGACTGCATTCCGGATCCACTGACATGACCAGATTATTCAGTGTAACGTCATTTCTGTAATCCTTGGGGAACAGAGGGCGCATGGGACGGTCGATCACCCGCGCCGTGAGGACTGAGTTCTCAGAAGCTTTTCCCTCTCTTCTGTTAAATCCTCCGGGAATCTTCCCAACCGCGTACATTTTTTCCTCAAACTCCACGCTCAGGGGGAAGAAGTCAATGCCCTCCCTGGGTTTGTCAGATGCGGTAGCCGTAGAAAGTACCACGGTGTCCCCATAATGCATGAACGCAGCGCCATTGGCCTGAGCCGCTACTCTGCCCACATCAACCGTCAGGGTTCTTCCGGCCAGTTCCATTGAAAAACTCTTATACATATGATATCTCCTTTTCTTTCTGAGGCAGAAGACACCGAAACTACTGAGAAACACAGCTTCCCGCCGCATAAGCTGCGCTTTTCAGTGGTCTCAATGTAAACTCCCGCCTGTTAATAGGTTTTGTCTTAAAAGAACAGGGTGGATTTCTCCACCCTGATGCCTTCAAAATCCACGATTATTTTCTGATTCCCAAACGAACGATCAAATTACGATATGCCTCGATGTCACTTCTCTTCAGATAATCCAGAAGGCCGCGTCTCTGACCAACCATTTTCAAAAGACCGCGTCTGGAATGATGATCCTTCTGATTCACTTTGAGATGCTCAGTCAGTTCAGTGATACGCTCTGTTAAGATTGCGATCTGAACCTCCGGTGAACCGGTATCGCCGGGTTTCCTTCCATAAGCTTCAATAATCTCTGCTTTCTTTTCCTTAGAAATCATTTCAATTTCCTCCTTATTCTTATTCACACCTGGCACCAGGCATCGGTTGGAGTATCCGTAAGCTGGGTGTCGGCGCATTTTTACACCATGCCAGTATAGCATACGTTTTACAAAAAGTAAACATGATTTTCATGCAAAGTGCTTGTTTTCCGTTACAATTCCGGCCGCTGTTTAAAATAAGCAAGGCTGCCCTCCGCGTCCCGTTTAAGCTGAGCCTTCAGCGCCGCCACGGAACCGAATTTTTCTTCTTTGCGAAGGTAGTGGAACAGCTGGACATCCAGGATTCTTCCATATACATCTTTATCAAAACCGAAAATATAGGTTTCCACACCCTTCGGATATTTTCCGGCTATGGTCGGTTTATAACCCACATTGGACACACTTTGGTAGACCGAACCGTCTATTTCCACCTTCGACACATATACGCCGTTGGGCGGAAGGAGCTTGTCCTCCACCGGAATCTGGTTAATGGTGGGCATGCCAAAGGTCCTCCCCAGGTGATTTCCGTGCACCACTTCACCCGTTACGGTATAAGGATATCCCAGCAGTTCATTCGCCCGTTCCACATTTCCCATCAGAAGCTCTCTCCTTATGAGTGTGCTGCTGATGATCTGTCCGTCCTCCGTAACTGCTTTTTCCATCACTTCCACTTCATATCCATACCGGGGCGCAAGCTCCTTAAGAAGCGCCACGTTTCCCCGCCTTTTGTATCCAAAACAAAAGTCCGGTCCGGTTATGATCTTCTTCGCCTTCAGCCCCTCAGCCAATACTTTTTCCACAAAATACTCCGGCTCCATATGGTGCACTTCCTCGGTAAAGGGATACTCTATCATAAGTTCAACGCCCAGCTTTTCCATATGGGCCCTTTTTTCCCGGTTTGTGAGCAGAACAGGCTGTGCCCCGCCGTCCACAAGATTCTTCGGAGGGCGCAGGAAAGTAAAGACCACAGCCTGAAAACCTCGTTCCCTGGCCAAGAACAATTCATTTATAAGCTTTTGATGCCCTCTGTGGATGCCGTCAAACTTCCCCAAGGTGACCGCAGAAGGCCGATCCGTAGAAATCCCGGTTCGTCCGGTGATCAGTTCCATTGTCTTTCCTCCATTACTCCGTCCGACACCGTGAAAAACAATTTCACAGGACGGTACCGCCGAATAGCTTCGTCAAAGGAATAGATTCCCATGAACTGACCGCGCCTGTCATACAGCCGGATCTTCTCTTCTGCCTTGTTCTCCGTTTCCTCGCCGGTATCTGTTCCCGCTCTATCCTCTTCTCCCCTGTCAAGTTCCGACAGCTTTAAAGGATTTCCGTTATATAGAAGTTTCTCCGTTCCTTCTGCCGCCCGGTAAGCCGGATACTCAGGGAACAGGGAATCTATGGAGATCAGCTTCTCTTCCAGCGCTGCCTCATCCCGCAGAAGCTCTACCTGTGAAAGAGTCAGCGCGTCTTCCATACGAAAATCGGCGACTCTCACGCGGACCAGTGACTCCATACAGCCCCCGCATCCCAGTTTCTTACCGATATCATGGCAGAGCGTACGGATATATGTCCCTTTCGAACAAGTAACCGTCAATGTGACCCGGGGAAGCTCTACTTTTTCTATGATGATCTCATGGATCGTCACCGGCCGCGCAGCTCTTTCTATTTCTTTTCCCTGTCTGGCCAGCTCATACAGCTTCTTTCCGCCGACCTTCAGGGCAGAATACATCGGAGGCACCTGGGCATACGGCCCGACAAAACTCAGGACTGCTTCCCGGACACTTTTCTCATTCACATCTGCGGAAGACCTCGCGGTTATATGTCCCGTGACATCCTGAGTATCCGTCTCGATTCCAAGCAGAAGCACCGCCCGGTACGTCTTATCCTTATCCGCTAAGAGTTCGCAGACCTTCGTCGCTTTTCCCAGGCAGACCGGCAGAACGCCTTCCGCGTCCGGATCGAGAGTCCCCGTATGACCAATCTTTTTCTGTTTCAAAATTCCACGGAGCTTTGCCACCACATCGTGGGAGGTAAAGCCCCGCTCCTTATATATATTCAATAATCCATCCATAACTGGTCTTCCCACTTCCAGGCTATCTCAGGCCGGCGTCCATAAGCTGCATCTCTATGCGCTCTGACAGGTTATTTAGCACGTCGTATACAGAGCCTGTCATCGTGCATCCGGCCGCCCTCACATGGCCTCCGCCGCCGAAAAACGCGGCGATCCGGCTCACATCCACTACGTTGTTCGAACGCATGCTGACCTTGAATTCCTGCGGAGCCGTTTCGTATAAAAAGACAGCGCATTCTACACCTTTGGTGATTCTCAGCTGGTCGATGATTCCGTCCAGATCCTTAGTATCCACCTGATAAAAGTCCAGATCCTTCTGGCGCACCGCCGAATAAATGCAGACTCCGTCCATAAACAGCACGCTTTCCGTCAAAGACCTGCCTAAAATCTGATTCTGTTTATAAGTCTTCTCATAAAAAGTCCTGTCTATAATCTCGGAGAACGGGATTCCTTTCTCAATGAGCCGGCCGGCAATCTCCATGGTAGCTCTTGTAGTATTGGAGTGCTTGAACACCCCGGTATCGTGAACGATGCCCATATACAGGCATTCTGCCACTTGTCTGTCCACATAAGCATCATCCATCAGCGTATAGAGAACTTCACTGGTCGCGCTGCATTCCGGACGCACATGCATGAGCCTAGCAAATCCGGTATTCGTCACATGATGATCAATGCAGACTGTTTTTCCCGCATGGTCAAAATAACCCGCGAAGTCTCCCAGCCGTTCTTTGTCACTGGCATCCAGCACAATACAAAGATCGTATACATTTCCGTCGGCTGTATCATGGCTTACAGTATCCGCCCCTTTTAAAAAGCTGAATGCCTCCGGAAAAGATTCCAGATACACCTGAACCTGAAGCTCCGGCGCCGACAGCTCCAGATAGTTGCGAAGTCCCAGGCAGGAACCGACACAGTCTCCATCCGGCCTTACGTGCCCGATGACAGCAACATTATTCACTTTGGTCAAAATCTCCTTAAGCTGTTCCATATCTGCTCCTTTCCGTCTCTGTTTCGCTGTCTTTCCCGCGGCATTTTCAATCCTGCCGTTCCTCTTCCTCAGATTCTTCTTCGGACTCTGTACTGCCGCCCATCACGTCATCGATCAGCTTCGACATGTGTACGCCATATTCAATGGACTGGTCCAGAATGAAGGTGATCTCCGGCGTGTTTCTGAGATTCACAGATTTCGCCAACGCCCTTCTGATATACCCGACTGCATTTTTCAGGCCCTGAATCGTCTCCTTTGCCGCCTCTTCGTCCCCCAGGACGCTGATATAAGCCTTACAGTACTTGAGGTCAGGCGCCACCTCCACCGCTACGACGGACGTCATAGGGTGGATCCTGGGGTCTTTTACCTCGGTCCTGATGATATTGCTCAGTTCTCTCTGCACTTCACTGTTGACACGGATATTCTTAATGCTGTTTTTACGCATAGTTCACCAATCCTTCCGGGATTCCGGCTATCTGGGGACCTCCACCATGATGTAAGCCTCCACCATGTCGTCCTCCTTGATGTCATTGAATCCCTCGAATACGAGTCCGCATTCAAATCCTTTGGCCACTTCCTTTACGTCGTCCTTGAACCGCTTCAGGGATGCGAGGGGGCCTTCGAAAATCTGCTCTCCTTCGCGGCTGATCCTCACACTGCAGTTTCTCTGGAACTTGCCGTCCATGACATATCCGCCCGCGATCGTCCCGACTCCTGATGCTTTGAAGGTCTGGCGTACAACGGCATGGCCGATGACCTGTTCCTCGAAAACAGGATCGAGCATCCCCTTCATGGCTGCTTCCACATCCTCGATTGCCTGATAAATCACCTTATACAGACGAACATCTACCTTTTCTCTTTCCGCGATGGACTTGGCAGTCGCATCCGGGCGTACATTAAAGCCGATGATGATCGCGTTGGAGGCAGACGCCAAAGACACGTCGGACTCATTGATGGCCCCCACGCCGCCGTGAATGACCTTTACGACCACTTCTTCATTGGAAAGCTTCACGAGGCTCTGCTTCACCGCTTCCACGGAGCCCTGGACATCTGCTTTTATGATAATGCCCAGTTCTTTTACATTGCCCGCCTTGATCTGGCTGAACAAGTCATCCAGAGACAGCTTTGCTTTTGTATCATCCAGGAGTTTTTCTCTTCCCTCAGAAATAAAGGTCTCCGCAAAGCTCCTTGCTTCTTTTTCTGACTCCGGCGCCACAAAGATCTCACCGGCGCTGGGTACGTCGTTCAGACCCAGAATCTCTACCGGAGTGGAAGGGCCTGCCTCTTTCACGCGGCGTCCCTTATCGTCCATCATGGCCCTCACTTTGCCGTAGCAGGAGCCGGCCGCAATGGCGTCTCCCACATGGAGCGTTCCCTTCTGCACCAGAATCGTAGCCACAGGGCCCTTTCCTTTATCCAGCTCTGCCTCAATAACAAGGCCTCTCGCGCGGCGGCTGGGATTGGCTTTCAGCTCTTTCACTTCCGCCGTCAGAAGGATCATCTCAAGCAGGTTTTCAATGCCCTCTTTTGTATGGGCCGATACGGGCGCAAATATAGTGCTTCCGCCCCAATCCTCCGGAACCAGCTCATACTCGGCCAGCTCCTGCTTCACTCGGTCGATATTGGCGCTGGGTTTATCGATCTTGTTAATAGCTACGATAATCTCCACGCCTGCCGCCTTTGCATGATTGATAGCCTCTACTGTCTGGGGCATGACGCCGTCATCCGCCGCAACTACCAGGATTGCGATATCCGTGGCCTGCGCGCCTCTCATTCTCATGGCAGTGAACGCCTCATGGCCGGGCGTATCTAAGAACGTGATCTTCTGTCCTGAAATCTCCACTACCGACGCGCCAATATGCTGTGTGATCCCGCCTGCCTCTCTGGCGATGACATTTGTCTCCCGAATCGCGTCCAGCAGAGAAGTCTTGCCGTGGTCTACATGGCCCATCACACACACTACCGGAGATCTCGGAATCATACTGTCCGCGGGATCCTCCGTATCCTTTAAAAGCTCCTCTATGACATCAATCTTGATTTCCTTTTCACAAAGGACATCAAACTCCATGGCGATTTCTTCTGCCGTATCGTAATCGATCTCTTGATTGATCGTGACCACTTTTCCCTGCAGGAACAGCTTTTTAACAATGACGGAAGGCTGCAGCTTCATCTTTTCCGCCAGCTCCTTGATCGTCAAGATCTCAGGAAGAATAATGGTCTTTACTACTTCTACCACCGGTTCTGTCTTCTGGTCAGGCACTTTTGCCAAAGACTTGACAGGCGCCTTTCCTCCGCGCTTTCCGGACTTAAGTTCAAAATCGTCTCCCTGCTTCTTATCGTACTTATTTCCGACTCTGTTCCCCTGCTTTTGCTTCTGCTTGCCTGAATTCTTCTGGCTGCTGTCCAGCTGGGGAGCGGGAACGGAAAATCCGCCGCTTCTCCTGTTATCTCCCGGCTTCTGTCCGGGCCTTCTGTTATCTCTGTTAAACTGACCCTGACGGTCTCCGCTTCTTTCCCCGCCGGCAGGCCTGCTGCCATTCCGGTCTCCAGCCGGTCTCCTGTTAGGATCGTAGGGACGCTGCTGGCCCTGGCGGTTTCCGCCGGTCCTGTCACCGGTCCTTTCGCCTGTCGGCCTGCTGCCATTCCGATCTCCTGACGGCCTTCTGTTCGCGTCATACGGACGGTCTCCCTGCGGACGGCGTTCCCTGTTATCGGAAAAACTCCGTTCTCCGGAGGGCCGGGCAGTCCTCTGCTGATCCGGGCGGCGGTTTTCCCCGCGCGAAGCAGATGCTGTCTGGCGGCCTTCCGCAGAAGCAGGCGTCACTGCCTGGGCTCTCATCTGCGGCTTCTGTACGTCGGTCTGAGACGACGGCCTTCCTGTTCCTTCCGGTTTCTGCGGAGCAGATGCCGCAGACGCTGCCGGTTTTATGGCCGGCTTAGGTCCGACAGGCCTTGTGGACTGTCTCGCCGGCTGACCAGACGCCGCTGGACGCCCGGTCTGGCCGGGACGTCTCGTTCCAGGTCCTGCCGGCCGGGCTCCTGTACGGCTTCTTCCGGCCTGAGAACTATTCTGAGAACGGAATACTGCGGTAATCCGCTTCTTCGGCGCCGCCTCCGTTTCTGCCTTGGGTTCCTCCTGAGGCTCCGGCTTCGGTGAATACGCCCTTCTGACCATATCGGCCTGCGCTTCATCGATTACGCTCAGAGGACTCTGGACGTTTACCCCGTTCGCCTGAAGTACGTCCAGTATATCCTTATTATTTTTATCTATTTCCTTCGCTAATTCATGGACTCTCATTTTTGCCATACTTACTACCTCCGTTTGATTACTCACTCTCTATCTGTTTTACCACAGCATCCCGGAAACCTGCGTCTGTCAGCGCCACGGAAGCCCGAAGCTCCCTGCCGATGGCAGAACCCAGGTCTTCTTTTTTACCCCAAAAGTACAAAGGAACTTTATAGTAAGTACACATATTCGTGAACATTTTCTTTGTATTATCCGACGCATCTTCTGCAACGATCACCAGTGTGGCTTTCATGGATTTAACAGCCTTCTCTGTCAGGAACTCGCCGCTGACCAGCCTGCCTGCCTTCATGGCCAGGCCTAAAAGGGACGCTACCCTATTTGCTCTCAATGGCTTCCAGCTCCTTTCTCAGTCTGTCGTACACTTCCGCGGATACCGGCATTTTAAAGGACCGTTCCAGCCCTCTGCCTTTCACGGCTTTTTCCAGGCACTCTCTGTCAAAACACAGATAAGCCCCCCGGCCGTTCTTCTTCCCAGTCGCATCCAGGACGATATCCCCCTCCGCTGTCTTAAGGATTCTGATCATATCCTTTTTATTCTTCATTTCGCCGCAGCCGACGCATTGTCTCTGTGGGTTTTTCTTTTTTACGCTCATGGAATCACGCTCCGTTATGAATTACTCCTGCGGCTCTGCCCCTTCCGGATAGTATCCGCCGTCTCCTTCTTCATATCCTTCTTCATACTCAAACCCTTCATAGTTGTCGAATTCACCTTCCATCCCCTCTTCATATCCGATCTCCTCCAGGAGTCCGGATTCTCTTGCCTGAGTCTCACTCTTAATATCTATCTTAAAGCCGGTGAGCCTTGCAGCCAGTCTTGCATTCTGGCCTTCCTTGCCAATCGCAAGGGACAGCTGATAATCCGGCACGATTACCTGTGCGGTCTTCTCGTCATCGTCGGCCACCACGCAGATGACCTTTGCAGGGCTTAGGGCGTTCTCGATCAGCAGCGCTGAATTATCGCTCCAGTTGATGATGTCAATCTTCTCTCCGCGCAGCTCTTCCACCACGGCGTTTACTCTGGCGCCGTTAATGCCCACGCAGGCGCCGACCGGATCCACATTGGGGTCGTTGGAATGAACCGCCATTTTTGTCCTGGAACCTGCTTCTCTGGCAATGCTCCTGATCTCCACGGTCCCGTCCTTCACTTCGGCCACTTCCGATTCAAACAGACGCTTCACCAGCTCCGGGTGTGTCCTGGATACCAGGATTCTGGGCCCCTTAGTCGTATCCTTCACTTCCAGGATATATACCTTGATGCGCTCTGTCGGCATAAAAGTCTCGCCCTTTACCTGTTCATTTTCATTCAGCATCGCATCCACTTTGCCCAAATTGATGCTGACGTTCCGCCCGAGATACCGCTGGACGATGCCGGTCACGACTTCCTTTTCTTTTCCGTAATACTGATTGAACAGTACCTTTCTCTCCTCTTCGCGAATCTTCTGCAGAATCACGTTCTTCGCGTTCTGAGTGGCGATACGTCCAAATTCCTTGGATTTAATCTCCACCCGTGCGACGTCTCCTATTCCAAGATGGGGATCGATCTCCCTCGCTTCCTCCAGCGTAATCTGAAGAGCGGGGTCTTCTACGTTTTCCACCACTTCCCGTTCCGCGTATACGGAAAAGTTGCAAGTCTCTCTGTCTATGATCGCCTTTACATTATCCGCTTTCCCGAAATGAGTCTTACATGCTTGAATCAAAGAATTCTCGATGGCTTCCAAAAGAGTTTCTTTACTGATATCCTTCTCTTTTTCCAAAAGCTCAAGGGCTTCCTTCAATTCCTTGTTTTCTTTCATTTATCTGTTTCCTCCTCTTCCTTTCCCTTCCGGGACGTATCCTCAAACTCAGCCGAAATCAAATGCCAAACGAATCAATGCAATATCGGTTCTCTCAAAAGCAATGGATTCTCCGTCCTCTTTTTCAATAGTCACCGAATGGTCATCGTAGGATGTCAGTATCCCTACAAATTCTTTCTCCTTATTGAAGGGACGGTACAGACGGATCTCTACCTCTTCTCCAATGCTTCTGGCAAAATCCTTTTCTTTTTTTAGGGGTCTGCCGAGTCCCGGTGAACTGACCTCCAGGATATAGCTGTCAGCGATATAATCCTCTCTGTCCAAAATATCGCTGAACGCACGGCTGACTGTCTCACAGTCATCCACTGCTATCCCGCCCGGCTTGTCGATGTATGCTCTCAGAAAACGGTTCCCGCCTTCTTTGACGAATTCCACATCCACCAACTCAAACTGGTGAGATTCTACGATTGGAAGCAGCAGTTCCTCGGTACGTTTCTCAATGTCTTCTTTTCTTGTCAGCATTCTCTGACCCCTTTCTGCTGATTCTTGTGATATTCACAAAAAGCAGAGTTCTCTCTCCGCAAGCCAAAAACAAAGAGTGGACATCTGCCCACTCTTCATCCTACTTTATTTATTATCATTAATACTATAGCACATTTTTCCATTCAATGCAAGCCCTTTATTATAGGGATATACTGCTTCTCGCCGCCTCTTCCTCAAAGAAAACCGTACGTCCGATCTGATGAGAAGATATCACGTACTGCCCCTCGCAGTTCCCATAGGTATCTATCTGAAAATCGAATCCGTCGTCTGTCTCTTCTATCTCCATGATCCGGCCCGAATGGACCAGACCATCCTCCGTATAATAAACCAGCCGTCCGTTATCCGCCAATTCCATTCCACTTTCTCCTTCCATTTACCATCTATTTTTTCCAGCAGCCAGAAATTCATCCCTTTTGGCCGGTTTTTTATGATATCTTTATCCTTTCACAGCCGTTTTTAACAGAAAATTATCCTGTTTCCTGCTATAGTGGAAATGTACAGGATCGTACCGATAAGTAGATCCTTTTTCATAAATCCCTCGTAAAGCCGCCATGACCCCATCCCCCGGATGTTTTTGGCGGCTTTCACTCTATTTTTCCCATACCTTGCCGCACGAAGTGCGACCGCCTTACGATGGAATCGGATTGTTCCTCCTGCTCTTTCTTTCGCACCGGAATAAGCGCTCACTTGCCTTAAAAACCATTGGGGCGGCTCACCGCTGCCCGCTGCCATAAGGCGCGCAGGCTGTGCGGATATCCAATCCTTTTCTGGAATCAAGGGAACCGAGATTATCCGAAAAGGTGCGGCGGGGAGGAAGCGGCCCCTGAATCGCCAGCGAACCGAAATCGTGACGCCCCGGAACTTCTGCCGGTGTCTTGGTATAGACTTTACAGGAATGATTGCAAAAAGTATTTTGTTATATACCCAAGGGCATCCCTTAATCCATGCCCTACGGGCAGGCGCACTTCGTGCGGCAGGGTATAATACAAAAGGCCTTGTATTTGCGGGACATACTGCAGCATCCGCGTATATACAAGGCTTTTTTCATAGTGGAAGCAATGGGGCTCGAACCCATGACCTCTCGCGTGTGAGGCGAACGCTCATCCCAGCTGAGCTATGCTTCCAGTGCTCTTTTATTTTATCACTTGAAACGAAATAGTCAATAGAAATCTGAAATTTTCTAAAATCTGCTGTCAAAAGACACGCGCTGAAAAGCAGGAAATTCTCATTATTTGTATATTAGGACAAAATATAAAAATAATAAAAAGTAAATGTCAAAAATGCTTGACCCTTCCGCATAATCTCATTACAATATAGATAATTTCTAGTAATTACGTGCGAATCAGAACACTCCCTGGTCATTCATCCATTCAATCCCAAACCCCCAGCGTCACCCTTTCACTACATATTTGCCGACGGCAAAAGAAAGGAAACACAATGAAAAAGGATATTTTAGAGCAGGTAACCTACGATTATGTCAAAGCCGCCCTTGAGGACGTAATCGCGATTCCCAGCGAGAGTCTGCAGGAAAAAAAGCTGGCAGAGTACATCTGCGGCCGGCTGAAAAACGCCGGAATGGACGCCTCCGTTGACCCCCATGGAAATATGGTCGCCAAGAAGAAATCCGGCAGGCCCGGCAAGACCATTTATTTCAATTCTCATATGGATACCGTAGAAGTCGGAAATTTATGGACAAAGAATCCATACGGGGAGGTGGACGGCGACCGTTTTTACGGCGTAGGCGTCTGCGACTGCCAGGCTTCTCTCACTGGCATGATGCTAGCTGTAGAGCTTCTCTCTAAAAACGGCGTCGAATTGTCCGGAGAATACGGCCTCACTGCCGTCGCCAGGGAACAATGGCCCTGCGTAGCTACAAAGGGCACTGTGAACCTAATCGACGACGGGTTCCACGCCGATATGGTGGTGATCGGAGAACCCACGAACCTGACCATCTGCCGCGGATGCGAGGGAATGCTGGAGGTCATCATAGAAGTTACCGGAGTCCCTGTTCACGCGTGCAATCCAGAGCTGGGCGTAAATGCCATCGAGGTCATGTATGAAATCATGTCGGAGATTAAAAAAATTCCGGTGGGGACCAGTGAAATATTAAACAAGGGTGCGATTAACTTCGGAGTGATCGAAGGCGGCTCAAGGTCCTGTGTCCTTCCTGAAAAATGTACCCTGAAGGTCTCCAGATTCATCGTCGAAGGAGAAAACGGCTCTCAGTTCATGAAGCAGATCGAAGCCATTTTGAAAGAAGTAAAGAAAAAAGACGAACGCATCCAGGCTACCGCCATCCTTGGCTACGATACCCTCGCCGGCGTCGTACAGGACGGTGCAGAAGTGATCGAGATGTTAAAAGAAGCCAGCAGAGAAGTCACCGGAGAAACCGCTCCTCTGACAGCCATGCGGGCCCATATGGACGCGGATTTCCTGATCAACAAAGCCGGTATTCCCACCGTAGCTTTCGGACCCGGGGACTTGGACGCTTATAACGCAGGCGCCGAGTGGGTCAATATCAGTGACGTCGTCACCGCTGTAAAGGTGTATATCACAGCCGTCATGAACTTGCTCGGATAATACTTTACCGCCCTTTTCGGCTGCAAAAAGCTTCCTGCGCCGAAAAGGGCGTTTTATGTATTTTGTCATTCCCGATCCTCCTGAAAGGAAATGCCTTGTCCGGAGCACCACTGCCTGAGAGATGTCACCAGATCTCCATACTCATCATAGATCAGCTCTTCCGGCACACCGGCAGAAGCGGTGCTTCCCAATTGGTATTCCTTTCGTTTCGCCTCTGACCGGACGGCCATCCTTCTGAAGAAAGAAGTCCCGTTCCTCGATCTTCCAAAACTGGCAGGCGTCATAGATATCCTTTTTATCTCCCTGGCCGGATAAGATGTTTCATCTATCCGAAGGCTGGAATCTGTCAGAACAATCCGCCCCGGCATTTTTTTCGCAAATGTGAAATATCGAAAAGCCTGAAAGACCGGAAAGGGCACACAGAAAAGCAAAAAAATAGCCAGCATCAGAAATATAGCATTTGAATCCAACGGCTTTCTATATAGGAGACAAAACCACAGCGCCGCTAAAATCGCCCCCGCGGTCGCGCAGCCAATTCCAATCTGCGCCACTCGCCTGCGTTCCCTTTTCAGCAAGTTTTCTTTGGGTATTTGGAATTCCCGTTTGTCACACACTTCATAGATTTGTTCCACCGTCAGTTCTTCTGGGATTTTTTCAAAGGTCCCGTCTTTTCTCAGCTTATTGATATCTTCCATCATATCCGAAAAATCCAACGCCTGAATACCATAGCAGCTCAAGACCTTATTATAATGCGGCCGGACCGGCACAAAGATCAGCCGGTTTGTTCCGGTGAATATGCCGTTCAGACGCTTCTTTTCCGTCACCGCCCAAAATCCGGTGTTCAGCGGATACTCCGCATATCTTCGGTTTCCTCTGCAGAACTTGAGTCCTGACGTACTCACTTCAATCCGGATCCTGCACCAGTAAAATGCCCAGAATGCAGAAAGGCCCAGTGTACAAGTCAGCCAGATACCCATACAGACTTCCTTGGTAAGAGCCAGATATTTAAGCCTATCCAGAAGGACATAAAAAAGGAGGAACAGGAGAAATCCAATCAAAATCAACTTTTTTACAAATTCGGCCAACAGCAGTTTCAGCGCACTTTTATATATTTTCGTATCCGGAGCCGCGGACTGCCGTCCTGTACCGGCAGATTCTTCAAAAAATCCCGTTTTTTCCGCAGTCCTATTCTGTTGTCGCATAAGCTGTATCCCCATTATACAAAGCAGCGCCATCAAAATCATAATAATTAAAAAGATAAAAAAGAGTCGAAGCTCACTTTTATAGAATCCCCACTCTATCCATTCTGTAATCTGATGTACTGCCAAAAGAGCGGAAAGAAGAAATAAAACGGCTCCGGCCGTCGCCATTAAGATACCCGCAGCTTTTTTCATCCTGTAGATCCCTTTCTTTCTTCATCCTCAAAATAATCCATTATTGCGTATGCCGTGATCCTGCTCACTGTCTCTTCAAGAATCTCATACGATTCCGACAGGCTGCCGCCTGCCAGCCAACGTATACTCTGCCGCACGGAGTGTGCCCGCCCGTAGGGCATGGATTAAGGGATGCCCTTGGGTATGATACAAAATACTTTTTGGAATCGTTTTAGTCAACTCCAATCAAGTTCCAATAAACACCGGCAGAAGTTCCAGGCCGTCACGATTTCGGTTCGCTGGCGATGCAGGGGCCGCTTTATCCCCGCTCCGGAAGTACCGCTCACATGTCGGCAGGAAATCTTTATGATTTCCTGTCTCCCGTTCGCTCAGAAACGGAATCGGTATTTCCGTTTCTGCCTCCCTCCGCTTGGGGAACACCGGCCGCTGCCCTGCGGCGCTCACCTTTAGGCCGGCCCGGAATCTTTCTGTCGGTATCCTGACTGCCGCACCTTTTCGGATGCTTTCCGTTCCTTTGATTCCAGAAAAGGAGTGGATATCCACACGGCCCGCGCGCCTAACGGCAGCGGGCTGCGGTGGGCCGCCCTAATGGTTTTAACAACAAATGAGCGCTTATTTCGGTGCAGCAAGAGGAGCGGGAGGAATGATTCGATTCCATCGTAAGGCGAGCGCCACAAAGGCGTTAGCAGAATTTTCCCGGACGCAGGGAGGCAAAAATCGCATATCATGCGGATTTTTGTTGGAATCTGACATGGAAAAATATCGATTTATCCATGTCAGTTGGAAAGGACCGACTGGAGGCCGTAAAAATTCTGGTTACGGCTGCCAGCGAGCCGCCTAGATGGAATCGGATTTCCTCCTGTCTCATCTGATTCATAAGATAAATTTGTTTTATAAGTATTCAAAGGTATACCTTACCTCGGCCCTGGTCTGTCTTTTCCTGACAGCTTTGTAGACAAACAGCGGATACATCTGTCGCGGAAAGCCTGTACGAATGTCTCGCTGTCCTCATGGAACGTTTATTTCAAAGAATATACTTCCCATGAAATAAAAAAACTCAGCACATCGCTGAGAATTTTCGAAAGTAACTTTTAGTAGCCTGTAGGGGAATCGAACCCCTGTTTCCGCCGTGAGAGGGCGGCGTCTTAACCGCTTGACCAACAGGCCGTGTCATCAGTACCCTAGGGAAAATCGAGGCGACAAGATTCGAACTTGCGGCCTCCGCGTCCCGAACGCGGCGCTCTACCAAACTGAGCCACGCCTCGATACCTATGTGAGTATATCCTAAATTATATGAATTGTCAAGAAAATAATTGCAACTTCTTTTAAAATTATTTTCGGTTCTTTTATTAAGAATTTATTTCATCAGCTTCTGGATCGTTTTACACAGCTCATCCACAGACGCCTCTTTCCCGTCCCGAATGTCCTCTACCACGCAGGTCTTGATATGGTTGGACAAAAGCGTTCTGTTAAAGGCGTTGAGCGCAGAGCTCACCGCCTGCACCTGCGTCAGAATATCCACGCAATACCGCTCTTCTTCCACCATGGACCGGATCCCGCGAATCTGCCCCTCCATCCGGTTCAAGCGGTGAATCAAATCCTTATATTCTTTTTCATCACGGTGCTTCATCTTTCCGCAATTGCAGCATTCTTTTTTACAATCCATGGAAAACCTCCTGTATTCCGGCCCTGTTTTCGTATCTCATTCATCATACCACAAACCTGTTTTTCCGTAAAGGCAAAGCCTGGCGCCGATGTGTATCGGCGCTATAGATCAAAGAGCGACAGCTGATTGCTCTTCGGAAGATCTCCGAAGATCCCCATATCCGCCATCAGGTCAATGGTAGTCTTCGGCACCTTCGTCTTCTGCCAGAAATCTTCCAGGGATAAGAACCGCTCTCCTGCCTCCACCGCTTCCACCACGGCGTCGGCGGCCTTGCCCCCCAGCCCGTCGATGGAGCTCAGGGACGGCATCAGTTTACCGTCGACAATCTGGAATTTATCCGCCTTCGCCCGGTATATATCGATGGGCACAAACTCAAATCCTCTGGCATACATTTCCTGGACGATCCGCATGTCGCGGAGCGTATCCTGCTCCTTTTTAGAAAGGGTATCCGAACGATTTTTATAATCCTGCAGGTAATATTCCAGCTTGTCCCGCCCCTGGCACATGATCTCATAAGAGAATCCGGATGCCCGGATGCTGAAAAACGCCGCATAGTACGCCAGCGGATAAAATACCTTGCAGTACGCGATCCGCCAGGCCATCATGACATAGGCCGCCGCATGCGCCTTGGGGAACATATATTTGATCTTCTTACAGGAGCTCACATACCAGTCGGGCACTCCCGCCTCTTTCATGGCCTTTTCCCACTCCGGCTTAAGGCCCTTGCCCTTCCGGACGGCTTCCATGATGGTAAAGGACAGGCTCTTGTCCACCCCCATATGAATCAGATAGATCATGATATCATCGCGGGTACAGATAGCGGTCTGGATCGTCGCCTGCCCGCTGAGGATGAGATCCTGCGCGTTCCCCAGCCAGACGTCCGTACCATGGGAAAGGCCGGAGATCCGGACCAGGTCAGAAAAGCAGGTCGGCTTTGCGTCAATAAGCATCTGCATGGCAAAATCCGTCCCGAATTCCGGGATTCCCAGCGCTCCCAGCTTGCAACCGCCAATATCCTCCGGCTTTATCTTGAGGGCACTGGTGTTCTGAAACAGACTCATAACTTCCTTGCAGTCCAGAGGAATCTCCTTCGCGTCCAGTCCCGTCAGGTCCTCCAGCATGCGGATCATGGTAGGATCGTCGTGTCCGAGGATATCCAGCTTGAGCAGGTTATGGTCGATGGAATGATAGTCAAAATGTGTGGTAACGATATCCGTTGTCATATCATTGGCCGGATGCTGGATCGGCGTAAAGGAATTGATCTCCTCTCCATGGGGCATGACCACGATGCCTCCGGGATGCTGCCCCGTCGTCCTTCTGACGCCCACGCAGCCCAAAACGATTCTGTTGATCTCCGCGTTTCTCTTTCTGGTCCCGCGCTCTTCAAAATACTTCTTTACATAGCCGAAAGCCGTCTTATCCGCCAAGGTGCCGATAGTGCCCGCCCGGAAGGTATGTCCTTTCCCGAATATCACTTCTGTATAGGCATGAGCCTTGCTCTGATAATCCCCTGAGAAGTTCAGGTCGATATCCGGCTCCTTGTCTCCTTTAAATCCCAGGAATGTCTCAAAGGGGATGTCGAATCCGTTTTTCTTAAGGGGCCTGCCGCAGACGGGGCAGTCCTTGTCAGGCATGTCGCATCCTGCTCCGCCGCTGAATTTTTTCACATCCTCTGAATCAAATTCACTGTAATGGCAGTTCTCACAATAATAGTGAGGGGAAAGAGGATTCACCTCCGTGATTCCCGACATGGTCGCCACAAAGGAAGAGCCAACAGAACCACGGGAGCCGACCAGATAGCCGTCTTCATTGGATTTCCACACCAGCTTCTGCGCTATGATGTACATGACGGCAAAGCCGTTGGTGATGATGGAATGGAGCTCTCTCTCCAGACGCTCCTCCACCACCTCCGGCAGCGGGCTCCCGTAGATGGACTTCGCCTTTTCATAGCACATGGTACGGAGCTCCACATCGGAGTTTTCTATGACAGGAGGGCACTTGTCCGGCCTCACCGGAGCGATTCTCTCACACATATCGGCAATCTTGTTGCTGTTGGTCACTACGATCTCGTAGGCCTTCTCCGGGCTCAGATAAGCGAATTCCTTAAGCATCTCCTCCGTTGTCCGCAGATATAGGGGCGCCTGGTTGTCGCAGTCCGAGAATCCCTGACCCGCCATAATGATCCTCCGGTAGATCTCATCCTCTGGGTTCAGAAAATGTACGTCGCAGGTGGCGACCACCGGTTTCTTGAATTGCTCTCCCAGTTCAATGATCTTTAGATTCAGGTTCTGCAGATCTTCTTCGCTCTTGATTCCGTGTTTGCCTTCCCTCAGCATAAAAGCATTATTGGCAATGGGCTGGACCTCCAGGTAATCGTAAAATTTCACCAGGCGCGCCAGCTCCTCGTCAGGCGCTCCTCCCAGGACCGCCTGAAACAGCTCTCCCGCTTCACAGGCCGAGCCGATGATCAGGCCCTCCCTGTGCTTTGCGAGCTCGCTTTTGGGAATTCTGGGCCTTCTGGCAAAATAAGTCAGATGAGACATGGAGATGAGCTTATACAGGTTCACACGCCCCGTATTGTTCTTGGCCAGGATAATCACATGATAGGTGGGCATTTTCCGGATATTGTCCACGGACATACTGCCCAGCTCATTTACTCCGTCTAAAGTCTCCACATTTTTCTTACGTAGCTTTTCCACAAAAGCTACGAAAATGTGGGCCGTCGCCTCTGCATCATCCACCGCCCTGTGGTGGTTCTCCAGGGATACGCCCAGGGCTTTTGCCACCGTATCCAGCTTATACCGCTTAAGCTCTGGAAGAAGGATTCTGGCCAGGGTCACCGTATCCACAACCGTCGGTTTATAATTTATACCGAGAAGACCCGAGTTGTGCTCGATAAAGCTCATGTCAAAGGACGCATTGTGGGCCACCATGACAGAGTCTCCGCAAAATTCGAGAAACTGTGGAAGGACCGTCTCAATGGTCGGTTTCCCAATGACCATACTGTCATTGATGCCGGTCAGCTTTTCAATCTCAAAGGGTATGGGAAGCTCCGGATTCACAAAGGCAGAAAACCGATCGTTGATCTCTCCGTTCACTACCTTCACCGCACCGATCTCGATGATCCTGTTTTTCGCAGCGCTGAGGCCTGTCGTCTCGATATCGAACACCACATAAGTATCCAGCAGAGACTGATTTTCCGAACGCACCACCACGTCCTTCAGATCGTCTACCAGATATCCCTCAACGCCATATATCACCTTGAATGGATCTGTCTTAATGGTCTCAAACTGATTATAATCGAAGGTATGGAACGCGTCCGGAAACGCCTGCACGCAGCCATGATCGGTGATAGCCATGGCCGGCATTCCCCAGGACCTGGCCCGTTTTATCAGATCCTTTACGTCCGAAACGCCGTCCATATCGCTCATCTTTGTATGGCAGTGAAGCTCTACCCGTTTCACATCGCTGTTATCCTGTCTTTTGGACGTAAAATCAGCCGCCTTCCGGATTCCGGTTACCGACGCGATCGTAAGCTCTCCGTCAAACTTGTCAATATTGGTGATTCCTTTGATCTTGAGGAATATCCCTGTCTTTAAAAAGCCGCGGACCTCATCGAGCATCTCCGGCTTGATGAACATCTTCACGGTGATCGTATCGGTAAAATCCGTCACATCGAAAATCATGATGGTCTTCCCGCTGCGGAGCTCCCTTTCCTCCAGGCGGAGTACCTTCCCGCAGATTACCACCTCGCCCATCTCGCCGATGACCTGGTCTAAAGATACCTCTTCTCCATCGTCAAAGTCATATCCGAACAGGACGTCGTCATGGCGCATTTTGCTTCTTCTGCCGAAATAGCCGCCCTTTTTCACTGCCGTCCTGGGCGCCGGCTTCTTTTCCTCCACCGCGGGCTCATTCTTTTCATCCAGCTCCTTTAATTTTTCTTCTTCTGCCGCAGCAAAAGAAGACTGCCGCACTACCTGGGCAGCCTGCTTTTTCGTAAGCTGTTCTTTTTCCTTTTCATGCTGTCCCAGCCGGCATTCCTTATAGAGATAACGGACCTCTATGCCAAAGCCGCAGCGTTCATTGAACACCTTTTCCAGCACCCGCTTCAGCTCATCCACTTTGCTCTTGGTGACAATATCGTTCTCCACCTCCAGCGTTAGGATGTCCTCCTCCGGAAATTCCCACTGGGCCTTCCGAAAGACATTATATTCAATAAGGCTGTACATCTTCAGTTCCAAAAGAATACTGTCCCGGTAGACCCGCATCAGCTTTTCCGGATTATACTGGGCCGACAGCCGGTATGTCTCCTGAATCTTGATCTCTGTCTCATAACCGCCGAACAGCTGCTTTTTTATGCTTGCTTCCAATATATAGATGTTTCTTTTATGTATCAGCCTTTCGGAGACGATATAAATACGGATGGAGCTTCTGTCCTTGTTGGCCACCACTTTTTCTACGGTGACCAGCTCCAGAAGCTCCCTCATTTCGTCCGAAACCTGCAGCTGGGGAATGACCTCCCAGAATTTCTTTCCCATTATCCGCACTCCCTGCCGTTCGCAGCCCTATTATGCCGCGGCTACCTCTTCCAATGCAACAGCTCGTCCTTAAGTACCGACAGAAGCTCCTTCTCGGGTACCTTCCGCACGACCTCGCCCTTTTTGATCAAAAGGCCTTCGCCAATTCCTCCCGCAATTCCGATATCCGCCTCTCTCGCTTCTCCCGGTCCGTTGACCGCGCAGCCCATGACCGCCACCTTAAGCTCCAGGTCATCCATACCGGATACCATAGTTTCCACCTGATTTGCCAGACCGATCAGATCGATCTTGGTCCGGCCGCAGGTAGGGCAGGACACCACTTCGATGCCGCCTTTCCTGAGTCCCATGGTGCGGAGGATCTGCTTTGCCGATTTTACCTCCTCCACCGGATCTCCGGTGAGAGAAACCCGAATAGTATCGCCGATTCCCTGATATAGGATGATGCCCAGGCCCAGCGACGATTTAATGTTCCCCGAATGCAGCGTGCCGGCTTCCGTGATGCCCACATGCAGCGGATAATCTGTCCTTTCCGCTATCAGCTCGTGGGCTCTGGCACACATGAGCACATCGGAGGACTTGATGCTGATCACCAGGCTGTCATACCCCATATCTTCTATCAGACGCACCTTATCTAAAGCGCTCTCCACAAGGCCTTCCGCCGTAACGCCTCTGTATTTCGCTATGAGCTCCTTCTCCAGGGAACCGCTGTTCACGCCGACACGGATGGGAACATGCCTTTCCTTCGCAGCGTTCACGACGGCTTCTACCCGCTCTCTGGAACCGATGTTTCCCGGATTGATACGGATCTTATCCGCTCCGTTTTCTACCGCCGCTATTGCCAGCCGATAATCAAAATGAATATCCGCCACCAGCGGAATGGATATCTGCTTCTTGATTTCTTTCAGAGCACGGGCCGCTTCCATAGTCGGCACCGCACAGCGGATGATCTCGCAGCCGGCTTCTTCCAGTCTGTGAATCTGAGTCACGGTAGCGGCAATATCTTCCGTCCTCGTATTGGTCATGGACTGGATCAGGACCGGGCTGCCGCCGCCGATCTCTCTGTTTCCAATCCGGATTCTCTTTGTATTATCCCGATATGCCATAGCATATTCCTCCACACTGTGTATCTTCTGTACGCCATCTGTCCGCCGCGCCGTTTACCGGCCCGCGGCTGTCCCACGCTCCGGTCAGCGGACGATCTTCAGGACATCATTAAACAGGACAAACACCATGAGCGCCATCAAAAGCACGATGCCGATGGTGTGCACCATTCCTTCTTTCTCCCTTGGCACAGGTTTTCCGCGGATGATCTCTATGAGAATGAACACCAGGCGGCCGCCGTCCAAAGCCGGCAGCGGCAGAAGGTTCAGCACGCCCAGGTTCACACTGAGCAGGATACTGAAATTCATTAGGTTCAGGAACACATACAGAATTCCGTCCGGCTTGCTCTGCTCCACCACTTCTCCGACCATGTTCACGATTCCAACAGGGCCTGACAGATCATCCACTCCCACCTTCCCGGTGACCAGCATCTTAAGAGAAGTAAGTGTATAACTCATCCAATACCGCACTTCCGAAAAGCTGCTTCTGATCACGGAAAGCGCTCCCGCGTTCTTATTCCGGTAGCCGACCGCTTCCATTCCCAGGGTATGGGATTTATAATACGCAGGCGTTACAGTCAGATCAAAGCTTTCTCCATTCCGTTCACAGGTGATCGTCACCGCTTTATCCTTGCTGAGGGGATGCTCTTCAAAATATGTCTGGAGCGCTGTTCCGCTGGCAATCGGAATCCCGTCTATCGCCGTAATGGTATCTCCTACCTTCGCACCGTTCTTCTCCATATCCAGGCCTTCTACCAGACTGGTGATCTCAGCCGGTTCTTCCGTGGCATAATAGGAAAATCCGGTCATATAGGATTCATAAGTCGGGTCCAGTTCTGTAGTGCGAGTCTCTCCATCTCGTTCATAAGTGATCGTGAGAGGGGAACCGTCCATCGGATGGTTCAGGAAATAAAGCTCAATGTCCCGCCCGAGGGTGATCTTATGGCCGTCAATGGCCTTTATCAAGTCTCCTTCTTCAAGACCTGCCTTGGCGGCGCCGTATTCTTCCGACACATAATACACTCTCGGCTCATTCACTCCGGCCAGGCTCAGCACCACAATGGAAAGTACAAGCGCCAACAGGAAATTAAAGATCGGTCCGCCTGCCACCACCGCAAACCTGGCAAGAGGAGATTTACTGTTGAAAGAATCCTCACTTTCATCCTCATCGTCTTCCCCGACCATCTGGCAGGAACCGCCAAATGGGATTGCCTTCAGGGAATATCTGGTCCCGCCCTTTACGCCGCTGATGATCCGGGGACCCATGCCCACGGAAAACTCCACGACGCCGATACCGTTTTTCTTTGCCAAAAGGAAATGTCCGAATTCATGGGACACCACCAGGATGCTGAACACCAGAAGTGCCAGCACAATGTTTAAGATCATGCTTTCTACCACCTGTCTTCAATATAGGAATATGTCTCTGCTTCTGCCTGGAGGATTGCTTCCAATCCAGGGTTCTCCTGCCGCTTATGGCGGGCCATCGCGGCTTCTATAATATCCGTGATCTGCAAATATCCGATTCTCTGCTGTAAGAATGCCGCCACCGCCCATTCGTTGGCCGCGTTGAACACGGTCGGCATCGTGCCGCCCTTTTCTCCGGCCTCATAGGCCATGGAGAGCCCAGGGAAATTTTTAAAATCCGGCGCCTCAAATTCTATGGAACGAAGACTCCAGAAATCCAGCCGTTCTCCATTCATGTGCCGCCGTTCCGGGTATAAAAGCGCATACTGGATCGGCAGCTTCATATCCGGAGTTCCCATCTGGGCGATCACCGCTCCGTCCTCATACTGGACCATGGAATGGATGACGCTCTGAGGCTGGACCACCACTTGTACGTCGGAAAGCTCCACATCAAACAGCCATTTCGCTTCCATGACTTCCAGCCCCTTGTTCACCAACGTGGAGGAATCAATCGTCACCTTGTGTCCCATAGACCAGTTCGGATGCTTCAGCGCGTCCTGAAGCCGTATTCCTTCCATCTGTTTTCTCGTGAAGCCTCGGAAGGGTCCTCCCGAAGCTGTCAGGAGGATCTTCTCTATTCTATTTCCTTCTTCCCCGTTCCGGGACTGGAAAATAGCGCTATGCTCACTGTCCACCGGGAGGATCCTCACGCCGTTTTTTTTCGCCAGCGGCATGATCAGATGTCCCGCCGTCACAAGCGTTTCTTTATTGGCTAAGGCAATATCCTTCCCCGCCTCAATGGCTGCGATGGTAGGCCGGATGCCGATCATGCCCACCACCCCGGTCACCACGATTTCAGCCGTTTCCTCCGTGGCCGCGGACAGAAGCCCTTCCATCCCCGCCATCACCTGGATACCCGTATCCGAAAGCTTTACGGCCAGGTCCTTCGCTTTCTCCTCGTCCCAGAGGCTCACCAGTCTGGGACGGAATTCTCTCGCCTGTGCCTCCAGAAGCTCTATGTTAGTCCCGGCCGCCAACGCGGTCACCTGCATATCCGGATTCTCACGCACCACCTCTAAGGTCTGTGTCCCGATGGAGCCGGTGGATCCTAATATCGAAATCTTCTTCATTTATCTTTATCTCCGTTATATGAACTTATTATACGCCGCCCTTATAAAAACCATTTAAACGCTTCCATTCCCCGGGTCAGCAGAACAATGGTGTAATAAATGGCCGGAGCCACAAAAATAACGCTGTCGAACCGATCCAGGATGCCTCCATGACCTGGGATCAGCTTTCCATAATCCTTCACATCATGGTTCCGTTTGATAGCAGAGGCCGCCAGATCTCCGATCTGGGAGATCACCGCTCCCACCATACAGATAATGGCACAGTCCAGGACCGGAGAAGTGAGCTCCGCCCCCAAGCCGCTTCCAAAAACCACTCCGTAAACGGCGCCCAGGATTCCTGCTCCCAGAATGCCTCCTACCGCACCCTCCACTGATTTCTTTGGGCTCAAACGGGGCGCCATCTTATGCTTTCCGATGAGCATGCCCACACAGTACGCACAGGTATCACATCCCCAGGAGCTTAAGATCACCAGCCATACCAGAAGCTGGCCTCCTTCCATCACCCTGGTCCGGTACATATAGGACAGCATCACAGCCACATATACCAGCCCGAAGAACGCCGTCATCACCTGTCCTGCCTGATGCCGCGGAAATGTGAACACATAGACCGCCATCAAAAAAATCAGAAATACAACGAAAAAAATCACCGGCATGGTATCCACCGAGGGATTTTCCGAAAGGATGAGAATGAGATAGTAAAGCGCCGCCATTGCATATCCCACCGCTCCAAGCAGGCTTTTTTCTATCCCAACGGTCCGGTACAGCTCATACATACCGACAAGAGAAATGAGGAGCAGCCCTCCTGCCAGGACATATCCTCCCAGCGTCAGAAGACCTATGGCAATGAGAACCAAAACAACGCCGCTTATCAACCTGGTCCTGAACATTCTCACACACCCCCAAACCGTCTGTCTCTATCATTGTATTTCTCTATGGCTTTGGCCAATTCCTCTTTATTGAAATCCGGCCAAAGAACATCGGTAAAATAGAATTCCGTATACGCCAGCTGCCATAAAAGATAATTGGACAGCCTCTGTTCTCCGCTGGTCCGGATGAGGAGGTCGGGATCCGGCAGTTCCCTGGTATCCAGATAGCTGTTGATCAAATTCTCTGTCACCTCTTCGGGACACAGTTTCCCGTCCCGGCAGTCTTCCATCATGCGGCGCACCGCCCTTGTGATCTCGTCCCTGCTTCCATAATTCACCGCGATCGTGAATACCATCCGTGTATTCTCCCGCGTCTCATTCTCCAGCCGGTTCAGGCCTTCAATGATATCCGGATCGAACCGGCTCCGTTCTCCTATCATGATGACCCGCACATTATTCCGCTTTGCCACCTTTAAAAGCCGCTTCATATAATAGCGGAACAGCTGCATAAGAGCCCCCACTTCTTCCGCGGAACGTTTCCAGTTCTCCGTGGAAAAACCATAAACGGTCAGGTATTCTATCCCCATCCGCGCCGCGTCTTCAACGGTCTGCTCTACTACCTTGCAGCCCTCCACATGTCCCATGTTCCTGGGCAGGCCCCGTTTTTTCGCCCATCTGCCATTGCCGTCCAATATAATGGCAACGTGCTTCGGTATCTTCCAATCCATTTTCTCTGTCTCTGCCATAAATCCTCCAACTTTATATCTGTTCGCCGGGAACAAAGTGGGCAAGGCCCAAAGGGTTTTTTATTTCATAGGACGCACTCTCCTATGAAATAAAAAACTGCCGGCGGAAGAAAAGGGAGCAGGAACCTCTTGTGCCTGCCCCCCTGCTATTCATGATTTCGTGGTGTCTTCCTTCATCCTATACGGTCAGGATCTCTTTACTCTTGATCTCGATCTCCTTGTCCACCTTCTCGATGAACTTGTCCGTCAACTTCTGCACCTTTTCTTCCAGCTGCTTCTGTTCGTCCTCGGAAATCTCTCCGCTCTTGTTCTGTTTCTTAATGGAATCATTGGCATCACGGCGGATATTCCGAATCGCCACCTTCGCCCCATCTCCCTTTTTCTTTACGTCCTTAGCCAGATCTTTTCTGCGCTCCTCCGTCATCTCCGGGAACACCAGACGGATCACACTGCCGTCGTTGCTGGGATTGATACCTAAATCGGATACCTGAATCGCCTTTTCGATATTCTTGATCAGGCTTTTCTCCCAAGGCTGGATAAGAAGCATCCTGGGCTCCGGCACGGACACGTTGGCCACCTGCTGGATACCGCTCGGCACTCCATAATAATCCACCGTTATCTGATCCAATACATGAGGGTTCGCACGGCCTGCCCGGATCGACGCATATTCTGCCCGCAGCACGCTCACCGCTTTTTCCATCTTCTCTTCAAATACTTTTAATTTCTCTTCCATATCCGAATCCTCCCTATTTATCATCCACCGTCACAACGGTGCCTGTGATATCGCCCTTCATGGCTTTCCGGATACTGTCTTTTTCGCCCAGCCCGAATACTGCCATAGGCATATGGTTCTCCATACACATGATAGACGCGGTCAAGTCTACCACAGCCAGTTTTTTCTCGATCACTTCCCCAATGGAAACCGTATCATACTTTTTCGCTTCCGGATTCGTCCTCGGATCACTGTCGTATACGCCGTCCACCGCCTTTGCCAAAAGGATGATGTCCGCCTCCATCTCGATAGCCCTCAGCACAATGCCCGTATCCGTAGAAAAGTAAGGATGCCCCGTCCCTCCGGCGAAGAACACGACCTTTCCTTCCCGGAAACACTGGTTCGCCGCATCCTTGGAAAACAGCTTCGTCATGGTACCGCAGGCAAACGGAGTAAAAATCTCTGTATCCATTCCCTCGGAGCGAAAAATTTCCGACACGTAGATACAATTCATCACCGTAGCCAGCATTCCTATCTGATCGGCCTTCGGCCGGTCTATGGCATTGCTGGAGCGTCCTCTCCAGAAATTCCCTCCGCCTATCACAACGCCGATCTCTATTCCATCTTCTGCTGAAGGCTTCACCTGCTTCGCCACAGCCTTCACCGTAGCTTCGTCAAACCCTTTTCCGGCCGGCCCCGCCAGGGCCTCGCCGCTGAGCTTCAGTAATACACGTCTTGCTTTCTCCATGATATCCCTCACTAGTATCCATCATGCAGCTGCCAAACATCTCCATCGCTGCCTGTAATTATCTAATATAGTATAACACAACCTCCCCGCACTGTACAAGTTATAAATTCGTGATAAATTCATGAACAAAGAATTCTGCGGCAAAGGATTCTCAGCCTGTTTTCCTTTGATACAAAAGGAAGCGGGGCCTCGCCCCGCTTCCGCATAAAAGTCTCAAAGCATATTCTATTATCCCATCATATCGACATCGATATTCAGCATCCGGCAGATCATCTTCAGCTTTTCCACCTGGTCGCCGTACACGGCATGGCAGTGGTTGGCATCGAACTTATCCAGGAAAATGCTGTGGTCAAAAGGAAGCTTTGCAAATACATGAGGCCATTCTTCCGTGGTCTCCGCCATTTTTTCCTTGGGCAGCTCTACAAATTCTGCCGGAATGATGGTCATACGGTATTTGCCTTCCCGGCGGCACAGTCTGGCAATGGTGGCCTTTCCGGGTTTCGTCATCAGGTTTACATGGCAGCCGCCGCCGGCATAAATGGGAAGCGCCGGATAAAGCGTGGTCTTTGCCAGGTTCTCTTTGTAATCATCAGAAGCTGCTGCGTAATAGGTAGACTGAGATCCGCAGTTACAGAATACCATCACATCATAATCCTTGTCGTAGTGGCGCACATCCATGAACACGACCGGATCGTCAGTCAGAAGATGAAGGATCTCCATGGTCAGGGCCGCGTCGGAGTCCGCCTCACATGCACAGATCACGGGCTTTTTGGGGCCGTCCCAGTCATAGGGATCATTCATAAAAGCCGCGGATAAGCACTGAGTACAATAGTGACGGCTCATCTCATAATGACATTTCACGCCGATGAAATCCAGGTCGTTGTCCTTTACGATTTCCTTAGTAGCTTCATAATGACGAATCTGCGTCTTCAGCTTTTCAGGCGTGAAGCTGGTGCCGTTGTATTTAATCTCGCCTACATTATCGGTAAGCCATTTGAACGCCTTCTCTACCTGCTCCTCGCTGATATTGTCTGCCCGGCGTACGATCTCCAGCTGGTCAATGTGTTCAATATCCACGCCGAAGTTGCGCTCCCAGTCCTGCATGTCAACGGTGGCGCTGTACATACCAAGGCTTCTGCCGCCGATAAGGCCGTATTTCATTCCGTTCAGGCGGCTGACCACCTTGGAACATTTTGCAAAATCAATAATCTTATTTAAGACTTCCGTTTCCCGTACATCCCCGGCCACGCGGAAATGATCGATTCCAATATGGCTTAAAGCTCCGCCTGCGGCGAGCATGGACACCATGCCGGGCCAATCAGGATTTAAGTTGGCCGCCAGAAGGAAGGGACCCTTGCCGTTCTTAGCCGCGATCGCGCTGAAGTTGGGGAATGCGAATACGCCGTAGGAGAAGATCGTACCGTCCACACCCTTACATTTCAGATCCTCCGCAAGTCTCTTTGCAGATTCTACACTATTTACCAGGCTGTCCGCTACGATCACATCTACTTCCCCGCTCTTGGTCAGCTCTTCGTAGATCACGTCCACCTGTTTCTGAACAACGTCCTTGAGCTGCTCATGTACTTCCGGATCCCCATCGGAAAATCCGATCAGGCCGATCAGTGGTTTCTTATTTTTTTCTGCCATAGATGATACCTTCCTTTCTTTCCCTGCCGCACAACACCCCCGTGCCTGCGATTTTGTTATGTATAATGTATTTTGTATTTACTATTTCAAATATGAAATAGTAAATTTCATATATTGAGATTATAGCACAATTAATGAAAAATATCAATAGGAAGCTGGCGTTCCAAATGTTAATCTATTTTCAAATATGGTTGACATTGTATTTCTTCTATTCTATAATGTCAGCAGTCTTATTGATTACATGGAACGTTTGGAGGAACCCTGAATATGGAAAAAAGCAGCGCAAAAAAAAGTACCAAACCGGCATTGTCCATCATGCAGATGACGCTGATCGGTGTGATGACCGCCGTAACCTGCATACTCGCTCCCCTGGTGATCCCGCTTCCCATCAGCCCTGTGCCGATCTCCTTCACAAACCTGGCCGTATATATATCCCTGTATGTGCTCGGCATGAAAGCTGGAACCATCAGCTATCTGGTCTATCTTCTGATCGGCCTGGTGGGGGTCCCCGTCTTTTCCGGCTTTACAGGAGGCCCGGCTAAGATGGCAGGGCCCACCGGCGGATATCTGGTCGGTTTCCTGTTCATGGCGCTGATCGCCGGATATTTCATCGACCGCTTTTCCAGGAATTACGTTCTTCAGGTCCTCGGAATGATACTGGGAACTGCGGTATGCTATCTGTTCGGCACCGTATGGCTCTGCATTCAGATGAAGCTGTCCTTCCCCGCGGGTCTGATGGCCGGCGTCGTCCCCTACCTGCCCGGAGACGCAGCCAAGATCGTCCTGGCGGCACTTGTTGGGCCCGTTCTGAAAAGGGCCGTCTCCCGGCTTAAAGGCCGTTAAACCCGCTGGGATTCCAGTTGACGGATGTATCCTGTCATGATAAAGTGAAATTGTGAATCGTCAACACTCTTTACTTGAAACAGGAGGACACTTTCATGAAATATAGCATTCAGGGAGGCAATCTCCCCGTGGTCATCTGTGAGCTGGAAGCTAACGAACAGATGATCACAGAACGCGGCTCTATGAGCTGGATGTCACCCAACATGCAGATGGCTACCAGCGGCGGCGGCAGCATTGGCAAAGCTTTCGGACGGATGTTTTCCGGCGAAGCCATTTTTCAGAACATCTATACTGCTCAGGGCGGCCCCGGCATGATCGCATTCGCCTCCAGCTTCCCCGGCTCGATCCGTCCGTTGGAAATCACACCCGGAAATGACATGATCGTGCAGAAGGCCGGATTCCTCGCCTCCACCGCCGGTGTGGATCTGTCTGTTTTTTTTCAGAAAAAACTTGGCGCCGGCTTCTTCGGCGGAGAGGGCTTCATCATGCAGCGGCTGTCCGGAAACGGCATGGCTTTCATTGAAATCGACGGAGCCGCCATAGAATACGACCTGGCCCCAGGCCAGCAGCTCATTGTGGATACCGGCTATCTGGCCGCCATGTCTTCCACCTGCAGCCTAGACATCCAAAAGGTCCCTGGCGTAAAAAATATGTTTTTGGGCGGCGAAGGCATCTTCAACACCAGGATCACCGGCCCCGGCCATGTGATTTTGCAGACTATGCCTGTGAGCGACGTCGCAAAGACTCTGCAGCCCTTCTTCAATACCAGCGGAAACGGCTGAACCATGTACAAAACCGCAATACCGTCAAAAGTTCCAGGCCATTAATCTTCTGGTCTGGGACTTTTTTGCATCTTCTGCAGCCGCTTTTCCGCGGCCATCATCCCCTGCTCATACCGCTCAATCTTTTTATCAAGCCGTTCGATCGACGCCCGTATATCCTCCATACGGTCCATAAGCTGATTTCTCTGTTCGATCAGAATCGCTTTTCTGGCGTCGGCCGTCTCGTCCCCTTTCCGGAACAGAGTCACGTACTCAATCAAGGCTTCAATCTGAACCCCTGCTTTTCTCATACATTTCATCAGTTCGATCCATCCGCAGGATTCTTCATCATAGTCCCGAATGCCGCCTCCCGTCCGGGGAACCGGAGGAATCAGACCAATCCGCTCGTAGTAGCGGAGAGTGTCCGCGGTAAGGCCATATTTCCTGCTCACCTCTGCAATTGTCATAAGAATCTCACCTTTCTATCCCTTGCCGCACGGAGTGCGCCTGCCCGGAGGGCGTGCATTAAGGGATGCCCTTGGATATGATGCAAAATACTTTTTGGATTCATTTTTAGTTAATTCCGGTTGAGTTCCAGTTAAGCACCGACAGAAGTTCCGGGGCGTCACGATTTCGGTTCGCTGGCGATGCAGGGGGCGCTTTATCCCCGCTCCGGCAGTACCGCTCACATGTCGACGGAAAATCCGGATGATTTCCTGTCTCCGGTTCGCTCAGAAACGGAATCGGTATTTCCGTTTCTGCCCCCCTCCGCCTGGGGAACACCGGCCGCTGCCCTGCGGCGCTCACCTTTAGGCCGGCCCGGAATCTTTCTGCCGGTTTTCTTTCTGCCGCACCGTTAAGGATGGTCGCTATGTTCCTGATTCCAGAAAAGGATTGGATATCCACACGGCCTGCGCGCCTTATGGCAGCGGGCTGCGGTGGGCCGCCCTAATGGCTTTGGAGACAAATAAGCGCTTATTTCGGTGCGGAAGAAAGAGCAGGAGGAACGATCCGATTCCATCGTAAGGTGAGCGCCGCAAAGGCGTTAGCAGGATCTTCCCGGCCGCAGGGAGGTAAAAACCGAATCTCATGCAGGTTTTTATTGGAATCTGACATGGAAAAATATCAATTTATCCATGTCAGTTGGAAAGGACCGACTGGAGGCCGCAAAGATCCTGGTTACGGCTGCCAGCGAGCCGCCTGGATGGAATCGGATTTCCTCCTGCCTTGTAAATCAGACAAAGAAAACTTGTTTGTCCCCTGGATACACCATAACATCCGGACCTCACTCTATGTCAAGGGTTTTTTTATTCTTTTACTGTTCCAGTCCGCATACATCCAGAAACGCCCGATAGTATCTTCTCCACTCTTCTGCCCTTTTTGGATAATAAGTCTCCAATTTAAAGGAATTCCTCACCACTTCTCTTACTTCTTCCTCCGAATCAAGTGCCCCGGTCCCCACTGCCTGAAGCAGAGAGTTTCCGATGGCAGCCGCCTCCTTTGGCCCCGCGATCACTTCCAGATCAGCTGCGGAAGCCAGCATTTCATTCAGAAAGCCCACGCCGCTGGCTCCCCCCACCACATAAAGCGTATCAACCCGCCTTCCTGTAGTGCGCTTTAAAGCATCCAGGGAATACAGACATTTAAACGTGATACTTTCATAGATGATCCTGGCCATCTGCCCTACATCGTCTCTTTGGACTTCCGGCTGCCCTGTCCGTCTAAGATAGTCCGCTACAGCCTCGGTCATGTCATCCGGATTATAAAAACAACTATCATCCGTATCGATGACGGCGTAAAAAGGAACCGCGGACCGGGCGAGTTCCACAATGGCCGGATAATCATAGTCGACCCCCATGATCTGTTCCCATTTCCGTTTACATTCCTGCAGGATCCACATGGCGCATACATTCCGCTTAAGAAGTGTTTTCCCAAAGGCAAGCCCAGTATTGGAAAGATTGTAGTGGTACGACAGTCCGCTGTCCGCCGGTTCCTCCAGCTCCATGCTCACCAGATACCAGCTTCCGGTTGAAATATATGCCCAGTCCTTTCTGCCGTCCACCGGGACCGCCACTCCCGCCGACGACGTATCGTGCACGGCCGGGGCCACCACTTCAAACCGGTTTGTTCCGCACCATCTGGCGTGTTCCTCCGATATCCTCCCCAGGCACGCGCCGGCATGGACTACCGGCGGCTGAAGGCTTTTAGGAATTCCGAACAGATCGAATACCCGATCCTCCCAGCATTGGTTCCTCATATTGAACATTTGAGAATAGGAAGCCACTGAAAATTCTGAGCATACCTTTCCGGAAAAAAAATACATCAGGATATCTCCCAGATGCATCATACGATTTCCGTTCTGAAGAAGCTCCGGGTTCTCTTTCTTCACCGCCAGCAGCTGGCACAAGGTGGCATCCTGAATGCGCCGCTGGGTGGTCAGCTCATAGAGATCCCGGTAACTGATCTTCTTCTCCACCTCTTCGGGCATGCCGTTCGTCCGCTTATCCCGGTAAAAGACCGGAAGCCCTGCCAATTCCCCCTGAGGATCCACAATGCCGAAATCACTGGACCAGGAATCCGCCCCGAAGCTTCTGATCGTTACGCCTTCACGCCCCAGCCTTTCCAGTGCTCGGCAGATCTCCCCATAGATTCCGTAGACATCAATGCATACGTGTCCGTTCATATAAATCCTGGGAGTGGGAAAACGCCCTACCTCCCGCATCTCTATCGTCTTCCTGTCTGTCAGCGCGGACAGCAGGATCTTGCCATTGCTGGAGCCCAGGTCTGCGGCTAAATATTGTTCCTTCATCATATCCCTCCAATCATGTAGACGGGGCAGAACTCCGTTTTTTGGGATTCTGCCCTGTCAGTCTGCACCTTGTTCCGATGGTCCTGACCATCCTCCCGCCGGCTTATTTCTGGTTCAAAGAGAAGAAAAAGTCACACTCCTCCGGGCTCAGGTCTGCCTGCCTGCCCAGGGCATTGGCAATGAACACCGTTTTTGTAATAGCCTCGGCCGCTTCCACTCTGTTCATGGCGTCTGTCACCGTCGCCCCTACGGCCAGTACACCATGGTTGCCAAGGATGACGATATCATGATGCTTAAGGATCGGGATCGCCCCCTTCAGGATGTCCTCTGTGCCGGGACGGCCATAGGGCGCCACCTGAAAATAATCAAAATTCCCCATCATTTCCGGATATGCTCTTGTCTCCACCGGCTTACAGCAAAGAGCATAAGCAGTCAGAAAGGTGGGATGGCAGTGTACCACTCCTCCTATATCATCCCGGATCGTATATGTTTCCATGTGCATGGGAAGCTCCGAGGTGGGTTTACAATTTCCTCCCACCTGTCTTCCGTCCGAATCGATCACAGCCACCATCTCCTCAGTTAGGAGGGCCTTGTTCTTTCCTGTCGGAGTAATATAGACCAGCCCATCTTTCTTAGTCGATATATTTCCCTCAAAGGCATTCACCAGGTTCTTCTCATCCAGGCGCTTTGCCACCTGGAGAACTTCCAGTATCTTTTTTCTGTCCATCGTCTCAAATCCTCCTTATCTTGTCATGATTCCTCTGCCAGATAATCCTTAAGCTCTTCAAAAAGCTTTCCAGCGTCGATGTCATCTTCCACCACTACGAACATATCTTCCTTCAGGCTGAGGATGAACATGCCGAGCAGAGATTTGGCGTCGACCATTCCCGATTTGCTGTGAATCCAGATATCATACGTGTACTGAGATACGATCCGATTGATCTTCATGATGTCATCGGCTTCGTGAATCTGTATCCGTTTTCTCATTTTTTGCTCCTTTCCATATCAGAGGCCTAATAGTGAATGCGTTCAAACAGCTTTCTGTTGTTCTCAAAGGCTTCCTCCATCCGTTCATTTTTCTTCGGCTCATAAATTCGGATCCCCACAGAACGCCTCACGATCTCCCTGGTCTCCATAAGGCTCTCGGCCAGTCCGCCGGCCAAAAGCTGAACAGAGGTATTTCCGTATGCGCTGGCTTCCGCCGGCCCTGCCTTCACCACACACGCGGCCGCATCGGCTATGGCCTGGCATAAAGACGCGTCCTGACTTCCCCCGGCCACGATGTGAATCACAGAAAACCTTCGTCCGCTGCATTCTTCCAGCCGTTCCTTCATCACCTTAAATTTAAGAGCGAGACTGTCATCTATGCACCGAATCACCTGTCCCACATTCTCCGGTACCGGCTGTCCATTTTCCAGGCACAGACCGCGTATCACACCGGGGATATCTCCCGGAGGCACCAGCCTGGCGTCATCCACATCGATCACGCTTCGGAAAGGCTCACATTCTGCCCCCAGCTCTGCCAGCTCTCCGAAACTATATTCTTTTCCTTCCCGTATCCATTGACGCCTGGATTCCTGTACCATCCACATGCCCATGACATTTTTGAGGAAACGGATCCTTCCGTCAGATCCCCCTTCATTAGTAAAGCGATACCGCGCCGCAGTTTCATTGACAATGGGGATATCCGATTCAATCCCGATCATCGCCCAGGAGCCGCACACGATATACACAAAATCCTGGGATTCCGCGGGCACTCCGGCGACCGCCGCGGCCGTATCGTGGCTGCATCCGGACATCACCGGCACCCGGCGTCCCCGGATACTCTCCCTTGTCTTTCCAAGCATATGGGCCTGTGTGACCGGAAGCAGTTTTTCCCGGGGAAACGGCACCGCCCCCAAAAGTATCTCATCCCAGGTTTTCCGCCAGGGATCCAGCATCTGGGAGGTGGAAGCGATGGAATAATCCGCGTTCTTTTCTCCGGTCAGAAAGTAATTGAACAAATCCGGAGTGAACAGCATACAGGATATGGATTCCAGCATCCAGGGCTTTTCTTTTACCAGATAATAAAGCAGGTACAGGGTATTCCAGTTCAGGAACTGGACACCTGTCCTCATATAAATCTCTTTTTCCGGAATCCACTCAAAAAAATCTTCCTTCAGGCCATTAAACCGTCCGTCCCTGGCACAGACGCCTCCCCAGAGATATTCGCCGTTCCAGTCCAGGGCTGTCATATCGGTTCCCCAGGAATCCAGGGCCAGGCTGTCGAGAGGAGCGTCTTTGGCCGCCGCCAGAAGGGCATTTCTCACTTGGGCGAACACTCCTAAAAGGTCCCAGTATTCATGTCCCAGCACGGGAACCGATTGATGATAAAACCGGTTCTTCTCCTGGATCTCTACCGTCCTTCCATCATATTCCGCCAAAAAAGTCCGGACACTGGAGGTCCCTATGTCCAGGGCCGCCATCCTGAATTTCTTCTCCATCCGCTCCTCCATTCCATCTATGTTCAGAATTTCACGTAGCCCGGGTGCTTCGCCTCCGGGTTATTGCCCCGGTACATTTCCACCAGCTTGTCGATCTCTTTTCTGGGAAGTTCATTCTGTTTTCCAAGCATCATGCCCAGATAAACGATCTTCGCGTTGTACTCCAGCGTTTCCGTTTTAAAATACGCGGTGGTCAGATCTTTCCCCACGGTCACGGTCCCGTGGTTCTCCAGCAGAAATGCGTCATATGTCTGAAGGAACGGAATCATGGCATCGGCCAGCTCCTGCGTGGAGGGCTTTGCATAAGGAACGATGGGCACGGCTCCCAGCGCGCAGACGGCCTCCGGAAGGATATATTTGTCCAGAGGGATATGTGCCACAGCGAAAGTAGTCGCATAGGGCGGATGAGCGTGTACTACGGCTCCCGCGTCCGGCCTTTCCTTATATACCCGCAGATGGACCTTCACCTCGGAGGACGGCTTCCAGGTGCCTTCCAGCACTTCCCCCTTCTCATTCACCTTCACGATCATATCCGGTGTCAGATATCCCTTGCTGACTCCGGTCGGCGTGGTCAGATACTCTGTTTCATTCAGCTTTACGGTGATATTCCCATCGTTGGCGGCTACAAATCCATTGGTATAGATCCGCTTTCCGATATCGCACATAAACGCCTTTAATTCCTGTTCATTCATTTTGTCTTTCCTCCTGTATTGGCTTTTTGGTTCATGCAGTTTCTATGATCATTTCCCCGATTCCAGGCAGACCGCCCGGATGCCGAGGATACTGCAGATTTCTTTCAGCTCCTTTTCATATTCTCCATATACCACATGGATATGGTTGGAGCGCACTTCATCAAAAAAGGTTTCTTTGTCACAGAGCAGCTCAAAATAAGCGTGGGGTCTTTCCCATATGGTTTCCCGGAGCTTTTCCCGGTCAAAATACACGGCATTGGCCGGAACGATCAGCATCTCATATTCTCCCTGCTTCCGGTTCAGTCTCGCCATGGTCACCCGCCCCTCTTTTGTCACGTATTGGGGACATGTGCCGCCGTATTTCCAGTAGTGTTCGTGCACGCCTTCTCTTTCCCAGATGACTTCCTTTTTATCCCTGGCAAAGTCCGTCGGCTGGGACCCGCAGTTGCAGGTGGTCAGCACCTGGTCCTTATAGTCATATTGGGACAGATCCGTGAACATCACCGGGCCTTCCTGCAGATGATGAAGAAGCTCCATGGTCAGCGCTGCATTGATGTCCGCTTCACACCCGAAGACCATCCTCTCTTTCTTTCCAAAGGCGTCTTCACAGTCCCCCATCATGGAATGGCACAGACAGAAGGATGTATACTGATTGGCCATCTCCGGCAGACATTTCGTGGAGACAAAGGACAGGTTATTTTCCCTGCAGAACTGCTTCATGGCCAGATACAGCTTGATCTGTTTCATCATGGCTTCTTTGGTCGTCACAATGCCTCCGAAGCTTTCTTCAATCCATTTATAAAATTTTTCCGCTTCGTCGTCGTCTATTTTCTCTGCCCTGGCGATGATCTCCATCTGTTCAAAGGTCTCGATCTCCACTCCGAACTTTTCACGCACCACATTGGGATCGCACACTGCCGTCACCATTCCCATGCAGGTTCCTCCGCCCAGCCCCAGCTTTTCTCCCTTCATGGAAGAGACCGCGCAGGCCGCGTCCAGATAGACTCTGCATTTTTCTCTGGTGGCAGCATCCTCAAAGGGGCCGTACACCAGATTTGCGTGAAATCCGAATTCATCCATTCCGCCTCTGGCAATGGCTCCGCCCACCAGGCCGCAGGTCCCTGCGCCCGCATCGGCCCAGATGACCACAGGGACGCCCGCCTCCCGTACCAATGCCGCGGCACAGTTGGCATAAGTCCAAGTCCCCACATAGAGGACCAGCGCCTGGATTCCCATATAGCGCAGCTCTTTTCCGGCTTTTACCATGTCTTCCATGGTACGGTTCACACTGCCGACATCCTTTACCTCATAGCCCATCTCCTTCAATGCGGCCTTCACTACCTCGTGGGTGGCCGCAACACGGTCAATGGTTTCCTGGGGCCAGCTGTCCCCAGGCGCAAAAGTTGAAACAAGGCCTATCACTTTTTTTGACATAGGATTTCCCCCTATTCTGATGTTTTGATCAATTGTTCTATCTGTTCCCTGTCCTCCAGGATACCGAGCTCTGTCTCCACCCGCACCGTTTCAAAAGGAGCGATGGTCTGGAGCGTCCCATATCTTCTCTCATTCACCCGGCCCTCGCAATGACAGTTCGCAGGTTCTAAGCCCACCGCATAAGCGCCTGCTATGTTTGTTTTCCACTCATGCAGAAACGGCATTACATTCGTGTCCTGTTTGATATAGAATCCAAATCCGAGCCTCTCGTTGAACGCCAGAGTCGTCACCTGCTTCTTCTCCCGGAAGCTGTGCATGATGCAGATCTCCTTTCCCGGCACCTGAGGCTTTTCCACCATCCGATACTCGGAAAGATACGGCGCCGCCCACTCATCCCTGCAGGATTTCTCCGATGGCTCCACATAAATCTTCATCTCCGAATCCGCAAAGGGAAAACCCAGATTCAAATGATACATGTACATGAGCGGCCGTTCCTCAAACCCTTCATTTTCCAGCTCATCGGTGATCTTCACAGCCGGCTTCCCCATGGAGACATGCATGTGCCGCCTAAGAGCGATGTTTTCTCCGAAGAGGCTGGTCTCCCTCACTTCTCCGTACAGCTCAATGAGATAATCATCCTCGGTCCAATGGGCGGCAGCGGCCACATTCACCGCCGACATGGCTTTGATCCTTCCATGGCAAACCTGCCTCTCTCCCGCGTCCACACAGTCATACCCGACATTTTGGGTGCCGCAGGTATAAAACAGGCCGCCGCACAAATGCCTGAGCGTGTCTTCCGAAGATTCCGGAAGATAGCGGAGCGGATACACCAGTCCATTTTTACTTAAGAAGTTCAGGGAAATCCCTTTGTAGCTCATGGAATTTACATCCATGCACCGGTTTTCCATCACAGAAAATTCCATTCCGCTCCCGTTTTTCACTTCCAGGAAACGGATCCCATCCCCATTTCCGTCAATCTGCTCCTTCCTCGTCACACCGGCTATCTGATTAATATTTCCAACGTAGGAAAGAAGCTCTTGTTTCGTATAATCCCGTCCGAATACTTTCATTCACATTCACCTTTTCAAAACCTGTGGCCTGTTTCCGCAGGCGGAAACAGACCACAGCGTTCCGTAAAGCATGGTTATCGGTTTTTATTACTTTCCGAAGGGGTACAGAAGCTCCTGAATATGTTCGTCATCGAAGTTCGCAGGAGTTACGATACTGTTGCCGGAGTTCACAAATTTCTCAACATCTTTTCCTTCGATCAGATTAATGGCCTGCGCTACAGACTCATAGCCCATGTTATAAGCTTCTGCAACGGAGCATGCTGCGATGGTTCCATTCTGGATATAACCGTTGATGGTATCAGAAGAGTCGAAACTTCCCAGGAGGACCTTGCCGCCCAGTCCCTTTTCTTCCAAAGCGGAGGCAATGCCCTCTGCCGTGGGAGTGTTGGTCGTGTAGAATGCCTTGATGTCGGGATATGCGGCCAGCATGTCATAGGTCTGGCTCATGGCCTTGGAAGAGTCGTTCTGAGAATAAAGGATTTCTCCAACAATCTCGATATCGGGATATTTTTCTTTAATGTAATTGATGAAGCCGTTCTCACGGGCCATGATGGTCGCGCCGCCGGGTACTGCGGAGATGATGCCTATCTGGCCTTTGCCGCCGATCCTCTGAGCGATTTCCTCAGCCACGTCAGCGCCGGCTTTTTCATTGTCCAAAGCTACCAGACAGTCATAATCTTCTGTGGAAATCTTAGAATCAACCAGTACCATGGGGATTCCGGCTTCCTGAACCTCTGCACAGGCGCCTGCGAGAGCGTCGGTATCGTTGGGCGCTAAAACGATAGCCGCGGGCTTCGTCCCGATAGCTGCCTCAACCATGGATACCTGTTTTTCAATATCCACTTCTCCTAAAGGCGGCGCCTGGTAGATCACATCGTATCCCTTTTCTTTTCCGCATGCTTCCGCACCGTCCTGCAGGCAGAGCCAATGGTTATACTGGGACTCTTTTCCAATCACGTAGATGGTCTTGCTTCCCGATGCGCCTTCCTCTTTTTTGGCCTCTGTGGTCTCTTCTTTTTTTGCTTCCGTCGTCTTCTCTTCAGCCGCCTTTGTGGTCTCGTCCTTTTTCGCCGCAGTAGTCTCGTCGACCGCTTTCTTTCCGCAGCCCGAAAGTGCCATAATCAGGCAGAGCATCACCGCTGCAACCGCTGTCCATTTGTTTCGTTTCATGTTTCTTCCTCCTTTTACATTTTTATATAGTAAACAGCTCTATGCTGTTCCTAGCGTTCTTCTCCTTTACTTCTTAGAAGCCTCTCTGCGTCTCCGCATGATATCGGCCCATACAGCCACGATGATGATCACGCCGGTGATGACCTGCTGCCAGAAGGTATTCACCCCCAGAAGGTTCAGCCCGTTCCTCATGATACCGACGATAAATGCACCCATCACAGCTCCGGGGATCGTACCCTGGCCGCCCATCATACTGACGCCACCGATCACGGATGCGGCGATGCCTTCCAGCTCAAAGCTGGTCCCGGCCGTAGGCTGTGCGGACAGAAGTCTCGTGGTGAGCATCACGCCCGCCAGTCCGGCCATGCCGCCGCTGAACATATAAGCGATGGTCGTGATCTTATCCGTGCTGATACCGGAAAGTCTGGCCGCTTCCACATTGCTGCCCGTCGCAAATATTTTTCTTCCCAGCGTTGTCTTAGAAAGGACGATGGTCAGGATCACCGCACATATCACCATGATATACACCAGCATGGGAATGCCGAGGATCTTTCCGCTCCCGATGAACTTAAGTCCTGCCAGATCGCCCTCGCTGGCCACTTCACGCACGGAGATGGACGAACCGCTGGAAATGATATAAGTGGCGCCCCGGAATATGTATTGAGTACCCAATGTGGCGATGAACGGAATCAGGTGCATCTTCGTAACCAGGAAACCGTTGAACAGACCGCAGAGGATGCCGCATCCAATGGTGATGATGATACAGATCCATGCCGGTATACCGGCCCGGAGGCTGACGCAGAAGATCGCCCCTGCCACACCGACTACGGAGCCCGCCGACAGCTCGGCGCCGCCGATGATCAGTACAAAGGAAATGCCGCAGGCCAGGGTTGCATAAATAGCCACGGAAAGGGTGATGCTGATGACATTGTCTACAGTCAAAAAGGCTCTCGACAAGATAGAAAAAATGATGATCAAGCCGAACAGTCCGGCCATGCTGCCCAGAAAGTTCGCAAATTTCGTCCGGGTAATCTTGTTTTTTACACTATTCGAATTATTCATTTCCTTCACGCTCCGTTCCCTTTGTTTTCAGGCCAGTGATGTATTCCATGATCTCTTCCTGGGTCGTTTCCTTTGCAATTACTTCCCCCACAATGCTTCCTTCGTGCATGAGAGCGATTCTGTCGCTCATGCCGAGAAGCTCCGGAAGCTCGGATGAGATCATAATGATTCCCACGCCCTGGTCGCTCAGCTCATTCATCAGCTTGTAAATCTCAAACTTGGCTCCCACATCGATGCCCCTCGTCGGTTCATCAAAGATCAGCAGGTCCACCTGCCTCGACAGCCATTTGGCCAAAACAAGCTTCTGCTGGTTCCCGCCGGAGAGGAACTGAGCCAGCTGGCCCAGTTTCGGGGTCTTCACCGCCAGCGCATCCACGTAGTGCTTCGCGTTCTCCTCCGCCGTCTTATTGATGACAAAACCGTATTTGGAGATTTTTTTCATGGAGGCCATATTGATGTTTTTCTCACAGTCCAGGCGGAGGGCCAGGCCTTCGTTCTTTCTGTCCTCTGTCAAATACGCGATCCCGTTTTTAATTGCCTGGCCGGGGCTTCCCACGCCCACCTTTTTGCCGTTCACCTTCACTTCTATGCTGCTCACCGGATCGGCTCCGAATATCGCTCTCGCCATTTCTGTACGTCCGGCTCCCATTAGCCCCGCGATACCGAGGATCTCTCCTTTACGCACGTCAATATGCTTTACATTTACCTTCTTATTTCGTATATGGTCCGCCTCGAAGAAGACTTCTCCAATCTTTCTGTCATGCTTCGGATATTTGTCCTCCATGGTCCTGCCTACCATCCGGTTGATCAGTTCATCCAGTGTCACGCTGGCAAAATCAAAGGAATCCCCCACCTGCTGGCCGTCCCGGAGCACAGTCACCCGGTCCGCGATCTTAGAGAGCTCTTCCATCCTGTGGGAAATATAGATGATTCCTTTCCCTTCCTTCTGAAGCTGCTTGATGACCATGAAAAGCTGCTCGATCTCTGATTCTGCCAGTGCCGCCGTCGGCTCGTCAAATACGACCACATCGGAGTCAAAGGACATCGCCTTGCAGATTTCTACCATCTGCATCTGGGCCACGCTCATGGTCATGACCACGTCTCCCGGCTTGATCATATTCAGTTTGAACCGGTCCAGGATCTTCTGTGTTTCTTTTTCCACATATCTGGCATCCACGATTCCGAACCTGTTTTTATGCCGCCCTATATAGACATTATCCGCCACGGTCAGATCCGGACAGAGATTGAATTCCTGAAAGATGATGCTGATGCCCAGCTCCTGGGCCTCCTTAATGTTGTGAATGGAGACCTCTTTTCCTTTTACGATGATCTTTCCCTCGTCAGGGGCGTAGACGCCGTTCAGTATTTTCATCAATGTGGATTTCCCCGCGCCGTTTTCCCCCAAAAGCGCATGGACTTCTCCCGAGTTGACCACGATGTTCACGTTGTCCAGAGCCTTTACACCGGGAAAGCTTTTCGAGATTCCCTCCATCCTAAGAATTTCACCCATACTATGTACACCCTTTCTCTCTCCTTGTTATTTTGAAAGGAACACCTTTTCACGGACCATCTTGGAGGCGTAAGCTGCATCTCCTCTCCCGATGCATTCTTCTATATTCTCCATGCCGATCTTATCCACCATCTTGTCGAACATATCGAAATACAGAATACTCTCTTCCGCACAGGCAAAAGAATCCTCACGGCTGGGGAAGATGTCCACTGAGCACCAGCCGTCATATTTTACCTTTCTCAGTACGTAGCAGAGCTCTATGTATTCAATAAACCGGACCGAACCTAAGATCATGTCGTCATCCCAGTATCCCAGGCAATCATTGGTGTGCATATGGAAGAGGCGCCCTCTTTCCGCGCAGGCCTGTACTGCCGCGGCCATATTGGCGTTGGCATAGAGCACATGCCCCACGTCCACGGACACGCCCAGATTCTTTCTCCCTCCCTCCGCACACATCAAAAGGGCAGTCCCATATGTATCCACCAGAGAACGGTTTCTGGGCTCCCTGGGCTTGAACTCCAGCGCTACCTTCACGTTTGGGTTATGATCGGCAACTTCCACCGCCCCGTCCAGGAAATCATGATAAAGCCTGCTGTAATCCGTACAGAGCGCGTAATCAAAGCCGTCCTGCCCCGGCCAGATATTGATGACCTCCGCCCCCATCTCCGCCGCATAGTCGGATGCCTCTTTGCAGATGTCAATGGCTTTCCGGCGGAGCGCCGGATCCGGATTGGCCAGTGAGCCTTTTCCCAAATCTCTCCTGCCCGCAATGGCCACATTGATACAGGCACATTTCAGATTCAGATCTTCCAGAATCTTTTTCGTCTCTTTTCCGTTGGCTTCCTCTCCGCCTGAGGAAATCTCAAGGCCCTGGATACCGGGAATCTCCGCCAGCTTTTTTGCCTTCTCTGCGAAAGAGCAATCCTCCTTGTACCCTTCAAATACAAATCTGTCACCGAGGATACCCATAGATCCTGTGATTACGCTTTGTTTCATTTCCATTCCTCCCTGTTCGTTTTTGTGTTCCTTTTGTATCGGAACGGTGTTTGCTTCCTCGTCATTTTAAACAATTAATTGTGCCATTTTTCAAATTAAATCATACAATTGCACATGTTTTTGTAGCTCATGGTGTTATTCTACGATATCAAGTGAACATGGTCAACATTTTTCATGTTCGCTTTGTTTTTTGCTATTGCTTTTTTTGTTATGCTATGTTATATCTAAGATAGACTTACGAAAAATCAAATAAAGGAGGGAACGCCCGTGAATGCAGAAACCAGACAGATAGCAATTTACGACATGATAAAGTCCAATAAAGAAATGTCCGTGAATACTCTGGCACAGTGCTTTGGCGTATCCGCCATGACAATCCGGAGAGACTTGGAGCAACTGGAACGCTCAAAGCTCATCGAACGCGCCTATGGGAAAGCGCAGATTGCAGACGAAAGCAAGACCGAGCTTTCATTCAACCTGCGTAAATCCATGAATCTCACCTACAAACAGAAAATCGCCATGAATGCTGCCAATTCCATCACCGAGCGGGACATGAGGAGCATTTATGTGGACGGCAGCTCTACAGCTATGGAGCTTTTAAAGGTCCTGCCGCCCAACCGTTCCATGACCGTATTTACCAACAGTGTTTTTGCTCTGAACCTTCTCCAGCCGAAGACCTGGATCGATACCTTCATCATTGGGGGCTTTCTGAACCGTGAAGTATCGTCCATGGATGATATAACCTCCGTCGATCTCTGTAAACAGATCTATGTGGATGCCACTTTCACTTCCTGCAGCGACATTTCCGCGGACGGCATGTTCAATAACGGCACCACCGGCACCCAGATCCGCCGGATTATGATGAAGAATTCTCAGCACAACTATCTGTTAGCAGATCATACTAAATTTAACTCCAGGGGAGTTTTCCTTCTCAATACCTGGGATAAGGTCGATACTCTGATCACCGACGAAAAGCCGGACGCCGCCTTCCTGACAGCGGTCCAAAAGTACGGAGTTTCTGTCATCTGGTGACGTGTATGGCCGGCATTTGAACAAGCAGCCGGAAGGTAAATTTTGAAACTGCCGTTCACAAGCGGTGCGGAAGATCCGAAAAATCAACAAGGAGGATAGTATCATGAAGTTATTTGCTGACACTGCCGATATGGCGGAACTGACTGAACTGGAAGAAATGGGGCTTCTGGCTGGGATTACCACAAACCCGTCCCTCTCTTCCAAAGAAGGCGCCGACGTCGTGGAGACTATTTCAAAGCTTTCCAGACGTTTCCCCGACATTCCGGTGCTGGCGCAGGTCGTCGCCGTCACTAAAGATGAGATTATGGAACAGGCAAAGAGTATCCGAAGCGCCGGAGACAATGTGGTAGTCAAAGTACCCGCCACCACAGAGGGGATTAAAGCCATACGCGCCTTAAAGGAAATGGGCATCAAGACCTGCGCCACCACCATCCTGACCTCAGCCCAGGCCATGCTCTGCGCCCATGCCGGAGCCGCTTACGTGGCCCCTTATACCGGACAGAATGACTGTATCGGCTATCACGGGCTCGACACACTCCAGGAGATCGCAGAGGTGTTCGCGTCCTCGGACTATGAAACGGAGATCTTGGCCGCCTCTATTGAAAAGCCTCAGGAATTTGTGGATTACGCGGTCCATGGAGCCGATATCACCACGGCGCCTTATCACGTATTTATGGATGTGTTCCAGATGCCCATGCCGCTGACCCAGTATTATATTGACAATTTCTACAGGGACTGGACCGCAAACGGCGCTTATTTAAAAGGGAAATAACAGAATCTAAAGAATAAAGAGAAAAGATCAGATGGGGAGGCAACTCAAATGGAAGTAAAAATCACAGATTTAAAAGATACTTATGTTTCCGGCGTAAAGGCCATATTCCCGGAATCTTATGAAACGGTAAAAGAAGATTACCTGGAGTGGACAGCTTTCAAACTGACCAGCCGCCTGAATACTACAGAAGTGACCGCCGGCCTCCTCCAGGGATGGCATCACACCCCCACCTTCAAGGTAGTGGAGACTCATGAAGATAATGAAATCTTCTGTTTTCTGGAAGGAACGGCTCTTATGATCTTTATCGACATAGATGAAAACGGGCCGGTGATGGATACCGCACAGATTGTACGGATCCCCGCAGGGGTCACCCTGGAGATAGAAAAAGGCAAGGGACATTTCGTGGCAGTGGCAGAGGATACTACCTATAAAGCCATCGTAGTCTCTCCGGTCCAAGCTGCGCCGAAGGTCATGCTTTCCGAAATCATTGCAGGTATTTGAGTACATTTTTTATTCCTCTTTAAAGAGAAAAGGCTTCCGTGTCGTCTTCGGAAGCCTTTTCCCGCTATGCGGACCCTGTTCATAAGGATCCTGTATATCCATTCCGTTTGTCAAAAATCTACGCAGTCCGGATCAGGGCCCGTCCGTTTCCCGCAGTTCATGGCATCCAAAAGAGCACATTCCTCTTCCGTCAGTTCAAAGTCGAACAGATTCCTATTTTCTTCAATCCTGTTCTTATGAACAGATTTAGGAAACACGATGATATCTTTTTGCAGGATCCACCGCAGAATCACCTGCGGTCCGCTCTTTCCGTATTTTCTGCCAATTTCCGCCGCTGTGTTATCCTGAGTAAAGGCGCCGCTTCCCAAAGGACTCCAAGCTTCAAAAGCTATTCCTTTGTCTTTGCAAAATGCCAGAAGTTCGTTATCCTGCATGCAGGGATTGAACTCCATCTGATCCACCGCGGGACAGATTTCCGCCCCTAACAGCAGCTCCTCCAGCTGGGAAACCTTAAAATTAGACACTCCGACGGCCCTGGCCCGGCCGCTCCTATAAATCTCCTCCATGACCTTCCAAGTCTCAGCAATACATCCTCCCACCGGCCAGTGGACCAGGTACAGATCCACATAATCCGTATCCAGGCGCGACAGACTTTCCTCAAAGGCTTTCATTTGCCGATGCTCTCTTTGATCCGCGTTCCAAAGCTTCGTGGTCAGGAATATCTCATTCCGCTTAAGCCCGCTCTTTTTCATGGCCCGCCCGACACTTTCTTCATTTCCGTAAACCGCCGCCGTGTCAATATGCCGATAGCCTGCTTCCAGGGCGTATCCAATGGCATTTTCCGCTTCTTCCCCGTTCTTTGCCTGCCATACGCCAAATCCGAGACGTGGAATCTCCTCGCCGTTGTTCAGCCGGATGACTGACTGAAATGATAAACTCATAAATACCTCCTTATAATAAATGGTCCGTTATACGGCAAAATACGTTTTGTTATGCAAGTTTTCTTTATAAAAGCACAAACATTTTTTGGAATCATCTTTAGTAAGCTCTGATTAAACTCCAGCTAGACACCGGCAGAAGTTCCGGACCGTCACAATTTCGGTTCGCTGGCGATGCGGGGGCCGCTTTATCCTCGCTCCAGGAGTACCGCTCACATGTCGACAGGAAATCCTGATGATTTCCCTTCTCCTGTTCGCTCAGAAACGGAATCGGAATTTCCGTTTCTGCCTCCCTCCGCCTGGGGAACACCGGCCTCTGCCCTGCGGCGCTCACCTTTAGGCCGGCCCGGAATCTTTCTGCCGGTGCCCTCCCCGCCGCACCTTTTCGGATGCTTTCCGTTCCCCTGATTCCAGAAAAGGAGTAGATATCCGCACGGCCCCAATAGCTTTCGGGACAAACGGAAGCTTACTCCGATGCGGAAGAAAGGGCAGGAGGAACGATCTGATTCCATCGTAAGGCGAGTACCGCAAAACCGTTAGCAGGATCTTCCCGGCTGCCAGCGAGCCGCCCAGACGGAAGCGGATTTCCTCCTGCCTTGTAAATCGGATAAAGAAAATTTGTTTGAAGGTTATTCAAAGGTATATCCTGGCTAATGGGATCACAATCGCAAACCGTCAGCTATTTTTACGAAGCTGATCCAGAATCCGCATCACGTTCAGACTCTCCTCCTGCCATCTGCTGCAGGCCTCCCGGTCACCGGATTCATAAGCTCTTACAAAGTCTTCCACCTCATAAGTCATCCTGTTTACGCTTCTGTCATATTCTGCGCTCTTTGTTTCCCCGTTCCGGAGACAAAGCCGCACATTTCCGCACAAATTCCCCGCTTCCTTCACCAGGATATATCCCTTTTCTCCCTCTATCAGCCCGGTATTCTCTCCGTCGCAGTCCTTTGCTCCCATGCAGGTACATATGAATCCGTTGTACTGAAGCACAGCTGTCCCGGAACAATCGATGCCGTTAAAGCCGCGGTTCGCAAAATAAAAAGCCGTATCCGGCATGCCGAAAAGATCCGCGATCACATGGAGGTTATAGACATTGATATCCATAAGCGCGCCGCCTGCGTATTCCGGATCAAATACGTTGGTCACATTACCGGACAGATAGGAGTCATAGCGGCTCGAATACTGGCTGTAATTGTAATGTGCCAGACGCACCGGTCCGATCTCCTTCATCCATTCTTTGACCTTTTGATAATTGGGCATGTGCAGAATCGTAATAGCCTCAAACAAATAAAGGCCTCTTTCGCCGGCCAGACGGACCAGCTCCTCCGCTTCTTTAAAGCTTCCTACAAAGGGTTTTTCACAGATGACATGTTTCCCTGCTTCAAGGGCCCGTTTCACATAACCGTAATGAAGGCTGTTGGGAGACGCCACATAGATAAAATCAATGGTTTTGTCGTTCAGCATCGCGTCCAGATCCGAGTACCAGCTGCCGGCGCCATGCTTTTCGGCAAATTCCTTCGCCCTCTCTTCCGTCCTGGAATACACTGCCGTACAGCGGATGCCCTCCGTCTTCTCCACCGCATCCAAAAACAGGTCCACAATACTGCCGCTTCCAATCGTCGCCAAATGTATCATAAATTTCCTCCTTTCCATCAAATGTCCGCCCATAGCCAACAAACTGCTCCAGCATTTCGCCCTGGCTCCGCCCGGGCGCACGCGGACATTCGTCCAATGTCCGCTCATAGCCAAAATGGCCCCGCCTTCCGCAAGTATACTTGCTTTTGGCGGAGCCATTTTGTCTATTATGCTGTCGCTTGACTCAAAGTCAACACGTTCATTCTTCTACGCCGTACAGCTTAACCAGCTTCTGCAGGTGAGCATACTTCGCTTTGGACTGTTCTTCCGCAGCTTCAAACAGCTTCGCAGCTCTTTCCGGATTTGCACGTACCAGAGAATTGTAACGTACTTCTCCGTTCAGGAACTCTTTGTAGTCTCCCGTAGGAGCCTTGCTGTCCAGACTGAATCCAGCCTTGCCAGCCTCAACCAGCTCAGGGTTGAAACGGAAGTTGAACCAGTAGCCAGCCTCAACGGCTGCCTTTTCTTCCAGCTGAGCTTTCGCCATGCCGGCCTTGATACCATGGTTGATACAAGGAGCATATGCGATTACCAGGGAAGGTCCGGGATAAGCTTCTGCTTCCGCCAGAGCCTTTACACACTGATTGTAATCCGCGCCCATAGCAATCTGAGCAACGTATACATAGCCATAGCTCATAGCGATGGCAGCCAGGTCTTTCTTCTTCACATCCTTGCCGCCTGCCGCAAACTTAGCGATCGCGCCGGTAGGAGTAGCCTTGGAAGACTGTCCGCCTGTATTGGAGTAAACCTCAGTATCGAATACCATGATATTGATATCCTTGCCGCTGGCCAGAACATGGTCAACACCGCCGAATCCGATGTCATATGCCCATCCGTCACCGCCGAAGATCCACTGTGACTTCTTAGCCAGGAAATCCTTATCCTTCAGGATATCTTTGGACTTCTCGCAGCCGCATGCTTCCAGAGCAGCTACCAGCTTGTCCGTAGCAGCGCCGTTCAGTGCGCCGATGGAATAAGTCTCCAGCCATTCCTTGCCTGCTGCTTCCACATCGGCGTTGCCGCTGTTCGCAATCGCAGCTTCTACTTTGTTTTTCAGGCTTTCTCTCATGGCATTCTGAGCCAGGCTCATACCATATCCAAACTCAGCCGCATCCTCAAATAAGGAGTTAGACCAAGCCGGTCCTTTTCCTTCAGGAGTTACGGTATAAGGAGTACTCGGTGAAGAGTTGCCCCAGATTGAAGAGCAGCCGGTAGCGTTTGCGATATACATCCTGTCGCCGAACAGCTGGGTGATCAGCTTCGCATAAGGAGTCTCACCGCAGCCTGCGCATGCGCCGGAGAACTCAAGCAGGGGCTGTCTGAACTGGCTTCCCTTTACGGTATTTTCTTTGAACTTCGCAAGAACCTCAGGCTTCTTAGGAAGCGTCAGGCCATATTCAAAGCCCTTCTGGCAGTCTGCATTGGCTTCCATGTTCTCCATGGTGAGCGCCTTTGCGCCTTTCTTGCCGGGACATACTGTCGCACAAGAGCCGCAGCCCATGCAGTCCAGAGCGTCCACTGTCATGGAGAAGAACATACCGGGCATACCCGTCATAGGAACCTTCTTCATATTCTCAGGAGCCGCAGCCGCTTCTTCCTCTGTCATTACTACAGGACGGATAGAAGCATGGGGACACACATAAGAACAGAAATTACACTGAATACAGTTCTCGGGATTCCAAACGGGGATGTCTACTGCAACACCGCGCTTCTCAAATGCAGCGGTTCCGTTGGGTGTAGAGCCGTCCACATAATCCACGAATGCGGATACAGGCAGCTTATTGCCTTCCTGAGCCGCAACGCTCTGCTGAATATTCTTAACAAATTTAACGGCTTCTTCTCTTCCTTCACGTACCTTCTCGGAGAGATCCTCACACTGAGCGTCCTTCCAGCTTTCAGGTACTTCAATTTCCTTCACATCCTTTGCGCCGCGGTCGATGGCGTCATAGTTCATCTGAACAATCTTGTCGCCCTTTCTTCCGTAGGTAGCCTTAGCAGCGGCTTTCATCAGCTCGATGGCTTTATCCTCAGGGATAATGTTGGCGAGCTTGAAGAATGCGGACTGAAGTACGGTATTGATACGGCCGCCAAGACCAATCTCTTTGCCAATCTTGATACCGTCGATCAGGCAGAGCTTGATATTGTGATCGGCAATATATTTTTTAGCCTGTCCGGGCAGATGCTCCTCAAGACCATCCATATCCCAAGGGCAGTTCAGAAGGAATGTTCCGCCGTCCTTCAGATCCTGTACCATGTTGTACTTTCTCAGATAAGCGGGATTGTGGCAGGCCACGAAATTCGCTTTGCTGATCAGATAGGTGGATTTGATCGGATCCTTACCGAAGCGCAGATGAGAAATCGTCACGCCGCCGGACTTTTTGGAGTCATAATCAAAGTATGCCTGTGCATACATATCGGTATTGTCACCAATGATCTTGATGGAGTTCTTGTTCGCGCCTACGGTGCCGTCTGCGCCAAGGCCCCAGAACTTACAGCTGATCGTGCTCTCGGGAGCAACGCTGATCTCTTCTCCGGTTTCTAAGGACAGGTTGGTCACGTCGTCCACAATGCCGATTGTAAACTGTTTTTTCTCTGCATTGTTGTACACGGCAACAATCTGAGCAGGAGTCGTATCCTTGGAGCCCAGACCATAACGGCCGGTGAAAATGTCGATATTGTGGAACTTCGTATTCCTGAGGGCTGCGACCACATCCAGATACAGAGGCTCGCCAAGAGCGCCGGGCTCTTTCGTCCTGTCCAGAACGGAGATTCTCTTTGCGGTATCCGGAATCGCCTCGATCAGTTTCTCAGCGCAGAAGGGTCTGTACAGACGCACGATAACAAGGCCTGTCTTCTGTCCCTGTGCGTTCAGGAAATCAACGGTCTCCTCGATCGTCTCACATACGGAACCCATCGCAACGATCACATGCTCTGCATCCGGAGCGCCGTAGTAGTTGAACAGCTTATAATCTGTTCCGATTTTTTCATTTACTTTATCCATGTACTCTTCTACGATCGCAGGAAGCGCATTGTAGTAGGAGTTGCAGGCTTCTCTTGCCTGGAAGAAGATATCAGGGTTCTGAGCGGAACCTCTTTCACAGGGATGCTCAGGATTCAGGGCGCGGCGTCTGAATGCGTCGATCGCATCCATGTCGGCCATATCCTTCAGGTCTTCTGTATCCCAGACTTCGATTTTCTGAATCTCATGGGAGGTACGGAAACCATCGAAGAAGTTGATAAAGGGAACGCGGCCCTTGATCGCTGCCAGATGAGCTACCGCAGTCAGGTCCATGACCTCCTGAACGCTGCCTTCACAAAGCATAGCGGCGCCGGTCTGACGGCATGCGTACACGTCGGAGTGGTCACCGAAAATAGAAAGGGCATGGCTGGCCAGAGCACGTGCGGATACGTTGAACACACCGGGAAGCAGCTCGCCGGCGATTTTATAAAGGTTCGGGATCATAAGCAGCAGACCCTGAGATGCCGTATAGGTAGTTGTCAAAGCACCTGCTGACAGAGAGCCGTGCACAGCGCCCGCCGCGCCTGCTTCAGACTGCATTTCTGTAATCTGAACGGTCTGTCCGAAGATGTTTGTCCTCCCCTGTGTCGCCCACTCATCTGTGGCTTCTGCCATCGGTGATGAAGGGGTAATCGGATAGATGGCCGCCACATCGGTAAATGCATAAGAAGCATGAGCCGCTGCATGGTTGCCATCCATGGTTTTCATTTTTCTTCCCATAGATAATCTCCTCCTCTAGGAATATAAGTGAATGTGATATAGATTAATATAAATAGCACAAAATCATCCTTATCATTATACAATTCTTGTTACAAGAATGTCAAACAAGTATCTCAAAAAATACATTATTTGTGCTTATTTTACAAAGGCTTTTACCTTTTCCGCAATGCTGTCGCCGTCAAGGCCATATTTCTTGATCAGCGCCGCCGCGGGGCCGGATTCTCCATAGGTATCGTTAATTCCGATCTTCAGTACCGGTGTCGGTGCTTTCGCGGACAGCGCATCGCACACGGCGCTTCCCAGCCCTCCGATGACGGAGTGCTCCTCAACAGTCACCACTTTGCCGGTTTCTTTAGCTGCCGCGGCTACCAGGTCTTCATCGAGGGGCTTGATGGTATGGATATTGATGACCTTGGCGTCAATGCCCTCCGCCGCCAGTTTTTCAGCCGCAGCCAGAGATTCACTCACGCACAGGCCGGTGGCGATGATGGTCACATCCTTGCCTTCTCTCTCCACAACGCCTTTTCCGATTTCAAATTTATAGGAAGCTTCGTCATGGATGACCGGAACCGCCAGACGCCCGAATCTCAGATATACGGGGCCCTGATGCTCTATGGCCGCGCGCACGGCCGCTCTGGCCTCAACGTCATCCGCCGGGCTGATCACCACCATGCCGGGAATCGTCCTCATCAGGGCGATGTCCTCATTACACTGATGGGTAGCGCCGTCTTCTCCTACGGAAATACCGGCATGGGTAGCGCCGATTTTCACATTCAGATGAGGATATCCGATGGAATTGCGGACCTGCTCAAAAGCTCTGCCGGCCGCAAACATCGCGAAGGAGCTGGCAAAGGGAATCTTTCCTGTGGTGGCAAGACCTGCCGCCACACTCATCATATTGCATTCTGCGATGCCGCAGTCAATATGGCGCTCCGGAAACGCCTTCTTAAAGACTCCCGTCTTGGTAGCGCCGGCCAGGTCGGCATCCAGCACGACCAGTTCCTTATATTCAGCGCCACATTCTGCCAGTGCCTTACCATAGCTCTCTCTTGTCGCGATCTTCTTTATTTCTGACATAATGCTTCACCTACTTTCTCCAAATCTGCCATTGCAACGGCATACTGCTCGTCATTGGGAGCAGTTCCATGCCAAGACGCCTGATTTTCCATAAAGGATACCCCTTTGCCCTTTACTGTTTTCGCGATAATGGCGGTAGGCTGTCCCTTTACCGTCTTCGCTTCCGCAAACGCCGCGCGGATCGCTTCAAAGTCGTGTCCGTCAATATTGATCACATGGAAATTAAACGCTTCAAATTTCTTGTCAATGGGATAGGGTGAGTTCACGTCCGCAATGTTCCCATCAATCTGAAGGCCGTTGTTGTCCACGATGACTACCAGGTTGTCCAGTTTTCTGTGAGCGGCCAGCATAGAAGCTTCCCATACCTGTCCCTCCTGGATCTCCCCGTCGCCGAGAAGTGTATATACACGGTAATCCGCGTTGTCCAGCTTGCCTGCGATCGCCATGCCGACAGCCGCGGAAATCCCCTGTCCTAAGGAGCCGCTGGACATATCCACGCCGGGGATATGCTGCATACAGGGATGTCCCTGGAGATATGAGCCCAGATGGCGGAGTGTCAGAAGATCCTCAACCGGGAAAAAGCCTTTGTGGGCGAGCGCCGCATAATATCCGGGAGCCGTGTGCCCCTTGGACAGTACAAAACGGTCCCTGCCGGGCTTTTTCGGGTCCTTCGGGTCCACATTCATCTCTTCAAAATACAGATAAGTAAAAATTTCTGCAGCGGAAAGAGATCCGCCGGGATGGCCGGCTTTCGCGCTGTGTACGGATGACACAATGCTCTTGCGAATTTCATTGGCCTGTTTCTTGAGTTCCAACGTATTCATCATAGTTCCTCCTTTAATTTCTAATAGATGGACTCCGGATATACAGAATCTCTAATAGACATACTTGTTTAAAGTATACCATTTTACCGTTTTTCTGTCCACTATAAATCACAATCCCTTTTTGCCCTTATTCACGTCCGCTCTCATCATTCCGTTCTTTTTTATTTCCCGGCGAATTTTGTCCGCTTTTCTTCCATACTATAATACAAAATACTTTTTGGAATCATTTTTAGTAAACTCTGATTAAGCTCCAGCCAAACACCGGCAGAAGTTCCTGGCCGCCACGATTTCGGTTCGCTGGCGATGCAGGGACCGCTTTATCCCCGCTCCGGCAGTACCACTCACATGTCAACGGGAAATCTTTATGATTTCCCATCTCCGGTTCGCGCAGAAATAGAATCGGTATTTTTCGTTTCTGCCTCCCTACGCCTCGGGAACATCGGCCGCTGCCCTGCGGCGCGCGCCTTGCGGCAGCGGGCCGCGGTGGACCGCCCCAATAGCTTTCGAAGCAAACAAAAGCTTATTTCGGTGCGGAAGGAAGAGCAGGAGGAACGATCCGATTCCATCGTAAGGCGAGCGCCGCAGAGCCGTTAGCAGGATCTTCCCGGCCGTAGGAAGGTAAAAACCGAATTTCATGCAGGTTTTTATTGGAATCTGACATGGAAAAATATCGATTTATCCATGGCAGTTGGAAAGGACCGACTGGAGGCCGCAAAGATTCTGGTTATGGCTGCCAGCGAGCCGCCTGGATGGAAGCGGATTTCCTCCTGCCTTTAAATCATGCAAAGAATTCTTGTTTGAAAGGTATTCAAAGGTATATTAATAGAGAACTCTTTTCTCCACCCCGCTTTCCGCAGCAAACAGACGTTGCAAGTTTCCGAAAAAAGCCGTATAATATTAGATGGCTGTAAAATAAGTCGCTATAAAATACAGCAGTTTAGACGCTGATCAAGATAAGGAGTGAATTCCGTGAAATTATTATCCATCGCAGTGCCCTGCTATAATTCTCAGGATTATATGGAACACTGTGTCAATTCCCTGCTTCCCGGAGGAGACGATGTGGAAATCCTCATCGTAAACGACGGTTCCAAAGATGATACGGCAGATATCGCTAACCGGCTGGAAGCAGAACATCCCGGCATCGTCCGTGCCATCCATCAGGAAAATGCCGGCCACGGCGGCGCGGTGAATACCGGCCTCGCCCATGCCACAGGCCTGTTCTTCAAGGTCGTGGACAGCGACGACTGGGTGGATCTGGAAGCATACAAAAAAATCCTCTGTTTTCTTAAAACGGCAGTCATGGAAGACCGTCTTCCCGATTTGCTGCTGTCCAACTATGTCTATGAAAAGCAGGGGGCGGCCCATAAGAAGATCATGCAGTACCGGAAATATTTTCCCACTGATACTTATTTCACCTGGGATGATGTAAAGCCGCTGCCTCCCACCATTTATATTCTGATGCATTCCGTCATTTTCCGGACGGCCGTCCTCAGGCGATCCGGGCTGGAGCTTCCGAAAAAGACCTTTTATGTGGACAATTTATTCGTATTCCAGCCTATGCCCTACGTAAAGACATTGTATTATATCGACGCAGACTTCTACCGCTACTTCATCGGCAGGGAGGACCAGTCCGTCAATGAATCTGTGATGATCTCACGGCTGGACCAGCAGTTCCGCGTGACCCGCCTGATGATTGACTGCCTGGAAAAATCCGGACCGCTTTTTAAAAGCAGCACACTGTGCAAAAACATGTGTTCTTACCTGAACATCGTCCTGAGCATCTCTTCGATCATGGCCATCAAATCCGGCACAGAAGAGCATCTGCGGGAAAAAGAAGCATTGTGGCAGGAGCTAAAGGATATGAACCCTTCCCTCTACCGGAAATTCCGTTATCGGACCCTGCTCGGCATCACCATGAACCTGCCCGGAAAAATCGGCAGGAAATGTTCCGTACTGGCTTATAACGTGACCCAAAAAATATACGGTTTCAATTAAAAGATACCGGTTGCACTGGAAAGGAGGAGGTCTATGGCTTTCAAACGTCCATTTAAACCAAAAACAAAAGATGCAGACTGTAACTTTTACAAAATCTTCTGGATTTATATAATCGGCGGCATCCTGGGATGCCTGGCAGAGACCATCTGGTGTTATTTCGCCTTCGGCGGATACTCCAATAGGAGCAGCAACCTGTTTTTCCCCATGAGCAATGTCTGGGGAGCCGGCTGCGCCCTGTTCAGTATTCTGCTGCATAACAATCAAAATTCCAAGCCTTTTCATCTGTTTATTAAAGGCTATATTTTCGGCGGCGCATTTGAATTTTTGTGCGGCTTCGTCTGTCAGCTCGTGCTGGGGGTCACATTCTGGGATTATTCCGGAATACCGCTCTCTATCGGAAACTATGTAAACCTTGTCTTCTGTGCTTTCTGGGGTTTGGTGGCCATTGCCTGGGCCAAATGGATCTATCCGTTCCTGTCCAGGCTCCTGGAGAAGGTCCCGCAAAAGAAACGGCGGTTCGCCACCCGGTGTACCGTATGCCTGGTGGTATTTACTTCGGTCATCTCCTGCCTGGCGCTCATCCGCATGAGCGAACGGCATAAGAATATACCGCCCAGGAATTTCCTGGAACGTCACCTGGATCAATATTATCCGGATCATCTGCTGGGAAGCACCTTCCCGAAAATGAAATATCTGGATACCGGGGAATACATAAAAGATCTGCCATAAAATAAAAAACACCTGGGAGCCATGCCGGCGCTCAGGTATTTTTTATTTCATGATACAAAATACTTTTTGAAATCATTTTTCGTTAGCTCCAAGCAGAATCCAGACTGACACCAGCAGAAGTTCCGAGTCGTCACGATTTCGGTTCGCTGGCGATACAGGGGCCGCTTTATCCCCGCTTCAAGAGTACCACTCACATGTCGACGGGAAATCTGGATGATTTCCCGTCTCCCGTTCGCTCAGAAACGGAATCGGTATTTCCGTTTCTGCCTCCCTCCGCTTGGGGAACACCGACCTCTGCCCTGCGGCGCTCACCTTTAGGCCGGCCCGGAATCTTTCTGCCGGCGTCTTTTCTGCCGCACCTTTTCGGATGACTTCCATTTCATGATTCCAGAAAAGAACCGGATTTCCTCTTGCTTTGTGAACCAGACAAAGAAAGCTTGTTTGAAAGATATACAAAGGTATACCCAAGGGCATGAATTAAGGGATGCCCTTGGGTATAAGTTTTCAGACACGATCCTGCTGTCTTTCAGCCATCCACTTCTGTGCCGCCTTCGCGTCCGATATATACGGTTCATAGGAATCCCGCACACGCTGGGTCACTTCGGCGCCTTTCCCTGCCAGTATCACCACATCTCCCGGCTCTGCCGCGTCCAGAGCCGCCCGGACGGCCTGTTCTCGGTCCGGGATTATCCTGCACGGTTTCTTAATATGGGACTGGACCTCGAGGCATATCTCCGCCACATCCTCATAGCCCGGATCATCCGCCGTCAGATATACAAAATCCGCATACTTGTCCGCCAATATCCCCATGTCCCGCTTTCTAATGGGAGAACGCTCGCCGGCACATCCGAACACCGAATGGATATGATTCGGGGCAAACGTTTCCTGCACCGCTTTATATAAATTCAAAAAACTTAAGTAATTATGGGCGTAGTCCACTACAATGTGAAACCCACCGTATTCCATCAGCATCATCCTCCCCGGAATATGGATATGGCGGATTCCTTCCGCAATGGTCCCCGGGCCGATACCCATGACAAAGGCCGCCAGGACCGCCGCCGTCAGGTTTTCCACATTGAACCGGCCAACCAGGCTGCTTTCAAAGGCATACCACCTGCCTTTATATCCCAGCTCGAAACGGCTCCCGCCGGCGCTGACCTCTATGTTCCGGATCACGCCGGCGCAGGTTTCGTCGTGTCCATATAACAGCAATCGTTTTCCCGCGCATCCCGCCAGGACCTTGTCAAAAAACCTGGTTTCCTTATTCACGATGACTGTATCGCACTGAGATAAAAAGGATATTTTACAACTCACATATTCCTCAAGGCTCGCATGCTCCTTTTCTCCGATATGGTCCTCATCCACATTCAAAAAGATTCCAATGGGAAAATGCTGCCCGTACACACGTGATAATTTCATGGCCTGGGAGGACACCTCCATCACCACATGATCACATCCATTGTCCTTCGCTTCCCGGAAATAAGACTGAAGCTCGACCGGCTCCGGAGTAGTCAGATGGCTCAGACGGGACGTCTTTCCTGTGTTGACCTCCATCGTGGAAAAGACAGCCGTCCGTCCGGGTGACCCGGCATCCAGAATTGACTTTAAAATGTAAGCCGTTGTTGTTTTCCCTTTTGTCCCCGTGATTCCGGTGACAAACATCTCATCCCCGGGATTCTCGTAAAACCATCTTGCCGCGATCGACGACGCCTTCCGGATATCCTTTACCAGGATATGAGGCAGGATGCCGCCGAAGTCCGTCTCCGCCATGTAAAGGACGGCGCCTTTTTCGGCCGCCATCTCCAGATACTCTTTTTTAAATGTAAAACCCTTGCAGATAAAAAAGGCCCCCGGCCCCGCTTCCCTGGAATTCGCAGTCAGAGAATCAGGCGCAAGGCATCCCGCCTCCCCGGAAGCCTCTATGAGCAGTCCCTCCTGCTCCAGCAGTATGATCAAATCACTTATGGTACCCTTCATGATGCCGCTCCCTTATCTTTTCTCCGGTATGATCTCCAGCCAGTATCCGTCCGGGTCTTCAATGAAGTAGATTCCCATGGACGGGTTTTCAAAACAGATACATCCCATTTCTCTGTGCTTTTCATGAGCCGCCTCAAAATCATCCGCCTGGAACGCGAGATGGATTTCATTGTCTCCCAGATTATAAGGCCTGTCCATGTCCCGAAGCCAGGTCAGCTCCAGAAGATGGCTAGTCTGTCCGTCGCCCAGATAGACAATGATAAAGCTACCGTCTTCCTTTTCAATCCTTCTCGTTTCCGTGAGTCCCAAAGCCTTTTTATAAAAATCCATGGATCTTTCCAGATCATATACGTTAATATTGTTATGCACAAATCTGAATTTCATATACGCCGCTCCTTAATTATTATAAAACGCCAAATTTTACAATTCTTCTATATACTCCGCCACCGCCTCGCCTTTGTGGCGTCCGCAGGGTTCCGCCGGATAAGAAGCCAGACTATCGCCTTCTGAAAGTCCCGTAAACGCAGAAGAGCTCCCGCTCCCTTCCAAATAAACGCTGTCAGCCTCCTGAACTGTGGCAGATATGCCGTTTTCCAGCTCGATCCTCCACAGAGGCCTCTTTTCTTTTTTTACGCGCCCGACAGATGCCGTCCGGAAACCGTCCGGCGAAAACACGGTGAGTTCATCACCCGGCTCCACTTCTGCCAGATATTTCGTGACCCCGTCCCGCATATAAACATATTGATGGAGAGCGCCGGCATTTACCCGGAACACCCGTCTGGGATAAGTATCCACCTCCCGGTTTTCCGACATGGCTTTTACGAAACCTTTGCAGGTATTTCCGATCAATATGCCCTCCTCCTCAGACAGGGCGTCAATAAAATCCAGCTCCACCCGGACTCCCGTTCCCAGCTTTAAAAGCCTCGTTATTTTTGTCAGCTGCCGTTCCGCCATCCATTCCTTTTTTTGATTTTCCATGGTCTCAGTATAGCACAAAGAAATTCCCATTACCAGAGTGAGTTCCGGAGGCAGAACACATTTACTACACATAGCTGTGATAAAATATAATAAAATACTTTTTGGAATCATTTCCGAAGGTCTCCATTAAATACCGGCAGAAGTTCCGAGCCGTCTCGATTTCGGTTCGCTGGCGATGCAGGGACCATTTTAGGCCGGCTCGGAATTCTTCTGCCGGTATCCTGCCTGCCGCACCATTCTGGATGATTTTCGTTTCCTTGATTCCAGAAAAGGACCGGATATAAGGTATGATTTGATCCAAGAAAGGAGTATGCTATGTCCCGAAAAATCAAAAAGTTTGATAAACTCAATAAACTGCCTCTTGTTTTTTTCTCTTTTATCCTCATGGCCTTTCTTCTGGCCTCCTGTACGGATTCGGAGAAGACTCCGGATACAGAAAAAGCGGAGGAAGAGACCGTGGTCTATATGGGCCGCAGCCTTCCGGTCTCAAAGCTCTCCGACGAGACACTGGAATGGCTGGAACGGTTCAATCAAATGCCTGAAGAAGCGCAGCTGGCAATCGATCATGTCCCTTTTGATATTTATTCCTTGTTATATGAGGGCTCCGGATGCCAAGAAGCGCTGGAGACCACAGATGCTTCATATTAGGTTGACTTTCCAATAGAAAAAGCATATAATCGCCATATAAATGAATACGAGCTGGATTTAAGCTGGCCTTTGGTCAGTTGTCTGGGGAGCTTAGAAATAGGCTGAGAGGGAGTATGGCTCCGACCCACGACCTGATACGGATAATGCCGTCGTAGGAAGACATCCCGCACTGGATGATGACATCTGGGGCTTGTCCTTACGGGCAGGCCCCTTTTTTCCGGCTAGATCACGGCTCTTCTCCGGAATGCGTCCGTCATCCGGAGCGCCAGCCAGACATTCTTATCAGGAGGATAGATATGAACTACACAACACAGATGGATGCCGCCAGAAAAGGCATCGTCACCAGAGAAATGGAAATTGTCGCAAAAAAGGAACAGATGGAGATCCCGGAGCTTCTCCGGCTGATGGCCGAAGGAAAGGTCATCATTCCCGCCAACAAGCTCCACACCTGCATTGAGCCCAACGCCATCGGTTCCATGTTAAAGACCAAGATCAACGTAAACCTCGGCACTTCCAGGGATTGTGTGGATTTGAATAAAGAACTGGAAAAAGTGAATGACGCCGTGAAAATGGGCGCGGAAGCCATCATGGATCTGAGCTCCTTCGGGAAGACCCAGGAATTCCGCCGCAAGCTGACTCATGAATGCCCGGCCATCATCGGCACTGTTCCCATTTACGACGCTGTCGTATATTACCACAAACCCCTCAAGGAGATCACATCCCGGGAATGGCTGGACATTGTAAAAATGCACGCTGAAGACGGCGTAGATTTCATGACCATCCACTGCGGCATCAACAAAAACACTGCAGACCGCTTTAAGGACAACAAGCGCCTGACTAATATTGTCTCCCGCGGCGGTTCCATCATTTTCGCATGGATGGAAATGACCGGAAATGAAAACCCTTACTTTGAACATTACGATGAAATCCTGGATATCTGCCAGGAATATGACATAACACTGAGCCTGGGGGATGCCTGCCGTCCCGGCTGTATTGCCGACGCTTCCGATATCTCCCAGATTGAAGAACTCATCACTCTCGGCGAGCTGACCAGAAGAGCCTGGGAGAAAAACGTCCAGGTCATGATCGAGGGCCCCGGCCACATGCCTCTTGACCAGATAGAGGCCAATATGAGAATCCAGAAGACCATCTGTAAGGGCGCGCCTTTTTATGTACTCGGGCCGCTGGTCACGGATATCGCTCCAGGCTATGACCACATTACCGCGGCCATAGGCGGGGCCATCGCCGCCACCTACGGCGCGGCGTTCCTCTGCTATGTGACTCCGGCCGAGCATCTCCGCCTTCCCGATGTGGATGACGTAAAGGAAGGCATTATCGCTTCTAAGATAGCCGCCCACGCCGCAGACATCGCCAAGGGAGTCAAGGGCGCCTCTGACTGGGACTATGCCATGAGCACAGCCAGAAAGAAGCTGGATTGGGAGAAAATGTTTGAATTGTCCATCGATCCGGAAAAGGCCCGCCGCTACCGTGCGTCCGCCAAGCCGGAAAAAGAAGATACCTGCTCCATGTGCGGCAATTTCTGTGCCGTCAAGAATATGAACCGCATCCTCGACGGGGAGATTGTCAGCATTTATGACGAATGAGAGGGAAATGAACATGAGACCCAATATTAAAAAGCTGGCCGTGGGCGGCATGCTGGTCGCCCTGACCGTCGCACTTTCAGGATTCTATATTCCCATTGGCGCATCCAAATGCTATCCGGTCCAGCATCTGGTGAATATCCTGTGCGCCGTTTTTCTCGGCCCCTCTTACGGGGTGGCGTCCGCTTTCTGCTCTTCCCTCATCCGGAATCTGATGGGGACAGGAAGCCTCCTGGCTTTCCCCGGAAGTATGGTGGGCGCCCTTCTGGCAGGCCTTCTGTACAAAAAAAGCAAAAAACTCATTTTCGCTTATGTGGGAGAGCTTTTCGGCACAGGTATCCTGGGAGGGATCCTGTGCTTCCCTGTGGCCTCTTTTCTCATGGGAAAGACCGTAGCCGTATTTGCTTTTGTGCTGCCTTTTTTCCTGAGTTCCCTGGCGGGCACCTGTATAGCCGTTATCCTGACCGGAGCCCTCTATAAATCGGGGCTGCTTGAAAATCTTCAGCACAGCCTGAAAGGAGGAGCTTTGTCATGAAACGCAGTACTGTATTGACGATCGCCGGCTCTGACCCCAGCGGAGGCGCCGGGATTCAGGCGGACTTAAAAACCATGACAGCGTTTGGATGCTATGGGATGTCCGCCATCACGGCGATCACCGTCCAGAACACTATCGGCGTCACCCGCGTGGAAACCTTAGACCCCGGCCTGGTAAGCGCCCAACTGGACGCCATCTTCACCGATATCCGTCCCGACGCCGTAAAAATCGGTATGGTTTCCTGTAAAGAAACCATACAGGTGATTGCGGAAAAGCTGACCGAATATCACGCGCAGAACATCGTCATGGATCCGGTCATGGTATCCACCAGCGGTCACCGGCTGATGGAGCCGGACGCGATGGATACCTTGATACGCGTTCTCCTGCCCCTGGCCGATATAAGCACGCCCAATCTTCCGGAGGGAGAAGCGCTCTCCGGCCTGACCATCGCGTCGGGAGCTGATATGCCCCGCGCCGCGCGGAACATCTACGACGCCACCGGCCACCCTGTCCTGTTAAAAGGGGGGCATCTGGACGGCTGCGCTGACGACCTGCTCTGGAACGGCAAGGAAGAGATATGGTTCCGAGGTCGTCAGATAAAGACCAAAAACAGCCACGGAACCGGCTGTACGCTGTCCTCCGCCATCGCCTCCGGCTTAGCCCTTGGTCTTTCGCTGGACGGCGCCGTCCGTGAGGCCAAGGCTTATCTTTCCGGCGCGCTGGCCGCCGGTCTGGAGCTTGGGCACGGACGCGGTCCCGTAGACCATTGTTTCCGTATTGAATGGAGTCCCCGTAATGACGCAGAATGAACAGATCTCCAAAATCCTGGAGCTTTGCCAGGCTCTCCCAGAGACAAAGCCTCTGGTCCATGTGATCGTCAATCAGGTCTCGGCGGCCTTCTGTGCAGATGCCATGTCCGCTTCCGGCGCAAGGCCGGTCATGGCCGGTTCTTCTCTGGAGACCGGCGAGATCACAGAACACGCCGGCGCCTTTGTCGCCAATCTGGGACAGCCCTCTCCGGAAAAAGAAGCAGCGGTCCGGGAATCCCTGCTCTCCGCCGCTCGGTACAGGATTCCTGTCATACTGGATCCGGTGGGAGCCGGCGCATCCGCATATCGGCATCAATTGGCCGGTTCTCTTCTGTCTCTCCCCTGGAAAGGCATCATAAAGGGAAACGCGTCTGAGATCTACACCCTCTGTACCGGACAGCTCACTCATCAGGGAGTGGATTCCGTCGGCTTCGGCTCTCCGGAACTCTCCCCCCTCACCAATCCGCTGTTTTCCGAAAGGATTCTGGCCGTCACGGGGAAAGAGGACTGCATCCTCGACGATGCTCAGAGAATCATCCTTTCACATCCTGCTCCTCTCTCCCATGCTATTGTCGGGACGGGATGCGCCGCAGGCTGTCTGTGCGGATGCTTCGCGGCGCTCACGGAGGATTTTTTCCTGGCCGCTGCCGCGGGACTCAGCTTTTTCAGCTATGCCCAATTCCGTGTGGACGGTTTAGAGGGATATGGCTCCTCCAAGCTTCATCTGCTGGACTTTCTCAGTCGGACAGAAGCAGACGGTTTCAAACAGTATCTGCAGACAATCCTCACCTATCAGTCAGGAGGAAGAGCAAAATGAGACTTTCAAAAGAACGAGGGATACTCTATGTGATCGTGGACTGCCGAAACGGACTTTCTCCCATCGAAGAAGTGCTGAGCGCAGGCGTCGACCTGCTCCAGTTGAGAGAAAAAGGCCTGACCTCCGCAGAATATCTGAAACGTGCCAAGGCCGTGAAGGCCCTTTGCAGAAAGCATGGAACTCCTTTTATCGTAAACGACCGCATCGATATCGCCCTCCTGTCTGACGCCGACGGCGTACACCTGGGCGCCGATGACGTGCCTGTGGATGAAGCAAGGCGCGTTTTGGGAGATGGCCTTATCATCGGAGCGACTGCTAAAACCGTATCCCAGGCGGTATCAGCCGAGCGGATGGGAGCTGATTATATCGGCAGCGGCGCCTTTTTCAAGACGGAGACTAAATCCGACGCCATGCCCATATCCCCGGACACTTACCGGCAGATTCTCGCATCCATATCCATTCCCGATGTGGCAATAGGCGGAATCACAACAGTAAACTGCGGGTTTCCCCTTTCTATGGGAGCAGGCGGACTGGCCATAGCGGCAGGCATCATGAAATCCGGAAATATCAGCGAATCCGTCCGGGCGTTCCGGAACGCACTCGCCGCGCAGTAAGAGCTGATCTATTCCTCTAATTCCTATTTTAAATGGAACAAAGCCCCGCCGCAAAACATAGCGGCAGGGCTTTTATCATACTGTTTTTCGATTCAGCCGTTCATCCGAGCCATGGCGGATCCATTTCCCGCTTATCATCCTCCACAGGAAAACGACGAACCGGAAGATCCAGTCGACGCTCATGGCTATCCAAATCCCGATGACTCCTGTATGGAAAACCTTTACCATGAGATATGCGAGGCATATCCGGAAAAGCCACATGGAGGCTACAGCGATCACCATGGTAAATGTCACATCTGACGCCGCCCTCAGCGCATTAGGCACGATAAAGGCCGGAGGCCAGAATAACATGGCAAACCCATGGAATACAATCAGGCCTGCGGCGATGGCTGCCGCTTCCGGGGACAGATTATAAATACCGATGATTGGCTTATGCAGCAGGTCGATCACAACGATAATCCCGATCAGGATGGAATAATCCAGGAGCACCAGCTTCTTCGTATATTCCTTGACCTGGCCGAATTCTTTAGCTCCCACGCACTGAGACGCCACCGTCACCAGTCCCAGTCCGATGGCCTGTCCCGGCAGATATTCGATGCTGGCCAGATTTGTGGCCACCGCGAAACCGGCTATGGCGACGGTTCCCAAAGAAGACACGAGGCTCTGAACCATGATTTTTCCCAATTGGAACATACTGCTCTCCATGCCGCTGGGAATCCCTATCCTCAAAATCTGCCTGATCATATCCGGTTCATAGCCCAGCCTGAGACGCTTGTCCACATGTACCTGATTTTTTTCATTCCGAATGATGACAAGCATGATGACCGCGGCGACCATACGGGAAATCAAGGTCGGCACAGCCACACCGGCCACGCCGACACGCAGCACATAGACGCCTATGGCGTTTCCCGCAATGTTGATTCCATTCATGACCAGAGAGGTCTTCATCGATACCTTGGAATTGCCCATGGCACGGTAAAGGGCCGCGCAGGAATTATACATGGCCAGAAAGGGGAAAGAAAGAGAAGTAATATAAAAATACAGGCTGGCGTCTGCCATGACGTCCGCGTCGATTTTACCGAATATGACGCTTAAAATGACCCTGTTCCCCACAAGAGCGATCACCATGATCGCCGCGGAGATCACCGTGGTCACAAGCAAAAGCTGATTTGCCGCCCGGCAGGCCCGCTCTTCATTCTTGCAGCCCAGGTATTGGCCCGCCACCACAGCGCCCCCGGTGGCCATCGCACCCAAAAGCTGTATCAGGAGCAGATTGATGGCGTCCACCAGGGACACGCCGGACACGGCTGCCTCTCCGACTCCCGCCACCATGACCACATCCACCATTCCTACCAGCACCGCGAGGAACTGCTCCACGATCAGCGGTATCAGCAGCCTCCTTAAATCCTTCTTTGAAAACATGTATTCTCCCCTGTTCCGTCCACAAAGCTTTTCATACCGTTCTTCTTATACCGATTCCGATTGTATCACCGAAGACATCCTTTTACAAGTCTTTTGCTCTTTCTTTTTCCTCATCCTTTTATGTGCCGCATCCGGTCCACATCGTACCATTTCACTTCATATCCCGCCCCGTGGGAACAGAATATGGAACCGGACGGATTTTCCAGGTCCCGCTCCTTTTCGTAGCCCGAAGCTGCTGCAGCCTCCTCCTGATCGCGGCAGGGCGCATATCCGTCCGGCTGAAACGAGGCGGTACCGTCCCCTCTGCTCAAAGAAGCCAGCTCCAGAGGATATTCCATGAACTCCGACACGGGTCCTCTGCCGCGTATGATTGTCCTCCCGTTCCCAGGTCCCGGCGGTAAAAATGTTCCGTTTCGCTTTTGAATATCCATCATCACTTTACCGGACAGCCCTTCCGGCACTTCAATCTCAAAGCGGTACCAAGGCTCCAAAAGAATCGTCTCCGCCTTCTCCAGCCCTTGCCTCACCGCCCGGTATACCGCTTCCCGAAAATCACCGCCCTCTGTATGTTTCAGATGGGCCCGCCCCGCCTTCAGGATGATATCCACATCGGTGAGCGGCGCCCCCGTCAGGATGCCCCTGTGTTCTTTTTCCAGAATATGGTGAAGGATCAGGCGCTGACAGCTGCCGTCCAGCTCATCCTGACTGCAGTCTGAAAAGGCCCTGACGCCCTGTCCCCGCTCTCCCGGCCGCAGCAGAAGGTGAACCTCCGCATAATGGCGCAGAGGTTCATAATGGCCATATCCCATCACCGGCGCGGCGATCGTCTCGTGATACAAGACCCGGCACGGCCCAAATTCTACTTCCATATGGAATCGTTCCATGATAAGCGCCTTCAGGATCTCCAGCTGCACAGTCCCCATGACAGACGCATGAATCTCTCCTGTTTCTTTTTGATACCGGATAGCAAGCCCCGGCTCCTCTTCCTCCAGAATATATAAATATTTGAGCGCTGTCAAACTATCTGTACCGTCTTTGACCAGCACCTGCACCGCCATCACAGGGCATAGTAGGAACGGCCCGCCGTCCTCCTCGTTCCCCAGTCCCTGCCCCGGCCGGGTCTTTGTAAGTCCCGTGACTCCCGCCACTGTTCCGGCGCGGATCTCCTGTACGGTCAGATACCGGTCTCCGCTGTAGAGACGGATCTGATCAATCTTTTCCTCTTCTCCTTCTCCCTGAAAACGTATGATATCCTTCACACGAAGCTTTCCGCCCATCAGCCGCAGAAACGTGATCCGATTCCCCTGAGCATCGTGAAGGATCTTATATACCCTTGCGCCAAAATCAGAGGATTCTTCCTTTTGATCTGTACACGCCGCAAGGAGCGACAGCAGCTCCGGCACGCCGTCCCCCGACAGCGCCGCGCCGAACACACACGGGTATGCCAACCGTTTCCTTATTTGTCTCCGGAAGATTTCCGGCCACTGTGGCTCTGATATCTCCCCTTCCAGATATTCTTCCAGCACATCGTCCTCAAGGGACGCAATCTCCTCTTTCATCTCCTCTGAGAACCGGAGCTGTCCTTCCTCCGCGGCAGCCAAAGAAGCCGGTATGAACCCGGCTCCAAAAGCTGTCTCCAGCTGTTTCAATATAGCTTTTTTTCCGATGCCTTCCCTGTCCATCTTATTGATGAACAGGAACACCGGGAGCCCCTTTTTTTTAAGGAGTCTCCAAATGGTCTTTGTATGCCCCTGTATCCCAGCGTTTCCGTCCACTACCAGGACCGCATAATCCAAGATGTCCAGAACCCGTTCCATTTCTCCGGCAAAATCCACGTGTCCCGGGGTATCCAGCAGTATGAAGCTCCTTCCGCCGAGATTGAACGCCGCCTGGCGGGAAAATACTGTGATCCCTCTCTCCCGCTCTATCCGGCTGCTGTCCAAAAAGGCGTCTCCGTGATCCACCCTGCCCCGTTTCCGTATCATTCCCGCTTCATAAAGCACAGCCTCGGTAAGAGTCGTCTTTCCGGCGTCCACATGAGCCAGCATTCCCACTACCGTATCCATCTCAAACGCTCCGTTTCATCTGTTTTCTATGCAGTCAGAATTTTTCGATCCGGTCAATCGGGAATTCAAATATCGTACAGCCGCCCACTTCCACTTCTAAAGGCACCGGCATATTGATTCCAGTATAAGAGCCTCCTGTCAGGTTTCCGGAATTATCATAGCGTATGGCCCTCCGTTTTCCGGCATTTTCCCGGATGACGTTTACCGCGTCGTCCACCCGTTCATCCTCCGTACCTATCATGATAGTAGTGTTCTTTCCCTTCAGGAACCCGCCTGTGGTCGACAGCTTCGTCACGAAAAAATTCTGCTCATTCAAACATCTTACCGTATCCATTTCATCCTCGTGGTGGATGATCGCCATTATCATCTTCATATGCGTATCCTCCTTCAACTTATATTTCCTATATTATAGCACGCTTCCCATTAAAAATTTGTTAGGATTTTATTACGTTCCGCATGAATTTGAAAATTCTGGTTTCCGCATGAATTCCGCCGTTCCAGGCATACTAAGTCTGAGGTGATAACGATGGAAGACAACAAGGAATACAATGTAGCCGATGTTACAGCAAATACCCTGGATAAAATCAAGGCCCTGGAAAAAGAGCTGGAGAAGGAAACCAAAGAAAAAATCGTTCTGATCGCGTATAAAGAAACCGTACGCTGAACACTGGGATATGCATAAATCTCGGGCAAAAAAGCAGAAGAAAGCCTGTTCTGTCCATACAGACGACTTCCTTCTGCTTTTTTCTTTTCTTTACAACCGGGGGCACGAAGCTCGCAGGCTTGAGAGCCTACTAAATATATGTTATTATAGTACTTATAATTGGGAGGTATAAAAATGAAAATATCAACCAAGGGCCGCTACGCCCTTCGTATGCTTCTGGACCTTGCCGAGCGCCAAAACGACGGATATACCGCGCTCAAAGATATCGCCGCCCGTCAGGGGATCTCTAAAAAATATCTGGAACAGATCATCCCGATTCTGAATCAGTCCGGTCTCCTCCAGGCCAGCCGCGGTTTTCAAGGAGGATACCGGCTGGCCAAATCCCCCGATAAATATACGGTGGGAGATATCCTGCGCCTCACGGAGGGAAGCCTCTCTCCCGTCGCCTGTCTGGACCATGAGCCAAATCAGTGCAGCCGCTGTGACGAATGTGCCACGCTTTCCGTATGGCAGGGACTTAACCGGGTGATCAATGAATATCTGGACAGCATCACTCTGCAGGACCTTTTAGACCGGCAGAGAGAACGGTACAGCAATGATTATATGATATAGCTCCCGGCTTTTTACTATTCAGAAAACATCGGAGTAGAAAGATACCGTTCTCCGGTATCCGGAAGCAGCGCCACGATAATCTTGCCCGCGTTTTCCGGACGTCTTGCCAGCGCTGCGGCCGCCGATACGGCCGCCCCGGAAGAAATGCCCACAAGCACTCCTTCGTTTCTCGCAAGGCTCCTGCCCGCTTCAAAGGCTTCTTCGTTTTCTACCAGTATGATCTCATCATATATTTCTGTATTCAGGGTATCCGGCACAAAGCCCGCACCAATACCCTGTATTTTATGCGGCCCCGCAGTCCCCTTGGATAAAACGGGAGAACCAGTCGGCTCCACTGCAACGACCCTGATATTCGGATTTTTCGATTTCAGGTATTCTCCAACGCCTGTCACGGTCCCGCCAGTGCCCACGCCTGCCACAAAAATATCCACCTTGCCGTCTGTGTCCGCCCAAATCTCCGGTCCTGTCGTCTGCCTGTGAACCTCAGGATTTGCTCCGTTGGAAAACTGGCTGGGTATAAAGCTTCCTTCTATTTCATCCGCCAGCTCCTCGGCTTTGGCGATAGCGCCCTTCATCCCTTTTATGCCTTCCGTCAATACCAGCTCCGCACCGTATGCCTTTAACAAACTGCGGCGTTCTATACTCATGGTGTCCGGCATTGTGAGAATGATCCTGTAGCCCCTGGATGCCGCTACTGCGGAAAGACCGATCCCCGTATTGCCGCTGGTCGGTTCAATGATCACTGAGCCCGGCTTTAAGAGGCCCTTTGCCTCCGCATCATCAATCATGGCTCTCGCTATCCTGTCCTTTACGCTTCCCGCCGGATTGAAATATTCCAGCTTCGCGAGGATCGTAGCTGAAAGCCCATGCTCCTTTTCATAATTTTTAAGCTCCAAAAGAGGCGTTCCGCCGATCAAATCTGTAATCCTTTCAAATGTCCGCATTCTTTATTCCTCCTGATCATTTCTATTATGATATTCTACCAGTTTCTCGTACCTTTATGAAATCTTTCTAGCGGCAACATCGTTTCTGTTTTTTAGACTGTCTCATAGCAATTCCTCTTCCTTTTATCTTATTAAACCTATAAGTTTAATAGGCTTTATGGATTTTATGATATCACTCTGATTTTAATCTGTCAATGCCTATTTTAGCAAAGTTCTTATTTTACTTTTCTGGATAATTTTACTTGACAAAGAAAAAATCATTATGTAATATGTAAAGCATATCAATTCCATAGGTTATATGTGCTTGATATGTTTCGTATCCATAAAAAAGAGAATAGAAATGAAAGCTGAAGAGGTGCTCACTATGAACAGACATTCCTACAGATTTGAAACAATCCAGCTGCATGCAGGTCAAGAAACCCCCGACTCCGCTACGGACGCAAGAGCCGTCCCCATTTATCAGACCACTTCCTATGTATTTAAGGATTCCGCCCATGCGGCGGCCCGTTTCGCTCTCACCGACGCGGGCAATATCTACGGCAGGCTGACGAATTCTACTGTCGATGTATTTGAACAGCGCATGGCGGCGCTGGAGGGGGGCACTGCCGCGCTGGGCGTAGCCTCCGGAGCCGCGGCCATTACCTATACCTTTTTAAATCTTGCTCAGGCCGGGGACAATATCGTATCCGCCAAAACCATATACGGCGGGACTTATAATCTGCTGGAGCATACGCTTCCTCAATACGGGATTACCGCCGTTTTCGTGGACGCGGATGAAGAGGGCGCTTTTGAGAATGCCATAAACGAACGTACAAAAGCAGTATTCATTGAGACGATCGGCAACCCCAACGCCACTCTGATCGATATCGAAGCCGTGGCCGCTGTTGCCCATAAGCATAAGATTCCATTGGTCGTGGATTCCACCTTCGCGACTCCTTTTCTGGTACGTCCCTTTGAATATGGCGCGGATATTGTAGTCCATTCCGCCACTAAATTCATAGGAGGCCACGGTACGGCCATCGGCGGCGTGATCATCGACAGCGGCAAGTTCGACTGGGAAGCCAGCGGCAAATTCCCCTCTCTCACCGAGCCCAACCCCAGCTATCACGGAATCAGCTTTACAAAGGCGGCCGGAAAAGCCGCGTTCGTGACTAAGATCCGAGCGATCCTCCTGAGAGATACCGGCGCGACTCTGGCCCCCCTTCATGCCTTTTTATTCCTCCAGGGTCTGGAAACCCTTTCTCTCCGTGTGGAACGTCACGTATCGAACACGCTGAAGGTCGTGGATTTCCTCTCCAGGCATCCGCAGGTAGAAAAGGTCAACCACCCGTCTCTTCCCGATCATCCCCACCACGCCTTATATCAAAAGTACTTTCCCCACGGCGGAGCTTCCATTTTCACCTTTGAGATCAAGGGAGGAGCCAAAGAAGCGCAGAATTTCATTGACCGCTTGGAGATCTTCTCTTTGCTTGCCAACGTAGCCGACGTGAAATCCCTGGTGATCCATCCGGCCTCCACCACGCATTCCCAGCTTACGGAAAAAGAACTCTCCGATCAGGGAATCCGTCCGAATACGATCCGTCTGTCCATAGGCACCGAGCATATCGACGATATCCTGGAGGATCTGGGCCAGGCGTTCGGCCAGCCGGCTGTCTGACCAAAAAGCCGGAGGGTCTTCATCCTCCGGCTTTTATCAATGGGCGTGTCCGCCGTCCTCATGTTCCATCTGCTGAATCTCTTTTTCCTGCTGGGTGATAATGGCATCGGCCAGCTGGATCACTTCTTCCTCATCGGTATGAACCAGAATGGCTTTCGACATATCCACCGCCATCTGGTGATGCACCGACATCCCTTCCGCAAAAGCCCTGTCCAGACTTTTTGCCTGGGAGTCATGAGCCGTATGGTGGTTCTTCATCATACCTTCGTATTCTTCCATATAAAGAGCCTCTTGCTCTTCATCTGCCTTTCCTTCGTCCATGATCCTTGCAGCCATTTCACTCATCTGTTTTATCTCATTTTCCTGAGCGCCGACGATCTGTTCCGCCAGCTCCTTGAACTCACCTTTTTCCCCCGCATGCTGCAGATAGCTCTGAGACATTTTAATGGCGGACTGATGATGAGGTATCATCTGATTCAAAAATGTCGCGGCCGCGGAGCCAGAAGGCTCCACATCGTCCATCTTTTCCATCATCTCATCCATAATTTCATCCTGCTCACTTATATACGCGTTCAATTCCTTTTTGCTGCTGCCGCATCCGCTGAGCAGGATCAGCATGGCAGAAACAGCCAAGACTATCCGGTATTTTTTCATATCGCCCTCCATCAGAACTATATTCTTATCCTATTATTTCCCAAAAGACGATATTTATGCCATCCTAGCTTCTTGAAATCTCCGCGCGCGCCTTCACAGGAGCGCCCTTTCCTCTCTTTCTGAAAAAGACCCGGCGCAGCTTCTGCCGGCTGATGCCATTTCCGATGAATACGGCTTTCCCTTCCTGATCCGTGTCAATATCCACTACCGAATACTGGCCGTCCGCCACATCAAACCTAAACATCCGGCCGCCGGCCCGCAGGTGTCCCTTGGCCCGGAAAATGTCGCCGAACTGCCCATAGACGATCTGTTCCATCAATAGGATCAGCCTTTCCGGACTTTCCAGAGAGACGCTGTTCAGGGAAAACGTATCCGGCATGTCCTCTGTGTCCGCTCCTGTATTCTCCAGAACTTGTCCGTCATAGCTTAACTCCAGCAGACCGTTCCACCAGTCCGGGTCCATGAAACCGTAATGCTCCGTGACCACCAGACCGTCCGGATTCCATTCCGACAGCTTCTTTCCCAGGGCCTCTCTTTCTTCCGCATCTGCCTGTTCCATCTTGGACACGACTATAGTGCGGGCGGATACGATCTGATCCCTGTAAAGCTCAGGGTACTCCCGGCGGTAACGCTCATAGCTGTGCCCGTCCACTATGGTGACCGGCGCCAGAAGTGAAATCCTTTCATATTCGATTTCCTGGAGGCTCTGTATGATATTGCTCAGCATGCCCACCCCTGTTGGCTCTATCACCAAATATTCCGAATCCACCGTATTGGCGATGGTCAGGACGGACGCCGTAAAGTCCCCTTTCATGGAACAGCAGATACACCCTTCCGCCATCTCCCAAATATTGACCTTTCCCGCGTCCATGCTGTCTTTGAGCGTATCACCATCCACTCCAACGGAACCGTATTCATTTTCCAGGATCGCAAAATCCTTTCCCGTATGCTTTGCCAATGCTTTGATAAAAGTGGTCTTCCCCGCTCCCAGAAAACCGGATATTACAAGTATCTTCATGAATTGATTCCCTTACCTTTTCTTTTATTTCCTGAACCTGGATAGAGACAGCGCCTCTCCCCGGAGAAACATAAGGCCCAATGCAGTGCACTGGGCCATTGTTCATCAGTCTTCGATTTTTACGACAGGCTTGATCAGATCGGCAGGCTTGTCTCTCATCAGGAACAGCGCCTCTTCCACATGCTCCCAGCCCTCAAATACATGGGTGCTCAGAGGTGAAAGATCCAGCTTTCCGGATGAGACCAGCGCTCCCAGCTTCTCCATACGCAGGCGTCCGCCCGGCATCAGTCCGCCGTTGATCTGTTTGTGGCCCATTCCTACGCCCCATTCAACACGGGGGATGTCGATCACTTCGCCGGAACCCAGGTAATTGACATTGCCAATCTTTCCGCCGGGTTTCAGGCACTTTACCGCTTCTGAGAAGGTCTTTACACTGCCGCCCGCGATCACGACCTTGTCCACGCCCTTTCCGCCGGTCATCTCCAGTACCTGCTCGGCGATCGGGCCGTTTTTATAGCTGACAAAATCTGTCGCTCCATATCCCCTAGCTGCTTCTACACAAACGGGCCTGGTGCCGACCGCGATGATCCTGGCCGCTCCGCGGAGATTCGCTCCCGCTACAGACATCAGGCCTACAGGACCGATTCCGATCACCAGAACGGTATCTCCAAACTGTACGTCTGCCAGCTCAACGCCGTGAAATCCGGTGGGAACCATATCAGAGAGCATACACGCGTCTACTGTATTGATATTGTCCGGAAGCAGAGCCAGGTTTCCGTCCGCATCGTTCACATGGAAAAATTCTGAGAACACGCCGTCTTTGAAGTTGGAAAACTTCCAGCCTGCCAGCATGCCCCCTGAATGCATGGAATATCCGGCCTGGGCCTCCAATGAGTTCCAGTCGGGAGTGATAGCAGGAACCAGGACACGGTCTCCCGGCTTAAAATCCTTGACAAGCTCTCCTACCTCTACTACCTCCGCGCAGCCTTCATGGCCGAGGATCATATTATGGCGGTCTCCGATAGCTCCCTCCCAAAGCGTATGTACGTCTGACGTACAAATGGCGATTGCAAGGGGCTTACAGATCGCATCCATCGGTCCGCATTTCGGTTTTTCTTTTTCAATCCATCCCGATTCACCGATTTTTAACATTGCATAACCTTTCATGTTCTATATCTCCTTTCCATCCTTTAATACCAAAAGATGTTTTAAGTATATCACTAATAGGTTATGTAATCAATCAGTAACCTTTTGGCAGTTTCACTAAAATTATAGGACCTTATCTGTACCATTTGCCAGAATTCCTCCGTTCAGCTCTTCCATAACGGAAAGAGCTGAACCAAGCCCCAGCCCGAAGCGGCTGCAGCCTTCTTTTTCCATGGCAAAGATCGTGCCGGCCGTACGGATCCCTCCCGCCGCCTTTAGTTTGATCCTTCCCCCCGCCTGAGAGGCCATGATCTTTATATGCTCCAGCTTCGTCTTCTCCGCATACCAGCCTGTGCTCGTCTTGACATAATCGGCTCCGGCCTCCGCGCACAAGTCCACCGCCCGGCGCATCTCCTGCTCTGTCAGTCGGGGAGCTTCGATGATCACCTTCACCGGTATTCCAGAAGCATTCTCGATCACGGCCCTGATTTCTTCCGTCACCCAGGTATACTCGCCGCTCCGGAATGCCGTCAGATTCATGACCATGTCCATTTCCCCGCAGCCCATCTCCCGGAGTTCTCTGGCCTGTCTCCCTTTCTGAGCCACCGTGTCGCCGCCTCCCGGAAAGCTGATGACGCCTCCCGTGCGGATATCCGGCTCATCCCGCAGCTTTTCCGCCACATAGCCGCTGAATGCCGGAAGAGTGAACACACAAACGAAGCGGTATTTCCTGGCCGCCTCTATCATCCTGTTAATCTCATCCCTGGTATGGAACGCCTGGACACAGCTGATATCAATATGCCTGGCCAGCCTCCGTGTTTCTGTACTCCTGTCTTCCATTCTATTTACTTCTCCCATGCCCGTGAATTTCCACCTCATACCGGCTGCCTATGATCCTTACATAGTCCATACATATGGGCCTGTTCTCATGATAGCAGACCCGGCGCACCACTAAAAGCGCATCTCTCGGCTTAATGCCCAGGATCTGAGCCTCCATAAAGGTGGCCGATACCGCGGATATCCTGTCCTTCGTGCTGTCAATGGTAATCCCGTAGGTTTCCTCCAGAAACTGATAAAGGGCCACAAACTTGTCCTGGTATTTTTCTATACCCGGAACGAAAGAATATGGAATATAATTTTCCATGATCGTCACAGGATTATCATCCGCCAGCTGCAGGCGCTGCACCCGCGCAAGCTTCGTACCGCCGGGTATCTCCAGTTCCTCCGCCGCTTCTCCCACGGCATCCACGATATCGATCATCATACTTCCCGTGGAAACTGCATAGCCCTTTTTCCTCAGAGATTCTGTAACCGAGGTCACCTTATTATAATCCTGCGTCGCCTTATGATCACAGACCTTTGTACCGCAGCCCTGCCGAACCTCCAGGATATTCTCCTGGCTGAGCATCTTCACCGCCTTCCGGACCGTGGTCCTGCTCACACCGTATATTCCTTCCAATTCGCTTTCCTTTGGAAGAAAGCTGTTGACTGGATAGGTTCCTTTTTGAATCTCCGCCTTCAGTCCCCGGTACACTTTCATGTAGACCGGTTCATTTGTCCTGTTGTTTTCCATTCTCTCCCACTCCATACGTACTTCATTACTGTGCCACAAGTTTATCATATTTAGGAGACCGTTACAACAAAGGATTCTGTCAGACTGAATCGTCTTTTTCTCTCACTCCGCCTTTTTTACAGGATTTTCCAACAGGACTGTGACGGTTGTCCCCATACCCTCAGCACTTTCTATTTCGACCGTTCCATGAAAACGTCCTATGATCGTTTTAACCACGGCAAGACCCAATCCGGAACCCGGAATCTTTTGGGATCTGGACCGATCGGCGCGATAAAAGGGTTCAAATACATGACGAAGAGCCTCTTCCGGCATACCGATTCCCGTATCCGATACCTGTACCTGCACATGGCTGCCCAAATCTGAAAGCATGACCGACACTCGCCCCTTCGGCCGATTGTATTTCACGGCATTTTCCACCAGATTAAAAAAGGCGCGGTAAAATAGGATCGGATCTCCAAGTACAGGCCGGCAATCTCCGGAAATGGTTAAAGAAATACCTTCCGTTTCTGCCTTGAACAGAAGCTCCGAAAAAATCAAATTCAGAAGCGGCTGCAAAGCGATCTCTTTTTCCGTTTCGCCGTCTGCTCCGCGAGTAAGGGCCAGCAGGGCGTCCACCGTCCCGATCAGCCGCTCCAGGCTCACTTTTGCCGCCTGGGTAAATTCTCTGTACTCCTCTTTGGACGGTTCTTCATCCATTTCCAGTACCTGAAGTGAAGTCTTGATGACAGCCAGCGGCGTTTTCAGCTCATGGGCGGCGTTGGAAGCAAAATTTTTCTGTACCTCAAAGGACTCTTCCAGCCGCTCCAGCATGGAATTATAAGAATCTGTAAGCTGGCGGACCTCTCCTGTCGCCTCAGGCAGTTCCACTCGTTTATCGAGCCGCTCCTGGCTTACATTTTGAATAGATGAAATCAGCGCAGTCAGAGGGCGCAGTAACCTTCCGGCGATCCAATATGTGACCAGCACGGAAATGAGGATCGCCGCCGCCATCACCGCCACCCCCTGGATAGAAAACTGCCTGGATGCCGTGGAGAATGGCGAAGTCTCCTCCGTTAAGATCAGCTCTCCGTCCGGCCAGCTTTGCTCTGCCTTCCCGGTATCCGAAAAAATCTTATCCGGAGAATCTGATACCAGCATACTGTAGTAACCCCGGGCAGAAAAGATGGAGTTAACAGTCAGGGCCGCGCAGGCCAAAGTAAGTACCGTCCCTACTAAAAGGGTGATCTTAAGGCGCAGCGGCCACTTCTTCATATCGTCTCTCCCTCTCTTTTCATTCGGTAGCCGTGTCCTCGTACCGTAACGATCAAATCCGCAGAACCAGAGACAGCAGCTAATTTTTTTCGCAGGGATGAAATATGGAACCGAAAGGAATTGGAAAAAAGATCCGCTTCACTGTCCCACACATGCTCGATCAGTTCCTCCTGCGATAATATTCGTTCCTGATGAGCCATCAGATATTCCAAAATGGAAAATTCCTTCTTGGTCAGCTCCACCGGTTCTTCCCTCCAAAAGACCATTCTTGCCGCGGTGTCCGCCCTGAGTCCGCCGCAAACCAAATTGACATCTCTTGTCCGCAGCTCCTGCCGCAATAGAGAACGAATCCGCGCCTCCAGTTCCGCGAAATCAAACGGCTTTGTAAGATAGTCATTGCTTCCTTCGTCCAGCCCTGTGATTTTATCACATACGCCGCTCCTGGCAGAGAGGATCAATACCCGCAGATCAGGATCGTTTTCCCGTATCTTCCGCAGTACCTCCATTCCGTCCAGCTTAGGCAGGTTCAGGTCCAGGATCATCAGGTCATAATTATTGAGCCCGTACCGTTCCAGCGCTTCTTCCCCGTCATAGGCGCAATCTACCGCATAACCACGTTTTCGCAGACCCTTCGCAATAGACCGTGACAGCAATTCCTCGTCTTCTACCAGCAGCAGTTTCACGCCTGTCTCTCCTCTCACATATACCGTGTTCTTTAAACAGTCTGCACAGCTTTTCTAGTCAAGCCGCAGGTACTCTTCCATCAGCGACTTTACCTCCCGGCTGTCATCGTGCCGGTATACCATATCCACAAAGTCCTGTGTATGCGCTTCTTTCAGACCGAAAGTCGAATAATAATCCTGCATCATGTCATAAAAAGCTTTTTCTCCCATGAGCTGCATCAGGTCATACAGGAATACCTGCCCCCGGAAATATACAGAGCTCGTATACATTTGTCCAAGCTCTTCATAGGAATCATTGAGAAAAGTTCCTTTATAGTAATCTGCATCTTTCCTGTTCTGATCCACAAGTTCCTTCATTTCTTCCTCAGAGCCAAACTCTCCCAGATAGAGTAGGGCGCCAAAAGAAGCAAAGCTTTCATCCAGCCACGCCTCGCGGTAAGAATTGTTCCCCACCGCAGCATAGAACCACTGATGGGCAACCTCATGAGAAGTGGTATCCTGAACATTGACCGCCAAATCCGCATCAGAGCCGCTCTCGCCCGCCATGCCGGTGTAATCAGTGACCCGGACATAGGCTGGATATTCAATCCCGGTGAGATAATCATTGGTCATGACAATGTCCAGGCTCTCATATGGATATTTTCCAAAGAGCCGGGAAAAAAACCCCATCGATTCAAGCCCCGTCTGGAGCATGATCTGTCCCTGCTCCTCGGCGTCCGCGTTGTCGAAATAATAACTGTTTACTTCAACACCGTCAACGGTTCCGCTCATTTTCTTCAAGCAGTTGCTGACCGTGACCGCCACATCGCGCATATTCTCGGCAATGACTTTCCATGTGTTCATTCCGTTTTTCGTCCCCGTCTTTTCTTCGTGTCCGGAAGCGATCACCGTATATCCGTCAGGTACAGTCAGATTGACAATATAATCGGCGGCCTTTGAATAAAAGCATTCTCCGTCAAAGATAAACGGATCATGCTGCCAGGCGCCGTTCTCATAAATAGCAAGGACTGGGTAAAACTGTGACAGCTCAAAAAGAAGCTTTCCTTCCTCCGGCTCCGACCAGCGAAAACGAATGGAATCATCCGGAATATCTGCCTGGAATTCAATCTCGATCTGCATTTTCCCGCCGGGGACCAACGGATTGTCCAGATTCGCATAAACCATTGAAACATCTTCTTCATCACGAGTGTGGCTGAGTTCCTTTCCCGTATCAAGGTTTTTGATCCGGATCAGCTCACTCGTGCCGGCGGGACGTTCTCCCAGCATCTCTTCCAGTGTTTTATAGATGGCAGGGATATAATCCCGTAGGCCGAGCTGATCCCATTCATCGCCGCTGGTATTATTTACCTCAATCTTCACTTTGCCCGTTATAGACTTCTGTTCCGTATCCAAAGTCAGATCGATGGTATAACGATCGCGGATCTCATTTCCCTGAGGCGCTGCTGCCACAGCACCCGGCCCGGAACCGGATGTATTTTCTTTAGTCTCCGCCCCTTTATCAATTTTCCCGCCGCAGCCGGATAAAAAAAGAACAAGAGACAGAATAACCGCCAGTATAGGCTTTGACTTTATTTTTCTCATCTTAATCTCCATTTTACTTCATATGCTCTTCCACAAGTAACGCAGACAGTATACCACAAACGATGTTAGGGGAAGTTTAGATTTTTCATGATGTATAATGGAAATATTAAACTAAAAAATATTGCTCATTTACTTTTTGAGTATCCTTTTTAAGCTGGCGGCGTCTAATAAATTCACCGTCTCAAACCTTCCTTTATAAAATACAGCCCAGTTATTAAAAACACAAGGCAGTTCCTTCGCTTTCTGCAGTGTGTCCACTTGTATGAAGGACACGGGGACGCCGTCCTGTTCACAATATCGTTTTACCCTTTCCATGTTCTGGCAGATATACGGGCACTGCATATCATAGTAAATCGTCAGTTCTTTATTTTCAATCTCCGGTTTTTTAACATGCTGCGAGAAGCTAGGCCGCGTTCCGTCAAATGAAAGCGCCAGCAGATTATATCCATAGTCAGTGGTATCTACAACCTCGAATCCAAACTTCTTCGCAAACGCCTGGTCGGACAGCCAGGACTTCTGTTTTTGTGCTCCTAGCATGCAGACACCGGATTTCCCCTTTTCCCTGGCGTCCGCCAGACAATATTCCATCAGAGATCTCCCATATCCTTTCCCCTTATGGTCGCCTAAAACCCATAAGCAGTACAGATAATAATAATTGTCGCCTATTATGGGAACCCATGCCGTTTCAAGAGGAGCATATTCAATAAAAACGACAGCCGTTTCATTTAGCTTTCTAAAAACATGGCCTTCCTTCAGCCGTTCTGAGAGCCATTGCCTCTTCGCCTCGATGCCTTGATGCGGCTTTTTGCTGCGGATTATGCAGCATAAATGCTCATCAGCAAGGTTCTCTGTAGTTATGTTGATAAAATCAGGTTCCATGTGCATCCTCGCTTTCAGATTTCATGTCAGTTGCTTATCAAATTCCTTAAAATATTGCGTTCTTACACATTTGAGTATTTTTCCTTTATATATTCGGATACACATTCTATTTCTGGAAACAAAGTCGCTCGATTGATTGAAAAGGCTTCTAATTGCTTCAGTAGTCTTCGTTTATGAGATATCAGAACAATCACTTTCTTCTTGTTATCCATGTACCTGAACTCTTCCAATGAATGGCTAGAATTTCGTAAACCACATAAAATAAACGCACCATCTTGTTTTATTATACGCTTATTATTTTTAAGAGCATAAACAATGTAATTATTTAACAGATCACTTTTGTTTATTTCAGGTTGAAATGCTGGTTTCTCCAAACGGATTTCGTGAACCAGCCTTTCAATCTCGAGATTAAATTTGTCATTATCAATTGTTTTATCCTCAGCTAATCTACAGAACTTTTTCTGTACTTCATAAGGAAAAACGGGTAAACTCGCCAGTACAGAGACTGTATCGCTTTGAGGGTATTTTATTTCGTCATTATCCGCTGAGATCAATACCAACTCGCCATATGTTTCGGTTTGATTCTCACATGCAAAGTAGAGAGCAACCAACGGATTTCGGGTAATATCTAATAAACGGGTAGGCAGCCCATAATGCTGCATTTCAACTAATTTTTCCAAATGCGTATGACATTTATCAAAGTCATCTGGACAATTTATAATTAACTCATGATACATTCGGCTCTCATTTTGTTCAAGGCTTTTTGATCTCATGACTGATGGTTCTAGAATATAGTTTGGATTGGCATGTCCACGAAAAAACAACTGTCCTTTTTTAAGTGTTAAAGATGATATCAAGTCATTTACTTCCGAAAGTGAAGAAAGAAAATGTATCTCAACCTTAGCCTTATTGTATACGACGCCTTGCGAAAAACAGATATTTCGCCGAATATCTTGAAACATTTCAACATGATTGTGTAAATCCATTGTAAATTTTTCTCTAGCCGCTGAATTTTTAAACGCCTGATAAATCCAATTGACTATCGCACTTGATTCATCATATGTTTGTTTATATAAATTGAAATCATCCCTATCTTGATAATAGCCTAGTTTCTGACACCACATTTCTAATGCAGTATCTTCTGTAGGATAAGCTCCATCATATAATACTGCAAATCTAGACTTGATGTGTATGAGCCGTCTGCGAATATCTTCTTTTTTTATTTTCCCTAAAATATATACACTCATATTAAAGTATCCATCCGAAAGCATTTTATCTAAGCAAACATTTTTAAAAGCTTGTTGGATTGATGAAATACGGTATAGATCATCAAAAAAAAACATAATTACCTCCTTACACAACCTACCCTTACTGTTTCTTATCGTTTTTTATCAAAATCAAATATGCAGACATTTCCCGACAGTCTACTTCCCTCAGACACGATTAATTCATTAAAAGAATATAATTAATTTTACCAAAAGATTTTCTATTTCTCAACAAAAGACTAGAATATAAAAAACAACGATATGAAGTATGACATTCCCACAGAAATGTTCAAACTTCATATCGTCATTCATCTGATACGGATAGTGGGACTTGAACCCACATGCCTTTCGGCACAGGAACCTAAATCCTGCGTGTCTGCCAATTCCACCATATCCGTAGGAAAAACTGCCGCACCGGCCTGAAACCGATGCGGTATCATCTTACCATTTCCGTCAAAAAAAGTCAACATAACGGCGGGGTTCTATTCAGCCAATCCCTCCGAATAAAATTCCCAGGACATATACCACGAGCGTCAGTCCCACAAAGAGATACTTGGTCACCGGCTCAAACCAGCGCCCCAGCTGTTTCTTTCTGCCGAGCTGCACCTGTTCTCTCGCGTATCCCTTCGGGCATACCCAGAAGAACATCACCGCCGCCAGCAGGGCGCCGAGAGGAATAATATAAATGGACACCACGTCCATCCACTTGCTCACCGCGTCGGCGCTCTCGATGAAAATGCCCACCGCAGCAGCCACAAAAGCCACAATGCCCACCGCCATCTTCCTGGACATCCGGAACTGCTCCTGAAGGGCTTCGATGGGAGTCTCGAACAGATTCATAAGGGAAGTTATGGCCGCAAACAGCACCGCCACAAAAAAGATTACGGAAAACAGCCATCCAAAGGGCATCTTCTGAAACACGGCGGGCAGGGTGATGAACATGAGCGGCGGCCCGGCGGAGACATCCAGCCCGAAGGCAAAGACCGCCGGAATCACCACCATTCCCGCCAGCAGCGCGGCACAGGTATCAAATATCGCCACATTCCTGCCGCAGCTCACCACGTCCGCATCCTTTTTCAGATAACTTCCATAGACTATTGTCCCGGAGCCTGCCAGGGACAGAGAGAAAAAGGCCTGCCCCAGGGCGTAGACCCATGTCTTCACATCCGCCAGTGATTCCCATCTTGGAATGAACAGATAGCGGTAGCCCTCCGAGGCGCCCTCAAGTGTAAAAACGCGAACCAGAAGAATCACAAAAAACACAAAGAAGGCCGGCATCATGACCTTGTTCATTTTTTCAATTCCTCTGGATACGCCAAACAACATGATAGCAAAGGTAATGGCAAGCCCCAGCATATGCCATCCAATGCTGCCGAAATTTCCGGCCAGGGCGCCAAAGTACGCTCCCATGTCCCCAATTTTCCCCAGGTTTCCGGCCACAGCTCCGCACAGATATTTTAAAAACCAGCCTACTACTACCGAATATCCGATGGCGATTCCCAGGGAACCGATTACAGGAATCAAGCCAATCAGCTTTCCTCCCCTTTTCCCCCGCAGCTTCATGGCCTTTTCAAAGGCCCCCGCGGGGCCTGTCCCCATGGAACGGCCGAAAGCCATTTCACCGATCACGCCGGAAAAGCCCAATAACACTACAAAAATAAAATACGGAATCAGAAAAGCCGCTCCGCCAAATTTTCCTGTCCGGTATGGGAACATCCAGATATTTCCCATTCCCACCGCAGAGCCGACACAGGCCACGATAAAACCCATCCTGCTGCGGAACGCGTCTCTCCCCGGAATCTCCTCTTTTTTCTTTTTCATAACTCTACCCCATTTCCATTCTCATTGCCAAACTGCCATCCAAATATGGCCGAATTCACTAAATCATACCTTTGAATACCTTTTAAACAAGTTTTTTTGTCTGATTCATAAGTCAAGAGGAAATCCGATTCCATCCAGGCGGCTCGCTGGCAGACGTAACCAGGATCTTTACGGCCTCCAGTCGGTTCTTTCCAACTGACATGGATAAATCAATATTTTTCCATGTCAGATTCCAATAAAAACCTGCATGAGATTCGGTTTTTACCTCCCTGCGGCCGGGAAGATCCTGCTAACGCCCTGACGGCGCTCACCTTACGATGGAATCGGATTATTCCTCTTGCTCTTTCTTCCGCGCCGAAATAAGCTCTCATTCGTTTTAAAAGCCATAGGGGCGGTCCACCGCGGCCCGCAGCCTTTAGGCGTGCGGGCCGTGTGGATATCCGATTCTTTTCTGGAATCTAAGAAATGAAATTTGTCCAGTACAGTGCGGCAGGCAGGGCATCGCCAGCGAGCCGAAATCGTGACGGTCCGGAACTTCTGCCGATGTCTAACTAGAATTTGATTGAAACTTATTAAATATGATTCCAAAAAGTATTTTGTATTTTTACATCGCCGCTAAAATCTTAACAGATAAACGCCTCTTTGACAATCGATTTTTCTCCTGGTCTTATCCGCGCAAACAACGGAGCGGCATCAAAAACGATGCCGCTCCGCCGCCGGGAAAATCCCCCGTATCCCCTGTCCTCCGGGGACTATTCACATTTAACCATATGTTCATAACAATAATGGATGATATCCTTCCGTTTTACGATCCCGATAAAGATATCATTATCGTCCACCACCGGAACGAAATTCTGATTCATGACCTTTTCCATCAGGTCCTCCATTTTCGCATTTACGGACACGGCCGCGGTCTTCTTTTTCCGCCTGATGTTCATAATGCGGACATTCTCTGCCTCACGTATGTTCAGGTCCCAGTCCTCCTTCACATACCAGAGCAAATCTCCCTCCGTAATAGTGCCTGCGTATCTGCCGTCCCGGCTGACGACCGGCACCTCGGAAAATCGATGGTACTCCATCTTTTCAATGGTCTGCCGAAGAGTATAGTCTTCATACACAAATTCCACATCACTTTTGGGAGTCAGGAAAAACAATATGTTCATGGACATCTCCCTCCCGCCGGCTTCCCGGCAGTTCTCTCGGTATCCATAGTACCATATTCTTCCCTAACTTTCCAGTCTCTCCCTTCGGATTTTAGAAAAGATTAAGAAGTTTCAGGATTTACTCAGCTCTCTTTTTTTCTTCGTCATCAGACCCCCGATACGTCCGGATTCTTTCGCTGAAAGACATCTCCAGCCTCCGTCTAACACCTTCTGATAAACGCCGATCTCATCGGCGATCTCCAGCTTTAATTTCTCTTCCGGCGTCAGGTTTTCCAAGTCGATCGGCTTATCTTTTTTCTTTCCCATAAAAACAATGCTCCTTTCCCCCTGTCCTCCAGGGCTACTTAGAGCATCGCCGTTTTTCAAAAAAATATTCAGGCCTTCCTATACTAATTTTCCGGATTCTGCGGCATGATCACAGCCGCTATAAAATACGCCAGGATACCGGCGCCCGTACAGCCGAAAAGCGCCCAAACCACACGGATGATCGTAGCGTCAACGCCGAAATACTCCCCGATACCGCCGCATACGCCCAGCAGCATCCTGTCTCTTACAGAACGGTATAATCTTTTTGGTTCCATGCTCTATTCCTCCTATAAGCATACTTTGGGCTTCTCACCCATTCTACTTCAAATTTGCTATGAACTCAATCATTTTCAGTAAAAGCAAACTCAATGCTTCCAGCGTCACAGGAAAGCGACATCTTCTTTTCCGCGCCATAGGATACATTATCCCGGTTGAATACGCCGCCGCACTCATAGGTTCCCACCGTAACGCTTCCCAGGTTGCAGTCAATGCTCAGATTAAAATCTTCATCTCTCCCGTCCAGGAACCCGCTCACGCCGCCGGCCTGACATTCCGCGGAGATCTCCTTCGACACGTCTGCCGCAAAGTCCACAGATCCTGCCTGAACATCGATATCCATCGTCTCACAGGAAATCCGTTCAATCTCCACCGCGCCGGCCTGCACGTCTATTTCCACATGCTCCAGACGGACCCCCCTTGGAATCGTAATATGGACTTCACCCAGGGTGGATTTCAGATAGACACCGTCATCGTTGACATAAAATCCGCCAATGGAGGTGCCGTTTTCGTGCTTTTCCGCCTCCTCCAGCGTCCAGGTGCCGTTTTCGACGGTACTTTTAAAATGTTCTCCGGCCGTCGACGCAGTGATCGCAAAGGCATCGCCTTCCTCTACGATAATGCTGCCCGCCTTCACTTTGAGACAAACATTCCGGATATCGCCTTCTATGATCTGATTCCTCTCCACCAGTTCCCAGTCATATCGGTCATGCGGATGATATCCCCGGAAGCCCATGGCCCAGCTGACGGACATCATGAGAACGCCGACCAGAAAAGATATCCCACAGATCCACAGACATACTAATGCCGGGCACCGCTTTTCCGCAGAACAGAACGGACAGCCATGTAAAAAACATCCCTATCGACAACAGCACCAGTCCCGCGCCGCATATCATGATTCCCGCGATCGGATAGATCAAAAGCTTCGCGATTCCTACACCGATCAGTATCACGCTCACTACCAGAAGCACGGCCGCGACCAGGATCACTGCCAGAGCCACTCCGCCGACGCCGCAGACGACCACTGCGGCAGCTCCGAACGCCACGCCGGCTCCACCGATCAGGAACGGTGATATCATCAAAAGCCCTAATATCATGAGAATCCACATCAGCACGCTGAAACGGCGCCTGACCGGGCGTCTGTCCTGCCGTTCTTCCCTGTAGGTCTGATGATACGTATCGTTTTCATGCTCCTGAAAACTTTCCCGCCATGTATCCTCACCCTGATCAGTCTTTTCTTCTTCCATATACCGATAAGAGGCGTCCTGATAATCCTCCTGCTGAGAATAAACGCTTTCTTCCCGGCTGTCATTTTTATCTTCTATCGTGTCTTTTCTGCAGTGCTCCGGCGGCACCACTTCATATTGGGGACTGCGGTAGCGCTCATTCCGATAACCGGCTTCCGTGTATTCCGCATCCTGATTTTCGTATCCGTTCCGCGCTCCCTCCCGGATGATCGCGGCTATCTTTTCCGGCCGGCCAAGCTCTGAAATCACCTGAGCTTCGTTTTCCACTCCGGCATCGTCAAAATAATCCTCATAATATTGAAGGGCTTCTTCCTTTTCCTCATCCGGTACGTCCTGTAAAAGATATGCCAGCTCCTTCATATATTCTGCCCTGTTCATATTCACACCTCCTGAAGGATCATTGATATTTTGCTGGAATATTGCCGCCATTCCCCTTTATAGAGATTGAGCTGGGCATCTCCCTTCGATGTCACTTTATAATATCTTCGATTCCTGCCCCCGTATTCCTTGTCATAGACCTCCAGGCACTCATCCTTTTGAAGCCTCCTGAGCACCGGATACAGCGTTGACTCCGATATGTCAATGGCTTCCCGGACTTCCTGGGTGATCTTATACCCATAAGTCCCGTCCTGGTCTCTGGAGACGACTGCCAGCACAATGGCATCCAGGAGAGCGGCACCTGTATTAAATACCATGCGACCAACTCCTTATCTGTAATATATAATATTGTTTCTTGATTAATACTATATATCATATAATATTGTTTGTCAACAACTAATAATAAATTATATGCCGCGTTTTCTCAGAAAGACACAATAACGGCCGGAAGGACTGAATCCTTCCGGCCGCGCAGGTCATATCTGTGAAAACTTCTCTTCAATCTTCCGGTCTTTACTTCTGACAGAATAGGACCAGATATTCTTTATCTGATATTCCAAATCTGAATAGGACCATTTCATTCCGCTCCGCTTTGGGCTATTGGGATCATGGACCAGGAGCTCATCTCCCTCCCGTCCATATATAACGATAAAGTGCCCGTTCGCCGTAAAATCCCCCGGCCGCATGCTGCAGATCAGCGGACGCCCCGCATCCAGCTCTCTGAATACCGCCTCCTTGCTCAATGAAATCGTATTCGACTGGAGTCCCAGTTCTTCTGCGCCGGTTCCCATCAGCTCCCAGCTGGTGCCTACGTTTTCCAGATAAAAACCGTTACTTTCGCTGTACGCAGCCATTACCTTCGGATTCATAGCCGTGTCTCCCGTCAATCCCACATAAACCATAGACAGACAGGTGGGGCCGCATCCGCTGAGGGCCAGAAGGTCGTCTCCATATTTCCAGTATCCCCACCGCTTGTCCCACTGGATGAAAAGAGGAATCTCCCCTTCGGCCAATTCTCCTGACAGATCAATGACCGCCTCTTTATTCTTTTCTTCCGGATAAGAATAGACGAAATCCAATGCTTCCGGGGAGCTTTCCATTAAAGACACCAGATATTCCGGATACTCTTCCGGGTGATCCAGCACATAGGCCCTTTTTTCCTCGTCACTCATCTCCGAATCCTGTTCGCTCGCCGTAGACATAAACCCGCTCCGTGACATTCCCGACTCTCCGGGCAATGAATCATCCGTCCTTCCCAGTGTTTTGCTCCCAGCCGGCGCCGTCAGCCTTCCCGCGAGGAAAGAACCGGTACAAAGGACGAAAGCTCCGAAGACAAGCCCGATTCGTTTTCTTATCCTTTGATTTCTTCTCATGCGCTTTTTTTCTTCCAGCCTGGAAGTGTCAAGGCGGCCTGCCGGTCTCCGGCCCGATACCTTATACGTCCCTGTATCGGCTCTTCTTCCGCTCCCGCCTCTTTCTTTGCCGGAGCTTTTCTTTCCCGCTGTGTATCGTTCCCCCGTATTCTGCCACCTGGGAGGCTCTTTTCCCGTGGTCATTTGATTCATGAGCGTCTCCTTTGCTTTTTCATCCAAACTCTTATCTTAGTATACATAAGAATTCTTGTGCAAACATGAATCAAATCTGAAGATTTCCGAAAAAAAAGTAAAGAATTGTCGGATGTGGCTCCGGATTCACTTACGGCTGGCGGTATTCAGACAAAAACCTTGCCAGCCGGCCGGCGGCGCTCCTGAGCTCCTCGACCCTGGGAAGGTATACCACGCGGAAATGATCTGGCTCCTTCCAGTTGAATCCGCCTCCGTGCACCAAAAGCACCTTTTCAGAACGCAGGAAATCTAGCACGAACTGCTCGTCGTCGTGAATATTGAATTTCTTCACGTCTATTTTGGGGAAAATATAAAACGCCGCCTTGGGCTTCACTGCCGTTATGCCGGGAATATCGTTGAGCGCATTGTATATAAACTCCCTCTGCTCATAAATCCGTCCTCCCGGCAGTAAAAGCTCATCCACATTTTCCTGCTGGTAGCCTCCGAGGGCTGTCTGTACTACCATCTGTGCCGGAACATTGGCGCAGAGCCTCATGGAGGACAGCATGTTCAGCCCCTCGATATATCCTTTGGCTCTTTTCTTATCTCCGCTGAGCGTCATCCAGCCGCTCCGGAATCCCGCGATCCGGTGGGATTTGGAAAGGCCGTTGAAGGTCACGCACATCAGATCCGGCGCCAGTGACGCGATCGAAACATGTGTCTCTCCATCCATCACAAGGCGGTCATAGATCTCGTCGGCAAACAAGATCAATTCATGACGCCTGGCGATCTCCACGATCCGTTCCAAAAGCTCTTTGGGATACAGAGCGCCGGTGGGATTATTGGGATTGATGATCACAAGCCCCTTCGTCCGGTCCGTGATCTTCTTTTCCATATCATCCAGATCCGGGTACCAGTCCGCCGATTCATCGCAGATATAATGCACCGGCCGGCCGCCGGCCAGATTGGCGGCCGCCGTCCAAAGAGGATAGTCCGGAGAGGGAATCAGGATCTCATCCCCGTCATCCAAAAGCCCCTGCATGGACATGGTGATCAGCTCACTGACGCCGTTTCCCACATAGATGTCCTCCATGGTCACATTGGGGATCTTCTTTATCCTGCAGTACTGCATAATGGCCTTTCTGGCGCCGAAGACCCCCTTCGAATCGGAATAGCCCTGTGCCTCCCGCAGTCTGGTCTGCATATCATGGATGACCTCATCCGGCGCCTGGAATCCAAAAGGAGCCGGATTTCCGATATTCAGCTTCAAAATATCGATATTCTCGGCGATCATCCGGTTAGCCTCGTCGACCACCGGTCCCCGCACATCGTAACAGACATTGTCAAGCTTTTTTGATTTTTCAAACGTCCTCATAGTCAATCTCTCCTTTTCTATTCTGTTCTTCTCTACTGCTGTATCCTCTCTGAATTATCCGCCGTCTCCTCTTTTTCATCGGGATATTCCAGATATAATTTTCTGGCAAACACAGCCGTTATCACCATGACCGCCAGAATCAGGAATTCTGTTAAAAATACGTTGGTCAGTATCCCCTTCTGGTAAAGTCCCGCGAACATGTCGCTGAAAGCGTGGATTCCGATCGCCGCCGGAAGCAGCCATTTTTTTCCGCACCGGGCGGCGCCGTAAACCAATACCGAAAGGCTCAGATGAAGCCCCATGGCGACCAGTCTTTCCAGAAAGGACAGCAGATAGATCCAGGCCGGCTGCGACGCGATGGATTCCGCGGCGTTCCGCACAGTATCGGCAGACGCGGCGGGAATCGTCGCGATATATGCGTCTAGCCCCATTTTATTGACTGCAAACGCCAGTGTCATGGTGCTCACCAGACTGAGCGCCACCAGAAGAGTCTCGATTCCTCCATGTCCCAAACCGTACATAAGGGATACTCTCTTCCCTCTCTCATTTTTCAGCAGCTTTTTGAAAGCCACAAAGCGTCCGATCTCCTCAAATATACCAGCCGCCAGACCGCCGTATACCGCATAGACCCACCCGTTATTCAAGATCAGATCTCCCGCGCCCGGCACTCCCAGCACCACCTGATGCAGGATGTTCTCCAGAAAACGGACAAATACAAAGAAAGTCAGCGCTCCTACCAACAGCGGATACAGCTTCTGTCCCGTCCTCTTTTTCAAAAATACCACTGCAAGAACAGGCGCCAATACCATCCCCGCCAGTGAGACCGCCATACAGAGAACTGAGCTCTGCGGTATCAGAATTCCTGAATTCATATACATTTCCTCCGTCCGTGTTTTCCACGTCTTTTATGTGATCGCCTGCCGCCCGTCAGAGCGGGATCGCCCGTTCCAGGGAAAAAGAATACAGATATCTTTCTTTCACCCGTTTTCCGGTGTTCTGTTCCAACGCTTCCTGATAATAATCCACCTGCGTCCGGTACCGTTCCAGGAAACGCCTCACGCCGGCCTCTCCTTCCATCTTATCCACTTTGTCCGTCTTATAGTCCACCAGGACTAACCCGTCTTCTTCTTCAAACCAGGCGTCGATGATTCCCTGAATGAGCATCCTCTCCTCTGACAGCCCGGCTTTCCCATACTCAGGACGGATCCTGGCCGCCGGCATTCCCATGACGAACTGCTGCTCTTTCCTGAGTGTCCCAAGACGTTCTCCTTCTGCCATCCTGTGTCCCAGGGGAGAATCCAGAAATTTTGTGATTCTCTCCAGATTCAGCCGTTCTCCCGTTCCAGAAGGCAAAAGCCCCTGTTTTTCCAGAATCCTGACTGCTTCCTCCACACTTTCCTTTTTAGCCTCTGTAGTCATGGGGAGGAGCTCAAGCACCCGGTGGTAGGCGATGCCCCTGGCCGCTCCCGACAGTTCTTCCTCTTTTTCCAAAAAGGCCGGGCGTTTTCTGTCCGCGTCTCTGTCTTGATCCTCCATAAGGCGGATCGCCTCTTCTTCCCCTTCTGTCATGCCCATCTCTTTCAGCTGGGAGACCGTGAATTTTCTCGGCGCCGATACGGCCGCCAAATATGGATACACATAAGACAATTGATCCGCTATCTGCCCTGAAAGAACTTTTCCTTCTTCATCCGGAAGCCCGTCCCAATCCGTCAGCCTTTCCTTGAGAAGCTCTCCTGAGGCCTGTTTCTCGACCTCGTGGTACACCAGCGCCTCTACATTCTCCACATGCACCGCCGCCGGTATTTCTTCTCCGTAGACCGGATGAAATACCGGGGGGGTAATCCCCCGTTCGGAAAGGACCTCTCCGTAAACGCGGCTCCTCACCAGCGCCATGAGCATCCAGTCGAGATAAGAAGACGCTCTTGAGACTTCCTGGTAAGGCAGTTCTCTTCCCTTCCCCAGGCGGAGACTGTTCCATTTTGTGAGCTTCGTCTCCAGATAGCGGTCCGTCCCTGTGATGATCAGTTTCTCTTCCGCCCTTGTGAGCGCCACATACAGTACGCGGAGCTCCTCGCCCAGGTTCTCCAGGCGCAGCTGCCTCTGAAAAACCTTCTTCGGAAGGGTGGCTGCCTTCAGCCTTCTTTCCGTATCGATATAATCCGCCGCGATTCCCAGATCCGGATGGAGCAGTATTTTTCCTCTCGCATCTCCCTGGTTGAACAGCTTGCCCGCTCCGGCCAGGATCACAATGGGATACTCCAGCCCCTTGCTTTTATGAATACTGGTGATACGCACCGTATCCTCCTGCTCACCGGCCAGGGAAGCTTCTCCGAAATCCACCGAATATTTCTGCAGGTTTTCAATATAGCGGACAAATTGAAATACCCCCTGATAACTGGTGTTCTCGTAGTCGACCGCCCGTTTTATAAGCATCTCTATATTTGCCAGCCTCAGCCGGCCTCCCGGCGAAGCCGCCAGGACATATTCGTATTCGGTCTTTTCCAGAATATAGCGAAGCAGCTGGTGAAGCCTCATATACACGGCTTTTTCCCGGAAATCACGGATCATATTATAAAATCGTCGCACCTTTCCTCGAAGCTCCTCCGATACCATGGCATAGCTTCCGCCGTGTTCCTCTGCTCCCGTTTCATCAAGGCACCGTTTCACGGCTCCATAAAGCCCTCTCGTTTCCTTAGGCGCGATATCTGCGCGAAAATCGGCGGTTATCAGCGCAAGCTCCTCCGATGTGAAGCCTCCCATGGGAGATTTCATCACCGAGGCCATGGGAATGTCCTGCATGGGATTGTCGATCACCCGCAGCAGATGAAGCACACACTGCACTTCCCTGGCTGTAAAATATCCGGTCCTGGACTGAGCGCAGGCAGGGATTCCGGCTTCCATAAGGCTGTCTACAAAGACCTCCGCCCAACCGGTGACTGTCCTCAGAAGAATCACAATGTCTCCATATCTGGCCGTCCGGTATCCTTCTATTTGGCCGTCGTAAACCTTATATCCTGAGACCGGGTCCGTCAGTTCCCGAATGCGTTTGGCGACTGCCTTTGCTTCCAGCTCCTTCGCCTGGTATTCCGCAAGCTTCGCGTCGGCTTCCTTATCCCGGTCCTTCCCGGAATCTAGGAAAATGATCTCCGTCTTGCGGCTTTCCCCCGCCGGTTCTTCAGCCCCTTCCGGAAATCCGCGTCCCGGAACGAGGGCCGCATCCTCGTCATATGTGATCCCCCCCAGCTTCTTTTCCATCAGTTGGCTGAAAAAGAAGTTGACGGTACTGAGCACTTCTTCCCTGCTGCGGAAGTTCCGATGGAGATCTATCTTCTGATACAGGCTGTCTTCTGTCGTATAGGCTTCATATTTTTCCATGAAAAGCTCCGGTCTCGCCTGCCGGAATTTATAAATGCTCTGCTTTACATCGCCCACCATGAAGATATTGGGATGCCCGTCCCTTTCCCTGGATACGCTGTGCAGAATCTCCTCCTGGATCCGGTTGCTGTCCTGATATTCGTCGATCATGATCTCATAGAAGCTCTTGCTCATCTCCTCTGCTGCTTCCGTAGGGAGAAATTTCCCGTCCGGGCCTTCCTCCGTCAGGACCTTTAAAGCAAAATGCTCAATATCCCCAAAATCCACCAGATTCTTTTCCCGTTTGGCCGCGGAATAATCTTGCCCGAACTCCGCCGCCAGATCCACCAGCTCGCAGAGCGGTCCGCCGCATCCCCTGATATCGGAAAGCACCTGTTCCATATCCCCCAGGTAATATTGCTTCGCCATGTCCTGCAGGGCCTTTTTCATTTCATCCCGGAGGGCGGACAAAAACGCTTTCTTTTCATCGTCCACCGCCGGATCCCTTTTGGAAGGCTTACGAACAAACGCTGTTTTTAACCCCGACAAGATTTCTGCCGCTTCCTCATAAGTCCGGGCAGACAGCAAGCCCATGACAATCTGTTCGTCCGACCGGAACATATCCTCATAATAATACGGGCCTCCCGGTTCCAGGCAGGCCTCCCGCGCCGCCGTATAACGGGCGGCCAGTTCCTCCGCCTCCAGATGGATTTCATCCATGAGACACTCCATCCACCCCGCGGACCGGACAGCTTCCGCGGAGCCGGCCTCCAGCTGATCCTTCCACTGTTTCAGCTGTCTGTCCGGATTCGGATAAGCAGACGCAAACTGATACAGCTTCTCGATATATTCCGGTATCCCTCCGTCTCCCTTCCCCTCGGCATAGCTTTCCACGAACTGAAAGAATTCCGGAGCGGCTTCCTCATACTTCCTCTCCAGCAGGACCTTCATGACATCCTCGCGGAGCAGCTTCAGTTCTCCTTCATCCCCGATTCGAAAATCCGGGTCCAGGTCCAGGCTGCTGAAATAATTACGCACCACATAAAGACAGAAGCTGTCAATGGTCATGATCTTGGCATGGGGAAGCAGGTCCTCCTGGCGTTTCAGGTTCCGGTCATCCGGTTCTTCTTCCAGCCGGCCGGAAAGCCGCCTTGCGATACGCTCCTTCATCTGGCCCGCCGCGGCATTGGTAAAGGTCACCACCAGCAGCCTGTCTATATCCACAGGATGATCCTCATCGGTGATCATGGACAGGATCCTCTCCACCAGCACCGCGGTCTTTCCGCTGCCCGCCGCGGCCGCCACCAGAATGTTGCGGTCCCGCAGCCCGATTATCTGTTTCTGCTCATTTGTCCATTCCACAGCCAACTGAATCACCTGCCCTTCCCGCCGCTTTCGTCCTTCTCGGCCATTTCTTTCCAGATTTCCTCCGGCTTCCGTTCTGCCAGCCGTTTATAATCATAGCCCGCCGTCTTTTTGTCAAAACCGCAGACAGACCGGAAATCACAATAATCGCATCCCGTCCTGTCCCGGCGTTTATAAGGCGCCGCAGAAACATCTCCTCCGGCGATGGCAGTTCCGAACTCCTTCATTCTGCCGCTTACAAAGTTCCTCAAATGAAAGAACTGCTCCTTCGAGGCGGCCGCGGACTTCCCCTTCACCAGGCTTCCGTCCTTCATGACCGCCGGGATCCATTTGGACGTTCCATTTTCTCCGCCCTCCTGCTGGAACAGGGAGACGACCTGTTCGTCGCCATTGAAAAGCCCCTTGGGACGCAGTGCTTCCAGAACCGCGTCCTCCGGACTCGCCCCCGCGGATTCCCGCTCCAGCACCGGATCCTGGATCTGATAGTAAAACATGCCCGCCGGGACGATTTCCTTTCCCGGACGCTTTTCCTGCTCCCGTCTCATCACCGCGTCCAGATAGACGACCAGCTGCAGCTGCAGGCCATGGTATACGGCATTCAGATCAAAATCCGTGCCGCCGGATTTGTAGTCCACGATCTTCACATAGACATGCTCTTCGTCTTCAAACAGATCGATCCTGTCAATCTTTCCCTTCAGCTGCATACTCCCGCCTTCTGAAAGAGTGATCCTCATGGCCGAATTTTCCCCCGGCGCAAAGCTCAGCTCAAAAGCGGCCGGTTCAAAGCTTCCCGCAGCCAGCTGCTCTCCCAAAGCCCATATCGTCTTTTCCGTGATCTTCTTCATCCGATCGTACAGATAATGATTTCTGGAAGAGCTTTTCAGAATGTCGCTCCCCAGGGAATCGGCCGCCTCTTCCATCGCCGCTTCCACCAGCTCATGCCGTTCTCCGTCGTCAGCAGATGCGATGGAGACACCTCTTTCCTCCGCTTTCTTGAAGCACAGCTCAACGGCACGGTGAAACACGTTGCCCATGTCCAGGGCTGCAAACTCAAATTCCTTCCGCTTCACCAGATTCAGCCCATATGTCAGGAACTGGGCGTACGCGCAGACCGCATACGTCTCCAGCCTGGTCACGCTTCCATACAGGGGCTCTCCATAAAGCACCCTGGCCACAGCTCTGGATATCCGGTCTCCTCCATAAGTATAAAAGGCGGCATCCGCCATCCGCTTCAGCAGATGCCGGTTCTCTTCCTCCGCGTACAGACAGTCATACAGAGCGGCCCAGGTCTTCGATGTCTTCCCATTCCGATATTCCTCCATCCCTTCCGCCAGCATCTTCATGGCCAAAGACGGGGTGAGGATATAGGAGGGATCCCTCTCCGTCCCTGTCTCTGCCTCCAGCTCCGGAAACACCCTGCAGAGAAAGGCGATATATGACGAAGGGCTCTTACCCCCGCCCGCTTCATCCGCGGCCGCATAGGAGATATAAAGCTTCCTTGACGGTTTTGTCACCGTGAGATAGAAATAAAATTTATCCATCAAACTGCTCTCACGCCTTGTGGGAGTGAGTTCCACATAAGCCTTCAGCTCCTCCCGGTCCAGCTCCGACAACAGCCCGCCCGACTTTCCGGGCGACGGTACATTTCCGTCATTCACTCCGATAAAAAACAGCGCCTTGATATCTTTCAGTCTGCTCCGCTCCACATCTCCCACCAGGACTCTGTCGATGGCCGCCGGAATCACGCCCACCCGTATTTCTCTGCAGCCGGCGTCCAGCACATCATTATACGTCCTGACAGAGAGGACCTCATCTCCCAGCAGACCGACGATTCGGTCAAACAATCCCAAAAGCAGTTCATAGGCCTGTTCATACTCCTTTGCGAGGCTGTATTCCCCCGCCTCCTCAAACGCCTCCGCCATCTGCCTCAGAGCAGACTCCGCTTCCTGTCCTTCCATCCATAAAAACAACGCCTCTGTCATCTGGCGGACAGACGCTCCTTTTTGCTTAAACGCTTCCCGGAGGGTGAGAAGGGGACCGGCCACAGCTTCTCTGGCCCGGTTTAGCGCCTCCAGATTCACATGCTCGCCGCCCCGGTATATCCTCTCCCATGGACCGCTCCATCGTTTATGCCCACGGATTCCAAGGGCCAGTACATAATTCTCCATTTCGTACAGGACGTCTTCCTCCACCGGAAGAAACCCGCATTTAAGATAACGGAAAACACTTTCATAGGAAAAGTCTTTCTCCACGATCTCCAGGGCCGCCCGCATATATTCCACCAAAGGGTTGGTGAGCAGGCTTCTTTTATCATCCAGAAAGCAGGGAATTCCCGCTTCTTTCATGGCCTGCTCTAAAATCGGCCTATAGCCTGCCATATCCCCGCAGACTACGGCGACATCCCGGTAGCGGAACCCTTCCTCCCTCACCAGGACCGATATCCTCTGCGCCATCGTCCGCGCCTCTTCCACCGGCGTTTTCGCTCTGGACAAAATGATATCCTCCGGAACGCCCTTCCACACGCGGCAGGGATAGCGGAGAATCTGCTCCGACAGGAACATGAGCTCTTCCGATTCCCGGAATCTTTGGGGCTGTCTTTTTTCCATGAGAACATCCTCGTCCCGTCCGGCGCGGAGCTCTTCTGCCATACGGCTGAGGGTCCCGATGGTCTTTCGGCTCAGAGAAAAGATATCGTGATTTTTCTTTTCCCCATAGGGATCCGCATCCACATCTATCGTCACAGCCACCATGACCCTCCGCCCCTGGCGGAGAAGGAGAGCCAGCACCTCATACTGCGCGGGAGTAAAGCCCGTAAAGCCGTCCAGAGCTATCACACTGTCCCTCACTTTTTCCGAACGGGGAAGCACCCGGCACAGCGCCGCCAGCAGTTCCTCGGCCGTTATGGTCCCCTCTTCCATGGAAGCGCGGAACGCGCCGAACAGCACCTGCAGATCTTCCAGCTTTCTGTGCAGAAGAGGCTTGTTTTCTGTACTCGCAGTCAGTCTTTTCAGCTCTTCTTCTCCTATCCGGTACTGACCAAACTCGGACATCACAGATTTCAACTGATCGATGAATCCTGCTCTGTCCAGGTGTCCCCGATAGACTTCCAGCTCCTTCTCCACTCCGGCGCACGCTTTCCGGAGCACCATGCTTTTTCCCATATCGTCCAGCACGGCGTGAGGCACGCAGGAAAGCTCCTCGAAGACCCGGTAGGCCAGGCGCTCAAAACTCAAAATGTCTATATTAAAGATGCTGTGCCCCGGATGGATGTCCACCAGTTCTTTCTGGGTCTCCATCGTGAACTGCTCCGGCACGATGGCAAGGAACCGCCTCTCCGGATGCGCTGACGCCTCTTTCACAAGAGCGTGATTCATATAGTAAGATTTTCCGGTGCCCGCTCCCCCCAAAATAAACTGAAGTGACATATCATCCCTCTTTCTGAAGCCTCAGACGTATCCCCGGCATCCGTCATGACAAATCGTTGAACTCTCCGATCATCCGCTTGATCTCCTGCATCTTCCTGTCCGTATCCGAGATGGTATCGGCACATTCCAGCAGCCTCCCGCTGATCTCTTCGTGTCCTTCCACGTCCTCGATATCCTTTTTATACCGCAGCTGGTGCTCCAGGCTGGCCCAAAAGTCCATGGCAATGGTCCGTATCTGGATCTCGACCTTCATCGGTGTCTTTCCTCTGGAAAAGAATACCGGGATTTCCACGATCATATGGTAGCTTCTGTAGCCGTTTGCTTTCGGTTCCTTAATGTAGTCCTTCACTTGAAGGACTGTGATGTCGTCCTGGTTCGCCAGGAGGGCGGCGACCATATAAATATCGTCTATGAACGCGCAGACCACCCTCACGCCCGCCACGTCATGAAGCCCCTTCAGGATATTTTCCGGAGTCAGCTCCAGGCCGTACTTTTTAAGCTTCCGGAAAATACTGATCGGCTTTTTCACTCTGGTCTGAATGGAAGAAATCGGATTTCTCTTATACCGGACGGAAAATTCATCGTCCAGCACCTCCAGCTTCGTCCGCACTTCACGGATCGCGCATTTGTACATCATCATCAGATTGGCGAACTCCTTGCTGTCCCGGAAGAATTTTTCGGGGGCGGCTCCCTTCGGAAACTCATCTTCACCCCATTCCCGCTCTTCCCATTCGAGCTCTATATTGACTGATTCCTGTATTTTTTCCTGTTCCTTCAAAATATGTTCCTTTCCAAATCCCTTATCTGTTTTCCTCTGTATTGTTTCGCTGAGTGATACCTATTATACCATTTCCCTCTTTTCGGTACAACTGTCATATTCCAGTCCGCCTCCTCATATCCTGTACAAAGGAAATCGAGGAGCCGTCTATGAGTTCCAAAACAAAAATAGTTGTATTACGCACAAAAGAGCTGATCTACACGGGTATTTTCGTTGCCCTGGGCATCCTTCTCATCATTCTTCTGGTCTGTATGTTCGCGCCGAAAAATAAGACAACGGAGACGAACGCCACCGTTTCTCAATATACTCCCGGCGTCTACACCTCATCTTTGTCACTGAACAACCAGGCTATTGATGTGGAGGTAGTGGTGGACTCTGATCAGATCAAATCCGTCCGTTTCGTGAACCTGGAGGATTCCGTGGCCACCATGTACCCTCTGATGGCTCCGGCCATGGAAAACCTGGCAGAGCAGGTAGTCGCGAACCAGGGAGTGACCGGCCTTTCCTATGACCAGAGTTCTCAGTACACCTCTATGGCGCTCACAGAGGCCATAAGCTCCGCTCTGCAGAAAGCCGTACCAAAAAAGTAGGCTTTCCGGCAATACATAAGCATCTCTATGAAATGAAACGGCGGCAGGAGTCCTCTCCTGCCGCCGTTTGTATTGTCAGCCCGCCGCCCTCAGCAGCTCTGCCATTATTTCACCACATTCCTGATCGTGCCGATGCCCTCAATGGTGCAGGCGATCTCATCTCCCGCCTTTAAGAATTTGGGCGGGTCAAAGCCCATTCCCACTCCTGCCGGCGTCCCAGTCGCGATGATCGTGCCCGCTTTCAAAGTGATCCCCTGAGACAGCTCATGGATGATATGGGGAATATCAAAGATCAAAAGCTCCGTATTGCTGTCCTGGCGAAGCTCTCCGTTGACCCTGGACTGGATGCCCAGCTTCGGAGGAAACGAGAGCTCATCCGCCGTGACGATCCAAGGGCCCATGGGCGTGAAGCCATCCAGGCCTTTTCCGAAATACCACTGCTTATGCCGCGTCTGGATTTCCCTGGCGCTGACATCATTGATGACTGTGTAACCCAATACATATCCGGCCGCGTCCTTTTCCTCTACTTTTTTTGCGTCCTTTCCTATGATAAGGGCCAGCTCCGCTTCATAGTCCAGACGTTCCACGATATCAAAATGACCTTCAATCTCTCCATAAGGCTTCACAGCTTCTCCGATCCGCTTGGAAAAATATACGGCAAATGGCCGTTCCCCGCCAAAAGCCTCCTTTTTATAACGGGCCGACTCTTCCGCATGGGCCATATAATTAATCCCCAGGCAGATCATATCCTGCTTCGGGACCGGGATCGGCGCCAAAAGCTCCACTTGTTCAAACGGTATCCCCGCCTCTGTGCCGGCCTCCGCCGCTTTCTGAAGGCCGCAAAGCCCTTCGCCTGACAGACCGTCGATGAGCTCATTCATCGTATCAAAAGCAAATCCGAGGTCTTTCACCGGATATACATAGTTCCCGCAGGGGGATACCACCCCCACCGCTTCCTTTTCTTTATATCGGTATGTCACCAGCTTCATATCTCAGCCCTCCCTATACTCTAATAATTATGTTCTCTCAGTTTCGTATTCTGTCCGGAAATCCAATCTTCCTTTGCACCTTGCGAAGCGTCTTATTGGCATAATAAGCGGCTTTTTCGGCATTTTCTTTAATAATCCCGTCTATATACGCTTTATCGGCCGTCAGTCTGGCCTGCTCCTCCTGAAGGGGCATGAGGATCGCCGCAACGGCTTCTCCCACGGCAGGCTTAAATTCTCCATAGCCCTTTCCGTCAAATTCCTTCATCACCTCATCCGGCGTCTTTCCCGTACATGCACAGTAAATGTCGATCAGATTCTTCAACCCCGGCTGTTCGTCGGTATAGCGGATGATGCCCACAGAATCCGTGACGGCCCTCTTGCATTTCCTCATAATGGTGTCTTTGTCGTCCATCAGATAGATGCTCCCATTGGGATTTTCATCAGACTTGGACATCTTCTTAGACGGCTCCTGGAGGCTCATGATCTTCGCCCCCACCTTGCCGATATACGCTTCCGGCAGAGTGAATACATCCCCGTAGGTACTGTTGAACCTCTGGGCAATGTCCCTTGTGATCTCCAGATGCTGCATCTGGTCAATACCCACCGGCACCAGATCCGCCTGGTACAGAAGGATATCTGCCGCCATCAGAACGGGATACGTGAAAAGCCCGGCATTGATATTGTCCGCGTGCTTCGCAGCCTTATCCTTGAACTGGGTCATGCGGTTCAGTTCGCCCATATAGGTAAAGCAGTTGAGGATCCAGGCCAGCTCCGCGTGGGCGGAAACATGGGACTGATAATAAATACAGTTTTTGACCGGATCAAGTCCCGCCGCGATATACAGGGTCAGTAGCGTCCTGGCCCGCTTCCTCAAAACGGCCGGGTCCTGGCGGACCGTTATGGAATGCATATCCACCACGCTGTAAAAGCAGTTATATTCATCACTGATGGTCACCCAGTTTTTCAGGGCCCCCAGATAATTTCCCAGTGTAAGGTTCCCCGTAGCCTGCATGCCGCTGAATAGGGTCTTCTTTCCGTCTAGCATCTGTTTCTTCCTCCTTGTGCGGATAATCTCGTTCATTCCCGGCTGAATCGCTCTTAAATCCGGGCATTCTAGGTTTTAGTGTAACACCCGCTCCGGCCCCTGTCAACAGACGGTTTTCTCTTGCTCTTCTGCCTCTGTTCCGTTATACTGGTGACATTGATATGCAAAAGGAAAAGGAGACAATTATGGAGAAAATCGCCAGCTTCACCGTAAATCATCTGGCCCTGCTGCCGGGCCTTTATGTATCCAGAAAAGACCATGTGGGAGGAGAAGTCATCACTACCTTCGATATCCGGATGACCCGGCCCAATCATGAGCCGGTCATGAACACCGCCGAGCTGCACACCATCGAACATCTGGGAGCCACATTCCTGCGGAACCATCCTGTATACGGAAGCAAGACGGTCTATTTCGGCCCCATGGGCTGCCGTACCGGCTGCTATCTCCTGCTCGCGGGGGATTATGAGTCCAGAGACATCGTGCCTCTGATGACAGAAATGTTCACCTTCATCCGAGATTTCAGCAGTGAAGTCCCCGGCGCCAGAGCCAGAGACTGCGGCAACTATATGGACATGAACCTGCCGATGGCCAACTATCTGGCCGGCCGGTACCTGAAAGAGGTCCTCACAAATATCGGAGAAGAACGGCTCAACTATCCAGAATGACCGCTCCTATGTATGGTGCGGCAAAAAGGGAAAAAAAACCATTGACTCTCACGCATGGTGATAGTGTACAGTATAAATCAAGGAGGTGATCGGATATGATGACAGTAAAACAAGTTTCTTCACTCACCGGTATCAGTGTACGGACCCTTCAATTCTACGACGAGATCGGCCTGTTCAGGCCGACGGAGGTGACCGCCGCGGGATACCGCTTATATGACGACGCCGCACTGGAAACTCTGCAGCAGATACTGTTTTTTAAGGAACTGGATTTCACTTTAAAGGAAATCAAGGCGATCATGGAGAACCCCCAGTTTGACAAAGCCGCGGCATTTGAAAAGCAGAGAGAACTGATTCTCATAAAGCGAGACCGGCTGAACGCTCTGTTAAAGTTATTGGATAAGCTTGTGAAAGGAGAACGATGTATGGAATTTAAAGATTTTGACATGAACGATTATTTCCGCGCTCTGAATGAGTTCAGAATGACCCATGCGGATGAGATCAAGGAACGTCTGGGGAGCATGGAGGCTTTCGACAAGATGATCTCCGAATTAAACGGAAATGAAGAAGAAACAGCAGATATGGCGGTAAAAGAGTATGGCAGCCTGGAAAATTTCACAAACGCCATGAAAAAGAATTTTCAGGAATATTTATCCCACGGCCCTTCTGTTTCCCAACCGGAGGTTCCCGGTCTCATTGAAAAAACAGAAGAGCTCACCAAAAAGCTCACGGCTGACTTAAGCAGGAACACCGCCTCCCCCGAGGTCCAGAAAGCTGTCCGGGAATTGATTTCTTTTACCGATGACTGCAACGGAACCATGGACATGGGAGAAAACCATTGGCGCTTCATGGCTGAGCTGTATCTGACGAACCCCGCTTTCATCGAGACCACCGACAAAAAATACGGAATCGGCGCGTCAGAATTCATCGGGCGCGCAATACAGGCCTATCTGAAAAAAACGAACCTTTAATCGGACAGAATAAGCGGCCCGTGCACATAATACAGCGGGCCGCCGTCTATTTTTATTTGATCTATTGTTTTTTCCAGCCTGCGTCAATCTTCCGTATCAGCTCTTCAAAGCTCTTCAGACCGCCCAGCGCGTCATAGGATTCCACACAGGACGCTCCTGTCGCCGCCGCCAGCTGCAGGCATCTCTCTCTGGAATATCCCTGCGTCACCGCATAAAGAAATGCGGCAATGGTCGTATCTCCCGCGCCCGTGCCCGAAAGCACCTGATCCGGCACATAGCTTCTCTCAAAGCACGCTATATCCGCCCAATCTTCCGGATCGAGCGTGATGCCTCCCCCAATCTCTGCCAGGGCGCCGGCTCCTGCAGTCATCAGATATAATCCCTTATAACCGCACTTCACAAGCACTACTCTTGCTCCCCAGGAAATCAGCTGCTCCGCCAGAGGCTTTACATCCTTTTCCATATCCAGAAACCCGATCATATCGCCGTTCTGCGCCTCGGCGAACAGGCGGTTATATTTATCCCTGTCCAGATAGAATATGAGTTCCTCAATACTCGGCTCGAAGAAATCCACATACGGAGAAAGCTTCCGGATGATTCCGATCCAGTCTGCCCGGCCGCTCTCACATTCCGGGTCCACCGCGCATAAGTCCACGGAGGTGGCCACTCCGGCTTCCTTCGCTTCCTTCATCATGGCAATACACTCCGCCCCGTCATTGATATAAAGATAATGGCTGACCGGCGGGTATCCGTAATGGAAGACCTCGGCTGTCTCATAAAGCGTTTTATCGATATCATCCTTCCGGAAGGTATTCCCCGCGCAGGGATCGTGAAGAAAGATCCGGTCGATTCCAGGAGGCGCCAGCGCAATGGAATAAGACGTGGAAATACCGTCTTCCACGATTAAATCTCCCGCCGCTCCATATTTTTCGTAATAACGGCAGACGATGTCTCCCAGCTCGTCTTTGCCGACTTTTCCGATAGGGTGTACCTTTGCCCCCAGGACCTTAAGGCCAAGGCCCGTATTCGAGACGGCCCCTCCCGGGTGGATGTCAATGCCCGCCACATGGACGACCTTTCCGGGAACCAGGATTTCTTCTACGGCCCCAGCTTTTTTCTGGGACTCAAATACCGGAGTCAGATCCAGTGTGAGCGTCCCTGCCACAATGATTCCCTCTCTCTTTGTCTCTGCGTTGTTTCCCATAACACACACTCCAATCTCTTTATGTTCGTCTTTTTTCAGGAGAGCAGAAAATATTCCACTGCCCACAATAAAACTAAATGAACCGGATAAAAGCAATAGAAAAAATACTTCTGCCAGATACGCTTCGCCGGGGAATCCGGAATCCTGCCGCCCCTCTCTCCGTTATAGACCGCGATCGGCAGAAACGCCAGCATGGCAAAAGGCTCGATTCCTCCCATTAAGAACAGGACGATACCGATACTGATGACCATCGGGACGGGGCGGGTGCGGAAAAAATAAAACAGAAAAATGATCAGCACGCCTTCCGCCCCATAATCGCTCCGGATCACAAACGCCAGACACAGCATAGAAACAAAAGCCATGATGGCATATATGGGCTGCACATTAGCCAGGAACCGGCTGTAAAGATACAGCAGCATCAGGCCGATGAACAAAGTAAAAAATACGTTTTGATAGTCTGTATAAAATAACCGTCCGAATAAAAGCAGGTCAAAAGGGATTTCCGAGACCAGTGCAAACACGCCCAGACGTATTAAATATTTTTTAATATCGCTGGTATGATAAAAGCCCTCCACCAGTAGAAAGCAGTAAATGGGGAACGCCAGCCTCCCGGCGATCCTCATGCCCCCGCAGACTGCGTCCGGCGCCGTCCCCAGAAGGGCAATCCCCAGATGATCCGTAAGCATCGTGATCACCGCTATCCATTTCAGCGCCAGCGCGCTGAGTCCTATTTTCTTCTCCATCATTTTCCGGCTTTCTCCCAATCTCTGTCCAGTCTTTCATTTCCCTCAGCTTCCGGCCGGGAACTCCTTTTCGAGACAAAGACAGCGATGCTTCTCGGCTCCAGCTTATAGGAATCCTGCTCTTCCAGAACAGGCGGCTCCGGGAAAAACCCGTTTATTTCCTCCTTCGCCGTATGGACCGCCAGATGCCACAGCCCGCCTGTATGAGGAAGGGAAAAAACGTGAGATTCCCAGTGCATGTTGAGGATGACGTAGATATCCTCATCCGCACTTCCTTCCGCGTATTTCCCGCTGTATAAAAAGCCCAGCTGCCTTCTGTAATTTTCGAACTGCGGATACCAGGGAGCCTCCCCGTGGACAGAAAAGTCCGGACAGCCGGCTCCCAGATAATCCATGCTCCTCAGGCCTCCCGCCTTATGAAGCATCGGATGCCTCTTCCGGAACTGAATCATAAATCTTGCAAACTGATAGATGTCTTCATTTAAACGCCCTTTTTTCCAGTTCACCCAGCCCACCGCATTGTCCTGACAGTAAGCATTGTTATTTCCGTCCTGGGAATTCCCCCATTCATCTCCTGCCAATATAAGAGGCATTCCCTGGGCAAGCATGAGAAGCGCCCACCCGTTTCGAAGCTGCCGCTTCCGCAGCTCCAAAATCCTTCTCTTTTTGGTCGGGCCTTCCACGCCGCAGTTCCAGCTGTAGTTATAATCGGTGCCATCCTTCCCGTTCTCACCGTTGGCTTCGTTGTGCTTCCTGTCATAGGAAACCATGTCCATCATGGTAAGACCGTCGGTATTCGCCAGGAAATTGACCTTCCCCCTGGCCCCTCCATTTTCTTTCATATGATAGATCAGAGGACGGAGCTGGTCTTCATCTCCTTTGATGAGCTTCCGCATATCCTTTAAAAAATCATCCCGGTAATCTGCTAAATACCGTTTTCCGTCAGGGCAGGCTCCGTCCCATCCGCCCGCGAACAATTTGACTCCTCTCAGGGAGGGATCCTCCGAAACTGCCCTGGCATCAAAGCGCCCGCCGATGTGGATACCGTCCACATGGTATTCCTGTACCCAGTGGCGGAGACATTCCAGCAGATACGGTGTCCCCGCGTCCGGCTCAAAATAAAGCTCCACCGAAAGCTCCAGCCCATTCTCATGAAGAGCTTTCACAAGCCGCTTAAACTGGATATCCGCACCCCCGGCTGCATTTTCCGGCAGTCCATACGCCGCTTTCGGAGCAAAGCAGTATGCGGGCCCGTATCCCCAGTAATTGAGCTTCCCCTCTGCCTTTCCGGTATCAAAGGGGCCGGGACATGACTGTGCGGCGGGAAGCTCCGTGAACTCATCCGGCAGCTGCAGCTCCACCATGGTGATCCCCAGCTCCTTCAGATACGGAATCTTCTCCAAAACGCCCTCAAATGACCCTTTATGTCTGACACCGGAAGAAGGATGCTTCGTAAATCCTCTCACATGGAGGCGGTAGAGGACCGTATCTTCAAAGGGATAGCCCGGCCTTTTATCCCGTCCCCAGTCAAAGCCTTCCGTTAAAAACCCATACCGGACAGGGGCGCCTGCTTCTGCCTGCGTCCCCCATCTGCTCCGCCCGGCCACCAGGCGGGCGCACATATCCCTCACCGGCTTTCCGTCCACCGACAGGCTGTATTCATATTCCTCCGGCCGAAAACCAGACAGGGCTATATAGCGCACATCCCCCATCCTGTTTTCCTCCGGAAAAACGAAGCTCTTCGTTTCTTTTTCTCTCCCCTTTTTATAAAGATGGATTCTGGCGGTCCCTTCCGTTTCAGAAGTAAATGCCACATGGACACGTCCGTTTTCTGTCTGCGCTCCCAGCGGAAGCGGCCTAACCCATGATGTCTCCACTTGAATTTTATCCAAGGCTATCCTCCTTTTATTATGAAACCGTCTCCCCAGCCTCGATTCTGGCAGCCAAGTCTTCCAGATACATCCAGCGCTCCATTTTTTCCTCCAGCCTGCTCTCCAGTTCCTGTTTTTCTTCCATCAGCCGGCTGAGCCTGCCGTAATCCGCGGCCGCTTCTTCTATGGCCGCCTCTTTTTCTGAGATCCCTGTCTCCAGAGCCTCTATCTCCCCTTCTATCGTTTCAAAATCCCTTTGCTCCTGAAATGTAAATTTAAGTTTCCTGGGTTTCATCCGGGAATCCTGCTTCCATGCCTGCGCCGCGGGCACCACGTTCTCCTGCCGCCCTCCGGGACCTCCGTTCTGGCCCCGGCCATTCCCGGAAGCCTCCAAGGCCTCCTGTTCCGCACGTTTTCGTTCCGCCGCCGTCTGATAATCCGTATATCCGCCTTCATATTGGACAAGCGCCCCGTTATCCTCAAAGGCAAAAATCCTTCTTGTCACCCGGTCCAAAAAATAACGGTCATGGGACACGGCGATAACGATTCCCGGAAAGGTATCCAGATAGTCCTCCAGGACCATCAGTGTCCGGATATCCAGATCGTTGGTCGGCTCATCCAGGATCAGTACATTTGGCGCTTCCATCAGCACACGCAGGAGATAAAGCCTGCGCCGTTCTCCGCCGGAAAGACGTTCTATGACAGTATACTGGATATCCGGCGGGAACAAGAAACGCTCCAGCATCTGGGAAGCGCTTATACTGCCGTCAGCCGTCGGTACGTATTCCGCCACATTCCGGATATAATCGATTACCCTCAGGCTCAGATCCATATATTCATTTTCCTGGGAAAAATAGCCCAGCTTCACCGTCTGGCCGACGACGAGCTCTCCTTCATCCGGCGTCTCCGCTCCTATTATGATCTTCATAAGCGTAGATTTGCCGCAGCCGTTCCGGCCGATGACGCCAATCCTGTCATCCTTTAAAAAAATATAAGTGAAGTCCTTTATCAGGACATTCTTTCCGTAGGATTTGGATATCCCATGAAGCTCCACGGTGGTCTTACCAAGGCGGCTCTTCACCGAATTTATCTCCACGCCGGCATCGGACTCCGGCGCTTTGGCATCCCGCAGCTCCTCAAACCGCTGGATATGGGCTTTCTGCTTGGTGGATCTGGCCCTGGCCCCCCTCATCATCCACGCGAGCTCCGTCTTAAGAAGGCTCTGCCTTTTCCGTTCCGCCGCCAATGCCATAGCCTCTCTCTCCGCTTTTCGCTGAAGAAATCCGGAATAATTGGCCTGGTAGCTGTAAAGGCATCCTTTGTCAAGCTCTACGATTCGGCTGCAGACACTGTCCAGGAAATAGCGGTCATGAGTGACCATAACGACGGCTCCTCTGAACCGTTTTAAATAGTCTTCCAGCCAGCCGGCCATTTCGCTGTCCAGATGGTTGGTCGGCTCGTCCAGAATCAGGATATCCGCAGAAGACAGCAGCGTATTCGCCAGAGCCACTCTCTTTCTCTGACCGCCGGACAGCTCTTCCACCGGCTGCGTAAAATCCGGTATGTCCAGTGTATTCAGCATGGCTTTAGCCTGGCTCTCGATATCCCATTTATTCTGCTCTGTCACATTCCCCGTGAGCACGCAGGAAAGGACATGGCTTCCTTCTTTAAATACCGGCGTCTGAGGGAGATAACGGACCTGCAGCCCGTTCCCCATGGATACCGTGCCTCCGTCCGGTTCTTCCAGTCCGGCCGCAATACGCAGAAGAGTGCTCTTCCCCGTGCCGTTGATGCCGATGACCCCTACCTTCTCTCCGCTTCCCAGCGAAAAGGATACGTGGTCAAATAATTGTCTGTCCGTATAGGACTTCGTCAGATTCTCAATGGTGAGCAGATTCATAGCGCAATCACCAGCTCCACCGGGCAGTGGTCGGAACCCAGCACATCCGTATGGATGTCCGCGCTCACCAGCTTGTCCGCAAGGCTTTCTGAAACACAGAAATAATCGATGCGCCAGCCGGCATTCTTTGCTCTGGCGCTGAAGCGATAGGACCACCAGGAATATATCTCCGTCTTATCAGGATAAAAGTACCGGAACGTATCCACGAACCCGGACTCCAAAAGCCCGCTGAATTTATTCCTCTCCTCATCGGTGAATCCCGCGTTCTTTCTGTTTGTCTTGGGGTTTTTAAGATCGATCTCCTTGTGCGCCACGTTCAGATCCCCGCAGAACACTACGGGCTTTTTCTCCTCCAGCTTTTTTAAATAACTGAGGAAAGCGTCCTCCCATTCCATCCGGTAAGGAAGCCGGGCGAGCTCATTCTGTGAGTTAGGCGTATAGCAGGTCACCAGGTAATATTCCGGATACTCCAGGGTGATCACTCTGCCTTCTTTGTCGTGCTCCGGCACTCCGATGCCGTATGCTGCGGAAAGAGGCTCCTCCTTCGTGAATACAGCCGTCCCCGAATACCCTTTTTTCTCCGCATAATTCCAATACTGGCGGTATCCTTCTGCCGGCAGATCGATCTGCCCTTCCTGCAGCTTCGTCTCCTGTATACAAAACACATCTGCGTCCGTCTCTTTAAAATACTCTAAAAATCCTTTTGTCACACAGGCCCGCAGCCCGTTGACATTCCAAGATATCATTTTTTTCATAATTTTCTCCTAATAATTTCCTGCTCCAGACTGTAAATCATCAGCAGCGTAAAGCTAGTTTTCATTATAAACCATCCCGCATATGCAGGCAACCGAAACTTTTACTTGCAAAATACGGATTTTCCTGTAAAATATAGGATTGACAGCTTATAACCAGGAAACGGAAAACCCGTAAAAATAGACCTGTTAAAGATAGAAAGGAAAGTTTAGATGATCAGTGCAAACAATATCACACTCCGCATCGGAAAAAAAGCGCTTTTTGAAGATGTGAATATCAAATTTACTGAAGGCAACTGCTATGGCCTCATCGGAGCCAACGGCGCAGGGAAATCCACCTTCCTCAAAATCCTGTCCGGACAGCTGGATTCCTCCAAAGGAGAAGTCATCATCACCCCCGGGCAGCGTCTCTCGTTCCTGCAGCAGGACCATTTCAAATATGATGACTGCGTGGTCCTTGACACGGTGATGATGGGAAATCCCCGTCTGGTGGAAATCATGAAGGAAAAGGAAGCCATCTACACCAAGCCGGACTTTTCCGATGAAGACGGCATCAGGGCCGCTGACCTGGAAGCGGAATTCGCCAATATGAACGGATGGGAAGCGGAGTCCGACGCCGCCACGCTGCTCAACGGCCTCGGCATCGGCCCGGAGCTCCATTACTCCCTCATGAAAGATTTAAACGGCAACGATAAAGTAAAGGTGCTGCTGGCACAGGCTCTGTTCGGAAATCCGGATATCCTGCTTTTAGATGAGCCTACCAACCATCTGGACCTGGACGCCATCGCCTGGCTGGAAGAGTTTTTGATCAACTTTGAAAACACAGTCATCGTGGTATCCCATGACCGTTATTTCCTGAATAAGGTCTGCACCCACATCGCGGACATCGACTATGCCAAGATCCAGCTCTATGCCGGAAACTATGATTTCTGGTATGAGTCCAGCCAGCTGATGGTCAAGCAGATGAAGGAAGCCAACAAGAAAAAAGAAGAAAAGATCAAAGAACTGCAGGAATTCATCCAACGTTTCTCGGCGAACGCCTCCAAATCCAAGCAGGCCACCTCCAGGAAACGCGCCCTGGAAAAAATCCAGCTGGACGAGATCAAACCTTCCAGCCGGAAATATCCCTATATTGATTTCCGCCCTGAGCGGGAGATCGGGAACGAAATCCTGACCGTCGAGAACCTCTCCAAATCCATCGAAGGCGTAAAGGTGCTCGACAACATCTCCTTCATACTCGGCCGGAATGACAAAGTGGCCTTCGTCGGCTCCGATGAGCTGGCAAAAACCACTTTATTCCAAATCCTCGCGGGAGAAATGGAGCCTGACGAGGGCTCCTACAAATGGGGTGTGACCACTTCCCAGGCTTACTTCGCCAAAGACAATACCTCGGAGTTCGACAACGACCTGACCATCGTGGACTGGCTGACCCAGTTCTCACCGGTGAAGGACGTGACCTATGTCCGCGGCTTCCTGGGCCGTATGCTGTTCGCCGGAGACGACGGCGTCAAAAAGGTGAAGGTCCTGTCCGGAGGTGAAAAGGTCCGCTGCCAGCTGTCCAAGATGATGATCCAGGCTACAAACGTGCTGATACTGGATGAGCCTACCAACCATCTGGATATGGAAGCCATCACGGCCCTCAATAACGCCCTGATCAAGTATTCCGGCGTCATCTTGTTCTCCTGCCACGACCATCAGTTCGTACAGACCACAGCCAACCGCATCATGGAGCTCACGCCCGGCGGCCTGATCGATAAGATCACCACCTATGACGAATATCTGGAGAGCGATGAAATGGCTCGGAAACGGCAGAAGAGCTACAGCCTGTCTGAATCCGACGCAGAGGACAACTAAAAAACAACAAAACCAGTTCCTTACAATTCCTCCGCCTTAAAGGTCACATACCCTTCGTAATAATAGCTGTGATCGATGCCTTTCATATAAACCTCGCGGCTATCAACCTCATCGGTAAGCGCTGCCTTTAGAATGTGTTTAATCTCAATATCTTTGATAGGACTGCGTTCCATGGCGAGCAGATAATCTTCTTTATCAACCTTGCTCCAATCTACCACTCTGCCAATCTCGGTTTTAAGAATCAGATCGAGCCAAATACGTGTACTCCGCCCATTCCCTTCTCTGAAGGGGTGGGCGATATTCATTTCTACATATTTTTCTATAATTTCATCAAACGTAGACTGTGGCATCTTATCAATATTCTCAAGAGCCGCTTCTAAATACATAAGAGGCGCAAAACGGAAGCCGCCCTTCGAAAGATTCACTTTGCGGATTTCCCCAGCAAAATCGTATATTTCCTCAAACAGATACTTATGAATCGTTTTAAGAGAAGAAAATTTACCGGCTTCCATTTTATCGAACAGCCTGTTTTCAAATAGCTCCATTGCTTTTTTCTTGCTTATTCTTTCTTCTTCACGGGCAAGATCTGAAGCATCTTCTATGCCCAATTTGTTTTCAAGAGCCATCCTGTGCCTCCTTCCGCTAACTTTAAAAGGCGTAAGATCACTCTCACGCCCGGTAATTTTATCCTTCTATCAATGCCCCGTTCAGTCTGTCCTCGGCCTGCTCTACTGAAATCTGGAAGATCTCAGCGGTTTCCGCATAGAGGCTGGCCTCTACCTTTTTCAGATTCTGCTCATCCGAGATACCCAGCTTCTTCACATTCGCCAGACGCCTCCGCTTCTCTTCCTTTATCCCTTTCCACATCTGCAGCCACTTTTCAAACTCGCAGGAATGCAGTACCTCTGCATACTCCTTCTGCCGTTGTCTCTCATCCTCATTATACAAAGATTTCAGCTTCGGTATCCCCGCCAGGAGCTTCTCAGCGTTCGGCCCGCTCATGATCTTCCGGACTATCCTCTTCTTCGGATTTTCCGTTTTCACATAAAGCGTCGTCCCTCTACAGCACAGAGGCTGCAAATAGTAATATTCCGTACCTCCATCCAAAAAGTCCGGAGTCCCTATCCTCATGACGGAACAAACCTCGCTGCATCCATACACTACTACATCATTCACACGATACAATTTTTCACCCTGCTTTCCAGTCCTGTGGAGCCATTTAAAAATCCTCAGATTCATAAAACAGCAGTTGCTGATTTTATTATATCACAAAAAAGCCGAAAATTAAAGGCATTTTTCTTTCAGAATCCTTCCAGTCTTCTCCGCTTCCTAAGACGCTGACGTTTTTCGGCCCCTTCCCACTCGGCCTGCTGCCCTGGCGTCTCCACGATCAGCCTGGGCACCCGCTTTGGTCTTTCTTCTTCATCCAACGCCACCATCACGATATACGCTCTGTTAATGGGCCGCCTCATCCCGTCCAGGGACTCCACATAAGTATCTACCCGCACTTCCATGGAGGAATTCCCTACATGAGTTATCCGGCCCACCAGGACCACCGTATCCCCTGCATATGCGCCCTGCTTAAACTGAAGATTGTCGATGGCCGCCGTGATGATGTTCGATTCGCTGTGCCTTCTGGCTACGACGCCTGACACCTCGTCTATCCATTCCAGGAGCTGTCCGCCGAACAGTCTTCCCGCCCCGTTCAGATGGGTCGGAAACAGAAGGTGGACCTGCTCCGCCATGGAATCCTCCATATGCTTTTCTTCTTTCATGGCACTCCTTCCTGAAGGCTGGCAGGACGCCGGCGTTTTTATCATTTCTCGATCTTATATCCCACGCCCCACACTGTGGTAATGATCTTCTCCGGCCTGGTATCTTCTTTCATCTTTCCCCGGAGCCTCCTGATATGGACCATGACTGTATTATTCGCTTCGTATACCCGCTCTCTCCAGACCTGGCTGAAGATTTCATCGGTGCTGAAGACCTTCCCTGGATTGGAAGCGAGCAGATACAATACGTCAAACTCAATCGGCGTCAGGCGCACTTCCTCTCCATATACCTTCACCTGACGGCTCACCCGGTCCATGACCAGTCCCCGGATGGACAGGATATCCTTCCCTTCCGGCTCCTCCTGGCCCGTGTCCATTTCCATATAGCGGCGGAGCTGCGCTCCCACCCTGGCCACTACCTCCAGGGGGTTCACAGGCTCCGTCACATAGTCATCGGCTCCGCTTCCGAGTCCGATGATCTTATCCATATTTTCCATCTTTTCGCTGAGCATGATGATCGGAATGTTGCTCACCTTCCTGATCTGCCTGCACATGGAGACGCTGTCCATACCGGATACCGCCATGCCCAGGATCACCAGATGAATGGCCTTTTCGTCCAGGATATCAAACCCCTCTTCGGCATTTCCCGCCCGGTACACCTGATATCCCGCACTGACCAGATGAAGCTCTATGGTGTCCGCCGCTTCTTTTTTTCCGCTTACGATGAGTATATTCACCTGGGGCAAAACAGCCCCTCCTCTCTGTTCACAAAAATCTCAAGTACAATTTTGCTGCAATTTCAGTCTTATTTTAACATAAAGGCCCAAAAAGAGCAATTTATTCCGGAGATTCCCTTGGAACAAAGACTCTGCCTGTCATCGCCGCATTCCTTCCCCTCACCGGCGGTTTAGCCGCTTTGACGGCTTCCGCGCAGAACCGGCTCTGGGAATCCACCAGGATCTTTCCCCGTTTGTCCGGCTTTTCATAGGTATCGTCCGGAAGCAGGACATGGGCTTTTACGTTGTCCTCCAGCTCCACCTCCAGGATGTGGAGTACCTTTTCCCTATTTTCCTGTACCTCCACCGGGAAGAGAAGCTCTACCCGGCAGTCCAGATTCCGGGGCATCCAGTCCGCGCTTCCCATATAGATTTCATAATCTCCGCCGTTTTCAAAATAAAAGATCCTGCTGTGCTCCAGAAATGTCCCGACGATGGAGCGGACCGATATGGTATCGCTGATCCCGGGAATCCCCACCTTCAGACAGCAGATGCCCCGGACGATCAGATCAATCTTCACCCCGGCGGCAGAGGCCTTGTAGAGACTCTGGATGATGACCGGGTCACAGAGGGAATTCATCTTCGCGATAATCCTGCCTTCATGTCCCTTCTTCACCCATTTGATTTCTCTCTCAATCAGGGACACAAACCGGTTTTTCAGCCAAAGGGGAGCCAGGGACAGCTTATTCCACGCCAGAGGCTCCGAGTATCCCGACAGCATATTGAAAACCGCGCTGGCGTCCTCGCCGGTGGCTTTGTCGCAGGTCATGATTCCCGTATCCGTATAGAGCTTGGCCGTAGAATCATTGTAGTTCCCTGTGGCCATATGGACATAGCGGCAAATCCCTTCCTCTTCCTTCCTGACTACCAGACATATTTTACAGTGGGTCTTAAGGCCCAAAAGCCCATAGATCACGTGGCAGCCGGCCTGCTCCAGTTTCTTGGCCCATATGATGTTGTTTTCCTCATCGAAACGCGCTTTCAGCTCGACCAGGACCGACACCTGCTTGCCGTTTTCCGCGGCCTTCGCGAGAGCCGCCACGATCGGGGAATTGCCGCTGACCCGGTAGAGCGTCTGCTTAATGGCCAGGACCTGGGGATCCGAAGCGGCCCGCCGCACAAAATCCACAACCGGATCAAAGGACTCATAGGGATGATGCAGAAATATATTACCCTTTTTTATATTTGTAAAAATGTCATCTTCGTTGGCCAATTCCGGCACCGCCTGGGGAACCCAGGGCCTCTGCCTCAGATGGTCAAAGCCTTTTATCCCATACAGCTTCATGAGAAACGTCAGATCCAGAGGGCCGTTGATCGTAAATATATCCTCATCCCGGATCACAAATTCTTTTTTGAGGATCTTTAAAAGCCGTTTGTCAATGCTCTCCTCCACTTCCAGGCGGATGACCTCGCCCCACTGGCGCCGTTTCAGCTGCCTTTCAATCTCTTTTAACAGATCCTCCGCTTCCTCCTCGTCAATGGGGAGATCCGCGTTTCGCATGATCCGGTACGGATGCGCGCATACGATATCATAATTGAGGAACAGCCTGCTCATATTCCGTTCAATGATCTCTTCCAGAAGGATGACGTTCCTCACGCCGTCCTTTCCCGGCAGCTCTATGATCCTTGGAAGTACGGCGGGCACTTGTACCGTGGCAAAATCCAGGGCTCCTTTTCCCTCTCCGCCCTTTTTCTTTTTCAAAAGAGCCGCGATATTCAGTGTCTTGTTCCGGATCAGCGGAAAGGGCCTGGAGGAATCCACCGCCATGGGCGTCACCACCGGATAGACGGAAGTCTCAAAAAATTGATCCGCAAACTGCTTCTGCTCCTCATCCATGAGCTCATGGCGGGGAATAAAGACCAGACCCTCTTTTTTAAGGAGCGGGAGCAGGGAACGGTTCCAGGTGGAATACTGGGTATCCACCAGCTGATGCATACCCTCCCCGATCTTCTCCAGCTGCTCTCTGGGAGTCATGCCGGCAATATCCTTTTTTGTATAATCCGCATGTACCATATCCTTAAGGGACGCCACCCGGACCATTACAAACTCATCCAGATTCGAGGCGGTGATAGACAAGAACTTCAGCCGTTCAAACAACAGATTGCTCTTGTCCCTCGCTTCTCCCAGGACTCTGATATTAAACTGAAGCCAGGACAGTTCCCTGTTCTGGAAATATTCGCTTTTCTGGAATTCCTTTCCCTCTGCCATAGTTTATATTCCCTTCTTCTTCCTTAACACCGGCCTGATGCCATAGACTTCTTCAAAGAAATCCGCCTTCTGTTTGAACAGGCTCTCCTCCAGCATGATGTTCTCTGCTGAATCGGTAGTCAGAAACATCTGCTGGTCCTTGATGGATACCCGGATATCCTTGAATTTCTGTCTGTGGCTCCTGTCCATGGCGTTCCCGATCTTAAGGATCGCCGTCAGCTTGGCTATGATGATCCTCATATCCTTATTCAGGGTATAAGAATCCGCCGTATAATCGAATTCCATCGTATTGTATTTCACCACATTGGCGATAATCTCCCTTTCTTTATGGGAAACGCCGATAATCTCTGTAGACATGATGATATTATAGGCGCACTCGCCCGGGGTCCGCATACTGATATATTTCCCGCAGTCATGAAGGATCGTGCTGATCTGCAGGAGCAGCCGCTCCCGTTTCCCCAGGCCATGGTATTTCCTCATGCTGTCAAATATATTCAGGACATTCTTTTCCAGAATTGCCGAATGTTCTTTATCGCTCATATACCGCTTTGCGATATTCCGGGCGGCCACCAGGATATCCTGTGAAAAGTCATGGGGAAACCTCAGAAGCTTTTTCTGCTCCGCGTACTCCGCTACGATGCCGTCTCCCAGACGGACTCCCGGAAGCCAAACCATCTCGGCTCCCGTGATCTCGATCAGCTTTTTATATACCATGGCCCCGGGGACGATGAGAGCCACAAATTCCGCCGGAATATCATATTTCTCCGCGATCTGCTCCTCGCTCATATCCCGCAGCGCCTGATAGAACTCCTGAAACTCCTGGACGCTGATGCGCTGCTTGTCGGCATGGGCCCCGCGGCCCATATATAAGGCGCATACTCCCGTAGCAATGATATTCTTCACTTCTCGTTCCTTTAAGAACAGCTTCTTGAAGGTCTGGATATCATTGTCGATCAGTTCCTGGATGATCTGCTTTTTATCACTGTTTGTCCCGCCTGTCTTGTCCAGGATCTGATGGATGCGGAGCGCCCCCAGCTGGAGATTCTGCGTCGTCACCAGCGCATCTTTGTCGAACAGGGATATCTGCATGCTGCCGGACCCCACCTCAGCGATAGCAGTTCCTTTCTGAATGATATTGTTGAACTCGTTTTCTTTGGCCGCGATGGCCTTATAGCATAAAAACCGCTGTTCCGAGTTACTCAGTACGTCTACTTCTAAACCGGTGCGGACCTTGATCTGGTCCAGCACCACCTCCCGGTTTTCCGCTTCCCGGATCGCACTGGTGCCGTAAGCCTTATATCCGTCTACCTGGAACTCTGCCATGACTCCCTTGAACTTGGAAAGCAGCTTACACATCTCATCCACCCGGTCATAACTGATGATACCCCTGTCATAGGTATCGCGCCCCAGGCCGATGACCTTCCTCACCCGGTTTAACTGCGTGATCCCCTTTTTCGGAGAGATCTCGTATATCGTAAGCTCCAGTTCATAAGACCCCACATCGATTGCTGCGAATGTCGCAACTGCCATTTTATCACCCCTCGCCGGCATTCTTCTTTTGTTACTATTTTACTCCATCTTTCAGCTAAAATGCAAGTAAGAAACACGTAAAGAGGGTTTCCCGGACGTTCCTCCTTCCGGAGGCTTCGCCGGGAAACCCTTTTTAATCGATCATTCTTATTTTATTTTCGTTTTCCCATCAGATAGGTGATAAATTGAATTGCCGTCCTGCCGGATATGCCGCCGTGAGAAAGCTCCCATTTATTGGCCTCGGCCAGAAGCTCTTCCTCCGGCATACAGATGCCGTTCCGCTCTGCCAGCGTCTTCACGATGGTCTGGAACTCCTTCGGCTCCGGTCTTCCATAATAAATCGTAACGCCGAACCGGGCCACCAAGGACAGCTTTTCCTGAACGGTGTCGGAACGGTGCATATCCTCGCGCACCTCTTCCTTGTCACTGAACTTCTCCCGGATTAAATGCCGCCTGTTGGAGGTGGCATAGATCAGCACATTGCCGGGCTTTACCTCCAGGCCGCCTTCTATGATGGCCTTCAGATACTTATATTCTATCTCAAATTCTTCAAAGGAGAGATCGTCCATATAAATGATGAATTTATAATTCCGGTTTTTAATCTGTCCGATCACCACCGACAGATCCTGAAACTGATGCTTGTAGATCTCTATCATCCTCAGGCCCTGGTCGTAATATTTATGCAGGATGGCCTTGATGCTGGAGGACTTCCCCGTCCCGCTGTCACCGAACAGCAGACAGTTGTTGGCTTCCCGTCCTTCCACAAAGGCCTCTGTATTCTCTATCAGCTTCTGCTTCTGCAGTTCATATCCCACCAGATCATCCAGATAGACGTGCTCAATATTTTTTATGGGGACGATATGGGTCTTCTCCCGCTCCCTTTCCACACGAAATGCCTTGTGCAGTCCGAACTTGCCCACTCCGAAGTGACGGTAGAATTCCGTAACGATATCCAGCCAGATTTCCGGACTCTCCGCCTCCGCCAGAGCCACGCTCAGGGACTGGATATTATCCCGGATGCGCCGGTTGAAAATCTTGCTGTGAGTCCCGGTGCTTTCATAGTCTTTTAATAGACCGAATACCGGGCACCCCGTCTCCTCATCCAGACGCTCCAGGTCATAATCAAACCACTCCTTGAAGATTTCAAAGTCGTGGCGCGCCAGAGAATTTATGGTGCCTTTTACCTTTCCCCGAATCTCACAGGCGGTGCTGAACGCATTTTCATTGGTCGCCAGAATATAGGCCAGAAAGCTGTGCCAGAGATTCCCCTTGAACCCATGAGATGCGGAAAATTCCACCAGCGCCCCTGCGGTCCTGTAGGGGTCCGGCACACGGCTGCTTTCCATGAGCGCCGCCATCTCTTCCAGAAGCTCTTTGTGTCCCGGCTCCCGGTATAATATCAGATTATTTGTTTTCATCGATGTTTTTTCCCTTATCCGTATAGTAATTGCCCAGGATTCTGAAATAGTTGGCCTCCTCCAGGATTCCCCTGAGGGCATTCTTCACCCCCGCGTCTCCCAGGTTCCCTTCAAAGTCCACGAAAAACCGGAATTCCCAAGGGCGCCCCAAAATAGGCCTGGACTCCAACTTCAGCATATTTAACCCATTGTAAGTCAAATGTGACAGCATGTTGTAAAGCGCGGCATTCTCGTGGTTCGTTTCAAAGCAGAGGCTTAACTTGTTAGAATCCGCCACATACATTTTCCGGCTGGCCACCACGATAAAACGAGTGGTATTCCCCCGGCTGTTCATGATATTCCTGTCCAGGACCTTAAGGCCGTATAAGCAGCCGGCCATTTCGCTGGCGATGGCGGCATGTGTGATGTCTTTTTCCTCCTGCACCCGCTTGGCGCTGAGGGCCGTATTGCTGGTGCTGTATTTCGTAAGCTCCCTGTGCTCCTCCAGAAACCGGCTGCACTGCATCAGCCCCTGTGGGTGAGAATAGACCGTCTGGATATCGGAGAGCTCCGCCTCCGGCAGTCCCAAAAGCACATGGTCCACCTTTACAAAAGTCTCCCCCACGATATAGTTATCGTATTTCACCAGCAGGTCATAGACATCCGATACGCTTCCCGCCGAAGAATTCTCTATGGGAAGTACCGCAAAGTCGGCCGTTCCGGCACAGATGGCTTTCATGGCGTCATCCCAGGTCTTCACGTGAGATACCTTTGCCTTTTCCCCAAAGAACTGGAGAGCGGCCGCATGACTGTACGCCCCCTCCACTCCCTGAAAGACCACATTGGCCCGGGATTTCTGCAAGTTCGGCACCATTTCAAAGGGCAGGCCGGTGATGACCCCTTTGTCCGCCAGCAGCTGATACTGCAGCTTCCGGCTGATGGCCATGATCTGCGTAAACAATTCATGGACGCCATAACGGTTAAAATCGGAGTCCGCCATCTGCTGAATCGCCTCCAGCTTCTCCACCTCCCGTTTCCTGTCCAGCACCTGCATGCCCGTCTTTATTTTATACTCCGCCACCTCTTGGCAGAGGGCCATACGCTTTTCAAACTTCTGCACCAGATCTCTGTCGATATCGTCTATCTCTTTTCTGAGCTCGCCTAAATCCATCTTTTCTTCTCCCACATTCCTATGCCGCGAAGCACTTATTCCCTGTCTGAAAGTTCCTCTAAAAGCTCCTTCACCCGTTTTTTCAATACCGGGTGCATCTTGTAAGGAGCGATCTGCAACAGAGGCTCCAGAACAAACCTGCGCTTTTGTATCTCCGGATGAGGTACTGCCAGCTCCGGCTCCTCCAGGACTGCGTCATCATAAAACAACAAGTCCATGTCCAGAGTCCTCGGTCCCCAGTGGACCAGCCTTTCCCGGTTTTCCTTCTGCTCCGCCTTCTGAAGGACAGCTAGCAGCTCCATGGGAGTGAGCAGAGTCTCCAGCTCCAGGCAGCCATTTAAGAAATCCTCCTGCTCCACTCCTCCGTAAGGCTCTGTGACGATCATATCCGAAATGCGGCCCACGCGAATCGCCGGATCGTCCCGCAGCACCTGTATCCCCGACTCAATATGGGCTTTCCTGTCCCCCATGTTGGAACCGAACGCCACATAAGCTTTGTGCCAGCACCGCTCTATCTTCACCGATACGGTATCAAGGGGCAGCCCCACCGGCGCCCAAGGTTTTTTGATCTCCAGAGTAATGCCATTTAAAAGCGGCAGCGTCTGAAGCAGATACTCCGCCAGCTGTTCCGCAACCGCTTCTATCAGCCGGCTGGTGTGTTCCTTCATGAATCTGGTGATCTCCTGGCACACCGTCCCATAATTTATGGAATATTCCAAATCGTCGGTCCGCCCCGCGGTCCGTATCTCCGTCCAAAGCTCCGCGCATACCAGAAATTTCTGCCCCAGAGCCGTCTCCTCCGGAAACACCCCGTGATTTGCGTATACCTCCAGATTCTGAATGGTTATTTTATCCATAGCGTTTTATTCCTCGTCTGTTTCATCCGCGGCTCACCCGCGGGATTTTCTGCCCTCCGGGTCCGTCATTCTGCGTTCAGAATAGCCTCCGTCATCTGAACCGCCCTTTTATTCGCCTTCACATCGTGGACGCGCACAAAGGCGCAGCCCTTCATGACGCCCATGACTGTAGTCGCCAAAGTCCCCTCCAGCCGTTCTGAAGCCGGCAGATCCAGCGTAAGCCCGATCATGGACTTTCTGGATGTCCCCAAAAGCACGGGATATCCCAGTCTCACCAATATCTCCAGATGATTCATAAGCCTCAGATTGTGCTCATAAGTCTTTCCAAAACCGATGCCGGGATCCAGGATGATCTTATTATCCGCCGCCCCCGCTTTTTTCACGATCGCCGCCGATTCTCTCAGATCGTCCGCCACTTCCTCCAGATAATGCTCGTATACCGGTTCCTTCCGGTTGTGCATCAGACAGCAGCAGACTCCGTACTTCGCGATCACCCCGGCCATCTTTTCATCGTATCTGCATCCCCAAATATCGTTGATCAGACAGGCGCCGGCTTTGACCGCCGCCTCTGCCACCCCGCTTTTATACGTATCAATGGAAATCGGCGTTTCAAACCGTTCCTTCACAGCCTCAATGACCGGAAGGACCCGTTCCATTTCTTCTTCGTCGGGAAGTACCGCGCCATATCCCGGCCTGGTGGATTCTCCGCCTATGTCAATGATATCCGCCCCCTCTGAGAGCATGTCCTCCGCATGTTTAAGCGCCGCGTCCAGACGGTTCCATTTTCCTCCGTCTGAAAATGAATCCGGCGTGACATTCAGGATTCCCATAATATACGTGTGCTTTCCAATCTCAAACTCTCTGTCTCCGATTTTCATGCTGTCACCTTTCCGCCCCTATCGTTTGATATCAAAGTTTTTCTTTTCCAGAGGCCAGTTGCAGGACGCCTGTACTTTACAGGCAAAACAGGCCCTGGATTTCTTGTCCGCCGCATACAAAAGCCTGGCGAGAGGCCGTTCCTCCGCTTCACTTTTGGAACGGTGCCGCCCGATGGCCTCCAGGATCTCCGCAGTCTCGTCTTCGTCAAAGCCGCAGTCCTTTAAAACAGTCTCCGCCAGCAGCGCGCCTGCCCGGTCATGGGGGATCCCCGTCTCATACTGGCTTGCCCGTCCGATGTCATGGAGAAGGGCAGCCGCATATATCATGTCCTTCCTGACCGGGAGCTCTTCTTCCAGCGCCGTGATATACGCCACCCGCGCCACGTTCAGCAGGTGGTCGATATCGTGGCGGCAGTACACCCTGTCCCGCTCCAGGCGGGACAGCTTCTTCAGCTCCCGGATGAAGGTCTCGTGCTGAATGATCTGATTCACTCGTTCCATAATCTGCCCATGCCTTTCTACGCATAATCAGAGTAATTATAGCATAGATAAAAACAAAATAAAAGCCCTCCGCCGGCGCATAAAGGAGCAAAAGCTCCCTGCCAGACAGCAAGGCTTTTTAACAGACCGGAAACAGTCTTATCCGGCTTTTGATCAGCGTATCATAGAAAATACCCGTTCGCAGAGAGCCGGATCTTCTTTGAATGCACCGCGGCAGACATAGGTCATGGTCTGCGCGCCCGGCTTCCGGATTCCCCGCATAGTCATGCACATATGCTCGGCCTCGATGACGACCATAGAACCCTTGGGCTTCAGATATGTCATGAGGGCGTCGGCAATCTGCGCCGTCAGCTGCTCCTGAATCTGAGGCCTCCTGGCAAATGCGTCCACCGTGCGGGCCAGCTTGCTGAGGCCTACCACGCGGCCGTCGGGTACATAGGCCACATGGGCTTTGCCGTAAAAAGGCAGCAGATGATGTTCACACATGGAGTAAAGGGCAATGTCCTTTTCCAGTACGATCTCATTGCTGGACGCCGGAAACGTCTTGGAAAGATGCACCGCCACCTCTTCATCGGTACCGCCGTATATCTCCTCGCACATCCGTGCGATCCTGTCCGGGGTCCCGATCAGGCCCTCACGGTTGATGTCCTCTCCCAGGCCCTCCAGCATAAGACGGACAGCCGCTTCGATTTTCTCTCTATCAATCATGGATATTCTCCTTTAAGGCATTTGACAGTTCTCCCAGATAGGACAAGGATCCGAATGCCAGAATCACATCCTCTTCCCCTGCCCAGCTCAGGCTGTCTTTCACAGCCTTTGAAAGGCTTCCCTTCGCTTCCACCGTTCCGTGGAAGCCGACAGCATCCGCCTGCCCTTCGATATAGGCCTTCAGCGTCTCTGCCGGAAGGGCTCTGGGACTTCCCGGTGTCACTGTATAGATCCGCTCCGCCAAGGGCGCGGTGATTGCTGTGATCTCCCGGTAATCCTTATCTGCCAATATCCCCATTATATATAAAATTCTTCTGTTTGTAAAATACAAGTTTATGGAATCCCTGAGTCTCTGTGCCGCCTCCGGATTATGCGCTCCGTCGATCACAAATACCGGCTTGTCCAGAAGCTTTTGGAACCTGCCCGGCCATACCACCGACGCCATACCCTCGTAAACCGCGCTCACTTCAATATCATAGCCCAATTCCTTAAGAATTTCAACCACTTCGAGAGCCGTACTTGCATTAATCACCTGATATGCTCCAAGAAGAGGGATTTTCACCCCGCGGTAGGGACCGTAATCAAAGACTGTCCCATCCGCCCCTGCCTCCACGATCTTTACTGTTTTCGGGCGGGATATCCTCAGAGGGGACCCCTTTTTCCTGCATATCCCGCGGATGACCTCCGTCACCGTACTGCTCTGTCCGCAGAGGACCGCCGGACGCCCCTGCTTGATGATGCCGCCCTTCACCCGGGTGATCTCCTCCAGGGTATTCCCCAGGAACTTCATATGGTCCATACTGACCGACGTGATCACGCTGCAAACTGTGGTCTTCACCACATTGGTGGCGTCCGTCTCTCCTCCCATGCCGGTCTCCAGCGCCACAAGCTCACAGTCCTGTTCGCGGAAGTAAAGGAAGCTCACAGCCGTCTCTATCTCAAATGCCGTCGGACAGGAAAGCCCGTCCGCTTCCATGGAATCGGCCGCCGTCCGGACCTCCGTCATCAGGCGCGCCACGTCGGTCTCCGCTATGGGCACGCCGTTTATCTGGATCTTCTCACAATAGGAAAAGACAGAAGGGGAATTGTACCGCCCCACACGGTAGCCGGCCGCCCTGCATACCGACGCGATAAAGGCCAGAGTAGATCCCTTTCCGTTAGTTCCCGCTATATGGATAAAAGACAGATCATCCTGTGGGTCCCCCAGACGGGAAAGAAGTTCTCTCATGGAGGAAAGTCCCAGAACAATATTTTTTTTCTTTGTGACTTGATCGATATAGTCAATCGCTTCCGTATAGTCCATCGCGCTCTCTGCTCCCCGGATGTCCGTTCGTCCATGTATTAATTGTCATCCATCATTTTATACTATCACGTTTCTCGCCAAAATCAACCTTTCCCGAAGGAAAACCGCTTTTTTCCTGTATATTTTTTTATACTTTTCTCATACTAACCCCATGGAAAACAACTTTATCAAATGCGGTCTGGCAGGCTGGACCGCCGAGCTATGTTTCAGCAGCCTGGTGTCCCGCACGAAAGGGCATGACAAGCGTATGATCGGACAGACCTCTCTCTTTATGTTCCCAATCTACGGTATGGCCGCAGCCATCAGCCCGATCAGCCGCACCCTCTGCTCTCACAGCGATCTGCTGAGCAAGAGCCCTCTCTGCCGCGGCGGAATCTATACCGGATTGATCTTCGTCACCGAATACTGCACGGGCTGGCTTCTGCGGAAGGTCGGACGCTGTCCCTGGGATTACAGCGGCGCCAAGCTCAACGTGGATGGCCTCATCCGCCTGGATTTCGCACCATTCTGGTTCGCCCTGGGGCTGTTCTTTGAAAAATACACCTGTCCAGGCAAAAAAACTGCTCTCTTGAAGTGAAAAGGATGTGCCGCACAAACGGCACATCCTTTTCCAATGGGTATATTGAAACAATGACTTTAGAAGCAGGTATAAGCGCCGTCCACGATTGCATCGCTTCCGTTGGTATAACCGGAGGCGTCGCTGGCCAAATACAGTACGGCGGGAACCAGTTCTTCGGGCTTGCCCATGCGGTGCATCGGCATCAGGGGCAGCCACGCATCCTTAAGCTCCTGAGGGGTGTCCACAGACATGGGAGTCGCGATATATCCGGGGCTCAGGCTGTTCACACGGATACCATACTCCGCCCACTCAAGAGCCAGAGAACGGGTCATGTGCATAACGCCGGCCTTGGAAGCATTATAAGAGCACTGCCACTGGGGAATGTTGGCAATGGTTCCGGACATGGAAGCCATATTGATGATGCTTCCGTGAATGCCGTTGTCTGCCATGATCTTTCCAACGGCGCGGGCCATGATATATTCGCCGGTCAGGTTCACGTCGATCACTTCTCTCCAGTCTTCGATGGAAGCCTCAAAGGTCCCCTGGTGCTTGCAGATCCCGGCGTTGTTGAACAGCACGTCGATGTGTCCGGATTTTTTCATGATCTCAGCCAAAGCTGCGTCCACATCGGCCTCTTTTGTCACATCAGCCCTGACGAAATAGCATTTTCCGCCCTCCGCAGCGATCTTCTCAACCGTTTCATCCGCGTTGCTTCGCGCAATGATGACTACCTCCGCTCCTGCCTTTGCCAGACCGATGGCAACGGTCTGTCCGATTCCCCGGCCGCCGCCGGTCACGATGGCAACTTTTCCTGTCAGTCCAAATACTTCATCCAAATAACTCATATCGTTCTCCTTTTCCTTCTGTTATATGTTCACACGGTTTCATACTTTCGTCATTCTGCTTCTTTGTTGATCTTAATGACGCCCTTTACGATCTCCGCCTTATTGTTGATACTGTAATCCATCCCCTTCTGCACGTCGTCCAGATTGAAGACATCAGTCACAATACCTTTCAGGTTCACTTTTCCCTCAGCAACCGCTTCAATCGCCATGGGATAGATGTGGCGGTAACGGAATACCGTCTTGAATGTAAGCTCTTTATCCAAGGCCAGGCTGATGGGCAGCGTCAGCTCTCCGCTCTTGGAATACCCCACCAGCACGATGGTCGCGCCTTTTTTCGTAAATTCAATAGCCTGTCTGGTGGTGATCTCCGTCCCGGCCGTCTCGATCACGAGATCGCATCCCTTGCCGCCGGTGAGACGTTTCACTTCTTCGACCACATTCTGTTCTTTTCCGTTTATCACTCCGGTCGCTCCCAGCTCCATAGCCTTTTCCAGACGTTTTTCCATGATGTCCACCACATACACCTTGGACACTCCCATGGCTTTCAGCGCCATCATGGAAACCAGGCCAATGCAGCCTGAGCCTGTCACGACCGCTGTCTGTCCGGCATGAGCGCCGCCCTGCTGCGCCGCATGGAAGCCGACCGCCAGAGGCTCGATCAGGGCTCCCTCCAGGGTGCTCACATTTTCCGGAAGCTTGAAACAAAGATCCGCTTCATGGGCCACATACTCCTGGAACACGCCGTCCACCGGCGGAGTCGCAAAAAAGACCACATCCGGGCAAAGATTATATTTTCCCTCTCTGCAGAACTCGCAGTGTCCGCAGGTCTTTCCAGGCTCCAGAGCAACCCTGTCTCCAACCTTCAGATGCTTTACATCAGCTCCCACCTCCACTACGACGCCGCCGGGCTCGTGTCCCAGCACAAAGGGAGGCTCTACTATATAATCACCAATGCGGCCGGTCTCATAATAGTGGAGATCGGAACCGCAGATTCCTACGTAATCCAGCTTTACCAGCACCTCGTCCGCTTTCGGCGCGGGGATGTCCCGTTCGGTGAACCCCATCTTTCCGATGCCTTCCATGACTGCTACTTTCATTTTGCCTTCCATGGCTTACCCTCCTCCATTCGTGGATGCCAATCTGTTCCCAATGCAAATACTTTCATAAAGCCTTTTATCTAAGTGAGTATATTATCCCACTATCCCCTTAGATTGTCAATACCTCTCCGGCAGATTCCGAAAAAAATCATGCTTTTTTCACTACAGCGCCGTCACTACAAGGAGTCAAAATATTCCTCTACAAACCGGATCCCGGCTCCGATAGCAGCCGCCTCATGCTTATACCGTCCGGTCCTGACATAGTTCTGATCCGACTCAAATATCTGGTACTCCAGGATATTGTCCTCCAACGCCCCCAGGTACCGGTCCATATAGCCTCCTACATAACCTCCCAGGATCACGTCACAGTCAAAAGCCATCCGCAGGTTGGTGATGGCGATCGCCAGATATCCCAGATAATCTCTCCAGGCCGCCTGATACACCGGATTCTCATGTTCCAGGCCCTGAAAGAAAGCGTCCAGATCCTCTCCGGCCCACTTGGCCAGCGCCCTCGCGGAACAGTAGGAATCCATACAGCCCTTTTTCCCGCAGTAGCAGGGCGTCCCGCCCGGTACCAGGATCATATGGCCGAACTCCGCGCTCCGGAAATGCCCTCCCTTATAAATGTCTCCGTTTATATAGATCGCCCCGCCCACCGTATTGCTCAGAGACAAGTATATGGTATTCTGCCCGATTCCCCGCAGCTCCGCATAAGCCGCGCTGTTGGCGTCATTCCGGAAGCTGGTCTCATAGGGAATATACGCTGACACCTTGCCTAAGTCGAACTCCTCCAGTCTCAGCACATGGGACTGGGTCATCCATCTGCGCTCCTCATCCACGATACCGGGAATCGAAATCCCTACCCCCAAGATCCGTTTTCTGTCTGCCCGGCAGGCATCCAGGAATTCCTCCAGTCGGCTTCCCAGTTCCCTGTAATAGTCATCCCCGTCCTCAAACGCAGACCGCAGCCTTTTTTTATACCGCACCTGTCCGCTGACATCCAGAAGCACGAAGCTTATGTGATTCCTGGTGATATCAAGCCCTACCGAGTACCGGATATCCGCGGCAATAGACAAAGCCTTCGCTTTCCTGCCGCCGGTAGATTCATATTCTCCCGCTTCAACAAGAACGCCTTCTTTAGAAAGCTCCTTCACCCGCTGCAGCACCGTGGGCATGGAAAAGCCCAGGTCGGCGGCGATTTCCTGCTTGGACGCTTCCCCGTGATGATAAATATATTTCGCAATTTTTATTTTATTCAGCCGCTTAGTTTCGGCGTTGCTGATTTTCTGTTCCATGAAAACCCCTTTTCTCCTGTTCACGTCATATTCCGACGCTGTCATTTCCCCTGACGCCTCTGTTTCTTCACCCCATGCAGGCGAGCACCTCTTTGTATTTCATATCTCCTCCAAAAAGGTCGAGAGCGCTTCCTATGGTCACATCCACATGTCCGCGTCCCAGCTCTTTTACCGCCCGCAGGTCGGAAAAGCTCCCCACTCCTCCCGCATAGGTCACAGGAATCCCGGTAAATCCCCCCAGCATTGAGAGCAGTTCCCGTTCCACGCCGGATGCCTTTCCTTCCACATCCACAGCATGGATCAAAAACTCATCGCAGCCGGCCGACAGCTGGCTGAGTATCTCCAGGGTGACTGGAACCTCTGTGAATTTCTGCCACCGGTCCGTCACGATATAATATCTGCCGTCTTTCTTCCGGCAGCTCAGATCCAGGACCAGCCTTTCTTTTCCAATCACTCTGATCATACGTTCCAGATTCTGTTCCTCCATCCGGCCGTCCCGAAATACAAAGGAAGTAACGATCACATGGGATGCGCCCAGATTCAGGAATTCCTCCGCGTTCTGGTCGTTTATGCCCCCTCCCAGCTGAAGCCCACCGGGATAGGCGGCCAGCGCTTTTGCGGCCTGACGCTTTGTCATCTCGTAATATTCAGATCCGGCAGGATTGAGAAGAATCACATGACCTCCCCGCAGACCGTCCTTTTTATAAAACTCTGCGTAAAATTCCGCATCCTGCTCTGCCACAAAATTTTCCCTGGCCTGATTCCCCGCATCCTTCAGGCTGCCGCCTATGATCTGCTTTACCTTTCCGTTGTGAATATCAATACAAGGTCTGAATCTCATCTCCCTTTCTCCTCTCTAACGTCATTGGACAGACGGTTCTTTATGAAATGATACGAAACACTTTTTTTAACCACTATTAATGAGCTCCGATCAAGCTCCAGTTAGACACCGGCAGAAGTTCCGGACCGTCTCGATTTCGGTTCGCTGGCGATACAGGGACCGCTTTATCTCTGCTCCGGCAGTACCGCTCACATGTCGACGGAAGATCCGGATGATTTTCCGTCTCCTGTTCGCTCAGAAACGGAATCGGTATTTCCGTTTCTGCCTCCCTCCGCCTGGGGAACACCGGCCGCTGTCCTGCGGCGCTCACCTTTAGGCCGGCCCGGAATCTTTCTGCCGGTGCCATTTCTGCCGCACCGTTTCGGATGGCTTCCATTCCTTTGATTCCAGAAAAGGATTGGATATCCACACGGCCCGCGCGCCTTAAGGCAGCGGGCTGAGCTAGGCCGTCCTGATGGCTTACAAAACAACTGGAAGCTTATTTCGGTGCGGGAGGAGAAGCAAGAGGAACAATCCGATTCTATCGTAAGGCAAGTGCTGCAAAACCGTTAGCAGGATCTTCCCGGCTGCCAGCGAGCTGCCTGGATGAAAGCGGATTTCCTCCTGCCTTTCAATCATACAAAGAAAGCTTGTCTGAAAATATTCAAAGGTATACCCGAGGGCATCCCTTAATTCATGCCCTGTGGACAGGCGCACTTCGTGCGTCAAGGTATACCCAAGGGCACCCCTTAATGCATACCCTCCGGGCAGGCGCACTTCGTGCGTCAAGGTATGTTATAAAAAGCCGGAGGTGTCTGCACCTCCGGCCTGATTCTCCATGTACAGCCTCCTGCCCTCTGTCAGCAGGATCTCTGTCCTTCTATCCGCATTACGCTTTTCCGCCGGATATCTTTTCCAGGTTTTCCGCCTTCCCGGACGTCTGTCTGGGACTGTCGGCCTGCTTCATTATAACACGGATTCTTTTATAAATCAAAACAGTAATTAAGGAAACGACCACACCTTTGAAGAGATTGAAGGGCGCAACGGCCAAAAGCACAAATGTCCAAATCCCCTTTATGGCCGGATTGATTGCTGTTCCCATTCCCACAAGCCCGGCCAGACTGTCTTCGGAAAACAAATGAAGGACATTCATCAGCAGGACGGCCGCCGCCAGAATGGCGGCTTCCACCACAACGCCGACTGCGATGGGGTGTTTTCCCTTTTCCCGTCCGTAGAAAAAGAATACGGGAAATGCGATCGCCGCTGTAAAAGCGCCCATTACCAGAAATCCCTGCCATGCTCCTTCAAAGGCCTGGGCATAGGTCGGCAGAAGTACATAGGCATTCAAAAAGCAGCCCACGGTAGTCATGGTCAGCGTACCAACCATCAGGCCGATAACGGCCCCCTTCTTCGTCCGGTTCTTCCGGTAGATCATCGACGCGGGAATGACCAGGGCACAGCCGATCAAAAGATTCGCCCAGTCTCCTACCCCCATGGTACTGGAGCCTTTCAAAAGAAGCTTCAGCACTACCTTCAGCGCCTCGATGATAAAACCGGCGGCCGGACCCATGGAGAAGGCCCCCACAAGAACCGGGATCTCGCTGAAATCCAGTTCATAAAAAGGCGGCGCGAACCACAGCGGGAACTCCAGATACATGAGCACCGCCGCCACGGCCGACAGGACCGCGATGGTCACCAGGTTTTTCACAGTAAGTAATTTCGCTCGTTTCATTTTTCCTCCTGTCTGTTCTTCCAGTAAGCATCCCCTGCGGTCCGCAGAGGAAAATCAGAGGACATACGTCAGTGTGAAATCCAGAGAACTTTCCTATGGAATAAAAAACCCCGAATACCGTCAAGTATTCGGGGCATATACTCTGTCATCCTTCTGTCCTCCGGCCCATGCTTGCCGTATCACCAGCATCTAAAGCACCATCCTGAGAACTTTTCTGACGCACCTTCTTCTCTCATCCAGACTATACTGTCGGTCCCGGAATCTCACCGGGTCAGCTGCTCTGGTATACCAAAGCAGGTCGCGGACTGTCACCGCCGGTGGGGAATCACACCCCGCCCCGAAGAACGTAAACTTTTTTCAAACGTATTATAGCACTCCGCCAAAAAAATTACAAGCAGTACATCATATTTTTAAAATTATCTCTGAAATTCGGAGAAACACCGGGGCATCATCTGCCCCGGTGCTTCTCTTTCTTTTTCTGCTGTCTCAACTGAAACTGACGTTCACTGACCGCGTCTTTCCGTTCCCGGGCCGATACCTTCCGGTCGAATCTGCGTTGTTCCTGCTGCAGCTTGAGAGCTTCCTGAGATCTCGTGCCAATCCCGCTCCTCTCTGTCTGCCTGCGCGCCTCCCGCTGGACCCGCTTCGGGTTTCTCCCCGTTTCCTTCCGTTCCGTCTCCACAGCCGGACTGAACTGCAGCCGGTAATAATGCTCCTTCAGATACTCATACACCTCATAGTCCCTGGGCTCGGCGCCGAAAACGACCCTGCACACCGACAGCTTTCCCTCTGAAACCTGTTCCACCACGCCTACCCAGAATGGTTCCTCAAAAAACACTGTTACCGTTATCAATTCTCTGTCCATCTTTACTCCTCCTTAAAGTTCAATGAACAAAGAACGGACGACCAAGGAGGAAGGCTACTGACAGCGGCCGCACTTTTACGGCCGCCGCGCCCGGACTACCGACCGGGCCGTGTTTTTATCTTTGCTGCTTTTATACTACCGTTGCGGCCGTACTCCTGTCAAGTATTCTGTTTTATCCTTCCACATTCACCTGTCCGCAGGAGGTATCCTCCTGATTCCCTATCTGCATGGATATCCTGCGGCTGTACCAAGCGATCACGGCGGACAAAAGTGCAGAAGCCAGAAATATCCATCCTTCTCTGCCCGCCATCTTTTCAAACAGCACCCCATAGGTCATCTGTCCCAGGGGCTGAGAACATGTGGAAATAGCCAGTATCCAAGAAATCACTTTTCCGATCATGGCCTCTGGAGTCGTCATTTGGATATAGGCCATGACCTGGATCGTGAAAAGAGTAGAGCAGACCATGATCAGAAAACCAGAAACAGCAAATACCCCATATGCCACAAGATCAGAGGATTGCAGCAGCAGGACCAGACCCATCGGGGCTGTGCCGAGACAGCATGCAAGCAGGAGCTTCCAGCTTTTCCGGATACTCAGCTTTTTGTTCAGTACGCCGGCCAATATCCCGCCGGCCAAGCCTCCAAACGCAAGGATCCCCTGCAGATATCCCAGCATCTGGGAAGAGAGGCTGGGCGGAAAATGAAGGACCTGTGTGACAACCACAGGAAAACTGATGATGATGAGCGCGGACAAAGTAAAATTGATCATAGCGCAGCATATTGTCATCTTTCCTATCGCCGCATTTTCTTTTCCTATGAACCGGACGCTGCTTTTTAAGTCCTTCCATGCCGTCCGGATGATCCGCTCGCTCCGCTTCTGTTTCTGAAAAGGAATGGTGATGAATATCTCCATAACCGCCGATACGGTGAAGCACACCGTACAAACGTATAACACCGGCAGGATTCCCCAGATCTGATAGACGATACCGCCCAGGGCAGGCCCCAGGAGTCCGGAAAGTGACGCTACCATATTGATGACTGCGTTGGCGGACATCAGTCCTTCCCTATTTACGAGAAGAGGAATACTGGCCTGTACCGACGGCTGGTAGGCTCCTGATATTCCATAGAGGAAAAACAGGACGATCAGAATCATGAGCACAAGATCTGCCTTTCCGTATAGGATGGCGAATAAAAATACCAGAGCAGCCGTAAAAAAGTCCAGTATTACCATGATATTCCGCTTATTCACCCTGTCGGCTACCAATCCTCCGATGGGAGACATCACGAACATCGGAATGAAGGTACAGCCGGATACCACTCCCAGCAGAGCCGATGATCCGGTCTCCCTCAGCAGATGAAGCGGCAGCGCAAATCTCAGCACCGCATTTCCGAACAGCGAAATAATCTGCCCGATCACTACCATGACAAAATCCTTTGAAACGATCTGTTGTCTTTGTCCTTCCATAAGTAAACCTCTATCCTTCCGATTTGTTGTAGGTCCATATTTCTGTCTTGATTTTTTAATACCAACCGTTGGTATGTATTTGGCAAAAAAAAATACCTCCTCTGCCTTAGTGCCGGTATATCCAGCGGAAGTACCGCCGGATCATTCCTCTTTTCTATTTTGTCTGTACATCTCCGCGTATTTTTCAAGCTGCTCGACCATCCCGTCTTCGATGACATCCACACCCCAGAGCCGGAGTGTATGCTGAAAAAACCGCATCTTCCGCACAGCCTCTTCCGGTGTGCAGTGGTAAACCATGGGGTTCAGCCAAATCCCCCCCAGCAAAAGCAGTGTCTCCGAAAGCTCCTTCGGATAATCCGTCACTATGGAACCGTCCTCTATCCCTTCCTGAACCGTGGGAAGTATATAGGATACGGACTCATCCTGTATGGATTCAGCCAGGTAGCGGACCAGAAGCTGTGGATTTTTCAGCATATCAGGAGCGGCCGTGAACATTTCCATCTGGGAAGACTGATAGACAGATTCATGAAACATAAGCCGGAGTTTTTCTTTTCCGGTAAGGTCTTTCCTGTCCCGAATCTTCTGCATTTTTTCCTCAGATCCGGAATATATCCGGTCCGCCACGGCTATCATGATGTCTTCCTTTGATTTAAAGTGATGATAAATAGCTCCCTTGCTCAGCCCTCCCAGGTGATTGATGATCTCCTGAATGGAGGTATGCTCATATCCCTTTTCTATAAACAGTCTGGCGGCTGTCTCAACGATCAAATTCCTGGTTTCCTCCGGATATTTATTTCTGGCCATTTCTTTTCTCCTCATACATACCAACAGTATGTTCATTATACATACGATTGGTATGTATGTCAATGACATTATTTTTTTTAGTTGGCAAAAATTTCTTGACTTTGAGTCCGCTCCAGGTGCTATAGTTTTGACATTCAGGAGGTGACACATTGAAAAACAAAGGATACTGGTATAAAAAAACAATTTCTCAATGGCAATGATGTCTATGAAGAAAACGGTGAACTGCAAAGGGTGCAGAGTGACTGCGCCGTGATCCGCAGCAACGGGCAATGGGGAATCATCGACGTCGGAATCGGAGATTATGGAAATATCCGGGCTCAGCTGACGGAACAGCTGCAGCAGCTCGCCCAGTCAAACGGCGGTCAGATCCAGCTGGATTTTATCCTCATCACCCATTCCCATGTGGATCACGGAGGATATTTCTCCGGTTTGTTCGAGGATAACCCCAATATCACCATGTCTGACAGCTGTACGGTCTATCTGAAGGATTATGAAGACAACAATCCTTCGTATTCCAATCCCGAAATGGAGTCCTTGTACAACAATACCCAGGTATATGAGGGAATCCTGGATGAATTAGAACAACGTTTCGGCAGCGGACTATCCTCTCATCTGCTCCGTTCTGATTATCCTCCCGCTGCCTTCGGGGACTTCACTCTGGAATTCTACAACAGCGGGGCTGAGGCTGCTGCGAGCGGCAGACTGAACGACAACAGTACCGTAGTTCTGATGACACATAAAAATGGAACAAGGCTTCTGATGATGGGGGACTGTGAACTCTCCGCGGAAGAAAATCTGATGTCCGGAGAAATGGCAGACTTGGCAGATATCGATATATTAAAAGCAGGGCACCACGGCCTGGCCTCTTCCACCGGCGTCCGTTTCATGGCGAAAATGGATCCAGATGCCGTGGTCGCCACTGGTATCTATGGAATGTATGTAAACGGTGACGGCGGCTCCCTTGCTTATAAGTGCCGGACATCCGGCGTCTCCATGTATTCTCCGCAGTTCAATGCGGAAGGATTGACTCTGGCCTTCGGGGAAGATCAGAGAGAATATGCCTTTTACAACGGGATTTCAGAAACCGTGAGCGCCGTACCCAGCCCTCTTAAAGAAGGCTGGATAACCATAAGCCCTAATTTCCGGATTCAGGTAAACGAAGATCTGGCGCTGGTAAAAGAGAAGCCGGTTCTTTAAAAATCAACTTCGGTCCCGTTGTAAATGCAGGTGAACAGTTTTTCCATCGCAGCGGTATCAATCGTCCTGGGATTGGAGCCTGTGCACGCATCTTCCACCGCGTTCTTCGCGATCTCTCCGATTTTTTCCCTGAATTCCTCTTCTTTCACACCGCATTCCTTCATGGTATTGGGAATTCCCAAGTAATCGTTCATGGAGCGGATCTTTTTCTTCAGCCCGTCTATGCACTCCTGCTCCGTGCCGTTTATCCCGACGGCATTGGCAATTTCAGCATACCTTTTGGCCGCTTCGGGTTCTTTTGCATTATAAGAGATCACATAAGGCAGATACATAGCGTTGGCAAGACCGTGCGTGATATGTCCCGTGGAGAATATTGCGCCGGTTTTGTGGGCCATAGAGTGAACGATTCCTAAAAGCGCGTTGGAAAACGCCATTCCCGCCAGACACTGCCCATAGTGCATTTCTTCACGGCTCTTCATGTCCCCATCATAGGACTTGATCAAATCACTGTTCACGATCTGGATAGCTTTAAGTGCCAATGGATCTGTAAAGGTACAATGGAGTGTGGATACGTAAGCCTCAATGGCATGGGTAAGGGCATCCATCCCCGTATAAGCCACCTGCTTTGCGGGAAGCCCTTCCACGAGCTCCGGATCTACGATCGCGACATCAGGAGTGATATTAAAATCCGCAAGGGGATATTTGATCCCTTTCTGATAATCGGTGATCACGGAAAAGGCCGTGACTTCTGTCGCCGTGCCGGAGGTAGTGGGAATCGCCGCAAATTTTGCTTTTATCCTCAGCTCCGGGAAATTGAAGGGTGTGCAAAGGTCCTCAAAGGTAGTCTCCGGGTATTCATAAAATGCCCACATAGCCTTCGCCGCATCGATCGGAGAACCCCCGCCCATGGAAACGATCCAGTCCGGCTGGAATTCTCTCATGGCCTCCGCCCCTTTCATGACTGTCTCTACGGAAGGGTCCGGCTCTACTCCTTCAAACAGCCTCACTTCCATTCCTGCTTCCTTCAGGTAATTCACAGCCTTGTCCAGAAATCCCTGCTTCTTCATGGAGCTTCCGCCCACAACAAGGAAAGCTTTTTTTCCCTTCAGGTTTTTAAGCTCTTCCAGGCATCCTTTCCCGTGGTAAATATCTCTGGGTAATGTAAATCTGCTCATATGATCCTCCTTCTGCTCTGCAAGTGTAAATAGTTTTTTATTGTTAAGTATTTGTCAATTACGAGCTTATTATACTGGAAAAAACTGAGATTTTCAAGGGTTTTGTTAATAAAATATCATATATGTTATATTTTTGTCAATACCGTACAATACCCCGTCAGGGAATGCTGTTCTCTTTGTGGATATTGTCCTGCGCTGGACTAAATCCGGAAAAGATGATATATTTATAAAAAGTTTTATTCTATCACAGAAAGGCGGGATACCTATGCGTCTCTGTATTGACGGCGCTCCATGCAAGGTCTGATCAGCGGACGGATTTGCATGGAGACGGATTTCTTTTCGTCCGGTCGGGCTTTGCATTTTAATATGATAAAAATATATTAAAAGGAGCAAAGTCATAATGAAAAAATCAAAAAATCCATTTCACGGATTACATACGTTTATCCTTTTATGGATAACCCAGGCCTTTTCCACTCTGGGAAGCTCCATGACCAGCTATGCGCTCGTCGTCTGGTCATATCAGCAGACAGGCTCTGCCCTGACCACTGCGATGCTTTCCATCTGTTCCTATGCACCCTATGTGCTCCTCAGCATTTTTGCCGGCGCACTGAGTGACAAATGGGACAAAAAGCGCACCATGCTCATCTGTGACAGTGCGGCCGCCGCCACTACCGTATTAGTTCTGGCGCTTCTCGGCACCGGCAGGCTGGAGATATGGCATTTATACCTCATCAACGCTTTAAACGGCCTTATGAACACCGTACAGCAGCCCGCCTCTGACGTGGCGGTCAGTCTGCTGGCGCCAAAAGAACAGTACCAGCGTGTCGGAGGGATGCGTTCCTTTTCTAACTCCCTGGTGACGGTCCTGACGCCGGTCATCGCGACTACGGTCCTATCCTTTTTCGGGATGACCACGGTCATTCTCTTCGATCTGATTACCTTTGCCACAGCGTTTCTCACCCTCGCCCTTTTCATCCGTTTTCCGGAGCAGGAAGCGGCGCCGGAAAACGGCGCCGGCTCTCTATGGGATACGATGAAGGCCGGACTGGCATATCTTCGAAAAAACCGCGGCATCCTGGATCTGATCCTGTTCCTCGCCGTCATTAATTTGGTCGCGTCCATGTATAATGCGGCGCTCCCTGCCATGCTCCTCTCCAGGAACGGCGGAAGCCAGACGGCTCTCGGCCTGGTAAATGCCTGCACAGGTCTGGCGAACCTGGCCGGAAGCGTCTTCATGTCTTTCTGCCCGCCTCCCAAGAGCCGGGTCCGCGCCGTCTGCAACGCCCTGTTGTTTTCCATGAGCACAGAAAACTTCCTGCTCGCTTTCGGGCGCTGCCTCCCGGTCTGGTGTACGGGAGCCATTCTGGGATGGCTGCTCATACCGGTGATGAATACCAACATCGACGTATTATTTCGCTCCCACATACCCATTGAGATGCAGGGACGGGTCTACTCGGTCCGCAATACTCTTCAGTTTTTTACCATTCCTTTGGGATACCTTCTCGGAGGCCTGTTCGTAGACAACCTGTTTGAGCCATTCATGGAAGCCCGGCCGCAGGGCAGTTTTTTTCTCGCTCTGTTCGGCCAGGGGAAAGGCTCCGGAGCCGCCATGCTCTTTCTGCTTCTCGGCGTGACCGGAGTCCTGACATGTTTGGTCTTCCGGAAGGACAGACATATATGGAAGCTGGAAGACCTCCAGAAAGAAAGCCATAGTTCATAGCCGGAATCCGGCAGAAGAATGACCGTTTATTCCATCCCCTGCAGGGCGCATCAAAACCACCGCGCCCACAGGGGACTTTTCTATGTGAAAAACAAATGACAAGAGCGGCAGGGCAATGTATACTGAGAATCACAGACAGCACAGAAAAGGACGTGAAAATTCAATGAGTGGATTCTTCTTGTTAATCCCATTTTTCCTGATAAGGTTCGGACTTCTCTCCCATTTGAGCAGGAGCGCGGTAAAACGCGCGGCTTATTTTCCACCTGTGGTCGGAAATGAGAAAACCGCCTATTGGATATATCAAATCTCAAACATCGCACTTATAGTGTATTTATGCTTTCTCACCGTCAATATAGATTTTTCCTGGCTGTTCGCCGCGGGCGCCGCCGTCTACATATCGGGACTTTTTTTCTGCGCGGTCTCCATGATCAACTACTCTGCCCCTTCTACCTCGGGGCTAAATTCCGGCGGTCTCTACCGCTACTCCCGGAATCCCATGTATGTGTCCTACTTTTTGTGTTTTTCGGGCTGCGTCCTTCTGACAAAATCATTTCCGCTGGGAGGAATTGTCCTCATATTTATGATTTCCACCCATTGGATCATTCTTTCCGAGGAAAGATGGTGCTTAGAGAAATTTGGAGAGAGCTACGAACAGTACATGAAAAAAGTAAGACGGTATCTTTAATAAAGACAAAAATTTCCTGTCGACATATGATCGGTACTTCCGAAGCGGTGATAAAGCGGCCCCTGCATCACTAACGAACCGGAATCGTGACGGTCCGGAACTTCTTTCGGTGCCTCCACAATCACCCGTTTTTATTCTCCTCTCTAAGCTCCCTGGCGTACTCCAGATAATAATGCCGCCCGTTGGCGCTCGTTTCATACTCCGCGATCTGTTCTAAAGCGCGGGCCTTAAGCAGCAGAGCTTCTCCACATGCCGTCTCATCGTTGGATAAAAGGAGATCACACAGCTCCAGACACCATTGGTATTCTTTTTCTTCCATGGCTTTCCTGACCGTTTTCCAGACATTCTGAACGCCTCCCGCCAGGGCGGCCATCTTTTTCGAATGGATGCCAGGGCTCAACGGGTGCAGGTTAGTGGGATTTCCGTCGAATCATCCCAAATATGCCGTATAAATAGCCCGTATCGTCCATTCCACGCATCCATAGTGCTCTGCCAGATATGGTAGCTCCGCATATTCAGGAGGCAGGGACAGTTCGGAAGCCAATTGTTCCGCGCTCTTACCTGCATTCATTCCTTCCAGCGTATGAATCAAAATATATTCAAACGCATTCCGGAAGTTCCTCAGCGTCCTCTGGATTTCTTCACGGCCCAGGACAGCGGCTGTGTGTCCCGGCAAAAGGCAGGAAGCCGGATAGGACATGATTTTGTCTAAACTGTTTATCCACTGAGCGATGTTGCGATACTGGCCTCCGCGTATCGCGTAAAGGTTGGGAAAGCAGCCATAGTAATTATCCCCGCAGCACAGCACTTCCTTCTGAGGGAACCAAATCATGACCTGTTCTTCCGCCTCACCGGGAAGCCGCACCATTTCCACTTGTATGCCGTCAATTTCCCGGGTGACAATATCCTGCCGGTAAACAATCGTCGGTGAGACAAAAGCCCTGCGTTCTCCGTGGGTGATTCCTTCCCTCACTCCGATTCCCTGTGAGATCGCTTCTTTATCCGTAAGAGAATAACCAAACTGCCTCGTCCCCCGCAGCTTCTGGATATCCTGCAGGAGCTCAGCTTTTTCAAGTTCCGCACACTTCGGTTCAAAGGCAACGACCTCCGGCCTGCTTTCCATAGGAACTCCTTATCTAAAATGACCCGTTAAAGCTGCCTGCTGCAATATATGGCTCTCCATGGCTTTCAGCAGTACTTTTTTTCTCGATCTGACCGGCAGATCGAGGAAGCAGTCCAGCACATATACGTTAAAACGATACATATGCGACCAATTAAACGGCGGCTTGGGGCCTCTGTAGCAATTTTTCCCGTAGCCGATCCCTTGTACGGTCTGGCTCCACGCTTCTACTTTCACGCCATGGGGGATATCTCCCGGTATTACATTCAGCGCCGGTATATTCCAGATTACCCAATGGTTATATTCCGGAATGGGATGGCTCATATCGTTCATGATGACCGCGATAGAAACGGCTTCTTTGCTCAGTCCATTCAGCAGAAGTTCCGGAGAACGGTCTGCTCCATATCCTGTATACTCAATCGGTATCAGGCCGCCGTCTTCAAAGCACGGAGAAGTAACTGTCAATTTTTCCATTTCAGACCCCTTTAATAATCCTGACTCAGTTTGCAGCGGTGCGTAAATGCAACCCGGCTTTTCTTTTATTCTACTGTCCGCTTGTAGAAATGTCAAACGGCCGGGACATCCGGAAAATAACCGCGGACCCGCTGATATCAATGCGGGTCCGCAGTATCTCACATATTAATTATCAGCTCTTGTAAAATTCAAGGATTGCTTCTCCGATATATTCAGACGCTCCTTCTCCATACTGCTGATCCAGCGCTTCCTTCATCCTTTCGTCGGTCCGATAGGATTCCGCCAGCTCCTTCATCAGTTTGCTCACATCCTTCATCTGATACAGTTGTTTGGAAACAAAATCATATTCGCCTATCAGCTCCTTTACTTCAAAAGCGGACACATCTGTGCCTTTTTTATCTGCCAGCTTCCGGTAAATCGCGTCGGTCCGGTTCTGATACGCCTGCATGATCTCCGAGCCGCCCGGGTTCTTTACCGATTCTTTGACGGCTTCCTTATCCCCGTACCACTCCACCACCTTCTGAAAGTTTTCCTGCGCCTGCTGACTGCCTGCGCTTTCCAGAAAATGTTTTCGGAAATTCTCCAACCCGCCGTATTTCTCGGTGAGGACTTGTACCTGCTGCTCATCCATCTTCCCGACCATGGACTGATACATTTCTTCAATCTCCGTCTCATCAAACACTTCAAAATTCATTCGATTGACTCCTTTCAGAATATCGTCAATGCCGGATATCAAACGGTCCAGCCGTTCTCTTTTCAGCTCCAGCATCTTCCTTTGACTTTTTAATATCCGTTCCTCATCAAAATCAGGATTCTCCATGACTGCCTTTATCTCTTTTAACGGCATATCAAATTCCCGGAAAAACAGTATCTGCTGCAGAGTCTCCAGGGCTTTATCGTCATAAAGCCGGTATCCCGCCCCACTGTAGACAGTCGGCCGCAAAAGGCCGATCTCATCGTAATAGTGAAGCGTGCGCACGCTGATACCCGTCAGCTCTGAAACTTCTTTCACTGTTCTCATTTCTGCTTCCTCCTGACCTTGATAACGTCACTCTACACCATGACGTTCCGTAGGGGTCAATACTTTTTTGAATGATTTTTCAAATTCCCTCCATAGCGTGCAGTATATCCGCTATGTCCTTTTCCACCAGTCCTCTCATACTCTCTTTATATTTCCCCGTATCCGCCGCAAGAAGCGCCTGCCTGATCCGCGGGATCCATTCCGGCCGGACTGCGGTCATTTTTCGGAGCCCCTGGATACATTGTCTGGCAGTAATCGGCTTCTCATCCGCAACGTGAAGCAGATATTTGCCCAATATCTGATCCATTTTTCTCTCCTCGTCCCACTGGACATTTTCCGCCAGAAGGAGCAGTCCCCTGTTTCGGACATAGGAGCTTTTTGAATCCAGCATTTCTGCAAACCTGTCTGTATAGAGATACACAGCGTCCGATTCGCAGGACAGTTCCTCCAACTGCCTAAGAGCTGCACAGCCCGCATTATGGTCTTTGCTCCAAAGCAGAGAAACCAAATTTTCCATATGCTCCATATTATCCCACCCCATATTGCCGTCCTTTCCCTTACTTTCCGGCCGAACCGCCCCGGTATTTTCATATCAGAATCCTTTTTTACAGGATATCACCGGGGACATGACAGCGGCATGTCTTGTTTCACTTGGTCTCTTTCTATAAAAATAGAATGGGAATTATGACACAGAGAACAACTGCGACTGCCAGCAAGATCCAGCCGATTGCTTTCTGGCCCTTAGAATAAGCGCGACGGCCTCCTCCAGAGCTCGTACTGATGGGCTGGAATCCCTCCAGGATCTTCTTCGCCGTATCCAGATTTTCTCGGGAAACCAGAATCTCTTCACCGGTGATTGAATTCCCCATATAGACATCCATGACCCCGCCTTTCCTGACGGCGGGGATTCCGTTCTCTTTCAGTACCTGCAGTATCTGCTCCGCTTCTGTCCTGCCCGCCGCGGAAACCAGCATTACTAATTCCTGTCCTTCCATGAATACACCCCCTATTCGGAATACCTTTCCTCCTGTTTCCGTTTTCGCGCCTGCACGGCCTTTTCCAAAGCATACAGGCAGATAAAACACAAAACGGCTATTCCAGCAAAAAATACAACGGCATATTTGGCGACGGCTGCATTTTCACCGGTTTTTTGTACGATGATATAAGCATAGAGCGCCGAAAAGAAGGCGGAGCACACGACACTTCCCAGCGCCATCTGCCACACCGTCATTCCGCCGCCGTTTCTGGTCCAGATGCCGCTTTTGATACATCCGGCCAGATAGACGATCCCGCCGGTAACCAATATCGCCGTTTCACCTACGACATCCTCCAGTCTTCCCTTCCCGGCCAGCTTTATCAGGATCACCGCCGCACATAGGATAAACATGACATAAAAGCTGACAGCGCCCGTTCTGGCGGCAGCCTGTCTCTGCCTTTCGTCCATCCCTTTTCCTTTCATCTAATCCCCTCCTCCCAGAACAGATCATTCAGCGTTTTGCCGAGTTCCCTGCAGATCGCAATGCACAGCTTGAGCGTAGGATTATAATCTCCCGCCTCTATCATCCCGATGGTCTGTCTCGTCACGCCGACTCGATCTGCTAGTTCAATCTGCGATAAATCCTTCTCCATCCTTGCGATTTTCATTTTCAGGTTTTTCATCCCTTACCTCTTTGTTTCATTTCTTTCCTGTCTTTATTATATTCTTTTTATTTATGTACGTCAAATATATCTTGCATTTATATAATATATATGGCATCCGGAAGAGCAAAGTTATTAAACAGGAAACACCAAAAGACCGGCAAACAGCCAGTCTTAAATAAACCAGTATGCAGTATTACAGCTGCGCTATCTCCTCTGAAATAAGCGCAAAGTCATCCACTTGGAAATTTTGCAGGATACCACCTGCAGTCTATTGTTCAACGTCTCCTTTATGGTAGGGGAAGGGCTCCTCCAATGCTGCTCCAATATCGGCATCCAGACAAAGGCTCCGTTTTTTAATCTCGCGGGGGACATAAGCCTCCCCTCTGTTGATACAAACATAATTTGCCAGGGGATTCTGCCAGACCTGCCGCCAAAAAGGATATTTGATGATCCCCGGGGTGTTCATGCCCACACCCAGTTCCAAATAAAGAACGGAAGCTCCCTGATGCCTGCGGAGAAAATCCTGATACCGCCCGGCTGCCTGATACCATCCTTCATCCTGCACGAAGGTATCATCACAGCGAAGATTCATAGTCATGGGTGCGCCGCAGACAGGGCAGTGCGGCACAAGCTCCGCAGGAATTCTCATATCCTTCTGCTCCGCCGTCATCTGACGCACAGCTTTTTCATTATCATATGTCTTATTGTGACAGGCCCTGGAGCATTGCCACAAACCATAGTCGCCCTGAGTATAGAACAAACGCTTTTTATCAAACCCGGCTTTTTGAAAACAGTGATCCACATTTGTAGTCAGCACAAAGTAATCTTTATCTTCCACCAGCGAAAACAGTTCCTCATAAACCGGCTTCGGAGCATCCACAAAACGGTTGATCCAGATATACCGGCTCCAATACGCCCAGTACTCCTCCAGCGTCTCATACGGATAAAAGCCGCCGGAGTACATATCCCGAAAACCATACTTTTCCCGGAAATCCGCAAAGTGCTTTTCAAAACGACCGCCGGAATAGGCAAAACCTGCCGAAAAAGACAACCCGGCGCCCGCCCCGATCAGTATGGAATCGGCCTCGCCGAGCAGCTCCTTCCATGTTTTCTGTTTTGTATTAGTTTTCAGTGACTGCATTGATTATCTCCTAACAGTTCCCGATAGATCTGAAGATCCGTATCTTTATAGACATTGAAAACAACCCGCTGTATCCGATCGTCCGCCCGTAAAAACCCTTTTACGGTTTCCACAGCGATCTTAGCGGCTTCTTTGCCGGGGAAATGGAATTCTCCCGTGGAAATGCAGCAAAAAGCGATATTATTAAGCCCACTGTCCGCCGCCAGCTCCAGGCAGGAACGGTAACAGGACGCCAAAAGCATTCTGTCCGTCTCCGTCGGCTCCCCTTCTACAACTGGGCCTACCGTGTGCAGCACATACCGGCACGGCAGATTATATGCCTCCGTGATCTTGGCAGCCCCTGCCGGTTCGTCTCTTCCCTGCTCTTCCATGATATGTTGGCAGGCCAGCCGGAGCTGCACTCCCGAGGCAGAATGTATGGCATTGTCGATGCATCTGTGACAAGGTACGAAGCAGCCCAGAAGCGTCCGGTTGGCCGCGTTCACGATGGCATCCGCCCGCAGGGTGGTGATATCCCCCTTCCACAGACAGATGCCCTCCTGTATCGGGGGCAGATCCGATACGGAAACCACCCCTTTCCGCTCCCGTTCTTCTGCCAGATACGCGTCCTGAACCTTTAAAAACTCATCTGTAACTGGTTCCGGCGGGCGCACATTCATCAGAGAACGGAACAGACGTTTTTGTTCCTCTGTGGACCGTGGAATCCTGATCCCGTTGTACCTGGCGTTTTCCATGACCAGATACTGTATCAGACAGCGCAAACGTTCTTGCTGTGTCATGACTTCCTCCTCCGTTTATTCCGCGACAACAGAAATCCTCTGCTGAATATGGCCTCCATTCACCGCTTCGTCGACCATGGCAATCGCATAATCCGCATAGCTGATGACACTCTCCCCTTTGGAATTCAGCGTCAGCTCCTCGCCGCCGAGAATATAGTTTCCTGTTCTTTCTCCGTCGGCGCGGAAATCTCCGGCCGGACTTAAATAAGTCCATTTTACATCCTTCCTGGCGCGGAGCTCCTCCAGCGCTTTCCCCATATTAGATGCAAGCGGCTTAAAGATGTCTGGAAAATCGGGGCCGTCCATGACCTGTACAGTATGCTCCGAATCCACATAGAGGCTCCCCGCCCCTCCGACCACCAGAAGCCTTGTGTCCTTCCCGCTCACAGCATCACACAAATGTTTCAAAGATGTTCTGTGCTTGGGCAGCTCCTCAGACGTCCACGCTCCAAAAGCGTCAATGACTACGTCAAAACCTTCCAGGTCCGAAGCGGTCAGCTGAAACAGATCCTTTTGAATGACCTTCTCTGCGGCCGATCTGTTCTCTCCGCGCACCACTGCCGTGACGTCAAGTCCCCTGTCCATCGCTTCTTTCACGATCAGGCTTCCTTCTTTTCCATTTGCACATACGACTGCAATCTTCATTTTGAATTCCTCCGTCCTTTTCTTTCAATCACTTGTATCTTATCACCTGTAAGATTATAATATATTCGTAAGTGCCATTCGTAAAGTAAGCACTTTATTGTGCCCTAGTAACCCAAATGATACTATTGGACGAAATGGAGGTTTTTATGAACAAAGAGCTGCCCGCCTGCCCGGTGGAAACCACCCTGATGCTCATCAGCGACCGCTGGAAGGTATTGATCATCCGGGATCTGATGGACGGAAAGAAACGGTTTGGAGAATTGAAAAAATCCATTGGGAACATATCGCAGAAAGTTTTGACCGCCAATCTCCGCTCCATGGAAGAAAGTGGTCTTGTGAACCGAAAGGTGTATCCGGAGGTTCCTCCGAGAGTAGAATACTCTCTTACGGAAACCGGATACAGCCTCAAGCCGGTGCTGGACGCCATGGTGGATTGGGGGACCGATTATAAAAAGAAAGTATCAAAAATGTGACGATTCCCTCAGCTGTTCTATGGAGCCTGTCCGGATTGCGCCGATGTTCTCCGCGATTCTTTTCTTCGGCCAGTCCCACCACTTTAATTCCAGCAGCGCGGAAATGGTTTCTTCTGAGAAGCGCTTCTTAATGGTTTTGGCGGGTATTCCCCCGACCACCGTATACGGCGGTACGTCCTTCGTGACCACCGCCCGTGTTCCAATGACCGCACCGTCACCGATCGTGACACCGGCCAAAATCACGGCTTCATAACCGATCCATACGTCATTTCCAATGAGGATATCCCCTTTGTTATCCCAGGAGCCGGCGATGTCCGCACGGTCCAATCCCCATTCTTCATAAAACAGAGGAAACGGATAGGTAGACAACGAAGCCATTATATGGTTGGCGCTGTTAAAGAGGAATTTCGCTCCGCAGGCTATGGAACAGAATTTTCCGATTACCAGCCTGTCATGGTTGATCGGGTAATGGTATAAGACGCTGTTTTTCTCAAACTGTGTCGGGTCATTGACAAAATCATGGTACATCGTGTATTCCCCGATCACTATACTCGGGTCTTTAATTACATTTTTCAAGTACACCGTATCTTTATCTCCCGTGCGGGGATAGATCTGTTTTTCTGTATCGGACATTACCGTTTGCCTCCTTCTGGTATTCACCTATATTTTATCTATTGACTTATCCCTCTTCAATATACACTATGGCCCGGCAATGTTTTGTATATGAAAAATCGGGCAGTCCCGCTGCTCCAATTCCTTATAAATCTACTTTTTCAAATCTTCCTGCCGCGATAAAATAAGCGGCAGCCGTTCCCAACGCGTAGATGGCCGCGCCGGCCGGCAGGATGGGAATCTGCCTGATGAGCATGGCCGGCTCCATATGATCCTGTTTATTCAGATAGTGCGGTAAAAGGCTCACATACGCGTCTGTCAGCATCTCACTGACGGCATCCATACCAAGGTCAAAATAAGAAGTTACGAGCATAGTCGCAATGCCATGGGCCAAAAACCACATTTACTGTACCGCCTCAGCCAGATATTTCTTCTCCTCGGCAATCTGTTCATTTGAACGCTTCCTCATGAATAAAAGCCTGAACAGCTCCTCCTCCTCTTTCGCAAAACGGATATATGCCATCCCGCTTGCCTTGTAAGGCGGATAGATTGATTTCTCCCTCTCCGCTTTGATAAAATCCTGATAGGTATTCTCCGCCAGCGGCAGCAAGGCTCTCTGGCCAGACTTCTGGCGTTGACCGCTTCAAACCCCTCTTTTTTAACAGATCAAAGGCTGCCGCCAGGATTGTCTCTCTCGGCACTTGTTTTTTAGCCGGCATAAAATGTCCCTTCCAAAAGGGAGACAGCTTCTTCACGAAGTGTCTCCCCTGCCGCGCCCGGCCCCGATCTATTTTTGATAGAGAATCTTTCGGATGGCATAAACCGATAATCCGTACCGGTCAGCCAGAACCTCGATTGCAGACCCGCCGCGGTATTCTTTCTTTATTTTGTCATTTCTCTGCTGCAGTTCTTTCCGGTAGCCGGAGACTTCTCCCCAGCGTTTTTGTCTGCTCCGATCCACAGGCACATAAAGATACCCTCCCTGTATGTATTCCTGCAGTTCTCTGACCAGTCCCTCCGGAAGCACAGCGTTCGCATTCTTATATCTCATGCAGGCTTCCTCCTTGTTTGAAATCGACAAGTTTCAAAGCCAGCATATATCCAGCGACTGAAATTACTCCATACAAAGGTCGCTGCCTGCCGGCTTTGCATGGAGCCATACTTCATTTCTCTTTTTCATTTCACCTCCGCGATGATGTACAAAGGGCAGCACTTTCCAGATCAGACAGGTGTGCCGTCCAGAACCGCAAGCTTCAGGGTATCTCCCTCGTATTCCAGTTTCAGGGAGAAAAAGGGAGCGCCGGCAGCCAGAAGCTCCAGAAAAATCTTATCTCCAGTCCAGAGCTTAAGCCGGTTCAGCTCTGATTTCTTCACCCACTCAAGCTTTCCCTCATCACACTCCTTCAGTTCTCCTTCAAATCCGTCAGCCGTATACAGACACATATATTCTGTGCCATAACCCGCCTGGGTGAAGGTCACCAGGCCGCGGAAATGGTATCTCGTGAGAGACAGACCTGTCTCTTCCTTTGCCTCTCTCAAGAGGCAGTCCTCCGGACTCTCACCCTCTTCAAAATGACCTCCGATGCCGATCCACTTTCCCTCGTTCACATCATTTTTTTTGCTGATACGATGCATCATCAAATAGCTCTCATCTTTTTCCACATAGCATAGCGTAGTCATGCAGGAACGTTTTTTATCCATCTCTTTTTTGATTCCTTTTCTAAAATAATCTTCTGCCGGTATATCTCTATCCTAACATTTTAGAAGAAAATAAGCAAATCTGTCCCCAGGCTTTGGATGGAGCAATAAGAAACCACCCTTAAAACCAATCAAGGCTCAAAGGGTGGTTTTTCTGATCCTATTTCTTTTCAACCGCTACCCATATCTCGCAGCGATAGTCTGGAGATGTCACATCTGCCGATGGATATGCCTCAAAATCAGTTCCTCCACAGGGCTGATATTCACTCGCCGGGAAGAATTCGCTGTAAATCTGCTGATACAGCTTCTGAAATGCTTCCGGCATTTTGCCGACGCAGGGAAATACCACATAGGTGTGCGCCGGAATCTCTTCCACAATAAAATCGGCTTCCTCCACAGGCTTTCCATTATACATAGCTCCGATCGCATAGGGAAATTCTTTGTCAGAAGCATCCTTTCCAAAACAGGCTCCTACAATGCAGTCTTTAAAAATGTTGTCCTCCGGAATGTATTTGCACAGCGCCTGGATGGTGCCGTCCGTACCGCACTGCCGCCAGAATTCTGAAATCTCTGCCGCCGTCAGCTCCTGTTTCCCAGAAACCTTCTTTCGTTTCATGACCAGCTTAAATGCTTTCTGGGTTTCAATTCTGTAATCCATCATATTTCCTCCGTTCAAAATAAGTTTTACGGATAGGCGGGAAAAGGATTTCAATACTGCTTTGTTATTTTTTGCCTGTGAGGGTGACATTCCATGAAAACGAGAAAACGCCCTGCTGAAGCTTTCCGGTGAATCATAGCCATACCGCAGCGCTATATCGATCACTTTATCATCGGTACTCAGCACCTCGTTTCCCGCAAGGGACAGCCGCCTGCAGCGGATATATTCTCCCAATGTAAAACCACATAAGATACTGAATACACGCTGAAAATGAAAGCTTGAAGAATACGCTCGTTTTGCCACCTCTTCATAATCAATGGGCTCCCCGATGTGATCCTCCACATAGTCGATAGCCCGCTGTACTCCCGAGATCCAGTCCATCGTCTCCCTCCTTCCGTATAACCCTATTGTAGAGGAACATAGATGTTTTCTCTTGACTTTTTGTGCGGTGAGATGCAGCCTCCAAAAACAATCTATCCTTACCGGTCGTTTTTCATTATAAACGATTCCGCTGTGACAGACCAACCCCATTTAGATAACGACTTTGTTGTCAGCCAAATACTTCTTCAGAAATAACAATCGGAACTTCCTTTTTACTTCACTTTTATACGATTTATGCTACACTGAAATAAAAGGAATTATGCTGATGAAAAAGGAGGAAAAGTTTATGAAATACAGATCGATCAATGAATTAGATTGTTTTGAATTTCATGATGCAATTATAAAAGAACTGAGCATAGTTAATAACAACATGATGTGGCTGGCTTCCTCCATAAACGCGATGACCACAAATTCTCAAAATACAAATATAAAAGATATGTGCGTTAAAGAAGCTGTCATGATGTTTGAGAATATGCAAATAGATTCTATCGTATTTAATTCCTGGAAATCGTATGATTCACAGAATAATCTAATAGAATCCGTTGCCGCTGTCACCGCAAAACCAGAAGAATATGAAGATATTATAAAGAAATCTTTTAAAAGATGCTGTTATATACAGAGCATGGAAGAAATAAATAAACAAAATGAAGGCAATTACAAATCTTGTTTTCTGCTTGACAGCATCGCAGGTATGTTTTACTTCACCTTTTCTTTCTCAAAATCTATCGTTGAATGGAACGAGTTCAGCGGAGAGGCCTGGTATGAGCATCCGAAGTGGAATAAATGGAGAAAATGAAATGTCACAATGCGAACACGCCTTTGCTAAAGCTTGCCATATATAAAGAGCCGGAAAGTCCGCAGTTTAAGCGGCTTCCCGGCTCTTTGAAAACTATTCGAATTCTATCGTAGCCGGCGGCTTCGGCGACATATCATAGCAGACCCGGTTCACATGATCGACCTCATTCAGGATCCGGTTCGTGATCACCTCCAGCACATCCCAATCCACCTTCTCAATGCTCGCCGTCATGGCATCCACGGTGTTGATCGCCCGGATGATCACCATATAGTCAAAGCATCTCGCGTGGTTTCGCATACCGACAGATTTAAAATCCGGAACCACCGTAAAGTACTGCCAAACCTTCTTGTCCAGCCCGGCCTTTTCGAATTCTTCCCTGAGGATCGCGTCGGATTCCCGCACCGCTTCCAGGCGTTCTCTTGTGATCGCGCCGAGGCAGCGGACGCCAAGCCCCGGTCCCGGGAACGGCTGACGATAAACCATATAATCCGGCAGGCCCAGTTCGATGCCGCAGGCCCTCACTTCATCCTTAAAAAGCTGCTTCAAAGGCTCCACCAGTTCAAATTTCATATCTTCCGGCAGGCCGCCCACATTGTGATGGGACTTAACCATTTTCGCTGTTTTAGTCCCGCTCTCGATGATGTCGGGGTAGATCGTCCCCTGGCCCAGAAAATCGATTCCCTCCAACTTCCTGGCCTCTTCCTGGAATACATTGATAAATTCTCCGCCGATGATCTTACGCTTTACTTCCGGATCCGATACATTCTCCAGCTTTGTAAGGAAGCGTTCTGTCGCGTCAACATAGATCAGGTTCGCGCTGAGCTGATCCCGGAAGACGCTGACCACATTCTCCGATTCATCTTTTCTCATGAGCCCATGGTTTACATGGACACAGACCAACTGCTGGCCGATGGCTTTCAAAAGGAGGGCCGCCACGACGGAGGAATCCACGCCGCCGGACAGGGCAAGCAGGACCTTGCGGCCGCCTACCTGCTGTTTTACCAGCTCTATCTGATCCGCCACAAAGTTTTTCATGTTCCAATTGGCTTCTGCCCCGCACTCGCCGAATACAAAGCTTTTCAGTACAGATTCCTCCGGAATCCTGTCATACTGCTTTTCACATTTTGCCGTGGGGTGGTCAATGGAGATCACCGGATATCCACAGCCATACAGCTCCGGCGCGACGTCTACAGCCTCACCGTCTACGATCCTGTTTTCCCCTCCGTTCAGGATAATACCCTTCACGTTCTGAAGCGCCTGTAATTCCTTTACAGTAATGTCGTGAGGATGAATCTCGCTGTACACCCCCATATCTCGGATAGCCCTTGCTAAAACCGTATTTTCCGTACTGCCCAGATCCAAAATAACTATCATATCCTGTTTCACTTTATTTTCTCCCTTGTATTAAGAATGAGTTTGATAAAAACATTATATCGTAAATACGGCAGATTTTCCATGAGAATTTTACAGTTCTTCATCCATCCAGCGCTCCATCGTTTCTATAAGCTGCTTCACGTCGATCGGCTTTGAAATGTGGTCGTTCATGCCGGCGCTGTGCGCCTTTCCAACATCGGAGGCAAAAGCGTTTGCCGTCAGGGCAAGGATAGGAATGCTGCGCGCGTCTTCACGTTCCAGTTCTCGAATCATTTGAGACGCTTGGTATCCGTTCATAACCGGCATTTGAATGTCCATCAGGATACAGTCGTATTCCCCAGGCGCCGATGCCTTAAACTTTTCTACCGCGATCCGGCCGTTTTCCGCCGTATCTGCCAAAAGACCGTGCATGTTCAGCAGCTCCACCGCAATCTCGCGGTTGAGTTCGTTGTCTTCCGCCAGCAGCAGTCTTTTGCCCTCTATGCTGGTATGACGCCTCTCAGCCGCCGCCTGAGTGTTAGAGCGGTCCTGACGGCAGAATTTGTGAAAGGTATGTACCATCTTAGATTTAAAAAGGGGCTTAGTAATAAAGGCATCTGCGCCCGCAAGCCGGAATTTGTCCTCTATTTCAGAGTAATCATACGCCGAAACGATAATGATGGGGACATCCTTGCCCACCTTCTGCCGAATCAGCTTAAGCGTTTCCAAGCCATCCATATCGGGCATCATCCAGTCCAATATCACGGCGAAGAAGTCGTCCGCCGTCTTGTGGGCCATAACGACACGGCTGACAGCCTCCCGTCCGGACAGTACCCAGCTGCTCCGCATCCCCAGTTCATTTAGGATTTCAGAGGCGCTCTCGCAGATGATCTGATCGTCGTCGACCACCAAAACGGGCAGTCCGGCCAACATCGCATCGTCGATTTCCTCCTCTTCACATAAATCAAAGGACACATTGACAATAAACTGGCTTCCCTCTCCCGGCTCACTTTTGACCTCGATCGTGCCGTTCATCATCCGCACGATATTTTGCGTGATCGCCAAGCCAAGACCAGTGCCCTGAATACTGCGGATCCTGACCTCATCCGCCCGGGAGAAAGGTTCAAAGAGATGCGGAATAAAGTCCCCTGACATCCCTATGCCAGAATCAGTCACAAGAAAGGAATACTGACCCTTGCCCTTTGCAAAGGACGGAGCCTCCTGGACACGCAGGCCCACAGTACCGCCGGACGGGGTATACTTGACAGCGTTGGAAAGCAGGTTCACAAGGACCTGCTGCAGACGCCCGCCGTCCGTCACCACCTTTTCATGACGGACACGGTCGGCGTTGATCTGGAGCGTCTGATGCTTCTCTGCGGCCAGCGGGCGGAATACCTCCATCACGTCTTCAATCAGATCCGGAAGGGAGACTTCTTCAGGCGTAAGGTCGATTTTCCCACTTTCTATTTTAGACATGTCCAATACTTCATTGATGATGTTTAGAAGATGCCGGCTGGCAATATTGATCTTCCCCAGGCAATCCTGCATTTTTTCCGGGGAATGCAGGTTGGCTTTTGCGATGACCGACATGCCGATAATAGCATTCATAGGAGTGCGGATGTCGTGAGACATGGAGGCGAGAAAATTCGTCTTGGCATCGCTGGCAATCCGGGCTGCCTGGCAGGCGTCCTCCAGCGCCTGACGCTGCCGGTTCTGCTCCTGGCGCTCCCTTGTCATATCGAGTCCCACGCTGTAGAAAGAGGGGATTCCATCCCAGCTGTCCTCGGCGCTGACATATCGGAATGTAATAGAAACGATTTTAACGGTTCCATCACGGGCTACAATTCTCCGCTCTACCGCTGTTGCCTCACCGTTTTCCCTCGACCGTTTCATGACTTCTTCGGCATAATCAATGTCATCCGGATACACGTAGGTACATTTGGAGTGCAGCTCCTGTTCAAACTGCTCTTTTGTATACCCTATCAGATCCAGGAAATCGCCGCCGTACCAAAGAACAGTCCTCATATCCCGGGCGTCCACCCGCGCAAAACCACCGTGCACACTGTTTAACAATGCGTCCCGCTCCTGGTCCTTCTTCGCCAGCTTGTACTCGGCGCTGAAAGAATCATGGGACAGCTCCAGCCGGGCCCGGCGTCCCTCCCATCTGATTTCCAAATCCTTTATGATAAAGGTCCTCTCCAGGGTCGGATTATAAAATTCCCAATTGTAAAATTCCTCACTGCACAGCTTGTCATTGGTGCAGAATGGACAAGGGGAGGTCCGCCCCTGAATCACCTCATAGCACTTACGTCCCAAGAACTGGTGTGCCTGCGCCCCCAGCACCTTACATGAGGTCTGGTTCAGGTACAAAAGCTCGTAAGTTTCCATATCGCTGATATAGGCGTTTCCCTCATAGGTGTCCAGTACCGAACGGAAATAATTCCGCTGCCGCCGGTATAGGAGGGCCTGCTCCTCCTCCGCCGCGATCAGATCGCCTACTTCGGTTAACTCTGCCTGGAGCATCCGGCCCCCTGTCTCGGGATCCTCAATGACCGTCCCCAAAAGGCGGACCCAGGAAAAGCTTCCTGCCTGCCGGGGCATCCGGACAGTCAGCGACAGGTCAGAACCACCCTGTGCAGAAGCCTGCTCTGCCGCTTGACGAATCGCCGCAAATTCGTCGGGGAACTCTGCATAGAATTGTTTCAAACTGCAAAACAGGCTGTGGAAACCTTCCTTCGTATACCCTGCCATGTTAAAAAAACTGGAATTTCCCCACAAAATAGTCAATGAATCATCCAGCAGACAACAAATTACGCCGGCCCTTAAAGCTTCCATTCCTAAGGGACATCTCGCAGTACTTTGGCTGTTTCTCTCTTTTTTATCCATATCTCAACCGCCTTTTCCGTAGCAAGGTCAATTTGATCGGCAATGATTTTCCCAGCCCCTATTGTTTCAGCATGACGCTGAATACCGAACCGGCTTCCCTCTTGCTGGTTACTTCGATTTTCCCGCCATGACGTTCCACAATGAGCTTTGCCACAGACAAGCCCAGGCCGGAGCCGGAGATCTGCTGGGAGCGGGAAGGATCGGCCCGGTAAAAGGGCTCGAAAATATGGGGCAGGGCATCTGCTTCGATACCGGTCCCGGTATCTTCTACCTGTATACAAACATTCCCATCGCTTTGCTCCATCGTGACCGTTACCCTCCCGCCGGGACGGTTGTATTTGATGGCATTTTCAATCAGATTGAAGACCGCTCGGTAGAGAAGGCTGGCGTTGCCCCTGACCGGCGGCGCCTGACCGGAGACGGCCAGCATCACACCGTATTCCTCCGCCCTGCCGGAAAGCTCCCGGACCGCCTGATCAAGCAGTGTCCGCAATTCCACCGTCTCCCCGACCGGAGCTGCTTCCAGATTCGCCAGGGAAAGAAGCCCTTCCACCGTTTGTATGATGCGTTCCAAACTCTCGCCTGTGTCCGCCATAAATTCCTGATAATCCTCTTCCTGCGGCTGCGGCGACATCTCCAGCACCTGAAGGGAGGACTTGATGACCGCCAGCGGAGTCTTCAGTTCATGAGCCGCATTGGCCGCAAACCTTTTTTGTATGGAAAAAGAGTTTTCCAGCCTGTCTAGCATTCCATTGAAAGATTCCGTAAGGGCCAGCACCTCGCCCTTCGCGCCTTCCGTGGCAACCCTATGGTCCAGATGCAGGTCATCGACCACGCGGACGGATTCCGTCAGCTTTCTCAAGGGACGCAGGATCCGGCCAGCAGTCCAATAGGTACAGCCCACGCTCAGGACCACGAGTAACGCCATGACGACCAGGGACTGTATGGAAAACCGATGAGACGCCTCCCGGTAAAATTCCCCTGGTGACACTGCTGCGGGATCAAATCGATCTGCCTCGAACCAAGCAGGGTCCAGCTCCACCTGGCCCGACTCGATCAGCGAAGCATAATTTCCGTAATAAGTATCTGCAGCCAAAAGGGAATTAGCCGTCAGCAGCAGGCATACGGAAAGCAAGATCACACCTACCACTACGGTGAGCCGAACTTGTAACGTCCATCTTTTCATAATATCTTCTCCTCTGGATCCTGGATCCGGTAACCATGGCTCCTCTGGGTAATGATATAGTCCCTGGCCCCCGCTTCGTCCAGCTTTTTACGAAGAGAATGGATATGAAAGCGGAAAGAATTGGAAAAGGGATCGGCCGCGCTGTCCCAAGCGTGCTCAATCAGCTCTTCCGCGCTGATTACACGTCCAGTGTTGATGAGGAGATATTCCAAAATAGCATACTCCTTCGGTGTCAGCTCCACCGCCGACGGACCGCACCAGGCCTGACGAACCGCCGTGTCCACCCGCAGCCGGCCGCAGAGCAGCTGGGAAGGAGCGGTGGTGAAATTCCGCCGCAGGAGGCCCCGGATGCGTGCTTCCAATTCCCGGAACTCAAAGGGCTTGGTCAGATAATCGTTGCTCCCCTCGTCCAATCCACTGATTTTATCCTCCAACGTATTCCGGGCAGACAGAATCAGAATCCGGAAATCACCGTTCTGTTCTCTGATTCGCCGCAGGACCTCCATACCGTCCAGTTTAGGCAGGTTAAGATCCAGGATCATCAGGTCATAGTCGTTGAGATCGTACAATTCCAGGGCTTCCTCGCCGTCGTAGGCGCAGTCCACCGCATAGCCCAGTAACCTAAGGCCTTTCGATACATTTTTAGACAATAGGACTTCGTCCTCTACCAAAAGTAATTTCATGTCTTCACTTCCTTTTTCTCAGCATACTGGACTTTTACAAGCTTGTCAATGACGGAGGCGCTATCCGCGTCTCCGTCATTTTATGTTACCAGATTACGATTCGGTCCTCCGGGGCAACGTACATCCCATCTCCGGGCTTGATGCCATAGGTATCGAAGAACTCCTGAAAATTAGAGAGCACCCGATTTGCCCGCAGGATATTGGGAGCATGCTGGTCGGACTGGGCCATCTCGGCCAGAGTCTCATAGCTCCCGGTACGCAGCCACTGGCGTGTGTAGCTGCGGAAGAAAGCGTCGTAGTCCGGATTCTCCATGGCGGACAACACCTCCAGGCCGCAGGCGATGCCTCCAATATCGGAGATGTTCTCGCTCAAAGTCTCCTTGCCGTCGGCAGGGATGCCGGGAGCGGCCTCATAACCGTCGTAGAATTCTTCCGCCTTTTTACAAAGCTCCTGAAAATGAGCGAAGTCGCTGTCCGCCCACCAATTTCGAACCGTTCCGGTGGCGTCGTACTGGGCTCCCCCGTCGTCGAACATGTGGGTGATCTCGTGGGCGATGGTACTGCCTATAGCTCCCAAGTTGGCCTCAAAGGAGGCATTTTTATCATAAAAAGGAGCCTGAAGGATTCCCGCCGGGAAAATCAGAGTGTTGGTATTCCGGCTGGCGGCGGCGTTGACCGTAAAAGCCGCCATGGGAAAACGTCGGGGATTTACCGGATCATCCATACCCGCGATCATCTTCTTCCACTTATCCGCCTCAGAAGCGGTCACGTTTGCAAAGTAACTGCCGCCTTCAGAAACGCCCTTGATCTCGGCGTTGTTAAAATCCCACTGGTCGGGATAGCCGATCAAAACGGTCATGTTATCCAGTTTCTTGACGGCCTCATGCTTGGTGGATTCTTCCATCCAGTCCAGACGGCCGATGCGGGTCTTAAAGGCGTCGATCATCTTCTGTACCATTTTCTCTACTTCAGCCTTTGACTCGGCGGGGAAATACCGGTCCACATAGAGCTGGCCCAGTTCCTCGGAAAGTAAGGACTGCACAGCCTCATTGGCCATTTCCTCAGGAGTGCCGCTCTGATTGCCGAAATTCTCAGACAGCTCCTGGCTCAGATACTGGCTGAATCCAGAAATCAGAGTGCTTTTCTGCATGGCCTTGAAAAGCTCCAGATTTTCTTCGGTAAACCATGTGGCATAGGCCGCGAACTGCTTATCGTCAAAAACCTGCATCCTGGTGTCGGATTTCAGGCCGATTGCCGCGAACAACTCCGAAGGTTTGGCCTGAGGCATCAGTTCATCCAGAGATGAGGGGGTATAGCGGTTTGTCTGGCTTTGCATGCTGCCCAGCTCCTCGGCGCTGGAAGCATGCTCGGTCAGGGCTTTCTCCATACGGAGGATACCGTCAGTCAGCCTTTCCGCGTCTTCTTTGCTCTCGCCTGCCGCAATCAGCTGAGAAATCATTTTCTCCCGGTATTCCTGAACCATCTCATTGCCCGGATCGTCGTAATCTTCAGTAGAAAACATAGGGCTCAGAGTCAGCAGCTGCATGACCTTCCGGCTGCTGTCCTGAGTGTCGGTGACGGACAGCATAGGGAAGAGTCCGTTTCCGAGATTACCCAGCTCGTTTACCGCCAGCGCGATGGCGGCGTTGAGTTCCGAGAAGTTCTGAGCTGCGTCTACAGCCTCCAGATACTTCTGCAGGGGTTCCACACCCGCCGCGTTGCGGGCTTCCAATGCCAGAACGCTCTGGTAGAGATCGCGGATCTTCTGCTCGGGACTGCCCTGAGGATAGTCTTCCCCGCTGTTCACGATTTCAAGAATCAACTCATGGAGCTGCTTGTCAGTGTTCGCGGCTACCGCGCTGGAGCCTCCCACGGCAGAACCATCGCCGGGAAGCTCCAGCGCGTCCAGCTCGCCTTTATTGACAGTCGCATAGAAGTTGTCTTTCAGATTAGCACTGAAAGCCTGGAAGAAACGCTGGGCAATAATTTCCGCGTCTTTCTGGGTCACACGGGCGTTCATCTTGTCATTGCCTGAGTTTTCTTCGGAGGAAGAATTCTGGCTGTCGGAAAGCTTGGCCGGATCGGCTTCCATGCCGTCCGACATTTCAGCATCCGATGAGGACGTCCCGTCCGGATCCGAAACGGAGTCGTCCTGACCCGTAGTTTCAGGAGCTTCCTCCAGTTCAGGCAGGCCCAGGTCGGAGGCGGCCAGCACGCCGCCGTTGGAGAGGTTGCGAAGGACGCTCCAGGCCCACTCGGGCGCATCGGTCAGGTCCACGGGCGGCGGGGCTGTGTTTTTACCGTTGCCCGCTGGGGTGGGCAGATCTCCGAAAGCCCGTCCCGCCAGCACGAACATTTGGAGCCGCGTCGCCTGTTCTTTCTCGTCAAAGCCTTCTAATACCTCGGCGCGGTCGGCTTTGGGATTATAATCATCTGCCGCCTTGACAAAATAATCCGCGAGCTGCCCCAGTGTCATAGATTCCCCCTTAGTATCCGACGTGGCCGGTTCCGTACCGGAAGCGCTGCTCTCTCCGGGAGCAGCGCTCTCCGACGGAGCGGGGCGGGTACATGCAGTCAATGTCAGGGACAGCAGCAGTATGGCCGCTGTAATCGTCTTTATCCATTTCTTTTTCATAATAGTTTTTCCTTTCTGTTTTATTTTTATGATTTTTTTCTTCTTACATCCACAACTCTCATCGGAGCCGCCGTGAACTGTGGTTATACAATAACATAAGCTATGTTAGATTTTCGTTAGGACAAAAAGCATGTAAGATTTCAGCGGCGGCCCGTATTTTGCAAAATGACAAGCCTGCAGAATACCTTCCCGGCGCTGCACATGTGAAATGCTAAATATCGTATATAGGGATATGTATTGCATGCTTATCCAAAGCGTGATACAATTAATCAATACCCATTGTGAGCAGGGCTGGAGTGATTTTATACTGGAGTACGCATATGGAAAAGAATAATGAACTAAATGAATTGATTTATGAGTACTATAAATCGCGTATTCTCTTTGGTATATACAAGTACGGTGAACGATTGAAGTCAATACCGCAAATTTGCACTTCCTTTAAGTTGGCCCGGAATACCGTACAGATCGCATTAAACAGGCTGGAAAAGGATGGGTATATAAAAACAGAAAAACGAAAGGTTGCCAGGGTTGTTTATCAAGGGACGGAAGAACTGTTCAGGGAAAATGTTGTAAAGTATTTTGCTCTGCGCAGGGAAGGAATCCTGGATGTTCAATTTAATGGCAGCCTAATCTTTTCATCAATATGGGAAAAGGGTCTGCAGAATTTAAGATTGGAATTACAGAATAAGACCGGTGGGGCGAATACGGCGTGGAAAACTATATCGGAGCCAATCCGGCTGTATGTAGACGTTTTGGATACATTTCATAATGAATTATTACTTGGCCTTTTTTGGCAAAACATGCGTTATATCAGCTATTTCTATCCTCCCAAAAATGACAGAAAAGCCAATTATGCAGTTGAAGATTTATTATCCGTAGAGACAGCAAACCGCCTAAAGCAAGAAACAGATGCCTACTACTTGAACATCTATTTGGATATTACGGGTTTCATTGAAACTAATTATGAAAAGTATCACCTGGATCATGAGGTCCAGATTCCGTTCACATGGACAATTTATCGGCAGCGGCCGCAGATGCGTTATACCCTGGCTTCCACCATTATCCGTGAGGTCCTATGGGACGTTTATCCGGTTGGAAGCTATCTGCCCTCACTGCCTAAAATGGCGGAGCGGTACCAAGTCTCCTTAATTACAGTGCGGCGAACTCTGGAGGTACTGAATTCACTTGGGATAACTAAGACCTATATGGGAGTAGGGACTAAGGTTTCTCTGGAAGCAGTTGACATTGACATCATGAACAGACCTGAAATCCGGGAAAACCTGCGCCTTCATGGAGAGGCAATGCAGATACTGGCCTTAACGGTCCGCAGCGTGACTCACTATACATTGGAATCAGCTAAAAGAGAGAGGAAGAAAGAACTGCTGCAGACAATAAGAAGGCTTCGTGATAAAAGCAACAGCATACTTTGCATTGATGTCCTTTTGAATTTTATTTCCAGTGAATGCCCCTCAGCGTCTATACGGGAAATTTATGGAAAATTGAGGGAACTTATTGCATGGGGGTATATTTTCTCGACTGTAATAATGGAAGCCGGGCAGATGGTATCGAATTTGAATGATTTCATCTGCCAATTAGAAAACGCTTTACAAACCGATGATTCCGAGGTATCTGCCGGCCTTTGGCAGTCATTTGTTGAGAAGAGACTGAATTTATTCTACAAAAAATTTCCTATGTGGAACGCTCCACAGGACACCATCGCTGGAGACAAAACAGGAAATTATCCTAATGAATAAAGAAAACTGGATCAGCGGAACATTCCAAAGGAATGGAGGGAGTAATGAAAAGAAGAAACAAGCACTGGGCGATCACTTTTGTGATAGCGACATTAGTCGTTTTATCGCTTGCGGTCTGTGTCTATATGAAACAGCTCACTCAAACCACTGACGCTTCGGTTGTAGCTTCAATGCAGGAACTATCCAGACATGATATGCAAAATATTCAAAGTGAGCTGGAGAGTTCGTGGGACTCCTTATCCGCAGTTTACACCAGAACACAGATGAATCAATGTGATAATATACAAGAAGTCTGCAGCCGCTTAAATCTAGAGCGAATTTCAAATATATTTAATACCATTTATTTAGTAGATTCCAATGGAAATACATACTCCAGCGCCAACGTGGTCAAAGACGAACGGACAGAGGAATATGTGCTGCCGCTGCTCTCAGGCCAAGAAAAATTTGTCATTCGTTATGACAACTTAGATGTACTGGAGACAATTTCAGAAAGCCTTGTTTATGGTGTTCAGTGCGATCCGTTTGAAGTGGGGGACACCCGGTTTATAGGAATTATCGGCTTTTCAAAAATCAGCTTGATGGCGGAGCGGCTGAAAATTGACAGCTTTGACGGGCGTGGCTACACCGGAATCATCGACATAGACGGAAATTTTGTCGTCAACCGGGACCGCAGCGCGGGAATCGGGGAAATGGACAATTACTTTGATCGATTACGGGAGCGTGCGGACCTGTCCGAAAAGGAAATTTCGGATATTATCGCCCGGATAGGCCGGAAAGAAAAGTTCCTGCTTCACTTCGATTACATAGATCAGGGAGCGCAGGTGGTCTCTTTCATCCCAATGTCCGGCACAACATGGAGTATCGTACTGACTGTTCCTCAAGAAGTATTCAGCGAGCAGACCCAACAGTTTGTGTTCATGACAGTTATAATGCTCGCGGTTGTTGTGATTGTTTTGTGCCTGATGATGTTCCTGATCATACGAATCTCCCTGACCTCGGCTACAGCAAAAGCGGAAGCGAAATCCCGCGGGGAGTTCCTTTCAAATATGAGCCATGAAATCCGCACACCACTTAACGGAATTATTGGTCTGAACCATTTGATGCAGCAAAACACGCAAAATCCTGAAAAGTTGACGGAATACCTCAAGAAGTCTGATTCGACCGCAAAATACCTGCTCTCCCTTGTCAACGATATTCTGGATATGTCCAAGCTGCAATCTGACAAAATACTGCTGGTGCTAAAACCATTTTCCGTCAATAATCTAATCTCCACGACCGAGTCACTGATGCGCAGCCGCATGGAGGATAAGGGAATCAATTTTCTGGTCGAAACCAATATTATCTGTTCCGGTCTTATCGGCGACGAAATTCGGATTGAACAGATTCTCGTCAATATCCTGGGAAATGCGGTCAAATTTACGCCGGAAGGCGGCCGCGTTACCATGCGGGTATTCCAGTCGGCTGAAGGCGGCAGAATATCGACGACCTACCAGATAGAGGATACCGGCTGCGGTATCAGTGAAGAGTTTCAGCGGAAGATATTTGATCCGTTCAGTCAGGAGCACGGCGGCATTTCTCAAGGCAGACAGGGAACCGGCCTTGGGATGTCCATCAGCTCCCTGCTGGCGAAGCAGATGGGCGGCACGCTAACCGTGACGAGCCGGCTGGGTGAGGGAAGCTGCTTTACCTTTACTGTGCTATCAGAAATCGCTCCGGAAAATTCGGGCAATGCGGTTGTCGCAGACAACGTTCGTCAAGACCACAGCGGTGGGAAAAAACTGCATATCCTGGTGGCCGAGGATAATGATCTAAACGCGGAAATCTTTATGGAAATTCTGAATACGGCAGGTTTTACCACCGTCCGCGCTGCGGACGGCGGCGAGGTCGTCGACCTGTTTGAAAAATCGGCTCCGCATGAGTATGATATTATCTTAATGGATGTACAAATGCCTGTGCGAGACGGCTACGAGGCGACGAAGATCATCCGCCGCCTGAACCGGCCAGACGCTAAAACAGTTATTATCTATGCTTGCACAGCCAATACCTTTAGGGAGGATCAGGAACGGGCGCTGGAAATCGGAATGAATGGATTTATTGCAAAACCCATCGACGTAAACAAGCTGATGCAGAAACTTGGAGTGGAAAAGTAAAGGAGAAAAGAAATGAAACATTTGAGACGGGCTCTAGCGTTAGGAATCACCCTTGTCATGCTGCTGGGTACATTGGCCGGGTGTTCATCCTCAAAGGCAGAGAAAGAACAGCTCACACTGAGGATAAAACTCCCTCCGTTGACGGTAGCCAACGCCGATACAAGCATTACCGATTCCTATGACGTACTGACCCAGGCGGGTGAAGAGTTTGCCGCCCAGTACCCAGACTACGACGTCACGGTGGAGGTCGTAAAATTCAATTATACGGAGGAAGACGACTATATCACAGGCTGCTTTGATACGGACAACGCCGTGGATGTGCTGTTTGAAGGTTACTTCAATATGGCGGGGTATATTCATACAGGCCGTGTAGTGCCGCTGGACGACATCGTTACGGATGAAATGCGCTCTGATGTCGACGATACGCTCTGGAAGATGAGCCGGATGGACGGCAAGACCTATATGCTGCCCTATTACAGCCTTCAAAACACATTGATTTACAATAAGGATTTATTCCGCCAGTGCGGATTGACAGAGTATATTGGAGAGGATGGTATGATCCAGAGCTGGACGCCGGAGGAATGGGAACACATTCTGTCCGCCTTGGCGGAGAGCCTGCCTGAGATGACCTACCCCATGATGATGTACGCTAAGAACGACCAGGGCGACACGCATATCATGACTCTGCTGCGCAGCAAGGGCAGCCCATTTTTTGATGAGAACGGCCGCTTTAACCTCAATACGGAGGAAGGCATCTCCGCCCTGCAGTGGCTTGCGGATTCCTATCGGGCGGGGTATTTCCCAACCGGCTGTGAAAATATGGAGATTATTGACTGCGGCGCACTGTTTGAAAATAACCAGCTCGCTATTTACATGGCGAACAGTGCTACAACGATCAATATGGATATGGCCTCGACAGGAATCGCCAATTTCCCCAGTCCGGACGGGAAGGGATATAATACGTCGTTTGTTACCGGTTTTGAGATCTTTGATAATGGAGATCCGAAAAAAGTACAGGTTGCTAAAGATTTTTTGCGGTACTTTTTATCCAAAGAGGACTATATGAATTACGCCCAGGTCGGAATCCCTGCCAGCAACGCCACGGCGGAACGTGTGAGTGAGCACATATTTATGCAGGAGGCCTATACCGCTAACGCAGCTTATACCGTGGATTTCACCGCCAACAATCCCAACTGGCGCGGTGTGCGCGATGTGTTTTATACACACATCCACGAGCTGCTTGCCGGAACCAAAACGCCGCAGGAGGCAGCCGAAGCGCTGGATACAGATTGTAATGCGGCAATTGAAACAGGCTGGGCAAACAGCAAGCTACACGAGTAAACAGAAGGCCCCAAATATAAACAAACTAATCGTAAATCGAAATAATATAATTATGGCAGCATTCTTAAACGTATTTGTTTAATTTTTATACCCTTTATGCCTACTTTTTACTTCATTTACACATATTATTTTGACTAACTGATTTTCTGTTGCCAAAGTGTTGCCACGTTTTGATGAGTAGCATCCTAAGAAAATAGCTTTGTATATTCCGTCCGTGTATCAACAATATGATAAACATAAACTATTTCATCAATTCTTTTATATATTACCACATGTTTTTCACAAATGACCATTCTGTAACCTTGCTGGTTTAGCCATTCATCGGGTGTCATAGATCCAAAATCAGGGAATTCTTCCAATCGTTCTATGGCATCTAATATGTGATTACTAACTTTCAATGACGTTTCTACCCCAAACTGAACTAAATACCAATCCTCAATACATTTTAAATCTTCCCATGCTGTGGGGAGAATCATTATCTTACATATCATTGATTCTCTCCTTCAAACGCTTCCTTGCTTCTGAAACGCTAATTGCCTCCGCCCCATCCAATCGTTCCTGTTCAGCTTGTAATACTTTTGCACGAAGCTGTAATATTTGATCTCGTTTTTCAAAAGCATCAATGCTCATAAGAACTAAATCACCTTCCCCATTTTTTGTAATGTAAATAGGTTCATTTGTTTCCTTTGCCATATTAGATATTGCTGCATAGTCGTTACGCAAAGCTGCAGATGCCTTTATAATCATTCCGTCACCTCCATATCTTTATTATGATATAATTATATCTTTATTTTCATACGTTGTAAAGCAATATTTTATATAACTTATTTTGGCAATAAAAACTTTATCTAATACGGATACTTTGTTTCAAACTCCATTCCTCTCACCAACGGTGCGAGATTCATACTTATGTGTTCCCTATAAATAATATGATTTACTTAAATTATCGTAAGTGTACTTTACTATAATAATATTGTCTTCTCAATGCTTTTTCCTTCAATTCCTTTCAACTGCTCTTCTTCCTTGGCAACAAAAATTTGGATATAAATTATATATGTCTTTTTGACTATCTTTTTATATCTTCTTAAATGTCCGCAAAGCCTTATTTTATCGGCTCTACGGGCATTTTTGCTTTTGTGGTAAACCTCACATATCTAGGTCTATCTTCTTATATTTTCGCTATCAAACGTGGTTAAAATCGTGGTAAATACTTCTATGCAATTAGACGCTGAACCTCTGATTTTGCGGTATCTATGGACGCATGAGCGTACCAGTTCATTGTGATACTGATATTTGAATGCCCCATGATATACTGTAAATCTTTCGGGTTCATGTTCTTGCTTGCCAGTCTTGTACAGAACGTATGGCGTAGCGTGTGCGGTGTGATATGTGGCAAGGGGTTATCCTTATGGTGCTTGTTGTATTTCTTTACCATACGGACAAATAAGGCGTTGTAATCAATGGCAACTTTGGGCTTGCCTTTCTGATTGACAAATAGGAAGTTGCCCCGTCCGTCTATCACAAATGGTTCTGCCTTTGGGCGTTTCTTCATCAATCGTTGAAATGCTTTGATTGTTTCCTCACTCAACGGTACTTGCCTTGTTCCGCTCTTTGTTTTAGGCGTTTCAATATAATAGCCTTGTTCCTTGCTCTTTAATAACTGGTGGTCGATAATCACAACCTCATGGTTAAAATCAACGTCCATGATTGTCAATCCGCACAGTTCCGAGATACGAAGTCCAGTCTTTAACAGTATCAGCACATCATCAAAATACTTATGATACACATTGTCCGTCTTGATGAATGACAGTAGGGATTGTTCTTGTTCCTCTGTCAATGCGACTTTCTCTTTTGTATCATTTTCTAAGACTTCACTTAACTTGAAATCAAAAGGATTTTTCCTTACATAATCGTCTTGTATGGCGATATAGAATGACGCTTTTAACGAGCGTTTATGGTTGTTAATGGTGTTATAGGAAAAGCCTTTGTCTTTCATGCGTAACGCCCATTCTTTAGCGTCAGAGGGTTTTATCGTATCAATACTCCTAGCACCTAACTTGTCCTCTTTCAATAACCGCATGAGCTGTTCCCGTTGTTTCTGTGTGCTTTTCTTCACGTTTGCCCTCTGTGCGTTCTGTTTGGCGTAGAGTTGGCAAAGCGTCATTTTCTTGCCTGTGCTGTCGATACCGTCCTCAATATCCCGTCTTATCTGCTGTTCCAGTTCACGAAGTGAGGGTTTTTCCCGTTTTCCCTTTGGTGTCGGGTCTGTGGGTGTCAATCTCCAAGCATACACATATTTTGTGTTTCCAAATGCGTCCACATATTTATATAAGTATTTTCCGTCTG
>CABJAB010000007.1 GCA_902363445.1 Lachnospiraceae bacterium
GGCCATGCGGCCATGTGCGCTCATGCGGCATTAGCAGCCATTTCTAGCTGTTATTCCCCTGTATGAGGCAGGTTACCCACGCGTTACTCACCCGTCCGCCGCTCAGTCACAGAATGGATCCTCCCGAAGGATTCTCCTCTCTGTGCTTCGCTCGACTTGCATGTGTTAAGCACGCCGCCAGCGTTCATCCTGAGCCAGGATCGAACTCTCATGTTCTGATCTCTTGGTCTAAGATAAGCTCTAGCTTTTTCTTTATCCCATTTACTTACTTTTAGGTCGATGCTCTCGCATCGGTTCTCTGAAACTTCTTTTTTAAGAATTTTCAGGGGTTGGAATATACTGTTCAGTTATCAAGGTACTGTGTCTCGCTGCGTTAGCGACAACTTCTATAGGATACCATAGCCGCCGCTTCCTGTCAACCATTTTTTTCTTTTTCTTCCATCGCTTTTTCGCGGTGGAATTTTAATATACCATATACGCCTATTTTTGTCAATATTTTTCATAAAAAATGACAAAAAAATAATGGCACGGATTAATGGAAATGGAGCGGAGAAAGAGGGATTTGAACCCTCGCGCCGGTTGCCCGACCTACACCCTTAGCAGGGGCGCCTCTTCGGCCTCTTGAGTATTTCTCCGAACTTATTATTTCCATATGACACGCCATATGACGCATAGCTTAGTATACTAAAGAACAACTTTCTTGTCAATCATTTTTTATAATCTTTTACCGCAGTTTCATACAAATTTCGACCTGCTGAATCAATTACAACTATTGCGGGTAAATTCTTTACTGTAAGCTTTCGGATGGCTTCTGTTCCCAGATCCTCATATGCCAGTATTTCAGAATCGGTTATACATTTAGACAGAAGTGCTCCTGCCCCGCCTACTGCCGCAAAATAGACGGCGCCGTTCCTCACGATTGCATCTTTTACCTCTTTTGATCTCTTTCCTTTTCCAATCATCCCTTTTAATCCCATATCAAGAAGAGTGGGAGTATATTTATCCATACGGCTGGCTGTGGTGGGGCCTGCCGAACCTATAGGAGATCCTGCTTTGGCAGGGGACGGCCCCATATAATAGATAACGTTGTCTTTCATGGAAAGAGGCAGCTCTTTTCCTTCCGTTATGGTCTCGTACATTCTTTTGTGAGCGGCGTCCCTTGCCGTATAAATAGTACCGGATATGTAAACATGATCTCCTGATCTCAGTTCTTCTATTTCCTCCTTTTTTAAAGGAGCACTTATATATCTGTCCATATTTTTTCCTCTCCATTTACAGCATTATTTTATCCCTGCTAATTTATCCGATGACTCTCGTTAGATGGCGGTTTACATGACAGCAAATATTAACCGCCACCGGAAGACCTGCTATATGAGTCGCATAAGTTTCAATGTTTACGGCAAGTGCCGTGACTCTTCCTCCAAGCCCGCCCGGCCCTATTCCCAGATTATTTATCTTTTCCAGCAATTCTTCTTCCATCTCTCTGACATAAGGGATTGGAGAATGTTCCAATACGTTTCTTGTAAGAGCTTTTTTTGCCATATATGCACATTTTTCAAAGGTTCCCCCGATACCGACTCCAACTACCATAGGAGGACAGGCATTCGGGCCGGCTTCCTCTACCGCTGATAATACGGCTGTCTTTACACCTTCAATGCCGTCTGCCGGCTTTAGCATGAAAATCCGGCTCATATTTTCACTTCCAAATCCTTTTGGTGCCACTGTCATCTCTATTTTATCTCCCGGTATTATTTCATAATGAATAACAGCCGGTGTATTGTCCCTCGTATTCTCTCTTATCAATGGATCTCCTACCACGGATTTTCGAAGAAATCCTTCCATATATCCACGGCGTACGCCTTCATTCACCGCATCATCCACAGAGATTCCCTCTATATGCACATCTTGTCCTATCTTCATAAACACTACTGCCATTCCTGTATCCTGGCAAATGGGTATTTCCTCTTTTTCGGCAATCTCCAAATTTTCTTTTAACTGTCCCAATACTCTCTTACCCACAGGGGACTCTTCTTTTTCAGACGATCTATCAAAAATCTCTTTCATATCAGGAGATAACCGCAAGTTGGCTTCCATACACATTTCTTTCAGATTACTTATGATTTCATCTGTATGAATAATCTTCATTTCCATTTCCTCCGCATAACTTTTCTTTCCTGTCAAATAAAACAGACTGCCGCAATTCATCCATGCGGATATCACCACGTCAGCCATGTTTTATCATTTTATTTATTCTGTTTCTTTTTTCTCTTCCTGCAGCCCAAGAGACATTTGTAGTTCCTCTTCCTTGTTTTCTTCATCCATATTGTTAGGATCTTCTCTGACTTTGGCGATGCTGGCCACAGAAATCTCCTCATCGTCAATGTTGATGAGTTTTACTCCTGAAGTGATTCTTCCCAACGTGGAGATATCTTCCACATTTATACGTATGATGATTCCTTCTGTGGTGATGATCATAATTTCCTGATCTGCCTTTACCACCTTTGCTCCCACAATGGATCCCGTTTTATTATTGATCTTATAACATTTTACGCCTTTTCCGCCGCGCAGCTGAGGAGTGAATTCTTCCAGAAGTGTCCGTTTGCCCATTCCGTTTTCAGATACGATCAGCAGAGCCTCTCCTTGAGTATCCATCTGCATTCCGATCACCTGGTCGTTTTTGCTTAACTTCATGCCGATCACACCCATAGAAGTTCGTCCGGTAGGTCTTACATCCGTTTCGTGGAATCGGATACACTGTCCTTCCTTGGTTACCAGTATAATGTCTTTTTTATTATTGGTGGACTTCACCTCTATCAGCTCGTCATCTTCCCGCAAATTAATTGCCTGAAGGCCTGATTTCCTGATGTTCTGATATTCCGTGATAGAGGTCTTTTTGACCATCCCGTTTTTCGTCGCCATGAACAGATAACGGCCCTCTTCATATTCCCTGATGGGAATGATCGCCGTCACTCTTTCTCCGGGAAGCAGCTGAAGCAGATTTACAATGGCAGTCCCTCTCGCCGTCCTGCTCGCCTCCGGAATTTCATAGGTCTTCAGCCTGTATACTTTACCTTTATTCGTAAAGAACATGATATAATGATGGGTCGTGGTCATCATGAGGTCTTCAATATAATCTTCCTCAATCGTCTGCATCCCCTTGATGCCTTTTCCGCCCCTGTGCTGTGCCTTAAAATTGTTTTCTGACATTCTCTTGATATAGCCCAGGTTCGTCATTGCGATCACTGTATTTTCATCAGCGATCAAATCTTCCATGGACATATCAAATTCATCAAATCCAATGGATGTTTTTCTGTCATCTCCATATTTAGCAGAAATAATGAGTATTTCTTCTCTAATCACAGCCAGAAGCTTATTCTCATCCGCCAGGATAGCTTTTAATTCTGCTATTCGAATCTCCAGCTCTTTATATTCATTTTCAATCTTTTCCCGTTCCAGTCCTGTAAGCGCGCGCAGACGCATGTCCACGATAGCCTGAGCCTGAGCATCGCTTAGACCAAAGCGTTCAATCAAATTACTTTTTGCATCCTGTGTATTTTTAGAAGCACGGATTATTTTAATGACCTCATCAATATTATCCAACGCAATAAGCAGGCCTTCCAGAATATGGGCCCTTTCTTCTGCCTTGTTTAAATCATATTTGGTCCTTCTTGTTACAACCTCTTCCTGATGCCTTAAATAGAATCTCAGCATCTCCATGAGATTCATGACCTTTGGCTCATTATTAACAAGAGCCAGCATGATCACACCGAAGCTGTCCTGCAGCTGCGTATGCTTGAATAACTGATTCAGAATGATATTGGGATTCACATCTCTCCGAAGCTCAATGCAGATCCGCATTCCTGTTCTGTCCGACTCATCCCTTAAATCAGTTATCCCATCTATTTTTTTGTCCCGTACAAGCTCCGCGATTTTTTCAATCAGCCGCGCTTTATTCACCATATAGGGAAGCTCTGTCACAATGATGCGATGCTTTCCATTTTGCATCGGCTCAATATCAGTGACTGCACGTACGCGTATCTTTCCGCGTCCTGTCCTGTATGCGTTTTCGATTCCGGTCCTTCCAAGAATTTGGGCTCCCGTAGGGAAATCCGGTCCTTTTACGATTTCCAGAATCTCTTCCATCTCGGTCTCTCTGTTTTCCAGAATCCGATTATCAATAATCTTTACAACCGCCCCGATGATTTCCCTGAGGTTATGGGGAGGAATATTGGTGGCCATGCCTACTGCTATTCCAGACGTACCGTTTACAAGGAGATTCGGAAATCTGGACGGAAGTACAGCCGGTTCTTTTTCTGTATCATCAAAGTTGGGAATAAAATCAACGGTATCTTTTCCAATATCAGCAAGCATTTCCATAGATATTTTACTAAGTCTTGCTTCTGTATAACGCATAGCGGCGGCTCCGTCGCCGTCCACGGAACCAAAGTTTCCGTGCCCGTCCACAAGCGGATATCTGGTGGACCATTCCTGAGCCATATTCACCAGCGCCCCATAGATGGAGCTGTCGCCATGGGGATGATATTTACCCATGGTATCACCGACAATACGCGCACATTTTCTGTGGGGCTTGTCAGGGCCGTTGTTAAGCTCGATCATGGCATAGAGGACTCGCCGCTGTACCGGCTTAAGTCCATCTCTTACATCAGGAAGGGCACGGGCGGCTATAACGCTCATGGCATAATCGATGTAAGATTTTTCCATGGTCTTCTGCAGGTCGACGTCATGGATTTTATCAAAAATCGTGCTGTCCATTTATTGTTCCTCCATCTCTTTTACACATCAAGTTCTCCATATCTGGCATTCAATTCTATGAATTCACGCCGGGGTTCTACTTTATCTCCCATCAAAGTAGTAAAGGTCAGATCTATTTCAGATGACGCTTCTTCATCCATTGTGACACGGAGAAGGATTCTTCTCTCCGGATCCATGGTGGTCTCCCACAGCTGTATAGGATCCATCTCTCCCAGCCCCTTATAACGCTGAATCTTATTGCTGTTGTCACGCCCGACTTCTTTCAGAATATTATTGAGTTCGTTGTCGTCGTAGGCATACCATACCTTTTTATTTTTTTCCACCTTATAAAGTGGCGGCTGAGCCAGATACACGTATCCCTGCTTAATGAGCTCCGGCATAAAACGATATAAAAATGTGAGCAGCAAAGTACTGATATGAGCGCCGTCCACATCTGCATCTGTCATAATGATTATCTTGTGATAGCGAAGCTTTGAAATATCAAAATCTTCATGAATTCCTGTTCCAAAGGCCGTAATCATGGCCTTTATCTCCGCATTGGCATAAATCTTATCAAGACGTGCTTTTTCCACATTGAGGATTTTTCCCCTAAGAGGAAGGATTGCCTGTGTATTTCTGGAACGGGCAGTCTTTGCAGATCCTCCTGCGGAATCTCCCTCTACAATGTATATCTCACAATTCTCCGGATTCTTGTCGGAACAGTCCGCCAGCTTTCCAGGCAAAGTCGTGCTTTCAAGAGCCGTTTTTCTTCTTGTAAGATCTCTTGCTTTTCTGGCGGCAGCCCTGGCCCTTTGTGCTAAAATAGACTTTTCACAGATTATTTTTGCAATCTGCGGATTCTGCTCCAAATAATAAGTAAGCTGTTCACTCACTACACTGTCGACAGCACTTCTGGCCTCACTGTTCCCCAGCTTCTGTTTTGTCTGTCCTTCAAACTGAGGATCTTCCAGCTTTACACTGATAATAGCTGTCATTCCCTCTCGTATATCATCACCTGTCAAATTCGCTTCTTTTTCTTTCAGAAGGTTATTTTTTCTGGCATAATCGTTAAAGGTTTTCGTAAGAGCGTTTCGAAAACCCGCCATATGAGTACCGCCCTCCGGCGTATTGATATTATTAACAAAACTATAAGCACTCTCTGTATAAGAATCATTATGCTGAATCGCCACTTCCACGGCTACTCCGTCGATTTTTCCTTCACAGTAGATGATCGTAGGATACAATGCCTCCTTGCTTCGGTTCAAATACTGAACAAATTCCCGGATTCCTCCTTCATAATGAAATTCTCTGTCCTGCTTGCTCCCCTCTCTTTCATCCTTTAAGATGATCTTAAGCCCTTTTGTAAGGAAAGCCATTTCTCTGAGACGCTGTTTCAATACGTCAAAGTCATAGACGGTTTCTTCAAAAATAGAACTGTCCGGCTTAAATGTTACCATGGAACCGTGCTTTGACTTTTTACAGGCGCCGATAATCTCCAGTTTTTTTACTGTTTTTCCTTTTTCATATCTCTGTCTGTAAATGTTTCCGTCCCGGTATATAGTGACCTCCAGCCAGTCGGAAAGCGCGTTCACAACAGAGGCGCCTACGCCATGAAGACCGCCGGATACTTTATACGCTCCCCCGCCGAATTTTCCTCCCGCATGAAGCTGAGTAAATATAACTTCTACAGCCGGAACTTTCATTTTAGGATGTTCGTCAACAGGCATACCACGTCCGTTATCAATTACTGTAATGGAATCGTCCTGATTGATCGTCACTTCAATGGTATCACAAAATCCCGCCAAAGCTTCATCTACAGAATTATCCACAATCTCATATACCAGATGATGAAGGCCCCTGGAAGACGTACTGCCGATATACATTCCCGGCCTTTTTCTTACGGCTTCCAATCCCTCTAACACCTGGATTTGATCTGCACTATAATCGGAACTCATAAGTATCCTCCTGTCATTGTTTTTCACTGATTACATTTCCGTTTACAACTTGATAAATTTGATTCATCGAAAAATGATTATTTACAAAATCATCGAGACCTGTACAGGTGATGATCGTCTGTATATCCTGAATACTCTCCAGAAGATGATTCTGTCTTCTGCTGTCAAGCTCAGAAAGTACATCATCCAGCAGCAAAATAGGTGATTCTCCAGTGGTTTTCTTTATCATCTCTATTTCAGACAGCTTTAAAGACAATGCGGCGCTTCTTTGCTGACCCTGAGATCCATATTTACGGATATCGATTCCATTAATGATAAATAAAATATCATCTCTGTGAGGACCGCGCATCGTCAATCTGTTTTTTAGATCTTTTTCTCTGGATAAATGCAAAGTCTCTTCAAAATCTTCGGTATTTATATCCGGTTCGTAGGAAATCCATATTTCTTCTCTTCCGCCTGTCAGCCTTTTATGGATACCGGAAATCAGCCTGTTCAGTTCCTCCACAAATTGATTTCTTCTTTTCATTACCTCGCAGCCAAACTTTACAAGCTGCATGTCCCATACCTGAAGGGTATCCATATAATCCGGATGAAAAGGGATGTCTTTCAGCAGCTTATTTCTTTGATTTAAGGCTTTGTTATAGCTGACCAGTCCCGATGTATAAATTTTATCCAGCTGGCAGAGCTCCATATCAAGAAAACGCCGTCTTTCCGAAGGACCATTTTTTATGATGTTCAGATCCTCCGGTGAAAAAAAGACCACATTAATGTTTCCAAAAAGCTCACTCGCTTTCCGTATGGGAATCCCGCCTATTGCAATCCCTTTTGTTTTATTTTTTTTCAGGTGCATATCAATGCGGGTCTCTACTCCCTTTTTATCTACAAAAAGTTTTATATGGGATTCCTCATCGTTGAAATGAATGATTTCTTTATCTTTGCTTCCACGATGAGATTTAGAGGTGGCACATACATATATGGATTCCAGGATATTTGTTTTCCCTTGCGCGTTGTCCCCATAAAGAACATTCGTACCGGAATCAAAATCTATATGCAATTTTTCATAATTCCGATAATTCCTGAGCTCCAAGGATTTTACAAACATGCCTGCACCACTTATTTTTCTATTTTGATGGATTTTCCCTCATATTCCACGACATCACCGTCATAAAGTTTTTTTCCCCGCTGCAGGCATACTTCTCCGTTTACTTTGACGGCTCCATCTAAAATGACCATTTTTGCTTCCACTCCGGAGGCCGCAAAATGAACGGCTTTTAATGCCTGCCCCAACTTGATATATTCTTCCTTCAGTTTTACTTTTTCCATAAGTCCCCCTTAAATATTAACAGGAAGTATCAAATAGATATATCTTCCTTCTCCATCCCGGATGAAGCAGGGAGCTTTTGAATTCACCATGTAGAGATCTACTGTTTCATCATCTATAACTCGGAGAGCATCGATTAAAAATTTAGGATTAAAGCCGATGGTAATATCTTTGCCTTCCTTGTGGATCATGATCTCTTCCTGAAGAGAACCTATGGCAGAGCGAATCGCCACTTCCATTCCGTTATCGGTAATAGTAATGATAATTGGTTTTTTATCACTTTCTCTTATGAGAAGTACGGCTCTTTCAATGGAATCCAAAAATTCCTGCTTATTAAGCGAAAGCTTTGTTTCATAGTCGTTGGACAGCATCTGATTTACATTAAAATACTGTCCTTCTATAAGCCGGGAAACCACCACTGTATCGTCAAATTCAAAAAGAATATGATTGCTGGTAAAATAAATGAGAACTTCTTTTTCAGTTTCACCGGATAATATCTTGCTTATTTCCGTAAGAGTTTTGCCAGGGACGATTACTTTTTCATCTTCATAATGGTCCTTTAACTGAACATTGCGGATGGATATTCTGTGTCCGTCTAAAGATACTACCTTCAGACAGTCATCTTTTACCTCAAAAAGCTCGCCTGTCATAAGTTTGTTGTTTTCATTAGCCGCAATGGAAAAGATAGTCTGCCGGATGATTTCTTTTAAGGTAAACTGAGATACACTTATATAGTGGTCCCTCTCAATATAAGGCAGATAGGAAAATTCATCTCCCGGTTTTCCGGCAATCTTGAAATTGGATTTTTCACAATTGATAATAACATTAAGCGATTCGTCCGTTTCAATCCATACCTGGCTGTCCGGAAGTTTTCTCACGATCTCAGAAAAAAGCTTAGCATCAATGGCTATTTTCCCATGTTCCAGAATATTGCCTGCCGCTTTTGTTTCAATGCCAAGTTCCATATCATTGGCGGTAAGCTTGATCTCGTCTTCGGAAGCGTCCATGAGGATACATTCCAGAATGGGCATGGTCGTACGGGAAGGGACTGCTTTCATAACAATACTGATAGCGCTTAAAAGAGCGGATTTTTCAAAGGAAAGCTTCATAATTGTGTATAACTCCTTTCACATAAAAATACAGATATATAATAAATGATTTAGTAGCAGTAATAGTAGGGGCTGTGGATTTGTTCATAAGTATCCTCAAGGCCCATGAGAAAAGGGTTTAAGGCCTTGATAACTATGTGGATAAGGCTGATATTATGTGTGGATAAAAGGTGAGTTTTCCACATGAAGGATAAAGTAAAAAATTATCCACAACTTATCCACATGATATAAACAATATTATCCACAAAATAAAATCACAAAATGTAGTGTTTCTTCTATATTAATAGTGCACATATAGTCATACAGACATATATTAGGTGGGATTGATCTTTTTCTTCAGAACATCTATGGTAGTTTTCATGTTTTCATCAGTCTCAAGCTGCTTTGTTATCTTTTTAATGCCATTGATAATCGTGGTATGATCTTTTCCTCCCAGATATTTTCCTATCATCTGAAGGGGACAGTCTGTCATAGAACGGCACAGATACATGACTATCTGCCGCGGTATCACGATTTCCTTGTTTCGTTTAGAAGAAATAAGGTCGGCGGGAGTACATTTATAATGATCTGCTACCACGTTGATGATCGTCTCTGGAGTGATCTCCGTATCTTGATTGGGAGAAATAAAATCTTTTAAGGCTTCTTCAGCCAAATCCAGATTGATTTCTTTATTATCCAGCTTTGAAAGAGCAATCACTTTTGTCAGAGCGCCTTCTAACTCTCGGATGTTGGATTTGATATTGTTGGCTATATATTTAATGACCTCATTGTCTATGTTGTAACCGTCCATTTCTTCTTTCTTGCGAAGAATGGCCATCCTGGTTTCATAGTCAGGCGATTGGATGTCAACTGTCAGGCCCCACTCAAAGCGGGAAACAAGTCTGTCTTCCAATGTTTCAAATTCCTTAGGAGGCCGGTCGCTGGATATGATAATCTGTTTCTTTGCTTCGTGCAGTGTATTAAAGGTATGGAATATTTCTTCCTGTGTACTTTCTTTCCCTATGATAAACTGAATATCATCTACCAGAAGTACATCATTATTTCTGTATTTTTCACGAAACTGAGTAGCCGTGGTAAAATTCTTATTCCGGATGGAATCAATAAGCTCATTTGTGAACTTTTCGGAGGTCACGTACATGATCTTTTTAGAAGGATCATTTTTTAATATGAAATTTGCGATAGAATGCATCAAATGAGTCTTTCCCAGTCCTACGCCCCCATATATAAACAGAGGATTATAAATTTCAGCAGGGGATTCCGCTACGGCCAGTGCAGCTGCGTGGGCCATTTTATTGTTGGAACCTACCACGAAGGTATCAAATGTATATTTGGGATTTAGATTCGCGTTCTGCATGATCGTCATCAGAGAAGAATCTTTTACTTCAGGAAGTTCCGGTTCTTTTATGGTATCTGCCTGTCCTTTGGAATAGAAATGGACGGTACATTTAAAACCTGTCACTTCTTCTATCGATATCTGGAGGACGAAGGAGTATTTCTTCTTAATAAAATTAAGGCCTATGGTCTCAATTTTTGAGTCCATGATAACGATGTTGACAATATGGTTGTCCTCATCCACAGATTCCACCTGAAGCGGTTTCAGCCATGTTTCATAGCCGACAGGAGAAATATCATATTCATCTCTCATAAGTTGTAAAATTTTATCCCAGTTTTCCCGTATTTTCTGAAGCATTGCAATATCTCCTGAAGTGAAGAATGGTTTGTGGATATTGTGGATTCCGTTGAGAGAGCACAATAACCCATATACTTTTTCTATTCTATAACAATTCTGTGAATATTTCAATCAGAATATTGTGGATAACTTTTATACACAGGAGAAAATCTTATAAAATGGAGATTTTTGAGAGTTTTACACATAGAAATAACAAGAAAACCACAGAGTTATCCACATGTTATCCACATATTGTGGATATGTGTGGATAACCTTGTGGATATTATGTGAATTATATGTAGATAAGTTTGGATTTTACAAATACTTTAAATTTAACTTGACGTAATATCCATCATTGCCTATAATGGAAATGATGTTTTATTATCTCTAAATATAAGTAAAGGAGGTGTTTGTATCATGAAAATGACATTTCAGCCTAAAAAGAGATCCCGTGCAAAAGTTCATGGCTTCCGTGCAAGAATGAGTACTAAAGGTGGAAGAAGAGTATTAGCAGCCAGAAGAGCAAAGGGAAGAAAGCAGTTATCAGCGTAGGCCGCAGATTTGTGGCCTTTTGTTTTCTCTTCAGATAATTAGGTAAAAATATGGATAAATTTCATTCATTGAAGAAGAATCAGGATTTTCAGGCTGTTTATCGGAATGGAAGGTCCTTTGCGAATTCATGTCTTGTAATGTACGCAAAGAAGAGAAATGACGAAGAGGAAAACAGAGTCGGTATATCGGTCAGTAAAAAAGTTGGAAACAGTGTAGTGAGACATCGTTTAAAGCGTCTCATCCGCGAGGCTTACCGGATAAACTGCGGACAGGCAGTGCGCGGATATGATTTAGTGGTCATTGCCAGAGAAAAAAGTAAAGAAAAAACATATAAAGAAATAACAGGAGCCCTTTTAAGTCTTTTAAGAAGCCATCGTTTGCTGTAGGTGAAAAACCATGGTAAAAAAACTGTTGATCAGATTAATTCGTTTTTATCGGAAATATCTGTCCGGCCTTAAAACAAGGTCACATTGCATTTATATTCCGACCTGTTCCCAGTATGCCATAGAGGCTCTGGAGAAATATGGCGCCTTAAAGGGCTCATTTCTGGCAATTAAAAGGATTTTAAGATGCAATCCTTTTGCAAAGGGCGGGTACGACCCTGTTCCTTAATTTGGAGGTTAGAACATTGGATTTTCTATTGTTGACGAAAAGTACTACGTTTATTATAGGGCCTATTGCTACCGTATTAGGCTATATCATGGAAGGAATCTATAATCTGGGCGTTCATAATATTGCAGCCTGTATTATACTGTTTACGATCATCGTGAACTTGATTTTGCTTCCTCTTACCATAAAACAGCAGAAATTTATGAAATTGAATGCTGTCATGCAGCCTGAAATAGCCGCTATACAGAAAAAGTATAAGGGAAAACAGCAGGACCAGGCTGCTATGCAGAAGCAGAATATGGAAGTGCAGGCAGTTTATCAGAAATATGGGACAACACCTACTGGAGGATGCCTTCAGACAGTCCTGCAGCTGCCGATCATGTTTGCTTTGTATCAGGTAATCTATAGGATACCTGCTTATGTTTCAGGAATCAAAGAAGTGCTGATGAATGTTGTAACACCCGTTATGCAGCAGCCTGGTTATATAGATAAGATCGCGGAACTGGCTACCAGCAATAAGCTGCCGATTGAGAAAATTGATTACAGTGTAGCGGATAAAATGGTGGATCTGTTCGGCAAATTCAATGCGGCTGCATGGAACCAGCTGAAAGAAATTTTTCCTAGCCTGCAGAATGTGATTTCAGAGAATTCGGACAAATTCCTCCATATGAATTCACTGTTCGGCGGGATGAACTTAACAGAGGCGCCAGGTTTTAAGATATCGGTTGCGCTTATCATTCCTATTCTGGCAGGACTTACTCAATGGCTCAGTGTTAAGACCATGAATACTGCGCCTACGGATCCGGATGCTCCTGGAGCCGGAGCCATGAAGTCCATGAATACTGTTATGCCGATCATGTCCGTGATCTTTTGTGTTTCTTTCCCCATTGGTATCGGTATTTACTGGGTGGCCAGCAGTACGGTCCGTATGGTGATGCAGCTTGGTATTAATCAGTATATGAAAAAGATCAATGTTGACGACATGATAAAAACCAACATTGAGAAGAAAAATAAAAAGCGTCAGAAGAAGGGGCTTCCTCCTATAAACGCCAACGCGACCATAAAGAGCGCTAATAAGGCTTCTGAGGTTGCGGCGAAGAAAAAGGAGATGGAAGAAGAGCGTGCAAAGAAAGCCGCTGTAAATTCTACGGACTATTATAAGAATAAGAGTGAAAATCTCGGAACAATCGCTTCCAGGGCCCGTATGGTGCAGAATTACAATGAGAAGAAGGGGAAAAAATAAAGGAGGTTGCTGTCATGAGCGAGTATATCGAAATATCAGCCAAAACAGTGGATGATGCGGTCACGAAAGCTTTGATTCAGTTGGAAACGACCAGTGATAAGCTGGAATATGTCGTAGTTGAAAAAGGCAGTACGGGAATCCTAGGAATCTTTAACAGCAAACCTGCTATCATAAAAGCGAGAAAGGTTTTAACCATATCTGATGTCGCTGAAGAATTTCTGCACAAGGTATTTGCATCCATGAATATGGAAGTGAATATCACATCATCCATGGATGAGGAAGAAAAGTGCCTGAATATTGATCTGAGCGGAGAAGATATGGGGGTCCTCATAGGAAAAAGAGGACAGACTCTGGATTCTCTTCAATATCTGGTGAGTCTGATCATCAATAAGAACAGTGAAGAATATCTTCGGGTAAAGCTGGATACGGAGAATTACCGGGAAAGAAGAAAGGCCACACTTGAAAGCCTGGCTAAAAATATAGCAGCTAAGGTAAAAAGGACAAAGCGTTCTGTATCTTTGGAGCCGATGAATCCTTATGAAAGAAGGATTATTCATTCCGTCCTTCAGAATGATAAATATGTGATAACAAGAAGTGATGGAGAAGAACCTTATCGTCATGTCATTGTTTCATTAAAGAGAGATAACCGGAAAGATCGTTATGAAAAATACGATCGTCAGGACAGAGGCCGCCAGGATAGAGAATATCAGGAGAGGCATGTGTAAAACCGGGAATAGATAAAGAGGGGTTGCCGCAATCATTTGTGTCAGCTCCTTTTTTGAAAGAAAGTTTAAAGCAGAGGAATCTAAGTATATGAACGCATCAAATACCATAGCAGCCATTGCCACAGCCATGAGCAGTTCCGGTATCGGAATTGTACGGATCAGCGGAGAAGAGGCGCTGGAGATTCTGTCCAGGATATTTTATCCCGCGAGAAAAGATTACAATGTAATGGAATTGAAAAGCCACACTGTGGTATATGGGCATATTTATGACGGCAATACTTTGATAGATGAAGTAATTGTGCTGTATATGAAGAGGCCTCACAGCTATACAACAGAAGATACAGTAGAAATTGACTGTCACGGCGGTATTCTTGTAGTTAAAAAAGTATTAGAGACTGTCCTAAAAAATGGTGCAAGGCCGGCGGAAGCCGGAGAATTTACTAAAAGAGCTTTTTTAAATGGAAGGATCGATTTGTCTCAGGCAGAGGCAGTCATGGAATTGATCGATTCCAAAAATGAATATGCGATGAAAAGTTCTCTTAAACAGCTGAAGGGTTCTGTATCAGAAAAGATAAGTTCTTTAAGAGAAAGGATTTTATATGAAATCGCGTTTATTGAATCGGCGCTGGATGATCCGGAGAATATCCCGTTGGAGGGGTATGGAGAACGTCTGAAAGAAGCTGTAGAGACAATGAAAAAGGAAGTGGACAATCTGATTCAGTCGGCTGACAATGGAAGAATGGTGTCAGAAGGAATCAAAACTGTCATACTTGGAAAGCCAAATGCCGGTAAATCTTCTGTACTGAATCTTCTGATAGGAGAAGAAAGAGCGATTGTGACAGAAATAGCGGGGACTACCAGGGATACTCTTGAGGAACATATGATGCTGAACGGCATCAGCCTGAATATCATGGATACGGCCGGTATACGCAATACGGAAGATATAGTGGAAAAGATCGGCGTAAAACGTGCCATGGATAATGCAGAGGATGCGGATCTTATTTTATTCGTGGTAGATTCTTCCGAGAACCTGACAGAGGACGATGAACGGATTATTCAGATTATCCAGGATAAACATGCAATTGTATTGCTGAATAAGTCAGATTTGGATTCAATTCTCTCCAAGGAAGAAATAGAAAGAAAAACAGGAAAACATGTGATTTCATTTTCTGCGAAACAAGAAGAAGGACTTGATGAACTTTCAGAAGCGATAACGAATTTATTTTTTTCAGGAAGTTTGGATTTTAATGATGAGATTTACATTACCAGCGCCAGACAAAAGAATGCACTTGTGAAGGCGTCTGAAAGTCTCAGGCAGGTAAATGACAGCATAAAGAATAATATGCCGGAGGATTTTTATTCGATAGATTTAATGGACGCATATGAAGCGTTGGGAACGATCATCGGCGAAGCAGTGGAAGACGATCTGGTCAATGAGATATTCAGTAAATTTTGTATGGGAAAATAAAGATACAGCTAAGAGAAGAATGACAGAATAAAATTGGCATATAGGTTTGGAGGCAGTCATGTCAGAAAAGAATAACGTGCTGAGAGAAGAATATGATGTGATAGTAATAGGGGCTGGACATGCAGGATGCGAAGCGGCGCTGGCCGCCGCCAGACTTGGGCTTGAAACGATCATGTTTACCGTAAGTGTGGACAGCATTGCCCTGATGCCCTGTAATCCTAATATAGGAGGAAGCTCAAAAGGCCATTTGGTCAGGGAACTGGATGCCTTAGGCGGGGAGATGGGAGTCAATATCGATAAGACTTTCATTCAGTCCAAGATGCTGAATAGATCAAAAGGGCCCGCTGTCCATTCTCTGCGAGCACAGGCGGATAAGCAGGAATATACCAGGCAGATGAGGAGAACTCTGGAAAATACGGATCACTTGACGATTCGTCAGGCAGAAGTCTCAGAGCTGATCGTGGAAAATAGAGTCCTTAAAGGAGTAAGGACGGTTTCCGGGGCGGAATATTATGGGAAGGCGGCGGTACTGGCGACTGGCGTTTATCTTCGGGCACGCTGTATCTATGGAAATGTGAGCAATCCGACGGGGCCGAATGGCCTTCAGGCGGCAACTCATCTGACAGATTCTCTTATAAAAAATGGGATTAAGATGTATCGTTTTAAGACGGGGACTCCTGCCAGAGTGGATAAAAGAAGCATTGATTTTTCAAAAATGGAAGAACAGTTTGGAGATGAAACGATCATACCGTTTTCTTTTATGACGGATCAGGCATCTATACAAAGAGATCAGGTTTCCTGTTGGCTTACCTATACAAATGAGGAGACTCATAAAATCATACGTGATAATCTGGACCGTTCTCCTCTTTTCTCGGGTTTTATAGAAGGGACAGGTCCGCGTTATTGTCCGTCCATAGAGGATAAGGTAGTAAAATTTGCAGATAAAAACAGGCATCAGGTCTTTATAGAACCGGAAGGTGAATATACAAATGAAATGTATTTAGGCGGAATGTCCAGCTCTCTTCCGGAGGACGTCCAGTATGCCATGTATCGGACAGTGCCTGGACTGGAAAAAGTAAAAATCGTCAGGAATGCCTATGCTATTGAATATGACTGTATTGATGCCAGACAATTATATCCTACCCTGGAATTTCGGGAAATAGAGGGCCTTTACAGCGGCGGCCAGTTTAACGGCAGTTCCGGTTATGAAGAAGCGGCTGCCCAGGGCTTGATGGCCGGCATCAACGCGGCGAGAAGAGTTAAAGGACTTGAGGGCATTGTTTTGGACCGATCGCAGGCGTATATAGGCGTTTTGATCGATGATCTGGTGACAAAAGAAAGCCATGAGCCGTATCGTATGATGACGTCGAGAGCGGAATACCGTTTGCTGCTTCGCCAGGATAATGCGGATTTAAGGCTGACAGAGATTGGTCATGAAATTGGATTAATTGGGGAAGAAAGGTATCAGTCTGTACTTAAGAAAAAAGAGGAAATAGAAAAAGAAATATACCGTTTAGAGCATACGACTGTAGGGGGGACGGAAAAAGTCCAGGCATTTTTAGAAAAACGAAACAGTACTTTGCTTAAAAATGGAATTACAATGGCGGAGCTGATTAAACGGCCGGAGCTTTCTTATGAGATGCTTAAAGAGATTGATCCCGGACGTCCGGTATTATCCGACGCGGTAAAAGAACAGGTGGACATCAACCTTAAATATGAAGGATATATCAAACGGCAAAGAAGCCAAGTCAGACAGTTTAAAAAACTGGAAGGCAAAAAGCTGCCTCCCAATATGAATTATTATGATATAAAAGGGCTTAGGAAGGAAGCGATGCAGAAGCTGGATCAATTAAAACCTGTCAACATTGGACAGGCGTCCCGTATATCAGGCGTTTCGCCAGCGGATATTTCTGTATTGCTCGTATATTTGGAACAAATGAGAGGAATCAGGCGTTCTTAAGCCAGAAGGGATGTCATGATGAGTAAAGAGAAATTTATAAAAGAACGGTTTGATCAGGAAGGAATAAGTCTTACAGACGATCAGGCTTCACAGTTTGCTATGTATTATGAGCTTTTAACAGAGACAAATAAAGTGATGAATCTGACGGCTATAACTCAGTTTGAAGAAGTAGTAGAGAAACATTTCCTAGACAGTGTGATGATTATTAAACACCATGACTTTTCATTCATTCAAAGTCTTATTGATGTGGGTACAGGCGCAGGGTTCCCAGGCATACCGATTAAGATACTTTATCCACAGATTTCCATAACGCTGCTGGATTCTTTGAACAAAAGAATGATTTTTTTACAAAAAATTGTGGATAACTTAAAACTTAGCCATATAAACCTGGTACATGGAAGAGCAGAGGATTATGGAAGAAATCCGCTGTTCCGGGAAAAGTACGATTTATGTGTGTCCAGAGCAGTTGCTAATTTATCCACTTTGTCGGAATACTGTACCCCATTTGTAAAGGTGGGCGGATTCTTTGTATCTTATAAGTCTGGTGATATAGAAAAAGAATTGGATAACGCAAAACCTGGTATTAAACTTTTAGGATGTAAGACAAAGAAGGTTAAGATATTTACGCTAAATTCTTTTGGAGCTATTAAAACAGTGGATGATGGATATAGGAGGAGCCTTATCTTTATAGAACGAATGGAGAAATTAGACAAAAGATATCCAAGGAAAGCGGGTGTACCCGCTAAAATGCCATTGGCTTAAACAGGCAGTAAAGTACAAAGGAGGCTGTACATATGAATAAGATGAAAACAGAGACGTGGTTTAAAGTTATAGTTGGAGTGATGATTCTTGCGGTTTGCTTGGTCCTGATCAATATGATCTTTTCCATTATATCAGGTCTGGTCATTCGGATAGCCGGAATTGTCATGATGGTGGGAGTCGTGGTCATTGTTTATCAAACAGTACGAAGGGCATTGAAAAGATAAAAGTAAAAAAGAGCGCCATACTATGTCCTATTTATGGAACATAGTATGGCGCTCTTTTTTTAATATTTGTTACTACAAATAATAACAAACAAAATTTCATATAGTACTAATTATTGTACATCAAGATAATCACTTATTATGGAAGCAGTTGCTTCGGGACGTTCCATTTGAGGAAGATGAGCAGTCTCGTTTATAATCTCATATTCAATAGCCGGGTTCATCGAACAGTAGTCTTCAATTGTTTCTTTAATTTGCTTTTCTCGTTCTCCGCCTATTATAAAGATACTGTTATTTATATTCTTTAATGAATGGTTAATGCTGAGACATGTATAATTACTTTTGATGCTGGCATATAAAGCTTTTGCAGAAGAATCTCCTAAATGAGCAGATTCGTGATAAATGGAAATTGTCTCGGGTTCAATATCGCATGGATCTGAATAATTGACCGCAAGAAATTTATCCGTTATACTTCTCCTGCTGTTGGCAATATTATATATTAAAGTGCCGATGATAGGCAGATCTATCAAAAATTTGTATCCTTTACCATACTTGTTAGGGGTCTGGCCGCATCTCAGAACAGTGTCGGGATTTATTAAAACAATCTTATCAAATAATTCTGAGTTATTATTGCAGGCAGTGACGACAAAGGAACAAGAGGAACCAGTGGCGATCACATCTGCCCGATGTCCAATCACAGATTTTATAAAATCAGTAAGCAATTGAACATATAAAAAATTCGTATAAGTTAAGTTTGGTTTATGGGAACGGCCGCACCCCAACAAATCGACAGCATATACAGTATGAGTTTTGGAAAGATATTGTATCACCTTATTCCATTCGTAACTAGAAGAAGCAGTTTTAAGATCATGAATTAAAAGCAGCGGTTTTCCATGACCAACTTTTGTATAAAAAATATCTCCGAAACGCCAAGAGTAAATTTTACTTCTTTCTTTTTTTAGTAAATTTTTTGCGGTGGATTTTATAAAGATAAATTTATTAATGGCAGTAATGATTCCGGCAGTCGCAACTCCCAGAAGAACACCTTTTGCAAATTTACTTTTTTTACTCATATTAAAAATTCCTTTTCTAAAAATTCAGGATAAGTACCAATAGTAAAATAAGATTATATATAGTATGTAAAAAGTTTGAGCTTATTATCATTATAATACAATTTAAAAGTATATACAAGAAAAGAATATCTTAAGTTAGCTGGATAGATTTATCTATCAATAATAACGAAACGATAATAAAACAAGACGTTGGCTTGTATGTTTCACGTGAAACATTGTGATGTTTATTATTCAAATCACATATAGAATTAATATATAGTATAACAGATTTTATAAGCAAGGACCAAAAAATACTCTTATATATGAGATTTTCTATAAAATGTATTAGGCATTAATCTATCATTGAATGACTTAGTAAGTGTTTTTTTAGATATACCTTGCCGCACAAAGTGCGCCCGTCCGTAGGGAATGAATTAAGGGGTGCCCTTGGGTATACCTTGCCGCACGAAGTGCGCCCGTCCGTAGGGAATGAATTAAGGGGTGCCCTTGGGTATACCTTGCCGCACGAAGTGCGCCCGCCCGTAGGGAATGAATTAAGGGGTGCCCTTGGGTATACCTTGCCGCACAAAGTGCGCCCGTCCGTAGGGAATGAATTAAGGGGTGCCCTTGGGTATAATACAAAATACTTTTTGAAATCATTCATAATAAGCTCCGATTAAGCTCCAGTTAGACACCGGCAGAAGTTCCGGACCGTCACGATTTCGTCTCGCTGGCGATGCAGGGACCGTTTTATCCCCGCTACGGCAGTACCACTCACATGTCGGCAGGAAATCTTTATGATTTCCTGTCTCCTGTTCGCTCAGAAACGAAATCGGTATTTCCATTTCTGCTTCCCTCCGCTTGTGGAACACCGGCCGCTGCCCTGCGGCGCTCACCTTTAGGCCGGCCCGAAATCTTTTTGCCGGCGCCCTGCCTGCCGCACCACGTTGAATGAATTTCATTTCTTAGATTCCAGAAAAGGATTGAATATCCACACGCCCGCGCACCTAATGGCAGCGGGCTGCGGTGGACCGCCCCAATGACTTTTAAAACAAATAGGCGCTTATTTTGGTGCGGAAAAAAGAGCGAGAAGAACAATCCAATTCCATCGTAAGGTGAGCTCCGCAAGGCCGTTAACAGAATATTCTCGGTCAAAGGGAGATAAAAAACAAATTTTATGAAGGTTTTTATTGGAATCTGACATGGAAAAATAGATATTTTTCCATGTCAGTTGGAAAGGACCGACCGGAAGTCGCAAACATTCTGGTTACGGCTGCCAGTAAGCCGCCTGGATGAAATCGGATTTCCTCTTGCCTTGTAAATCAGATAAAGAAAACTTGTTTAAAAGGTATTCAAGAGTATACCCAAGGGCATCCCTTAACTCATGCCCTATGGGCGGGCGCACTTCGTGCGGTAAGGTATATTAATAAGAAAAATGTTTTATATTTAAAACAGAATAGACATAGATTTATGTTTCACGTGAAACAATATTATGAAATTATTAAGAATTAACAGTGGTAATGAATTATAGATAATGCTATAATAAGTCTTGTATAGAAAGGACAGCACAAATGGGAAGAATTATAGCAATTGCAAATCAAAAGGGCGGTGTGGGGAAAACCACTACAGCCATTAATCTTTCTGCATGTCTGGCTGAAGCTGGAAAGAAAATATTAACTATAGACTTGGATCCTCAGGGAAATACAACGAGCGGTCTGGGGGTAAATAAAAATGAGAAGAAACACACGACTTATGAGCTTCTAATTGGCCAGTCCACTGTGGAAGAGTGTTTGTTACAAGAAGTACTTCCTCTCTTGGATGTACTGCCCTCCAATGTTAATTTATCTGGTGCGGAGATTGAACTAATCGGTATAAATAAGAAAGAATTTGTATTGAAGAGCGAAATCGACAAAATTCGAGATAATTATGACTTTATCATTATAGACTGCCCTCCTTCTCTAAATATGTTGACGGTAAATGCTATGACAACCGCTGATACTGTGCTTGTTCCCATTCAATGCGAATATTATGCTTTGGAGGGACTCTCACAGCTGATACATACAATAAATCTGGTCAAACAGCGGCTGAATCCCTCTCTTGAACTGGAGGGAGTCGTTTTTACTATGTATGATGCGAGGACAAATTTATCCCTGCAGGTTGTGGAAAATGTAAAAAACAGTCTTAAGAACACCGTTTATAAAACAATCATTCCGCGTAATGTGCGTCTTGCAGAAGCGCCAAGTCATGGAATGCCGATTACTTTGTATGATACAAGGTCTGCCGGAGCAGAAAGCTATCGGTTATTGGCAGAAGAAGTGATACAAAAAAATGAAACGGAAGAATAATAGCTTGTAAAATGCCTTATATGAAAACAAAATATTATCAGATAATTACGCGATATTATTGAAAAAATGGAAAACAAGTAAATGATTATAATATTTGAAATTTATCCTAGAAAGGAACAATGATATGGCACGAGCAAAAAGAAGCGGCCTTGGTAAGGGTCTGGATTCTTTGATTCCAATGGGAATGGAGCTGGAGGATATCCAACGTCCGGCTCAGAAGAAAAATGTGCAGACGAGCGCAGGAAGCGAAACAGCCGCATCTTCTGATTCCGAAAACGAGAGACCGCAGACTTTTTTAAAGGTCAGTCAGATAGAGCCGAACCGTGAACAGCCGAGAAAGCAGTTTGATGAAGAATCACTTTCAGAGCTGGCTGAATCCATAAAACAATACGGTGTTCTTCAGCCTCTTCTTGTACAGAAACGGGAAGACTATTATGAAATAATAGCAGGGGAACGGCGCTGGCGGGCCGCCAAACTGGCTAAGGTAAAAGAAGTTCCGGTAATCATAAAAGAGTATACCCCTCAGGAAATCATGGAAATCTCGCTGATTGAGAATATTCAGAGAGAAGATTTAAACCCTATAGAGGAAGCGTCGGCGTACCAAAGGCTGATAGATGAATTTCATCTAAAACATGAAGAGATTGCTGTTCGGGTTTCCAAAAGCAGGACGGCGATAACCAATTCCATGCGTCTTTTGAAGCTGGATAAGAGGGTACAGCTCATGTTAGTTGAAGGGGAAATATCCAGCGGTCATGCGAGGACGTTACTTTCGTTGGAAGACAAAGAGATACAGTATAAAGTGGCGGAGAGGATCATCGAACACAAGCTGAGTGTAAGAGAAACTGAGAAATTAGTAAAATCCCTCCTGAACCCGAAGGACCCTAAAAAAACGGAGGAGGCAGATCCCGGACAAGATTTTATTTACAAAGATATTGAGAGTAAGATAAGGGAAATTCTGGGAACGAAGGTAAACATTAATAGAAAAGACGCAAATAGAGGAAGAATAGAGATAGAGTATTATTCCATGGAAGAGCTGGAACGGCTCATGGATTTGTTTGGAAATATGAAATAATCAGAATCCATCAGGATTAAAAATATGGATGCGGCAGAAGCAGGAGGAAAGACGGATGGAAAACAGCATATTGAATGATTTAGGCTTTGATCCGATTTTTATAATCATCGGGTTGGTGGTCCTGGTTGCAGTTCTGGCGGTTTTGGTGGTGGTACAGATTGTCAAGACATCAAAGCTGGCTAAAAAATATGACAGATTCATGCGGGGACGGGATGCAGAGTCCTTGGAGGAAATATTTGCCCAGGCTTTTGACGATCTCCGTATGCTGCAGGCAGAGGATAGAGCAAACAAGGATGCTTTAAAGGTTATCAATAAGGTATTGGTCAAATCATTCCATAAGACTGGACTGGTGAAATATGATGCTTTTCCCGGAATGGGAGGAAAATCCAGCTTTGCTCTGGCGCTGATGTCTCAAAATAAAAGCGGTTATATTCTGAATGCGGTGCACAGCAGGGATTCATGCTATGTGTATGTGAAAGAAATCATAAAAGGTGAGACCGACGCGCCTCTTGGAAGAGAAGAAGAAAAAGCGGTCAGAATCGCATTGGGACTGGAAAGGCCGGAGAATTGACCGAAGGAAAGAGAAGAAGCAGATAACTTAAAAAACAGCAAATAGAGAAATAAGAAGAGGAACGCGGGGGGACGCGTTCCTTTTTATATACCTCGCCGCACGAAGTGCGCCCGCCCGGAGGGCATGAATAAAGGGATGCCCTAGGGTATAATACAAAATACTTTTTGGAATCGTTTTTAATTAGTTCCGATTAAGCTCCAGTTAGTCACCGGCAGAAGTTCCGGACCGTCACGATTTCGGTTCGCTGGCGATGCAGGGACCGTTTTATCCCCGCTACGGCAGTACCACTCACATGTCGGCAGGAAATCTTTATGATTTTCTGTCTCCTGTTCGCTCAGAAACGAAATCGGTATTTCCGTTTCTGCCTCCCTCCGCTTGGGGAACACCGGCCGCTGCCCTGCAGCGCTCACCTTTAGGCCGGCCCGAAATCTTTCTGCCGGCGCCCTGCCTGCCGCACCACGTTGGATGAATTTCATTTCTTAGATTCCAGAAAAGGATTGAATATCCACACGCCCGAGTGCCTTATGGCAGCGGGCTGCCGTGGACCGCCCCAATGACTTTCAAAACAAATAAGCGCTTATTTCGGTGCGGAAGAAAGAGCGAGAGGAACAATCCGATTCCATCGTTAGGTGAGCGCCGCAAAGGCGTTAGCAGGATCTTCCCGGCCATAAAGAGGCATAAATCGCATATCATGCGGATTTTTGTTGGAATCTGACATGGAAAAATATCGATTTATCCATTTTGTACAATATACATAAAAATCCCATATAAAAAGTTCAAATTTTGTATAGCTAAAGAGAATAAAAATGTCTATATATGAATTGACAAAACATTAACGAAAGGATATAATAATAGCAGATTGTTAAGAACTTATCAAAAATAAAAGGTAAGGCAGAAACAGGAAACGGAACTCTCAAAAGGATTATCAGGAGGTAGGAAGGGAATGGCAAAGACAGAGAAAGTAAAGCAGGACGCAGTGATCGACAATGTGGAGAAGCTTCTTGTAAAAATGAAAGAGATGAGAGAAGCTCAAAAAAAATTTGCTGCGTTCACCCAGGAGCAGGTAGACAAAATCTTTTATGAAGCCGCGATGGCAGCAAACCATCAAAGACTTCCTCTTGCGAAGATGGCGGTGGAAGAGACCGGCATGGGCGTAGTAGAGGATAAGGTAATAAAGAACCATTATGCGGCGGAGTATATTTACAACAAATATAAAAATGAAAAGACCTGCGGCGTCATTGAAGAAGATACGGCATTCGGATATAAGAGGATCGCAGAGCCGATCGGACTTATTGCAGCGGTTATTCCGACCACAAATCCCACCTCCACGGCCATCTTTAAGACGTTGATCGCATTGAAGACAAGAAACGCCATTATCATTTCTCCTCATCCCCGTGCAAAGGCATGTACCATTGCCGCGGCAAAGGTGGTCCTGGAAGCGGCGGTCAAGGCCGGAGCGCCGGAAGGCATCATATCCTGGGTTGATGTTCCCTCACTGGAGCTGACCAACGAGGTCATGAAGGGGGCGGATATCATATTGGCGACTGGAGGCCCCGGTATGGTGAAGGCGGCATATTCCTCCGGAAAGCCTGCTCTGGGTGTCGGTCCCGGCAACACACCAGCCATCATAGACGATACGGCGGATATCCGGATGGCGGTGAACTCTGTAATCCATTCCAAGACCTTTGACAACGGCATGATCTGTGCTTCAGAGCAGTCCGTGATCGTCCTGGAGAAAATTTACAGAGAAGTAAAGGCAGAATTTAAAAAGAGAAAATGCTATTTCCTGAATAAAGAGGAACTGGATAAGCTGCGCGGAATCATCCTCACGGAGGCCGGGACAGTGAATGCCAAAATCGTAGGGCAGCCGGCGCCGGTGATCGCACAGCTCGCCGGGATCGAAGTGCCCGCAGATTCCAAGATTCTGATCGGAGAAGTGGAGTCTGTGGATATCACCGAGCCCTTCGCCCATGAAAAGCTGTCGCCTGTCCTGGCGATGTATAAGGCTTCAAGCTTTGACGACGCCGTGGCCAAGGCGGAAAGGCTGGTAGCGGACGGCGGTTATGGCCATACGTCGGTCCTCTATGTAAATACGGCTACAGAAGACGGAAAGGAAAAGATAGCGAAGCATCAGGCGGCCATGAAGACCTGCCGTATTCTGATAAATACTCCTTCATCGCAGGGAGGCATCGGCGATCTTTACAACTTCAGGCTGACGCCTTCCCTGACTCTGGGATGCGGTTCCTGGGGCGGCAATTCCGTATCGGAAAACGTAGGAGTAAAGCACTTGATCAACATTAAGACCGTTGCCGAGAGGAGAGAGAATATGCTTTGGCTGAGGACACCGGAAAAGATCTATTTCAAGAAGGGATGCATGCCGGTCGCATTGGATGAGCTCGGTACTGTCATGAATAAGAAGCGCGCGTTTATCGTGACCGATACCTTCCTCTATAAAAACGGTTATACGAAGCCAATCACCGATAAGCTGGATGAAATGGGTATTGTTTACACATGTTTCTATGATGTGGAACCTGATCCTAAGTTAAAGTGTGCGAAAGCCGGAGCTGAGATGATGAGGAGCTTCGAGCCGGATACCATTATTGCTCTGGGCGGCGGCTCTGCCATGGACGCGGCTAAGATCATGTGGGTGATGTATGAGCATCCGGAAGTGGATTTCATGGATATGGCCATGGATTTCATGGATATCCGAAAGAGAGTGTATACCTTCCCGAAAATGGGAGAGAAAGCATATTTCGTGGCGATTCCCACATCAGCCGGAACCGGTTCTGAGGTGACGCCGTTTGCGATCATTACCGATGAGAAAACAGGGAAGAAGTGGCCGCTGGCAGATTATGAGCTGCTTCCCAACATGTCCATCGTAGATGCGGATAATATGATGAACATGCCGAAAGGACTGACCAGTTCTTCAGGCATTGATGTCATGACCCACGCGCTGGAGGCTTATGTATCGGTAATGGCCTCTGACTACACCGACGGTCTGGCGTTAAAGGCCATAAAGAATGTATTTGATTATCTGCCTCGTGCGTATGAACTTGGCGCCGCGGATGTGGAAGCAAGAGAAAAGATGGCGGATGCGTCCTGTATGGCGGGTTTAGCCTTTGCTAATGCCTTCCTGGGTGTAAACCATTCACTGGCCCATAAGCTGGGGGCGTTCCATCATATCCCTCACGGCATAGCCAATGCCCTGGTGCTGACATACGTGATTCGTTTTAATGCGGAGGAGGCGCCTGTTAAGATGGGAACATTCCCCCAGTATAAGTATCCGCACGCATTTGACAGATACGTGGAAGCGGCCAGATTCGCGGGGATCACAGGGAAAGACGACCATGAGGTGTTTGAGAATTTCATAAAGGCCCTGGAGGACCTTAAGGAAAAAATCGGGATCAAGAAGAGCATTGCCGAATACGGCATCTCAGAAAAAGACTTTATGGAAACCTTGGATGTGATGGTAGAACAGGCCTTTGATGACCAGTGCACCGGAGCAAACCCGAGATATCCGCTCATGAGTGAATTGAAAGAAATCTATCTGGACGCTTATTATGGAAGATAAAAATGATTTTTGCCGCAATGTGGCTTTTGCGGCCAGATAAATTGAGAAATAAAGGAACCGGCAGTCTGCGGAAACACAAGACTGCCGGTTCTTTTTTCTATGGTTTTATATTCAATGCCTGCAGATTTTCTTAATAAATATCAGGAAATCTTTTTTTCGTGGAGCTTTGTCTGTTTTTTTTTGACACCCTCATAATCCGGCTCACTTAAATCCAGCTCCTCTTTAAACGGAGAACAATTTTTCCTGATGAATTTATCAGCTCCGCCGGTGGCGAGGTATCCGACGACAAATACGAATAAAAACATTAAAATAACCGCGATAACTTGCATAGAGCCACCCCCTTGTTTATTTGAAAATAACATATTTAACATAAAGGTGGTATTATGGCTTGAAAAATCATGTAAAGATTATATTAAGATTTATCAGCCTTAATACAATCTTAATACTGCCGGGATTTATTTAATTCTTTCTTAAGCGTACTGCTTGTAGAATAGGCGGTAGACGATGGAAAGGGGCTTTACGATGGAAAAGGTGTGGAAGCGGGTTCACCGCGCTTCGCCGATGAAAATAATCATAGCGGGGTACTTTTTTATTATACTTCTGGGAGCCGGCCTTCTTTGCCTGCCAATCTCCATAAAGGCAGGAGAAAGTCTTACTTCCTTCTCCGACGCGTTGTTTACCGCCACCTCGGCCACCTGTGTGACCGGGCTGGTGAGATTTGATACATATACCCACTGGTCGTTTTTCGGGCAGCTTGTCATCCTCCTTTTGATACAGGTAGGGGGAATCGGCTTTATGACCTTCGCCATATACGCCGTTTCCATGACGAAGAAAAAAATAGGGCTTACGACCAGAGTTATCATGCAGAATGCCATATCCGCTCCGCAGGTCGGCGGAATCGTGCGGATGACCCGTTTTATCCTGTTTGGAACCTTTTTGATAGAAGGAACGGGGGCCGTGCTTCTGAGCCTGTATTTCTGTCCGCGGCTGGGATTTTTCGAAGGCATATGGTATGGGATCTTTCACAGCATATCCGCCTTCTGCAATGCCGGATTTGACCTGATGGGCAGAAGAGAGCCGTTTTCTTCTTTGACGACAATTGGCGGAAACTGGTATGTGAACGGGATCATAATGCTTCTTATCATCATTGGCGGGCTTGGTTTCTTCGTATGGAGGGATTTGGCGACCAACCATTTTTCTCTGAAGAAGCTCCGGCTTCACAGTAAACTTGTGCTCGTGGTCACAGCCGGATTGATTTTTTTTGGAGCTCTGCTGCTGTTCATTTTTGAACAGGGCAATGCAGATTTTGTCCAGATGCCGTTTTCCCAAAAGGGCCTTTCTGCCTTATTCCAATCCGTGACGGCGAGAACGGCGGGATTTAACAGCATGGATTTGGCTAAAATGACGCAGTCCAGTCAGTTCCTGCTCATCTGCCTGATGCTGATCGGAGGATCCACCGGATCCACGGCAGGCGGTGTCAAGACTACTACGCTGGCGGTATTTATGATAAGTATTGTATCCACCATGCGCCAGAAGAAAAACATGGAAGTATTCGGAAGACGTCTGGATGATGGAGTCATCCGTTTGGCGACCTGCATTTTCAGCATGTATCTGATTCTTTCTTTGACGGTGGCAATGGCTGTGTCCTCGATGGAAGGAATGCCGCTTTTAACCGCTTTGTTTGAGAGCGCTTCCGCCGTGGGCACGGTAGGGCTGACATTGGGAGTGACAACGGGGCTTGGCATGGTTTCCAAATGCCTGATCATGTTTTTGATGTTTGTAGGCAGAGTGGGGTCCGTCACAATCCTCGTGGCGCTGGCGTCGGAGAAAAACCGTACGGTATCAAAGCTGCCTCTGGAAAAAATACAGGTTGGATAGAGAAATAGGGGGAATTTTCATGAAAACAGTATTGGTCATCGGTTTGGGAAGATTTGGCCGCCATATGGCACAGAAGCTTCTGGAAGAAGGAAATGATGTGCTGGCTGTGGAAAAAGATGAGGACAGGGCTGACAAAGCGGCGAGCATCCTGCGGGATATCCAGATAGGGGACGCGACGGATGAGCAGTTTATCTCATCCATAGGCATCAATCATTTCGATATGTGCGTGGTAGCAGTCGGGGATAATTTTCAGAGCGCCCTGGAGATTACAGTCCTTTTAAAGGATATGGGAGCGAAATTTATTTTGGCCCGCGCCAGCCGGGACGTGCACAGAAAACTGCTTTTACGGAACGGTGCGGACCATGTGGTATACGCGGAACGGGAAATGGCAGAACGCCTGGCCATTAAATACGGAGCAAAAAATATCTTTGATTACATAGAGCTTACGGAAGAAATCGGGATATTTGAGATAGCCGTTCCGGTATCCTGGTATGGGAAGAGCATCATAGAGAAATCGGTGCGTACCCGCTATCATATAAGCATCTTAGCGATAAAGAAAAAGGGGAAGATATATCCTCTTCCGCCCTCAGACCATCGTTTTTCCGGGGATGAGACCTTGATGGTGATGGGCTCTGAAAATGATCTGAGAGCTCTCATGAGATAGGGTGGAATAAATATATAGGAAATTGGAACTGGAAAGCATAAAGATTCCTTAATGGGATTTTTGTGCTTTCTTTATTTTTCGGAAAAGGGTCCTAATCCTATTTTTATTTTGTTTGCGGTATGCTGTTTGCTGTAAAGCCGGATTTGCGAAAGCAGACAGACATTAGGAGAGGTGAAAAAGATGATGCAGTTAATGTTGCAGTATGGATTTTATCTGATCGTTCTGGCAGCGCTGGCCGTTCCCCTGGGCAGCTATATCGGAAAGGTCATGAATGGGGAACACGTTTGGCTGTCCCGTATCCTGTTCCCTTGCGAGAGGGCGGTATACCGGGTAATGCGTGTTAAAGCAGATGAGGAGATGAACTGGAAGAAATATGCCGTATGTGCGTTTCTTTTCAGCGGAATCGGATTCCTGTTTGTGTTTCTGATTCAGATGCTTCAAGGCGTACTGCCGGGAAATCCCCAGGGGATACCCGGAATGTCCTGGCATCTGTCTTTCAATACAGCCATCAGCTTTGTAACTAATACCAACTGGCAGGCCTACAGTGGTGAAGCACAGGCCAGCTACCTGATTCAGGCATTAGGGTTGGCTGTACAGAATTTTGTGTCTGCGGCGACTGGAATCGCCGTATTATTTGCCCTGATCCGCGGTTTTATAAGGGTAAAGACAAATGGGCTGGGAAGCTTCTGGGTGGATATGACGAGAACGGTCTTTTATATCCTGATTCCTCTTAACCTGGTGATCTCCATATTTCTAGTGAGTCAAGGCGTGGTTCAAAATCTGAAGCCGGCAGAAACAGTAGAGCTTTTAGAGCCGGCAGCTGTGGACGCGAAAGGAAATGTTCTGGAAAACGCGGAAATCGATCTGGAGAACGGCGTGGTCACCGTGGATGGAACGGCAGTCCCGGACGCGGATATCATTACAGAACAGATTGTTCCGCTGGGGCCGGCTGCCAGCCAGATTGCCATCAAGCAGACAGGGACGAACGGCGGCGGCTACTATGGCGTGAATTCAGCCCATCCCCTGGAAAATCCCACTTGGCTGTCGAATCTGGTCGAGATGATATCCCTTTTGCTGATACCGGCGGCCCTCTGCTTTACCTTTGGCAGAAATGTAAAGAGTAAAAAACAGGGAAAAGCGATATTTGCGGCGATGTTCATCATGCTTGTCATCGCGCTTGCCGGTGTGGCGGCCAGTGAACAGTCGGCCACACCAGGGCTGGCTCAGGAAGAGGCCGTGGATATTTCCATGGACGATCAGGCCGGGGGAAATATGGAAGGAAAAGAGTCCAGGTTCGGCATCGCAGCGTCCTCCACTTGGGCGGCATACACGACTGCGGCATCCAACGGTTCCGTAAACTCCATGCACGACAGCTATACTCCACTTGGCGGTATGGTGCCGATGATCTTGATGCAGCTTGGCGAGGTCATATTCGGAGGCGTCGGATGCGGACTGTATACCATGCTCGCCTTTGCGATACTGACCGTGTTCATAGCCGGCCTGATGGTGGGAAGGACTCCGGAGTATCTGTGCAAAAAAATAGAGCCGTATGAAATGAAATGGGCGGTAGTGGCCTGCCTGGCCACGCCAGTCGCGATCTTGATCGGGAGCGGCATCGCAGTCCTTGTGCCCAGCGTATCCGAATCCTTAAGTAACAGTGGCGCTCATGGATTTTCCGAAGTTTTATATGCGTTTACCTCTGCCGGAGGCAACAATGGATCGGCTTTTGCGGGGCTTAATGCCAATACGGTATTCTTAAACGTGAGCCTTGGCATCTGCATGCTGGCGGCCAGGTTTGCGCCAATGGCGGCGATGCTTGCCGTCGCGGGAAGCCTGGCGAAAAAGAAGAAGATTGCCGTGACGACGGGGACTTTGTCCACCAGTAATGGAATGTTTGTATTTCTGCTGATCTTTATCGTGCTGCTGGTAGGAGCGCTTAGCTTCTTCCCGGCATTGGCGCTGGGACCACTTGCGGAATTCTTCGCTTCATAAGCACGATGCCCTTGGTTTTTATGGCATAAGGAGGTATATAAGGAATGTCTGGAAAAAAGAAAAGCGCTCTGGCCGATAAGAAAATGGCGGCCCGGGCCATAAAGGATTCATTTATAAAATTAAAGCCCAGGACGCAGGTGAAAAACCCGGTCATGTTTTTGGTCTATCTGTCGGCCATATTGACTACAATCCTCTGGATTGTCTCACTGTTTGGAATAAAAGACGCCCCGTCGGGGTTTACTCTGGCCATCGCGGTCATCCTGTGGTTTACGGTATTGTTCGCCAACTTTGCCGAAGCAATTGCGGAGGGGCGGGGAAAAGCTCAGGCAGACGCCCTGCGGGCGGCAAAGAAGGATGTAGAGGCGCATATGATTCCGTCTGCTGACAAAAAAGAAGAGGTGAGCAAAGTCTCCTCTGCATCTTTGAAAAAAGGAGATATTGTCATTGTAAAGGCGGGAGAGCAGATTCCCGCCGACGGAGAAGTCATAGAAGGAGCGGCTTCCGTGGATGAGAGCGCGATCACAGGAGAATCCGCGCCTGTCATCCGGGAAAGCGGCGGCGACAGGAGCGCGGTGACCGGCGGCACAACAGTCCTTTCCGATTGGCTGGTGATCCAGGTCACCAGTGAAGCGGGAGAAAGCTTTCTGGATAAAATGATCGCCATGGTGGAAGGCGCGTCCAGAAAGAAAACACCGAATGAGATCGCACTTCAGATTTTCCTGATTGCGCTTACGGTCATATTCGTCCTGGTTACGATTTCCCTCTACACCTATTCCATTTTTTCTGCCGATCAGGCAGGAATTCCGAATCCCACTTCTGTCACTACGCTGGCCGCGCTTTTAGTCTGCCTTGCGCCTACTACGATCGGAGCACTGCTTTCCGCCATTGGAATTGCGGGCATGAGCCGTCTGAATCAGGCAAATGTGCTGGCCATGAGCGGCCGTGCCATTGAGGCCGCCGGTGATGTGGATATTCTGATGCTGGATAAGACCGGGACGATCACATTGGGAAACAGGCAGGCATCTGAATTGATTCCCGTGGACGGAACACTTCCGGAGGAGCTGGCCGACGCGGCCCAGCTGTCCTCCCTGGCTGATGAAACGCCGGAGGGAAGAAGCGTTGTGGTCCTGGCAAAGGAACAATTCGGAATCCGGGGCCGGAGCCTGGAAGATAAAAATATGGAATTCATTCCGTTCAGTGCGAAGACCAGGATGAGCGGTGTGAATTATGACGGAAATGAGATCAGGAAAGGCGCCGCTGATACAGTGAAGCAGTACGTGCTGGACAATGGAGGGAGCTATAGCTGGGAATGTGATGAAGCGGTAAAGAAAATATCCAAGCAGGGCGGTACGCCCCTCGTTGTGGCAAAGAATCACAAAATTCTGGGAGTTATCCACCTGAAAGATATCATCAAGCAGGGGGTTAAGGAAAAGTTTGCGGATCTCAGAAAAATGGGCATCAAAACCATTATGATCACCGGGGACAATCCGCTGACGGCGGCTGCCATAGCTGCGGAAGCCGGCGTCGACGATTTTCTGGCAGAAGCGACGCCGGAGGGAAAGCTCCAGATGATAAGAGAGTTTCAGGCAAAAGGCCATCTGGTGGCTATGACGGGTGACGGGACGAACGACGCCCCGGCCCTGGCCCAGGCGGACGTGGCGGTGGCGATGAATTCCGGAACCCAGGCGGCAAAGGAAGCAGGCAACATGGTGGATCTGGATTCCTCACCCACAAAGCTGATTGAGATCGTCCGGATAGGAAAGCAGCTTCTGATGACCAGAGGAAGCCTGACCACCTTCAGTATCGCGAATGATGTGGCAAAATACTTTGCCATCATACCGGCCCTCTTCATGGGACTTTACCCAGGTCTTTCTGCACTGAATATAATGGGTCTTCACAGCCCGTACAGCGCGGTCTTGTCCGCGATAATCTATAACGCTCTGATAATCATCGCGCTGATACCCCTGGCCTTAAAGGGCGTGAAGTACCGGGAGGTTTCCGCGGGGAAGCTTCTGTCCAGGAACCTGTTGGCGTACGGTATCGGAGGCGTCATAGCGCCGTTTATCTTCATTAAGCTGATTGATATGCTGTTGGCAGCGGCAGCGCTGGTTTGAGAAAGGCAGGTAATTGAGATGAAAGCAATAAAAATGATTTTGCCCAGGGCGGCCCTTTTGTTTCTGCTTTTTACGGTCATATGCGGAATTTTGTATCCTGGAGCCGTGACCGCGGTGGCTCAGACGGTATTTCCGGATAATGCAAACGGGAGTATCATTGAGGTAAATGGTAAAAAGTATGGAAGCGCGCTTCTTGGGCAGCAGTATACAGACGAGACTCACATGTGGGGAAGGATCATGAATCTGAACACGAATACTTACAAGGATAAAGACGGGAATGCCGTGATGTACGCCTCTCCTTCCAATCTGAGCCCGGTCAGCGAAGAATATAAGGAACTGGTGGCGCAGAGAGTGGAAAAGATCCGGTCTGCCCATCCGGAAAAAGGAGATACGCCGATACCGGTAGATCTGGTAACCTGTTCAGGGAGCGGGCTGGACCCTGATATCTCCGCGGCGGCCGCGGAATATCAGGCAGAACGCCTGGCGAGGGAGAATGACAGATCTGTGGAGGAAATCGAGGATATCATAGAGAGATGTACAACACATAAGATTCTTGGGGTCTTTGGAGAAGAGACGGTCAATGTATTGAAGGTGAATCTGATGCTGGACGGTATTTTGGAATAGGGAGGTCTGGAGATGTATAAAATGAAGACTGCGCGAAGGGAAGAACTCAGGATAAGAGAGAAGATTTCCGGCATCTGCGGAGAGGCGGGATTAATTTCTCTGGTCTATGGAATCAGCAATGAGCTGTCTCTGAATCCGGATATTTATACCCAAGGGCATGAAAGAGAAGACGGGAGTATTTGGATCTATTATGAACATTCGGAATTTCCGTGCAGTCTTCTCCTTAAAGAATATGGAGCTCTCATGGCGGCACTTCATGAAAAATATCCCATTGTCATTTGCGGAAGCGCAGATGGCAGAGAAGCCGCCCAGCTGCAGGTGGTGAAAGAAGAATCAGAAGGAATCTGGTATTTTGAGAAGAGCAATATATCAGGAGAGGATTTTGATGAACTGGAGAGTATCTGTATTGTAGTCGGCACGGAAAGAGGAGAAAGAGAAGAGGAGCTGGCGGAGCTGCTCCGCGGCGTCCGCTGGGAGAATGAGGCGCTGGCTGTGAGACGGAGCTGGTATATGGAAAAAGCGCTGTCAGGTCTGGAGGAAATGTGCCCGGGCGCCTACTTCCGGTATTTGCCTCTTACGGAAGACGCAGAAGAAACCGTCTGGATGGAATCGCTCACCGTAACACAGATTGCGGAACTATGGAGCCTTCTCTTGGAAAACGGAGTCGGGGCGGCGGAATTTGAATATGTCCTGGAGGCTCTGGAACATAAGAACCTAGGTTCAGTCTACTCCTGGGAGCTGTCCCTCCGAATGGCTCTTAATGACAACGGGGTCACGGTACAGTACGAGGACCATGGATTCCGGATGGAACGGGCGGACGGAAGGAGGATGGTGTATGATTACGGGACCGGCAATGCGGCTGAGAAGATGCTTCTGAAGATTCTGTTTCCGGTTTCCTTTACGTGAAGCTCTTAATATAATCTTTATGGGAAATGGGGATTATCTCATAGGATTCTTATAAAATTTGTGTTAAGATGATAAAAAAGTACGGAGGTGAGGGCAGGTATGGAGCGGGCAAAGCCGGATGAGATACTGAGGCAGATGGAGAAAGAAGAGCAGAAGGAAAGCAGAGGGCATCTGAAGATATTTTTCGGATACGCTGCCGGAGTGGGAAAGACTTACGCGATGCTGAAGGCCGCCCATGCCGCGAAAAGAAGGGGCATAGACGTGGTTGCCGGATATATCGAGCCTCATACCAGGCCCCGTACGATGCAGCTTTTAAACGGCCTGGAGACGATTCCTCCGCTGGTCTTGTCTTATAAAGGGATCGCCGTAAAGGAATTTGACCTGGATGCCGCGATCGCCCGGCATCCAAAGCTGATCCTGGTGGATGAACTGGCGCATACCAACGCCCAGGGGAGCAGGCATGCGAAGCGGTATCAGGATATTGATGAGCTTCTCAATGCAGGGATAGATGTTTATACTACCGTGAATGTCCAGCATATAGAGAGCCTCAACGATATTGTGGCTTCCATAACTGGGATCATGGTGCAGGAGAGGATTCCGGATAAAATATTCGATGATGCCAGTCAGGTCGAGCTGGTGGATATCGAGCCGGAGGATCTGATCAACCGGCTGAAGGAAGGAGAGGTTTATCAGCCGACGCAGGCAAAAAAGGCGCTGCACCATTTTTTCACGATTGAAAATCTGACGGCGCTCAGGGAGATCGCCCTTCGCCGGAGCGCCGACCGGGTGAATAAGCTCTCAGAACTGGCGAAGCAGTCGGGCGGAGGAGATTATTATACCGATGAACATATCCTGGTCTGTCTCTCCGCGTCTCCTTCCAATACGAAGATTATCCGGACGGCCGCCAGGATGGCCAGGGCATTCAGAGGAAGCCTGACAGCGATTTTCGTGGAAACTCCCAGATTTCGGGGCGCTTCCCCGGAGGATAAGAAAAGGCTCCGGGAGCATATCCATCTGGCAGAACAGCTGGGGGGGAAGGTAGAGACTGTATACGGGGAAGACGTGGCCCTTCAGATTGCGGAATACGCCAAGCTGTCCGGCGCATCCAAGATCGTGCTGGGGCGGAGCAATACACAGAAGAGATTCCTGATATCCAGGCAGTCCTTTACAGAGAGGCTGACGGAACTCGCGCCAAATCTGGATATCTACATTATTCCCGATAAGGCGATGCCCAGCTACCGGAGGCTGGCGGTGAAAAGAACAAGGAACCATTTTTCCTTGGCGGATGTTACAAAGACGATCGTCATACTTGTGTTGTCTTCCTTGGTGGGCATGGTCTTTCATCAGATAGGCTTTAATGATTCCAATATCATCATGGTATATATTTTGGGAGTGCTGTTTGCGGCAATCGTGACCACCGGGCGTATATACAGTATCGTCCTGTCCTTGGTCAGCGTGCTGGTGTTCAACTTCCTGTTCACCACGCCTAAATTTACCTTTCAGGCATATGGTCCGGAATATCCCGTGACCTTTCTGGTGATGTTCCTCACGGCTTTTGTGACCAGCTCCCTGACGACGAAGATAAAGAGACAGGCGGTCCAGTCCGCGGGCATGGCCTACCGGACACAGATCCTTCTGGATACGAATCAGCTGCTTCAGCAGCAGAAGAATACAGACGGCATCATAGAGGTGACGGCCAGCCAGCTCACAAAGCTGCTCCATCGGGATATCGCCTTTTATCCGTCTGAAGAGGGCGATCTAAAGCAGCCGGTCTGGTATCCAAAGGATCCCGGCGTTTCCGGACAGGAAGCAGAAGTCAGGCCCCAAAAGGATTATCTTCTGGAGAATGAACAGGCGGTCGCCGCGTGGGTGTTTAAAAACAACAAACGGGCGGGCGCCGGCACCGATACGCTGGGAAATGCCCGGTATATGTATCTTGCGGTCCGCAGCGCCAATGATGTGTACGGCGTGGTGGGCATCGATATGTATGGGGATCCGCTCAGCTCCTTTGAAAACAGCCTTTTGCTCTCTATATTGGGGGAGTGTGCCCTGGCTCTTGAGAAAGACTTATATGGGAGAAAACGGGAAGAAGCGGCGGCTCAGGCCAAAAATGAGCAGCTCCGCGCCAATCTCCTCCGTTCCATTTCCCACGATCTGAGGACGCCGCTGACCAGCATATCCGGAAATGCAGGCGTCCTGCTGGGAAACGGCGGCAGACTGGATGAAAGTAAGAAAAACCAGCTGTATACGGACATTTATGACGATTCCATGTGGCTGATCAATCTGGTGGAGAACCTGTTGTCCGTGACCAGGATTGAAGACGGCACCATGCACCTTAACCTAGAGACAGAGCTTTTGGAGGAGGTCATCACAGAGGCCAGACGCCATGTCAACAGAAAGAGCGTGGAGCATGAAATCGAAGTAGTACAGAAGGACGAATTCATCCTGGCGAAAATGGATGCCCGCCTGATCGTGCAGGTGATAATCAATCTCATCGACAATGCCATTAAATATACGCCTCCCGGTTCGAGGATCGTCATCACGGTGGCAAAGGCCGGAAGGATGGCAGTCGTGGAGGTGGCGGACAACGGACCTGGGATTGCTGATGATTTGAAGGATAAGATATTTGAAATGTTTTATACGGCCAATAATGGGATCGCGGACAGCAGAAGAAGCCTGGGGCTTGGCCTGGCTCTGTGCAAATCCATTATAACGGCCCACGGAGGGACCATAACCGTGAGGGACAATGAACCCCGCGGCACTATATTTCAGTTCACCCTGCCATCAGAGGAGGCAATGTTGCATGAATAAGCCATTGATACTAATTGTAGAAGACGATACGGCGGTAAAGAATCTGATATCCACCACGCTGGAGATGCAGAATTATAAATTTCATACGGCGGAGACGGGGCAGCAGGCCGTGATGGCGGCGGCATCCCAGAATCCGGATGTGATGCTCCTGGATCTTGGGCTCCCGGACATGGACGGAGTGGAGATCATCAAGAAGGTGAGGAGCTGGTCCAACATACCGATCATAGTTATCAGTGCCCGGAGCGAGGACAGGGATAAGATCGATGCGCTGGATGCCGGAGCAGATGATTATCTGACAAAGCCGTTTTCTGTGGAGGAGCTCCTGGCCAGACTCCGGGTGACGCTCCGCCGCCTGAGTTATATGCAGTCCTCAAAGGCCGCCGACGAGGTGGTGTTTGTCAACGGGGATTTAAGGATCGATTATTCCGCCGGATGCGCGTACATGGAGGAGAAGGAGCTGCACCTGACGCCTATTGAATATAAACTCCTGTGCCTGCTCGCAAAAAATGTGGGCAAGGTCCTGACTCATACGTATATAACCAGAGAGGTATGGGGAAGCGCCTGGGAGAATGACGTGGCGTCCCTGAGAGTGTTCATGGCCACACTGCGTAAGAAGATCGAGACAGATCCGGCCCAGCCGAAATATATCCAAACCCATGTTGGCGTAGGATACCGGATGCTGAGAATAGAATAGTACAGAGAAATAAAACGGGCAGCCATATGGCTGCCTGTTTTATATAATAGGGGGTGTAATACAATACCCAGTTATGGGTATTATAAGCAAAATAGAATAGGTATCGTTATACAATACCCTGCGAATGCATGGCGTCAGCAATCTTTTTAAAAGCGGCGATGTTGGCGCCGATCACATAATTGTCCTCGTAGCCGTAATCCTTTGCTGCGCCGCTGATCTGAGCATATATATTTACCATGATCTCTTTCAGCCTGGAATCTGTCTTTTCAAAGGACCAGTAAAGACGCTCGCTGTTCTGGGTCATCTCCAGGGCGGAAGTGGTGACGCCTCCCGCGTTGGATGCTTTGCCGGGAAGGAAGAACATATCACTTTCCATCACGTAATCGGTGGCCTCCTGGGTGACAGGCATATTAGCGCCTTCACAGATGGCAAAACAGCCGTTTTCTTTCAGGGCCTTGGCGTCTGAAAGGGTCAGCTCATTCTGTGTCGCGCAGGGGAGAGCGATATCACATGGAATGTTCCAGATTCCTCTGCCTTCCGTATACTTTGCAGAAGGGACCTCATCCACGTATTCTTTGATCCGTCCTCTGCGCTTTTCCTTGATATCCTTAACGATATCAATGCGGATGCCTTTGGGATCATAGACAAAGCCGCTGGAATCGCTCAGCGCCACCACCTTCGCCCCGAAATGCTGAGCGCGCTCAGTCGCGTAAATGGCCACGTTGCCGGAACCGGATACAATAACAGTCTTTCCACTCATGGTCATTTCATGATTCCGCAGCATCTCCTCGGTAATGTACACGAGGCCGTAGCCTGTGGATTCTTTCCGGACCAGAGAACCGCCGAAGGTCAGTCCCTTTCCCGTGAGCACTCCTTCATAACGCCCTGTAAGACGTTTGTATTGTCCGTACAAGTAGCCGACTTCTCTGCCTCCTACGCCGATATCTCCGGCGGGGACGTCCGTATTGGCTCCGATATGGCGGTAAAGCTCATTCATGAAGCTCTGGCAGAACGCCATCACCTCACGGTCAGATTTGCCCTTGGGGTCAAAGTCGGCCCCGCCTTTGCCGCCGCCGATGGGAAGATCGGTGAGTGCGTTTTTAAAGATTTGTTCAAAGCCCAGGAATTTTACAATGCCCTGGTTCACGGAAGGATGGAAACGGAGTCCTCCTTTGTAAGGCCCGATGGCACTGGAGAACTGGACACGATAGCCGCGGTTCACCTGTACCTGCCCCTTGTCGTCCACCCAGGGGACGCGGAATGATACAACACGCTCCGGCTCGATAAGGCGCTCCAGAATAGCGTCTCTCCGGTACATTGCCTCGTTCTCATCGATTACCGGGCGAAGAGAATCGAGTACCTCGCGTACCGCCTGGTGGAATTCCGGTTCACCAGGGTTCTTGTCGACTGCACGGGCAATCATTTCATCTACATATGACATATTTCTCCTCCAGGACATAAAATAGTACGAAAAAGGAGCCAAAACGAACAAGCAAACGCTTGCTGTTATGACTCCATTGTCCTTTTTTTAATATAACACTCCCAACTTCGTAAGTCAATTGGAATGGCGCCGGGGGATTAATTTTCAGCAAATTCGCCAAAAAAATCCTGGCTGAAGAGTTCTTTTATTTTATTTAAGTCAGCAGTTTGCCCTAATATCCACATCAGCTTGGCAAATGCAGCCTCGGTGGTCATGGTACCGGCGGAGAGCACGCCTGCTTTGGATGCCTCCACGCCCACGTCATATACGGTCAGATCACAGCCGTCGTGGATGCACTGGGTGGTGACTGCCACCGGAATCTCCTTTTTGATCAGTGCTTTAATGGGCGGAAGCAGATTTCTGCGTGAGTTCGGTATCCCTCCCAGCCCGAAGGCTTCCAGCACCACGGCCCGGTACCCCAGCTGAGGTATGGCTTCCAGCAGTTCCGGCTTCATGCCGGGGACCAGCTTCAAAAGCAGGACATTGGGGTTGAAGTTATCGTTAAGCGTCAGGGATTTCCTGGAAAGGGGGGCCGGCTCTCTGTCTAAGATCACTTTGCCGTCTTTGATGGATCCCTCCGGCTCACGGTTTATACTTTCAAAAGCGTGAAGCCCAAGGGAACTGGTCTTTCGGGCATGGCAGCCGTGGATGATGATGCCGTCAAAGACGAGGTACACACCGGCAAGCCGTCCGTCCGCGGCGGCCCGGAACGCATCGAGGATATTGCGTTTTCCGTCTGTGTCTGGCTCTCCGATGGGTATCTGGGAACCGGTAAGAATGACCGGTTTATTGAGATTCTGCAGCATGAAGGACAGCGCGGCGGCAGTGTATGCCATGGTATCGGTACCGTGGGTAATGACTACGCCGTCAAAGATGGAAAGGCCTGCAAAGACGGCCTGTGCGATGGAAGCCCACTCTTCCGGCTGGATGTTGGTGCTGTCCAGACTCAGAAGTTCTTTATAGTGGATCTCACAAAGACCGTTCAGTTCCGGAATCAGACGTACCATGGATGCGCCGTCCATCTGAGGAGAGAGACCGTTTTCCGTTGGGGAAGAGGCGATAGTGCCGCCTGTGGAGAGGAGTAAGACCTTCTTCATGAAAACCCTTCTTTCTATTCATATTGAAAAAAGTATAACATAAATCAGCCGGCTTTGACAGGGGCGCATATTTATTTCATGGTTTGTTCATAAGAAATTTATAATAGAAGTAAAATTCTTGCTGACAGGCGGTGAATACGAAAAGAACCCCTTGAAAAAATGAAACTCCTGGTATATAATAAGGGGCAATGATGAAATAAGAATAGAAAAACGCGGTGAGGAAAGCTAAGGCATGCGACATCCTTTCAGAGAGCTGGTGGTTGGTGTGAACCGGCAGGACAGCAGGCCCGTCCACTTTCGGAGCGGTTGGCGATGAGTCAAAAGGCCGGTGGCCTTTATACCACCAATAAGAGGCTGGCCGCGGAAGGCCGGCAAAATGGGTGGCAACGCGGAAACCTTTCGTCCCTGGTATGGGATGAGAGGTTATTTTTATTTTATAAAGAAGGAGGAACTATCATGATAGACATCAAATTTTTAAGAGAGAATCCGGAAGCAGTAAAGGAAAACATCAAAAAGAAATTCCAGGACAGGAAGCTGCCGCTGGTGGATGAAGTGATTGCTTTAGATAAGGAAAACAGAGAGATCAAGCAGGAGGTTGAAAGCCTCCGCGCCAGCCGGAACCGTCTTTCCAAGGAGATCGGCGCGCTGATGAAGCAGGGAAAGAAGGAAGAGGCAGAAAAGATCAAGGCTCAGGTAAATGCCAATGCCGCCCGGGTTGAGGAGCTGTCGGCGCGGGAACGTGAAGTCGAGGAGGCCATTCAGAAGAATATGATGACCATCCCCAATATCATTGACCCGTCCGTCCCCATCGGAAAAGATGATACGGAAAATGTGGAAGTGACCAAGTACGGAGAGCCGGTCGTGCCTGACTTTGAGATTCCTTACCATACAAAGATCATGGAGAGCTTTGAAGGGATCGATCTGGAAAGCGCGGGACGGGTGGCCGGAAACGGTTTTTATTATCTGATGGGCGATATCGCAAGGCTCCATTCTTCCATTTTGGCCTACGCGAGGGACTTCATGATCGGCAGGGGATTTACGTATTGCATACCGCCGTTCATGATCAGGAGCAATGTGGTGACCGGCGTAATGAGCTTTGATGAAATGGATGCGATGATGTATAAGATCGAGGGAGAAGACCTGTATCTGATCGGCACCAGCGAACATTCCATGATCGGAAAGTTCATCGATACGGTATCTCCGGAAGAGAAACTCCCCTATACACTGACCAGCTATTCTCCCTGCTTCCGCAAGGAAAAGGGCGCTCATGGAATCGAAGAAAGAGGCGTGTATCGTATCCATCAGTTTGAAAAACAGGAGATGATCGTTGTATGCAGGCCGGAGGAAAGTCCGATGTGGTTCGAGAAGCTATGGCAGAATACGGTGGACCTGTTCCGTTCTATGGATATTCCCGTCCGCACCCTGGAATGCTGTTCCGGCGATCTGGCGGATCTGAAGGTGAAGTCCTACGATGTGGAGGCATGGTCTCCCAGACAGCAGAAATATTTTGAGGTGGGGAGCTGCTCTAACCTGGGTGACGCACAGGCGCGCCGCCTGAAAATCCGCGTAAATGGAAAAGACGGGAAATATTTTGCCCATACATTGAATAATACAGTAGTAGCGCCGCCTCGTATGCTGATAGCGTTTTTGGAGAATAATCTGAATGCGGACGGTACCGTGGATATTCCCGCGGTGATTCAGCCGTACATGGGCGGACAGACGAAGCTGGTGCCGAAGGAAGAGGGATGAAAATGTCTTCTCCGGAAGCGTCAGTGCCAATAAAAAGGAGATATCATGCATAAATATCTGCGGGCGATAGGGTTCAGTGAGTATACGAAAAAGCAGGATATTGAAAAGCTTTTGGAGCGGACTGTCCAGTGCCCCGGGGAAGCCCAGCTGGTTCAGCTGGACGACGGAGGGACAAGGGAACAGATCTATGCGGAAGTGGGAAACGGCATAGGCATCTCCATCTGCGGGGAAATGAACGACCGGGATGTATTGGAAAGGGAATACTATTTTCCCTATCTGCGAAGCACCTGCATCACCACGCAGGCGCCCTGCCAGGTGCAGCGCCATGCGGAAAAGGAATCCTATGCCGGCATTTGTGAGGAATACCGGCTGGGCGTATCTTTGATCTTTTATCTCCAGAATGGAATGGAATATGTGAAAAGGCGTCAGGATAAGTTTCACAGCTCCCAGATATCTTCAGTCATGCTGTCGGCGCTTTCCATCTATGGAAGGATCCTGCTGCCGGTCCAGAAGACCGAAAAGCAGAAGGAGAAGATCAAGGTGGCGTCCGAGAACAGGAGCAGTCTGCTGGAAGCCGCGAGGAAAGGCGACTCGGAGGCCATGGATTCCCTTGCTCTGGAGGATATCGATCTGTATGCCGCCATCTCAGGCCGGGTCCGCAATGAGGATGTCTATTCCATAGTGGACTCCTGTTTCATGCCCTTTGGTGTGGAATGTGACCAATATTCGATCCTGGGAGAAATTTTAGAGGTGGAAATCGTCACAAATAGGTGGACAAATGAGGAAATTTATGTTTTAATGGTAGAGTGCAACGACATTATGTTCCAGGTGGGCATCAATAAGCAGGATCTGCTTGGCGAGCCGGTGGTGGGACGTAGGTTTAAGGGGCCTGTTTGGCTTCAGGGTCAGGTGAATTTCCTGGATTGAGCCGTGTGTCACTGGTTGCACCGTTTTATTGCTAAGTCTCCGTAGCTCAGCAGGATAGAGCGACCGCCTCCTAAGCGGTAGGCCGGAGGTTCAAATCCTCTCGGGGACGCCAGAGACTTTTGCTGCAAGCCTTTATTTTTAAGGGTTTGCAGCTTTTTTAATATACTTCGGGGCTTAGATCACGAACCATCATACACTTTATATCGGTTGCTGATTGATTATGCGGTGCTGTGAATATTTTGCTAATTGGAAACGAAGCGAAATTCAAGTCTTGCTAATAAAAATCGCCTTGGGTGTTAATAATGGTACATAACTACAAATACTTTTCCAATCAGTTCTTCGTCATTTACACGCTGCCTCCCACCGCATACAATGTCTTGACAGAATCCATAACTGTATGCCAAGGAAGGTCAGCCGCATAGGAATAATTCTTCTGATAGGACTGCCAGAGCTTTTCCATGACCGGACTTTCCTCCACTTCATCGAAAACAATGGCGGCCTCTTTCATCTGCTCCAATGTTCCACGTTTTGTCCCGGTGGCTGCAAGCGCGTCCCGCAGTACTGGCGCACAAAGGCTTTCCCCATAGAGTTGCCCTAGAATATGTATATCGTAAAAATCCCTCATGCGTGTGTTGGTGACATTGCGGCTGATGATTGTTTCCAGTTTTTCAGCTAGCACCGTTTCCAGATTATAGGCCCATACCTCAATGGAGCGTTCCTCCAGCATGAGCCTGAAACTGTACCGGACTTCGCGGGGCGTAATCACATCTCCGGTGGTAATGTCTATTTTTAACGGCGTCTGAACACCGTCAAAGGTGGTTTCCATGCTGATACGGACTCCCGGATACTCTGCCTCCTCCATAATCTCGGAGATTCGTTTGACTTGAAATACCACGCCGTCCTCCATCGGAACCGATAGAATGGAGAATATGATGTTTTTCACATCTTCCACGCTGACATTGGCTCCTTTCACTGTAGCATCTAAGTCCATTGTAGAGCGAGCATCCAGGCCGACCATGGCCGCCACCAGCATACCGCCTTTTAAAATAAATCTGTCCTTATAGTCTGAAAGGGAAATACGCTCCAGAAACCTCTCCATCATGTAATTCCGCATCAGAATTTGTGCGTCTGCGGATTTTTCCTTTGACAGGTTACGGATCAAATCTTTAAGTTGTCTTGCTGTTGTTATCGTTAAAGAAGCACCTCCAAATACTGCCGAAGCAATTTTTCTACATGGAACATAGCCGCATACTGCATCAGCGTCCGCAAGTTCTTGTCTTTCCTCCGGACATACTGCTTTAGGGCATTCTGGAGTATCTGGATTTCCATTCGGCTCCGGCTCCGCAGCAGATCGCAGATTGTCCGCTCCATATCATAAACCAGCACCGTATGGCCAAAGGGCGTTTTCGCAGTGATTACACCGACCTCATGTAACTCCTTCTTTACTGTATAGACCTGGACACCATCCTCCCGCAGTCGGGATGGATTGTAGCCAGTCTTTACGGTGACAGAGTACCAGATTGGTTCCCGGTCCGTCAGATCGTGAAAGAACAATGCTGTTTCATGGGAGAATATGGCCTGCTCACACCGGAGATGTAACAGATACATGGAATCAGTCCAGGCATCCGGTGAAATATAAACGCCGTGTGCCGCATGCTCCAATCCCTTTTCCTTTACATACGCATAAAAAGCGAACTTGCTGATCCCGGCCTCCAACACTTGGAATGTCTGGATTATGCCGCCATGTTTCTTAATCAGTTGATCGATTTGTTCAAATTGGTTCATAGTATCATTCCTTTCATACTAATATTATATATAAAATTAGCATGAAAGTAAATAGCCAAACTAAAGCGCCAGAAATGTTTTCTGGTTGAATTATATTATCCTATGTGTAAGATCTCCTTTACATCTTTTGGGGAACAATGCTACATGATTTTTGGGATGCAGTCCCCAAAGCCAGTTGGGTATTCTATGCGGTTTATCTGGTTATTGCTAGTGATTTTAACAGACAGAGGATCTATCGAAAAGATCCTAGCGTTATCCTTATTAATTGAAATAAAAAACGCCATAGATTCATGACGTTTATTTATTAAAAGTATGTACAGTTAATATTTCTCTATATTCTCGTTTGTATTGGCAAGTTCAGTATACTTCTCTACCAATTTTTCTACCTCGTTTAAAAATTCTTTTTTAAATGAAGTCTGCAATCTTTTTATTCCTAATAACAGAGTAGCCATGAAAGCTAATGAGAAAGATGGATCACATTCTTTAAAATTTTCAACGATTATTTTGAGTTTTTTGTTCGTATATTCAACATCATATGAAGATAAAAATTGAATGCCGCTTTAAATTTGTGAAATATATTCCATGTTATCAACATCAAAGGTACTTAATAATTTCTTATATTCTTCCTCTGTGTTGCTTTGAGCACCAAATCGTGATTGTACAGAAAGAGAGTAGAATTTATGCTTTAGCAATATTTGTTCGCCTTCTTCTTTTATGTTTGATATTGACTTCTCCACACTTATAATGTAATATAAAATAAAAGATATTATAAGTATTATAATAATTATTATAGGAGGATCCGAATGAAGAACTTAGCAGCATTTGTCCTTGAGAACAGGAAGATTGAAGTCAGGGAGGCGGAGATGCCGGACTGCCCCGCCGGGTATGTCAGGATTAAGGTGGAGTACTGTGGAGTCTGCGGGTCAGACGTACACTTTTACTCCTTTGGGGAACCGGCTTTCCCGGACGTATATCCGTTTATTCCCGGACATGAATTTGCGGGAAGAGTGGTAGAAGTTGGGGAAGGCGTGACGAAGCTCAAGCTTGGAGATCGGGTGGCGGTGGAACCCGGCATCTTCTGCGGAAAATGTGAATGGTGCAAAAAGGGTAAATATAACCTCTGTGAGCATGTTAAATTCTTGTCCGCCCCGAGAGCGCACGGGGCCATGCGGGAATATGTTTCACACCCGGCGGATCTTTGCTTTAAGCTTCCGGATAACATGTCGTCCATGGAGGGCGCATTGGTGGAACCTTTGGCAGTCGGCCTGAATTCCGTACTTAAGTCGGGAATCCAGATGGGGCAGACCGCGGTTGTCCTCGGGAGCGGCTGTATCGGGCTGGTCACGATCATGGCGCTGAAAGCGGCTGGGGTCACCGATATCACAGTCTGCGACCTGTTTGATATCCGACTCCAGAAGGCGCTGGAGGTAGGAGCCGCGCGCGTCATTAACAGCGGTGAGGTGGATCCGATCGCGGAGGTGCTCAAATGCACAGGCGGAATCGGCGCCGATTATGTCTATGAGACTGCGGGAAACCGCGTGACAGCTGCGCAGTCCATTGATATGGCAAAACGCGGCGGTATCATCATGCAGATTGGAAATGTGGTGGGAGAAACTTCTCTGAACCTTCAGAAGCTGGTGGATAAGGAACTGACGATCCAGACGAATTTCCGCTACCGCAATGTATATCCTGCGGCCATCGACGCCATCGCCAGCAGAAGGATCCAGGTGAAAAATATTGTTTCCTCCATATATCCGCTTGCGGATGCGATGCAGGCATTCGAGGACTGTATTTCTAAGAAACAGACGATGGTAAAGGCAGTGATCAAGTTTGATGACTGAATGGTGATCGAGATGCTTCCTGAAGTGATTTGTATTGGAATGGGCACAGTGGACCTGCTCACAAAAGGAGTCTGTGACGTGCGCCTCGACGGGCAGACCAGATTCGTTGAAAGTATTGATATGAGGACAGGAGGCGACGCTACAAACGAAGCGTTTACTCTTAACCGGCTGGGGCACAGTACCATGCTGATCACCGCGGTGGGAGAGGATCAGAGCGGCGTCTTTTATAAAAGCCGCTGCGCGGAAGAAGGGATCGGCACAGAGGGAATTTATACAGATCCTGGATATCCCACGGCCACAGCCATTGTATTGATCGGCAAAAATGGAGAGCGCAGTTTTTTGGCGCTGGAAGACAACGCCGCGGCTGTCATGCGTCTAAAAGTGCCGGAAGGGCTCGAGATAAAAGAAGGTCTTAAGGCGCTTTCCATTGCCAGCTTATTTTATAGCAAAGGGCAGAGCGATGAGGATATGGCAAAGCTCCTGAAAAGAGCAAAGCAGGCAGGCGCCGCCACGATCGCGGATTTTGTTATGGACCGAAAAGAAATGGGGCTGCAGGACATAAAAGAAACTCTGAAGCTGCTGGATTATATCGTGCCAAGCCTGGATGAGGCGCGGTACTATACCGGAAAGAATACCGTGGAGGAGATCGCGGAAGTGTTCCATGAATTTGGCGTCGGAACGGTAGTCATAAAGATGGGAGCGGAAGGCGTATTCGCCAGCGCGCTCGGACGTACATACCGGGTTCCCGCGATCGCTGATGAAGTGATTGATACGACTGGGGCGGGCGACAATTTTATGGCGGGATTTATCTCTGGCCTGATCCGGGGCCTGTCCCTGGAAAACGCGCTGTATTTCGGGTCTGCCGCTTCCGCAATCTCCATTGGGGCAGTCGGAACGACGGGAGCCGTAAAAAGCAGAGAACAGGTTGAACAGTATTTGGAACGGCACAAATTAAGAAGCGATGAAAACATTTAAGTATAAGAAGGAGGAAATATCATGCAGATGGTTATTAACGGGCGCATGGCAGACGCAAGCGGAAAAGAGACACAAGAGGTCGTCAATCCGGCAAACGGACAGGTGATCGATACCGTGCCCGCGGCTGCCCCGGAGGATGTCAAAAGAGCGGTGGACGGCGCGGTAAAAGCTCAGGAAAAATGGGCGGCGCTTCCTGTGAGAGAACGCTGCGCGGTACTTAAAAAATTTGCGAACATGGTGATGGAGCGCCGTCTGGAGCTGGGAACCCTTCTGGCAAAGGAGGCCGGAAAGCCGCTTATGCAGGAGGCTGTATGGGAATTGGATTCTGTGGCCTATGTGTACCGGGGGGCCTGCGAGGTAGCGCTGCATTATTACGGTTCAACAATGCCCATCGGCACGGAGCCGGGATATGACGCGGACCTCCAGATCACGATCCATGAACCTCTGGGCGTGCTCGCCTGTATTATCCCCTATAATTTTCCTCCCGCTATCTGGGCCTTTAAAACGGCCGCAGCATTAGCCGCGGGTAATGCGGTGGTCGTAAAAGCGCCGTCTTATGATCCGCTGACGCTGCTTACGCTCCATCAAATGCTTCATGAAGCCGGCCTGCCTGCCGGCGTGGCACAGTGCGTCACCGGGAGCGGGGCAAAGATCGGAGATATGCTGGTGGACGATCCCCGCATAGCCTGCGTGAACTTTACCGGAAGTACAGAAGCCGGCCTGAGCATCGCGAAGACAGCGGCAAAACATCTGACGGATTATAAATTTGAGCTGGGCGGAAACGATCCCTTCATCCTCTTCGAAGACGGGGATCTGGATCTGGCAGTGAAAGAGGCGGCAGACCAAGCCAGAAATAACCGTCAGTGCTGCACAGGTTCCAAGCGCTTTATCATACATAATTCTTTGAAGGAAGTATTCGTGAAACGCCTGATCGATGAGTACCTGGATAAACTGGTCGTCGGTGATCCAATGGATCCCAAGGTCACAATGGGGCCTATGATCGCGGAGCGCGCGGCAAAGAAGGTAGAAGAACAAGTGGCTCATACGGTGAAGCAGGGAGCCAGGGTGGTCTACGGAGGCGCCAGGAACGGAGCATTCTTTGCGCCTACTATCCTGATGGATGTGACACCGGAAATGGATATCGCGAAGAATATGGAAGTATTTGGACCGGTATGGCCGATCATCGGGTTTGATACGGTGGAAGAGGCGGTGGAGATCGCCAATGCGTCCGATTATGGTCTGGGCGGAGGAATCTTCTCCAGAGATATATATACCTGTATCCAGACAGCCAAAAAACTGAAAACAGGGCATATCGCCATTAATGGATCTGGAAATTTCCGGGCGGCGGAGCTTCCCTTCGGCGGCGGAAAAAAGATGAGCGGAAACAGCAGGGAAAGTCTCTCTAAGGTCATGGATGAGGTGACGCAGATTAAATCCATCGTATTCCGTTATGCGTTTGAAAAATAGTGATCAGACAGGAGGCGCACATGGAAAACAGAGAGGCTGTTCTTGTACTGGATTTTGGCACTTCGGGAATCCGTGCCAGCCTGGTGGACGTTAAAAACGGGAAGATTCTTATAAGCTCAGTGATAAAAAACCAGTGGATACGTCCGGAATATGGGTTCTTTGAAATGGATGCGGATCTGCTCTGGGAGAATGCTGTAGATGCTGTGAAGGAAACGGTTGGGAAGGCTGCCGGGCGATTTAGGGTCATAAGTATTTGCTTCTCGTTTTTTGGAGACAGCTTAATTCCAGCAGATAGAAGCGGGAGGCCTCTGCGTAACATGATCATGGCGTTTGATACAAGGGCGCAGGAGGAAGCCGCGAAGCTGGAAAGGACCGTAGGAGCGAAGCGCTTTCTGGAGATCACAGGAAGCCGGTGCCTGTCCATGCTGGTCTGCTCCAAGATCATGTGGCTCAGGAACCATGAGCCGGAGACGTATCAGAAAGCGGAATATTTTTTCAACATTCAGGAGTTTGTCCTGACGAAGCTGGGATTTGGGATACATACTGACTATACGCTGGCCGTCAGGAAGGCGCTCTTCGATATACGGGAAAAGAAATGGTCTGAGGAAATAGCCGGTGGGATTGAAACAACGATTTCCAGGCTGGGGGGGAAAGTCCATGAGTCGACGTTTTTGCTGGGAGAGACCGAGTGGTTTGGCCCGTTCCGCCTGCCGTATAAAATTCCGGTCGTCCTGGGCGCCCATGATTCGGAGTGTGGTTTTATAGGACTGGGACCTGGCGAGGATGAGCTTGCCAATGTTTCCGGAACGTATGAAATGGTGGGACGTTTCGTGCCCGCGGACAGGGAGCTGACCATCCGCCCGCCTGCGGAATTAGGGTGCGGAGCAGACAAAAGGAGCATGATCCTACACGGTTCAAGCATTGCCGGTTCCTACATTGACTGGTATCGGAAGGAACTGTGCAGGCGGCCTGAGGACATGTTTCAGGAGATTGAGGAAAAGTTGATTTATGACGGCCGTTCCCGCCTTTATTTCCTGGCGGACAACGACAGAAGAACGTATACTCTGCACGGTCTGAACACTTCAACGAAAGAACATCAGATCTATCAGGCGGTCATTGAAAGCATTACCTTTTCAATAAAAGAGGCCATAGAAGAAATTGAACAGACCGCGGGGCGGTCATATCCGGGACTCCGGTGCGGGGGAGGCGGAAGCAGCTCCGACAAATGGCTTCAGCTTAAAGCGGATTTACTGCAAAAAGGTGTGCGGCGTGTGGAGAATCCGGAGGCCTCCGCTGTGGGGGCCGCGATGATCGGCGCTGTGGGAGTCGGCCTCTATGGGGATTTCAGCGAAGCGTCTGTACAGATGGTGCGGACATCCCGTTATTTTGAACCAAACAGAGAAATCTCGGAGATCTACCAGAAAAACTATGAAACATATCGCAGTTACATGAAAGTAATAAAGGAGAATTTTTATGAAAATGCTCATTAATGGCCGTCAGGCAGATGCTGCCGACGGCAGGACCTTTGATGTGATCAACCCATCCACGGGAGCCGTGCTGGATGTGGTTCCCGCGGCTACAAAGGATCAGGTGGCGGAGGCCGTGGCGGGGGCCGTCGAGGCTCAAAAAAAATGGAAGCGCGTCCGTGTGCGGGACCGGGGAGAGATCCTGCGCCGCTTTATGGAGCTGGTGAAAGAAAACAGGGATGATCTGGCGAAGACCATCACACTGGAGACGGGAAAACCGATTTTTGACTCCTATGGAGAGATTGATTCGGTGCTGCATACCTTTGACTGCTCTGTGGAAATCGTAAAACACCAATATGGAAAAACAATGCCCATGGGGATAGAAGGCGGTTATGACGATGACCTTCAGATCACGGTACATGAACCGCTGGGAGTGATAGCCTGTATTGTCCCGTTTAATTTTCCCGCGGCTCTCTGGGCGTTTAAAGCCGGCCCCGCGCTGGCGGCCGGAAATGCGATCGTAGTCAAACCGGCTTCCTATAACCCCCTCTGCGTGCTGAAGCTCATGAATCTGCTGACGGAAGCCGGCGTGACGCCTGGTGCGGCTCAATGTATCACCGGCGGCGGAAGCACGGTCGGAAACTGGCTGGTGGAAAATCCGGATATCGCTCAGGTGAATCTGACGGGAGGCGTGGCGGCCGGAAAACAGATCGCCAAAAAAGCAGCGGAAAATCTGACCGACTATAAATTTGAGCTGGGAGGCAATGATCCTCTGATCATCTGCGCGGACTGCGACATGGATCTGGCGGTGAACGAGGCAGGAGATAAGACAAGGAACGCGGGACAATGCTGTTCCGGGGCGAAGCGTTTTATTGTCCACAACAGCATCAAAGAAGAATTTGTACATCGTCTGATCGAAGAGCGGCTGAAAACAGTTAAGACAGGAGATCTCATGGATATGGAGACGGACTTCGGCTGCCTGATCAGCGAGGAAGCGGCGAAGGAAGTCGAGCGTCAGGTGGAGCTGACGATAAAACAGGGGGCGGAGCTTGTCTATGGAGGCCATCGCAGAGGGGCGTTTTTTGAACCCACCGTGCTGGTAAATGTCTCACCGGACATGGATATTGCCAGGGATATGGAGGTCTTTGGACCTGTTTTTCCGATTATTGGTTTCGATACGTTGGATGAAGCCATAGAGATTGCTGAGCAGACCGGCTATGGACTGTCTTCCGGGATCATCACAGAGGATTTCCAGGATGCCATGAAGGCGGCGGCATCCATGCAGGCGGGAATGGTCGCGGTGAATGGTTCGGGAGGATTCCGCGCACAGGAGCTGCCCTTTGGCGGAGGCAAGAAAATGAGCGGGAACAGCCGGGAATGTATGTCTTCCGTTTTGGAAGAGGTCACACAAGAAAAGTCTATTATTTTCCGATATGCGATGAAATCATATAATGAGACGGTTTAACCGGATGCCGGCGGAGGATCAATGAAATGAGAAAAATATTGTTTGTAACAGACTTTTCGATCACAAAGGAGGATGTCCTGGACAGTAAGTCGCTGCTTTCAGATTATGGAGCGGAGATCGATACGGTTGAAGTAAACTTGGGCAAGGATGAAACGGAACGGGCGGCCTACATTCTTAAGACAGAGCAAGAGGGGCCGGAATGGGCTGAGGTATCCGGAGAACTGCTTGAAAAAGCCGCTGACGCGGAAATGCTGATCACGGATTTTGCTGCCATAGGCTCCAAGGTAATCCATGCGGCGCCCAATTTAAAGCTGATCGGCGTCCTCCGAAGCGGAGTCGAAAATGTCAATTGTGAAGAGGCGAAGAAGCAGGGAATCACGGTGATATGCTCACCGGGAAGGGTTGCCGCGCCTGTAGCGGATTATACGGTGGGGATGATGATCGCGGAATCCAGGAATATTGTGAGGAGTAACCTGGTATCCAGCCATGGAGAGTGGAAGGTGAGGTTTAAGAATTATCCTTATTCCCACAATCTGGCGGATAAGGTGGTTGGGATCATAGGCTTTGGCGTGATCGGAAGAATGGTGGCGGAGCGCCTGAAGCCTTTTGGAGCCAGGATCGTCACCTATGAGACTTTCATGCCGGAAGAAAAGATACGGGAATACGGTGTGGAAAAGGTTTCTCTGGACCGGCTGCTGGAAATTTCGGATTATGTGACCATACATGCGCGTCTCTGTGATGAAACGAGAAAGATGATCGGCAGAGAAGCGTTTCAGAAGATGAAAAAGACAGCGTTTTTTATTAATACGGCCAGGGCGGGTCTGGTGGATGAAGAGGCATTGATCGAGGCGCTGCAGAATGATGAAATAGGCGGAGCGGCCCTGGATGTATTTGCTCAGGAACCGATCTCCGCGGATAATCCGCTTCTAAAGTTGGATAATGTCACGCTCACGCCCCATCTGGCTGGTACGACCAGCAATGTGGGCAGCAATTCCATAGCGGTGATCCGAAAGGACCTGGACCGCTATTTCAAAGGAATGGAACCGATAAATAAACGTTAGGAAGGATAACAGGAGGGCTGGGACATGTACTGCAGCGACGGCGAAGCAAAAAAACTGATCTGCGAATACGGACGAAGAGTATATCAAAGGGGAATGGTAGCAGGCAACGAAGGCAATATATCCTGCCGGGTGGGCCCGGAAGAGGTCTGGATCACCCCGACCGGGGAGAGTAAAGGTTATCTTACGGAAGAAATGCTGATAAAGACGGATTTAAACGGAAATATCCTGACTGCGGGAAGTAAGGCTCCTTCGTCGGAGGCGAAGCTGCACTATGGCGTCTATCGGGAAAGTGAGGAAGTCATGTCCGTATTTCATACCCATGCGCCTTTTGCCACGGCTTATGCCTGCAGCAGGCGCAGGCCGAATACGAAAATGCTCCCGGAGCTTTTGGGACTGTTTGGCCAGGAGATTCCGCTGGCTCCCTATGGAAGGCCGGGAAGCTTTGAGGTGCCGGAATCGGTGAGTCCCTTTGTGAAGGTGAATCACGCGGCTTTGCTGCAGAATCACGGGGCGCTGTCCTGGGGGCCGAGCATAAAACAGGCGTATTATTATATGGAATTTCTAGAGGGCTGCTGCAAAACATCGGCCATTGCGAATTTTGTGATCGGGGCCGTTGAGAACATTCCGGATGAGGACAGCGTTCAGGAGATACTGGGAAGCTTCCGGCGGGATCTGAAAATGGAGGAATAGAGATGGCCGCTTATCTGGCGATTGATATCGGAGGCGGCGGCGGAAGAGGGATCGCGGGAACCCTGGAGGGAGACCGCCTGACTCTGGAAGAACTATGCCGCTTTGACAATTACCACGTACCGGTGGGAAACCGGTATTATTGGGACGCATTCTACTTATTTCACCAGATGCTTCAGACGCTGGAGAAAATGGAAAGAAATTTTCCAGGATTTGACAGCTTCGGAATAGATATGTGGGGCAATGATTTTGCGCTTCTGGACGCCAATGGACAGCTGACCGGGGCGCCCAGATGTACGCGCAATTCAAAAGGAGAGGGAATGCGCCGGTTTTTCCGGGAAGTCATGTCTCCTGAGGAGTATTTTATGGAGTGCGGATCACAAATCCGCTATGGAAACGCAGTCTTCCAGCTTTACGAGAGGATTCTGGAAGAGGATCCCGCGCTTCGGACGGCAAAGAAATTTTTGATGTTTCCTGATCTGTTCGGGTATTTGTTTACCGGCAGATATTTTACGGAATATACGATTGGCACGACGGGCCAGCTGATCGATCCTGGTACCGGAAGCTGGAACCGCCGGCTGATCGGGAAGCTGGGACTGCCGGATACCTTGTTTGGAGAAATTCTCATGCCGGGCGCACAGAAGCTTTCTCTTTTACAGGGGCTGTTTGCAGGACAGAGAGAAGCGGTGAAGTATGTGCCGGCGGCATCACACGATACTGCGTCGGCGGTAACTGCGCTGGCCCTGGAGGAAGACGAGGCATTCGCGTCCAGCGGCACTTGGTCCATAATCGGGACGGAGGTTGAGAAGCCAGTCGTTAATAAGGAAGTTCTCCGATGGAATTTCTCCAATGAGGGGACGGCGGACGGGAAGTGGCGCCTGCAGAAGGATGTCATGGGAATGTGGGTCATGCAGAATCTGTTCCGGATCTGGAACAGGGAGTATGGGCCCCTCACATGGGACGAGATCGTCTGTGAGGCAGAAAAGGCGGAGCCGTTCCGCTCTCTGGTGAACCTGGAAGAAGCCCCCTTTATCAGTGACGCAGATCCGGTTTGGATGATCAAAGAATATTGTCTTAGGAGCGGACAGCCGGTCCCCGGCAGTATCGGAGAGATCGCCCGCTGTGTTTATGAAAGCATGGCGGTCCGATATAAATATACGATCGGCCAGACAGAAGCGCTGACCGGCAGAAAGTTCAAACGGCTTCGGATCGTGGGAGGCGCTGGAAAAAACCGCTTTTTGGATCAGATGATCGCAGATGTGACGGGAATAGCGGTGTCGGCGGGACCATATGAAGGAGCCTGCATAGGCAATATACTCATGCAGGCAGAGGCAGCAGGGCAGATTTCCGGAAAAAAGCAGTTTAAGAGTATCCTGCAGGGATCCTGTGAGCAGCAAGAGTTTCTGCCTCAAAAAACGGCCCTGTGGGAAGGGCCGGTGAAACGTTATGGAAAGCTGTGCGAAAGCGTGTTCATTTGATCTTAACAAGGGCCAGTGCGATCTGATTGCGGGACTCTACAAATTGTTCATCTAAAAGAGCGGTGGCTTTTTTTTCATCCTGACAGGCAAGAGCCTCAAGAATATCCACATGCTGTTGAGCCACATGCATCAGATCGTTGTTGGAGGGCCACGTAAAGGCGCTTTCGCAAACATCCCAGAAAGCGGTCAGAAGCTGCGTGAAGAGTACATTTTTCGTACAGGAAAAAAGCGTGCAGTGAAAATCACGGTCATGCTTTTCAAAAGACTTCCCTTCCTTGGCGCATTTTAACATGGCGTCGGCATGCTGGCGCAGCTGGAGCAGATTGTCTGAGCGAAGATTTTGCATGGCTACGGGAAGAGATGACAGCTCCAGACATTTGCGGACCTCGAAAAAATCAAGCAGCATGGAGGGCTTATGTTTTATAAACGGCAGCCAGGTATTTTTGATCTGAATTCCCAGATCAGGAAAATGTGCGTAACGCCCGCTGCCCTGCTGTGAGGTGATGATCCCGTTTACCGCATGTTCATTCAGGATTTCACGCAGCGCCGTCCGGCTGATCTGGAACCGGGCCATCATTTCCTGTTCCGTAGGGAGTTTTTTGTCTTCTTCAATACATTCGATGATCAATTGGATGATCTGGTCATTGACCTGTTCGGTAATTGCGCTTGACTCCATCATAAAGGCAGATAGGTTCCTTTCTTAAATTAGTTTTACTATTTTCTATAATATAGTAAATGAGTTTTGATAAAAAGTCAACTAATAATCGAACAATTGACATGATATGTTGATTAATAAAGGAGGTAACATCATGGGATTGGTAACATTAAATGAGATTTTACGAGAAAGTGTAGAAAAGAATTATGCCGTCGGGGCGTTTGATACACTGGACGATAATTTTACGGAGGCGATCGTTTCGGCCGCAGAGGAAGAGGGAAAACCGGTGATTTTGATGATTCCAAACTTTTTCTGGGAAAAAAACGAACTGTCTTTTTATTTTAACAAGCTTCTGGACCGCTGCCGCCGCGCGTCGGTTCCTGTCTGCCTCCACCTGGACCATGGAAACAGCTTTGAATGCTGCATAAAGGCAATCCATGGGGGCTGTTCCTCGATCATGTTTGACGGCTCTTCTCTCCCCATTGAGGAAAATATCGCGGTCACGAAGGAGCTGGTCATGATCGCCCATGCCTGCGGGGTCAGTGTGGAAGCGGAGATTGGGCATGTGGGCAGCCCGGAGGGAGAACTGCAGGCCAGTGAAGTGGATAAAAGGTTTTATACGAGGCCGGAGGACGCGGAATACTTTATTGCACAGACAGGCGTGGATGCGCTGGCAGTTGCCGTGGGCACAGTGCATGGGCTTTTTAAAGGGACGCCTAAAATTGATATCGGACTTTTAGACCGTATCCGCCGGGTGGTGAAGATACCGCTGGTTTTGCACGGGGGATCCGGCCTTCCGGAGTCTGAATTCCGCGCGGCCATTGAGCATGGCATCAACAAGGTCAATTTCTTTACGGGAATTTCTCTGGCGGCGACGGCCGCTATAAAGGAGACGCTGGAACAAAACAACGGATTGGTACATTATATTGAGCTGTTAGAGGCGTCTCATCAGGCGGTAAAAAAGGTTGTCAAAGAACAAATGTGCATTTTTGGTACACAGCCTCTGGCGGATTAGAGGTGAAGAATGCCCGGACGGAAAGTCCGGGCATTTAGACTTGTTTCGCTAAATCTTTTTTCAGCAGCAGGAAAAATCTGGGATCATGATTTTTTCACCGCCGCGTTTGGCGGATTCCACAGCACAGATGCCGATGGCGGTTATATTCGCGGCGATTTCCGCATCGAGATAGGAATCCCGGCCTTCTGCGATGGAGCTTATGAATTCGTGGACCAGATGAGGATATGCGCCGTTATGCCCTAGGCGGAGCGCATATTCCAGGGTGTCCACGGAAGAAGAATGCCAGGAAGAGGCGGGAGAGGGCGCGCCCTTGTAGATCAGGCTGTCGGGCAGGTCTTCCGTATAATCTTCTGCCTGCTCTCTGTGCGCTTCTACATTACCGGTAAAAACAGCGGCTCCTTCGCCCAGCAGCTGTTCCCATTCATAGCTTTTTAAACTGCCGTAGACATCAAAGTGCTCACGCATCTGGCGCAGCGCGTGGAACATAGTGCGGTGGATCTCTCCCTTTACGTCGCTGTCCTTCAAGGTGACGAGACAGGACTGATAGGCGTCTTTGCACCCATAACAGCTGGTCAGCTCTTCCCCAATGTCACCGGAGCCGAGGCAGATCACGGATTCGGCGGGCTTTCCGGTCAGGGCATAGAGCGGGACGCAGGCGTGAGAGCCATAGAGCATGGGGGGATAGCCATTCCAGCGCTTTTCCAGATCGATCAGATGGGTGTTCTGCATATGGGAGCCGCAGATAAATTGAATTCTGCCGAGCTCTTTGTTTCGGATCATTTTTTTGACCTTTAGAATGTCTCTGGAATAGGCGGAAGTCTCCATCAGCATAAATGTTTTGCCGGATCTGTGTTTTTCCGCCACGATGGCCTGCAGCTCTTCGATAGTCTCCCCCATGGAAACGGCGGTAGCCACATGCTTTCCGGCCTTGAGGGCCTGTACTTCCTGACGTGCGTGTTCAAAGGTGGGTGTGAGAATGTGGACCGCGTCGATACGATGGTCCTCCAGGACTTGATCGAAGCTTGTGAAACGAAGATCAGGGTCGATGCCCAGCAGGTCGGCGCGCTCCTTCAAACGTTCAGGATCGCGGCCGCAGACGGATACCTGGCCGACATTGGGATGCCGTTGATAGCAGCGGATGAAGGGGCGGGCAAAAGGGCCGACGCCGACGATACAGATATTGATTTTTTTTGGATTCATGTGATTCCTCCCGATAAAAGTTTGGTTCTGTCAAAATAGGTTTCGGTATTTCTTGCTCACAATTATAAAAGAGTTATGTTATAAAGTCAATTAATATATCAAATAATCATATATTGGTTGATAAAAAACTAGAATAAAAATGTGGTATAATCACGGGACGAGCAGAGGAAAAACATTATAAAATATACAAAGTCACCAAAAAATGCAAAGTTGTCCTATTCAAATTCCCAAAAAGGTTGACTAAACACGTAAAAATCAAAATAGTAGTTGACTAATTAGAAGAATTTGAGTTATTATATAGACATAAAAATAAAACAAAAAGGAGAAGGAAAATGAAGAAAATTTGTGCAATGTTACTTGCGGTAATTATGGTACTCTCGTTGGCGGCCTGCTCTTCCAGTAAGACCTCAGAATCTATTTCCACAGAAGGAAAAACAGATGAGAAAACAACGGAAGCCAAATCAGAAAAATCTGAGGAAAAAACAACGGAGGGAAAATCTGCAGCGGTAGGGGACGACGGCAAAATCCTGGTAGGCGTAGCATGGAAGACTCTGCAGGAGCAGCGCTGGGTTGACGAGCTGGATATTGTGAAGCAGGTCTGCGATGAAATGGGAGTGGAGATGATCTACCAGGTTTCTGACAATGATACGCAGAAGATGATCGGACAGATCGAAAATATGCTTACACAGGGAATTGATATCCTGATCTGCTGTCCCAGCGAGCTGGAAGCGATGGCGAATATTTATCAGGAAGTACATGATGCCGGCGTTCTTGTCTGCAATTATGAAATGTGCTATGGGGATGTTTACATTGATATCTGCGGGGGACTCGACAACTATGAAGTGGGCAAGGCCATCACGAAGCCGCTGGCGGACGCGAAGATCAGCGGAGATGTGGGATTTATCGGAGGCGATGCTTCCGGCGGAACTACTCAGTTTGATTTCATGAAGGGGATGAAGGACAGCCTCGCCGATTGTGACGTGAATGAGATCGGAGAACAGTGGAGCACGATGTGGGATGCGGCCCTGGCACAGGGATTTGCAGAGAACTGGATCACCCAGTACGGAGACAGCCTGGCTGCGATCTGCCCGATGAATGACGGCATGGCGGCAGGAGTGATCAAAGCGCTGGAATCCGCCGGCCTGGCCGGAAAGGTTTTAGTGTGCGGACAGGACGCGGAACTGACCGCTTGCCAGAGGATCGTGGAAGGGACTCAGTATTCAACGGTTTACAAAAATTCCGCTGAAGCGGCCCGCAAGGTCGTTGAATGCACCATCAAGCTGTATAAGGAAGAATTGACAGAGGAAGATTACGGCGGCGCCACAGCCCTCAGCTCCGATGGCAGCAAGGTTCCTTTTGCGGCAGTCGATCCTATTATTGTCACAAAGGACAATCTGGATGAAGTGATCATCGACGGCGGTGTATATACCCACGAAGAAGTCTATGGCAATTAAGGTTATATCTTTCGTTGAAACAATATCAGGCGGTTTTTACCGCCTGATAACATTTACGGAGGGAGAGGTATAATGGAAGATTATGTATTACAGATGCAGCATATCATAAAAGAATTTCCGGGAGTACGGGCGCTGGATGATGTATGTCTTCATGTTCGGAGAGGAGAGGTTCACGCGCTCTGCGGTGAAAACGGCGCGGGCAAATCAACGCTGATGAAGGTGCTGAGCGGAGAACATACCGATTATAAGGGAAAGCTGATTGTTGACGGAAAAGAACAGAGATTTAAAGGCATCAAGGAAAGTGAAGCGGATGGGATCGCGATCATCCATCAGGAGCTGGGTCTTATTTCTACCATGTCGATCTGTGAAAACATTTTTCTCAGCGACGAAATCTGTTCCAGGGGCCTGATCGATTGGGATGAAGAGTACCGCCAAAGCCGGGAGCTGCTTAAGATGCTCGGCCTGGATATCAGTCCGGCGACGCGGGTCGGGAATTTGGGGATTGGACAGCAGCAGCTGGTGGAGATCGCTAAAGCGCTGAAAAAAGATGTCAAGATCCTGGTGCTGGATGAACCGACAGCCGCGCTTCCGGAAAAGGATTCAGAAAACCTGCTCAATCTGATCTTGAGCTTTAAGGAAAAGGGAATCACTACGATCTTCATTTCCCATAAGCTGAATGAAGTCATGGAGATCGCGGATACGATCACGATATTACGGGATGGGAAAACGATCACCACAAGACCAAAAGACGAATTTGACACGAATTCCCTGGTCAGCAACATGGTGGGCCGTGAGCTCACCAATCGGTTTGAGCCCAGAAACTGTTCTATAGGGGATGTCGTATTGGAGGTAGAGGACTGGTCGGCATATGACGCGGTGAATGACCGCTGGGTCCTGCGGGATATTAATCTGAATGTCCGGGCCGGAGAGATCGTAGGCGTGGCTGGAATGATCGGGGCGGGCCGGACAGAACTGGCGATGAGTATTTTCGGGGCGCTGGATCAGAACGTGTCGGGAAAATTAAAATTGGAGGGCAAAGAGCGGAGGCTGATCAGACAGCCAAAGGAAGCCATCGAAGCGGGCGTTTATTATCTGACGGAAGACAGAAAAAGACTTGGTCTGGTCCTGACCTCTGATATCGCCTATAATTCCACTCTGGCCAGTCTCGATAATATAACAGATCACATGATCATCGACAAGGACAGAGAATTGGAGCTGGTCAATGATATGATCGGCAAGTTGAGGATCAAAACGCCTTCTGTTTTACAAAAGGTAAAAAATCTGTCTGGAGGCAACCAGCAAAAGGTATGTATTGCAAAAGCGCTGCTGACTAAGCCGAAGGTGCTGATTCTGGATGAAGCGACCAGGGGTATCGATATCGGCGCAAAAAATGAGATCTATCAGCTGATGAATCAGCTGGTGGAGCAGGGGATCGCCATCATCATGATATCCTCAGAGCTGCCTGAGATCCTGGGAATGAGTGACCGGGTCTATGTCATGCGGGAAGGCAGGATCAGCGGTGAGTTTGATAATAAGGAGCTTCAGGTAACACAGGAAGACATTGCCTTAAAGGCTACGGGAGGTAAAACAACATGAGCGGGGAAAATATTAAAAAACGTCCGGATCTGTTCGGCGTGATTTATAAAAATAGTTTAGTAGTGGAAATGCTGATCATCGGCGTTGTCTTTCAGGTACTGAGCAAGGGGCTGTTCCTGGGAGTGCAGAACCTTTCCAATATTTTGCTGCAGGGAGCTACGTGTTCTATCATTGCCATTACCATGTGCCTGGTCATCATCACCTGCAACGCGGACCTTTCCGCTGGACGGCTGCTGGGAATGTTCGGCATGATCGCGGCGATCCTGCAGGTGGCCTGGGGAGCAAATCCGGTGCTGGTCCTGGTGATCATTTATGCCCTGGCGATTCTCATCGGCCTGTGGCATGGCTTCTGGGTCGGATATATGAGACTTCCGGCGTTCATCGTCACGCTGGCCACACAGCTGGTATTCAATGGGATCACGTTACTCATCAGCTCCGGCAAAACCTTCGGTCCGATGAAAGGTGTTATCGATACGATTGGGAATAAGTATCTTCCGCAGATCGGGAATACCAATAATGCTTCACTGATCCTCGCCGCTGCGGTGGCCGTTATCTATGTTGCTCTCGTGACCATAAAAGAAATGAAAAATATCAAGCTGGGCCTGACAAAACCGAAATGGGGAAAGGTCATAACAAAAATGATCGTGACTCTCATCGTCATAGGAGTCATTACAGGTGTCGTCTGCCAGTACAGGGGCTTTTCCTACAGTATGCTGATCTTATTTGTGCTGACGCTGCTGCTGGCTTATGTGATCAATAATACGAAGTTTGGCAGATACATATATGCCATCGGCGGAAATGTGGAGGCAGCAAAGCTTTCCGGCATCAATGTACCCCGGGAAACGCTTAAATTATATGTATTACATACGATTATAGTTGCGACAGCATCTTTGGTATATGTGGGCCGCGTAGGACAGGCGGCGCCCGGAGCAGGTCAGGGCTATGAGTTCACCGCTATCACCGGATGCGTTGTCGGCGGAACGGCTATCACCGGCGGGCGGGGCACCGTGGTCGGAGCTGTGGTCGGAACTATGATAATGGCGGCTCTGGATAACGGCATGAGCATCCTGAACCTTGGGGTGTCCCTGCAGTACATCGTCCGGGGAATGGTACTGCTGCTCGCGATCGCACTGGATGTTGTCGCTAACAATCGAAAAACAAAAACTATTTAAGACATAAGGAGAGCTTAACATGAAAAAGCATAGCATCGCGGATATTAAGGTTCATTTGGTCTCTGCGCCGGTAGCGGGAGGGTTTGCAGACGCGACCAGAAAAGTTGAGATGGTTGGCTATACCATCGTCAGGATCACCACGGATACAGGGATAGAAGGATTTGGCGTTACTTATCATGAGGTGGGGGGAGAAGCCACTAAGCTGATGATTGAAAAGAATATGGCGCCGAGGCTGATCGGAAGAGATCCCTTTGAGACGGAAGAGATCTGGCAGGATATGTTCGCCTACCTGAGAGGCGTAGGACGAAAAGGACTGATGTTTTGCGCGCTCAGCGCTGTGGACATCGCGCTTTGGGATCTGAAGGGAAAAATCCTGGATCTTCCGCTGTATAAGCTCTTTGGAGGCGCGGAGACAAAGATTCCTGTTTACGGAAGCGGAGGCTGGACTTCTTATACGGACGAACAGCTGGTTCAGGAAATGAAGGATCTGGTACAAAAGGACGGATACCGGATGGTTAAATTTAAAGTGGGCGTCGACGGCGGGAACAGTCCTATGCGGGATCTGGAACGGGTCCGCAAGGTCAGAGAAGCCCTGGGACCGGACGTGGGCATTATGCTGGATGCCAATAACTGCTGGGACGCGGCGACCGGAGCCAGATTTGCCAATCTGGTCAAGGAATATGACATTATGTTTCTGGAGGAGCCGGTGCTTGCCGACGATATTCCGGGGCTTAAAAAATTCAAGAGATCGACCGATATGCCGCTGGCCACCGGCGAACAGGAATACACCAAATACGGAGCCAGAGATCTCGTCCTGAATGAGTGTGCAGATATAGTCCAGCTGGACGGGACCAGAGCCGGCGGATTTACGGAAATGCTGAAGGTCGCCGCCATCACTCAGGCATGGAATATCCGGTTTGCCCCCCACGCCATGGAAAACATCCATATCCATTTGATCAGCGCATGCCCGAACGCCCTGTTTTTAGAGCGGCTGAAGCTTTTTGAGGACATCACCGGAAACATATATGTGGACGCGCCGAAGCCGGATCATGGATTTATGACGATTCCGGATCTGCCGGGACTGGGGCTTACATTAAATATGGACTTTATCAAGGAGCATGATGAAAGGTTCTGAGCATTGAGAGAGAGGAAATAATAATGGCTGATATCGCTAAGATGAGCAAACAGGAAATCGCGAGATACATTGACAATTCTTTCGTATTGGATCCGGCCGATAATGCAGAGATCTATAAAACATACACAGAAGATATTAAGAAGTATAAATTTGGAGGAATCTGCGTATTGCCCTATCATATTCCTCTTTTAGTGGAGGAGATAGGCGGCTTCTGCAAAGAAAACGACGTGAAGATCGGATGCCCCATCGGGTTCCCCTTCGGACAAAATTTCACATCGGTGAAAATGTACGAGGCCAGAGAAGCGGTCCGGATCGGAGCGACTCAGCTGGATATGGCCTGCAACGTATCCGCCCTGAAGGAAAAACGCTATGACTATTACCGCAAGGAGCTGGAGGAGTTCGCCAAGATTGGGCGGGAATACGGCGTCATGACTAAGGCCATCATTCAGGTGCAGCATTTAACGGATGAGGAAATCGTGCTGGCCACCAGGTTCGTGGCTGAAGCAGGGATCGATCAGGTGAAATCATCAACGGGGCTGAACGTAGGACTTCGTCCCAACTATAATGATGTACTTCTGGTAAAAAGTGTGCTGGATGAGATGAAGAGCGATACGAAAATGAAATTCTGTACCGGCAGCGCGCTGGAGGCATACGCTTTTATTCAGCTGGGCTGTGAATCCATCGGCACACATCTGGGGGTGGAGATCTGTGAAAAGCTTCCTCTGTATCAGGAACAGGTACGGCGTGCCGTCCCGGCCGGGGTAGTGAAATAAAAAACAAAAAGGTATGAATTGAGGAGCTCTGCCATGAGAAAGCAAGAGGAGCGCAATCGGTATTTTTTCGGTCTGGGTACCATTGGCAGAGATATGCTGTATGCGTTTAAAACGAACACCCTGCTGTATTTTCTTTCCAATGTGCTTTCCCTGCCGATTCAGACATTTGCGGCAGCGAGCCTTGTGCTGTCGCTGCTGCGGATCGTCAGCGCCGTAAACGACCCGATCATCGGTATGGTCATCGATAATATCCAGTCTCCTTGGGGGAAGCTCAAGCCGGCGATTCTGGCCGGAGGAATAGGCAGCGCGGTCCTATCCCTTGTAATATTCAGCGATATCGGGACGGGCGCCGCTTATATTCTCGTTTTCGCGCTGGTAAATGTACTGTGGGATCTGTGCTACGGATTCAATGATATCGCCTATTGGACGATGCTGCCGGCACTGTCCGCGGAACAGCGTCAGAGAGAAAAAAACGGAGCTTTTGCACGGCTGTGCGCCAACGCAGGCTGCTACATCGCATTGATCTTCTGGGAACCGGCGACGTCTGCGTTGGGAAATACGCCCGGAGCATGGTTCCGGGTGGCGGCTTTTATCAGCGCAGTATACTTGGCGGGACTTTGTTTTCCTCTTTTTGGAGTAAAGGAACGTGGGGCCGGCCGGGCAGGGCGGCCCCGTTCTACGGCCAAAAAGATGTGGAAAGCGATGGCTGCCAACGATCAGCTCATGTGGCTGGCGCTTATGATCGTACTAAATGCCGTCTGCTATTTTCTCACTTTAGGATTTGCCGCTTATTATATGCAGTATCTGTATGGAGACAGGGGCATGTATGCCGTGCTCAGCGCTGTCGGAGGCGCAGGCCAGATCCTGGCTATGGCTCTGTTCCCGATGTTGTCCAGGTTTTCACGGAGCCAGATATTGACGGCCGCGATATTTTTCAATATTTTGGGATATATTCTGTTTATTTTTGCGGATTCGTCCATGCTCTTGGTGGCGGCGGCCGCGGTCCTGGTCTACTTTTGTCAGGCGGTGATCCAGCTGCTGGAGGTGCTTTTTATGGCGGATACCATCGAATACGGACAGTGGAAGCTGGGGGAACGGAATGAAGCGGTCACATTTTCTGCTCAGACTCTGGCCAATAAAGTGGCGAGCGCATTGGCAACAGGCATTGTAAGTGTGACGGTGGTACTGGCGGGGATCAAGAGAGGAAACGTGGCGGCGGAAAGTATCAGTATGTATGGTGCTTTGACCGTGAAAACGGCCATGTGTGTGGTGCCTATTTTTCTTTTACTCTGCTGTTATTATATTTTTCGGAAAAAATATGTGATCAGCCAGACGTTTTATAAGCGGATCCTGAAGGATCTGAAGGAACGGGACAGTCAGTAAAGATTATTTTCGATGATCAGATTGAATAAACCACTCTGATAATACTGATCGTAGTTTTTGATGTAACTCAGCTCCGGAAGGTGAGCGGCGGGGATCCGCCCGGCGCAGAGAGACAGAATGGGGGCGCACATATCCTCCGAAATATTTTCGCCGGTGAGAACACAGACCGCGGGATTGAGAATAGCTGTGTAGCAGCAGACTACGCTGGCGACACATTTGATGATGGATTCCCGCCCCTGCTGGATCAGCTCATAGATATCTCCGCCCTCATAGGGAAGGAAGACTACTTCACCGGCGAAGTGGTTTTCTCCTGTGTGGATCCGGCCGTTGATGATGATACCGGATCCGGCGCCGCCGTCTTTAAAGAAGGAGATGACCACAAGGCTTGAAGGAGCCGCACCTTTCTGAAACCTGGAGGCATAAAGGCCGTAGGCGATGGCGTTCATGTTGTTTTCCATATAAAAGTTACAGGAAAAACGGCTGGAAAGACGTCCGACGATATCACAGCCGTTCAGTTCGGTCAGGGTACAGGAATGAATATAATCGTCGTCGTGATAACCGGGGATTCCGATGCTGAAGGTCTTTATCTTCGGATATTTTTCCAATAATGAAGATACCAGATCCTCGATGGACTGGTAAGTGATCACGTCAGGCCAGACCTGCTGCTGCTCAACGGGATTTCCCAGCAGGTCCATGACAACATAGGAGAGATAGTGCTGGCTGCCGACGGGAGAAGGAATGATGCAGCAGACATAGGCGAAGTCCTTGTTGTATTTATAAGTTTTAGCCGGCCGCCCGACGGTGCTGGATGCGCTGCCGGCCAGGATGATCTCACCGGATTCATAAAGGGTGTTCAGCAGATTGTTGGTGGTAGCGATACTGAGGCCCGTGCGCTGGGCGACAGAATGCTTTGTCATTTCGCCGGAGGTGCGGATGGCTCTTTTTACCAATATAATATTATTTTCTTTGACCTGATTTACAGTTGTGACTTGATTCATCGTTTATACCGCCATTTCAGCAAGGATTTTATACACAATAAGAATTATTATAAAAGAAACCATAAGAATTTTCAAGACGTAACAGGGCTATTCAGCCGATTTATTATTAATATTATAATAACCGGTCCATTAAATTAAATGAGGAGGCAGAAACATGAAGAAATTTGAAGGAGTATTTCCGGCGATCATCACACCGCTGAAGGAGGATGAATCACTGAATCTGACAGCGCTGGAAAAGCTGATCGAAAAGACGCTGGCTCAGGGAGTATCGGGTTTTTATGTGGGAGGGAGCACAGGGGAGTCTTTTTTGCTGCCCGACGGACAGAGGACAGAACTGATACGGGCGGTCTGTGATATTGTCCGCGGACGTGCCGGCGTGATCGCCAATATCGGCACGTTTTCCACAAGCGCCAGTATCCGGATGGCAGAGCAGGCAGCTGATGCCGGCGTGAGCGCCATATCAGCGGTGCCGCCTTTTTATTTTCCTTATAATAAGACGGAGATCAAGGAATATTATTATGACATCCAGCGGGCGTCGGGATTGCCTATGATCGTCTATAATGTCCCCAAATTAAGCGGAGTTTCTTTTGGAACGGGAGAACTGGAGGAGCTTCTGGGACATGAGGGTATCGCGGGTATTAAACAGACGACCTACGATCTCTATCAGACAGAGACATTAGTACGGAGCTTTCCGGGAAAAAGCGTTTTCTGCGGACATGATGAGATCTTTTTACCGGCCTTGTCTGTGGGCGTAAACGCTGCTATCGGAAGCACGTTTTCTATCATGGCGGATAAATTCATTGAGATTCGAAGGCAGTATCAGAGCGGCCGCCTGGAGAGAGCGAGAGCGCTCCAGGGAAGCGTGAATCAGATGATCGACGTTCTTTTGGAGGTTGGGATCTTTAAAGCGATAAAGGGTGTGCTGAAGCTTCAGGGGATTGACTGCGGGGACTGCAAACGCCCGTTTAAGGAGCTTACAGAAGCGGACTATAAAAAGCTGGAGCAGGCGATGAAGATATTAGAAGAAGGAAACAGATAGAGCGGAATCCGCGGAAGGAGAAAAATGGACAAACGGGAACTGTTTAGCTTGGAAGGAAAAAAGGCGGTCATCACCGGCGGAAATCAGGGAATGGGACGGACTGTGGCAGAGTACTTTATCGATTATGGAGCCGAGGTCTGCCTGATAGATTTTTCGAAGGAGCTGCCTCAGACAGCCGGGGAGATCCAAAGGAATAACGGAGGCATCGTCCATTCGGTCGTTGAGGACCTTTCTCATAGCGAGGGACGGAAAAAAGGATTTGAAGCTGCGATGGAGCGCCTGGAGGGCAGGCTGGATATTCTCGTCAATTGCGCGGGGATACAGTATCTCTGTGATGCCGCCGATTATCCCTTCAGCGCATACAGGAAGGTCATGGACATTAACCTGGACGCCGTATTTGAGCTGAGCCAGATGGCCGGCCGGATCATGCTCGCACAGGGAAGCGGAAAAATAATCAACTTTGCGTCCATGACCAGCTTTATCGCGGGGCTCCAGGTTTCTGCGTATACAGCATCCAAAGGCGGCGTAATGCAGCTGACAAAAGCGCTTTCCAACGAATGGGCCGGCAGGGGGGTCCAAGTGAACGCGGTCGCGCCGGGATATATCTGGACCAAGATGAATGAAGACTTTTTTTCCGATAAAGAGGCCAGCTGGAGGATCTTCCGGCGAATTGCCATGGGAAGATGGGGACGTCCGGAAGATGTGGCTTCCGTGGTGTTGTTTTTGGCCGCAAAAGCATCTGATTATATGACCGGTGTGACAGTGCCGGTGGACGGTGGATTTTTGGCTATGGAGTGACCGGGCTGAAATCGGAATACTAGTTTAGCACCGGCAGAAGTTCCGGTCCGTCACGATTTCGGTTCGCTGGCGATGCAGGGGCCGCTTTATCCCCGCTCCGGCAGTACTGCTCACATGTCGGCGGGAAATCTAGATGATTTCCCGTCTCCGGTTCGCTCAGAAACGGAATTGGTAGTTCCGTTTCTGCCTTCCTCCGCCTGGGGAACACCGGCCGCTGCCCTGCGGCGCTCACCTTTAGGCCGGCTCGGAATCTTTCTGCCGGTGCCCTGCCTGCCGCACCATTCTGGATGATTTCCGTTCCATTGATTCCAGGAAAGGATCGGATATCCACACGGCCCGCGCGCCTTGCGGCAGCGGGCCGCGGTGGACCGCCCCAATGGCTTTTAAAACGAATGAGAGCTTATTTCGGTGCGGGAAGAAGCGCAAGAGGAAGAATCCGATTCCATCGTAAGGTGAGCGCCGCAGGGCGTTAGCAGGATCTTCCCGGCCGCAGGGAGGTAAAAACCGAATCTCATGCAGGTTTTTATTGGAATCTGACATGGAAAAATATCGATTTATCCATGTCAGTTGGAAAGAACCGACTGAAGGCCGTAAAAATCCTGGTTACGGCTGCCAGTGAGCCGCCTGGATGGAATCGGATTTCCTCTTGCTTTGCAAATCTGATAAAGAAAACATGTTTGAAAGGTATCAAAAGGTGTATTTTTATATACAAATTACAGGTGCTGTGATAGAATATACCCAGGCTGCAGGGCCGGAATCTTTGGAATCAGGGATTTCGGCGTTTTTTAATGAGAGATGACCGGATGGGATCGTCGAATAATCGGAGTGATAGAATATGCTGAAGATCGTGATCTGCGATGACAACATAAAAGATTTGATGAGTACAGAAAAAATGCTGATCAGGTTTCAAGAGCTTTATCAGCAGGAACAGTGGGAATGGGAGAAGTTTACAGATTCCAATATGCTTTATAACAAGGTTGAGTCGGGAGATTTGGCCGATATCTATATTTTAGATATGCTCATGCCGGTCAAGAGCGGCATTGAGATAGGCCGGAGGATCCGGGATATGGGCAGGGATCGGGTGATCATCTATACGACAACATCGGATGACTTTGCTCTGGATGCATATGGGGTGCAGGCGGTAAGGTATCTGCTGAAGCCCTTAAAAGAAGAATATTTTTATGAGGCTATGGAATATGCGTTTGCAGCAGTGAACACAAAGGATGAACTGCTGTTTCCACTGAAAACGCAGGAGGGGATTCTCTCTTTGCCCCATTCTAAAATAGTGTATGTGGAAAATAAAGACAGAACGCTTCATATACACTTGGAGGACGGCAGAGTCATGAAAAGCCTGTTCATCAGGACGAGCTTTGGAGATGAGATTGGGAACCTCTCGGAGGATCCTTCTTTTCTGCAAGTACATAAATCTTTTATTGTCAATCTGAGATATGCGGAAAAGCTGAAACAGAACGGTTTAGAGATGAGGAACGAGGATACCGTGCCTATAAGCAAAAAGAGATATATGGACGTGAAGAGAAAGTACCTGTCCTATATGGCGGATAAGTACCGATAGAGGAGGAATGCCGGATGCAGGCATATAGTTTGATTTCCTATATTATAAGTTATGGTTTTTTAATGGCGTATTTTCTTTTGTTCATTGGGCTGAAATATACGAAAAAGAAATCTCTGGCCATATGCGCCATATCCGCCTCCGGCTCCTGCGTTATGGAATGTTTACTCCTATATGTGTTTTCTGGCAGCTCTTTTTTCTATGTGACAGCGACTTTGATCCAGATCTTCGTCACGCAATTTACCGCGGTATTCATTTCAAAGACGAGGGACAGCAAAGCGGTCTTTACTGGTCTGAGCGGATCCAATTATGTGATGGCAGGCGGGATCGTCGGAGCGGTCGTGGAAATCTATTCAGGAAGCGGCATTCTGGCCATACTTGCCAATGGAATGACACACTTCCTGCTTCTTTTGATTCTCGTTATTAAAATAAGAAAGATTTATCTGAGCTTTTTCGAAAAGAGAGATATGGGGAAATGGTGGGGTCTGTGCCTGATCCCTTCTCTTTTTTACAGCTGCTTTTGTTTTCTTGCCATGTTCCCGAATTCTCTTCATGATGACCATCAGAATATACTGGGGGTCATATTGCTTCTGATCACCATGTTTGTCTCTTATATCGTGATATTCCGTTACGTGGAGAATGAGACGAAAAGAAGCGAACTGTACTGGGAAAATGAGCTGTTTGAATCTTATATACATGGACTGGAGTCCCAGTATAAGGCGGTGGAAAAGGCTGAGTACAATTTAAGGATCCTGCGCCATGACATGCGCCATTACATAGGAATCATCAATACTCTGCTGGAACAGAAGGAATATGATGAGGTTAAGAAAATCATAGGGAACGTGTCAGAAGTGATCTCGGATAATAAGATCAGGAAGTACTGTGAAAATATAAAAGTGAACAGTATCGTCTCTAACCTGATGGAAAAAGCGGACGGGCTCGGCGCATCTGTAAATGTTAAAATGACGGTACCAGAAAGGGTGCCGGTGGACGATCTGGAGCTGGCATCGGTGGTCGCGAATCTGCTGGAAAACGCGCTGGACTCTGTAGAAGAGCTGAAAAAAGAAGAAAGGTCTGTGAGCCTGCTCGTGCGATGTGCGGACAGCCGCCTGATCATAGAAGCAGAGAACCGATGCGGGAAGGAAGTACAGATGAATCCGATCACAAAGCTTCCCGTGAGCCAGAAGGGAAAAGGACATGGGATAGGGCTGCAGAGTGTGTCTGCCTTTGCGAATAAGCTTGACGCTGATTTTGACTGCTACTGTGAGGATGGGACGTTCACGGTCAGGCTGCTTGCGAATTTTTGACCGCTTTTTGCGAAGAACTGGCAAAAAGCGGCGAATAATAATCTCCTGATAAAATTTATAATAGTACTTGAAATACCAAAGAGAAAAATCAGGGGAGTGAAGGACAATTGAAAAAATCCAAGAGAACGCGTAAATTTCTTTTAAGAGTAGTATCCTTGATACTATTCTTTATTTTAATGTGCCCGGACATGGGGGCGCTGTCCGCCAGAGCAGAGACGCCGGGAGCCGGAAGCGACAAATCAGCGCTTCTCAGTGAGCCGGCCGCGACGGTCTCACAGGGCGGAAAGGAAATAAAAGACAGAGAGGAAATTGACTATAAAAAGGATATTGATATCTACATATCCTTTTCGTTTCCAGTGATCGGAGATCTTGAAATAAACCGGGATGAAACAGATACGTATATAAGCGGCGGAGACTTTGCGGTAATAGAGCTTCCGGACGCGCTTGAGCTGGTGGAGCTTAAAAATGTTCCCCTGAGCTTTGGCGGAACGGTCGTGGGAAATCTCACGAAGGATGAGACGGCGGACAGCCCAAGGGCAAAGATCGTGTTCACGGAAGCCGTCAATGAGGAGAGCATCAACGGAGCGATGGCCGGCTTCAGCATGACGATGAGACTGGACGCCGTAAATGACGGCGAAGATGAGATTGTAAAGGATATCGGTATCTATGATAAGACATTTACGGTCAGGATACCTCCGAGGGTGACCGTCATCACTGGAGAAAAATCAGGAGCGGCCGATGTATCGAATCAGGAGATTTCCTGGACGATCAGAGTGAATGCGGATAAAGAAGGCGGAGCTTCCGATACAGACGGAGATTTAGCCGGATATACGTTTATGGATAATTTGGCCGGCGTAGGAGAATATGTGGCGGGATCTTTTCGGATAGGGGAAAAGGAAGACGGCGCCGGTGCGGTAGAAAAGATGCCCGTTTATGGCGCCGATGGAGTGCTTTCCTACACGTTTGCATCGGGCGAACCTGAGGGGACTTCTTATTTGGGAACGAGGTATCTGTTCTTTAAGACGGCGATACCTGATGAAAAATATTATGCGAGCGGGCAGCAAAAAATAAAAAATACGGCAGAGATTAAAGATAAGAAGGATTCTCTATCAGCAGTTCTTGAGACAAGCGTCCCTTTCACTGTGGATTGGATCAGTAAAGAAGGCGCGGTGGTCGGCGAGGGAATCGGTCCGGACGGAGTATATGATCCTTCGGAGCGCCGGATAGAGTGGAAGATCTTTTTAAACGGAAAATTGAACAATGCGGTATTGGAAGATGATCTGCCAAAAGGCCTGGAATATGTGAGCGCTTCAGCCGCTGAGTATGACGCTGCGGCACAGGAATATGGGCAGCCTGTCCAGATTGGAGCGGATAAAGTGACTGTGACGGGGAATCCTGCCGAAGGGCAGAAGATATCCTGTTCAATGGGCAATACCTCAGGTAAGAAAATGGTGACGATACTCACAAAGGTGACCGACAGTGAGATCACAGGGAAAAAGAAGATCACTTTCGGCAATACGGCCCAAATACGCGGAACAGGCACGGCGGGAATAAAGAGCAATCCGGCCAGCGTGACAGTGGGCGTGGGTACGATAGAAAAATCGGTTCAGAATTACGACCGGATATCACATCGTATGGATTGGAAGGTTGTAATTGATACGAAAAAGCAGATGCTGGGAGGCGGGCTTCGAGTCCTCGACCTGATGGTTTATGGGGACAAGGCGCTGGACTTCAATGCCATAGACGGAATCCAGGGCGGATTTGGGGATCAGAGCAGCCTGTCCTATGTTTCCGAAGATGAGATAAAAAAACTCACCCCCCGGTATGATCAGCGCATCCAGACAGATTCTTTTGCATCTTCTTCCGATCTGGCAACTAAAGTATATACTTTGAGGATAGGAGGCGAGGCCGTTGCCGACCTGATGGTGGTGACAAGTGGAAGCGGCGGAGAGATCGGTGTTTCAGAAGCTTCGGAGTATACTTATTCTACGGTGGTATGCAATCCAAATTACTATGCGGGAAACGGAGAGCACCGGATTGAAAATACGGCCTCGTTATTTTCTTATAACATAGAAATAAACAGCAGCACGGCCTCTAAGACCATAAATAGCGATATGCTGGGGAAGGACACACTCAACAGAGAAAGTGCGTCTGTGATCAGCGCAGCGGATACCGAAGCCGGCGGTGCGGAGGCGGTCCTCGCGGTAAACAGTCCGGCATCGGGAAAAGAAAGCTGTTTTGACTATGTGGACAAGTCGGTCATTTACCGGATTCATGTGAATGCGAATGAGCTAAAAGACGTTACAAATGACATCACTGCCGTTGACGGGAAAACCGTCGGAAATTATAAACTGCAGGATACCTTGCCGGAGGGATGGGAATTTAAGAAAATAAAGGGAGAGGACTATTTCCTGGTTTATGAAGGCGCCGGAAACGGCGGAAAGGTGAACGCGTCTTCTCTGGTATCTGGTGAGCAGGAACTCAAGTCAGTCTTAGAGATCACAGGGCCGGTTCAGCCGTCGGATGATAACAGCGGTGAAAGCATGACATTTGATTTTAAGAGTCTGAAAAAATCCTATGTCATCCTGGTTAAAGCAGGGCCAAATGAGGATACGGCAAAGGGGTATTTTTCTAAAAACGGGGATACTTCGGCGGCCAACCAGGTTAAGTTAATAGATAATGAGAACATTACAGTCCCGACAAAAGCTTCGGCAGACGTAAAGATAAAGAGCTCGGCGATTTCCAAAACCATCAAGGAGGAATTTGAAGCAGACGAATATTTGAAATGGAGGATCGAGTATACCCCATATGACCTGACTTATCAAAATATCTGTATCAAGGATGACCTGCCGATGGGCCTGGACCTCAGAATTGACTCAAAAGGGAACCTTCTCATTGGGGAAGACGGAGATATCAACATCAGGATAGCTGAGATGAGGCTTAAGAGCGACGGGACATATGAAGAAGGAAATAACATTGCTCTGCCTGATCCGGATGTCCTGACCTATGACAATTACAGCAGAGAGCTTACGTTTATCCCACCGGATTCCGGAAAGGCCTACTGCCTGGAATACGTCACAGATATAACTGGAGACGGAGGAATGAACGTAAACAATACGGTTTCCTTATATTTGAATGACGGAACGGCTGAAAGTACAGGCCAGAAATATCCCATCAGCAATGTGTCGTATGGCGCGCTTTTCAGGAGGGCCGGGTGGTTTAAAATCAACAAGACAGACGGTGATACGGGAGATTTTATTAAGGGGGCGAAATTCACGCTGTATTCCCCTGAGGGAACGGTAATTCGGGAAGCCGTGACAAATGAAAAAGGAGTCTTATATCTGAAAGCCCTTCCGGACGGCGATTATATACTCCGGGAGACGGGGACGCCTGCGGGGTATGCTCCATTGGTAAAAGAGTATGCGGTCCATGTGGAGAAGGACGGAACGGGCGCGCCTCATACGAGTATTGATGGTGAGGACACAGAAGAAATAAATATACAGAACTTTAAAGAGGGGACAGTGGGGAATCTTCTTATCACGAAAGCAGTAGCCGGTTCGGGAGGAGATGAAACCGCGGAGTTCGATTTTACGGTAACGTTTAAAGGCCTAAGTGATGCGGAAATGACGGACACCTTTTCTTACGTCATATCAGACGGAGACGGAAATACGCTGAAGAAAGGGAGCGTGGCCAGCGGCGGTATCGTAAGCCTCTCTCATAGGCAGAGTATTAAAATTTTTGATATCCCCAAGCAAACAAAATATGAGGTCACGGAAAAAGATTATACGGCAGAGGGCTATATTACTGCCATTACAGGAGATGCAGCCGGAACCATCATTGCAGATACTACAAAGTCCGCGGTATTTACCAATGTAAAGAACGTTGGAGGGCTGACCATCAGCAAGGTCGTGACAGGAAGTGGCGGAGATAAGGACCGTAAGTTTGAGTTTAATGTGGAATTTGATGCTGCGGGGATCTATACCTATACGGGAACAGGGGGCGCTGCAGGAGGGACTATAAAAGACGGCGGATCCGTAGAGCTGAAAGACGGACAGAGCATTACCATCAATGGGCTGCCGGAAAATACTTCTTATAGGGTGGAAGAGAAAGATTACTCTCAGGAAGGATATGATACCGTTACAACAGGAGACGCTGGAATCATCATAAATGAGATGACGAGCGCCGCGTCCTTTGTCAATTCGAGAAATCTGGGAAACCTGGAGCTTCGTAAGACCGTGGAAGGAAACGGCGGGGACAAGGAAAAGGAGTTTGAATTTACTGTGCTTTTCGACGGGCCGGGAAAAGATAAAATATATACATATACCGGAAAAGGGATGGCAGACAGAACGGTCAAAAGTGGGGACACGGTCAAACTTAAGCATGGCGATTCCATAATGATCGAAGATATCCCGGAAGGCACCGGATATGAGGTGCGGGAATCGGATTATTCCAAAGAAGGATATGTAGCCGCACGGACGGGTGACACAGGCGTCATAAAGGATGGCATTACGTCGGAGGCGGACTTTGTCAACATAAAAAATACAGGCACTTTGGGGATATCTAAGACAGTGGAAGGCTCCGATGGGGATAAGAGCAGACAGTTTGAGTTCACGGTGACATGGGACGGCCCGGATAAAGAACGCTCATTCAGTTACAGGGGCTGCGGAGTGGACGACGGAATGATTAAAAGCGGTGATACCATAGAACTAGCGCACGATCAGTCCATCGTGATAGAGGGACTGACGGAGGGCACGGCTTATCTGGTCAAAGAACGGGATTACAGTGAAGAAGGATACGCCGCAGCCGCGTCAGGAGAGGAAGGAAAAATCTCTTCTGATACGGCAAAGGTGGCCCATTTCGTTAATACAAAACAAGAAACGAAGGAGAATCCGACGGCAGAAGGGAATAAGCCGGAAAATACAGACAAGGGGCAGCCTTTGAAAAAGCCGGCTTCTGTGCCGGAAAAGGGCGAAGGAAAAGATGCGGTGAAAACAGGTGATACGGCGCCGCTGCTGCCGGCGGCAGGTATCATGTTCGCCGCGGCAGGATTATTACTCATTATGGTATTCAGAAAAAAATGGAATAAGGGCTGAAAGGGTGTCCGTTATGGCCGGCTGGTGTAAAAACCAGCCGGCTGTTTGTATTATCATACCCAAGGGCATCCCTTAATTTATGCCCTGCGGGCAGGCGCACTTCGTGCGGCAAGGTATATTTATGAAAATATATGTCGTATATAATTGACATAAAGGAAAATATATAGTACTATACTTTTAGCTGCATTTCGTTTTACAATTGAGGGATTTTATATGTGTTTCTAAATGACTGGGGGTATGAATATGGCAAGAAATATTGCGATAAAAGTTGCCAGGGCTGAGAAAGATATGACTCAGACTGCGCTGGCGGCAGCGGTCGGGATATCGCGCCAGACGATGAATGCCATCGAGCAGGGAGAATATAATCCGACCATAAGGCTTTGCCGCGCTATCTGTAAGGTGCTAGGAAAAACTTTGGATGAACTGTTTGGGGAGGATGACCGGTATGAGCAATAATTATGATGAAAAACAGCAGATGGATCGTGGAAAGGGTTTTCAATATGGTTTTATAGCCGCCATAGCTATAGATGCGCTTATTTATTTAGCAGAGGGCGCCATGGGAATGAAGATAGACGGCTTTGCGTCTTTTCTAATTCAGGTTTGGACTCCGCTGACAGTGTGCATGCTGACCTTTATCGTTAAAGATGCCATGAACGGCATTCGGGAACAGACAGGCAGGATGTTGGCGGTTGGTTACGGATTTTGCGGACTTTTTATGCTGTGTCTGGCGGCGGCACATGTCATCAGCGGAAAAGAGGCCTTCATCAGTAACGGGGTCATAACAGAAGAAGCGGGACATTTATATATTGCGGTCTGTATGATCGCCGCCAGTGTCACATATTGGATCAGGCAGAAGCTGAACCAAAAGAAATATGATGAAGAATGAAAAACTGCAAGAATTACAGAGAAATCTAGTCTGCAAGGAGTGATTCTATCTCCTCCCTTATTTTTTGGATAGAAGTGGTAGGCTCAAACCGTGACTGGATTTGGCCGTCCCTGCTGATCAAAAACTTTGTGAAGTTCCATTTGATATCGCCAGTTTCCTTGTAATCAGGCATTTCTTTTTCCAGGATTTCATCCAGACGTCCGGCAAGGGGATGGCTTGGATCAAATCCCTTGAATTCCGTATGAGCGGTCAGATAACGGTAGAGTGCGGAGGCATTCGGGCCGTTCACATCGATTTTTGCCATGACCGGAAACGTGACTCCATAGGTAAGGCTGCAGAAGGACTGTATGCTGTCATCAGTACCAGGCTCCTGACCGTGGAATTGATTGCAGGGGAATGCCAATATCTGAATCCCCTGGTCTTTATAGGACTGGTATAGCTTTTCCAGTTCCTCATATTGCGGAGTGAACCCGCATTTACTGGCGGTGTTCACGATGAGCAGGACCTGCCCTTCATAGTCGGAAAGAGGGACAGATTTTCCGTCAGCCGCTTTTACTGAAAAATCATAAATGTTCATGATATCATCCTTTCAAGACAAAGAGAATAAACGAGATTCATTTTAGTATTAGAAAAAACGGAGAAATTATGCGGAAAGCATCAGAACGAAAGAAGAGCCCTTCTGCGGCCCTTTTAAGTGAGTTATGGAAATAAAAAATAAACAGCATGATACTTTACAGGCGGCATGCCTCCAGCCTTTGAATCAGTAATTGCCTGATCTCCTCCGGGGAGGACATAGGACAATCTTTTCCCGTCAGATAAATAAACGCATCCCGCCATTCCTCGGCGCTGTACGTGTTTGCCTCGTAAGATTCCAATAAATGAATCAGCTTTTGCGTCTGAGTATAGACTATTTTGTTCAGATCCGAAATGTACATACAGTCCATGTTTGCTGCCAGTGATTCCAACAGGCCTAATTTATTTTCTTTTTCCATCTGCAGTCAACCCCTATAATTTATAAAGTATTTCTAAGTACACTACAAAACACTTGTGATTTTGTAAGAAAAAAGGTATAATTTATATTAATTTCCACCATATAATGACAAATAATGGTAGTCTTTATAAGTGTACTTTCACGTATGCGAAGGTGTAATTTTACAAACTTTTATAAAATTTTGCAAGTCAGAGTTTCAAAACCTTGATATATTTAAAAAAACTGCTTCTGCTGATATGCAAATGCGCCAGAGCTTCCGCTTCTGTCAGCTCTTTCCGCTTCCATTTTCGGACAGTCTGCGTGAAGTCGTCCGGCAGCGCCAGGGGAAGCTTTCCGAACTTGACGCCCCGGGCCTTTGCCGCACGGATTCCTTCCATCTGCCTTTGGTGGATGTTCTCGCGTTCCGAATGGGCGCAGAAACTGAGCACCTGAAGTACCAGGTCTGCGATAAAAGTACCTAGTATATCTTTGCTTCGGGTAGTATCCAGCAGCGGCATATCGATGATCTTAATGTCGGTTCCCTTTTCTTTGGTTATCAGATGCCATTGTTCAATGATTTCATCATAATTGCGCCCCAGACGGTCTATGGATTTAATGATCAGCAGATCGTCTTTTTTTATGCGTCTAAGAAGCTTTTTGTAAGCCGGACGATTGAAATCCTTGCCGCTTTGTTTGTCAATGTAAAGATTTCGCTTTGGAATTTGATATTCGGATAAGGCGATCAGCTGCCGGTCCGTATGCTGATCCTTGGTAGACACACGTACATAGCCATATGTATTCATGCAGAATTCTCCTGTATCTGAAATTGCCGAACAGAAGGCCACAGAAAAACGGCGCTGGAAGCCTGCACGCCGCTTTCGGACATTTTTTCCATTTTATCATAAAACTTTACCTGAGTTTGTTGGAAAATATTGGCAATTTCTAAAAGCTGGCTAATGTGAAGCAGAAAGTCTGTGCTGTTTTATCGGGGGCATGGTATAATGGAAAAAAAAGAAGAGGCCATGTTCAGATGAGCTGCGGAAGGAGCGATCGTATGAGTGAATTGTCGAAGCTTCCCAATATTGGAAAAATAGTAGAGGAACAACTGGAGAACGTGGGGATCACCACCTGCGAACAACTTAAAGAAACAGGGAGCAAGGGAGCATGGCTTAAAATCAGGGCCATTGATAGTTCCGCCTGCATAAATCGGCTGCTGGGTCTGGAGGGAGCCATTCGCGGAATCAAAAAAAACCAGCTTCCGGAAGACGTGAAGCTGGAATTGAAAGAATTCTATCGGAAAATCAATGATTAGATACGGAGACGTCTTCATAGATACAGATGGAATTCTTTTGATTTTTGGCCTGATATAAGGCCGTATCAGCGTTTTTGATCAATTGGGTGGCGGGTGTCCCCGGTATACAGTGGGTGAGGCCGAAACTGACAGACAGCGGCGGAACTCCCGTAACGTTTTTTGCAGAAGCCAGACGGTCCTGGATTTTGGAACAGACATCGAGGGCGGCTTCCATGGTGTGATTTTTGAACAAAAGGCTGAATTCATCCCCACCGTACCGATAGGCGGTCACATCGGGAGGGCATTGGTCCAGCATGGTTCCGAGAAACTTAAGACATTTATCCCCCATAACGTGCCCCATGGTATCATTGACAGTTTTAAAGTCATCCAGGTCTGCCATTGCAAAAATATAGGCGCTGCCTGAAATATCACTGGCCGCAGTGCAGAGCGCATTCTGAAGAGCAGAACGGTTGTACAGACCGGTCATATGATCGCGGAGAAGCTTTTGCTGCAGTTCAAACCGTTCCAGCTCTTTGTTGATGCTGACGGTGTTCTTTTCCTTCAGAAACCGGATGATGATCAGGGAGACAAGGTAGAAGCACAGCAGCACGTACAGAGAAAGAACAAAATTGGCCAGCAAGAGCTCGTCATGAAAAATGGATATTTTGTCAGGATCCCATGAAATAAAGCATTCCGAAATTATTTCTGCAGCCAGAGAAAAAGCTGCGGTGACAGAGGTCAGCCGGTAACTGGCATAAATTAAGGTCAATAAAATAGGAATGGCAAAGATCAGATAAAGGGATGTAAAAATATTATGTATGGAAAATACGATAAAGCAGTTTACGACAAAGGTAAGTGACAGTATATATTGTCTGGAAGAGATGGACAGCCGGCGCAGGCGGAGGGCCGTAAATCCGGAGATGATACAGAGGACGTTCAGCGTCACAGGAATCAGAATATATTTCAGCACATAAACAGAGGCGCTGGCACTGATCTGTTCCATGGAACTTAAAATAAAGAACATGACAATCTCCATGACAACGGAAAAGGACGCCAGCCCTACAATGATCTTGAAATGCAGATGAAGCCATTTTTCATTGATCTTCCGGTATTCTTCTCGTATAGCTTGAATATTGCTGTCAGCGGACATGCCGGAACTCTCCTTTAATATGAAAACTTTTGTGTCTTACAGTATACTTTTAAATATCTATTATAATAAATTTTCTTTGTTTGATTTACAAGGCAAGAGGAAATCCGCTTCCGTCCAGGCGGCTCGCTGGCAGCCATAACCAGCATCTTTACGGCCTTCAGTCGGTCCTTTCCAACTGCCATGGATAAATCGATATTTTTCCATGGCAGATTCCAATAAAAACCTGCATGAAATTCGGTTTTTACCTCCCTGCGGCCGGGAAGATCCTGCTAATGCCTTTGCGGCGCTCGCCTTACGATGGAATCGGATTGTTCCTCTTGCTCTTTCTTCCGCACCGAAATAAGCTCTCATTTGCCCCCAAAGCCATTGGGGCAGTCTACCGCGGCCCGCTGCCATAAGGCGCGCGGGCCGTGTGGATATCCAATCCTTTTCTGGAATCAATGGAACGGAAATTATCCAGAATGGTGCGGCAAGCAGGGCGCCGGCAGAAAGATTCCGGGCCGGCCTAAAGGCGAGCGCCGCAGGGCAGAGGCCGGTGTTCCCCAGGCGGAGTGGGGGTAAAGCGGCCCCTAAATCGCCAGCGAACCGAAATCGTGACGGTCCGGAACTTCTGCAGGTGCTAAACTGGAGCTTAATCGGAATTAACTAAAAATAATTCCAAAATGTATTTTGTATTATACTACAACAAAGCCAAATAAGCAAAGAAAAAAGTTCGTTTCCATCGTGGCGAAAAGTATTCAGGAACCCGGCGGGGGGCTTGTGACAGCTTCCGATCTATGATAGAATGAATCGTAATGCTGGAAGATAAACAGAGATAGGAGGGAAGTGCGGTGGAGGAGATGCATACGCATACCCATATTCATATAGGGGAAGACGGACAAGTCATTGAGCATACTCATGGAGAGGGAGAGCGCGGCCATCATAATCATGGGCATACCCATACGAACACGAAGGCGGTACTTAATCGCCTGAGTCGGGCCATCGGCCATCTGGAATCCATAAAAAGGATGGTGGAGGAAGGAAGAGACTGCAGTGAGGTGCTGATACAGCTGTCAGCGGTTAAATCAGCAATCAATAATACCGGAAAAGTGATCTTGCAGGATCATATTGAGCATTGTATTGTAGATGCGGTGGAATCAGGGGACCATGAAGCCCTGGAAGAACTCAGCAAGGCCATTGACCGTTTCGTAAAATAAAACGGAAGGCCGTTGGAAAAGCCTGGATGGGCGCCTCGTGACAGGCGCTCATCCGGGCTTTTTGCAGTTAGAAAGAGTAAAAGGAGAAAATACTTCTTATATGATAGAACGGACTTCCAGTTTTTTTCGGAAAAAACGGACTGTAAAAAATCCTGTGCGTACCACCCAATCCACTATCATGGCCAGCCATACGCCGGCTACGCCCATTTTCAAAAAGCCTGCCATGAAATAGGAAAGAAAAATTCGGCACACCCACATAGAGGTAATGGAGACGATCATGGTATATTTCACATCGTTAGAAGCGCGCAGGGCGTTGGGCAGCGCAAAGGAGGACGGCCAGAACAGGATGGCGAAGCCATTGTGAATATAAGTCAGTGTAACGGCCAGCCTGGCCGTTTCTTCAGAAAGGCGGTAGATGCCCACCAAAGGACCGACAAACAGCAGAATCCCGCCGCAGACCAGGGCAATGGCGCCGTATGTAATGCCTATCAGAATCTTGGTATTTCTTCGAGCCTCTTCATAACGGCCGGCGCCGATGCATTGGCCCACAACAGTTACAAGAGCCAGCCCCATGGCGGAGCCTGGGAGCGTGCCTAGAGTAGCCAGAGTATTTGCTGCTGCGTTCGCGGCTATGGATGCGGTTCCGAAACTGACGATCAGGCTCTGCAAAAGGATTTTTCCAACCTGGAAAATATTGTTCTCCAGGCCGCTCGGAATGCCGATGTACATGATCCTGCCTACCATGTCCCGCTGAAAGTGCCTGGTGAAATGAGGAAGGTGGAGTTCATATTTTGGATTACGGATCAATTTGAGGAGCAGGATGGCAGAAGCGATTCGGGATAAAAGGGAAGCAGTTCCCACACCCGCCGCGCCCATATGAAATACAAAGACGAATAGGGCGTTTCCCGGAATATTGATGAGGTTCATAAGGAGGGCGGACAGCATGGAAATACTGGACTTTCCCTGAACCCGGAATAAAGCCGCACAGGCATTGGAGACCCCAAGAAACGGATAGGAGACGGCGCAGAGGTAAAAATAGGTACGGGCATTGGCCATTACACTCTCTTCTGCACGGCCGCACAGCAAATTCAGGATAGCGTGATTTCCTGCCAGAATGACGCCCATGATAATCAAGGATATGACAAATGTGGACAGTATCAGCTGTCCGGCTGTTTCCCTGGCCAGGTCCGGTTTCTTTTTGCCTAAATATTGAGCGCAGACTACGGCTCCGCCCGTTGCGATAGCCATCAGGAAATTGATCAGCAGAAGACTGATATTGTCGACCAGAGAAACGCCGGATACTGCCGCTTCACCGGCAGAAGCTACCATAATGATATCTGCCATGCCGACGGTGGTGGCGAGAAACTGCTCTGCAAACAGCGGCAGGATTAACCGGGTCAGATCCTTTCTGGAAAACATGAAAACGCCTCCTGTAAAATAGTCAAAATATTGAGAACGGAGCCTATCATAAACCTTATGGACAATGAAGTCAAGAGTCATGGGGAAAATATAAAAATTGCGTAAGCTCATGGGATATGATAGAATGGGAAGAGTGATGCGCCGGCCGTGGCAGGAGGCCGGGAAATTCAAGTGACAAGGTATGGAAAGGCGGTGAAACGGTTTGCATTATATTGTTCTCGACCTGGAATGGAATCAGAGTCCAAGGGGAAAAGCGGGAAAACGGACAGGGATGCCTTTTGAGATTATTGAAATAGGAGCGGTGAAACTGGACGGAGAGATGCGTACCGTAGAGGTGTTTAACGAAATGATCAAGCCGGCTGTGTACCGCCAGCTTCACTATAAAACAAAGGAAATCCTGCATATGGACATACAGGAATTGGAAAAGGCCAGAAAGTTCCAGGATGTCATCGGAGATTTTTTTAAATGGTGCGGAGAGGACTATATCATGTGCACCTGGGGTTCCATGGATCTGACAGAGCTTCAGAGGAATCTTGCGTTTTTTAAGGTGGAAAATCCGATGGGGAAACCGCTTCTTTATTATGATGTGCAGAAGCTGTTCAGCCTTTTGTACGAAGACGGAAAAAGCCGGCGTTCCCTGAAGGACGCGGTGGAGTATCTGGAGATCGAGGAGGATATTCCCTTTCATCGCGCCTTTGACGATACGCTGTATACGGTCAAGATCATGCAGAGGATGAATCTGGATGCCGTGCGGAAGTATGTGTCGGTGGACTATTTCAGACTTCCGGATAAAAAGGAAGAGGAAATCTATATCGTATTTGGCCGATATGCAAAATATGTTTCCAGGGTGTTTGCGACCAGGGAAAAGGCGATGGCTGATAAAGGCGTGGTTTCCACAAAGTGCTATCGCTGCGGCAAAGCTCTGAGGAAACGGATCCGTTGGTTTCCGGTCAACGGAAAAACGTATCTGTGCCTGGCGTTTTGCCCTGAGCACGGTTATATGAAGGGAAAGCTCAGGCTCAAGAAAGCTGAAGCCGGAGGGGTTTTTGTGGTAAAGACGCTGAAGCTGATTTCAGAATCAGACGCCGAGGACATTCAGATGAAAAAGCTGGAGATGTTAAAAAAGAGGAAAGAGAGCAAAGCGGGCAGGCCCGCCTCAGACTCTCCTTCCTCTCAAGCTTTGTGAGCTTCCTCAATTTTGCGCGCCAATGCACAGCTGCGGAGCAGCCCTATTCTAAAATAAAAACAAGCCGTGTGGTCTGCACGGCTTGTCGTATTTCCAGAATCTTTAACGGCGGTCCAGATTCTTGTTTCTGCTGCGAAGGACATTCTGCCGCCTCCGGTGCCTTCGCATGGAAGCTTTTCTGGAGTTCCGGACCTTGATCACACTCCGGTTCACTGCCCTCTGCCTTCGTATGAACAGGAACAGGAAATAGATTGCGGCTCCACATAGGATGACGCCCAGCAGAATCCAGACATTGATAAACAGCGTGCTGTTCTGGGAGGGCTTTTCCTTGGCAGAAGGAGAGCTCTGGGCTGTTTCGTGCTCTTTAAAATCAAAATGCTTATCGGCGCTGTCGATGAGTAGAAGAGAGCCGGATCCGAGGCGGACGCCCTGATAAGAATAGGTGACGTCTGCCAGTACATTGGAGGTAGAGGCGGTGCTGAGAGTCAGACTGCTCTCCACGTCGTTCAGGCTCATATTATTGGGCAGGATGATCCAGCTGTCGCCGCTCAGCTCCAGGGATGCGGAGGATGTGTCGAAAACCCCCTGGGATGAAGAGAGAAAATCGTTGCTGCTGCCGGCGGCCTCCTTCGCCTCGGCCATATTGTATGCCGTAAAGTTATTAAAGCCAAAATCAAACATGGCTATCGTATCATCGTAATGGGTCCAGTTGGTCTTCATGGAGACGGCGATCAGCTCCATATCTCCGCGGACGGCATAGGTAACGAGGGTATTGCCGGCTTCTGGGGTATAGCCGGTTTTTCCGGCTACGGTCCCTTCATAGGTATATTCGGAGTCGCAGAGCATTTTATGCTTCTGCACCAGATACCGGGATTCTGGCTGTTTATTTGTCGGCTCGATCGTGTGTTTTGCGGCCGCGCAGATTCGGATAAAGGTATCGTTGTGCACGAGGGCTTTCATAATGAGCGCCATGTCGTGACAGGTGGTATAATGGTTTTCGTTGTGAAGCCCATGGGCGTTTACGAAATGTGTGTTGGTGCAGCCAAGCTGAGCGGCCCGGTTGTTCATCATTTCCGCAAAGGCGTCCATACCTCCGGCTACATGCTCGGCCAGGCCGTTGGCTACTTCATTGGCGGATTGGAGCAGGAGCGCGTACATACACTGTTCTACAGTCAGCTGTTCCCCTTCCGTGACGGCAATGTTGCTGGAGTCGGGTTCAATACTGAATACAGCTTCTCTGGAAAAGGTAACGACATCGGACAGAGAAGCGTTTTCCAGGGTCAAAAGTGCGGTCATGAGTTTAGTGATGCTGGCGGGATAAAGCGCCTCGTCAGCATTTTTGGCGAAGAGTACTGTTCCGGTGCGGGCATCAATGAGAATGCCGGCTTCTCCGAGAAGCTCCGGACCCTGAGGCCAGGTAGAAATGGTGCTGGGATAGGTTTCCTCCTGGGAAGCGTCTGCTGCCAGGCTTGTCCTTTCCGTATAAGAAAAACATAGGAAGAAAGCGGCAAGGATCAGGCATAATGCCCGGTACGATCTTTTCATTTATAGACGACTCCTTATAAAAATGTTAATATATAATTAACAATTATAGGATAAAATAAAGCCGGTGGCAAGAGAATCCCGTGATATTCCGGGAAATATCCTCCAAAGTGGGGAAAGATATTGAAAAATCGTTGTGAAATGTGAGGAAAATGGCATATGAGGCTGAGAAATGTAAAAGGCGCAAGAGACGTGCTGGCAGAAAATCCGTATGTGGTAAATGATTCGGAGCGATATAAGGGAAGCTGGGGAGCCGTCTTCGGGAATCAGAATCCAATCTATATAGAAATCGGCATGGGGAAGGGCAGGTTTCTTTTGAGACAGTCGGAGCTTCATCCCGAAATAAATTTTATCGGCATAGAGATGTATGCCAGTGTACTGGTGCGCGCGGTTCAAAAAGCGGAAGGGAGCAGCCTGGAGGACGGAGTATCAGCGGTGACACGCGGAGGCCTGCCTGAGAAGGCGCAGAACGCTGGCATGGGTTCTGCGGAAAAGACTGCGAATTTTCGATTTTTAAATGTGCAGGCAGAGTATCTGGAAAACATATTTTCTCCCGGAGAAGTATCCCGTATCTATCTTAACTTCTCGGACCCCTGGCCGAAGGCGCGTCACGCGAAACGAAGACTGACTTCTCCCGCGTTTTTGTCCAGATATGAAAAGATATTGAAAGAAAACGGCTGCGTGGAATTTAAAACCGATAACCGGGAATTATTTGAATTCTCCTTGGAATCAGTGGAGGAATCTGGCTGGAGACTTTTATCCAGCACTTTTGATCTACATAAAGATGCAAAAATGTCCGCTGGAAATGTGATGACAGAATATGAACAGAAGTTCTCAGAAAAGGGACATCCTATTTGTAAGCTGGTTGCACAGCGGAAAGGTTCGTGATAAAATAAAAGCGAACCGGCTGCATAGGCCAGGCAGTTAGGTCATATAATAGTAGGAAAAGAACAGTAGGAGGAAAACGCCTTGAAACGGAGGCTGAGTTTCCAGGAAAAGCTGTCCAGGGCATTCTGTGATAAACAGGATCTGAACAGAAAGGCGCTTAAGATTAAGAGGTCCCTTGGGGAAATCAATGAACTTCTGGGGAAGATGTCAAAATAAAGCGCCTGTAAAGTATACAGGAGGGAAAAATATGGCAAGAATTTTTCAGCAGGATAATTTTGAAGAAGAAGTATTGAAATCCGATATTCCCGTATTGGTGGATTTCTATGCGGAGTGGTGCGGACCTTGCAAGATGCTTGGCCCGGTGATCGAGGATCTGGCAGTGGAGTATGAAGGCAAGGTGAAGATCGGCAAGGTCAATGTGGACCTGGCAGAAGAACTGGCCATGCGTTATCAGGTACAGTCTGTACCCACCTTGATTCTTTTTAAGAATGGACAGGTTGTCAAGAGGCTGTCCGGCGCCCTTCCGAAAGCCCGGCTGATCTCGGAGTTTTCCTTGGCGTAACAGTATTGGAAAACAATGAAAAAAATCGAAATAATTTGAAAAAAGTACTTGCATTTATAAAAACATTGAGATATAATAATGTCCGTGCCCCTGAGACAAGCTCACGGGGCACGGATTAGTAAGCGCTTCTAGCTCAGTTGGTAGAGCACCTGACTCTTAATCAGGGTGTCCAGGGTTCGAGCCCCTGGAGGCGCACTCAAAGCACTGTTTTCGATGACGAAAGAGCACCGGGGACGGTGTTTTTTTTGTTTGAAACTTTCAGGGTTGTTTTTCATGGAGACATTCTGTATAATGGGGATGCTGTGCCGTGGACTTTTGTACGTCAGAGAAAGACGAGATGTAAATCGGTGCATAAAGAAATATAGAAATGGGGAAAACATCATGAAAAAACACAAGCTGGGACTTTTGGTAAAGCTCCTGCTGGGTATTCTTGCGGGTACTCTGCTGGGCTCGCTCGGGCATCTCCTGAACATCCAGGATTCCATGGTATTTGAAGGCTTTGTCAGTCTATATGTGACCTTCACGTCATTATTCAGTACCTTCTTAAGCTTTATCATTCCTCTTTTGATCGTATCGTTTGTGGCGGCGGGCCTGGCAGACCTTGGGAAAAAAGCCAATAAACTGTTTGGCGTCACCCTGCTTTTGGCCTATGCGTCCACTGTCATCGCGGGATTCGCTTCTTTTTTGGCGGGCAAAGCCCTCCTTCCTTCTCTCATAAGAAAAATCACCGGGGCGGAAGCAGTTTCAAAGACCTTTGAAGCTTTATTTACTATAGAAGCCGAACCGGTATTTGGCGTTATGACCGCGCTGATCCTCGCCTTTCTCCTGGGGCTGGGCATGGCGAACAGTAAAGGAACGACACTATTGAAGGTCATAAAAGACCTGCAGGAGATCATAAGCAAGACCTTAAATAAAGTGATCATACCATTGATTCCCGTATATGTGGCCGGCCTGTTCTGCAAGATTGCCGCGGAAGGAAAGCTGATCCAGACGATACAGATGTTTGTAAAACTGTTTATCATGATCCTGATATTCCAGTGGCTGTATATCGGGCTTCAGTTTCTGATATCCTCTCTTGTCTGTAAAGAAAATAAATTTAAAAATCTGAAAAATGTGGCGCCGGCTTATTTTACGGCTCTGGGGACTCAGTCTTCTGCTTCAACGATTCCGGTGAATCTGGAGAGCGTCAAGAAAAATGGCGTGGCCGGCGATATTGCGGATTTTGTCATTCCTCTTTGCGCGACGATCCATCTGGCGGGGGATACGATCTGTTTGGTCCTCGGCGCCATGGGCATTATGATCGCCAATGGGATGAATCCTACCCTTGGCATGTTCGCGCCCTTTATATTGATGCTGGGGATCACTATGGTCGCGGCGCCCGGAGTTCCCGGAGGCGGGGTGATGGCGGCTCTCGGCCTGATCACCTCTATGCTTGGATTTACGGAGCCCATGTCTCAGCTGATCATATCCCTGCATTTTTCTCAGGACAGCTTCGGGACTGCCTGCAATATCACGGGAGATCAGGCTATCGCCTTCATAGTGGACAAGGTGGACAGGAAAAGCAATCCGCAGATGCCGGAAAACAGAGCGCAGATAAAATAGCCGTATCAGTCATTTTCCGGCTGCTTTATTTAAAAATTGTTTTTTCGCTCACGAAAAGGAAAAAATTGCATATTACCCGCAATTCCGATATAATGATTGGAAAGGAACAGCATTTTGTCAGCAGTAGGGGATCAAAGGAGAGAGCTATGAAAAGGAAAGAGTTGATGAAGCGGATCGCCGCCGTTGGGATGGCGGCCGCCCTCGTTGTATCTGGACCAGTTATGAACATATCAGCGGCGCCGAAAGAGGGCTCTGGGGGAAAAGCCCTTGTGGGTCCGGCGGAGCTGCTGGATGTGGATCAAAGCAATGCTTCCGGAGGAATCACCCCGACTGTTTTTCATGGCTCTTATAGAAGTGCGGAGAGCGGGCGGATACGCGGAAGAAGCGCCCTGCCTGCCTCATATAATTTGGGCGTGTTAGGCAAATCCACGACTGTTAAGAATCAGGATCCATGGGGGTCCTGCTGGGCCTTTGGGGCGCTGTCTTCATTGGAGAGCAGTCAGCTTAATGGGAGTTCAGGCAGTTCGGAAGCGTCATCTCCTGATTATTCCGAGCGCCAGCTTGCATGGTTTGCCTATGAGACTCAGACTGCGGACAGTGTTAAGGTCAGTGCGGCGGATTCTGATCAGGCGGGAGAGGGAAGTACCTATTCAGAGTCGGGACGCCTGGACAAAGGCGGCAACATGCCTCAGGCAGTTTCCCTTTTAGCCGCCTGGCAGGGAGCGGCAAAAGAAGATGATGTACCGTATCAGAATGAAGCGGGAAATACTAGTAAGACAGGCATATGGAAGGTGGAGGCAGACAAAAGGAACCTCTCTGCCGTACACCTTCAAGACGCGGATTTTCTCGGAAGTCCCGCGGCCTTTGATAAATATGATAATACCGGGCTACCGGCGGCCGATGCCGCTTACATCTATAATTCGGCCGCTACAGAAGATATTAAGACGGCTTTGATGAATTCGGGAGCGGTGGCCATTGCCTATTATGCGGACCAGTCAATTCCTGGAGGCGATCAGAACGGAGAGTATTTCAATTATACGAATTATTGTCAGTATGTGGATGTACTGAGCTCTTCTACGGTCCAAAACCATGGCGTCAGTATTGTGGGATGGGACGACGACTATGCGAGTACGAACTTCAAAGAGGGCAGACAGCCGGAGGGAAACGGCGCCTGGCTTGTGAAGAACAGCTGGGGCAGCGACTGGGGACTTAACGGATATTTCTGGCTTTCTTACTACGACAGGACCATCGATCAGGTGACAAGCTACCATGGAGAAGGAACGGATAATTATGACAATAATTATCAGTATGATTATTTGGGCCTTGCAAGCGCTATGCAGTTCCAGCCCCATGACCAGGAGGTGGGAATCGCCAATGTATTTACCGCTAAGGGCAGCGAGGAGATCCAAGCGGTGTCCGCTGTCACGCTGGTGCCGGGGTCTGCGGTTTCCGTAAAGATTTATAAGATTCCGGCAGGTATGGACGGACCGGTGCCCTCCGGCGCTCAACTGATAGCGGAAAAGACGGAAACGATTACATACGGCGGCTACCACACCATAAAATTGGATGCTCCGGCTGCAATTGGTGCAGGTGAAAAGTTTTCGGTAGTAGAGGTGATAAAGGGCGGCGACGGAAAATGGTATACTCCTGCGGAGATTGGCGCGGATTCATTGAATCAGACGGCGGTGTGCAATAAAGGAGAGAGCTTTCTGGTTTCTGGCAGTGACTTTATGGATATGACAGAACAGTCACAGGCTGGAATAACCTTCGGAAACGTCATGATCAAGGCATTTACCAATGATGCGGTGCTTGAATCTGCAGCGCCGGTTCTTCAGTCCTTTGACTATGAGGCCTTTGACAATACGGATCTGAGTATAAAATCGGATACGATCACGGTAGGCGGAACGGGAATGATCGTAGATCTTCCGGCGGGGACGTCTTATATTAAGATTACCAATCCGGCGCTTTCTGACGGTGCGGATGTGGCGGCACAGATGTCAGTGAAGGTAAAGGGCAGCGATTATACGCTGGGCGGCCGGATTGCGCGAACGGATCTTGTTAAAGAAGGCGGTGAAACTACGGTGGTCATGACCACCAAGTCTGCTCCGGCCGGAACTAACACAAATGAGTATGAGTTCAGCTTTACTATTGATCCGCTGGAGCTGACGGCTGACAGTGACCGGGTCACGGTGATAGATAGTAATGGTTATTTGCCGGCCGATGCGGTTTTATCGGCAGACAGGATTGGTTCAGGAGCCGTATACGATGCAGTCAGGGCAGCCCTGGAGCCTCTGGGAGGGGCAGATACTTTTTATGTCTATGCGCTTGCTCTGAGCCCAGAGTTCAAAGCCGGGGAGACCGTGGACCTTGGAATTTTGGTGGATGATGGATATCCACGTTCTGACAAGACGGTGCTGTATTATTTTGATGAGAGCGCCGGCGCCCTTTCCGAAACAGCGAATGACAGTGCGGGTACAGGGGTTCTTCGCGCAGACGTCGGCAGGATGGGGTATTATGTAGTCTCACAGGTGAAAGAGAAACCGCCGGTGCCAAAACTTGAGGCCGTCACCTACAGCCCCGTAAAGATGTTGGCTGATGTGGCGCTGCCTAATGTGGACGGAGGGACCTGGAGCTGGGACGATATTACAATCGTTCCGGATGTGAAGACAGGGACCTATAAAGCGACCTTTGCGCCGGAGGCCGGAAGTCCATATTACACATATAAAGCGGACATTTCCCTGACTGTGAACAAAGCGGACCCGGTACAAAGCGGCGGAGGCAGTGGCTCCCAGATTATTTATGGACAGACGCTGGGGGATTCTCTTATAAATGAAACATTCGAATTAGACGGCGTGGAGATAAACGGGACTATTGAATGGAAGCAAGGCAGCCTCCGCCCCGAAGTGAAAGACGGCAATGCGACAGAATATAAAATTATATTTACGCCTGGGCCGGCGGAAATCGAAAATTATAATACCGCAGAGGGCAGCCTGAAAGTAACGGAAATTTTGAAAAAGCAAGCAGCCGTGAACATTAAGGATACAGCAAAGGTATACGGTGATAAAAATCCGGAGTTTTCGTTGGAGATTCCGGACGGAGCTTTGGTGGGTGACGACACCGCGGCGGACCTTGCGGTAGAGTTTCATTGCCCGGCAGACAGGTTTACCTCGGCTGGAAGCAGCGTGGCTGTCACCGGAACGTCCAGCTCTGCAAACTATAATGTCAGCGTAGCCAGCGGAACGCTGACTGTTAAGAAACGGGCAGTTGATATTAAAGCGAAGGATGTAACAATAAAATATGGAGAAACGCTTCCGGCGCCATATGAGGTTGAAGTATATAACCTTCCGGAAGGAGTGGAGCAGAGAGCGCTGGGCGTGACCGCGGATGTTGAACCGATGGATATGTCAAACGGCAAACTGGCAGGGACCTATACCTTAAAGGTAAAGACGGCGGTCATTGCAGATGGGAACTATGAGAAGGGCAGGCTGCTCAACGGAAGACTCATCATTGAGGAAGGAACTGTAAAGAAAGTGGAGAACAGCTCCGCCATTCCGGACTCCGCTGCCATGAATTTTGAAGCATCCGGCAATCTCAAGGGTACAGAAATTATAAAGATACTGGATCTTAAGGATGAGGCTGTGCGGAAAGCGTTCCAGGATAAGCTGGAGAGCGGCCGGCTTCTGGGATCGGCCTTTGATGTTACTCTGGTAAATGAGGATGGCGCGGAAACCGAAATAAAGGGAGCCTTGACAGTGACCATCCCAGTGGGCGCGGAGTATAATGGAAATCAGATTGCTGTCTTACATTATGTGAAGGCAGGAAAGCGAAATAACGAAGGTATCGTGTCAGATACAGATACGATCGACATGTATAAAGACTTGACGGTAGTGGAAGGCAAGGTCCAGGTAAAGGTATATTCTTTGTCGCCGTTTGCATTAGTTTTTGCAAAGGATGCAGATACGCCGGAAGAAACGGATACACCTTCAGCGGAAGAAAATACCAAGCCGTCCGTAAATACGGATATACCTTCTGCGGGTAACCATAACAAACAGAAGCCGGCAAACCCCACTGTAAATAATGTTAAGACAGGAGATTCGGCTCCTGTGACCGGGCTGATAATTTCTGTTATAGCGGCGGCGGTCATCCTGTTTGTACTGGCGGTCGTTATGGTCAGGAAACGGAAGAAACAATAAAATTATAATACAAATATGGAAAAGCAAAGCTGTGCAGGAGGAATGTTGAACTGCACAGCTTTTTTATTTTTAGTATCCATATAGTAAACCAAGAAAATAATTGGTTGACAATCCGAATGCCGAACTTTAGTATTAAGAAAGGAGATTATTCAGATGTAATGAAAGGAATATGGAAAATGGATATCCAGACAATTAAAGATCGGGTTTTAAAGAAGGAATGGATAGGCAAGGCGGAGGCAGTTTGGCTTGCGGAACAGGAATTGGACGAGCTTTGCGATGCGGCAGATGAAATCAGGGATTTTTTCTGCGGGGACAGTTTTGATATTTGCACCATAATAAACGGGAAAAGCGGGAGGTGCTCAGAGGACTGTAAATACTGTGCCCAGTCCGCTTTTTATCATACGCGGGCGGAGGAATATTCTCTACTCAGCGCGGAAGAGATCGCGTCTCAGGCGGAATACAATGAACAAAAAGGAGTTCTGCGGTATTCTATTGTGACTTCGGGAAGATGTTTATCTGATGAAGAAGTGGACAGAATGTGTGAAAGCATAAAAGAGATAAAGAAAAGGACAGAGTTATTGGTCTGCATTTCCTTCGGACTTTTAAATGAAAGCCAGTACCGGAAGCTCAAAGAAGCGGGAGCAGAAAGGGTACACAATAATCTGGAAAGCTCCAGAGCCTTTTTTCCGGAGATTTGTACGACCCATACATACGACGACAAGATTGCCGCTGTCCGGGCGGCTCAGGCGGCGGGACTGAGTGTGTGCAGCGGGGGCATAATGGGTTTGGGGGAGTCCATGGAAGACAGGATAGATATGGTGCTGACCATCAGAGAGCTGGGGGTCCGTTCCATACCTGTAAATATGCTGAATCCCATACCGGGCACGCCTTATGAAGGAAATCAGAGATTGACAGAAGAGGAGATGAGAAGAATCACAGCGGTATTCCGCTTTTTGGTGCCGGATGCGTCGATCCGCCTGGCGGGGGGCAGGGGACTTTTGGAGGATAAGGGAAGAAGCTGCTTCCAGTCCGGCGCCAACGCGGCGATATCGGGGGATATGCTGACCACAGCGGGGATTACAGTCAGCCAGGATCTGCAGATGATAAAAGAGCTGGGATATGCGCCCCGCCTGTGGAACAGATGATCTCCTAAATGGTTACGCTGCTGTGGAGAGGCTTGTCGTCGAAGCCAATGAGCCAGGTGAGCACAAAGGTAGTCACAAAGGTCACTGCGACGGTCAGAAGCGCGTACACAAAGGTTCCGCTCAAGAATATGGGCAGGGTGATCAGGCAGGGAGACGCATAGGCAACGGATTTCACGTCGGTGATGCCTGCGAAAGCGCCTCCGGCGGCGGCTCCTATGATACTCGCTATGTACGGCCGTTTTAAGGGAAGAAGGACTCCGTAGATGGACGGTTCTGTTACCCCCATGTAGGCGACGATCGAGGTCTGAAGGGAAAGACTTTTGTTTTCACGTACCTTCGATTTTACGAATACTGCGAGGGCCGCGGAAGCCATGGCGACATTGGCGGCGAGGAAGGCCGGACGGCTGAACGGGTCAAAGCCGGTCGCTGTAATAGAGGAGAGGGCCAGCGGCAGGAAACAGAGCCCAAAGCCGGCCGTGACCAGGAACGGCGTCATGGCCGCCAGCAGAGCTACCGCCGGCCAGCCTATTTTTTCATGGATGAAGTTCAGGCCGTTGCTCAGGCCGTCCCCGATGAACATCCCGGCGGGACCCAGCACAATCAGGATGAGCGGAGCCATGAGAAGTGTGGTCAGCAGCGGTACGGCGAAAAAGGCGATGATACCGGGGACCCATCTGCGCAGAAGCTTTTCCACAAAAGCCACGGACCATCCGATTACAATAGCGGGAACTACGGTCGAACTGTAGGACATCATTGTAATGGGGAGTGAAAGAAAGGTAAGGGAGCCGCCTTCTTTGAAGACGGAGATAAAATCCGGATGCAGGAGGATCGCGGTCAGGAACAGCGCCAGATACGGATCGCCGCCGAACCGCTTAGCCGTGGAGTGAGCTAAGAGCAGAGGAAGAAAATAAAATCCGGCGCTGGATACAAAGGACAAGACATAATAAGTATTACTCTCCGCGTTTAGAAGGTTTAAAGCGGAAAGCAGCAGCATCAGCGCTTTTAGGATACCGGCAGCTGTGATGACCGGAAGCGTGGGGACAAAAATACCGGAAATGGTGTCCACCACCCGGTCCATCCTGGTTTTCTTCACGGTGCTGCCTGTCTCAGTTTTTCCATTGTCTGTGCTTTTCTTCATTACTGCCCGGTCTTGCTTTTCCATGACGCTGCCCCCTATTGTATCAGAATAGTCATAATGTATAAAATATAAAAAGCGGCGCGGCAGGCTTAGCCTGCGGGCCGCTATTATTATAAATCCATAAGGGGGAAAAAGAAAGAGGATAGGAGGAGGAGTTTAAAAATAATTTTAATATTTTGAAATATGGTATTTGAAAGGGGGGAAGAATAATCTTTATCAGTTGATTTAGATTTAATTGGAGTTACTTTATAAATTATTTGTTTCAAGATAGTTTCGAATGCGCTTGAGTGCCGAGCTTCTCATACTGCCGTATATACCTTCCATACTACTAATTTCCTGTATTTCAGAAAGAAAATGGGAATCTAACACACCACCGTTATTTTCATTATATTTTACCAAATAGTCGAAAATTTCTCGTGTAGAGTTTAGACCTTCCATAACAGTAATCAGATTTTCTGCAGACATCATAGATACCTTGAATTCATCAGTCTCAGACACTACTGCGGGTGAAAAGAGTTTTGTATCGCGCACCTCAACAATGGCGCTATCATTGACATATTTCCTGACTGTGAGGTCCCATGATTTAATGATTGGCATAATGTTACCAGGGATAATTAACTCAATTTCTGCGCTTGTTGAACGGCAGAAGGACTTGTTTTCAAAGCCATAGAACGGGAGATTTTTATATATGTAATTATCGCCGAATATTGATGTGGCGCAAAGGTCTGCCATAACGCCAAATATTTTGCATGGTTCAGTCAAGGATATGTTTAGGGATGCTGAGCTTGAGCCAGTCATTTTAATTGATGAAGGGCTAAAGGGAGTTTCTAAATTGGTTCGATTAATAAAAAATTCTTTTAATGAGTCTTTTTCCAATCTTGAATCGGATAGGTCCTGTATTTTCTTGATTTTGACGGCAGTTCCATTTGCTATTACACCCATAATGTCAGAAGAAAATGAGGTATAGTCTATGTCAAGTCCGATTATGGCGTCACCGCCTGCAAATTGTACACGATAATATAATTCATCAAGAGCGTGCTGCTTAGCTTGTCTAAGCTTATCAGAATACTTACTGCTGTTCGTACCTAAAAAGTCAGCAAAGCTGGCACCCAAAGAACTGAGAAACCCGGTTCCTAAAGCGCATTCACCAGTGTATATGCCAAGATAGTCAGTAATAATATAACTTTCAAAATTATAACCTGATGTTGTAAGTAGTTTAGACATTTGGTTATCCCCTCCCATATTTTAATATTATATCATCTTGCGCTCATCAGCGACAGTACGAAATTAATTATATAGTTTTGACTCTTTTAGACAGTCAGAATAAAAACTGTATTAAGAAATTTTTAAGTTTACAAACCATATGGAATGTGTTATAAATCAGGCTATACAGCATATGTTATCAATGAGATTACCAGGAGACGGATATGGAATTAACCTTTGGCGAACAGATTAAGATCATACTGAAAAGAAAAAATATGACTATCCGGCAGCTGGCGGAGACGATTGAAGAGCAGACTGGCCGGCCCATGTCCAGACAGAACCTGACACAGAAGCTGAACCGGGACAATTTCCAGGAGCAGGATATGAGGGAGATCGCTCAGGCCCTGGGATGCGTGATTCAGATTTCCGTGATAGATCCGATGGAGGCAACAGTTGCGTCACTGCAGTCCATGATGCAGCCGGTAAACGAGCGGGACATGCTCCAAGAAGGAAGCGCCGGAGCGGAAGCAATACTTCAAAATCCCATTTTATCGGAGGCAGAAGGCGGCGGTGAGTCCGTCGAAGCGGAAAGCGGAGCTGCCGTGGGAGAGAGTGCAGAGGGAGAGGCAGTTGATTCAGATGTGCTCAGAGAGATTGAAATGGCATTGATGGAGTCCATCCAAAAAGAGCTTTATCCAGTAAAAGACGAAGAGACCACCAGGGTAAATCAGGAATGGCAGGAGCAGGCCAATTCTCATTGGAGCAGAAAACAAAAGGAGCTGGAGGAACAGACTTCCCTGGATATGGAGGAAACCGAACAGACGGAACAGGTAAGGAGCGTTCCAGAAGAGATAGACACAGCCGCGGTTTCTGCCGTATCACCAGAGCCGGAAATGCAGACGGTTGAAATAGCTGCGGAAGGAAACGAAATTCTAGAAGAACCGGCGGCCCCGGAAAATGACGCGGACGAGGAAGATGTACTTGCATGGGCGCAGAAAAAGCCTGCGAAATGGCCCCGGCTGATCGTGCCGGGAGAGTCAGAGGAGGAGCATCAGCAGTCAGAAACATCTGTTTATGCAGAGGATGAGCCGGAATTCGTGGAAACGGAGGACGATCTGGACGGGCTGGAATTCATTGAAATGGAAGAGCTGGAGGGCGGAGATATATCGGCGGTCTCCGGTCCTTATACCCTGAAGAGAGAGCAGGGGGAGCAGGATCCTGGAGAAGAAGCCCAGCGGGACGGCGCAGCACAGGAGGAACTGCTGGCAGACATATCCGGAAAGGGTGTGTCTTATGTCTCTGCGCCGTACGTTATACCGAGAGCGCCGGAATCAGAAGAACCTGCCGCGGAGAACGGAGACGCCGGCATGTATTTTGAGATTCCTTTGGAGGAGATACCGGAACCGTCCATTGACGACAGAGAGGAGACCGTACAGGAATACGGAGGCCAGCCGGAGGAGCCAGATCTGGAGGAAAAGATTGCGTCTTGGGATGCCGCCGTGAAGCGGAGGCTGGAGAGGCCGATCCTTATGTCGGCGGAAGAACGGCGGGCCAGGAAAGCGGCAAAAGAGGCGAAATCGGCCGGGACGGAGGACGCTGCGGATGGGACCTTGAAGACGAGAGTTCCCGATATCAATCCGGTCACCGGGAAAGAATATGAGACGAATACGGTAAAACATCATCCAACCAAACCAGATATGCTCCTGGTGTATGATCAGGATGAACATATGTGGATAGAGCAGGCAGAGCATGCGTTTACTAACTTCCAGATCAGAAAACGCGCGATGCTGGGACGAGATTACGAGCCGCCGCTTTATCTGGACTGATGGAATGAATATCTGGCTGATAACGTGATTTTTGAAGCTGCTGTACCAATTTATTGGCGCGGCAGCTTTTTCATTTCATAGGAAAGTGCATTTTATGGAATAAAAAGCCCTTCGGGCAGGATGCACACAATGTTCTTCACTCGATGGAATGCCAAAAGATATTTATGATTGACAAACTGATTAGTTACGCATACAATATAAATGAACACGTTCATTTAAGATAAAGAGAAGGACACAGCCAATGAGAAGGAAAGATGATACCTTACGCGATACACTTCTTTGTTGTGCCCGCGAAACAGCGGACCGGGAAGGAATTGACGCGGTCAACATCCGTTCCATCGCACAGAAGGCAGGAGTAGCGGCCGGCACGGTTTATAACTATTTTTCCAATAAGGATGAAATTTTGCTGGAGCTGACGGAGGAATATTGGAGACGGACATTGCTGGATATGAGGACTGCGGTGACGTCCGGTTCTTTCTGCGGGCAATTGGAAAAAATCTTTGCTTTTCTCAGAGAAAGGATAGATTCCTCAGCCGGTAAACTCATGGGCAGCCTTGGAAATGTGGAAACAGCGGGCCATGAACGTATGGCGTCAATGCAGGCGTCTTTTGAGAAGAGTCTCATGGAACGTATGGCGAAGGACACGCGGATTCGCGGTGATGTGTGGGATGAAGTGTTTACCAGAGAGCAATTCGCCCGTTTTATTGTCATGAACATGACAATGCTGCTGAAAACGAGAGCATCGGATATCCGCTTTTTGACTGCGGTCATAGAACGGACCATTTATTAAAGGAGAGGAAAGACAATTATGGCACAAGCTATAGCTGAAACGGTTTTTGATGTTTTGTATCTTTGTTTTGCGATATTCGCGGGACTTACCATGCTGCTGAGAGGACGTGATCCCCTCGTAAAAAAAGCAGGGCTGATGGCTGCGCTGCTGGGTGCAGGCGATTCCTTCCATCTGGTCCCGCGTGCCTATGCGCTGTGGACGGCCGGACTGGAGGCCAACGCGCCGGCATTGGGGGTTGGGAAGTTTGTCACTTCTATCACGATGACCGTCTTCTATTTGATATTGTATTATATCTGGTGTGACCGTTATCGGGTCAGGGACAGGAAAGCTCTTACGGGAACCATGTGGCTGCTTTCCATCGTGCGTGTCGTGCTTTGCTTGTTCCCCCAAAACCAGTGGCTTGTATACCGTCAGCCGCTCCTGTTTGGAATTTTACGAAATATTCCCTTTGCGGTCATGGGCGTCATCATTATCGTTATTTTTGCAAGAGAGGCGAAAAAAGCGAATGACGATGTTTTCCGGTTCATGCCTTTAGCCGTTACTCTTTCCTTTGGTTTTTATCTGCCGGTCGTTTTATTCAGCGGCACGGCTCCGATCGTCGGCGTATTGATGATCCCAAAGACTTTGGCTTATGTGTGGATTGTCCTGATGGGATGGCGGCTGTATAAACAATCACAAAAATAATCATTTTTTTAAGTTAAGCGCCGCTGGATGCGGTGCTTTTCTTTTTATCCGCCTGACGTTTGATCACCTTCAGACGGGTGAACTCCTCGCGCTCCTTTTCCTCCAGGGCGTTCTGGATGTTGTGGACTAGAGCCTCATATTTGGGTATCGTGATATTTTTCAGGGCATTTGCCCGTTTCTGGGTCTTTTTAATGTTGAAAGAAAGCCGGTATGCGGAGTTCTCCACAGTGGTCAGGCGAAGGGTCAGCTCCTTCACCTTTTCAAACTGCATCCTGGCATCGTCCAGGAACTGGTTGGTGCTGTGAAAGGAATAGGCGAGGGAGGGGGACCGTTTTTCAAATTCCACAAGAGGGATCTCCGTACCCATGATGCTCCGGGTCTTTACCCGGACAGAGTCCTCCAGGGGAATCGCGGCGCTGGCCTCCCGGACCCGGTTCATGCCCATTTCCAGGATGGCACGCTGCAGAGAAGCATAGGCCTCCGTAAAGGTTTTATCTATCTCACTTTGAATGGAACTTGCCTTTTCAATGAGCTGCATCAGCTCACGGATCAGAATGTTCCTTTTTTTGTCCATCAGCTCATAGCCCTGTTTGGACAGGGCCAGAGAATTCTTTATGATGATCAGGTTGCCTTTTGTTGCACATGTATTCAGATCCATAAAATCACCTGCCGTCTTGATGGAGATCGTAATACTTATCCAGGAGCTTGGTATCTACACGGTCCAGCTCCGCCTTCGGTAAGATGCGGAGAAGCTTCCATCCCAGATCCAAGGTTTCCTCAATGGTCCGGTTTTCTTCTTCTCCCTGTCCTACAAACTGCCCTTCGAACTGCCGTCCGAATTCCAGATACTTTTTATCAATGGGTGATAACTCATCCTCACCGATCACGGATGCCAGAGCTCTGGCGTCCGAGACCTTGGCGTAAGCAGAGAAAAGCTGGTTGGCAAGATCCTGGTGGTCCTCACGGGTGTAGCCCGCGCCGATTCCGTCCTTCATCAGACGGGACAGGGACGGAAGTACACTGATGGGAGGATAGACTGACTGTCCATGGAGATAACGGTCCAATACGATCTGTCCTTCGGTGATGTATCCGGTCAAGTCGGGAATCGGATGAGTGATATCGTCGTTCGGCATGGTAAGAATGGGAATCTGGGTGACGGAGCCGTCCACGCCGGCTACAATTCCGGCCCTTTCATAAATAGAGGCCAGATCGCTGTACAGATATCCGGGAAATCCTTTTCTGGAAGGAATCTCGCCCTTGGATGAAGAAACCTCCCGGAGCGCTTCCGCATAGGAAGTCATATCCGTCAGAATGACCAGGATGTGCATATTCAGTTCAAATGCCAGGTATTCTGCGGTGGTCAGAGCCACCTTGGGAGTGATGAGGCGTTCCACTACAGGATCGTTCGCCAGGTTCAAAAACGTCACTACGTGGTCTGAAACGCCGCTCTCCTCAAAGGTCCTGGTGAAGAACTGGGACACGTCATGGGTGACGCCCATGGCCGCGAAGACAATGGCGAAGTTTTCGTCGGAGCCTTCACCCAGAGAAGCCTGCCTTACGATCTGGGCGGCCAGCCTGTCATGAGGGAGGCCGTTTCCTGAGAATATGGGCAGCTTCTGGCCGCGGATCAGGGTGGTCAGACAGTCGATGGCCGAAATACCAGTCCGGATATAGTTTCTGGGGTATTCGCGGGTGACGGGATTCAGAGGAAGGCCGTTCACATTTCTTCTCAGATCGCTGTGGATTTCCTCCAGCCCGTCCACGGGTTTTCCGATTCCATTGAAGGTACGGCCGAGCATCTTAGGGGAGAGCCCGATCTCCATGGGATGGCCGGTCAGCACCGTGTGAGTATTATTCAGGGATACGTTTTCCATGCCTTCAAAAACCTGGATGATGGCCTTGTCTCCGTAAAGTTCGATGATACGTCCGATCTTCTTATCCTTTCCGTTTACGGTGATCTCTACGATCTCTTCAAAGGAAGCGTCTTCGACGCCCTCCAGAACGACCAGGGGGCCATTGATCTCACTTAAACCTAAATATTCAATTGACATATCCTCTGCCTCCTTATGCGTTCTTTTCCATGATGCGGTCATAAAACTGATCGATGGCTTTCTTGTAATCATCGAACAGCTCAAGCTTGCCGTTGGGCACATCATATTTAATGGCGATTATTTTTTCAAAAATGTCTTCGGTCTTCAGGATGGAGACCGGCATGTTCATGGAGATCAGGGATTTGCACCGGGAATACAGGTACAAAATGGTCTCCATCATTTTAAACTGCTTTTGCAGAGGGACACAGGTGTCCTCTTGGTGGAACGCGTTCTGCTGTAAAAATCCAAGACGGATGACCCGGGAGATTTCCATGACCAGCTTCTGGTCGTCCGGAAGAACGTCGCTGCCGATCAGCTTGACGATTTCCATAAGGCTGCTTTCCTGGTTTAAAAGGGAAACGATCTGATTCCGGTAATTGATAAAGTTCTTATCCACGTTCTTAGTGTACCAGGCGCTCAGATCGGTCATGTATTCGCTGTAGCTGGTCAGCCAGTGGATGGCAGGAAAATGTCTCGCGTAAGCAAGTGATTTATCCAGACCCCAGAAGCAGCGGACGAACCGCTTGGTATTCTGCGTGACGGGTTCGGAGAAATCGCCGCCCTGGGGAGAAACGGCGCCTATGATGGAGACGGACCCCTCATTTCCATTAAGAGTCTGCATGATGCCGGCCCGCTCATAAAAGGCGGACAGCCTGGAAGCCAGGTAAGCCGGGAAACCTTCTTCAGCGGGCATTTCCTCCAGACGGCCGGACAGCTCTCGGAGAGCCTCTGCCCAACGGGAAGTGGAATCGGCCATGATAGCCACATGATATCCCATATCCCGATAGTATTCTGCAAGTGTCACGCCAGTATAGATACTTGCTTCACGGGCGGCAACGGGCATGTTGGAAGTGTTGGCGATCAAAGCGGTCCTGGCCATCAGGGGCTGGCCCGTCTTGGGATCCGTCAGCTTTGAGAAATCTTCCAGGACCTGAGTCATTTCGTTTCCACGTTCTCCGCATCCGATATAAATGATGATATTGGCGTCAGACCATTTCGCGATCTGGTGCTGGGTCATGGTCTTTCCGGTGCCGAAGCCCCCGGGTATAGCCGCCGTGCCGCCCTTGGCGATGGGAAACAGAGTATCCAGGATCCTCTGGCCCGTTACTAGCGGCATGGTACAAGGATAGCGCTTCGCCGTAGGGCGGGGAACCCGGATGGGCCATTTCTGAGTCATGGTCAGATTTTTCTGAGTGCCGTCAGGGCAGCTGAGAGTGACCAGGACATCATTGATCGTATAATTTCCGTCCGGCACCACGGAGATGACCTGGCCGGAAACATCCGGAGGCGCCATGACCTTGTGGATGATGGAGGGAGTCTCAGGCACTTCGGCGATAATGGTGCCGCCGTATACCTGTTCTCCTTCCTTTACGGTGATGTGAGTGCTCCAGAGCTTTTCTGTGTCCAGGGCGTCCACATTGACGCCGCGGCCGATATAAGCGCCGGAGCGTTTGGCGATCTGGCCGAGAGGCCGTTCGATGCCGTCAAAGATGTTGTTCAGGATGCCGGGCGCCAGCGTGACAGACAGAGAAGCGCCGGAGCCTTCCACCAGTTCGCCTGGGCGGAGGCCGGTGGTCTCTTCAAATACCTGGATGGTCGTGGTGTCGGAGGTGAGGCGTATGACTTCGCCCACCAGGCGTTCCTTCCCCACGTATACCATCTCAGACATGGCAAATCCGGGGCTGCCCTTCAGATAAATAACTGGGCCGTTAATTCCATGGATGGTGCCGGTCTTATTCATGGGATATCCCTCCTTCAAATGAGAAATTCTCCTTTTCTTTTTCCAATAAGGTTCTGAAGGAGTAATCAAGCAGTATGCGGCGGTCCGGCAGGACTGCGCGGATCCCGCCCCCAAAGAGTTCCTGGCTCATGGTCAGATGCACGCCGGTGGCGGCCTCCAGGGCGCGGCTCCTATGGGAATCGGCAGGATCGATATAGACGATCAGGTTCTGGTCACCCGCGTATTCTTTGGCGCGGCTGATCTTCCGAATCAGAAAATCTTCATATTCCTGGGTATCCATAAATCGTTCCAGCGCGCCGGAAACCTCCGAGAAGAGCTGCGCTCTCAGGTCGGCCTCCACCTGGCTCAGTTTCCGCTTGATGTCCATCTGTGCCTGGAACAATTCTTTGTTGGCTTCCCGTTTCAGCTGTTCCGTCTCCGTCCGGATCTGGGCTTCCGCCTGGGCGCTGACGTCTGCAACGTGCTCTTCATATATTTTATCTAAAGCGTCCGCGTAATCATGGAAAATGGCGTTCCCTCGGGCACGGGCATCCTCCATGGAGCGGTTCCTGAACTGTTGTAGCTTTTCTTCCGTCGTCAAGTCGTTCACCCCTCTTTATAGCTTTAATCCGATGGCTTCATTTACATAGGAAGTGATAAAATCAGGGCTTCGCCCGGTACCGTGGCGGTCGGGGATCTCCTCAAAGAGAGGAATCTTGGCCGACAGCTTCAGATCATCCACGATCTCCGGGAACCTTCTGCCAAAGTACTCGGTCAGCAGGACAATCCCTATATCCTTGTCGGCCCTGACTTTATCAAGGGCATCCTTAAACTCCTGCTTTTCATGGACAACGACACCCTCAATCCCGGCCAGTCTCATGCCGGTCAGAGTGTCAATGTTGTCGCTGATCAAAAACAGCTTCATCAGCCTAATTTACCAAGAATCATGATGGATACGATCAGGCCGTACAGGGCAACACCTTCTGCCAGGGCGACGAAGATGAGGGATTTGCCGAGGACGGAGGAATCTTCGCTGATAGCTCCAAGAGCCGCGCTGGCGGCGGATGCCACGGCGATACCGGCGCCGATACAGGAAAGGCCGGTGGAAAGAGCGGCGGCTACGTAGCCGAGGCCCGCGGCGGAGCTGGAAACGGCGGCTGCTGTCTCAGAAGCGGCGCCGGCTGCTTCTGCGCTGCCGCCAAACAGCATGATATCGGCGATCACCAGGGTGCCGAAGAAGAAAAACACGTTGAAAGCCAGAGATTTCTTGAAGCGTCCCTTTCTTTTTTCTCCCATGAGATATACGCCGAAGGGAAGAATGATGCTGAGCACAAGTGCTGCGATCAAAAGAATTTTTGTAACCATAGTCATGACAAAGGTCCTCCTTATTTGTTGGTAATCGTCTTAAAAGGTTTAAATTCCCGGCCGGAGCCTGAGAAATATCTGCTGAACATTTCATAATACTCCAGACGGAGTACGTGGATGCCGACAATCAGGCCTTCCATGCCGGCCACGAAGATATTGCCGATGACGACCACAGGCCAGTTGGGGCTTCCCCCGTTTTCCGCGCCCGCCAGCATCAGCACGACCTGCATCATCCCCGCGTGGCTCAGGGCAAACGCCCCGATACGTACAAAGGAAATGGTGTTGGTGAGATAGCTTAACACTACTTCAAATAGCTCAAATATGGACTGTACCAGGTACATGACCGGGCCTCCGGGAAGCGTTTCCTTTTTCCGCTCCAGGAGATTTATGATAGGCTCCTTGAACAAAAGAAGGACAAGCGGAACAACGAAGGCGATCATCAGGATGATGGTCGCGGGCAGCGCATGGCCGCTCATGTACAGGACGATGGTCGCCACGGCGGAGCCGTAGAAAATGATGCCCAGAACGCCGTTGGTATCAAAGACGATTTTTCCAATGTCGCGGGATTTGATGCCGTTATAGATGTTGAACAGCATGGAAACCAGGATGAGGCCCATGCCCAGCGCGACACTGACCACCAGGACTACATTCAGGTTCCCTACCACAGGAAGAGTCATGGTAGCTTTCATCGGCGTCAGCCAAAGAGGCTCTATGACATTTTCAAATCCAAAGAAGCTGCCGTACAGGACGCCGAATATGGTAGAGAAAATACCGGCCATTGAGATGACGGCGGCCAGATTGGACTTTTTAAAGCGGTAGATCAGGAATCCGCCCACGATCAGGCAGAGGCCCTGTCCCGCGTCTCCGAACATGGCCCCGAATATGAACGCATAAGTCAGCGCCACAAAAATGGTAGGGTCAAATTCATTGTAAGCGGGCATGCCGTACATCCGGATGAACATCTCAAACGGACGGAACAGCTTTGGATTCTTAAGCTTCGTGGGAGGCGTTCGGAAATGCTCGCTCTCCTTAGGCTGTTCGTCCTCCAGGACACAATAGAGATCCGGGTCATGCTCCCGGACTTCCTTTAAAAAGGCCAGAGCGTCCTTGCTCGTCATCCATCCGCAGAGGATGAAGAACATGTTGTGTCCGGCTCTCGTACATGCCGCCATCTTCCGGATATCAAAGGTGGAGATCAGAGAATCCATTTTTTCCTTTGCGGAGATCAGCTCCTGATAATGAGAATCCAGAAGAGCGGCCAATTCCTTTTTGCAGGCGGCGGCCGCCTCTTCATTTTCTTTTATCAGACGTTCATAGTCCGAACAGATTTCCTGAGGAGTCCCTGTGTATTTTTCGGACAGAAAGGTGCTTTCAAAATGAAGAGAAGAATAAATGGTGTCGATCTTGTCGAATTCTGACTGAGGTACAAAGAAAATACCCCATACATACGCGCTGTCGCTGTAGCAGGGATAGAAAATCGTATCCAGGTCATCATAGACGAACTGCTTGAACGTGCGGTAATCGGCCATTGCAAACCGGCCGAAGCGGAACTTGGTGAAGCTGAACTTTAAGATATCCTCGATATTGAAATCCAATCCGCGGAAAGGCAGGACCGTTTCGTATTGGGCCTTCAGGTCCTTTCCCTCATTTTCCAGTTGGATCTTCCGGTCCCGGATGGAAGAAGCCTCCGCATCCAGATTCTCAATGATGCAGACGGCCTTTTCCCTGGACAGGGAGATTGGAGCGGCGTTTCCTTTTTCCGGAATCTCCAGGAGCAGGGCGTGCGCTTTGTCGCGCAGGCTCTTGTAAGGATTGGGTTCAATGAAAGGAGTCAGCTCTTTTACCGTTTTCAGCTCCGAGAGGGCGTTTTCCAGGTGCATTTCATATTTTGACAGGTATTGCTCTGTCACCCGGTCAATCTGCTCTTTCGGGCCGGTGATACTCAGAAATTTCATTTTTTCTATCATTTCTGTGTGCCCCTCCTTAAAGTTGATTGATTTGCTGTAGTATGATATCAGGATCCAGATGATACCGGATGCCTTCAATGGCGGTGGTTATGTTTTCCACTTCCTGTTCCTTATTGCAGAGATAAGCGTTTAAAGTGGCGATAGAATAAGGATCCTTCTGGCTCTGGCGTTTGTAGATTTTGTCCAGGATCAGACGGAAGCTGTCTTCCAATGATATGTTGTCCCGAGCCCAGTATTCCTCCATGGTCTTATATCTCGTCTCCCGAAGGGCCGAAAAGAACAGGTCCAGGCTCTCCGCTTCCACCAACGCTTTCAGCTGTTCCGTCCTCAGCTTGTAGGTGATGGGGATCAAAAGCCCATAGACCTCTGCGCTGCTCAAGCTGTAATATTTCTTGGAGCGGTATATCCACTGGATATTCAGCATATCCAGGCGGCTGCCGAAAGAGAGCAGCACTTCCTTCTGCTCATCGGATTTCAGGTACTTCTTCAGGTTGCTCCAGGACTTGCGGAAATAGTATAAATCCAGATGGTTCTCATAGTCGAACAGAGTTGCGTTCCCCGTGCGTTCCACTTCCGAAAATACCTTGTAATATTCGGAATCCTTCAGGCAGGAAAGAAAATCAGCCATGGAATTGGCGTGGGCGGCCGCTTCGATGTCAAACTTGGAATGTTTGTCAAAGAAGGGTTTGAACAGAGATACGTCGTAGAATAAATGTGTGTCGGAGAATACGGACCGGAGACAGGTCTTCAGCGCGGAGATTTCATAGTTCAGGAAGTACAAGTCCAGGAACTTCCTCTGCCGCAGGTTGGAGAAGCCATAGAGCTTTCCATAATCCTCATACAGGGAATAATGAAGGAGCCCTTCCAGCTCTGTCCGGTGCAGGTCTTCGGTCCCCACGCTGATGAACAGCTTTTCGTAGGTGGGGCACCGGCGCAGATAGGCATCGGCCTCATAGACGCTCCGGAGGTTGCATAGATCCTGATAATTTTCCTTTTTCAGAAGTCTGCTTTGCATGGCCCGTATCTTGGTGGTGATGCCGCTGTAGGCAAATAGGTTTCCCATGCAAAATCACTCCTTGGTCATATTGATGATGATCTGTTTAACATAAGCTGCATGATGCTCCCGATAGGATTCCCGGAGGTTCGCAATATGTTTTTTAGTCTGCTCTTCCAGGGCCTTTACGTCAGCCTCTGTCTGGGCATTGAATTCCGCCCGTTTTTTCTCCAGGATATCTTTGGTACGGATGTCTGTATTCCGGTCAAAATCATCGGCCTTCTGCTTCATCGTCCCCGCGTAAGCCGCCTTTTTCTGAGCGGCCTCTTCCAGTATGGCCGAGGCCGTCGCTTCGATATCCGCGATCTTGGTTAATATTGGATTCATAGTTTCCCTCCTTTGCTGCATGGAGAATCAGTTTGCATCTATTATGGCACTGGGCACTGAAAAATACCATAGTAATATCGGCGAAAAATGTATTGCGCGCGGTACGCAATTTTGTATAATCACACAAGAGTCCTGAAGAAATCCCGGTAGTGAAAGAAAACAGAATATGCTATAATATCCTGGAAGGCTGAGACATGCTGAACAGGAAAGGCATAAGGTGGAAGAAATGGGACAAAATGGGAGATACTATAAAGGGGTCATTTTCGATCTGGACGGGACCCTTATCAATACGTTAGATGATCTGGCGGACAGTGTCAATGAGGCGCTGGCCGGGATGGGATACCCGGTCTGGCCGGCAGAGGCTTACCGCCTGAAGGTGGGAAGAGGCTTCCGGAATCTGATGGAGAACAGTGTGCCGGAAGCGGTGAGGACAGACGATGCCGTCATTGATGAGATGCTGAGCAGATTCCTGGAAGCATATGACAGAAGGTATCTGGAAAAGAGCAGGCCTTATGAAGGGATCGACGGGCTTCTTGACTGTCTGGTATCAGAAGGCGTTCAGATAGCGGTCAATTCCAATAAACGTACCGATTATACGGAAAAGCTCATTCAGAAGTTTTTTGCGAGGATTCCTTTTGTTGGAGTTTTCGGGGAACGGAGAGGGGTGCCGAAGAAGCCGGACCCGGCTTCAGCCCTGGAGCTCTGCGGGATCATGGGGCTGGCTCCCGGTGACGTACTCTATATAGGGGACTCCAAGACAGATATCCAGACGGGAAAGAATGCGTCCATGGATACAGTCGGAGTGACCTGGGGATTTCGCGGATATGAAGAGCTTCATGAGAACGGAGCCGCTTATATTGCCCGGACGGCGGAGGACATCCACAAGGCCGTACAGGGATTATTTAGGAAAAATTAAGAAAATCTCCTGCGGATATTTGGATTATCCTGCTATGATGATTAAGATATGGAGTTTTATGGCGCGGAGGGTTTTACGGATATCCGGCGGAAGCAGACAGATAAAGGAAAAGACGGATAAAAAAACAGGAGGAGTATGAAATGGATGAAACGACTGTACTGGTGTGCGATGACGACAGGGAGATAGTGGAAGCGATAGATATTTATCTGAGGCAGGAGGGGTACCGGGTGCTGAAAGCCTATGATGGTGAGGAAGCTATACGCCTGTTGTCGGAAAACAAAGTTGAGCTGCTTTTGATCGACGTGATGATGCCGAAGCTGGACGGTATCAGGGCCACGCTTAAGGTCCGGGAGACAAGCAGCGTGCCGATCATCATCCTGTCGGCGAAATCGGAGGATGTGGATAAGATCCTGGGCCTTAATATCGGCGCAGATGATTATATCACAAAGCCGTTCAATCCCCTGGAGCTGGTGGCCAGGGTGAAGTCCCATATCCGGCGTTATACGAAGCTGGGGACTATGGCCATGGAGGCGGGGGATACCATTCATAAAACGGGCGGGCTCTGCATCAACGATGATACAAAGGAAGTGACATTGGACGGAGAGCCGGTGAAACTCACCCCGATGGAATATAATATCCTTCGTTTTCTGGTTATGAATGCCGGAAAGGTGTTCTCCATAGAGCAGATTTATGAGAATATCTGGAACGAGGAGGCCATCGGAGTGGACAATACTGTGGCCGTGCACATCAGGCATATCAGGGAGAAAATAGAGATCAATCCGAAGAACCCTACCTATTTAAAGGTAGTATGGGGAGTAGGATATAAAGTAGAAAAGCTATAACAGACGGGAAATTCAGGAGGAGGTCCGCCGTGAAGATCAGGAAATATACGCGGAAAAAGAAAGTATGGGCATTGTTTTTGTTTATTTTATTCATAAGCATTACGCTGGCCGGCGGCCTGGGCCTTTACTATGTGAATAACTTCGGGAATTTCCTGTACAGCAAAACGGAGCTTTTGAAAAACGGAAGGTTTGAAGACACGGAAACCCTGGAGCGGAAGATTCTGGATGATACGGAAGCTATTTTTCAATATGTGGTGCTGGCGCGCCTGTTTGGAGATGAGGATGAGCTCAACCGGACGGCGCCTCTTTACGTGGTCAGCATCAATGGCACCCAGTATAATCTGTGCCTGGAGGATTTGTCCAGGATCAACCAGGTTCTGAAGGGGAACGATGCCGGCGATGCTGAATCGATGAAAATACGGTCCTATTCCGCGGGCGAGGAAGGTTCGGAGACAACAGACGCATACCAGAACCTGGAAGAGAGCTCCTGGTCTGACGCGGAGCGGTCCGATTATCTGAACCAGTTCGCGGAGCTTTATGGGATAACCTATGAAACCGATTCCGGAGACTGGTATGATATTTCCGATGAAGGAAAAGAAGCCATTATCAAAGAAAATAACTGGGAAGATGAATATAAACAGAATACATGGCCGGTGCGGGTAGAGCTGGTGAGCTCCGCAGAGATCCTGATCTATGAGGGGCAGAGGTGCGAGCTGGTTCATGACTACATGCAGCAAAAAGAGGTCAATGAAACCGTGGATCTGCAGTCTCTGTATGACAGGGGTGAGCAGCTTCTGAGCAATTATTATGATCTGAAAAACCGTCTGGATGGAGAAGAGACTAACCTCCGTTATATCGTATATGAAACGAGCTCCGGCCTTATGGAAACCAATGATTCCTCCATGAGGGAGGAGACCATCCGGGGACTGGAAAAGTATATTTCCTATGACAACAGTACTCACAGAATCCGGAATAATTTTACAAAAACGGATATTAAATACTGGAATCTGGACGATATGGCGTCGACTCTGGTAGGGGTGGACTCCGGTGCGTCCTTTACCGTAGGGCTGGACACCCGGTATCTGATACAGGATGAGTATAAGCAGATATCCGACGGATTCCGCCAGTGCCGTCCTATCCTGATGGCTTCTCTGCCTGCGATCATCGCAGGCATGCTGGGAAGCATACTGGCTTTTATTTATCTGCTGGCGTCGGTGGGACACAGAGAGGACTATGATGAGATTTGGCTGGATAAGTTTGACAGGTGGGCCACGGAACCGGCGGCGGTCACGATCTTAGGCGGGATTTTCGTCTTTATTATTCTGTGTGCATTTTTGGCGGACTTTTTTGCAAAGAATTTCTTTACCTCCAGCCTGATCTATACGGTCATGCAGGTGATTTCTGTCATTGTCTCCGCCATCATTGCGCTGATAGGTTTTTTCAGTCTGGTGAAAAGACTGAAAGCGGGAGTACTGTGGAAAAACAGCCTGCTTCGGAAACTGTTCGTGAAACTGGGAAGCTGGATCATGGCCATGGTGAGGAACTGGCCGACCAGCGGGAAAGTGACGGCGATCATATTTGTGTACTGGGTCATAACGATTCCGCTGTGTATGTTCATTACGATCAACCGGTTCTGGGGCTCCCTGTTTTTGTACATGCTGGGAATCATCGTATTCGTGGGAGTGCAGCTGACGGCAGCAGGCATTATCCTCTGGGCAGTGATAAAAAGAAAGAAGATCCTGGAAGGTGTGGAGATGATCTCCGCCGGAGACCTGGAATACGTCATTGACGATGAGGGAATGTTCGCGGACGACAAGAAGCTGGTGAACTGCATAAACCATATCGGGGCGGGACTTCAGGACGCGGTGAGTACTGCGGTACAAAGCGAGCGCATGAAGGCGGATCTGATCACGAATGTGTCCCATGACATCAAGACGCCCCTGACCTCCATCATCAATTATGTGGATCTGATGAAACGGGAGAACATCGAGAACGAGACGGTGAAACGGTATCTGGAGGTGCTGGAGCAGAAATCCCAGAGACTTAAGAACCTTACGGAGGATCTGGTGGAAGCGTCCAGGGCCAGCTCCGGGAACATCAACCTGCAGATGGAGAGAATCAACTTCGTGGAGCTGGTAAAGCAGGCCTGCGGAGAATTTTCCGAGAAGTTTGAAGAGAGGGAGCTGATTCCCGTTGTCATGCTTCCGGAGCATTCTGTCCATGTGATCGCCGATGGGCGGAGACTGTGGAGGATTTTAGAGAATCTGTTTCAGAATACGAAGAAGTATGCGATGCCCCATACCAGAGTATATGTGAGCGTAGAGGAGCAGGATGGCTTCGCCTGCTTTACGATAAAGAATATTTCGGAGTCACCGCTGAACATCACCGCGGAGGAGCTCACGGAACGTTTTACAAGAGGGGATGCGTCCCGGACCACGGAAGGCAGCGGCCTGGGCCTTTCCATTGCCAAAAGCCTCACGGAGGTCCAGGGGGGTATCTTCGAGATTTATCTGAACGGGGACTTGTTCCAGGCGACGGTACAGTTTGAGATTTCAGAAGAAGAGCCGGAGGAGGTTCTGGCTGAAGAAAACGGGGAAGATGATCAGCTTCCGGCAGCAGGAGATGAAAGCGGGGCGGACGGAGATGCCGCCGGAGAAAGTCGTTTGGAAGAAAAAACGAGAAAGCTCAGACTCAAAAGAAAGATTCGGGGGAAGGGCCGGAAACGGACGGAAAACCTTCCGGATGAAGATACGGAGGAAGATATCCAGATGCAGGACACGCCGGACCAGGAGACGGGGACGGCTGAAATCCCGGAGGAAATGATAGGAAAAAGTTCGGAAGCTGAAAAGGAGGCGGAAGAGGCGCTGGTAAAGGAAGCACTGGAGGAACTGCGAAAGAGCGGCCTTTTAAAAGAAGAGGAATTCACCAGGCACTGAAGACGATTACACTTGACTTGAAGTGGAAATTCCACGATAATGGGGGAGAAAGACAGTGAGTAAGGAGGATGAACCATGGTTACTTTATGGAAACACGGCGCCTACCTCATAGACGGTATGGAGCTGATTGAAGATGATATAGACTGTGCGGCACGGCTGAGCGCGCGCCTGGGGGCATGCCCTGACAAAAAAGAGGCGGTCCGGAATACAATGGCATATGGGATTCTGGAAGCGCATAATACCTCCGGCAGCATGGAGAAATTAAAGATAAAGTTTGATAAGCTGACATCCCACGACATCACATTTGTTGGGATTATCCAGACGGCGCGGGCCAGCGGGCTGGAAAAATTTCCGGTGCCGTATGTACTTACCAACTGCCACAACAGCCTTTGCGCCGTAGGCGGGACCATCAATGAAGACGATCACATGTTTGGCCTGACCTGCGCGAAAAAATATGGCGGAGTATATGTGCCGCCCCATCAGGCGGTCATCCATCAGTTTGCAAGAGAGATGCTCGCGGGCTGCGGCAGTATGATTTTAGGTTCCGACAGCCATACCCGCTATGGGGCGCTGGGAACCATGGCCATGGGGGAGGGCGGCCCGGAGCTGGTGAAGCAGCTTCTGGATAAAACGTATGATATCAGTATGCCCGGCGTGATCGGCATCTATCTGGAAGGAAAACCGGAAAAGGGAGTGGGCCCTCAGGATGTGGCGTTGGCCATCATCGGGGCAGTATTCGCCAACGGATATGTCAACAATAAAGTGATGGAATTCGTAGGCCCCGGAGTAGCGGGACTGAGCGCTGATTTCCGGATCGGCGTGGATGTCATGACTACTGAGACTACATGCCTTTCTTCCATCTGGACAACGGATGATAAGATCAAGGAATTTTATGAAATCCACGGACGCTCTGAGGAATATAAGGAACTTGCGCCGGGGAAGGTAGCTTATTATGATGGAATCGTCAAAGTGGACCTCAGTTCGGTGAAGCCGATGATAGCCATGCCGTTCCATCCCAGCAATACGTATACCATTGAAGAGGTAAACGCCGATCTGACTGACGTTCTGGCGGATGTGGAAGAGAGGGCCAGGGTGAGCCTGGGAGGCGCCGTGGACTTCACGCTTAAGGATAAGGTAAAGGACGGGAAATTCTATGTGGACCAGGGGATCATCGCCGGATGTGCGGGCGGAGGATTTGAGAATATCTGCGATGCGGCGGACATCCTGGACGGTGCGAGCATTGGAAATGACGCATTTACGCTGAGCGTATATCCTGCCAGTATGCCGATTTATATGGAACTGATCAAAAACGGCGCGGCAGCCAGACTCCTTCAGACAGGCGCTGTCATGAAGACGGCATTCTGCGGGCCCTGCTTCGGAGCGGGTGATACTCCGGCCAATCAAGCCTTCAGTATCCGCCACTCCACCAGAAATTTCCCTAACCGCGAGGGCTCCAAGCTTCAGAGTGGACAGATCGCGTCGGTGGCACTGATGGACGCGCGTTCCATCGCGGCAACGGCGGTCAACAAGGGCCGTCTTACGCCTGCGACTGATATGGATGTAAACTATACAAAGCCCAAATACTTTTTTGATAAAGAGATCTATGAGAAGAGAGTATTCGACAGCAAAGGAATCGCGGACCCCTCTGTAGAGATCCAGTTTGGGCCCAATATCAAAGACTGGCCCGCCATGGCGGCGCTGCCGGACAACCTTCTGCTGAAGGTAGTGTCGGAGATTCATGATCCGGTCACGACCACCGATGAACTGATCCCTTCCGGGGAGACATCTTCTTATCGTTCCAATCCCTTGGGACTGGCGGAGTTCACATTATCCAGGAAGGATCCGGAGTATGTGGGCAGGGCTAAGGCAGTACAGGCGGCGGAAAAGGCCAGGATGAACGGTGCGGATCCCTGCGAAGCGTCAGAGGAGGTTAAAGAGGCCATGAAAGCGGTTCGGTCCGGATTTAAGGACGCGGACCAGAACAATACAGGAATCGGCAGCACGATTTTTGCGGTAAAGCCGGGCGACGGATCAGCCAGAGAGCAGGCGGCGTCCTGTCAGAAGGTGCTGGGGGGCTGGGCGAATATCGCCAACGGATATGCGACTAAGCGGTATCGCTCCAATCTGATCAACTGGGGAATGCTTCCGTTCATGATAGAGGGAGAGGGACTGCCTTTCCAAAACGGAGACTGGATCTTTGTGCCGGACATTCGGGAAGCGGTGCTGCAGAAGAAAGACCGCCTCACGGCTTATGTGACAGGCAGTGGCATGAAAGAATTTGAACTGAAGTTGGGCGAGCTGACCGATGACGAACGTCAGATTATCCTGGACGGATGTCTGATCAACTATTACAGAGCATCTAAATAAAGGATAGCAAAATGGAGGATACGGGCAAAACCCGTATCCTTTTTTGTATGATTTGTTTTTTTCCGGTCAAACTATCTAAGAGTAATAAACAGAATCTGGAAAGGAGCATGTAAATGAAAGGTTATGCAATGCTGGGAATAGGGATGACGGGGTGGATAACAAAGAATGTGCCGGAATGCGGACCGCTGGATGCCATCGTAAAGCCTATCGCCCTTTCTCCATGTACTTCCGATATACACACGGTCTGGGAAGGAGCAATCGGGGAGCGGACAGATATGATACTCGGCCATGAAGCCGTGGGAGAGGTCGTGGAGACCGGCGGAATGGTAAAGGATTTTAAAGCGGGCGATAAGGTGATCGTTCCTGCCATTACCCCGGATTGGGGCTCTCTGGAAGCTCAGGCCGGATTTTCCATGCACTCCGGAGGAATGCTGGCTGGCTGGAAGTTCTCCAATTTTAAGGACGGCGTCTTCGCGGAATACTTTCATGTGAATGAAGCAGATGCCAATTTGGCGCATCTTCCAGAAGGCGTAAAGGCGGAGGATGCGGTAATGCTCTGTGACATGGTGCCCACAGGATTCCACGGCGTGGAGCTGGCGGATGTTCAGTACGGGGATACCGTCTGCGTGATCGGTATTGGGCCTGTGGGCCTTATGGCGGTAGCCGGCGCTTCTTTGAGAGGAGCTTCCCATCTCTATGCAGTGGGCTCCAGGAAAAACTGCGTTCAGGCGGCAAAGGAATATGGTGCGACGGATATCATCAATTACAGAGAAGGCGATATCGTAAAACAGATCATGGAAAAAACCCACGGAAAAGGGGTGGATAAGGTCGTGATCGCCGGAGGGGATGTGGACACCTTTGCCCAGGCAGTCGCCATCCTGAAGCCGGGCGGACGGATTGGAAACGTCAACTATCTTGGAGACGGGGCATATGTAAAGATCCCCAGGATAGAATGGGGAGTGGGTATGGGCCATAAGACCATTGCCGGCGGGCTGATGCCGGGAGGCCGTCTCAGAATGGAGAAACTGGCGTCTCTTCTGGAAACAGGACGCCTGGATACCAGCCGGCTGCTCACCCATCATTTCCAGGGTTTTGAACATTTGGAGGAAGCCTTGCTTTTAATGAAGGATAAACCGGCAGATCTGATCAAACCGGTGGTATTGATATAGATATAGAAACGAAAGGAACCGCTTTTCTATAAGGCGGTTCCTTTTTTGGGGACAAACAGACGGGGTGTATCCGCTCCTTCCAGCTGAAGCAGTTTTATTTTCGTTTGGATACCGCCGGCGTATCCGGTCAGGCTGCCGTTTGAGCCGACGACCCGGTGGCAGGGAATTATGATTGAGATTGGATTATGTCCGACTGCACCGCCCACCGCCTGTCCGGACATACTTTTTTTGCCCATTCTTGCCGCCGCCTTTCTTGCGATCTCTCCATAGGAGATTACCTCTCCATACGGGATCTCACATAAAATATTCCATATGACCTGCCGGAATCCACTGCCGATGGGCGCCAGAGGCAATTCAGAAATACCCGGTTTTCCGCCGTCAAAGTATCGGTCCAGCCATTTTTTGGCAGATTCAAAGACCGGCTTGCCGTCCTCTTCCTCCATGGCTTCGGGAATGGTGCCCCCGTGATATTTTTGGCCTTCTATCCATAGACCGGTCAAGTGGCCGCCGTCGTTGTCACATGCCAGAGTGATCACTCCCACCGGAGACAGATACGCTGTCGAATAGTACATAATACCCTCCTTATAACACAGTTCCATTTTCTGTAGTATAGCGCCGGCAGGGATGAAACACAAGCTTCCTTTTCGGGAACGCAGAGATATTCAGAAAGGATTAAGAATTTTTGGAGCCATATCCCTTGACTGGAGTCGGCTCCAGTACGATATAATGGAAACCATAAACAGAAATTACAGAAAGTACCGGCATATACGGCGTGAGGAGAATAGATCATGTATCAGAAAGCGGCGGCGATCATAAATGAGGTAAAGAAAGCGGTCATCGGCAAGGATGTGGTGATCGGCAAGGTATTGATGGCAGTCCTGTCGGGAGGGCATATTCTGCTGGAGGACAGGCCCGGAGTCGGCAAAACGACTATGGCTCTGGCTTTTTCCAGAGCCATGGATCTGGAGTATAAAAGGATTCAGTTTACACCAGAGGTGATGCCCGCGGACGTAGTGGGCTTTACGATTTATAACCAGGCGGCGGGCAGGCTGGAATATCAGCCGGGGCCGGCCCTCTGCAATCTGTTCCTGGCGGATGAGATAAACCGCACCAGCTCCAAGACACAGAGCGCTCTTCTTGAGGCGATGGAGGAAGGAAAGGTCACGGTAGACGGCGTGACCCATGAAATACCGAAGCCGTATACGGTGATCGCCACACAGAATCCGGCTGGCTCGGCGGGGACACAGCTTCTTCCGGAATCCCAGCTGGATCGGTTTTTAGTGAGGCTTTCCATGGGATATCCGACGCTGGAAGAGGAGATCGCCATTTTAAAGACCAAACAGGGAAAAAATCCGCTGGAGGAAGTCTGTCAGGCGGTGAACGGAACGGAGATTCTCCGAATGCAGGCGCAGGCGGAGAGTGTCTACATCGCGGATGAAATCTATCTATATATTGCCAGGCTGACTGGGGCGACCAGGAGCCACGCCATGGTCAGGACGGGCATCAGCCCCAGAGGGACCATCGCTTTGGCTAAAATGAGCCGCGCGGCGGCGTGGATATCCGGGCGTGATTACGTGGTGCCGGCGGATGTACGGTCCGTATTCTTCGATGTGCTGGAGCACCGCCTTGTTACGGGGCCCCAGGCCAGGCTGAACAACGCCACGGCCCATGGGATCTTGGGACAGATCCTGAAGATGGTTCCCGCTCCGAGACTAATTTAGGAATAGGAGGACCTATGGCCGTTAAGCGTTTAGAATATGGTTTGATCTTAGTTGGTTTGCTGGTCTTTCATATCTTCTTTGTGGATTATCTCTCCTTTTATCTTCTTTTGTTTTTTTGCTTTCTGCCTATCTTGTCGCTTGTACTGACACTCCTTTCCGGAACCAGAGTGCAAGTGAGACTGGAAGCGGGGGCGGAAGGAGGGAGCGGAAACTATACGGTGAAAAAGCGGGAGCCCTTCGCTGTCCGGATATGTTTCACCGGAAATTCACGGCTGGGAGGAAAACGCATCCGGGTCAGGATGTCGGTGAAAAATGAGCTGCTGCGGACGGAGGAAACAAAAACATTGGTTTTTGTCATGGAAAGAAAGAAACAGCTTGTTTCTTTTCCGGCCTCTTCGGAATACTGCGGAAATCTGACCTGCAGAATCCAGCAGGTAAAGCTATTTGATTATCTCTGGCTGTTTGCGTTTCCGATAAAGGAAGCCGCGGGGATATGTGCGGCGGTCTCGGTGAAGCCCGATATCCGGCCCTATCAGATGGATCTGCGGGATCAGTCGGCCTGGGACTGGGAGTGTGACGAATATTCAGCGGAAAAACCGGGGGACGATCCGGCTGAGCTTTTTGATATCCGGGAGCATCGGGAAGGAGACCGGATTTCCAGGATCCACTGGAAACTTTCCAGCAAACGAAATGAGCTGATGATAAAAGAAGGGAGCCTGCCGGTGAGCAGCCGGATATTGCTGGCGCTCGATTTGACCGGGACGGCAGACAGGGGAGCCCTGGCGGACAGCCTAGTGGAGACGGCTGCTTCTGTATCCTGGTTCCTGACGGAAAAGGGAATCTGCCACAGAGTGGGATGGTGGCAGGAAGCAGAGACGGGAGGACAATTCCTAGTGCATAAAATAGAGGATGAGGAAGCGTTTCACCAGATGCTGTATGAAATCCTCTCATCGGGGAGAGGCTCTGACAGCACAAATGTGATAGCCGGCTGTCTGGAAGAGGAACATCTGTCCAGGATTCTTTATTTCTGCACAGGGCTTACGGAAAAAGAGGCTGTTTTTTTATGCGGAGAGAAAGAAACTGCTTCCGTCAGCATCTTTCAGATGAAGAAAGCGGAGGTTTCCGACAGAGGACCTGGCGGAGGGAAAAATGGCTCTGAACTCAGAGAAGCAGGCAGAGCCGCAGCGGAGAGTCTGGGGGCGGAATGGAGAGTATTGAAAGAGGGACGGCAGGCAGAGGGGATGAAGGGTTTTGAGATCTGATCTATAGGAGGACCGCTTGTGAGGAACAGGAAAAAGAAACAGAAGGCCGCGGGGCTTACCATAGGAGAGGCCAGGATCGCTTCGGGAAAGCGGGCGCAGTTCGTCCGTTATTTTTCCTGCTTATTTTTAGTGATGCTGGGAAGCCTGGGGGCTTTCGGGAGCTTCTTTTCTGGATTTTCTTTTTCCTTTCCGCCGGGGTACGCAGCAGGCACTGTGGCAGCAGCGTCTGTGATCCTTACCTTTTTCTTTTTTTCCAGGAAGAAGCGGCTGATCTGTCTGTCCGCTGTACTGGCTGTATTTGTATGGACAGGATATCTGCTGAAGGACAGCTTGTGGCAGGGGATTCTCTTTATTTTCAACGATATCATACAAGTATATGTGGACAATTCAAACTTTGATATGCTGCCGGTCATGACCGGCCTGGCATCAAATGCGGAAACTGCCCAGATGTGCGCTATTGCGGCGTCCTATGTTATGGCGGTGCTCGTATTTCTTCTGGTGGTCTTCCTTACGGCCAGAAGGAAACGTTACCTTCTCTGCATCACCGCGACGATTCCTTTTTTTGGGGCGTCTCTGGTGGTTGGCAAGATACCGGATTATAGGTGGATGGCTTTGCTTTTCATATTCTGGGCGCTGGTGGTCTGCGACGGAGTATCCCTCAGAGGGACCGCGGCCGCCGTGCTGACGGCGGTGTTTGCCGCAGCGCTTTTATGTATCGGCCTCGTATTTCCGGAGAAAAACTATGAGCGCTCTGGGATGGTTGAAAATCTGAGGCTGGGAATATTGGACGGAGGTGATATCTCAGCCGTATTCAGAGGCGGGGGCATTGCCGGGATGACAAGCAGAGTGAATCTGCAGTCGTCGGGAGATTTGAGCTTTACGGGAAAGACCATGCTTAAGGTGAAAACGGCGAAGAAAGACATTGACTATTTGAAAGGATTTGTCGGCAGCGTCTATACCGGCCAGACATGGGAGGAGCTTCCGGCTGAAAAATACGAGGAGCTGGAGGAGATACTGGGGGATAAAAAGGTTCAGAATTTCCCTTATTGGTTCAGCCGGTTATTGGATTGCGGGGAAGACTATGAGGTATATGCGTACGACCTGACGGTCCATAACGTAGGGACGAATCCCCGGTGTATCTATGTTCCATATGGACTCGTCAATCTGCCGGAAGAGCTTACCTCGATGGAGTTTATCGGAGACACGGGACTGCGTTCGGGAAATTCTCTCTTTGGCACGCAGTATTACAGATTGCAGGCCCAGACCTTCAGCGAACAGCACTTATATATGAGCCTGTATGACAGAATTGTAAGCCGGTATCTTCCAAAGGAAATGAGAAACGGGGTAGAATTAGATGAGCTGGGTCTTGGATCCCTGGAGGAGAGCCTGGAAGAAAATCTGGAAGGAGGAGATGGAAGGTGGCTTCCGGAAAAATGGAACGTCACAGAGCAGATTCTTTCCATAATGACGCCGGAACAGCAGGGATTCGTATGGTCCGCCCAGAAATACAGGAATTTTGTCTATGACACTTATACAGAAGTACCGGAGGAACTGGAGACGTTCCTGGATGAATATCGGGAAGCCAATGGCCTGACGGCTGAGAATTATCCTTATCCAAGAGCTTTTGCAGATGCGGTAGTAAATCAGGTGCAGAGCGTGAACACGTATACGCTGACCCCGGGGCTCACCCCGGAAGGGAAGGACTTTGTGCAGTATTTTCTGACAGAAAACCATCAGGGCTACTGCAGACATTTCGCCTCCGCGGCAGCTCTTCTTCTGCGCTCGGCGGGAGTGCCGGCCAGATATGTGGAGGGCTATGCGGTATCGCCGGAGGCGGAAACAGATGAGGACGGCTGGATTCGGCTTCCCGATTCCAGCGCTCACGCCTGGGTGGAAATCTATGTGAGCGGTATGGGCTGGATACCGGTGGAGACTACCGGGGCGGTAAGAGAAGATATCCGGTTTCTGACAGGGATCGAGGATGTGCCGGAGGAGACAGAACCTGAGACGGAGGCTCCGGAAGAGACTGAGACATCGGAAGAAACCACATCTGCCCAGGCCGGCCGGGACCAGCAGACAGAGAATGAAAAAGACAAGGATAATCCGTCCGGAGTCGGAGCAGCCAGGCTGGCAGTTATGGGCGCGGCAGGGATGACCTTTGCGGTAACAGTGGGGGCGGCCGGTCTTGGGCTGAACCGGAGGCTTCGGCTCCGTATGCGGGCGAAACGTTTTCGCCGGCAAAACCGAAACAAGGCAGCGCTGTCCGTATATGCTTACATCATGGAACTGGCCTCGCCGGGCAGCGGATCTGGGAAGGAGGAACCGCTGCCCATACCGAATGAGATTCACGGACTGGCGGCAAAAGCGCGGTTCAGCCAGCACAGGATAACGGAAGAAGAGCTGCAGGAGATGCTCAAGCACGCGGAAATCCTGAGGACAGAATTAGAAGAGGGGCTGTCCGGTATGAGGCGTATCCATGCGAAATATATCCGCGGTCTGTTTTGATTTAAGCTGAATTTAAGGTTATCATATTATAATCCTCCCAAGAAAGAAGAAATAGCAGCAGCCGTTTTGGAACGAAAAAGGAGGATTTGAATGATTGACGGATATAGACGTAAAGGGAAAAGGAAGGGGAGAACGGCCGTATTTATGATTCTTCTGCTTTTGACGGAGATTCTCTCCGGATGCGGGCGGACCGCAGGCACTTCTGGCGGTGATGCAACTGCTGACAGCGCGCAGGAAGGAGACGGAAGCAGTTCAGAGGCAGCGGCGGCGGATGAAAATGCTATACGCGCCGCCATGGCGGAAGCTTATGATGACGAGGACCTGGATTCTTCCTGGAGCGATGAGGACCTGACAGCGGCAGTGACCTTAAACGGGAATAGCGCGGATGTGGACGGCGAGGGAGTACAGGTGGACGGAAGTACAGTGACGATTGTGAAGGGCGGAGTCTATCTGATAAGCGGAACTTTAGACGACGGCCAGCTGGCGGTGGATACGGACAAAAAAACGGATGTGCGGATCATACTTAACGGTGTGGAAATCACCTGCGGCGACAGTGCGCCGCTCAATGGCAGACTGGCGGGCAAGATAACGGTCACCCTGGCAGAAGGCACGGAGAATATTCTCACCGACGGAAGCTCTTATACATATGACGATCAGGAGAAGGAGGAGCCGAACGCGGCGCTCTTTTGCAAAAATGACCTGGTCATCAACGGAGCTGGAAGCCTTACAGTAAATGCAAATTTTAATCATGGCATAAACAGCAAAGACAGTCTTGTTCTGATCAGTGGGACCTATGTGATCAACAGCGTCAATGACGCAATACGGGGAAAGGATTCTCTGACTGTCGTCGGAGGCAGCTATACGGTCAGCTCCTCATCCGACGGTTTTAAGTCCAGCAACGACACAGACAGCGACAGCGGATGGATTTATATAATAGACGGGGAATTTCATATCACCGCGGAGGAGGATGGATTCCAGGCGGAAACAATGCTTGTGGCAGACGGAGGTACCTATCAGATTGAATGTGGGGGCGGAAGTGAAAACGGGGCTGTCCACACAAGCACTGGAGATATCGGCGGCCAGATGGGGCCCGGAGGGCAGATGCCGGGCGGCTCAGGCGGCAAGAGGCCAGAGGACGGTGATATGACTTTCCCGGAAGGGGAAAGCATGGAGCTTCCCGACGGAGAAAAGATGCCGGGACCGGGCGGGGAGACGGAGGCGGCAGAGGACCAACCCGCCGATACGTCTGTCTCGGACAGTGCCAAGGGCCTGAAAGCCGGAAGCAGCCTGGAGATCAACGGAGGAAGCTACACCATTGACAGTGCGGATGACGCTTTTCATTCTAATGGGAATCTGACAGTCGCCGGCGGGACTGTTACGATTGCTACAGGAGACGATGGAATGCATGCCGACGGGACGCTTACGGTCAGCGGAGGCGATATCGTGATCACGGAGTGCTATGAGGGATTGGAAGGAGTGACTGTCATAGTCAGCGGAGGGAATATTGAGCTGACCGCCAGTGATGACGGAGTAAATGCCGCTGGAGGGAATGACAGCTCCGGAACGGCTGCAGGAGGTTTTGGACGGGACAGTTTTAAAAGCGGAAGCAGTTATCTGATATCTATCACCGGAGGAATACTGAAAGTGAATGCCGGCGGTGACGGACTGGATTCCAACGGCTCCATAGAGATGAGCGGCGGTGAAGTATATGTCAGCGGGCCGGTCAGTGATGGGGACGGCGCACTGGATTATGATTCTGACTTCCTGATCAGCGGAGGCAAGCTGGCCTTAGCCGGCAGTACCGGCATGCTTCAGACCCCGGGGACAGAGTCCACCCAGAATACGATCGTGGTGATCTATTCAGAAACTCAGGTCGCTGGAACACGGGCTGCGCTGGCAAACAGTGCCGGAGATGTCCTGGCGGAGTTTGAACCGGATAAGGATTACGCAAGTATCCAGTTCAGCGCAGAATCCATCACCGAAGGAGAGACGTTTACTTTGTACAGCGGGGATACAAAGCTATGTGATATTACAGTAAACGGTTCTGTTACCACGGTGGATGACAGTGGGGCTTTAGCGAGCGCCGGAGTTATGGGAGGCATGGGAGGCCGCGGAAACGGAGGCGGCATGAGAGGCGGAGAAACCGAAAGGCAGCAGAGCAGCCAGAGCACAGAGGAATAGTCATGGACGGAGGGACTTTTATGGAGGCGCTATTTCCTTATAAAGTGATATACAGCAAAAGAAATACGGTCTCACTTCAGGTTACTGCGGATGGAAATGTGATACTTCGGGCGCCGGAGGGCTGCCCGGAGAGTTTCCTGGAGAGCTTTTTGCAAAAGAAATCCGGATGGGTCCATAAGAAACTGGAGGACCGGGAACGGTACAGAAGACTAGACGACGAACAGGTTCAGCGGTTCTCAGACGATGAGAAACAAACTATCAGGGAGAAAGCAAAACTTTATTTCCGCAAAAGGACGGAGGAATATGCGGAGATCATGAAGGTCACTTATGGGAGGATCACCATCCGGGAGCAGAAGACACGGTGGGGAAGCTGCAGTTTGGCAGGGAACTTGAATTTTAATTGGAGGCTTATGCTGGCGCCGGAGTTCATACGCGAGTATGTCATTGTCCATGAATTGGCCCACAGAAAGGAAATGAATCATTCAAGCCGGTTTTACTATGAGGTCTCCAGGATCTTCCCGGATTATAAAATAGCCGTAAAATGGCTGAAAAAGCATGGACCGGAGCTTTGGATCAGATGAAAGAAAATAAACAATCCCCGCGGGTTCTGCAGGAAGCAGGATCCGCGGGGATTTTGTGTCAGGTTCAGGACGCCAGCTGATTTTCCATCCACGTTTCCATATAATCGTCTATGGTAGTGAAGGAGCAGGGGCCTATATCCAGCAGGAATTTGTGGAATTCCTTGAGGCTGAACTGACTTTCCAGACGAGCCTCCGCTTTTTCTCTCAGGAGAAGGATCTCCAGATATCCCACATAGTATTTCAGATAATAAGCGGGTTCACTCACAATGGTGTTATAGATGGTTTCCAGGTTACTGGGATCCTGCTTTCCAAAATAGGTCTCGATATATTCTCCGGCCTGTTCCTGATTCCAGCCTTCATAGTTGATCTTCAGATCCAGCATCGCGTGAACGCCCAGAGAAACGGAAGAGTTAAGAGAATACAGGGTGGCCAAGTCCTCGGATTCGGAAGTCAGCGCATCGTTCAGGGCATAGGATTCATGCTCCACATACAGGCCCCATCCCTCGGAATATCCCTGAAAATTCAGGATGTGCCTAAGCGGGTCAGTCAATACGGTGGAAGCGTATACCGTCTGGTACAGATGGCCGGGATATCCTTCGTGGGCGAGAGTGGAGAAAAGGGAGCCGCCGTTTGTGCTGCTCTTATTGATATAGATGGTGTTCTCCTTCAGGTCATCGATGGGCGGTATCATATAAAATGCCGGACTCGAGCTCGCTTCCATGGATTCGTGGACATATTTGATCTGATACTGTACATCGGCCGGCAGGGCGGGATAATCTTCGGAGATCTTTCCCTTCAGAGTGTTCAGGATCTCTTCCGGCGTCCTGTTTTCCTCCGTATAATTTCCGAAGCTCTCCGACAGCTCAGGGGACTTTGACAGGAGGAGAAACATGGTGGTCATCTGAGTATCCAGACGTTCTTCTATAAGGGACACCAGCTCCTCCGGCGTATGGCCTGAGCCCACAAGACTCTTTAGAAGATAGCTGTAATATTTCTTGCCCTCGGGATAGTAGCAGATCCCTTGTAAATTGCTTCCAGTGCCTTTTATTTCTTTCAGGCAGAGGATGATCTTTTCATAGGCAGGAAAGATTTGGGAGCTGACTGTGGCCGCGTTCTGTTCTTTATACTTCGTTTTCTGTGAATCTGACAGACCTTCAAATGAATCGATGCGGTCATTGAAAGTGGAGATCATCACATTGTCCTCTGTGCTGCCGATAAAATCCTGGCATGCACTTATGACCTCATCGATGGAGGAGGAAGGCATGACCATGCCTTTTTTAGCCCTTGTCTTTTCGTAGGAGATGACTTCATCCAGATAAGGAGGGATGAGTTCCAGAAGCTTTAGGTAGTCCTCAATATCCCGCTCTGTGCGGAAGGCATATTCTGCCATGACGGTGGGAAGGTTGCCGTGCAGACCCATGATCGGCGTCAGGTAGTCTTCATAATAAGGAAAATTCTTTCCTTCTATGGAGGTCTTCAGGTAATCCTTCAGCACATCGTAGGTGAGCTGGTCTTCCGCAGGAAGCGCCGCATAGTTGAATGATGTAAGCTCTGACAGGACAGCCTGCATATCCTGATAGCTCTTTTCAATGGATTCTTTATTCAGAGAGCCGAGTGAGACTTCATAATCCGTGATTCCATAAGCTTTTGGATCAGCCAGAGTATAGTGCAGATTTACCGTGTCGGAAGCGACAGAATCCAGGAATTGCTGTTTGGTAAAATCCAGGAATTTTTTATGCTCCGACTCGTCATATGTTTGGGAACCGGAAGAGTCACTGTTTTCAGATGTGTTTTCAGAACTGCTTTGAGTGGTGTTTTTTTCTGCTCCGGACGCGCAGCTGCTCAGCATCAGGACGACAGCCAGCAAAAGGGCGAGCAGGCGGGTAAGCCGTTTCTTCATATATTACCTCCCCACGGATGTGGTATCTTCTTTAAGATATTCATCTGGTGTCCAAATTAGTATTGTACTTTCTAGTATATAGGCTGTGCAGGCAAATGTCCAATTATTCCCTTTACTTTGGGATTTAAATATACTATAATCGAATTTCAGAACAGTTTTATTTTAATGGAGGGACAAAGATGGCGAAAACACCTTATTATATGACTACGGCCATTGCCTATACCTCGGGCAAGCCGCATATCGGCAATACCTATGAGATTGTCCTGGCGGACAGTATCGCCCGGTATAAAAGGGAACAGGGATATGATGTATTTTTCCAGACCGGGACGGACGAGCATGGGCAGAAGATCGAGCTGAAAGCCCAGGAAGCCGGCATCACTCCGAAGGAATTTGTGGACAATGTGGCCGGCGAGATAAAGAGGATCTGGGATTTGATGGATACCTCCTATGATAAATTTATCCGTACCACAGACGCGGACCATGAGGCGCAGGTACAGAAAATATTCAGGAAATTATATGAGCAGGGCGATATTTATAAAGGATATTATGAGGGGTTATACTGTACTCCCTGTGAATCCTTCTTTACGGAATCTCAGTTGGTGGACGGGAAGTGTCCCGACTGCGGGAGAGAGGTGCAGCCGGCCAAGGAAGAGGCATACTTTTTCAAAATGAGTAAGTATGCTCCCAAGCTGATTGAGTATATCAATGAGCATCCGGAGTTCATCCAGCCGGTTTCCAGGAAAAATGAGATGATGAACAACTTCCTGCTTCCGGGGCTCCAGGATCTGTGCGTTTCCAGGACCTCCTTTAAATGGGGCATCCCGGTCGACTTTGACCCGAAGCATGTGATCTACGTATGGCTGGATGCGCTGACCAACTATATCACAGGAATTGGCTATGAGTGCGGCGGGACAAGCAGCGGACAGTTTGACAAGTGCTGGCCCGCGAATCTGCACCTTATCGGAAAGGATATCATCCGGTTCCATACTATCTACTGGCCCATATTCCTGATGGCTTTGGATCTGCCGCTTCCTAAGCAGATATTTGGTCATCCCTGGCTGCTTCAGGGCGACGGGAAGATGAGCAAGTCAAAAGGCAACGTACTCTATGCCGATGATCTGGTGGATTATTTCGGGGTGGACGCGGTACGCTATTTCGTGCTCCATGAGATGCCCTTTGACAACGACGGCGTGATTTCCTGGGAGCTGATGGTCGAACGTCTGAATTCCGATCTGGCTAATACACTGGGTAACCTGGTGAACAGGACGATTTCCATGTCCAATAAATATTTCGGCGGAGTGGTAAAGGATTCCGAAACCTCTGAGCCGGTAGACGGGGAATTAAAAGCGGTAGTTCTGGAAACGGCGGGAAAAGTAGAAGCGAAGATGAACGAGCTGCGGGTGGCGGATGCCATCAGCGAGATTTTTTCCATGTTCAAACGCTGTAATAAATATATAGATGAGACTATGCCTTGGGCTTTGGCCAAGGATGAGTCCAAGAAGTCAAGGCTGGAGACTGTGCTCTACAATCTGGTGGAAAGCATATGCATCGGAGCAAGCCTTTTGGAATCTTTCATGCCTTCCACCTCGAAGAAGATACTGGAGCAGGTGAACGGAAGCAAACGCAGCCTGGAGGATATGAAGAAATTCGGTCGGTATCCTTCCGGAAATAAAGTGGTGGAGAAGCCGGAGATACTCTTTGCTCGTCTGGATGTGAACGAGGTACTGGCAGATGTGGCTGAGAGGTTTGGAAAAACCGCCGGTAAGGAAGAAAAGGACGATGAAGCCGGTATAGATATGGAAGCTAAGCCGGAGGTGACCATTGATGATTTTGGAAAGCTCCAGTTCCAGGTGGGAGAGATCATTGCCTGCGAAGCGGTGAAAAAATCCAAGAAGCTCCTTTGCTCTCAGGTGAAAGTCGGCAGCCAGGTGCGTCAGATCGTATCCGGTATAAAAGGTTCTTATACGCCGGAAGAGATGGTGGGCAAAAAGGTCATGGTGGTGACTAATCTGAAGCCGGCGAAGCTGGCAGGCATCCTTTCGGAGGGAATGCTGCTCTGTGCGGAGGATGCGGAAGGCAATCTGGCACTGATGAGGCCGGAGAAAGACATGCCCTCCGGAGCAGAAATCTGTTAAAGCGGGATGCCATTGGGTATACCCAAGGGCACCCCTTAATACATGCCCTACGGGCGAGCGCACTCCGTGCGTCAAGGTATACTTCGTGCATTAAGGTATATGAATGCCGGGCATCACTGGAAAGAAGAGTGTCCGGTATTTTCCGTCCCGGCGGCGGAAGAAAATTGGGGAAAAACGCGCAGGCGTTTCAGGAAGGCGGCAAAACTCCTTCCAGAATAATAAAATGAGTAAAAGGAGAGGGTAATATGGAAATCAAAAAAGTAACAGATAAGGGATTTAAAAAGTATGGCGCGATAGTGGAAGGAATGGATTTTTCCGGATTGGTGGACTGGGCGAAAACGACGCCGGCCCCTGATGAGGTAATTTATGAGCCTTCTGTGAAAGAGGCCGAGGAAATGGAGATTTATGAGACCATCAGCCGTCAGATCTACGGAGAGATGCCGATTCAGATTGGTTACTGCAACGGAAAGAATCATAAAGCGGATACGATGGAATATCACAGAGGCGAAGAGCTGGATATTGCGGTGACGGATATGATCGTGGTCGTTGGAAGCCGCGGGGATATGGACACCATGACAACGTTTGACCTGTCCAATGCGGAGGCATTTCTGGTGCCTGCCGGAACCGCCGTCCTTCTTTACAGCAGCACGCTTCATTATGCGCCCTGCAGCGCCGGAGACGGCGTATTCCAGTGCATCATTGTGCTGCCGGAAGGGACTAACGTGCCCAGTGAAAAGAAAAACCAGATGCAGACAGAAGAGGACAAGCTGCTCTGCATGAAAAATAAATGGGTCTTGACCCATCCGGACAGCGGAGAAGATTTTTATCCGGGTTTAAAGGGAGATATCATCCGGGTATGACGAGGGATGCCGTAGAAATGGAGTGAACCATGATTTTTGACAGCCATGCTCATTACGATGATGAGGCTTTTGACGAAGACCGGGATGAGGTACTTGCTTCCCTGAGAGCAGGGGGGATCGGCCGGGTGGTCAACATAGGGGCGAGTCTGGAGACGACGAAGAAGGCCATAGCGCTTGCGGAGCGGTATCCATTTCTTTTCGCCGCGGCCGGCGTCCATCCCAGTGATACCGGAGAGCTGACAGAGGCCAATTTTTCCTATATTGAGGAAGCGCTTCAGACGCCGAAGGTGGTGGCATTGGGAGAGATCGGGCTGGATTACCATTGGGATGAACCGGGGAGGCCGGTACAGAAAAAGTGGTTTGAACGCCAGCTTCTTCTTGCCCGAGAAAAGAAGATGCCGGTAGTCATCCACAGCAGGGAAGCGGCTCAGGATACCTATGATATCATGAAGGCATCGGGAGCGGCGCAGATGCAGGGGGTGATTCACTGTTTTTCCTACGGGCCGGAGATGGCCGGAAAATTCCTGGATTGGGGCTATTATTTGGGAATCGGCGGCGTGATCACCTTTTCCAACGGAAAAAAGCTGAAAGAGGTGGTGAAGTATATGCCTCTGGACCGTATGCTTTTGGAGACAGACTGTCCGTATCTTTCTCCGGTGCCGAACCGGGGGAAACGGAACAGCTCGCTAAATCTTCACTTCGTGGTAAAGGCAGTCGCGGAGCTTAAGGGGATTTCGGAAGAGACCGTGGAAAGGGTCACCTATGAGAATGCCTGCCGGTTCTACCGCCTGGACACTGAATGAGAAAGGAAAAAATCCCATGGCGAATCTGGGGAATCCCAAGAATACCATAGAAATCATCCAGAAATACGAGTTTGCCTTTCAAAAAAGGTTTGGGCAAAATTTTCTTATTGACACTCATGTGCTGGATAAGATCATCCGGGCCGCGGGAGTCACGAAAGAGGATTTTGTGCTGGAGATCGGGCCGGGGATCGGTACCATGACCCAGTACCTGGCGGAGACGGCGAGGGCTGTCTGCGCGGTGGAAATAGACCGGAACCTGATACCGATCCTGGAGGAGACTCTGGCCGGCTATGAAAATGTTACGGTCATCAATGAGGATATCCTGAAGGTGGATGTGGCAAAGCTGGCGGAGGAAGAAAATGGAGGGCGGCCCATCAAGGTGGTGGCCAATCTGCCTTATTATATCACGACGCCGATTATCATGGGACTGTTCGAGAGCCATGTGCCGGTCGACAACATCACGATCATGGTGCAGAAAGAGGTTGCCGATCGGATGCAGACAGGGCCGGGGAGTAAGGATTACGGCGCGCTGTCCTTGGCGGTCCAGTATTACGCGGAGCCATATATTGTGGCCAACGTACCGCCGAACTGCTTTATGCCCAGGCCAAAGGTAGGGTCGGCGGTCATCCGCCTGACACGCCACCGGGAGCCGGCTGTGCAGGTGAAGGATGAGAAGCTGTTGTTCCGGCTGATTCGCGCTTCCTTTAACCAGAGGAGAAAAACTCTTCAGAATGGATGGAGTAATTCATCGGAGCTTATCTTTTCGAAGGAAGAGATTGCGGGGGTCATAAGGGCCATGGGTCTTTCTCCCACAGTGCGGGGAGAGGCGCTCACGTTGGAGCAGTTTGCCGGGCTCAGCAATCTTTTATCGGAGCTTGGCGAGGGGAGAAACTGAATAAACAGGAATTTGAAGAGCCGTGCCGGGGAGAAACCGGTACGGTTTTTTAATTTCATGTTTTTTCTTGAAATAGTCATATCTTCCAGATTTCCCGCATAAAATAGAGAGGAAGGAGTGGTAGTGTGGCAGAATATAGACGTTTTATCTCATATATATATGCCTATGAAGGCGATATGAAGACAAAAAATGTGGGCTTTGCCAAAATTGAGGCAAGGGGCGGACAATGCAGGATCAGCGTCAGTATTAAAGGAGCTTATGAATGCAGCGGCCGGGAATTGAATCTGTATGGTTATGGGAATCTGTCCGATAGCTTATTGCTGGTGCCTTTGGGACGGATCCCGGTGAGAAACGGAGTCGGAGAAGCCGTATTCGGAAAGCAGGAAGACGACCTGAGCGGAAGCGGTTTCGGACTTGACTTTGTCAGAGGCCTGTACCTGCGGAGCCAGGCCAGCGCGAGGAAATCCTATCTGACCACTTGGGATGACGCCATTATACATATATCCAGCCTGCGGGAAGCACCTGTGGCGGGAGAAAATTGGAGAGGCGGACAAGGACTGCTGCTGAAAGCCGCGGAAGCCGCGGGAAGGCAGCCGGACGATCAGGAGGATGACCATAGGCCGGAAGAGGAAGAGGCAGACTTTCTTTCTGGTATGGATCCGGAATCTCCGGAAGAAAAAGAGCTGGGAGAAACGGAACTTTTGACAGCAGGGCCTGAGAGCGAAGGACCAGAGGAGGCAGGAGCGGAAGAAACGGAATCGGAAGATCTGAGGCCAGAAGAACCGAGATTGGAAGAGCCGGGACCGGAAGAGCCGGAGCTGGGAGAAACGGAACTGGAGGAAGCGAGGCTGGAAACAGCAGATTCCGCGGAACCAGAGCCGGAAGATGAGGTAGAAATGACCGCAGTTGCGGAAGCCGAGACGGAAGCGGCCGTTTCCGCGGAAGTATCCGAGCTTTTGGAGACGTATGCCGATGACTCGCCTGCACTGGAACGAGAGGACGAAAAAAAGCCGTTCATACAGACAGAAAACGAGCAGAAGGCTTCGGACCAGGATGAGGAGCAGAGCGATACGTTCAGCGGACGGATGCCAGATGATTTTTATTACAGGGAAGGCTTTATGGAGCTGCCTCTGTGGGACTGCCTGAAAAAGGTGCTTCCGAGAAAACGGATCCTGGCAGAAGAGGGCTGGGAAGTGCTTCAGATCCATCTTCAGGATATCGGGAGACTGCCTAAAGAAAACTGGCCTTACGGCAACAATAGTTTTGTCCTTCACGGATATTATCAATACCGATATCTGATTCTGGCCAGAAGAAAACGGGTGAGACGGGAAAAATTCCAGACAGAATATCAGTACATTTTGGGCGTACCCGGGATTTTCAAGCCCCAGGAAAAGTTCATGGCATCCATGTTTGGGCTTCCGGATTTTAAAAAGGCCACAGGCCGCCGGGAAGAAAACTTCGGCTTCTGGTGCGGTTCCATACAGTTATAATATCGGCCGGTTTATATTTAGTTAAATATCTGGTTTATATTCCAGAAATTGGGCAATAATCCAGACAAAACTAAAAGTCCCTTCTGAGGGGATAAAAGAAACGGTGATATTATGAACAGACAAATTTATTACCATAAAGCCGGGAAGTGGTTTTCTCCGGACTTATTTGGAGGCCAGTTACAAAAATTAGTGTTAGAAGTAAAGAAAAATACGAGAAAAGAAAATATTTTGTTTCTTTGCATAGGGAGCGACCGCTCCACAGGAGACAGCCTTGGGCCTTTGGTAGGCTACAAGCTGAAAAAGACGAAGGGAGAAGAATACCGGGTATTTGGAACGTTGACACAGCCCATCCACGCGATCAATTTGAGTGAGACCATGGAGATGATACGGCAGTATTATCAGGATTCCATCATTGTGGCGGTGGATGCCTCGGTAGGAAAATATGAACATGTGGGATATATTACGCTGGGGCGCGGCGCCATTCGGCCGGGGCTGGGGGTGAGTAAGAACCTGATGTCCGTTGGTGATATTTTCATCACGGGGATCGTGGGATATGGCGGAAACTTTGAACCGCTTCTGCAAAACACCCGCCTTTCTATAGTGATGGAGCTGGCAGACTGCATTTGTGCAGGAATCGGATGCGCCGGGCCCACGGATACAGAAAGGGACATGGAATATGGAAATACCCAGAAATATCAGGCAAATTGGTGATATAGAGCATGACCTCCACCTATATATGGAAGATTATGTGGCGACCTTTATTGAAAAGATGAAAAAGCGGAACGACACCTGCATCGGCGTCTTTTTGGGACAGCAGGCAAAGGAGCAGGACATCCCCTGCCTGTTTGTCCGGGGAGCCGTGCTGGTGAAGGATTATGAAATAGAGGATGACCGGATCGTCATGACGGCTTCGGCATGGAACGGAGTGTATGAGCAGGCAGAGACCTGCTTTAAAGACGTGGAAATCTGCGGCTGGTTTTTATGCAGCGGGGACAGCGGCCTGACAGATCTTTATAATCTGCAGAAAAGCCACAATGAAAACTTTAAAAGTCAAAATCAGGTACTTTTCCTGTATGACGGAAGCCGGGAGGAAGAATCAGTCTACCGGTTTGATTTTCACGGAGCGCACCGCCTGAAAGGCTACTACATATATTACGAGCGCAACGAACAGATGCAGGAATATATGATTTCACTGGAACCGTCCAGAAAGACGGAATTCGCGCTGACACCGGCGTCCAGAGGAGTCTCTGACCAGGCGGCTAGACAGTTCCGCACGATCATGGAAACCAAGCAGGGAAAAGAGGGACAAGCAGTTAAAATGACCGCTGACTCCCAGGAGAAAGAAAATGCCGGTCAGAATAAGAATAAGAAACAGGCGCCGGGGACGGGAGTTTCCCGGTTTTTAAGGACGGTCAGTGTGGCGGCCCTTTTGTGCGGCGCCGGATTTGGCATGGCCGCCTGGTATAAGTATGATAAAATGCAGGGCGTGAAAGATGTCCTGGCTGTGTTTGCCGGAAAAGACAGCATTGTGGAGGAGACGACTTCGGCTGCCGGGTCCACGGAGGGAAAAGAAGAGAGCGGACAGGCAGTGGTGAGCGAAGTGCCGGGCAACGTATACCCTTCTGAAGCGACATCCGGCAGTGAGACTGTGACGGGATCTTCCACGGCCGGGGCAGATGGACAGACCTCCCAGACTCCTGCTGAGTCCGGAAGCGCGGAGACGACCGCGGAAGAAACGACGGCCGCGAAGACGACGGCTGCCGAGTCGGAAGGACAAGCGGCGGAGGCGCCTGTTTACCGGGAATATGTGGTGCAGAGCGGAGATACTCTGAATAAAATCTGCGTGGAAATCTACGGAGATACCAGCGCGTCTCTCGTATCAGAGATTTGCTCACTCAACGGTATGGACAATGCGGACTTTATTTTCGAAGGACAAACACTCAAGCTTCCCGAAAAAGAATAGAGGGATATAAAATGAAAAATACCAGGAATCTGATTTTAAGTAGTGCTATTATGGCTTGTTTATTGTATAATTAGAATCTAGAAAACAGGTAAGGAAGCTTGAAATGGAAAACAAAAGAGACAGAGAAAACAGAAAACGGCAGCTGCGCGAGGGTATCATTGACAGCGAGAACCTGGAACTGGACGAGGATCTCCAGGAAGATATAAAAAAACATAGGCAATTCCGGGTAGTGATCACGGTTTTATTGATCGTCGTGATCGCAGCCGGACTTTTTGGGTATCACTATTACCAGACGCATCACCAATACCAGAAATTCAGCGCCAAGTGGGAAAAGGAGCTGAGTGAAGGAAGCTTTTCCGGTTATGAGGCATATGGGGAAAATGTGGTGAAATATACCCGCGATGGAGCCTCTTATATCGACCGGCGGGGAGAAGAGCTGTGGAACCAGGCGTTTGAAATGAAATCTCCGTTTGCCCGCACCAGCGGGGACTATGTGGCGATCGCGGACAAGAATGGATATTCCATATACATCTGTGATAAAAGCGGGTGCCAGGGAGTGGTGACGACTACGCTGCCCATTTCCAAAGTGGCGGTTTCTTCCACCGGCGTGACTGTGGCGATTCTGGAAGACAGCAAAAGCAACTTTATCGCGTTTTATGATAAGTCTGGCACGAAGCTGAAAATAGAAGTGCAGACGACGCTGGCAGGAAATGGATATCCCATCGATCTGAGTATTTCTCCTAACGGGATGCTTTTGATGGTTTCTTATGTTTATCTGGATCAGGGAATCATGCAGAATCAGGTGGTATTTTATAATTTCGACGAGGAAGGTCAGAATGTAAAAGACCGTTTGGTGGGAGGCTTTAAGGAATATGGCGCGAATATGGTAGCGAAAGTGCAGTTTCTGGACGACCGGTATGCCTGTGCGTTTGCCCAGGACCGTCTGTGCTTCTACTCCCTTGAAAACACGGTAAAGCCGGAGCTTTTGCAGCAGGTTGATGTGGAAGGCGAGATTTCCAGTATCTTTTATTCGGACAAGTATGCAGGAATGATCGTAAAAAATGAAAATGGGGATAAAGAGCTGACGGTCTATGGAAGTTCGGGCAAGCTGGCATTCCGGAAGGCCTTTGACATGGAATATGACACCGCGGAAATTTCCGGAAACCATGTGCTCTTATACCGGGAAGCGGAGTGCTCGATCTATAATATGTCGGGAATCCTGAAATATCACGGGACTTTGGACGGCAGTATCGAGAAGCTCATTTGTCTCGGAGATAATAAATATATCCAGATTGGCCCCCGGTTCATGAAAGAGCTGGAGCTGCAATAAAAACGGCAAACAGCCGATGCGAAAGAGGGAAAATATGACAATGAAGAAACCAGCACTTGTGATCATGGCCGCGGGTATGGGCAGCCGTTACGGCGGGCTGAAGCAGATCGACCCGGTGGATGAGTATGGAAATATCATCATGGATTTTTCTATATATGATGCGAAGCAGGCCGGATTTGAAAAAGTGGTATTTATCATAAAAAAGGAAAACGAGCCGGATTTCCGGGCGGCGGTGGGAAACCGGATCGGAAGACAGATGGAAACCGCTTATGTCTATCAGGATTTATACGATATTCCCGTGGGATTTGAAGTGCCGGCCGGCCGTGTGAAGCCCTGGGGGACCGGCCACGCAATCTTGAGCTGCAGAAATGAAGTGGACGGCCCTTTTGCAGTGATCAATGCAGATGATTACTATGGGAGAGAAGCGTTCCAGGTGATCTACGATTATCTGGTGACTTATGAGGACGATTCCAAATACCGCTTTGCCATGGTGGGATATCAGGTGGAAAATACGCTTACGGATCATGGCAGCGTGGCGAGAGGCGTCTGTGAGACGGACAGGGACGGCATGCTCACGGCCATAACGGAGAGGACGCGCATCGAACGTAGAGGCACTGATATTGTTTTTGCGGAGGATAATGGAGAAACCGTGAAGATTCCGGAAGGGACTTTGGTATCCATGAATTTGTGGGGGTTCAGCAAAGGTATTTTAAAAGAGCTGGAACTTCGTTTTCCTGCGTTCCTGAACCGGACGTTACGGGAGAACCCCATGAAGGGCGAGTTCTTCATTCCCACAGTGGTGGGCGGCCTGATCGAGGAGAGAAGGGCTTCGGTCCAGGTACTTCATTCCCATGACAAGTGGTTTGGAGTTACCTATAAAGAAGACAAGGAAACGGTGGTAAGAGCGGTCCGGGAGTTGAAGGAAAAGGGCCTTTATCCGGAACGGCTTTGGAGCTGAAAGCCGCGTAAACAGGCTGTTTTATGAAAAATTAAGAATGTTTATATTAGTTTATGAGCGCCGGGCGGCAGAATGTGTTATGATGTACCATAGGCGGAGAGGGTATGCCTGACTGCCATTCAGATAAAAGGGAGATGCAGGATACGTGAAGCTGAGAACAAAATTGATGATCACCTTTTTTACTATCGTTCTCGTACCCATTGCGATGGTATATATTTGTATTTTTGCGCTGGGGAGCTTTCAGGCGCGCACCTTGAAATCGGATTACGATATCACCGGAGTCGGAGACATGTATTCCGGAGCTTCTGTTCAGGTGTTCAATTCTCTGACCATGAATGTACAGCATGATATCTATGAGATCGCCAACAAAGATCCGGACCGGTTTGAAGATGCCGACTATCAGCAGGAGCTGAACCAGAGGCTTGCCGGCAAATATTCCTTTCTGGTCATCCGAAAGGGTGAGGAGATCATTTTCAGCGGGAACGCGGACGGAGACGAAGCAGAACTAAAAACAGAACTGCCCGATTACAGGAGCAGCGATGAAAGGAACGACAACAAGTCTGGAAGCGTGTTCAGCAGTGACAGCAAAAGGCTGATCAAGCAGCAGGACCTGACCTTTTCGGACGGGACCCGCGGAAGCGTGTTCATCGTGACCTCCGTTGGAGAACTGATTCCTCAGATCAAGAACATGTTCCGGGATATGACGCTGGCGGTGCTCATTCTGCTGATCATGATTTCAGCGCTTCTTACCATGTGGGTCTACCGGGCGATTCTCCGGCCTCTCGGGGAGCTTAAGAAAGCCACGAAGGAGATCAAGGAAGGCAATCTGGATTACGAGCTGAAGATCAAGGAGAAGGATGAGATTGGACAGCTCTGCCTGGACTTTGAGGAAATGCGCCAGAGACTCAAAGACAATGCGGAGGAGAAGCTGGAGTACGATAAGGAAAATAAAGAGCTTATCAGCAATATTTCCCATGACCTTAAGACTCCTATCACAGCGATCAAGGGATATGTGGAGGGCATTATGGACGGGGTGGCATCCTCTCCGGAGAAGCTGGATAAATATATCCGCACCATATATAACAAGGCCAACGATATGGATAAGCTGATCGATGAACTCACGTTTTATTCCAAGATCGACACCAATAAGATCCCGTACACCTTTTCCAAGATCGATGTAAACGCCTATTTTGAGGACTGTGTAGAAGAGATAGGGCTGGAGCTGGAGTCCAGGAACATCGACCTGGGGTTCTTTGACTATACGGAAGGGCCGGTGATGATCATTGCCGACGCGGAGCAGCTGAAGCGCGTCATCAACAATATTGTCAGCAATTCCGTAAAATATCTGGATAAAAAGAAAGGCATCATCAATATCCGTCTCAAGGATGACGGGGATTTTATACAAATAGAGATTGAGGATAACGGCAAGGGCATCGCAGCCAGGGACCTGCCCAATATTTTTGACCGGTTTTACCGGACGGATTCTTCCAGGAACTCTTCCAAGGGAGGAAGCGGCATCGGCCTGTCCATCGTGAGGAAGATCATAGAGGATCACGGCGGACGCATTTGGGCCACCAGCAAGGAGTCCATAGGAACTGTGATGCACATTGTGCTGAGAAAATACCAGGAGGTAGTGCATGAGTAGGATTTTGATCGTAGAAGATGAAGAGAGTATCGCGGAGCTGGAAAAAGATTATCTGGAGCTCAGCGGTTTTGACGTGGACATAGAGACTGACGGCAGCCAGGGGCTTGACCGCGCCCTGAAGGAGGATTTTGATCTGCTGATCCTGGATCTGATGCTTCCCGGGACGGACGGATTCGAGATCTGCAAACAGGTAAGGGCGGTAAAGAACACTCCCATACTCATGGTTTCTGCCAAAAAGGATGATATCGATAAGATCCGGGGGCTTGGCCTCGGTGCGGACGACTATATCACGAAGCCCTTCAGTCCCAGTGAGATGGTGGCCAGGGTGAAGGCGCATCTGGCCAGATATGAAAGGCTCATCGGGAGCGGGATGCCTGAAAATGAAATCGTGGAAATCCGCGGCCTGAAGATAGACAAGACCGCGAGACGAGTATATATAAACGGAGAAGAAAAGAACTTCACCACGAAGGAATTTGACCTGCTCACTTTCCTCGCGCAGAATCCGAACCATGTGTTCACCAAGGAGGAGCTGTTCCGGGAGATCTGGGATATGGAATCCGTGGGAGATATCGCGACCGTGACGGTGCATATCAAGAAGATCCGTGAGAAGATCGAGTTCAATACGGCCAAGCCTCAGTATATCGAGACCATATGGGGCGTGGGCTACCGGTTTAAAATGTAATACGGCGTATAAATCCTTTGCTTCTGCCTATACTAAGCCCAGTATAATAAATGCCCTCGGGCATCGAAAAGGGCGGAAATTTGGATGGGACAGGACGGCAAAGGGCGGAAATTAAGTGAAAAACAGAAAAAGGCCCTGTTAGTAACAGGAATCACTGCGGCAGTATATATTTCTTTCAAATATCTACTGCCTCTTGTGATTCCTTTTTTAACGGCGTACTGGGTCGCGCTTCTGGTGCGGCCGGGCTCCAGATGGCTCCATAAAAAACTGCGTTTGAAGGAAGGGATATGGGCGTCTCTCCTGGTGACCGTATTTTCAGCGCTGCTTCTGGCGGCCGTGTATTTTCTGGGGCGTCTTTTTCTGGAACAGCTTTTTATGGCGGTCAGAAGGCTTCCGGTCTATACCAGATACCTCTGCGGGTGGCTGGACGATCTGTGCTGCCGCTGCGACGATTCCCTGGGATTTGCGAAAGGGACCTCTCTGGAGTTTATATATACTCAGTGTGAGAATATCATGAGCCGTATGGGTGATATGGCCGGCGTGTATGTGATGGATAATTCTATGACAGTTCTGAAATGGGTGATAGAAGGAGGCGCGTTCCTGGCGATTGTGTCCATTGGAAGTGTGCTCATGGTATCCTCTATGGACAGAATCCGCAGGTATCGGAACATTTCTGTCTTCCGGCAGGAAATCACGACCGTTACCGGATGCCTCAGCCGGGTGGGCAAGGCGTTTTTCCGCACTCAGATCCTGATTATGGGCCTCACTTGTCTGGTATGCGGCACGGGGCTTTATCTGATGGGAAATAATTATGCGGTGCTGCTTGGAGTCCTGATCGGGCTTTTGGATGCGCTGCCGGTATTCGGTACCGGTACGGTCCTGATCCCGTGGGCGATCTTTTCCGTCCTTCTTGGCAACTGGGCTTATGCCATCGGACTGACGGCAATCTACGCCATCTGTTATTTTCTGAGAGAAGTGATGGAGGCCAAGATGATGGGAGGCCATATGGGGATCCCTCCGCTGGAAATGCTCATGAGCATGTATATTGGTCTGATGCTGTTCGGAGTGGCCGGGTTCATATTGGGACCGTTTGGTTTCATGGTCATAAAAGAGCTTACGGAGATGTACGGAGGAAAGGGTATACGGGCATGACAGGACCCTGAAAACAAACGGGCCTGTAATTCGTTTGACAGTCTGAAGGCGGCTAAGGTATAATAATTGTGAATCGTTTCCAATTTTGCGGCGCGAAGGTGCGGAAAGGAGACTATATGTTTTGCAGTAACTGCGGACAGAAGTTAAATGAAAATGATAAATTTTGTGAGAATTGCGGAAGCCCGGTATACCAGGAGCCGGAACCGGAGAATCCCGGAGCGGCGGAAGAAGTGACGGACGCGGGAGAACAGCCGGAGCCGGTGCAGGATCCGGAAGACTCGATTCCCAACCTGGAAAAGAAGATCATGAAAAATATGGAGGATGAGCTGATTTTTGAAATACCTGCGGGAGCTCAGCCCCATACGGAGAATCCTCATCGTGAAGGACCGCATACCGGAGGGGCATACGGTCAGGCAGGGGCCGGTCCGCAGCCAGGTAATACATATGATTATCACGGCGGGCGGAACCAGGAGCCTCCGGCCTATGGATCAGTGCCGGGTGTTCATAAAAAGCAGCCGGAGAAAAAGAAATCCAGACTATGGATCATCATTCTGGCGGCTGTGGCGGCAGCTCTGCTGATCGGAGCGGCGATTTTGTTTTTTGTGGTTTCCGGTCCTGTGAGTAAACTGAAGTCCAGCGTGAAAGACAGAGACTGGACCAGGGCGGAAGCCCTGTATGAAAAGAACTTTGCCGGAAAAGAGAGGCGGGAGCAGCAGGCCGCCGGTATTTTAGGGGATGCGGTCCAGGAGATTCAGACTGAATTTATATCGGAATCCATGGACTATCAGACGGCGAGGCGGCATCTCAAAGCCATATCAGGATTCTGGGATGATGACAGCGTGGTTAAGGCACTGGAGAGTACCAGGGAGCTGAATGATTCAAGGACGGCTTTTAAAGAAGCTGAAGCGTGTATGGAGGATGAAGATTACGCCGGGGCCGTACAGAAGTTTTCGGAAGTGATAAAGGCGGATGGGAAATATGAGGAAGCCAGAGCCCGTCTGGAAACGGCTAAGTCCAAATATAAAGATAAAGTTCTGAATGAGTCGCAGGCTCAGGCGGAGCTGAATGATTATGATACTGCCATTGTCCAGGTGAAGGAAGCTTTGAAAATACTTTCAGGCGACCGGGATTTGCAGGAGAAGCTGGAAGAGCTGGAGGACGGCCAGGAAAAATATGCCATTCAGTCAGTTCTCGATCAGGCGGACAGCTATGCGGCAAAGGGAAACTATTACAGCGCGCTGGATCTGCTCCGGAATACGTTAAAGGAAAATCCGGGAAATGAGAAGCTGTCCCGGGCGCTGGAAAACTACCGGCAGAAATATCAGGAGGATATTCTGGGCAAAGCGCAGGCCGCTTTGGGAAGTGACGAGAACTATGACGCGGCTGTCGTCGTCCTGGACGGCGCTCTCCATACGTTGGACGGGGATTATCCGGAGATCGAACAGGTCCTTCGGGAAAAAAGAGAAGAATATACCCAGGCGCAGCTCGCAAAGAGCCAGCAGGACAATTCGGTTTTTTCGGCGGTGGGGAACTGGAACGTGACCACAGTGACCACTGGGACATATGAGATGCCGGCCAGTGATTTCCTGATGTACGGAGGTATGATGAACACACAGATGCGTTTGGAAATCTATGACACAGGTAAATTTTATCTGGACATCCTGGGGAAAACAGGAGAAGGAACCTGGGCCGCGGACGGCCGGGAGAACGGTCGCTATATCCTGACCATGGGAACGGATACGCAGCCTGTGACCATAGACGGAGCCGGCAAACTGAGCATGGAGCTGGATGGAGTACTTCTTAAATTTGAAAAAGAAACATCGGCTTGACAAATACTTTCAAGTATCCTAGAATAGCTTTATAATTGCGGAATAATAGAAACATGGCGTTGAAGAGGGTTAGTAAACAGCGGACTGTCAGTCCAGAGAGAGGACCGGAGCTGGAAGGTCCTTCTGACATAGCTGTTGAACCTGCCTTGGAGCCCCGTATGAAAATATGGCGCGGTCCCGGCGATATCGGGAAGAGAGATAGCCGGTTTCCGGCTAATGAGGGTGGTACCGCCGAATTTTGGCCCCTTGTTCCATATGGAATAAGGGGCTTTTTTGTTTCATAGGAAAGTCCACCAGACTTATTTTAAGGAGAATGAGATATGGCAAAGGAAAAGAAATTAGTAGAATCCATAACTTCCATGGGTGAAGATTTTGCTCAGTGGTATACGGATGTGGTGAAAAAGGCAGAACTGGTAGAATACTCCAATGTCAGGGGATGTATGATCATCCGGCCAAACGGTTATGCCATCTGGGAAAATATACAGAAAGAGCTGGACAGGCGCTTTAAGGAGACTGGCGTGGAGAATGTCTATATGCCCATGTTTATCCCGGAGAGCCTGCTGCAGAAGGAAAAGGACCATGTGGAAGGCTTTGCCCCGGAAGTTGCCTGGGTGACCCAGGGAGGTCTTGAGACCCTGCCGGAGAGACTTTGCGTGCGTCCGACCTCTGAGACTCTGTTCTGCGATTTTTATTCCAGGATCATCCAGTCCCACAGAGACCTGCCGAAGCTTTATAACCAGTGGTGTTCTGTAGTCCGCTGGGAAAAGACGACGCGCCCGTTCCTGCGTTCCGCTGAATTTCTATGGCAGGAAGGCCATACGGCCCACGCGACAGAGGAAGAAGCGGAAGCTCGGACCATTCAGATGTTGAATGTTTATGCGGATTTCTGTGAAGAAGAATTGGCGATACCGGTAATAAAGGGACGCAAGACAGATAAAGAGAAGTTTGCCGGCGCTCATTCCACCTATACCATTGAAGCGCTTATGCACGATGGCAAGGCGCTTCAGTCCGGGACCAGCCATAATTTCGGCGACGGATTTGCAAAGGCCTTTGATATTCAGTATTCTGACAGCCAGAACCAGCTTCAGTACGTGCATCAGACATCCTGGGGCATGTCTACACGTATCATCGGAGCACTTATTATGGTGCATGGAGATGACAGCGGACTGAAGCTTCCTCCGAGGATCGCGCCGGTGCAGGCAATGGTGATCCCGATTTCTCAGAGAAAAGAGGGCGTGATGGAAAAGGCGGCCTCTCTTCGTGATGTACTGAAAGAGGCCGGTATCCGTGCGAAGCTGGATGATTCCGACAAAAGCCCGGGCTGGAAATTCAGTGAACAGGAGATGAGAGGAATCCCCATCCGCGTAGAGATCGGTCCGAAGGATATGGAGCAGAACCAGGCGGTGATCGTCCGCCGCGATACCCGCGAAAAGCTTGTGGTATCATTGGATGAGCTGGCAGAAAAGGCAAAAGAGATCCTGGACTGCATCCAGAAGGATATGTTGGCGCGTGCGAAGGAGCATTTGGAGGAGCACACCTATGTGGCCAGGGATTATGAAGAGTTCAAGAAGATCGTGGCGGAGAAGCCGGGATTTGTAAAAATGATGTGGTGCGGCGACGAGGCATGCGAGCTCAAGATCAAAGAGGATACCACGGCGACCTCACGCTGTATGCCGTTTGAGCAGGAACAGATCACGGATGTGTGTCCGGTGTGCGGAAAGCCTGCAAAGACGATGGTATACTGGGGCAAAGCATATTAAAGACAAGCAAAAACACTTTTTGGGATCATTTTTAATTAGCTCCAATCAAGCTCCATCTAAACGCCGGCAGAAGTTCCGGATCTATAAAGAAAGCTTGTTTGAAAGGTATTCAAAGGTCTGGTTTGCCGAATATTAGTTAAAATCTCACTTAAATGAGTGTCCAAAACCTGTTTCGGATATTTCTTGACCAGGGGATGTATGGGAATCAAAATAGACGCTTGACAAATGCTTAACAACGTGTTAGTATACAACTATCAAAACGAAGTTCCGATTACTGACGGATAATTGTGGAGTACCACAGTGGAATCGGGGCCATATAAGAGCCGACCGTCTGGGCAGCATTTGTTTCTGAATGTTGTCCTTTTTTGTTCTCATAAGCTGGAGGGTTAGCCGGCCGGGGGCAAAAAGGGCAGAAATATTTATATACATATTAGGAGGGTAAAATTATGGGATTCAAAAGTGACATTGAGATCGCACAGGAGTGCACAATGGCTCCGGTAACGGAGATCGCGGCAAAAGCAGGGATCGAGGAGAAATACCTGGAGCAGTACGGAA
>CABJAB010000008.1 GCA_902363445.1 Lachnospiraceae bacterium
ATAATATCTTTAGAATTTTTATCTGGCTGCGTAATGATTCAACTTCATTTTTTATTGCGTTAGAGAACCCTTCCATTTCTTCATCACCTCCCTATCCTGTCTCTTCTGAATCTTTTTTCTGTTTCTCTTTCCTCTTTTTTTCTTGAACCTTACTTTCTGCCACTCCTAAAAAGTAACCCTTTTCAAACTCGCTCATCTTAGGCAGTGATTTAGCAAAAGATTCAAGCAACTGTTTTTCTCGTTCACACATATAAGTCATCACCTCTTTTCCGTTTTAACAACATTATAATAGTAGCCGCCTGGACTTCTATGCTCGACTTCGAGTTTTCCCTGTAACACTTTTGCATCATGGTACATAAGTCCACACTTGACAGTATGATAATATCCGTACACTGAAGAATATCTAACTTCATACCTTCCAACTTTATTTTGATTACATTTATTGCTCCTTCGCTTGTGTGTACCTTTTCGTGCTCTCGCTCTGTTTTCTTCTAATGTTATCCACCTGCAATTACATGGTTCATAGTTTCCATCTGGATTTATTCTATCTATTGATAAAGTATCAGAATATCCATTCGACATTGCCCATTCCTTGAAATTCTGAAAATCAAATCTCCATTCGTCACAAACCGTTATGCCTTTATCTCTGTAATACGTTTTTGTGTAATAGTTATTCCAATTTTGGTTGTGGCATCTACCAACCATCAATCGCCAGATTTCAAAAATCCTTTCTCTCTTCATATCACTCACCTCATCGTTATGTTGCTATGCGATAATTATATATCGTCTGGCAACCATTGTCAAGGGATAAAATGATTTTTTTTAAAATATTTTTGTTGCAATGCGATAAGCTTTATGATACTATAAATACATGGAGAGAAGGTGAAAAACAATGACAGCACTGGAATTAGAACAGTGTGAAAGATTTAAAAAGATTAGACACGCATTAAAAATTAAACAAGGAGAACTAGCAAAAGAACTGACTATATCACAAGGACATGCTTCTGATATAGAAAATGGAAGAAAAGCTGTATCTGAAAGAGTAATTGCAATTATTTCATTAAAATACGGCATAAACGAAAATTGGCTTCGTACCGGTAACGGAGAAATGTTTATACAGAAGACACGGGGAGAACAAATTGCCGAATTTGCTGCTGACGTACTAAAAGATGAAGAAGATTCTTTCCGGCATAGGTTTATCGAAGCCTTAGCAGAACTCTCCGTAGACGAATGGGAAGTATTGGAAAAGATAGTAAAAAAGATAACAAAAGAAAGGGACTAGGAATGTCCCTAGTCCAATAGCCTTTTGATAAAAGTATAAATCAATTTCAGTATGTAATCTTCCAAAGGCCTTTGCAGTAATTTTGTTATCTCTTCCCGATAATTCATAAGCAGTACCCCCATCTCATTTATCGAACATATGTTTGCAAAGAACTTGCTTATATGATACACTCAAACGAGTAATAAATCAAGCTCTTAGTCACATATTCGAGTGGTATATTATGGTCTTTACTCATGCAACGAGATGGGGAATAAAATAATTACGGATTTCCGTTATGCCGGAAAATAGATAAATAAATCACAAACTTCCACTTCCAAAGCAACGGCGATCATACATATGGTAGGCACTGTAGCCTCACGAATGCCACGTTCTATATCGTTTATTTCAGTGACGCTTACCCCGGATAGGGCTGATAACCTATCAAGAGTTAAACGGTGGCTTAAACGGATTTGACGGATTTTATATTCTACTTGGATTTTCAATTTGGATTCACCTCGGCTTTAGTATCTGCCGAGTATAGTATTATATACTTTTGAGATGGGGAAATCAAAATACAGGAGGGATTTAGTATGGCACTTGTAAAATGTCCAGATTGTGGAAAAATGTTTTCTGAGAGGATAGCAGCATGTCCTGATTGCGGATGTCCAGTTGAATTTGCAACAAAAGAAGAACCTAAAGTAGTAAAGTATAGGAAATATTCTTCGGTACAAGAAGCTATTAATTTTTGTGATTTTTCTCAGTTTAAATTTGCAAAAAAATCAATAGAAGCCGCAGAAGAACTTATTACAAGCGATGAAGATATATATTACGCTTCTACTTGCATGATGGCCAATAATCCATATTCAGGTCCGCTAAAAACATCAATGGATTTAAAAGACAATAACTCTACTGGAGTATTCATTCTTACAAGCAAGCAGATAAGCTATGTAAGCAAATCATTTTCTGATAGTATATATAAACAGTTTACTTATTCGGATGTTGTCTCTACTGATTCTGCAAGTGGAATGTTGCCAAATCGCGCACCTTTAAGAATTACCTGTAAAAACGATATTCTCATTGTATATCTCGACAAAGATGATTTGCAAAAAGTTACGGGAATGATTACATCATTAAGGTCCAATTAAATAATAAAAACCGGCCTCTGGCTGTAACAAAAGACTGACAGGTATGCTTTTGGGATGGGGAATCAAAAGATATGGGAGGAAATGAGTATGAAAAAGAAGTCGTTAACTTTATTGGTTTGTATTATTATAGCCATCTCGCTGATTTCTTGTAATAATACAAACGAAGCAACCAGTAGCCCGTCATTCGCACAGAAACAAATCACCACAGAAGCTCCTACGACCGAAGCTACGCTCCCTGTCACCACGACAGCTACATTAGAACAGACAGAAGCGACTACTCAGGCACCCACTGAACCGGAAACTGAAAACACACTGGAAGCCAGTAGTGAGATCATTACTACCGAGGCCCCCTCCCAGCAGCCTGTGGAACAAATGGTATGGATTTCCGCTACCGGAAGTAAATATCATAATAAGCCAAACTGCGGAAAAATGAATCCAGATACCGCAAAAAAGCTGAGTAAGTCAGAAGCTGAAGCTCAGGGATACGAAGCATGTAAAAAATGTTATTAAAAAACCGGCCCCTGCGCCAACAGAGACCGGCAAGCATACAATCCGAAGATGGTACGCCATAAATCAATCACCTACATTGTATCATCTTCGGGGCAGCCACGCAAGCGAAACAATAGTCGCTGGCTGTTATTTTTATACCCAAAAAAGGAGGATGATATTATGGCAACAGCAAAAAAGCTTCCATCTGGTTCCTGGCGGTGTTTAGCATACAGCCACACCGAAAAAATCTTTGATAATAAAACCGGAAAATGGAAAAATAAGAGAATCTATGAATCGTTTACATCGGATGATCCTTCCCCTCGCGGAAGAAAAGAAGCTGAAGCCGCCGCTGCACTTTTTCAAGTAAGCAAAGAAAAACAGTCACAACCTAATGAATATCGAAACTTGACTCTGTCAGAGGCAATCGACAAATATATTGAATCACGCGAGTTGTTAAAACGATCCCCTACAACGATCCAGGATTATCGGTGTATCCAGAAAAACGGTTTTCAGGATCTCCTTTCAACCCGATTAAAGGACATTGATATAAAGATTTTGCAAGAGGCTGTTAATGTCGAAGGACGCCGGCCATCTAATGGACGAAAAAAAGAAAAAAAGCCAATCTCCGCCAAGCGTCTAAGGAATGAGTGGGGGCTTGTGAGTGCTGTCCTGCGTAAATACAAGCCTGAATTGAACTATAGTGCGATAGAATTGCCTTCCGCTTCCCTCCGCATAGTTGAACTTCCATCAGCACAAAGGGTCTTAAATATTGTACGTGGGACCAATATTGAACTCCCGGTATTACTTGCAATGTGGCTCTCATTCTCCATGTCAGAAGTTCGCGGACTGACAAAATCGAAATCCATTTCCGGTAATTACATAACCATCAAAGAAGTCGTTGTCGATGTAGGCAAAGGTAACGTTCGGAAAAATGAAGCGAAAAACCCGGCCAGGAACCGGCGTCATCGAATCCCTCCCTATATCATGCAACTGATAGATCAAGTCGAAGGGGACGTTTTAGTCCCTATCAGCGGCCGCGCCCTCTATCACCGCTGGATTCGCCTGCAAGATGAGAATAGCATGGATCATATTACTTTCCACGATTTACGGCATCTTAGCGCCTCTGTCATGGCACTTCTTCGTATATCTGATACATACGCGAAAGAACGTGGTGGATGGAAGTCTGATCAGGTGATGAAAAAAGTATATATGCAGACATTTTCTGAGGAACGCGAGAAAGTAGATGACGTAATTGATAACTACTTTGAAAAGATTATGAATCCAGAAGAGGATGAAATAGACAAGAGCAAGTATCAAGCATGGCTCACTCTATATGAAAAGGAAGATAGTAGGGAAAACAAAAAAGAATTTTTTAAATTCATGCAACACGAAATGCAACACGAAAAAAAAGAAGCCTGATAAAATCAGACTTTTTGAGAGCGCGAGACGGGATTCGAACCCGCGACCCTCGCCTTGGCAAGGCGATACTCCACCACTGAGCCACTCGCGCATATGTAATTTTTTTCCTTTTCCACTGTTTTTTTTCCTGTGTTCTCCAGCGGACATGTAATATAATACTATGCCCGCGGCACTTTGTCAACAGTTTTTTGAATTTTTATTATTGTTTTTTTAACTACAACAACTCATCTCCAGAGATAACGGTCCGTTCTCTCCTTCAGACCAGGAGAACCGTAAGAAAATACTTGTTGTTTTTGAATTCCCGGGCAGCCATCTGCTCCATCCTGGAAAATTCCGTGTCCCTCCAGTTCTCTTCCGCCGCCAGGCTGATATGATACAGCATCACGCCAATATCAAACCCCAGAAAGTCCGCCTTGGAGCTGAACCGAAACGTCTCCTTCCTCGCAAACACATGAATCCTGTTCTGATATACCATAAAACGCCAGGGCTGCCCGTTCATGGCAGAGGGGGCCATACGCGCCGCCTGCATCATCAGCCTGGTCTCCTCTGTAGAGTCCTCTTTAAACGCGCACAGCTCCTTTAACGGAAGTCTTTTCGCCTGAAAGGAATCCCGGTACAGTTTCCCGTCTGCATAGCCAAAGGCCAGGACCATCATCGGCTCCATCCCTTCCGGCCCGTCCATGGCCGGAATTTTCGCGCTTCCCTGATAGCAGGTGCCAATGCCTTTGCTGGTCAAATACAGAACGATCTGCTCCATCAGATAACCGGCGTTGGCCATCGCATATTCTCCCGTTTCCGAAAACAGCACCAGATAATACGGTGCTTTGACCTTGAAAAGGCCCTTTATCCGGGTTTCTCCATTCATGGCATTGAACAATTCCACACTATAACGAAGTTTTCCCCAAAGAGGACGAAGGCCCTGCTCAAACTTCCTCAGATTTTTAAACAGCTCCTGGGGCAGGGGCTCCATTTTATAATGCCTCACCGATTTTCGGTTAAATACTGCCTCATACAAAGTCAAGCTCCCTACCCCCCCATTTCTAATCCTGTCATAATAGAGTGTATTCATTATATCACAAAACCATCCAGTTATTCCTGGAGAAAAGGCAAAGAATTTCTTAAAAATTCCAAAATTTCCATTTATCGGACAATTGCTCAGAACGTGCTGAGGCTCTCCTTCAAGAAAGCAGCTCTTCCAGTTCTTCCAACGCCCGTTCAAATGCCGCCATGGCCGCTCTGATCGGTTCCGGCGTCCGCATATCCACTCCGGCATCCGCCAATAAATCTATAGGGTCCTTGCTGCAGCCGCCCTTTAAAAATCCCATGTAAGCTTCCGCCGCCCCTTTTTCTTTGTTCAGGATCCGCTCTGAAAGAGCGACCGCGGCAGAAAACCCCGTCGCATACTGATATACATAAAAAGGAGTGTAGAAATGAGGGATTCTCGCCCATTCCAGAGCGATTTCGTCGTCAATCACAATACCGCTGCCAAAGTAGTCCTGATTCAGCTCTTTATATATGCTGCAAAGCACATCAGCCGTCAGGACTTCTCCCTCCTGCGCTTTTTCGTGAGCAATTTTCTCAAACTCCGCAAACATGGTCTGGCGGAATACAGTGCCTTTAAAGCCGTCCAAAAAATGATTCAGGATATAAGCACGTTCTTTTTTGTCCGCAGCATGCTCCAGTAAATACCGGTTCAGCAGATTCTCATTGCAGGTAGACGCGACCTCCGCTACGAAAATCTTATATTGAGAATTTGTAAAGGTCTGGCTGCTGTTGGAAAAATAAGAATGCATGGCATGACCCATTTCATGTGCCAGGGTAAAAACATTATCCAAAGTATCCTGGTAAGACATGAGTATAAAGGGATGAACGCCGTAGGGACCTCCGCAGTACGCCCCGCTCCTCTTTCCTTCATTCTCCCGGAAATCGATCCACCGGCCCTCCAGTCCCTCCTGAAACACCCGAAGATATTCAGGACCCATGGGCTCCAGCGCATTTGCTATGAGGCTCTTTGCCTCCTCATAGGAAACCCTTTTCTCCGCATCCGGCACGATGGGAGTATAAAGGTCATACATGTGAAGCTCTTCCAGTCCCAGCATTCGTTTTCTGAGCGCCACATAACGGAACATGAGCGGCATGAACTCTCTCACTGTACTTATCAGAGTATCATACACCTCTTCCGGCACATTGGCGTCTGCCAGATAATATGCCCGCGCAGAGCTGTATCTCCTGGCTTTCGCGTAGAAACAAGCCTGTTTCGCATTGGCCTGAAAAGCGGCGGCCAGCGTGTTCCTGTGACGGCCGAATGTCTCATACATAGCATGAAACGCAGCCTCACGGACGCTTCTGTCCTTGCTCTCCAAAAAAGATACATAACGGCCATGGGTCAGCTCCACCAGATTCCCATCTTCATCCCGTACGGACGGGAACCGGGTATCCGCATTATTGAACATCTTAAAAATCTGAGAAGGCCCCATCGTCACTTCAGATGCGTCTGCCAGAATCTCTTCCACCTCCTGGCTTCTGGTATGCGCCCGGTCCCGGAGTATTAAATCCAGAAGCCTGTCAAAACTCCTGTCCGCCCCGTTTGATTTCCTAAGCTCTGTCAGTCGCTCCGGCGCGATCGCCAGAATCTCAGCCGCAATAAAAGAAGAAGCCGCGGAAGCCGCCGCCCATAGTCCGGCCGCCCGACCTACCATCTGCTGATAAAACTGATCGCCCGTATCCACATCTGATCTCAAATGCGCATAACTGTAGATCTTATCCATCACTTCGCTTATCTGTTCATCAAATTTAAGGCAGCCGTAAAGCATTTCAGCAGATTCCCCAAGGTGTCCTTTAAACCTCTCATAATCAGAAAGCGCTGTTTTCGTTTCTATAAATGCTTCTTCCCATTCGGCATCAGAAGAAAAGATATCCTCCGTCGCCCAGGTTTCTGGAAAAGGTATCTCGTTTCTCTTTTTGATCGTCTTTGTTTCAGCCATATTGTCTCCTCCACTTTCCGGACCATTCTATTCCGGAATTTCAAATTCTATTCCTATACGTCAAGGTATGCTCCGGACCTCCGTCATTCCTCCTGTATCTCCATTTCCTTGTCTTTTCTGTTTCCCTTTAAAAAAGAAAACTTAGTCTCAGCCAGGATGATAGCCGCAAAGATCAGCAAGCATCCTATCACCATCCTGACGGTCAGATACTCTTTCAGAAAAATCAAAGAGCAAAGCACGCCAAATACCGATTCCAGGGAAAGGAACAGCGACGCAGAAGAAGGCGTCGTATATTTCTGGCACACGTTCTGCAGAAGAAATGCGATCATGGTGCTCCCCAGCCCCAGATAAAGCATGCCAGTCACGATCTTCATGGAAAAAGCCGCTTCCGGAAAAGCCCCGTCATAAAGAGGCGCCATAACCCATGAAATAAGAGCTGCCACTCCAATCTGAAGAATCGTCAGGGCCACAGGATCATGCTTCTCCGTATACCGGTCGATATAAATCATGTGGAACGCAAAGCCAAAGCCACAGATAATAGTCAGAATATCACCGATATTCATGGACAGATTGCCCTGAAGGGAAAGGAGTCCGATCCCGGCGATCGCCAAAAACGCGGCGGCGATACAATATCCGTCCGGCCTTTTCTTATTGATGAACCAATGAATAAATGGAACGATCACTACATATATCGTGGTCAAAAACGCGTTTTTTCCGGCTGTGGTGTATTGAATCGCGACGGTTTGAAAGAAATAGCTGATAAATAACAGGATGCCCAGAATCCCGCCGCAAAATAAGTCGCTTCTGCTGATTTTGAATAATTTTTTACAAAATACAACTGCCAGTCCGGCAAACGCGATGGTAAACCGGAATGCCAGCATGTAAACAGGCGGTATGAAATCCACGGAATCTTTTACCACCACAAAGGCGAATCCCCATATCAGCGCGGTGAGCACCATACCGGCATTGGCGAGCCCCATTACATTTTTCTTCAATTTTATCCTCCGCTCTCTTCTCTAAACAGTCTGTCCAGAATCAATCAGTGGCATTATACTCTTTTCTTCTTTTCTTGTCCACACCTGCCCTCAATTTTTTGAAAAATTCCCTCCTCCTGATTTCTTTTATCCCATCTTCGTGATAGAATGAATTCGTAGGAGGAAAACTGCCATGCCTTATATTCTTTGCAACAGTCTCGATGAACTTCAGTGCCGTCAGGTGACGGCTTTGCATACCATCTGTTCAGAAAGCGTACAAGAAAACTCCTCTGCAGAAAACGCTTCCTCTGGAAATGCTGTCGTTCTGAGCCTGGTCCTTCCGGAACCAGACGCCGAAGACGAGGATGTTTTTTTTCTGCTTTTTTATATGGAAGAAACCCTCATAAGCTTTTTGTCTGTTTTCTGTCCTGACTGGAAAACCGCGGAGGTTTCCGGTTTTACCCATCCTCTCCACAGAAAAAAAGGACATTTCTCCAAGCTTCTCCGAGCTGCCCGTATGGAAGCAGAAATCCGGTTCGGAAATGTATCCTTTCTCTATCAGTGTCTGTCCTGCGACCCCGACACCGTCTCCTTCTGCATACACCGGAATTTAAAGCTGTCATATTCCGAATGTATGATGGCGGCCGAGATTCCCGCCGCGGACATGGCTTCCGCCCTGTCTGTTCAGCTTTCTTCATCCGGCCATGACAAACGGGAACAGCTTATTTCGCTGCACATGCAGGCGTTTGATGAAGACCGGCCTTTTACAGAATCCTATATCGACACCATCCTGGAGGATGCGGACACGGTCTCTTATATTTTATCGCCTGCTTCCTCTTTTCAGAGTCCTCAGGGAGAACTCCTTGGCCTGCTGCATTTAACGATTGATAAGAGCGGGCGCGCGGCATATCTGATGGGTTTTGGCATACTGCCCCGTTTTCGCCGGAAAGGGTATGGAAAAGAGACGCTGTCCGCTCTGCTTCAAATGCTTCCTCCCGGATGCCTTCTCCTGCTCCAGGTATCCACATCCAACCTTCCGGCTTTTCATCTCTACAAAAGCTGCGGCTTTTCCATACAGTCAAGGCTCGATTATTACCAGGAAAGCAGAGCTTTCATTTCACCAGAGCGGAAAGAGCCGTCTTAAAGGTCTCCAGAGAAGAATCCCCCGATGTGAGCACATAGAGGAAGCCGTCCTCCGAAAATGCAGCGCCGTAGATTTCCTTCCCTCCGGCCGTGCCGTTTAACCGGTATAATGTGACAGTTCTCCCTCCCAGGTCCTCCCGTCTCAAATATACCCAATCCTGGCTGACTGAATAGGAATATCCATAGGCCTCCTCTTCTTCTTTTACAAAATACGCATTATAGCTGGAAAACACCGGATGTTCTTCTTTGTCAAAATACGCCGCCACATTGTAAAAACTGCTTCCCGGTCTGGAATCCAGATACAATCTTGTTACCTCCTGCCCTTCCGGTTTCACCAGAGAAAATCCCAGCCCTGCCTCCAGCTCCCTCCAGGATTTATAAGCATAGGTCCTCCCATAGGAAGGATCTATTTCTTTATAGTTTATACGGTAATTTTCACTCCTTCCCTCCCCGGTAATGAATGTCACATATGGGCTGCTTCCCTGTACCTTGACCGGATGCAGGAAGGATGCCGCCAGCCCCACCGTCAGAAACACACAGGCGGCCGCAAGAACACATCTGCAGATCCGCAGCCGTTTCGTCTTTCTGTGGTAAAGCAAAAGCTCCCATTTCATCTTAAGCTCTTTTTTTGTATATTGCGCCGGCGTTCCCTCCCCTCTTCGTTTAAGCTCCCCTTCCACAAGTTCGTCCATCTGAGACGGGAGAAATTCTCTTTCCTCTAAATATCTGTCAATGAATACTTCCTCATTCGTTTTCATTTGGATATCTATCATATGGCCCGCCTCCCTTCTTCTCTATCTGTTCCAACTGTTTTCTCAGTTTTTTCCGCAGCCGGTAAACCTTTGTGGTAGCACTCGTATAGGAAATGGACAACGCTTCCGCAATCTGCCGCGTATTCTTTTTCTCCAGCACCAAAAAACGGTAAAGCTCCCGTTCCTTTGGTTTAAGACACGCTGTCAGGTCCTCCTCCAGTCCCTGAGTTTTCCTGTTTTCATCTTCGCGGACCAGCTTTTTTTCCACATCTTCCAGGCCGTCAGAATATCTGCTTAGAACGCCGTCGTCTGCCTGTTCAAATTCTCTTCTGCGCGCCTGCTTTCTCAAAGTTTCCAGCGCGACATTCCGCGCCGCCACATACAGCCAACGCTCTGGGCAGGGATGCTCCATCAGCCTGTCCACCTTCCCAAACGCCCGGAAAAACACTTCCATGGCACAGTCTTCCGCATCCTGTCCGGAGGCTCCCAGCTTCAGGCAGCAGTACCGGTATATCCGGTTATAGTTTTGGCTGAAAAGCAGTTCCATGAACTGCTGCTCTTCCTGGCTTCGCTTCACGTTCCATTCCTTCCTCAGTCTTCCTGCCGGATCAGGCTGCTTATGCTGTCCTTAAAAAACGCCCGCGCCGCTATGATGACAGCTGCAAACGACAGAAACACCGCTCCTCCGAGCACCCTCATCCACTGCCAAAACCCCCAATATCCGTCCAGCATGAAAAAACATTCTGAGCTTATCCTGACAAGCAGCATGGATACCGCCCACATGGCCGGCACCAAAGCAATAAACGAACGGATGAGTGACCAGAACAGCATCTTTCTGGTACAGCCCGCGATCTGATAAAGCCCCGTGCGCTTCCGTTCCTCTCTGACCCGCATCAACATCCTTCCTGTTATCATACCTGTTCCCATTATAGCAGAAAGTATTGTCAGAAGTGTGGAGAGAACCGATAAAAGAAGACGATACTGGCGGTATTCCTCCATAAATCCCCGGCGGTCATCCAAATGCATCTCCGACAGCTTGCCGCTCAGTTTATACATGATCTGCTTAAGCGTCCCTCCGTCTTCTCCATTGACTCCGTAAACCCGGACGCGGGTATAGGCGCTGGGAAGGCCGATCGCATCAAAGGTATCGTTAAGCCCCAGGAAGTTAAAAAACGGTTCCGGGCGCATCGTATCTTCAAACCATCCCGCCCGGCACCGGATGACCGCGCCGATCCGAAATGTGAAATCCTGCTTCTTTACTTCATCTTCTGCGATTTCGGCCGTCACCTTTCCCCGAAGCTCCGGGTTCTCCGAATACAGGCGGAAGACATCGATGGTATCTCCCACATGATAATACTGGTTGCTGTACTGACCCTCGCTTCCATCATAACCTCCTTTTTCCAGATAAGAAATTGACATCGCACTGTTTTTTTGTCCGGTCCCGTCGTCATATTCCCACATCTCTGTCTGAATATTCGGGACCATCAATACTATCTCTTCGCCCATTCGTATTTTCTCCAGATCGATCTCCCCCTCCTCCACATAAGGGACAAGGTTCAGAAGCTCTTCCTCTGAATATCCCTGCAGCCTAATCTCCTGATAGGATCCGTCAAGCCCGTATATTCTTTCCATTTCCTCATCGAAAGAAATCGTCTGGCTGGACAGCATGTCATCCTCCATCGCTTTCTGATAGGGATCCTCTCTGTCCGCTTTCATATAAAGCTGGCTGCATTCTTTATATGCCAATACTTTTTGTATCCCTTCCTCTTTCCTAAGCGCCTCCACATCCTCTTCACTCATCCCCAGATACGGTTCGTTATATACGGTATAAATATCATCGGGCCCTGATGTGCTGACACTCAGAGAGTTTCCGTTCTCATCCACATAGGATGTATCATCGCTGATGGTATTCGCCAGAAATTCATAATCATAGTCCGTGGAAATCTTCCCATAGAGTGGTACAGAAAGATTTCTGTTTTCATCTGCTTTCAGATAACATAAGGCGCTGCCGTGCAGAAAAAAGATACAAATGAGAAGCAGACCAAGTAACACGCCGGCAATCAGACGCTTTTGTGTTCTGCGGCGGCGGAAGGATATTGCCTGCCCTTCCAGGATCTCCGTTCGAAAAAGCCGTGCTGCCGGCAGGATACCTGACAAAAATACAAGTACGCCGATTACAGCCGCCGCCCCGGCCGTTCCCGCCGCGCTCACCCGGAACAAAAAAGGTATGGAAATCATCCTGCTTCCAAGATTGCATATCAGATACGCCCCGCCGATTCCCGCTGTGATCCCTACGGGTAAAGACAAAATATAAACCCAAAAAAGATCCAGATATAGCAGAAATGGGATACTCGCTCCAGGTACTCCCAGAAGCCGGTACAGCCGCATTCTCTGTTCTAGTCTCGGAAGTCCCAGGAGTAAAAGCTGGATCAGCAAAAGAGCCGCACAGATATAGACCAGGTACAAGAGATAGGGCGGAACGGAAAACTGTTCGCTTTTTATGGCCATGTTCTGCACCAACGCGTAGTCCTCCATATAGATATCGGAAGAAAAGACGTCCCTCAGCTCCATAAGAGTACGATGGGATATTTGGATATCTGCGGTTTCCTGCAAAAGTTTTCTAAAATCCGTCTCTGAAAAGAGCAAATCCGGTCTCTGCCTGTCAGCATCTGTCTGGTTTACATTTTCCACCCACAGCATCCCGTAGTCATAAAGGATACCTGAGACAAGGTAACTCCTGCCCCTCCATTCCACATGATCTCCAGGCTGAGGCTCCTCCTCCCATTCCTTCTGCAGGCTTTCCGTTATTACGACCGCCCCCTCTCCCGGCCAAGTTCCCGCCTTAAGCCTGAGGCGCCCCAGCTCTCTGGCCGTTTCATCGGCATATCCTACAGACAAAAGACCGGTCGCACCTCCTGCGCCATAATAATCCGCTTCCTTTTTCTTCCGCTTTAAAAAAATCTGTTCCAGACTCTTTTCCGCTTCATCCACATGGAAATTCGGACTCTGCTCTTTCCAGCACGCCAAGTCAGCGCTGTAAAGATTTCCCAGTCGCCGGATCTTTTGGATCTCTTTTCCATTCAGAAGTCCTTCCAGCTCACCGTCGGTCATTCCCTCCAGGGCCGCGGTCCCAGCGAGGCTCTCTGTTATTTCATTCCCATAATAAATGTCTGTGAACTCTCCGTATAAATCCTTTTTCTTTTCCTGCGCCGTATAAAACATGCTGTCTGTCACAGTTATAAAAAGTACAGGCAGCGCTATACAAAGGGTTACTCCGAGAAGAAACACCCGGTAAGCGCCGCTTTTTACAACCCCCTGAAGGCTGTATCCAAGCATTTTTCTAATCTTCATACGTATCCCCTCTGTTTTCCTCTCCGCTGTCCAGCTGAACCTTCCCGTCCTTCAGACGTATGATATGGCGGGCCATCCCCGCAGCCGCCATGTCGTGGGTGACGATGACAAAGGTCTGTCCATATTTCTTATTGGAATGCAGAATAAATTTTAAAAGCTCCTGTCCCGCAGCTTCGTCAATATTTCCGGTCGGTTCATCTGCCAGGATCAAATCCGGTTTTAAAAGCAGGGCCCTGGCGATAGCAGCCCGCTGCTGGCCCCCGCCGGAAAGCTGGTGGGGATAGAAGCCCAGCCGGTCCTCCAGATCCAGCATGGAGATCAGTTCATCTTCAAAAGCCTTGTCTTTCTTCTTTCCCGCCACGTCAAGGGAAAACTGCAGATTCTACCGAATGGTCATATCCGGTATCAGCTGGAATTTCTGGAATATGAATCCGATCCGTTCCCGGCGGAACTTCGTCCTCCTGCTGTCGTTCATTTCATAAAGCGGACTGCCGTCCAGAAGGACCCTTCCTTTTGTCGGCGGCTCTAATCCTCCCATCATATGGAGAAGGGTCGTTTTTCCTGATCCGCTTTTTCCTACTATGGCGGTAATCTCCCCTTTCCGTATGGAAAGACTGACTTGATCCACGCTTTTTACAAGTGCCTCTCCATCTCCATAATATTTGGACAGCCCCTCCGTCCTTATGATCTCCGAACCCATGCTCTCCGGTCTTAATCCTGTATTTCTCTTCATACGCTCCCTCCTCATAACCTCTTTTCTTAATCATGTCGAAATTCCCCGGTTTGTCACATCTTTTCAGCAATAAAAATAAGAAAGCCGCAGACGCTTAATTAAACGCCTGCGGCATATTGACAAAAGACCAACTATAAGCTATTGTGAAGTTAGGTTATATAAGCTCATAATATGGTTGAGCGTTTCTACCAACTGCCGCAAATAGTTGATTATGATCCTTTGGGTTATGATCGGCTGTTTGCGGCAGATTTATTTTAAACAGAAATGTATAGAAGCACAGAAACAAGATCACAAAACAGGAGGATTTTATATGAACTACAAATACCTTGACATGGCTTCCTACAAACGAAAAGATCACTTCGATTATTTTTGCAGTCTGGCATATCCCTATGTGGGGACTACTGTCAACGTTGAAATCACCGGTCTGATCCGGGCAGTCAAAGAAAAAAAGCTTCCATTTTTTCTCACCTTCTGCTACTGCGTATCAAATGCGGCAAACAAAATTCCAGAATTCAGGCAGCGGATCGAAGACGGTAAAATCGTGGAATTTGAAAACTGCAAAACCTCACATACAGTAGCCCTGGAAGACGGGACCTATTGCTATTGTACGCTGGACGGCAATCTGCCGTTTCATGACTATCTGCCCTGTGCCATCCAGCTGCAGGAACTGGCAAAAAAGAAGGGAGGCCTCGAGGAAGACGGCGGAACAGCCGATAAGTTCTTTATCTCAACCCTTCCATGGTTCTCGTATGTTTCCTTTATCCAGCCTGTTCCAATGCCTGCCGACAGCAATCCCCGCATCACATGGGGAAAATACTCAGAGGAAAACGGAATCTTTCAGATTCCCGTATCCGTATTGTGTCATCACGCCCTCGTCGACGGGATACATATTGCAGGATTTTACCAGGCTTTGAAGGAGCAGATTCTGTCTGTGAGCGAGAACATCCGCTCCATCTGACCGTCAGCTTCCAATACAGGGAAAACGATAAAAAAGCGGGCTATCAGATTTTTTCCGATAGCCCGTCTTTCTTTATTTCAATTTCTCTCTTTTATTTTACGAGAGCCACTGTCTCTCTCATAATCGCCAGTTCTTCGTTGGTGGGCACCACAGCGACCTTCTTTGCTGAATCGTCCGCGGAAATCACCACTTCTTTACCACGGCTGTTATTCTTTGCCGCATCGATCTTGACACCCAGATATCCGAGATATTCACATACCTTCTCACGGATCAGAGGAGCGTTCTCGCCAATACCGGCCGTAAACGCGATGGCATCCACACCGTTCATGGCAGCCACATAAGAGCCGACTATCTTAGCAACACGGTAGCAGAAAATATCGATGGCATCCGCCGCCAGCTGATTGCCGTCCGCCATGGCTTCCTCCAGATCACGGAAGTCACTGGAAAGGCCCTTGGTCAAGCCGAATACGCCTGATTTTTTATTCAGGATATTCAGCGTTTCGCTGACCGTCTTATTCTCTTTATTGCAGATATATTCTACCACAGCCGGATCGATATCTCCGGAACGCGTTCCCATCACAAGTCCCTCCAACGGAGTGAGGCCCATGCTGGTATCCACACATTTGCCGTCTTTCACCGCGCTGATGGACGCGCCGTTGCCCAAATGGCAGACGATGACCTTGGAATTATCTGCATCCAGACCCAGGAATTTGATCGTCTCTTTGGACACAAAGCTGTGAGAGGTTCCATGGAACCCATATTTCCGGATATGATATTTCTCATAATATTCATAAGGAAGTCCATACATAAACGCTTTGGTGGGCATCGTCTGATGGAAAGCCGTATCAAATACCGCTACATTGGGCTTTCCGGGCATCAGCTTCTGGCAGGCATAAATGCCCTTCAGGTTAGCCGGATTGTGGAGAGGGCCCAGATCGCAGCACTCTTCGATGACATCCACAACAGCCTGGTCGATAACACAAGACTCCGTGATCTTGGCTCCGCCGTGCAGCACGCGGTGTCCGATGGCGTCCACCTCGTCCAGGGACTTCATAACGCCGGTCTTTGCATTTACAAGCGCGTCCAGAACCATCTGGATCGCCTCTGTATGAGTGGGCATAGGCGCCTCTGTCACTTCTTTTTCCCCGCCTGCAGGCTGATAGATCAGACGGCCGTCAATGCCGATCCTCTCGCACAGACCCTTTGCCTGAACCTGCTCTGTTTCGGAATCAATCAGCTGATATTTCAGAGAAGAGCTTCCGCAATTGATAATCAATACATTCATGAATTTGTACCCTCCTAAATTAATAATCCTCTTTTTTGTGAAAAACACAGATTATCTTTATTCTATCGCGTTCCTTGCCCTGTGTAAAGTGCAATTCTCCCCGATCATGTTTTTATTTCGGTACGCTTCCCGCCCTTTCCTCCCTTTTAGAAAACATACAGCCGCAGTAATTTTGCCGGTAAAGGCCAAATTCTTTTGAAAGCTCTATGGAACGCTTATACCCTTCCCGTTTTTTAAAATCGGAAGGCAAATAAGAAACTCCATACTCCTCCGCCAGGGTCTCCCCGATTTCCATGAGCTTCCCGGCGTTTTTAAGCGGGCTTATGGACAAAGTGGTACAAAAATAGTCATACCCGCCCTTCCGAGCCATGGAAGCCGCCTGCCGGAGCCGGAGTTCATAGCAGCCAAAGCACCGTTCGCCTCCCTCCGGGACGAGCTCCATCCCCTTCGCCATCTGGTAAAAGGCCTCCGGATCATAGCTTCCTTCCACAAACTCAATGGGAAAAGAGGCGTTTTTTTCTGAAAGCTCCCGGATCAGACGCTTCTGCTCCTCCACCCTCTTCCGGTATTCCTCCTCCGGGCTGATATTGGGATTATAATAGAAAACGGTAATGGAGAAATAACGGGACAGATATTCCAGCACATAACTGGAGCACGGCGCGCAGCAGCTGTGCAGAAGAAGGCGCGGCGCCTCTTTCTCCATCCTCTCCAGAAGCGTATCAAACTCTTTCTGATAGTTTCTCATGATCCATTCCTTTCTGAATTTTAGCTTTCCCATTGAAACAAAACGCTGCCCGGATCATTCCGGGCAGCCTGGCCTTTTGTCTGCTTCTACAGAAAATCTCTGATACGCTTGCTCCTCACAGGATTGCGCAGCTTCCTGAGAGCTTTCGCCTCAATCTGCCGGATGCGCTCCCTGGTGACATTGAACTCCTTGCCAACCTCCTCCAGGGTACGGGGATGCCCGTCTTCCAGGCCAAAGCGCAGGACGATGACCTGGCGCTCCCTTTCCTTTAAATCCTCCAGAAGCGTATCAATATGCTCTCTGAGCATCACTGATTCCACATTTCCTTCCGGGGTGACTGCATTGCTGTCCGCAACGAAATCCCCCAGGTTGGAATCGTCCTCTTCCCCGATGGGGGTTTCCAAAGAGGCCGGTTCTCTGGCGATCTGCATGATCTCCATGACTTTCTCTTCCGTCATATCCAGAGCGCCAGCCAGCTCAGTCACTGAGGGCTCATATCCCAGCTCAAGAGTCAGCTTCCTCTGCATCTTCGACATTTTGTTGATGGTCTCCACCATATGTACCGGAACACGGATAGTCCTGGCCTGATCTGCCAGTGCCCTTGTCACCGATTGCCGGATCCACCACGTTGCATAGGTACTGAGCTTGTACCCTTTTGTATAATCAAATTTTTCAACGCCCTTTATAAGCCCCAGGTTTCCTTCCTGGACCAGATCCAGAAAGCTCATGCCGCGGCCCGTATAGCGTTTAGCAATGCTGACCACCAGCCTCAGGTTCGCCTCGATCAGACGCTCCTTCGCTACCTGGTCTCCTTCCGCCTTTCGTTTCGCCAGTTTCAGTTCTTCTTCTGCCGTCAACAGCGGGACTGTGCCAATTTCCTTCAGATACATCCGAACCGGGTCTTCCGTACCGATGCCATCCAGAAAATCAATGGCATCCAAGTCGATCTCTTCTTCCTCTTCTTCTTCCAATGTGAAAGCGTCATCATCCGCGTCCAGGACCATGTCTTCATCGATGGTCAGTTCATCATTCATCACGCGCAGTACGTCAATCCCATTGTTCTCGAGGTATGTAATGATATCTTCAATCTGCTCAACGGTCAGATCCGCTCCCGCGAAAAAGTCATTGATATCATTCATATCCAGAGTGGACTTCTTGCTCTTACCCAGTTCTACAAGTTTCAGTAAATCTTCACTAAACTTTCCTTTTTCCACTTGCTAACGTCCTTTCGCACACACTTCTCCACGCTAATTTTTAATTATACAAGCTTTTTCTACAAAAGTAAAGCCAAGATTTCATTTTTCCTGTATTTTCCTGAATATCTATTTCAATTTTCCAAATTACGACTGCGTTTTCTTTTTCGGCAGCATATGGGTCATTTTCATGATCTGTACGGCCCGGCAATGGTTATCAATGATGACTTCTTTTCTCTTTCCGCCGAATTCTCCGTCCAGCACCCATTCCACCGGCTCCTCAAACTGGAATTTCACATGGGAGGCCATAAAATGTCTCACCAGCTTTGATTTATGCCCGTTCTGCAAAAGGCTGGCCACCACATCCGGAAGCTGGAGGATGTTCTGGGGGTTTTCCACTAAAAGCACTTCAAACCTGCCGTCGTCCAGCCTGACATTTCTGCCGTTAAGCCCCTTGAAGCCCGCGATCTGATTGGCGTTGCTGACCATCCCCACCAGCACGTCCCCCTCGTAGAAATCTGTTTCCGTCTCCATGGTGATGTGCTGGGCCTTTATACCTCCCAAGCTCTTCGCCGCTTCCAGAATATAGGCAGGATGGCCTAAAACCGCCTTAAACTCTCTGGGAGTCTTATAAGGCACATCCGTAAACGCGCCGAAAGCCGCCACATAGGTGAAATAGCTCTCGTTGAATTTTCCGATATCCACGGGACAGGCGGTGCCCATCACAATACTTTCCGCCGCCTGGATCATGTTCCTGGGTATTTTATGGCTGGCCGCAAAATCATTGGTCGTGCCGGCGGGAATATAACCGATATAGGGTTTTTTATCCATTCCCATAACACCGGAGACAACTTCATTCAAAGTACCGTCTCCCCCACTTCCCACGATCAAATCCATGCCATATCCACGCTCTTCTACCACTCGCCTTGCATCCAGTGTCCTCTGGGTCACATGGATCTCCACTTGATATCCGGCCTTCACAAAAACATCCAGGATGTCCATAAGCTTAGTCCGAATCTGTGCTTTGCCTGACAGCGGGTTGAAGACGAACAGCATCTTCTTATCCATACTGTAGAACCCTGCCTTTCCGCCACAACGGCAGCCGCCGTTTTATTCACGATCTGTCTGAATCATCTTTATACATAGGTAGATTCTACTCTTTTCAGACTTTGACGTCAATCTTTTCACGAAAATTTTATGATTCGGCACTTAATACGGCTTTTTTCATTTCTTTCACATATGCGGCCACCGGCCCAATGCTGTCTTTTCCGTACTCTGCCACCAGCCTGACAATGGCGCTGCCTACGATAGCCCCGTCAGAAACAGCCGCCATCCGTTTTGCCTGCTCCGGCGTGGATATCCCAAATCCCACCGCACAGGGCACCTTTGCTTCCTGTTTCACGGCCTTCATCATGGAGTCGATGTCCGTCTGGATCTCGTTTCGAACGCCGGTCACGCCCATGGAAGAGACACAATATAAAAATCCCTTCGCTTCCCTGGCTATCATGGCGATCCTTTCATGGGAAGTGGGCGCGATCAGAGAAATCAGATCAACGCCAAAACGTTCACACTCCGGCAGAAGCTCCTCTTTTTCTTCATAAGGAAGATCCGGCACGATCAGACCGTCAAGGCCTGTCTCCTGGCATTTCTTCATGAATCGTTCTTTTCCATAAGTATAGATGGGATTAATATAGGTGAGGAACACCAAAGGAATCTGTGTGGTCTTCCGTACTTTTTTCACCAGATCGAACAGTCCGTCCGTCGTACAGCCCGCCGAAAGGGCGCGCTGGTTGGCGTCCTGGATCACGATTCCTTCTGCGATAGGATCAGAAAAAGGCACTCCTATCTCAATGAGGTCCGCCCCGGCCTCCGCCATCGCGTAAATCAGCTGCTCCGTCACATCCAGCGCAGGATCTCCCCCCGTCACAAATGGAATGAACGCCTTTCCGTTTTTAAAAGCCTCCGCTATCCTACTCATATATATTCACCCCCCTGTATCTTGCAATAGCCGCCACATCCTTATCGCCTCGTCCGGATATATTAATAACAATGATCTTCTCCTTATCCATGGACGGCGCCAGCTTTCTCGCATACGCCACCGCATGAGCGCTTTCCACAGCCGGAATAATGCCTTCTGTCCTAGAAAGATATTCAAAGGCGCTCACCGCTTCTTCATCTGTCACCGGCACATACTGCGCTCTCCCGGTTTCATGGAGCATTGCATGCTCCGGTCCGATTCCCGGATAATCAAGCCCGGCAGAGATGGAGTATACCGGTGCGATCTGTCCGTATTCATCCTGACAGAACAGAGATTTCATCCCATGGAAGATACCGGTGCTCCCATTGGCAATGGTCGCGGCATTTTTGGGATTATCCACTCCAAGGCCAGCCGCCTCACACCCGATCAGCTTCACCTGTTCATCTGGAATAAACTCGTAAAAGGCTCCCATGGCATTGCTCCCGCCGCCTACGCAGGCAATGACCGCGTCCGGAAGCCTGCCTTCCTTCTCGAAAAGCTGTTCTTTGATCTCCTTTCCGATCACCTTCTGAAAATCCCTCACGATCATCGGGAAGGGATGCGGTCCCATTACAGAGCCCAAAACATAGAGCGTATCGTCCACTCTTCTGGTCCACTCTCTCATAGTCTCATTGACGGCGTCCTTAAGCGTCATCGTGCCGCTGGTCACCGGATGTACCTTAGCTCCCAATAGCTCCATCCGATATACGTTGAGAATCTGCCGGTCCGTATCTTCCTTTCCCATAAAGATTTCACATTCCATTCCCATGAGCGCCGCTGCCGTTGCAGTTGCCACACCGTGCTGTCCCGCTCCTGTCTCGGCAATGACGCGGGTCTTCCCCATTTTCTTGGCCAAAAGCACCTGTCCCAGCACATTATTGATCTTATGGGAGCCGGTATGATTTAAATCCTCTCTTTTTAAATAAATTTTAGCACCGCCCAGATCCCTCGTCATTTTCTCCGCATAATAGAGCAATGACGGGCGTCCCGCGTAATTTTTAAGGAGCTCGTCAAGCTCCCGGTTGAATTCCGGATCCTTTTTATAGTGCTCATAAGCGGCGTCCAGTTCCTTCACCGCGTTCATAAGCGTCTCCGGAATATACTGGCCGCCGTACTGTCCGTACCTGCCTTCTTTCATAGTTCCTTTCCTCCCGTTCTTCTTCCGGCCCTTCCGTCCGCTGCGTACCCGCCGCGGGCGGCTTTTAAAAAGGCCTCCACTTTTTTGGTATCTTTGTATCCGCCGCTCTCCAGGCTGCTGGAGGCATCTACGCCATAAGGACGGTACCGGCAGACGGCCTCCGCCACGCTTTCTGTCCTCAGTCCTCCCGCCAAAAAATATGGCTTCCTCAGGCTTGGGATCAGCTCCCGGTCAAAGGCTTTCCCACTTCCGCCGTATATCCCTTCCGTATAAGTATCTAAGAGAAGATAATCGCAGGGAAGCTGTTCTGCCGAAAGGACCTGTTCCCGGCTCTTCACCCGGACTGCCCGGATGACCGGCACACAGGTCATATTCCGCAGCCGTTCCATATATTCCCGGTCCTCTTCTCCATGAAGCTGTATCATGTCAATGACACCGTCCCGGCACAGGCCGGCCACCTGCTCCGGCTCTTCATCAACAAAGACTCCCACCGCCCTGATTTCCGGATCCAGAAGGGCTTTCAGCCGCTCTGCCGTATTCCGGTCCACCTGCCGGCTGCTCTTCGCAAAAACAAATCCGATAAAATCCGGTTTGAAGCGGTTGGCCATCTGAATATCCTCCGGACGTCTCAAACCGCAGATCTTCACTTTTACGCCGTCTGCTTTTTCCATATCCGCTCCGCCCGCCTTATATCTGTCCACGGCCAGAGCCTCCTGCCATTCCTTCGCCTCTCAGCCGTTTCAGCATGCCCGCCTTATCCGTACTTCTCATGAAGGTTTCTCCGATCAGCACTCCATTTACCTTTGCATCCCGGAGCACCTGGATATCCGACGCGTCCCGGATCCCGCTCTCTGCCACGAACAGTATCTCTTCCGGTACCAGGCTCCGAAGCCTCTCGCTGTTATGGATATCCACCTCAAAGGTCCGGAGATCTCTGTTATTCACGCCGATCATCCGGGCGCCCGCATCCAGGGCCATCCGAATCTCCGTTTCGTCATGGGCCTCCACCAGGGCGGACAGGCTGAGGGAATCACAGACATGCAGATATTGCTTCAATCTGTCCGCATCCAGGAGCGCGCAGATCAGAAGCACACAGGAAGCCCCTATGGTCTTTGCCTGATAGATCTGATATTCATCCACGGTAAAGTCCTTCCGGATGATCGGAACCGAGACTGTTTCCGCGATTGCCGCCAGATATTCATTTTTTCCCATAAAATATTCCGGCTCCGTCAGTACGGAGATACAGGCGGCTCCTGCTTTCTCGTATTCCTTTGCGATCTGGACATAAGGAAAATTTTCTGCGATGATCCCTTTTGAAGGAGACGCTTTTTTCACCTCGCAGATAAAGTTAATGTCCTGTTTTCTGAGCGCTTCTTCAAAGGGAAAAGATCTCTGGTCCTCCGTCAGAAAAAGCGCCCTCTTTTTCATTTCTTCCGGAGATACTCTTTCCTTTTCTCTCTTCACCCGTATCCTGGAGCTTTCTGCCAGTTTATCTAAAATCATGCCAAACCTCCGTCAATTCTCATTTGAAAGCCGTATGAACGCTTCCAGCTGCTCCCTGGCCTTTCCGCTGTCGATCAGTTCTTCTGCCAACTTCACGGCATCCAAAAGGCTCACATCATCCTTCACCATATAGATACAGGCGGCAGAGTTTAAAACTACGGCGTCCCGCTTGGGTCCTTTTTTTCCTTCCAGGATTTCTCTGGCGATCTGTGCGTTTTCCGCCGGCTCTCCGCCTAACAGGTCTTCCGGCCTGCACTTTTTAAGTCCCACCTGCTCCGGCTCCAATATATAAGAAGTAATGGCTCCGTCCCGCAGTTCGCAGCAGGTAGTCGGAGCGCTCAGGGATATTTCGTCTATCCCGTCCTGTCCGTGTACGACGATTCCCCGTTTGACGCCAAGCTTTAAAAGCACTTGAGCAAGGGGCTCTACCAACTTTTCATCATACACTCCCAAAAGCTCAAAATTGGCTCCCGCCGGATTTGCGAGCGGCCCCAGGATGTTGAAAATAGTGCGGATGCCCAGCTCCTTCCTGACCGGCGCCACGAACCGCATGGCGGTGTGATAGGTCTGGGCAAACATGAAGCACAAATTGATCTTCCCCAGAATGGCCGCGCTTTTCACAGGGCTGATGGCAATGTTCACACCCAGAGCCTCCAGGACATCCGCCGCCCCGCATTTACTGGATACGCTCCGGTTGCCATGCTTCGCCACCGGGATCCCCGCAGCTGACACTACCAGGGAAGAAACCGTGGAAATATTGAAGGTATTGGCCTCGTCGCCTCCGGTTCCCACAATCTCCAGCACATCCATATTGTGCAGCAGGCGGGTACAGTGTTTTCTCATTCCGGCCGCGCAGGCAGTGATCTCCTCAATAGTCTCTCCCTTCATCCGAAGCCCTGTCAGAAATGCGCCCATATGAATCTGGGATGCTTCCCCGTCCATAATTTCATCCATTACCTGCTCTGCCATCTCATAACTGAGGTTATTGCCGTTCACCACTTCATAAATCGCTTCTTTTATCATGTCTTCTCCTTCTTTCCGTCAAGATCTCTGTTAAATACGCTGTAATATCCGTTTCATTGGTCTATGTTCAGGAAATTTTCCATCATCTTTTTTCCGCTCGGCGTGAGCACCGATTCCGGATGGAACTGCAGGCCGTACAGAGCAAAGTCCCTGTGCTCCACCGCCATCACCTCCCCGTCCTCTGTCTCTCCTGTCACCAGAAGCTCCGCCGGCAGGGAAGCCCTTTCCGCCGCCAAAGAGTGATAGCGGGCCGCCGCCTCCGTCCCGGAAAGTCCCGCAAAGATCGGGGATTCCGTGTCAAGCTTTATCATACTCTGCTTTCCGTGCATCAGTTCCTTTGCGTAGGTTATTCTCGCCCCCAGCACTTCACAAATCGCCTGATGCCCTAAACAAACTCCAAGAATGGGAATCTCTTCCATGAAGCGCTTCACCACGTCCTCGCAGATCCCAGCGTCTTTCGGGCGTCCCGGCCCCGGGGAAAGTACGATATGGCTTGGCTTCCACGCTCCGATCTCTTCTGCTGATGTTTCATCGTTCCGGACGATCCGGATTTTTTCCGGGCTGACAGAACCTATCAGCTGCACCAGATTATAAGAAAAGCTGTCATAGTTGTCTATCAGCAGTATCATACTCACACCTCCCCGGCCATACGGATGGCCTCTATTACCGCCCCGGCTTTATTGGAGCACTCCTCGTATTCCCGCTCCGGCACACTGTCGGCCACGATTCCGGCCCCTGCCTGTACATAGACCCTTCCGCCTTTCTTCACCGCCGTCCGAATAGCGATGCAAACGTCCAGATTTCCCGAAAAATCCATATATCCGATGGCTCCGCCGTAAATCCCTCTCGCTGCCGGCTCCAGTTCCTCTATGATCTCACAGGCCCGGAATTTCGGCGCGCCCGACAAGGTGCCGGCCGGCAGAAGAGCCGGTATGGTGTCGCATCCGTCCATGCCGTCTTTCAGCTTTCCCGTGACCACAGAGGCAATGTGCATGACCTTGGAAAACCGGTGAACGTTCATATAATCCTCCACCTTCACTGACCCATATTCTGAAATCTTTCCGATATCATTTCTGGCCAGATCCACCAGCATATTATGTTCCGCCCGCTCCTTCTCATCGGCCATCAGCTCTTCCTCGAGCCTCCTGTCTTCTTCCGACGTCCCGCCCCGTTTCCTGGTCCCTGCCACGGGAAAGGTCGTAAGCTCTCCGTCTATGAGCTTCACCATGGTTTCCGGAGACGCTCCCGCTATTTGTACATCATCGCTCTGGATGAAGTACATATATGGAGAAGGATTGGTGGTCCGGAGCACGCGGTAGGCATTTATCAGGCTTCCCTCATATTCCGCCTCAAACCGCCTGGATATCACGCCTTGAAAGATATCTCCTTCCTTAATATAATGCTTTGTCTTTTCCACCATGGCACAGTAATCTTTCTTGCTGATATTGCAGACGAATTCCGGCGGCATTCTCTTTGGTTCCTCCGGCAGAGGCATTTCGCTCTGTATCAGATGGATGATCTTCTCTATTTCCAGCACGGCCGCATTGTATCCCTGTTCTCCTTCTTCCGTCTTCGCATTCACCACCACGCAGATTTTCTGTCTCAGATGGTCATAGGCAATCACTTTATCAAAAAGCATTAAATCAAAATCCCGGAATTCACTCTCCTTAAATTTAAGCTTTTTCTCCGCATACCGAAGCATTTCATAAGAAAAATATCCTACAAAACCTCCGGTGAAGGAGGGCATCCCCTCCAGCCTGGGCGCCCGGTATTCCTTCAGAAATCCTCTCAGCACCTCCATCGGCTCTCCGGGAATCCGATTTTCTATCTCTCCGCTTTTAACCGTCACAGCCCCATCCTTACAGACTGCGTGCAGCAGCGGATGAAATCCGAGAAATGAATACCTCCCCCATCGTTCTCCTCCCTCTACGCTCTCCAGAAGGTAGTAGTGTTTATCCAGCTGTGCGAGCTTTCGAAGCAGTGTGATCGGCGTAATGACGTCTGCAAATATCTCCCTGCAGATCGGTACCAGGCTGTAACTGTCCCGATATTTTTTCACCTCTTCATATGTCGGTGTGATCATGGCTCTCCTCCTGTCTGATGATGGGTCTACAAAGTTCCTTAATAAAAGGGATACCTTTGAATACTTATAAAACAAATTTGTCTTATGAATCAGATGAGACAGGAGGAAATCCGATCCCATCCAGGCGGCTCGCCGGCAGCCCGCTGCCATAAGGCGCGCGGGCCGTGTGGAAATCCGATCCTTTCCTGGAATCAATGGAACGGAAATCATCCAGAATGGTGCGGCAGGCAGAGCGCCGGCAGAAAGATTCCAGGTCGGCCTAAAGGTGAGCGCCGCAGGGCAGAGGCCGGTGTTCCCCAGGCGGAGGGAGGCAGAATCGGAAACACCGATTCCGCTTCTGAACGAACCGGAGATGGGAAATCATAAAGATTTCCTGTCGACTGTGAGCGGTACTGCCGGAACGGGGATAAAGCGGCCCCTACATCGCCAGCGAACCGAAATCGTGACGACCAGGAACTTCTGCCGGTGCTAAGCTGGAGCTTGATCGGAGCTAATTAAAAATGATTCCAAAAAGTATTTTGTATCATACAAAAAAAGCTTCTGCCCCTTAAAAGGGACAAAAGCTTATGATCTGCTTCTGCGATACCACCCTGATTGATGCACTGCATCCTCTCTGTCACATACCATCATATGTGCCTCGTTGATAACGGATGAGGTCCCCGTCGAAGCCTACTGCCTGCCTGCACAGGAGTTCGGCCCGCCCTCCCAAGTCCATTCAGTCCGTTCCAAAATGCTGCTTCTCAGCTGTGGCAGCTCTCTGTGATTTCTTTCCCGGCTTACTTCTCTTGGTCATCGGTTTCTGGCTGTTATTCCATTGAATCTCGATAACTATGTTTCATAGTATAATCACTTCTTCTTCATTTGTCAATGAAAAACTTTTTATAAAACCCGGATGATACTGGATATTTTTTGGATCACCGACATCCCGCCGAGGACTGTCACCGCATCCCGGAAATGATATTCTTTGACCGAATCCGTCACGATCGCCAGCTCTGCAAAACCGTCCTGGGTATTTTTCTGTATCAGCTTTGCGATGCTCACTGCATTGTTCCCAAAAACTCCGGCAATGGTGGCCAGGACACCGGGCTTATCCTCTGCATGAAGTCTCATGAAGTATTTACTCTCCACATCTCCTATGGCCTTGACCGAAAGCTCCCGATAACAGCTGCAGCCGATCCTTCCGCAGCATCCCCATTCAATATCCCGCAGAATATCGATGACGTCGCCCACTATGGCGCTGGCCGTGGGCATCTCTCCGGCGCCTCTTCCATAAAACATGGCGTCATCCACCGCGTCTCCGTGGACAAACACCGCGTTAAAAGCGTCTTTTACAGATGCCAAAGGATGTCCGCTGGGTATCAGCATCGGATGCACTCTGGCCTCGATACCGGTATCCGTGTTCTTCGCCACTCCCAAAAGCTTGATATCGCATCCCAGCTCTTTGGCATACTGGATATCCTTAGCGCTTATCTTCGAGATCCCTTCTGTATAGACGTCTTCAAAGACCACTCTGGAGTGAAACGCGATAGAAGCCAGAATCGCCACCTTCCTGCCCGCGTCATATCCCTCCACATCAGCCGTGGGATCTGACTCCGCGTACCCCAGCTCCTTCGCCACCCTCAGGGCATCTTCAAATTCCATGCCGTCATCCGTCATCTTTGTCAATATGAAATTCGTAGTGCCGTTGAAGATTCCCATGATATCAGTGATCTCATTTCCCGCCAGACACTGCTTCATTGGGCGGAGAATCGGTATCCCGCCGGCGACCGCGGCTTCAAACAGAAAATCACAGCCATTATCCTTCGCCGCCTCCAAAAGCTCCTTTCCTCTGGATGCGATCAGATCCTTATTAGCCGAGACCACATGCTTCCCGGCCCGGAACGCTTCCATGATGATGGTGCAGGCCGGCTCCATTCCTCCCATCACTTCTATGATCACGGAGATAGATTCATCCCCTATGATCTCTCTCCAATCGTCGGTGAGCAGCTCCCGGCCGACCTTCTTTTCGGCCTTTTCCAAATTCCTGACCAGGATTTTCGCGATTTCTATCTCCACGCCGGTTTTACTCGGCATTTCCAGTTTTCTCCGCTCCAGCAGCTTATATACGCCGGATCCTACGGTTCCCAGACCCAATATGGCGATCTTAACTTTTTTCATCAGCGCCTCCGTTTCTGTGTTCTTGTTCATAGAGTGTTCTATCCTGATTGTATGTACCTTCCTCCCATTTGTCAATGGGAAAGGAGATTCCAGCGCCGGGATTCTCTCTCATTCCCCGGACAAAATTAGGAATAAAAGGTCAACAAAATTAATACCTAATTTTTTAAATATTCTTCCATTAAAATACATAAAATCGCCAAAAAATCAGAACAGGGATTGCCTTATTTTCAAAATGCTGTTAAAGTATACTATAATATTTTAAAGACCGGTATCTAAGGCAGACAATGTATATTCTTAAGGAGGTTTTTCTATGTCCGACGATGAAAGATTCAACCCCGTAGACTTTGAGTTTGACACCCGTTTAGATCAGTTGGTGGAATACTGTAAGAACTCCAATCACATAGATTTGAATCTCTATACAGAATACGACGTAAAACGCGGTCTTCGCGACTCCAACGGCAAGGGCGTTTTGACGGGACTCACCGAAATATCCGATGTCATCGCATTTGACGTCGTTAACGGCCGGAAGATTCCGGCCAACGGACGCCTTTATTATCAGGGCTACAATGTCAAGGATCTGATCAATGGCTTTCAGGACCGTAAGTTCGGCTTTGAAGAGACTACATATCTGCTCTTGTTCGGCAGTCTCCCTTCCCATGCACAGATGGATGAGTTCTTGGAGCTGATGGGCCACTTCCGGAACCTTCCCGATACCTTCGTGCGCGACATCATCATGAAGGCTCCCAGCAGGGACATCATGAACTCGCTGCAGAAAAGTGTCCTCACCCTGTATACTTATGACAGAAATCCGGACGACGTTTCCATCCCCAATGTATTAAAGCAGTCCCTCCATCTGATCGCCCAGTTCCCTTTGATCTCCGTATATGCTTATCAGGCATACCGCCACTATCATCTGGACGAAAGCCTGGTCATACGGAATCCCAAGCCTCAGCTTTCTACCGCGGAGAACATTCTCCGTCTGCTTCGTCCTGACGGAAAATACACGGAGCTGGAAGCAAAGGTGCTGGATGTGGCACTCGTGATCCACGCCGAGCACGGCGGCGGAAACAATTCTTCCTTCACTACCCATGTCGTGTCCTCTACCGGAACCGACACTTATTCAGCCGTTACAGCTTCCCTCGGTTCCTTAAAAGGCCCGAAGCACGGCGGGGCCAACCTGAAGGTACAGAACATGTTCGCCGATCTGAAGGAGAATATCCCTGACTGGTCCGACGAGGATGCGATCCGTGAATATCTCCAGAAGCTGATCAACAAAGAAGCGTTTGACCGGAGCGGCCTAATCTATGGTATCGGCCATGCCGTATATACTAAATCCGATCCCCGCGCCGTTATTCTTAAAAAATATGCGAAAGCGCTCTCAGAAGAGAAGAGCCGTACTGAGGAATATAAGCTCTACACTACCGTGGAGCGGCTGGCCTGTCAGCTCCTGTCAGAGCAGAAACAGCTGCATAAAGCCATCTGCGCCAACGTGGACTTTTACAGCGGCTTCGTTTACAACATGCTGGGTCTGCCCAATGAGCTCTTTACTCCCATATTTGCCATCTCCCGTATCTCCGGCTGGTGCGCGCACCGGATTGAAGAATTGGTGAACTCCAGCAAGATCATCCGCCCTGCTTATAAATATGTGGGACAGCATCGCAGTTATGTGACCCTGGATGACCGGAAATAACGGTAAAAAAACGGGTATGCCTTATGATTTAAGGCATACCCGATTTGTATCTCTCTGTCGGAATCACTCGTTTCGTCAAAGGGCTGTGACTGCAAACACGGCTTTTACCGGTTTATTTTCAAAGTTCACCAGCTGATAGGGAGTCCCCGCCGGCAGGAAAAAAGAATCCTCAGGGCGCAGCTGGAAGGATTCCTGCAGATGCGTCAGATTTATAGTGATTGGTCCGTCTATACAAAAGATCGCCGCATCTCCCTTGTGGCAGTCTTCTTCGGAGCACCTCGGTCCATAACCGCCGGGCGGAAGGATAAATTCTCCAAAGTGTCCGTAATCATTGCTCCCTATGAAACGCATCAGCATCGGGTGCTTTGTCCCGTGTATATTATTGAGCTTATCACAGTCCCTTACCGTATATACTGCCTGGGGATAAGCCCTGGCTTCTTTTCCGTCCACCGGCCAGCTGCCGATATCGTCGGTGCAGCCCTGCCTGGTGACATTCCGGATCACACTTCGCATATCCGGCAGCTTGTCGTTATTCGGCCCTTTATAAAACTTTGTCTCCGCATCCGTCGGGATATAAGCCGGCGGAATGTCCTCCCCCCATGCTTTCGGTGTGATAAAGTAAAGCACCCGGACCTTCTGATCCGAAAAGTTATGGGCCTTATGCCACGCCTCCTGCGGCATGAACAGTCCGTCTCCCGTCTCCAGATACGCGAACTGGCCGTTTCCGCTCCTCTGCACGATAGGTCCCTGCAAAATATAATAAAACTCATCCCCCGGATGGATATCCAGAGGGTCAAAGGCCCCGCCGGGCCCCAGCTCATAAATTCCCAACATAAAGGTATCTGTGCTGACTATCGTAAAGGTATTGTCGCTGGTAAACGCGTTGTCCGGTGGATACAACGCACTGCTGTATTCCTCCTTGCGGATCAGCCTCGGATATTTCCTTCCGTCGGCAAAAGGGAACTTTGTTAAAATATCAGTAAGCTTCGGCATTCTCTTCTCCTTTCTCAGCGCCCGTTTCTCATACAGGTGATGATATCCTTGGCTCCCTGTTTCAATACTTCATATGCGCGGGCAGTCAGGGTATTATAATAAGTTTGCTCCGGATTCCGGGCAATGATCTTCTGAAGCTCCGGGGCTACCTGAATGGATAAATACGTATAATAATTGATCTTGGACATGCCGGAGCTGATTGCCGCCTGCAGATTCTCAAACGATACTCCCGAACTTCCGTGCATCACCAGGGCGGTATCCTCCGGGACTGCTGCCCGAATGTCCTCCAGCCGTTTCAGGTCAAGGACCGGAGCCGCTTTATAAAAGCCGTGCTCCGTACCGATGCACACCGCCAGGGCGTCGCAGCCGGTTCTCACCGCAAAGTCTTTCGCGACTTCAGGATCCGTGTAAAAGCCCGTCTTATCCTTTGGGTCGATCCCCCCGTGATTGCCAAATCCCGGCATTCTCCCGATCTCAGCCTCTACCGTAAGCCCGAGCGGATGTACCATATCGCAGATTTCCTTTACATTGGCAATGTTCTCTTCATAGGGAAGATAGGATCCGTCATACATGACCGAGGAAAAACCGCATTTCACTGCCCGCAGGCACATATTCAGGCTCAGCCCGTGATCCAGATTGACCGCTACCGGAACCGATGCGTTTTTTGCACATTCCACCATATACGGCCCGATCACCTCCATTGCGATGTCCGTTTCATGAGCACTGGCATGGTCCAGAATGACCGGTGTCTGCAGTTCTTCCGCCGCATCCACGGCTGCGCGGACAATATCAAAGCCCGGCGTGTTGATCGCCGCGACCGCCATCTTGTTCCTCCGCGCTTCCCTCAGCATATCTTTCATGTTTACAAGCATATTTGTTACCCCCTAGTATATTAGTTATGATGTTGATTCTGCTAATAATGCAGTCCTGAATAAGCGGACTTGACCGCTTCGCTCAATCGCCGATGACGCTCCAGTATTCCAGAACTGTCCTGCCCCGGCACATAGCGGCACAGTATTTCCCGAAACTGCAGACACGCCTCTTCCAAGCTGGAATAGCACCCGAACTCCACGGCGCAGAGCATTGCCAGACCTCTGACTCCCGCTTCCCCGTGTTTCAGGACTTCAATTTCCTTTCTGGTAATATCGGCCTTCATCTGCATGTATACGTCCGATCTGGAGACTCCCCCGACTGCCGTGACACCGTCCGCCGGTATCCCGTAGTCCTCCAGCAGCTGAAACATTTCCGCTGATTCACAGCAGAGTCCTTCCAGCATCCCGCGGTACAGATGATATACGGTAGATCCGGCGTCCATTCCAATGAAGGAACCCATGGGCTGTCCGATATCCGCAAAACAAGTGCTGGATAAATACGGCAGGAACACAATGCCTCCGGAAATGCCTGCACAGTTCCGATTCAAATCATCGTATACACTCCCCCCTTCTTTTTCGCATTTGTCACTGAGGGCTACCGCAAAATTCCGGATAAACCACTTCAGGCAGTTTCCATGCATCAGACGGCTGAGCAATGAAACGTACCTTCCTTTTTTTACAAACGGTTCCATCGGCAGGCGCGCCTGTCTGATTCTCTCCGCCCCTTTTCTGTCAGTAAGCAGATTGAGTGCTTCTGTGGAGCCTTCCCCCAGAACAGCGTCTCCCGGCCTGACCGCCCCTCCTCCGACCGCGGCGCTGATCTGGTCATGGCAGCCTGCCAGGATTTCCATATCCGCAGGCAGTCCGAGCTCTTCCCTCCATTTTTTCCTGACAGGTCCCAAACGGGTTCCCGCTCTGCCGATCTGTGGAAAAAGCCGCAGATCCATCTCATACCGCTTCGCTATGCTGCCAGACCATTCATAGCTGTTGATGTCAAAGCACATAGTATTGGAGGCGGCTGAATAATCGATCATGGCCTCCCCGCACAGCAAATACGCGATATAACTGTCTACAAAAAAGAGCCTGTCTGTTTTTTCAAATATTTCCGGCCTCGTTTCCTTCCAGTACGTATATTGATTGACTGCGGCAATCTGCGGCTCCGTCTTTCCTGTAGTAAGGTAAAGCTCCTCCCGCGGAATCCGGTGCTTAAGAAGGTTCCACACTTCTGTGTTCCGCCTGTCCATGTAGGTTATGCCGTCATCCAAAAGCAGCTGTCCATTCTTATCGACCAGCGCGAGCGTCTCGCCAAGGGACGATACCATGGCAGCCCTCACACCGGCCGCAGCCGGTGCGAGTTCCTTCAGTACGGCTTTCACGCTGCTCCATACGGCGGTAAGGCTCAGGGCGGCAAATCCGCTCTGTCCTCCGGACAGCTTATATTCACGCCGGGCGCTTTTAAGGACGCCGCCCGTTTCAGAGATCACCGACGCCTTGCAGCCGGAAGTCCCCACGTCAATGCCGATAAAGTCCATACTTCCTCCGCAATTTCTTACCAGCTGTAATCGCCGATATTGCTCTTATTCAAAGAGATGAGCCCAAAGTATATGTATTCCCCTGTTACCGTCGCCTCGACATCCTCAAGGCCTTCCACTTTAAAAGTATCGCCGTCTGAAAATTCCTTTCCTTCCAGCATCTCATAAGCGGCATAGACGGACGTATAGGCCAGATAGGCCGGCTCCGTCACATAAGCGCTCTGGACCGTGCCGTCCTCGATATAGGGCCGGATGACATCCGGAAGCGTCAGGCCTGTTATGAAGATGGAGCCTTTTTCAAGATTCCCCTGCTCCACTGCTTCTTCCACCGCGGCCGCCGCAGAATGAGGTTCATAACCGGAGATGCCGATGATGGCCTGGAGATCCGGATTCGCCATGATCAAGTTCTCGGCATTTTGCAGCGCCACCTCAGTATCATCGTCCGACCAGGTGGTGGAAACGAGCTCCATATCCGGATAATTTTCCGACATCTCATCCTGTACTCCGGCGAGACGTTCCTGCTGGTTTCCGGCGCTTATGCCGCCGCCCATCACCGCGACCTTGGCGTCCTTCCCCACTGCTTCGGCTACATCCTTTACAAACATGCGGCCGCATTCATAATCACTGGCTGAATTCACATAAAAGGTACGTTCACTGTCCGCGCAGTCGGAATCATAGGTCAGGACCAGGATTCCCTGTGATACTGCTTTGTCAATGGAAGCCTTGCAGCCGGCTGCGTCATTTGTGGCGATCACGATCGCATCCGGTTTCGCGACGATCGCATCTTCCAGCATGTTGATCTGTTCCGTGGGATCTGCATTTGCCGGACCGCTGATGATCACATCGATTCCCAGTTTCTCACCGGCCTCCTCCGCACCGGTGCAGGAATACACGTTCCAGGCTCCGGCTACCTCCTTCGGCATGAAATAGATGGTCTTCTTCTCTCCTTTTTCCGCAGATGTTTCCGTTTCTTTCTTCGTTTCCTTGCTGCTGTCCGTACTTTCCTTCGCTTCTGTGCCGGAAGTCCCCGCTGTAGCGGAGGTATCTTCCTTTTTCCCGCACCCGGCCAATGAAATGACCATACATACTACCAGCATGACTGCCAATCCTAAAGATACCATACGTTTCCTTTTCATAAAAACCCTCCTTATTTTTGATTCCCTCAAGGGGATAATGATACCGTTACTTTTTCTTTTTTTTCCGCGCCGGCTCCAGATTTCCTGCGATGACCGACAGCAGGATGATCGCTCCCAGGATCGCCGACTGATAATAGGCGCTGATATGGGAAATATTCATGCCGCTTTTCAGATAACCGATCACGATAATCCCGATGAAGGAACCGAGCATGGTGCCTTTGCCTCCGTTTATGCTGATGCCTCCCAGCAGGCACATGGTGATCGCCTCAAATTCATACCCGTCTCCCAAAGCCGCCTCAATCCCCTGCATTCTGGAGAGGATGACGATCCCTGCCAGCCCTGAAATGAAACCGTTGAATGTAAATAGCCCAATCTTATATTTTCTCACCTTGATCCCGGAAAAAGCCGCTGCGCTCGCATTGTTCCCGATCGCCCGGATATCCATCCCAAACCGCGTTTTCTTCATGGCGGCGGAAAGAATCACAAACACCGCGATCACCAGGACAAAAGAATAGGGGATGACGCCGAACAGCGTACCGTTTCCAAAGCGGAAAAAAGATTCGTCGGGAAGCCCCCGCATCGGCCCTCCTTGCTTAAACACATAACAGAGGCCGCGGAACGCGGTCATGGTACCCAGGGTCACGATCACCGGCTGCATCTTCATCACGGCGATCATAAAACCGTTTAAAAAACCGATGGCAGAAGCCGCAGCCAGCGATATGAGGACCGCCAGCGGGACGGGGACATAGCTCTGCATCAGCGTCCCCGCCAAAAAAGCGCAAAAGCACATGACCGATCCGACCGACAGGTCAATATCTCCGGTCAGCATGACCAGGGACATGGATGCCGCTATCAGGCCTATCTCCGCAAATTTGGCCGCGATATTGGTAAAATTGGCCGGCGTGACATAGACCTTTGATTCCAGAGAGAACCCGATCAGCATAAGAATCAAGATACCGATCAGAATCATATATCTCCTGAGATTATAGTTGGAAAAAGCTTTTTTTATTTTCATCTTCATTTATCCTTTTCACCTCCAAGCTTTTTCCGGAAGATTGCGGAGCTCTGCAGAAACTGCACGAGCATGGACAGGAGGATCAGGATTCCTGTGAGAGCAGTCACCCAATAATCTGTGGAACGCGCCAGGATCATCCCGTTGTTGAGGAATGCCATAGTCAGGGCCCCGAATACGATTCCCAGGACTCTGCCCCGTCCTCCGCTCATGCTGGCTCCTCCCAGCAGCACTACCGCCAGCAGGGTATTCACCGTATCGCTTCCAATTTTGGACGCCAGAATGTTTTGATAAAGACTTGAATAAAGGATTGCCGCCACGCCGATCAGGATACCGGAAAAAGCGTATACACTCCTCTTGGTTCTGCCCACGTCGATTCCCGCCTGGACGGCTGCTTCACTGTTGCCCCCTACCGCGTAGATTCTTCTTCCAAACCGTGTTTTGCCAAGTATGACCGCTGTAACCGCCGCCACCCCCGCGAAGCAGAGAAAGGGAACCGGTATCACGCCTGCCAGCTGCCCGGAGCCCAAGGAAAGCATTGCCGGCGAGGTGATGATATAAGCTTGTACACTGAACATCAGCGCGATCCCTCGAATCAGATTTTTTGCCGCCAAAGTCACGATCAGATCCGGCAGTTTTATCTTGGTGACCAGAACTCCCTTCAGATACCCCACCACGGCTCCGCAGATGAGTACCAGCAGGAAGACAATGGCAAATGGAATCTTTTTGGATTCCAAAAATCCGGTCAGCACACATAATAACGACAGCGTAGAACCGATTGAAATATCAATCCCGCCGGTCAGCACGATCAGGAACAGGGAAACCCCCAGAATGCCGTTGATCGCGACCTGCTTGCTGATCATTTTGATATTTCCAAAACCTGCGAATCTGGGAGTGATCAGGGTAAATAAAAGGAACAATAATATCATGGACAGCAACGGCGCCCATTCATGTGATCTCCTGCCGCTCTTCACTCTGTTCCTCCTTTCCGCCGGACGCAAGCTTCAAAAGCCGTTCCTGCTGCAAGCCTTCTGTCTTCAAAACCGCGCAGATGCGGCCTTTATGCATGATCATCACTCTGTCCGTCATGCCGAGGACCTCCGGCGCCTCCGAAGAAATCAGGAGAATGCCCAGCTCCTCCGTCTTTACCAGCCTGTCGATCAGATTGTAGATCTCCGCCTTTGCGCCCACATCCACCCCTCGCGTCGGCTCATTCAAGATCAGGACCTTAGGATGGATGGACAGCCATTTGGACAGGACTACCTTCTGCTGGTTTCCTCCGGATAAAAGGTTGACATGGGTGTCCCGGCTGACCGCTTTTATGGACAAGGCCTCCATATATTTGTCACAGATTTCTCTGTTCTTTGCCCAATCCACAAAAATCCCCTTTCTGTAGCTGCCGCATCCTGCCATGGAAATGTTTTCAAACACGGACATGTCCCGGACAAATCCATCCTTTTTCCGGTTGAGCGGAACATAGGCGATCCCGTTCTTCACCATATTGGGAATATCCGTTTTTTTTATCGTCTGCCCGTTCAATGTGACTCCGCCTCTCGTCGGCTTCCGGTATCCGAACAGGGTCTCGGCAAGCTCCAGAGTACCGGATCCGGCAAGCCCGTATATCCCCAGGACCTCCGATTTCATCAGCTCAAAGCTCACCTGTTCAAAATTCTCACCGTTAAAATCTGAAACCCGGAGCAAAACGCCGTCATTTTTTGTCGGCGTATGTACATAGTACTCATCCAGCTGCCGGCCGACCATCTTATTCACCATCTGCTCCACCGTAGTCTCTCCCACATTCACAACACCGACCACCGTCCCATTCCGTAAAATGGTCACCCGGTCACAGATGGCCTCTATCTCGACCATCTTGTGGGATACATAGATGATCGTGATTCCCCGGCTGTTCAGCTTCCGGATAAACTGGAAGAAAATCTCCACTTCATTTTCTGGAAGCGCGGCAGTCGGCTCATCCATGATGATCAGCTCCGCGTTCATAGACATCGCTTTCGCGATCTCGACCATCTGCTGTTCATGGATACTGAGCTCACTGCCCATGCGGTTTACATCGATTTCCACACCCAGAGTCTCCAGCACCCTGCGCGCGTCTTCCTCCATCCTCCTTTTCTGAATCATCCCAAATTTTCCGACATAGTCCTTCCTGTTCAGAAAGATGTTTTCGGTCACCGTCATATTTGGAAAAATATTCAGCTCCTGGTGCATGAACGCGATCCCATCATCTGCGGATTCTTCGATGGACGCATATGTGACCTCCCGTCCTTTAAATAGGATTGTACCGGAGGTACGGGTGTATAACCCGGTCAGTATCTTTAAAAGAGTGGACTTCCCCGCGCCGTTCTCACCGATCAGTCCCATGATCTCTCCCTGTCTGACATCAAGGTTTGCATGATCAAGGACCGTCGCACCGGGAAAGGTTTTATCAATGTCTTTCATTTGAAGAATATATTCCGTCAATATTCCTTCCCCCTTCTTTCCCGGCCAGTCACGCCTCCGGCGCATCCGGCATTCCGCAGTTATTGCAGAAATGCTTTAACATTACCAGGTCCTCGCAGGAATGATTGGCGACCAAGACGCCTTCATTCGCACGCTCATGGGATACGAAGAACTCGTCCTTTGTCATCTGTCCTATCCGGATCACATTGGGCGACTCGCACTCCAGCCCGCCGAACATGCCGTGGCCCGACAGCAGAATGCATCCGTATGCGGCCTCATCTTTGATCAATACGGTCTTCCCAGGCCTGATCGTCAGCTCCTTTGCGCCAAAATAAGGGTTTCCATATGTAATCCATTTGGATATATAATCCTCTGTCTCAACTTCCGTAACAGGGCGGCGGAAATATTTTTTGCGGTAATATGGATCCGTATTGATCTCCCAGTCAATCAGACTCATGGTATATTCGTATTCATCCTCCGCGCCGTCGGGGACCAGGTTGTTCATTTCACTGTGGGGGAATGCGGGATAGTGATTGTCCGTATAGTTTTCAAATACCGCATAGGATTCACTCATCCACTGCGGTTCATAGGTACACCATGCGCCGCAGCCATGCAGGACGCCGGCCGGAGTATACCAGCCGGTTCCCAGTTCCAGGCGGTACGCCCTGGACAGCTCCACGATCCTGTTTTCCCCCTTGTCAAAGTCCCTGAGCCTTTCCAGGACTTCTTCCCTGCTCACAGAGGGATCGATTCCAAGATATGTGATCACATTCGCATTCGCGGCGGACATGTTCATCTGAGGCGGGTAATAATAGGCCTCCGGCTTCATAACGGCTCCCGGCTTGCAGCAGGCCGCCTCCTCCGTAGGATGTACATGAAAAAAAGAAGTGGTCGCGTAATCATAGAATTTGGAGAACATCGGCCACCGGCCATATTTATCCCAGAGCTCTTTTCCAATCAAATCCTCCCTCAATTCATTCACAGCATCCTTAAAAAGAATCCGTTCTCCGTCGCAGTCAACATACTGCATTCCCAGATCCTCCGGAGCATCTTTCACACCATGCTCTACCGGCGCCGTCGCGCAGAACCAGCGTTCCTCGATCATGCCCAGTTCATTTCCATAATAGGCGTAATCATCCGGATGAAGCCTGAGCCTCCTCCCCGGCATCCAGGAGTCTCTCGGAATAAAATCCGGGACCATACGAAAAATGCCGTTATTCTTCTTCATCGTCTCTTCCAGTGTCTTGCGTGCCATAAAATACCCTCCCATTCTTTATGATTGATTGAAACTATAGGTACCCTCCCAAATTTTCTCAAATTTATTGCATGACTGTATATTATTTCTATTTTTATAGTTTTAACTGCCATATATGTATATTATATTTTCCATATTTCCTCCTGTAAAATGAATTATTGTCATTAACTCCATAATCGTCAGTTATGGTGAAGAAAGCAAATACAGGACGGAATCCATGGATTCCGCCCTGATTATTAGATAAGGGAAGTGTTATTTACTTTTCTGAGAAATACATTCTATTAAATTACGGAGGCAGGACGGCATCTCCTTCTCCTTGTTCCATGCCACATAAGTATCCCTGGCATCCAGCGGCTGAGCCATCGGAAGCTCCGTCAGCTGAGCGTACCGGTTGTCCATCTGGGCGATCTCTTTGGATACGACGGCAAGCCCGAACCCTTCCAGGGCCAGCTGGATCATCACCGTCGTGCTCCCCACCTCCAGACTCGCTTTGACCTGTACTCCGATTTCCTTCATCTTGTCATCAAACAATTTACGGGTATGGGTGATGCGGGGATGGAGAAGGATTGGAAATTCCGTGAGCATTCCCCAGTCCAGTGTACCCAGCTTTGCCAGCGCGGCGTACCGTTCTCCCGCCACGACCACCTCGTGCATTTCACTGATCTTTCTGAATTCCAACCTGTCACACTCCACATATTTATTCAGGAGACCGATATCAATATCCTTCTGCAGCAGGCTTCCGATCGTCTGCTCTGAATTGGAATACAGAGTCTCCTTGACTATCACATTGGGATACAGATTATGGTACTCCCGAATGACGGGAATCATGAAATATGTGAACAGATCATCTCCTCCGCCGATATTGACTTCTCCATAATCTGAATAATTGATCTGGGATATCTGCTTCACCGTATTATCCATGATATCCATGCTCTGTCTGACGCCTTCAAACAAAATCTCCCCTGCCGGCGTCAGCTTCACCCCCTTTTGATTCCGATAAAAAAGCTGACAGTCCAGCTTTTGTTCCAGCTTCGCGATGGCCTTGCTGAGAGCCGGCTGGGAAATATGGATCTCTTCTGAAGCCTTTGTGATATTCTGGGCCAATGCAACACAGTAAAAATAGTATTCGTTAATATCAAAGAACATGCACTATCCCCTCCGTAATCGAACAAAACGCATCCTTCTTGTGTGCTTTGTTTTACCTATTGTATCATAAAAGACAGAAAGAGACAAATTCCAACATCGCTTATACAGGCTTTAAGGACGGCCTTCTGCCTGTTTTCAGTTCATGGACGGCGACTGCTGAGGCAGCAATGGCCGCGGCCACATGACTGATCAGGACCGCAGTCCAGACACCATCCAGTCCCGCTCCAAATACAGACAGAAGCCATGCGGCAGGCATCCGTACGATCATATAATAAAACACCATGCAAAACATACTTTTCATAGGCTTTCCCAACCCATTCAGTCCTCCCAGAAAACAGTTTGTCACTGTGTTGAGGATATAGCCTAAACCAACTATCTGAAAACATCGGGAAACAATCTCTGCCGTATCTCCACTGTTTACAAACATACGGGAGAGGGGGCGCGCAAAGAATATCACCAGCAACGACAGGGCGGCCAGAAGACCTCCTCCGTAAAGGACAGCCGATCTCAGGTAATCTCTGACCCGGTCATACCGTCTGCCGCCGGCACACTGCCCTACAATCGAGGTCAGTACCATATTAAGAGCCATAGCCGGATAAAAAAGGATGGTCTCCAGTTTCCCCATGATACCATAGGCAGCCAGGGCAGTGATACCATATCCGCTCACAAGGGAAGTTAAAAACCCGGTGCTGATTGCCGGAATGCTCTGCTGAAAGGCAGATGGGACGCTTTTTTTCAGCAGAGGCGGTATCTGTTCCTTCCGGAAGGCCGAAAAGCGCAGACTGAAAAGCTTTTTCTTATGTAAGTACAGCAGCATGAAAAACAGGCACAGAAACTGGGAGAGCAAAGTGGCTGCTGCTGCTCCCTGAAATCCAAACCACCAGATAAAAAGCGGGTCAAGCAGAGCATTGAGAAGCGTGCATACCAGCATGGCGGCCATCTGGAATACCGTGTTCCCAAAGCTTCGCAGCACGGCTGTAAAATAGCAGTACAAATAAACGGTGATATATCCGAGAAGATAAATGGACAGATACTCATAAGCCATCTGGTATGTCCCCTCCGGCGTCTTTAAAAGCGTGAGGAGCGGACGCAGCGCCGCCTCCAGGACAACTGTCATTCCCAGCGCAAAGGCCACCGCCGCGAGAAACGATGTGGCAATCATGCTTTCCACTTTTGTTTTGTCTTTTGCTCCTATGGCCTGAGACAGCAGAATGGCGACGCCGTTGGTCGCGCCCATTGCGATCGCATTTAAGACCAGGATGATCGGTGTGGAATTGGTAAGCGCGGCATACGCTGTCTTTCCCAGAAGGTTTCCAATCCAAAGACTGTCCACGAGGTTATAAGCCATGTTTAAAAACATGGCTGCAATCATAGGCAGCGCCATGGCAAACAAACATTTTCTGGTATTTCCATTGATAAAATCCATTTTAACTGGCATTTTTATATTCCTTTCTTTTTTATGAATGAATATCATTCACTTTATGGCCATTAAGTATCCCTGTCCGGCAGACAGGGATTTTATTAACTCAGTTTTTTTAGTATTCCTATGAGGAAGGTCTTGATTCTCCTGACCCTCTCTTCTCTCGGCAGCTCCTGGTCCAGCAAAATGCCCAGCTGTCCATATACACAAAAGGACGCTGCTGCGTCTGTGTCTTCAATATGCGTCTCTCCCCGGCCATTTGCAGCATCCAGCTGAGCCTTCACCACCGGTTTCATCCTGGCACAGATGCTCATGGAAAGCTGATTGTGTATCTTCCGGCTTTCCGGGCCGTGGCATAACCGGTTGGCATAGCTGTCGTCCGCTTCCGCTTCGATAAAGGTCGGCATCTGCTCTACCATCTGAACCAGAGAGAGCCCCGGCTTTTTCAAAACCTTCGAGATCTGATCAACCTGGGATTGGGCATATTGATCTATGGCTGTGTCAAACAATATTTCTTTTGAGGGAAAATAACGGTAGCAAAGCCCTTGGGCTACCCCCATAGCCGTCGCGATGTCTGCCATGGAAGTCTTCTCATATCCCTTTTCATAAAACAGCTTCATCGCCGTGTCCAGAATTTCCTGCCTGCGTTCCCCGGGTTCCTTCGTAATACGCGGCATAAGACGTTCCCCCTTTCTGAGCTCACAATAATCATACCATAAGACAGCGTCAATGTCAATGAATGATATTCATTCATTGTACTTCTATTTTAAGAAGAATAAGACTCCCAGGGTCCCCGGTCCACAGTGACTGGAAATAACTCCTCCTGCCCGAGTCTCAATAATCTCCTGGAACTTTCCAAGGCCCTCCAGATATGTCCGGACCTGCTCCACCACAGCTCTGTCGCATCCTGAATGGGTGATAAATACCCTTCTTCCGTCTGCCCTTAATAAATCTTCCTCCATATCCTTTGTGTACTTGAGAATGACTTTGTCCAGAGCACCGCGGTACTTTTTTTCTACGCCCATCTTTCCGTCTTTCACTTCAATTCTCGGCTTTAGCTTAAGTGTATTGGCTAAAAGCGCCGTAGCCGCCGTGCACCGTCCTCCTCTAGCAAGATAGGTCAGAGTATCTACGACAAAGCTTGCCCTCACTTTATCCTTTGTTTCTTCAATGGCCTTCACGATTTCCTCTGCCGGCATACCTGTCTTCGCGAGCTCCGCAGCCCGAAGCACCTGCAGGCCGATTCCGGTGGAAAGACTCCTGGAATCTATGACAAACAGTCTGTCTGTCTCAAGCTCCGCAGCCGCGAGACGCATAACATTGCATGTGGTGCTCATCTCTTCTGAGATGCCGATAAAGATCACGTCCCGCCCTTCTTTAATATACGGCCCGGCTGCCTCCAATGCCTTTTCCATGGAGATCGCGGCAGTTTTCGGGGTCGTTTTGTGTTCCTCCGACCAGCGGAAGATTTCCTCCGGCGTCACTTCCGTTCTATCATAATAGCTCTTATCGTCCATAACGATACATAACGGCACTATCGTTATTTCGTATTTTTCCAGCAGCTCCTCCGTCAGGTCGCAGGTGCTGTCCGCAATTATTTTGGTATCAGCGTTAATCATGTGCTGTTCTCCCTTCTGTCCCCCGCAGTAGTGCGTTTTAGGTCCGCGTCTATTCTAGCACAAGAAGGATAAAAAAGCACCTGTTAGCACAAAGCTTTTGCCGTTACTTTTCCTTGAAGAACTTATATACCGTCTGATTGAATTCTTCCGGCTGCTCACCTGCTATGAAATGGCTTCCTTTCAGAAAACACAGGCGGCTGTCCGGAATACTCCCATGAATCTCTCTCGTATGGGAAGCCTTGATCATATCCTTCGTCCCTGCTATTACCAGAGTGGGGACACAAAGCTTCAAAAGTTCTTCCGGAGAAATGTGGGGCCCAGTCACCATAAGTCCTAAAAGCTCCTTTTTCCTCTTGAGTTTTTTATCTAACAAGGACAAAGCGGAAACCATGGCATAGCCCAGGACAATGGGCAGCTGGACGCCCGCGCGGACGCCGGAGGGCCGGAGATTTCCTCCGTTGAGCACCATCTTCTCCAGATATTCCGGATATTTTAACGCAAATATCATGGCGATATTCGCACCGTCGCTAAATCCGAGAAGAAGGATACGGGACAGTCCCATTTCATCTAGAAACTGCTTAAGGTCCTCGGCAAACTGTTCCAATGTAAATGGCGCCGTGCCTCTCGGCGACTGTCCATGCCCCCTGGTATCGACCGCTATCACCCGGTATTCACGGGAGAAGAACTCCATCTGACGGATAAAATAAGAGCCGTCCTCGCCATTTCCATGAAGGAGCACCAAAGGCATTCCCTCTCCTTTTTCCGTATAATGCAGGTGAAACTCCTTTTCCGCCTCTCTGTCCGTTTTCATCCCGTTTCTTACCCTCTTATCTTTCTATGGCCTGATCCATATATGGTCAATGTCTTTTGTTCCTTACCTTTGAATACCTTTCAAACCAATTTTCTTTGTCGGACTTACAAGGCAGGAGGAAATCCGCTTCCATCCAGGCGGCTCGCTGGCAACCATAACCAGAATCTTTGCGGCCTCCAGTCGGTCCTTTCCAACTGACATGAATAAATTGATATTTTTTCATGTCAGATTCCAATAAAAACCTGCATGAAATTCGGTTTTTACCTCCCTGCGGTCGGCAAGATTCTGCTAACGTCTCTGCGACGCTCGCCTTACGATGAAATCGGATTGTTCCTCCCGCTCTTCCTCCCGCACCGAAATAAGCACCCATATGCCTTGAAAGTCATTGGGGCGGTCCACCGCGGCCCGCTGCCGTTAGGCGCGCGGGCCGTGTGGATATCCAATCCTTTTCTGGAATCAATGGAACGGAAATCATCCGAAACGGTGCGGCAGAAAGAATACCGGCAGAATGATTCCGGGCCGGCCTAAAGGTGAGCGCCGCAGGGCAGAGGCCGGTGTTCCCCAGGCAGAGGTAGGCAGAGACGGAAATACCGATTCCGTCTCTGAGCGAACAGGAGACGAAAAATCATCCAGATTTTCCGTCGACATGTGAGCGGTACTGCCGGAGCGGGGATAAAACGGCCCCTGCATCGCCAGCGAACCGAAATCGTGGCGGCCAGGAACTTCTGCCGGTGTTTGGCTGGAGCTTAATCAGAGTTTACTAAAAATGATTCCAAAAAGTATTTTGTATCAAGCTTTTTCATATATCAAACGTTAGATATCTCGCCCACGGCAGACATTGATTTCAACTATGGTTTTATAAAAACATGTGATATACTTAATATAAATTTTCGGAACCCGGACACACCCATACCGCGGCATAAGGAGGACAACATCATGAAAGAAGAATATCAGGAAATTCACGAGGACCAGACCTGCCCTCTGGACGGTTCCAAAGCGGTCCACACCGTCTGGCTCGCTAAAAGCACCTGTACCCGTTTTCCAGACGATGTGCTGGATTTTACCTGCAGCTTAAAAGAAGACTGCAGAGAGTGTGAAGAAAACTATCCCTGACCGCTTTCCTCATTCTCTTCTACTGCTTCGTCTTCCGAACAGACAGAATGGAACTCACGATACCGCAGAGTATGCCTCCCACCGGAAACACCACCCAGCTGATCTTCCATGCTTCCCAGACAAATCCCCCTACCAGGAACAGAATCACCGCTGCCATCATGATACAGCCGCACCATACGCCAATGATCTTTCCCTTCTCCTCTTCCGCCGGCTCCCTCTTATTCTCTTTGTTGTATTTCTCTATATCATACTTTTCCTTCTGCATCCCCGCATAGACAATCAGGGGGACGGCCACAGTTAAAATGAACAGGAACACCGCCGTATAAATATCCTCTGATCCCCCGGCCGGTACCGGCAGCAGCTCACTGATGACAATGAATATGACGCCGGCCAAAATCAGGCCAACCCCTGCCGCGATATAAACAGGAAACTTTTTTTCGAATGACTCAATGGTCTCTTCCGAATAAAATGGCCGGATCTCCGGATGCTTTTTCCGGAAATACTCATTCTGCATCCCTGCGACTACAAAAATCAGTACTCCTACTACCACGAAAACCAGCATGACGGCAGTAGCCAGCGCTTCGTGGACCCGGAAGCCGGTCATCAGCTGCATCACGCTAAGTCCAAAAAGAATCACAGCGATTCCGCAGGTGATTCTTTTTCCAAATGTGTTCATATGTGCGTCATAATCCTCTGTGTCCTCGTGGACGCTGTCCTCTGCCGTCCCCCGAAGCAGGATATCCATGCTGCAGGAAAAAATGCCGCACAGCTGCATCAGCTTTTCCATCTCCGGATAGGAAGCTCCTGCTTCCCATTTGGAAACGGTCTGCCTGGAAACCTCCATCTGTTCTGCCAGCTGCTCCTGGGTGATGTTCTGCCGTTTTCTGTAAAATTGTAGATTCTCTCCAAAGCTCATCGTATCCCTCCGTTTTTGCTCTTCGGCCATCGGCCGTTTTATTTTTCACGGATATCATACGGTATCAGCCATGTAAATTCCAGCAATCCTTTGTTGCGTTTGATGGATTTTCATGTAAACTTTGGCGCGCATGCCCGTTTCACAAGCAAAATGTACGTCCAGCTGATCATTCTGCGCTGTTTTCGTCCAGACGCCACCTATATTCCCGGCTCTCGAACCGGACTCCGTCCATCGTATCATAAAATCCATCCCGCCAGTACCGGAAACCGGTTTTCACCATCACTTTACCTGAAGCGGGATTTTCCTTGGCATGCCGCCCGAAAAAACAAGACTCTCCCAGATCATCTACAGCAAATTTCAGGATTCTTTTCGATGCTTCCACAGTGTATCCCTGTCCCCAATATTTTTTCATGATATTATAGCCCAGCTCAAACATGCCATAATCCTTGTTATAACAGATTCCGCCGGAACCGATCAGCTCTCCCGTGTCCTTTCGTACAAAGCCCCATGTATAATTATCATCCTTTTCTATATTCTCTTCTTCGGCTCGAAGCCACTCTGCCGTCTCCTCCTCCGATTTGTGAAGGCTGTAGTTCATGTACCGGTTGACTTCTCTGTCTCCGGTCCATCTTCTGAATATCTCTCCCGCGTCCTCCGCCTTGAGAGTCCTTAAAATCAATCTTTCTGTTTCCAGTTCCGGAGTCTTCATCTTGTCTTCCTTCCCGGCTGATTCTTCTTCTATTTTTACCGCAGCTGTGCAGTTATCGGGCGGGAGCCCTCAGGTCCCCTTCCTCCAATTCTGCCAGATAGCTCTTGTAATTGCTGTCCAGGGCGTTGCGGTATCCGGCCTTCTTCATGCTGAGCATTACCTGTCCTTTGGATTTCGTAGGACTCTGCATAATGCCGGCGCCTCCCACACATCCTCCGGGGCAGGCCATTCCTTCCAAAAGGTATCCGTCATAGACGCCTTTCCGCGCTTCCGTAAGAAGCTCCCGGCATGCGCCGAGTCCTTCCGCGTTGGCCACCTTCACTTCTCTGTTCGGCTTCATCTTCTTGATACAGTTCACCACGGCTTTTGCCACTCCGCCGCTCACGGCAAATCCCCGTCCGTCTGCGCTGGCGGCCGACAGATCCTCATCGGCGGTCAGCTCAGAAAAGTCAATATCTTTGGCTTTAAACATGCCCATGACTTCTTCAAAGGTGAGCACAAAATCAATATCACTCCGGATTTCCGTCCTGCTGGCCTCCAGTTTCTTCGCTGAGCACGGTCCGATAAAGACCACTTTACATCCGGGATGCTCTCTCTTGATCAAACGGCCCGTCAGCACCATCGGTGTGAGCGCCATGGAAATATAAGGAGCCAGATCAGGAAACAGCTTATGCGCCATGGAATACCAGGCTGGACAACAGGAAGTGGCCATGAAGGGCTGCTTCTCCGGCACCTCCTCCAGGAAATCCCTCGCTTCTTCAATGGTACACAGATCAGCTCCTACCGCGACTTCCACCACATCTGCGAATCCCAGCTCCTTAAATGCCTTTTTTATCTTATCCGCAGGAAGGTCTTTGCCAAACTGCCCGACAAAAGCCGGCGCTACCGCCGCATAAACGGGAATCCCGTTCTTTATGGCATGTATGGTCTGGAAGATCTGTCCCTTATCCGCAATGGCGCCAAAGGGGCAGCTCACCAAACACATCCCGCAGGACACACACTTGTCGTAGTCAATGGCAGCCCGTCCGAGCTCATCGGATCCTATCGCATCCACACCGCAGGCTTTGGCACAGGGCCGTTCCATTTTAATGATCGCTCCATATGGACAGGTATTGACGCACCTTCCGCATTGGATACATTTTTCCGGATCGATCACCGAGCGGCCCGACACGATGGAAATCGCATCCTTCGGGCAAACCTCCTTACACGGATGGGCCAGGCACCCCTGGCAGGCATCCGATACCCGCACCTCATTTTCCGGGCAGGAATGGCAGGCGAACTTTATGATATTAATAAGAGGCGGATCGTAATACTTTTCCGCGATCGCGCTTTCCTCGATGCCTCTTGACACCGGAGCATGCTCCGTCATATCCCGGAGCGGAAGGCCGATAGCCAAACGGAGGCGCTCTTCTACGATCGCCCTTTCCAAAAATACGCTCTCCCGGTAAGTGGCCACTTCACCCGGTATGATCTTGTACGGAAGGTTGATGATACGTGAATAGTCTCCCCCCTCATACGCCATCCTGGCCACCTCTGTAAATATCTTCTGCCTGATCTCAACTACATTTGTATAAACTCCCCGCATGCTCATGATATGCTTCCTCCTGTTAAAGATTAGTCTTCCCCTCAACAAAACTATACAACCCATTATACCAGCAAACAGCACTGTTTGTCATCCGGCATTTTTCATTCCTTTTGAAGCAGAATATAGGGCGCAATATGCCTGAAACGAATAAAAAACATGCTCCCGCAAGGGGAGCGATTGTTTACAGAACTACATGTTTTTTATCCCTTTCAAACTGCAGATAACCGTTCTCCGCTTTTAATCTCAAGGCAAATTCCTCCTGTGGAATCGGTTTGGACCAATAATATCCCTGTCCATAATCGCAGCCAATATTCTGTAAAAAGTCCACCTGCTCCGGCAATTCTACACCTTCACAGATAATTTTGGTTTTCAGAACATGAGCCAGACTGACGGCCCATGTGATCACTCCTCTCACACTGTCGTTAAGTTCCATTTCCTTCAGGAATTCTCTGTCCAGCTTGATGATCTGAATCGGCAGCTTGCTCAGCATATTTAAGCTGGAATAGCCAGAACCGAAGTCATCCATGGAAATAAGAAAACCCGTATCTTTAAGCCGGCTCAAAAGCTGAATGACAGAATCATCTACTTCGTTGAAAAAGCTCTCTGTGACTTCAATCTCAATGCACCCATATGGAACCTGGTAACGGTCGGCGATTTCCAAAAAAGTATCATAAAAAGTCCGGTGGTAAAATGTAACGCGGGAAAAATTCACGGATATCGTAAACGGAGGCAGTCCTGTTTCCAGATGACGCTGTAAATATTCACAGGTTCTGTTCAGCATGTAGAAATCCAGCTCTGCAATAAAACCAATCTTTTCATAGAACGGGATAAAAGAATCTGGATACAATGTCCCATAATCCGGCAGCTCCAGCCGTACCAAAGACTCCGCGCCGCTTATTTTCCCGCTGACCAGATCTACTTTAGGCTGCAGATAAAGCTTAAACTGCCCATTTTCCAACGCTTTATATTTGTGGTCATTCAAATAATTTTCCAGATTCAACCTATTCAGCAGTTTTTGGTCATACCATACTATCTGAGATATCCCTCCGGCCTTCGCCGTCTTATGGGCGATATTTGCTTTATCCACGATATTTTTGACATCATCACCGTTCTGTTCGATATGATATGCCCCAACGGAAAACGTCACGCGGCCGAAGGCCTCGATCGGAAGCTGTTCTTCCAGCACTTCATATAAAACCTTCAGCATCTCATCGACCGCCGTGTCCGAATGGCGGGACAGAAGCACAAAATCGTCGGCATCGATGCGGGCGCAAAGCTGTCCATCGGTATAATGTCTGGAAAGTGCAGATGCCAGTGCCTGCAGCAGCCGATCGCCAAACACATAACCATGGGTATTGTTTACCGCTTTAAAGTTATCCACATCAAATTCCACGATCGTGTATTGCTTCTCCCTATTTCGGCTCAAAAGGGCTTCTGCCGCTTCCTCAAAACCCTTCCGGTTCAGGATACCCGTCAGATTATCTGTATCTTTGCTTTTTTCCAGATCTCGGTGGCTTTTCCGATTCAATACTGCAAATATCGCAACAGAAACGGCGAGGCTGATAAAATACAATACCGCAAACCGTTTGAGCTTGCCGTCCGAATCCAGTTCCGCGCTGAGCACCATTCCATCTGCAATCTCAAAATGCTGCTGACTCATCTCGAAGAGAGCGTTCCCATCTTCTTTTCCGTTCCGCATCTGGAGAATTTCTTCTTTCATATCTTCCCATACGGATTTCAGTTCTCCAAGCCTCTGTTGATAATCTTTATTCGAAGTCTTCGACAAGTCATATTCTCCCTTCCCTGTCTGCAGACTGTAAATAATATTATCCAGCTGTAAGATCAAATCATCATCCGGTATTCCATTCAGCTCCTCTTTAACCAGCTTTTGTGTGGCCCCCCGGACGATTCCGCTGTAATTGATAATACGCGCGTCGCCAATATTCTGGCAGAGTGGAATCAGCAGGACCAATATTGCGATGATCCACATGGCCGTATATATGAAAAATTCCTTTTTCTTTTTCATGGACTAAATCTCGACATTCCTATATTTTATTAATTGTGCCACAACAAATGATGTTTGTTTATGTCGTCTTATTTTTTTCTCTCAATCAAACTTTTCAATAGACAGTATCATTTTATCATATCAGCTATTAGAAGGCAATATTAAGCTTCCATTCGCCGCATATCTATAAATCAAATGTGTATTACTCTGTTCTTCTGTTGATTTTTCAAAATGAACTATCATCATACCTGGTTTCAAATTCAAAAGCCGCACCAACCATAAATAGTCAGTGCGGCCTTTCAGAAATCCCTTAATATACGATTTTTATTAGAATTTCCCTTCTTTCGCCGCTTCTCAATCAAACGGTGAGAACCTGATTTTCAAGGATTTCAGGGGTGGTCGTGCGCTATGTGTGTGCTACTGTGTACTATTGAATGCTACTCTTCACACATCCTTCACTATACTAACAGTAAAAATATATCTCATTATCCAGAAAGAATTTTTTCCATTCAGAACATATCAAGAAAAACTGAGCAGATATAAATTCTAACAATTCATTTAATTCTTTTCGTGGTATATTACTTCCGTTACTGGCAAGAATGCAACCTCCTGATTTTGTCAACCAAATCTTTGTTGCATTCGGCGCAGGTTTTCCTTTCGCTATATGAACATGAATAGGTTCTCCATTTTCATTTGACCAAAAAAATACTTTATAACCGCTAACCGTGAAAATACTAGGCAATCTGAATTCCTCCATTCGCGGCATATTTATAAATCAAATGTGCATTACTTTGCAAAAGTTGTTCAAACACCTTAATCTCGTCATCCGAATATCCATTTTTCTCTATCCAATGATAATTAGGCAGCTCACATCTGGCAGAATCAAATCCATCTTCTGTTGGTCTTTCAAAATTAACTATAATTTTCTGTTCACTGCCCTCTTCAATTATTTGAGAATGTACAACCTCAGTTTCATCAGCTAAAATCATGTATGGATACATCATATAATTCACCTCCAAAGTCGTTCTGATTTTATTATACACAATTTCACATTTAAAATAAAGAGGGCTTCCAACATAAATAAAGGGTTTTGTCTGAATAAAACTTCCATCCAACAGTTACGGTTTCAAAAGCCGCACCAACCATAAATAGTCAGTGCGGCCTTTCAGAAATCCCTTAATATACGATTTTTATTAGAATTTTCCTTCTTTCGCCGCTTCCTCGATAGCAACGGCAACGGCAACGGTCATACCGACCATGGGATTATTGCCCGCGCCGATCAGACCCATCATTTCCACATGAGCGGGCACAGAAGAGGAGCCTGCAAACTGTGCGTCAGAGTGCATACGGCCCATGGTATCTGTCATACCATAGGATGCAGGGCCTGCAGCCATGTTGTCGGGATGCAGGGTACGGCCTGTCCCGCCGCCGGAAGCTACGGAGAAGTATTTCTTGCCCTTCTCTACACATTCCTTCTTGTATGTACCGGCTACAGGGTGCTGGAATCTGGTGGGATTGGTGGAGTTCCCGGTAATGGATACATCCACGCCCTCTTTCCACATGATAGCAACGCCTTCGGTGACATCATTCGCACCGTAGCAGTTTACTTTCGCTCTCAGGCCCTCGGAATAGGATTTTCTCCACAGCTCCTTCACTTCGCCTGAATAATAATCCATCTCAGTCTCCACATATGTAAAGCCGTTGATCCTGGAAATCACCTGCGCCGCGTCTTTGCCAAGACCGTTCAGGATGACACGCAGAGGATTCTTACGAACCTTATTCGCTTTCTCCGCGATGCCGATGGCGCCTTCCGCCGCTGCAAAGGATTCATGTCCTGCAAGGAAGCAGAAGCACTCTGTATCCTCTTCCAGGAGCATCTTGCCCAGATTGCCATGGCCAAGCCCCACCTTACGCTGGTCTGCAACGGATCCGGGGATACAGAAGGACTGAAGCCCCTCACCGATAGCCGCAGCCGCGTCAGCCGCTCTTCTGCAGCCTTTCTTGATGGCGATAGCAGCGCCCACGGTGTATGCCCACTTTGCGTTCTCAAAACAGATGGGCTGAATGTTTTCTACCATTTTATATACATCTAAGCCGGCAGCCTTCGTCACCTCTGCGGCTTCTTCGATGGAATTGATTCCATATTCCTTTAATACAGCAAGAATCTGTTTTTCTCTTCTTTCATATGATTCAAATAAAGCCATTTTATATGATTCCTCCTAATTATAAGATTTAATATTACTCTTCTCTGGGATCGATGATCTTCACTGCATCCGCAACTCTGCCGTACTGGCCCTTTGCTTTTTCCCATGCGGTATTGGGGTCATCACCCTTTTTTATGAAGTCGGTCATTTTGCCAAGGCTTACGAACTGATAACCGATGATCTGGTCATCCGCATCCAGGGCAATACCTGTAACATAACCTTCTGCCATTTCCAGATAACGGGGGCCCTTTTTCAGGGTGCCGTACATCGTGCCTACCTGGGAACGGAGGCCCTTGCCCAGATCCTCTAAACCTGCGCCTATGGGCAGACCGTCTTCGGAGAATGCACTCTGGCTTCTTCCGTATACAATCTGGAGGAATAATTCTCTCATAGCAGTATTGATGGCATCACACACCAAATCCGTATTCAGTGCTTCCAGAACGGTTCTGCCGGGCAGAATCTCAGAAGCCATAGCGGCGGAATGAGTCATACCGGAACATCCAATGGTCTCTACCAGAGCTTCCTGGATGATTCCTTCTTTTACATTCAGGGTAAGCTTGCAGGCTCCCTGCTGAGGCGCGCACCAGCCCACACCATGAGTCAGGCCGGAAATATCAGAAACATCCTTTGCCTTTACCCATTTTGCCTCCTCGGGGATAGGGGCAGCGCCATGGGCAACGCCCTGCGCTACTGTACACATCTTCTCTACTTCATGTGAATAAATCATGTTAAGACTCCTTTCAGAATATATGTATTCAACCGCTGGCATCCTTTCAGAGGTGGCGGAGATTACCTGGCTCCTGCCCAAGACACCATACTCTGTTTTATTTTCTCACAAAACGTCGAATTAGTCCAGTTGTTTTTTCTCTAAAAAATGTATAAACTGAAAAGATTCCCTTTCCTGCCATAATTGAATATGATAAAATATCAATAGGCGGACACAAGTTTGAATCAGATTGGAGAGGTAATATGATAGTTACGGTTACGATGAACCCGGCCATCGACAAGACCTTGGATGTGGAAAACTTCACCGGAGGAACTATTCACCGCGTGACTAAGGTCATCCAGGATGCCGGAGGAAAAGGAATCAATGTATCAAAGACCATTCATGCCCTGGGAGGCGAAACAATCGCCACCGGTTTCCTGGGAGGGAGTTCCGGGCGGATGATCGAGCATGCGCTGGATGAATTACATATCGAGCATCAGTTTGTATATATCGAAGGTGAGACCCGTACCAATGTAAAGGTCGTGGATACGACGAAGAAAGGGTTCGTCACAGAATTCAACGAGCCTGGGCCTACAGTCACTCAAAGGGATATCCAGACACTCACAGAAACGCTGGAACTCTATGCAGGGCCTTCCACTACGTTTGTTTTTTCCGGCAGTGTCCCCGCCAGCGTCGACAAAGATGTCTACGGCTTTTTGACGCGGAAGCTCCGGAAGCGCCAGTCCACAGTTTTCGTGGACGCCGCAGGACAGCTGCTGGAGGAAGCCATAAAGGCAAAACCGTTTTTGATCAAACCAAACGCTTATGAAATCACCCGGCATTTTAATCTGTCCGAGGACGTGTCCGAGGAAACACTGATCGACCTCGGCAAGGAACTTCTTGCAAAAGGAGTCAATACCATCGTCATTTCCAGAGGACAAGAAGGCGCCATTTTCCTAGATCATCAAAGGGCCTTTAAAACCAACGGGATCCAGGTCCAGGCCCACTCCACCGTAGGCTCCGGCGACGCGATGCTCGCAGCCCTAGCTTATGGGCTGGACGCCGATATTCCATATGAAGACTGCGCGAGACTGGCCATCGCTACCTCAGCCGGCGCCTGCACCACGCTCGGTACCAAGCCTCCGGCCAGGGAACTTGTGGATGAACTGGTCAAGGATGTCTTAATCTATCCACTGTGGCCATAAGGAGAAAGAAACCATGAAGAAAAAATTTATCGCTGCCATGAAATATGTGAGTCCTGCAATTATCATAATCGTGCTGGTGCCCCGTTTCCTCGGGATGAACATTCCCGGCTGGCTGACCTTATCCCTTCTCTTCGCCGGAATGGTGTTGTGCGGCATTGCTATCCTGCTGGAGAAAAAAGAGAACAAAAATACCAATACCTGAGAGTTCGGCATGACAAAAGGCGTATCGTTTTTATAACGATGCGCCTTTATTATTTAGCTGATCTCGCGCCTTTTACCATATAAAATCACTTGTCCGTCTACAAAATTTACTATTATGTTATACTGTTTATACCACATTCATTTATGACAGATCAAAGGAGCAGAACATGCAGATAAACAGGCTGTTTGAAATTGTGTATATCATGCTGGACAGGAGCCATATTACCGCAAAAGAGCTGGCCCGGCAGTTCGGCGTCTCCGTCCGGACCATCTACCGGGACATCGATGTCCTCAGTTCTGCTGGAATTCCACTGTATACTGTGCAGGGATCCGGCGGCGGAATTTATATGGATGAACACTTTAAATTCAGGAATTCTCTTCTGACCGACGAAGAAAGAAACCAGATACTGATCGCGCTCCAGAGCGTCATGACGACGGAAGAGCTGGAAACCTCCCGGCTTTTTTCAAAGCTCAGCGGGCTGTTCCAAATAAGGCATACAGACTGGATTGAAATTGATTTTTCCCGCTGGGGAAGCAGGCGCCGGGACAAGGAATATTTCCGCCTGTTAAAAAATGCGGTCGTCGGCTGCTTCGCCGTCAAAATAAACTATATCAGCTCATACGGAAGCATTACAGACAGGTATATTTTCCCCGTTAAGCTGGTGTATAAATCCAGAGCATGGTATGTGCAGGCTTATGACAAAGGCCGGGAAGCGTACCGGACCTTTCGGATCAGCCGGATACTGAACCTGGAAGCGGCATCGGACAGCTTCGAAAGGGAATGTCTCCCGCCGCCTCCGGAAATAGAGCAGTCTGATTCTTCTCCCGGCGCCCTGGTCCATGTAAAACTCAGATGTTCTCCGCATCTGGGCTACCGTCTGTACGATGAGTTCGATCCTGCCGCTATTTCTCAGGACGAAAACGGCTGCTTCCTGGCGGCCGCTTCTCTTCCGGAGGATCCCTGGCTGTATGGTTATCTTCTCTCCTTCGGATCCGGGCTTGAAGTGCTGGAGCCTTTATCCGTAAAGGAAATGCTGCTGAAAGAAACAGGAAAGATCCAATCCTCATATGAAAATAAAGTTAAAAAATAACAAGTTTTCCTGCAACCTGACATAGTGTTGTCAACTTGTATATGGTAACATAGGACATACCAACATAAAATAAGGAGAACGCCTCATGGAGTTTATCACCATAAATCAGGACAATATAAAAAAGGAACACATCTGCTGCTGCATATCCGACAAAAAAGGAGAAAACTGCGTCTCTTCCAAAAAAGCCTGGATGGAAGAACGGTTTTCGGACGGGCTGGTCTTTCTCCGCCTGAATGCGAGAGGAAAAGTCTTTATCGAATATATCCCTGCCGAGCACGCATGGTGTCCCATCACGGCCGACGGCTATATGCACATAAACTGCTTTTGGGTATCCGGTCAGTACAAGGGAAAAGGATACGCCAATCAGCTCTTAGAGCTCTGTATCCAGGACGCAAAGGCAAAGGGCAAGTGCGGGCTGACCATAATCGCTTCGGAAAAAAAGAGAAGTTTCCTGTCAGACCCGGATTACATGAAATACAAAGGGTTTTTAACTGCCGACACGGCCATGCCCTTTTTCGTCCTTTACTATCTGCCCTTTACCGACGGCGCTCCTGTCCCTGAGTTCAAAGATACTGCGAGGTCCGGAAAGATCGAGGAGCAGGGAATGGTACTCTATTATTCCAATCAGTGCCCGCATACGGAAAAATACGCACCGCTCATAGGTGATATCGCAAAACAGCATGGGACCTCGGTATCACTCCATAAAATAACGGCTGCAGAAAAGGCTCAGAATGCCCCTACGCCGTTCCCGACCTATAGCTTCTTTTATAACGGAGAATTCGTAACAAACGAAATCTTTGGAGAAAAGAAATTTGAAAAATTCCTGCAGGAACATGGTCTGTAATGAAATAAAAAAGGCGTCTGTGCCAGCACAGACGCCTTATCATTTCTTCTCTTATTTCTTCAAAAGCAGTGACTTACCAGTCATCTCCTCAGGCTGCTTCATTCCCATCATCTCAATGAGCGTAGGGGCGATATCCGCCAGGCAGCCGCCTTCTCTCAGGGTATATTCCGGATCATAATTCACCAGGATAAACGGAACCGGATTTGTCGTATGGGCAGTAAAGCTTCCGCCATGCTCATAATCGATAAGCTGTTCTGCGTTTCCATGATCCGCACAGATGAACATCTGGCCGTCCACTTCCTTTATGGCTGCCACCGCTCTTCCCACACACTCATCCACGGCTTCCACCGCTTTTATGGCCGCCGCTTCAATTCCCGTATGGCCGACCATATCAGGATTTGCAAAATTGATGATGATCACATCGTACTTGGAAGACTTGATCGCCTCCACCAGCTTATCACACACCTCATATGCGCTCATCTCCGGCTTCAGGTCATACGTGGCCACCTTAGGGGATTTTACCAGAATCCGGTCCTCTCCCTTATTCGGCTCCTCGACACCGCCATTGAAGAAAAAGGTGACATGGGCATATTTTTCGGTCTCGGCAATCCTTGCCTGGGTCATATTATGGGCAGCCAGGTATTGTCCGAAGGTATTGGTGATCTCCACTTTATGGAATGCCACCAGCTTGTTGGGAATCGTCACGTCATATTCTGTAAAGCACACATACGTGGTCTTGATCCTCTCTCCCCTGTCAAAGCCGGTAAACGCATCATCACAGAAAGCTCTTGTGATCTCCCTCGCCCGGTCGGGTCGGAAATTGTAAAAGATGACCGAATCTCCATTTTGGATAGTCGCCACAGGCGCGCCGTTCTCCATGACCACAGAAGGAAGCACAAACTCATCATTCACGCCTTCGTCGTAGGATGCCTGGATGATCTCCACCGGATCCGCGCCGGTCTTTCCTTCCCCCTTTGTCAGAGCCCGGTATGCGAGTTCCACTCTGTCCCAGCGGTTGTCTCTGTCCATCGCGTAATAGCGGCCGCTGACAGACGCAACCTTTCCTACTCCGATCTCCTTCATCTTTTCCACCAGCTCCGCCACATAATCCCTTCCGGATGTGGGAGGCGTGTCACGGCCGTCCAGGAAACAATGTACATAGACCCTGGTAAGCCCTGCTCTCTTCGCCAGTTCCAAAAGGCCGTAAATATGGGTATTATGGCTGTGCACGCCGCCGTCTGAGACAAGCCCGTAGAGATGAAGAGCAGAATCATGTTTTTTGCAATTTTCAACTGCCGCCTTAAAAGCCTCATTTTTGAAGAAATCTCCATCCTGGATCTCTTTTGTGATCCTGGTGAGCTCCTGATACACGATACGCCCGGCTCCCATATTCAGATGCCCGACCTCGGAATTTCCCATCTGGCCCTCCGGAAGGCCGACCGCCATACCGCTGGCGTTTCCTTTCACAAAAGGGCATTCCGCTTTCAGCTTATCGATCACAGGAGTATTTGCTTCATAAACAGCATTGCCGTCCTTCCTGTCATTCAAACCATAGCCGTCAAGAATCATTAACACTGTGGGTCTTTTGCTCATCGTTTTTCTCCTTTTAAAATCATGATCTCCCGAAAATGAGAGGTAAAGTGCTTGTATGTTCCAGGGAAAAGCATCGCAGACACTCTTCCAATTCTGAATTGTACTCTATTTTCCTTTCCTGTGCAAGACCTGAAGCAAAATTTCCCTGCCGGTTTTCCGGTATCTGTCCGCTTCATTGACAAACACCGGGCCCTAATTTATAATTTACATATTAACCTGAAACCGATGAGGGATAAACATGAACGATAACAATACCAGCATCAAGGAGCACATCTACCGTTCTCTGCTGAAGGATATCATAGAGGGAAATTACAGCCCAGACCAAGTGCTCAACGAAAAGAATCTGATGGAACAGTATCAGGTGAGCCGATCTCCGATCCGGGAAGCCCTGGTGGAGCTCTGCAAAGAGAAAGTGCTGTACAGCATCCCTTATTACGGCTACAAAATCACGCCTCTGACCGAACAGGATATCTATAACGTCAAAACATACCGATGCATCCTGGAATGCGGCTTCATGTCTGAATGCTGGCATAAATTCACTCCTGAAACTCTTTCCGCCCTGGAAGCGCTCAAAAATTCCCAGTTGAAAAATGGCGCCAGGCAAGAGGCTATCCGGCACTGGAATGACAATATCGACTTTCATCTGGCGTTTTTCCGCATCTATGAAAATGACTACGCATACGAAACGCTCCGTTCCGCCATGTCCATGCAGACCAGAGCTTATGTCCAGATCAGGATGACCCAGCAGCATTCTCCTTTCTTTGAGGAGACCTCCGTTTTCCACAAATCCATTCTGGAAGCGGTAAAACGAAATGACAAGACTACCGCCGTCAGCCTTATGCGGGCAGATATCATGAGCATATAAAGCTTCATGCAGCATATTGGAACATGTAAAAAGGATGTTCGGAAAACCATCTCAGGCTTTCCGGACATCCTTTTTTTCTTATTTATTTCCAGTTCACGATTTTTCCGAAATCGGGCTTCAGTGCCGCGCCGCCTACCAGGCCGCCGTCAATATCGGGCTGTACGAACAGCTCGGGAGCGGTCTTTGCATTAACGCTTCCGCCGTACTGAATGCGAATCGCTTCTGCTGTCGCTTCATCGTAGATTTCCGCAATGCATTTACGAATACCGCAGCAAACCTCCTGAGCCTGTTCTGTGGTAGCGGTCTTGCCGGTACCGATGGCCCAGATGGGTTCATACGCGATCACTGCCGTCTTAGCCTGCTCCGCAGTCACTCCGAGGAACGCGATCTTAACCTGCTGGCGGATGAAATCCATGGTGACGCCCTGCTCTCTCTGAGTCAGAGTCTCACCGCAGCATACTATGGGTGTGATGCCGTGCTCAAAGGCCTTCAGGACTTTCTTGTTCACGGTCTCATTGGTCTCCGCGAAATACTCTCTTCTCTCGGAATGGCCGATGATCACATATTTCACACCCACGTCTGTCAGCATATCAGGAGCGATCTCGCCTGTGTAAGCGCCTTTCTCCTCATAGTACATATTCTCTGCGCCAATCTCGATGTTGGAGCCCTTAGAAGCCTCCAGCGCGGGAATGATATCGATAGCCGGAACGCAGAATACCACGTCCGCGTCCTCTGTCGCTACCAGAGGTTTCAAAGTATTGATAAGCTCCACAGTCTGGCTGGGAGTCATGTTCATTTTCCAGTTGCCGGCGATGATTTTCTTTCTTGCCATTGTTTTTTCTCCTATCCTATTAAGTTCTTTCCTGATCAATAAACTGTTTATTTGTCGTTTGCCGCCGCTACGCCGGGAAGGTCTTTGCCCTCCAGGAATTCCAGAGAAGCTCCGCCTCCGGTGGAAATATGGGACATCTTATCGCCAAAGCCCAGCTGATTTACCGCAGCCGCAGAATCTCCCCCGCCGATAATGGTGGTAGCATCTGTCTCTGCCAGAGATTTTGCCACAGCAATCGTGCCTTTCGCCAGGATCGGGTTTTCAAATACGCCCATAGGGCCGTTCCATACCACGGTCTTAGCAGACTTCACGGCGTCTGCAAACATTCCTGCCGTCTTCGTTCCGATATCCAGGCCCATCATATCTGCCGGTATCGCGTCGGCCGCCACAACGGACACCTCGATTTTTGCATCGATGGGGTTCGGGAAGGATGCCGCGATCGTAGTATCGACAGGGAGAAGAAGTTTTTTGCCGAGCTTCTCAGCCTTATCCATCATCTCCTTGCAGTATGCGACCTTTTCATCATCCACCAGTGAAGTACCTACCTCATAGCCCTTCGCTTTCAGAAAAGTATATGCCATGCCGCCGCCTATGATCAATGTATCACATTTCTCCAGAAGGTTGGCGATGACATTCAGCTTATCCGCTACCTTCGCTCCGCCCAGGATGGCTACAAAAGGCCTTTCGGGATTGTTCACCGCATTGCCCAGGAAATCTATCTCCTTCTGCATCAGATAACCGACTGCCGCAGTATCCACGTACTCAGTCACTCCAACGTTGGAACAGTGTGCTCTGTGAGCCGTACCAAAAGCATCGTTTACAAATATATCACAAAGGGAAGCCAGATCCTTGCTGAAGGCCTCTCCGTTTTTGGTTTCTTCGATCCGGTAGCGGGTATTCTCAAGCAGGACCACATCTCCGTCCTTCATCTCCGCAACCGCCGCCTTTGCATTGGGACCTACCACATCCGCATCCGGGGCGAATTTCACTTCCTGTCCAAGAAGCTCAGACAGTCTGGCTGCCACAGGCGCCAGGGATAATTCCGGCTTCGGTTCTCCCTTGGGTTTGCCCAGATGAGAGCAAAGGATGACTTTGCCGCCGTCCGCGATCAGTTTCTTGATCGTAGGCAGAGCAGCTACAAGACGGTTTTCGTCCGTGATCTGGCCGTCCTTCAGCGGTACGTTGAAATCACAGCGGACCAAGACTTTTTTGCCTTTTACGTTAATATCGTCAACTGATTTTTTATTAAGCATAAAATACCTCCTTGTTCCTTACTTTGAAAGTCAAAAAGCGGGTCCGGTCCTATTAAAGAACCGGACCCGCCATAGGATCTTATTTAACTATCGCTTGTCCGATGCTTAAGCTAACTCAGCAAAGTATTTGATAGTTCTCACCATCTGGCTAACGTAGGAATTCTCATTGTCATACCAGGAAACTACCTGTACCTGAGTATCGCCATTCTCCATAGGAGAAACCATGGTCTGTGTCGCATCAAACAGAGAACCGTAAGTCATGCCGATAACGTCGCTGGATACGATCTCGTCGGTGTTGTAGCCAAAGGACTCTGTAGCAGCAGCCTTCATAGCGTCGTTGATCGCTTCCTTTGTAACAGCGCCTTTCACTACTGCGATCAGGATCGTGGTGGAGCCTGTAGGAGTAGGTACACGCTGAGCAGCGCCGATCAGCTTGCCGTTCAGTTCAGGGATAACAAGACCGATGGCCTTTGCAGCGCCTGTGGAGTTGGGAACGATATTGATAGCGCCTGCACGGCTTCTTCTCAGATCGCCCTTCCTCTGAGGTCCGTCAAGAATCATCTGATCTCCGGTATAAGCATGAATCGTGGTCATGATACCGCTCTGGATCGGAGCAAGGTCATTGAGAGCCTTTGCCATAGGAGCCAGACAGTTTGTCGTACAGGAAGCTGCGGAAATAACCGTATCTTCTTTTTTCAGTACGTCATGGTTTACATTATATACAATAGTAGGAAGATCATTGCCTGCGGGAGCGGAGATAACTACTTTCTTCGCACCGGCTGCGATATGAGCGGAAGCTTTTTCTTTGGAGGTATAGAAGCCTGTGCACTCCAGTACAACGTCTACTCCCAGCTCGCCCCAAGGCAGCTCAGCAGCGTTTGCTTTCTTATAGATGGTGATCTCCTTGCCGCCGATGATAACAGCGCCTTCGGTATCACCTTCACCCTCTTTATAAGAAACAGTATCAGCCAGCGCATATTTGCCCTGAGATGAATCATATTTCAATAAATGAGCCAGCATCTTAGGGCTGGTTAAATCGTTGATAGCTACAACATCATATCCAGGAGCATTGAACATCTGTCTGAATGCCAGACGACCGATACGTCCAAAACCATTGATCGCAACTTTTACTGCCATTTTGAATTCCTCCTAAAATATAAAAAATTTTTAATAAGTAGTATTATTTAACTCATTAGATATTTTACCTAATTTGCTAAAAAATAGCAAGCGATTTTTTTCCTTTTTTAAGTCATACCCCTTGTTTTATCACTAATCCACAATTATTTATCCAGGCGGCGCGATTATCCGGCAATATGACAAGAGAAATCATGCCTCCTCCTGCCAGCCTTTGCACACGTCGATCCACCCTTCCGCGTTTCCGCAGAGGTACAGCTCTTCACAGGTCATCTCCACGGCGGAGCTGGCGCTTCCGGCCGCGGGAAATACCGTTTCAAACCGGCGAAGGGACTCATCCAGATACGTATTCACTTTTCCATCGGGATTGGCAAAGGGGCATACCCCTCCGACGGCGTGTCCGGTAAATGACACGACCTCGTCTGGCGACAGCATCTTTGCCTTGCATCCAAAAAAGTGCTTGTATTTGGAATTGTCAACTTTGGCGTCTCCCGCCGCCACCACCAGAGCGCAGTGCTCCCCATCCTTTGATAAGAATGACAAGGTCTTCGCGATTCTGGCCGGAATCACGCCTACCGCCTGGGCAGCCAGCTCCACCGTAGCGCTGGATTCCTCAAATTCTCTTACGTCTTTATCCTTATCCCATTTCTTCAGGTATTCTTTTACTGTCTCCACCGACATGGCGGTATCCTCCTCTTTTGCTTTTCCTCATTTCTCCCTGTGCTTAAAGCCTCCCTCTACTTGAGATTCTCCGGATTCAGTCCCAGAAGCTCTTCCACTACAAATCTTCCGTCTTTCCGGATCAGCCTGCCGTCGAAGTAGATTTCCCCTCCGCCGTATTCCGGCGTTTGGATACACACCAGATCCCAGTGTATTGAAGACTGGTTGCCGTTGGGAGCCTCCTCATAGCAGTTGCCGGGAGTAAAATGGAACGAACCTTTGATCTTCTCGTCAAATAAGATGTCCTTCATGGGCTTTTCCACATAAGGATTTACCCCGATGGCAAACTCGCCCACATACCGCGCCCCTTCGTCGATGTCAAAAATCCGGTTGATTTTTTCCGTATCATTGGCCGAGGCTTCCACGATCTTCCCTTTTTCAAAGGTCAGGCTGATGTTCTCATAGGTGAACCCCTGATATACGGAAGGAGTGTTGTAGCGAAGCGTTCCGTTCACAGAATCCCGCACCGGCGCGGTAAATACTTCGCCGTCGGGAATATTCATCGTTCCGGCACAGGGAATGGCCGGAATCCCTTCTATGGAAAATGTAAGATCCGTACCCGGCCCCTTGATCCGTACCTGGGACGTCTTATTCATCAGCTCTACCAGCGGCTTCATGGCCTCGTCCATTTTTCTGTAGTCCAGGCAGCACACGTCATAATAAAAATCCTCAAACGCCTCCAGGCTTGTGCCGGCGCTCTGTGCCATGGACGGCGACGGGTAACGGAGCACCACCCACTTCGTCTTCGGCACCCGGATGCCGTGATGGACCGGCGTCGTATAAAGGGAGCTGTAAAGTGAAAGCTTTTCCGGCGGCACATCAGAAAGCTCATTGATATTATCGCCGCCCCGGATGCCCAGATAGCAGTTCATCCTGGACATCTCCATACCGTCCACCTCAGCCATCAGCCGCAGCTGTTCTTCCGTACATTGGAGAAGCATTTCCCGCTGCATCCTGCTGTCCGTAAAATGAATGAAGGGCCGTCCGCCTGCCCGGTAAACCTCTTTCACCACCTGGCGGGCCAGATCGGCTGTGTCGATTCCCGTATAATGGACATACACGTTTTCCCCAGGCTGTACCCGGCAGGAATAATTCACCAGGTTATATGCCAATTTTTTGATCCTTTCGTCCATAGAAGCCTCCTTATCTAGTTTTCCAAAGCCTTTTATTCTTATTCTTCCATTTTTGCCCTATTCAAAACAATATTTATTGTAATCCTTTCTCGGGATTTTGTAAAGGAAGTGGCTTCGCCACTTCCTTCCTATTATAATATCCGTCTTTTTATCCGGAAGCCTTATGAAATTTATGGCACGAAGCTGATCTTATCCAGGATCCCGTTCAGATAGGCGATCACAATGCCGTAATTGCTGATGGCGACTCCCTGTCCCCTTGCGGCCTCCATGCGCTCCATCACATATTTCCGGTTAAACATGCACGCCGCACAGTGGATGATCAAGTCATACCGGCTCAGATCCTTTGGAAAATCCACGCCCCGGACAAAATCGATGCAAAGCCCCGGCCCCACATGGCGGCGGAGAAGCTTCGGAATCTTGATCCTGCCGATATCTTCCTCTGTGGGAGAATGGGCACATGCCTCCGCTATCAATACCCTCGAGCTTTCCGTAAGCCCTTCAATGGCCTCTGCTCCCCGCATAAATTCCCGGATATCCCCTTTATATCCCGCAAAGAGGACAGAAAACGAGGTCAGCATGCTCTCCTCCGGCTTCAGACGGTAAACCTCCGCAAAAGCCTGGGAGTCGGTGATGATCAGTCTGGGCGGTCTTGCCAGCGCTTTTAAGGTCATCTCCATCTTATCGGCCGTACAGCTCATCACCAGGGATTTTTTATCCAGAAGTTCCCGGATTGTCTGCACCTGAGGCAGAATCAGCCTGCCCTTCGGAGCCTGGATGTCCTGGGGCATTACCAATAGCACCAGGTCGCCTTCTCCCGCCAGGCCCCCAGTCAGGCTCACATCCCAGAAATTCTCCGGAGCGCTCTCCACGATTTTTCTCTTGAGCGCCTCAATGCCGGCTCCCGTACGCAGATCCAATTCCAGGGCTTCCAGCCCCAGACTGTCCCGGATGGCTTTCTTCACCGCCTCCCTCTCCTCCGGCCGGCAGATCTTGTTGACCGCGGCGACCACAGGTGTCTTCCGCTCCGTGAACCGGGCCGCCCACTCAATCTCTTCTCCCGGCAAAGAATCGAACAGTATGACTGCCACATCGCTTTTCGTCATGGCTTCTTTCGTCTTCCCGACTCTCATGCTTCCCAAAACGCCTTCATCATCAAAGCCGGCCGTATCGATGAATACCGCCGGTCCGAAACCCCGAAGCTCCACTGCCTTATATACCGGATCCGTCGTCGTCCCCGCCACATCGGACACCAGGGAAGTCTCCTGCCCTGTCAGTGCGTTGACCAGCGTGGATTTCCCCACATTCCTTCTGCCGAAAATGCCGATATGCAGCCGGTTTGACCTCGGTGTGCTGTCCATTCCCATATCGTTCTATTCCTTTCCCTTTGTCAGAAGCTTAAGGCCAGCCCCGTCAATTCCGCGATCTGATAAAGATGCTCTGTCCCGGACACATTTCGGTTGTCAATGACCCGGAAATTCTTTGCCAGAGCGTCCGGGAGCAGATCGCAAAACAACACATTGGCGCCGGACAGGATGGCATCCCGGTTCCCCTGAGGGTCCGCCAATCCATTCCGCAGATCCTTCCCCGGCTGCTGAGCCGTAATGTTCACATCCGGCATCATCAGGCGGAGCAGGGCGATCTCCTTTCTGTTTGTGAGCAGATCTCCCACGCCCCCTTCCGCCGCCAGCGGCGTGTTCTGCGCCGGCATATACGGAATGACCGGAGCCCAGCTGATCTCCAGCTTTTTCATCAGTAAGATATCCTCCGCCAGCTGATCGCAGCTCTGCCCCGGAAATCCCACGATATTTCCGGAGGCCAGCTTCATGCCGCTCGCCTTGACGGATTCAATGGCTGACATACGCTTTTTGAAATTCGTCGAAGGATTCAGCCGGTTAAAGGTTTCCTCGTCCGACATTTCAAACTTCATCACATACTCCTCCGCGCCGGCGGATTTAAGCTCCCGGTACTGCTCCGGGCTGTACTCCCCGCAGGCAAGGCTCTGGTGCATGCCCATCTCGTGGATGGCCTCCACAATGTGCAGAAGATTGTCAAATCCGTATTTGGGATCCTCCCCAGATACTAGGAAAATATGGCGGAACCCATTCTCACTGGCCATACGCGCCGAAGCGATCACGTCTTCAGGAGCCAGACGGTACCGTTTGACGCCGCTGTTGGAAGCCCGCATGCCGCAGTACAGGCACTGGTTCTTACAGACATTGTCATATCCCAGCATCGCCATCGCAAGCAGGCTGCCGTCCTTCCTATCATCCCGCAGCTTCGCGGCCTCCGGCGCCACTTCCTCTTCAAACTGAGCCTCCGGCATCCCAAGAACCTCCAGAACTTCCTTTTTTCCTTCAATAATCATCGTTTTCCTCCCAAATCTCCGCCTGCTCCATCCGTATGACCGCGCCGCCCATCTGCTTTGCCTCGGCCTCGTCATGGGTCACCAAAATCACGGTCTTTCCTTTTGTATACTTTAGCACGTAAGATATCGCAGCCTGCCTGGTGGCGGCGTCCAGTCCTTTAAACGGCTCATCTAGGAAAAGGATGTCCGCGTCAAATAACACCGCTCTGGCAATGGCCACTCTGCGTTTCATTCCGCCGCTGAAATCAGCAACCGGCTTGTTAAACATATCTTCTTTTAATCCAAGCTCCTTCAGATGCTCTTTCACCAGTTCCTTCGGCACCTGGCTCCCAGCGACCATACGGACGTTGGAAACAGCCCCGAAGGCTTCGCAGAGGCGGTCCTCCTGGAAGACGGCGCTTTTTCTCTCCGGAACTCCTGTCACGGTGCCGGCATCCGGCGGGATGAACCCCATCATAATATTCAAAAGTGTAGTCTTGCCGCACCCGGATCCGCCCATGACACTCGTTGTTTCTCCGCCCTTAAACACCGCAGAAAAATCTTTGAGCACTTGTTCATCCCCAAAGCTTTTATATATGTTTGCAACTACGATATCCTTCACAGCCTCTCCAATCTGGCAAAGCCCCACTTCAAAAATTTCATAAAGATTTTTTCAAACAGGACGCTGAGCAGCACGATCACTATGGTCCAGGCAAACAGATCCGCCGTGCTCAGATATACCTTCGCTTCATAAAGCCGCTCTCCGATAGAACCATCGGGAATCCCGATCACCTCCGCTGCAATCCCTGCTTTCCATGATATGCCAAGCGCAGTACTGCACGCAGAAAACAGGAAGGGCCTTACCTGGGGAAGGTAGATATAAAAAAGCTGCCTCCTCCACGGCATCTGAAATATCTCCGCCATCTGGAGCATCCTGCTGTCAGTGCTTTTCATCCCCTGCAGCACATTGAAATATACGATTGGGAATACCATCAGGAACGAGATGAATACGGAAAGTCCCGACGCGCTCAGCCATATCAGGCTGATAATAATAAAAGAAGCCACCGGCACAGACTTGATCGCCACCAAAAAGGGCCACAACAGAGTCTCTATCAAATGGCTCCTCGACGAGATGACTGCCAGAAGAGCTCCCAGGAAAAGACCCAGAAAAAAACCGGCTTCTATCCGCAGGAAGCTGAACCAGAGAGTCTGCCAGAATCCGGACTCCAGCCAAAGCGTACCAAGACGCAAAAGGACTCTGACCGGCGAGACCAGTAAGAGCTGCTGCCCCAGGATCATTGAGGCCGCCTGCCATAGGAGCAGGGCAAAAACCACGGCTGCGGCCCGTTCATATAATCGTCTTCTCTTCATCATCCCTACCTCATAAGCCGGCCAAAGGACTATTTTCCTTCATAATAAAAATCATCACCCGGCAGCTCTCCGCCGACAGAAGCAGGATTCTGATCGTACAGCACCTGCAGATATCCTTTCATGGCCGTCTCCATCTCGCTTCCGTCCACATAAACAATATTGCAGTAAGGAATCGCCTTTTGTGCCACAGCAGCCTTTACGATATCGTATTTTTCCACCAGTGCCGCAGCGTCCTCCAGGTTTTCATTTACATATTCAGTGGACGCTTTATATTCCTCCAGGAACTGTTTCAGCTGCTCCGGGTATTTTTCCGCGAACTCTTTGCGTACCACGAGACCTGCTGTAATGAACTGGCTCCCGTTATCCAAAGCCTTCCATTCTTTTGTCAGATCCAGAACCACGTTCAGGCCTTCGATCTGAGACCCGGCCACCGTTACAAAGGGCTGCGGCAGCATGGCAATGGCGCTCTCCTGCGCGGCCATCTGGGCCACTACTTCTGTAGGCTCACTTTTCCATTCCACTGTCACGTCCATCTCCGGATCCAAGCCGTTCTGTTCCAAAAGGTAATTAAGGGCATATTCCGGAGTGGAGCCTTTTCCTGTGGCATAAATAGTCTTTCCCTTAAGGTCCTCCCATCCGTTCACAGTCTGTCCGCCCTTTTCCACAATGTAGATGACCCCGAGGGTGTTGACTGCTAAGAACTGTACGGCCCCGTCGGAATTATTATAAAGAATCGCCCCCAAATTGGCCGGAACCGCCAGGATATCCAGATCCCCTTTTAAAAGCTTCGGCGTCAATTCATCCGCCGAGCCAGACATCGTAAATTCAATCTTGCTTTTGCTCTTTCCGTTCTCCGCGTCATCCAGGAGCTTTACCATGCCCATAGATGTGGGCCCCTTCAGGCCTCCAAGCCGGATGGACGCAGCCTCTTCCGCTTTTTTTCCGCATCCGGCGAATACCATCGCCAGCATAATGACCGTCATCACGGCAGATATTATTTTTTTCATGTGAATCCCCCTTTTGTACTCTTTATTAGTTAGCGTTCATCAGCATAGCACATCGCAAGGGGTTCATCTGTTGCATCCGCAACCAAATGGTATAAGTTTCAAATTTTTCGTTAATTATTTATCTTTTCTAATCCTCTTCTGTTCTTTTCATAAGCCGGAATTTTTCTTTATAGAACTGAAGGATCCCTTCCTCCTGCATTTTAGCCAGTTCCCGGGACAGGGCGCTCCGGTCGGCCCCAAGATAGGCAGCCATTTCCCTTCTGTTAAATGGAAGCGTAAACGTATCGCTGCCATACTGATGGGCGCATTGGGAAAAAAACACGATCAGCTTCCCCCGCAGGCTCTTTTTGGACAAAATCTGGATTCTGTCATTCATGGCCAGCGTCTTCTCGGTGAGCAGCGTGATAAATCTCAGAGTGAGGCTATGGGAATTTCCCGTGCCGCCGCCCGGTATCCTCTTGATTTTCTCCGTACTCAGCCACAGAACTTTCACTCCTGTGGCAGAGCAGATTGTGACCGGTTCTTCTTCGACCTCCAGAAAACACATGGACTCTCCAAAGGTATTTCCCTCTGTCACGTTGGCCATGATGATAGGATTTCCGTCTATATCATCCATATGGACCTGCACTCTGCCGGAGAGGACCAAACCGAATCTGGTCAGCCGGCTCCCTACTCTATGAAGGAATTCTCCCTTCTCATACCGCTTTGGAACGGCCGAAAAAAAATCCAGGGCATACTGGAGCGCCTCTCCTGACAGCCCCTGAAAAAGCCTGTTTTTCTGCAATACCGCAAAATCCCTTACTGTCAGCTCGTCCATCATCCTTGATCTCCCTGTTGAATCTCCTATTAAACGAAAGCAGCGGCTGCCTGCCGCTGCTCTTCTTCCGATTACTGCTCTTTTTCCTCCGAAGCGTTTTCTGCTTCTCCATCCACTGCGGCATCTTCTGATGCCTCTTCTGTCTCACTGTCTTTTTTTCTTCCGCAGCCGATAAAGATTACAATACCGGCGATCAACATGAAGATCGCGATAAACTGAGAGGTGGACAGCGCCCCCACGTTTCCTCTGGGATCGCCCCGGAAGAACTCGAGCACAAACCGCCCGATGCTGTAAAAGACCAGGTACAAAGCTCCCACCTGTCCGTTTTTCTTTGTCCGTCTCGCGATCAGAATCAGCGCGAGGAAATTCAGAAAATTCAGCCCGCTGGAAATCAACTGGGTAGGAATCAGGCTCACTCCATTGGGGGCATAGGCGGATTCATGGAATATGATTCCCCAGCCCGCATGGGCCTCCCTTCCATAGCAGCAGCCCGCCAGAAAACAGCCCACTCGTCCGAAGGCCTGCGCCAAGGCGATAGACGGCATTACCAGGTCGAAATATTTCAAAAAAGCAAGCTTCTTCACACGGCAGAACAGATAGCCCGCCAGAATGCCGCCGATCAGACCGCCGTATACCACAAATCCTGTGGACATCGTCGACCAGATCTTAGCCGGATTTTCGATCAGGGACGGCAGTTCCGTTATCCAAAACAGAAGCTTCGCTCCGATCATACCTCCGATCAGGCTCCAGATCCCGAGATCAAATACTTTGTCATCGCCGATCTTCCATTTTTTCTCGCGATACATGGCGACCGCAAAAGCTGCAATGACCCCGATGGCGATCATCAGGCCATACCCGTATATTTTAAACGGGCCTATCTCAAATAATATTTCTTTCATGTGGAGTTCTCCTTATATCAGTGAATGCAGAATCTGCACATTTTTTTAACAGCAACTTTATGCATTATATCAGACTTTTCCCGTTTTCGCAAGCAATGCTCCTCTGGGCCGCCGCCACAATCATAAATAATGGATAATAAATATATATTATTTATAAACATTTTAATAAAAGTAAATGTTTCATTGACTTTCTGTCATGAAATGTTATATACTCCTGTTGAAAAGGCACCTTAAACAGATAAAGGAGGAGTATTCGCATGGATTGTAACGGTTTTTCCTTTGAGGAAAAAAATTCGCCGCCCGATGAACTGGCGGAAAGCTTCACCCATTTTGTCTTGACCTTTTATTACAGAATGCAGGAGCATCCCGTCAACCTGTGCGGAATCAAGCTCAGCTCCCATGCGTTCCATGTTCTTTACATCCTGAAAGAGGACCCGAGAGGACAGGTCCCCATGACGGAACTGGTCACACGCATACGCCGGACCAAGCAGCAGCTGTCCAAGCTGACAAGTGATCTGGAGGACGACGGCCTGGTCGCCAGAGTCCGTATGAAGGAAAACCGCCGGGCTGTCTATGTGACCCTTACCGACAAGGGAAATGAATTTGTCCGCCAGGCCACCGCATCCATGGTCGGGGCCATGACACAATTTTTAAGGAGTCTTCCGGAAGAAAAACGTACTGTCATCGAAGACGTCACAAACCAGCTGACTGTTTTAATAAATGAGGAGGTATGACCAATGAAAGAAGTACAGCCGCCGAAAAAACCGATTCTCTTTTATTATCTTATAGCATTGATCGTGCTGCTGCTGTTGAACGCCCTGTTCTTTCCTAAAATCTTCAGCGCAAAAGTAAACGAAGTGGATTACGGCGTCTTTCTCTCCATGATCGATGAGGGGAAAGTAAACGAAGTTCAGATTGAAAACAATGAGATCATCTTCTCTGATAAAGAAGAAAAGCCAAACTACTATAAGACCGGAAACATGAATGACGACCGGCTGATCGACCGGCTTTACGGCGCGGGCATCACCTCCTTTGGCACGCCCATTGTCAAAGAAACCTCTCCGATTTTGAGTTTCCTTTTAAGCTGGGTATTTCCGATCCTCATTTTCGTCGTCATCGGACAGCTGCTGTCCAGAAGCCTGATGAAAAAAATGGGCGGATCCATGGGAAACGCCATGAGCTTTGGAAAAAGCAACGCCAAGGTATATGTGGAGTCCAAGACCGGTATAAAATTCTCTGATGTGGCCGGCGAAGACGAAGCCAAGGAGATTCTGACGGAGATCGTGGATTTCCTGCACAACCCGAAGAAATACACGGAGATCGGCGCCAGGATGCCCAAGGGCGCCCTTCTGGTGGGCCCTCCCGGAACCGGAAAGACTCTCCTCGCGAAAGCCGTGGCCGGCGAGGCCAATGTTCCCTTTTTCTCCATCTCCGGATCGGAATTTGTGGAGATGTTCGTCGGCATGGGGGCCGCGAAAGTCCGCGACCTCTTTAAGCAGGCCAGTGAAAAAGCCCCTTGTATCGTCTTTATCGACGAGATCGACACCATTGGCAAAAAGAGAGACGGAAGCGGAATGGGAGGAAATGATGAACGGGAGCAGACTTTAAATCAGCTGCTGACGGAAATGGACGGGTTCGACGGCACCAACGGCGTCATGATCCTGGCCGCTACCAACCGTCCTGAATCTCTGGATCCCGCCCTTCTCCGCCCCGGCCGTTTTGACAGGCGGGTCCCTGTGGAGCTGCCTGACCTGCAGGGCCGGGAAGCCATCCTCCGCGTCCATGCCAAAAACATCAAACTGAGCGACAATGTGGACTTCATGTCCATCGCCAGGACGGCAGCCGGCGCCAGCGGCGCGGAGCTCGCCAATATGGTAAACGAAGCGGCTCTCCGGGCCGTCCGGGACGGCCGGAAATATGTGACTCAGGCTGACCTGGAAGAAAGTGTAGAAGTCGTCATCGCCGGTTATCAGAAAAAGAATAAGATCCTTTCCGATAAAGAAAAACTGACGGTGGCGTATCATGAGATCGGACACGCGCTGGTCGCCGCTCTCCAAACAAATTCCGCCCCGGTCACAAAGATCACGATCATTCCCCGTACTTCCGGCGCGCTGGGCTATACCATGCAGGTGGATCAGGATGAACGGAACCTGATGTCCAAAGAAGAACTGGAAAACAAGATCTCCACTCTCACCGGCGGCCGTGCGGCGGAGGATCTGATCTTCCACTCCATTTCGACGGGAGCTTCCAACGATATCGAACAGGCCACTAAGGTAGCCAGAGCCATGATCACCCGGTACGGAATGAGCGAGGACTTCGGCATGGTCGCCTTTGAGACCATAAAGAACCAATACCTGGGAGGAGACACTTCTCTTGCATGCTCGGAAAACACCTCTTCCAAGATTGACGACAAGGTCGTCGCGCTGGTGAAAAAACAGTATCAAAAAGCAGAAGAGCTTCTGAAGTCCAATCTGGCCAAGCTCCACCAGCTGGCGAAATATCTGTATGATCACGAGACGATCACTGGAGAAGAATTTATGGAAATATTGAACAGACAGGATGCCGCCATCCAATAGACTTGATATGCCGGCAAAAGAAAAAGGGAGATTGCACCATGTCCGTGCGTCTCCCTTTTTCATGGGCTGAAAACTCATTTCAGTTCAGTAACAAGCTATATTATCTGAGCTCTGTTCTGCGGATAACGGCATAAGAACCGCTTCCCAGAATAACAATGGCAAGCAGTAACGTCAATGCCGGAAAAAGATAATTGATCGTTCCGTCAGTCATAAAGCCCATTGCTTTTGCAGAAAATTCTAAGATATTGCTTACTGTTCCTGCTGAAAAAACATATCTGAATAATGCAATGATCAGCAATACAATACCGCCGACAGCAACTCCCAAATAAATGGATATTGCTTTCCCGGCTTTATTTATCACAAGTATTCCTATATAAAGCAGGCTGCAGACCATGACATAGACGAGAAAGAGCCACAGCCAATTCATAACTATATTTTCGTAGCCATATATCCCTCCATAGAGGGAAGAGTAACCATGGTTAAAGTGATGAATGATATTTCCGGCCGCTGTATCAACAAGCGCCATTGATCCAGATATAAAGCAGAACATGGAAAATGTCGCGGTATAGATATATTTTCGGGTAAATCCGTTTTGTATCAGCATCTTAAAGTCTTCTTTAAACCCTAATACGCCTAAAATTCCAACATAGATCAAAGTATTCACTTCTAAACCATTTGTCCCTACCTCTTCAAAACTCCCCGTGCTTATTCCAATGATCAGTGTAATAAGAGAAACTGCGGCATACTGTATAGCATAAAAAATCCAAATATACTTAAATGAGGTCATGCATTCATATCGAATAATAGATTTTAGCTTTTTCACGTCAATTACCGCCTTTCTCTGTCAGCTTAACAAACAGCTTTTGTAAATTCATCGCTGAAAGCTGTACGCCGCTTCCCTGTGGAGCCGGGAATCTTTCCCCCAATACATAGGCGATCTTCATGCCGCCCAGCTCGTCATATCCAATCACATTTTTATCCTCGCAGTAAGCGTCGACATTATTTGCCATACCAGAAACGCTGTAACCTGTTTCCAATAAATTTTCCACACTTTCTTGGAGCAATACTTTTCCTTTATCGATCAGGACAACTTCCTCGATCAGATTTGCAACTTCTTCAATCAGGTGCGTTGCGATAATGATCGTCCGCTCGTTGTTTTCATATTCTCTTAATAACAGATCATAAAACAGCTCTCTGTGATTGGCGTCCAGCCCTAACACTGGTTCATCGAAAATCACATACGGTACGTTAAGGGCCATAGCAACCGTCAATTTGAAAATTGACTGATACCCCTTCGATAACTGCTTAAATTTCTTGTCGGTATTGAGGCCAAACCGATCAGCAATCTCAAACGCTTTCTTCCTGTCAAAGCTTTCGTAGAAGCGGTCTATCCATTTAAAATGGTCTTTGACTTTTATTCCATCCGCATATAAATCTTCTTCGCTCATGCAAAAAATCTTTTCATGGACGTCCATGTTTTCTTTTGCCGGCATATCATCAATGAGAACCTCGCCCTCGTCAGTAAAAATACGGTTTGCGATAATGTTGATAAGCGTAGATTTTCCAGCGCCGTTTCTTCCCAAAAATCCGTAGATTTTCCCATACTCAAAGGTAAAAGACACATCGTCAAGCGCAGTAACATCATGATAACGTTTTGTAACATTCTTAATTTGAATTGCGTTCATTGTCATAACCTCTCTCTATTAGTCGGATAACTTCCTCTTTCGACATATTCAGTTTCGCCGCTTCCGTAATCAGCGCCTCTATATACTGGCTGAAAAATTGTCCCTGCCGCTTTGTGCGTATCTTATTGACCGCCCCTTCCTTCACATACATTCCAAGCCCTCTCCTCTTATAAATGACCTCTTCGTCTACAAGCATATTCATTCCTTTCAAAACGGTATGAGGATTTATATTCAGCAGCGCTGATATTTCATTCGTAGAGGGTATCTTTGTTTCCTCCGGAAATATCCCTGTAAATATGGAATCCTCAAGCTGTTCGGCTATCTGAATGAATATGGGCTTATCTGTATTTGTATCTATATACACCGCATCACCCTCTTTGTCTGTATGTTTGTTACTCAAGTAACTAACCATCTTACATCTTTAATATAGCTGATTCAAGCACGGATGTCAAGAGATTTATATCATTTATTGAAAAGACAAAAGCGCGTATCTCTTAACAGAAACACACGCTTTTAAAATTATTTTATAGATAAAAGAATCTCCCCTCATTTATCGGGAGATCTTCTCCGCCACTTTTTTTATATACTCCGGAGTGGTCCCGCAGCATCCGCCGACAATACCGGCCCCCGCTTCCACAAGCTTCGCCATATGTCCCGCGTACTCCTCCGCCGCCATGGAATAGACCGCCTCGCCGTCCTCCCGGATCACCGGCATACCGGCGTTCGGCTTCGCCAGGACCGGAACGCTCACAGTCTGCCTGATAGTCCGTACCACGGCCTCCAGCTGGTCCGGTCCCACAGAGCAGTTGATTCCGACCGCGTCTGCTCCCATCTCCGCCAGCGCCGCCGCCGTGTCAAAGACGTTCCCTCCGAAGAACAGGCTGCCGTCGGATTCAATAGTCATAGAACACATCATAGGCAGCCCGCAGACCTCCCTGCAGGCGTCCAGAGCTGCCATGGTCTCTTCCAACCCCAGCATAGTCTCCGCAACGATCAGGTCCACTCCCGCGTCAGCCAGAATCTGGATCTGCTCTCTGTATACATCCAGCAGCACACCATACTCCTCTTCCGTTTTACCCGTCGTCGTAATGTCCCCCGCTACCAGGCAGGCGTTTCCCACCGCCTCTCTGGAAATCCCTACCAGCTCCCGATTGATCTCCTCCAGCCGTCCCTCCAGCCCGTGGGCGGCAAGACTTATCCGATTGGCAGAAAAAGTCGGTGCATAGACGATCTGGGAACCTGCTTCCAGATACTGCTTCTGAAGCTGCTCCAGCACTCCGCGGTGGCCGCATATCCACTGCTCGGTACATACTCCCCGGGGCATCCCGGCTTTCATCAGATTGGAGCCCGTGGCTCCGTCCAGCAATACAGTCCCTTTTTTTACAAGCTCCTGGAATTCTTTTCTAGTCATTCTCCGCTCTCCGTTTCTTTTTCCGTACTCGCACCTTCGTGTTCCACATCGCCACTGTTTTCCGCCGCAATTCTAAGAAAATCCTTGTCTTTGTTTTTAAGCCTCGGTATGAACCGTTTGGCAAATCTGCCTTTTCCACGGCTCTTCACATAGAAAAATCCCACCACAGAAAAGACGACCGCACCGATGAAATTCACAAACAGATCCTTCATGGTATCATAAAGCCCGATGTCTAAATAGCCTCCAAGCCCCAGGCTCTGTCCGTTGACGGCCACATCCTGGATCCCTTTTATGGTAACCGGCACATTACCGCCGTTTGGATCGAGCATCACCGACGTGATGGAATGAAGGATGGTGTCCTTCTGCATATCCAGATGAAAAAAGGTATCCATACCACATTCAAAAAATTCCCAAAGGACGCCGATGGTCATGGAAAAACAAAAGGCCACAATGGCCATAAAAGCAGGAGACAGTTCAAAGGAAAAACGCTCATGACGGTTCAAGATGTCCACCAGAGAAAACCCGATGGCCGCCATCAGGAAGCCGTTCAGCGTATGTAAGACCGTATCCCAGGCCGGTATCCGGATATAAAAAGCGTTGATCTCTCCCAATATCTCTGCCGAAAAAATGAAGAGCAGCATGATGATCTCCAGCGCGGTCGGAAGCTCAATCTTAATCTTCACCTGGATCAGGCTGGGGACTACCAGCAGCACAAGGGTCAAAACACAAAGAAATACATTTTCATAATTTCCCCTGAAAAGCTGCAGGACCATGGTAGCGATGACGAACAGGCGCAGAATGAAATATACAAAAAAAGAACTTTTATGTTCCCGAAGCTCCATTCCAAGAGCCGTACTGAACGCCCCCTTGTTCCGTTTCTTTTTCTTATTTTCTTCCTTCTTCACGATGTCCTCCTTTTCCATGCACCTCCGCCGTATCTTTTTTCATTATATCGTCAAATAAAAGAAGCCGCAAGCAGTATATCAAAGCCGGCATTTGACAATCATTCCGTTTTATTCTATTCTGTTTAAAGGACAAGGCGTTCAATCAAGATATGGAAAGGAAATAATCTAAGATGACTCCCATTTATATTGATTCCCATCTGCATACAAGCTTTTCCGGCGACTCAGAAACGCCGCCCCGGGCACAGATAGAGCGGGCATGCGCTCTGGGTATGCAGGCGCTCTGCGTTACGGACCACCAGGATTTTGAATTTCCTGCCGGTGATATAAGCTTCTTATTGGATACCGGCGAGTATTTTTCTGCCCTGTCCCGGCTGAAAACAGAATACCAGGAAAAGATCCGTCTTGGCATCGGCGTAGAGCTGGGGCTTCAGACAAATATCAAGACAGACCTGGCCGCTTACGCGGCCAGCTGCCCATTCGATTTCATCATTGGTTCTGTTCATGCCTCCCGCGGAATGGATCCCTACTATCCGGAATTTTTTGAAGGTCTCTCCGAGGAGTCCGCATATCGGTCCTATTTTGAGGATGAACTGGAAAATTTCAGGGCCTATGACTGCTTTGACGTGGCAGGCCACCTGGATTTCGTCGTGCGGTATGGTCCGAATAAAAACCGTTATTACAGCTATGAAAAATTCTCCGACATTTTAGATGAAATACTAAGGACTCTGATCGGCAAAGGCAAAGGCATTGAATGCAATACCGCCGGTTTAAGAGCCGGACTAGGGCATCCAAATCCGACGGAGGACATTCTTAAGCGTTATCGGGAGTTGGGCGGAGAAATCCTGACCATTGGCTCTGACGCCCATCAGCCGGACTACATAGGATATTCCTTTGACCGCGCAGGGGCACTGTTAAAAGCCTGCGGCTTTCGATACTATTCCGTTTTTCACGGCCGGAAACCAGAATTCCTGCCGCTCTGACAAAGAGGTTCATGGCCGGAGAATCCCTTCCTCTCCGGCCCCTTGACCGGACTCAGGATTTCAGCAATATTCATAAAGAGGTTCATGCAGTTTTCACCATGTCAAAATCCCTCTGGATTTTTTTGTTAATTTATATACAAACGAGCATTTCTTGTTTCTGTTTTTAAACATTCTTCCATCATTCTATACAATTTTTTCTTTGGAAACCCCATCAAATTCCACGAAATTATGCTGTTTTATCTGCTATAATATGAGCCGTGAAGGAAAGAAAGAAACAAACAAAACATATGACATCTTCTGCCGACCTGATATTTCTTACTTGAATCAAGAAAAATTCCAAAACCAAACGTCATAAAATATTATAGTGTGTGAGATATGAAACGTCATATCAGAAAGGATTTTGTCATGTTGGATTTATTATTAACAATCGTTGCCGTTGTTGCCGTTTTAGCCGTATCCTTTGTTATCAAAGCCGTTGTAGTCATTTGTGAAGAGCGTGGAGAAGCAGCGAGCGCTTCCGATCTTTATACCTCAGCCGTAAACAGACATACTACTTCCCATAAGAAAGCTGTTGCATAACCCCTTTATCACAGCTGAATAGATTTTGTGCATACGGGACTGCCATAAAGAAAGCTTCTGAAAAGAGGTTTCCTTTATGGCAGTTCTGCTTTCCGTAAATTTTTTATTTTCCTGTAATCGTCTGGCCCGCCATATTCCTGCTCGCCGTCTGTTTCATTCGCCGCACGGATCCGATGCAGACCAGAGCCGTGAGAACATCTGCCGCGGGCTGTGCCAAATAAATTCCATTTATACCGAAGAAACGCGGCAGCATAACGATGAACGGAATATAGAACAGTCCCTGCCGGATCACGGAAAGCAGCAGCCCATACCGTGCCGCGCCTATTGTCTGGAAAGTAATGGTCATCATGTAGCAAAGCCCAAAGGCAGGATAAAGCGCCACCTGCGAGATCAAGAGCTTCGCTCCGTATCCGATCACCGCAGGATTCCGGTTAAAAATCATGATGAGCGGTCTGGAAAGCAGGATATAGATCACTGCAACCGCTGCCGTAAGTACCAAAGAGGCCCTTAAAGAAAAACGGACCGACTCGTGAAACCGCTCTTCATTCTTGGCGCCGAACGCAAAGGACGCCACAGGCTGATATCCCTGCATGAATCCCATCACCACATAGCAGCCGATCAAGACCAGTCTCTGTACGACTCCATATGCCGCAATGATCAAATCCGAATCCGGCATCGGCTTAGCCGCGATATTGGTCAGCGAGGTAGCCGCCGCCAGGCAGATCTGAATCACCGCCGTAGGGATTCCTATCACCGTCACTGCCTTTATCAGGGAAAAGGTCGGTTTGAAATATCGCTTTCGCATTTTAATGACAGAGCGCCCGCTTCCGTAAAACCATGCCAGGATCAAAAATGTCACAATCTGGGAAACAGTCGTCGCTAAGGACGCCCCTTCCACTCCCATGCCGAACCCCCACTCAAACATGAATACCGGGTCCAGGAGGACATTGAGAGCTGCGCCGGTGATGACCGCAATGGAAGAAATCTTTACGGAGGACTCTGCCCTGGCGGCACAGTTCATGCTCTGGGCCGGCAGATTCGCCAAAGCGGCAATGAACATCCAGAAAGCGTAGTCCTTGGCCTGAGGCAGTACCGAGTCAGACGCGCCGAACATCCGGAGAAGAGGTTCCATAAAGGCGATTCCTCCCAGGCACAGGACAACGCCGATCAGGATTGACATCCCCACTACGCTGGTGACGGTCGTGCCAGCTCCGTCTTTGTCGTCTGCGCCGAGCTGCCGGCCGGCCAGAACTGCCGCGCCGGCGGCAAAAATATTTTCCACCGATACCATGATCAAAAGAAGCGGAAGTGTCACTCCCACAGCTGCCAGAGCAGTATCCGAACCCAGCATCCCAATATACGCTGTATCCACAATATTGTACACAGCTTTTGCAAGCAGCGCCAATGTGGCGGGAACCGCCAGCTTAACTATAGCTTTTGATGTCTTTACTTCACCTAAAAGAGAACTCATGTCTTTCTTTGCTCCTTTATCTTTTAATAACTCCATAAAGCAGGATATCCAACGCCCTCCTGCATCTTTGCTCATGCTCTTCCCGAGTCTCTCTGCCCATATCCGACGCCCTGTATCCAGCATTGACAAAATCCTGATACTGTCCGAAGGTCTCAATGACCTCTTCTTTCGTTACATCGGGACGAAGCAGCGCCTGTTCCAGAAAACGGCCCAGAATCTCCACATTCAGCTCGTCAAAGGCTTCTTTCGTTTTTCTTATTTCATCAGCCAAATGACCCGGAGGCGAGATCACCACCTCGCAGAATATCCTCTGATATAAAGGATTTTCCCTGAAAAACTCCATGCGCGCATCGAAATACCGCTCCAGCCGGCCCTTCGCATCCTCTCCCTCCTGTTCCAAATGACGGCGCAGATGGGAAACAAGAGCATCGAAGCATTCTCCGACACACATCAGATACACCTGATCTTTATCTTTAAAATGATGATACAGAGCTCCTTTGGAAATATCTCCGTCGCTGCAGATGGAATTAATGGAACCCATTCCATATCCATGTTCCCCAAATTCCCGAATGGCGCTCTCAAGGATCTTCTGCCTGCTGAGCTGATTCTTTTCTTCTCTTTTCATATTAAATACCTCCTGGTCTGAACTCAATTCGCGCAAAACAGACCACCCGGTCTGTTCTTGCAGTATAGCACAAACAGACCGAGTGGTCTATAATATTTTATCCGTTTATAAAAGTTTTATATTCTGTGACTGTTTTATTTCACCGCCAACAGTTCAATATAACCGCGTGAGCCGATGGGTTCCAGCTGGATACGGGGATTCTCCCTGTCCCATTCGCGGCCGGTCACAGACGGATCGTACTTCCGGATAGATTCCCGCACCTCTTCGATCGCCTGGCAGTACTCCTCCTCCTCATATGGTTCTCCCCGAAACATCAGATATTTTGCCGGGGGCAGTTCGATCGTATCAAATCCTTCCGGCACAGGTCCGTCATATTCCATGCCGACTTCCACTCCCTGAACATATTCGGAGGTACCGGGCTTTCGGTACGTCTCCGGCAGCCAAAGACATACCGGCTCACCGCAGAGGGACTTCATGCTCATGAGCAGCCCCCAAACATCACAGCCTACCTCCTCACAGTAAGGGAAATAGTCGGACGCTTCGACACCCCTTTTCAGGATGACCTTGCGGGCAGGCTTGTCAATCTCCTGAATAAACACGTTTTTTACTTTTTCCATAGCAGTTCCTTCCTTTCTGATCTCTCTGTAAACCGCACCGTAGGGAGTGAACAGATATAGAGGAATAGGATTCTCGGCATATTCACTGGGATTACAGCCAAATTCACGGAAAAATGCCCGCTGATATCCGTCCACACTCCCGAAGCCCAAACTGAAAGCAACGTCAATAATCCTGCATGCCTCGTCCCGCAGCTTAAGCGCGGACTTTGACAGCCGCAGCCGGCGGATATAATCTGCGGGCGTCCGGCCGATCCATTGCCGGAACAAGCGATAGGAGTGCCACGGTGAGTACAAAGACGCCCGTGAAAGATCCGCCAGGGTGATCTGTTCATCCAAATGTACTTCAATATAGTCCTGCATCCTCTGCACCGCTTCTGCCTGTTCCTTCATCTCTGTAACCTCCCTGCTGCTCCATCCTATCAGATTAAAGAAAAAACCTCTCGACGATTTTTGTCATGAAGCGAACAGAAGGCGGATGATGATCTGTCCCTCATGATACTTCGCGGTAATCTCCCCTCCCATCTGTTCCGTAAGAGCCTTTGCGATGGAAAGTCCCAGCCCCGTCGACTTTCTCGCCGTCTCTACCGTATAAAAGCGGTCAAACAGCATTCCAGTCTGAATTTCATCTAAACCGGAAGCGCTGTTTGAAAATACAATCTCTCCATTTTCCGACAGAATAATATTCAAATCTCCGTCGCTGTACTTAATGGCATTGCCAATGATATTTTCAAAAATACGGGACAGCGCCCTCTTGTCAAGCCTCCTCCATATTTTCTTTTCCGGCATGACAATCTCCGGCTCTATCCCCGCCCCTTTAAGAGAAGCATAATAGGCTGAGATGCTTTCCTCCAGAACACGGTTCAAATCCACTTCCTCATTTTCGCCGCCCGGCGCTGACGTGGTAAGGGAATATCGGAAAAGCTCCTCCATCAGCTGTTTTAACGCCTCCGTCCGGTTTTCGATCGCCTTCAGATATCGTACCGCCGCTTCTGACTTTTCCTCCCTCTTTAATAAATCCAGATAGCCGCAGACAGCGGTAAGCGGAGTACGCAGATCATGGGAAATGTTCATGACCGCTTCCCGTATCTCCAAATCGCCGTTTTGCAGCCGCCTCCGCTCCTTTCGCAAAAGCCGGAGCTGTGCATTGATCTCCGCGGCCAGCCTGCGGACGCGGCGGTCGCCGCTGGAGACCGCGATCAGGGTATTGGTATCCTGCTCCAGCCGTTCCTGGAATCCTATGCGAATCTCATCCACCGCTCGGCGGAGCAGGATTATTTTGAATAGAAGCACAAAAACCAATATTATAAGAACCACGCACAGTGATAAAAGCCAGAGCATTGTCTGCCCTCCTCTACTTTATATCCGCCCGTCGGAACACAATCAGACCGCCCGCCGTCGTAAGGATCATGATGATAACAGAATAAAGCGGCATCTGCCACAAATGCTGGGCCGACATGCCAGAAATCTGCAGAGCCTGGCCTGTCGGAAGAAAATCCAGGGCAAACTCGTAGATATCCCGTTCTGTCCCTCTCAGATAGTTCGGGTTCGGTTCCGGTTCATCCGTCACAAGCTCTCCGCTGACGCTCATATACGTATAGCTGTCGTATTGTTCCGGCTCTTCAAGCCTTGCTTTGATATAAACGGCTGCGAAAAGCAGAAGGACGACTCCGATGATACTCACGACGGAGACGACGGCCCTGTTCTGGATCAGCATCCCAAGTAAGGTAAAAACGGCCGTAAACGCAAGGCTCATCAAAATGGCACACCCTAAAAGCGCCGCTACAGGCTTTATTCCCTTCTCAAAAGATCCCAGCAGCGGAATCCCAAATGCGCTGACCGCCAAAAGATAAGAAATATCCATAGACAGACAGGCTGCGGAATTCACGATCAGGTTTGAAAGATAAATTGAGCTTCTGCCATGACCGACTACAAGCTTGTTCCGCACCGTCCCATCGCTGTATTCTGTGCCCAGGAACAGGCTGCAGAAAGCCGCGGAAAGAAGGCCTGTGAAAATCGTGTAGGTAAAAAATATATGATCGAGCGGTATCGTGTATCCCGTCTCCAGCTCTCTCATATGGCTGCCTACGGCGCTGAAAGCGCCGAATCCGAACATAACGATAAGGCCGATCCAGAATACTTTATCCCGCTTAAGACGCGCGAAATTCGCGGATAATAACCTACTCATGCCCTTCACCTCCTACCAGGCTTACATAATAGCTTTCCAGACTTTCATCCCGCTCGTGTATGGCAGTCACTTCGCAGTTTTCTTCCGCAAGAGCCAAAACCGTTCGGGACAGATTCACATCCCCATAGATATCAGCTTCTCCCTCTGAAACGATACTGTATTCCAGGCTCATTCCATCCAGCACACGGGCCAGAATCCCGATATCGGAAACGGCCAGACGCACACATTTCCTGCAGGCCTCCTCCAGCTCTTTTGCGCCGATCTCTTTTACCATACCACCCCTGTCGATGAAACCATAATGAGTCGCCAGTCTAGAAAGTTCGTCTAAATTATGGCTGGATATCAGCACTGTAATCCCCTGTTCGCGGTTCAGCCGCAGGATCAGCTCACGGGTTTCAATGATTCCCTGTGGATCAAGGCCGTTTACCGGCTCATCTAATACCAAAAAATCCGGATCGCCGGCCAAAGCGACGGCGATCCCCAGACGCTGCCGCATGCCCAGTGAAAAATTCTTGGCCTTCTTCTTTCCGGTATCCGAAAGGCCTACCAGCTTAAGAAGCTCCGGGATGCCGTCAAAGGACGGCAGTCCGATAACCCGGAACTGTTCCCTGAGATTCTCTTCTGCCGTCATGTCCAGATAAATGGACGGCATCTCAACAACGGCTCCCATACGCCGTCTCGACGCTGCTATTTCTTTTTCCGTGTTCTTCTTCCCATACAGATAATACTCGCCCTTTGTAGGCTCTTGAAGACCGCAGATCAGCCGGATCAAGGTAGTCTTTCCAGCCCCATTTTTACCCACAAAGCCATAGACGGCTCCCTTTGGGATATGCATATTCAAATCATTCAGAGCCTTAAAGCCCCGGTACTGTTTCGTCAGTCCATCTGTACGCAGTACATATTCCATATCAATGCCTCCTTTATTTGATTACCCCGATCTTAGCACGATATGGTTAAGGAACCGGTTAAGGCGTTGGTTAAGAAAACGTAAAGATTCACTCCTCCCTCAGCTTAAACCCGATGCCCCAAACCGCTTCTATATAATCTTTTCCGCTGGCCTCCCGCAGTTTTTTCCTCAGATTGCTGACATGGACCTTCAAAGAACTTTCCATACAGTCCGGCGTATCCTGGCTGATAAGCTCCAATATCCGGGACTTTGTGACCACCTGGGAGCTGTTCTGCATGAGCTGCCGAAGGATTGCATATTCCGTTTTTGTCAGCCTTACGGGAACCTCCCCTGCACGGACAGAGCGCGAAGAGGTATCCATGACCAAATCCCCACATACCAGCAAAGGAGCTTTCCCCGTGCCAAGACCGCCGCGAAGCTGTACCGCGATCCTGGCGAGAAGCTCCTCCATATGGAACGGCTTTGTAATATAATCCGCCGCTCCGCCAAGCAGCAGCTGGACTTTGTCTCCCACATCCGCCCTGGCGCTGACCACGATGACAGGGATACCGGATATCCTGGTCAGGACTTCTTCTCCGCTGAGACCTGGCAGCATCAGATCCAGCAGCACCAGATCCGGAAGGCATGACTTAAGGATCAGAATTGCTTCCGTGCCGGAATAGGCGCGCAGGACGCCGTAGCCTTCTTTTGCAAGTGTTTCTTCTAACATATCGCCTATATACACATCATCGTCAATGATCAGTATTCTTTTTATTTCTGCCACCTCCTGGCGTCTTTATACATAAAACGCTGTTTTTATCATAACCGTTCGGCGGCATAATATCAACCGGTCAGTCCTTTTGATATTCTAAGATATCTCCGGCATCACAGTCCAAAGCCTCACAGATGGCAGCCAGAGTGGAAAAGCGGATCGCCGTCACCTTATTGTTTTTTATTTTGGAAAGATTCACGTTGGAGATGCCGACCCGTTCGGCAAGCTCATTTAAAGAAATCTTCCGTTCTACCATCATGCGGTCCAGCCGCAGTACGATTTTTCCCATGACCAGCCTCCTTATAACAGTCCGTCTACATCATTCTGAAGCTGTACTCCATACGCGAATATCTGAGATAGGCAGAGAATCAGAATGCCTGTGATAAAACCTTCCAAATTCACGCTGATCTCCGCAAATTCTACGCCGAGCACAAGCCTGGAAACGCCGCTCATGATCAGTCCTGACGCCGGAACGGCTATATAAAAAATTCCAATCTCCCTCACCATACGCGTGATGTCCTTCTGAAAAGGAGTGCTGCCCTTGGAAAACCATGTTTTTCCCTTAGCTGTTTTAAAAATCAGATAGATGTTCCGGAATACCATAGCCATCAAAGACAGGATCAAGACTGCCCCAATGGAAAACAAAATAACTGCGGCATAACGGACTTTTCCGTCTGCGCCGACTGCCGTCATCTCAAAACCGTAAACACAAAGATTTTTTCCAAGCTCAGGCACTTCTTTTGTAAGAATGCCGCCGATCCATTCTCCTGCCACAGCCGTACATATCAACAGCCCTGCCGCGGCTGCCGTCCCGATCCAATGAAGCACCTCCAAAACCTTTGACACCACCAAAGCGATCTTATTCAATTGATTCATATCTTCCTCCTCTATCATTTTCCGGCGCTTTGCGCCTTGATGATGTCATCATAGCACCTTTATTAATGTATATCAATATGTTTTTATCGATAAACATTAAATATTATGTGTTTGTCGATAATATTCCGTTTTGAAATCGAAGCTGTTTCCGGCTGAATTCTTATTCCAATTTTAACGTTCTCTGCCGATTCCTAATATTACAAAAGCCGCCTCTTCCCGCAGACGGACTTCCTGCTCTGGAAAAGGCGGCCGATATCTTTGCTATACGAAATGACGAGGAATCTGAGAGCCGCGTCAGGCTCTCAGTCTCCCGGCAAAATCAGCCATCGCTTCTGAAATTTTAATCTTCTGAGGGCATACTGCCTCACAGCTCCTGCATCCGATACAGGCATCCGGCCGTTTTTCCTCCGGCACCGCCATCAGGACCATCGGCGCGATAAATCCTCCTTCCGTAAATCGATGCTCGTTATACAAAGACAGAAGGGAAGGGATATCCAGCTGCCGCGGGCAGTGACTGGTACAATAGCGGCACGCCGTACAGGGCAGTACGCTCTTTTTCACCATGCCGTCCGCAATTTCCATAAGCGTATCAAATTCCTGACGTTCAAGCGGCCTTTCCGTTTCAAAGGTCCGAACATTGTCCTGCAGCTGTTTCAGGTTTGACATACCTGATAACGTCACGGTGACACTTGGAATCGACTGCAGGAATCGGAATGCCCACGCCGGCGTCTCTTCACCTGGACGGAGCCTTTTAAGCTTCTCTGTGCTTTCCTCAGACAACTCAGCCAGTTTCCCTCCCCGAAGAGGCTCCATCACCCATACAGGAATCTGATATTCTTCCAGCAGCTCTACTTTTTTCTCTGCGTCCTGAAAACTCCAGTCCAGATAATTGAGCTGAATCTGGCAAAACTCCATTTGCTCTCCGTAGGCCTCCAGAAAACGCTTCATCACATCATAACTTCCATGGGCAGAAAAACCCAGGTGGCGGATCCGCCCCGACCGCTTCTGCTTTATCAGATATTCAAAGACACCAAATTTTTCATCCAGATATGCGTCAATGTTCATCTCACATACATTATGGAACAGGTAAAAGTCAAAATACTCCACTCCGCACCGCTTCAACTGTTCTTCAAAGATCGTCTCCGCTTTGTCCATATTGGAAAGGTCATATCCCGGAAATTTATCCGCAAGAAAAAATCTATCTCTCGGATACCGGCTCAGTGCTTTCCCCAAGACAGCCTCAGAACAGCCGTCATGATAACCCCAAGCCGTATCATAATAATTAATTCCGTGTTCCATGGCATAGGAGACCATCCTTTCGGTCTGCGCTTCGTCTATTGCTGCGTATTCCCCGTCCGTCACCGGCAGACGCATGGCGCCCAATCCCAACGCGGACAGACGCATATCCTGAAAAGTCTTATAGATCATATCCTCTTTCTCCTTTATAACATTTCGTTTTCCTCAGCCGTTTCGTTTCAAAATAACCATACACCCTGGAGCGCACTTCAAGTCAAGAAAAAAATACGGCCGGCAAAAACCTTCATAGTTTCCCTCTGACTAATCAGATATCATAATGTTATAAGGTACTTCAATCGTTTCATCTCCACTCGTCATGGCAAACAGGATACGGTAAGTCCTTCCTTCTTCGGCCGCATCTGGGATATAAACAGCCGCAGTATCCGAAGAGAAATCTGGAGTCTTTTCCCATGAAATCTCGTTATAAGCTCCTGCTCCTGTCTTCTCATATAGTTTTGCGCTGAATTTGACTTCCGTCTCCGCTTTATAGTCCAGTTTAAACTGCAGAGACACTCCCCGTTTGGCCAGCCGGCTGCCTCCATCCGTCTGAGAGACTTTTAAACCGAAGGACGGATTCGCCGTAACCTCCAGCCTGATTTTCTTTTCTGCTTCCGTTTTTGAAGATACCGCTGAAATATAGCCCTCAGCGCGGGAATAATATAATTCCACCTTCACCGTATAGACGCCCTGCGCGAGCCCCCATCCGGAGGTATTGAGCTTAATGGAAAACGGAATGTCGTCAGTCTTTACCTGCCCCAGGGAAAGAATCGCTTTATTTTCTGCCGTTCCTGTCGTCCTGCCGTTGGCCGTTATGGTCGTGCCCAGAGGGAAGTCCACTTCATGATCCCCTGTTTCATCATATAAGGTCAGAGACATCGTGAGATAATCAAGAGCATGGCTCACATCATTTCCCAAAAGGCTTTCGCTCCTGAGAGAACCGGAAAGCTCTGCCTGCCCTTTGCTCATCATGCTCATTCCTTCGTTGTCGACAGCTATGACAAACTCACGCTTTGGAGCAATCTCCCAGCCGGCCTCGAGACTGCGTTTTTCCGCTTCACCAGTCTTTGGAAAAATAAGCTTCATCGCCCGCGCTGTTTCCTCAGTCACCGTATGTACGGCCTGAGCATAATCCAATACGAATATCAGCCTGGAGTCCACCGGCAGGCTCTTGTAATCAAAGGAAGCCGCTCCGTCCCGCATACTGATAAACTCAGACAACGATATTTGGTCACATTTATTTAAGCATTGATAGTAATAATATATCGGCTGTTTGCTGTTGGAGACATTCGCGAGAATCAGAGCGGCTCCAGCAGGAAAATCTCCTTCGATATACGGTTCCCCGTAGCTGGTATGCAGATAGCTCTGCAGATTGAACTGCACGCTCACCGCATTATCGGAGGTAATTTTTATCTGTGTGCCTCCCAATCCGATATCCGAAAAGCTTTTTCCTTGTACGACCGCGCTGTTTAAATCTTCAGCGTTCATCTCGGTGCCAATGGTCCGAATGGTGATCGTCTCTGTGATTCTCACATCCGCGCCATCCCCGATCACCACCGTCACGATGCCTGCTTTGGATTGTGTGGACATCAGTTCCGCATGGTCCAGGGTAAAGATGAGTCTGGAAACGACTCCGCTGCTGGTACTGCCGATGGAATCGCCCTCTCCTAATATGTCTGCATCTGTTCCGGATGCCTCGGAATCCAGCCTTGCCTTCAACGTGAAGTTCTTATCTCCCCAGGAAGCGTCCCCCTTTTTATTGTCTGCCATCGCAGAAGAGGATACCAGACTGATCCCTCCGCTCACCGATACGGACAGAACTTTCAGCTTTTTCGAATTACGGTATGCCGGAATGAGGATCTCGGCGGTCTTAGTAGTACCTTCTGTTGGATTTCCTTCCTTCACGCCGGTCAGCGTGGCGCTGGAATCGATCGTAAAAGGATGGATATGAAAGATTACCGGTTTTGTGGGCGTATGGCCCTCGGATGAACGCTCCCCCAGATTATACCGCTGCATGCCACAGGCTGACCAGCTGAAATCCGTGCCTCCTGATGCTCCGGAAGCATTCCATTGTACGTCTTCCAGTGTGATCGAGCAGGATTCCCCATTGGGGATGATCCGTTCCGTGCCGCTGCCGTTATCCTTCACCACCAGCTTAATGCATCGGACATCCTCCCATTTCAGGTCAGGAGCCTTCCCGATCTGCTCTGCCGTATAATAAGAAGCATGGCCGCCGTCCGTGCTGAAATCCGCCCGGTCATTATTATAAAAGTCTTCCTTTGTCCCATCTGAAGGGGAATCAAAGCTATATCGGAGATCATAAAGATCTGCGCGCTCACTTTTTAGTACCGCCGGACCTTTTAAAGAAAAATCAAACTCAGGGGCGCCGGCGCTGTTTGTCATATGCCCGGACATCGCGGCGCCGTTCTTGGGAAGCTGAATGAGATAGTAAAACTTGCTGCCGTCCACTGTGCCGCCTTTATTGTTGCTAAAGGAAAGGCGGTAATCCAAAGAACCTTTGTTGTCGATAAAAGTCATCTCTTTGCCATAATCAGCGTCCGTCGTGTCTTTATGTTCCTTCACTTCCGCGGAAAAATCAACCGTCGGAGCCGCTGCCTGCACAGTAAAGGTAGTATAGGTATCCGAATTATTGGAATACGTTGCACGGAATTCGCCTTGACTGTATCTGTCTGCTGCATACGCATGCGACCAGTTATAAGGATTCCAGCCGCTGTTATTCGTGCTCTGTCCTACCTTCTGATCGCCCGCGCACACTAGATCCCGAAGATCATATTGTGTGATAGTGGCAGTATCTTTAGACGCCTGCAGAGTAAAGGTCAAAGTCAAGGATTTCCTGCCGCCGACGGGACCAAGTGTTTCATCATAGTATCCGACCGGAACCTTCTGTATCCCGAAGTTAATGGGCGTGAGCGTATAGCCGGTCGCGTTTCCATTTTTGTCTTTCTCCTGAAAAGAGTCTTGTTTGATCGGCGAAGCGCCAGCACGGTCGGTCTCCAAAGAACCCTCGACCAAAGAGAGCCCTTCTGGCAGCCGGAGATAAAAGACAGGGTGCGAGATATACGACGTACTATGATATGGATAATCGCTGACCTGAAGCTCCGCGCTGACTGTCAGGGTACCTCCGGCCGATATCGTACTGTCCCGTCCCGCCAGTGGTTTATTCACAAACCCCATTGTAGTGATGCGTGTCTCATCCACCGCGTTTACAGTGAGCGAATACGACTTAGCCGCCGCTCCGTCATCTTTTACGGACGTGATATTAAGGGTTGCCGTCAGGCAGGTTTTTCCAGCCTCTGTTTTATTTTCGTCACCGGTCAGCTTTCCGTAAAACGCTCCGCCGCTCATATAAGGAGAAGAATTGTTGTAATAAATCGTCCCAGCCCGAAGGACTTTCACCTGATAGGCAACCGTATGGAAATAATAATTCTTTTCTATCATTTCCTGATTCCGGGATAGAATGACATCCCTACCGGTGTCATTGGTAAGGGGATCCACCATGATTTTTGCGGTATAATCCTCCACCGGGTCACCATTCTCATCCAGAGCTGTACAAGTCACCTCCACTTTCCCGTCCTCATTCAATATACAGTCATTCCGCTTCGGCATGACCAGCCGCATCGAAGTGACGCCTACGCCGCTTCTTCCCTCAAAGGTATAAGTAAGCTGTTTTTCTCCAGAGTCTCCGGCTCCTATATTCGACAATAGAAAAGTGGAAAGAAAGTAAGCAACGTTTTTGTCATCCTCACTGGTCAAGAATTGGGGCTTTACCGCCGCCGCTTCGAGCTTGAGCTCCTCCTTGTCTCCCAGCTTGAATTTAACGAGCCTATCCAGCCGCGGCTTGCTGTAAGTAAACTCCTCCCCATAAATTCCCTGTGCAAGAAGGACTGGCTGCGGATATACGATCTCATCGTCCACATTAAAACCAGATATCTTCGGAAAACTATATTTTCCATTAATAGAGGGAAAGGCATAACTAAACGTCCCATTATTTTCCCAAACAACCGTGGTGATGTGCGTATTCGGGTCGTAAGACATCTGATAGTCTTTTATAGGCTGTACTGAAGCTCCCTCCTCATAATTCGCATAAATCTTATCTCCATTTTCATCCAATTTATATGGCGCTTCCTGTACAAGCGTCATTTTTTTCCAATACAGCTTCGGCGTACTGTTGAGCTGACTGTTGTCCCGTCCATTGTAGAAATAGTGCAGTCCAATAAAAACCGCTTTGTCCAACGGTTTATCACTCTTTGCAGATGCTTCATAGTTATAATCCGTCGTATACAGATTGCCTGTTGTATTGGAGCTCCGTACTTCAGACAGAATCCTGGTCTCCTTTGTGCCATCCGCTGTTTTGGTCACCTTGACAGGTACCCGGTAGCAAGTGGCTTCCGCCTTATCCGGCGAACCCGTGACTGAAACGCCGGCTTGTTTGTTCCAGAGCTGTTCATCATAGGAGATCAGTATTTGGAGAGATACCGTATCTACACTCGGTTTGATCGTGTAGGTCAGCGTTCCGCCTTTCGCGGCGGCAGTATAGCCGGCGGGCAGCTTACATGCCTCATATTTACAGAGCAAGATCTGAGAATCCGTCCCTTCCGTGGGATATCCTCTGAAGACCATACCGGTCGGCAGTTCGATCTGTAAAATCCTATCGCCGGTCACACCGGTGAAATCCGCAGATATGGTCAGCGTCCTGGTCTCTTTATAGCCCCAGTCATCAGCAACCGCACTTCCGTCTTCCGGCACCAGCTGGACAGATTCTATGCTGCACTTAATACTTTCTGCCTGACTGTTCCTGTTCTTTGCTGTCTCGGCCGCCGCTGAAACAGAAATTTTTTCCTCATTCAAAGACATTTCCGCCGAATCGCTGCTCTCCTCCGTTATACTGCTTTCATCCGCTGTTTCTGTTGGTACCGGTACAGAAGTCTCTTCCTTCTCCAAAGTTTCCGGCTCCTCAGAAGCAATAGCCTCTTCCCCCTCATCCGCAGCAAATACCGGGACTCCTCCGATATTGACAGCGGAAAGGAACATGCAGACCACCAGCAGAATGACCAGTACCCGATTCATTCCCTGTTTTATTTTCGTATATCTTCTGCCCATACGTTCTGCCCCTTTCCGTTCACTGTGCATTCAAAGAAATATTATTATCATCACCTGCAAGCTCCTTAAGCTTCGTGCTGAAATCGGATGCCGGATCGCTTTTAAACAGTAAAATGCTGCAGCTTCCGCTGGCCGGAATTGTGAGCTTAGCCTGACTCTCTCCTGAAAATCGCAGAAGAGTATTGGTCCTGTCCGGCGTCATCTGATCACTGTTCCAGCTCAGTATAAACTCCTTCGTTGTATTTCCGCCCTTTATGATCAGCTCAGCTGCCGCGTTCCCCGTGGCATCTACAATCTGAAACTGCGGCTGCGCTGTTTCTTTGAGTGTAAAAGTAGCTGTCAGTGTCTTTCGGTAAGGTCCTGTCGCCTTTGCTGTGACCGTCACCGTACTGGCTCCCGGCTCCGGTTTGATGAGAATGGCCTTGCTGGAAACAGATTTCCCCGGTATCGTTCCCGCGGCATCCTGAACGACTGTCCCTGTCTCCGGAGTGCAGGTAACTTCATAAGTAATATCCGTTTCAGAAAATCGTTTTTCATCTTCAAAGTTCCGCAGATCGATCTTGATTCCTTCCCCCCAACCGTAGAGCTCATAAATCGTTTTATTATCTCCGCCCGCTTCTTTCAGCAGATCGCTGGTGAAATAGAATGCCTTCGCTTCGGCCAGCGCAGGATCGCTTTGCCAACGGTTCACGTATTTGGCCATAGTAAACCCGGTAGCCAGCACAGCCGCTGAAACAAGAACGGCCAGAAGCAGGCCCCACTGCGTCCTCCGCCTCTTATCTGTCTTTCCATATTGCTGCCGATGGTCTTTCATTCCGCTTCACCTCCTCATATATAGTCAAGATACAGACGGCACCGCCTGCTCCGCATCGATAATCAAAGTGACCATGTCAATTTCATCTGCGTATTCCGGCTTCACCTGATCCGCCGGCCAGGATACCGTCAAACGGTAAGAATGCTTCGTACCCACAGAAGCCGGTAAAAATCCAGCGGATTCCGTTGCCCACAGACCCTTTTCCGTATTCTTCCATCCTCCCGCCGTCTCTGTCTCTGAACCATCTGGAGCCAGCGCGATGGAAAGGGGCAGATTTCCCGCCGTCTTCACTATTATCGTATAATTCTGTGCGACCTCGCTGGTCTTATCCGCACTGAAATTGACTATTTCAAATTGAATCGTTTTTTCATCTCCCGGCTGCAAATCGCTGACCGTTATATCCTGGCTGGATATTTTCCCATCCATCGCTACAGCGGCAACCGCCGCCGACGCCTTTCCGTTCAAGGAAGCAGTATACCGGGCGTAAGATACGCCAAACACAGCCGTACAGACCAAAAGCAGGCAAAAAAGGTAGCAGACGATCCGTCCCATTGTCAATTGTTTTTTCAATCGGCACGCCCCTTTCCATGAGATATCCACATTTTTATCACATCAGGCAGAAACAAAAGCAGCAGGCAAAGCACCGCCGACAGTAAAATACCGAGCGGAGACCGCAGAAACAAGAATAAAGATCCTATTCTAGGAATTATAAGTACAAGGGCACCTTTGATCTGCCCGGCTGAAATGGTCCCGCTGTCCTCCGCGTTGTTGTGGTCGCCCTTGGTCGTAAACCCTTCCGCAGACAGCTCCACAATCCTATGGGTGGTGAGCGATCCCCTGTCCTCAAAGGTCACGATTTCGTCTTTTCTATAATTTTCCTTCCGCTGGATTATCAGCAGGTCTCCGGCAGAAAAGGCTGGCTCCATGCTGCCCGACAGCACGATCACAGGAGAAAATCCTAAAACAGACGGAGGGTCCTGATGGAAAGCATAATGAGAAACAAGCTGCCAAACATTCAGAAGAAGAAGTATGGACAAAATTCCAATCAGGATACCGCGAAGCAGCTTTCCGAAAATATTCCCCATATCACGCTCTTTCTTCCGCAAGGATCCGGAGGTTCACAATATAATCACCGCCGTCTGTGCCCGCCGCCGTGTCCGCTTCGTCGCTGCCGTCAGCCGGCCACTTCCAGTCCAGCTGATAGGTGATTTCTGCCTTCGCTTCAATGGAACCCTTAAGTACCAGCGTCCCATTCACAATGGCGCCGGTGACGCCCGTTCCATATCTGTTCCCGTGGGTGTCAAGCGGTGTCAGAGTGAGCTCCAGCGGAATATGGAGCCGGTCTTCTGATAATGTGAGAGTGATCTGCAGCTCCTTTGACCGGGTGTTCTTAAGCCGGAATCTGTAAAATCCCGAGGACCCCGGCTGAATTTTGTCCGCCGTTCCTCCGGTACGGTTATAAAACAAATCAATATTGCTCTGGTTCTTCCAGACCGCCCATCCGCCGGCGTTTTCACTCTCCGCGCCAAGCTTCCCTTGATCCTCCGGTTCCGAAGAGGGCTTGGAAGATTCTGACGGTCTTGACGGGATATCTCCTCCGGCTTCCGAGGACGTTGCTGTCTCTGTCTGAGTATCCCCGCCTTCTCCTGAAGATGTGGGCGCCTCTGTCTGGGCATTCCCTCCGGCTTCTGAAGACGGCGTCGCCGCCGGCCTGGATTCCTCTGGCCTGGAGGCGGCGGTTTCCGAACTTTCGTTATTATCTTCTGCAGAGCCTGCGGGACTTGTTTCTTCCGCTGTTTTCTTATCGGCAGGAATCTGATATGGTTCCTCCGGCTTCACATAGCTGCCGTCCGGACGCTCAACACCGTTCGGAGTGATCACCGTTCCGTCCAGAAGCAGGACCTCTCCGTTTCCATCCACTTTTTCGCCATTTGATCCCGTATATCCATCCTCTGGAATCGGAGTTACGGTATTGTCCGGCAGAATCAGGCTCTTCGGCACCACCACCGTTTTGTCCGGCAGGACAATGCTCATGTACGGTAAAGAAGCAAGCAACCGAAAACAATAGATAGACCGCCAGCACTACACTATTCCGAACCAAAGACCAAAAGATAAGCATTTTGAGAAAATCTAAACTTTTGGATTTTCCTACAATGCCGACTACGGCGGAATCCCTCCCACTCCTTATATATTTCTTTCTGTATACATTGAATTTGTATTTAGTAAAATGCAGACAACACCACGGATCGGCTTTTGGCTGGACAATTCCAACCAAACACCGCAGCAGACAGTAGAAACCATTCTGAACGTTAGGAAGCCGGTATGATTGTTACATATAAGGGGAAGAAAAATTTCTTTTAGATACTTGTTTTCCTAAAACTGATGTGATATAATAATTCAATTCCAGAAAAGGAGTAAAAAATATGCGGCAAGGTATTCTTAAATAAAACTATAATCAAATAGTGGGAACAAAGGATTATGATAGTCCCTTTTGTAGGGGCTTAGTTTTTTGTACCCAATTTAAGAATACTTTTGCCTTATCAATTTTGACATATCCCCAAAAACAGCACTCACAAACAGGTGTATGCTGTATATGTGTATGTCCGCAAATTATCATCCCCAGTGGTAAAAGTATTTTACTGCTGGGGATTTTTATGCCCTTCGGGGCAGTAAAGGGAGGACAATCACATGAAAATAATCAATATTGGAATTCTTGCCCATGTAGACGCTGGAAAGACGACCTTGACGGAGAGCCTGCTATATGCCAGCGGAGCCATTTCAGAACCGGGGAGCGTCGAAAAAGGGACAACGAGGACGGACACCATGTTTTTGGAGCGGCAGCGTGGGATTACCATTCAAGCGGCAGTCACTTCCTTCCAGTGGCACAGATGTAAAGTCAACATTGTGGATACGCCCGGCCACATGGATTTTTTGGCGGAGGTGTACCGCTCTTTGGCTGTTTTAGATGGGGCCATCTTGGTGATCTCCGCTAAAGATGGCGTGCAGGCCCAGACCCGTATTCTGTTCCATGCCCTGCGGAAAATGAACATTCCCACCGTTATCTTTATCAACAAGATCGACCAGGCTGGCGTTGATTTGCAGAGCGTGGTTCAGTCTGTTCGGGATAAGCTCTCCGCCGATATTATCATCAAGCAGACGGTGTCGCTGTCCCCGGAAATAGTCCTGGAGGAAAATACCGACATAGAAGCATGGGATGCGGTCATCGAAAATAACGATAAATTATTGGAAAAGTATATCGCAGGAGAACCAATCAGCCGGGAAAAACTTGTGCGGGAGGAACAGCGGCGGGTTCAAGACGCCTCCCTGTTCCCGGTCTATTATGGCAGCGCCAAAAAGGGCCTTGGCATTCAACCGTTGATGGATGCGGTGACAGGGCTGTTCCAACCGATTGGGGAACAGGGGAGCGCCGCCCTATGCGGCAGCGTTTTCAAGGTGGAGTATACAGATTGCGGCCAGCGGCGTGTCTATCTACGGCTATACAGCGGAACGCTGCGCCTGCGGGATACGGTGGCCCTGGCCGGGAGAGAAAAGCTGAAAATCACAGAGATGCGTATTCCATCCAAAGGGGAAATTGTTCGGACAGACACCGCTTATCCGGGTGAAATTGTTATCCTTCCCAGCGACAGCGTGAGGTTAAACGATGTATTAGGGGACCCAACCCGGCTCCCTCGTAAAAGGTGGCGTGAGGACCCCCTCCCCATGCTGCGGACGTCGATTGCGCCGAAAACGGCAGCGCAAAGAGAACGGCTGCTGGACGCTCTTACGCAACTTGCGGATACTGACCCGCTTTTGCGCTGCGAGGTGGATTCCATCACCCATGAGATCATTCTTTCTTTTTTGGGCCGGGTGCAGTTGGAGGTTGTTTCCGCTTTGCTGTCGGAAAAATACAAGCTTGAAACAGTGGTAAAGGAACCCACCGTCATTTATATGGAGCGGCCGCTCAAAGCAGCCAGCCACACCATCCATATCGAGGTGCCGCCCAACCCGTTTTGGGCATCCATCGGACTGTCTGTTACACCACTCCCGCTTGGCTCCGGTGTACAATACGAGAGCCGGGTTTCGCTGGGATACTTGAACCAGAGTTTTCAAAACGCTGTCAGGGATGGTATCCGTTACGGGCTGGAGCAGGGCTTGTTCGGCTGGAACGTAACGGACTGTAAGATTTGCTTTGAATACGGGCTTTATTACAGTCCGGTCAGCACGCCGGCGGACTTCCGCTCATTGGCCCCGATTGTATTGGAACAGGCATTGAAGGAATCAGGGACGCAACTGCTGGAACCTTATCTCTCCTTCACCCTCTATGCGCCCCGGGAATATCTTTCCAGGGCTTATCATGATGCACCGAAATACTGTGCCACCATCGAAACGGTCCAGGTAAAAAAGGATGAAGTTGTCTTTACTGGCGAGATTCCCGCCCGCTGTATACAGGCATACCGTACTGATCTGGCCTTTTACACCAACGGGCAGAGCGTATGCCTTACAGAACTGAAAGGGTATCAGGCCGCTGTCGGCAAGCCAGTCATCCAGCCCCGCCGTCCAAACAGCCGCCTGGACAAGGTGCGCTATATGTTTCAGAAGATAATGTAACGTCTTGCGCAATGCAAGCGTTCATTGCTGGCTATTGCGAAATATCATTGATAAAATCAGTATCAGAGAGGAGAAACTATTTTGAACCAGGAACAGACGAATATTACAACAGGAAAGCAAATACGTCATCTGCGAACACAATTGGGAATGACACAGGAAGAACTAGCCGGGGAATTGAATGTTACCCGGCAGGCACTATCGAATTGGGAGAGAGATGTTAATGAACCCGATTTAAATATGTTGAAAAAAATTTGCTTTCTTTTTGGAGTCAACATGGACGATTTTGCGAAGGAGGTAATAACAAAGATGGAAACATATGAAAAAAAGGAGAAACGACAATTTAATAAGTACGATATGGCAATTGGACTTTTTTATGGTGTTGGTATATTTCTTGGCATTGGTATTTTCTTTGTTGGCGGTTTTATGACAATGTCAGGTGCAGGGTGGGGAGCATCACTATTTGGCGGTGGCTGTTTTTCTCTTGTATTTGGCTTGATATGCCATGCAGTTATTACATTGAGAAGAAATGACAAATGATGACATATCCTGCTTTCTATACTTTTCGGTAATACCGAGTAAAAAAAGCCGCTGCTTTTGGCTTTCCAATAGCGGCGGCTTAATGCAAGCGGCGGCAAAGGGAAATATCCTTTGAATACCTTACAGAAGAAAAGTTTTGCAGCATTACAAAAATAAAAGCCTATACCATTTTGGAAAGAAAAGATACATAATAGTCAAGACGACAACAATCAGAAGTTATGGAGGGTAACAATGGAATATAGTAAGGAAGATTTAATGGAAGCAAAAAAGCAAATTTTGGGAGTGGGAGAGAACATGGGAACAGAGGAAAGTAAAAAAATCTGGGAGGAGAACGCACAATTTTGGGATAATGCAATGGGTGACGAATCTAATGAATTTCACAGAGAGGTAGTGCGCCCCAAAGTAACGGAACTTCTATCTCCTAATCCTGCGGATTACATTTTGGATATTGCGTGTGGCAATGGAAATTATTCTTCGTATCTTGCACAAAGAGGTGCTTCGGTTGTCGCTTTTGATTACAGCAAAAAAATGATAGAATTGGCTAAAAGACGGCAATCACAATATGCAAAACAAATTGAATTTTGTGTGGCGGATGCGACCGATAGAAAAAGTATATTAGAATTAAAAAGAAATCGAGCCTTTACGAAAGCAGTTTCTAATATGGCAATTATGGATATTACGGACATTGAACCACTTCTTATGGCTGTTTATGAACTGTTGCAGGAAAGCGGAATTTTTGTCTTTGCAACGCAACACCCTTGTTTTGTCACGTTGACTGAAAAATATATGACACCGCACAGTTACTATGATATAGCGATTGAAGGGCAACCGAAAGAGCAGATTTATTATCATCGTTCCATACAAGATATTTTTAACCTTTGTTTTAGAGCTGGATTTGTCATTGATGGATTTTATGAAGAATGTTTCAAAACCAACAAAGAAATTCCTATGGTAATGATAGTAAGGCTTAAGAAGGTAAAACGTGATAGCTTAAAATAAATTCAAGTTTGTCGGGTAAATAGCAAACCCAGCCGAGCCAGTCAACGATAAAATGAACGCCGCTTCGCGCCGTCGTTGACAGCCCCGCCCGTCTTTGCTGGTAGGCAATCAAGGGGCGACAGCAAGGAGTACTGCCGCCCCGCACTATTATTCAGAGAGGGGGAATTTCCATGACCGAAGATGAAGCCTACAAGGTGCATATCCAGTACACATTCAATGCCTTTTGCAAGGTAGTCATTCGTCACGCAGCCATAGATAAAATCTTGAAGCTGCGCCGGAGGTGGGAACGGGAAGTTTCCCTTGATTATCTGATGAGTGAAAAGTTTGTCCAGCTTGCCGAGCCGGAGTAGCTTGAAGAATATCTTTTTACCGCCTGCGGCCAGACCGCCGTTCTGTATCATGCGGAGCTTGCCGCCGCCCTTGCCCTTTTGCCGGAGCAGACGCAGGAAGAAATTTTTCGTTACTATTTCCTGCGCCAGCCGCAGCGAGTGATCGGCGTACATATTGGCCGGACACGCAGCACAGCGGGGCGGCATATCCGGCTTGCCTTGCAGCGGTTAAGGCGGCTCATGGAGGGAAATGACTATGAGTAAACTTCTCCCCTATGAAACAATCGTCAAAGCCCATGAGGGCGACCCGGACGCAATCGACACCATTCTTTCCCACTATGCCGGATATATCCGCTACTGTTCCAAAGTACACGGGAAAGTCAACGCCGAAGTTGAGGAACATATAAAGCAACAGCTCATTGCCGCCCTGTTCAAATTTCGCTTTGACCGATAAACAAAGAACAAACACTGGCTGTCATTAGCGGTTTCACTCCAGCCAGTTTACAATTCATCTATTCCTAAAGGAAGCAGGTCATAGTATAATAGAACCAACGACAAATATACTTTTAGGGGAGATATAGCAATATGAAAAGTAATAAATACTTAACTATTGGCTTATTAACAGGATTTATTGTCGGTGGTTGCATAGGTGTGTTGGCATGGGCGTTTTTGCAAAATCTTTTTGCTATTTCTATTTGTGCAGGTATCGGAATGTTGATTGGAATTGTTATAGGTACATTGATTGATTATGAAAAAAATAATCATCAAGAGAAATAGAAAAAATGCACAATGCCTTAAAGGGAAAACAGGAATTTATTGTGCTATCCATCATCGGGCCAACCTGACCTGAACTTTCAAAACTGAATATCCACCGCCCATCGGCGGCCAGCGAAAGCAGTAAGTCTGAAAAAGATTTGCTGCTTTTTTCTTTATCCGTTTGGCAAAATCGCAAAGTCATCCGTAGTAGGTAGGTGAAGCCGGAAACAAAAAATTTTCTGCGGCGGTAGCCAAATCTGCATTTTCTGTATTTCTAAGGCAAAGGAAAATTTGAGAAAATTCCCGGCAAGCGGGTAGCTGGCGGCCTTTGAAATGTATCTTTAGCGGAAAGAAAGAACTGCGGGTAAAAATCGCCCCACGCCGTAAGATTTTTGCAGAAATCCGGCCAAAACAGGCGGCAGCTATACGAGTAGTAAGTGCAAGGGGAAATCTACGGCTTACTTAGAGCAAGTTTCTACCACGGTGCCAAAATCCGCAATTCTGCGGTTTTGCCCCTCGCGGGAAACTTGTTGGGGAGTGCCTTCCCCAAACCCTGCTATGCGGCTTACGCCGCAAAAATATTTCTGTCCGGCAGACAGGAAATGCCCCGAAAATAGCTAACAGACCAGCCCATTTTTTGTGATAAGTGAAAGGAGGTTTACAGCCCATGCCGAAGCGATACAACACCCCCCACCGCAGCCATGTTGTGAAAACCCGGCTGACCGATGAAGAATACGCCGACTTCACAGAACGGCTTGCGCCCTATGGTATCAGTCAGTCCGAATTTCTCCGGCAGGCCATCCGGCGCACTACCATACGCCCCGTACTCCATGTGTCGTCAGTCAATGACGAGCTGCTCTCCGCTGTCGGGAAGCTCACAGCCGAGTACGGCAGGATTGGCGGCAATCTCAACCAGATTGCCCGCACCCTCAACGAGTGGCATAGCCCCTACCCGGCTATGGCAAAGGAATTGCGGGAAGCGGCCGCCGACCTTGCCGCCCTCAAGTATGAAGTCCTAAAGAAAGTAGGTGACGCCGTTGGCAACACTCAAGCATTTAGGCTCTAAGAACGCCGACTACGGAGCCGCCGAACAATACCTGCTCTTTGAGCATGACGAATTTACTATGAAGCCCGTCCTTGATGAAAACGGCAGGCTTATCCCCCGTGAGGATTATCGCTTGTCCACGCTGAACTGCGGCGGCGAGGATTTTGCCGTTGCGTGTATGCGCTCCAATCTCCGCTATGAGAAAAATCAGCGGCGGGAGGATGTGAAAAGCCACCACTATATCATCAGCTTTGACCCACGGGACGGGCCGGACAACGGCCTGACCGTAGACCGGGCGCAGGCGTTGGGGGAGCAATTCTGTAAAGAGCATTTCCCCGGCCATCAGGCCCTTGTCTGCACCCACCCGGACGGGCATAACCACAGCGGCAACATCCATGTGCATATCGTCATTAACAGCCTGCGGATAGAGGAAGTGCCGTTCCTGCCCTACATGGACAGGCCAGCGGACACGAAAGCCGGGTGCAAGCACCGCTGCACCGACGCAGCCCTACGCTACTTCAAGTCCGAGGTCATGGAGATGTGCCACCGGGAAGGACTTTACCAAATCGACCTCTTGAACGGCAGCAAGAACCGTGTCACAGACCGGGAATATTGGGCGCAGAAAAAGGGACAGGCCGCACTGGACAAGCAGAACGCCCCCATGATTGCAGGCGGTATCACGCCCCGGCAGACCAAGTTTGAAACGAACAAGGAGAAGCTGCGGCAGACCCTACGGAAAGCCCTTGCCACCGCTGCCAGCTTTGACGAGTTTTCCTCTCTGCTGTTGCGGGAGGGTGTGACCGTCAAGGAGAGCCGGGGGCGGCTGTCCTACCTCACGCCAGACAGGACGAAGCCTATCACCGCCCGGAAGCTGGGCGGCGACTTTGACCGCACCGCCGTCCTTGCCGTTTTGGAGCAGAACGCCCAGAGGGGCGTAACGGTTCGCTACACCCCGCAGCACCAAGCCGCCAGAGCCGCCGAACAGACCGCAGCCATACCCGAATACCTACACGCCGGGAAAGGCCGCTTACAGGGCGAAAAGACAGGGAAAATCGACCCCAGACAGGACAGTGTGCAGCGGCTTGTGGACATTGAGCAGAAGATGGCCGAGGGCAAGGGCAAAGGCTATGAACGATGGGCGAAGATACACAATCTGAAACAGGCCGCCAAGACCCTGACCATCTACCAACAGTACGGCTTTTCTTCCCCGGAACAGCTTGAAGCCGCCGTTGCTACCGCCTATCAGGAAATGCGCCAGACCAGCGGCGAACTGAAAGCACTGGAAACGAAGCTGCAAGGGAAAAGGGAGTTGCGGCAACAGGTACTTGCCTATGCCAAGACCAAGCCCATCCGCGAGGGGCTGAAAGCGCAGAAATCCGAGAAAGCCCGCGCCGCATACCGCCAGGCAAACGAGAGCGATTTTATCATAGCCGAAGCCGCCGCCCGGTATTTCAAGGCACAGGGGCTTACCAAGCTGCCCGGCCGAAAAGCGTTGCAGGCCGAGATCGAGCAGCTTATCTCCGAGAAAGACGGCCTGTACAACACCTATCACGAACAGAAGCAGCGGTTCAGGGAGTTGCAGACCGTCAAGCGGAACATCGACCAGATTTTGCGCCGGGAAGAGCCGCACCGCAGAAAGGAGCAGAGCCATGAACGATAAGCCGTCCCGCATGGACTACCGCCAGCACCAGGCAGCCCGCCGCCTTGTGCATGAGTGCTGTAACTACGACGAGGGGAACTGCCTGCTGTTAGACGACGGGGAGCCTTGCGTGTGCGTCCAGAGCATTTCCTATTCCCTCATGTGCCGCTGGTTCCGTGTGGCTGTCCTGCCCCTTGACGGGGAGCTGGCCGCAGCCCTCTTGTACCGGGGGAGCCGGAAACGCTGCGCGGTCTGCGGGGCGGCCTTTGTCCCCAAATCCAACCGGGGGAAATACTGCCCCGGCTGCGCCGGGTGCATGAAGAAACGCAAAGCCGCCGAGAGAAAGCGGAAACAAAGGCAGAAATGTCACGCTTTAGAGCCTTTCAAACCCGCATAAATCAAGGCTTTTTTCGTGGGTGTCAAAGGGTATGCGATACATTTATCCTTTCCCCCCGGAAATGCCGTCCTAATGCGTGACAAAGCCCAAAAACGACACAACACAGAGGGAGGTGATACTATCGCTGATTATATCAGGGCAGACACCACGCTGCCCGCCTATCTTCCATACCCCCGTTTCCTGCTGAAAATGGAGATTTCACAGACCGCCAAGCTGCTGTATGCGCTTTTATTAGACCGCTCCACCCTGTCACAGAAGAACGGCTGGCAGGACGGCGAGGGCAGGATATTCATTGTCTACCCCGTTGCGGAGATAGCGGAAATGCTGGACAAGGGTTGTACCGCCATCAAGGGAGCCTTGAAAGAACTGGACGCAGCCGGGCTTTTAGAACGGGAACGGCGGGGCTTCTCCGCACCCAATCGGCTTTATGTGAAAGTGCCGCCTGTCCCAGTGGTACGGTTTTCCGACCAACTGATGGCCGGAAAAGCGACCCTCATACAGTCGGAAAAGCGACCTTATGACGGTCGGAAAACCGACCCTATGATGGTCGGAAAACCGACCCCTAACAAAACTAATATAAACAACTTAATAGAGAACCAAACAATGAGAGCGAGTGGGGAGCCGCCCACAGCTTATGGCCGATATGAGAATATTTTTCTGTCAAAGGACGAATATGACGAGTTACAGGCAGAATACCCGGACAGGCTGGAACGGCTGATTGAGGAAATGAGCCATTACCTTGCCGCCAGCGGGAAAGCCTACCAGAATTATGCCGCCGCCTTGCACAGATGGGCGGCCAATGACAAAAAGGGAGCCGTAAAACAGGGCATCCCCGACTATACCTGTATGGAGGGAGAAAGCTTATGACAAGTGAAATCAAAGATATTTTGGAGAACATGACAACCGCCGCCCCGGAGATGGAGGACTATATCGGCGAGGACGGACTGCTTTACTGCGGAAAGTGCCATACGCCGAAAGAAGCCTACTTCCCGGAGGGTAAGGAGCTGTTTGGCCGTGACCGCCACCCGGCAGAGTGCGACTGCCAGAGAGCCGCCCGTGAGCAGCGGCAGGCCGCCGAGGAACACCGCCGCCATGTGGAAGCCGTGGAAAATCTGAAACAGAGGGCTTTTGCCGACTCAGCCATGCAGCAATGGACATTCGAGAACGACAACGGCAGAAACCCGCAGACCGGGATTGCCCGGCGGTATGCGGAGCATTGGGAAGAAATGCAGGCCGAAAACATCGGCTGCCTGTTCTGGGGGAACGTCGGCAACGGGAAAAGCTACCTTGCGGGCTGTATCGCAAACGCCCTCATGGAGAAAGAAGTCCCCGTATATATGACGAACTTCGCCGTTATCCTGGGCGACCTCTCTCCCGGCTTTACAGGCCGGAATGAGTATATTTCCCGCCTTTGCCGCTATCCGCTGCTTATCATTGACGACTTCGGCATGGAGCGTGGCACCGACTATGGACTGGAACAGGTATTCCATGTGATTGATACCCGATACCGCAGCAACAAGCCGCTGATCGCCACCACCAACCGCCCGCTGGACGAGTTGAAAAAGCCGACAGACACGGCCCATTCCCGGATTTATGACCGACTGCTGTCCATGTGCGTCCCGATACGCTTTACTGGCGTCAACTTCCGGCAGGAAACCGCAAAGCGGAAAATGGAAACCATGAAGAAACTGCTGGCTGAATGAAAGGAGTATTGCCTATGGAGAATATCAAGCAGCACGACCACCGTACCACCCGCCGCCCCGACTGCGTGACGGAAATCCGCATGGGGAATACCGTTCTTGTCGTGTCCGGCTTTTTCAAGAAAGACACCACCAGCACCGCCGCCGACAAGATGGCGAGGGTACTGGAAGCGGAAGCCGCTGCTACACAAAAAAAGGCGATTTGACAAGCTGTAAAGAAGCAGATTTATCACTTTTACCGCTGTACAGCCGCCCCTGTTCCGTGGTACAATGAAACCACGGAATAGTGGGGCTGGCTGTCGGAAACGGAGGATTTTATGTTAAGACAAGCCACCCAAAACCTCATTACCGCCCTTTATCCGAGATTGTCCCATGAGGACGAATTGCAAGGCGAGAGCAATTCCATTTCCAACCAGAAACGGATTTTGGAAGCCTACGCCAAGCAGAACGGCTTTACCAATCTGCGCTGGTACACCGACGACGGCTACTCAGGTGCGAACTTCCAGCGGCCCGGATTTCAAGCCATGCTTGCAGACATTGAAGCCGGGAAAGTCGGCACCGTCATAGTCAAGGACATGAGCAGGCTGGGGCGTAATTACTTGCAGGTGGGATTTTACACGGAAATGCTGTTCCCTCAAAAGGGCGTGCGTTTTATCGCTGTCAATGACAACGTGGACAGCGCAAACGGCGGCATGGACAATGATTTTACCCCTCTGCGGAACTTATTTAACGAATGGCTGGTGAGAGATACGAGCAAGAAAATCAAGGCAGTAAAGAAAGCAAAAGGCATGAGCGGCAAGCCTGTAACCAGCAAGCCAGTCTATGGCTATCTCATGGACAAGGACGAGAACTATATCGTTGACGAGGAAGCCGCCCCGGTTGTCCGGCAGATTTACCAGCTTTGCCTTGCGGGAAATGGCCCGACCAAGATTGCCCGTATGCTGACGGAGCAGCAAATCCCCACGCCGGGGACGCTGGAATACCGCAGGACGGGCAGCACCCGACGCTACCACCCCGGCTATGAGTGCAAGTGGGCGACAAACACCGTCGTCCATCTGCTGGAAAACCGGGAGTACACTGGCTGTCTGGTAAACTTCAAGACGGAGAAGCCCTCTTACAAGGTCAAGCACAGCGTTGAGAACCCCATCGAGAAGCAGGCTATCTTCCCAAATCACCATGAGCCGATTATCGACACGGAAACATGGGAGCGTGTGCAGGAGTTACGCAAGCAGCGAAAACGCCCGAACCGCTATGATGAAGTGGGGCTGTTCTCTGGTATGCTGTTCTGCGCCGACTGCGGCCATGTGCTGTATCAGCAGCGGTATCAGAACAAGAACCGCAAGCAGGACTGTTATATCTGCGGCAGCTACAAGAAGCGTACCCGTGACTGTACGGCACACTTTATCCGCACCGACCTTTTGACGGCGGGCGTGCTTTCCAATCTCCGGCAAGTGACGGAATACGCCGCCAGGCATGAGAGCCGCTTTGTAAAGCTGCTCATCCAGCAGAACGAAATCGGCGGCAAGAGAAAGACCGCCGCAGCCACGAAGCAGCTTGAACAGGCCCAGACACGCATTGCCGAAGTGAACCGCATTATCAAGCGGCTGTATGAGGACAATGTAAGCGGCAAAATCAGCGACGAGCGTTTCATGGAGCTGTCGGCGGACTATGAGCAGGAGCAGCGGGAACTGAAAGACCGGGCTGCCGCTTTGCAGGAGGAACTTTCCAAGTCGCAGGCCGCCACCGTCAACGCCGAGAAATTCATGGGGATTGTGAGAAAGCACCTTGCTTTTGAAGAATTGACCCCCACCCTCTTGCGGGAAATGATTGAGAAAATCGTCGTGCATGAGTGCAGCTATGACGAGAACGGCACCCGCAGGCAGGACATTGAGATTTATTACAGCTTTGTCGGCAAGATAGACTTGCCGGAAGCCTAACGCCTGACCTATCCGACACAGCCCTAAGTGCCGGATAGGAACGGCAAAATTTTTTACACTTCTATTACTTCTTTATCGCACATTAGCAAACTGTGCCGGATGGAAGCACCACTGCGCCGTCTTCCACATTCAAGGTCTTATCACCCACGGTCAAGGTCCCATCGTCCTGCAGCGCCGCTGCCTTCTCCGGCAGGAGCTTCAAGGAATCACCGCTGCCGTCCAGTTCCACCGCCAATTCAATAAACCGTACATCGACCGCCAACTCCACCGCATACTTTCCGTCATCCTGTTTCGTAATATTGATCGGCTGATCCCCAGCGCCCCGGCTGATGACAAATTCACATTTTGCCAACGCCCTTCCATCCCCGTCCAGTACAGAAAGTGTGTGCGTTCCCGGCTCTGCCGACTCATAAAAAAACCGGCCGCTTTCATCTGTCGTGGTGATACGCGGTTCACTGCGAAGCTCCACTCTTCCATCGGCATAAGGACTCCCGTCTGTGTAGAGCACCTGCCCTGAAACGTGAAGGACCCGAGTCTCATCCGGACCCAGGACGATGGTGTCAATGATCTGACCACGATAGGAATCCGTATTCCTTCCGATCAAAAATCCGACTATGACCGAGGAGAAGAACGCCAAAATAGTCAGCAATACGAACATCAGCACAAAAACCGGCCGTTTTTTGTTCCGTTCCTCCCGCAAAGGAGTTTGAGCGTTCTGATTCGTTTGTTCCATATTCCCTATCTCCTTTGCTTCCATAATCTTCAGCCTTTCGCAAAACATCCCCCCAAACGAGACTTGCTTTGCGAAGGGCTGAAAGCCCTTCCGGTGTCCCTCCGCCCGGCACAGGGGCGGAGCGCCGTATTATGCGGCAGGTACGACTTGGCTGACCGTACACTTGATTTCCAGTTCCGCGGTATCCAATGTGGATTTGATGCCAAGCTTTGTGTCCGCTTCGTCTGTACTCTTTGGATCCCATCTCCAATGCAGATAGAATGTCTGAGTATCGCTTACGGCAACTTCTGTCTCTGTGGGAGACAGATCGGCTGCGGCTTTCCAGTCGGCTGCATCAGCGGCAGGCGCTGTCGCGGAATCATTAATCGCATACTGCAGCGGGATACTTCCGGCGTTGGTCTCTGTAATGGTGAAATCCGGCTCAATTTCGACTTCGCCCTTGTTCTGCAGCTTGATCTCTACTTTTCCGCTGGTGCCGGGAGCTACGACCTTCTTGCTGGCATCCGCGCTGACCTTTCCATCGTTGTAAGAATTAGAGAACATGGTATCAAAGGAAATCGTCTTTTTCTCCGTCTGTTCTGTTGCTCCATTCAGGTCAAAAGCAAATTTTGCCACGGCCGCAGTGGCCGTCCCGGTCACTTCTGCCGTATACTTCGCCAGTGTCCCGCCCGTCAAAGTCATTGTGATGAGGGTGAGTGCCAGGGCCACAACGCCCAGGCGCCCAACTATCTTCTTTTTCATGGTTTTTCCTCCTTAAAATATATTGAGTTTTGGAAAGCACGCCATTTTATACCTGCGGGGCGCGCTTCCCATCTGCCCGCAGCGTTTTACCGGGTGGTCCCGGCGTTATATTGGAACATTCGCGATGTGCTGTACCCGCACCGCAAATGAAGCCAGCTTTATAAGGATTTATATATTTTCATCCGTTCCGGCCTTCTGCGCCGCTTTGAGCGCGTTTAGCTCTGCTTCCAATTCATCGGCGCGGGACTTCTCTTTCTTATCATATTTCCATCGCCGCACGACATCCCAGACAATCAGCAGCAGAACAGGGCAGACGATAAAAACAATCATCCCGGTGGTGCTGGAAAGAAAAACGACAAAATTTCCCGCTCCCGCAAGACGCCTGCCGTTCCATACCCCCTGTATCTGTTCCGGTCTTACCGGCTCAGCATCCTCTGTATTATTCGCGTCTCCTTTCGTTATGTACGCTGTTCCTCCATCCTCTGCCTGCTCTATGCCGATGACCCGATGAGTCACCGCCTGCCCATCCACAAGATAACAGATGACATCTCCTTCTTTCAAAGTTGTAGAATCGGTCTTTTTCACAAAAATCAAGTCCCCTGTCATAAAGGTTTCTTCCATGGAACCTGACAGGACCGCCACCGGCCTGATGCCAAAAACGCCTGGTATTTCATCCGGATGAATATAGGAGTTTACGATCACTATCATATTTATCAAAATGACCGGGATCAGGATCACACACATCACAATATTGACTGCAGTGAATATCCGCTCCTTCTTATTTTTCTTTGTATCCGCCATCTGCTTTTCCTTTCTTTCTATTCGTATCCGCCGCTTTCAGCAGAGAAACTCAACTTCCTTTGAGGCCCGCAAGGCTCTGCCGAACCGCGGCATGGCGTACCTGAAAGCGCGCACCAACTCCGGGTCAAAAGAAAAGCCTGATTCCCGTATGATCTCGCCGCTGGCAAACTCATGAGGCATCCCCTCTGGATAGAGCCGGGTACTGGTCAGCTTATCGTAGGCATTGCAGACCGCGCACATCCGGCCGAGCAGCGGCGTGCCATATCCTCTTTCATGATTTGGATATCCTCCTCCGTCCCACCGTTCATGATGGCCGATGGCGGCATCCATCCCCATGCTGATCCTCAGCTTTTCCTCATCGGGCAAATTATAGAATTCATCATCATCCAGATTTCCGAACACTATCGTGAAACCCTCTACCGTATGACGCTCCATAAGCCTTTCTTCTTCTTCCGTCAACCGTCTTTTCTTCCTTAAAAAATCCGGGAGCGCCGCATAGCCGATATCAAACAGCTTAGCGCTTTCCCACACATAGGACAGCCGCTCCCGGCTCAGTTTCGTGTCATTCTTATAAATGCCGGTTTCCAGGGCGGCACAGTACAAGATCTGAACATAATCTGCCACCCGTTCGCTATAAGCGCGCATCTCTGCCGGCAGGCTGTCATATATCTGATGCCGGTCGATCTTAGCTTCATTCGCCAAATCAATCCATAGCTGCTTCTGCAATCTGTCTCCCCCCTGTTCCGATGATAATAATAAAAACCCGTTCAATCAGTATACATCGGGACTCGTGTACTCATCGTGTCATGAGCCGGCTGAGACTGAAAACTTCTTCAGATTTTTTTCCAGCTTTATCTCGTTCAGCTTTCCAAGAGTAGTCTCTCCCCAGCTGTAATCTGACATATATTCTCCCTGGAACATCTGGACCGTCTTTTCATCTCCGTCTAAAAAACGGTTATAGTCGCAGTCATATAGTTCCGTATTCAGCCATCTCACATTTTTATCCGCGACCATGATACCCTCCAGTCCAATGGATTCCAGAAAATCCGCGAGGCGGCGGACCGCGTTACGATACAGGCTCAGATTAATATCCGTGTATTCTTTTCCTTCCCAGACAGTGGAAAGCGCTTCCTCCGAGGTAAGTCCTCCTCCGTTTTTGTCCACCAGCAGCGCAAAGATCTCCTTGACCCTCGGGCCTGGAAACTTGATCTTCTTTCTGTCTACAAAGACCTCGAACGCACCGAAGGTACGGATAAACACCGGCTTCTCCTGACGCGCCGCCAAAAGACGGGCCCGTTTTAAAACATCGGTGACCTGGACGCTGGAATAGGGTTTCGTGATATAGTAATCTGCGCCATGGTGAAGAGCGTCCAGCACATATTGGCCGTAGCCCGATACAAAAATGACGACCATTTCCGGATACAGCCGTTTCAGGGCCCTGCTCAATTCCAAACCGTTCATTCCGGGCATTTCCACATCCAGCAGAGCAAAATCCACCCGGTTATTTTCCACAAAGCGCAGCGCTTCCTCTGACCGGTCAAATTTTCCGACTATTTCAATATCGGAAATGGCTTCAGCTTCGATCTCAAATTTATCCATTGCCCAGAGCTCATCATCTACCAGTATAGTCTTCATGAAATTCACCTCACTTCTGAATGCTCTGTTCCAAAGCTTTCCCTCGGGGAATTATTATCGTCACCCTAGTCCCTCTGCCAGGCGCACTGGCAATATCCACCGCTGCATCCATCTGCAGAGTCAGACGGTCCCGGATATTCCGAAGCCCCACAGAATCCGATTTTTTCTTGATATCTAATACATCAAAGCCGATTCCGTCGTCTTCCACAATAACGGCAAAATCATTTTCATGCTCACGGGTCCGAATCCACACGGTCCCGCCCTCCACTTTTTTACACAGCCCATGCTTAATGGCATTCTCAACCAGCGGCTGTATAGTCAGAGGCAGAATCATAAAGTCCGACGCACCTATTTCATAGATGACTTGTATCCGGTTTCGGAAACGGATCAGCTCTATATCGGTATACGCCCGTACATGCTTTAGCTCAGCGGTAAACGGAATCGGATCGGTATTCGTGACCGACTGGATGTTCGCCCTCAGATAGTCACTGAAATCCTGAACCATTTTATAAGCCGTATTCGGCGACTTCATGATATACGCCTGGATGGCTCCCAGGGTGTTGTAAATAAAATGGGGCTGGATCTGGCTGATAAGAAGCCGTCCCTGGTTCTCCCGCAGCTTTCTGTCAAGTTCGTCCGCCTCCGCCGATCGGCGCATCAAATTTCTCACTGTACTGAGGCTGAGCAGCATCAGATAAATCAAAAGGCCGAGAGGAACCCATATGCCGATATTGGAAAAATCATTTTTATAAAACAGCCCCAGCTCCTCGACCGCACAGAAGCTCAGGATAATCAGACCGGCCAGCTCCAGCCGGCTTCCATCCCCTCCGGATCCGCGGCTGTCATACAGCAAAGAAAGCAAGGTATAACCGGCCGCAAGAACAATCATGATATGCGCGGCGGGCAAAAGTTCTATGAGATCTGCAACCTTTAGTACCTGCAGGACAGTGCAGACAACGGTATTCGCGAACGTTATACCGTACAGAATCGAAAGGGCTCTTCTCCGGCGCGGGTGAAGCCGAAAACTCATATAATCCAGATACGGCATCGGCAGAAGAAAAAGCGCATAAAACGAGAGCGGCGATTCCATCAAATTAAAAAAGGAAAATGGATTTGGCATTCTGGATTCGCCAAATGCCCACACTCCTGCCAAAAAGATAAAAAATGACAGGCTGTGCAGAACATGCCGCAGTTCCTTGGATTTCATCAGACAAAAAGAAGCCAGAAAAAGTGTCAGCGCCTGCATGATCATGGCCATGCTGATGATAAACTGAGGAACCTGCATTTTCATGATATTCAGTTCAACCGCAGAATACGGCCCATAGAATACCCGATTTAACTGGCCGGAGCTCTGCGTATAGGGAGAAACTGTTTCAATGGCGACTGTTTCGCCGGCAGAACCGGCCGGTACCGGCACAAAGTTCCAGGCGCTGGGCGTGGCCCTGCTGAACAGCCTTGATCCGGACATATCATATTCGTAGACCTGTTTTCCGGACACAAATACCCGTACCGACTGCTGCGTACTCCTAAAGCATAAAAACATGCCGCTTTCCATCGTTTCCGGAAATATGTTTTCAATATGTATCGTCTGTGAGGCCGGCAAATTCAGGTTTACAGGAAGGTCGGTAAGCTGCCGGCCGCCGTTCTCCGGGTCTGTATACGTCCAGCCTTCCTTCATCTCTACGACATCGCCCTTTGGCAGGGGAGGAGCATCTGCTTGATCCAGGACTACTATTAACAGCGCGGCCATTGTACTCAAAAGCACCATCAAAAACCAGCCGGACTGCTTCCAGTATTTTTTCAGTCTATTTTTTAACTTCATGTAAGTCTCCTTACAGCCACTCATCCATTATCTGGTACAGCTTTGAGATATCCAGCGGTTTAGAGATATGAGCATTCATTCCTGCTTCTTTACTTTTTAAAGCATCCTCAGCAAATGCGTTTGCCGTCATGGCAAAAATCGGTATAGAGCCCGCATCCGGACGGTTCAGTTTCCGGATACGCCTGGCGGCCTCATAACCGTCCATCTTCGGCATCTGGATATCCATCAGGATCAGATCATAATACCCCGGCGGTGAAGACTCAAATTTCTCCACCGCCTGGACTCCATCTCCGGCCTGGTCGATAACTGCTCCCGTAGTTCCAATCAATTCGACAGCGATTTCCATGTTAATCTCATTGTCTTCCGCGAGAAGGATATACCTGCCGTGAAAGTCATAGTCTGGAACGCCGCTTACGCCGCTTCCAGAAAGCGGCCGGTTCTGCTGAACGTCAGCCAAAGCGCCGGCAATGCTGCTTTCAAACAGAGGTTTATAAATGATGCCGTTCACTCCATTTTCCCTCGCGTCCTGTTCCAAATCGGCCGTATCGTTGGCTGTGATCAGAACAACGGCAATATCGTCCCCGGCTGTGGAGCGGATCCGGCGGGCCGTTTCAATCCCGTCCATTCCCGGCATCTTCCAATCTATGAAACACACATTAAATCCTTCCCCGCGGCCGCGGGCTGCTTCCACGCAGGAAACCGCCTGAGATCCATTATCCACCCACTCTCCATGCACCTGCATCTTATCCAGAAGAAGAAGGACGTGTTCACAGGTGTCCCGGTCATCATCCACCACCAGCGCTTTGATATCTTCATACCGGACCGGCTCCCGCCTTTCATTGGTACGCCCGAAGGGAAGCTCCAGGATAAAGGTGCTGCCGGCGCCCAGTTTACTTTCAACCCGCACGCCGCCGCCCATCAACTCCGAAAAACGCTTCACAATAGCGAGGCCAAGGCCGGTGCCTCCGTATTTCTGCGTTACATTCGCATTCTCCTGCTCAAAGGACTCAAAGATCTTGTCGTAATTCTCTTCGGCAATGCCGCAGCCGGTATCACTCACTTCAAATTTCAGCCAAAAATCGTCCTGCGTGTCCTCCGTTTTTTCAGCCGGCGCCATCGGTGTGACCCGGAGACGGACACGGCCTCCCGCCGGAGTGAATTTCATGGCATTGGAAAGAAGGTTTGATAAAATCTGATTGAGCCGAAGAGAATCTCCCAAAAGCACCTCATCCACTGCTCCCAGCAGGACCGTTTCATAATAAATCCCCTTGCTCTTGGCCTGAAGATAGTGTACATCTCCGAAATTTTCCAGAAAGGCGCGGAAGTCAAACCGCTCGCGCCGAATTTCTATTTTTCCGCTTTCCACCTTGGACATATCCAGTACATCGTTTATAAGAGCCAGCAGATGATTGGAGGATATCGTCACCTTTTTCAAACAGTCCGCTGTCTTTGCATCATTACCGATATTTTGCTGAGCAATGGCGCTCATGCCGATGATACCGTTCATCGGCGTCCGTATCTCATGGCTCATCCGGCTGAGGAATTCACTTTTCGCATGATTTGCGTTCTCCGCCCGCTTTCTGGCGGCCTCCGCCGATGCCTTAGCTTCCCGAAGAGCGCGTTCCTTCCGGCTCATATTGGTGTAATAGAAGAAAAACACTACGGAAAGGACCGCTAGGATCACCGCCATCATAATGACCGCGTTTCGATTGAGCCGGTGAGTCAGGCTGCTGACTGTGGAAGCCACCACCTCGTAAGGAATCGCGGTCAGCATATACCAGTCCGTATCCGGAATCGGCGCGTAATATATGTAACGGTTTTCATTTCCGATAGTGAACGCCGACCGGCCGGCCATACCGGACTGAAAGTCCCCCTTGATTATTTCAACAGAATATCCCTCATCAAACGCCGCGTACTGCTTCAGCTTGGAAAAAAGATTGACTCCCTTTGGTATGCCGGTATTATGCTCTGTATTGTTGACCACATAGTTTCCGGATGACGCCACGATACTGGAATAGGTCCGGGCATCATCCCGTTCCAGGGAAAGCTGGCTGCTGAGAGAGTCGACGTCAAGTCCTGCCAGGACAGCGATAAACGTCCTGTCTCCATATGATACCGGTTTAATCGTCGTCCCCAGCAAAAACATATTGTCTCCTAAAATAGTTTCGTTATAGGAAATAAGGTCGTTGTCCCCATCTAAAAGCCTCCCGATAAAGCTGATCTTCGACGCGGCCGGAAAGGCGCCCTCTGCGCTGTGGTACTCTCCCTCATTGTCCAAAAATGCCAAAAATGAAAAATGATTATATTCCTGTACCCGGGTCAAAAATCCGATCAAAGAATCCTGATCCCGCAGATCAGTATCGGAAACCGAGTTTACAGCCGTCTGCAGCTGGGAAAACTGAGCGTTCAGGCTGGTCTGAAAATGGCCGATGGTCTGAGAAGTCAGTTCGCGCAGATAGAGAGTACTCATTTCTACGGCCGCATCCTGAGAAGCCCTGTTGGAGGACTGGATCATAACAAGAAAACTGGCTGTACAGACAGTGATTATACACACAACGAATATAGCTGCAAAATGAGGGTGTTGTTTCTTCTTCTGTTTTAAATCCCGCATATCATTCACCTTCACCGGCTACTGTAATGCGCCCTTCCAGCATGGCGCATACCGGCTCTTTCTGATGACTCTTAAAATACGATTTCATCGCATCGGCATAAGTCGCCTCTGTATTTTGGACCAATTCAACGCCTTCCGCTTTGGGAACGTCATCACTGAACAGATTAAGCATGGTATAACCGTCCCCGTTGTTGTCCAGATAGCCGCTGGAGCCGGTCATGTAATTATTGACGGCCAGAGTATACTTTTCAGACATTTCCAAGGGTGTTCCGTCCGGCAGTGTGACAGACAAAAGCTCTGCCGGCGTCTCTCCCTCCTGAGGTCTGTAAGAATAATGAAGCCCGGAAACCTGGAGGAACCGCCCCGCGGGAATATCGTCCTTCCCAGTCGTTAGGGATATACTGTTTTCCAGCATTTCAAAAATGACACTTCCATCCGCCTTCACCACTACAATAGTATTGGAATAAGGACAGACCGCGTTCAGATCGGCTCCCATCACATCTCCCTCATACAGGCTGGCACGGATCCCGCCTCCGTTCACCACGGCGATATCCGCGCCGGTATATTCTGCCGCCGCATCTGCGACCAGGTTTCCAATCGCTGTCTCTTCCAGACGGGTATTGTAATTTTCATAGAGCAGATCTTGACTCACGCTTCCCACCACTGACTGATCATAGTCTACGTCCGCGGAACCGTTGCGGTAATAATCGTCTATGGAAGACAACGCTTCTGTCATCTCCATTTCGCCGCTCAGCACTGAGATCATACTCTGACCAAAGTATTGGATCACCTTAGACGGCAATTCAAGATTATAGATATATCCCCCTTCTATACATGCCTCCAGCCCCTCCGGAACGGAATCGTCATTATCTTCATATCCCGACAGATAAGAGCTGGTCGCTCCTGTGTCGTTAATCCAGGCCTTTTGTCCCTCCTGTGTGGACAGAAGCCCTAAAATACGCTGGCAGGCATCCAGTTCATCTTCTTTTCCCTTTTCATCCAGAGCACGGTTGATCCCTATAAATCCGTCAGGAGAAGAAATGGCCCATGGAGCGTTTCCCTGATCGCTTAAAAAAGGCAGCATCACAAATTCATATTGATCCGTTTCATCACTCAGCTGCGACAGCAGCCGGACATTCCCATAGGAAATCAGCAGCGTCCCATCCAGCATACGCTGTTTCACCGGAAGTGCGTTGACTTGTTTAGTCGCTAAGGCCTTTGAATTCAAATACCCTTTTTCCACACAAGTTAAAAGGCCGTCCAGGCTGTCGTCCCAGATCCCGCTGAAAGAAGCTCTTTTTTCCTTAAGCCCATCCATCCATTTGATCCCGTCCATCAGGCCCAGAAAATCCGGAACACGAGTTCCGATGATATAGGAGCCGATAGCCGCAGAATTTATCGCATCTATGCCAAACGTGGTCCCATCGGACCCGACTCCGATTCCCTGCTCTTTCCCGGCGTCAAACAAAGCCAATAAATCCGCATTGGAAGCAGGTATCGATATTCCCAGCTTTTCAGCCAGTGTTTTGTTGAGTATGTAGCCGGAATACTGGCCGGGCAAAGGGAGATAAAACGTCTTTCCCTCAATCATGACCGGATTCATCGTTGTAGCCTGATAGCTGGTGGCGTATTCTGTCGCGCTCAGATCCAGCATGTATTCTTTTACATCTCCGGTAGGAAGCGTAGTGACAATCAGGTCAGTGCCCTTTCCATTGTGCAGACGGCGCTCACTGTCCCCATTGATCGTCGCCGTGGCCGCAGACTCCACCTGCAGATCTATATCGGAATACGTCTCTTCCACCAGCTGCTTAAAACGGTCCAGAGAAATAGGATACATCATCGTGACCGTGATTTTTTTAGGTGTGTTATCCCCCCTGCAGCCGATAAAACCGCCGCATAATGCCAGAAACAGCCCTAGAACTATTACTTTTTTAATCTTTCTATATCTTACTCCCATATATCGTGATGACCTCCCCTATGGGCTTTTGTCCTTGTTCATCTCATTCCTTTTCATTATACCTCATTCCATGGAAAATACAATCCTCAATCCCTTGTTCATCTCATTCCAATTTTATGAAGGACTATTTTTTAGAAAAACACAATATATACTGGCTTATTAAAGCTTGAAATGTTAAAATAGAAAGATAAGGCGGTGGCGGATATGCTCAATGATCGGGGATTTGCAAACCTCATATATGAATATTTTATCGTTCGATTCAAATTTCAGTATTATAAGAAAGGGGACAGTCTGCCTAAAATCGAATCTCTCTGCCGACAGTTCAATGTATCCTCTCTCACCATAAAATCTGCATTTAAACGTCTAAACGACGAAGGATACATATCCAGAAGCCACGGCCGGAGTGCCAAGGTTCTCTTTCAGCAGGACGAAAAAGGGCTCAACGAATTTGCCGTCCGTTTCTTTTCTGAACGACGCACCTCTATTTCCGATCTCTATCAGTCTACGGAATTGGTGGTCGTGCCGATGCTGACGAAGGGTTTTCTCCTCATGGATGACAATGATTTTGCTGTTTTGGAGAAATTGGCAGAGCAGCCGAGTCCGGAAGATCAGATACGGTTTTATTGCTATATATTGCTGAAAACAAAAAATCCGCTCATCATGAATCTCTTCTGGGAAAGCACTCTGTATCTCGGACTGCCGTTTCCAGTACAATATAAAGGACATGTTCTCTATGACCCGGAAATAAGCCGGCGGCGGCTCAGGGAATTGATCGCCTGCGGCAGGGAAGGCGAACCGGCGCATATCTATGACGCTCATCTCGCCTTTCAGCGTGATGTTTCAAAAGAAATTCTCAGCTATATTGAAGGCCGGCTTCCGCAGATTCCGCAGAAAAAAACGCTTCCTTTCTCCTGGAGGGTCTATCGGGAGCGTCCCCAAATATGCTGCGATCTGGCTATCCGAATCGTACATGACATATATTTTGGAGATTACTGCGGCAGTGGATTTCTTCCCTCTTATGAAAATATGGCATCTAAATACGGCGTCTCAGTCAGCACCATGAGGCGAACGATAGGTCTGATGAACCAGCTAGGCGCCACTCAGACCATCAATGGAAAGGGAACCAGAATTTTAATGCTGAGTGATACGGATATAGAAAGGCCCCTAGACCTCACGGCTCCCGCGATACGTCAGAATATGACTTATTATATTCAGTCCTTTGAGCTGCTCGCCGAATCCTGTGAAAGGGTAATGAATTTTGCCTTTAAAAATTTTTCTGAATTGGAAAAAATGGAGTTGATCAACTTGCTGGAAGAATATCTGCAGTCCAGGCGCTATTACATCTCCCCTCAGACCATATTCGCGTATGTGGCGGAGCACAGTCCGCTGCAGGCATTGCAGGAAATCTATGGAAAACTTTATGGACTTAATCTCTGGGGATATCCCATGAAGAAGTACAGAAAAGAGATGCCCGGACTTGACGACTCTATAAAAAAATTCACAGAAACGATTGTCCAGTCATTAAAAGACAACGATATTGATCGTTTTTCGATGCTCTTCAGCACGCTCATGAAAAATGAGTACCAGATTGCTAAGAAGATTCTGACAGAGCACGGTTATAAAGCGGAGGATCTGAATATGTCGCCTGCCTTCAGCCTCCTGCAGATGGAGGAAACACCCCAGGCCTAGTGTTTATGACATTGGGGGAGTTCCGATAAAGCAAACAAAAAGACCGAGAAACCAGCAAAAATATGGTTTCTCGGTCTTTTTCGCGGAGACGGTGGGATTTGAACCCGTGGGAGCCATATTATGAGAACCCTTGTAAACACGTGGTTTTCTCAAAAAGCTTATAAATAAAAGGAATTCTGCGTATATAACATTGTACGGTTTTTCACTATT
>CABJAB010000009.1 GCA_902363445.1 Lachnospiraceae bacterium
CTTTATCCCATTTACTTACTTTTAGGTCGATGCTCTCGCATCGGTTCTCTGAAACTTCTTTTTTAAGAATTTTCAGGGGTTGGAATATACTGTTCAGTTATCAAGGTACTGTGTCTCGCTGCGTTAGCGACAACTTCTATAGGATACCATAGCCGCCGCTTCCTGTCAACCATTTTTTTCTTTTTCTTCCACTGCGTTTTCTCGCATTTGCAGTTCTATCCGCCGTGGAGTTTTAATATATCATACCAAAATATGGTTTGTCAAGGGCAATCTCAGGTAAATTTTACACAGATTTTCCACTGAAAAAATAGGCATTTTTACTCCTCTCAATGGCTGTCCACATATACCTGTGGCACAGCTTCTGTTCTATACAATCTATTGTGGTCAAAACGCCTTTCCAACGACCATCATCAGAAGCCGGATTAAGATATTTTTATGATACAGCATACTTAAAAAAACGTTATTCTCAATTTGCCCCAGCACATTCTGTCCAAAAGCGGTCGCCGTGAACGGAATCAACAGCAGAAATAAAATCTCCAGCAGCAAAAGCCCCTTTACGATTCCCAGAAGCGCCCCGGCAAAATGATTGATTCCATGTATAATAGGAAGTCTGTCTACTACATTAAATACCAGCATTAGAATCTGAAGCGCGAAGAACACAATCAGGAATGTAACAATATATCCGATGATATTCAGACATATGTTGCTTATAAAGCTTCCTATATAATCAGTGAACTGGCTCACGCCCAATTTTTTGTATATTGCGGAATTATTATGTTCTTCCAAAGAATTCCTAAGGCTCTCCGGTATCGGCAGGCTCTCTATGATCTTGCTTTGCTGCGCCGTAGAAAGGTTTTCATTCACCTGCTCCAAAAGCTCGTCAAGTCCGATTCCCTTAGGCAGCGTAGTCCCCGCCGGAAGGACCGTACCTGCCGGAAGGACCGTACCGTTGGGCAGCTGAATATCCATAGGAAGCGTAATATCCTTTTCCAGCGTCACGTTGTCTCCGTCCGTATTTATCCCCAGATCTTGTTCCTCGGTAATCATTCCAGCTACTTTTCCTTCGATCCACTCGTCCAGCTTCGTATTGTTACGCAAAAAACCTGTGACAAGCGGATTCAACGCCATTACAATGATGCCTGATAAGATCAGGGCCACCAAAGACAGGCTGCTCTTAAAGAATCCCCGAAGGCCTCCCACTATTATACTCATGATCAAAATTAATATCGTTACTATAAAAACCAGATTGATATCCATCACGCCTTCCTATATCAGATTGTGTCCCGAGTTCTTCTGTGGAGCAAAGAACTCTGTCATGTAGTATTCTCCGTCTGCAATATAAGCCTTCATCCTTATAAGACAAACTTTTCAATGGCCAGGGCCACCCCATCTTCATCATTGGACAAAGTGACCGTATCCGCCGAATCCTTTACTATAGAAGAGGCATTTTCCATAGCCACCCCTATTCCGGCCGTTTTCAACATAGAAATATCATTTTCACCGTCGCCAAAGGCCATGACCTGCTCTCTTTCCAAGCACAGGTAATCTGCCAGCGCAGACAATCCGCTGCCCTTTGTAGCCTCCAGATGATTGATTTCAAGATTATTGCCAATGGAAGACGTCACCGTCAGGTAAGAAAAACGTTTCAGCGCTTCCCTCGCCTCCATGCGGCTGCATTCTCTTTCCTGTTTAAAGAAGACGTTAAATTTTTCAACGCTGTTTCGCGAATCCACCACATAGGAGCGCATTCCCTCTGTAGGAACTCTGGTGGAGCGAATCAAAAAGCTTCTGGATTCGTCCGGCATGAAATCCTCTATATGCCGGTAATATTCAGGCTCCATCCTTGCGATGCCGTCAATGCAGGCATCCTGCATAGTATGATAGCCGGAGATAAAATCCCATACTTCTTCCGCCTGGTCTCTGGAAAAAACCTTCTTAGATATTGCTTTCTGTTCCTTTAGATCCCATACCACGGCTCCATTCACAGTTATGGCATAACGAACAAACGGCAGGTCCCGCACCTCCGGTGCGAGACCTGTCACACTTCGTCCCGTAGCTGGTACAATATGAATCCCCCTGGCCGAAGCCCTGGTGAGCACATCCAAAGTACGCTTTGTCAGCCGCTTGTCCGTGGTCAGCAGTGTCCCGTCCAGATCCAATGCAATCAGCCGAATACTCATAGTCCACCTTATTAATTCTTAAAGTATTGTTCTTTTAAAATCAAATAACCTTTTTTATCATATTTCGAGCCAAAAAGCCCCTTCAGCCCTCTATGCTCCGCCTTATCGATCGCTTCATCCACTAGAGCTTTCGCTTCCTGCTCCGACAGCGGGATGCCGTCATTTCTCATCCGTTCCGCCAGCGCATAAACGGCCAGACCCGCCATCTCATCGATAATACATTCTTCTTCCTCCGCATATGCGTTGACACAGGTCACAAAATCATCCACGCTCATCTGTTCTTCGTCTTCCAGATAAACACACAGCTTGTCCAGCTCCGGATTTTGAACCAGCAGTTTATCAATCCGTTCCGGAGAATCAACCAGCACAAGTACCATGGACACAAACGGCTTCTTTAATTCTCTGACAAGCTCTTTGACCGCGGAGCCAGTCAGGTCCGCCGCGTTATCTACGATCAAATCCCTTCCGGCCAGCCGGGTGAACGTATTACAAATTCCTTTAGCGCTCAGCTTCGCCCCTGAGATCTTAGCTACTTGAGTGGCGGGCACTCCCAGTATCTCATGGGTCTTTTTCAGCTTTTCCACCGCCAGAGGGATTCTGCCTTCGCCAGGCTCCTCCTCCACAACTACGCATGTTATCTGACTCTCGTCAATTTCTTCTTCTTCCAGCTCTTCCTCCGGCGTCACAAACACCTCTTCCGCCTTCTCATCCGCTTCTGCCGGAGCCTCGTTTTCTCCCAGTCCCCCGTCTTCCGCTTCCGCGGCCAAATCCGCATCGACAGTCTTCGCTTCCGGAATCACCTCATCTGCCTTATTCTCAGTGGGGGGTTCTTCATTCTGTCTGTTTTCCTCAGATTCGTCCATCTCCGTCTCTGCAATTACCCCAGCTTCATCTTTCTCTTCAGCAGAATTCTCTGCAGGAGTTTCTTCTGGTGTTTCGGACTCTTCTTCCGCGTCTGCCTCTTGATCTTCAGCTTCCGCTGCTTCTGCGTCTATTTTTTCGTCCGCTTCCTCTTCCGGAATCTTCGCATCTGTCTCTTCTGCTACATCTTCTTGTTCTGAATCAGCGAAAACAGAAGCGGCAAGCGCTGCGGAAACTTCATTCAAAAATTCTGTAGTCTGTGTGATTTCCGGCTTAGGGCTTTTAAGCTCTTTTGTCTGAGCCAGGATTTCTTTTGTATCCTGTCCGGCTGCTTCCTCAGCCTGAGGCAATTCTTCCGCCGCAGCTCTTACGGACTGCGCCAGATCCGCCTCCATATCCTGGAACTGTGCATTCTGCAAAAGCACATCGGAAGTAATCCCCACTTCTTCATCCACGGAAGCTTCTTCTGTCACCTCAGGTTCATCCGTCATCGCGGCTTCCTTGAATCCTTCTTCTTTCAAAGTAGGCTCCTCCCCCAGAAGACCGGAATCCAGCGTTTCCTGTGAGTACTTATCTTCGAATTCCCGCTCCACAGCTTTAATACGTTCTTCAAATTTCTTTTTATTTATAAGCTTCTCCTGCTGGGACGGAGTAAGCGGCTCATACTGCATTTTCAGTTCCAGGGCTTTGTCTACATAAGGCCCTACGCTGAACCACAAAATGATTTCATTGCACAGCTGCACACAGTCCTTAGACCTGCCTGCTTTATGATATAGGTAAGCCAGCTCATAAGCCCACTTTTCTTCAAACTCATTTTTACGGTAAAGCTCCAGAATGGTGATCAGCTTTTCTAAGGGTTCCCCTCTGGAAGACTCAATCTGATAAGCTAAAATCAGCTTGCTGATATCATTGGGCGCTATTTCCTGGAATTCTTCAAAAAAGTCTTCTGCTTCATCCAGATTGCCTGACTTAACGCAAAGTTCCGTCAATTTATACAGCATCCGGCGCCCCACCGGAACACGTTCATAAGCGATCAGGAGAACATTTTTCGCCTCGGCGTAATTTTTGACCTTCTCATAAATCTGAGAAACAAGCGTCAGCATTTTTATGTTTTTAACGCGCCGCCAATCAATCGTATCCGCGATCTTCGCCGCAGTCACATAATCTTTTTTCTCAGCATGCTTTTTAATCTTATCTTCTTTAATACTTAATTCATATTTATCCACGGTATCACCTCAAAAATAATTGATAACCTATACGTGTGCACTCTAAGTTTAACATACTCAATTTTTCTTGTCAAAAGCAACAGTAAAAAAAGGGTACTTTTCGTACCCTTTTTTATATTTTATATATTAAATTGTACTGAACTTCTTTTTCTTTCACTATCCGAGTCCGGCAACATCTCCTGTATCTCTCATGGATTTTTATTTACAGGTTCTTGTCTGCCGGCTTTTCAAGCTTCAACCGAAGGAAATATGTGATATCCTGTTCGCCCTTTTCAAATTGTATATAGCCTATGTTCTTAACGCCAACTTCCTATCCCTTGACGCTTCATCTCCATTTCCTACATGCATTCTGATTTTTATTTTAATTTCTTTTACGATGAAAACTCTATGATTCTCATATATGCTATCACATCTGATCCGAAGCTCTTCTTCGATCTGTACATTTTCATATACTTAATTCGGATACTTACGATATTATTTATATATTCTCTATATAATGAAGGCGGTTCCAACAGGATTTATCTTTCATCATATGAGAACCATATTGAGTTTTCAATCGTGAGACTTCAGTGTCCAGTGGAATCTCCTCCTTCCCATTTTCCTGTTCACAATTCCTCTCAACTTCGATTGACGACCTTACACGAATTTTGATTCTCTCCATCTTGCTGCTTATGGATTTCTTTTATTCCTGTAATACGTCCCTGTTGTTTCGAAGAAGCTTTTTTTATCATCCATCGGCTGGTTTTGTCTAATTTTGATTGATATTCCTATGCAATCGCCACTGACTCCTTACTTCCTCTGTATTGATTTTACCAAATCAGATTTCTTTGCATCTAATCTGTTTTCCTGAATCCTTTCTCGTCAGATTCTTCTATGGGCTTCTTTTGTTGTGAGGAGTTGTTATTTGTTTATTTGTTGTAACTGTATAATAGCACACTCGATTTTGATTGTCAAGATATTTTTTTAGTTTTTTTATTTTATTTTCGTCAATTAATTGATATAAATGTTATATTATTCAAAATTAACTGTAATTTCAAAAATGTTGCATACAGAAGATGAAATAGCTATAATAACAATGAGGAAAATATAGGCAAAGGGGTTTTTCATATGATAAAAAAAGCGTTCCGGGCGGCGTTTCCTTTAACGCTGCCTGTTTTCATGGGTTATTTATTCCTAGGTATCGCTTTCGGCGTTCTTCTGAGCAGCGAGGGCTTTCACGTAGGATGGGCTATTTTCATGAGCGTGATCATTTATGCCGGCTCTATGCAGTTCGTTGCCATAGAGCTTCTAACGCTTCCTTTTAATTTTTTGTCCACGCTTCTCATTACACTTATGGTCAATGCCCGGCATTTATTCTATGGTCTTTCCATGCTGGATAAATTTAAAGATTCCGGTAAGCTGAAGCCCTACATGATCTTCTCACTTACGGATGAGACATTTTCACTCCTCTGTTCGGCCAATCCGCCGGACGGAGTCAGCAAAAAATGGTTTTTCTTTTTCATTGCAGTCCTGAATCACTTTTATTGGATCCTGGGCGGCGTGATCGGAAATGTGGCCGGAAACCTGATTCCCTTTAACTCCAAAGGAATCGATTTCGCTATGACCGCCCTTTTCATTGTAATATTTGTAGACCAATGGGAAAACAGTAAAAATCATCTGCCGGCCGTCCTGGGAATCGTCATCACCGTCGCCTGCAGGCTGCTCTTCGGCACCAGCTGGTTTATACCCGCAGCTATGCTCTGTCTGCTCTTTTCTTTAACTATGCTCAGAAGGAGGGAACCCGCATGATATCCGTGATCCTTACGATTCTTACCGTCGCTGCAGTCACTTTTTTGACAAGGCTGCTTCCTTTCCTTCTGTTTCCCGCCAATAAAAAGACGCCGGCTTTTGTTTCTTATGCAGGCCGCGTTCTGCCCTACGCTATCATCGGCATGCTAATCGTCTACTGCTTCAAGGATATCCAATTTTACGCATGGCCCTTCGGCATACCGGAGCTATTGGCCGGCGCCTTCGTTGTCCTGATACATAAATGGAAGCATAACCTCCTCTTCAGCATCGGCGGCGGAACACTTTTATACATGGTGCTGGTACAGGCTGTATTTGTTTAGCAGACATCGGTCACAGCTCCGTCCTCCCCTCCAGCGCTCGGAGCAAGGTCACTTCATCGATATACTCCAGATCGCCGCCCACCGGAACGCCGCTCGCTATCCTGGTCACTTTGATGCCCGTCGGCTTGATCAGCTTGCTTAAATACATGGCTGTCGTCTCCCCCTCCAGGCTTGAATTCGTGGCAATGATCACCTCCGATATATCTCCCTGGAGCCTGGTCATCAGCTCCTTCAGCCGGATATCCGCCGGACCGATTCCCAATGCCGGGGATATCGCTCCATGCAGCACATGATATACGCCGTCGTAACGTCCGGTCTTTTCATACGCCGCCAGATCTCTGGTGCTCTCTACTACCATTATGGTGCCATGATCCCGTTTATCGCTGGCACAAATAGGGCACAGCTCATTATCCGTCAGCGTAAAACACTCACGGCAGTACCGTACTCCTTGTTTCGCTTCTACCAGAACATCTGCCAGACGCTTCACCCGCTCTTCCGGCATGTTTACAATATGAAACGCGAGGCGCTGGGCAGACTTGGCCCCTATGCCGGGCAGCCTGGACAACTCTTCAATCAACGCTGTGATCTTACTGCTGTAATAATCCATCAGAAGGGGAAGCCTCCGCCGAGGCCGCCTGTCAGGCCGGACATGTTTGCCGAAGAAGCCTCTTCCATCTGCCGGAACGCTTCATTGGTAGCCGCCATGATCAGATCCTGAAGCATCTCGATATCTTCCGGGTCCACCACTTCCTCCGCCAGCTTCACGGACGTGATTTCCTTTTTGCCGGATACGGTCACCTCTACCGCCCCGCCTCCAGCAGACGCGGTAAACTCTTTCGTCTCAAATTCCTTCTGTGCATCTTCCATCTGCCTCTGCATTCTCTGTGCCTGCTTCATCAGATTGTTCATGTTTCCAGGCATGCCGCCCGGAAATCCTCCACGTTTTGCCATGTGAGAACTCCTCCTTATTATCCTGAATCTTTTATCATTCTAACTATTTTCCGTTATGATGTCTATATGAATTTTTGATTTTAACTCTTCTTCGCTGACATACTGCGTATCCGCAGATTCTCCCTCGGCCAGCAGCCTGGCGCGAAACTCCATTTCTTTCTGATAGTTCACCCGTACATAATCTGCCAGCTGCTCCAGCACTTGTTCCCTTCCGCCGATCAGATAAAACGTTTCATCGCGGAATCCCAGCATGATAGTATTATCGCCGAAGGGTTCTACAACTGCTTCAGAGAGCGCCGGTCTGATAGACGCACCCAGTTCCTTGAGAATACGGCCCCATTGCTCCCGGATAAGCTGCAGATCTTCATACTGTGCTTTGGGAAGGGCCACCACCTTTTTTTGCCCCCTATCTCCAGCGCCGCCCGGCCCCGGCGGCGAGCCCTCCGTATTTACATTCCCGATACCGCCCCCCTGCTGTCCGCTTCCGTTCTGGAGCGCGCCCTCCGGAATCAGAAAATCGCCCTTATCCAGACGTTTTTCCAAATCCTTCACCCTTTGTAACAGGGAATCCATATTTTCTTCCATCTGCGGCTTTGTAAGCTTTATCACCGCCAGCTCCAAAAGCACCCGTTTTCCGGACGCATACCGCATCTGGCTGGAAAGCTCTGAAAATATCCGAATATAACGCATCAGGGTCTCACTGTCTATAAGCTTTGTCTCTTCCTTCAGCCTTTTGATGTCCTCAGCCGTCATATCAAGCACGTCTTCTTCACCATCTGTGGCTTCCAGAAGCAGAAGATTTCTCATATACCAGGTAAAGTCCAGTACAAACTGAGTCAATTCTCTCCCCTGAATCACCAGCTCTTCCACCAGGCGGATACTTTCCACCGTATTTCCCGACGCGACAGCCCTCAATAATCCGCTGAACACCTCATTATCCACGGCGCCCAGCACTTCAAGCACTTTTTCATAGGTCAGCTTCTGTCCGTAATAAAACGCCACGCACTGGTCAAACAGGCTGATGGCATCGCGCATGGAGCCGTCTCCTTTTTTCGCAATATAGCGGACAGCCTTTTCTTCTGCCTCTATTTGTTCCGCCGCGGCCATCTCCATCAGGCGCGCAGTGATCGTATCTCCGGAGATCCTCCGGAAATCATACCGCTGGCACCGTGATAAAACGGTGACCGGTATTTTATGGACTTCCGTGGTCGCCAGTATGAAGATCACATAAGACGGCGGCTCTTCCAATGTCTTAAGCAGTGCGTTAAACGCACCCGTGGACAGCATATGCACCTCGTCAATGATATAGACTCTGTATTTTCCTTCCGCCGGGGAATACTGAACCTCATCCCGTATTTCCCGTATATTATCCACGCCGTTGTTGGAGGCCGCATCAATCTCCACCACATTAACGGAATTTCCGGCTGCTATGGTCCTGCAGGTATCGCATTCACAGCACGGATTCCCATCCGCCGGATGTTCACAGTTGACCGCCTTTGCCAATATCTTCGCTATGGTAGTTTTTCCTGTTCCTCTGGTTCCGCAGAACAAATACGCATGCCCGATCCTTCCTGTCTTGATCTGATTTTTCAATGTGGTGACAATGTGGTCCTGTCCTTTGACATCGTCAAAGGTCCCGGGCCGCCATTTCCGATATAACGCCGTATATGCCATGACTCTTACTGCCTTTCTCTGTCTGTCCTGTTTCCCAATCCTTCCGTGCGGAATCTCCCGCAAAGGCGGAAGAGAAAAGGGGACGGGTCACGGACCCGCCCTGCCTGTATCTTATAACATCAATTACTTTCCTGCCGGTTCGTCCGCAGGTTCATCGCCAAAGCTTATGCCTAAAAGCCGCGCCTCTTCAATAATCGATGCCTCAGGATCCACCATTTTCAGGCGGCCTGCCACTTCGTCAAGAGGAGTTTTTGAAATCTCACGGCTTTTTACCGCCACCATATATCCATACTCTTTGTCACGTATCATCTTAGCCGCGGCGGCTCCCAAGCGGGAAGACAGGACCCTGTCATAGGCGCAGGGCGCGCCGCCCCGCTGCATATGTCCCGGCACCGTTACCCGGACCTCAAGGCCTGTGCGTTCTTCAATCTGGGCCCCTATCTCATATGACACGGACGGATAGACCAAATTCGTTTCCTTCTTTTTCTTCAGCTCTTTTTTACTGAGCCCCGCATCTTGTTTGGAAATAGCTCCTTCCGCCACCGCTATGATGGAAAAATCTTTTCCGGCTTTTTCTCTTTTCTTTAACGCCGCCACGATGGAATCGATATCGTATGGAATCTCCGGTATCAGGATAATATCCGCCCCGCCCGCCATACCGGCATTCAAAGTCAGCCATCCGACCCGGTGGCCCATGACCTCTACAATGAACACACGGCTGTGGGAGGCTGCCGTAGTGTGGATACAATCGATCGCGTTGGTCGCAATATCGACCGCGCTCTGGAATCCAAAGGTCATGTCAGTTCCCCAAAGGTCATTATCTATAGTCTTCGGAAGGCCGATGACGTTAAGTCCCTCCTCACGAAGCAGGTTTGCCGTCTTCTGGCTTCCGTTCCCGCCCAGGACCACAAGACATTCCAATCGGAGCTTCTTATAGGTATGCTTCATCGCTTCCACTTTGTCCAGATCGTTTTCATCATGGACACGCATCAGCTTAAACGGCTGTCTGGAGGTGCCCAGAATCGTGCCGCCCTCCGTCAGGATGCCAGAAAAATCCTCCGGCTGCATAATGCGGTAATTCATATAGATCAAACCCTTATAACCATCCTCAAAACCGATGATCTCCACATCGTCATACATCTCATACAAGGCTTTTGCCACACCGCGCATGGTCGCATTCAGACTCTGGCAGTCACCTCCACTGGTCAACATGCCGATTCTCATCATAAAACCGCCTCCCTCTGCTCATATTCTCATAGCCGCCACATTCTATTACATATCCGAAATCGAAAATAAAATTCAATACTATTATATAATAAACAAAGGTTAGGAGCAAGCCCCAAGCCTAAAACTATAAATTCTTTCCGCAGCGGACCGGCGGTTCTTGTAGGTTTTCCATGGATGTTTTTTAAGCCGTTCCATGATATAATAGCTTCAATATCCAAATCACTTTGAACAGGAGGCAATTCTATGATCAATACTTTTTGCAAAAAACCGCTCTGGGAAGTCAGCGGCACCCTGGCCGCTGTGGCCGGAGGCAGCGTACCGGCCGATCTGGTCCTCACCCATACGAGATTAATCAACGTCTGCACCCATGAAATAATGGAGGACGTTTCTGTGGCTGTCTCCTGCGGGCGTATTGCCCTCGTGGGGGACGCCTCACATTGTATCGGCCCGGAAACCACGGTCATAGACGCCGGCGGGCAATACCTCTCGCCGGGCTTCCTGGACGGCCATATACACGTTGAATCCTCCATGATGGGCGTCGGGGAATATGCCCGCTCCGTCATCCCTCACGGTACTGTCGGCATCTACATGGATCCCCATGAGATCTGCAACGTGCTGGGACTCGACGGTGTGAAATGTATGCTGGAGGATGCCTCCAGAACTCCTCTCAAAGCCATGCTGACCACTCCTTCCTGCGTCCCCGCGGTCCCGGGCTTTGAGGACACCGGCTCTTTCATAGGACCAGAGGAGGTTGCAGAAACCATGAACTGGGATGAATGCGTCGGTCTGGGAGAAATGATGAATTTTCCGGGAATTCTTTCTTCCTCGGAGCATACCCATGGAATCACGGGCGCTACTCTGAAAGCAGGCAAGACCGTCACCGGCCATTATTCCATGCCGGAGACCGGAAAAGGGCTGAACGCTTATATCGCGTCCGGCGTCCGCTGCTGCCATGAATCCACCAGAGCAGAGGATGCGCTGGCAAAAATGCGTCTCGGCATGTACGCCATGTTCCGCGAAGGATCCGCGTGGCACGATCTGAAGGAAGTGGCGAAAAGCATCACAGAGCACAAGGTCGACACCCGCTTCGCCACACTGATCTCCGATGACACCCACCCCCACACGCTTCTTTCCAAAGGACATCTTGATTACATTGTGCGCCGCGCCGTGGAAGAAGGGATCGACGTCATAACCGCCATCCAGATGGTGACCATCAACTGTGCCCAATGCTTCCAGATGGATCACGAGCTCGGGAGCATAACCCCGGGCAAGTGCGCCGATATGGTCCTGCTGGAGGATCTGGAAGGGTTAAAGATCTCCAAGGTGTGGATCGATGGTGAGCTGGCGGCGGAAAATGGAGCTATGCGGAAAGGTTTTGCCCCCTATTCTTACCCCGAATGGGCCACTCATTCCATGCATGTCAAGGATACTATTACAGCGGAGACTTTCCGGATACCGGCCAAGTCCGGGCGGACCGAGGTGCGGGCGATCGAGGTCATCCCTGCGAAGGTCGGCTCCTACGAACGCCACGTCACTCTGGAATCTAAGAACGGATTTCTGGAATCCGACCCGGCGCAGGATGTGCTTAAGACCGTTGTGTTCGAACGTCATCACAATACCGGCACAAAGGGCTTTGGTTTTGTTAAAGGCTTTGGCATCACCTGCGGGGCCATGGCCTCTACCGTAGCCCATGACGCGCATAACCTTCTGGTCATCGGTACGAACGACGAAGATATGGCTCTGGCCGCCAATACCCTGATCCAGTGCGGCGGCGGCATGACTGCCGTTCAAAACGGACAAGTCCTGGGTACCGTTCCTCTCCCCATCGCCGGGCTGATGAACGACAAACCAGTGGAAGAGATGAGCCGTATGGTAGAAAGCCTGGAGGGCGCCTGGGAAAAAATCGGCTGCTCCATGCCTTCTCCGTTCATGACCATGGCCCTGATCCCCCTGGCCTGTCTGCCTGAGCTCAGGCTCACCAACCGGGGCCTGGTGGACTGTGTCAGCTTCCGGTCTGTTCCCTTGGAAATATAAAATAACAAAGAGATAATTAAAAAAGGAATTTCTTTTCCGGCTGACGCCGGTCTGGAAATTCCTTTTTACATTCTTTTGTTTTATTTTAATCCGCACATCCTGCTTCGAAAAACGCACCACAAACGGTACCTCTACAGCCAGCTCGGTCCAGGCAGCCTCACGGCACACAAGATATCCTGTTTAGTGCTGCTCCATTCCTGGCCTGACACGGTTCACAGGGTCTTGTTGCGTAAGACCCAGACTTCAACGCCGCTTATAAAGGGCAGCTTCACAGTTTGTAATCCTCGGCAGGATATCACCCCTGCTATAGCGGATTGCAGGTACAGGACACCGCTAACTCCCCGGCTGTGCGGAAATTTTATGACAAAGTCGTGCCTTAACAGTATACCGTGAGAACGAGTATTTGTCAAATGTTTTCATCTTCTGTATACGCGGCCGAGGACTTCTTGATCACCGCAAGAACCGCTTCATGGACAACATGCTCAAAACCCAGCTTGTGAAGCATAAGAACCCCTTCCACCGCCGCTCCCCCCGGTGAACATACCTGGTCCGCCAGCGCAAGAGGGTGGACTGCGCTTTTCAGCAGCATCTCGGCGCTTCCCAGAACAGACTGGGCAGCTATCTCCAGGGCTTTCTGCTTTGGCATTCCTTCCTTCAGAGCGGCTTCAGCCACTGCGTTAATATAGATATAAGTAAACGCGGGAACCGCACTTCCGATACAGCCAAAAATCCCGGCGAATCTTTCTTCTGTTTCCATGTATGTTCCGATTCCCTCGAGAATCTTTGCCACAAATAGTTTTTGTTCTTCTGTCGTTTTATCGTTGAAACACATCCCAGTAACAGAAGCGCCCACTTTCGCGTTTATATTCGGTATGATCCTCGCTATGGCTGAATTGGGAAACCACTTTTCCATAGACGCAAGTCTCTTTCCCTCCACCAACGATATGATGAGCTTCCCATCCGCTTCTTTAAGCCTTTCTGCGGCGGAGGCTAACTCTCCAGGCTTAACGGCCAGGACAAGGACATCGCTGTTCTCCGCCGCCTCCTCATCGAATCCGCAGGCCTTAAGACTGCACAGCTCCGCCAGCGCCTCTGCCCTTTCCCTGTGAGGATCATAGCCGAAAAGCTCCAAATCTGCCGTCTCCCGGCGGTTAATCCCTTTAATAATGGCCAAGGCCACGCTTCCCATCCCGATAAAACCAATCTTCATACCTCCAGCCTCCTGTCTACACCGACAATGCCACAATACCCGAAATACAGACAACTGCCCCGATGACCTCTGCCGGCCTGATTTTTTCCCTGAGCACAAACACCGTAAAAAGAAGGATCATGACTGGGGACACCGATGTTATGGCCGACGAAATCCCCGCAGGAATATAATTAAGCGAATGCAGGGTCAGGGTAGTCCCGACGGCGCATCCGCAGACACCTCCGATCATCACCAGTCCCAGTTCCCTTGGATATCTCAGTACCCGTCCTGTCACCACACCTTTTTTCCCTGCCAGCATCACGGCAAAAAATCCCACGACGCCGGCAATGATCCGCACCTGACTGGCTGCCAGAGAACCGCCGTCTGTCTCGATCAGCCGCAGTCCTGTGCTGCTGAGAAGTACGCCTCCCGCCTGCCCCAGCATTCCCAGCACTGCAAAAACCGCGCCGCGGGCCATCTGTTTCCGCTGGCCCGCGCCATCCGCCTGCCGGCTTCTTGCCAGCAATACGATGCACAGTCCCATTGTTATCAATAAAACACCGGCCCAGTCCACAGGCTGCAAAATCTGTCCGTATAATCCCCAGGCCGCCAGAGAGGTCACGATGGGACTGGAATAAAAGATCATCATTGATATGCGGTACGGCAGATAGCGGAAAGAGGAAAAATAGAAAAAGTCTCCGAATACAAATCCTGTCAGCCCGGAAAGGCTCAGATAAAACCACGCCCTCGGACTCACTCCCGCAAGGCTGATCGTCCCATACATCATCAGACGTATCACCGCCACGCATACCAGCGCCGTTACTGTTTTCAGGAAATTGATCATAAAGGTATTTATCTTTTTTCCCGCCGCATTAAAACAGGCGCAGGTCACCGCATCGCTGAGAGCGACTCCGAGCGCGCACAATTCTCCAATTATATATCCGTGCATTTTAAATATTCAGCTTACTCATAAACATATCCAGGCGGTTCAGTCCTTCTATAATGGTCTCATCCGATACGGCAAAGGACATACGGACGTATCCCTCTCCATATTCGCCAAAAGCATCTCCGGGAATTACCACCAGGCCGGCCTCGTCGATCAGGCGATTGCAGAACTCATCTGAGCTCATATTGGATCCTTTCATATTTGCAAAAGCATAGAAGGTTCCCTTAGGCGCCACACAGCTGATCCCTTTTATGGCATTAAGGCCGTCAACGATCATCCTGCGCCGTCTCGTATACTCTCCCAGCATAAAATCGACAACACCCTGATCCCCTGTCAGCGCCTCAACAGCTCCCCACTGAGCCGGAACATTAGTGCAGGAGGCCTCCAGTTCATGCAGCTTATTGCAGTATTTAATGATTTTCGCGTCTGACATAACATAACCGACGCGCCAGCCGGTCATAGCGTAGGACTTCGAGAAGCTGTTGACCGTAATGGTCCTTTCCTTCATACCCGGCAGAGAGGCCAGACTGACATGCTCGTTTCCGTCATATACCAGCTTCTCGTACACCTCGTCTGACATGACATAAAAATCGCGCTCTTTTGCCAAAGCTGCGATTTCCTTCAGAAGCTGCAGATCAGCCATGCCGCCTGTCGGATTACAAGGACTATTGAGAATCAGCAGCTTTGTCCTTGGCGTCACCGCCTTCCTCAGGTTCTCGATATTATACATGAACCCATCCTCTTCGAGCATCGGAACCACCACCGGCGCCGCGTGCAGCAGCTTGACCAGAGACGGATACGGGGACCAGTAGGGTCCGGGGACAAGCACCTCATCCCCCGGCTCTATGATTGCCTGCATCGACAGCCAGATCGCCTCTGTGCCTCCGTTCGCGACCATGATCTCTGTCTGGGGATCATAATATATATGATTGTCTCTCTGCATTTTATCCGAAATTGCTTTTCGAAGTTCAAAAATACCTGCGTTTGCAACATAATGCGTATGTCCCGCCTCCAGCGCCTTTTCCGCGGCGGCGATAATGTTGGGGGCCGTATCAAAATTGGGTTCACCCAATACAAATTTTACAAGCCCCTCTTTTCCGTCCACTTTATTAAACACTGTCCTGATCTTAGAATTTGGAGCCGCCAAAACATACGGATTTAAGCTAGTAGCCATTGTGCTTACCTCTTTCTTTTTAATAATTTAATCAGCATCCCAGATATGCCGCGCGAATCGAGGGATCGTGCAGCAGATCCTTTGCGCTGCCTTCTTTGACGATAGTGCCTGTTTCCAGAACATATGCCCTGTCCGCATTTTTAAGGGCGATATTTGCGTTCTGCTCCACCAGTAAAATCGTTGTTCCACGTCTGTTAATGCGTTTGATGACTTCAAAAATCTCCTCCACTACAAGCGGCGCCAGTCCCATGGAAGGCTCGTCCAGGAGCATAGTATTTCCATGGGTCATGATCCCGCGGGCAATTGCCAGCATCTGCTGCTCTCCGCCGGATAGTGTTCCGCCAAGCTGTCCTGATCTTTCCTTAAGGCGTGGAAAAATGTCAAAGCAGTCCTCCAGATCCGCCTTGATTTCTCCGGTATCCTTTCGGAGGTGAGCCCCCATTACCAGGTTATCGTATACGGTCAGATTCGAAAAAATCCTCCGACCCTCGGGGATATGTACGATTCCCTGCTCCACGATCTTATGGGCCGGCAGCTTTGTAAGATTGGCGCCGCCGTAAAGGATTGAGCCCTCCTTTGCCTTTTCCAGCCCGGATATCGCACGGAGCATGGTTGTCTTTCCCGCGCCGTTCGCTCCGATCAGAGTCACGATCTCGCCCTCGTGCACTTCAAAGCTGACGCCTCTGACGGCATTGACGCTGCCATATGATACATGGAGATTCTGGATCGATAAATCACTCATCCTCGTCTGCTCCTCCTTTCCCGAGATACGCTTCAATTACCTTGGGATTGCCCTGAATTTCTTCCGGCGTCCCTTCCGCAATGGTCTCGCCGAAATCCAGTACAAGGATCCTGTCCGCGATCTTCATTACCATGCTCATGTGGTGCTCGATCAGCAGGATAGAGACGTCATACACCTTCCGTACCTTTGCGATGATGCTCATAACCTCCTCAATTTCCGTCGGATTCATGCCGGCCGCCGGTTCGTCCAAGAGCAGGATTTTAGGTTTTCCCGCCAGCGCACGGATAATTTCCAATTTCCTCTGCTCTCCATAGGGCAGGTTCTTCGCCTGAAGTCCTGCCACATCCTCCATCCCAAACAGCTTAAGAAGTTCCATGGCTTCCTCATTGATCTGCTTTTCAGCCAGCTTATACTTTTTCGTTCGGAACAGCGCCTCAAAAAAGGAATATTTCGCTTCCCTCTTCATTGCGATCCGTATGTTTTCCATTACACTCAGGCTGCTGAACAGCCGGATATTCTGAAAGGTTCTGGACAGTCCCATTTCATTAATCTCGTAGGGCATTTTCCCGACCATGGAGATATCGTCCAGCGCCAGTTCTCCCTCCGTAGGCAGATACATCCCCGTGAGCATATTAAAGGTCGTCGTCTTACCGGCTCCGTTGGGGCCGATGATGGCCACCAATTCCCCGGATTCCATTGTGAGGTTGAAATCCTTTACAGCCTGTAAGCCGCCAAAGCGTATTCCCAAATGCTTTGCTTCCAGCTTGCTCATGATTTCGCCTCCTCTTTTTTTCTTCTAAGCCTCCGGCGTATCCATTTCCCCAGTTTGGAATCCGTCGCTTCGATGGTTTCCAGATTCAGGAATTTGAATTCCCTTCCGCCAAACAGCCCGTAGGGCTTCCAGATAATAATATAGAGCAGGAGCAGAGCGTAAATAACGAGACGCCAGTCATTCAAAAATCTCAGAAGCTCCGGCAGTATCGTCAACACCACCGCGCCAAAGATGGAACCGCTGATGGTTCCTACACCGCCTGCATACAGATAAACGATATAATCTGTTGACTTCGCGGCGGAGAAATTGTCCGGCTGGATGAATTGGATCAAATGTGCATAGAGACCGCCGGCCACTCCTGCCATGAACGCCGCAAACACAAAGGCCAGCACCTTATAATTCCGGCAGTTAACGCCCATCGCCTCCGCGGCTATATCATTTTCCCTGACCGAAAGGCAGCTGCGCCCATAAGAGGACTTGATAAAGTTCCGGCTGGCATATATGGCGATCAGAAGGATGACAAACACCCAGGTGAAATTTGTTAATTTAGGAATGCCGCTGAATCCCAGTGCGCCGCCCGTATAATCGATCACCCGCCATACCGCGCGGATGATCTCGCCAAAGCCCAGTGTGACAATGGCGAGATAGTCGCCTTTTACTTTCAGAGTGGGCATGGCGATAATAAAGCCAAAGACCGCTGCAATGATTCCTCCCGCTATGACAGCCGCCAGCAAGATCAGGTTGTCTGTGAGCGCCGTTCTCTCCAGCACCTGGAAGGCCAGCCTTGAAACTATCGCGCTTATGTATGCTCCTATGGACATAAAACCCGCGTGCCCCATGGAAAACTGTCCCGTGATTCCGATGACCAGATTCAGGCTGATCGTCATGATGACATTAATGCCGGCTATGGTGATAACCTGGAACAGATAGGCGTTGATGACGCCCATTTTATTCAGGCCTGCAATGACCAAGTAAATAAGCAGAAATATAAAATACTCCGGCTTAAATATTTTTCGTACTGTTTTCATCCTGTTCCCCCTATACTTTTTCTCTGGCAGCCTTGCCGCCCAGCAAGCCTGTCGGTTTGTAGAGAAGAACCAGGATCAGGATAACAAAACACAGGCCATAAGAAATGCTTGCCGCAAAGGACTGTAAAAACACCTCCATAATACCGATGATCAAGCCTCCCAGCATGGCCCCCTTAATGTTGCCGATCCCTCCGATAACGGCTGAAATAAACGCTTTATTTCCGATCGTACCTGCCATATACACATAGATGGTCGGATACAGGCTCCCGTACAAAATACCGCAGATTGCCGCCAAAGCCGCTCCAAGAGAAAACGTGATGGAAATGACCCGGTTTACGTTGATCCCCATAAGCGAAGAAGCGTCTTTGTCCACAGATACCGCCTGCATCTGTTTCCCAAAGCCCGTATGGTAGCATAACCGCTGCATAAACAGAAGCAGCAGCGCCGCAATCGCAATCACAATAATCTGAACCGATGAAATCTGATATCCCCCTATATTTATATTTACCTTAGGCAGCAGGGTCGGAAAATTTTTCGGCAGCGCTCCGACTCCGGGCAGGCAGCGCATTAAATTTTCAATAAAAAGCTGAACGCCGATCGCCGCCACCAGAGAAGCCACAGTCGTTCTGCCCCGCAGGGGTTTATATGCAAAGCGTTCTATTACAAAGCCTACCCCCGCGCCGAAAAGCAGCGTTGCGATCATGATCAGCGGAACAAGTACGGCCATGCTGCCGGAGCCGCCAAACCATTGAAACAGAAAATATGCCGCAAAGGCGCCGAGCATCATCAAATCCGCATGTGCCAGATTGATCATTCTAATGATACCAAAAACTAGTGTGTAGCCCATCGCCAGCAGCGCGTACAAGCTGCCCAGCTGCAGGCCGTAAATTAAAAGCTGAAACACATGGCCCATAAACATCACCCCTAATAGACTTAGACATTTTTTAAGTTAGGTGCCGGCACAAATGCCGGCGCCTAACCTAATCAACAGGAATCCTTCCGTTATATATGATAAATCCTTCCCCTACGGCTGAACGCTTGTCACATAGTGTCCGACGCCGTCTTCATACTTCATGATGACCGCCGCCTTGTTGGGGTTGCCTCCCTCGTCAAAGGTAACTTTTCCAGAGGGAAGATCGAGGTCTGTGGCAGCGATATTGTCACGGAGCTCTTCTTCGCTGAAGGAAGTGAGATTTTCCAGACCGTTGATGACAATCTTCAAAGCTTCATACGCCAGGGTTGCATGCGCCGCTGGCTTATATCCGTTTACCTCTTCAAATTCCTTTACCCAGGCCTGCGCCACCTCATTATCGCTTTCCGCGCTGAAGCAGGAAATATAGTAGGAGCCCTCCAGCGCCTCCGCGCCGGCCGTTTCTGGAACTGTTGTAACATCCCAGGAATCGGGTCCCATCATGGTGGCGGTGATGCCCATGGCATCCGCCTGCTGAATCTGAAGCGGGATCTCGCTGGCCTGATTGGGCAGCCATAAGAGATCGGGCGTCTTTGCGTTAATATTGGAAAGCTGTGCATTGAAATCCTTAACGTCTGAGCCGGCATAGGTTTCCACTGCCACTACCTCGCCGCCAAGAGCTTCAAAATTATCCTTAAAGGATTCCATCAGGCCCGTTGCATAAGCGTCCGCATTGGAGTAGAGAACGGCTGCCGTTTTTGCGCCCAGCTCATTATAAGCATAGGTCGCCGCCACCTGGCCCTGGAAAGGGTCTATGTAACAAGCGCGGAAAATATAGTCGCCGATCTGAGTGACCTTTTCATTCGTCGCAAAGGTGGAGATGACCGGAATTCCCGCTTCCTGTGCCAATGGCGCTCCCGCTAAAGTCAGGGAACTCTCATCTGGGCCGACGATTGCCACCGCATTCAGGTCATTGATACACTTGGAGTAAGCATTGGCAGTCACATCGGCCTTGGAATCCGTATCCACAAACTCAACATTCACTTTGACCTGCTTGCCCATGATGGTGATACAGCCGTCCGTTGCCTCAAGCTCTTTCTGGATCACCGCCCAAGCATCCTTTTTGTACTGTCCTGCCTGTGCATTCTCACCGGACATGCTCGCCACAAAGCCAATGGTGATTTCATCGGGTACCTGGGAATTATCTTCCGAAGCGGCTTTCGTCTCTCCGCTCTGGGTTCCCGTTTCTTTTGCATCCGCGGGCTTTTCCTCTTTTTTGCCGCAGCCGGCCAACATACCGATCGTCATTGCAGCCGCCAGCAGAAGCGCACACATTTTCTTCATTGTTTCTTCCTCCTTTTTAATCGTTGTTATTTTGTATGACATATGACATAGTACAATATTATCAGCTTTGTCTGCCTTTGTCAATCTTGATTCCAACATTTTGTACATTTAGGCCTTCTGAATATACAGATTACAGGACATTTTACCCAAAACAAAATATACCGCCGCAAGCCATTCATCTTTGAATTCTGGCTGCGGCGGCATTCGATCATTCTATATGTACCAATTGTAAATTACAGCTTTCCCTGTTTTTTCAAGATAGCAAGGGTGACCTCCATCTCCGCATCGGTCGCGGGGGCCAGGGGCCCTCTTGCCGGTCCCAGCTTCACGCCTGTCACCGCCTCGATGGCCGGACGAAGGATGGAATTGGGCAAAATTCTTCCGTTCTGTCCTGTGCTCTTGCAAAACTCATATATAGGCATAAAGAGCTCCTTCGCCTTCTCATTCTCTCCCTTTTCAAAGGCGTCAAAGATTGCGCGAATCTCATGGCCGTAAATATGAGCTCCGCCGCTCACAATGCCCATAGCGCCCTGAACGATCGTAGGGAGCAGCATAACATCGTCTCCGTTGTAAATGGCAAAGTCGGAATCGATATCCTTTGTCGCAAGGAAGAAATCTGTGACCTGAGTGGGATTTACGCCTGCCTCATCCTTTACGCCTACAATATTCTCGATGGCTGCCAGACGGCCAACGGTAGCAGGCTCCAGATTGATGCCGACAAAAATCGGAATATTATATAACAGAATATCGGCCTTTGTACTCTCAGCGATCCTCCTATAGTGTTCGTAAACTCCTTCCTGGGTGGGCTTATTGTAGAACGGGCATACAATAAGGCAAAGCCCGATGCCAAGCTCTTCCGCTTTTTTCGTGAGGGCAATGGTTTCCTTTGTGGAGGCACAGCCAGTTCCGGCGATAACGGGCTTTCTGCCTGCCGCCGCTTTCACCGCGGTCTCGAACAGCTTCACGCGCTCGTCAAAGGTCAGCAGAGAAGCTTCGCCTGTCGTTCCGGTCACGATCAAAGAATCACAAACGTCCTTCTCAATCACATAATCGATCAGCTCTGCATATTTTCCATAATCGATTTCTTCATTCTCATCATAGGGAGTAATGAGCGGAAGTAAAATCCTTCCATACTTTTTAACTACGCTGTTCATTTCTTTTCGTTCCTTTCTTTCATAAAATTATACATGGAATTGGTTTGGTATATTGTATGATGTCGTATATCGTATGTTAAATGGTTTTCATCTTTTTGTCAAGCATTTTTCTGAGCAAAGATTTTATAAAGCCTTTACAACCATTCAATTTTCTTTTATAATGTCCTGTAATATCATATGACATCATATAATAATCCATAGGAGTGTGTGCATGAAAGAAATCCAGAAAATATCCATTACTGACATGGCCGCTGAAAGCATTAAGGAACTGATCACCAGCGGGAAATATATTCCCGGCCAGAAGCTCCCTACAGAGGCCAGCTTCTGCCAAATGCTGGGCGTCAGCCGCACCAGTATCCGGGAAGCGCTCCGCGTCTTACAGGCACTAGGCTTTGTGACCATTAAGCCTGGTAAAGGCACCTTTGTCTCTCAGCAGGAGCTCCCCCTGACGTCCGGCAGTAACTGGTACGATACCGAGGACGCCAAATTTTCCGACTTTATGGAAGTACGCTTCGCCATCGAGCCTCTGGCCGTGCGCCTCTCTGTAAAACGCGCTACTCCAAAAGAGGTGGCAGACCTGGCGGAAATCCATCAGTCCTTTTTAAACGCAAACAAAACCCATGACTTGGCAAAGCTGATCATGCTGGATGAGCTCTTTCATACAAAGATCATGTCCTATACAAAAAACCCCCTTTTAATCAATATCAATAAACAGCTTTTAAACTGTTTCCGCGTCTACCGCGGTGAATCCTTCACCAGCGATCAAGTATATAACAACGCCGTACAGCCTCACGGACGGATCCTGCAGTGTTTTTACAGAAAGGACCCGGAAAATGCTGTGCTGGAAATGCAGAAGCATCTGGAAATAACGGACTCCGATATGAAACGGATCCATAAAAAACATACGAAGCTAAAATCCTCTATTGACATTGCTGGTGAACCGTGATATTGTGTTTGTATGATTGTATGATGTCATATAATATTGACAAGGAGGGAGCAACATGTGCGCAAAAAAATTAGAGGGTATTATCCCTCCGATCATTACCCCCTTTGATGAAAAGGGAAATATCGCTGAAGCATTGATTGCGAAAGAGATGAAGCTGGCGGTCGACTCCGGCGTCCATGGTCTGAGCGTCAGCGGAAGTACAGGCGAAGGGCCCACTTTAGGGGACGAGGAGTTGAAAACTCTTATCACCATCGCAAAAGATCATGTAAAAGAAGATCAGCCGATCGTCTGCGGAATCATGCGTACCTGTACAAGAGATGCCGTAAAAGCCGGCCTTGCCGCCAAGGACGCCGGAGCAGACGCCTTAATGGTGACCCCCACTGCTTACAACGTTCTTGTACCGGACGAGGAGGGTATGTTTGATTTTTACAGCACCATTTCCAAAGAGTGCCAAATGCCCATTATCATTTATAATGTGGTCCCGCAGAATACGGTCACTCCTCAGCTTTTCAAGCGGCTGATTGAAAACACAGAATATGTCCGCGGCATAAAGCAGAGTGTAGGAGGCGTTTCCGCCCTGTATGCCATGAAAATGATGTGCGGCAGCAAAGCCAAGGTCTATGCCGCGACCGACGATATGCTTTACACCTGCTATGATCTGGGGGCAGACGGCGCCATCTCCGCGATCCTCGCAGTATTTCCCAAGCTGTGTGTAGAGATGTGGGAGTGCTCCCAGAGCGGCAATAGGGCCCGCGCACTGGAGATTCAGAATCAGCTTTATTACCGCTGGCAGGCCATAACCGGAAATCAGTTTCCTATCCGGTTAAAATATGCCTTAAAGCTCATGGGCCGTGAACCGGGCTTCTGCCGGAGTCCGATCACTCATCTGTCAGAGGAAGAAAAACGTCAGATTGAAAGGGCTTTTTCTTAAATATCCGCTTCCTGTAGAATTTATTTAAAAAGAGCTTTTTCATTTTAATGAAAAAGCTCTTTTGCCGTTCCTGTTATTTTTTCCGCAGATACTGTATATCCGCATAAGTAATGTCCAAATGTCTCTTCATCTCCGCCACAGCCTGTTCTGCATCCCGTTTCTTAAAGCAGGAAAGAATCGCTTCGTGAAGGGCTACCGCATTGCCATATACTTCATTGTCCGCAAAAGATTCTCCCCGGTAAGAACGCAGGCGCTCTGTCAGCTGTTTATTGATTGCAATCAGAAGTGGATTTTTTGTATAAGATATGATCTTCGTATGAAAAAGCTCATCCAGCATGATCAGTTTTGCCATATCATGAGTCTCATTTGCCGCGGTAAAGGATTCCTGAATTTCTTCCAGCTCTTTTACCTGTTCTGCAGACACGCGTTCAACAGCCAGGCGGACGCCTAAGGTCTCAACGGCATAACGTACCTCTTTAAAATCCGAGAGTTCTGCGTTATCCGCCTCATACCATTGTTTATCCCTGCCGCCGTCTTCCTTTTTCTCTGCTGCAAATGCACCGAGTCCAGGCTTGATCACCACATATCCCAGTGCCTGCAGTACGCGAAAGGCCTCTCTTACGCTTGTCCGGCTCACTCCCATCATCTGGCACAGGCTGGCCTCCGTAGGGAGCTTTTGTCCGGGTTCGTATTCACCGGATTCAATTAATTCTTTCACGTTCTCTACAACAGCATCTGTAATGGAGATCCTTTGTATCTCTTTCATCCCTGTACATCCTCTCGAGAATTTGACAACATCTTTCAATATTATAGCTTATATATTGACTATAGTCAATCAATCACTCATATTCTATCATCAAATGAAGGAGTGTGCAGACCATGATTGTATATACACCATTTTGGCAAACCCTGGAGGCCTCCACCGAATCCACCTATTCTCTGATCAACAAACATGGGATATCTTCCAATACCCTCAGCCGCATGAGAAAAGGTCTGCCGCTTTCCACCGTGACCATCAATGACTTCTGCAGAATATTCAACTGCTCTGTCGGCGATATCGTAGAATACATACCAAACGATGACGACCAGCTTCTCTGACCGCGGCAGCGGACGCTTTCTCCTTTAAAGCTTAACAGCCGCTTTTTCCTTCTTCTCTTCTTTCAGGCGGCTGCGGAGCCCTTTGAAAAAATCCTTAAGAAGCTTCGAGCACTCCTCCTCCATGACCCCTCTGGTCACCTTAACCTGATGGTTGAACTCCGGCATCTCCAGCAGGTTCAAAATGGAACCGGCACAGCCGGCCTTGGGGTTCATGCACCCTATTATTACCTCGCTCATCCGCGCCTGCACCAGCGCTCCCGAGCACATCTGGCACGGCTCCAGTGTCACATACATCGTGCAGCCCTCCAGCCTCCAGTCTCCCAGTTTCTTGCTGGCTCTTTTGATGGCTTGAAGTTCTGCGTGCGCCAATGTATTTTTATCGGCGGTTCTCCTGTTGTACCCCCGCGCGATGATCTTGTCTTCTTTGACTATCACGCATCCGATGGGGACCTCTCCTATGGAAGACGCTTTTTTTGCCTGCTTAATGGCTTCCTTCATATAGTGTTCCTGGTCAGCCATGATTCATACTCCTTTCTGTCTGAATTTTATCCGCCTCCGGTCCGGGGTTGTGATCTCCCCGGAAATCAGCTACAATAGCAGTTAGAATATTTTTATAAAACGATCAGGAGGCATGACTATGATCATTTCCGGTTTCCAAAAAACCACCTTGCTGGATTATCCCGGCCATCTGGCCGCTACGATATTTTTTAACGGATGCAGTTTCCGCTGCCCATTCTGCCACAACAGTGAACTTCTTTCATCCGATACCGCGCCCCAGGCGATGACAGACACTGAGGTCCTATCCGTCTTAAAAAAGCGCGCCGGCATCCTGGAAGGAGTCTGCGTAACCGGCGGCGAGCCTACCCTGCAGCCAGGACTGCCTGAATTTCTGTCATCTGTCAAAGACCTGGGGCTCCTGGTGAAGCTGGACACCAACGGATACCAGCCGGATGTTATGATCTCCCTCTGTGAACAGGGGCTGATTGACTACATCGCCATGGATATCAAGTCCTGTCCGTCCCGTTATCCCGTTGTATCCGGATTTCCTCATCTTGATTTTTCCCGTATTCAGAAAAGCGTCACTTATCTGATGCAGGGCCGTCTGCCTTACGAATTCCGCACCACTGTAGTTCAGGAGCTTCACTCCCCAAAAGACTTTGAGGAGATCGGCCGGTGGCTGCAGGGCTGCTCTGCATATTATCTGCAGAATTATCAGGATTCGGAACATGTGCTGTGTCCTGGATTCCACAGCTGCTCCAAAGAGGAGCTTCTTCATTTTGCCTCTGTGGTAAAACCTCTGATTCCAAATGTAAACCTTCGGGGCATTGACTGAGCCGCCGCGGAAAACCGTATCAGGATTTCCAGAATATTCCGTACCCTCTGCCTGATTGATTGTTCAGAATTGTCTGCATATCGTCATATGTAATATCAGTACTGATTCCGGGATTATTGACTATCACCCGTCCGTCCTCTGTCAGTCCTGCTAAAGTCACATAGTGGTAGACCGTTGCATAGCGGCCTCCTTCCCCTTCCGGTTTCATGGACATGACAATCTTTGCTCCGGATTCCAGCGACCGGCGTATTTTATCCGCGGACAGTGACGCTGTCCCTGCCTCAACGCGAAGTCCATAATCAACGCCTGCCGCCATACACATCTTTCCGCCGTAGGAACCCTGCTCGATATTCCGGTATCCATCGTTATCATATCTGGCCGCGACTTCTGCCGGAGTGATGCGCTCATCTTTAAAATACGACAATACCATGGCAATCGCCGTAGGACAGCAGGCGTCGCTGGCAATGGTCCCTCCTCCGAAGACCTGGCTCCCCCACTCGATGGACCCTTGCTTGTAAAAAGGAACCGGTGAATCCAAAAGGCTCTCTTCCTGCCGCTTTAAAATGGTATCATTGAATTCCTGCTCACTCATTTTCATAAGTTCTTCGCATTCTGCCCGCTTCTCTTCCGTCCATCCATCCCATTCTGACGGCACCGGAAATGTAAACGAATCCGTGTCATAGATTTCATCCCTCGGCTTGTTTTCCAGAATCACCACTACCTTATACTGGGAATCCAAGGCCGCCCCCGTCCCCTCAAATACGCTTGAAAGGCTTATGCCCCCGGCTCCCAGCCAATCTGCTGCGGCCCCTGCCGATGGAAGGAGTGATTCTACGGCGGATTTCTGAAATTGGATTCCGGCAATCCGGTACGAGTAAGTCTCATTCCATAGATTATCCGCATACCACTGGCAGAGAATCCGATTATAAAATGTATAGTTTCGGCAGACAGCCGTCATGGCCAGCACTTGTCTGGACGCATCCTGAAAGCCTTTTCCATACACAAAATACTGCTTCTCTCTCGGCACACCGGAGTTTTCCAGCATCTGGGCCTGTTCCTCTTTCCAAGCCTCCTCCTTGTTCTGGATGAACGCGTAAAGCATTTCCAGATCGGCCGTTCCATGGATCCCCGAGGCCTCGTCCTCCCCTGCCGCATCGTCTATTTCCTGCGGGCCTACAAGCATTTCCTGATAAGGCGCAATCTGCAGACCGTGTGTTTCCGTCTCTGAGCCTTCTCCAGCACCGCCGTCTGTATCCTCAGTCCTGTCCGTATTGGAAGTCTGCTCCTGCGGCGACGCAAAAACACATTTGCCGGAAAGTAAAAGTCCACAAATAAGAAATGTCAATATCAATATAACTGGCATATCCGCCGTTTTCCTGGTATTCTGCATCGATGCTCCTTCCAGAGAATTCTTTCTATCCTAAAACAAAGAGTCCGGCCTGCCGGACTCTTTTCTATTTCACATTTTTATAAATCTGCTGAGCCTCCGTGATGCTGGAAGCCAATCCTTGATTCAAAATGTCTATCAGCTTATCCAGCTTATCCTGATGCATGAACTCCTGACCGATATACGGGCCATATTCGTCCGTGAATTCAATGGTCTTCTGCTGGACGCTGCTGCTCATTTCCTTATTGGCCGCGTTTACCTGCTGAAGCTGTCTGGCCATCGTCTCCAATTTTTCCCTGTTGTTTTCAAGAATCTCCTGTTCCAGCTCCTGTTGTGTTTCATTCTCAAAAATACCCAGGGCTTCCTGCTTCCGTTTTGCTATATCCGCCAGCTCGTTTTCAATTCCTGATATTTCCCTGTCATACTTACCCAGGTTGTAGACCGAATCATTTTTATCTTTTTCAATCGCTTTGACGATAACCCGTATCTTCCGTTTATTGGCATCAATCATATCCCGGTTTTTCCGCGCGTCCTTCATGATCTCCAGATGATTGACCTTTGTCCTGTTGTTCAATGCAATATATGTGCCGCAGAGCACAACAATGACAACGATATAGATCACGATCAAAAGCCACGGCTGATGGCCGGGGACCGCCCAGTAAATACCGCAGGGCAGCACCAAAAAACTGATCACAAAAGTCAAAAGCAAAATTAAGATCTCTGAAAATCCCTTGGTAAAATATAAAGAGTAATAAAATTTGGTATTACAAAAAGACGGAATCCTATTCTGATGGAAGGTAGTCGCGTTCTGGAGCTTCAGCTGCCTGTTTTCTTCCCGAAGCTGCGCCGTCTCATTATCGATACGCGCCTTTACCCCCTGATCCTTCGCCCTCTCTCTATTTCCTCTAGCTTTTTTTAATTTGTCCTGCGTCTTGCTGATCTCTCTGTCATAACTTAAGGTAATCTCCTCTTTCCGCTTACTGACGGTAGATTCAATCTCTTCTTCAACCGCTTTTTTTTCTGTGGCCAGGGAGCGTGTTAACCGTTTTTCTTCCGACTGCAGACGGCTGCTCTTCGCTTTCTCCGCCTCCAGTTCAGCAAGCGCTGCTTTCGCTTCCTGAAGAAAGCCCACATTATCCTGTATTTCCCGTGCCATGGTTATCCTCCTATGTATGACTTGCTTCCATGTTTTAGTTTACACTACTTTATCCCCTCCCGCAAGTATTTTTATATGGCAAAAGGCCTGGTAGTGGTTGCCCGTGTCCAAAATCGATGGTATACTGAACTGGAAGTGGTGAACCATCTGCACATTATTAAGGAGGGCTTCCTATGTTCCGCCTCTGGGGAAAAGAATTCCAAAATAATCATCTGATAAAGGATATCGTCATCTGCAACGATGACCCGGAATTAAACAGGACCCGAAAAGTATTCAAAAGTCTGGAGGAGATCTGCATGGCCTTTGATCTAAGTGTCCCAATCTGGCTGGACGCCACGGTGGAAGAATTCCGGATCCACTCAAAATGCCGTTTCACACAGGACAGTTTCATTGAACACATTAGCTTCGATTTTTTGGAAATTCAGGTAATTGAAGAAGATTAAGCAAGACAAGCATTTCCGGCTGCGGCCGGCCAATCAAGAACTGCCCCGGAGCCTTTATCACATCAAAGGCCGGGGCAGTTTTTAATTCATCTATCTATATTCCATTACGCATCAAACGTTTATGATTTTCCACATATCAGAACCGCTGTCCGCAGACGGTCACACATCTGCCGCCTTGCCGGTTCCGCGAATCATAATCTGGCAAGGAGGGTCTCCCTCTGTTCCTCATAGCCCGGTTTTCCAAGAAGAGCAAACATATTTTTCTTGTAGCTCTCGACACCCGGCTGATTAAAAGGATTTACGCCCAGTATGTATCCGCTGACGCCGCAGGCGAACTCATAAAAATAGAACAACTCGCCAAGGCAGAATTCATCCTGCTTCGGCACACAAATTTTCATATTCGGCACCTGGCCGTCCGTATGTGCAAGCATCGTGCCATTCATGGCATTTTTGTTTACAAAATCCATGGACTTCCCTGCCAAATAGTTAAGGCCATCTAAATCTTCTGCCTCTGCTTCGATCAGGATCTCTCCGCACGGTTCTTCTACCGAAATAACGGTCTCCATCAGATTTCTGGAACCGTCTTGAATAAACTGGCCCATAGAGTGTAGATCCGCCGTCAGATCCACAGCCGCCGGGAAGATTCCCCGCTGGTCCTTGCCCTCACTCTCTCCATAAAGCTGCTTCCACCACTCCGCCAGATAGTGGAGGCTGGGTTCATAATTCGCTGTGATCTCAATCCCCTTCCCTTTTCTCAGAAGGATGTTCCGAACTGCCGCATATTGAAGAGCGTCATTTGTCTCAAAGCCGTTCTCCAAAGCACGTTTTCTTCCTGACGCAGCGCCTGCCATCAATTTTTCAATATCTGCTCCGCTAACCGCGATGGGAAGCAGGCCTACTGCTGTCAGGACGGAAAAACGTCCGCCCACATCATCCGGAACCACAAAGGTCTCATAGCCTTCTTTATCCGCCAGAGTCTTAAGTGCGCCCCGCGCTTTATCCGTGGTCGCATAAATCCTCCTTCCGGCTTCTTCCGCGCCGTACTTATCAGTCAGCAGCTTCTTTAAAATACGGAAGGCGATTGCCGGCTCCGTAGTCGTTCCCGATTTAGAAATTACATTTATGGAGAAATCTTTTCCATTCAGCAGGTGAATCAGATCCTTCATATATGAGGTGCTGATGTTGTTCCCCACAAAATAAATCTCAGGAGTTTTCCTGTCCTCCTTTGACATGCAGTTATAAAAATTATTTCTCAGGAACTCTATGGCCGCCCTCGCCCCAAGGTAAGAACCGCCAATACCGATGACAAGGAGTACGTCGGAATCCGATTGAATCTTCGCCGCTGCTTTTTGAATTCTTGTGAATTCTTCTTTATCATAATCTACCGGCAGGTCAATCCATCCCAAAAAGTCGTTCCCAGCCCCTGTCCTGGACACCAGCACTTCCTTCGCATCCAGCGCCAGCTTTTTCATATTGACGATTTCTTCTTCGGAAATAAAGGAAGCTGTCTTACTGTAATCAAACGTTACCTGCATATTTTTTCTCCTTTTTGTATTGTCCTCACGTCCTGAGGTATTTGTGATAATTATACAAAATTCACGGTCTTTCCGCAAGGTCCGAACGGATTTTTATGCTATTCATACAAATATTCCTGGATAATATCCTCAATCAGGTGTTCTTCCTCATCCGTAAGCTTCCTCGCGTGGCCGCCGCCGTGGCGGCCTGACGCAATCCGCTCCAAACGCTTTTTCAAAAATGCCGCATCCTGTTCTCTTCCCGCCGCTTCTTCGCTTTTTCGCAGCAGGTCGGCAGCCTGTCCATCTAAAGCACCTGGATTTTCACTAAACGACGCATCGCCTGATACGGCCGCTTCCATCACTCCTCCAGGCCCTCCGGATGCCCCTGCGCCTTCCATGGCAGGCGTAAGCTCCACCGGCTGGCCCGATTCCAGACGTTTGACCAGTGTGTTCTCAAAATAATCACGAATACAAAGCAGAAGCTGAGAATATTTTCCGGGAGTATTGCACAGCGTTTCCCATAATATCATGGCGCCGCCCAATGCGAAGCCGGAAAACACATATAATACCACGGTCTTGGTCACTCCCGCATACCAATAGGTCATAAAGGACGCCACCATGCCTCCCAGGCAGAGAAAAGCGGCCGCCAGACGGTTTAAACGCTCCAGCCGGTTCAGACGTACTCCCATAAACTTATACTGTCCCATATTTCTTTCCACATAGACAGGGATATTATTGACTCCGCTGCTTGACCGGTATGTATTTTCAAATTTGACTTTCCACTGTTTCAAATACTTATCCTTGGCTGTTCCCATGTTCTCCGACTGCTTTATCAGCTTTCGGTATCTTCCGTTTACCAGGAATTTACTGAGTACGCCTAAAATGCTGAATGCCAGCATAATATAAAGCACCTTTCCTGTTTCTAAAAATTGTAACAACATAGTGATTCCCCTTTCTTTTCCGGACTCTGTCCGAATTGTTCAAACATGCTCCGGTGTATCCGCGCGCAACCTCCGGAGATTACACACATTGTATACCACAAAAAGTTTGGATGAGAAGGAAAATCGTTCGTTTTTTTCCGACAGGAATTTCCATGAGGATTCTTAACTATTTACTCAAACCAGTTCAAGACGGCCCACCATATCCTTTACGAGAGCTACCGTATGGGAAATCGCTTTTGCTTCAAACGCGGGGTAATCCATGGATGCGCTGTCATCCGCTTTATCGGAGATCGCCCTCACGATCAAAAAGGGAATCCCATTCAGATAGGAGGCTTGTCCGATGGCCGCGCCTTCCATTTCTGTGCAAAGGCCGCCAAATGTCTTTATAAGCCACTCTTTTTTTTCCTTGTCCGCCACAAACTGGTCTCCGCTTAGCACACGCCCTTTAAAGGTCCTGATATCCGGGTTCACCCTCCGGCAGCTTTCCTCTGCACAATCTGCCAGGTGCCTGTCCGCCTGAAAAGAAAGTGACTCCATTCTTGGTATTTGGCCCGCCGGATATCCAAAAGCCACTGCATCCACATCATGCTGAAGCACATCCGTGGATAAAACGATATCCCCGATATCGATCTGTGCGTGCAGAGAACCTGCTATACCCGTATTGATAACAGCATTCACGGAATAAAAATCTGCCAGGATCTGAGTGCAGATGCCGGCATTTACTTTTCCGATTCCGCTCCGCACAACTACAATATCTTTTCCGCTGAGCCTGCCCCTGTAGAAATCCATGGAGGCCTTTGTCTCCACCGAAACTCCTTCCATCGCTGCCTTCAGCTGATTAACTTCTTCCTCCATTGCACCGATAATTCCAATCATATGGCCGTTCCTCCCATTGCCTGTTCTGGTTTCATTATACCTTCCGCCGGAAATCGTGGCAAGAACAAAGTTGGCCAGCCCGGAGGGCATGAATTAGGGGATGCCCCAGGGTATGAAGTGAAAAACCTGATACAATTTTCTTGTTTTGTGCTATACTTGCGTAAAAGGAGGTAATGTGATCATGACAAGTTATAAGACCCGCGGCGTATGCAGCCGTGAAATCAGATTTGAGATTGAGGGAAACACGATCAAAACTGTCCAGTTCATCGGAGGCTGCGCCGGAAATACCCAGGGTGTGGCGCGGCTGATAGCCGGCATGGATGTGGATGAAGCCATACAGAAAATCGACGGCATTGACTGCGGCGGACGCGGAACTTCATGTCCGGACCAACTGGCCAAGGCTTTGAAAGAATATAAAGCAACTCATTAATGTTCAGGAGCAGTTCATTATGAAAAAAATCATCTTAACCGGCGGAGGGACCGCCGGACATGTTACACCTAACCTGGCTCTGATTCCTGCCTTAAAGGAACAGGGTTATGAAATACGATATATCGGTTCTTATAATGGCATCGAAAAAGAACTGATAGAAAAAGCTGGAATTCCCTATGATGGTATTTCCTCCGGAAAGCTGCGCCGTTACTTCAGCTTCAAGAACTTTTCGGACCCTTTCCGCATATTGAAGGGGTATTTTCAGGCAAAAAAAATACTGAAACGTGAAAAACCTGGCGTTATTTTTTCTAAAGGCGGTTTTGTAGCGGTACCGGTAGTATTAGCCGCAAAAGGGCGCCATATCCCCGTCATCATCCATGAATCCGACATGACGCCGGGACTGGCAAATAAGCTGTGCATACCGTCCTCCAGGAAGGTCTGCTGCAATTTCCCTGAAACGCTCAAATACTTGCCCGGGGAAAAAGCCGTCCTCACCGGTTCCCCTATCCGGAAGGAGCTTTTAAACGGTTCTCCTCTTTCTGGCCTCAAGTTTACCGGATTGTCTTCCAAAAAACCGGTGATATTGGTAATCGGCGGGAGCCTGGGATCCGTAAAAGTCAATACGGCTGTCCGGAATATCCTTCCGGAGCTTTTAAAAGCCTATCAGGTCATCCATCTCTGCGGAAAAGGAAACGTGGATAAATCTCTGGACTCTCTGGAAGGCTATGTGCAGTATGAATATATCAGCTCTCAGCTGAAAGATCTGTTTGCTTTATCTGACCTTATGATCTCACGCGCAGGCGCCAACGCTATTTGTGAGATTCTGGCGCTTCGAAAACCGAATATCTTAATACCGCTGTCGGCAGCTGCCAGCCGCGGGGATCAGCTGCTGAACGCAGAGTCTTTCCGAAAACAAGGCTTCAGTGAGGTTCTTCTGGAAGAGGATTTAACGGATGACGCGCTGAAGGCGCTGATAGAAAAAGTATATGCCAATAGACAGGATTACATAAACGCGATGAACACCAGCAAAACAGCCGACGCAATCGGTACCATCACGTCTATGATGAATGAAATATGTCTCTAATCATACCCGCAGCCGATATGCTGCTGTAAGGCGGGCCGAATGCCCGCCTTTTTCTAATTGTTCTCACAATTCCTTTTTAATACACTCCGCCAGTTGGGCCAGCTCTTCCTGAGAGGGGCTCTGAGGTTCCCAGCTGACCATTCGGGGGCCGCTTTCATAGCGGGGTATAATGTGAAGATGAAAATGGAATACGGTCTGTCCGGCGGCCTGGCCATTATTCTGAACTAAATTAAAGCCAGCGCAGTTCAGGCTTTTTTTCATGGCAGTCCCTATCTTCGCGGCCAGGGTCAACACTTTGGAAGATGTCTCCTGATCCAGTGTGCAGACATCCGCAAAGTGATTTTTCGGCAGGATCAGCGCATGCCCTTTGGATGCCGGTCCCAAATCCAGTATCACGCGGAACAAGTCGTCTTCGTACAGAGTCGCCGCGGGAATCTCACCATTAGCTATCTTGCAAAAAACACAATTTTCGTCTTTCATTGACATCACTCCTATTTTCTTTATATCTGGTAATTTCCTATATATATAGTCTACAATCACTGAGTTTTTTTAGCAAGATGTTTCTATTGTCTTGTCTTTTTTTGTCGAACGAATTTGTTTGCCTTATTTTTCGGGTAATGTTACTCTCAAACTGATAACATGGTTTATACTGGAAAAATTCCGTTTAATTACCAATTAGGACGTGAGACTATGAATGATGAAAAAGAAGACTTATATCGGCCTCCAGCCGGCAGCATGGAACAGCTGATCAGAGAAAATAATAATCTGAAGGCCGAAAATCGTCGGCTGAATCAAAAATTAATAGAGTTAGAGGAAGATACACAGGCATCTCTCTCCGCTATTTCCCACGAATTACGAAATTCGCTTACCCTGTTGGTCGGTTCCGTACAGCTCATGGAGCAAGATTATCCCGATGTCGCCTCAACGCGGTATTGGAGCAGTATACATTCCGACCTGTCCCATATGCAGGCGTTTCTACAAGATCTATCATCGTTTAAATCCCTTAAAGCACTTGTACCTCACTGCCGGCTATGTGATCTGACCGCCTTTTTGCGAGATGTCTACCATAATTGCCAAACATGGTTTGACGGAATCCATAGGCGGTTGATTTTATCATGTCCGAAAACCCATTCCATCCTATATGCCGATACGGCCAAACTATACCAGGCTATCACCAACCTCATCAAAAACGGTCTGGAGGCTTTGGGGCACGAAGGAACTGTTTCTCTTTGTCTGCGCGAGGCCACTGAAGATGAGACCCGGATTCTCGGCACAGAAACAACCGTCATTGAGATAAAGGATACCGGCGTGGGGCTTTCTGCAAAACAGCAGGAAACCATCTTTCAGCCTTTTTTTACCGACAAAGCCAATGGGACTGGCCTCGGCCTTCCCATAGCCCGAAACATCGTGGAGTCCCATGGCGGCAAGCTTTGTATAAGCTCATGTCCCGGTAAAGGGTCTGTCTTTACGATCCTCCTGCCAAGCCTTCCAAATGTTGTTAAATAACAGACCGCAGAGCGTTCCCGCCAGAAATCCGGCGACATGGGCCACCGTGTTGATCCCCGCGTTATTGTATCCGCTGTAAATAATCAGAAAAAGCATAATCAGCATACGACTCCTGCTGAAACCGGGAATAGATCCTCGGTTCCGGAAGATCAGGCAGAACAAAGTACCGACCAGGCCAAAGACCGCGCCGGATGCACCGGCTGACACGACTGTCTTCCCCAGCATGCAGTACCAAAGAATCGTGGCGGCATTTCCGGCCAGACCGCTGACGAAGTAGGAGAACAGAAACCGGACTCTTCCGAGCCTTTCTTCCAGCATCGCCCCGATGACCACCATAATCAGCAGATTTCCGCCAATATGCTGGATGTCAAAATGCATGAACATAGAGGTAAACAACTGGCTCCAGCCTCCGATATAAGTTCCTTTCACCACAAGCAGCGCTCCCTTGTCCACCATCCCGGACGTCGTTCCCAACGCCCCGCTCAGCAAAAGGTAAATAAAATAGATGACATTGACTGCAGCTATCGCGATCGTGGCATATGGAAGCCGCCTCTGTCTGGAAATATCTGTACGATTCATGGTTCTCCCTCTTTTCCTGAGGTCACATTAACATGATTTTTCTTTTCTGTCAAACTCCATGAATTCGTACATAAGCCCCGCGATCCAGATATGATCGCCATTACGTATCTGCTTTTCTTCATTGGGCAAAAGCGGACTGCCGTTCAGTTTCGTTCCGTTTGTAGAATTCAGATCCATTATCCAGTACATTCCGTTTTTCTTCTCCAGCTTGAGATGCAGCCGGCTGACGCCATGAAAGCCAGGATTATAATGAGCCCAATTCTCCTGTGTCCCTACCAAAAACGGAAAATGTGTCAGAGGAATTACCTCTTGGCTTTCCTGACAGCAGAGGGTCGGTGACAGCATTGAATCTTCCTCCACATATAATACCTCCGTGGGGCGTTCTTCCGTAAAACTTTGTGTCTTCTCTCCTCCGGTTCTGTTTGAAAGTCTTCTATTATCCGGTTCCAGTTCATCCCACATACTTTCCAACCCGTCCGGAGTCCTGCGGAAAATCCTGTGCAAAATACCTCTGATACCCGTACGGTATCTTTTTTTATCTTCCTTTTCTCCCAACCGCATATCATCAATCTGCTCCTGCCATTCCGCTTCTTCTTTTCTCTCTGTATCCTCCCGACAGCCGTATCTTTCTCTGCCCGAGGTATTTTCCGCCTGAGGTTTGAGACTGTCCTCATTCAGGCAAGCCGTCAGTGTTTCCGGTTCTGCCTCTCCCGAGGCACACAAACGATATAAGCGGAAGACCAACCCTGCTGACTCTGTGTCCTCACCGTCTGCCTTTTCCAGCAAATATTGGGACAGCCGTTTCATATGTTCTCTATATCCTCCTTCCTGTCCCGGACAAATAAAGAAAAAATACCGCGGCCCTTCCAACTGCACATAAATATATTCTGGTTCCAAAACAAGGTCATCCCGGTCAAGCAGGAATTGTTCCAGCCTTAAGATCACATCTGCCAGCTGCTGCAGGAATTCTTTTATTTCATCTCCTGACATATCCCGAATCTCCATCACTCTGGAGACAGGCTGCATTCCAGTAATATCGTATCCATAATACATTTTATTATCTTCCCATTGTATACTCAGCTGTGCCAAACCGGGAATCCGGTTTCTCCGGACCATCTCTATCTGGGAATCCCAATGCTCTTGTTTCCCGCCTCCGGGGGATATCTCTGCAGTTCCCGCCAATCTTGGCTCCACTTGAAACATAATATAATTATGGCCCTGTTCCCTTTTGTAAAACGCTTCCACTCATCCCCACCTCTTTTAAAAGTCCAAGTCTCTGATTACCTGTTCCCCATATAACAATCCGGTTTCCTCCCATTTCTCGAGATACGGCTCTCTGAGAAAGAAAAGAGATTGAATGAGCCGCGACAAAAACCGGCTTTTTCCGCCGCATTCAACCGTGACCGTCGACTCTCCTTTACTGATTCGGATTGGAATATCCGGAGACGAAAGGGTTCCCAGATACTCTGTTTCTTTCCGATTGTTTCCTGTCTTTTGAAATGCCTCCCGTTCCGCCGCTTCATGCACTCCGGCGCATATAGTGACCTTATCGCGAAAAATAAAACTATAGGATACCACCAGGAGTATCAGCGCAAACCCCAGTGGAAGCAAAAATGCCGCCTCCACCGTATATCCCCCTTCTATCTTACGGCTGATCCGCCATTTACCACCGTTCATCCCCTTATCCCGTCCTTAGAAAAACAGCATTTGACATAGGTACCCTCCCAACATAAATGACGCGAAGGGCAGTTTGCGGTCCTTTTTCCTTTTGATCATCACAAAGAAAAAAGCTGCCGGGAACATAAGAAGCAGCCCGCCTTCCAAAAGCAATATGCTTTCTTTCCATCCGTATACTGCCCCTGCCGCCGCTATCATCCATCCATCTCCCATACCAATCTGGCCCGGAAGGAGCCAGGCCGTCAAGCTCAGAAGAATTCCCGGGATCACATTCAGCAAGGACTCCCATCCGAACCCCTCCCGCGTCATCCAGATTCCCGTACCCAGAACACTTCCCGCTGCCAGCAGCAAGATTGGTATTTTTCGATAACGGCAGTCCCAATAGGTACACGCTCCCAAAAAAACAACAAGAAACATGGTTTTGCCCTCCTCTATTCTTTACATATTTTTTGCTGTTCTCTAATCTGGAGGTATCTTCCCCACACCGGCTGCAAGGTCCTTTTCCTCCCACCTGCGACAGCGGAACCTTCATGATCCAGCGGTTCAGTCCGCTGCAGTTTCTTGTCCTATGGTATCGGTTCCCGGAATTTGTGAGATACACCGTCCCCGGCATCAAAGCGTCTTTCATACACCTTTCACACGGCCGGTATTTGCTTCCTTCCTCATTTCTGAGGCCGCTAACAGAGTTTCCAGCCGCCGCTCTGATTGAGAGCTTCAAGTATGTACACTCCTGTTTCCTGTGATAGACCACTCCATTCTGCGTAATATAAACGTATTCCTCCGGCTCATCTTCTTCTGTACTGTCCAGTCCTACAGACGGCTGACCAGTCCAGCGTCTTCTCCGGCATCTCTGCACATAAGTCCCTTTCAGTGGGCCAAACAACAGAAGCTCCGGTCCTGCCTGATAACAGACAGAAACATCCAGAATGTCCTCCTCCGACGGCAATACACCTCCCGCATTGTAAACCACCTTCAGGCTATCCGGCCCAATCCTCAGACCTTTCTCTGCCTTTGTAACTTCCTTTTCTATCTGTCCCGAGAAGCTTCTCTCTTCCAGAAAAGAACTCGTTTGACTGATGGCTTCCGCTCTCACCGTCTTCTCCAAAGCAAACTGCAGCTCTATCTGAAACTCCATCAGGTGAAAAAAGTAAAACAGCAGACATATGGATAGCAAAAAAAAGCTCATTACTAAAGACGCTTCCACCGTAAGGCTTCCCACAAAGCTTTTTGGTGAGGCGGAGGCAGATGCCCTCTTCCGCAGACATTCGTTTAATTCAATATTCTGTTTTCTTGGTTTTTGACTTGGCTTACATTGTACTTGGAGAGGTTTTTGGAGCTTTGCTCCCAGGGGCAAATTATTGGGAGCAAAAGCTAGAGTTTGAAAATGAGAGTTCCTGATTACTTGTTGGATGATATGCCTTAAGGAAAAGGGCACCTGTCTCCACCTCCTTTCATGGCAGATTTTGTTGTCTGCTTTATTTCAATTCATTCTTCCCCGGCAGACCGCGGGTTTTGATATCCGTATACTGCCAGTTTCCGAAATCTGTATTTTCCGGCCGAAGCACCGTCTCTTTTCATAAACGGAATCTGAGAAAATCTGGCCTCTGCCTGAAACGTAGTCTCAACCGATACATGATAAACACAATTTTCCATAAAAAATCCGGCATCCTTCTGTCTGAGATTCGCTTCCATCAAATCCATGGCGCGAAAACCCTGTCTTTCTGTTTTCCCCAGCAAGAACAAAATCTGAAGATATCTCTCATAGATCCAGAAGTCCTGCTGCCCTCCGCCCCTCTCCTCTTGTGTGAGGTTCTGGACTGTTTTTCCTCCTGCTCTCAGGCATTCCCCTGCGCCGGTCAAAGACAGGTTCCAGTCCGAGCTGCTTTTGATAAGCGGGACCTCATCGCCTCTTATCAGCCTCCTTACGTCATTCACCGCCTCTGCCAGGGCCCATGCCGCGAGCAGAAGTTTCGCGGTCAGCCGAATCAGCGGATAGACACCTGTAAAGCCGACCAGCGCTGCCGCCAGGGCCTCAGCCTCCAGGCTCTTTTCTTTATCCTGTAAAAGATACATGAAATTCATCCCTGACCTCAGTCCTATCAGTTTTTCCACTGCCGCCGTGAGGTTCTCTTTGTCATTATCATATTTACCGATGATGTATTCCATTTCGTAGGACAGCACAGTGTCCTCCTCTGATTTTCTATAGGTTCCGAAATGCTCCGTCATATACAGAGCCGCTGTTCCTTTCTTGAGCGCCGTTTCCGCGGCGCCGTCCGAAGATTGCCCCTTGGAGCTTCCAAGCTCAGAAGGATAGTCGTCTTCTTTCAAATATGCCTCTGAAACCGTCCCTGTATCATCCAGGACAAGGGCAAGGACTCCTTGGTCCTTCCAGTCCTTTACCGCCTTTAAAAAAGAACATTCCTCTTTTTTTCCGTCCTGTTCTTTTTCATAAGACAGCTCTTTCAGAGCCTCCTTTCCTTGCTTTACCGTTTCTGAAAACGCATCTGTAATCTCTCCGTTTTCCCAAGGCTCAATATTTAAAAGCCCATCGGCCTGTCTTTCCAGCAGCTCTTTCAGAGAATCCACAGCCTTTCTTCTGCTTCCTTCCTCTTCCGTGTACTCCGTCAGATCCCTGATCCCCTCTTCCATGATCTCATACGCTGTCTCACTGACTTTTTCCTGTTCCTCCAGCAGCCGGGTCTTCTCCAGCTCTACGCCCTTTTTCAGCTGTTCTGTAAATGTCATGATCTTTTCATATTCTTGACCGGATATTCTCAAAGCTTCTGCCGCACAGGATACGGCCTTGTCTGTCATTTCACTTCCCACGGTTTCCGGCCATTCCTGAAGCTGCAGGGCCTCATTCAAGGAGTCATATTGTTCTTTCAATTTTCTTCCCTGCTCATCCATGAGAGCAAAGCTCTCTTCAATTTCGGTGACGGCCGTTCCATATTCAGACAGCTGTTCCATGTAGGAAGAAACCGTTTCTGCTTCCTCTGCCAATTTGTCTTTTCCAGTCAATGCGGATAAAATATTTTCAGCGCCATGCTTTTTCATATCCTCGCCGATCTCCTCAAAAAAAGGAGCTCCGCCGTCGTCCATCACTGTTACGATTTCCACAGCCTGCGATCCCTCAGAGCGGAATCCGTATAAATCCGATCCGTTTTTTACTGCGCCTTTTCTCGGTTCTTCATAGTAGGAAAGATAGTCTTCCATCGCAGGAATAAGGCCGGGACCATCTGCCATAAAAAACATATGATACCTTTCCCATAAAGGCCGGTAATATCCGGCAAAGACAGATTCCAGGGCTGACTCCTGCGCTTGAGCAGTGAAATAAGAAAGGGCAGAATATCGGGCCGACTCCAATGAAGTACAGACTATGGCAATCAAGACTGTCAGGATAAGGGCGAAAAACACGGTCAGGCTTCCTTGGTACCCTCTATGCTCCCATTTACTTATCCATCCTTCAGTACACATTTTCCGCCTTGTCATTCACTTCAGAAAAAATACTTTTTACCAATGAAGTCAGTTGTTTTTTAAAGATTAACACCAGAGAGATCAGCACGACTAAAATCAATATGATCTCCACCACTCCAATCGCTGTTTCTTCATTCCAAAAATCTCTGGGTTCCGGGTCATATTCTGCTTGCCGGATTCTCTTCATACTGCCAGCTCCTTTCTTTTCCCGCTCTTTTAAAAAGATAAAAATGCAGGTACCATAATCACGATCAATACTACAAACAACATCATGAACATCGGAAGCATCATCTTTGTTTCCGCTTCCTCTCCCAGCCTTCTGGCCACGTTTTTTCTATCCTCAAAGGCCTCCTCCGCTTCCTTTTTCAGTCTTGCCGCCAATCCTGTCGTACCCTGACGCAGATTCTGCTCCAGCAAAGCTCCAAACTTTAAGTAAGAATGCAGACCGCACCTCCTCCCAAATTCTTCATAGGCGGCACTTTCATAAACCCCGTTTTTCATCTGGTTCCAGGTAATCCTCATTTCCTCGTACGCATAGCGGGGCTTCTGTCCTTTCTCCTTTTTTCCTTCGTACTCCCTTACCATCCTTTCCCAAACATTTCTTGCTGTCATACCTGCCTGCACCAATACCGTAAATTTGGAAACCAGTTCTGGGTAATCCAAAAGCATTTCCCTTTCCCTGGCGCGAAGCTTCTCTTTCTGTCTCTGTTTTTTTTCCGCGATCAAAAGTATCACAGCTGCCGCAGGAAAAAACATAACGACATACCTTTGTTCTCTGCCCTCCTGTGTGAACCATTTAAGCGTTTCTCCCTCGTACGCAATGGGAAGTTCCACATTCTCGTCACTTCTGGCCGCCTCCATCTTCTGCCTGATTTCTGCTTTCAGTCCTTCCAGAAACCTTTCCTCCTCCGTCTTTTCCATGGGATACACCATCAGAAAAACATCATACTCACTGACCAGCTCCCCGTATGAGAGGGCCACCCGGTATTTTCCCTCTTCTCCCGCTTCCGGTATTTCATCCTGCGGTTTCACAATCTGGCCCCAGTCGTCCAAAAGTTCCCTCGTCTCTGAAGTCCAGTCTGCCTCAATCAGCCCATTCAGCGCCTTTTCCGGTAATTTCAAAGCAGTTTTTACCTGTTCCAAGGAGTCATTCTCTCCCAGCATGGTTTCGCAGATCTCCTCATAAGCTTCTTTAAACTTCCCTTCCATCTCTTGTTCCGTGTAGACCGTTTCTTCCACCGTGATCTCCACCGGCAGGCGCACCCCCTTTCCTCCCTGTACCTCCATCTGATAAACTGCCGGCCCCTTTCCTCCTTCCGGCCTTGTGAGGTCATATACTGGCTCCGGCGGCTGTTTTATCAAAGCCGCTCCCACATACAAGAGGAATCCAGCCATTATGAGAAGCCCGATCTGTGTTATCTGTCTGCCGTCTTGCTCCCTGAGACACCTTTCAGGGTCGGAAGCCGGATGCAGCTGGCGGCATCTGCGGATACGTTCCGCCGGAACTGCCGGTTTTCCACAGCTTTTTCTAAGTAAACGATATCTGTCCACAATAAGGAGGCTTATCTTCTCCACTCTCTGACTCCTTTCCCCTTATTTCTGAGATTTTCTACAGATGATCAGACTTTGATATCGAAAATCCTGTCCGCCAGTATCCAGGCAGCCAGATAAAGGACAAAGCATCCTGTCATAATCAGCTTCCCAAATCCCGTATCATACAGGATAGAAAAGAACCCTGGGGAAGTTGCATCCATATAAATGAGCAGCAGAATAGGCACTGCTTTCATTACCCTCTGTTCATATTGCCTTCCTCTCAGCATTGTATAAATCTCTTCACGGACCTCCAGTCTCCCGCTTATGGTCTGGACCGTCTCCTGGATCATCTTCTCCAGTTCTCCTCCTGTCCGCCTGGCAGAGGCAAATACTTCCGCAAAGTTCTGGATATCCTGTATCCCGCAGCGAGATGCCATCTCCTCCACTGCCTGTTCCAAAGGCACATTCATTTCCGTCCGCACGATCACCCGTTCAAACTCTTTCGTCATTCTTTCCTCTCTCCCATACAGCAAAGAAAGCTCTGATACCGCGTCCCGAAACGCATTTTCCGCAGAATGCCCGGCCCTCAATGAAGCGGACAAAGCCAAAATGCCGTCCCGGAACTGACTGCTCTGTTTCTGTACCCTTTTTTCTTGATCGCGCTTTTCCATCCGGTCTGCCATATAAAGAGCCAGAGGCATCATGAGTAAAAAAGCGATCTTGCTTCTGTAGAACAGGTAGGAAAAAATACCGGTCAATCCAAGGCCCTTTATACAATTTAATATCCCAGGAAATTTCCATTTTGGCCTTTTAATCTTTTTATCCCAATTTTCCGCATAGCTCACTGTCGGTGGAGACCAGCTTCCCCTCTGGACTTTTGCGTTTATAAAGGACGTTGAAACGATATTCTCCTTTGCTCTGTTCATATCCATTTACCTCCAAAATAGTCTCCGCCTCCCGGCTTCCGTCACGCCTGCGTATGAGATGGACCATGATATCAATGGCAGAAGCGATCTGCTCCCGTATGGCGGCAAGCGGCAGATCACCTCCCATCATAGCCATAGTCTCCAGCCTGGCCATCATATCTCTGGCAGATCGCCCATGGCCTGTGGAGAGCGATCCGTCATGTCCGGTGTTCATAGCCTGGAGCATGTCCAGGCACGCTCCATCCCGAACCTCTCCCACAATGATACGATCTGGACGCACATTAAAAAAAGGAGACTGAGTAAACTCACGTCTCCTTTCTTATATACTGTATCACAAAAATTAATTCTTCCTTTGCATACAAAGTATTTTCCCTAAATATTGGGAACCCTATTCTTAAGCGAAAAACGAATAGGAGGAACAAACATGGCTGCTACAATGAAAGGGGCGATATCTTTTGGGCTGGTCCACATACCCATATCCCTGCATACCGCCACTCAGGATAATGATATCAGATTTAACCAGCTTTGTAAGGAAGACGGTTCGCGCGTCAAATATAAAAAAGTCTGTGCCAACTGCGGAAAAGAGGTTGGGACTGGTGACATCATAAAAGGCTTTGAGATCGAACCCGGCCACTATGTCACCCTGACCGACGAGGATTTTGAAAAAGCCAAGGTCAAAAAAGATAAGACCATCCAGATATTACACTTTGCAGACCTGGGCAGTATCCGCCCGATCTATTTTGACCGGACCTATCACACCATTCCGGAAGCCGGCGGAGATAAAGCTTATGAACTTCTACGCCGCTGTATGCTGGAAGAACACACCGTAGCGATCGCCAAGGGCGTCATCGGGCAGTCGGAACATCTGATGGTCCTTATCCCAACCGACAAGGGTATTCTGACGGAGACCCTGTATTACAACGATGAAGTCCGGTCCATGCCAAAGGAACCGGTCCGGCCAGAGCTTACCGAACAGGAAATATCGATGGGAAAGACCATCATCGCATCCATGAAGGAAGAATTCTCCCCGGAGAAATATCATGATGAATACCGGGAACGCTTATGGGAGATCATCCAAGCTAAAGCGAATAATCAAGAGATCACCGCGGCGCCAGATGAACAGCCGGCCAATGTCATCAACATGATGGATGCCCTGGAACAGATGTTAAAACAGGCAGAAGGGAATAAACCGAAGCGGCCCCGGACGCGAAGGAAAGTGACCGCGTCATGACCGATCTGTTCGACACCAAAGATATCCAGCCTATGCTGATCGCGGATAACGCGGAGCCTTTTGAAGATGATGATTTTCTTTACGAACTAAAATGGGATGGTGAAAGGTGTATCGCCTATTTGGACACAGGAGCCGGCACAGAGCTGCGGAACAAGCGCAACGTGAAGATGCTTCCAAAGGTACCGGAGCTGGCAGGGCTTCACCTACAGGCATCAAAAAAGTGTATCTTAGACGGGGAACTGATGTGCCTGGTGGACGGGAAACCGGATTTCGCTGCCATCCAGCGCCGCAGTCTGATGGGCAACCGATACCGGATCGAACTGGAATCCCAGAAACGTCCTGCAACCTTTGTCGCCTTTGATTGTCTTTATTATGATGGCAAGGACCTTACCATGCTGCCATTATCAGAAAGAAAAAAGTATCTTCAGCAAGCAGTTGAAGAATCAGACCGGCTGGCCGTCTCGCGTATCTTTGAAGCGGATTACGGGACAGCTCTATTTAACGTTGCCAAGCAACAAGGCTTAGAAGGGATCGTCGCCAAACGGAAAGACAGTCTATATTTCCAGGGCAAACGGACCAAGACATGGATCAAGATTAAGAACCTCATGGATGAGGATTTTGTGGTGTGCGGATACATCTACAAGGACAACCACATGATCAGTATCGTATTAGGGCAATATCGGGACAAGGAACTTATCTACAAGGGACATGTCACTCTAGGCGTGGGAGGAAATGCCTTTGCACAGATCAAGATGCTCCCGCGTATAGACAAACCGGTTTTTGATGTCCCAGCCGGGAATGAAAATGCTGTGTGGGTGCCACCTGCCCTGGTCTGCGTGGTCAAATACATGCACAAGACCAAAAACGGTGGGATGCGGCAGCCCGTCTTTAAGGGACTTCGGGACGATAAGTCCCCGGAGGAATGCAGGGAATAAAACGAGAAAAGGCAGGAATCTCTTCCTGCCCCTTCCCGATATCTCCGTTATCACATATAATGGGAGATTATATATGATATCTTTATTATACCATCTACCGTGCTCCCCGCGCAATCTTCCAGGATGTCCAATGCTGTCTTTACTTTCCGCCTTGTCCAAACTTGCGGTCTTTATTCCAATATTTGACAGTCTATAGCGTTTCAAGTACAATAAATTTGTACAAATTTGTTCAATTGAGGAAAAGTATGAAAAAACGTCAAGTCAGAAAATCTTGTGTCGCACTCTTGCTCACATCTGTTTTTATCTTTAGTTCTTCCGGTGGATTGTCCGCGACCGCTACAGAAGATACGGAAACGTCTGCGGATTACCGGATCTATTTCGAAGAAGGGATAACCTATAGCAGTAAAGGCACAGCGGACAACCTAAAAGCAATCGGGGGCAGTCTGACGCAAGCAGCCTATCAATTCCCAGCAAATGGCGAAACCATTACTGTTGGTTTCTCCATCGACTCAAGTGATACTTCTCCTGCGTTTACCATCCAAGACGGGTTAAGTGATTACTTATCTGAGTATTATGAAGAAAATGGGACTTTTGTACCATTGGGTGATGTCGATCTCTACTATTATGAAGTAGAGGACACGCTTCCCGTGAGCAGGTCTAATACCGATAATCCATACCCGGGTCTCAAAAATGTTAAAAATGTATACCGCTTATTGGAGACCCCCGCCCCTGAGACGGAACCGGACGACGGAAGCGAATTGCCAGCAATCAGCAGCAACGCATTAGCCAACTCTCAAACTGGTTCGTATCATGTCTTTATAGGAAGCGAAACATGGCGGTATAATCAAGCCGATGGATCCATGACCAGATGTAATCGAAACATCAGTAGTCCGCATGGAGGAGATGGCAACCTCAGAGACGAATGGTACCCAACTATTGTTACAGCATCATTTCTTCAGTTCTCTGCACTTCAGGGTAAACCTCAAACACAAATAACCTTAAATTATATGTATCAATTTGGCCTTGAAAACCTCCAGGTAGATGATAATGAAACTTTAGAGATGGAAATATGGTTTTACGACTATTATAAAAGTTCTGAAGAAGCGAAAACGAGAGGCCACAGTTTTATGCCTAAAACCCGTGATATTCGATGGGCCACTAATCAGCCAAATGCCTATCTTGATACCCAGGCCTTTGACGGATATGGGGCCGATGTTTATTGTATAGGGGTCAGTGATGCCAACGCTTTAGTCGAAAATAAAAATTATTTTTGGGCAATCCGTAAGGGTGGAATTGTAGAACCCGATGGCTGTGTCAACGATGGGCGCTATGTGGTTGCAGCTCAGCGGGGATACCGTCATTTATATGGCGGCGCATTCGGTATTTTTTCGGAGGAACATGATAGAACCTATAAGCTTAGACTTTCTCCAGAAGCGTCATGGTATGATTCTGTATATTTATACGATCCAAAAAACATCACCGTACCAGCACATTTTATCTTTAGAAATGGATTAGACCCCGTAAAATATAAATAGTCATATTAAGACAACGGCCAGAGTGAAATCTGGCCGTTTAGTTTATCATCCGCTCACACCGGCGGATTTGCAAATGTTTTAAGATGTTAAATTATGCCCGCTTTATATAATCCTTTGAGACCCAGCCGATATGTTTTCCGTCAATCCGGACCTGATACCATCCACCGGATTCCTCGATGACCGACACCATGTTCCCCTCTCCCAGCTTCGGCCAGGCAGCCAGCAGCCCGTATCCTGTCCCGGGGCCTGTCCGGACATTCAGCCGGCTCCCACTCAACTCAGAAGCCATGCCGGCCCATTCTGCGTAGCCGGCCGACTCTGCTGCCTCCTGTTCCGCAATTTTAAGGTAGGTGGCATTGACATAGGCGATCGTACCCTGGATGTTTATCTTTACCCAGCCATTACTATACGCTTCAATTACGTCCACTTCATTTCCTGCCCCCAACTCCGGCCAGATGGATGCCCTGGTCGCATCGGCATCCGGCTTTGTGCGGACGTTTAAAGTATCTCCCGGCGTCAGGTTGCACACAGTCCCATGCGCCCAGGGGTTATAGGATTTTGTTACAGAAGGGGCTTCTGTCTTGCTCTCAGGCACGTTTTCCGCCCCGCTGAGACGCTTTTGCACCGCTGTCCGGAAATCCGTCATGGACTTGCCAAACCGCTTGAAATACGGCTCCGGATCGCTGTGATTGGACGCGATACCCTTGTCATGCGCTTCGCAATGCCCGATGACTTTATCTGCAGTAAGTCCAAACTGTCTACACAGGGCCGCATAATGGGCCACGGCATTGTCCCACACCCTATTAAATTCCGCCGCTGTCTGCAGCTCACACAGTTCGTAGCCGATACAGTGGGCGTTTCCATAGCCGTTCCCGATATGCCAACATGACATGGTGTAGGGGGCAAAATTATAGACGCCGGTATCATCGATGAAGCCGTGGACCAGCTTTTCTACTCCCGGCTTGTTCCAGCGCTTGTACCATCCGCCTCCGGCGCCGGACTGGACCCGGATGATGACAGGATAGACCGCGGGGCTGTGGACGATCAGATACTCCACGCTGCCCAGCTTTTTATTCTCTCTGTAGCAATCGTTTTTTGTACAGTAAAGGTTTGTCATGCCTTATCCTCCTCCGCATTTTTAAGCTGCTTAAATACCTGATTGCTCCCGGTAGCTGCCAGCCCGGACACGATACCCACCGCAATGGCCGTTATGTAGTCACCTGCCGGATAATCCGGGATGACACACATCCCCACGACGCCCAAAATGCCGCCCAGGACGCCGCAGATGACCGGCAGCCACTTATTATCTAAGGGCGTTGCTTTGACGGCCACGGCCGCCAGATAACAGATGACCGTGATCCCTACTACACTTCCTATCGTTCCAAATTCCATATTTCATTCCTCCATTTTAAATATACTGTACCAATATCATGATAAGTCCCGTTGCCAGCGCCCCGGCCACCACCGACACGATGGTGGTAAAAGCCGTCTTCTTTGCGCTGTTCCACCTTTCGGCCGGTTCGTCTTCCAGCTTCTTCAGACGTTCTCCCTGTTTTTCCTGCTCCTTTGCCATCCGCTCCATGCTGTTCGCCAGCCGGTCAATGGATAAGGCAAGTGACTGGATGGTCTGGGTCTGTTCTTCCAGGTCCCCTACCCGGTGTTTTAATGATCCAATTTCCTTGTTGTGTTCTGCTATCTTTACTGCCACTTCTTCGTTGTTCACATCAGGTCTCCTTCCTTACGATATCTGTTTCCAGGACCCATACGATGTCCCTGCCGCATCCCATTCTCCCGTCAGCATCTTAATCCATATATTGTGCTGATCTTTCTGTCCGTGAATATGTTATTTCCAGTTGTAATGCCGGAAGTGTTTGAAAATGAAAAGCTTGTAGCAAACTCGCAAAAAATGTTGGACGCATATGCATGGAGCATTACTGTACATAATGCCATTGCTGTGTCCCCTTCGTTTATCATCAGTCCGGAACATCCTCTGATCTTTATCGGATTGTTCCCTAATGGATATCCAAGGACTGGACACCCATCTATGATAAGGATATACATATCATATCCTGTAATATTTACATCGTTGGTTTCCCCCTTCCCAATGTTTCCTGACCACAATAATTTTAATTTCAACTTATCAAGAATAAGATCAAGCTTTTCGCCTGTTGTTTCATCATACACGGCCTTTGTCACGGTGACCGGCAGCGTCACTCCGAATTTGGATGTCAGGGTCTTTATTACCCCAGTTATGATTGACATGTCTTGTCCTCCTTATTTCGCGATATAGCAGGCGCTGAAACGGATGGAGTATTGCGTGCTTGATGCTGACGCATATATGTTTCCATCTGGCGCTACATACACATTCATAGCCGCAATTGCATCTGACCGTCCAACCAATGGTATGTTCTTCCGGGGCGCATATCTATCCGGTATCGTCCCCAATAGTACATCATCTGTCCCTATCGTCACCCCTAATTGTAAATTTAGGTAAACACTTTTTGTCGCCGGAATATATAGGCAGTCCGAATCATAGACGCCAACCCCTTCCGCGGGGGTAAAAGTTACCGCTTCTGGGGTAAAGTCCGCTTGCTTTGCATAATACCCCGGTGCCTGACCACCCAGAGTATCGGCGTCCAGCTGCGTCTCGAAGGTGGAACCTTCTATGGTGTCATCTGATGTGAATACACCATTTCCCATTGATTCTGCCGTGTTCTTAAGGCGGGTATCCAGATCGGACACGCTTCCCGCCAGTTTACCTGTTATGTCGCCGAGAGTTTCACCAGATTCCGGTATTACCGTCCCCGTTCCGGTAGCAAAGGTGACGGTTTTATCGGTGATCTCTCCTCCCGCCGCCGCACTGGCTCGGTCTGCCGCTTCATTGGCCGAAGTCGCAGCGGTATCCGCACGGTTTACTGCTGCTTGTGTTTCTTCCTGTCTTTTCGTCTCTGCTGCTGCCCTTTTGATTTCTGCGTTGCTCCTCTGGACCTCTGCTGCCTCTCTGGCCACTTCTTTTTCCGCATATCCTTCTATTTGATCATTTCCCGCCTTGATCGCATCATGGATGGAATCACGGACTTCGTTTCCGTATATAGCCTCTTTGATTTCCCGGAGTTCTTCAACTATGTTCGCCATTTTCCCACCTCTCTTCAAGTTTTGCTATTCTTTCATCATGAAATTGTACCATAGCGACCAAATCCGCGATGATTTCATCGTACCGCAGTGCTTTTATCTTCTTCCTTTTTTCTGTACCTTCTCTCTCGTTCTCCGGAACCAATACTTCACAATACAATCCCCAATCTTTTTCCTTCATTGCTTCTTTTACTGCTGCTGCTCCGAATCCGTGATGCTCTCTTCCGCTTTCGCCATCTATATACCGGAAGCTTATTGGTCTTAATCGATTGATAAATTCCGACGACTCTTTTTTATCCAATTCTGCAATATCATCCTTTATCCTTTCGTCGGATGCTGCTATATTCCCGGAAGCAGCATAAAAAGTTCCATATACATTAAAATTTTCCTTTACGGTTCCGGATCCAAAAACTGAAAGAACCGACCCCACATATGCGTCATCTCCTCCGCAAGAAATTTTAATTGCAGATAGATTTGATTCTACAGCTAAACTTCCAATGATTCCGGGGGTACTGATCTTTCCATCACCCCGGATATACATAAGTCCGCCAAATGACTTTCCGCCGTCTGTGCTTTTTTGCACTGAATATATCCAGCTATTTTCTTTATACAAATCAAGAAATCCCTGAATATAAACCCTGTAAACCGCACCGTCATTCGATGTAAAATCCGAATATATGGCGTTATCGGATATTTTCCACCCTCCTACCGTTCCCGCAATTAGTTTAGCAGCAACAATAAAATCTGCCACTAATGTTCCATCCATTGTAAGCGCTGTCTCATATGGGCCTTCATATCCGTTCTTAGAATACCCCAGTCCATTCAAATTCCACCTCCACAATCTTGTCGCCGTCTCTATGCTTAAAGTATCCATAATAAGCTGTTCATTGGCCGTGGTCTTTACATTCCCATTTGTAGCTAAGTTTATTAATTCTGTTGCATTGTGCCTGGCCATTTCCAAGACGGAATTTGTGGACGATATTTTTGAAAAGGATTCTTTTGTGGTCTGCTGGCTGGACTGTATTGCTCCCACGATCCCGCCGACCATATTCTTCCCCAGGGTGATCGTGTTCTTTTCCGGATTGTCCAGATACCGGTCCCGTTCGGTGATGGGAAAATATCTGTTGAGGCCATGTGGCCTACTGTACACTCTCACCTGGTCCCCCAATTTAAACCGCTCAAAATCTGTATCGATCATGGCAAGATCAATCGCATCCACGGTCAGTGATATGTTCTCGTATTGGTTGTTGGTCAGCCAGCGCTCTCCCTTTGTTTTTAAGTTTTCGGGTAATGTCACATCATCAAAGTTCACGACTTTTACGCGCCGTCCATAGACAGCGATTGCTTCCGTGTTCTCCAGATAATCCTTTCCGTTGTTCACGGATTCTATCGTCAGATACGCATCAAGCGCCTCAATCGGACTTTCATCAAGCCTTGCCCCTAAAGGGATACAGACGGTATAGATCTCCGAAGCATCCGTGTTTTTGGAAAAGTCCAGCATATTTTTTCCAAACTCGATCGGCTGGCTGCTGGTGTTCAGATATTCCGAAAGATAGTCCAGGTAATTCTTCCCTCCGTTTCTTCGGATGACTACCCGTCCGCCAAGCGGCTCGACCAGTTTATCGCTGATACATTCCAGTGTTGTTTCGTAATTGGTATATCTATATATACTGTCATTTCCGTCGTGGACCGTCACCGCTCCCATATAGATTTTTTCTTCTTCTGATACCTGCTCATTGTGTTTTTCCAGCAGGAAACTCAAAAACTGTGCTACGGTCTGATTATGGTGCTCTGATTGCCTCTGGATGCTGTCTGAAAGGTATGACAAAGCCCCGATACATTCCACTTTTTTTGTATTGTAAAAATCTCCCGTTATGGACACGATCTTTCCCCGGAAGATCTCCTTATCATCTGTGAAGATCCCGTCGTCAGTATCGTAAAGGACGATCTCTTCTTTCCTTGCCTCCAGGATGTCCGCGTATTGGTTTTCAGCTGGGATGGAAAAGCTGAATTCCGGCGCTCTATTCTCTTTTTCAAATAAGTGCGGCTCCTCTATCGGGATCTCTTTCCTTCCAGTCTCGAAAATAAGCTGGTCCCCATAAAAAACACTGTACATTACAGGCTCACCCCCTTAAAATCGATCGCCACTGTCCCATTTCCAGAAAAGGTAAAGATATTGTCCCCTTCTTTGATGTCGTAGTCATAAAATAGGTTTTCCCCGTCTACCAATATGTGGCTGATTCCGTCAAAGGTCACAGTCACCTCGCCCGATAATAGGATGATCCCAGGGACTACATTGTGTACGTTCCCGATCACGCGGAAATCCAATGTCCCATTGACCACGATATTGTTATATTCCCGTATCACTCCATCGACAAAAGAAAAGGTATCCCATATCCAGGGATCCAGGCTGGATTGTTTTTCATACTTAAACGGCTCCGCATCGATCTCGCAGGACATGATCCCGATCCTGGCGGTACGTTCCAGGGAACCCGTAACGTACATTCTGCCTGTATAATAAAAGTTCGGGTCACAATCTAAGGTGATCTCTACCCTCTGTCCATGATAAGCGTTTAAGAATTTTGAATACACAGACGGCCAGTCCGTCTTTCTCTTTGCTCCTCCCAATTCAAAAGGGAGTATCCGGTTCAAGAACCGGACACCCCCTGCTATACTCTCTGACATGTCTAATACTCCATGAAGCCCCGGTACTTCTTTCTCATATTTTTGGACCTCCGGGGTTTCCTGCGGCATGGAGTTCGACAGCACCAGCCCCCAGTCCGATGTATGTTTCTCTTCTCCGGTCTTCACTTTTTTTATAGTCGCACCGTCCATCTTCCTCACCTTCCTAACGTTTTCAGGTCTTTATTCATATAGGGGGCCATCTCCCGCGATGCTTCCCGCGGGTCAAGAAATACTTTCCCGTAAGTCTTTGCCATATCAGCCAGATAGGGAAGATAAGGGAGATAGGTCTTTAACATTTCCATGACGCTTTCTGTCTCCTCTCCCGCTCTTATCGTCCCTCCAATCGTTCCAACCTCTGGGATCGACACACTTTCCGCGATCATATCGTTTACGCCTGTCATCTCCTTTTCATACCCGATCCCGAAACCTTCCGCGGAATAAGCTCCCAATTCCTCAAACACTTCTGATGGGGAATGAATCCGCAGACGGCTTCTCGCTGTGTTTTCTGCGTCAGCACACACACGTGCCACCGCGTTGATGACTCCGGAGCGTCCGGACACAATGCCGGATTCCATTCCTGCAGTTACGTTCCGCCCGATGGAATAATAGATTGATTGGGACATCCCAACGGAAGCATGGGACTTTACATTTGCCGTGATGTTGGATACCGCGTTGACGGCAGAGCTCCCCCTCGACTGGATCCCTTCCGTGATCCCCGCTGTGACATTCCTTCCGGCCGTCACAAACTGGGCCTTATTTAATCCTGTCCCCGACTGAGTCACGATCTGCTGGGTCACAGTCCGCATGATCCCTTTCGCAGCCATACTTCCCTGCCGTATTCCCAGTTGGAGACCCTGCATCAGATACTGTCCGATCTGGGTAAATACCTTTGACGGGGAATTTGTGCCAAATGTCTTCTTGCTCGTGTCGGTGACATCCTCCGACACCTGTTTGATCGCTTCTGTTGCAAAATCCTCGGTCCCAAGCATCCCATTCATAAGCCCTGTGTTCAGGCTCCCGCCGATGTTCTCTCCTTCATCTTTGGCAGTATCGGCCACCCCCTGGGCCCCGGCCTGCAAACTTTCAGAGTATCCGGTCAGCATATCCGCCACCGTGACGCTGACGGTATCCTTAAGGTCCATAGACTCCGCCCACATGGCGCTTGCTTCCTGCAATTCCGAATCGGACATCTTAGCAAATTCTGCCACATAATTTGCACCCTGCGGCCCTAACTCGGAAAGATATTGCAAAAGTCCCTGATTAACTCCTCGGTCTCCCAGTTCCTGTAGGTTGTTTGACCAGTCTCTTACGCCGTCGATCTGTGACGCCATGTTTGTAAGCAGTTCTTCTTTGGTGATCTCCATTCCTCCGCTGAACTTCTCAAACATGTTCATCTGGCTCTCAAGCGTTTGGGAAAGACTCCCTTTCATCTCCTCGTAGGCATCGGCGATCTGCTGCGCGGCCTCTTGTGCAGCGGCTGCTGCCTCTCCGCTTCCTGCGGCATATTCATCCAGGGCATCCCCGCCCTCTCCTTTCAGATATTTGGATACTGCCTCGGCCTCCAGCTGCATATCCTCCATTGAATCATTCAAAGCATTCTGTGATTCTTCATTTGTCTTGATCTGCTCATCGATTGCTTTCAGGTCAGTATCCCTTTGTGACTCTGCCGCACTCAGCTCCCCATTTAAGATCGTATAATCTGTGGCGGTCTTCTGCATCTCGACCATTGAATCATTATAATCATTCAGGACCTTCGTTCGTTCATCATCAAGTTTGTTGGCTTCCTCCACTAATTTAATTCGCTCTATTTCTGCTTCCGTCTGTTTTTTGATGATCTCCGTCGCATATTCCTGGGTAGCCTGAGCCTTTATATATGCCGCATTCGCGTCAATGAGTTCAAATACTGCGTCTTTCTGCAGGTTATATTCGCCGGTCTGCTCATTCAGGCTGAGATTCAAATTTGGCACAAGATCATTTAGCTCTGAGACCATCTGGGCCATATACTGTTTTTCCCCTGCAGACTTATTTTCTTTGTCTGCAAGGTCATATAACTGATCCGTGAGGTTTTTCGCGTACTGCTGCTCCGCCTCGATCTGCGCGATATTATCCTTATAGCTGGACGTCATCTCATCCGCGGACTCTACGACCGCATTTGCCGATTTCACCGCCGCTTCATTGCTCTCCGCCAGCTTTTTTACCTGTTCGGAAGCCCTGTCGGAAGAATCCCCAAAAAGTGTGACTGCCGTAATGACTCCGACCAAAACGGAGGCCATCAGAACATACGGGTTTGCGGACACGACGGTATTCAGTATCCCTTGTGATTTTGCGGCTCCTTCCGTTACGGTCTTTAGATTTTTGATCTGCTCCACCGCTCCGCTCACAACGTTTGCGATCTTTAATGATGCAAAGCCCGCACCGATACCAGCCGCGGTCTTTACGATGGTATCCCCGTTGTCCACCAGCCATTCAAACCCATCTACTACGGCCGGAAGGACATCGGCGGCTAGATCACCAGCTTTGTCGGCCAGCTTCACAAGGCTCTCTCCGATGTCCTTTGACGCCCTGGTCATCTCCGTAGCCAGCTTTGCTCCAAAGACATTTTTAGCGGTGGTCACGGAAAGGGATAGCCGGTCAAAGCCATCCTGTGTCTTCCCAAGGCTTGACAGGGTATCGTTCTTTAACACGTATCCTGTTTTATTGGCTTCGCTTGCAAGCTCATTAAATCCGCTGCTTCCGATCTTGATAAGGGAATTAAGGTCCTGGGCAGAACGCCCAAAGAGCTGCATAGCAATAGCATCCCGCCGGGTCTCGTTCGTCATGTTTCCCAAAGCATCGATCGCCTGCCAGAACACCGTTTCGGAATCCCTAAGCTGTCCATTTGTGTCTGTGACCTCTATCCCCAATGCCTTGTAAGCCTCTGCGTATCTAGCGGAGCCCTGGGAAGCGTTGCTCATGGACTTAATATTTTTCGCCATTGTGGAGGTGACCGTATCTAAAGACACATCCATTAGATCCTGCGCGTACATGAGCTCCTGGATGGTATCCGTCGCAAGTCCGGTATTGTTTGATATGGTCAGTACATCGTCCGCGTAGGCCGCTGAGGCTTTTGAGATCTCCACGACTCCCTTTGCGGCATCCTTTGCGGCACGCCCCACGGCCTTGATCCCGGATATGATAGCTTCGGAAGCCAGGTTTGCTTTTAACACGCTCCCGAACGTGCTCGTCTCTTCTTTTGCCTCTTTGATCTCGCTCCCATATTCGTCGATGGAAGAGGCTGTCTTATCTGTCGAGGACTCTGCTTCCTTCAGATACCGGTCATTCTGCTGGAGTTCCCCATCTAGATCGTTGAGCTCCGCCTTTGCACTATTTAACTTTGTTTCCCAATCCTCCGTAGATTTATCCGCGGAGAGATAAGCGCTCGTGGCTTTTGACAGTTCTTTTTCCAGGTCAGATACGACCTGTTTCTGTTTATCCAGCTCTTCGCTGCTGCCGTCCGTGGATTCTTCCATAGCAGACATTTCGGTCTTTGCCTGCTCTAAAGCCTTTTTAAGCTTTTCCACTTTCTGGGCCGCTTCCTCTTGACGCTTCGATGAAGAGGTGACGGCTGCTTCCAAGGTCTTTATCTTCGATTCTGTGCTGGCATATTGGCTCTTTAAGATCTCTCCCTTTTTGGTCAGCGCCTCCATGCTGTTCGCATTTCCTTTAAATTCCGAGGTGACTAGCTTCATCTGGGAGGTAAGGTTTTTTTGTTCCGCATTTATAGAGGTGATGGCCTGCTTATATTGCCTTTCCCCATCCAACGCCAGCGTCACACCGATCTTTGTACCCATATCTCACCTCCTCACAGGTCCAGGAGCGAGGTCACTTCCCTGGCCTCGCCCAGATCATACAAAAGCTTCCTGGTCTCGAAGTTATAGACCTTCTTATATGCACCAAAAAGGTCCGCCCATTTGGCGAACCTCATTTTCCATACTTCTTTTTCTGTAAACCCTAACTTGTTCATCCCTATGTAGATCACCCAGGCAAAGTCTATACTGCTTCCTTCTTTGCTTCCTCCGTCTCCCCCTGCCCGGTCTCTCCGTTTTTTGACTCAAAGCACTCCATGAATTCCTCATGGATGACTGCCATGATCCGGTTCATCATACCGGCGTTCTGCTTTGCCCGTTTGATCTCCGCCATCGATACATGCGGCGTCTGTTCATGACGTTCCTCGTTCTCCACATCGATCGCTTCGTTGATCATATGAAAGGCTGCGATCCGGATGGCCTTTACAGAAGGGTCCGTATAGATCGGTACATTCTTTTCCTCTCCGTTTACCTTCTGGGTCTTATACCCCTTGATCCCGATCAGTTTCTTTTCAAATTCATTCACCGTTCCATATTCTTCCTGTACCGCTTCCAATACTGCCATGTCGCAATAAATGGGGTATTCCTTTCCCCCGAGTTCGATCATTCTCATCTTTCCATCCTCCTAAAAGCCCCCGGCGCACCGGGGGCTATGAGTTTACTGTGCTGTAATATTTGCCTGTTTCTTAAGCCACGCATACGCTTCTTCTTCCGTTGCATGGATGGTCCTGCTCCTCCACATCTTGTCCGTGTCCCCGCTCGCGCGACCAGTGATGGAAGGGGTCTTATATTCGATGTTGTCCCCTTTGGTGGAATAAGACTCATTCCCTTCGGTGAATTTCGCCTTCGGCATCCACATGGCAACAAATTTACGTTCGCCATCTACCTTTTCCGCTACGCATACGCCAAATCCCACCTCCCCGGCTTCATCCGACGTTTTATCGGTGATCGTTTCCGGTGCAGGAGTTTCTCCTGTTGCGGCTTCCGTGTAGGTATGTCCGAACATGACTTCATGGGCCTGTTTCGGGATCGTAGTGGTGTTCAGGGTAATATCCGCATACTTAAATTCTTTGTCATATTCTGCAAGTACATCGTCCCCATATAAGGATCCCTCGCTGTACTGCGGCGAGATCTCCACTCCGATCGCCTTTCCACAAACAAATCCTTTTGAATAGGTGGCCGTTCCGTTCGCTTCTGTCCTCTTCGCGATCACCGGCCTGGTAAGTCCAATATATGCCATGATTTAATCTCCTCCTGTTATCTTCTTGATATCTTCATCAATTGACTTCTGCATTGCTTCGATTGTCTTTTCTCTTGTACTGATGATGGCCTTCCGCATAAACGGCTGTTTCCTCCGGAAAGAGGTCCCGCTCTCCGCCGCCCTTGCAAGCAATTGGTTTGGCAGCCCTTTGGGGTACTTCTTCGTGGGCCTGCTGCCATATCCGTTAAACCCGATATGCGTATCGTATACTCCGGCTGAAAACCTTTGCGGAGCGATCCCGAAACCATTGATCAGATCCTGTTTCTGGGTCCCAGTAAGGATGATCTGTTTCCCCTTTTCCCTTTTCAGTGCCTCCGCTTCATCCATCGTTTCAAGGTTCTGTATGGATTCCTTGATCGCATCGGTCATCACCCCCGCGCCATGATACAGCGCTCCTCTTGCCAGCCTTTCAGCGTCTTGTGTCAGAAGAGAAAAGGTCTTTTCCAACTCATCCGTTCCCGTTATCTTATAATCAGCCATCTTCTACCTCGAATACCCATTCGTAATGGATAAATTCCGTTTCTTCCTCATACTGGACGCTGTTCAGTGTATAGGGGATCTCCGCCGTCTCAAACTGCTTTTGGACTTTATCCACAGCCGGATCATGTTCTGTTTTGGTATAAAGGTCCACGGTGCCCTGGATCACCTGCACGTCCTTTCGGTTATCCCCGCAAAGGGAATCCGATTCCATATCCTCTGCCCAGACAAGATATCTGTCCTCTTTTCCCGGTGCGGTATAGTGATATACGTCCGGCATCACATTGAGAAGGGCGGCCGGTATCTGTTTAAGCGTCTCCTGCATACTCATAATCTTCCATCAGCCTTTCTAATGTCAGCCATGTGACTCTCAGTCCTTTTTCCTTTCCGTGCTGGACTTGCGCAATCTTATACTGATCTCCATCCTCCAGCACTACGATATCCAGGCTCTCGATCTCCGGGGCATACCAGATATGGACCATTGTGTCGGCCTGATAGCCTGCCTGTTTGGCTGTATAATAGCGTTTGTAATAGACCGTATCGGATCCATAGTGGTACGCTCCCGCTTTTACAAGTTTTTGTCTCGGCATTGCCCCGGCTTCGGATACGTTCTTCACTTGATAGATCTTTAGTATCCCATCGTCAAACGTCATTTTTTCACCTTCATTTTTTCTGACATCAGCCGGTTTCGGAGTGCGTATTGGAGCATCCGCGGCATAGCGTTTTCACTCTCCGCCCGTTTCCGGAATAACCATGCCGCATACATTGACACAAGCCCATCATCCTCGATATCCCCATCGACCAGCTTGACTCCCATCTCTTTTATAAACCTCTCCGCCATGCTAATTAGCGTGTTTAAATATGTATCGTTGGAATCCGTCAGCATCTGAAGGTCATTCTTTAAGATCACAAGCCTTGTATCGTTCATCCCTTATCGCTCCTTTAAACTGCTCCATTCTCTGCCGGTGTATTTGCCGCATCCGCTGCAAAGGTCTTTGTGGTTGCCGGGGCCGTATTATTGATGTTTAAGATCCCAAAGGCTTCCGCGATGACTGGGGTCCCGTCATATCTGGCTGTACCCTTAAACACCGTCTGGTCCTCTAAAAATCTCACATGCTCCGACTGCGCCAGGACTGTCCCGGACCGTTCCGCCAAAAGATACAGATCCAGGTATCCAAACGCGATATCATCATCCGACATAAAATCCAGTTCCTCAATGGTCCCGCCGACAATGGGCATAGCGCTGTTCATCCCCGCCACGATGGCTGCATTCATATTGGCTCCGATAGACTCCGCCAAAAGCTTGTTGTGCGTCTTTTTATTCATGATCCAGACCAGGGACGCATCGGAATAATCCTTACTGTCTGCGACAGAAGAATTTGTCACGATATCCTTAAACAGTGCGGTCCCTGTCTTTACTGTCATCTTTACGATATTTGAAGTATTTAAGGCTTTCCATTCTCTGGCGGTAGAAGAATAGTCACTAGGTTTCGTGGCCTGTGCCAGTCTGGTCACGAACCCAAGTGGCATCTTCGTCCCGGTCCCGTATACGATCGCTTTGTCTACTGCTTTTCCGATGGATTTTCCGATGGCTGTGATCAATTCGGTGGCAAGGTTCACGTCGTTATCTTCTAAGATGGAGTTCGCCACCGCGAAGAACCCGCCTACCTTATAACCATCCACCTCAACGTTATTAAATACCAGTTCCAGTTCATTGAGTTTTGCGATCATCTCTGTCCAGATCCCCTCCGGGATGGTGCCCATAACATTCTGTCTTGCTTTTCCTTTGACCGGCTTAAGGTTCACATACTTGATCAGCTTAGAGGTATTCTGTGCGACTTCCTTGAGAAGCGGGAGCATCACGTCAGGAATAGTCAAGCCAACGTTGGTGATCGCCCGCTTTTCCTTGATGCAGGTCCGTACCTCAGATAAAAATCCACTTACATCTTCACGCATAAAAAAAGCATCCCTCTCCTGGATGCTCATCCCGAAAAATTTTGTTCTGTTTTCCATTGTGTGTCCCACTTTCATTCCCCTTTCTTCCGGTTTTTCCGGCGCCGGTACTTTCCGTTCCTCTTCTTCGATCTCCTTCTCGATGTCAGAGATCTCCGCTTCCAGGTCAGATTTACTCTTATCATGACCGTCTTTTTCCTGTTGAAACTGTTCTACCTTTCCTTCCACTGTCTTCCGGTCCTCTTCGGATGTCTCTTCTGTCATCTCTCCGATCGCGTCAGACAGTTCCTTCTCCCTCTTTTCAAAATCCGGGTCCCTTTTCCGGAGCTCCTCCAACTGTTTTTTCTTTGCATCCAGCTTATTTCTCAAGATCAATGCTCTAAGCGCCATCTCGTTCTCCTTTCAATCTTGCTATCGTCCGGACCTTCCAGGCCTCCAGACTTCTCTTTTTTATCGTTTCATATCGTTCTTTCCTGGACGATACACTTGTCTCTTCGTATGCCGGGAATGTGACCACCGAAACCTCATACAGTCTTACCTTTCGGATGGTCCAATGAATATGTCCAGTCGCTTCGTCAAATTCTTCCCCTTCATCCAAGATATCAAATCCAAAAGAACACTGGTCAACGTCCCCGCGTTTCACCCGCTCATACAGGTTCATGGCATCGATATCGTTCCGATTGATCTTGATCTCACCCCATAATCCGCGGCTGTCTATTTTTAAGACAAGGGTCCCGGCCTTTGTCCTTCCGAGAACCAAGCGCGTTTCGTGATCGATCAGCGCTCTGATATCGCCAGACAAAGTCTCGTCAAATGCTTCCGGCGCTATGCTCTCCGTTGCCCCCGGCCACAATTCATAAGGCGAATTGAATACCGAAAAATATCCGGAGATGAAGAGATCGCCGGATTCCTCTGCTCTTGTTTCGAATTTAGATAACGCACAGCGGATCTGCCGCATCTTTCTTTCATGATCCATCTTCCCCACCTCCATTCTGTATCAATTTCTTTTGATCTCCTATCATCCCTTGCGGGATATAATTTTCCAGGATGACCAGTTTATCCAGCCCTTCCTTCGGCGGCATATCGATCCACTCTCTCACTTCGTTTCCTTCCATCAGGCCGCGGGTATAAAGATTACATCCAACGTTTGACAGTTTCTCGATGTCGTAAGAATAAAGGGAACGGGCATTGAACCGGAAATACCTGCGCGGGCTTATCAGGAGTTTTTTTGTTAGCTCCTGCTCGATGCCGTTGCAGAAAGTCTTTATCTTTGTGCTGATAAAGTTATCCCATACATCCTTGTTATACTCTCCGGCTCCAACAATGAATGGTGGCACGTCCAATATGGCAGCCACCGTCTTTTTATCTAACATCACCGCATCATTGATTGCCAGGTCCTGCAGCGACAGGGGTTTTATCTCATGGACATCGAATATCTCTGCCGGCAGCATCCACGGCTCTCCTGCCTCCGAAGTATCCAGGTACTGTTTCCGTAGCTCTCTCCTTCCTTCTGGTGTCGAAAATTCGTCCGCCGTGGAATCCACCTTTACGATCAAAGATGGTTTCCACTTGCTCTCCATGAATCCTTTTTTTGTCTTCGCAGCCTGTCTTAAGTTATTGGCGACATCCTTTAAATTTACCCGGTATCCTTCCCCCATCCACGGGTAATCTGCCCGCGGGTTCATCACAAAGTGAAGCATGTTTTCCGGACTATATGCAATTCCATTATATAGAATCTGATACCCGTATCCATCCGGCACGCAGGAAACGTTTCCCGGAGGAAGAGGGACCAGCTCTTCAAGTAATCCATTTTTTGTTCTCGGATATACAAAGCAGTTCCCGTCCCCCTCTAAAAGCAGGGTCCGGACGATAACCGACAGGAACGTTTTTCTGGTCATATAGGGGTTTGGATTGATGTCGATCTTCTTCGCAAGCTCATCCTTGACCCGGATATCCCCTTTTTCTGTGTTCTCCATCAAATGGATGGTCATGCTGGACACAAGATCTGCGATCTTGTTGACCGCCGCCTTGATCTCTGGATTGTCTGACAGCCTTGTATATTCTCCAGCACAAAGTGTTTCATATGCCTCCATCGTGCAGAGAAAAGACTCTGTGCTTCTTTGCTGTGGCTTATCCCTCGTATAATTCTTCTTTTCTTTCTTCTTACCCATCTAACCATCCTTCCGTCTTTCCTTGTTTTTCAATATCTTTCAACATCTGACAGCACGAGAAAACGGAAGCATCAAAAAGGTCAATCCTTTTAAAGCCTCCGTCCCCGTCCAGCTTTTCATACTGAATCATGTCATCTGTCTTTTCAATTGCGCGTACATTCTGTACGCAATATTCATAAGCCGCACTATGCAAATAATAGAACCGCTTATTTTTTGTCATAAATTCTATGCGCCGGAATCCTTCTGATTTCACGTAGTATAGCTGCGGCTGGTCAACGATCTTAAAGTGGGCTTGTTTCATCTTCATGAAAAATTCACGTCCAAACTTTTTATCAAAACCAACGATCTTTATTTTAAATCCCATATTACGCATTGTGATAAACCAGTTTACAACGTCATCATACAGCACTGTTTCTGTATTGGACATCGTAAGCCACCCTTCGTCCTTCCACCAAAATAATGGAATCCCGTCCTCTTCTGCCTTTAAGTGTGCAGCAACCACAGGAAAAAAAGCATGAGAGATGCAGATATCAATCCCTTTGTAATTTCCGTATAGTGATCCTGCAGTAAGATCGTGCATTTTTGAAAGATCAGCTCCCCCATACCACTTGATCGGAAGCTTTGCCAGCTCTTCCAGCGTCCAATTATATTTATTATCCGAGTTGATAAACTCATTGATATTAAAGTAGGCTCTTAGCTCGTTCGTGAATATATTCAGAGTCTTATTCAAATACTCCATTCGGAGCTGCGGTTCGTTCACCGCCTGGGCTGCATCATCCAGAAGTTCGTTAAAGGTTACTGTTACACCGATTGACGGAGTACACATCTGCAGCACTTCCGGATCATCAATACTTGTTACTTTTCCCGACGCATTGATGACGTCTCCATCCGTATTTTGATCCGCTTTGCAAATAAAAATAAAATAAGAATCATACGCCTTGTTTGTGATGGTTCCATTTAATACCTTGTGTAATGTCTGTATCCTATTTGCCAAGAACCCATCAGGAATATCTCCAGCAGTAGAAATACCAATCAATAGTTTGTTACGATACGCTTTCATGGCGTTTTTCATCAGGGTATATTTTTTGGATCCGGCCCGCTTCCATGAATGCAATTCATCCAGTATCAGGCAATTACAGTTCAAAGAATCCAGCTTATCTTCCTGATTGGCGATCGCGTATATTTCCGCACTTCCGTCTCCAAAATCTATGTCAATGCTGTGTTCCTGATTATTGTCTCGAATTCTCAATCTCTTTACATCCCGGCGTAGTGGTTCTAAATTATCTCTCAGAAACCCAAAAGATTCCATCGTCTGCTTGACGGAATTGGCTACGATATATGTTTTTGCGCCGGACATCCGATCTAGAACACTTTTTGTCTCGGCAATCGCTGCAGAGAATGAAGTCTTACCCTGCTTTCTGGGCAAAAAGATCATCGCCTCGTTGAAGCGTCGTATATTTGTTCCTTTCTGATAAAATCCAAAGAGGTTTACTGTGACGAACTTTTGCCAGTCCGTCAGGATCATCGGCTTGCCTTTATAGCTGATTCCGTTTTTATCTTCGCCTTGTACATGATGGATTGCACCTTCTATAAGATCAATCACAAATTCAAATTCATCCTGCCTAAAATCCAAATCATTTCTTTTCAGGTCATTCAGGAACCGCTTACATGCCAGCGCCCTATCTTCATTCGCCAGCACTTTCTTACTTGCGATATCTTCCGCATACCTTAATGCTGTATCAAAATACCTGGAATCAATATGGTCTAAATTCATTCAATCACTTCTTCTGTTTTGCAAGCAATTCAGCAAACGCCGATTTTTCTTCCTGTGGCTTTTCTATTTCAGCATTATAGGTCTTTGCGTTCAGCATCAGCTTGTCAGAATATGTGCCGATATCTTTTCTCAGATTTTCCAGGCTTACGAGAATCGGACTTTTTTTACCCCCGCTTCGTTCCGTACCGACAGAAACTGAAAATCCGCTCCTTTCAAACTCCCTGCTCAGAAAGTTATATTGATACATCATGTCAGCATAGATCTCAATAACTTGTTTATACTGCGTCCGGTACGTGCCAAGCTCCTTCATATATCTGACCGTCCGGTCTATGATCGTCTGACGTTGTGGTATGTGCCGCTCTTTGTTTTCACTCATTCTGTCTCACCTCGCTTCTGTGGGAATTTATTTTCACAGATCCGCTCTATTGGAAACAGTTACCCTGTCCAGTAGAAAAATGACATGATCCATCACTCATAAGTGGGGGGGATACCTTTTCCGTTTCCTCCAGTCCACTCCCGGAATGGTTCTTTTCTGTAACGCAACCCCTTCCTTTGTAAGTTCCCCAGTCTTCCGATTCTCCAGTCTGTTATGTCCTCCCTGGCTTACGCTTATCAGGTTCCAATCGCACCAGGCATATTCCGGATATTCGTCAGCAGGATAGATATGGTGCACAGTGTTAGCCTGCTGCCGCTTGCCGTACATCCGCGCCACCTGGCACTGATATCCGTCAAGCCTTAAGATATGTTCTCGTTTCCTTTTCCACTTTCCCCCGTAATAATCAAACATATGATATACCTGCTGCCATATCTGGCTATAGATTGTCCCGCCTTTATCCTTTGCGGGCCGCATGTTATGAGGAGGTCTGGCTCCGTCTGTTTTTCACCGAAGCCAGAGAGTATGAAATGAAAAAGCACCCAGCCATAGCTAAGTGCTTCATTATCCCTGGCTCAATCCATAAAGCTCGTGAGAACTTTGATCCAGCCACCGGGTTTTGAGGCCCGGCAGCCGTTAAAAGGAAGGGGAGGTCATCTGTTCTTCAAAACTCCACATATACAGCATAACATAAGGCATATATATCATTCTATATCATCTTATCAAAGTTTCTAAGTGCCCTTGCATGTATCCTGTGTATCTGTGCCCATTCATAATCCATAATCACACAAACCTGCTCCCAGGTCTTCCCGCAAAGATACTTGTGTCTCAGCAAGGACCGCTCTGTCGCATCTTCCACGGCTTGAATTGATAGCTCTATGCTGTGCTGTAGATTGATAAGTCCCCAAGTCTTTGCCTGTATCAGCCTATCCAGCCTGTCCAGGTCAGCCGCATATCCGGACAAATCCGTGGTGCCGGAAGCCTTTGGCATCCCATCATTGTTGACGCTGGGAAACATCCTGTTCGTCCGAAGCTCCCTTTTTTCATCTTCCAAAGACACTATTTCCCTTTTCAATTTCTGATAGGATTTTAAATACTCTTTTTTTTCATCAATTGTCAATTTGTCTCCTCCCCTCATGTCTCCGGTTATTCCGCTTCCCACTTTTCGCAGCTATCATCCGATCTCCGCAAGTCCGCACAATGGTCACTGTCCATGTTGTAGCATGTGCCGTGGTATTTGTCGCAATGGCGACAGGTACAGCAGTATTTCTTATCTCTCATTCCTTTTCCTTGTAACTTTGCTTCTCGCCCTTTGCGTGCCATATATTCAATTATCTCTTTTGTAAGCGAATCAGAAAAGTCGGGATTGCCAGTAGACCTTATCTCTTTTTGCTTATTCATCTATCTCTCCTATCCAGTTATTCCCATTTGATTTTTGCAAACGTTTGTTCGATAATAGTCTTAGAATCCAGTGAAAGGAGCCACCCGTATGCCGTTTTACAATCCCCCAAAAGATATTGAAGAAAAGATAGACGATACCGTCGAGACCATCATCCCTGTGATCGCATCGTTTAATTCTGAAGGCGGCATTAAGCCCCTGTATTTTAGATACCAGGATAAGGACATCACCGTATCATCGGTGCACTACTGCCGGCCTTATCCTATCAAGATCACATTTAAGCTGGTGTTCAAGTGCAGCGCGATTTTTGAAAATTACATACGGGATGTCCAGATCACTTACTGGATCAAAGAACGGGTCTGGACGCTATTGGTGTGATTCCATTTTCCCGCACCGTTCAAA
>CABJAB010000010.1 GCA_902363445.1 Lachnospiraceae bacterium
AGAACAGATGACCTCCCCCTCCTTTTAACGGCTGCCGGGTGTCAAACCCCGGTGGCTGGATCAAGTCGGCAGCGCATAGACTTTAAGCTGCAGGTCCCGGGCTCCGGGATGACAGAGCACTTGGCTGCGGCCGGGTGCTTTTTGATTGCATTCATTGCAGGAGCGGATATGATCAATATTTATATGACAGACGGGAGCTGTTACGTGGCCGATGTGCCGATGGATATATTTGCATGGGTCATGGCGGATGACTTTATCCCGCAGGATACGTTTATCATGATCAGTGCGGATGATGGGCAGACGGCATACCTGCGGAAGCGGTGCGTCATATCATTTTTTGAAACTGATTGAGAAGATTTGGGAGCTGTTATAGACCGAGGAAAGAAGGTGAGCCTGAATGGAATTGACAGAAAAACAGAATATCTTTGCAGACGAGTATCTTGTTGATCTGAATGCCACTCGGGCTTACAAAGCTGCATATCCGAGAATCAAAAGTGATGATACTGCCGCAGCAGCAGGTGCGAGATTGTTAAGAAATGTTAAGGTCGCGGAGTATATCCAGAAACGCATGGATGATCGTGCCAAACGAACCGAGATAACTCAAGACAAGGTGTTACGGGAGTTGGCGAAGCTGGGATTTTTTGATATCCGTAAATTATTTGATGAGAATGGTAAACCACTGGATATTGTTAGTCTGGATAACGAGACCGCAGCCTGTATTGCTGGCTTGGATGTGATGGACATCTATGACGGATCTGGAGATGATAAGGAATTCACCGGATATATCAAAAAATATAAGGTTGCAGATAAACTCAAGGCATTAGAACTTCTTGGCAAACATCTTGGAATGTTTAAGGATAAAGTGGAATTATCTGGTCAGGTAGACAGTAATAATCCATATGCAGGACTTACCACAGAAGAATTAAAGAAGCTGATTCGGGATGGATAGAGACCAGATTGTAAAAGGAGCAAAGATAGAACTTGCAAGACGCGAGTTCTTTTTTTATTGTAATTTGAAGGCTCCGGACTTCTACAAGGAGGAAAGAAAGTATCTTGTTGATCTCTGCAATGAGTTCCAGGACTTTATTCAGTCCGATGACAACGTGATGATTGTAAATGAGCCGCCCAGACATGGAAAGAGCCGTACAGCCGGCCTGCTGGTTGAATGGGTGCTGGGCAACGATCAGATGCAGAAGATTATTACAGGCTCATACAATGAGACACTATCCACGATGTTCAGTAAAAATGTCAGGAATGACATCATGGAAGAAAAATCTGATTCAGACAGGATCATTTTTTCAGATATTTTTCCTGGGGTACGTATAAAGCGAGGGGATGGAGCCATGAATCTATGGAGTCTGGAAGGTGGATACAATAATTACCTGGCGACTTCTCCAACCGGTACGGCCACAGGATTTGGCGCTTCCCTGCTGATTATTGATGACCTTATCAAGAATGCCGAAGAGGCAAACAATGAGCTGACCAAGGAAAAGCACTGGTCCTGGTTTACAGATACGATGCTGTCTCGTTTGGAAGAGGGCGGCAAGATTATTATTATCATGACTAGATGGGCTTCTGATGATCTGGCAGGACGCGCCCTGGAACATTACAGAGAGCAGGGAATCAGAGTCCGGCATATCTGTATGCGGGCCTTGGTTGACAAAGATACTCAGCATATGCTTTGCCCAGAGATCCTTTCTTATCAGTCATACATGAATAAGATTGCAGCAATGGGCGAGGACATTGCCTCCGCCAACTATCAGCAGGAGCCGATTGACCTTAAGGGGAGACTGTATACCAGCTTTAAGACTTATGACAGGCTGCCCGTAGATATAGAGGGAAACAGCCTGTTTGAGGGTATTTATAGTTACACAGATACAGCAGACGAGGGCAGCGATTATCTGTGCACGATTATCTGGGGTGCGTATCTGAGAGAGGCATATGTACTGGATGTGTATTATACACAACAGGGGATGGAGGTTACGGAGCCAGAGGTTGCGAAGCGGTTTAAAGAGTTTTCCGTCAATCGATCAAGAATAGAGAGCAATAATGGTGGATCGGGATTTGCCCGGAATGTAAAGCGGATCTCAGAGGAGCAGCTCAAAAATTTAACGACTGTAATCAAGTGGTTCCATCAATCTAAAAACAAAAAGGCGAGGATTCTGTCCAATGCAACATGGGTAATGGAACATGTGATATATCCGTCCAACTGGATGCATAAGTGGCCAGATTACTATAGGGCGATGGTTCGCTACCAACGGGACGGCGACAACAGGCACGATGATGCACCAGACTGTACAACTGGAGTGGCTGAGACTATGTATATGTTAGGAGCGTGAGAAAGTGGGGCTGATAAAGAAAATGAGTGAAAATGTAAAAAGAGGGATCCGTAGTTGGCTGCAGATCCAGTCGTCCAGCTCATACAGTATACAGATACAGGCGGTCGTGGATTTTGAGCTATCTGCCATACGTAACCGCATATGGTATCGTGGAGACGGAAACGAATTAGAGCAGTTTTACCAGCAATCCCAGGAGTATGCAGACAAATACAAGTTCTGGGCATCCAAGTGCACCCCCGGCATGGAGATGCGTAAGATACATACTGGGCTTCCTGGGTTGATTGTGCGGATTTTAACCGGGATTATCCTGGAAGATATGAACGATTTTGAGTTCGAGAGCGGCTCCCATGAAGCTGCGTGGAAAGAAATCGAGAAGGAAAACAAGTTCCGCAAGGCTCTGGAAAAGTCATTGAAAGACATGCTGGTGGTGGGTGATGGTGCCTATAAAGTGACGATTGACACTGCCCTGAGCCAATACCCGATTTTAGAATGGTATCCCGGTGACCGCATTGAGATAATTCAGGAACGCGGCCGTTTAAAAGAGGTCGTGTTTAAGACGCCGTACAGTGACCACAGGCAGGAGTATATCCTGTATGAGCATTATGGGTACGGGTATATTCATAATGAGCTCTATCGTGGTGATACAATGGTTGATATTAAGACCATTGAGACCACCAAAAATATTGCTGACTGGCAATTTGATGAGTCAGTGATACTGGCTGTGCCACTAAAAATATACGAGAGCACAAAATTTGAGGGCCGTGGAGGCTCTCTTTTTGATGGCAAACTGGATAGTTTCGATGCGTTTGATGAGGCTTGGTCACAGTGGATGGATGCGTTAAGAAAAGGGCGTGCAACAAAATATATGCCCGAGGATTTAATACCCAAAAATCCAACAACTGGAGAAATGATGGCTCCGAATGCGTTTGACAATAGTTTTGTTAAAGTCCGCGGAGGGTTTTCGGAAGATAAAGACGGGATTGTAGATGTGGTTCAGCCGGCAATTCCTCATGACAGCTATCTAGCGTCTTATTCGACGGCGCTGGACCTGTGTTTGCAGGGAATCATAAGCCCTTCTACTATCGGTATTGATGTCAAGAAGCTAGATAATGCGGAAGCACAAAGGGAGAAGGAAAAGGCTACCTTGTACACCCGTAATGCCATTGTGGAAGCCTTTCAGGAGACATTACCAGAGCTAGTATCCACATGTATTAATGCGTACAACATCCTGATCGGGAAGCCGGTCGAAGAGGTGGAAGTCAATATACCATTCGGAGAATACGCCAATCCCTCATTTGAATCACAAGTAGAGACTATCGGCAAAGCGAAGACCCAGGGGATCATGAGCATAGAGCGTGTTGTTGAGGAGCTGTATGGTGATACCCTGGACGAACACTGCAAGCAGGAAGAGATTCAGCGGTTGAAAGCAGAGCAGGGGATCGCAGATGTGGAAGAACCGGGGATGAATCTGGAAGGAGTGAGTGTTATTGAAGGTCAAAGTGGGAAAACGGCTGTACCGGATGAGCCGGAAGGAGTACCAGGGTCTTCTGGAGATAGCGAAGGAACAGGTGCCGCTGGGAATATACGCGCTGGAAAAGAATGATTACGCAGAATTAAAATTTGATAAATGCAAAAGTATCACACAGCTCAAAGCTATGACACGGGATTATAAGTCTCAAGGATTTAAGGTGATGGCCAATGGGAGGTGAGGTTTGTGGATGTTCCAGGATATGCGTTATTGCTCCAAGATTTTTGCGCCTATTGCCCGGACTTTGAAGCGAAGGTGGAGACTATTGATGAAGGGCTGATGACTAATCATCCAAAAGCTTGTCATGAAATCCGATGTGAGAATTCAAAACGGTGTTTGCGGATGGCTGAGAATATTAAAAGACAGGTGATAACCGATGGCGAAGATTAATGACAGTTACGACATTGGTGCGGCTTTTTCAGCCATAGAGGATGAACTGATGGCCTCCATGATCCACAACATGCGCCGTCATAAGGTAGAAGAGATCAAAGAAGATAAACAGTGGAGTATGTGGCAGGCAGAGCAACTAAAATCCCTAGCACAGTACAAAAAAGTGAACCGAAAGAAATATGGAAAACAGTTTCGAGACATCAATGGGAAGATTGGAGAACTGATTCAGATTGCAAAGACAGAAGGCGAGATGAGCCAGGAAATTGCTATATTGAACGCCATAAAGAAGGGTTTTCCGGCAAAAAAAGTTAGCCCAGGAGCTGCCGCAGAGTTTTTTAAGCTTAACGATCGTAAACTTAATGCCTTGATCAATGCCACGACTAATGATATACAAAAAGCCGAGACAGCAGTGCTACGGATGGCCAATGACCAATATCGAAAAGTTATATATAATGCTCAGGTATATGCAAATACGGGGGCTGGCACCTACGAAAAAGCTGTGGATATGGCCACGAAAGATTTTCTTTCTGCCGGCCTGAACTGTGTCCAGTATGCCAACGGCGCCAGGCATACATTGGCTGATTATGCAGACATGGCAATTCGAACAGCATCCAAACGGGCATATCTTCAGGGGGAGGGTCAAAAGCGTCAGGAATGGGGGATATCCACAGTCATTATAAACAAGCGTGGCAATCCCTGTCCCAAGTGTCTCCCCTGGGTAGGAAAGATACTGATTGATGATGTGTGGAGCGGCGGGAGCCGAAAAGATGGAAAATATCCACTCATGAGCACGGCTATTGCTGCGGGCCTGTACCATCCACGATGCAAGGACAGCCATACAACATATTTCGATGGTATCAGCACTCCGCCAGACGATAAATTTACCCGGACAGAATTAGAAGAAATCGAGGAGCAGAATAAGCAGGAGGCGCAGCAGCAATATATAGAAAGGCAAAAAGAAAGAGCAGATCGGCTGAGTAAGTATCTGATTGACCAGGAAGATCGCCGGATCAATCAGGAAAAATCCCTGGCTTGGTCAGAAAAAAGAGATACAAATTTAATGGACCAAGCAATTGATTTTTCAGATAGATCAGAGGCAGATTCCTACCATAGGCCAAAGACTGAATCTATATGGAAGTCTTTAAGCGAGCATGAGAAAAAAGCTCTGTGGAGATATACCGGGTCCAATTACATAGAAATAAATAAGGCTCTGAGAGAAGGAGCCGCCCCTACGAAGGAAATCCAGAAGTATATTGACGATTTGACATCGGCGTTGGAAAAAAGTCGATTAGAAGATGACATATGGGTACGCCGCGGCGTGAGTATCAATGGTCTGTCTGGACTCTTAAAAGTGGATGCGAGTAGTTTAAATGACAAGAGCGTTCTTGACACCCTGGTAAACAAAGTGTGCGAGGAAAAAGGATTCCTCTCCACTGGCGTTGCAAACGATGCAGGTTTTTCAGGTATTGATCTGAAGATATGTCTGCCTAAAGGAACTCGGGCCATTTACGCGGAGCCATTTTCGAGCTATGGAGGGACAAACAGTAATGGGACATGGGATGGTATCCAAAAAGCGTCATATGTCGGGAGTGAAGCAGAGCTGATCGTCCAGCGGGGATCAAAAATGAAGATAAAAGAGGTAAAGACAAACAGTGATGGACAGATTTCGGAGATAGTTCTTTTGCTTATCGGTCAAAGCCATTGATTTGCTTTATAATAGAAAATATGATATAATATATACGTGAAAACATGCGTGTTGAATAGAAGGAGGCGGTTAGATGAACAAAGAGGAAAAAGGGAAAAAGGAAGCTGAAAAACTGTCTCAAGATGAAAGGTTAAAGAAGGAGATCGAGGATGCGCGCAGGCAGGGAAAAAGCGAAGCCTGGATCCGGATGAATCTGGATGTGTAGAGAGAAGAGGTAGGATGCGGAGATTAAAAGATGCGATATATGGTGCAATTGTCGGGGACGCTTTGGGGGTCCCTTTTGAATTCCTTTCAAGAGATTGTTTTAGAGCATCGGATATGGTCGGGTATGGGTCGCATGATCAGCCGCCTGGAACCTGGTCAGATGACAGCAGTATGATATTGGCGACTTGTGCTTCTGTTAAAGAAAAGGGCCGAGTTGACTATCCCGACATCATGGATCGGTTTTATCAATGGTATAGTCATGGAGCATATACAGCCGGTGGATCTGTCTTTGATATCGGCTTGACGACGGCGAGGGCTTTGCAAAGATACGGGAATGGTATCGCTCCTTTACAATGCGGAGAAAAGACCGTTCGGTCTAATGGGAATGGGTCCTTAATGCGGATAATACCACTTGCATTTCTTGATGTGCAGGATAGTGCGGTCGATAATGTATCAAGATTGACGCATGCTCACGAAATATCTTTGCTGGCCTGCAGAATATATGTGCTGATAGCCAGGGAGCTTTTGAGCGGAAATTCCATCCATTCCATTTTGTGGGATCTGCATTGTGAAGAACCGTTCAAAAGGTTGAATTTCCTTTCTGATCTGGAAAGAAAAGAGATCATGTCAACAGGATATGTTGTGCACACTTTAGAGGCGGCGCTTTGGTGCTTAGCACATACAGAATCTTACGAAGAATGTGTTTTGGCAGCTGTGAATCTAGGTGAAGACACAGATACTACCGCAGCTGTTGCAGGAGCATTGGCGGGAATCGTATACGGATATGAGGGAATCCCCACCAGATGGCTCAGGAAGCTTAGAAACAAGGACCTTATCGATCAATGTTTGTTTTGAATACCACCAGTCAGAAATGGCCGGTGGTATTTTTGTGTTCATTTTCAGGAGGTGATTCGGTCATCTTCCTTTGAGGCGCGGGGTCATGCGTCTTATTTTTATGCCCGAAGGCTTAAAACTACACGGAGACACCGGGACAACAACTGTCAGGGAGACACCCGTAAAACTGTATCGTGAGACACACTTAAAACTGTAAAAGGAGACGAAGAAATGAAAAACAGAATATTACCTATGAACCTGCAGTTATTTGCTGAACCAGGGACCGAACCTCCGGCAGGAGGACAGCAGCAGAATCAGCCGGCCCAGCCACCAGCAGGCGGACAGGCCCAGACACCGCAGATAGACTACGATAAGATTGCACAGTTAGTAGCGGGGAAGCAGGCAGCAACCGAGGAATCTGTGATCAAGGGATATCTGAAACAGCAGGGACTTACCAAAGATCAGATGGACCAGGCTATTGCCACTTTCAAGCAGCAACAGGCGGATAATACACCGGATGTTGGAGCGCTACAGACACAGCTTTCACAGGCCCAGGCAGCGGCCCAGAAGGCCATGATTGATAACGCTGCAATGATGGCGGCGGTCGGACTTGGGTTAGATGCAAGGACCATCCCATATGTACTTAAAATGGCGGACCTTAGTCAGGCGATGGGACAGGATGGTAAAATTAATGAGGATAACCTTAAGAACGCATTGAACAAGGTACTGGAAGATGTGCCCGCTCTGAAACCTGCACCCACAGGACAGGCAGGCTTTGTACAGGTAGGAGCTTCCGGAGGAGCGGGGCAGCAACAGACAACAGATGACGCCCTGAAAAAGGCGTTTGGACTTTAAGAAAGAGAGGAACTAAAAAATGGCAGCATATGATTATGCAACAACCTTTACACAACTTCTGCAGCAGAAATATGCAAAGGAGTTATGCTCTGACACACTGGCACAGAGCAATCAGCAGGTGAAGTTTATTAACGCACAGACGATTAAACTTCCCACCATGACAGTATCCGGTTACAAGGACCATACCAGGACTCCTGGATTCAACACCGGAACGCTGAGCAACAGTTGGATTCCAAAGAAGCTGGAGCATGATAGAGATATTGAGTTCTGGGTGGATCCGATGGACATCGACGAGACAAACCTTACCTTGTCTGTAGCAAATATCCAGAATGAGTTTGAGACGACACAGGCAATTCCGGAAAAGGATTCCTACAGGTTTTCAAAACTCCATGCTGAGCTTACCACCTATTCCGGTCGGATTAACACGGATGTCATTACGGCCGCGAACTTCTTAGAGGCATTCGATGAGGAAATGGCTCGTATGGATGAGGCGGGTGTGCCGGAAGAAGGACGTATTCTGTATGTGACTCCTACCATGAATAAAATCGTAAAAGAAGCGGATGGGATTCAGCGGGTAATGACGGTAACCAGTCCGTCTACGATTAACCGCAAGGTACACAGCCTGGATGATGTCACAATAAAGATGGTGCCGGCGGCCCGCATGAAAACAAAGTATGACTTTACGAATGGCTGTACAGTAGCGGCAGACGCAAAACAGATTAACTGGATCCTGATCCATACATCCTGTGTGGTATGCCGTGACAAATATAGTTACATTAAGTTGTTTACCCCTGGTACTGATAGCCGGACAGCAGACGGATATCTGTATCAGAACCGTAATTATGGAGACCTCTTCCTACTTGAGAAAAAGGTCGAAGGTTGTGCAATGAATGTAGAGGCAGGTGCATGATATGAGAGCGACAAAAGGCAATCGGGAATATACAATCGATGAATCCCAGAAGAAGCATTATCAGGAGGCTGGCTTTGACATCCTGGACGATGACGGGAATGTGATCGTATATGGGCGCGGAAAGACTGTACCCTATGACGATCATATGAAAGCGGTGAAGGAGATCGAGCGCCTGCAGGAGCTGTGCGCGGACCTGCAGGTGGAGAAATCCGAATTAGAGAAGGAGCTATCTCTGAAGGAGGAAAAAAAGCCAGCAGGTAAGAAAGCCGGTGAGTGATATGGTTTATGAACCATATGCGGATGTTGCCTACTATACGGATGTGTATCAAGGCACCATACTACCGGCGGACAATATTAAGCGATATCTAACACAGGCATCCCGCCATATTGATTCCCTGACCTACAACCGTATTGTGGGACAGGGAATTTCCGGCCTTACCTCTTTCCAGAGGGAGTTGATTCAGGAGGTGTGCTGCCAGCAGGCGGATTTTGAATACCAGAATCGGGAGATTTTTGACATGATCCTGTCCGGATACAGTATCAATGGCGTGTCCATGCAGTTCGGAGAGTCCTGGAATGTGACTACCCAGAAGGGCATCCCCATGAGGCGAGACGTGTATGAGCAGCTGAGCCAGACCGGTTTATGCTGCCGATTGTTGAGGTGATATCATGAATTATCCATGTTTGGTGCTGGAACAGTTCTGCCAGACAGACATCCATCTGGAGATTACCAGAGAGGGCCTTAACGAGTATGGAGAGCCCCTGGAATCTGTGGTGTATGATGGAAAATGCAATTATCAGGACAAGGCCCGGACGGTATTGACGGCGGAGAAGAAGTTGGTGGAGATCACCGGGTCCGCACTGATCCAAGGTGATGCGTGTCCGCAGCTGCCAGTCATATCTGGCGGAGATGCGATAGTGCGTGGCGCAAAGCGGCGCATTTTGCAGGGCACCAAGGCCCGCAATCCTGATGGCACCGTCAATTTCACCGAGGTGATGCTGATATGATTAAGGTTAATTCAAAAGTCAAACTCAACATGCCAAAAATCCGACAGTTGACTAAAGCCCAGGTGACAGCCCTGGAACAGACGGCAGAGGCGTTACATACAGAGGTTGTGCAGTCCCAGGTGGTTCCAAGGGACACCGGAAACCTACAAAATGAAGCATTTTTTGTGGATGACAGCCAGTCGGCGTCAGGGAAGGTCGCGCTGGTGCACAGCGCGCCATATGCTCGGCGTTTATATTTTCACCCTGAATATGATTTCAGGACAGACGAAAATCCGAATGCTAAGGGCAAATGGTTTGAAGATTGGGAGCCGGGTGGGAAAAAGTCTGATTTTGCGATTGATGCTTATAAAAAGAACTACAGGAGGTTGACCGGAGTATGACACTGGCAGATATAAGAGACTACATTGCATCCCTAAAGCTGGGTGAACATGTATACATGGGCAAACTTCCTGACAAAGAGTGGCGGTCCATCGGTGTATATAACAGCAAACATCAGTACGCTTATCGAACTGCTATCGGAGGGCCGTCTTTGGAATCCTACGGCACGAAATACGTGACTTTATTGGTCCATTGGAACAAATCTCCAAGGGATACAGAAAAAGCCGCCGTAGCCTTATTTGAAGCCCTCAGACGGGTCAATAATGTAACTATAAATGATCAGGTAATTAAATTTATTCAGCCGCTGTATGATATTCAGGATGTCGGAACGGATGATTCCGGTATCTATGAAATGGTCATTGAAGTGGCTGTTATTTACGAAAAGAAAGGAAAAGGTGAATAGGTATGCCAGCTAAAACAGGTGTGTATCCTTGTTATGAAAATCAATTCCAGATCGATACTGCATCGAGTGGAGCAACTGCAGTTATGAAGACGATCGCTGATTGCGAATCGTTCAGCGTCAGCTTTGACAACGGAGTAGAAGAGTGGACGCCTTTTGATACTCAGGGATGGACCCGCAGATTATTGACTGCAAAATCCGTTACGATTACCGTTACCGCAAAAAGAAATGTTGGTGATCCTGGAAACGACGCAGTAGCTGGTCTGGCATGGGCCAATGGACGCGATGCTGAAAAGGATGCACAATGGACATTCCCAGATGGGACAATTGTAAAGTTTGCTGGGGCTGTTATCAATGTAACTAATGTCGGGGCCGGAGACTCGACGGCAGTCGCCCCTTTAGAGTTTGATATTATGTCAAACGGAAAACCGGAAATCACATTACCGAGTGAAGGATGAGGAGGAAATAGACGATGGCAAAAATGATAGATATAACAGAAAAGCTGAATTTTACAGAGGCTCCAAAATTAAAGATAAGGAATATTGAGGTCACAGTGAACGATGATGCTACTACGATGCTAAAGATCATGCAGACATTGGGGAATGGGGAGAACATTTCCCCGTCTGATATTGCGTCTATGTATGCTTTGATCATTCCTGAAACCGATAGAAAAAAACTGGATAAATTAAAATTGAACTTTGGTGATTTCCAAACGGTAGTGAAGGCGGCTATTTCACTTGCAACAGGTACGGATATGGACGAGGTAGAAGAAAAAGAGCAGTGACCCGTACTATGATTTATTCGAGGATTTTGACTTGATAATCTCCTCGTTATTGTCACAGTACGGGATACGAGTATATTCTTCTGAATTTCAAAGTATGCAATGGAAAGAATTCATTGCGCTTTTGTCAGGTCTTGGGCCAGATACGCCTTTAGGAAGGATCGTACAGATCCGGTCGGAGGAAGATAAGGACATCTTAAAAGGATTCACAAGGGGTCAGCATCAGATAAGAAACGCGTGGAGGAGCCGAAAGGCGAAGAAGATCCAGCCTGAAGATATGAACCAATTTTTGGAATCCATGAAACAGGTCTTTATTAAGATGGCGGGAGGTGTGAATAATTGAAAAATTAAAAGTAAAATGCCCATACTGTGGGCATGAACAGAAAGTACAGTATACCCCGGATGCAAGATGCCGGGGTCTTTTTATCAAGTGTCAGGCAAGGCACTGTAAAAAAGAGTTTGAAATTAAGATTAACCAGGACAAGTAGTGCTATATGCCGATGTCCTCTTATAGAGGAAGGTGGTATAAATGGCAGCTACAAGTGTCGGTCAGATTGGGCTGGATCTGATAGTCAATCAGGCAGGATTTAAAAAGGCTATGTCTGGTATACAGAACATAGCATCAAGCGCAGGCCAGAAACTGACTGGACTTTTCAAGGGCACCAGCCGGTCCGTTCAGAGTGAAGCTGCTTCGATGGCTAAAAAAGTCGGAGGGCTTCTAGCCGGCGCTTTTGCCGTTAAAAAAATAGCGGGTTTTGGAAAAGCCTGTATTGATCTTGGCAGTGACCTGGCTGAAGTACAGAACGTTGTGGATGTGACATTTCCGTCTATGACATCACAAGTGGATCAGTTTGCAAAATCCGCGGCTTCCAGCTTTGGCTTGTCAGAAACGATGGCCAAAAAGTTTACAGGTACCTTCGGGGCAATGGCAAAGGCATTCGGCTTTTCGGAGTCTGCAGCTTATGACATGAGCACGTCTTTGACTGGACTGGCGGGGGATGTGGCATCCTTTTACAATATAAGCCAGGACGAGGCATACACAAAACTGAAATCCGTGTTTACAGGTGAGACGGAAACACTGAAAGACTTGGGTTAATATTAGCTCCCTCATACAGTGATGTATGTTGAATAACATGGTGAACGAAGAAATCTTCGGTGTGTTGCTTAAAAGGCAATGCTAACGGTAAAAACCTAAAATTATTTAAAAACTTGTGGTTATGACGCAACTGTGATACAATATTTACAGGAGGTGATTTCCATGAGTGAAGAAATTTGGAAAGATATTAAAGACTATGAAGGTCTATATCAAGTAAGCAACAGAGGAAATGTAAAAAGCCTTGAAAGAAGATGTAGGACTAAATGGCATACAAGGCGTGTACCAGAAAAAATATATTCTCCTGCGCTTGATACATATGGCTATCCTATAGTTTCATTGCATAAAGATGGTAATAAGAAAACATTTACAATTCACAAATTGGTTGCAAATGCTTTTCTTGCAAAACCGGAAGGATGTAATTCAATTAACCACATTGACGAAAATAAGCAAAATAATTGTGTTGAAAATTTGGAATGGTGTACACTGCAAGAAAATAACGCATATGGGACAAGAGTTGAACGTTTAACAAAAACACAGCAACGTCCAGTTTTGCAATGTGATTTAGAAGGAAATGTGATTAAAGAATGGGCAGGAATGAATCTCCTTTCAAGAGAAACAGGATACGATCAGGGTTTAATATCTAAAGTATGCAACGGCGTTTATAGGCATCGCACAGCATACGGGTACAAATGGAAATTTAAATAATCATGGCAATACCGTGCTAAGCATCAAAGAGTCTCTTAACAGAGTCTCTTTTTTTGATGAAAGTGTAACGACTATTCCGAGAGGAAGTAGGTTTAAGGTGAAATTCCTTATTCCGAAGTGCCATGCACCCTAAACAGGGTGAAGAGATAGTCTACTCCCCTATTAAATATCGGGAAACCGAGGGTATAAAGGATTGTAATGACCCAGAACGCCCTAGACGCTTACGCTATGGCAAACGGGTACGGCAAAGTAACAAAGGATATGTCAGAAGCTGAAAAGGTTGCCTTGCGGTATGCCTTTGTGCAGGATCAACTTTCTGCAGCGACTGGAGATTTTATCCGAACTTCGGACAGTTGGGCCAATCAGGTCCGAGTACTAAAGCTTAATTTTGAGAGCCTGAAAGCGACAATCGGGCAGGGTTTGATAAATGTATTAACCCCAGTATTAAAAGTCATCAATCAGTTGCTGGAAAAATTGATGACTTTGGCGGCATCGTTTAAAAACTTTACAGATTTACTTGCAGGAAAAAAGTCAAAAGGAAGTGCTGGAGGCGTAGGAGCTCTAGGCAGTGAAGCAGCATCCGCGAATGCGGGATTGAACGATGCGGCCGGTGCGGCAGATTCCTTATCGGATTCAACTGCAGGGGTTGGTAAATCAGCTAAAAAAGCAGCCAAAGAGATGAAGGCTCTGCTGGGATTCGACGAGATAAATAAGTTGTCTGATCCAGAAACAGGGTCAGACGATTCTGGAAGCGGCGGTTCTTCGGCGGGACACGGCGGAAGTGGTATAAGTTTTGGCGAAAGCCTGGCCGATACCGTATCTGGAAGTACCTTGATGGAAGACCTACATTCAGAGTTTGCTGATCTGATCGATGCACAGGATTGGACAGGAATTGGAAAATACCTTGCGGATAAGATCAATTCAGGGCTGCAGTTTGTTTTTGACGCAATCAACTGGGACAAAGTAGGTCCCAAGATCACCCACTTTGTGTCTGCGTTTACAGACACCATTAATAGCTTGATCAGCAATTTGGACTGGGGATTACTGGGAAAGACTATCGGATCAGGAGTCAACACAGTCGTCAATACCCTGGACCTGCTTATTACCGGTATCGATTGGATAAATATAGGAAAGTCTTTTGCAACAGGGCTTAATGGAATCCTAAATTCAGTCGACTGGGGGAACTTGGGTAAACTGATCGGCGATAAGCTCATGATCCTTCCAAGCATCTTGTATGGATTGATCGTTAATCTGGAATGGGGAAAGATAGGGACCGCTTTGGCCCAGAGCCTTAACGGTATTCTCGGAGCGATAGACTTGAATATGTTTGCTGAAGGGGCAGGGGCGCTTGTCATGGGCCTTGTCGACTTCATCAGAAATACGATAGCTACCTTTGATTGGTCGGGCTTGGTGGAATCTATTTGCGGGGCGATCAATGTACTGTTCTCCTCGATCGATTTCGGAGAAGTGGCCAGTGTATTGAGCGATCTGGTCAAAAAATTATTTAAATCGATCATAGCGATCATAGCAAAGATTGACTGGTCACAGATTGGATATGCTATATGGGATTTTATAGCAAATATCGATTGGCTGGGGTTGATCAATGATATTCTGGAACTTATCGCAGGAGCTATAATTGCAGCTATTGATTTGGTATACGGAATCCTGGGCGGAGCTTGGGACACAATAGTAGACATTTTTTCTCCTATCGTGGACTGGTTCGCCGGGAAATTCAATGCAACAGTGGATGCAATCAAAGGGATATTCGCTCCGGTAGGGAACTTTTTTAAGGGTGTTTGGAAAGGTATCACATCAGTTTTTGGAAATATAAAAGATTGGTTCAAGGATAAATTCTCAGCTGCTTGGGAAGCCGTGAAAAATGTATTCTCATCCGGCGGGAAGATCTTTGACGGGATCAAGGATGGTATCCTGAATGGCCTGAAAGCAGTTATAAACGCTTTGATCAAAGGAATCAATGCCGTCGTTGCGATACCATTCAACGGCATCAATGCAGCGCTGAGATTTATTAAGGGCGTCAATATCCTGGGTTATAAACCGTTTGATTGGATCTCGGAAATTAACGTACCGCAGATACCTATGCTTGCCAAGGGTGGCTATGTACAGGCCAATACGCCACAGCTTGCGATGATTGGCGATAACAGACATCAGGGCGAGGTCGTGGCACCAGAAGATAAGCTTTTGGAGATGGCAAAGATGGCAGCCCAGATGTCCGGAAGCGGGAATGCAGAGGTTGTACCATTATTAAAGCAACTGATCGATATTATAAAGTCCCTAAATGGGGACACGGTGTTATATCTAGGAGATGAAGAAGTGGCGAGGTCAAATAAAAGAGGGACAGCAAGGCTTCAGAGACGATATTCCACGGTGGAATTTACATAAGGGAGGGTTTATATGTTATTTGCAGTCGGGACAACACCGCTCCCGAGCCCCGTATCCTTATCCATTGACGATGAGATCATCTGGTCATCGGATACGGGACGGACCCTTTCGGGTGACATGGTCGGAGATGTGGTGGCAGAAAAAAAGAATCTGAATGTAAAATGGGGAATCCTGGGCGAGAAGGACTATCTGGTGATAAAGAAAAACCTTCTTCCGGGATTCTTTCCTTTATTATTTCATGACGACGGAATGGACATTCGGATAGAGAGCTATCGTGGAACACTCTCCAAGGAAATTCTTGGAGACATAGGGGATGGGGATTACTATTACCGGAGTGTATCGGTCAACATAGTCCAGAGGTAACAGCATGATAAATACGAGTAATGAGTACAAAGAAAAGATCCGGACAGACCGGACATTTTATGCAAAGGCTGACATAGAATTGCCAGATGGAACGGTCCTGCATGTACAGCATAACGAGGAGACCAGCGACATCATGTCAGGCGGCTTTAAGCTTGAAGATGGGACTTCGGGCAGCGGGAGTTTTGATATAGGCGCCGCAGTGATAAACCAGTTTACCCTTATCCTAAACAATGCAGACGAAAAATATAGTCAGTATGATTTTGTTGGTGCTGTGATCCGCCCACAGATAGGGCTGAAGTTGTCAGATACCGTGGAATGGCTAAAAAAGGGTGTTTTTACGGTGGACGAGGCAAATACACCAGGGAATACCATTGTGATCACGGCTTTGGATAACATGGAGAAGTTTGACCGGCCGTATACGGACAGTACACTTGCTTACCCGGCGACATTGTCAGAGATCGTAAGGGATGCCTGTCAACGCTGCAGAGTCGCACTGGATACAATGGATTTTGACCAGTCAGATTACGAAGTGGCAGAAAAGCCACAGGAGGCGAATACCTTCCGGGAAGTGCTGTCTGCGGTGGCCCAGATAGCCGGATGCTATTGCCGGTGTAATGTAGACGGTCATCTTGAACTGAAATGGTATGACTTTTCTGCGTTTGAAAATGATGATAACCTTTACGGCGGCCATTTTGACCGGCTGGATGATAGCAGATATCTTTCCGGGGATACGGCAGACGGCGGTAGGTTCCAGCCGTGGAATGATGGTGACGTGATCGATGGGGGAAGGTTTACCCAAATGCAAAAGTATCACCACCTGTATGCCCTTTATAATCAGGAGATCGCCGTAGATGATGTTGTGATCACCGGAATGCGTGTGACAACAGGCGAAAACGATTCTTTCCTAAATGGCACCCCTGGATATGTGCTAAACATTGAAAAGAATGCACTTATTCAGCCGGGAAAGGAACAGGAGATCGCAGAGCACCTCGGGAAAAAACTGATAGGAGTCCGGTTCCGTCCATTAAAGATATCAGCCCAGTCTGACCCGTCTATTGAAGCGGGTGATATCGCATATGTGTCAGATAGAAAAGGAAACAGCTATCAGACTGTCATAACCAATCTTTCATTTGAGATTGGGAACGCTGAAAGTTACATATGTGATGCTGAGACACCATCTAGAAATAGCGCTACCCGGTATTCGGATAGCACAAAAGCGGTGGTAGAGGCCAGAAAGTCGGCAGAAAAACAACTGACGGTCTACGAGCAGGCGGCTACCACTATGATGCAGCTCATCTCCCAGGGGTTTGGGCTGTATTTTACTGTTAAAGATCAGGAGGACGGATCAAAAAAACCTTATCTGCACGACAAACCCACCATAGAGGAGAGCCGTGTAGTCTGGACGGTCACGAGTACCGGCTTGATGGTATCAAAGGATGAGACCATGACCTGGGCCGTGGATGTCAATGGAAACGCCTTATTTAACGTGATAACAGCGCGTGGACTTAATGCGGACTGGATCAATACTGGGACTCTGACTGTAGGCGGCAGTGGATATATGGGAATGATACGAGTACGCGACCCGGGAGGATCACAGGTTGCGAGCCTATCAACAGAGGGCATCACGGCTACAGCCGGCGCGATAGGCGGTTTTAAGATCATAGCGGACGAACTGTATCATCCATATGCATCCTCGGGAAACCTGGGTGTCGGAATGTCATCATCCGGGAGTAAGTATGGTTTTTGGGCTGGGGAGACCAATGGCGCAAATGGATCGGCACGATCAGACGCGAAATTCCGAGTCGGCAATAATGGGAAACTTTTTGCCACGGAGGCGGATATCACAGGCAGGATCATAGCGACGGACGGTGCTTTCAACGGTACGGTCAATGCAAGCTCAGGGGTGTTCAGCAGCATCACGGTCAGTGGGAGCACTTGGTCTGGCGGGAATGTAAATTCTGCATCCGTGAATTCACCGAGTATCTCTGGAGGAAGCTATTCCAATGGTTCCATGTCTGGCGGGAGTTACAGCAGCGGGAACATGTACGGATGTACGGTCCCGTCCAATTCCGCGCTTTACATGGGATCATCAGCCAACTATGTCGATTATTCCAATTCTGGTGCAGTCAGGGTCAGCGCCGGGGGCTCCGCGGGTGTGATCTTGTCAGGGGCAGGAGGGATCGTGGTCCAGGATGGTTCCATGACTGTCATGAAAAATCTGTATGTCCAAGGAGACTTTTCTGTGAGCGGCGCCAATAAGCATAGGGTCATCGAGACCAAAAACTACGGTATGCGCGCGATGTCAGCGTTTGAAACACCGCTTCCAACGTTCTCCGATTATGGTAAGGGCAGGATCGCAGAAGACGGATTCTGTTATATCTTCCCGGATCCTGTGTTCCTAGAGACTATTATCACGAGCCATGAAAGTACGGTATTCCTGACGAAATACGGGCCGGGAGATGTCTGGGTAGATGAGGAGAAGAGCACGGACCGGGTGATTGCAGTCGCTGGCACACCTGGTCTTAAGTTTTCATGGGAGACCAGGTTTTTACAGATTGGGAATACTGGGGAGAGGAATGAACCTTTCCGGTCTGATGAGGGCGAGATCGACTATGAAAAGGAAGGGAGCGATTATGTGATGGATTATGAAAGGAGATTACAATCATGAGTACGATCAATAAGATCACCAGTGTGACCAGCCATGTGACAGGAGAAGGGCAGCGCCTATCCTATACCTATTCCGTGATCGATGGTTCCAGCGGGGCTGTGATATCGGATAACAACCGGGAAAGCCTTGTGGTCATCGAGGGGATCACGGAGAACGATACGGTCCTGGTCCACATCAGAGCGATAGAAGACTATATCAAGGGGAAGATGGAGGGATAGCGTATGGCGATACAGAACCGTCGCGGGTCATATGAGGATTTCGATCCATACAAGATGCTCCCTGGAGAATGGGGAGTGGCATTAGACAGCGACCCGAAGTGCCAAGATGGAAAGAGCGTATACATGTGTTTTTCCGCTGGCACGACAAAAAGGATGGCGACCTATGACGATATGGTGGAGGATGTCAAGGAGTCAACAAAGGAGATCGCAGAACAATTCACAGGAGAAGTGAGGCAGGCGACCGATGACGCTAATACAGCTGCCAAAGGGGCGCAGGAGATCACTGCGTATGTCCAGCAAAAGCTGGATCAAGGAGAGTTTGTCGGTGAACGAGGTCCTCAGGGGCCTACAGGTCCCCAAGGAGCACAAGGTATCCAGGGACCAAAGGGGGATACGGGTCCACAGGGTCCTATCGGGGCGACTGGACCTGCGGGCCCACAGGGATTGAATGGGGAACAAGGGGACACCGGCCCAACGGGTCCACAGGGTCCAGCAGGGGCTGTCGGAAAGACGGGTCCACAGGGTCCGCAGGGGATACAAGGCGCAAAGGGAGATACAGGGGCTCAGGGCCCGAAAGGACAAAAGGGAGACACTGGCCCAGCTGGTGCAGATGGTAAAGATGGGATACAAGGTCCGAGGGGGGATACAGGTCCTGCGGGCCCTCAAGGACCCAAAGGAGCAACGGGAGCCACGGGGGCTGTTGGGCCACAAGGAGCCAAAGGAGCCACCGGTCCTCAAGGGCCCAAAGGAGATACAGGAGCAACGGGAGCCACGGGGGCCACGGGAGCTACAGGAGCACAGGGCATCCAGGGAGTCAAGGGCGATAAAGGGGATAAAGGTGACCGAGGGGATAGCGGCGTGACGGCCCCTATAGGTGGTTTTTTTACTTTGTATGTTGATGGAGACGGAAACTTATACGTCTGTTCTTCAGACGGCAGTACAGTACCGGAATTTGAGTTTGATAACAGCACAGGTGATCTATATTTTTTGACGGAGGTATAAAATGGCAACAACGAAAACGCTGATCGGAAACATCAAAGGCCCCAAAGGGGATAAAGGGGACATGGGAGCAACTGGCGCACAGGGGCCCGTTGGCCCTCAGGGAAAGACCGGAGCAACTGGTGCTGCCGGACCGCAAGGTGCACAGGGGCCCAAGGGAGATACAGGGGTTCAGGGACCGAAAGGCGATACTGGCACAGCTGGAGCGACCGGCGCTTCTGGTCAGAGGGGAAGCCGTTGGACCCAGGGAACAGCGATCACCAGTACAAGCACTACAGCAGCCATTTACAGCGGTACAGGTATCACGGACGCACTTGTGGATGATAACTATCTGAATACGTCCACAGGAAATACATATCGATGTACGACAGCTGGTAATGCGGATACGGCAAAATGGGTATATACAGGATGTATAAAAGGTGCTACGGGAGCCACAGGCCCGAAGGGAGCGACTGGAGCGGAAGGCCCACAAGGGGAACCAGGAGCGAAGGGAGATGCTGGAGCGATAGGTCCTCAGGGTCCTATCGGGGCTACGGGAGCCACAGGTCCCCAGGGGCCGAAGGGAGATAAGGGAGATGTGGGTCCAACAGGCCCACAGGGATTGACTGGAGCGTCTGGAGCGACGGGACCGCAAGGCCCCAAGGGAGACAAAGGGGACACTGGCCCTCAGGGACCGGCAGGCCCCCAAGGGCCGGAAGGCCCGGCAGGAGAGATCAGTGCAAGCTCCACGCTCGCTTTTACAGAAGCAAATATCCGAGCGAATATTGAATCCGGGGAAGACTGCGGGACTATCTTCGGAAAGATAAAAAAGTGGTTGAGTGACTTAAAAGCAGTCGCTTTTTCCGGAAGCTATGATGATCTGAGCAATAGGCCATCATTAGGTGCAGCGGCATCAAATGATGTATCGAACAGCCTTACACAATCATCGGACGGATATGTCCTGGATGCCAGGCAGGGAAAGGTCCTGGCGGATAAGATCGGAAACACATCTGCCCTTACGACTACTGCTAAGACCGTAGTCTTAGCAGTCAATGAATTAAATGCAGGTACAAATGGTGTCACGGGGATACGTGTCCAACGAGGGACAACAGGGGCCGTTTCGGTGGGGGGATCCAGCAGCCAGAGTGTGTCAGTGACCTTCGGGGTGGCATTTTCCGCTAATCCGACGGCTATCGCGATCCCACGGTCAAACGATACCTTCGAGGTGGCGTTGACGGCAAAGAGCACCAC
>CABJAB010000011.1 GCA_902363445.1 Lachnospiraceae bacterium
AGAACAGATGACCTCCCCCTCCTTTTAACGGCTGCCGGGTGTCAAACCCCGGTGGCTGGATCAAGTCGGCAGCGCATAGACTTTAAGCTGCAGGTCCCGGGCTCCGGGATAATGAAGCACTTGGCTGTGGCTGGGGGCTTTTTCTCCCCTTTCTTGTAGAAATATGGAATGGTATATTGTGCATAATGTCAATAGACATAATAGAACATATGTTCTAAAATAAAAGAAGATTACCATGATGGAAAAACAAATTTTATTACGCTAAAACCTTATAATTTCCAAAAATTATTTCCGTAAGAATTTCTAGAAATATTTGACATATTTTGTTGATATACGTCAAAGTATGGGATAAAATGGAAATAATATATGGCCTGGGAGGGTATAAACATGGCGAGAGGTAAGGTAAAGCGTAATATATATTATTATGATATTATTGCTTACACTAAAGATGAAAATGAAAATCTGGTTCGATGTCATGATCAACAAAGGATTTTGTTAAATGTATTTGAGCATATATCAAAATTAAATGATGAATTGATTGCAGCAAAAAACGATGTGGAAAGAAACAAGATTTTACGACAGTTAGAATGCACAACGTTATATGGTGATAAATTATACGTTCTGGTAGACAATATAGATTATGAGACGGGGTATGTAAAATTTAGAATAGTTCTTTGTAGGGTAGATGCATTACCCTATATTGAAAAAGATGGGTATTTAATTAATATTACGAGTTTTGTAGATGGAAAATTCAACATAGCTGAGGTAACGCATTGTGTGTTATTTTCGAAAGAAAACATAATGGGAGCAGAGTTTAATTTTAATGGAGCCCGTCCAAGTGCAATATCTCAGTACATAACTGAAGTTTATGAGAAAATTACACATTTAGCTTGCATGGGAAAGATGAGAAATGATACTTTTGAACGGATTGTGGATGATGATGGATTCAGTTTATTCGAGTTAAGTGTAAGAAATACTGAACATATGCGAGAAATTTTAAGAGATAAAATGGGTTTGTTGGGTGCATTCTTTAATGAAATAAAAGATATGGATACCTATGAAATTTGTATACGGAGAAGGAAGGGTAAGAACAAAAAAGGTTTTGACACCCCATTTGGTATACAAGAGATGAAAGAATTTGTGAATGATAACAGGGAGGATATTCGGAAATTTAGAGTTTCTCAGGGGTGTTATAAAGATAGTATTGATTTGTTAAGCGACAAAATGGTATGTACTGTTGAATTTGTGTTAACGGAGGATAAATGTATAAACTCGAATGAAGTTTTTGCAATTATAGTAAATTATTTTGATATAAAGATAAAAGGTGACTCTTGATATTAGAATATAGTATGAAATGAGTTGAGAAAAGATGAGAATGAACAGAAAGATGCGACACCGATTACGAAGAATGTTTATTTTGCTAATTACTATTTTAATTGGTTATATTGCATCTATTATATCAATTCAACTTTTAAAGAATAGCGGGTATATTATTGAACAGGCTTATATCGTAGACGTTGTTAAAACAATGATTGGGATATGGGGTTCTTTATTAGGATTCATTATATCAGCAGAATCAATTTTAATAGCATTCAACGGAGGTAAGTTAACAGAAGAGATTAAAAAAACAGGACATTTTAAGACAATACTTTTTATATATACCATGACATGCTTTGAATTGCTATTGTTATTGGTTTTATTTATTCCTGTGGTTATTTTTAATATATTCGGTTTTTTATGGTTACAGCTGTTGATTATGGGATTTATAATTTCAGTAGAAGATTTGTTTTTATGTTTACTATTTTTAGCATTATTGATAAGAGGCGTATAGTTTCAAATTAAACAAGTATGAAGCATCCCCAGGGGTGCTTTTTCTTATACTCAAAGCCAGTGATATAGAGGCACTTCGGTGTCTCTTTTTGATTGCAGAAATTGACCAGATAGGAAGGTGAGGTGATGGCCAACGATGAAAACCTGAAAGGTCACGGATTTCATGAACGAACAGCGAAGGAACAGCGAGAAATTGCTTCATTGGGCGGAAAAGCTTCCGGAGAGACGAGAAGAAAAAAAGCGGATTTCCGGAGGACCCTGAATCTGCTTCTTACCGCCAAAATAGACAGCCCGGAATGGACGCCGGCGCTGGAAGCCTTCGGGTTGGAAAGTACCCTGGAGTCAGCCTTGAACATGGCTATGATCAAAGCGGGGCTTGCAGGCAATGTAAAAGCCTACGAGGCCGTTGCTAAGTATGCTGGGCAGAGCAGCCAGACAGAGACTGTACAGAAGAACCAGCAGGCTGATACTGAACTAAAGCAGGCCAGGAAACAGGCTGTCACCGGCGAGAGAGAGACAGATGAAGCATTGCAAAAGCTGGATGAAATATTAAAAGGAGTGCGTGAAAATGCGATTAAGCAGGAAACAGAATGAATATATCCTGAATGCCACGCACCGATGGAATATTAAATCAGGGGCCGTACGATCTGGGAAGTCTTATGTAGATACAGCATATATCATACCTAAAAGGCTCCGAACGCTGCACGGGAAGCCTGGGCTGAATGTTATTCTTGGAGTATCCAGGGAGACCATTGAGAGAAATGTACTGCAGCCTATGCGGGAGATCTACACTCCTAATTTGGTGGGAGAAATCAACAGTCGCAATATCGCTCACGTTTGCGGGGAAGATGTTTATTGTCTGGGGGCTGAAAAAATCAGTCAGGTGGCTAAAATTCAGGGCTCCTCAATCAAGTATGCTTATGGTGACGAGGTTGCCAAATGGAACCAGGATGTGTTTAACATGCTGAAATCTCGTCTGGATAAGCCATACAGTTGCTTTGATGGAAGTTGCAATCCAGAACATCCGACTCATTGGCTAAAAGCATTTTTGGATTCGGATGTGGATATATACCTGCAGAAATATACTATTTTTGATAACCCTTTTTTGGACCCGATGTTTGTGGAAAACCTTTGCAAAGAATACGAGGGGACGATCTATTATGACCGGTTGATTCTGGGACTATGGAAAAGGGCGGAAGGAGCTATATACCGGAAGTTCGCTGACAATCCGGAGGCTTTTAAATGTGATATCGTGGATCAGCGCAGTCGTGTACCCAAACGAAAAGAATTTCTTCGCGGAGATATCACATCCATAGAGATCGGGCTTGACTTTGGCGGAAACCAGTCCGGTCATGCGTTTGTAGCACGCGGGTATACGGATGATTACCGAGAAGTGATCGCCCTTAAATCACGCCGGATCATGGCGAAGGATTGCGTGAAAGACTATCCACAGGGGATAGATAGTAATGTACTGGATGATCTGTTTTGTGACTTTGTTCAGGAAGTAATAGAAGATTATGGGATGTCTAACTATGAATACAGCAACGCAGAATCAGTATTTTGGGATAATGCTGAGACGGTACTTGGTAATTCTATCCGTAACGCGGTAGAAAAGCGGTTTCCGTTTATCGCGGTACGCCCAGCGAGGAAAGCACGTGTCAATGATCGGATCAATTGTACGGTTCGCTTGATGGGAGCGGGCCGGTTTTATATGACAGATGATTGCGAGAGCCTGCAGACTGCATTTACGGAAGCCGTCTGGGATAAGAACATGACGGGCATAGATGAGCGTCTGGATGACGGCAGTACAGATATTGACAGCCTGGACGCTTTTGAATACACGATCGAACGGGATATCAAATATCTGATCGAAGAGGTGAGAAATGTTTGAGAGGATCAAGAGCTGGTGGAAGGGAGTGCGGCAGAGAATGTTTGGCTATGAGCAGATAAAGGATATAGTGGGGCAGGAGTTTTCGATGTCGCAGAGCATGTTTTGGGCAATTGATGGCTGGAAGAGCATGCTGAATGGAACAGCTCCTTGGGTAGACAATGAAAATGTTGTGTCTTTGAAGATAGAGCAGGGGATTTGCAGAGAGCTTGCGGATATCTCGTTGAATGAGATGGAGAGTTCTGTGAGCAGCGAGAAACTGGATAAGCTGTACCAAAAAAACACAAAAGACTTAAATGAGCATCTGCAGGAGGGCCTAGGGATTGGGGCGTTCATTTTGAAGCCACTCACTGGTGGGAGCTCTGAATGCCTGGCGGCTGACCAATTTGTCATTCTGAGTTTTGATGATGACGGGAAACCCAATGACATATTATTTTTGACCAAAAAGCGGGCGGGCGAGAACAAATTTTATACCCGGACAGAGCGTCATTATCTCCATCATGGAACACTGACTATTGAAAATAAATGTTATTTTTCAGAATCCAAAGATACGATCGGAAAAGAGTGCCTACTTGATTCAGTGCCCGAGTGGGCTAATATCGTACCAGGTCCTACAAGTTTCCCTGGCATGAACAAAATGGATTTTGGATATTTTCGCGTCCCGCTGAAAAACCGCGTGGATGGTTCAGCCTGTGGAGTATCTATATTTTCCGGAGCCTGTGATCTTATTAAAAGAGCAGATATCCAGTATGGGAGGCTGGACTGGGAATATGATTCGGGAGAGCGCGTAATCCATGTGGATGAGCGGGCACTGAATCACGATAAAAAACGCGGCGGAGTGCAGATGAAACACCTGAAGGAACGGCTTTACCGCGGATTGAATATCGACCAAAGCAGCGGGGACCTTTTGAAAGAATATAGCCCGGGCATGCGGGATGAAGCCTATATCCGTGGGCTGGAAAAGGTGTATCGGCAGATTGAATTTGTGGTCGGTTTGTCTTACGGAGATCTATCGGATGCTCAGGAGGTAGATAAGACTGCAACGGAGATCAGAGCGTCGAAGCAGCGGAAATATAACCGTGTGACGGCTATCCAGGAGAACCTTAAAGATTGCCTTTCTGATTTCGTGGATGCGTTGGCTTTTCATAATGGGATGTTTACCTCAGGATATGAATTTACCTGCCGTTTTAATGATTCAATCCTTTCCGACGAGGAGACAGAGAGGCAACAAGACCGCCAGGATGTGGCGATGGGAGCCATGACACTTCTGGATTATCGGATGAAATGGTATCGGGAAGATGAAAATGAAGCAGCAAAGCATATTGTGCCGGATATAGTGGCACCGGACGAAGAGGAAGAGTGATTGAATGAGCCCGGAGATGATGACAATGCTTCCATTGGAACTTGAAAAAATGTTTTATGATCTTCAGGATAGGATCATGTCGGATGTGGTCAGACGTTTGTATAAGACCGGGAATATAACCTCTACAGCCGATTATCAATTAAATAAAGCTATGATTTTAGGCGGGACAACAGAATATATCGAGTCAGAGATCAAACACCTCACAAATATGGCCAACGCGGAACTTTGGGAGATATATGACAGGGTAGTCGAACAGGACTATACCAGAAATAGAACTTTGTACGAGCAGGTGAATGGTCACTTTATCCCTTATGAAGAAAATAATACGTTACAGCAGTGGGCCGAAGCAGTCGTTAAGCAGACCAAGGGAGAGTTAAAAAATATTTCTCGGAGTCTGGGATTTCGTGTGGACATTGGAGGCGGGAAAAAAGCGTTCACACCTCTGGCGGAATACTATCAAAAATATCTTGACAAAGCCTGCCTTGATGTGGTGACGGGATCCTTTGATTACAATACAGTTCTTCGAAAAGTTGTTAAGGAAATGACGGCATCGGGGATCCAGACCGTGGAGTATGATACTGGCTATGTATCGAGGGCTCCTGTGGCGGCAAGGAGAGCGGTCATGACAGGTGTCCAGCAACTATCCAATAAAATGAATGAAAAGATTGCCAAAGACCTCAATACAGATTATTTTGAGGTCACAGCTCACGCTGGCGCCAGACCATCACATGTAACTTGGCAAGGACGTGTGTTTAAATACAGTGAATTACAGTCTGTTTGTGGATTAGGGGATGTGGGCGGACTTTGTGGGGCAAACTGCAGGCATAGTTATTTCGCTTTCATACCCGGAATATCCTCCAGGACTTATTCGGACGAAGAGCTGGAAAATATCAGACTTGATGATGAGAAGATCCGTTCTTTTCGGGGTAAACGATACAACGGTTACGAAGCTACGCAACGGCAAAGGCAATATGAAACAACGATGCGGGCACAGCGAGCTGATATCAGACATCTGAAGGAAGGCGGCGCTGATCAGGAGTTGGTGCAGGCGGCGCAGGCAAAGTATCTGGGTACATTGCACGAGTACCAAAATTTTTCAAGATCTATGAACTTACCAGAACAAATGGAACGGGTGTATATGGACGGATTGGGGAGGATGTCCGGCGGAAGAATCCCACGAAAAGCAGTATTTGCATCCATTTCCAAAGAGGGGGATGGATATAATGCAAATGCAGTGTTTCACATATCGATCCCCGGAGTCGGAAAAGAGACTGAGGAAAAAATTAATAGGCTGTGTTTTGATGTTATCAAGAAAGGAGGGCGTGATGGGAATGAACATGGGTATACAATAGACCTAAATACTGGTGAAACAAGATATTATACGAGCGGGATGGCTGGAGAAGTGTTCGGAAAGGAATTCTTTGATTACTTGGCAACGTGTCAAAGGAACAGTGTTGTAAGTATACATAACCATGCGGACAACAGAGGATTCTCTTATACAGATATGAACACGTTCGTGACAGAGAAGGCGTTATTCGCCAATATAGCAGCTTGTCATAATGGAAAGGCATATTATGTGGAGGAGAACATTAAGAAGTTTGTTACAGGCACGGCCTTTACTGACGCAGATCTATTTGACGATATCATCTCGGAGTTGCGGGGACAGATGAAAGCTGGTAAGATTGAGACATACCAATTCAGTACTTTAAAAGAGGCGCGATGTTGCGAGAGAATAGCGCAGCTCTATTTTAAGAAATATGAGGTGATCGAATGAAGATTCCATTGTGGTGCAGAGAATGCTGTTTTTATTATAATGGGATGACGCCAGAGGATTATCTGTATCTTCAGTATTGTCTCCGGAATGGGAACTCCCAAATTGTCGATGATCTGCAGAGAGGGAAGATCACACTTCCACCGATTGATAGTAGGACGAAAGAGGACGTGTTTCAGATATTTGGTGGTGATGTCGATTATATCTTTGATCCGGATGTGATGTGTTGAACATTGGTTATCGAGTGGTCAGGAATCCCGCGGGATAGAAAAAAGAGAAACGAGTAAAAGGCGCCTGGAAACAGGTGCTATTTTTATGCAAACTTGTCCGGGACGACGTAAAACTAACAATCGTAAGGGATGCGACCCCGTAAAAAGCGTATCGAGAAAGGAGCAGCAATGAAGAGAAAGTTTTTAGAGGATATGGGACTTACAAAAGAGCAGGTAGACAGCATCATGACAGTCAATGGTGAGGATGTGGAGTCTGCTAAAAGCGATCTTGAACAGGTAAAAACAGAATTGGATCAGACCAAAATACAGCTTCAGGAAGCAAACCAGACCATTGATGGATTCAAGGATTATGACCAGGTAAAAAGTCAAGTCAAAGAATACCGGACGAAGTATGAACAATCTAAGGCTGATTACGAAAATCAGATTGCTGATATGAAGTTTTCGGCAACATTGGAGTCGGCTATTGCTGCAGCGGGCGGACGTAACGCCAAAGCGGTCCAGGCTTTACTGGATTTAAAATCGTTGAAAGAGAGTAAGAATCAAGGCGCTGATATTGCGGCAGCTATTGAAGCATGTAAAACAGATAATGATTATCTGTTTGGATCGACGGAACCAATCAACAATCCGGTTGGCCCAACAGGGGGGAAAGTCACCGGACTGACAAAAGAACAGTTCCAGAAAATGGGATATAAAGAGCGCTTGGAACTGAAACAGAGAGACCCCTCAAAATACGAAGAAATGAAAGGATGATGAATTATGCCAGGAACTATTTTTGGGATTCCTTTTGATGAGGAATTATTTTTAGATATGTGGAATGAGGCTCCGGATCCATATCTGACAGCTATGATTGACTCAGGTGCAGTCGTGCAGGATTCAACCATTGCCGGGATGATCCAGGGACAAGGGAATATTTACACAATCCCATTTTATAACACGGTTGACGGAGAAGACCAGAACTATGACGGGCAGACTGATATCACCACTTCCGAGGTGGATGGTGGGTTTCAGACCGGCGTTGTGTATGGTCGCGCAAAAGGCTTCTTTGCCAGAAACTTTACAGCTGAACTTTCCGGTGCCGACCCGATGGCGCATATCGTTGCCAGTGTAGCGAGATATTGGCAGAAAAGACGCCAGAATCGTCTGATTGGTATTTTGAATGCTGTATTTGGTGTGACCGGGGCCTCCGGAAACGCAAAAGTTTGGAACGATAACCACAATATGGATCTCGGTTCTACGACCGCAACGGCATATAAGATCGGAGAGACCGACTTGAACGATCTGGCAACGCAGGCGTGTGGCGACCATAAGACCTCCTTCTCCCTTGCGATCATGCATTCTGATGTGGCGAATACGCTGGAGAAAAAAGCACTTTTAGAATATTGGAAGTACACAGATCCAAACGGTATCCAGCGGTCCATGAACATTGCTTCTGTCAATGGATATACAGCTATTATTGATGACGGTGTACCTTGCGAGGCGGTTGGCGGTACAGGCGATAACAAGAACCTAAAGAAATACACAACGTATCTTTTGGGTACAGGGGTGATCCGGACTGCAAAAGGACGTGTGGATGTGCCAGTGGAAACCATTCGAGACGCAAAGACTAACGGCGGACAGGACGAACTGATCATCAGGATGAGAGAGACCCTTCATCCAAACGGATTCAGTTTTAAGATCCCATCTTCCGGGTGGACACAGTCTCCCACGGATGCACAGTTATCCGCGAATGCGAACTGGACGTTGAAATTTGATCCAAAGGCTATTCCTATGGCAAGGCTGATCACCAACGGATGATAAGGAGGTGCGGCCGATGTATGCAGATTATGTTTTTTATACAGATACATATCTCGGCACAATGATCCCGGATGAGAAAGCATTTAAACGCACAGCACGCGATGCGGAACAGAAGCTGGATCTTTATACTCTTGAAAGGATTGACCAGGCGGACGATAGAATCCGCCTGGCTGTCTGCAAAATGTCAGATGTCCTTTATCGATCAGAACAGCGAAAAAAACAGCATGACGGTCGGGAAGTATCCAGTGAGAATAATGACGGGTATAGTGTCAGTTATGCTGCTGTCAATGAACAGGATTATATGAGACTGGTAGAGGAAGAATTGTACAATGCAGCATATACGTATCTGTCTCAGACAGGTTTGATGGATTGGAGTGATTGAGCATGCTGACGAATGCTGATATCACACTTTATAGCCGGCGGATGAATCTGCAGACAAAACAGGCCGGATACATAAGCCTTGTGATCGAACATGTGTCTTGGTATTCTTCCTGCGATGTTACGGCTGTAGCAGGTGGTCTAGTGAGTTCCGATACCTACAGAATACGAATACCAGAAAAGGCGTTTATAGATGGAAAACCGGCTCTTGATGGTTACCTATCTCCGAGTGATTACCAGGCCGAACCGGAAGGGCACTGGACGGTCGAGAATGGAGACTATTTTTGCCTGGGAAAAGGCCCGGAGATTGATAAACCGTCTGACCTTGGTAAATATCATCTGATATATGGCCAGGTTAGAAGTTTGAGGGACAACCGCAGAGGCGGCCTCCCCCACATCCGGATAGAGGGGTGGAGATAAAATGAAGGTCGATATCACACTGTCGATGGAGCCTGCGGATAAGATCTTGCTGAAACGGCATCTGAACAAAAACGGGAAGGCGCAGAAATTTTTTACCCATGAGGTCAGAAGGAACTGTGATCCGTATGTGCCCATGCAGACAGGAATCCTTAAGAATACCGCGGTAGAGCACGTGAATCATATTGAGTATGTCCAGCCATATGCCAGAAGGCAATATTATGGAAATCAAGGCACCGGGAAACAAGGGACGACGAAACTTAGTGCCCATAACTATAAGTGCCTGAGAGGGAAGCTATGGGATAAACGTATGTGGGCTGACAGAGGTGAGAAAATTGTCCAGTCTGTTGCGGACTATTGCGGAGGAAGGGCAAAATGAGCGTTATAAGCAGGATCAGAGACTGGATTGCATCCGAATGTACCTGCCTGGATGAATTCCGGGAGCTATTTGTGGATTACCTGGATGAAGATGCAGAGTGCTATAGTTTGGAAGTGACACCATCGGAACCGATAGTGAAACGGATGATCAACGGGGACACGGTACGCAGAAAGACATTCTCTTTTTGCTCCCGCGTTTTTTTTGACAGTGAAGATAACATCGACACAAGCCAATTCTTCGAAGATTTCTCTGACTGGTTGGAAGGCCAGACGTCATCCGGGAAACTTCCAGAATTAAAGGAAGGCCAGGAGGCGAGGAGCATGCGGGCGATCACAGATGGTTATCTGTACGATAACAACGGCATGAAGGCTCAGTACAGAATTCAGTGTGAATTTATTTATTATCAGAAAAGGAGAATATAATCATGGCAAACACAAGCGTAAGACAGAGGATGCAGAACGCAGATTATTTAAAGGTGGTCGGTGACGCCTTTGAGTTCATGGGGACCGGATTTACAAAATTAGATGACAGCCCGGCGGCATCACCAAAATCGAAACGATACATCAACATGAAGTCGGAGTCTCAGAGTATTTCAAGTTATGCGTGGACGGCTCCGTTCACCTTTGATCAGATCGATTCAGAGAAAGTGATCGCGTATCTGGTGAAAATCGGAAAAGAGGAGCTGGTGGCAGCTGATACGGAAACAGAATATGTATCCGTGGACCTCCTGGGGACAAAAGAAAGTTCCGGGGACGCGTCCAAAGGATACCCAGCGAGAAAACGAAATGTAGCTATCGAGATTTCCAGCTTTGACGATTCCGATGGTGAGATCGAGGGATCGGGTAATCTGCTGGCCAAGGGTGACTGGGTATATGGATGGTTTGATACTGCACTTAAGACGTTTGAAGCAGATGAGACAGCAAAGAACAGCTTTGCTTATGCAAAGACCCTTACATCGGGAAACTTGTAAGTCCTGCTCTTATGACCATGCCGGCGGCAGGTCAGGACTTAAATAATAAGACCGCGGGCAATGCTATTAACAACAACGAAGTTGAAGATAGCAGCCAGGAACTGAAAGATGAGTCGGATGAAACAAAGGAGGCAGGAAAATATGGGAATGTTCTCGCATAATGGCGTAGAGCTTGAAATTGATTTGATGGATGCAAAAGATATGGAATTATTTGAAAAAGCAAACGGTATCCTGATCGAAAGGGCGCATAAAGCATCGGAGGATAAGGATTTAAAAGCCTATGAGGTCATGAAAATGCAGTGTGAACTTGTAGACGAGTTCTTTGACAGCATCTTTGGCGAGGGTACATCGAAAAAACTGTTTGATGAGTCGAAAAATGTGAAGGCCCATATGGAGGCATTCAAAAAAATGATGGATCTGAGCGAAGAGGCAAGGAAGGAAGCAGAAGATATTGTACGAGGTTTTACTACGCCTAAAAACCGGGCGCAACGCCGCGCAGTTTTAAAAAAGCAGTGATATACGATGGAAGATTATATAACAGGTCCGCTTCCAAGGACAGTTGTGATCAGTGGTGTGGAATATCCAATACAGACGGATTTCCGCACCATTCTTCGTTATGACAGTCTCATCAAGGAAGGAAGGGAAGATGGATCTGAGATGGAAGAAGCACTTTTACTGATGTTCGGGGATATACCTGAAAATATGGAGGAAGCCATTGACCGCTTAGGGTGGTTCATTCAATGTGGCAAAGAGGATAGGGGGAAAAAACCTTCCAATCAACTTCTGGGTATCAATAATAACCGCCCAATGGATTTTGGAAAAGATGCGCGGCTCATCTGGGCAGCATTTCGCAGGGTATATGGAATCGATCTACGCGCAATTGATTACCTGCACTGGTGGGATTTCATGGAAATGTTGGAGGAGCTCCCTCCGGATGTACGTCTGAATGTAGTGATCCGGTACCGTATCATTGATACCGGGGACAAGAAACTATCGAAAGAGGATAGGACAATATACAGGGCGTGGCAGCAGTATTACAAGATCAAAGACGAGCCGACGGAAAAAGAAGAAGCGTTACTCCGGGCACTCCGTAATGGCGAGGACCCGACGCCCTATCTATAGAGGATGTGATAAGAATTGAAAAAATAAGATGCAGTAAATGCGGACAGACGCTCCTGTATGCAGAGGAAGTAAAGGGGGCGATCAAATGTCCGCGGTGTGGAAAAGTAAATGAAATTGAATACTCGGCAAAGGGAAGAGCGCATAAAACCCACCACTGAGTAGGGCCCGCGCCTACTTTGCCACCGACGTAAAGGCAGGTGGTGAAATTGGCGGACGGTACCGTAAAAATAGATACGTCCCTCGATAACAGTGGATTTGAAAATGGTCTAAAAGGCTTAGGCAAGCTTGCGAAGACTGGAGCGAAAGCGGCGGTCTCTGCGGTTTTAGGCGTTTCGGCAGCTTTGGGGGGCATGGGTGTTGCGGCTGTTTCAGTCGGCTCCAACTTTGAGGAAGGCATGTCCAAGGTTGCTGCTATCTCAGGAGCAACGGGCTCCGACTTAGAGGCGCTGACAGAAAAAGCCAAGGAGATGGGCGCTAAGACTAAGTTCTCGGCTACGGAATCAGCATCGGCTATGGAATACATGGCGATGGCCGGTTGGAAAACGACAGACATGCTTGACGGCATCGAGGGTATCATGAATCTGGCGGCAGCTTCCGGAGAGGACCTTGCTACCACTTCTGACATTGTGACAGATGCTTTAACAGCATTTGGTCTGTCTGCTAAGGATTCGACACATTTTGCAGATATCATGGCGGCGGCGTCCAGCAATGCCAATACCAATGTATCTCTGATGGGCGAGACGTTTAAGTATGTGGCACCTGTTGCTGGCGCGCTGGGCTTTAAAGCAGAGGATGCTGCTGTAGCCATCGGCTTGATGGCAAACTCCGGGATCAAAGGTGGTCAGGCAGGGACTGCATTACGGTCCATGCTGACAAGACTGGCGAAACCGACCGATGACGTACAGGCAGCAATGGACGCCCTTGGTGTGTCCCTGACAGACTCTGAGGGTAACATGAAATCTCTTGACGATATCATGGGTGATTTAAAATCGGGATTTAATAATCTGTCAGAAGCAGAAAAGGCGCAGTATGCGGCAACGATCGCCGGGCAAGAAGGGATGTCCGGTCTTTTGGCTATCGTTGGGACCTCCGATGATGATTTTAATAAGCTAAAAGATGCGGTTTACGGTTGCGACGGGGCTTCCCAGCAGATGGCCGAGACCATGCAGGATAACCTAAAGGGAAGCGTTACGATTCTTAAATCCTCCCTGGAAGGTTTGGGGATTGAGATATATGAGAGCATGGCGGAGCCACTGAAAGGAGCAGCAGATGCGGCAACCAGTTATGTAAATGATCTGACGGAAGCATTTAAAAGTGGTGGATTAGAAGGACTGGTCGATAAAGCAGGGGATATCTTTGCAGAACTGGTCACAAAGGCGGCGGAACAAGCCCCTAAGATGATCGATACAGCGGTCAGTCTGATAGAATCTTTTGTAAAAGGGCTGGCCAAGAATAAAAAACGCCTTCTGGAAGGAGCGAAATCCATTGTAAAGGCGCTGGCGGATGGATTGGTCAAGTTATTGCCAAATGGGATGAAGAGACCAGTCCAGGAAGCCATCAATGCGATCTCAAAGTCTTTTGAGTCAGGTGGACTTAAAAAGGCCGTAGAGACAGTGGTCACGATATTTGATAATCTTTGTAAGGTAGCAACGAACCTTGCAAAGGCTGTCATCCCCCCGCTGGTGAAAATGATCGACGCGCTGGCAGAGAATCTGGATATCCTGCTTCCGGCTATCACCGGGGTCTATATGGCGATGAAGAGCTTTAGCATTATCACCAGTATCACAAGCGGAGTGGGAACATTAAAGACGGCGGTGAAAGGGCTATTTGACTTATTGTCTGGGAATCCGATTGCAGCTGTGATATCGGCCGTGGGTGGACTCATGGGCGGCATTGCTGCTTTGTCTTTGACCATACCGGATGCCAATGCAGAAATAAAAGCCTCTGCTGATGAGATGGCGAACCTGGCCTATGAGACGGAACAGGCAAAGACAGCAAGAGAAGAAGCCGCAGCCGGTATTGATACCGAATATGGGAATTATCAAAAGCTTTGGGAAGAACTGCAACGGAACGTTGACCAAAATGGAAAGGTCAGGGAAGGTTACGAAAAGCGTGCGGCGTTTATCACCAACGAACTATCCAATGCTACAGGTATCGAAATAGAGCTGAACAACGGTGTTATCCAGTCCTATCAGGATATCCAGAGGGAAATAGGGAAGACTATTGAGAAAAAACGAGCAGAAGCTTTACTGAACGCATACCGGTCGGACTATGAAGAGGCTATCAAAAATGAAGCGGATGCTCAAAAGAATTATACGGATGCACTTGCAGAACAGAAACCCATCGCGGAAGAGAACGCAAAATTACACGCGGAGTATAAGACCTTAAGTGAAGAGGCTTCCGCTGCAACCAATTTATCAGAGACAGCAAGCAGGGAGTACGAACAACAGTTAAGTGATTTGACCGCGCAGATTGTTAAAAGCGATGAGGCTTTAACTGCCGCGGATAAGAAAGTCGAAAGCAATACCTATACTTGGCAGCAGAATCAGCAGGTTATTGGTAATTATGAGAGTGCTGCAGGAGCGGTAGAAGCCGGCAGTTACGATATGAATGTGGCTCTTTTGGCAATGGAAAAGGGGCTTCTTCATCACGGAGACGTATCTGCCGATGCACTTGCCAAACAACGGCAGGATGCCTACGACCACTATCAGGAACTTAAAGGTCTTGTTGGGGTGGAAGGTAGCGGCGTGACCCAGGAGATGGTGGATGAAGCAGGCGCTATGTTCGCTCTGACCCATTCAGAATGGCTCCAGGGGACCGGTGGAACGGAAAAAGATATCAATTATTGGAATGCAGTGGCTTCGGCCGCGATTGACGGATCTGGATTTCCCGAAGTGGCGGACAAGGAAGCCAGGGAAGCAATGGGTAATTTCTCGGACGAGATCAAAAACAGCGAGCCGGTTGTTTCCCGTTCGACGAGAAACACCATTAATGCTGCCCACGACAGTATGATGGATGTTAGTTTCACTGGTATTGGCAAAAAGAAGATGGACCAGGTCGTAGATGGTGTGGGACTAAAAGATGGTAATGTTTCTTCGGCCGCGACAGGCGTTTTAGAAAATGCAAGGGATGAAGCATCTAGCGTTGACTTCACTCCGGCGGGGAATAATGCTGGTGCGGGAATGGAAGCCGGCATTAATTCATGGGTCGATAGAGTTTCAAATGCTGCCCGTAATCTGATGCGTCAGGCTATGGATGCGGCAAATAAAGAGCAAGACGCACATAGTCCATCCAAAAAAATGATTAAATCCGGTGAATACTTCGGCATGGGGGCGGAAGTTGGTATCGAGAAGAAAACTCCCGACGTAGCAGAAGCCGGGGGCGATATGATGAAGGCTGCTATAGATGCGGCGAACCGCAAAGCGGCCCTTATGAAGATGCGCGCGGCTATGGATATCAGTGTCTCCAGGGCTGCTATGGGTATGTCCCTCGGTCACCAGATCATTAATCAGGCAGGGAATACCACGGAATATGGAGATGTGAACCAGACCGTCAATATCAACCAGCCCGTGAGATCACCAGTGGAAACAGCAAGAGAATTAAGAAAGGTAGGAAAAGAACTTGCCTTCGGATAAAATGATCATATTTGAGTTTATCAAGAACGGAGAAACCATCCTTATGGACGACTCCCTGTTTTCTGTTACAGATTATGAAGGGATCGAGTCAAGTGATTATGAACTGGTCACAGAGAGCAACATTCGCGCAGATGGAGACATGTTGCTGAGGAAACATGTGTTGTCCAGGGAGATCATGGTCAATTTTGATTATCTTCCCTGGTCAAAAATATCTGAGATGAGACAAAAGCTGATCAGATTCTTTAGCCCATATTCTGGAGGAGTCCTGAAAGTGACTTATCTGGATATCACACGGACCATAGACTATGAAGTCAGCAGTTTCAAAATCAATAATAAAAATGTACATGAAGAACTATCATGTCTTTTATACGTGAAATGCCTGGATCCCAGCTTTAAATCAGCAGAAGTATCCAAGGTCCCTATCATGACCTTGATAGGGGGTTGGAAATGGAAGTTCCGACTACCGTTCCGGATGAAACAGTATGGGCCTCTAAAGCGGAACATTTATAATAGCGGCCACATGGAAACCCCGGTGGAGATATATTTTCGCGGACCGGCCGTCAATCCAAAGATCACCAACCATAGGACCGGAGGATATGTACGGCTCAAAAAGACGCTCACGTCGGATGATGTCCTTTATATTGACAGTGCGTATGGCAAGAAGACGGTGGAGATCCGCACAGGTGACAACGTGGAAGATGGATGGGACTATCTGGACCAGGCCTCTGAGTTTTGGTGGCTGCAGCCGGGGGATAACATGATCGAATATACAAGCGATGGAGAATCCATCCGGTCGAAGGGTGTGGAGATCTACTACTGGGAACGGTATCTCGGTGTATAAGGAGGATATATGCAGTATAGTGGATTTTTTAATGGAGAAGCGGAGTATGGACAGGAGGAATTCAACCGGTACTTTGCCAACCTGTATCGGAGCGGGGTCAGCATTGATGACAGCGGGTTTATGACTTTAGGAGTGACGGCCGGGGCAGGAAAGGTGGCAGTATCACCTGGCTTTGCCATATTGAATGGGTTTTATTATTACAATGATTCGGACTATGACATTGAGATCCTGCCAGATACCGATTACAACAGGATCGACCGTGTCGTGGTCCAGGTTGACCAGTTCACCGGGCCGGCAGGGCTGTCAGTCAAGAAGGGGACCCCGGGGAGCAGCCCAGTACCACCGTCCATCACCAGGGATGACAGCACCTACGAGATCTCTCTGGCGCAAGTTACAGTGACGCCTGCAGGAGGTATCGCAGTCAAAGACGAGAGGTTTGACCAGGCTGTATGCGGAGCCATCCGGCCGAAGAACCTGACGGAGTATCCTTCTATGGTGGCTGAGTTCCAAAAGCAGTGGGAGGCATGGTTTGCCAGTCAGCAGGGAACAGGCTGGCGGAACATCTACATCCAGGAGGGTGAGCCGGGAGAGGCGGTGGCAGGCAGCATATGGATAGCATTAAGACCGTAAGGTTCTTTGAGGGGTTCCGGCTTTTAAAAGAAGTAGACGATGCAGTGATCATCTTCAATGGGCGCTGGCACACCTATGGGCAGTTTGAGATCCATCTTCCTCGTATGGCCCCATACATAAAGATCGATAACCGTGTGGTGATCGATCAGGATGGGAGGAAGGCAGGTGTGATCAAATATCTCCATACGGATGATGACGGGACGGTCACGATAAAAGGCTTTACACTCCTTTGGCTTTTATCCCAGCGGATAACAGTACCGGATACGGGACGGGACAATCTATCCTATAACGCGCCCGTTGAGGATATCATGGTGGATGTGGTGCGGAGAAATGCAGTGGACTGTGTGAACAGCAAGCGTATCCTCCCTGGTCTTATCGTGTCAGCATCTAAAGGGCGGGGAGAGAAGATGCCTTATCAGACCCGCTATGATAACCTGCTGGATGTCCTGGAGGAATTATCAAGGGTATCCATGCTGGGTGTATGTGTACGGATGGACCTGGATGCCGGAAAGGATGTCTTTGAAGTCCTGGAAGGAAAGGACCGGTCAGCCAGCCAGCAGGCCTATCCGCCGGTCATCTTCAGGCGGGCTTATGGCAACATCGAGACTGCAGAATACACGCTGGATGACAGCAGTACCAAGAACTGTGCATACACCGCGGGGCAGGGAGAGGGCGCCGAACGAGCTGTTTATATCGTGGGTGACGGTTATGCCGGTGCAGAGCGAAAAGAAACGTTTGTAGACGCCAGAGACATTGAAGATGCCAGTGAGCTGCCCGCGAGAGGCAAGACAAAGCTGGCCGATATGGTCCGCCAGGAGAGCTTTGAGGCGACGATCACGACTGACTGGTACAAAAAACGCTGGGATATGGGGGATATCGTAACGGTCATTGATGACGAGACAGGGATAACCCTGACCCATTATATTTCCGAGGTACAAGAGACACAGGATGCGAATGGATTTGAGGTGATCCCAACGTTTGGCATCCCGGAGAGCAGCATAACAGGCGGCGGCACCTCCGGAGGATATAGTTCCGGGGGAGGGGGAACGGGTGATGCGACCTATACCTTTACCCAATCTGTCCCCGCAGCGGTGTGGGAGATTCATCATAGTCTCGGGAAATGCCCAGCAGTAACGATCGTAGACAGTTCTGGGAGCATGGTGATGGGAGAAGCATCCTATATTGACCGGAATACGGTAAAGCTATCCTTTTCCGGTGCCTTTTCTGGCATCGCTTATCTAAATTAGGAGGAACCGATATTGAAATATCTGAGCAACTTAGACCTGGGTAAGAACGAGCTGCAGAACGCCCGGATCCAGAACCTGGCCTCCGCGCCGGAGAATCCGGCAGAAGGGCAGGTCTATTATAATACAACGGATAAGACCCTGTATGCGTATGCAGGCGGCGCCTGGAAGAACGCCCTGTCATCCTATACGCACCCTTCTTATACAGCGTGGAGCAGCGGGCTTTATAAAGTGACGGTTGATGATAAAGGCCACGTGAGTGCGGTGGCGGTAGTCACCCAGGCGGATATCGTGGCTCTGGGGATCGCTCCAACTGACCACGGGAACCATGTACCGGCGGTCGAGACAGCCAATGCCCGGAAATTCTTACGCAATGATAACACGTGGCAGACCTTGCCTGCGGCGAGCACCAGCGCCACAGGTATCGTACAGCTTAATGATACCGTGACCAGTACATCAACGGCTCTGGCAGCTACGGCAAAGGCGGTAAAGACAGCCTACGACAAGGCAAATCACAGTCATCCTTACATCCCGACATCACAAAAGGGGGCGGCAGGCGGCGTGGCGGAACTGGACGCGGCCGGGACCGTCCCAGCAGCACAGCTCCCGTCTTATGTGGATGACGTCCTGGAATATTCTTCACTCTCTGCATTTCCGGCCGAGGGAGAGACTGGGAAGATCTATGTAGCGCTGGACAATAATAAGACATACCGCTGGAGTGGGACGGCCTATGTGGAGATAAGTGCAAGTCTTGCCCTGGGAGAAACGTCCTCGACGGCGTATAGGGGAGACCGTGGAAAAGCTGCGTATGACCACAGCCAGTCCGCGCATGTGACAGGTGCAAAAGGTGCTTCGGAGAGCGCATATCGGACCGGCCAGGTGAATATCACGGCGGCGAACGTAGGGCTGGGAAATGTCCCGAATGTAGCCACAAATGATCAGACGCCAACGTATACAGCAGCAACGACGATCGCAGGGCTGACATCCGGGGAAAAGCTGTCCGCGGCCTTGGCCAAGATCGCCAGAGCGATCGCGGATCTGATCAGCCATCTGGCGGATACGACAAAACACATCACGTCGGCAGAACGGACCAGCTGGAACACAAGGGCAAAAAAGTATGTGGCAGCCGTTGGAGATGGGGCCGCTGCGGAGATTCTGGTCACCCACAACTTAGGGACCAAGGATGTGACCGTACAAGTCCACGAGACAGCCAGCCCTTATGCACAGGTATTTTGTGATGTCCAGATGATCAGTAACACCCAGATCAAGCTGCTGTTCGCGGCGGCACCGGCATCTGGTGCTTATCGGGTAGTCATAACCGGATAGGAGGCCGCATGAAGATATTTGGAAAAGAGCTGATCTTTAATGGGAATAAAATCTATCATACCGGGGACAAACCGACACCGGCAGAGATCGGGGCGGCTGCTTCAGGACACGGCCATGCGGCAGCGACACGATCAGCAGCTGGTTTTCAAAGTGCGGATGACAAGACAAAGCTGGACGGGATAGCCGCAGGAGCCAATAATTATATACATCCGACAACAGCAGGATATAAGCACATCCCTGCCGCTGGCGCATCCGGGCAGATACTGGAGTGGTCATCAGCGGGCACCGCGAAATGGGCAGACCCGGGGGTGTCGGGAACGCAGGTGATCACGCAGGCCACCCAACCGACAGGGCATGTATCCGGGAGGGTCTGGGTAAAAACATATTAAGGAGGATTTCTATGGCGATAGAAAAGAACGCGGATTATATGGTGGACAATGGGACTGATTTTGACAAGATCAATCTGTCTACCACAGCAGGGCAAGTAGGATATACAAAAGCAAATGGGAGCAAGACCAATCTACAGGACGAGATCGCTGTCCTGGATGCTGACATGTCCAAACGAAACATGCAGTCCTTTACTGATCCGACACAGATCGGGCTTGTAAAGAACACCTGTACGCTGGTCAATCTATATAATGCGTTGCCGATATATGGAACAATCTCGTACTGGATCACATCTACGTCGTCAAAAATTCAGTCTGAGATTGCGGCGCAGATCGGGGTGGCGACAGGAAGTACCTTTGGGACCCTTTCTGTTACAAAACATGCAGACGGCGCGGCCATTTATACATTTTACCGATATGGGACAACACCAGAATTCACCTATATTGCTTCTTATGACCTAATTAACAATGAAGCGCACTGGAAAAACTTTGTGAAATTGGCGACGGCGACCGACATAAATGGTGTTTCAGATATCCGAATCCAGCGAGGGACGACAGGGGCCGTCGCTGTGGCGGGGTCAAGCAGTCAGAGTGTGTCAGTGACCTTCGGGGTGGCATTTTCCGCTAATCCGACGGCTATCGCGATCCCACGGTCAAACGATACCTTCGAGGTGGCGTTGACGGCAAAGAGCACCAC
>CABJAB010000012.1 GCA_902363445.1 Lachnospiraceae bacterium
ATTCAGAAGAGACAGGATAGGGAGGTGATGAAGAAATGGAAGGGTTCTCTAACGCAATAAAAAATGAAGTTGAATCATTACGCAGCCAGATAAAAATTCTAAAGATATTATATCTGGCGGCAATAATGACTTTTATCATTGCTGTAATCAGTTTTCAGGTTCAGTATTCCCGGATTCAAACATTGTATCAATCGACTGTTGACACGAATCAACAGATTCTTTTAAATCAAAAATTTGTGAATTCTGAGCTTGAACAGATTTTGACAGGTCTTCAATCACTTTTGCTTGAGTAGAAGACGATGTTTCGGCAGTCTGGATTAGATCATATAAAACCCTATTTTGCATTTGAAGAATATGTATTTGTTCTGCGGTTAATTGTATTTGTTCTTCATGATATTCGTCTTGAGATTGCACGGAGTCACATCCCTGGAGTGTTGTAATTAATAAAGTGAGAAAGCTGAAAATGATCGTGATTATGATATCAATAAATAAAGCAGTACTAATTTTCACTCTACGTTTACCAAAGGGAATAGCAATTGTATCGGGAAGTTCAAATTCTTCGGCAGCAGATTTTTCAATAGTTACATAATCACTTGTAGACTCTGAATTTTCACAACAATTTTTATTTCTTGACTGAGAGCGATTAAGGTCATTTATCCCCTCATAATATGGGTGCGATATAGGAAGATTAAAAAGCTCTTTATAAACTTTAAGCATGTTTTGCATAGAATCGTAAATTTGGGAATTAAACTGTTGCGACATCTTGTTAAATGATTCCTGTAGGTTTTTTGTACTATATTTCATGGCTTCAGAAGCTTTACGAAGTTCGATAAAAAAGCTTTCACTAAAGACTTGAGAATAATTCATTTTACTTATTTCGCTCTGAAGTTTCGCAAAAGGTTTTAGATTTTCAAGCAATTGATTTTGGTACTCTGTAAATGGCATATAGGAATCAGAGAATGTATCTATGTTGTCTTCAAAAGATTCATTATTAAGATTCAATCATGTTTATTCCTTTCATATGTACTCAGACATGGCAGTGTCCTGTAAGTACAGTATAGGACAGGAGAAATTGAAAATCAATATCAGAAAGCAGCTAGAAGAAAAGGAGGTGATGGGGTGCGGACAGAAAAATTAGAATCTATCTATATAGATGTTGAAAAGGACATCTGTCAATTAAATGGTGAGGAGATAGGAAGTAATACTTCGGAATTGCATTTGGATTATGAAAATGGGGAGTGGTCGCTGCAGGTAACGCAGGATAGAATCTTAGCAACCCACAGCGACGAATGATTACGGGATAAACGGAAGAAGGGATGATTAAGGTGCTCGTAAAGGAAAGGCAATACATTAATCAAGGATTTTCCCAAGTGACGATTTCTTTTCAACTTTCTTCCCACGATTGGAACTTACTAAAAAGTTCAGATGAGTGGATGAAGGCTGAACAATTAATTCAGGAAATACAAAATAAAGGGGGTGATTTCAATGCCAAAAACAACACTGTGCCAGAATAAAGCGAAAACGATGAACGATGCGCTCTTCGCCGAGGTGGCAAGAGGAATGAGAATCAAGGGCAAAGATGATTTTGAGGTCCACAAATATATCGGTGTATCGCGGACATGCTGGTATAATCGCCGCGGAACACCGGAAAACTTCAGACTGGATGAGCTCCGCCGGTTGTTTAGCAGTTTGAATACCAGCAACGCGGCAATATTAGCTATTTTCGGAAGAAAAGAGGACAAGCCATGAGATTACAGTGGTGGTTACTTTTACTGATCAGCCTAGAGTGGCTGGCCGGCACAGTGATGGAGGAGGTGAAAAAATGGAGATCAAAGAAGAGTTCTATGAGATCATGACAGCCCGCACGGCAGAGATCTACCACGATGTATTGGGGATCGATATCATCCTGGCGGATGGCGCGGTGCTGGGCGTGGAGATGGAAAAAGCCCCCAGCAGCGGGAACTGCTAAGGGGCAAAGAAAAACAACCTATGTGCAGTATAGCACAAGAAAGAGGTCTTGACAATGGATTATGAAAAATTGTGGCGGTGGTTGAAGGGCGAAGCACTGACCAGGAAACGGGATGCTGTATTACGGGAGGTCTCCTGGGAAGAGGTCATGGACATGATGGAATGGGCGGAACAGGAAGAGTATACCGGAGGAGATTTCACGGAGAGAAGGGAAGGTGATCGGGATGATGGGATACCGGAGCACTGAGAAAGGTTTTGTGGTAACAGACGCGGAAGCCTTTGCTTATGCGGTAGGCCACCTGGACGAGCTGACAACGGACAGTGAGAAATCCAGCCTGGTCAATGCAGCCCTTTACGATCCAGAGCTTCAGGAGGCCCTTTTTTTATACGCGAAACTGCTGATCCCGCGGGCGAAGGGGAAGGCCAGGAAAGAGCTGGTGGAACATTTCTTCTCCGGCGGGGAGTTTGAAAGGAGTGAGCTGGATGGAATATAAAGACATAGAACGGGTGAACGGATGCCTGATCTCGACTGATGTGAAGGGAAAAGCTTATGTGGAAGTGAACCAGAGGATCAAGGCCTTCCGTATGCTCTATCCGGAAGGGTACATAGAGCCCCATATCATCAGTAATACAGGCGGCGTCTGCGTGATGAGAGCGGAGGCAGGATATTACGAACAGGGAGAGAGGCGCGTATTGGGGATGGGACATGCCTATGAAAAAGAGGACAGCTCCTATATCAACAAGACCAGTTTCATCGAGAACTGCGAGACCAGCGCGGTAGGCCGGGCATTGGGCATGATAGGGCTTGGGATCGACACCAGTATCGCGAGCGCGGAGGAAGTGGGGAATGCGGTTCAGCAGCAGAACGATATGAAGCCGATCAATGCGGTAACGGTGAAGGCGCTTCGGAGTCTTTTTAAAGAAAAGGAGATCGATGAAGCAAAAGTGCTGGTATTGTTCAAGGTATCCCGCATAGAAGAGATGACGAATAAGATGCATTCTCACTTGATCAACCATATCGGTCAGGTGATAGAACAGTGCGGAATCTAAGGCGGTGGATGATGCAGGCATATACACAGATCAAGAAATACCGGGAGACGAAAGACGGGACAGACCTGGTCCTGCATATCCCGGACATGCAGCTGGGGAGCCTGATAGCGGAGAAGCATATCCAGGACGCGGAGCTCCGGCTTGACGACGGGCGCCATATCTCGTCCGACCAGCGGAGGAAGGCCTATGCCACCATAAATGATATCGCCATCTGGATGGGGGATGCCCCGGAAGCGGTGAAGGAGTGGATGAAGTACCGGCATATCTGCCGGACGGGAGATGGGTACTTTTCCCTGAGCAGATGTACGATGGATACTGCCAGGGAGTTCATCAACACACTCCTGGATTTTTGTCTGGAGAATGGGGTCCCCCTGGGAGAATACGGCGTACAGAGGACAGATGATATCGGAAAGTATCTCTGGTGCTGCCTGAAATATAAGAAATGTGCCATATGCGGGCGTCCCGGCGAGGTCCATCACTGGGATGCTATCGGGATGGGGAATGACCGGAGGAAAGTGGATGATTCGGTTCACCGGAAGATCTGTCTCTGCCGGGAGCACCATACCATAGCACACAGCCGGGGAAGTGCTGCATTTGAACGGATGTATCATGTCTACGGCATCCGATATACGACGGCTCCATGACCTGTCTGGTCATGTTGTCATAGAACTATTGTCACGTTTTGTCACACACAGTAACCAAAGTAAGCCGGTTAAGACCTCCGGGGAGACCCGGAGGGAAAGGAGGCAGGATGAGGGCACGAGATCATTTTGAACGTATCTCCTACGGATATGAGGGCGGCGTTTCGCGCCCCAGCAATAAATATGCGGACAGACGGCTGAGGGACTTGATCAATCAGGCGAACAAAAAAGGTGATTGTATCATAAGCGCCAGAGGACGGTATTACCGGCCCCGCATGTATCTGGAAGAAGAGGCACATGAGGCGAAGAGGTATTTTGCCAGTGAGCTGCACCGGGCGCGGGATATCTTGTTTAAACGGATGAAGATGATAGAAGCATCAAAAATAAGCAGGAGGGACATATGGGGAGGTCACAGAGAGAGAAGGGGAAGCGCGGAGAGCGCGAACTCGCCGGGATCCTACGGGATTACGGATATCCGTGTCGAAGAGGACAGCAGTTTTCCGGGGCAAATGGTGATGCGGATGTAGTCGGGCTCCCGGGGATCCATATCGAATGCAAGAGGGTGGAACGGTTGGACCTGCAGGGTGCGGTAGACCAGGCGGTACGGGACAGTGATGCAGAGTCCTTACCATTTGACTATGATCTGCCAACAATCTTTCACCGGAAGAACGATCATGGATGGCTGGTGACGATGCGCCTGGAGGACTGGATAGAGCTATACCGGGAATGGCAGTCCGGAAAGGAGCTGGGATGCCGAACAGGATCATAAAAGAATCCATCCGCACAAGTGACAGTATCAATGATCTGACCTGGTTTGAAGAGGTCTTGTTTTACCGGCTCATGGTGAGCTGCGATGATTACGGACGTTTTGACGGAAGGATAGCGATCATAAAAGGAACTTGTTTTCCGCTGAAAGATATGCGGAACAGCGAGATCGAAAAGGCCCTCCATAGACTTTCCGCTCTTGGGATGGTGACCCTGTACGAAGTCGACAGGAAACCCTTCCTCCAGCTGACAGCATGGGAGCGCCATCAGCAGATCCGCGCACACAAGAGCAAGTATCCGAGACCGGATGACGGGCACCCGATATCATCTGATATCAATTGCAGTCAGGCGCAAGCAGATGTTCCCGTAATCCAATCCGAATCCAAATCCGAATCGGAATCCGAATCCTATACGGAAGACGCGCGTCTGAACGCGGTATTCCAGGATTACATAAGGCATCGCAAGAAACTGAAGAGGCCTATGACGGACAAAGCGGTAGAACTGGCCTTAAAAAAGCTTGAGAGACTGGCTCCTGGAGATACCAGCAGACAGATCCGCATAATCGAGCAATCCATCGAGAGCGGATGGTCAGGGCTTTTCCCCTTGAGCGTGGAGAAGCAGAGCAAGAGAGAGAACGGAGCTTTTTATGACGACATGAAGGAGTGGGTGGATGGTCATGACGATACAGGAGTTTGCAACGATAGCGGCGGCCATCAAGGCGGCCTATCCGGCAGCTAATATCATGCCGGACAAGCAGAGCAAGGATGTCTGGTACACCATGCTTGCCGATCTGGAGTACCGGGTATGCCTGAACGCCCTGAAAAAGCATATCAGCACGAACCGTTTCCCTCCGACGATCGCAGAGCTGAGGCGGGGATGTGCAGATATCCTGGCTGGGCCGGATGTGGACTGGTCGGAGGCGTGGGGCAGAGTGCTCCTGGCCGTGAGGAGGGATGGGATGTACAATGAGCCGGCGGCGCTGGAGAGGATGGGACCGGAGGCGGCAAAGATCGTAAAACGGCTCGGATTCAAAAACATCTGCATGAGCGAGAACATCGAAGTGGAACGGGCAAATTTCCGCATGGCTTGGGAAACGGAGCAGAGGCGGAGAAAAGAGGATCTGGCAATCCCGGAAAAGGTCATGCAAGAGATCCAGACGACTTATCGCCTGCAGCGGGAGAACCTGATCGGAATAGGAGGAGATCATGTGTACGATGAGGATTGAGGAGTGTCTCCGGTGCCCTCATACAGATACCTGTGAACTGGATGTATTTCCGGAGGAACGGGATATACAGGACAGGCTTGACCGGGAACTCGTGGTGATGGAGCCGGAGGCGAGAAGAAGGCAGGAAACGTTGCGGAAATACAATCGGTCTGCAAAAGGAAAGGCCCGGGCCAAACGGTATCAGGATTCAGGAAAAGGCAAAGAGACGCTGAAAAGAAAGGTATCCAGCCGGATAGACAGAGGCAAGAACGCCGAATGCTGCCGGAGATGGTACTATCGGCAGAAGGCATTGAAGGAGGCCCGTTATGAGCAGGCCGATCACTGATGCCCAAGCAGCGGAGATACACCGCCTGCGGGATGAAGGATACAGCCCGTACCAGGTGGCGAAGATGACCGGGCACACCAGCGAGACGATAAATAACCACTGGTACGATGCGGAATACACAGACTGGTACAACAGGAAACTAAAGCAATGGAATGATGATATCTTCCCTGGAAAAAGGGGACGGGAAAAGACACTCAGGGAAATCCGGGAGATGGTCACGGAGTGTACAGTCAGGAATGGACACGGCCCGACGGTGGAGGAGATACGCATCGTGGCAGGGCTTGTATCCCCAGGTACTGCGAAATATTATTTGAAAAAGGTGCGGGAGGAAAAGGATGAGTGATTTTGAAAAAAAAGTAGTGCAGTTTGCAGTTGCTTTATGTGACGTATATGCGAACGATGATCAGGGCGACGAAGACCTGACGGAGGATTTTACCGCTATGGTGTATGCACAGTGGGTGGTATATCAGCGGATGACAGATGATGATGTGGATATATTTGGTTTTACGCACTTATGCAACCGGCTTGTTTTACAACAGATGTTTAACGATCACGGTATCAATATATAAATCCAGAAAGGAGGCCGGAGCCGCGCGCGCAAAAGGTACCTGGCTCCTTTCGAAAAATGAGAAAGATATGGATTGATTTTAATTTTGCAGGCCAGATGTCCATTGAAGACATACCGGGGGTGATGCCATGACAAACGGAAATAGAATACGCTACAAAGACAACACCCACCTGGCAGCAGTCATAAAGTGCCCGTACTCGGCAGATAAAAGGCCGTGTG
>CABJAB010000013.1 GCA_902363445.1 Lachnospiraceae bacterium
GAACCCGTGGGAGCCATATTATGAGAACCCTTGTAAACACGTGGTTTTCTCAAAAAGCTTATAAATAAAAGGAATTCTGCGTATATAACATTGTACGGTTTTTCACTATTTGGAGCTATAAAACACAATATTCGACTGCTATGCAACACGAAATGCAACACGAAAAAGATAACATTTCAATCCACAACACTCACAAGAGTATCGGGGGAACGGTGGCAAGCCCACCCTCCTCGATGGCCTCTAACCTATCTTCCGTTCAAGCTCGCTTGTCTTCTTCAGCATGATTTCATGTACTCGTTCTACTTCATCAAATATCATATCATCCATTGCTTTCAATTCAGCTGTGCTCTTCATCTGCTGTTTCTTTAAAGCTTTGACTTCTTTCTCCAGATCATTAAGCTTCTCAATCACTAAATCTAACTTTTCACTGTCTGTCATTTTAGCTCCTTTCCATTAAGACACTCGCATTCCTAATTATAGTTCCATTTCCGTCTCTCCGTTTTTTTAAGTATATAATATCCGTATAAATAATTCAAGGTCATTGGATAGCCAACCAGAATTTCAATCCACGTCCCCACGAGGGGAACGACATCTATATCTTATATCAGTCATATCAACATAAAGATTTTATGTCAACCAAAAAAAGCGGCCAGGTATTACCCTGACCGCTACTTTTATGCCCTCTTTATATAATCCTTTGACACCCATCCGATATGTTTTCCGTCAATCCGGACCTGATACCATCCACCATCTTCCCCGATGACAGATACCATATTTCCTTCGCCGAGTTTCGGCCAGTCCTTCAGCAACCCGTATCCCGTTCCGGGGCCTGTCCGAACATTCAGCCGGCTTCCGCCCAGTCCGGACACTCTGCCGGCCCATTCGGTGTAGTCGGCCGGTTCTGCTGCTGCCTGTCCCGCAATTTTAAGATAGGTGGCATTGACATAGGCGATCGTACCCTGGATGTTTATCTTTACCCAGCCATTATCATACGCCTCGATCACGTCCACTTCATTCCCCGCGCCCAGCTCCGGCCAGATGGATGCCCTGGTCGCATCGGCATCCGGCTTTGTGCGGACATTTAAGGTATCCCCAGGCGTCAGGTTGCCCACAGTCCCATGCGCCCAGGGGTTGTAGGTCTTTGTCACAGCCGGCGCCGGCTTATCGTCAGCCTGTCCGGATAGCCTTGCCTGGACTGCTGCCCGGAAATCCGTCATGCTCTTACGAAACCGCTTGAAATACGGCTCCGGGTCACTGTGGTTGGAAGCAATCCCTTTCTTGTGTGCCTCGTAGTGTCCGATGACCTTATCTGCCGTAAGACCAAACTGTTTACACAGGGCCGCATAATGTCCTACCGCATTGTCCCACACCTTATCAAATTCGGACGCTGTCTGGAGCTCACATAATTCGTAGCCGATGCAATGTGCGTTTCCATAGCCGTTCCCGACGTGCCAACATGACATGGTGTAGGGGGCAAAATTATAAACGCCGGTATCATCGATGAAGCCGTGGACCAGCTTCTCCACCCCCGGCTTGTTCCAGCGTTTGTACCAGCCGCCTCCGGCGCCGGACTGGGCCCGGATGATGACCGGATAGACCGCGGGGCTGTGGACGATCAGATACTCCACGTTGTCAAGTTTTTTTCCTTCTTTGTAGCAATCATTATTTTTACAGTAAAGGTCTGTACTCATGCTTTATCCTCCTTGTTTGATAGCTGCTTAAATATCTGATTGCTCCCGGTAGCCGCCAGCCCGGATACGATGCCTACCGCAATGGCCGTTATGTAGTCACCTGCCGGATAGTCCGGGATGACACGCATCCCCACGACACCCAAGATGCCGCCCAGGACGCCGCAGATGATCGGCAGCCACTTATTGTCTAAAGGCGTTGCTTTGACGGCTACGGCAGCCAGATAACAGATGACCGTGATCCCTACTACGCTTCCTATCGTTCCAAATTCCATATTTTAATCCTCCATTTCTTTCATATATACTGTGCTAAGATGATGATCAGGCCCGTCGCAAGGGCCCCGGCTACCACCGACACGATCGTCGTAAACGCCGTTTTCTTCGCACTGTTCCATCTTTCGGCTGGCTCATCCTCCAGCTTCTTCAATCGTTCTCCCTGTTTCTCCTGTTCCTTCGCCATCCGGTCTATACTGTTGGCTAACCGGTCGATGGATAGGGCAAGGGACTGGATGGTCTGGGTCTGGTCCTCCAGATCGCCCACCCGGTGTTTTAAGGAGCCGATCTCTTTGTTATGCTCCGCTATCTTCACTGCAATGTCTTCATTGTTCACATCAAAAAGTCTCCTTCCTTATTTTGGCCCTATCGCTATCCAATCCAGAAAACAGGTATATGTATTGGCTGCCCGGTTGGTCACTTTGAACGTGGCTCCAGTGGTGCTCTTTGCCGTCAACGCCACCTCGAAGGTATCGTTTGACCGTGGGATCGCGATAGCCGTCGGATTAGCGGAAAATGCCACCCCGAAGGTCACTGACACACTCTG
>CABJAB010000014.1 GCA_902363445.1 Lachnospiraceae bacterium
ATTATGGGATTCAAAAGTGACATTGAGATCGCACAGGAGTGCACAATGGCTCCGGTAACGGAGATCGCGGCAAAAGCAGGGATCGAGGAGAAATACCTGGAGCAGTACGGAAAGTACAAAGCAAAGATCGATTACAACATGTTAAAAGAGACGGACAAGAAGGACGGAAAGCTGGTGCTGGTCACCGCCATCAACCCCACCCCCGCAGGGGAAGGGAAGACGACGACGACGGTCGGCCTGGCAGACGGCCTCCAGAAGATCGGAAAGAACGTCATGGTAGCCCTGCGTGAGCCTTCCCTCGGGCCGGTGTTCGGCGTGAAGGGCGGAGCGGCAGGCGGCGGATACGCCCAGGTAGTGCCCATGGAGGACATCAACCTCCATTTCACCGGTGACTTCCACGCCATCGGAGCGGCGAACAACCTGCTGGCAGCCATGCTCGATAACCATATCTACCAGGGCAACGCCCTGAACATCGACCCCAGGAGGATCACCTGGAGGAGATGCGTGGACATGAACGACAGACAGCTGCGCTTTGTCGTGGACGGACTGGGCGGAAGGACCAATGGGATGCCCCGTGAGGACGGCTATGACATCACCGTTGCATCAGAGATCATGGCGGTGCTGTGCCTGGCATCCGACATCACGGACCTGAAGGCCCGTCTCTCCAGAGTCATCGTAGGATATACTTATGATCAGAAGCCTGTGACGGCAGGGGACCTGAACGCCCAGGGAGCGATGACAGCCCTCTTAAAGGATGCGCTGAAGCCGAACCTGGTACAGACGCTGGAGCATGTGCCGGCTATCGTACACGGCGGCCCCTTCGCGAACATCGCCCATGGCTGCAACTCCGTGATCGCGACAAAGATGGCGATGAAGCTCGGCGACTATGCGATCACAGAAGCCGGATTCGGAGCAGACCTGGGAGCGGAGAAGTTCCTGGACATCAAGTGCCGTATGGCAGGTCTTAAGCCGTCGGCAGTGGTAGTGGTGGCGACGGTGAGAGCGTTGAAGCACCACGGAGGAGTAGCAAAGGCAGACCTCAACAATGAGAACCTGGAAGCATTGGAGAAGGGACTCCCGAACCTGCTGCAGCATGTGGACAACATGAAGAATGTATATAAGCTGCCCTGCGTAGTGGCGATCAACGCGTTCCCGACGGATACCAAGGCAGAGCTGGACCTTGTGGAATCGAAGTGCCGGGAGCTGGGAGTGAACGTAGCGCTGTCCGAGGTATGGGCAAAAGGCGGAGAAGGCGGAGTGAAGCTGGCAGAAGAAGTGGTGCGTCTTTGTGAAGAGCCGAACGATTTCAGCTTTTCTTATGAGCTTAACGGCAGCATCGAAGAGAAGCTGGATGCGATCGTGAAGAGAGTATACCATGGCAAGGGAGTGGCGCTGACGGCGGCAGCGAAGAAGCAGGCGAAGCAGTTAGAGGATCTGGGCTATGGAGATTGCCCGATCTGTATGGCGAAGACGCAGTACAGCTTTTCGGATGACCAGAAGTTACTGGGAGCGCCGAAGGACTTTGAGGTGACGGTAAGGAACCTGAAGATATCGGCAGGAGCCGGATTCATCGTGGCATTGACGGGAGAGATCATGACGATGCCCGGACTGCCGAAGGTACCGGCTGCAGAGAAGATCGATGTGGATGAGAGCGGCAAGATCACCGGCCTGTTCTAA
>CABJAB010000015.1 GCA_902363445.1 Lachnospiraceae bacterium
GGTACCTGGCTCCTTTCGAAAAATGAGAAAGATATGGATTGATTTTAATTTTGCAGGCCAGATGTCCATTGAAGACATACCGGGGGTGATGCCATGACAAACGGAAATAGGATACGCTACAAAGACAACATCAACCTGGCAGAAGTCATAAGGTGCCCGTATCCGGCAGATAAAAGGCCATGTGACCAGTTACTGGAGGAACGGGACTGCCAGAGATGCAAGGAGGAGTGGTTGGAGAAGGAGGAAGAGGTATGAGTAAAGCGATATTTGTCATGGATATGCCGGAATGTTGCGGTGATTGTAAGCTGGGTGATCTTGACCCAAGCGGATTGTACTGTATTCCAGCAGATAATTACTTTGATGGTAATGATAGTTCAGAAGAAAGAGCGGCATGGTGTCCTCTCCGGGAGCTGCCGGAAAAGAAGAATTACGAAAAATTATCAGATACGAATCCAGTAAAGTCATGGGGAAATGGCTGGAATACCTGTCTGGATGCCATAGAAAGGAAGCGGAGGACATGAGCAAAGTATTACCATATAATGCAAAACAGTGGGAAATTCCTGCGATAATGGACGGGAGAAAGACGGTTAAAAGGTGGTTGATTAAGCCACAACCGACAGGTAAGGTTGAACATCACACTGGCTATCAAATTGACGAATGGTACGAAATGAAAGAATCTGAATCTGGATGCAAATGTCTTTCGCAAATGAATCCACCCTATCAGCCGTTAGATATCATGTATGTGCGGGAAACGTGGTGGAAAAATGGAGATACATATTTCTATAAAGCAGGTTGTTCTAAAGGATTAATAGATAACATGTACGTAAAGTGGCGTCCATCCATCCACATGCCGAAAGAAGCTGCCCGCATCTGGCTTAAGGTTACGGATGTCCGGGTGGAGCGGTTGCAGGAGATTACCCCAGCAGAAGTAGTAAAAGAGGGTGCATATGAGGACTGTAGAGAATGCCTTGAATCATATGGAGAAAGTGGAACTCAATGCTGTTACAAGCAGGATGATGAATGTAGCCAATGCGATAGCGTTATTATGGAGTTTGAAAGATTATGGAATTCAACCATCAAGAAATCCGATCTTAACCGTTACGGTTGGGAAGCTAACTCGTGGGTATGGGTGATAGAATTTGAACGGTGCGGGAAACCGGAATCACACCAATAGCGTCCAGACCCGTTCTTTGATCCAGTAAGTGATCTGGACATCCCGTATGTAATTTTCAAAAATCGCGCTGCACTTAAATACCAGCTTAAATGTG
>CABJAB010000016.1 GCA_902363445.1 Lachnospiraceae bacterium
ATCCCGGAGCCCGGGACCTGCAGCTTAAAGTCTATGCGCTGCCGACTTGATCCAGCCACCGGGGTTTGACACCCGGCAGCCGTTAAAAGGAGGGGGAGGTCATCTGTTCTTTAAAACTCCGCATATACAGCATAGCACCATAAGACTATCGCATTCTATCGCATCTTTTCAAAGTTCTTTAACGCCCTTGAATGTATTTTATGAATGTGCTGCCAGCTGTAGTCCATATCAACAGCCACCTGCTCCCAGGTCTTCCCGCAAAGATACTTGTGTCTCAGCAATGACCGCTCTGTCGCATCTTCCACGGCTTGAATTGATAGCTCTATGCTATGTTGTAGGTTGATGAGTCCCCAGGTCTTTGCTTGTATCAACCTATCCAGCCTGTCCAGGTCAGCCGCATATCCGGACAAATCCGTGGTGCCGGAAGCCTTTGGCATCCCATCATTGTTGACGCTGGGAAACATCCTGTTCGTCCGAAGCTCCCTTTTTTCATCTTCCAAAGACACTATTTCCCTTTTCAATTTCTGATAGGATTTTAAATACTCTTTTTTTTCATCAATTGTCAATTTGTCTCCTCCCCTCATGTCTCCGGTTATTCCGCTTCCCACTTTTCGCAGCTATCATCCGATCTCCGCAAGTCCGCACAATGGTCACTGTCCATGTTGTAGCATGTGCCGTGGTATTTGTCGCAATGGCGACAGGTACAGCAGTATTTCTTATCTCTCATTCCTTTTCCTTGTAACTTTGCTTCTCGCCCTTTGCGTGCCATATATTCAATTATCTCTTTTGTAAGCGAATCAGAAAAGTCGGGATTGCCAGTAGACCTTATCTCTTTTTGCTTATTCATCTATCTCTCCTATCCAGTTATTTCCATTTGATTTTTACAAACGTTTGTTCGATAATGATTATAGGTCAAAGAAAGGAGCTACCCGCATGCCGTTTTACAATCCCCCGAAAGATATCGAAGAAAAGATAGACGATACCGTCGAGACCATCATCCCTGTAATCGCATCGTTTAATTCCGATGGCGGCATCAAGCCCCTGTATTTTCGATACCAGGATAAGGACATCACCGTATCATCGGTGCACTACTGCCGTCCTTATCCTATCAAGATCACATTTAAGCTGGTATTTAAGTGCAGCGCGATTTTTGAAAATTACATACGGGATGTCCAGATCACTTACTGGATCAAAGAACGGGTCTGGACGCTATTGGTGTGATTCC
>CABJAB010000017.1 GCA_902363445.1 Lachnospiraceae bacterium
AAGTGCAGCGCGATTTTTGAAAATTACATACGGGATGTCCAGATCACTTACTGGATCAAAGAACGGGTCTGGACGCTATTGGTGTGATTCCATTTTCCCGCACCGTTCAAATTCGATTACCCATACCCACGGGTTTGCTTCCCATCCGTAGCAGTCAAGGTCGGGTTTCTTGACGGTGGAGTCCCATAAATACGATAATGCTTCTTTCGCTGTTTTAGGCATATCTTGCCAAAATGTACCACTGAATAGCTTTCTGTGTTTTTTGTGATAATCAATCCACCAATCATCAGTAACAGCGTATTTGAACAACTTATCATCTTTTGTATATGCTCTTATTCCTTCTCGTGCGGCCTGTTCATCAGTTATCTCCTGTAACCGCTCCACCCGTACATCCGTAACCCTAAGCCAGATACGGGCAGCTTCCTTCGGCATGTGGATGGATGGCTTCCACTTCGGTTCTGGGACGACATCTCCAACAATATCTTTGTTATAATCAGCCTTGTACGCATTACGGTTCCCTCTCAACCCGTCATCTCGACATCCAGCAATTCCTTCATCAAAATAATCTGGACAATAACTTTCCCGCACATACAGGATATCTCCCGGCTGGCATGGTGGCGTCTGCGAACTTTCAAACATCATTTCATTATCATCATAATCGTAAACGCCCATAAAAGCGTTATCCGATTTTCTGAATGTCACGCAAAATCCACAAGCATTTTTTGATTTTGGCTTCACACACCGTCTCGTAACCGTCTTGCGCCCGTCCAGTATCGCCCGAACCATGTCGGTGTTGAACAGGATTGGTAATACTTTACTCATACCTCACTTTCCCTTCCCTTTCTAATCGTTTCGCCGCGTTTGCAAGGACTGTTATTATGGCAACATATTCTTCTTCCGTCAGGAGGCAGCCCTGCGTGTAAGCATTGATCATTTCGCGCAAGTTCCGGCATTGACTGATTGTTATGTCTTTACTCATCTCTCTTCCTCCTCCAACCACTCCACCTTGCATCTCTGGCAGTCCCGTTCCTCCCGCAACCTGTCACACGGCCTTTTATCTGCCGAGTACGGGCACTTTATGACTGCTGCCAGGTGGGTGTTGTCTTTGTAGCGTATTCTATTTCCGTTTGTCATGGCATCACCCCCGGTATG
>CABJAB010000018.1 GCA_902363445.1 Lachnospiraceae bacterium
CCAAGGCATCCACCCTGCGCTCTTCTTCGCTTGACCAGGTTTTCCCTCACAGGTAGCGTCCCGTGAGCCTGGCTTAGGTTTTTGCTTTGTTTTGAAATTGAATTGGTTTAAATCGTTTCAATTTTTGATGTCTTTTCCAATGTGCAGTTTTCAAGGTACGGTATTTCTAAAAGCTCTCTTTTCTTCTTGAAAAGCAGCTTTCCTGGAGATGAAGGGATTCGAACCCTTGACCCCCTGCTTGCAAGGCAGGTGCTCTCCCAACTGAGCTACACCCCCAAAATTCTGGCACCCACCTGCTCTCCCATGCCGTCTCCAGCATAGTACCATCGGCCGCTCAAGTCTTAACCATCGTGTTCGGGATGGGTACGGGTGTTTCCCCTGAACGTATCGGCACCAGAAATATTCAGTTCTCTCCTCGATCCCTGAACAGCATATTCCAACTCCCCTACTTCTTCTTCCTTAGAAAGGAGGTGATCCAGCCGCACCTTCCGATACGGCTACCTTGTTACGACTTCACCCCAGTTATCGGTCCCGCCTTCGGCAGCTCCCTCCCTTAGGTTGGGTCACTGACTTCGGGCGTTACTGACTCCCATGG
>CABJAB010000019.1 GCA_902363445.1 Lachnospiraceae bacterium
CAAGGTAGCCGTATCGGAAGGTGCGGCTGGATCACCTCCTTTCTAAGGAAGAAGAAGTAGGGGAGTTGGAATATGCTGTTCAGGGATCGAGGAGAGAACTGAATATTTCTGGTGCCGATACGCTCAGGGGAAACACCCGTACCCATCCCGAACACGATGGTTAAGACTTGAGCGGCCGATGGTACTATGCTGGAGACGGCATGGGAGAGCAGGTGGGTGCCAGAATTTGTAAATAATCAGCAAAAGCTGTTTATATATATACTGGTTTTTACCAGTGATTAAAAATCAAAAACAATTTTGATTTTTAATGGCTGATAAAGAATTCAGTCACATGTACCTTGAAAATTGCACATTGGAAAAGACATCAAAAATTGAAACGATTTAAACCAATTCAATTTCAAAACAAAGCAAAAACCTAAGCCAGGCTCACGGGACGCTACCTGTGAGGGAAAACCTGGTCAAGCGAAGAAGA
>CABJAB010000020.1 GCA_902363445.1 Lachnospiraceae bacterium
GAAGCGGAAGCTCTGGCGCATTTGCATATCAGCAGAAGCAGTTTTTTTAAATATATCAAGGTTTTGAAACTCTGACTTGCAAAATTTTATAAAAGTTTGTAAAATTACACTTATAAAGACTACCATTATTTGTCATTATATGGTGGAAATTAATATAAATTATACCTTTTTTCTTACAAAATCACAAGTGTTTTGTAGTGTACTTTCACGTATGCGAAGGTGTACTTAGAAATACTTTATAAATTATAGGGGTTGACTGCAGATGGAAAAAGAAAATAAATTAGGCCTGTTGGAATCACTGGCAGCAAACATGGACTGTATGTACATTT